>NZ_JAKKDO010000005.1:0-31822 GCF_021728735.1 Pseudonocardia sp. WMMC193 | reverse complement strand
CGCCGTCGATGACCAGCACGTCGCCCGGTAGCGCGGGTGAGGCGGGTCGGGTGAACTGCGGGCCCGGCCATCCGGGCACCCACCGCCGCAGGACCCAGCGGGCTGCGGGGACCTTGTCGGCGGTGCGGACGACCCGGCCCGCGAGCTGTGGCCGGCGGCGGGACAGACGGGTCCATCGCACGTCACGGCGCCGCCACGCCATCTGCGCCCACCCGACCACCGGCGGCATCCCGCGGCGGATCACCAGCACCTTCCCTGCGGGCAGGTTCGCGATCTGCGCCGGAGACAACACCGAGGTCTTTCGGGTGCCGCGGGCGACGGTGTTGCCGCGCGGGTCCAGGGTGTCGGCGGGCTCGTCCCGCTCGCCGGTGAGGGTGGACCAGAACTGGAGGTCGTCGCGGTCTCGGGTGCCGCCGAAAACCATCACCTGACAGCGGCCAGTCCAAGCTCCCCATAGGCGGCCATTTACCGCCCCGGTGATGGCCGGCGTTCTCCCCGCTGACGGCCAGATATCTCCCCGGTGATCCACAGCAGATGACCGGCGGCGAGGGTCTGCCGGTGAAGCGGAGCGAGGAGATCGTGGAGATTCTCGAGGCCTACGACCTCACGGGCAGTTACCGTGCGGCGGCCGAGCTGGCGGGGTGTGACCACCACACCGTGGCCCGATACGTGGCGCTGCGCGCGACCGGGGAGCCGGTGGTGGCCCGCGAGCACCGGGCCCGACCGATCGACGCCTACCTGGCCAAGATCGAGGAGCTGGTGGCCCGCTCCAACGGGCGGGTGCGCGCCGACATCGTGCATGAGCGCATCGTCGCGATGGGCTTCACCGGAGGGGAGCGCACCACCCGTCGCGCGGTGGCCGAGACGAAGGCGCGGCTGCGCGCCGGGCAGCGGCGGGTGCTGCGGCCGTGGGTGCCCGAGCCGGGTCTGTGGTTGCAGTGGGACTGGGCGGAGGGCCCACGGATCGGCGGGCGCCGGACGAACCTGTGGTGCGCGTGGCTGGCCTGGTCGAGGTTCCGGGTCGTGCTCGCGGTCTGGGACCGCACCCTGCCCACGATCGTGGCCTGCCTGGACACCACCCTGCGTCGTTTGGGTGGGGTGCCGACCTACGCGCTGACCGACAACGAGCGCACCGTCTCGGTCGACCACGTCGCCGGAGTGCCGGTGCGCAATCCGGAGATCGTTCATGTCGCCCGCCACTACGGGATGACCATCCGCACCTGCGTGCCGGCCGACCCGCAGACCAAGGGCGGCAGCGAGGCGACGGTGCGGATCTCCAAGGCCGACCTCGTCCCCACCGAGGTCAACCTCGCCGACGAGTACCGCGTGTTCGGCCAGCTCGAAGCCGCCTGCCGAGGATGGTGCGAGAAGGTCAACACCCGCCCGCACCGCGAGACGAGGCGGCCGCCGGTGGAGATGCTCGCCGAGGAACGCCTGCGCCTGCACCCCTTGCCTTCCACTCCGTTCACGGTCGCGTTCGGCACCACCCGTCGGGTGAACTGGGACGCCACCGTCTCGGTCGAGGGCGTGCGCTACTCGGTGCCCCACGAGCTGGTCGACACGCGGGTCTGGGTCCGCTTCCACGGCGACGACCTCATCGTCACTGCCGTCGGGCAGGACGGGCCGGTCCAGGTCGCACGGCACGGACGGTCGACCCCGGGCAGCCCGGTCATCGACGACGCGCACTACCCGCCGCGCACCGCCGCGGCGAACGCGCACGGCGAGCGGACACCGCGGGCCACCAGCGCTGCGGAGGCGGCGTTCCTCGCGCTCGGGCCGGGCGCTGCGGCCTGGCTGGTCGAGGCGGCCGCGGCCGGGGCCCGCGGGGTCCGGCGGAAGATGACCGAGGCCGTCGCGCTGGCCAAGCTGCACCCGCCCGGGCAGGTCGACCAGGCCCTGGGCACCGCGGCGATCGCGGGACGGTTCGCCGAGAACGACCTGTTGCGCATCCTCGCCCACCAAGCCGGGGAGACCGTCGCCAAGCCCGCCACGCAGGCGAGTGAGACCCACAGCCTCCAGCCGGGCACCGCCGCCTGGTCCGGCTTCGGCCTAACTCCTGGCCCCGAACCAGATCCTGACCCCGGCACTGAGTCCGGCACTGGGTCCGCTGGGCCGCAACCGACTGGAGAGCCCGCATGAGCGCTACCACGACACCGAGCTCGGCGGGCGTTGCCGGCTCGGCCGGTGATCCGCTGGCCGAGGCGGTCGAGCTCACCCGCCGGCTCAAGCTCCCGCACATCCGCCGCCACCTGCTCGAGCTCATCCCGACCGCGCGAGCCCAGCGCTGGGACCACGCCGAGCTGGTCCGAGTGCTGCTCGCCGAGGAGGCCGCCGGCCGGGACGCGACGAACCTGCGGACCCGCCGCGCCCGCGCCGGGTTCCCCGCCGGGAAGACCCTGCAGGACTGGGACGCCTCGGCCTCGACGATCCCGCGCCCGACCCAGGACGCGCTCACCAGCCTGGAATGGGTCGGCCGCCGGGAGAACCTCTGCGTCTGCGGCCCGTCCGGGACGGGGAAGAGCCACTTCTGCGAAGCGCTCGGGCAGGCCGCGGTCGAGGCCGGGATGACCGTCGCCTGGTTCACCATCGAAGACCTCGGCGCGTTCGTCCGCCGCCACCGCGCCGACGACTCGATCACCCGCGCGCTGGCCCGGCTGATCCGCACCGACCTGATAATCGTCGACGACATCGGGCTGCTGCCCGTCTCACCGGATGCCGCGGAGGGCTTCTATCGGCTCGTCGACGCCGCCTACGAGCGGCGCTCGCTGGCCGTCTCCAGCAACCTGCACCCCTCAGGGTTCGACGAGATCATGCCGAAGACCCTCGCCACCGCCACGGTCGACCGGCTGCTCCACCACGCCCACATCGTCGTCACCCAGGGCGACAGCTACCGCCTCGCCCAGGCCACCTCTGGCAAGGGGGTGAGCCCGTTGACCTGACCCGGGCACGACCCCAGGCGGGGAAATATCTGGCCGCCGTCGGGGAGAACCAACTGGCCACCAGTGGGGAGAACTACTGGCCGCCAACGGGGAGAACGAGCTGGCCGTTGACAATCACCGCGCCGGCGTTGTTCAGGATCGTCGCCGCCCCGTGCGCGCCATAGCGGGCGAGCAGCTGCGCGCGGGACTGGACGACCACGAGGATCGACACCCCACGCCCGCCCATGTCCGCGGTCCACGACTCCAACGGCACAGGACAGATCAACGCGGCCTCGTCAAGCGCGAGCCGCAACCCCGGGTCGAGACGCCCGCTCGGCTTGGTGGCCGCGATCCGGCGGGCCTCGCGGGCGATGAAGCCGGTCAACGCGCACACCAGCGGCGCCGTCGGGGACTCCTCCCCGCCGAGTAGGAACACCGTCCCCCGCACCATCAGCAGGTCACCGACGTCGAGCGGGCGCGCCCCCTCGGGCCCGAGAGCGGCCGCTGCCCTCGCTGGTGCGGAGGTGAGCCAGCCGAGCGCGGGCATGATCGTCGAGGTGATCGAGGTTCGGGTGCGGTCGTTGGTGGTCACGAACTGCTCGAACGACACCCCGAACCCCGGCTCCGGCGACCGGCGCAGCAGCGCGGTCACCTCCTTGCGCGCGGTCTCGGGGTCGGCGGTCCAGTCCATGACCTCGCGCATCGACCTGTGCCCCAACGCCGCGGCGTGCAGCAGCGCCTCCAACACTCGGCGGCCCTGCAGCTCCCAGTACTCCCGATCCCCACCACTGGACGACGACACGGCCGAGAGCAAGTCCGCCGCACGCTCCGCTGCGGCGACGGGGTCCTGGCAGCCGGTCAGCGGGTCGAAGGTGACCGTCGAGACGACCTCACCGAGACCGGCCGGGTTGAACACCAGGACCGGGCCCTTGCGCTCCCGGTACGGGGTGCACAGTTCGAGGAGGTCCAGGCGGGTGCTGGTGGCCAGGACGGCGCCGGGGGCGTCGATGATCTGCCCTGCCAGCCAGCCGGACTTCCCCGACCGCGGCCCGCCAACGGAGACGACGACGTCCTCGTTGGACGACCACACCCACTGCCCACCCGAGCGGCACAACCGCACCGCCACCTCGGGGACCGGGAGGGTCATCAGCTCCCACCGCGACAGCACCTCCAAGGACGGGCGCACCGTTGGGGCGCGGCGCAGCATCGCCGCAGACCCGCCGAAGCGGACAATGTCCATCGTCGAGGCGACCCCGGACTTGCGACGGGACCGAGCGCCCCACCGGGAGACGACCGATGCCGACCGCGTCCACCGGTACCGAAGGAGGACCAGCAGACCGAGGGCGGGCACGAGCAGTAGCGGCCACGGCAGCGCTTTGATGATCGTGAACGCCGGCAGCAGTGCGAGCAGCCCGAGGCCGAGGGCGATTCCTCGAGCCCGCCGGGCCCAGGCCAGCACCGCGGCGGCGATCAGGCCGAGCAGGAGGAGCGGAGTCGGGCTCAGCAACACATCCATGAGTCAGTCCTCCCAACCCGTGCGCTCGCGCCATGCCCGCACGTCGGGTAGATGCCGCGCGCAGTCGTCGGCGTGGCCGGACTCGTTGTCGACCGGTTGCGACTCGAACGGCCCGCGATCGCTCACCAGCTCGCCGCACGAACCGCAACGCCACGAAGTCGAGGGCACGTGAAACAGCTCGCGCGGTCGCTCCGGCTCGCGCCGCTCGACCACCAGGGCGAACGCCACCTCGCCAACCGGGTCACCGTCATCCGGCAACCCGAGCGCGGCGCCGACCTCGTCCCACGAGCGGCCCGCCGCTCGCGACGCCTCGACGGCGTCGACCAGCACGCGGCGGGCGGCGTCGCGAACCACCGCCGCGGCCCGTACACCGGGCAGCGGGTCGACCAGCCGTCGCCGGGTCAGCATCTGATAGCCCTCGATCGGCTCGATGACCACCTGGCCCTCGAACTGCTCGACCGCGACCTCCTCCATCAGCGTCTGAAACCGACGCGCGATCGCGCTCATCGGACACCTCCGCAGGACAGACCGGCAGCCCAGCGGTCGACCGTCCGACGCGACACCCCGAACTCGACCGCGACCCGCGGACGCGGGATCCCGTCGGCGAGTGCCCGGCGACCGGCGGCGATCACCTCACCCCGCTCGCGCGGCGGCAGGTCCCTCGCTCCGACCGGCACGACGATCGTCGGCCGCATCCCGTCCGGACGCTGGATGCGCCGGCCGCGGCGAAGCTCGGCGCGCTCGTGCTCGTCGAGACCGCCCGCCACCCCGTGTGGGAGGGACACGATCGCCCAGTCCAGGCACTGCGCCCGCACCGGGCAGCCCGAACAGATCACCTTCGCTCGCGCCACCTCCCCCTCACGCACCGGGCCCGCCTCCGCGACGGGGAAGAACACCTCCGTGTCCACGTCGCGGCACCGTGCACTTGCCGGCCGGGCCTGCCCTTCGTCTGCGTCTCGCCCTACCATCGGAACTTCTCCTGCCGTCTGCTGATGTGCGGTGAGAACGGCCCGGCGGCTGTGTCCCGCCAAGAACCCGTCGCCGGGCCGACCCACCCCTGAGTTGTTGTTCGTCGTCCTGGCCGTCATCCACCGGCTCCCGCCTCGTCCGGTTCGCGATCCGTCAGGGCAGGTGTTGCTGCGTCATCGACGACGTCGAGGAACGTGCCGATCGCAGCCGGCAGGCCTTGGCCGACCGGAGTCGCGATGAACAGCACCAAGGCCAAGAGCGCGAACGCGATCGCACCTCCCGCCGACCGTGACCTCGCGCAAATGAAGGCGCCGACGATCGCCACGAAGATGAGCACTCCGACTGCCTGCACGGCTCACCCATCCGTCGCGACGGGGAACGACCCGGACCTGCATCGCGGCTCGGCCACCGCTCGCCTGCGCCAGCACGCCGCCTGACGTCGAGCTTCCTGCTCAGCGACAAGAGCTGCCCGCCACACCGGGCGGAGGTCGGCAACCTCGAATAGCTGTGACCACACCCGGGCTTCCGACTCGAACAGCGACGCCAGGCGCTCTGCGCGGTTCTCCGCGGACCGATCAGCCAGGAGGCCCGCGCGCAGGCGCCCGATCCGCTCGACGGCCATATCGATCTGCTTGAGGCCGCCGTTCATCGCGGCTGGGCCGGAATCAACGGATGGACTGCGGGCCGTTCCGCCGCGGACGACTCAGCGGCAGCGACGAGCGCGTCGATGACCTTGGCCGGAACGATGTAGCGACCGCGAATACGCACGGCCGGAAGCTCGCCGTCCCGGATGGCGCGGTAGACCGTCATCCGCGACATCCGGAACATCTCGGCCACCGCCTTGACGTCGTAGAACAACGGTGTTCCCGTGGACTGCTGTAGAGCCATAACTGCTCCTCCAGTTCCTGGTGAGTACGCCCCCATGGAACCGAGGAAAGGCCAGCTCAAGGAGGTCTCCCAGCTAGTCCGCAACTAGTCCACAACCTGGTCCGTCCTGGCCAAATAGTCGGAGCTTCCCGCTACTCTCAAGACCGAGATCCAGTGAAGCTGAGGGGGCGAGATGACGAGCAGGAACCAGGCGAGCCAGCTTCGTCAGCTACGCGAACAACGCGGCTGGACCCAGCAGGACGTCGCCGAGCAGATCGCCCGCCTCGCCTGGCTCCGCCGCCGCAAGCAAGTGGGCGTCAACGGCGACATGGTCGCCAAGTGGGAGCGCGGGGTGAAGACGCCCAGCCGCCCCTACCGGGAGCTGCTCGCGCTGCTGTTCGGCGTGCGCGCCAGCGAGCTCGACTCACCGGTGGAGGTCGTCCCGCAACCGACGTCGGGAGAGAGCGACCACCTCGCCGACCTGACCGTGATGGCCGATCTGTTCGGGCAGCTCGGCCCAGCCGGGATCGTGCTGCAGCCGAAGCTGTTCGAAGTCTGGAAGGAAGAACTCATGCGCCGCCGGGTGCTACTTAAGCTCGCCACGTTGGCCCCCGCCGCCGGGATCGCACTTCCGGCGTCATCGGGTGGACTGCGAGCGACGCCTGATCTCGTCGCAGGCTTCGATGACCTGGCCACGCGCTACCAGACCCTCTACCACTCCGCCGCGCCGAACGTTCTGATGGCACCTGTCGTAGCTCATCTGGGAACCATCCGCGACACTCTGACTGCGAGCGCCACGCCCGGCCTCCGCCGCAAGCTGCTCGCGAACCGTGCACGAGTGGCCACCCTCGCCGGCCGCATCGCCTTCTTCGACCTGCACGACCCGATGCGAGCCCGCGGCTTCTACAACCTCGCACTCGAGTCAGCCCGCGAAGCCGGCGACCACCTGCAAGCGGCCTCGGCCCTCGGCCACACCGCATTCATCCCGGCCGCGGAGCTCAGTTACCGTGCCGCGCTCGACTACCTCCGCGGAGCCGCCACGCACATCGCCCAGCAGCCACACGGTCCGGTCTCCTCGTGGCTCGCCGCGGTCGAGTCCGAGATGCACACGAACGCTGGCGCCGAAGGCGCCGCCATGGCGGCAATCGACCGCGCCCGCGCAGCGATGTCCGCCCCCGGGCTGTCGGCGGAGTTGCCCTGGTTCGACTTCTACGACAGCACCAGGCTCGACGGCTTCGCCGGATACGTTCAGCTCCGTGCCGGCCGCTCGACAGACTCACTCCGCACCCTCGAAGGTGCCCTCGGCCGCCTGCCACCCGAAGCCGTCAAACAGCGGGCGGTGTTCCTCTGCGATCTCGCCACGGCACACCTGCACAACGGCGACCTGGACCAGGCCTGTCGAACCGCCGCAGACGCAGCCGATCACCTCCACCGAGCCGGCTACGCCACGGGCTCCGACCGTCTGCGAGAGTTCCGGGCAGCCGTTCAACCCTGGAACGCCTCACCTGCCGTTCGTGCACTGGACGACCAGCTCACGATGATCGCCTGACCGGAAGGACCCTCGCTCGTGCCCATCCGCGCCGTCTGGTTCGACGTCGGCGAGACCCTGATCGACGAGTCCCGCGAGTACGGGACCTGGGCAGACTGGCTCAGCGTCCCCCGACACACCTTCTCCTCCGTGTTCGGAGCCGTCATCGCCCGCGGCCAGGACTACCGTCAGGTCTTCCAGCACTTCCGCCCCGGCTTCGACCTCGACAAGGAACGACAAGCCCGCCTCGACACCGGACTGGGCGAGTACCTCAACGCCCAAGACCTCTACCCCGACGCCCGCCCATGCCTGCAACAGCTTCGGGACGCCGGGTACTTCGTCGGCATCGCCGGGAACCAGACCCTGCGAGCCGGCACCTTCATCCGCGAGCTGAACCTGCCCGCTGATCTCATCGCCACATCCGACGACTGGGGCGTGAACAAGCCGTCGGAGGCGTTCTTCGACAAACTCATCGCCGTCTCCGGTCACCGACCGGAAGAGATCGCCTACGTCGGGGACCGCCTCGACAACGACATCGCGCCCGCCGTGCGGCGCGGCATCAATGGAGTATGGGTCCGTCGCGGCCCTTGGGGCTTCGTTCTCGAACCGGGCGGCACGGCCCCCACAACGTTCGACGACGCACCGCCCACCCTCACGGTCGACCATCTGTCGGATCTTCCTGCGCAGCTCGCAGAGCTCTGATGTGCCATCCTGCACCAAGACGACCCGGGCCTGAGGGTCGTCCCCGCACTTCGCCGACGACCCTCCAAGGTGGCCTGCCGCACCACTGGAGTGATGCTCCCAGAGCGAACGGCGTTCATCGACGAGTCGTTCAATGAGCACCCCACCGAAGCTTCTATGTGCTCACCGCGTCCCGGTTCGACGCAGGAGGCCTGGAGCGTGGCAATCTGACTCTCGACGAACCCAAGCCCGACGAGGCGTACGTACCTCATCGGAGCCTTGATCAGCTACGCGGGTCGCTGCCCGGAGCGTAGCCCGGACAGTGCGGCTACATCGTCCAGGGCGACGTGACGAAGGTCAGCAGCGGTTCGGACTCGCCGGGCACCTTGACGTCCATCTCGTAGTCGCGGATGTTCGTGTCGTCGCCGCCGGCCCGGCGGACTGCGGCCGCAAGGATGCGGTGAAGGGCGACCGGGTCCGTCGGGTCAGCAGCGGTCGAGAACTTCGCGACCTCGCTCCCCCGGTGCCGGACGATCAGCGTGAGCAACCTGATCGCCGGTGGAGCAGAAGGGGCGGCTGGCACCGACGGCTCGGCTGCTGGCACAACGGACGCCAGCTCCTCTGCCGGCCCAACAATACGGAGCTGGCCGCGGCCCTCTCGCGCCAGCATGCCCCACTCGGTCAACAGGACAAGAGACCGCTTTGCCGTCGGGAGCGAGACTCCGTGCTGCTCGACAAGATCTGGAGCGGAGGGAGCCGAGTCACCCGCAATGAGGCGCCCATCCGCGACGTCTCGAGCCACGGCCGCGGCGACGCGCTGGTACGGGTACCGGGGCGAGGCCCTGATCCACTCGGCGTCGTCCATCTCCGCCGGGCGCTGCGGCATCCCCGCACCGAGCCCCTTGGCCGCCCGCTGGTCGGCCTCCGAGACCCACGCGGTGTACGCCTTGAGCGTCGTCGTCCCGCCTCCGCCGTGCCCGAGCCTGCCGGCCACGGTCCGCGGGTCCACGCCGCCGGCGATCAGCTCGGTTGCTGAGTAGTGGCGGAGCTTGTGGATCGTCGTCTCGATGCCAAGGCGGGCGACCATGCGGTCGTAGCGCTGGGTCACGCTGTCCGGGGTCAGAAACGTCGAGCCGTCCGGCGCCGCCGAGAACAGGTAGGCGTCCGACCGGTACTCGGCGCCCACGGCGGTTGCGCGAGCCCTACAGCGCGCCAGGTGGTCTCGCAGCACCGCGACCGTCTCGGCGTCGAGCGCGATCCGACGCTGCTGGTGCGTCTTCAGGTCCGCCTCGGTCCAGCCGGCCCCGGGTTCGCGCCTGATCGCTCGGCGAAGCCAGATGGTCTCTCGACCTTCGTCGAGGTCCACAGCCGAGACCCGGATGCCACAGAACTCGCCGCGGCGCGCGCCCGTCGTCATGGCCGTCCAGACCAGCGTTCCCCAGTCAGGGTCTCGCCACGACTCGTTCACGATCCGCGCCGCCTCGGCGGCCGTGGGCGGCTGCGGGTTCGGCCTCGGCGGCGGAGGAGGCTCGGCCTGCGCCATCGGGTTCACGGCCAACCACCGCCACCGGACGGCACGCTTGTAGGCGCCGGACAGGATGAAGTGGATGTGCCGCACGGTCGTCGGTGCGAGGGGCCTGCACTGGTGGGGGGTGCAGCGGTCATTGCAGTCGTGCGGCTCGGCAGAGTGGTGATCGACCCTCCGTCGACCTGCGCAACGGGAGCGGCACCGCAACAGCTCTCCGTAGAACGAGTCGAGCGTCTCGGGGTCGAGCTGGCTGACCCGCAGGTGTCCGAGCACGGGCTTGATGTGGTTGCGGACGTGCGTCCGGTAGAGGTCGAGCGTCGTCGGCGAGCCGGAGAACTGGTCGAGGTAGCGCTCCAGCAGCTGGTCGATGGTCGCCTTCGTCCGGGGGTTGCGCTTGGCGGACACCTCGGCGAGCAGCCGGGTCTTCACGTCCTCGGCCTCGCGCCACGCCTTCGGACCCGCAGGGACCGACTCGCGGAGGTAGTGCCGACGGCCCGTGACGGGGTCGATCCCCGCGTACACGGACACACGCAACGAGCCGTTCGCCCGGGTCTCGATGGACCCCCGAGCACGGTTGTCACCAGCGCCGGAACGTCGTGGCATGGGGGCAGGATAAGCGAGGTTCGCACCCCGCGTGATCCCCCGAGATTGGCCTGACCCAGCTGGCTGGAGCTAAGAACCGCTGGTCAGAGGTGGAGCGGGCGACGGGAATCGAACCCGCGTAGCTAGTTTGGAAGACTAGGGCTCTACCATTGAGCTACGCCCGCATGCCCCTGGATCGCTCCGAGGGCCTCGCCAGGATAGCGGATCATCCGGCGGGCTCCGGCAGGCTCCCCGCCGTCTCCCGTCTAGACTTCGGCGGCACGGGGTGTGGCGCAGGTTGGTAGCGCGCTCGGTTTGGGGCCGAGAGGCCGTGGGTTCGAATCCCGCCACCCCGACCAGTCAGTAGGCACGGTCGCTCGGGCCGTGGTCGAGGATCTCGATGTAGCCCGCGGAGCCGTGCACGCGGATGCGGGCGCCGTCGGGGATGCGGGTGGTGGCGCCCTCCACCCCGACGACGGCGGGGAGGCCGTACTCGCGGGCCACGACGGCGCCGTGGGTCATCAGGCCGCCGACCTCGGTGACGAGCCCGGCGACGGTGACGAAGGCCGGGGACCAGCTGGGGTCGGTGTAGGCGGTGACGAGGACGTCGCCCGCCTCGAGGTCCGCCGTGGCCAGGTCGAGGACCACCCGGGCGCGGCCCTCCGCGGTGCCCGCCGAGACCGGGAGGCCGACCAGGGCGCCGGGTGGGACGTCCCGGCCGCGGTAGCTGCCGGAGAGCGTCTCGCCCTCGGAGGTGAGCACGCGCGGCGGGGTGAGGGCCTGGTGTGCACGGAAGGCGGCCCGCCGCTCCTCCAGCAGTGCGGGCGAGACCCGACCCGTGCGCACCACCTCGGCGAACTCGTCCAGCCGGAGCAGGAACAGGTCCGCGCGGTCGGCGAGGACCCCCGCGGCCACCTGCCGGTCCGCCTCGGCCAGTAGCGCCTCCTTGTAGAGCAGGTACCGGCTGACCATGCCGAACTTCGGGTACTCGCGGTACCCGATGAAGGTCCGGAGCCGGGCGATCGCCGCCGCGGTCCGTGCGGCCTTCGCCTCGCCGTCGGGCAGCGCGCGCAGGCGCGTGAGCAGGTCCTCCTCCATCGCCCGCGCCTGCGCCAGGCCCTCCTCGACGCGTCGGCCGCGCTCCCCCGGCGCCATCGTGTCGACGTTGCCGAGGATCAGGGGCAGCAACGCCGTGGGCTGCTCGCGCCACCGCGGCCGGGCGATGTCGATCTCGCCGACGCAGCGGGCGCCGTAGGCGTCGAGGTAGTCCTCGATCGCCCGCCGGGCCGTCGCGCCGCCCTCGAGCGCGGGCAGCCGGTCGAGGAAGTCCTCCCGGGCGGTGCGCAGGAACTCCACTATCTGGGGGAAGGGGCGGACGGCGTCGGCGACGTCGAGCAGGGCGAGACCCATCTCGGAGGTGACGTTGTGCGGCGCCGACCGGGTGAGGACGTCCGCCGCCCCGGTCTCCCCGAGCCACTCCCGCATGTGCTCGTCCAGCCAGGTGGCGGCGTCCATGCCGGACAGGAAGGCCCGGGCGCTGCGGGGGTCGTGGAGCACGCGGCGGAGCTCGGCGAAGTCGGCCTCGACGAACTCGACGAGCGCGGTGCCGGTCAACCCCGCCAGGCCCTTCGCGGTCGCCGCGAGCGAGGCCCGGGTGCCCGCGATCAGCTCCTGCACCAGCGCGGGGTCGGCGGCGATCGGCGGTGGCCCGCCGCCCAGCACCGGGGGCACCGCGGCGCCGTCCTCCTCGTCCAGCGGGATGAACCCCCTGTCCAGGACGGTCTCCAGCGCGTCACGCATCAGCGGGTCCGAGGTACCCATGACGCTCAGGAACGCGCGCCGCAGGGCGGGTGAACGCAGCCGCGGGGTGGCGTCCGCGAACAGCCTGCTGCCCGCCTCCGCCATGGGCATCGGCGTGGTCCGCTGCCAGACGGAGAGCCCGAGCGGCGTCATCGCGTCGGTCATCATCTGCTGGTGCCCGACGGAGAGGTACACGTGCGGGCCGCCGTCGTTCGGCGGGACGGGGAACAGGGTCGTGATCGGACGGCTCTGCACCACGGAGAACGCGCCGTCCCCCGCCAGACACCACTCGATGTCCTGTGGGCTGCCGAAGTGCGCCTCGATCCGCCTGCCCAGCTCCTCCAGCTCCCGCACCTGTGCCTCGGACAGGGTGTCGCCCGAGCCGGACACCGCGCCGGCCCGCACCGCGTAGACGTCCGGGTCGACCCGGCCGGACACCAGGGCCTCACCCAGCCCGTGGACGGCCTCGATCCGGGTGACGGTGCGGTTGGACGTCAGCGGGTCGGCGGTGAACAGCACGCCGGACACCTCGGCGGCCACCATCTCCTGCACGACCACCGCCATGGCGACCCGGCCCTCGTGGATGCCGCGCTCGGCGCGGTAGGCCACGGCACGGTCGGTGAACAGCGAGGCCCAGCAGGTGCGGACGCGCTCCACGACCTCCCCCGGCGGGACGTCGAGGAAGGTGTCCTGCTGGCCCGCGAACGAGGCGTCCGGCAGGTCCTCGGCAGTGGCGCTGGACCGGACGGCGTACCCGCCCGTCCCGAGCGCCCCGGTGATCTCGGCGGCGAGGTCCGCGGGGACGGGTGTCCCCTCGATCGCCGCTCGCAGCGCGGCAGCGGACCCGGGGAGCCCCTCGACCAGGGCGGCGAAGCCCGGCACCGCGTCGACGAAGCGGCGGTAGTCCTGCACGGGCACGACCACGCCCGGCGGGACGCGCACCCCGGTGATCCGGGCCAGCTCCCCCAGGTTCGCGCCCTTGCCCCCGGCGACGGCACCCGCCGACCGGTCCACCTCGTCGAATCCCAGCACCATGCGATCCCCCGATCCGCGCAGCTCACCGCTCCGGCGGGAGATCTTGCGCCCCCACCGGGGGCTTGCCGCAAGTCCCCCGCGGCGCTATACGTTGAGAGTGGCCGGGACGCTAGGGTGTCGCGGTGGACGAGCATGACGACGCGCCGGACTCCATGGCGTTCGTCGTCGAGGCGGACGGGCTGGTCCGGCTGAGCTGGCGCCAGGGCGTCGCGATCTCCGGCGAGCTGGCCGAGCGGGCGATGCGCCGGGTGGACGAGCTCAACGGCGACACCGAACACCCGCTGCTCGTGGTGATGCGCGGGACCGGGTCGCTCAGCCGGGAGGCCCGCATGGTGTTCGCCCGCCGCTGCACGGCCAGCCGGATCGCGCTGCTCGGCAGCTCCGCGGTCGACCGGGTGCTGGCGAACTTCGCCCTGGGCGTGCGCAGCCAGCCCGTCCCCACCCGCTTCTTCACCGACGAGGACCTCGCCCTGGGGTGGTTGCGGGGATGACCGACCCGGCCGACGCCCGGCTCGACCAGCTCGTGGACCTGGTCGTCGAGCTGGCGTCCGGGCGCCTCGACCGGCGGATGCCGGTGTCCGACGCCGGGGACCGGATCGACGCCGTCGTCATGGGGCTCAACATGATGGCCGAGGAGCTCGCCGCCCTCAACGAGGATCTCGAGGCGCGGGTCGCGGAGCGCACCCAGCAGCTCCACACCGCGCGGCAGGAGCTCGAACGGGTCGCGCTCTACGACCCGCTGACCGGGCTGGCGAACCGCTCCCTGCTGGGCGACCGGATCGAGCGGGCCATGGCGCACGCCGAGCTCGGCGCCGCGCCGCCCGCCGTGCTGGTCCTCGACCTGGACGGCTTCAAGGCGGTCAACGACACGTTCGGCCACGCCGTCGGCGACCTGCTGCTGGTCGAGGTCGCAGAGCTGCTGCGGCAGGTCGTGCACGAGACGGACACCGTCGCGCGGCTGGGGGGCGACGAGTTCGCCGTGGTTGTGCTCGACGGCGAGGTCGAGCCGGTGATGGAGGTGGCGGACCGCATCCTCGCGGCGCTGGCCCACCCGGTGCACGCGGGCGGGCACGCCTGCTGGGTCGGGGCGAGCATCGGGGTCTGCTTCGCCACCCGCGGACAGCGCGCCGACACCCTGCTGCGGGATGCCGACACCGCGATGTACGCGGCCAAGGCCGAGGCGCCGGGGACCGTGCAGATCTACGAGCCCGCGATGCACGCCGCGGCGCTCGCCCGGCTCCGGCTGGCCGAGGACCTGCGCGGCGCGCTCGCCGAGAACCGGCTGGAGGTGCACTACCAGCCGATCGTCGAGCTGGCCGGGCGCGGGCTGGCCGGCGTGGAGGCGCTCGCGCGCTGGAACCACCCGGTCCGCGGGCCGCTGCCGCCCGAGGACTTCGTGGCGGTGGCGGAGGCGACCGGCCTGGTCGTCACGCTGGACACCTGGGTGCTCGACGCGGCCGTGGCCCAGCTGGCGCGGTGGCGGGCGACCGTGCTCGGGGACCGGCCGTTCGGGCTGCACGTGAACATCTCACCCGTCGGGTTCCGGTCGCCGCGCTTCGCCGACACGGTCGCGGCCTGCCTGGCCCGCCACGGGGTGCCTGCGCGGGACGTGCTGCTCGAGGTCACCGAGACGCAGATGATGGGCGAGGACGCGCAGACGCTGCAGACGATGGAGTCGCTGCGCGCCGCCGGTGTCGGGGTGGCCATCGACGACTTCGGCACGGGGTGTTCGTCCCTGACCTACGTGCGCAGGCTGTTCGTGGACCTCATCAAGATCGACCGCTCGTTGATCACCGGCCTGGACTCCGACGCGGGCACGCACCGGGTGGCGGCGGCGCTGCTCGCCGTCGTCGACGCGTTCGGGCTGGCCGCGGTGGCCGAGGGGGTCGAGACCGAGGCCCAGGCCACCGCCCTGGAGAAGCTCGGCTGCCGGTACGGGCAGGGCTGGCTGTGGGGAAGACCGCTCCCCGCGGCCGAAACGGAGCAGCTGCTGCGGACGACCGTCCACCGGTGAACGTCCGTCGGGCCCGGCTCCTCCTCCACGTCATCCGGCTCAGCCTGCGCGCCCCCCGGGACCGCTCGACCCGCTGGGAGCGCTACTGGGCCGAGACGGACGAGGTCCTGTGGGACGCGCAGGACCCCGCCGAGGCCGCGCACTACGCCGCGCTGCTGGCCCGGCACGCCGATCCCGCGCTGCCGGTCGTCGACCTCGGCTGCGGCAGCGGCCTGGTGACCCGGGCGCTGGGCGACCGCGTGGTGGGGGTGGACATCGCGCCCGCCGCGGTGGCGCGGGCCGGGGCCGGGGACTTCCGGGTCGGCGACATCACCGACCCGGCGCTGGGCCGGGCGCTGCACGCCGAGCTGGGCGACTGCACCGTGTTCCTGCGCGGCGTGCTGCACATCCTCGACCCGGCCGCCCGACGCCGGGTGGCCGAGACCGCGGCCGCGCTCGTCGGGCGCCGGGGGTCGGTCCTGATCGCCGAGACGGACTTCCCGGGCCCGCTGCTCGGCTACCTCGAGAGCCTGGGTGCGGGCCCCCACGGCATCCCCCGGCCGCTGGCCAGGGCCCTGGAGACCGGGATCCCGCGGCCGCGGCCCTTCGGCGACGCCGAGCTCGCCGACGCGTTCCCGCCCAGCCGCTGGGAGCGGGTCGTCGTGGACCACTCGGCCACCATCGCGGCGGTGCCGATGCGGGCGGCGGGCGTGCGGGAGCAGATCCCCGGGCACCTCGCGGTGCTCCGGCCGGTCACAGGCGCCGCACAGCAGACCCACAGCCCGACTCCCTAGCGTTCGTCCCATGCCGAACGAGATGTCGCACTCCCCGGCCTACCGGGGCCGCCGCCTCCCCCGACCCGACGAGGAGGTCGTCGACCAGGGGCTCGCGTTCGACATGGGCACGCTGCTCGGGCGCAGGCGGATGCTGCGCGTGCTGGGTGTCGGGGCGGCCACCCTGGGTCTGGCGGCCTGCGGGGCGGGCACCACGACGTCGAGCGCCGCGACGGCCACCACGAGCGCGGGCGAGATCCCCGACGAGACCGCGGGCCCCTATCCCGGGGACGGCTCCAACGGGCCGAACGCGCTGGCCGAGAGCGGGATCGTCCGCAGCGACATCCGCTCCAGCATCGGCACCGGGTCGGCGACGGCCGAGGGCGTTCCGATGACCCTGGAGCTGACGGTCGCCGACCTGGCGAACGGAGGCTCGGCCTTCGCGGGTGTGGCCGTGTACGTGTGGCACTGCGACCGGGAGGGTCGCTACTCGCTCTACTCCGAGGGCGTCGAGAACGAGAACTACCTGCGCGGTGTGCAGATCGCGGACGCCGACGGCACGGTGCGCTTCACGAGCGTCTTCCCGGCCTGCTACCCGGGCCGGTGGCCGCACGTGCACCTCGAGGTCTACCCGGACGGGGCGAGCATCACCGACTCCGCGAACGCCGTCGCGACCTCGCAGGTCGCGCTGCCGCGGGACGTCTGCGAGGCGGTCTACGCACAGTCCGGCTACGCGTCCTCGGTGCCGAACCTCGCGGAGCTGAGCCTCGACACCGACGGTGTCTTCGGCGACGACGGCGGCGCGTCCCAGCTGGCGACCGTCACCGGCGACCCGACGGGCGGCTACGCCGTCTCGTTGCCGGTCCGGATCGACACCCGGACCACCCCGTCGGCCGGCGGTGGGGCTCCGGGCGGACCACGTCGCTGAGGATCAGGCGGCGTTCGGCTCGTCCCAGACCCACTGGGAGACCATCGGGCTCGGGCAGTCCGGGCACTCGACGGCGAAACCCGCCGTCTCCTCGCCGGACATCTCGGCATAGGAACCGCATTCCGGGCAGCTCCACCACACGGTGTCACTCATGACGTCCGAGGGTAATCACATGTGTGTGATTCGCAAGTCCGGAGCATGATGAAATGGTCCGAACGCGCCGTAACACGGCGTGAGAGCCCGGCGAGTCTCCCCCCGAGGCGCCGAGTACCCGAACGGGTGACCGGGCGGACACGGGGCGCCCCTCCCGCGGCCGGGAGACACCCCTCCCTCACCGGCCGCCGGTCCACGCCGGCGTGCCCGCCGGCGTGGACCACCTGGGCCGACCGCTACACGTCGTCGACCAGCTCGGCGATGGACGAGACCACCCGGTTCGGCCGGTACGGGTACCTGTCCACCCGGTCGGCACGCATGATCCCGCTGAGCACCAGCACCGTGCGCATGCCCGCCTCCAGGCCCGCGACGACGTCGGTGTCCATCCGGTCCCCGATCATCACCGTGGTCTCGGAGTGGGCGCCGAGACGGTTGAGCGCGGCGCGCATCATCAGCGGGTTCGGCTTGCCCACGAAGTAGGGGTCCACCCCGGTGGCCCGGGTGATCAGCGCGGCGACCGAGCCGGTCGCGGGCAGCGACCCCTCGTTCGACGGCCCGGTGGCGTCCGGGTTGGTGGCGACGAACCGGGCGCCCGCCTCGACCAGCCGGATCGCCGTCGTCACCGCCTCGAAGCTGTAGGTGCGGGTCTCCCCCAGCACCACGTAGTCCGGCGCGGAGTCGGTGAGCACGTACCCGATCTCGTGCAGGGCCGTGGTCAGGCCCGCCTCGCCCACCACGTAGGCCGAGCCGCCGGGGCGCTGCTGGTCGAGGAAGGTCGCGGTGGCCAGCGCGGAGGTCCAGATCGACTCCACCGGGACGTCGATGCCGGTGTTGCGCAGCCGGAACTGCAGGTCGCGCGGGGTGTAGATCGAGTTGTTGGTGAGGACCAGGAAGGGAGTCTCGGTCTCGCGCAGACGCTTCACGAACTCGTCGGCGCCGGGGATGATGTTCCCCTCGTGGACGAGCACGCCGTCCATGTCGGTCATCCAGGCCTCGACGGGCTTGCTCTCGGACACCCTGGCAGGGTAGCCCCGGGAACGGACGCGGGCTTTCGTCCGTTATCTCCGTAGACGATTCGGAGTACAGGGAGAGAGACCCGTGGACCTCGTGACCATTCTGATCCTGCTCGCCGTGGTGGGTGGTGTCATCTGGCTGGTCCGCAACCGTGGCGCGGGCCAGGCCGCACAGCTGGAGGACGCCAAGTCCGACGCGCGCCGCTGGCTCGAGCGCCTCGGCGGCCAGGTGCTGAACCTGATCGGCACGAACGAGGCCGCGAAGCAGGCGCTCGCCGACGCGTCCGAGCGCTACAACGCCGCGGGCTCGCAGATGGAGCAGGCGAAGACCCCGGCGCAGGCCCGCGGCGTGACCGAGACCGCCTACGAGGGCCTCTACTACGTCCGGGCCGCGCGGCTGGCCATGGACATGGACCCCGGCCCCGAGCTGCCGCCGCTGCCCGGTCAGCAGCGCGCGGGCGCGGTCACCGAGGAGCGGAACGTCGACGTCGAGGGCCAGAGCTACAGCGCCTCGCCGAACCCCTCGGACCGCAACTCGCACTACTACCCGGGCGGGAACGTCGCGGGGCGGCCGGTCCCGGCGGGCTGGTACTCCGAGCCGTGGTGGAAGCCGGCGCTGGTGGCGGGCGCCTGGGGTGTCGGGTCGGCGCTGCTGTTCAGCGCGATGTTCTCCGGCATGGCAGGCAGCGCCTACGCGGGCGGCTACGAGCAGGGCCTGGCGGACGCGCAGGCCGAGGACATGGGCGGCGGTGACATGGGGGCCGACGGCGGCGACATGGGCGGCGACGGCGGTGGCGACTTCGGTGGCGGGGACTTCGGCGGAGGCGACTTCGGCGGGGGCGGAGATTTCGGCGGAGGGTTCGACTTCTGATCATCGGGGGTTTGCGAATCCGATGATCGGGTAATCCATGCTCGGAGCAGACCTCGGCCGGCACGACCGGCCATGCGACACAGACCGGCCCGGAGCGCTCAGTCCCGGGCCGGTCAGTGCTTTCCGGGGTCGTCCGCCGCCTGGCACCGGGGGCACCAGAAGAGGTTGCGGCCCTGGTGGGTCGTGCGGGCGATCGGGGTGCCGCACACCAGACAGGGGCGCCCGGCGCGGCGGTAGGTGTAGACCGCGCCAGCGCAGGCGCTGTTCCCGTCGTCGCCCCCGGGCACGCAGGTCGTCTCGATCCGGCCCGCCCGCTCCCCCGCCCGCAGCATGTCGGTCAGGTCGGCCCACAGGGCGTCGAACCGCTCGCGGCCGAGGTCACGGCCCGCCCGCTGCGGGTCGAGGCCGCACCGGAACAGGGTCTCGGCCCGGAAGACGTTCCCCAGCCCGGCGATCACGCTCTGGTCCATCAACAGCGACGCCAGCGGCGCGCGGGAGCGCGAGATCCGGCGCCAGGCCTCCTCCGGGTCCGCGTCGGCGCGCAGCGGGTCGGGGCCGAGGCGGGCGCGGATGGCCTTCACCTCGACGTCGGTGAGCACCGCGCAGGCCGAGGGTCCACGCAGGTCGGCGTAGTGGGTCTCGCCGACCATCCGCATCCGGACCTGGCCCCGCGGCTCCGGCAGGGGGAGCCGCCGGTTGGGGAACCGACCCCACAGACCCAGGTGGACGTGCACGACGAGATCCGGGCCGTAGTGCTGGAACAGGTGCTTGCCGTGCGCCTCGACGGCGGCGAGCACCCGGCCGTCGACCAGCTCGGCGTCCGTGGCGAAGCGGCCCTGGGGGCTGCTCACCGCGACCGGCGCCCCCGCGAACCGGCGGCGCTGCAGGCGGGCCATGCGGTGCACGGTGTGGCCTTCGGGCATCCCCCGAGCCTGCCCGCACCCCGCCGATCCCGCGCGTCGACCCGTGAGCGGCGATGGTCGCCAGGGCGACCATCGCCGCTCACGAGGGTTGGCAGGTGGGGCACCAGAACAGGTTGCGGGCCTGGTGGGTCACGGTCAGCACGGTGGTGCCGCAGACGTGGCAGGGCAGCCCGGCCCGGCGGTAGACGTACACCTCGCCGCCGTGGCGGTCCTTCCGCGGGGCGAGCCCCTTGCGCCGGGGGTCGTCCTCCGGTCGCACCGTGTCGATCCGGCCCTTCCGCACGCCGTCCTTCATCAGGGCGACGAGGTCCGCGGCCATCGCGTCCCACGTGCCCCGGTCCAGCGCCCGGCCGGAGGTCTGCGGGTCCAGGCGGTGGCGGAACAGCAGCTCGGCGCGGTACACGTTCCCGACGCCGCTGATCACCTTCTGGTCCATCAGCAGCGTGGCGAGCGGGCTCGAGCTCCTCGCGAGCCGGGCGTACACCCGGTCCGGGTCGAAGTCCCGGCGCAGCGGGTCGGGGCCGAGACGCTCCCGGATGGCCTTCACCTCGGCGCGGGTGAGCAGCTCGCACGCCGTGGGGCCGCGCAGGTCCGCGAAGTGGGTCTCCCCGACCAGCCGCATCCGCAGCTGTCCGCGAGGCTCCGGCGCGGGCAGCTCGCCCTCGTCGAACGTGCCGTAGAGACCCAGGTGGACGTGCACCACGAGGTCCGCGGCGAAGGTGTGGAACAGGTGCTTGCCGTGGGCCTCGGCGCGGGTGAGCACCTGGCCGTCGAGCAGGGCGGCGGAGTCGGCGAAGCGGCCCTGCGGACTGGTGACCCGCACGGGCCTGCGCGCGAAGAGCTTCTGGTGCCTGCGGGCGAGCCGGTGGAGGGTGTGGCCCTCAGGCACGTTCGTACGCGGACACCTGGTCGATGCGCCGCTGGTGGCGCTCGCCGTGGCTGAACGGGGTGGCGAGGAAGGCCTCGACGATCGCGAAGGCCTCCGCCTCGGTGTGCTGGCGGGCGCCGATCCCGACGACCTGCGCGTCGTTGTGCTCGCGGCTCAGCTTCGCGGTGTCGACGTTCCACGCCAGGGCGGCGCGGATCCCCTTCACCTTGTTCGCGGCGATCTGCTCGCCGTTGCCCGACCCGCCGATGACGACGCCGAGGCTGCCCGGGTCGTTCACCACCTTCCGCGCGGTGTCGATGCAGAAGGCGGGGTAGTCGTCCTCCGGGTCGTAGGTGAGGGCGCCGACGTCCACGACGTCGTATCCCTTGCCGCCCAGGTGCTTCACCAGGGCCGCCTTGAGCTCGAAACCGGCGTGGTCACTGCCGAGGTAGACGCGCACGACGAGAATCCTGCCTCATGAGGGTCGCCGGTGTGGACGGGGTGCCCGGAGGGTGGGTCGTGGTCCGGCTCGCACCCGTCCGGTGGGACGTCGTGGTCTCGGCCGCCGAGGTCGTCGCGCTGACGGCGGGCTGCGACGCGGTGGCGGTCGACATCCCGCTCGCGGTGCCGGTGTCCGGGTGGCGACCGTGCGACGGGCTGGCCGCGGCCCGGCTGGGCCGGGCCCGGTCGTCGATCTTCCCGGCGCCCCCGCTGCCGGTGCTGCAGGCCGCCTCGCACGCCGAGGCCGTCGCGGTGGCGCGGCGGCTCACCGGCAAGGGCATCAGCATCCAGACCTGGAACATCCGGCGGCAGATCCTGGACTGGCTGTCCGTCGACCTGCCGCCGACGGTCGTGGAGGCCTCGCCCGAGCTGGCGTTCCGCGGGCTGCTCCCCGGTGATTTCGCCTCGAAGAAGACGGCCCGCGGGGTCGGCAGACGGCTCGCCGCGCTGGGCACCTGGGTGTCGCCGTCGGTGTTCACCGACCTCCCCGCAGGCGCCCGGCTCGACGACTGCCTCGACGCCCTGGCCTGCGCCTGGACCGCCGAGCGGGTCGCGGCGGGCGAGGTGGAGATGCTGGGCGGGGAGCTGGGCGCGGACGGGCGGGTGATGCGGATCGCGGCTCCGGTGGTGGGTGGCGGCTGACGCTTGGGCGTCCCAAGCGTCGCTGAGCGGTGCTTGGGCGTCCCGAGCGTCAGGGCCGGGCCGGGCAGGAGCCTGCGGCATGCTGGCAGCCGTGCGGCGGGGCGACGACAGGGGGAACCGGGTGCGGGCGGCGGGGATCGTGCTGGCGGGTGGACGCTCGTCCCGGATGGGCCGGTCGAAGGCGTGGTTGGACTGGCGCGGCACGCCCCTGCTGGCGCACGTCGTCGCGACCGTCGGCGGCGTCGTCGGGCCGGTGGTCGTGGTGGGGGCGCCGGGGCAGGACCTGCCGGCGACCGGCGCCGAGACCGTCGCCGACCCCGTCGCGGGGCGCGGGCCGCTGCAGGGCATCGCGACCGGGCTCGCCGCGGTGGCGGGCCGGGCGGACGCCGCGTTCGTCGCGTCGGTGGACCTCCCGCTGCTGCACCCGGCCTACGTCCGGCGGGTGCTGGACCTGCTCGGGGACCACGACGTGCTGCTCCCGGTGGCGCACGGCCACCACCAGCCCCTCGCCGCGGCGTACCGGGTGGGGCTCGCCGCGACCGTCGCCGACCTGCTCACCGCGGGCCGCAGCCGACCGCCCGACCTGTTCGCGACCGTCGACGTCCGCCGGGTGGAGGCCGCGGAGCTGCTGGCGGATCCCGCGCTGGCCGCGGCCGATCCCGCGCTGCGGTCACTGGTCAACGTCAACACCCCCGACGAGTACGCGACGGTCGTCGGCGAGACTTGATCCCCGTGTCGTTCTCCGAAGAGCTCCGCAGGACCCACGCCGAGACCTGGGCCGCCGCCGTCGGGCACCGGTTCGTCGACGAGCTGTGGGCGGGCACGGTGGACCGGACGGTCCTCGCCCGCTACCTCGTGCAGGACTTCCAGTTCTGCGACGCGTTCCTCGCCCTGATGGGCGCGGCCGTCGCGACCTGCGACGATCCCGCCGCGCGGGTGGTCCACGCCCGCCAGGTCGGGCTGGTCGCGGGCGACGAGCACGAGTTCTTCCTGTCCTCGTTCCGCACGCTCGGCGTCTCGGCCGAAACCGAGGCCACGGCCGGGCTCGCCGCCCCGACCCGCGGGTTCGTCGAGCTGATGGACACCGCGCGCGCGGACGCGAGCTACGCCGAGATCCTCGCCGTGCTGCTGGTGGCCGAGTGGCTCTACCTCGACTGGGCGGCGCGCGACGCGCCGACGCCCGCCGACCCGATCGCCGCGGAGTGGATCGACCTGCACCGGGGCCCCGCGTTCGCGGCGTGGGTGGACTTCCTGCGGGCCGAGTTCGACCGGGCCGCCGCGCACTCGTCGCACGTCGTCCGGGTGAGCAGGCGGTTCGGCGAGGCGGTGGATCTGGAGCTGGCGTTCTTCGAGGCGGCCTACGGCTGAGGGGGCGCCGGGGTGGGTACAAGCGGGTGTGGCGGCCGTCTGGGGGCTATGCGCCCGTAACAATTCGCACCTAGCGTCACTCGCATGAGTGCCGCCGGGAGACCCCTTCTCGGGGTCGAGGAGGAGTTCCACGTCGTGGATCTCACGACCCGGCGCGCCGCGCCGGAGGTCGACGTCCTGCTCCCCGAGCTCGACGGGGCGGAGTTCGCGCGGGAGCTGCAGCGTTCGCTGGTCGAGACCAACACCCCGGTCTGCGAGACCCTCGACGAGCTGGGCGGACACCTCCGCAGGCTCCGCGCCAGGCTGGAGTCGGTGGCGAGCCCGCGCGGGCTCGGGATCGTCGCGGCGGGCACCGTCCCGCTCGTCGACCTGACCGGGGACGACATCTCCGCGGGCGCCCGCTACGAGAAGATGCAGCACGAGTACCAGATGCTGGTGCGCGAGCAGCACATCTGCGGGGCGCAGGTGCACGTGGACGTGCCGGACCGGGACACCGCGGTGCAGGTCGTGCGGCGGGTGGCGCCGTATCTGAGCATCCTGCTCGCGATCTCCGCGAGCTCCCCGTACTGGCGCGGGCACGACACGGGCTACGCCAGCTACCGCAGCATGGTGTGGTCGCGTTGGCCCACGGCGGGGCCGCCGGCGATGGTCGAGACGGGCGCCGAGTACGACGCGATGGTGGCTCAGCTGATCGCCAGCGGCACCATCTCCGACCCGGGGATGCTCTACTTCGACATCCGGCCCAGCGCGCACGTGCCGACCGTCGAGCTGCGGGTGTGCGACGCGTGCACCGAGGTGGACGACGTCGTGCTCATCGCCGGGCTGTTCCGTGCCCTGGTCTGCCGGGCGCGCGAGGAGATCGACGCGGGGCAGCCGCTGCCCGCGGTCAGCCAGGAGCTGCTGCGGGCCGCGGCCTGGCGGGCCGCCCGGTCCGGGCTGGAGGGCGACCTCGTCGACCTGGCGGGGCCCACGCTCGTCAGCCCGCCGCTGCTCGTCGGGCAGCTGGTGCAGAGCCTGCGCCCGCAGCTGGAGGAGCTCGGCGACTGGGAGCAGGTCCTGGAGCTGTCCCAGGGCACGCTGCTGCGCGGGTCCGGGGCGGCCCGGCAGCGGCGGATGTACGGGCGGCGCGGCGAGCTGGTGGACGTCGTCGACGCCCTGATCGAGAACACCCAGGGCAGGCTGCTGGCGATCGACCCGCCGGTCGAGGCGCCGCTGGCCCAGGCCCTGCTGCAGGACTACCACCCCGCCACCTTCGACGAGGCCGTCTCCGACGGCGGCACCGTGCTGCCCGCCTACGGCTGGATGTTCCGGGCGCTCGACCGGCTCGGGCCGCGCGGCCTGGTCGCGGCCGAGGCCGCGCTGGCGACCGAGCAGCGCGCCCGCGGCGTCACCTTCGGGGACGACGGTCGGCTGTTCCCGCTGGACCTGGTCCCGCGGATCATCACGGCGGACGACTGGCAGACGCTGGAACCCGGCCTCGGCCAGCGCGTCCAGGCCCTCGAGCACTTCCTGCGGGACGCCTACGGCGACCGCCGGATCGTCCGGGACGGGATCGTGCCGGCCGCCGTGCTCGACAACGCACCCGGCAGGCACCGCAACGGCGAGATCGTGCCCGCGGACGTCGTCCGGATCGCGGTGGCCGGGATCGACCTGGTCCGAGACGCCCCGGACCACTGGCTCGTCCTGGAGGACAACCTGCGGGTGCCCTCGGGCATCGGGTACTCGATCATGTCCCGGCGGCTCGTGCGGTCGGTGATGAGCGATCTCGAGCCGCCCACCGGCGTCGTCGGGTTGGAGGACGTGCCCGGGCGGCTGCGGGCCGCGCTGCTCTCCGCCACCGAGACCGGCACCCCGGGGCACGACGAGGTGGCGCTGCTCTCGTCCGGCCCGTCGGACTCCGCGTTCTTCGAACACGAGCTGCTCGCCACGCAGATGGGGGTCCCGGTGGTCACCCCGCGGGACCTGCAGGTCACCGACGAGGGCGTCTACCTGGTGTCGGTCGGCAGCAAGCGGCGGCTCTCCGCGCTCTACCGTCGGATGGACGAGAAGGACCTCATGTCCTCGCGCGGCGCGGACATGCGCCCGATCGGACGGGCCCTGGCCGCCGCCGTCGCCAAGGGGCGGGTCGCGCTGCTCAACGCCCTGGGCAACGGGCTCGCGGACGACAAGCTGGTCTACGCCTACGTCCCGGACATGATCCGCTTCTACCTCGGCGAGGAGCCGCTGCTCGACTCGGTGCCGACCTACCCGTGCGTCGACGACGCGCGGCGCGCCGAGGTGCTCGACCGGCTGGACGAGCTCGTCCTCAAGCCGGTCGACGGCTACGGCGGCAGCGGGATCGTGATCGGCCCGCACGCCGAGCGCTCCGAGCTCACCGAGGTGGAGAAGCAGATCCGCGCCGAGCCCGCGCGGTGGGTGGCGCAGGACATGGTGCAGCTCTCCACGCACCCGACCTTCTCGGGGCGCCGGTTGGAGCCGCGCGCGGTCGACCTGCGCGCGTTCGTCTTCCAGAGCCAGTACGGCGGCAACGCGCACCTCGACGTGGTGCCCGCCACCCTGTCCCGGGTCGCGCCGGCAGGCTCACTGATCGTCAACTCGTCGCGGGGCGGCGGGGCGAAGGACACCTGGATCTTGCGCTGAGGTCGTGCGCGGCGAGTGGTGCTCTGGCACCACTCGCCGCGCACGGGTAGGGAGTGGCACATGTGCGGTATCGCGGGCGAGATGCGGTTCGACGGGGAGGCGGCGGATCCGGCGGTGGTCGCGCGGATCACCAAGGCCCTCGAACGGCGGGGGCCGGACGGGACCGGGGTGCACGCCGCGGGGCCGGTCGCGCTGGGGCACCGCAGGCTGAAGATCATCGACCTGTCGGAGCGCGGGGCGCAGCCGATGGTCGACTCGGCGCTCGGCCTGGCCGTGGTGTTCAACGGTTGCATCTACAACTACCGCGAGCTGCGCACCGAGCTGGAGGCCGCGGGGCACACGTTCTTCTCGAACTCGGACACCGAGACCGTGCTCAAGGCCTACGCGCACTGGGGCGCGGCCTGTGTGGAGCACTTCAAGGGGATGTTCGCGTTCGCGGTGTCCGAGCGGGACACCGGGCGGCTCGTCCTGGGCCGCGACCGGCTGGGGATCAAGCCGCTGTACTACTCCCCCGGCCCGCGCCGGATCCGGTTCGCCTCCTCGCTGCCGGCGCTGCTGGCGGCGGGCGAGGTCGACACGTCCATCGACCCGGTCGCGCTGCACCACTACATGACCTTCCACTCGGTGGTGCCGGCGCCGCGGACGATCCTGAACGGCGTCCGGAAGCTGCCGCCCGCCACCGTGCGGACCTACGAGGCGAACGGCACGTTCTCCGACCACGTCTACTGGACCCCCGTCCACGAGCGACGGCTGTCCGTGCCGGACTGGACCGAGGCCGTGCTCGAGGGGCTGCGCGCCGCCGTCCGGCGCCGGATGGTCGCGGACGTGCCGGTCGGGGTGCTACTCAGCGGCGGCCTCGACTCGTCCCTGATCGTCGCGCTGCTGGCGCAGGAGGGGCAGCGGGACCTCAAGACCTTCTCCGTGGGCTTCCACGCCGCCGGCGGGGAGAAGGGCGACGAGTTCGAGTACAGCGACATCGTCGCCAAGGAGTTCGGGACCGACCACCAGCAGATCCTGGTCGACCCCGCCCGGATGCTCCCCGCCGTCGACGACACGATCACGGCGATGTCCGAGCCCATGGTCAGCCACGACTGTGTGGCGTTCTACCTGCTCAGCGAGGAGGTCGCCAAGTCGGTGACGGTCGTGCAGAGCGGGCAGGGCGCCGACGAGGTGTTCGCCGGCTACGACTGGTACCCGCCGCTGGCCGCCACACCGCGGGACCAGGCCGTGGAGGCCTACCAGGCCGTGTTCACCGACCGGCCGCACAGCGACCTGGCCTCCATCCTCGAACCCGAGTGGCTGCTCGACCACGATCCCAGCCGCGCGTTCATCACCTCACATTTCGCGCAGCCGGGGGCGGAGCGCACACTGGATGCGGCACTGAGGCTGGACAGCACGATCATGCTCGTGGACGATCCGGTCAAGCGCGTCGACAACATGACCATGGCCTGGGGGCTCGAGGCACGGGTCCCGTTCCTGGACCACGAGCTCGTGGAGCTGGCGGCGGCGTGCCCACCAGAACTGAAACTCAGCGAAGGCGGCAAGGGGGTCCTGAAGAAGGCGGCCCGCGGCGTCGTCCCGGACGCGGTCATCGACCGGCCGAAGGGATACTTCCCGGTACCGGCCATCCGGCACCTGGAGGGGCCGTTCCTCGAACGGGTGCGTGCCGCCGTCACCGATCCCGTGGCCAAGGCCCGGGGGCTGGTCCGCAGCGACTGGCTGGAGCGGATGCTGGCGGATCCGAACACGCAGCGCACCAACCTGGGTTCGAACGCGTTGTGGCAGGTAGCACTGCTGGAGATGTGGTTGCAGGAGAGGGGGATATGAGTGGAGAGCTTCACCGAACGGCGGCGCGCCCAACTGGCCGGTGACCTCGGCGATCAGCTGATCGTCCCCTCCTACCGGTCCCCGCTGCCGTCCCCCGACGGCACGCTGCTGGCCTGGATCTCCGACCGGGACGGGCGGCCGCGGGCGTGGGTGGCGCCGTTCGGCGAGGAGCCCGCCGCGCCGTTGGACACCGAGGTGGACCCGACCGTGGCCTGCGACGTCGTGGCCCTCTCGTGGTCGCCGGACGGCGCGTGGCTGGCCGTGCAGATCGCCCCCGGCGGCGGGGAGCGGACGCGGGTCCTGCTGCTGTCGCCGAACGGGGTGGAGCGCCGCGAGATCGCCGCCGGGTCGCTCGCGGTCACCCTCGGTGCGTGGTCGCCGAGCGGACGCCAGGTCGGCGTCACGATCTACGGCCCGGACGGGGACGGCACGGCCTGCCTCGTCGACGTCCGGGACGGGTCCTCGACGGTCCTCGCCTCCGGGCCCGCCGCCGTGGTGTGCGCGGTGAGCCGGGACGGACGGATCGTCGTGGTGCGGACCGGGCGGCGCGGCCGCCGCGGCCTGGAGCTGATCGACCTGTGGACCGGGCGTCGGGTGGAGCTGCTGCCCGGCCACGACGCCACCGTCGCGGACGCGCGGTTCGGCGTCACCGGGTCCGTCCTCTACCTGCACACCGACGCCGGTCGGGACCGCCCCGCGCTGCTCGCCTGCACCGTGTCCGACGACGACGTCTCCCTGGCCTGGGAGGTCGCCGCCCGCGGCGGAGACGATCTGGACGCCTACGCGCTCGACCCCGCGGGCGCCCGCGCCGTGCTGTCCTGGAACGTCGACGGACGCAGCGAGCTGGAGCTCGTCGACCTGCGGGACGGGCTCTCCTCCCCGGTCTCCGACCAGCCCGGGGACGTCGTGACCGGGCTGGCGTTCACCCGGGACGGGCACACGCTGCTCGTCGCGTCGGAGGGCCCCACGATGCCGCCGGGCATCACGCGGATCGCGCTGGACGTGCCCCTGGCCGAGCCGGTCGCGGTGCTCCCCGGCGAGATCGAGGTGGTCGAGGACTTCGTCGAACCCACGCTGCACGAGTTCCGCGGCGAGGACGGGCTCGGGCTGACCGGCTGGCTGTTCCGGCCCCACACCGCCTACGGCGCGGCGCCCACGCTGATCTGGCTGCACGGCGGGCCGGAGGCGCAGGAACGGCCGGTGTTCCACCCGCTGTTCCAGGCGCTGGTCGCGGCCGGGGTGCAGGTCTTCGCGCCGAACGTCCGCGGCTCGGCCGGGTTCGGCCGCGCGTTCTCCCAGGCGGACGACCTGGACCAGCGGTTCACCGCCATCACCGACGTGCGGGCGGCCGTCACGTTCCTGCGCACGTCCGGGCTCGCGGACCCGGACCGGATCGGGGTGTCCGGGCGGTCCTACGGCGGGTACCTCACGCTCGTCGCACTGGCCTGGTTCCCGTCGCTGTTCGCGGTGGGTGTGGACGTGTGCGGGATGAGCGACCTCGAGACCTTCTACGCCGAGACCGAGCCGTGGATCGCGTCGTCGGCGACCACGAAGTACGGGGACCCGGTGGCGGACCGCGAGCTGCTGCGCTCGCTGTCGCCGATCCACGCCGTCGACGAGATCCGGGCCCCGCTGATGGTGGTGCACGGGCGCTACGACACGAACGTCCCGCTGGGCGAGGCGCTGCGCATGGTCGCGGCCCTGGAGCAGCGCGGCGCCACCCCCCGGCTGCTGCTCTTCGACGACGAGGGCCACGAGACCCACGCCGTCGCCCACCGGGCGCAGTTCGTCCGCGAGGTGGTGGGGTGGGTCACCGCGCACCTGCAGGAACCGGCCTCCCAGACGGCGTGAGGCGGCGGTCCGCTCAGGCCCGCGAGAAGGACTGGATCAGGTCGTCCTGCACGGTGAACGTGTAGGGCTCGCTGCTGGTGGAGCCGTCCGCCCTGGTGAAGACGATGGTGGCCGAGACCTGGCCGTTCCCCGAGCTGCGGGCGTTCTGCACCTGCACGTCCCGGATGCCCGCGTAGAAGTTCCGGAAGCCGGAGATCCCGCCCGAGGCCGCCTGCGCCTGCGGGCTGAGCCGTACGAACGCGGCGTCCGGGTCCTCGGGCAGCAGCCCGTAGTAGTCCTGCACGAAGGCCACCGCGCCGTCGCTCGCGGGGGTCGTCGTCGGGGTCGTGGTGGTGGGGCGGGGCGTCGTGGTCGTCGGCGCGGCGGTGGTGGTGCGCGGCGCGGCCGTGGTGGTCGGCCCCGCCGCGACCGGCGGCGGGTCCTCCTGCTGCCCGGTGTTCGCGCGCAGCGCACCGATCAGGACGCCGGCGCCCACCACCAGCACGGCCAGCACGCCGACGAGGATCGGGACCCACCGGCGGCGGGTCGGGGGCGTGCTCGGCGGGGGCGCGGCGGGCAGGTCGGTGAGGGTGCGCGGACCCTCCGGCGGCGGCGGGGACGCTACTGCGGCGACCTGCGTGACCGGCGCCGTCGCCACCATCCCGGCCGCGGACCCGCCCGCCGCGATCGCGGACAGGGCGTCCCTGGCCTGCGACGCGGTGGGCCGGTCGCCGGGCTCGTTGGCCATCAGGCGCATGAGCAGGGCGGTCAGCGCGCCCGCGTGCTCCGGCGGGCGGATGCGGCCGGTCGCGACCTTGTGGAGCAGGGCGTAGGCGTTGTCGTCCAGTCCGAACGGCGGCTCGCCCTCGACCGCGGCGTAGAGCGTGGCGCCGAGCGCGAACACGTCCGACGCGCTGGTCGGCTCCTGGCCGCGCGCCACCTCGGGGGCGAGGAAGGCCGGGGTGCCCGCGATCATGCCGGTGCGGGTGAGCTGCACGTCGTCCACGGCGCGGGAGACGCCGAAGTCGGTGATCTTGGCGCGGCCGTCCTCGGCGATCAGGACGTTCCCGGGCTTGATGTCGCGGTGCACCACCCCGGCCGCGTGCGCCGCGGCCAGCCCGTCCGCGATCTGCACGCCGACGGCCGCGGCGTCCTTCGGCGTCATCGGGCCCTTCTCCCCCAGGACCACCGCGAACGAGCGGCTGGGGAGGTACTCCATGACGAGCCAGGGCCGCTCGTCGTGCACCACGACGTCGAACATGCTGATGACGTGCGGGTGCTGCAGACGCGCCCCGATCCGGCCCTCGCGCAGCAGCCGCTGGCGGGACTCCTCGGCGGCGTCGTTCCCGTGGCCCATCGGGGCGCCCGCGACGATCAGCTCCTTGATCGCGACGGTGCGGTTGAGCAGCTCGTCCGTCCCGCGCCACACCGCGCCCATCGCCCCGGCGCCGATGCGCTCCTCCAGGCGGTAGCGGTTCCCGATGCGCGCGCCCCCCTCGGACGACGGCGCGGGGGGCTCGGGCGGGGTCATGACCCCCAAGGGTAGGCGGGGCTCGGCGGGGCGCTGCTCCCAGGTGCGGGGGTCATCGTGGGACTCATCGCGGGGGTGCTCGCGAGGGTCTGTTCGGGGGTCGTCGCGGGGGTCATCGCGGGAGTCCGAGCTTGCGGGCGCAGGCGGGCCAGCTGCCGTAGCCGCCGCGCTGGTCGCGGACCTTCGTGGCGACCGCGATCTGCTGTTCCCTGGTCGCGGCGTCGGCGCGCGGGGCGTGCGCGGTGCCGCCGAAGTCCTCCCAGGTCGCCTGGCTGAACTGCAGGCCACCACTTATCTGGACATCTCCTACGCCACGACGAGGAAGCTGCAGGTCAGACGACGACGGTTCATGATCTAGTTCGCGGTCATGCGAGTGGTGAAATGCGAACCGGAGCGGCCAGGAGAGCCGACGGTGGCTGTGGTCGACGACTGCGAGGTGCCGGTGGCAGAGGTGTCGGCGTTCCTGTCGTCGTTGGCGGTGCGGGAGTACTCGCCGAACACAGTCCGGGCCTACGCCTACGACCTGATGAAGCTGCT
>NZ_JAKKDO010000004.1:0-31112 GCF_021728735.1 Pseudonocardia sp. WMMC193 | reverse complement strand
GGTCGAGGTTCCGGGTCGTGCTCGCGGTCTGGGACCGCACCCTGCCCACGATCGTGGCCTGCCTGGACACCACCCTGCGTCGTTTGGGTGGGGTGCCGACCTACGCGCTGACCGACAACGAGCGCACCGTCTCGGTCGACCACGTCGCCGGAGTGCCGGTGCGCAATCCGGAGATCGTTCATGTCGCCCGCCACTACGGGATGACCATCCGCACCTGCGTGCCGGCCGACCCGCAGACCAAGGGCGGCAGCGAGGCGACGGTGCGGATCTCCAAGGCCGACCTCGTCCCCACCGAGGTCAACCTCGCCGACGAGTACCGCGTGTTCGGCCAGCTCGAAGCCGCCTGCCGAGGATGGTGCGAGAAGGTCAACACCCGCCCGCACCGCGAGACGAGGCGGCCGCCGGTGGAGATGCTCGCCGAGGAACGCCTGCGCCTGCACCCCTTGCCTTCCACTCCGTTCACGGTCGCGTTCGGCACCACCCGTCGGGTGAACTGGGACGCCACCGTCTCGGTCGAGGGCGTGCGCTACTCGGTGCCCCACGAGCTGGTCGACACGCGGGTCTGGGTCCGCTTCCACGGCGACGACCTCATCGTCACTGCCGTCGGGCAGGACGGGCCGGTCCAGGTCGCACGGCACGGACGGTCGACCCCGGGCAGCCCGGTCATCGACGACGCGCACTACCCGCCGCGCACCGCCGCGGCGAACGCGCACGGCGAGCGGACACCGCGGGCCACCAGCGCTGCGGAGGCGGCGTTCCTCGCGCTCGGGCCGGGCGCTGCGGCCTGGCTGGTCGAGGCGGCCGCGGCCGGGGCCCGCGGGGTCCGGCGGAAGATGACCGAGGCCGTCGCGCTGGCCAAGCTGCACCCGCCCGGGCAGGTCGACCAGGCCCTGGGCACCGCGGCGATCGCGGGACGGTTCGCCGAGAACGACCTGTTGCGCATCCTCGCCCACCAAGCCGGGGAGACCGTCGCCAAGCCCGCCACGCAGGCGAGTGAGACCCACAGCCTCCAGCCGGGCACCGCCGCCTGGTCCGGCTTCGGCCTAACTCCTGGCCCCGAACCAGATCCTGACCCCGGCACTGAGTCCGGCACTGGGTCCGCTGGGCCGCAACCGACTGGAGAGCCCGCATGAGCGCTACCACGACACCGAGCTCGGCGGGCGTTGCCGGCTCGGCCGGTGATCCGCTGGCCGAGGCGGTCGAGCTCACCCGCCGGCTCAAGCTCCCGCACATCCGCCGCCACCTGCTCGAGCTCATCCCGACCGCGCGAGCCCAGCGCTGGGACCACGCCGAGCTGGTCCGAGTGCTGCTCGCCGAGGAGGCCGCCGGCCGGGACGCGACGAACCTGCGGACCCGCCGCGCCCGCGCCGGGTTCCCCGCCGGGAAGACCCTGCAGGACTGGGACGCCTCGGCCTCGACGATCCCGCGCCCGACCCAGGACGCGCTCACCAGCCTGGAATGGGTCGGCCGCCGGGAGAACCTCTGCGTCTGCGGCCCGTCCGGGACGGGGAAGAGCCACTTCTGCGAAGCGCTCGGGCAGGCCGCGGTCGAGGCCGGGATGACCGTCGCCTGGTTCACCATCGAAGACCTCGGCGCGTTCGTCCGCCGCCACCGCGCCGACGACTCGATCACCCGCGCGCTGGCCCGGCTGATCCGCACCGACCTGATAATCGTCGACGACATCGGGCTGCTGCCCGTCTCACCGGATGCCGCGGAGGGCTTCTATCGGCTCGTCGACGCCGCCTACGAGCGGCGCTCGCTGGCCGTCTCCAGCAACCTGCACCCCTCAGGGTTCGACGAGATCATGCCGAAGACCCTCGCCACCGCCACGGTCGACCGGCTGCTCCACCACGCCCACATCGTCGTCACCCAGGGCGACAGCTACCGCCTCGCCCAGGCCACCTCTGGCAAGGGGGTGAGCCCGTTGACCTGACCCGGGCACGACCCCAGGCGGGGAAATATCTGGCCGCCGTCGGGGAGAACCAACTGGCCACCAGTGGGGAGAACTACTGGCCGCCAACGGGGAGAACGAGCTGGCCGTTGACAATCACCGCGCCGGCGTTGTTCAGGATCGTCGCCGCCCCGTGCGCGCCATAGCGGGCGAGCAGCTGCGCGCGGGACTGGACGACCACGAGGATCGACACCCCACGCCCGCCCATGTCCGCGGTCCACGACTCCAACGGCACAGGACAGATCAACGCGGCCTCGTCAAGCGCGAGCCGCAACCCCGGGTCGAGACGCCCGCTCGGCTTGGTGGCCGCGATCCGGCGGGCCTCGCGGGCGATGAAGCCGGTCAACGCGCACACCAGCGGCGCCGTCGGGGACTCCTCCCCGCCGAGTAGGAACACCGTCCCCCGCACCATCAGCAGGTCACCGACGTCGAGCGGGCGCGCCCCCTCGGGCCCGAGAGCGGCCGCTGCCCTCGCTGGTGCGGAGGTGAGCCAGCCGAGCGCGGGCATGATCGTCGAGGTGATCGAGGTTCGGGTGCGGTCGTTGGTGGTCACGAACTGCTCGAACGACACCCCGAACCCCGGCTCCGGCGACCGGCGCAGCAGCGCGGTCACCTCCTTGCGCGCGGTCTCGGGGTCGGCGGTCCAGTCCATGACCTCGCGCATCGACCTGTGCCCCAACGCCGCGGCGTGCAGCAGCGCCTCCAACACTCGGCGGCCCTGCAGCTCCCAGTACTCCCGATCCCCACCACTGGACGACGACACGGCCGAGAGCAAGTCCGCCGCACGCTCCGCTGCGGCGACGGGGTCCTGGCAGCCGGTCAGCGGGTCGAAGGTGACCGTCGAGACGACCTCACCGAGACCGGCCGGGTTGAACACCAGGACCGGGCCCTTGCGCTCCCGGTACGGGGTGCACAGTTCGAGGAGGTCCAGGCGGGTGCTGGTGGCCAGGACGGCGCCGGGGGCGTCGATGATCTGCCCTGCCAGCCAGCCGGACTTCCCCGACCGCGGCCCGCCAACGGAGACGACGACGTCCTCGTTGGACGACCACACCCACTGCCCACCCGAGCGGCACAACCGCACCGCCACCTCGGGGACCGGGAGGGTCATCAGCTCCCACCGCGACAGCACCTCCAAGGACGGGCGCACCGTTGGGGCGCGGCGCAGCATCGCCGCAGACCCGCCGAAGCGGACAATGTCCATCGTCGAGGCGACCCCGGACTTGCGACGGGACCGAGCGCCCCACCGGGAGACGACCGATGCCGACCGCGTCCACCGGTACCGAAGGAGGACCAGCAGACCGAGGGCGGGCACGAGCAGTAGCGGCCACGGCAGCGCTTTGATGATCGTGAACGCCGGCAGCAGTGCGAGCAGCCCGAGGCCGAGGGCGATTCCTCGAGCCCGCCGGGCCCAGGCCAGCACCGCGGCGGCGATCAGGCCGAGCAGGAGGAGCGGAGTCGGGCTCAGCAACACATCCATGAGTCAGTCCTCCCAACCCGTGCGCTCGCGCCATGCCCGCACGTCGGGTAGATGCCGCGCGCAGTCGTCGGCGTGGCCGGACTCGTTGTCGACCGGTTGCGACTCGAACGGCCCGCGATCGCTCACCAGCTCGCCGCACGAACCGCAACGCCACGAAGTCGAGGGCACGTGAAACAGCTCGCGCGGTCGCTCCGGCTCGCGCCGCTCGACCACCAGGGCGAACGCCACCTCGCCAACCGGGTCACCGTCATCCGGCAACCCGAGCGCGGCGCCGACCTCGTCCCACGAGCGGCCCGCCGCTCGCGACGCCTCGACGGCGTCGACCAGCACGCGGCGGGCGGCGTCGCGAACCACCGCCGCGGCCCGTACACCGGGCAGCGGGTCGACCAGCCGTCGCCGGGTCAGCATCTGATAGCCCTCGATCGGCTCGATGACCACCTGGCCCTCGAACTGCTCGACCGCGACCTCCTCCATCAGCGTCTGAAACCGACGCGCGATCGCGCTCATCGGACACCTCCGCAGGACAGACCGGCAGCCCAGCGGTCGACCGTCCGACGCGACACCCCGAACTCGACCGCGACCCGCGGACGCGGGATCCCGTCGGCGAGTGCCCGGCGACCGGCGGCGATCACCTCACCCCGCTCGCGCGGCGGCAGGTCCCTCGCTCCGACCGGCACGACGATCGTCGGCCGCATCCCGTCCGGACGCTGGATGCGCCGGCCGCGGCGAAGCTCGGCGCGCTCGTGCTCGTCGAGACCGCCCGCCACCCCGTGTGGGAGGGACACGATCGCCCAGTCCAGGCACTGCGCCCGCACCGGGCAGCCCGAACAGATCACCTTCGCTCGCGCCACCTCCCCCTCACGCACCGGGCCCGCCTCCGCGACGGGGAAGAACACCTCCGTGTCCACGTCGCGGCACCGTGCACTTGCCGGCCGGGCCTGCCCTTCGTCTGCGTCTCGCCCTACCATCGGAACTTCTCCTGCCGTCTGCTGATGTGCGGTGAGAACGGCCCGGCGGCTGTGTCCCGCCAAGAACCCGTCGCCGGGCCGACCCACCCCTGAGTTGTTGTTCGTCGTCCTGGCCGTCATCCACCGGCTCCCGCCTCGTCCGGTTCGCGATCCGTCAGGGCAGGTGTTGCTGCGTCATCGACGACGTCGAGGAACGTGCCGATCGCAGCCGGCAGGCCTTGGCCGACCGGAGTCGCGATGAACAGCACCAAGGCCAAGAGCGCGAACGCGATCGCACCTCCCGCCGACCGTGACCTCGCGCAAATGAAGGCGCCGACGATCGCCACGAAGATGAGCACTCCGACTGCCTGCACGGCTCACCCATCCGTCGCGACGGGGAACGACCCGGACCTGCATCGCGGCTCGGCCACCGCTCGCCTGCGCCAGCACGCCGCCTGACGTCGAGCTTCCTGCTCAGCGACAAGAGCTGCCCGCCACACCGGGCGGAGGTCGGCAACCTCGAATAGCTGTGACCACACCCGGGCTTCCGACTCGAACAGCGACGCCAGGCGCTCTGCGCGGTTCTCCGCGGACCGATCAGCCAGGAGGCCCGCGCGCAGGCGCCCGATCCGCTCGACGGCCATATCGATCTGCTTGAGGCCGCCGTTCATCGCGGCTGGGCCGGAATCAACGGATGGACTGCGGGCCGTTCCGCCGCGGACGACTCAGCGGCAGCGACGAGCGCGTCGATGACCTTGGCCGGAACGATGTAGCGACCGCGAATACGCACGGCCGGAAGCTCGCCGTCCCGGATGGCGCGGTAGACCGTCATCCGCGACATCCGGAACATCTCGGCCACCGCCTTGACGTCGTAGAACAACGGTGTTCCCGTGGACTGCTGTAGAGCCATAACTGCTCCTCCAGTTCCTGGTGAGTACGCCCCCATGGAACCGAGGAAAGGCCAGCTCAAGGAGGTCTCCCAGCTAGTCCGCAACTAGTCCACAACCTGGTCCGTCCTGGCCAAATAGTCGGAGCTTCCCGCTACTCTCAAGACCGAGATCCAGTGAAGCTGAGGGGGCGAGATGACGAGCAGGAACCAGGCGAGCCAGCTTCGTCAGCTACGCGAACAACGCGGCTGGACCCAGCAGGACGTCGCCGAGCAGATCGCCCGCCTCGCCTGGCTCCGCCGCCGCAAGCAAGTGGGCGTCAACGGCGACATGGTCGCCAAGTGGGAGCGCGGGGTGAAGACGCCCAGCCGCCCCTACCGGGAGCTGCTCGCGCTGCTGTTCGGCGTGCGCGCCAGCGAGCTCGACTCACCGGTGGAGGTCGTCCCGCAACCGACGTCGGGAGAGAGCGACCACCTCGCCGACCTGACCGTGATGGCCGATCTGTTCGGGCAGCTCGGCCCAGCCGGGATCGTGCTGCAGCCGAAGCTGTTCGAAGTCTGGAAGGAAGAACTCATGCGCCGCCGGGTGCTACTTAAGCTCGCCACGTTGGCCCCCGCCGCCGGGATCGCACTTCCGGCGTCATCGGGTGGACTGCGAGCGACGCCTGATCTCGTCGCAGGCTTCGATGACCTGGCCACGCGCTACCAGACCCTCTACCACTCCGCCGCGCCGAACGTTCTGATGGCACCTGTCGTAGCTCATCTGGGAACCATCCGCGACACTCTGACTGCGAGCGCCACGCCCGGCCTCCGCCGCAAGCTGCTCGCGAACCGTGCACGAGTGGCCACCCTCGCCGGCCGCATCGCCTTCTTCGACCTGCACGACCCGATGCGAGCCCGCGGCTTCTACAACCTCGCACTCGAGTCAGCCCGCGAAGCCGGCGACCACCTGCAAGCGGCCTCGGCCCTCGGCCACACCGCATTCATCCCGGCCGCGGAGCTCAGTTACCGTGCCGCGCTCGACTACCTCCGCGGAGCCGCCACGCACATCGCCCAGCAGCCACACGGTCCGGTCTCCTCGTGGCTCGCCGCGGTCGAGTCCGAGATGCACACGAACGCTGGCGCCGAAGGCGCCGCCATGGCGGCAATCGACCGCGCCCGCGCAGCGATGTCCGCCCCCGGGCTGTCGGCGGAGTTGCCCTGGTTCGACTTCTACGACAGCACCAGGCTCGACGGCTTCGCCGGATACGTTCAGCTCCGTGCCGGCCGCTCGACAGACTCACTCCGCACCCTCGAAGGTGCCCTCGGCCGCCTGCCACCCGAAGCCGTCAAACAGCGGGCGGTGTTCCTCTGCGATCTCGCCACGGCACACCTGCACAACGGCGACCTGGACCAGGCCTGTCGAACCGCCGCAGACGCAGCCGATCACCTCCACCGAGCCGGCTACGCCACGGGCTCCGACCGTCTGCGAGAGTTCCGGGCAGCCGTTCAACCCTGGAACGCCTCACCTGCCGTTCGTGCACTGGACGACCAGCTCACGATGATCGCCTGACCGGAAGGACCCTCGCTCGTGCCCATCCGCGCCGTCTGGTTCGACGTCGGCGAGACCCTGATCGACGAGTCCCGCGAGTACGGGACCTGGGCAGACTGGCTCAGCGTCCCCCGACACACCTTCTCCTCCGTGTTCGGAGCCGTCATCGCCCGCGGCCAGGACTACCGTCAGGTCTTCCAGCACTTCCGCCCCGGCTTCGACCTCGACAAGGAACGACAAGCCCGCCTCGACACCGGACTGGGCGAGTACCTCAACGCCCAAGACCTCTACCCCGACGCCCGCCCATGCCTGCAACAGCTTCGGGACGCCGGGTACTTCGTCGGCATCGCCGGGAACCAGACCCTGCGAGCCGGCACCTTCATCCGCGAGCTGAACCTGCCCGCTGATCTCATCGCCACATCCGACGACTGGGGCGTGAACAAGCCGTCGGAGGCGTTCTTCGACAAACTCATCGCCGTCTCCGGTCACCGACCGGAAGAGATCGCCTACGTCGGGGACCGCCTCGACAACGACATCGCGCCCGCCGTGCGGCGCGGCATCAATGGAGTATGGGTCCGTCGCGGCCCTTGGGGCTTCGTTCTCGAACCGGGCGGCACGGCCCCCACAACGTTCGACGACGCACCGCCCACCCTCACGGTCGACCATCTGTCGGATCTTCCTGCGCAGCTCGCAGAGCTCTGATGTGCCATCCTGCACCAAGACGACCCGGGCCTGAGGGTCGTCCCCGCACTTCGCCGACGACCCTCCAAGGTGGCCTGCCGCACCACTGGAGTGATGCTCCCAGAGCGAACGGCGTTCATCGACGAGTCGTTCAATGAGCACCCCACCGAAGCTTCTATGTGCTCACCGCGTCCCGGTTCGACGCAGGAGGCCTGGAGCGTGGCAATCTGACTCTCGACGAACCCAAGCCCGACGAGGCGTACGTACCTCATCGGAGCCTTGATCAGCTACGCGGGTCGCTGCCCGGAGCGTAGCCCGGACAGTGCGGCTACATCGTCCAGGGCGACGTGACGAAGGTCAGCAGCGGTTCGGACTCGCCGGGCACCTTGACGTCCATCTCGTAGTCGCGGATGTTCGTGTCGTCGCCGCCGGCCCGGCGGACTGCGGCCGCAAGGATGCGGTGAAGGGCGACCGGGTCCGTCGGGTCAGCAGCGGTCGAGAACTTCGCGACCTCGCTCCCCCGGTGCCGGACGATCAGCGTGAGCAACCTGATCGCCGGTGGAGCAGAAGGGGCGGCTGGCACCGACGGCTCGGCTGCTGGCACAACGGACGCCAGCTCCTCTGCCGGCCCAACAATACGGAGCTGGCCGCGGCCCTCTCGCGCCAGCATGCCCCACTCGGTCAACAGGACAAGAGACCGCTTTGCCGTCGGGAGCGAGACTCCGTGCTGCTCGACAAGATCTGGAGCGGAGGGAGCCGAGTCACCCGCAATGAGGCGCCCATCCGCGACGTCTCGAGCCACGGCCGCGGCGACGCGCTGGTACGGGTACCGGGGCGAGGCCCTGATCCACTCGGCGTCGTCCATCTCCGCCGGGCGCTGCGGCATCCCCGCACCGAGCCCCTTGGCCGCCCGCTGGTCGGCCTCCGAGACCCACGCGGTGTACGCCTTGAGCGTCGTCGTCCCGCCTCCGCCGTGCCCGAGCCTGCCGGCCACGGTCCGCGGGTCCACGCCGCCGGCGATCAGCTCGGTTGCTGAGTAGTGGCGGAGCTTGTGGATCGTCGTCTCGATGCCAAGGCGGGCGACCATGCGGTCGTAGCGCTGGGTCACGCTGTCCGGGGTCAGAAACGTCGAGCCGTCCGGCGCCGCCGAGAACAGGTAGGCGTCCGACCGGTACTCGGCGCCCACGGCGGTTGCGCGAGCCCTACAGCGCGCCAGGTGGTCTCGCAGCACCGCGACCGTCTCGGCGTCGAGCGCGATCCGACGCTGCTGGTGCGTCTTCAGGTCCGCCTCGGTCCAGCCGGCCCCGGGTTCGCGCCTGATCGCTCGGCGAAGCCAGATGGTCTCTCGACCTTCGTCGAGGTCCACAGCCGAGACCCGGATGCCACAGAACTCGCCGCGGCGCGCGCCCGTCGTCATGGCCGTCCAGACCAGCGTTCCCCAGTCAGGGTCTCGCCACGACTCGTTCACGATCCGCGCCGCCTCGGCGGCCGTGGGCGGCTGCGGGTTCGGCCTCGGCGGCGGAGGAGGCTCGGCCTGCGCCATCGGGTTCACGGCCAACCACCGCCACCGGACGGCACGCTTGTAGGCGCCGGACAGGATGAAGTGGATGTGCCGCACGGTCGTCGGTGCGAGGGGCCTGCACTGGTGGGGGGTGCAGCGGTCATTGCAGTCGTGCGGCTCGGCAGAGTGGTGATCGACCCTCCGTCGACCTGCGCAACGGGAGCGGCACCGCAACAGCTCTCCGTAGAACGAGTCGAGCGTCTCGGGGTCGAGCTGGCTGACCCGCAGGTGTCCGAGCACGGGCTTGATGTGGTTGCGGACGTGCGTCCGGTAGAGGTCGAGCGTCGTCGGCGAGCCGGAGAACTGGTCGAGGTAGCGCTCCAGCAGCTGGTCGATGGTCGCCTTCGTCCGGGGGTTGCGCTTGGCGGACACCTCGGCGAGCAGCCGGGTCTTCACGTCCTCGGCCTCGCGCCACGCCTTCGGACCCGCAGGGACCGACTCGCGGAGGTAGTGCCGACGGCCCGTGACGGGGTCGATCCCCGCGTACACGGACACACGCAACGAGCCGTTCGCCCGGGTCTCGATGGACCCCCGAGCACGGTTGTCACCAGCGCCGGAACGTCGTGGCATGGGGGCAGGATAAGCGAGGTTCGCACCCCGCGTGATCCCCCGAGATTGGCCTGACCCAGCTGGCTGGAGCTAAGAACCGCTGGTCAGAGGTGGAGCGGGCGACGGGAATCGAACCCGCGTAGCTAGTTTGGAAGACTAGGGCTCTACCATTGAGCTACGCCCGCATGCCCCTGGATCGCTCCGAGGGCCTCGCCAGGATAGCGGATCATCCGGCGGGCTCCGGCAGGCTCCCCGCCGTCTCCCGTCTAGACTTCGGCGGCACGGGGTGTGGCGCAGGTTGGTAGCGCGCTCGGTTTGGGGCCGAGAGGCCGTGGGTTCGAATCCCGCCACCCCGACCAGTCAGTAGGCACGGTCGCTCGGGCCGTGGTCGAGGATCTCGATGTAGCCCGCGGAGCCGTGCACGCGGATGCGGGCGCCGTCGGGGATGCGGGTGGTGGCGCCCTCCACCCCGACGACGGCGGGGAGGCCGTACTCGCGGGCCACGACGGCGCCGTGGGTCATCAGGCCGCCGACCTCGGTGACGAGCCCGGCGACGGTGACGAAGGCCGGGGACCAGCTGGGGTCGGTGTAGGCGGTGACGAGGACGTCGCCCGCCTCGAGGTCCGCCGTGGCCAGGTCGAGGACCACCCGGGCGCGGCCCTCCGCGGTGCCCGCCGAGACCGGGAGGCCGACCAGGGCGCCGGGTGGGACGTCCCGGCCGCGGTAGCTGCCGGAGAGCGTCTCGCCCTCGGAGGTGAGCACGCGCGGCGGGGTGAGGGCCTGGTGTGCACGGAAGGCGGCCCGCCGCTCCTCCAGCAGTGCGGGCGAGACCCGACCCGTGCGCACCACCTCGGCGAACTCGTCCAGCCGGAGCAGGAACAGGTCCGCGCGGTCGGCGAGGACCCCCGCGGCCACCTGCCGGTCCGCCTCGGCCAGTAGCGCCTCCTTGTAGAGCAGGTACCGGCTGACCATGCCGAACTTCGGGTACTCGCGGTACCCGATGAAGGTCCGGAGCCGGGCGATCGCCGCCGCGGTCCGTGCGGCCTTCGCCTCGCCGTCGGGCAGCGCGCGCAGGCGCGTGAGCAGGTCCTCCTCCATCGCCCGCGCCTGCGCCAGGCCCTCCTCGACGCGTCGGCCGCGCTCCCCCGGCGCCATCGTGTCGACGTTGCCGAGGATCAGGGGCAGCAACGCCGTGGGCTGCTCGCGCCACCGCGGCCGGGCGATGTCGATCTCGCCGACGCAGCGGGCGCCGTAGGCGTCGAGGTAGTCCTCGATCGCCCGCCGGGCCGTCGCGCCGCCCTCGAGCGCGGGCAGCCGGTCGAGGAAGTCCTCCCGGGCGGTGCGCAGGAACTCCACTATCTGGGGGAAGGGGCGGACGGCGTCGGCGACGTCGAGCAGGGCGAGACCCATCTCGGAGGTGACGTTGTGCGGCGCCGACCGGGTGAGGACGTCCGCCGCCCCGGTCTCCCCGAGCCACTCCCGCATGTGCTCGTCCAGCCAGGTGGCGGCGTCCATGCCGGACAGGAAGGCCCGGGCGCTGCGGGGGTCGTGGAGCACGCGGCGGAGCTCGGCGAAGTCGGCCTCGACGAACTCGACGAGCGCGGTGCCGGTCAACCCCGCCAGGCCCTTCGCGGTCGCCGCGAGCGAGGCCCGGGTGCCCGCGATCAGCTCCTGCACCAGCGCGGGGTCGGCGGCGATCGGCGGTGGCCCGCCGCCCAGCACCGGGGGCACCGCGGCGCCGTCCTCCTCGTCCAGCGGGATGAACCCCCTGTCCAGGACGGTCTCCAGCGCGTCACGCATCAGCGGGTCCGAGGTACCCATGACGCTCAGGAACGCGCGCCGCAGGGCGGGTGAACGCAGCCGCGGGGTGGCGTCCGCGAACAGCCTGCTGCCCGCCTCCGCCATGGGCATCGGCGTGGTCCGCTGCCAGACGGAGAGCCCGAGCGGCGTCATCGCGTCGGTCATCATCTGCTGGTGCCCGACGGAGAGGTACACGTGCGGGCCGCCGTCGTTCGGCGGGACGGGGAACAGGGTCGTGATCGGACGGCTCTGCACCACGGAGAACGCGCCGTCCCCCGCCAGACACCACTCGATGTCCTGTGGGCTGCCGAAGTGCGCCTCGATCCGCCTGCCCAGCTCCTCCAGCTCCCGCACCTGTGCCTCGGACAGGGTGTCGCCCGAGCCGGACACCGCGCCGGCCCGCACCGCGTAGACGTCCGGGTCGACCCGGCCGGACACCAGGGCCTCACCCAGCCCGTGGACGGCCTCGATCCGGGTGACGGTGCGGTTGGACGTCAGCGGGTCGGCGGTGAACAGCACGCCGGACACCTCGGCGGCCACCATCTCCTGCACGACCACCGCCATGGCGACCCGGCCCTCGTGGATGCCGCGCTCGGCGCGGTAGGCCACGGCACGGTCGGTGAACAGCGAGGCCCAGCAGGTGCGGACGCGCTCCACGACCTCCCCCGGCGGGACGTCGAGGAAGGTGTCCTGCTGGCCCGCGAACGAGGCGTCCGGCAGGTCCTCGGCAGTGGCGCTGGACCGGACGGCGTACCCGCCCGTCCCGAGCGCCCCGGTGATCTCGGCGGCGAGGTCCGCGGGGACGGGTGTCCCCTCGATCGCCGCTCGCAGCGCGGCAGCGGACCCGGGGAGCCCCTCGACCAGGGCGGCGAAGCCCGGCACCGCGTCGACGAAGCGGCGGTAGTCCTGCACGGGCACGACCACGCCCGGCGGGACGCGCACCCCGGTGATCCGGGCCAGCTCCCCCAGGTTCGCGCCCTTGCCCCCGGCGACGGCACCCGCCGACCGGTCCACCTCGTCGAATCCCAGCACCATGCGATCCCCCGATCCGCGCAGCTCACCGCTCCGGCGGGAGATCTTGCGCCCCCACCGGGGGCTTGCCGCAAGTCCCCCGCGGCGCTATACGTTGAGAGTGGCCGGGACGCTAGGGTGTCGCGGTGGACGAGCATGACGACGCGCCGGACTCCATGGCGTTCGTCGTCGAGGCGGACGGGCTGGTCCGGCTGAGCTGGCGCCAGGGCGTCGCGATCTCCGGCGAGCTGGCCGAGCGGGCGATGCGCCGGGTGGACGAGCTCAACGGCGACACCGAACACCCGCTGCTCGTGGTGATGCGCGGGACCGGGTCGCTCAGCCGGGAGGCCCGCATGGTGTTCGCCCGCCGCTGCACGGCCAGCCGGATCGCGCTGCTCGGCAGCTCCGCGGTCGACCGGGTGCTGGCGAACTTCGCCCTGGGCGTGCGCAGCCAGCCCGTCCCCACCCGCTTCTTCACCGACGAGGACCTCGCCCTGGGGTGGTTGCGGGGATGACCGACCCGGCCGACGCCCGGCTCGACCAGCTCGTGGACCTGGTCGTCGAGCTGGCGTCCGGGCGCCTCGACCGGCGGATGCCGGTGTCCGACGCCGGGGACCGGATCGACGCCGTCGTCATGGGGCTCAACATGATGGCCGAGGAGCTCGCCGCCCTCAACGAGGATCTCGAGGCGCGGGTCGCGGAGCGCACCCAGCAGCTCCACACCGCGCGGCAGGAGCTCGAACGGGTCGCGCTCTACGACCCGCTGACCGGGCTGGCGAACCGCTCCCTGCTGGGCGACCGGATCGAGCGGGCCATGGCGCACGCCGAGCTCGGCGCCGCGCCGCCCGCCGTGCTGGTCCTCGACCTGGACGGCTTCAAGGCGGTCAACGACACGTTCGGCCACGCCGTCGGCGACCTGCTGCTGGTCGAGGTCGCAGAGCTGCTGCGGCAGGTCGTGCACGAGACGGACACCGTCGCGCGGCTGGGGGGCGACGAGTTCGCCGTGGTTGTGCTCGACGGCGAGGTCGAGCCGGTGATGGAGGTGGCGGACCGCATCCTCGCGGCGCTGGCCCACCCGGTGCACGCGGGCGGGCACGCCTGCTGGGTCGGGGCGAGCATCGGGGTCTGCTTCGCCACCCGCGGACAGCGCGCCGACACCCTGCTGCGGGATGCCGACACCGCGATGTACGCGGCCAAGGCCGAGGCGCCGGGGACCGTGCAGATCTACGAGCCCGCGATGCACGCCGCGGCGCTCGCCCGGCTCCGGCTGGCCGAGGACCTGCGCGGCGCGCTCGCCGAGAACCGGCTGGAGGTGCACTACCAGCCGATCGTCGAGCTGGCCGGGCGCGGGCTGGCCGGCGTGGAGGCGCTCGCGCGCTGGAACCACCCGGTCCGCGGGCCGCTGCCGCCCGAGGACTTCGTGGCGGTGGCGGAGGCGACCGGCCTGGTCGTCACGCTGGACACCTGGGTGCTCGACGCGGCCGTGGCCCAGCTGGCGCGGTGGCGGGCGACCGTGCTCGGGGACCGGCCGTTCGGGCTGCACGTGAACATCTCACCCGTCGGGTTCCGGTCGCCGCGCTTCGCCGACACGGTCGCGGCCTGCCTGGCCCGCCACGGGGTGCCTGCGCGGGACGTGCTGCTCGAGGTCACCGAGACGCAGATGATGGGCGAGGACGCGCAGACGCTGCAGACGATGGAGTCGCTGCGCGCCGCCGGTGTCGGGGTGGCCATCGACGACTTCGGCACGGGGTGTTCGTCCCTGACCTACGTGCGCAGGCTGTTCGTGGACCTCATCAAGATCGACCGCTCGTTGATCACCGGCCTGGACTCCGACGCGGGCACGCACCGGGTGGCGGCGGCGCTGCTCGCCGTCGTCGACGCGTTCGGGCTGGCCGCGGTGGCCGAGGGGGTCGAGACCGAGGCCCAGGCCACCGCCCTGGAGAAGCTCGGCTGCCGGTACGGGCAGGGCTGGCTGTGGGGAAGACCGCTCCCCGCGGCCGAAACGGAGCAGCTGCTGCGGACGACCGTCCACCGGTGAACGTCCGTCGGGCCCGGCTCCTCCTCCACGTCATCCGGCTCAGCCTGCGCGCCCCCCGGGACCGCTCGACCCGCTGGGAGCGCTACTGGGCCGAGACGGACGAGGTCCTGTGGGACGCGCAGGACCCCGCCGAGGCCGCGCACTACGCCGCGCTGCTGGCCCGGCACGCCGATCCCGCGCTGCCGGTCGTCGACCTCGGCTGCGGCAGCGGCCTGGTGACCCGGGCGCTGGGCGACCGCGTGGTGGGGGTGGACATCGCGCCCGCCGCGGTGGCGCGGGCCGGGGCCGGGGACTTCCGGGTCGGCGACATCACCGACCCGGCGCTGGGCCGGGCGCTGCACGCCGAGCTGGGCGACTGCACCGTGTTCCTGCGCGGCGTGCTGCACATCCTCGACCCGGCCGCCCGACGCCGGGTGGCCGAGACCGCGGCCGCGCTCGTCGGGCGCCGGGGGTCGGTCCTGATCGCCGAGACGGACTTCCCGGGCCCGCTGCTCGGCTACCTCGAGAGCCTGGGTGCGGGCCCCCACGGCATCCCCCGGCCGCTGGCCAGGGCCCTGGAGACCGGGATCCCGCGGCCGCGGCCCTTCGGCGACGCCGAGCTCGCCGACGCGTTCCCGCCCAGCCGCTGGGAGCGGGTCGTCGTGGACCACTCGGCCACCATCGCGGCGGTGCCGATGCGGGCGGCGGGCGTGCGGGAGCAGATCCCCGGGCACCTCGCGGTGCTCCGGCCGGTCACAGGCGCCGCACAGCAGACCCACAGCCCGACTCCCTAGCGTTCGTCCCATGCCGAACGAGATGTCGCACTCCCCGGCCTACCGGGGCCGCCGCCTCCCCCGACCCGACGAGGAGGTCGTCGACCAGGGGCTCGCGTTCGACATGGGCACGCTGCTCGGGCGCAGGCGGATGCTGCGCGTGCTGGGTGTCGGGGCGGCCACCCTGGGTCTGGCGGCCTGCGGGGCGGGCACCACGACGTCGAGCGCCGCGACGGCCACCACGAGCGCGGGCGAGATCCCCGACGAGACCGCGGGCCCCTATCCCGGGGACGGCTCCAACGGGCCGAACGCGCTGGCCGAGAGCGGGATCGTCCGCAGCGACATCCGCTCCAGCATCGGCACCGGGTCGGCGACGGCCGAGGGCGTTCCGATGACCCTGGAGCTGACGGTCGCCGACCTGGCGAACGGAGGCTCGGCCTTCGCGGGTGTGGCCGTGTACGTGTGGCACTGCGACCGGGAGGGTCGCTACTCGCTCTACTCCGAGGGCGTCGAGAACGAGAACTACCTGCGCGGTGTGCAGATCGCGGACGCCGACGGCACGGTGCGCTTCACGAGCGTCTTCCCGGCCTGCTACCCGGGCCGGTGGCCGCACGTGCACCTCGAGGTCTACCCGGACGGGGCGAGCATCACCGACTCCGCGAACGCCGTCGCGACCTCGCAGGTCGCGCTGCCGCGGGACGTCTGCGAGGCGGTCTACGCACAGTCCGGCTACGCGTCCTCGGTGCCGAACCTCGCGGAGCTGAGCCTCGACACCGACGGTGTCTTCGGCGACGACGGCGGCGCGTCCCAGCTGGCGACCGTCACCGGCGACCCGACGGGCGGCTACGCCGTCTCGTTGCCGGTCCGGATCGACACCCGGACCACCCCGTCGGCCGGCGGTGGGGCTCCGGGCGGACCACGTCGCTGAGGATCAGGCGGCGTTCGGCTCGTCCCAGACCCACTGGGAGACCATCGGGCTCGGGCAGTCCGGGCACTCGACGGCGAAACCCGCCGTCTCCTCGCCGGACATCTCGGCATAGGAACCGCATTCCGGGCAGCTCCACCACACGGTGTCACTCATGACGTCCGAGGGTAATCACATGTGTGTGATTCGCAAGTCCGGAGCATGATGAAATGGTCCGAACGCGCCGTAACACGGCGTGAGAGCCCGGCGAGTCTCCCCCCGAGGCGCCGAGTACCCGAACGGGTGACCGGGCGGACACGGGGCGCCCCTCCCGCGGCCGGGAGACACCCCTCCCTCACCGGCCGCCGGTCCACGCCGGCGTGCCCGCCGGCGTGGACCACCTGGGCCGACCGCTACACGTCGTCGACCAGCTCGGCGATGGACGAGACCACCCGGTTCGGCCGGTACGGGTACCTGTCCACCCGGTCGGCACGCATGATCCCGCTGAGCACCAGCACCGTGCGCATGCCCGCCTCCAGGCCCGCGACGACGTCGGTGTCCATCCGGTCCCCGATCATCACCGTGGTCTCGGAGTGGGCGCCGAGACGGTTGAGCGCGGCGCGCATCATCAGCGGGTTCGGCTTGCCCACGAAGTAGGGGTCCACCCCGGTGGCCCGGGTGATCAGCGCGGCGACCGAGCCGGTCGCGGGCAGCGACCCCTCGTTCGACGGCCCGGTGGCGTCCGGGTTGGTGGCGACGAACCGGGCGCCCGCCTCGACCAGCCGGATCGCCGTCGTCACCGCCTCGAAGCTGTAGGTGCGGGTCTCCCCCAGCACCACGTAGTCCGGCGCGGAGTCGGTGAGCACGTACCCGATCTCGTGCAGGGCCGTGGTCAGGCCCGCCTCGCCCACCACGTAGGCCGAGCCGCCGGGGCGCTGCTGGTCGAGGAAGGTCGCGGTGGCCAGCGCGGAGGTCCAGATCGACTCCACCGGGACGTCGATGCCGGTGTTGCGCAGCCGGAACTGCAGGTCGCGCGGGGTGTAGATCGAGTTGTTGGTGAGGACCAGGAAGGGAGTCTCGGTCTCGCGCAGACGCTTCACGAACTCGTCGGCGCCGGGGATGATGTTCCCCTCGTGGACGAGCACGCCGTCCATGTCGGTCATCCAGGCCTCGACGGGCTTGCTCTCGGACACCCTGGCAGGGTAGCCCCGGGAACGGACGCGGGCTTTCGTCCGTTATCTCCGTAGACGATTCGGAGTACAGGGAGAGAGACCCGTGGACCTCGTGACCATTCTGATCCTGCTCGCCGTGGTGGGTGGTGTCATCTGGCTGGTCCGCAACCGTGGCGCGGGCCAGGCCGCACAGCTGGAGGACGCCAAGTCCGACGCGCGCCGCTGGCTCGAGCGCCTCGGCGGCCAGGTGCTGAACCTGATCGGCACGAACGAGGCCGCGAAGCAGGCGCTCGCCGACGCGTCCGAGCGCTACAACGCCGCGGGCTCGCAGATGGAGCAGGCGAAGACCCCGGCGCAGGCCCGCGGCGTGACCGAGACCGCCTACGAGGGCCTCTACTACGTCCGGGCCGCGCGGCTGGCCATGGACATGGACCCCGGCCCCGAGCTGCCGCCGCTGCCCGGTCAGCAGCGCGCGGGCGCGGTCACCGAGGAGCGGAACGTCGACGTCGAGGGCCAGAGCTACAGCGCCTCGCCGAACCCCTCGGACCGCAACTCGCACTACTACCCGGGCGGGAACGTCGCGGGGCGGCCGGTCCCGGCGGGCTGGTACTCCGAGCCGTGGTGGAAGCCGGCGCTGGTGGCGGGCGCCTGGGGTGTCGGGTCGGCGCTGCTGTTCAGCGCGATGTTCTCCGGCATGGCAGGCAGCGCCTACGCGGGCGGCTACGAGCAGGGCCTGGCGGACGCGCAGGCCGAGGACATGGGCGGCGGTGACATGGGGGCCGACGGCGGCGACATGGGCGGCGACGGCGGTGGCGACTTCGGTGGCGGGGACTTCGGCGGAGGCGACTTCGGCGGGGGCGGAGATTTCGGCGGAGGGTTCGACTTCTGATCATCGGGGGTTTGCGAATCCGATGATCGGGTAATCCATGCTCGGAGCAGACCTCGGCCGGCACGACCGGCCATGCGACACAGACCGGCCCGGAGCGCTCAGTCCCGGGCCGGTCAGTGCTTTCCGGGGTCGTCCGCCGCCTGGCACCGGGGGCACCAGAAGAGGTTGCGGCCCTGGTGGGTCGTGCGGGCGATCGGGGTGCCGCACACCAGACAGGGGCGCCCGGCGCGGCGGTAGGTGTAGACCGCGCCAGCGCAGGCGCTGTTCCCGTCGTCGCCCCCGGGCACGCAGGTCGTCTCGATCCGGCCCGCCCGCTCCCCCGCCCGCAGCATGTCGGTCAGGTCGGCCCACAGGGCGTCGAACCGCTCGCGGCCGAGGTCACGGCCCGCCCGCTGCGGGTCGAGGCCGCACCGGAACAGGGTCTCGGCCCGGAAGACGTTCCCCAGCCCGGCGATCACGCTCTGGTCCATCAACAGCGACGCCAGCGGCGCGCGGGAGCGCGAGATCCGGCGCCAGGCCTCCTCCGGGTCCGCGTCGGCGCGCAGCGGGTCGGGGCCGAGGCGGGCGCGGATGGCCTTCACCTCGACGTCGGTGAGCACCGCGCAGGCCGAGGGTCCACGCAGGTCGGCGTAGTGGGTCTCGCCGACCATCCGCATCCGGACCTGGCCCCGCGGCTCCGGCAGGGGGAGCCGCCGGTTGGGGAACCGACCCCACAGACCCAGGTGGACGTGCACGACGAGATCCGGGCCGTAGTGCTGGAACAGGTGCTTGCCGTGCGCCTCGACGGCGGCGAGCACCCGGCCGTCGACCAGCTCGGCGTCCGTGGCGAAGCGGCCCTGGGGGCTGCTCACCGCGACCGGCGCCCCCGCGAACCGGCGGCGCTGCAGGCGGGCCATGCGGTGCACGGTGTGGCCTTCGGGCATCCCCCGAGCCTGCCCGCACCCCGCCGATCCCGCGCGTCGACCCGTGAGCGGCGATGGTCGCCAGGGCGACCATCGCCGCTCACGAGGGTTGGCAGGTGGGGCACCAGAACAGGTTGCGGGCCTGGTGGGTCACGGTCAGCACGGTGGTGCCGCAGACGTGGCAGGGCAGCCCGGCCCGGCGGTAGACGTACACCTCGCCGCCGTGGCGGTCCTTCCGCGGGGCGAGCCCCTTGCGCCGGGGGTCGTCCTCCGGTCGCACCGTGTCGATCCGGCCCTTCCGCACGCCGTCCTTCATCAGGGCGACGAGGTCCGCGGCCATCGCGTCCCACGTGCCCCGGTCCAGCGCCCGGCCGGAGGTCTGCGGGTCCAGGCGGTGGCGGAACAGCAGCTCGGCGCGGTACACGTTCCCGACGCCGCTGATCACCTTCTGGTCCATCAGCAGCGTGGCGAGCGGGCTCGAGCTCCTCGCGAGCCGGGCGTACACCCGGTCCGGGTCGAAGTCCCGGCGCAGCGGGTCGGGGCCGAGACGCTCCCGGATGGCCTTCACCTCGGCGCGGGTGAGCAGCTCGCACGCCGTGGGGCCGCGCAGGTCCGCGAAGTGGGTCTCCCCGACCAGCCGCATCCGCAGCTGTCCGCGAGGCTCCGGCGCGGGCAGCTCGCCCTCGTCGAACGTGCCGTAGAGACCCAGGTGGACGTGCACCACGAGGTCCGCGGCGAAGGTGTGGAACAGGTGCTTGCCGTGGGCCTCGGCGCGGGTGAGCACCTGGCCGTCGAGCAGGGCGGCGGAGTCGGCGAAGCGGCCCTGCGGACTGGTGACCCGCACGGGCCTGCGCGCGAAGAGCTTCTGGTGCCTGCGGGCGAGCCGGTGGAGGGTGTGGCCCTCAGGCACGTTCGTACGCGGACACCTGGTCGATGCGCCGCTGGTGGCGCTCGCCGTGGCTGAACGGGGTGGCGAGGAAGGCCTCGACGATCGCGAAGGCCTCCGCCTCGGTGTGCTGGCGGGCGCCGATCCCGACGACCTGCGCGTCGTTGTGCTCGCGGCTCAGCTTCGCGGTGTCGACGTTCCACGCCAGGGCGGCGCGGATCCCCTTCACCTTGTTCGCGGCGATCTGCTCGCCGTTGCCCGACCCGCCGATGACGACGCCGAGGCTGCCCGGGTCGTTCACCACCTTCCGCGCGGTGTCGATGCAGAAGGCGGGGTAGTCGTCCTCCGGGTCGTAGGTGAGGGCGCCGACGTCCACGACGTCGTATCCCTTGCCGCCCAGGTGCTTCACCAGGGCCGCCTTGAGCTCGAAACCGGCGTGGTCACTGCCGAGGTAGACGCGCACGACGAGAATCCTGCCTCATGAGGGTCGCCGGTGTGGACGGGGTGCCCGGAGGGTGGGTCGTGGTCCGGCTCGCACCCGTCCGGTGGGACGTCGTGGTCTCGGCCGCCGAGGTCGTCGCGCTGACGGCGGGCTGCGACGCGGTGGCGGTCGACATCCCGCTCGCGGTGCCGGTGTCCGGGTGGCGACCGTGCGACGGGCTGGCCGCGGCCCGGCTGGGCCGGGCCCGGTCGTCGATCTTCCCGGCGCCCCCGCTGCCGGTGCTGCAGGCCGCCTCGCACGCCGAGGCCGTCGCGGTGGCGCGGCGGCTCACCGGCAAGGGCATCAGCATCCAGACCTGGAACATCCGGCGGCAGATCCTGGACTGGCTGTCCGTCGACCTGCCGCCGACGGTCGTGGAGGCCTCGCCCGAGCTGGCGTTCCGCGGGCTGCTCCCCGGTGATTTCGCCTCGAAGAAGACGGCCCGCGGGGTCGGCAGACGGCTCGCCGCGCTGGGCACCTGGGTGTCGCCGTCGGTGTTCACCGACCTCCCCGCAGGCGCCCGGCTCGACGACTGCCTCGACGCCCTGGCCTGCGCCTGGACCGCCGAGCGGGTCGCGGCGGGCGAGGTGGAGATGCTGGGCGGGGAGCTGGGCGCGGACGGGCGGGTGATGCGGATCGCGGCTCCGGTGGTGGGTGGCGGCTGACGCTTGGGCGTCCCAAGCGTCGCTGAGCGGTGCTTGGGCGTCCCGAGCGTCAGGGCCGGGCCGGGCAGGAGCCTGCGGCATGCTGGCAGCCGTGCGGCGGGGCGACGACAGGGGGAACCGGGTGCGGGCGGCGGGGATCGTGCTGGCGGGTGGACGCTCGTCCCGGATGGGCCGGTCGAAGGCGTGGTTGGACTGGCGCGGCACGCCCCTGCTGGCGCACGTCGTCGCGACCGTCGGCGGCGTCGTCGGGCCGGTGGTCGTGGTGGGGGCGCCGGGGCAGGACCTGCCGGCGACCGGCGCCGAGACCGTCGCCGACCCCGTCGCGGGGCGCGGGCCGCTGCAGGGCATCGCGACCGGGCTCGCCGCGGTGGCGGGCCGGGCGGACGCCGCGTTCGTCGCGTCGGTGGACCTCCCGCTGCTGCACCCGGCCTACGTCCGGCGGGTGCTGGACCTGCTCGGGGACCACGACGTGCTGCTCCCGGTGGCGCACGGCCACCACCAGCCCCTCGCCGCGGCGTACCGGGTGGGGCTCGCCGCGACCGTCGCCGACCTGCTCACCGCGGGCCGCAGCCGACCGCCCGACCTGTTCGCGACCGTCGACGTCCGCCGGGTGGAGGCCGCGGAGCTGCTGGCGGATCCCGCGCTGGCCGCGGCCGATCCCGCGCTGCGGTCACTGGTCAACGTCAACACCCCCGACGAGTACGCGACGGTCGTCGGCGAGACTTGATCCCCGTGTCGTTCTCCGAAGAGCTCCGCAGGACCCACGCCGAGACCTGGGCCGCCGCCGTCGGGCACCGGTTCGTCGACGAGCTGTGGGCGGGCACGGTGGACCGGACGGTCCTCGCCCGCTACCTCGTGCAGGACTTCCAGTTCTGCGACGCGTTCCTCGCCCTGATGGGCGCGGCCGTCGCGACCTGCGACGATCCCGCCGCGCGGGTGGTCCACGCCCGCCAGGTCGGGCTGGTCGCGGGCGACGAGCACGAGTTCTTCCTGTCCTCGTTCCGCACGCTCGGCGTCTCGGCCGAAACCGAGGCCACGGCCGGGCTCGCCGCCCCGACCCGCGGGTTCGTCGAGCTGATGGACACCGCGCGCGCGGACGCGAGCTACGCCGAGATCCTCGCCGTGCTGCTGGTGGCCGAGTGGCTCTACCTCGACTGGGCGGCGCGCGACGCGCCGACGCCCGCCGACCCGATCGCCGCGGAGTGGATCGACCTGCACCGGGGCCCCGCGTTCGCGGCGTGGGTGGACTTCCTGCGGGCCGAGTTCGACCGGGCCGCCGCGCACTCGTCGCACGTCGTCCGGGTGAGCAGGCGGTTCGGCGAGGCGGTGGATCTGGAGCTGGCGTTCTTCGAGGCGGCCTACGGCTGAGGGGGCGCCGGGGTGGGTACAAGCGGGTGTGGCGGCCGTCTGGGGGCTATGCGCCCGTAACAATTCGCACCTAGCGTCACTCGCATGAGTGCCGCCGGGAGACCCCTTCTCGGGGTCGAGGAGGAGTTCCACGTCGTGGATCTCACGACCCGGCGCGCCGCGCCGGAGGTCGACGTCCTGCTCCCCGAGCTCGACGGGGCGGAGTTCGCGCGGGAGCTGCAGCGTTCGCTGGTCGAGACCAACACCCCGGTCTGCGAGACCCTCGACGAGCTGGGCGGACACCTCCGCAGGCTCCGCGCCAGGCTGGAGTCGGTGGCGAGCCCGCGCGGGCTCGGGATCGTCGCGGCGGGCACCGTCCCGCTCGTCGACCTGACCGGGGACGACATCTCCGCGGGCGCCCGCTACGAGAAGATGCAGCACGAGTACCAGATGCTGGTGCGCGAGCAGCACATCTGCGGGGCGCAGGTGCACGTGGACGTGCCGGACCGGGACACCGCGGTGCAGGTCGTGCGGCGGGTGGCGCCGTATCTGAGCATCCTGCTCGCGATCTCCGCGAGCTCCCCGTACTGGCGCGGGCACGACACGGGCTACGCCAGCTACCGCAGCATGGTGTGGTCGCGTTGGCCCACGGCGGGGCCGCCGGCGATGGTCGAGACGGGCGCCGAGTACGACGCGATGGTGGCTCAGCTGATCGCCAGCGGCACCATCTCCGACCCGGGGATGCTCTACTTCGACATCCGGCCCAGCGCGCACGTGCCGACCGTCGAGCTGCGGGTGTGCGACGCGTGCACCGAGGTGGACGACGTCGTGCTCATCGCCGGGCTGTTCCGTGCCCTGGTCTGCCGGGCGCGCGAGGAGATCGACGCGGGGCAGCCGCTGCCCGCGGTCAGCCAGGAGCTGCTGCGGGCCGCGGCCTGGCGGGCCGCCCGGTCCGGGCTGGAGGGCGACCTCGTCGACCTGGCGGGGCCCACGCTCGTCAGCCCGCCGCTGCTCGTCGGGCAGCTGGTGCAGAGCCTGCGCCCGCAGCTGGAGGAGCTCGGCGACTGGGAGCAGGTCCTGGAGCTGTCCCAGGGCACGCTGCTGCGCGGGTCCGGGGCGGCCCGGCAGCGGCGGATGTACGGGCGGCGCGGCGAGCTGGTGGACGTCGTCGACGCCCTGATCGAGAACACCCAGGGCAGGCTGCTGGCGATCGACCCGCCGGTCGAGGCGCCGCTGGCCCAGGCCCTGCTGCAGGACTACCACCCCGCCACCTTCGACGAGGCCGTCTCCGACGGCGGCACCGTGCTGCCCGCCTACGGCTGGATGTTCCGGGCGCTCGACCGGCTCGGGCCGCGCGGCCTGGTCGCGGCCGAGGCCGCGCTGGCGACCGAGCAGCGCGCCCGCGGCGTCACCTTCGGGGACGACGGTCGGCTGTTCCCGCTGGACCTGGTCCCGCGGATCATCACGGCGGACGACTGGCAGACGCTGGAACCCGGCCTCGGCCAGCGCGTCCAGGCCCTCGAGCACTTCCTGCGGGACGCCTACGGCGACCGCCGGATCGTCCGGGACGGGATCGTGCCGGCCGCCGTGCTCGACAACGCACCCGGCAGGCACCGCAACGGCGAGATCGTGCCCGCGGACGTCGTCCGGATCGCGGTGGCCGGGATCGACCTGGTCCGAGACGCCCCGGACCACTGGCTCGTCCTGGAGGACAACCTGCGGGTGCCCTCGGGCATCGGGTACTCGATCATGTCCCGGCGGCTCGTGCGGTCGGTGATGAGCGATCTCGAGCCGCCCACCGGCGTCGTCGGGTTGGAGGACGTGCCCGGGCGGCTGCGGGCCGCGCTGCTCTCCGCCACCGAGACCGGCACCCCGGGGCACGACGAGGTGGCGCTGCTCTCGTCCGGCCCGTCGGACTCCGCGTTCTTCGAACACGAGCTGCTCGCCACGCAGATGGGGGTCCCGGTGGTCACCCCGCGGGACCTGCAGGTCACCGACGAGGGCGTCTACCTGGTGTCGGTCGGCAGCAAGCGGCGGCTCTCCGCGCTCTACCGTCGGATGGACGAGAAGGACCTCATGTCCTCGCGCGGCGCGGACATGCGCCCGATCGGACGGGCCCTGGCCGCCGCCGTCGCCAAGGGGCGGGTCGCGCTGCTCAACGCCCTGGGCAACGGGCTCGCGGACGACAAGCTGGTCTACGCCTACGTCCCGGACATGATCCGCTTCTACCTCGGCGAGGAGCCGCTGCTCGACTCGGTGCCGACCTACCCGTGCGTCGACGACGCGCGGCGCGCCGAGGTGCTCGACCGGCTGGACGAGCTCGTCCTCAAGCCGGTCGACGGCTACGGCGGCAGCGGGATCGTGATCGGCCCGCACGCCGAGCGCTCCGAGCTCACCGAGGTGGAGAAGCAGATCCGCGCCGAGCCCGCGCGGTGGGTGGCGCAGGACATGGTGCAGCTCTCCACGCACCCGACCTTCTCGGGGCGCCGGTTGGAGCCGCGCGCGGTCGACCTGCGCGCGTTCGTCTTCCAGAGCCAGTACGGCGGCAACGCGCACCTCGACGTGGTGCCCGCCACCCTGTCCCGGGTCGCGCCGGCAGGCTCACTGATCGTCAACTCGTCGCGGGGCGGCGGGGCGAAGGACACCTGGATCTTGCGCTGAGGTCGTGCGCGGCGAGTGGTGCTCTGGCACCACTCGCCGCGCACGGGTAGGGAGTGGCACATGTGCGGTATCGCGGGCGAGATGCGGTTCGACGGGGAGGCGGCGGATCCGGCGGTGGTCGCGCGGATCACCAAGGCCCTCGAACGGCGGGGGCCGGACGGGACCGGGGTGCACGCCGCGGGGCCGGTCGCGCTGGGGCACCGCAGGCTGAAGATCATCGACCTGTCGGAGCGCGGGGCGCAGCCGATGGTCGACTCGGCGCTCGGCCTGGCCGTGGTGTTCAACGGTTGCATCTACAACTACCGCGAGCTGCGCACCGAGCTGGAGGCCGCGGGGCACACGTTCTTCTCGAACTCGGACACCGAGACCGTGCTCAAGGCCTACGCGCACTGGGGCGCGGCCTGTGTGGAGCACTTCAAGGGGATGTTCGCGTTCGCGGTGTCCGAGCGGGACACCGGGCGGCTCGTCCTGGGCCGCGACCGGCTGGGGATCAAGCCGCTGTACTACTCCCCCGGCCCGCGCCGGATCCGGTTCGCCTCCTCGCTGCCGGCGCTGCTGGCGGCGGGCGAGGTCGACACGTCCATCGACCCGGTCGCGCTGCACCACTACATGACCTTCCACTCGGTGGTGCCGGCGCCGCGGACGATCCTGAACGGCGTCCGGAAGCTGCCGCCCGCCACCGTGCGGACCTACGAGGCGAACGGCACGTTCTCCGACCACGTCTACTGGACCCCCGTCCACGAGCGACGGCTGTCCGTGCCGGACTGGACCGAGGCCGTGCTCGAGGGGCTGCGCGCCGCCGTCCGGCGCCGGATGGTCGCGGACGTGCCGGTCGGGGTGCTACTCAGCGGCGGCCTCGACTCGTCCCTGATCGTCGCGCTGCTGGCGCAGGAGGGGCAGCGGGACCTCAAGACCTTCTCCGTGGGCTTCCACGCCGCCGGCGGGGAGAAGGGCGACGAGTTCGAGTACAGCGACATCGTCGCCAAGGAGTTCGGGACCGACCACCAGCAGATCCTGGTCGACCCCGCCCGGATGCTCCCCGCCGTCGACGACACGATCACGGCGATGTCCGAGCCCATGGTCAGCCACGACTGTGTGGCGTTCTACCTGCTCAGCGAGGAGGTCGCCAAGTCGGTGACGGTCGTGCAGAGCGGGCAGGGCGCCGACGAGGTGTTCGCCGGCTACGACTGGTACCCGCCGCTGGCCGCCACACCGCGGGACCAGGCCGTGGAGGCCTACCAGGCCGTGTTCACCGACCGGCCGCACAGCGACCTGGCCTCCATCCTCGAACCCGAGTGGCTGCTCGACCACGATCCCAGCCGCGCGTTCATCACCTCACATTTCGCGCAGCCGGGGGCGGAGCGCACACTGGATGCGGCACTGAGGCTGGACAGCACGATCATGCTCGTGGACGATCCGGTCAAGCGCGTCGACAACATGACCATGGCCTGGGGGCTCGAGGCACGGGTCCCGTTCCTGGACCACGAGCTCGTGGAGCTGGCGGCGGCGTGCCCACCAGAACTGAAACTCAGCGAAGGCGGCAAGGGGGTCCTGAAGAAGGCGGCCCGCGGCGTCGTCCCGGACGCGGTCATCGACCGGCCGAAGGGATACTTCCCGGTACCGGCCATCCGGCACCTGGAGGGGCCGTTCCTCGAACGGGTGCGTGCCGCCGTCACCGATCCCGTGGCCAAGGCCCGGGGGCTGGTCCGCAGCGACTGGCTGGAGCGGATGCTGGCGGATCCGAACACGCAGCGCACCAACCTGGGTTCGAACGCGTTGTGGCAGGTAGCACTGCTGGAGATGTGGTTGCAGGAGAGGGGGATATGAGTGGAGAGCTTCACCGAACGGCGGCGCGCCCAACTGGCCGGTGACCTCGGCGATCAGCTGATCGTCCCCTCCTACCGGTCCCCGCTGCCGTCCCCCGACGGCACGCTGCTGGCCTGGATCTCCGACCGGGACGGGCGGCCGCGGGCGTGGGTGGCGCCGTTCGGCGAGGAGCCCGCCGCGCCGTTGGACACCGAGGTGGACCCGACCGTGGCCTGCGACGTCGTGGCCCTCTCGTGGTCGCCGGACGGCGCGTGGCTGGCCGTGCAGATCGCCCCCGGCGGCGGGGAGCGGACGCGGGTCCTGCTGCTGTCGCCGAACGGGGTGGAGCGCCGCGAGATCGCCGCCGGGTCGCTCGCGGTCACCCTCGGTGCGTGGTCGCCGAGCGGACGCCAGGTCGGCGTCACGATCTACGGCCCGGACGGGGACGGCACGGCCTGCCTCGTCGACGTCCGGGACGGGTCCTCGACGGTCCTCGCCTCCGGGCCCGCCGCCGTGGTGTGCGCGGTGAGCCGGGACGGACGGATCGTCGTGGTGCGGACCGGGCGGCGCGGCCGCCGCGGCCTGGAGCTGATCGACCTGTGGACCGGGCGTCGGGTGGAGCTGCTGCCCGGCCACGACGCCACCGTCGCGGACGCGCGGTTCGGCGTCACCGGGTCCGTCCTCTACCTGCACACCGACGCCGGTCGGGACCGCCCCGCGCTGCTCGCCTGCACCGTGTCCGACGACGACGTCTCCCTGGCCTGGGAGGTCGCCGCCCGCGGCGGAGACGATCTGGACGCCTACGCGCTCGACCCCGCGGGCGCCCGCGCCGTGCTGTCCTGGAACGTCGACGGACGCAGCGAGCTGGAGCTCGTCGACCTGCGGGACGGGCTCTCCTCCCCGGTCTCCGACCAGCCCGGGGACGTCGTGACCGGGCTGGCGTTCACCCGGGACGGGCACACGCTGCTCGTCGCGTCGGAGGGCCCCACGATGCCGCCGGGCATCACGCGGATCGCGCTGGACGTGCCCCTGGCCGAGCCGGTCGCGGTGCTCCCCGGCGAGATCGAGGTGGTCGAGGACTTCGTCGAACCCACGCTGCACGAGTTCCGCGGCGAGGACGGGCTCGGGCTGACCGGCTGGCTGTTCCGGCCCCACACCGCCTACGGCGCGGCGCCCACGCTGATCTGGCTGCACGGCGGGCCGGAGGCGCAGGAACGGCCGGTGTTCCACCCGCTGTTCCAGGCGCTGGTCGCGGCCGGGGTGCAGGTCTTCGCGCCGAACGTCCGCGGCTCGGCCGGGTTCGGCCGCGCGTTCTCCCAGGCGGACGACCTGGACCAGCGGTTCACCGCCATCACCGACGTGCGGGCGGCCGTCACGTTCCTGCGCACGTCCGGGCTCGCGGACCCGGACCGGATCGGGGTGTCCGGGCGGTCCTACGGCGGGTACCTCACGCTCGTCGCACTGGCCTGGTTCCCGTCGCTGTTCGCGGTGGGTGTGGACGTGTGCGGGATGAGCGACCTCGAGACCTTCTACGCCGAGACCGAGCCGTGGATCGCGTCGTCGGCGACCACGAAGTACGGGGACCCGGTGGCGGACCGCGAGCTGCTGCGCTCGCTGTCGCCGATCCACGCCGTCGACGAGATCCGGGCCCCGCTGATGGTGGTGCACGGGCGCTACGACACGAACGTCCCGCTGGGCGAGGCGCTGCGCATGGTCGCGGCCCTGGAGCAGCGCGGCGCCACCCCCCGGCTGCTGCTCTTCGACGACGAGGGCCACGAGACCCACGCCGTCGCCCACCGGGCGCAGTTCGTCCGCGAGGTGGTGGGGTGGGTCACCGCGCACCTGCAGGAACCGGCCTCCCAGACGGCGTGAGGCGGCGGTCCGCTCAGGCCCGCGAGAAGGACTGGATCAGGTCGTCCTGCACGGTGAACGTGTAGGGCTCGCTGCTGGTGGAGCCGTCCGCCCTGGTGAAGACGATGGTGGCCGAGACCTGGCCGTTCCCCGAGCTGCGGGCGTTCTGCACCTGCACGTCCCGGATGCCCGCGTAGAAGTTCCGGAAGCCGGAGATCCCGCCCGAGGCCGCCTGCGCCTGCGGGCTGAGCCGTACGAACGCGGCGTCCGGGTCCTCGGGCAGCAGCCCGTAGTAGTCCTGCACGAAGGCCACCGCGCCGTCGCTCGCGGGGGTCGTCGTCGGGGTCGTGGTGGTGGGGCGGGGCGTCGTGGTCGTCGGCGCGGCGGTGGTGGTGCGCGGCGCGGCCGTGGTGGTCGGCCCCGCCGCGACCGGCGGCGGGTCCTCCTGCTGCCCGGTGTTCGCGCGCAGCGCACCGATCAGGACGCCGGCGCCCACCACCAGCACGGCCAGCACGCCGACGAGGATCGGGACCCACCGGCGGCGGGTCGGGGGCGTGCTCGGCGGGGGCGCGGCGGGCAGGTCGGTGAGGGTGCGCGGACCCTCCGGCGGCGGCGGGGACGCTACTGCGGCGACCTGCGTGACCGGCGCCGTCGCCACCATCCCGGCCGCGGACCCGCCCGCCGCGATCGCGGACAGGGCGTCCCTGGCCTGCGACGCGGTGGGCCGGTCGCCGGGCTCGTTGGCCATCAGGCGCATGAGCAGGGCGGTCAGCGCGCCCGCGTGCTCCGGCGGGCGGATGCGGCCGGTCGCGACCTTGTGGAGCAGGGCGTAGGCGTTGTCGTCCAGTCCGAACGGCGGCTCGCCCTCGACCGCGGCGTAGAGCGTGGCGCCGAGCGCGAACACGTCCGACGCGCTGGTCGGCTCCTGGCCGCGCGCCACCTCGGGGGCGAGGAAGGCCGGGGTGCCCGCGATCATGCCGGTGCGGGTGAGCTGCACGTCGTCCACGGCGCGGGAGACGCCGAAGTCGGTGATCTTGGCGCGGCCGTCCTCGGCGATCAGGACGTTCCCGGGCTTGATGTCGCGGTGCACCACCCCGGCCGCGTGCGCCGCGGCCAGCCCGTCCGCGATCTGCACGCCGACGGCCGCGGCGTCCTTCGGCGTCATCGGGCCCTTCTCCCCCAGGACCACCGCGAACGAGCGGCTGGGGAGGTACTCCATGACGAGCCAGGGCCGCTCGTCGTGCACCACGACGTCGAACATGCTGATGACGTGCGGGTGCTGCAGACGCGCCCCGATCCGGCCCTCGCGCAGCAGCCGCTGGCGGGACTCCTCGGCGGCGTCGTTCCCGTGGCCCATCGGGGCGCCCGCGACGATCAGCTCCTTGATCGCGACGGTGCGGTTGAGCAGCTCGTCCGTCCCGCGCCACACCGCGCCCATCGCCCCGGCGCCGATGCGCTCCTCCAGGCGGTAGCGGTTCCCGATGCGCGCGCCCCCCTCGGACGACGGCGCGGGGGGCTCGGGCGGGGTCATGACCCCCAAGGGTAGGCGGGGCTCGGCGGGGCGCTGCTCCCAGGTGCGGGGGTCATCGTGGGACTCATCGCGGGGGTGCTCGCGAGGGTCTGTTCGGGGGTCGTCGCGGGGGTCATCGCGGGAGTCCGAGCTTGCGGGCGCAGGCGGGCCAGCTGCCGTAGCCGCCGCGCTGGTCGCGGACCTTCGTGGCGACCGCGATCTGCTGTTCCCTGGTCGCGGCGTCGGCGCGCGGGGCGTGCGCGGTGCCGCCGAAGTCCTCCCAGGTCGCCTGGCTGAACTGCAGGCCACCACTTATCTGGACATCTCCTACGCCACGACGAGGAAGCTGCAGGTCAGACGACGACGGTTCATGATCTAGTTCGCGGTCATGCGAGTGGTGAAATGCGAACCGGAGCGGCCAGGAGAGCCGACGGTGGCTGTGGTCGACGACTGCGAGGTGCCGGTGGCAGAGGTGTCGGCGTTCCTGTCGTCGTTGGCGGTGCGGGAGTACTCGCCGAACACAGTCCGGGCCTACGCCTACGACCTGATGAAGCTGCTGCAGTTCCTCGACGAGCGTGGCGAGCCGGTCAGTGGGTTCTCCCCGATGCTGGCCACGGAGTTCCTGGGCTGGCTGCGGGTTCAGTCCTCGGCCGGGCGGGCGCAGCGCAGCCAGCTCGGTTTGGTCAGCGGGGACGGGCGTCGGTTGTCGGCGCGCACCTGCAACCGGGTGCTGGCTGCGGTGTCGTCGTTCTACGAGTTCCTGATCAGCTGCGGCGGCTACACGCAGGTGGAGAACCCGATCCTGCGCGAGGCCGACCAGGCCTCGTCCCGCGTGCTGGGCCGGCATCGGCCAA
>NZ_JAKKDO010000003.1:4800000-6814209 GCF_021728735.1 Pseudonocardia sp. WMMC193 | reverse complement strand
AGGCGGCCGCCGGTGGAGATGCTCGCCGAGGAACGCCTGCGCCTGCACCCCTTGCCTTCCACTCCGTTCACGGTCGCGTTCGGCACCACCCGTCGGGTGAACTGGGACGCCACCGTCTCGGTCGAGGGCGTGCGCTACTCGGTGCCCCACGAGCTGGTCGACACGCGGGTCTGGGTCCGCTTCCACGGCGACGACCTCATCGTCACTGCCGTCGGGCAGGACGGGCCGGTCCAGGTCGCACGGCACGGACGGTCGACCCCGGGCAGCCCGGTCATCGACGACGCGCACTACCCGCCGCGCACCGCCGCGGCGAACGCGCACGGCGAGCGGACACCGCGGGCCACCAGCGCTGCGGAGGCGGCGTTCCTCGCGCTCGGGCCGGGCGCTGCGGCCTGGCTGGTCGAGGCGGCCGCGGCCGGGGCCCGCGGGGTCCGGCGGAAGATGACCGAGGCCGTCGCGCTGGCCAAGCTGCACCCGCCCGGGCAGGTCGACCAGGCCCTGGGCACCGCGGCGATCGCGGGACGGTTCGCCGAGAACGACCTGTTGCGCATCCTCGCCCACCAAGCCGGGGAGACCGTCGCCAAGCCCGCCACGCAGGCGAGTGAGACCCACAGCCTCCAGCCGGGCACCGCCGCCTGGTCCGGCTTCGGCCTAACTCCTGGCCCCGAACCAGATCCTGACCCCGGCACTGAGTCCGGCACTGGGTCCGCTGGGCCGCAACCGACTGGAGAGCCCGCATGAGCGCTACCACGACACCGAGCTCGGCGGGCGTTGCCGGCTCGGCCGGTGATCCGCTGGCCGAGGCGGTCGAGCTCACCCGCCGGCTCAAGCTCCCGCACATCCGCCGCCACCTGCTCGAGCTCATCCCGACCGCGCGAGCCCAGCGCTGGGACCACGCCGAGCTGGTCCGAGTGCTGCTCGCCGAGGAGGCCGCCGGCCGGGACGCGACGAACCTGCGGACCCGCCGCGCCCGCGCCGGGTTCCCCGCCGGGAAGACCCTGCAGGACTGGGACGCCTCGGCCTCGACGATCCCGCGCCCGACCCAGGACGCGCTCACCAGCCTGGAATGGGTCGGCCGCCGGGAGAACCTCTGCGTCTGCGGCCCGTCCGGGACGGGGAAGAGCCACTTCTGCGAAGCGCTCGGGCAGGCCGCGGTCGAGGCCGGGATGACCGTCGCCTGGTTCACCATCGAAGACCTCGGCGCGTTCGTCCGCCGCCACCGCGCCGACGACTCGATCACCCGCGCGCTGGCCCGGCTGATCCGCACCGACCTGATAATCGTCGACGACATCGGGCTGCTGCCCGTCTCACCGGATGCCGCGGAGGGCTTCTATCGGCTCGTCGACGCCGCCTACGAGCGGCGCTCGCTGGCCGTCTCCAGCAACCTGCACCCCTCAGGGTTCGACGAGATCATGCCGAAGACCCTCGCCACCGCCACGGTCGACCGGCTGCTCCACCACGCCCACATCGTCGTCACCCAGGGCGACAGCTACCGCCTCGCCCAGGCCACCTCTGGCAAGGGGGTGAGCCCGTTGACCTGACCCGGGCACGACCCCAGGCGGGGAAATATCTGGCCGCCGTCGGGGAGAACCAACTGGCCACCAGTGGGGAGAACTACTGGCCGCCAACGGGGAGAACGAGCTGGCCGTTGACAATCACCGCGCCGGCGTTGTTCAGGATCGTCGCCGCCCCGTGCGCGCCATAGCGGGCGAGCAGCTGCGCGCGGGACTGGACGACCACGAGGATCGACACCCCACGCCCGCCCATGTCCGCGGTCCACGACTCCAACGGCACAGGACAGATCAACGCGGCCTCGTCAAGCGCGAGCCGCAACCCCGGGTCGAGACGCCCGCTCGGCTTGGTGGCCGCGATCCGGCGGGCCTCGCGGGCGATGAAGCCGGTCAACGCGCACACCAGCGGCGCCGTCGGGGACTCCTCCCCGCCGAGTAGGAACACCGTCCCCCGCACCATCAGCAGGTCACCGACGTCGAGCGGGCGCGCCCCCTCGGGCCCGAGAGCGGCCGCTGCCCTCGCTGGTGCGGAGGTGAGCCAGCCGAGCGCGGGCATGATCGTCGAGGTGATCGAGGTTCGGGTGCGGTCGTTGGTGGTCACGAACTGCTCGAACGACACCCCGAACCCCGGCTCCGGCGACCGGCGCAGCAGCGCGGTCACCTCCTTGCGCGCGGTCTCGGGGTCGGCGGTCCAGTCCATGACCTCGCGCATCGACCTGTGCCCCAACGCCGCGGCGTGCAGCAGCGCCTCCAACACTCGGCGGCCCTGCAGCTCCCAGTACTCCCGATCCCCACCACTGGACGACGACACGGCCGAGAGCAAGTCCGCCGCACGCTCCGCTGCGGCGACGGGGTCCTGGCAGCCGGTCAGCGGGTCGAAGGTGACCGTCGAGACGACCTCACCGAGACCGGCCGGGTTGAACACCAGGACCGGGCCCTTGCGCTCCCGGTACGGGGTGCACAGTTCGAGGAGGTCCAGGCGGGTGCTGGTGGCCAGGACGGCGCCGGGGGCGTCGATGATCTGCCCTGCCAGCCAGCCGGACTTCCCCGACCGCGGCCCGCCAACGGAGACGACGACGTCCTCGTTGGACGACCACACCCACTGCCCACCCGAGCGGCACAACCGCACCGCCACCTCGGGGACCGGGAGGGTCATCAGCTCCCACCGCGACAGCACCTCCAAGGACGGGCGCACCGTTGGGGCGCGGCGCAGCATCGCCGCAGACCCGCCGAAGCGGACAATGTCCATCGTCGAGGCGACCCCGGACTTGCGACGGGACCGAGCGCCCCACCGGGAGACGACCGATGCCGACCGCGTCCACCGGTACCGAAGGAGGACCAGCAGACCGAGGGCGGGCACGAGCAGTAGCGGCCACGGCAGCGCTTTGATGATCGTGAACGCCGGCAGCAGTGCGAGCAGCCCGAGGCCGAGGGCGATTCCTCGAGCCCGCCGGGCCCAGGCCAGCACCGCGGCGGCGATCAGGCCGAGCAGGAGGAGCGGAGTCGGGCTCAGCAACACATCCATGAGTCAGTCCTCCCAACCCGTGCGCTCGCGCCATGCCCGCACGTCGGGTAGATGCCGCGCGCAGTCGTCGGCGTGGCCGGACTCGTTGTCGACCGGTTGCGACTCGAACGGCCCGCGATCGCTCACCAGCTCGCCGCACGAACCGCAACGCCACGAAGTCGAGGGCACGTGAAACAGCTCGCGCGGTCGCTCCGGCTCGCGCCGCTCGACCACCAGGGCGAACGCCACCTCGCCAACCGGGTCACCGTCATCCGGCAACCCGAGCGCGGCGCCGACCTCGTCCCACGAGCGGCCCGCCGCTCGCGACGCCTCGACGGCGTCGACCAGCACGCGGCGGGCGGCGTCGCGAACCACCGCCGCGGCCCGTACACCGGGCAGCGGGTCGACCAGCCGTCGCCGGGTCAGCATCTGATAGCCCTCGATCGGCTCGATGACCACCTGGCCCTCGAACTGCTCGACCGCGACCTCCTCCATCAGCGTCTGAAACCGACGCGCGATCGCGCTCATCGGACACCTCCGCAGGACAGACCGGCAGCCCAGCGGTCGACCGTCCGACGCGACACCCCGAACTCGACCGCGACCCGCGGACGCGGGATCCCGTCGGCGAGTGCCCGGCGACCGGCGGCGATCACCTCACCCCGCTCGCGCGGCGGCAGGTCCCTCGCTCCGACCGGCACGACGATCGTCGGCCGCATCCCGTCCGGACGCTGGATGCGCCGGCCGCGGCGAAGCTCGGCGCGCTCGTGCTCGTCGAGACCGCCCGCCACCCCGTGTGGGAGGGACACGATCGCCCAGTCCAGGCACTGCGCCCGCACCGGGCAGCCCGAACAGATCACCTTCGCTCGCGCCACCTCCCCCTCACGCACCGGGCCCGCCTCCGCGACGGGGAAGAACACCTCCGTGTCCACGTCGCGGCACCGTGCACTTGCCGGCCGGGCCTGCCCTTCGTCTGCGTCTCGCCCTACCATCGGAACTTCTCCTGCCGTCTGCTGATGTGCGGTGAGAACGGCCCGGCGGCTGTGTCCCGCCAAGAACCCGTCGCCGGGCCGACCCACCCCTGAGTTGTTGTTCGTCGTCCTGGCCGTCATCCACCGGCTCCCGCCTCGTCCGGTTCGCGATCCGTCAGGGCAGGTGTTGCTGCGTCATCGACGACGTCGAGGAACGTGCCGATCGCAGCCGGCAGGCCTTGGCCGACCGGAGTCGCGATGAACAGCACCAAGGCCAAGAGCGCGAACGCGATCGCACCTCCCGCCGACCGTGACCTCGCGCAAATGAAGGCGCCGACGATCGCCACGAAGATGAGCACTCCGACTGCCTGCACGGCTCACCCATCCGTCGCGACGGGGAACGACCCGGACCTGCATCGCGGCTCGGCCACCGCTCGCCTGCGCCAGCACGCCGCCTGACGTCGAGCTTCCTGCTCAGCGACAAGAGCTGCCCGCCACACCGGGCGGAGGTCGGCAACCTCGAATAGCTGTGACCACACCCGGGCTTCCGACTCGAACAGCGACGCCAGGCGCTCTGCGCGGTTCTCCGCGGACCGATCAGCCAGGAGGCCCGCGCGCAGGCGCCCGATCCGCTCGACGGCCATATCGATCTGCTTGAGGCCGCCGTTCATCGCGGCTGGGCCGGAATCAACGGATGGACTGCGGGCCGTTCCGCCGCGGACGACTCAGCGGCAGCGACGAGCGCGTCGATGACCTTGGCCGGAACGATGTAGCGACCGCGAATACGCACGGCCGGAAGCTCGCCGTCCCGGATGGCGCGGTAGACCGTCATCCGCGACATCCGGAACATCTCGGCCACCGCCTTGACGTCGTAGAACAACGGTGTTCCCGTGGACTGCTGTAGAGCCATAACTGCTCCTCCAGTTCCTGGTGAGTACGCCCCCATGGAACCGAGGAAAGGCCAGCTCAAGGAGGTCTCCCAGCTAGTCCGCAACTAGTCCACAACCTGGTCCGTCCTGGCCAAATAGTCGGAGCTTCCCGCTACTCTCAAGACCGAGATCCAGTGAAGCTGAGGGGGCGAGATGACGAGCAGGAACCAGGCGAGCCAGCTTCGTCAGCTACGCGAACAACGCGGCTGGACCCAGCAGGACGTCGCCGAGCAGATCGCCCGCCTCGCCTGGCTCCGCCGCCGCAAGCAAGTGGGCGTCAACGGCGACATGGTCGCCAAGTGGGAGCGCGGGGTGAAGACGCCCAGCCGCCCCTACCGGGAGCTGCTCGCGCTGCTGTTCGGCGTGCGCGCCAGCGAGCTCGACTCACCGGTGGAGGTCGTCCCGCAACCGACGTCGGGAGAGAGCGACCACCTCGCCGACCTGACCGTGATGGCCGATCTGTTCGGGCAGCTCGGCCCAGCCGGGATCGTGCTGCAGCCGAAGCTGTTCGAAGTCTGGAAGGAAGAACTCATGCGCCGCCGGGTGCTACTTAAGCTCGCCACGTTGGCCCCCGCCGCCGGGATCGCACTTCCGGCGTCATCGGGTGGACTGCGAGCGACGCCTGATCTCGTCGCAGGCTTCGATGACCTGGCCACGCGCTACCAGACCCTCTACCACTCCGCCGCGCCGAACGTTCTGATGGCACCTGTCGTAGCTCATCTGGGAACCATCCGCGACACTCTGACTGCGAGCGCCACGCCCGGCCTCCGCCGCAAGCTGCTCGCGAACCGTGCACGAGTGGCCACCCTCGCCGGCCGCATCGCCTTCTTCGACCTGCACGACCCGATGCGAGCCCGCGGCTTCTACAACCTCGCACTCGAGTCAGCCCGCGAAGCCGGCGACCACCTGCAAGCGGCCTCGGCCCTCGGCCACACCGCATTCATCCCGGCCGCGGAGCTCAGTTACCGTGCCGCGCTCGACTACCTCCGCGGAGCCGCCACGCACATCGCCCAGCAGCCACACGGTCCGGTCTCCTCGTGGCTCGCCGCGGTCGAGTCCGAGATGCACACGAACGCTGGCGCCGAAGGCGCCGCCATGGCGGCAATCGACCGCGCCCGCGCAGCGATGTCCGCCCCCGGGCTGTCGGCGGAGTTGCCCTGGTTCGACTTCTACGACAGCACCAGGCTCGACGGCTTCGCCGGATACGTTCAGCTCCGTGCCGGCCGCTCGACAGACTCACTCCGCACCCTCGAAGGTGCCCTCGGCCGCCTGCCACCCGAAGCCGTCAAACAGCGGGCGGTGTTCCTCTGCGATCTCGCCACGGCACACCTGCACAACGGCGACCTGGACCAGGCCTGTCGAACCGCCGCAGACGCAGCCGATCACCTCCACCGAGCCGGCTACGCCACGGGCTCCGACCGTCTGCGAGAGTTCCGGGCAGCCGTTCAACCCTGGAACGCCTCACCTGCCGTTCGTGCACTGGACGACCAGCTCACGATGATCGCCTGACCGGAAGGACCCTCGCTCGTGCCCATCCGCGCCGTCTGGTTCGACGTCGGCGAGACCCTGATCGACGAGTCCCGCGAGTACGGGACCTGGGCAGACTGGCTCAGCGTCCCCCGACACACCTTCTCCTCCGTGTTCGGAGCCGTCATCGCCCGCGGCCAGGACTACCGTCAGGTCTTCCAGCACTTCCGCCCCGGCTTCGACCTCGACAAGGAACGACAAGCCCGCCTCGACACCGGACTGGGCGAGTACCTCAACGCCCAAGACCTCTACCCCGACGCCCGCCCATGCCTGCAACAGCTTCGGGACGCCGGGTACTTCGTCGGCATCGCCGGGAACCAGACCCTGCGAGCCGGCACCTTCATCCGCGAGCTGAACCTGCCCGCTGATCTCATCGCCACATCCGACGACTGGGGCGTGAACAAGCCGTCGGAGGCGTTCTTCGACAAACTCATCGCCGTCTCCGGTCACCGACCGGAAGAGATCGCCTACGTCGGGGACCGCCTCGACAACGACATCGCGCCCGCCGTGCGGCGCGGCATCAATGGAGTATGGGTCCGTCGCGGCCCTTGGGGCTTCGTTCTCGAACCGGGCGGCACGGCCCCCACAACGTTCGACGACGCACCGCCCACCCTCACGGTCGACCATCTGTCGGATCTTCCTGCGCAGCTCGCAGAGCTCTGATGTGCCATCCTGCACCAAGACGACCCGGGCCTGAGGGTCGTCCCCGCACTTCGCCGACGACCCTCCAAGGTGGCCTGCCGCACCACTGGAGTGATGCTCCCAGAGCGAACGGCGTTCATCGACGAGTCGTTCAATGAGCACCCCACCGAAGCTTCTATGTGCTCACCGCGTCCCGGTTCGACGCAGGAGGCCTGGAGCGTGGCAATCTGACTCTCGACGAACCCAAGCCCGACGAGGCGTACGTACCTCATCGGAGCCTTGATCAGCTACGCGGGTCGCTGCCCGGAGCGTAGCCCGGACAGTGCGGCTACATCGTCCAGGGCGACGTGACGAAGGTCAGCAGCGGTTCGGACTCGCCGGGCACCTTGACGTCCATCTCGTAGTCGCGGATGTTCGTGTCGTCGCCGCCGGCCCGGCGGACTGCGGCCGCAAGGATGCGGTGAAGGGCGACCGGGTCCGTCGGGTCAGCAGCGGTCGAGAACTTCGCGACCTCGCTCCCCCGGTGCCGGACGATCAGCGTGAGCAACCTGATCGCCGGTGGAGCAGAAGGGGCGGCTGGCACCGACGGCTCGGCTGCTGGCACAACGGACGCCAGCTCCTCTGCCGGCCCAACAATACGGAGCTGGCCGCGGCCCTCTCGCGCCAGCATGCCCCACTCGGTCAACAGGACAAGAGACCGCTTTGCCGTCGGGAGCGAGACTCCGTGCTGCTCGACAAGATCTGGAGCGGAGGGAGCCGAGTCACCCGCAATGAGGCGCCCATCCGCGACGTCTCGAGCCACGGCCGCGGCGACGCGCTGGTACGGGTACCGGGGCGAGGCCCTGATCCACTCGGCGTCGTCCATCTCCGCCGGGCGCTGCGGCATCCCCGCACCGAGCCCCTTGGCCGCCCGCTGGTCGGCCTCCGAGACCCACGCGGTGTACGCCTTGAGCGTCGTCGTCCCGCCTCCGCCGTGCCCGAGCCTGCCGGCCACGGTCCGCGGGTCCACGCCGCCGGCGATCAGCTCGGTTGCTGAGTAGTGGCGGAGCTTGTGGATCGTCGTCTCGATGCCAAGGCGGGCGACCATGCGGTCGTAGCGCTGGGTCACGCTGTCCGGGGTCAGAAACGTCGAGCCGTCCGGCGCCGCCGAGAACAGGTAGGCGTCCGACCGGTACTCGGCGCCCACGGCGGTTGCGCGAGCCCTACAGCGCGCCAGGTGGTCTCGCAGCACCGCGACCGTCTCGGCGTCGAGCGCGATCCGACGCTGCTGGTGCGTCTTCAGGTCCGCCTCGGTCCAGCCGGCCCCGGGTTCGCGCCTGATCGCTCGGCGAAGCCAGATGGTCTCTCGACCTTCGTCGAGGTCCACAGCCGAGACCCGGATGCCACAGAACTCGCCGCGGCGCGCGCCCGTCGTCATGGCCGTCCAGACCAGCGTTCCCCAGTCAGGGTCTCGCCACGACTCGTTCACGATCCGCGCCGCCTCGGCGGCCGTGGGCGGCTGCGGGTTCGGCCTCGGCGGCGGAGGAGGCTCGGCCTGCGCCATCGGGTTCACGGCCAACCACCGCCACCGGACGGCACGCTTGTAGGCGCCGGACAGGATGAAGTGGATGTGCCGCACGGTCGTCGGTGCGAGGGGCCTGCACTGGTGGGGGGTGCAGCGGTCATTGCAGTCGTGCGGCTCGGCAGAGTGGTGATCGACCCTCCGTCGACCTGCGCAACGGGAGCGGCACCGCAACAGCTCTCCGTAGAACGAGTCGAGCGTCTCGGGGTCGAGCTGGCTGACCCGCAGGTGTCCGAGCACGGGCTTGATGTGGTTGCGGACGTGCGTCCGGTAGAGGTCGAGCGTCGTCGGCGAGCCGGAGAACTGGTCGAGGTAGCGCTCCAGCAGCTGGTCGATGGTCGCCTTCGTCCGGGGGTTGCGCTTGGCGGACACCTCGGCGAGCAGCCGGGTCTTCACGTCCTCGGCCTCGCGCCACGCCTTCGGACCCGCAGGGACCGACTCGCGGAGGTAGTGCCGACGGCCCGTGACGGGGTCGATCCCCGCGTACACGGACACACGCAACGAGCCGTTCGCCCGGGTCTCGATGGACCCCCGAGCACGGTTGTCACCAGCGCCGGAACGTCGTGGCATGGGGGCAGGATAAGCGAGGTTCGCACCCCGCGTGATCCCCCGAGATTGGCCTGACCCAGCTGGCTGGAGCTAAGAACCGCTGGTCAGAGGTGGAGCGGGCGACGGGAATCGAACCCGCGTAGCTAGTTTGGAAGACTAGGGCTCTACCATTGAGCTACGCCCGCATGCCCCTGGATCGCTCCGAGGGCCTCGCCAGGATAGCGGATCATCCGGCGGGCTCCGGCAGGCTCCCCGCCGTCTCCCGTCTAGACTTCGGCGGCACGGGGTGTGGCGCAGGTTGGTAGCGCGCTCGGTTTGGGGCCGAGAGGCCGTGGGTTCGAATCCCGCCACCCCGACCAGTCAGTAGGCACGGTCGCTCGGGCCGTGGTCGAGGATCTCGATGTAGCCCGCGGAGCCGTGCACGCGGATGCGGGCGCCGTCGGGGATGCGGGTGGTGGCGCCCTCCACCCCGACGACGGCGGGGAGGCCGTACTCGCGGGCCACGACGGCGCCGTGGGTCATCAGGCCGCCGACCTCGGTGACGAGCCCGGCGACGGTGACGAAGGCCGGGGACCAGCTGGGGTCGGTGTAGGCGGTGACGAGGACGTCGCCCGCCTCGAGGTCCGCCGTGGCCAGGTCGAGGACCACCCGGGCGCGGCCCTCCGCGGTGCCCGCCGAGACCGGGAGGCCGACCAGGGCGCCGGGTGGGACGTCCCGGCCGCGGTAGCTGCCGGAGAGCGTCTCGCCCTCGGAGGTGAGCACGCGCGGCGGGGTGAGGGCCTGGTGTGCACGGAAGGCGGCCCGCCGCTCCTCCAGCAGTGCGGGCGAGACCCGACCCGTGCGCACCACCTCGGCGAACTCGTCCAGCCGGAGCAGGAACAGGTCCGCGCGGTCGGCGAGGACCCCCGCGGCCACCTGCCGGTCCGCCTCGGCCAGTAGCGCCTCCTTGTAGAGCAGGTACCGGCTGACCATGCCGAACTTCGGGTACTCGCGGTACCCGATGAAGGTCCGGAGCCGGGCGATCGCCGCCGCGGTCCGTGCGGCCTTCGCCTCGCCGTCGGGCAGCGCGCGCAGGCGCGTGAGCAGGTCCTCCTCCATCGCCCGCGCCTGCGCCAGGCCCTCCTCGACGCGTCGGCCGCGCTCCCCCGGCGCCATCGTGTCGACGTTGCCGAGGATCAGGGGCAGCAACGCCGTGGGCTGCTCGCGCCACCGCGGCCGGGCGATGTCGATCTCGCCGACGCAGCGGGCGCCGTAGGCGTCGAGGTAGTCCTCGATCGCCCGCCGGGCCGTCGCGCCGCCCTCGAGCGCGGGCAGCCGGTCGAGGAAGTCCTCCCGGGCGGTGCGCAGGAACTCCACTATCTGGGGGAAGGGGCGGACGGCGTCGGCGACGTCGAGCAGGGCGAGACCCATCTCGGAGGTGACGTTGTGCGGCGCCGACCGGGTGAGGACGTCCGCCGCCCCGGTCTCCCCGAGCCACTCCCGCATGTGCTCGTCCAGCCAGGTGGCGGCGTCCATGCCGGACAGGAAGGCCCGGGCGCTGCGGGGGTCGTGGAGCACGCGGCGGAGCTCGGCGAAGTCGGCCTCGACGAACTCGACGAGCGCGGTGCCGGTCAACCCCGCCAGGCCCTTCGCGGTCGCCGCGAGCGAGGCCCGGGTGCCCGCGATCAGCTCCTGCACCAGCGCGGGGTCGGCGGCGATCGGCGGTGGCCCGCCGCCCAGCACCGGGGGCACCGCGGCGCCGTCCTCCTCGTCCAGCGGGATGAACCCCCTGTCCAGGACGGTCTCCAGCGCGTCACGCATCAGCGGGTCCGAGGTACCCATGACGCTCAGGAACGCGCGCCGCAGGGCGGGTGAACGCAGCCGCGGGGTGGCGTCCGCGAACAGCCTGCTGCCCGCCTCCGCCATGGGCATCGGCGTGGTCCGCTGCCAGACGGAGAGCCCGAGCGGCGTCATCGCGTCGGTCATCATCTGCTGGTGCCCGACGGAGAGGTACACGTGCGGGCCGCCGTCGTTCGGCGGGACGGGGAACAGGGTCGTGATCGGACGGCTCTGCACCACGGAGAACGCGCCGTCCCCCGCCAGACACCACTCGATGTCCTGTGGGCTGCCGAAGTGCGCCTCGATCCGCCTGCCCAGCTCCTCCAGCTCCCGCACCTGTGCCTCGGACAGGGTGTCGCCCGAGCCGGACACCGCGCCGGCCCGCACCGCGTAGACGTCCGGGTCGACCCGGCCGGACACCAGGGCCTCACCCAGCCCGTGGACGGCCTCGATCCGGGTGACGGTGCGGTTGGACGTCAGCGGGTCGGCGGTGAACAGCACGCCGGACACCTCGGCGGCCACCATCTCCTGCACGACCACCGCCATGGCGACCCGGCCCTCGTGGATGCCGCGCTCGGCGCGGTAGGCCACGGCACGGTCGGTGAACAGCGAGGCCCAGCAGGTGCGGACGCGCTCCACGACCTCCCCCGGCGGGACGTCGAGGAAGGTGTCCTGCTGGCCCGCGAACGAGGCGTCCGGCAGGTCCTCGGCAGTGGCGCTGGACCGGACGGCGTACCCGCCCGTCCCGAGCGCCCCGGTGATCTCGGCGGCGAGGTCCGCGGGGACGGGTGTCCCCTCGATCGCCGCTCGCAGCGCGGCAGCGGACCCGGGGAGCCCCTCGACCAGGGCGGCGAAGCCCGGCACCGCGTCGACGAAGCGGCGGTAGTCCTGCACGGGCACGACCACGCCCGGCGGGACGCGCACCCCGGTGATCCGGGCCAGCTCCCCCAGGTTCGCGCCCTTGCCCCCGGCGACGGCACCCGCCGACCGGTCCACCTCGTCGAATCCCAGCACCATGCGATCCCCCGATCCGCGCAGCTCACCGCTCCGGCGGGAGATCTTGCGCCCCCACCGGGGGCTTGCCGCAAGTCCCCCGCGGCGCTATACGTTGAGAGTGGCCGGGACGCTAGGGTGTCGCGGTGGACGAGCATGACGACGCGCCGGACTCCATGGCGTTCGTCGTCGAGGCGGACGGGCTGGTCCGGCTGAGCTGGCGCCAGGGCGTCGCGATCTCCGGCGAGCTGGCCGAGCGGGCGATGCGCCGGGTGGACGAGCTCAACGGCGACACCGAACACCCGCTGCTCGTGGTGATGCGCGGGACCGGGTCGCTCAGCCGGGAGGCCCGCATGGTGTTCGCCCGCCGCTGCACGGCCAGCCGGATCGCGCTGCTCGGCAGCTCCGCGGTCGACCGGGTGCTGGCGAACTTCGCCCTGGGCGTGCGCAGCCAGCCCGTCCCCACCCGCTTCTTCACCGACGAGGACCTCGCCCTGGGGTGGTTGCGGGGATGACCGACCCGGCCGACGCCCGGCTCGACCAGCTCGTGGACCTGGTCGTCGAGCTGGCGTCCGGGCGCCTCGACCGGCGGATGCCGGTGTCCGACGCCGGGGACCGGATCGACGCCGTCGTCATGGGGCTCAACATGATGGCCGAGGAGCTCGCCGCCCTCAACGAGGATCTCGAGGCGCGGGTCGCGGAGCGCACCCAGCAGCTCCACACCGCGCGGCAGGAGCTCGAACGGGTCGCGCTCTACGACCCGCTGACCGGGCTGGCGAACCGCTCCCTGCTGGGCGACCGGATCGAGCGGGCCATGGCGCACGCCGAGCTCGGCGCCGCGCCGCCCGCCGTGCTGGTCCTCGACCTGGACGGCTTCAAGGCGGTCAACGACACGTTCGGCCACGCCGTCGGCGACCTGCTGCTGGTCGAGGTCGCAGAGCTGCTGCGGCAGGTCGTGCACGAGACGGACACCGTCGCGCGGCTGGGGGGCGACGAGTTCGCCGTGGTTGTGCTCGACGGCGAGGTCGAGCCGGTGATGGAGGTGGCGGACCGCATCCTCGCGGCGCTGGCCCACCCGGTGCACGCGGGCGGGCACGCCTGCTGGGTCGGGGCGAGCATCGGGGTCTGCTTCGCCACCCGCGGACAGCGCGCCGACACCCTGCTGCGGGATGCCGACACCGCGATGTACGCGGCCAAGGCCGAGGCGCCGGGGACCGTGCAGATCTACGAGCCCGCGATGCACGCCGCGGCGCTCGCCCGGCTCCGGCTGGCCGAGGACCTGCGCGGCGCGCTCGCCGAGAACCGGCTGGAGGTGCACTACCAGCCGATCGTCGAGCTGGCCGGGCGCGGGCTGGCCGGCGTGGAGGCGCTCGCGCGCTGGAACCACCCGGTCCGCGGGCCGCTGCCGCCCGAGGACTTCGTGGCGGTGGCGGAGGCGACCGGCCTGGTCGTCACGCTGGACACCTGGGTGCTCGACGCGGCCGTGGCCCAGCTGGCGCGGTGGCGGGCGACCGTGCTCGGGGACCGGCCGTTCGGGCTGCACGTGAACATCTCACCCGTCGGGTTCCGGTCGCCGCGCTTCGCCGACACGGTCGCGGCCTGCCTGGCCCGCCACGGGGTGCCTGCGCGGGACGTGCTGCTCGAGGTCACCGAGACGCAGATGATGGGCGAGGACGCGCAGACGCTGCAGACGATGGAGTCGCTGCGCGCCGCCGGTGTCGGGGTGGCCATCGACGACTTCGGCACGGGGTGTTCGTCCCTGACCTACGTGCGCAGGCTGTTCGTGGACCTCATCAAGATCGACCGCTCGTTGATCACCGGCCTGGACTCCGACGCGGGCACGCACCGGGTGGCGGCGGCGCTGCTCGCCGTCGTCGACGCGTTCGGGCTGGCCGCGGTGGCCGAGGGGGTCGAGACCGAGGCCCAGGCCACCGCCCTGGAGAAGCTCGGCTGCCGGTACGGGCAGGGCTGGCTGTGGGGAAGACCGCTCCCCGCGGCCGAAACGGAGCAGCTGCTGCGGACGACCGTCCACCGGTGAACGTCCGTCGGGCCCGGCTCCTCCTCCACGTCATCCGGCTCAGCCTGCGCGCCCCCCGGGACCGCTCGACCCGCTGGGAGCGCTACTGGGCCGAGACGGACGAGGTCCTGTGGGACGCGCAGGACCCCGCCGAGGCCGCGCACTACGCCGCGCTGCTGGCCCGGCACGCCGATCCCGCGCTGCCGGTCGTCGACCTCGGCTGCGGCAGCGGCCTGGTGACCCGGGCGCTGGGCGACCGCGTGGTGGGGGTGGACATCGCGCCCGCCGCGGTGGCGCGGGCCGGGGCCGGGGACTTCCGGGTCGGCGACATCACCGACCCGGCGCTGGGCCGGGCGCTGCACGCCGAGCTGGGCGACTGCACCGTGTTCCTGCGCGGCGTGCTGCACATCCTCGACCCGGCCGCCCGACGCCGGGTGGCCGAGACCGCGGCCGCGCTCGTCGGGCGCCGGGGGTCGGTCCTGATCGCCGAGACGGACTTCCCGGGCCCGCTGCTCGGCTACCTCGAGAGCCTGGGTGCGGGCCCCCACGGCATCCCCCGGCCGCTGGCCAGGGCCCTGGAGACCGGGATCCCGCGGCCGCGGCCCTTCGGCGACGCCGAGCTCGCCGACGCGTTCCCGCCCAGCCGCTGGGAGCGGGTCGTCGTGGACCACTCGGCCACCATCGCGGCGGTGCCGATGCGGGCGGCGGGCGTGCGGGAGCAGATCCCCGGGCACCTCGCGGTGCTCCGGCCGGTCACAGGCGCCGCACAGCAGACCCACAGCCCGACTCCCTAGCGTTCGTCCCATGCCGAACGAGATGTCGCACTCCCCGGCCTACCGGGGCCGCCGCCTCCCCCGACCCGACGAGGAGGTCGTCGACCAGGGGCTCGCGTTCGACATGGGCACGCTGCTCGGGCGCAGGCGGATGCTGCGCGTGCTGGGTGTCGGGGCGGCCACCCTGGGTCTGGCGGCCTGCGGGGCGGGCACCACGACGTCGAGCGCCGCGACGGCCACCACGAGCGCGGGCGAGATCCCCGACGAGACCGCGGGCCCCTATCCCGGGGACGGCTCCAACGGGCCGAACGCGCTGGCCGAGAGCGGGATCGTCCGCAGCGACATCCGCTCCAGCATCGGCACCGGGTCGGCGACGGCCGAGGGCGTTCCGATGACCCTGGAGCTGACGGTCGCCGACCTGGCGAACGGAGGCTCGGCCTTCGCGGGTGTGGCCGTGTACGTGTGGCACTGCGACCGGGAGGGTCGCTACTCGCTCTACTCCGAGGGCGTCGAGAACGAGAACTACCTGCGCGGTGTGCAGATCGCGGACGCCGACGGCACGGTGCGCTTCACGAGCGTCTTCCCGGCCTGCTACCCGGGCCGGTGGCCGCACGTGCACCTCGAGGTCTACCCGGACGGGGCGAGCATCACCGACTCCGCGAACGCCGTCGCGACCTCGCAGGTCGCGCTGCCGCGGGACGTCTGCGAGGCGGTCTACGCACAGTCCGGCTACGCGTCCTCGGTGCCGAACCTCGCGGAGCTGAGCCTCGACACCGACGGTGTCTTCGGCGACGACGGCGGCGCGTCCCAGCTGGCGACCGTCACCGGCGACCCGACGGGCGGCTACGCCGTCTCGTTGCCGGTCCGGATCGACACCCGGACCACCCCGTCGGCCGGCGGTGGGGCTCCGGGCGGACCACGTCGCTGAGGATCAGGCGGCGTTCGGCTCGTCCCAGACCCACTGGGAGACCATCGGGCTCGGGCAGTCCGGGCACTCGACGGCGAAACCCGCCGTCTCCTCGCCGGACATCTCGGCATAGGAACCGCATTCCGGGCAGCTCCACCACACGGTGTCACTCATGACGTCCGAGGGTAATCACATGTGTGTGATTCGCAAGTCCGGAGCATGATGAAATGGTCCGAACGCGCCGTAACACGGCGTGAGAGCCCGGCGAGTCTCCCCCCGAGGCGCCGAGTACCCGAACGGGTGACCGGGCGGACACGGGGCGCCCCTCCCGCGGCCGGGAGACACCCCTCCCTCACCGGCCGCCGGTCCACGCCGGCGTGCCCGCCGGCGTGGACCACCTGGGCCGACCGCTACACGTCGTCGACCAGCTCGGCGATGGACGAGACCACCCGGTTCGGCCGGTACGGGTACCTGTCCACCCGGTCGGCACGCATGATCCCGCTGAGCACCAGCACCGTGCGCATGCCCGCCTCCAGGCCCGCGACGACGTCGGTGTCCATCCGGTCCCCGATCATCACCGTGGTCTCGGAGTGGGCGCCGAGACGGTTGAGCGCGGCGCGCATCATCAGCGGGTTCGGCTTGCCCACGAAGTAGGGGTCCACCCCGGTGGCCCGGGTGATCAGCGCGGCGACCGAGCCGGTCGCGGGCAGCGACCCCTCGTTCGACGGCCCGGTGGCGTCCGGGTTGGTGGCGACGAACCGGGCGCCCGCCTCGACCAGCCGGATCGCCGTCGTCACCGCCTCGAAGCTGTAGGTGCGGGTCTCCCCCAGCACCACGTAGTCCGGCGCGGAGTCGGTGAGCACGTACCCGATCTCGTGCAGGGCCGTGGTCAGGCCCGCCTCGCCCACCACGTAGGCCGAGCCGCCGGGGCGCTGCTGGTCGAGGAAGGTCGCGGTGGCCAGCGCGGAGGTCCAGATCGACTCCACCGGGACGTCGATGCCGGTGTTGCGCAGCCGGAACTGCAGGTCGCGCGGGGTGTAGATCGAGTTGTTGGTGAGGACCAGGAAGGGAGTCTCGGTCTCGCGCAGACGCTTCACGAACTCGTCGGCGCCGGGGATGATGTTCCCCTCGTGGACGAGCACGCCGTCCATGTCGGTCATCCAGGCCTCGACGGGCTTGCTCTCGGACACCCTGGCAGGGTAGCCCCGGGAACGGACGCGGGCTTTCGTCCGTTATCTCCGTAGACGATTCGGAGTACAGGGAGAGAGACCCGTGGACCTCGTGACCATTCTGATCCTGCTCGCCGTGGTGGGTGGTGTCATCTGGCTGGTCCGCAACCGTGGCGCGGGCCAGGCCGCACAGCTGGAGGACGCCAAGTCCGACGCGCGCCGCTGGCTCGAGCGCCTCGGCGGCCAGGTGCTGAACCTGATCGGCACGAACGAGGCCGCGAAGCAGGCGCTCGCCGACGCGTCCGAGCGCTACAACGCCGCGGGCTCGCAGATGGAGCAGGCGAAGACCCCGGCGCAGGCCCGCGGCGTGACCGAGACCGCCTACGAGGGCCTCTACTACGTCCGGGCCGCGCGGCTGGCCATGGACATGGACCCCGGCCCCGAGCTGCCGCCGCTGCCCGGTCAGCAGCGCGCGGGCGCGGTCACCGAGGAGCGGAACGTCGACGTCGAGGGCCAGAGCTACAGCGCCTCGCCGAACCCCTCGGACCGCAACTCGCACTACTACCCGGGCGGGAACGTCGCGGGGCGGCCGGTCCCGGCGGGCTGGTACTCCGAGCCGTGGTGGAAGCCGGCGCTGGTGGCGGGCGCCTGGGGTGTCGGGTCGGCGCTGCTGTTCAGCGCGATGTTCTCCGGCATGGCAGGCAGCGCCTACGCGGGCGGCTACGAGCAGGGCCTGGCGGACGCGCAGGCCGAGGACATGGGCGGCGGTGACATGGGGGCCGACGGCGGCGACATGGGCGGCGACGGCGGTGGCGACTTCGGTGGCGGGGACTTCGGCGGAGGCGACTTCGGCGGGGGCGGAGATTTCGGCGGAGGGTTCGACTTCTGATCATCGGGGGTTTGCGAATCCGATGATCGGGTAATCCATGCTCGGAGCAGACCTCGGCCGGCACGACCGGCCATGCGACACAGACCGGCCCGGAGCGCTCAGTCCCGGGCCGGTCAGTGCTTTCCGGGGTCGTCCGCCGCCTGGCACCGGGGGCACCAGAAGAGGTTGCGGCCCTGGTGGGTCGTGCGGGCGATCGGGGTGCCGCACACCAGACAGGGGCGCCCGGCGCGGCGGTAGGTGTAGACCGCGCCAGCGCAGGCGCTGTTCCCGTCGTCGCCCCCGGGCACGCAGGTCGTCTCGATCCGGCCCGCCCGCTCCCCCGCCCGCAGCATGTCGGTCAGGTCGGCCCACAGGGCGTCGAACCGCTCGCGGCCGAGGTCACGGCCCGCCCGCTGCGGGTCGAGGCCGCACCGGAACAGGGTCTCGGCCCGGAAGACGTTCCCCAGCCCGGCGATCACGCTCTGGTCCATCAACAGCGACGCCAGCGGCGCGCGGGAGCGCGAGATCCGGCGCCAGGCCTCCTCCGGGTCCGCGTCGGCGCGCAGCGGGTCGGGGCCGAGGCGGGCGCGGATGGCCTTCACCTCGACGTCGGTGAGCACCGCGCAGGCCGAGGGTCCACGCAGGTCGGCGTAGTGGGTCTCGCCGACCATCCGCATCCGGACCTGGCCCCGCGGCTCCGGCAGGGGGAGCCGCCGGTTGGGGAACCGACCCCACAGACCCAGGTGGACGTGCACGACGAGATCCGGGCCGTAGTGCTGGAACAGGTGCTTGCCGTGCGCCTCGACGGCGGCGAGCACCCGGCCGTCGACCAGCTCGGCGTCCGTGGCGAAGCGGCCCTGGGGGCTGCTCACCGCGACCGGCGCCCCCGCGAACCGGCGGCGCTGCAGGCGGGCCATGCGGTGCACGGTGTGGCCTTCGGGCATCCCCCGAGCCTGCCCGCACCCCGCCGATCCCGCGCGTCGACCCGTGAGCGGCGATGGTCGCCAGGGCGACCATCGCCGCTCACGAGGGTTGGCAGGTGGGGCACCAGAACAGGTTGCGGGCCTGGTGGGTCACGGTCAGCACGGTGGTGCCGCAGACGTGGCAGGGCAGCCCGGCCCGGCGGTAGACGTACACCTCGCCGCCGTGGCGGTCCTTCCGCGGGGCGAGCCCCTTGCGCCGGGGGTCGTCCTCCGGTCGCACCGTGTCGATCCGGCCCTTCCGCACGCCGTCCTTCATCAGGGCGACGAGGTCCGCGGCCATCGCGTCCCACGTGCCCCGGTCCAGCGCCCGGCCGGAGGTCTGCGGGTCCAGGCGGTGGCGGAACAGCAGCTCGGCGCGGTACACGTTCCCGACGCCGCTGATCACCTTCTGGTCCATCAGCAGCGTGGCGAGCGGGCTCGAGCTCCTCGCGAGCCGGGCGTACACCCGGTCCGGGTCGAAGTCCCGGCGCAGCGGGTCGGGGCCGAGACGCTCCCGGATGGCCTTCACCTCGGCGCGGGTGAGCAGCTCGCACGCCGTGGGGCCGCGCAGGTCCGCGAAGTGGGTCTCCCCGACCAGCCGCATCCGCAGCTGTCCGCGAGGCTCCGGCGCGGGCAGCTCGCCCTCGTCGAACGTGCCGTAGAGACCCAGGTGGACGTGCACCACGAGGTCCGCGGCGAAGGTGTGGAACAGGTGCTTGCCGTGGGCCTCGGCGCGGGTGAGCACCTGGCCGTCGAGCAGGGCGGCGGAGTCGGCGAAGCGGCCCTGCGGACTGGTGACCCGCACGGGCCTGCGCGCGAAGAGCTTCTGGTGCCTGCGGGCGAGCCGGTGGAGGGTGTGGCCCTCAGGCACGTTCGTACGCGGACACCTGGTCGATGCGCCGCTGGTGGCGCTCGCCGTGGCTGAACGGGGTGGCGAGGAAGGCCTCGACGATCGCGAAGGCCTCCGCCTCGGTGTGCTGGCGGGCGCCGATCCCGACGACCTGCGCGTCGTTGTGCTCGCGGCTCAGCTTCGCGGTGTCGACGTTCCACGCCAGGGCGGCGCGGATCCCCTTCACCTTGTTCGCGGCGATCTGCTCGCCGTTGCCCGACCCGCCGATGACGACGCCGAGGCTGCCCGGGTCGTTCACCACCTTCCGCGCGGTGTCGATGCAGAAGGCGGGGTAGTCGTCCTCCGGGTCGTAGGTGAGGGCGCCGACGTCCACGACGTCGTATCCCTTGCCGCCCAGGTGCTTCACCAGGGCCGCCTTGAGCTCGAAACCGGCGTGGTCACTGCCGAGGTAGACGCGCACGACGAGAATCCTGCCTCATGAGGGTCGCCGGTGTGGACGGGGTGCCCGGAGGGTGGGTCGTGGTCCGGCTCGCACCCGTCCGGTGGGACGTCGTGGTCTCGGCCGCCGAGGTCGTCGCGCTGACGGCGGGCTGCGACGCGGTGGCGGTCGACATCCCGCTCGCGGTGCCGGTGTCCGGGTGGCGACCGTGCGACGGGCTGGCCGCGGCCCGGCTGGGCCGGGCCCGGTCGTCGATCTTCCCGGCGCCCCCGCTGCCGGTGCTGCAGGCCGCCTCGCACGCCGAGGCCGTCGCGGTGGCGCGGCGGCTCACCGGCAAGGGCATCAGCATCCAGACCTGGAACATCCGGCGGCAGATCCTGGACTGGCTGTCCGTCGACCTGCCGCCGACGGTCGTGGAGGCCTCGCCCGAGCTGGCGTTCCGCGGGCTGCTCCCCGGTGATTTCGCCTCGAAGAAGACGGCCCGCGGGGTCGGCAGACGGCTCGCCGCGCTGGGCACCTGGGTGTCGCCGTCGGTGTTCACCGACCTCCCCGCAGGCGCCCGGCTCGACGACTGCCTCGACGCCCTGGCCTGCGCCTGGACCGCCGAGCGGGTCGCGGCGGGCGAGGTGGAGATGCTGGGCGGGGAGCTGGGCGCGGACGGGCGGGTGATGCGGATCGCGGCTCCGGTGGTGGGTGGCGGCTGACGCTTGGGCGTCCCAAGCGTCGCTGAGCGGTGCTTGGGCGTCCCGAGCGTCAGGGCCGGGCCGGGCAGGAGCCTGCGGCATGCTGGCAGCCGTGCGGCGGGGCGACGACAGGGGGAACCGGGTGCGGGCGGCGGGGATCGTGCTGGCGGGTGGACGCTCGTCCCGGATGGGCCGGTCGAAGGCGTGGTTGGACTGGCGCGGCACGCCCCTGCTGGCGCACGTCGTCGCGACCGTCGGCGGCGTCGTCGGGCCGGTGGTCGTGGTGGGGGCGCCGGGGCAGGACCTGCCGGCGACCGGCGCCGAGACCGTCGCCGACCCCGTCGCGGGGCGCGGGCCGCTGCAGGGCATCGCGACCGGGCTCGCCGCGGTGGCGGGCCGGGCGGACGCCGCGTTCGTCGCGTCGGTGGACCTCCCGCTGCTGCACCCGGCCTACGTCCGGCGGGTGCTGGACCTGCTCGGGGACCACGACGTGCTGCTCCCGGTGGCGCACGGCCACCACCAGCCCCTCGCCGCGGCGTACCGGGTGGGGCTCGCCGCGACCGTCGCCGACCTGCTCACCGCGGGCCGCAGCCGACCGCCCGACCTGTTCGCGACCGTCGACGTCCGCCGGGTGGAGGCCGCGGAGCTGCTGGCGGATCCCGCGCTGGCCGCGGCCGATCCCGCGCTGCGGTCACTGGTCAACGTCAACACCCCCGACGAGTACGCGACGGTCGTCGGCGAGACTTGATCCCCGTGTCGTTCTCCGAAGAGCTCCGCAGGACCCACGCCGAGACCTGGGCCGCCGCCGTCGGGCACCGGTTCGTCGACGAGCTGTGGGCGGGCACGGTGGACCGGACGGTCCTCGCCCGCTACCTCGTGCAGGACTTCCAGTTCTGCGACGCGTTCCTCGCCCTGATGGGCGCGGCCGTCGCGACCTGCGACGATCCCGCCGCGCGGGTGGTCCACGCCCGCCAGGTCGGGCTGGTCGCGGGCGACGAGCACGAGTTCTTCCTGTCCTCGTTCCGCACGCTCGGCGTCTCGGCCGAAACCGAGGCCACGGCCGGGCTCGCCGCCCCGACCCGCGGGTTCGTCGAGCTGATGGACACCGCGCGCGCGGACGCGAGCTACGCCGAGATCCTCGCCGTGCTGCTGGTGGCCGAGTGGCTCTACCTCGACTGGGCGGCGCGCGACGCGCCGACGCCCGCCGACCCGATCGCCGCGGAGTGGATCGACCTGCACCGGGGCCCCGCGTTCGCGGCGTGGGTGGACTTCCTGCGGGCCGAGTTCGACCGGGCCGCCGCGCACTCGTCGCACGTCGTCCGGGTGAGCAGGCGGTTCGGCGAGGCGGTGGATCTGGAGCTGGCGTTCTTCGAGGCGGCCTACGGCTGAGGGGGCGCCGGGGTGGGTACAAGCGGGTGTGGCGGCCGTCTGGGGGCTATGCGCCCGTAACAATTCGCACCTAGCGTCACTCGCATGAGTGCCGCCGGGAGACCCCTTCTCGGGGTCGAGGAGGAGTTCCACGTCGTGGATCTCACGACCCGGCGCGCCGCGCCGGAGGTCGACGTCCTGCTCCCCGAGCTCGACGGGGCGGAGTTCGCGCGGGAGCTGCAGCGTTCGCTGGTCGAGACCAACACCCCGGTCTGCGAGACCCTCGACGAGCTGGGCGGACACCTCCGCAGGCTCCGCGCCAGGCTGGAGTCGGTGGCGAGCCCGCGCGGGCTCGGGATCGTCGCGGCGGGCACCGTCCCGCTCGTCGACCTGACCGGGGACGACATCTCCGCGGGCGCCCGCTACGAGAAGATGCAGCACGAGTACCAGATGCTGGTGCGCGAGCAGCACATCTGCGGGGCGCAGGTGCACGTGGACGTGCCGGACCGGGACACCGCGGTGCAGGTCGTGCGGCGGGTGGCGCCGTATCTGAGCATCCTGCTCGCGATCTCCGCGAGCTCCCCGTACTGGCGCGGGCACGACACGGGCTACGCCAGCTACCGCAGCATGGTGTGGTCGCGTTGGCCCACGGCGGGGCCGCCGGCGATGGTCGAGACGGGCGCCGAGTACGACGCGATGGTGGCTCAGCTGATCGCCAGCGGCACCATCTCCGACCCGGGGATGCTCTACTTCGACATCCGGCCCAGCGCGCACGTGCCGACCGTCGAGCTGCGGGTGTGCGACGCGTGCACCGAGGTGGACGACGTCGTGCTCATCGCCGGGCTGTTCCGTGCCCTGGTCTGCCGGGCGCGCGAGGAGATCGACGCGGGGCAGCCGCTGCCCGCGGTCAGCCAGGAGCTGCTGCGGGCCGCGGCCTGGCGGGCCGCCCGGTCCGGGCTGGAGGGCGACCTCGTCGACCTGGCGGGGCCCACGCTCGTCAGCCCGCCGCTGCTCGTCGGGCAGCTGGTGCAGAGCCTGCGCCCGCAGCTGGAGGAGCTCGGCGACTGGGAGCAGGTCCTGGAGCTGTCCCAGGGCACGCTGCTGCGCGGGTCCGGGGCGGCCCGGCAGCGGCGGATGTACGGGCGGCGCGGCGAGCTGGTGGACGTCGTCGACGCCCTGATCGAGAACACCCAGGGCAGGCTGCTGGCGATCGACCCGCCGGTCGAGGCGCCGCTGGCCCAGGCCCTGCTGCAGGACTACCACCCCGCCACCTTCGACGAGGCCGTCTCCGACGGCGGCACCGTGCTGCCCGCCTACGGCTGGATGTTCCGGGCGCTCGACCGGCTCGGGCCGCGCGGCCTGGTCGCGGCCGAGGCCGCGCTGGCGACCGAGCAGCGCGCCCGCGGCGTCACCTTCGGGGACGACGGTCGGCTGTTCCCGCTGGACCTGGTCCCGCGGATCATCACGGCGGACGACTGGCAGACGCTGGAACCCGGCCTCGGCCAGCGCGTCCAGGCCCTCGAGCACTTCCTGCGGGACGCCTACGGCGACCGCCGGATCGTCCGGGACGGGATCGTGCCGGCCGCCGTGCTCGACAACGCACCCGGCAGGCACCGCAACGGCGAGATCGTGCCCGCGGACGTCGTCCGGATCGCGGTGGCCGGGATCGACCTGGTCCGAGACGCCCCGGACCACTGGCTCGTCCTGGAGGACAACCTGCGGGTGCCCTCGGGCATCGGGTACTCGATCATGTCCCGGCGGCTCGTGCGGTCGGTGATGAGCGATCTCGAGCCGCCCACCGGCGTCGTCGGGTTGGAGGACGTGCCCGGGCGGCTGCGGGCCGCGCTGCTCTCCGCCACCGAGACCGGCACCCCGGGGCACGACGAGGTGGCGCTGCTCTCGTCCGGCCCGTCGGACTCCGCGTTCTTCGAACACGAGCTGCTCGCCACGCAGATGGGGGTCCCGGTGGTCACCCCGCGGGACCTGCAGGTCACCGACGAGGGCGTCTACCTGGTGTCGGTCGGCAGCAAGCGGCGGCTCTCCGCGCTCTACCGTCGGATGGACGAGAAGGACCTCATGTCCTCGCGCGGCGCGGACATGCGCCCGATCGGACGGGCCCTGGCCGCCGCCGTCGCCAAGGGGCGGGTCGCGCTGCTCAACGCCCTGGGCAACGGGCTCGCGGACGACAAGCTGGTCTACGCCTACGTCCCGGACATGATCCGCTTCTACCTCGGCGAGGAGCCGCTGCTCGACTCGGTGCCGACCTACCCGTGCGTCGACGACGCGCGGCGCGCCGAGGTGCTCGACCGGCTGGACGAGCTCGTCCTCAAGCCGGTCGACGGCTACGGCGGCAGCGGGATCGTGATCGGCCCGCACGCCGAGCGCTCCGAGCTCACCGAGGTGGAGAAGCAGATCCGCGCCGAGCCCGCGCGGTGGGTGGCGCAGGACATGGTGCAGCTCTCCACGCACCCGACCTTCTCGGGGCGCCGGTTGGAGCCGCGCGCGGTCGACCTGCGCGCGTTCGTCTTCCAGAGCCAGTACGGCGGCAACGCGCACCTCGACGTGGTGCCCGCCACCCTGTCCCGGGTCGCGCCGGCAGGCTCACTGATCGTCAACTCGTCGCGGGGCGGCGGGGCGAAGGACACCTGGATCTTGCGCTGAGGTCGTGCGCGGCGAGTGGTGCTCTGGCACCACTCGCCGCGCACGGGTAGGGAGTGGCACATGTGCGGTATCGCGGGCGAGATGCGGTTCGACGGGGAGGCGGCGGATCCGGCGGTGGTCGCGCGGATCACCAAGGCCCTCGAACGGCGGGGGCCGGACGGGACCGGGGTGCACGCCGCGGGGCCGGTCGCGCTGGGGCACCGCAGGCTGAAGATCATCGACCTGTCGGAGCGCGGGGCGCAGCCGATGGTCGACTCGGCGCTCGGCCTGGCCGTGGTGTTCAACGGTTGCATCTACAACTACCGCGAGCTGCGCACCGAGCTGGAGGCCGCGGGGCACACGTTCTTCTCGAACTCGGACACCGAGACCGTGCTCAAGGCCTACGCGCACTGGGGCGCGGCCTGTGTGGAGCACTTCAAGGGGATGTTCGCGTTCGCGGTGTCCGAGCGGGACACCGGGCGGCTCGTCCTGGGCCGCGACCGGCTGGGGATCAAGCCGCTGTACTACTCCCCCGGCCCGCGCCGGATCCGGTTCGCCTCCTCGCTGCCGGCGCTGCTGGCGGCGGGCGAGGTCGACACGTCCATCGACCCGGTCGCGCTGCACCACTACATGACCTTCCACTCGGTGGTGCCGGCGCCGCGGACGATCCTGAACGGCGTCCGGAAGCTGCCGCCCGCCACCGTGCGGACCTACGAGGCGAACGGCACGTTCTCCGACCACGTCTACTGGACCCCCGTCCACGAGCGACGGCTGTCCGTGCCGGACTGGACCGAGGCCGTGCTCGAGGGGCTGCGCGCCGCCGTCCGGCGCCGGATGGTCGCGGACGTGCCGGTCGGGGTGCTACTCAGCGGCGGCCTCGACTCGTCCCTGATCGTCGCGCTGCTGGCGCAGGAGGGGCAGCGGGACCTCAAGACCTTCTCCGTGGGCTTCCACGCCGCCGGCGGGGAGAAGGGCGACGAGTTCGAGTACAGCGACATCGTCGCCAAGGAGTTCGGGACCGACCACCAGCAGATCCTGGTCGACCCCGCCCGGATGCTCCCCGCCGTCGACGACACGATCACGGCGATGTCCGAGCCCATGGTCAGCCACGACTGTGTGGCGTTCTACCTGCTCAGCGAGGAGGTCGCCAAGTCGGTGACGGTCGTGCAGAGCGGGCAGGGCGCCGACGAGGTGTTCGCCGGCTACGACTGGTACCCGCCGCTGGCCGCCACACCGCGGGACCAGGCCGTGGAGGCCTACCAGGCCGTGTTCACCGACCGGCCGCACAGCGACCTGGCCTCCATCCTCGAACCCGAGTGGCTGCTCGACCACGATCCCAGCCGCGCGTTCATCACCTCACATTTCGCGCAGCCGGGGGCGGAGCGCACACTGGATGCGGCACTGAGGCTGGACAGCACGATCATGCTCGTGGACGATCCGGTCAAGCGCGTCGACAACATGACCATGGCCTGGGGGCTCGAGGCACGGGTCCCGTTCCTGGACCACGAGCTCGTGGAGCTGGCGGCGGCGTGCCCACCAGAACTGAAACTCAGCGAAGGCGGCAAGGGGGTCCTGAAGAAGGCGGCCCGCGGCGTCGTCCCGGACGCGGTCATCGACCGGCCGAAGGGATACTTCCCGGTACCGGCCATCCGGCACCTGGAGGGGCCGTTCCTCGAACGGGTGCGTGCCGCCGTCACCGATCCCGTGGCCAAGGCCCGGGGGCTGGTCCGCAGCGACTGGCTGGAGCGGATGCTGGCGGATCCGAACACGCAGCGCACCAACCTGGGTTCGAACGCGTTGTGGCAGGTAGCACTGCTGGAGATGTGGTTGCAGGAGAGGGGGATATGAGTGGAGAGCTTCACCGAACGGCGGCGCGCCCAACTGGCCGGTGACCTCGGCGATCAGCTGATCGTCCCCTCCTACCGGTCCCCGCTGCCGTCCCCCGACGGCACGCTGCTGGCCTGGATCTCCGACCGGGACGGGCGGCCGCGGGCGTGGGTGGCGCCGTTCGGCGAGGAGCCCGCCGCGCCGTTGGACACCGAGGTGGACCCGACCGTGGCCTGCGACGTCGTGGCCCTCTCGTGGTCGCCGGACGGCGCGTGGCTGGCCGTGCAGATCGCCCCCGGCGGCGGGGAGCGGACGCGGGTCCTGCTGCTGTCGCCGAACGGGGTGGAGCGCCGCGAGATCGCCGCCGGGTCGCTCGCGGTCACCCTCGGTGCGTGGTCGCCGAGCGGACGCCAGGTCGGCGTCACGATCTACGGCCCGGACGGGGACGGCACGGCCTGCCTCGTCGACGTCCGGGACGGGTCCTCGACGGTCCTCGCCTCCGGGCCCGCCGCCGTGGTGTGCGCGGTGAGCCGGGACGGACGGATCGTCGTGGTGCGGACCGGGCGGCGCGGCCGCCGCGGCCTGGAGCTGATCGACCTGTGGACCGGGCGTCGGGTGGAGCTGCTGCCCGGCCACGACGCCACCGTCGCGGACGCGCGGTTCGGCGTCACCGGGTCCGTCCTCTACCTGCACACCGACGCCGGTCGGGACCGCCCCGCGCTGCTCGCCTGCACCGTGTCCGACGACGACGTCTCCCTGGCCTGGGAGGTCGCCGCCCGCGGCGGAGACGATCTGGACGCCTACGCGCTCGACCCCGCGGGCGCCCGCGCCGTGCTGTCCTGGAACGTCGACGGACGCAGCGAGCTGGAGCTCGTCGACCTGCGGGACGGGCTCTCCTCCCCGGTCTCCGACCAGCCCGGGGACGTCGTGACCGGGCTGGCGTTCACCCGGGACGGGCACACGCTGCTCGTCGCGTCGGAGGGCCCCACGATGCCGCCGGGCATCACGCGGATCGCGCTGGACGTGCCCCTGGCCGAGCCGGTCGCGGTGCTCCCCGGCGAGATCGAGGTGGTCGAGGACTTCGTCGAACCCACGCTGCACGAGTTCCGCGGCGAGGACGGGCTCGGGCTGACCGGCTGGCTGTTCCGGCCCCACACCGCCTACGGCGCGGCGCCCACGCTGATCTGGCTGCACGGCGGGCCGGAGGCGCAGGAACGGCCGGTGTTCCACCCGCTGTTCCAGGCGCTGGTCGCGGCCGGGGTGCAGGTCTTCGCGCCGAACGTCCGCGGCTCGGCCGGGTTCGGCCGCGCGTTCTCCCAGGCGGACGACCTGGACCAGCGGTTCACCGCCATCACCGACGTGCGGGCGGCCGTCACGTTCCTGCGCACGTCCGGGCTCGCGGACCCGGACCGGATCGGGGTGTCCGGGCGGTCCTACGGCGGGTACCTCACGCTCGTCGCACTGGCCTGGTTCCCGTCGCTGTTCGCGGTGGGTGTGGACGTGTGCGGGATGAGCGACCTCGAGACCTTCTACGCCGAGACCGAGCCGTGGATCGCGTCGTCGGCGACCACGAAGTACGGGGACCCGGTGGCGGACCGCGAGCTGCTGCGCTCGCTGTCGCCGATCCACGCCGTCGACGAGATCCGGGCCCCGCTGATGGTGGTGCACGGGCGCTACGACACGAACGTCCCGCTGGGCGAGGCGCTGCGCATGGTCGCGGCCCTGGAGCAGCGCGGCGCCACCCCCCGGCTGCTGCTCTTCGACGACGAGGGCCACGAGACCCACGCCGTCGCCCACCGGGCGCAGTTCGTCCGCGAGGTGGTGGGGTGGGTCACCGCGCACCTGCAGGAACCGGCCTCCCAGACGGCGTGAGGCGGCGGTCCGCTCAGGCCCGCGAGAAGGACTGGATCAGGTCGTCCTGCACGGTGAACGTGTAGGGCTCGCTGCTGGTGGAGCCGTCCGCCCTGGTGAAGACGATGGTGGCCGAGACCTGGCCGTTCCCCGAGCTGCGGGCGTTCTGCACCTGCACGTCCCGGATGCCCGCGTAGAAGTTCCGGAAGCCGGAGATCCCGCCCGAGGCCGCCTGCGCCTGCGGGCTGAGCCGTACGAACGCGGCGTCCGGGTCCTCGGGCAGCAGCCCGTAGTAGTCCTGCACGAAGGCCACCGCGCCGTCGCTCGCGGGGGTCGTCGTCGGGGTCGTGGTGGTGGGGCGGGGCGTCGTGGTCGTCGGCGCGGCGGTGGTGGTGCGCGGCGCGGCCGTGGTGGTCGGCCCCGCCGCGACCGGCGGCGGGTCCTCCTGCTGCCCGGTGTTCGCGCGCAGCGCACCGATCAGGACGCCGGCGCCCACCACCAGCACGGCCAGCACGCCGACGAGGATCGGGACCCACCGGCGGCGGGTCGGGGGCGTGCTCGGCGGGGGCGCGGCGGGCAGGTCGGTGAGGGTGCGCGGACCCTCCGGCGGCGGCGGGGACGCTACTGCGGCGACCTGCGTGACCGGCGCCGTCGCCACCATCCCGGCCGCGGACCCGCCCGCCGCGATCGCGGACAGGGCGTCCCTGGCCTGCGACGCGGTGGGCCGGTCGCCGGGCTCGTTGGCCATCAGGCGCATGAGCAGGGCGGTCAGCGCGCCCGCGTGCTCCGGCGGGCGGATGCGGCCGGTCGCGACCTTGTGGAGCAGGGCGTAGGCGTTGTCGTCCAGTCCGAACGGCGGCTCGCCCTCGACCGCGGCGTAGAGCGTGGCGCCGAGCGCGAACACGTCCGACGCGCTGGTCGGCTCCTGGCCGCGCGCCACCTCGGGGGCGAGGAAGGCCGGGGTGCCCGCGATCATGCCGGTGCGGGTGAGCTGCACGTCGTCCACGGCGCGGGAGACGCCGAAGTCGGTGATCTTGGCGCGGCCGTCCTCGGCGATCAGGACGTTCCCGGGCTTGATGTCGCGGTGCACCACCCCGGCCGCGTGCGCCGCGGCCAGCCCGTCCGCGATCTGCACGCCGACGGCCGCGGCGTCCTTCGGCGTCATCGGGCCCTTCTCCCCCAGGACCACCGCGAACGAGCGGCTGGGGAGGTACTCCATGACGAGCCAGGGCCGCTCGTCGTGCACCACGACGTCGAACATGCTGATGACGTGCGGGTGCTGCAGACGCGCCCCGATCCGGCCCTCGCGCAGCAGCCGCTGGCGGGACTCCTCGGCGGCGTCGTTCCCGTGGCCCATCGGGGCGCCCGCGACGATCAGCTCCTTGATCGCGACGGTGCGGTTGAGCAGCTCGTCCGTCCCGCGCCACACCGCGCCCATCGCCCCGGCGCCGATGCGCTCCTCCAGGCGGTAGCGGTTCCCGATGCGCGCGCCCCCCTCGGACGACGGCGCGGGGGGCTCGGGCGGGGTCATGACCCCCAAGGGTAGGCGGGGCTCGGCGGGGCGCTGCTCCCAGGTGCGGGGGTCATCGTGGGACTCATCGCGGGGGTGCTCGCGAGGGTCTGTTCGGGGGTCGTCGCGGGGGTCATCGCGGGAGTCCGAGCTTGCGGGCGCAGGCGGGCCAGCTGCCGTAGCCGCCGCGCTGGTCGCGGACCTTCGTGGCGACCGCGATCTGCTGTTCCCTGGTCGCGGCGTCGGCGCGCGGGGCGTGCGCGGTGCCGCCGAAGTCCTCCCAGGTCGCCTGGCTGAACTGCAGGCCACCACTTATCTGGACATCTCCTACGCCACGACGAGGAAGCTGCAGGTCAGACGACGACGGTTCATGATCTAGTTCGCGGTCATGCGAGTGGTGAAATGCGAACCGGAGCGGCCAGGAGAGCCGACGGTGGCTGTGGTCGACGACTGCGAGGTGCCGGTGGCAGAGGTGTCGGCGTTCCTGTCGTCGTTGGCGGTGCGGGAGTACTCGCCGAACACAGTCCGGGCCTACGCCTACGACCTGATGAAGCTGCTGCAGTTCCTCGACGAGCGTGGCGAGCCGGTCAGTGGGTTCTCCCCGATGCTGGCCACGGAGTTCCTGGGCTGGCTGCGGGTTCAGTCCTCGGCCGGGCGGGCGCAGCGCAGCCAGCTCGGTTTGGTCAGCGGGGACGGGCGTCGGTTGTCGGCGCGCACCTGCAACCGGGTGCTGGCTGCGGTGTCGTCGTTCTACGAGTTCCTGATCAGCTGCGGCGGCTACACGCAGGTGGAGAACCCGATCCTGCGCGAGGCCGACCAGGCCTCGTCCCGCGTGCTGGGCCGGCATCGGCCACCGCTGTTGACCAGCGCCGATCAGCGCCCGGTCCGCCGGATCTTGCGGGTCCGCACCGTCGACACGCTGCCGCGCCCGATCCCGGACGAGACCTATCTGGCGCTGCTGGGGCAGCTGGACAAGCTGCGCGACCGGGCGCTGCTTGAGCTCATGCACGAGGGCGGCCTGCGACCGGGTGAGGTGCTGGGCTTGCATCTGGAGGACATCTCCTACGGTCGGAAACGGGTCACCGTCCGCCACCGCGACGATCACCCGCAGGGCGCACGGCAGAAGTCCCGCCGAGATCGGGTGGTGGACCTGCTCGAGGACCGGGCACTCCCGGCCTTGAACCGCTACGTGCTGCTCGAACGCCCCCCGGACGCCCAGACACCGCTGCTGTTCCTGATCGGCGGCCGAGGCGCCCGCAGAGACCACGCACTGAGCTACGACGGCCTGGTCCGGCTGTTCCAGCGGGCTGCGACCCGCGCCGGAGTGCGCGAGCCCTGGCTGACCCCACACAGCCTGCGCCACACCCACGCCACCCGGATGACCGAGCTCGGGATGCGGGAGCTGACCTTGATGCGCCGCCTCGGTCACGCCCACCCGGACTCGACCAAGGTCTACGTCCGGCTCACCGACCACCAGGTCCGAGACGACTACCGGACCGCCTTGGAGCAGGGCCCGCAGCCGGAGACGGCGCGATGAGCGCGCCAGGACGTTCGCGGTCACCGCGCACCACTGACGGCTACTCGGGTCCCTCGCACGCCTCGGTCGAGGAGTACGAGCGGTTCCTGCGCGTCGGGCTGCGCGGGTCGAAGAACTGGACACCGATGCTGCTGCAGGCCAGGGCCGAGTTCGTCGAGCACTACCCGTCGATGACGCGATGGGCCCGTCGCCCGCTGGCGGAACGCGTCGGTCCCACGATCCACGCGCGCCCCGCCCCGGCGGGCACGCTGGTCGACCCGGCAGGCGCGGCGGCGAGCTTCCGAGCGCGGCCCTACCTGTTCTATCTGTCGTTGACCGGGCGGCTGCGTCTGGACTGGCCGTGGTTGTTCGGGGCCGCGAACCTGCGGATCCTCGCGATCGCCGACGGGCTGGGTCTGCCGCTGCGCGCGCAGATGGCCGCCCTGCGCGAGCAGGAGCTCGGACGAGGTGTCTCGGTTCCCAGCGTCAACAAGAGCCTGCCCTGGGCGCTGCCTCGGCTGATCCTGCACCGCGCCGACCCCGATCTCACGACGTTGTCTCTCGCCGAGATCGACGAGCTGCGCACGACCATCCGCACCGTTGCCTCGCTGCCCGAGATCGAGCAGCTCGACCTGAAGGTCCAGATGCGGTCCGGGTTCCCGATGGCCTGGCACAGCAGCGTCACCCAGACCGGGGTCGCGCTGTTCCACGCCGGGTTCATCGAAGCCCTGCCACTGCGCAAGCAACCCCGCCCGCTGGCCGCGATCAGCACCGTCTCGGCGGTCGAGGAGGCGATGCAGCGCTACCTGCGCGAGCTCGCCGTCCGACGCGCGCCCGGCACCGTCACCCAGGCCCGCTCGGGCCTGCTGCGCCTGGCGGCCTGGCACGCTGAGACCCGGCCCGAGCAGACCACCCTGGCCGGGCTCGACCGGCCCGCCCTGCTGGAGTTCCTGGCCTGGCTGCCCCACCAGCGCAAGTGGAAGCACCCCGACCAGCCGCTCTCGGCGGTCTACCGCGATCACGTCATCGGCCACGTCGCCCGGTTCTTCCGCCACGCCGCGATCAACGAGTGGCCGCACATGCCCACCAGACCCCCGCTGACCAGCTCCGACGTTCCTCGCGGGATCGAGCGCGTCCCACGGTTCATCCCGGCCGAGCAACTCGACCCGCTCATGGACGGCATCCGCGCCCTGGCTGACCCACTGCAGCGCACCGCCCTGCTGGTCGCCCGCTGGAGCGGCGCCCGCAGCGGGGAGATCCGCAAGCTCGACCTGGACTGCCTCGACACCTACCCCGACAGCACCCACCGCCTGCGCCTCGCCGCGGGCAAATCCGCCAAGGAACGGGTCGTCCCGATCCACCCCGAGGCCGCCGAGGCCGTCCGCGACCTCATCACCCGTCGCCGCGCCCAGACCGACCAGCCGCTGTTCGACCAGCGACTCGGCCGGACGGTTCGCTACCTGTTCTTGCGCAACGGGCGCCTGGCCAGCCCGGACTACCTGTTCAAAGCCGGCCTGACCGAGGTCTGCCGCGCGCTGGGCCTGGTCGACGACGACGGCAAGGCGTTGGTCCACCCGCACCGCTTCCGGCACACCATGGGCACCCAGCTCGGCGAACGCGGCGCGAAGATCCAGACCATCATGAAGGTCCTCGGGCACCGCTCCGCGGGTATGTCGATGACCTACACCAGCCTGTCCGACCCCGTCGTCCTCGCCGACTACCAGGCCGTCCTCGCCCCCGGCGCAATCCTGGCCGGGCCGCAGGCCGAGGCCATCCGCAACGGCGACCTCACCACAGAGGCCGTCAACTGGCTGTCGACGAACTTCTTCAAGACCGAGCTCGAGCTCGGCCGCTGCCTGCGCCTGCCCCAGGAAGGGCCATGCGAGTGCGACCTCTACCTGACCTGCTCGAAGTTCGTCACCACCCCCGACTACACCCCGAGACTCCGCATCCGGCTCGACACCGAACAGCAGCTCGTCTGCGACGCAGAAGCACGTGGATGGGATCGTGAGGCCGAACGGCACCGACGAACAGCAAGTCGCGTCCAAACGCTGCTCGATGAACTCGAGGGCACCCGCCCTGCTCAGGCTGAGTGACATCGGCCCGGGGGAGCGGGTCATCTCGACCACCAGCTTGCAAGGGCGCTCAAGCTGGCCCACCAGCTGCTCGGGAGAGCCGCCGGCTCCCCTGGGCCGCAGTGATCTGCATCACTGCCGACCTCAGCTGTTCGGATAACGCCGTAGTAGCCGTTCCCGGTCGCGATGTCCCAGTCGCCGGAGGACTCGCACGCGGCCAGACGGTCCCAGACGGGGTCGGCGGCGGGCGGTGGGGCTGCGGCAGGTGGGGTGGTGGGTTCCGGGGCGGGTGGGGTGGTGGGCTCCGGGGTGGGTTCCGGGGTCGGCTCCGTGGCGGGTGGGTCGGCGGATCGGGAGCCGGCGGTCTGGGCGTCGCCGGCCTGAGTGTCCGTGGCCTGGCTGTCGGTGGCCCGGGTGTCGGTGTCGGGGGTGTCGGTGTCGGGGGTGTCGGTGTCGGGGGTCGTGGGGGTGCCGGGGTCGTCGAGGATCTCGGAGCCGGGGGCGCCGTAGCCGGCGGCGGCGTCGTCGAGGACGAGGACCCAGTCCCGCTCGTCCCCGGTGCCCGCCGGGGCCTCGAACGCGGCCGTGCCGGTGGCCTGAACCGGCTCCGGGACCTCCAGGACCTCCCCCGTCCGTGGGTCCACCCACGAGGCCTGCACGGTCTCCGCCGCCAGCATGTCCAGGTCCACGGTCACGTCCATGCCCTCGGGCGTGTACGCGACCAGGAACGACCCGTCGGAGGCCACCGCCGCCGACACCCGTGCGTCCCCCTCCAGACCGGATCCGCCGAGGGCCTCGTCCGCCGGTTCGAGCAGGCGGTAGGGCCGGGACTCCATGACCCGCCGCAGCACGCCGAGCTCCGCGCCGTCCGAGCCGTCTGCACCGTCCGAGCCGTCTGCACCGTCCGCGCCCTGCTCCCCGGTCGGTCCGGCGTAGGTGGCGCCGGTCGCCCCGCCGAGGGTGGCGCGCCAGGCCTCGGCCCGGACGTCGTGCGCGGTCGTGGTGCCCGCACCCCCGCAGTCCTCGCCCGCTCGGGGCGGTGTCGCGTCGACCACCGGCTCGCCCGACTCCCGGTCCGACGCCCGCGCCCGCGCCCGGGTCGCCGAGTCCGCGCAACTGCCCGTCGCGGTGCCGGTGACCTGGCCGGTCGCACGGTTGTCGGGCTCGTCGGGGTCGCCGTCCGGCGCGCCGGTGCCGTTCCGGGGAGCTCCGGTCTCGGACGGCGCGGTCCTGGCCTCGCGGGGCGCCGGGTCGGTCGTGGGGTCGGTCGTCGGGTCGGATCCGCGGCCAGTGCTGTCGGAGTCGCCGGTCCTGGCCTCCGATCCGCCGCCAGTGCTGCCGGACCCGCGGCCGTCGCCACTAGCCCCACCGGCACTGGCAGCGGATCCGCGGCCGCTGCTCTCGTCAGCACCACCGGCACTGCCGTCGGATCCGCCGCCAGTGCGGCGGGACTCGCGACCGGCGCCGCCAGACCTACCGGCCCCGGCAGCGGATCCGCGGCCAGTGCTGTCCGCACCACCGGCACTGACATCCGATCCGCCGCCGGCACCGTCCGATCCGCCGGCACCATCCGATCCGCCGGCACCATCCGATCCGCCGGCGTTGTCGGACTCCCTCGGCGCCCGGCCGGACCTGCTCTGCACCGGAGCGTCACTCCCACCCGAGCGCAGCCCGTCGACCAGCTCGGACCAGATCTCGGGGCGGCTGCCGTCGTCGTCGGTGAGCCAGACCACCGAGGCGTCTCCGTAGCGGGCCGCGAGGAAGGTGCCGTAGTCCCGCGCGTTCGACTCGGTGAGCAGGCTCCCGACCTGCGCGGACGCGATCGGGGCGAGCGCCAGCGTGAGCCCTCGGGACTCGGCCTCGTCGACGATCGTGTCCACGTGGTCCCAGTAGCCGCCCTCGCTCAGGTCGAGCGCGCCGAGGTGCCCGCGGAAGGCCCGGCCGTCACCCGCCTGCAGCAGCGCGGTCCGCACCACGGTGAAGCCCTGGTCGGCTCGCGCCGCCAGGTAGTCGTCCGCACCCGGCGCGGACAGGAGGTCCCACGCCGTGTCGGCCAGCCAGTACAGCGGCGTCCCGTCGGCGTGCGCGAACCACCGACCGTCGACCCGCACCCCGCCCGGTTCCGGCCGCCCCGGGAGCACCAGCACCACTCCCACGAGCACGGCGACCACCGCCACGGCGGCCGCGCCGACCCGGCCGACCTCTCGAACCCTCCCGAAGACACGCACGGGGCGGACCGTCGCAGCATCGCGGGCCGCCCGCGGCGGAACGCGGGAGGACCGTTCACGACTGCGAACGCCGCCGCGACGCCGAGATCCCGCGTGCGAGCGGGTGATCTTCTACACCGTTTCGTGTCGAAATCATCATTCGAGGAGCACACTGTGAACGCACCGGAAAAGCGACTCAGCGGAGGGCAGAGCGATGAAGATTGCCGACATCCTCGACACCAAGGGACGGACCGTGCACACGATCCTCCCGTACGCCACCGTCACGGACGCGGTGCGCCGCCTGGAGCTCCTCGGGATCGGCGCGCTGGTGGTGTGCGACACCGAGCACCGGCTCGTCGGCATCCTCTCCGAGCGCGACCTGATCCGCGAGCTCGCGCAGCGCGGCCCAGAGCTGCTGACGCAGCCGATCTCCGAGGTCATGACCAGGAAGGTCGCCACGGCGCGCCCCGCGGACGAGCTCACCTCGGCGATGGCCCGGATGACCAGCGGCCGCTACCGCCACCTGCCGGTGCTCGACGGTGGACGGCTCGTCGGCATGGTCTCGATCGGCGACCTGGTCAAGGCCCGCCTGCGCGACATGGAACTGCAGACGGGCGTCCTCCGCGACGCTGTGATCGCCGCCCACTGAATCGCTGAAACCACCCGAACCGCCCTTTCGCGCCATTCGCGCGAAAGGGCGGTTCCGCGGATCAGTAGTCGAAATCCGGATCCTCGGTACGGGTGCGCTTGAGCTCGAAGAAATGCGGCCAACCGGCCAGCAGGTGGGCGCCGTCGAAGACCTTCCCGGCCTCCTCGCCGTGCGGCACCTTGGAGATGACGGGCCCGAAGTAGGCCACGCCGTCGACGTGCAGCACCGGGGTGCCCACGTCCATGCCGACGGGGTCCATGCCCGCGTGGTGCTCGGTGTTCAGCTTCTCGTCCCACTCGGTGGAGGTGGCGGCCTCGGCCAGCTCGGCGGGCAGGTCCTGCTCGGCGAGCGCCTCCTTGATCACGACGTCGAAGTCCTTGTTGCCGCCGTTGTGGATCCGCTCCCCCATCGCCCCGTAGAGCGGGCGGACGACCTCGCGGCCGTGGCCCTCGGCGGCGGCGATCAGGACCCGCACCGGACCCCAGGCCTTCTTCATCATCTCCTGGTACTGCTCGGGCAGGTCCCGGCCCGCGTTGAGCACGGCGAGGCTCATCACGTGGAAGTCCAGGTCCAGGTCCCGAACCTGCTCGACCTCGAGGATCCACCGCGAGGTGAGCCAGGCCCAGGGACACAGCGGGTCGACCCAGATGTCGACCTTGGTCCGGTCGGTGCTGGTCACAGGCACTCCGTTCGTCGTCCTAGAACGCCCAACCGGCGCCGCCCCGGCCGTGTTCCCGCACGGCCGGGAAAGACCTCGCCGCCCGTGATTGGATGCGGGAAGCACCCTCGGACCGGAAGGACCACATGGCCCCGCCCAACCTGACCCAGGCCGACGCCGAGCGCCGGGCCGCCCTGCTGGCCGTCTCGTCGTACGTGGTCGACCTCGACCTGACCGACGGCGCGGGCGGACCGGGCGAGAAGACGTTCGCGACCACCGCCACGGTCCGGTTCACCTGCGCCGAGCCGGGTGCGGACAGCTGGATCGACTTCGTGGGCGCGGGCGTCGAGTCCGCCGTGCTGAACGGCACCGCGCTCGACGTGTCCGGCTACCGCGAGGACGACGGCCTCGCCCTGCCGGACCTGCGGGCCGAGAACGAGCTGACGGTCGTCGCCACCGGCACCTACATGAACACCGGCGAGGGCCTGCACCGCTTCGTCGACCCGGTCGACGGCGGCGTCTACCTCTACTCGCAGTTCGAGACCGCGGACTGCAAGCGCCTGTTCGCCTGCTTCGACCAGCCGGACCTCAAGGCGCGCTACACCCTCACGGTCACGGCGCCGTCGGACTGGAAGGTCGTCTCCAACGCGGTGGCCGAGGTCGCGGACGGTGTCCACCGCTTCGCCGAGACCGAGATCATGTCGACCTACCTGGTCGCCCTGATCGCGGGCCCGTACGCGAGCTGGCACGACGAGCACGACGGCATCCCGCTCGGGATCTTCTGCCGGGCGAGCCTTGCCCCGCACATGGACCACGAGCGGATCTTCACCGAGACCAAGCAGGGCTTCGACTTCTACCACCGCAACTTCGGGATCCGGTACCCGTTCGGCAAGTACGACCAGCTCTTCGTGCCGGAGTTCAACGCGGGCGCGATGGAGAACGCGGGCGCCGTCACCTTCCTCGAGGACTACGTCTTCCGCTCCCGGGTCACCCGGTTCCTCTACGAGCGCCGCGCCGAGACGATCCTGCACGAGATGGCGCACATGTGGTTCGGCGACCTCGTGACCATGCGCTGGTGGGACGACCTGTGGCTGAACGAGTCGTTCGCCACCTGGGCCTCCGTGCTCTGCCAGGCCGAGGCCACCGAGTACACCGAGGCCTGGACGACCTTCGCGAACGTCGAGAAGTCCTGGGCCTACCGCCAGGACCAGCTGCCCTCGACGCACCCGATCGCGGCGGACATCCCGGACCTGCAGGCCGTCGAGGTCAACTTCGACGGGATCACCTACGCCAAGGGCGCGTCGGTGCTCAAGCAGCTCGTGGCCTACGTGGGGCTCGAGCCCTTCATGGCGGGCCTGCGGGCGTACTTCGAGGCCCACAAGTGGGGCAACGCCACCTTCGACGACCTGTTGGGCGCCCTGGAGGAGTCCTCCGGACGCGACCTGAGCGACTGGGGCGCGCAGTGGCTGCGCACCACCGGGCTGAACCTGCTCCGCCCGCAGTTCGAGGTCTCCCCCGAGGGCACGTTCACCAGCTTCGAGATCGTCCAGGGCGGCGCGCGGCCCGGCGCCGGGGAGACGCGGACGCACCGCGTCGCCGTCGGGATCTACGACGAGGACTCCCACGGCCGGATCGTGCGCACCGAGCGCATCGAGGTGGACGTCACGGGCGAGCGGACCCGGGTCGACGCCCTCGTCGGCACTCCGCAGGGCAAGCTCGTGCTGGTCAACGACGACGACCTCACCTACTGCGCCCTGCGTCTGGACCCCGCGTCGCTCACCACGCTGATCGACCGGATCGGGGACATCGCCGAGCCGCTGCCGCGCACGCTGTGCTGGTCGGCGGCCTGGGAGATGACCCGCGAGGCCGAGCTCAAGGCCCGGGACTTCGCCACCCTCGTCTCCGGCGGGTTCGCCCGGGAGACCGAGATCGGGGTGCTGCAGCGGCTGCTGCTGCAGGTCCAGACCGCGGTCGCCTCCTACGCGGACGAGAGCTGGGCGGCGGAGAAGGGCTGGCCGCAGCTGGTCGAGGCCATGCTCGCGGGGCTCGACGGCGCGGAGGCGGGCTCGGACACCCAGCTCGCCCTGGTCAACTCCCTGTCCGGGTCGGTGCTGCCCGCGGCCGTGCTGGACCGCTTCGCGGCGTGGCTCGACGGGCGGGACGTGCCCGCGGGCCTGACCGTCGACACCGACCTGCGCTGGCGGCTCCTGCACGCCCTGGTCGCGCACGGGCGGGCCGGGGAGCCGGAGATCGAGGCCGAGCACGCCCGGGACGCCACGGCGGCGGGCGAGCGGCAGGCCGAGCGGGCCCGCTCGCTCGTCCCGACCGCGGAGGCCAAGGCCAGGGCGTGGCAGCGCGCGGTCTACGACGACGAGATCCCGAACGCCGTCCAGGAGGCGATCATCGGCGGGTTCGCCCACCCGGCGCAGCGGGGGCTGCTCGGCGGGTACGTCGAGAAGTACTTCGACTCGGTCGCCGAGGTGTGGTCGCGCCGCACCTCGGAGCGGGCGCAGAGCGTCGTCCTCGGCCTGTTCCCGAGCTGGGCCGTCGAGAAGGGCACCGTGGACGCGGCGGACGCCTGGCTCGCGGACGACACGCACCCCCCGGCGCTGCGCCGGCTGGTCACCGAGGGCCGGGCGGGCATCGTGCGGGCCCTCGCGGCCCGCGAGTTCGACCGCTCCTGACGGGGTCGTCCGGGCCGCGGCGGGGTCTCCCGTCGCGGTCCGGGCGCGTGTGCGGTGCGACACCGCACGTCACTCGGTTCAGTGGTGATTCGCGGCGCGCCGCTTGGGATGCTTGATCACGTGACGAGTGCCCGCCCGTTCACCCCTGAGATCCCACCCACCCTCCGAGTCCCCGCCCTGCTGCTCATCGCGCTCGCCGTCGCGGTGTTCGGCGTCGGTGCCGCGGCCTATGCGGGCAGCACCGGGAACGGCGCCCTGGACCTGCACACCGAGTCCCTGGTCGCGGGCGCGACCCGCCCGCACGAGCACCTGTTCCGGGTGCTCACGGCCTTCGGGTCCCCACCGACGGTGGTCGCGGGCGCGTTCGGCCTCGCGGCCGTCTGCCTCGCGCTGCACCGACGGCGGCTGGCCGTGGTCGCCGTCGTCGGGCCGGGGCTGACCGGCGTGGCGACGACCCTGCTCAAACCGGCGATCGGCCGGACCACCGAGTTCGGTGGCTTCGCCTACCCCAGCGGCCACACGGGCGGCGCCACGGCGATCGCCGTGGCCGTGGCGTTGCTGCTGGTCAGCCTGGTACGTCCGGGCCGCACGACCGGCACCGCGCTGATCGTGACCCTCGCGCTCGTCGCGGGCGGCGGCATCGGCGTCGCCCTGGTCGCGACGGACGCCCACTACCCCACCGACACCGTCGGCGGGTTCTGCGCCGCGGTCGCCCTGGTCCTGGGCACGGCGCTGGCGCTGGAGTGGGCCGCCGCCCGCCGCCGGGCACGCGCCACCGGCTGAGATCACGACCGGCGGGCACCGGCGGCGACGTCGCTATCCTCGAACGGGTGACGACGACCCGGGGAACCGCAGGTGGCCGCCCCGCCACGGACGGTCGCCGCCAGGCCTTCGCGGCGCTCGCGCTCGCCGCGGCGGCCGTGGTCGTGGCGCTGGGCGTGCACGTGGCGGGCGGGTCCGCCGCGGGCCGGCTCGACGGCCGCGTCACGGCCGCGGTCGACACGCTCACGTCACCGCACGTGTGGACGGTGCGCGAGCTGACCACGTTCGGGTCTCCGCCGTTCGTCGTGGCCGCGGCACTCGTCCTCGCGGTGGTCGCCCTGGCGCTGCGGGAGCGACTCCTCGCGCTGCTCGCGCTCGCCGGGCCGGGGCTCACCGGCCTCACGATCATGGCGATGAAACCGGTGGTCGGGCGGACGCTGGGCGCGGACGGCGGCCACGCGTACCCGAGCGGTCACACCGGAGGCGCCACGTCCGTCGCGCTCGTGGTCGGCCTGCTGCTGCTCAGCAGGCTGCGGGTGTCCACCGGGGTCGCCGTCGCGGCCCTCCTCGCGTTCGCCCTGGTCGCCGGCGGTGTCGTCGGCGGCGGCATGGTCGCGATCGGGGCGCACTACCCGACGGACACGGTCGGCGGGTTCGGCACGGCCGTCGCGGTGGTGCTGGGCCTCGCCGCCGCCGCGGACCTCGTGGCCGAACGGCTCCGGACACGGACCGAGGGCCCCGCTGGGGAAGCGGGGCCCTCGGCTCGTCCGTGACTCGGACGCGGTGGGTCAGCGGCGGAACAGCCGGGCCAGCAGGCCCTTCTTCGGCTCGTCGCCGGTCGCGTCCCGGTAGTGCTCGCACACCGCGACGCCGCAGGCGCCGCAGTCGTCACCGGCGCGGTAGTGCTCGTGGGCCTCCGCCGCGTGCCCGCACACACAGGTCCCCGGTAGGGCCTGGACCGGCGGCGGGGGCGCCACCGGCGGTGCGGTCGGGGCGCTCGCGAGGTTCTGCTCGGGAGCGCGCTGGGCGGGGACCGTGATGTCCTCGATCGAGGGCAGACCCGTGGGCGGGGTCAGCACCGACGAGACGGACCCCTGGGTCTTGCGCGGACGGGGGGTGTCCGTGTCACCCATTCGGGATCCCTCCTTTCTGCCGACCGGCCCCCCACAAGGGGCCGGAGTGCGCACAGTATGTCGTGATCGGACCCATTGCGTCATCACCGAGATCGGTGAGACGTTCGACGGCGCGTGAAGTTGCGCCTACGGTGCGATCGCGTCGGCAGCCGGTCGTTCGGCGTCGACGGCCGGGATCGACAGGCGGGCCGCACAGCCCCGCGGGTCCTCCACGGTGCGCAGGCTCAGGGACCCTCCCTGGCCTTCGGCGAGCTCCCGGCTGATGTGCAGCCCGAGCCCGGAGCCGCCTGCCCGCGGGTCGTGCACCCCGCGCACCAGGACGACTCCCTCACGGCCCGGAGGGAGCCCCGGACCGTGGTCCCGCACCTCGATCACCACCGTGTCCTGCTCCGAAAACGCCCGGACCAGGACCGGAGTTCCGGCGGCGTGGCGTTCACAGTTGGTCAACAGGTTCGTGACGATCTGCGCGACGACCGCGGAGTCCCCCCGGGCGCGCAGCCCGTCGGGGACCTCCAGGCGCACGTCACGCCCCTGGGCCCGCTGCAGCTCGACCAGCCCGGCGAGCATGGGTTCGACGAGGTAGTCCTCGGCGTCCGTCGCCCCCGCGAGGGCCGCCAGCCGCTCCGGGTCGGTGGTGGACTCCAGGATCGTGTGCAGCCTGCCCAGCTCGGCCAGCACGGCGCTGCGCAGGCGCTCCTGGTCCGGCCCGTCGACCTCCGCGGACAGCAGGTGCGTGATGCCGGCCAGCCCGGCGAGCCCGTTGCGCAGCTCGTGGTTGCGTTCGGCGGTGTGCGCGGCCGCGCGCTCCATGTGCAGCGCCGCGACCGCGAGCTCCTCCTGCTGCACGAAGTTCTCCTCCTGCAGGCGGCGGACGCCCCGCCCCACGATCTGCAGCAGCCCCACCAGCACCACGACGAGCCCGACCAGCCGCAGCGCGGGGAAGACCAGGTCGGTCGCCGGGACGCGCGCGCCGTTCGCGGTCCGGTAGAGCTGAGCGCCCGCGAGGACGACGAGCCCCAGCCCGGCCCGCAGCCGCGGCCCGCTCTGCCTGCGCGCGGCGTCGACCACGCCGAGCACGGCCGCGGCGGCCCACCCGATCACCAGGACCGTGGTGTACACCGGCCCGGTCAGGACCTCGGTGAACGAGCCCGGGTCCGGCACCACGAACAGGGCGAGCAGCGACGCGCCGCCGCCCGCGAGCATGATCAGCCAGCCGCCCCAGGCCCCCATGCGGCGCGGCGCGCGCAGCGCGAACACGAGCAGCACGAGCGCCGTGGCGTAGGCGAGCATCCGGGACACGCGCGCGGCGGTCGACTCCGCCGTCCCGAGCGCGGTCCACGGCAGCACCACCACGCAGTAGAGGACCAGCGCGGCGGCGAGCCACGCCAGCCGCGCCTCGCCGAGCACCCGCGACCCGATCAGGGCGAGGATGGCGGTGGCCGCACCGACGCCCGCCGCGACCAGCGTCAGGAGGTCGACCACGAACTCCTCGTGCACCCAGTCCAGGATCCGCGGGCTCGACGCCAACACCACGACACCCGCGCACAGCACGACCAGCGCGCTCACGTCGATGCCCATTCGCGAGGTGAAGCGCGCGCGGCGCAGCCTGCCCACCGCGCTGGTGACCCCCGTGGCCATGTGGTCGGAGACCCCCCTCCGCGACCCACCACCCGGCCGGCCGTTCATCCATCTTAGGGATGTGCCACGACCGTCGACAGCGGACGATGGACCTCAACCGAACGGCTGCGGGGCGTTCACCCGACACCGCCGTGCGCGGATCAGCCGCCGGTGGCCTGCCGGTAGAGGGCCACGGCCTCGAGCTGCGAGCCCACCTCGAGCTTGGTCAGCACGGCCCTGATCTGCGTGCGCACGGTCGCCAGCGACACCACGAAGTGGTCCGCCACGGCCTGGGCGCGTCTGCCCCTGGCCAGCTCGGCCAGCACCTCGCGCTCCCGCTGGGTCAACCGGCCGAGCTTCTCGGCCAGGTCCCGGCGCTCGGCGGTCCGTCTTCGGGACACGTCGATGAACTTGCGCCTGCGGTCCTCCGACATCACCGGGCGGCCCGCGACGGCCTCCCGCACCGCGGCGAGCAGGGTGGGGAACGGGGCGTTCTTCGGCACCCAGGCCAGGGCGCCCGCGTCGAGCGCGGAGCCGATCCGGGCGGGGTCGGCGCTGCCGGAGAGGACGAGGATCTGCCACCCGGCCTGCCGCAGCGGCCCGACGAGCTCCACGCCGTCGATCCGGTTGCCCTCCGCGTCCCGCCCGAGGTCGAGGTCGAGGAGCACGAGCCCCGCGGGCACCCGGCCCGCCTCCGCCAGGATCCCCCGCTCGGCCGCGGGCCGGATCCGGCCGGCCTCGATGCCCTCCTTCTCGAGGCTCATCACCAGCGAGGTCGCCACGAGCTCGTGATCGTCCACCACGATCACGGGCACCGGGGGGCGCCGGAGCGTCCGCTCCGGCTCACGCGGCGAGATCGGTTCACTCATGGGCGATGCGAGGGCTTCCGCTGCGGGGCCGACGACCGGTCACGTACCTGCAACGACCCGCCGCGGCGAACGACGCGTACTGCTCACCGTGACGGAACCACTGCACCTTGCCCACATGCTTACACCATATGGCTGACCGCACCCAACCATCACGCATGTTTGCCGGATGGAGCGGGCGAACTCGCCCGAAAGGGGCAACCCCGCTCTAGCGGCGGTGGCCCGCCTGGTCGGCCAGCATCCGCAGCCCGCTGAGCAGTCCGCCGAACAGGTCGCTCTCCTTGAACGAGGCCACCATGCTCATGACGGCGAGCTTCGCGCCCCGGTCCGGCAGCCGCAGCTTCGCCTCGGGCCCGGTCACGACCTCGACCAGGCGCTGCCCCGGGCTCACGGCCACGAGCACCGCGGTGTCCGACGGGTCCAGCGAGGCCTGGTACTCCGCCGCGGCGGCCTCGGGGTCGCCGCCCAGGTCGCCCAGGTAGATGGCGAAGAACAGCCCGGTGTCGCGGCTCGCCAGGGTCAGCGCCTCGTCCAGCCGGGACAGCTGCTCGGTGCTGAACGGCGGCTTCCCCGTGGTGTCCGGCTCGGTGAAGACCTCGGCGGCGGAGACCCGCCCGGACCCGGTGACGACCGCGCCCTCGGGCAGGTCCTCGGGGTCGACGGTGGCGACGGCTCCGTGGTCGGCTCCGTGATCAGCTCCGTGATTACCAGTGGCCACGGGCTCCCCCGGTCTGTGCGTTCGTCGGCTCGACGGTGTCGGAGCGCTCGGCGGGCAGGTGGGCACCGGCCGGGTTCGCGGTCCACAGGACGGGCTCGTAGTCCCATGCCTCGCCGGACCGGTACCGCGGCTTGCGGCTCGCCTTCCGGCCCACGGTCAGGCCGAAGACGACGAGATAGACCACCGCCGGTATCAGGAGGAAGACCAGCACCGTCTGCACCACGCTCACGGCGCAGAACCTACCACTGTGCTCCGACACGCCGTAGAAGGTCGCTCACACCCCCGGCTCGCACGGGAAGACGCCGGCCCGCACCGCCGCCGTCAGGTCCGCGTGGTCGCGCTCGGTCTGGTCGGCGTAGGCCCGGGCGAAGCGGCGGATCGCGGTGCGCACCCGCCCGCCTCCGCCGAGGTAGGCCGCGATCATGGAGGCGCCGCTGGTCCGCGCGTGGCCCTTCGCCAGCAGCAACCCGCAGACGGCGGCGTAGTCCACCAGGCCCGCGGGCTCCATGTGGTCCAGGTCGAACGAGCCCTTCATGTCGCGGAACTGGCGCACGTAGTACTGCCGGTTCCCGGCGGTCGTCCAGCCCAGCAGCGGATCGGACACGGTCTGCAGCGCCTGCTGGTACTCGACGACACGTCGGCCCTGGTGGTCGTGCAGCGCCGTGTCGCCGTGCACGAACGGGGCGATCACCGACCGGCGGGCCTGCTTGAGCTGCAGGAACAGGACGTCGTCCGGCCCGGAGCCCTCGCACAGCGCCAGGTAGGCGCGCAGCCCGACCGATCCCACGCCGACCACCTTGTGCGCCACGTCCACCACCCGGTACCCGCCGACCACGCGCGCCCAGTGCGGCGGCAGCGTCGTGAGGTAGTCGTCGAGGGCGAGGACGAGCCGGTCGTACTGCTCGGGATCCGGCCGGGTGATCAGCGGCGGGTCGGCGACGATCCGGCGCGAGTCACCGTCGGTGAAGCGGGGCAGGGCGCGGTCGCTGGTGCGCCGCCGGGCCTTGCGGGCCGCGTCCGCGACGGCCTTGCGGCTGCCCTTGCGGTCCGCGCGTTCCTCCAGGTCGTCCGCCTCGATGCGCTCGTACGAGCGGGTGAGCAGCGGCTGGGAGGCGAGCCGCGCGAGGTGCCGCCGGTAGGCGTCGACACAGCGGGCCACGGCCTCGCCGCACTGCTCCTCGGTGGCGCCGCACTGCCGTCCGGCCACATGGATGCTCGTCGCGAGCCGGCGCAGATCCCACTCCCAGGCCCCGGGGTGGGCCTCGTCGAAGTCGTTGAGGTCGAAGACGAGGTCCCGCTCGGGCGAGGCGTAGAAGCCGAAGTTGCCGAGGTGGGCGTCCCCGCAGATGACGGGTTGGACGCCGGTGGCGGGCAGCGTCGCGAAGTCCGCGGCGTGCAGGTGGGCGGCGCCGCGCAGGAAGGCGAACGGGCTCGCGGACATGCGCCCGATCCGGACGGGGATGAGCCGCTCCACCCGGCCGGCGTTGGTCAGCCGCACCGACTCGACGGCCCCGATCCGCCGGTTCGCCGGGGTCCACGCCGCCAGCGCCTCCCGCGGCACCCGGTCCCGCAGCTCCCGCCCGAGCGCCTGCCGCGCCTCCCGCGGTAGCGCGGGCGCCGACAGCAGCGCGAACCCGTCCCGGGCGGCGGGGTCGAGGGAGGCGAGGACGGTGTGCGGCCGCATGGGTGCATTCTCCACCCGGGGTGACCCGGCGATCACCAGGCGAGTTGTTCCGCGGGGTGACACGGGGAAGCATGGGGGGCATGGACTTCCGCCGGGCGGCCCTCGGTCTCGTGCTCCTGGCGACCCTCGCCGGGTGTGGGTCGAGCGGGCCGACCGCGCAGTGCGATCTGGCCTCGACGGCGCTGAACCAGGGCCAGCTCGCCACCGCCGCCGAGCTCTACGCCCGCGCCCAGCGCAGCGGCGAGGGTTCGTGTGCGGACACCGGGCTCGACTCGGTCGCGAACCGGTACGCCTCGGCCTTCCGCGAGGCCGCCCGCGGCACGGCGTTGGAGGTGGCGGCGGACAACGCGGGCGCCCAGGCCGCCTACCAGTCCGCGCTCGCCCTGGACCAGGGCAACCAGCCGGCGATCAACGGGCTCACCCGGCTCGGGGTGCCGCAGGAGCAGCGGATCACCTCGCTCCCGCTGCCCGCCACGCCGCCGTACCCGCAGGCCACGGCCTGGACGGGCTGGCCGATCGTGCTTCCCACCTTCCTGATCGCCCTCGCCGCCCTGGCCTTCGCCCTGCTGCGTCGTCCCGCACCGGGCGGCTACGGCTCCGACGGCTCTGCCCGCGGTTCCGCATCGGGGCGACCCGCCGGGCGCAGGTCGTGGTGGGGCCGCGCGAACGACTGGGTCGCGGGCGGGCGGCAGGCCGCGGCGGAGGGGCCGCCGGAGGACGAGGGGTACGCCGCGGACCGGGGCGAGGCGGCGGGGCCCGCGGAACCGCGCCTCGGCAGTCCCGTCGCGGCACCGCGCCCCTCCCCCGAGCCGCCGACACGACCAGTCCGCCCCGTGACCGGCGAGGACGCCCGCACCGACCCGATCACGGTCGTCACGCCGCAGGGCCTGGACCTGGGCCGCCGCTCCGACCAGCCCCGGTCCCGGACGGTTCGGCCCCACGATCCGCCCGCGGAGGACGACGACCCCGACCCCGGGGCATCTGTGCCCGGCGACGCTGCTCCGCCGCCCCTCGATGCGTCCGCCGGCCCAGCCCGATCGGACGGTGACGCGGCAGCCCAGGCCGCACCCCCAGGACACCCGACCCCCGCGACGCCCGGGGCGCTCGGAGTCGGTGCGGCGGGGGCCTCGGTGATCGGCCTGGCCGCTGCGCGGGCCGAGTCCGAGTCGGCCGACCCGCCCGCTCCCTCGTCCGCCGAGCCTCCGACCACCGAGCCGGAGCAGCCCGAGCCCGCCGAGCCGGAGCAGCCCGGGCCAGAGCGACCCGAGCCCACCGCCGAGCCGCCGGCCCCGCAGCCGTCACCCACCACGCCGGAGCAGCCCGCGCCCACCGCCGAGCAGCCGCCACCCACCCCACGACCCGATCCCGCGCTCGTCGCCCAGGGGGCGGAGATCGGGCAGCTCCAACGGCTTCTGGACCGCTCCTTCCGGGCGGACGACCGGCCGCTCCCCCGCCGCTACTTCGCCGCCGCGGAGCCCGTGCCGGGCCCCGTCGTGGGTGTGACCCTCGCCGTCTGCGTGGTCGGGCTGTCCGGCTCGGAGCGGCTGCTGTGCGTGCAACGGCTGGTCGACGCGTCCCCGCCGGACGCCGACTGGGTCCCCGACCCGGACCGACACCCGGAGGTGGCGGCGGCGGTCGCACGGCGCGCGGTCGGGTCGATCCGCGACCACGACGAACGCATCTGGGCCACCGACCCCGTCGCCGACGAGCGCGCCCTGCTGCGCCTCGTCGACGCCGCCCGCCCGGTGTGGACCGACCTGTTGCGGGGCGCCGAACCGCCGGACGGCGGGCCGCTGAACCCCTCGACGTCGCCGGGCTCGGCCATCCTGCAAGGGGCGGTCACGGGGCGCGGGCCGGTGGCCGACGAGGGGCCGAGTCCCACGGACGTCCGGGTGGTCGCCCTCGTCGGGGCGCTGCTCGTCGAGGGCGCGGTCACGAACGCCCGGGTCGAGGCGCAGCACCGCGAGATGCCGGCCGTGGCCGCGGCGGAGTCGATCGAGTCGGCGCTCGCCGCGGAGCTGGCCGACCTTCAGTAGCGGGGCAGCAGACCCTTATCACGGGCCTCGGCGAGGGTCGGGGCGTCCCGGTCCTTGGCGGAGAGGATCAGCTCCAGGTCCGCGGGCCACGGCAGTCCCAGCGCGGGGTCCAGCGGCGAGATCCCGTGCTCGGCCTTGGGGTTGTACGGCGTGGAGCACAGGTAGGCCATCACCGTCGGCTCCGCCAGGGCGACGAACGCGTGCCCCAGCCCCTCGGTGAGATAGACCGCGTTCATCCGCTCCGAGTCGAGCTCCACGGCCTCCCACTGCCCGAAGGTCGGCGACCCCACCCGGACGTCGACGATCACGTCGAGCAGCCGACCCGACGGGCAGTACACGTACTTCGCCTGCCCGGGCGGCACGTCCGCGAAGTGCACCCCCCGCACCACACCGCGCGCGCTGCGCGAGTGGTTGGTCTGCTGCGTGGTCAGCTCGAAGCCGAGCGCCTCCCGGAACACCGGGCCCTGGTAGGGCGCCACGAACACGCCCCGGCTGTCCGGGAAGACCGTCGGCTCGAACGCCCACGCCCCGGAGATCGACAGCTCGCGGTACTTCACGCCGAGACCCCCGACTTGATCGGCTCCCACCACGGACGGTTGTCCCGGTACCAGGCCACCGTCTCCGCCAACCCCTCGTCGAACGAGTGCCGCGGCGCGTACCCCAGCTCCGCGTTGATCTTCGACCAGTCCACCGAGTACCGCCGGTCGTGCCCCTTGCGGTCCGCCACCCGCTCGATCATGTCCTCGCCCGCACCCACCGCCGCCAACAACCGGTGGGTCAGGTCGTGGTTCGTCAGCTCGGTGCCGCCGCCGATGTTGTAGATCTCCCCCGCCCGGCCACCCCCGGCGACCAGCGCGATCCCCCGACAGTGGTCGTCGACGTGCAGCCAGTCCCGCACGTTGAGCCCGTCGCCGTAGAGCGGGACCTTCCGCCCGTCGAGCAGGTTGGTCACGAACAACGGAATGACCTTCTCCGGGAACTGGTACGGCCCGTAGTTGTTCGAACACCGCGTGATCGACACGTCCAGCCCGTGCGTGCGGAAGTAGCTGCGCGCCAACAGGTCCGACCCCGCCTTCGACGCCGAGTACGGCGAGTTCGGCAACAACGGGTCCGTCTCCGGCCACGACCCCTCCGAGATCGAGCCGTACACCTCGTCCGTCGAGACGTGCACGAACTTGCCCACCCCCGCGTCCAGCGCGGCCTGCAACATCACCTGCGTGCCCACCACGTTGGTCGACACGAAGTCCGCCGCCCCCGTGATCGAGCGGTCCACGTGCGACTCCGCCGCGAAATGCACCACCACATCCACCCCGGCCACCGCCCGCCCGACGGCCTCGGGGTCCCGGATGTCCCCCACCACGAGATCCACGCCTGAGTCAGACAGGTACCCGGCCAGGTTCTCCCGCCGACCCGCGTAGGTGAGCAGGTCCAGCACCCGCACGTCCCCACTCAAGGCCGGATACGCCCCGTCGACCAGGGACCGCACGAAATGCGAGCCGATGAAACCCGCCCCACCCGTGACCAGAATCTGCACGCGGGGAGACTAGCGACACGATCGGGAGTTCGTGCTAACAGCGGGACAGATCACTGCGACGATGGTGTCGTGCGCGCGATCATCCTGGGAGCGAACGGGCAGCTCGGCCGAGCCCTGTCGGCGGTGGTGCCCGAGGCTCGTGCGCTCGCGCGCAGCGACCTCGACCTGACCGACGCCGAGGCTCTCGCCACCGTCGATTGGTCGGCCTACGACACGATCCTCAACGCGGCCGCTTACACGAAGGTGGACGCCGCAGAGACCGCCGAGGGCCGGCGCGCCGCCTGGGCCGCGAACGCCACGGGGCCCGCCCACCTCGCCCGGATCGCGACAGAGCACGGTCTTCGGCTGGTCCACGTCTCCACGGAGTACGTGTTCGACGGGACGGAGGACGGACCGCTCCCCGAGGACGCCGCGATCGCCCCGCTCAGCGTGTACGGCGCGTCGAAGGCGGCCGGGGACGCCGCCGTCGCGACCACGCCGAAGCACTGGATCGTCCGCCCGACGTGGGTGATGGGCGACGGAGCGAACTTCGCCCGCACCATGCGGACGCTGGCCGAGCGCGGGGTCTCCCCGACGGTCGTCGCGGACCAGGTGGGGCGGCCCACCCTGGCCTCCGACCTCGCCGCGGGGATGCTCGCCCTCCTCGACGCGGAGCCGGGGACCTATCACCTCACGAACTCGGGTTCCGCGGCGAGCTGGGCGGAGGTGGCACGCTTCGTCTTCGAGCAGTCCGGCCGCTCGGGCGCGGACGTCGCCGACACGACCACGGCGGAGTACTTCGCCGACAAGCCCGCGGCCGCACCCCGGCCGTTGAACAGCGTGCTCGACCTGACCAAGGCCGAGAAGGCGGGCGTGGCCCTGCCGGACTGGCGCGAGTCCCTGGAGAGGTACCTCAGATGAAGGGCATCGTCCTCGCGGGCGGCACCGGCACCCGACTGCACCCGATCACCCGGGGTGTCTCCAAGCAGCTGCTGCCGGTCTACGACAAACCGATGATCTACTACCCGCTCTCCACGCTGATGCTGGCGGGGATCCGGGACATCCTCGTGATCACCACTCCCGAGGACGCCCCGATGTTCCACCGCCTGCTCGGCGACGGCGCGGAGTTCGGGCTCAACCTGTCCTACGCCACCCAGGCCGCCCCGAACGGCATCGCCGAGGCCTTCCTGATCGGCGAGGAGCACATCGACGGCGACTCGGTGGCACTCGTGCTGGGCGACAACATTTTCCACGGCCCCGGTTTCTCCGGGATGCTGCGGGACGCCCGGGCCGGCCTCGGCGGTGCGCACGGGCACGGCCACGGACATGGACACGAGGGCGACGGCTGTGTCCTCTTCGGCTACCCGGTGAAGGACCCCGAGCGCTACGGCGTGGGCGAGGCGGACGCCACCGGACGCCTGATCTCCATCGAGGAGAAGCCCGAGAAGCCGCGCTCCGACCGGGCCATCACCGGCCTCTACCTCTACGACGGCACCGCGGTGGAGCGGGCCCGCGCGTTGACGCCGTCCCCGCGCGGGGAGCTGGAGATCACCGACCTCAACCGCGCCTACATGGACGAGGGCCGCGCCCGCCTCGTCGACCTCGGCCGCGGCTTCGCCTGGCTGGACACCGGCACCCACGAGTCCCTGCAGGAGGCCGGCCAGTACGTCCAGATCCTGGAGAACCGCCAGGGCATCCGCATCGCCTGCCTCGAGGAGGTGGCGCTGCGGATGGGCTTCATCGACGCCGAGGCCTGCTACGCGCTGGGCGAGAAGCAGGGCAAGAACGGCTACGGGCAGTACGTGATGGAGGTCGCCCGCACCGTCTCCGGCTGAGGCCGCGACGTCACGAGGGCCGGTCTGTGGCGATGCGGACGCGCTCGAGCGCCTCACCCAACGCGCCGACGCCGAAGAGGGCCCGCACGCCGTCCCTGGACACCGGGTCGACGGCGGGGTCGTCCAATGCCGCCACGATGGCGGCGGCGAACTCCTCCGCGGTGTCGGCGACCCGGACCTGCGCGGCACACGAGGCGGGGAGGCCCGCCAGGCCCTGTGACCGGGACACGATCGGGGCCTCGGTCATGAGCATGTCGATGACCTTGAGCTGCACCCCGCTGCCAACGGCGACCGGGTTGGCCAGCACACGGGCGCCGAATTGGTACGGCGTCACGTCCGGGACGTCGTAGAAGGTGACGACCTCGGGCACGGGGTCGAGCTCGGCGGCGAGCCCGGGGTCCGGGTAGGAGCCGACCACTCCGAAGGTCGTGCCGGGCCGTTCGCGGAGCACCAGCGGCCGGACCTCGCGCACCAACCACCGCACGCCCTGTTGGTTGTTCGGTGTGCGCAGCCCACCGACGAACACGACGTCGCACGACACCCGCTCGTCGGACGGCGGGGTGAGCGCGAGCTCGGGCAGCGGCGGCAGCCAGCCCACATGCTCCACTCCGTGCCGGCGCCAGTACCGGAGATCGTCCTGGGAGATGTCGAACACCGCGGCCGACTCCTGCATCAGGGCGAGCTGGTATCGGCGCAGCCCGAGCGCGGCGAGCCTCCACGCGAGCCGGTTGCGCAGCCGAGCGGCGGCCGCCGCCTGACGACGCAGGTAGGTGTGCTCCAGGTTGTGCGAGCGATAGGCGATGGGGACGTCCCGCTCGCGTCGGATCCGGCGGACCACCTCGCCGAACCACGGACCGTCGAGCCACAGCAGGTCCGGGTCGAACCGGGCGACGGCCTCGAGCAGGGCGGGATACTCGTCGCGGTCGGGCACCCGCGTCGCGACCCGCCACGGCACCCGCAGCACGCGGACCAGGCGACGAAGCGATCGCCAGCGCCCACGTCGGATGGCGAACGAGAAGCGCGCCTGGACGCGGGCGTCGACGGCGGACAGGTCATCGACCCCCGGCACCCGTGGCCCGGCCGGGTCGACCTGGTTAACCAGCATCACCTCGTGGCCCAGCTGCAGCAGACCTTCGATGCGGCGCCAGACGTCCGCGCGGCCACCGCCGCGCGGCGGGTACGGGAAGTCCCACGCGAAGACGGCGATCCTCACCGCAGCGGGTCCGCCGAGGCCGTGGCGCGCCGCGCGGTGACCGCACGCTCGAACGCCTCCCGGTGCCGGACGCCGGTGTCCGCCCAGTCTCGCCGAGACAGGTCCGGTTGGGGTGAACGGGCGGTGCTGCGGGTGGCGCGCAGGGCCGACTCGATCGTGTCGGCCGCGAGCGGACCGTCGAAACCGATGACCCAGCCGTCCCCGACCTCCCGAGCGAGCGCGCGGTTGAACGCCGTGTTCGGCACCAGGACGGGCCGGTTCAACGACAGCGCCGCGAGCACGCTCCCGGAGTTGTGCATCTCCCGGTACGGGAGCACGACGAGCTCCGCCTCCCCGAGCTCGCGCACCAGGGCGGCGTCGTCGAGGAACGACAGCTCCAGCGAGATCCGGTCGTCGCGCTCCGCGAGCCCGGTGAGCTCGCGCACCAGCTGCGGGCTCGACGGCTTTCCGGCGATCCGCAGGCTCACGGACTCGGTGCGGCCCAGTCCGCTGAACGCCTCCGCAAGGCCGATGGCGTTCTTGTACCGGCGCACCTTCCCGGTGAACGTCAGCCTGCCGGGCACGGTCGAGGCCTCCGGGTAGCGGTCGAACCAGTCCCGGTAGTGCCCGTGCTCGATCAGCGCCACCTCGGTCCCCGGAGTCGTGGGGGTGAACTCGTTGAGCACGATCTCGACGGCGGTGAGCTCGTCCACGCCGTCGAGCAGCGCCGACTCCACACGCGAGAGCTGCGACGGACGACCCAGGTTGTGCACGGTGCGGACGATCGGTGTCCTGGTGACCCGCAGCCGCACCAGCAGCGCGGCGAAAAGGATCCGACGGGCGACGGTGGAGACCCGCCCCCGACGCTCGACCAACGCCTCCGGCCAGTGAGTGTGCAGCACGTCGTACCGCCCCAGCAGCGCGGTGCCCCAGCTCCAGGCGCGGGCGTCGAGGCCGGGAGTCGAGTTGAGGGTGGCGAACAGCTGCGTGATGTAGGGGTTGGTGAGAGAGCCCGGTGTCGCGAACGACTCGACGACGCGGAGGGGGCCGCCCCGCTGCTCGCGGCGCTCGACCCGCCATGCCGCGGCCACACCTCGGGCGTATGCCCGCCAAGGGGTGACACCCTCGACGAACTGCCGCCGACCGCCCTTGAGCAGAACGTCGAGCGCCGTGCGCGGGGTCTGTCGGACCCAGCGTCGCCGGTCGCCGGGCGAGAGCCACTTCGAGGCGTAGAGCGCGCGGTTGCGGATGTTGGCGACGTAGTAGGTCTCGGACTTCGCCCGGCCGGTGTGCGTCTCCGCGTGCGTACCGCCCTCGTCGTGCACGGCGACGATCGACTCGTCGACCCGGATCGAACCGCCCGCCTCGTGCACCCGACGACAGAGGTCGATGTCCTCCCAGTACAGGAAGTAGTCGTCGTCGAAGCCTCCGGTGCGACGCCACAGCTCTGCGCTGAGCACCATGGCCGCACCCGACACCCATTCCATCACCGCAGCTCCCGGCACCCGCCGCCGGCTAGAGCCGACCGTGCCGTCGTGGAGCCGGAGGTCCATGATCGTGGACTGCCATCGCGCCCCGTCGGCGGTCTCGATGCGGGGTGCCAGCAGCAGCATGCGGTCGGCCTCGACCTGCCCGAACAGCCGCTCCGCGTCGGCGGGGTCGATCCGCGCGTCCGGGTTGAGCAGGAAGAACGACTCCGCCCCCGCCTCGAGCGCACGTGCCACGCCAAGGTTGCAGCCACCGCCGAACCCGGTGTTCCGCTCAGGAGACTCGATGAGCCAACCGCGCTCACGACCGAGCTCCTGGACGCGCTGTCTCTCGTCCGCGGAGCTGAAGCTGTCGACCACCACGACGACACATCCCGAGGGAACGCTCGTCGCGAGGTTTCGCCGCAGCAGGGCACTGCTGCCGTAGTTGACGACGACCAACGCTCGTGGCCGGGGTGCGGCCTCCTCCGACACGGTGCGGCTCCTCCTCGTGTCTCGACCGCACGTGCGGTCAGGGCAGACTACCGGCGACTAGCGGGGCGAGGTGGACAACGCCTCGTCCGGGTGGGCCGCGAGGTAGCCCGCGACCGTGCCCTCACGGACGGCCTGCCAGTACTGCGGGGCGAGCTGCTCGTCGAGGTAGACCACGGACTGGGCCCCCTCCCGTCCCAGGCCCGCGACCGGCGCGTTGGTGAACGTCACCCCCGAGGCGCGCAAACCCCGCCACTGCAGGGCGAGGTCGCGGAGCGCCCCGTTCGACAAGGTGTCGTCGATGCTGACCGTCCTGGTGGTGCTGTCGACGAGGTCGTAGAGCCCCACCGGGTCCGACGTCGTCGTCCCCGCCTTGGTCAGCAGCGACTTCAGTGCGTTCTGCTGGCGCTTGGCCCGGTCGAGGTCGCCACCGGGCAGGTCGTAGCGCTGGCGCACGTAGGCCAGCGCCTGGGATCCGTCGAGGTGGTTGAGCCCCTCGTGGAAGTCCACGCCGATGTTCGACGTCGCCCGAGCCACTCGGACGTCGATCCCGCCGACGGAGTCCACCATCTGCTGGAACCCGGCGAAGTCGATGATCCCGAAGTGGTCCACCCGCACACCCGTGAGGTTCTCGATGGTCTCGATCAGCAGAGGCGCCCCGCCGAAGGCGTACGCGGCATTGATCTTGTTCATTCCGCGGCCGGGAATGTCCACCCAGCTGTCGCGCGGGATGGACGTGACGGACGCCGTCGTCCCGTCCGGGGCCACCCGCGCGATCATGATCACGTCGGACCGCTGAGAACCCGGGTTCACCCCCGCGGCGGCATCGGTGCCCGTCGTCGGTTCGTCGGAGCGGCTGTCGGTGCCGACCAGCAGGAAGGTCGTGGCGTCGGTCGCCGCCGGGCGGGCGGACTCCTCGATCCCGGCGAATGCGCCCGGGATGCGGGAGACGTTGTTGCCCAGGCTCTCGGTGACGACGTAGACCGCGGCCGCCGCGGCGAGGACCAGGCCGAGCAGCACCGCGACGGCAGTGACGAGGATCCGACGGTTGCGGCGCGAGGACGTCCCGTCCGCGGGCGCCGTCGCCGTGCCGAGCGCCGGTCGCCCGCTCTGGTCGCTCGCCATGTCTCTCCTCGCCGCGTTGTGCCGATTCGACTCTCATGTCTCGTCCGTGGGCCCCGGCGTTACGCCGTGCGGCGGGTAACGGGCGGCGACGACCGGCCGACTTCCCGACCATGGAGGAACCGGGCGTGCCGCGCTCCAAGCGACAGCGGTACTCCTCGCCCTCGCCCTCCCGTGTGCGGGACGAGGCGCCGACGGCGGAGACCGAGGCGAGCGGACCGCGGCACGCCGCGTCGCCGCCACCGTCGACACCATCGCCCGGGCCACCGCGCGAGCGTCGCTTCCGGCTCGCCCCCTACGTCGCCACCGCCGCCGTGGCGTTCGCCCTCGGCGTGCTCGTCGGGACTCAGGACCTCGCCCGGTTCCTGGCACCGGCGCCCCCGGGCGAGGCGACCGCGGTCGACACGGGAGAGCCCACGGGTGACGCACCTGCCTACCCCGGGGCGGAGGACGGGGACGTGGTCGGCGCCGCCGGGGACACCCTGGTCGTGGGCGGTCTGCAGGTCTCGGCGTCGCTGCTGCGGGCGGGGGCCGCCGACGGGCCGCCGACGGTGTGCACGACGGTGTCCGTGTCCGGGGCCGGCGGCATCACCGCCGCGGTCTACGACTCTGAGGCGGACTGGCACCTCCAGAATCCGCAGGGCCTGTCCACCGCGGCCGTCGCCTGGGGGTCGAGTGCCCTGTTGGGCGCCGGTGAGGCCGGCCCGGGCTCGACCGTCTCGGGTGATGTCTGTTTCGACCGCACCGGGCTAGTCGCGGGTCAGTACTCCCTCCTGTTCCGGTCGAGCGCGGCGAACGCCCCGGGACGGGGTGTCTGGGTCACGAACGTCGTGTTCGGGTAGAGCCCGGCTGTCACGAACACCACGTCCGATCCGAGTCCCCTGTCCGAAGCGCCGGTGTCCGCTCGCTGCGCGTCCGTGCACGGCGATCGCGCGCCGGTGATCTCCCCGGGAGACGGCATCGTCACCGCGCTCGGTCGGCAGCGCATCCTGACCGGCCGTGGCCGGGCGACGGCTCAGAAGCCCTGCGCTCGGTACCGGTCGTAACCCACTGCCAGGGTGTCCACGTCCGCACACGCCTTCGCCCTGGTCAGCTGCCACTGTAGGAGGTGCAGCACCGACTGGTTCGTCTCCAGGATCGCGCGCCGGAGGTTCGTTGCGGCGACCTCGTCGTTGTAGTGGCACTCCCCGATGATCCAGGGCAGGTCGCCCAGCCCCAGCTCGAGGAGGACCTGGTGCGCCCGGACGAACCGCTGGTACTCATCCCGCCCCGGGCTCGGGTAGATGTGCAGGTCGACGGCCTTCGGCAGGGCTCCCCGGTACACCTCGGGGAGCATCCGGACGCGCACCTCGTCGCTGATGCAGGAGAAGCCGATCGTGTCGTCGGCGCCGAACGCCTCCGTGTAGTCCGCCCAGAGCTGCTGGGCGGCCCTCAGCTGGTGGGGCCGCCCAGCAGGCGGAACCAGCTCGTTGCAGAGGTCGATCGTGTAGTCGACACCGGAGTCGACGAGCACCGGGCGCGTCCGGAAGACCAGGTCCCGGTTCTCGCGGTAGAGGTCCGCCCGCCACTCGGTCCAGCGCAAGGCGGCGTTGTCCTTGCTGGGGAAGAAGCCGACCTGGACGCCTTCGAAGCCGGCGCGGTCGATGCTTGACAGCAGGTCGGCGAGATTCTGCTGGTTGACGTCGGACAGGGCACCCGACGAGGAGTCCATGATCGTCCCCGAGTCGGGACCGTGTCGGTGGAAGATCAGGATGCGAAGTCTGCGCTGGCCGGCCGCGTACATGTCCGACAGCTGCGACTCGATCAGGTCGCGAGCGCGGTTGAAGGTGTTGACCACGCCGTAGCGCTCGCGGCGACATCCGTCGTCGAGCTGGTACCAGCCGAAGTTGGTGCCGCCGCGTTCACTGGTGACACGGTTGAGTTCGTCCTCGATCTGCAAGGCGATGGGCACGCCACCCAGGCCGAAAGTGGCTCCGACCCCGATGGCCGTTCTCAGGAAGTCCCGCCGAAGCACATCTCCCCCTGCTGTCCCCACGACGTGCTCCAGGACCGACCCGGAGGCGATTCGCCCGATTCTAGGGCGACAGCGGAGCCATCCGTCAGACATCGGTTCGAATATCAACAAGTTTGGACGGCCGAGGTGTCACGATTCACCTCACCCCTGCGATAGCACCTCCGAGGCGAGCGCGACAACGGCCGGCGAGGGCATCGAACCTCACCTCGCGGTGACCCACGCCGCAGCCCGTCTCACTCGAATGAGTGACAGGTCCCTCACTTGGCGTCGTCAGCGTTCCTCACTCGTTTGGCTACACGCAACCAGTGGTCCCCCAGACGGTAACGCGTTCCCCCGTCTGCGCGACTCTTTCTCAGGAACTCATCAACCCTTGGTAACCCCCACGCGGGATGCGTTCCCCCACAACCGGTCACCCCGAAGCCAGAAGGACAACGATGAGCTCAGAGCCCGCGGTCGACGGGTCACCCCTACCCGTCCCCGGTCCTCGACTCTCTCTCAGCGGCGCCCGCGCGGCTGCGCGCGTCACCCCACGGGCGGGCGGGTCACGCCCCGCGTGGATCCGGCGCTATCGGTCCGCCGTCATCGTCGTGGACGTCGCGTCGGTGGCGCTCGTGGTCGGAGCCGGGTGGCTGCTCGGCTACCGCCACACCATCGGCTGGCTCGGTGAGCCCGCCGTCCAGTCCGCACCCGCGGCCGCGGGTCTGAGCCTCCTCTTCCTCTGGCTGATGCGCGCGTGGGACCCGTCGGTCCTCGGCTACGGGGCCGAGGAGTTCCGCCGAGTCGTCCGCGCGCTGGCCGTCGCCGCCGTGGTGCTCGGGCTCACCGGACTCGCCCTCGAGAGCGTGAGCGTCCGCCCCTGGGTGTTCGGCCTGATGCCGGCCACCGCCGCACTGGCGACGCTCGGCCGTTGGCTCGTCCGCAAGCGGCTGCACCGCCTCCGCCGCGAAGGGTCCTGCACACTTCCGCTCCTGGCGGTCGGGTCTCCCGACTCGGTCGAGGAGCTCATCCGGCGGACACGACGTGACGTCCACCAGGGATGGACCGTGGTCGCCGCCTGCACCCCGACAGGCACCGGACCGGACGGTTCGCCGTTCATCGCCGGTGTACCGGTGGTGGGTGACCTCGACTCGGTCAGCAGTGCCGTCCAGCAACAGGGACCGGCCGTCGTGTCGGTCAGCGCGGCCCCCGGCTTCACCGGCACCCGCCTCCACCGGCTGGCCTGGGACCTGGAGGACGCGGGCGCCGAGCTCGTGGTCGACCCCGGACTGATGGAGATCGCGGGCCCGCGGCTGCACGTCGCCCCGGTAGACGGCCAGCCCTTCCTCCGGCTCACCAAGCCGACCCTCAACGGTGTGGCCCGTGCGGTGAAGAGCACCATCGACCGCATCGGAGCGGGGGTCCTGCTGGTACTCCTCGCGCCCGTCCTCGTCGTCGCCGCGGCCGCGGTCAAGCTCGACGGCGGACCGGTTTTCTACCGACAGCGACGAGTCGGTCACCGAGGCCATCACTTCAATATGATCAAGTTCCGATCGATGGTCGTGGACGCGGACGCCCAGGTCGACGCGCTCCTCGCGGCCAACGAAGGTTCTGGTCCGCTGTTCAAGATGCGGACCGACCCCCGCGTCACCCGCGTGGGCCGAACACTCCGCCGCTACTCGATCGACGAGCTACCCCAGCTGCTCAACGTGCTGACGGGCTCCATGTCCCTGGTCGGGCCGCGACCTCCGCTTCCCCGCGAGATCACGAACTACAGCCGGGGCGCGAGCCGGAAATTCCTCGTGAAACCCGGACTCACGGGCCTGTGGCAGGTGAGTGGGCGCAGCAACCTGTCCTGGGAGGAGTCTGTCCGACTCGACCTGCGGTACGTGGAGAACTGGAGTCTCACCCAGGACGCGGTGATTCTCTGGAAGACCTTCGGTGCCGTTTTCTCCAAGACCGGCGCCTACTGATCCACCCCATTCTCCCGCATCCGCCCCAATGCCGGCGGCGGCCGATAGTCGAATTGGAAACAGGAGTAACCGGCCATGCGAATCGGCTACGCCCCCGGCGTGTACGACATGTTCCACATCGGCCATCTCAACATCTTGCGGCAGGCTGCCGCCCGCTGTGACCGGCTCGTGGCCGGCGTCGTGTCGGACGAGATGGCGCTGGCGGCGAAGGGCAGGCTGCCGGTCATCCCGCTCGAGGAGCGACTCCAGATCGTGGACGCCATCGACTGCGTCGACGCGGTGTGGTCGGAGACGGTCGCCGACAAGCTGGAGACGTGGCGCGAGGTGCGCTTCGACATCCTGTTCAAAGGCGACGACTGGCGAGGCACCCCGAAGGGTCGCAAGCTCGAGGCGGATTTCGCCGTGGTGGGCGTGGAGGTCGTCTACTTCCCTTACACGCTGCACACGTCGAGTTCCATCCTGCGGACCGCACTCGAGAACGCCACACGGCCCACGATCTCCCAGATCGCCTCGGCCACGGCCGCCCCGGGCGATCGCTGATCGGACGGCCCCACTACGGTGTCTTCCAATCGGCGCAGTTCAGAGCACCGGCGCCCGGACATCTGGAGGACTCGATGACCCGCCGTGCACGCGCCGCGATGGTGACCACGCTGCTCGCGGCCCTCGCACTCTGCGCCGCCTGCACCGGCGCCGACGAGCCCAGCCCGCAGACCAGCGATGCGCCGACCGCACTCACCGTGACCCCCGGACCGGCCCCCGCGCCCGGCGCCACCGGGGCTCCCACGGTGGGCGTGAACTCGCTGGCGCCGGTCCCGGTCTCCCAGGGGTCCGACTTCGGCAACGGCCTCGTCGCCACCGTGACGAAGATCGACGACTCCGCCCGGCTCGAGGCCAACGGCCCGGGTGACGTGGCGGGGCCGGCCGCGATCGTGACGGTGCAGGTCCGCAACGACACCCCGGACACCGTCGACCTCACCGGTGTCACGGTCACCGCGACGGCGGACGGTGCCCCGTCCACACCGTCGTCCTCGGACCCCGCCGCGCCCTTGGCCGGATCGCTCCCGAATGGCGAGAGCCGAGACGGTGTCTACGTTTTCCGAGTGTCCGACCAGGATGCTGCCCGACTGCTCGTCGAGATTTCCTGGAACGGCTCACCCAACGTGGTTCTCGTGCAGCGCTGAGTCATTTTCGCCGGCGCTCCGGCCCGACTTCCCGGCGCACCCGCCGACACCTTCTCGGCGCACGGTTCTCATCAGCACTGATGATTGCCCCGCACACCGGCCGGAGCACGTAACATACGAGGTCACCACAACGAAACAGCGGACAGTTCACTCCTGAGAGCAAACGGGGTCCGCCGATGTTTCGATCACCCGCCACTCGCCGCACGCGGTGGTTAGTGGGTCTCCTGACCGCTGCAGTCGCAGTGGTGGGTCTACCGGCGCTCGCCGCGCCTGCGTACGCGGACACCGCACCGCCCCCGGCCACACCGCCGACGACGCCGACCGTTGCGGCCGACTCCCTCCCGACCGTGCAGATCAACGGTGTGGTGTGGGACCAGGTCACGGTCGGTAACACGGTGTACGCGACTGGCCGGTTCACCTCGGCACGTCCGGCAGGCTCCGCGGCCGGCTCGAACGAGACCGCGCGGTCGAACATCCTGGCGTTCAACCTCAGCACCGGCGCACTCATCACCTCCTGGGCGCCGTCGCTCAACGCGCAGGGCCTCACGATCGCCGCATCGGCCGACGGGTCGACCATCTACGTGGGCGGCGACTTCACCCAGGTCTCCGGTACCACCCGCTCCAGGATCGCGGCGCTCGACGCCGCCACGGGCGCTGTGAAGGCGTTCAACCCCGTCGCGGGAACGACGGTCCGCGCCATCGCGGTCGACGGGAGCACCGTCTACGTCGGTGGCGGATTCGCCTCGATGGGCGGGCAGGCCCGCACCAAGATCGCCGCGGTCGACGCGACGAGCGGCGCGGTCAAGCCGTGGGCCCCGTACGTGGACGCCGACGTGCTGGCGCTGACGGTTCCCGCGGGCAAGGGCACCGTGGTCGCCGGCGGTCGCTTCCAGTTCGCGGGCGCGTCCGCGGCACAGAACCAGGAGGTCGACGGCCTTGGCGTCTTCTCGACGTCGACCGCGGCGCTCCAGCCCTGGGCCGCCTACGGCATCTTCCCGAACTACGGCCCGCGGTCCGCGATCTGGTCGCTGACCTCGGACGCCTCCCAGGTGTACGGCACCGCGTACGATTTCGGCGGTCCGGCGGGCGACCCCTTCGAGGGCACCTTCGCCGTGGACGCCGCGACCGGCACGGTCAACGCCGTCCTCGGCTGCAAGGGCGACACCTACGACACCTTCCCCGTCAACGGCGTCCTGTACTCCACGGGCCACCCGCACAACTGCGAGATGGTCGGCGGTCACCCGCAGACCGAGCCGTGGACCTACCAGCGCGCACTGGCTACGACTCTCGGCCCGGCCGCGGACGGCCGCGTCAACACCTACGGTCGCTACCAGGGCTACAAGGCACCGGAGATCCTCCAGTGGCTGCCGACCTACCCACCGGGCACCTTCACCGGCCAGGGCCAGGCAGGCTGGTCGGTCACCGGCAACAGCCAGTACGTGGCGGTCGGCGGCGAGTTCCCCTCCGTCAACGGCGTGGCACAGCAGGGCCTCTCCCGGTTCGCGATCTCCTCGATCGCCCCGAACAAGGAGGGCCCGCAGGCGAACACCTCGACCACACTGAAGCCGACGCTGGTCTCCCTGGCCCCCGGAACGGCCCGCATCTCGTGGCAGGCCGCCTGGGACCGGGACAACAAGCGGCTCACCTATGAGGTCCTGCGCGGAAGCACGGTGGCCAACTCCACGGTGCTGACGACCCTCACCGCGGACTCGAACTGGTGGAACCGTCCACAGCTCAGCTTCACCGACACCACGGCCCCCGCGGGCACGCAGAACTATCGCATCCGCGTGAAGGACGCCTTCAACAACACGATCGTCTCCAACCTCACCGCCTTCACCGTCGACAACACCCCGACCGCGCCGAGCCCGTACGGCGACGCGGTGCGCGCGGACGCCCCCACCAGCTACTGGCGCCTGGGTGAGACGAGCGGGACCACCGGCTACGACTGGATCGCCGCCGCCGACCTCACCGTCGACGGTTCGGCCACCCGCAACGTCACGGGCCCGCTGCCGGACGGCAACAACGCGACGGGCTTCTCCGGCACCGCCGCCGTTCCCGCGGCCATGAGCGGCACGCCGATCGCCGGGCCGCAGACCTTCACGGTCGAGGCGTGGATCAACACGACCTCCACGGCGGGCGGCAAGATCGTCGGCTTCGGCAACAGCAACACCGGCGACAGCGGTAGCTACGACCGGCACCTCTACATGGGTGGTGACGGCAAGGTCTACTTCGGTGTCTACCCGAACTTCGCGGCGGTCGTGCAGTCCGCCAAGGCGCTGAACGACGGCCAGTGGCACCACCTCGTCGGAACCCTCGGCCCGGCGGGTCAGGCGCTCTACGTGGACGGCAAGCGCGCCGGCTCGCGGACGGACGTCACGGCCGCGCAGGCCTACAGCGGCTACTGGCGGGTCGGCGGGGACAACTTCGGCGGCTGGCCGGGGTCGACGGGCAACAACAAATTCGTCGGAGCCATCGACGAGGTGGCGGTCTACCCGAACGCGCTGTCGTTCGACCAGGTCCAGGCGCACTACATCGCGTCGGGCCGCACCCTCGCCGGGGCCGCCGCGCCCACCGACGCCTACGGCGCGGCGATCTACGCCGCGCAGCCGAGCGCCTACTGGCGGCTCGGGGACACCGGCACGACGATGACCGACACCTCCCGCGACCAGACCGGGATCGGCACCTACTACAACGGCCCCGTCCAGGGTGCGACGGGCGTGCCCGGCATGCCGGGTACGGCGGTCCGGTTCACCGGCCAGGGCAGCGTCGGAGCCTCCTCGGACGAGCCGGTCAACAACCCGACCACCTACTCCGAGGAGCTGTGGTTCAACACCACGACGACGGTGGGCGGCAAGCTCATCGGCTTCGGAAACGAGCGGTCGGGCAACAGCTCGGGCTACGACCGCCACGTGTGGATGATGAACGACGGGCGCCTGGTCTTCGGCACCTGGACGGGCCAGACGAACACCGCCGAGTCGCCGGTGGGCACGGCCTACAACGACGGCGCCTGGCACCACATGGTGGCGACGCAGGGTACCGACGGCATGAAGCTGTACGTCGACGGCGCGCTGGTGGCCACGAACCCTCAGACCGCGGCCCAGGACTACTCGGGCTACTGGCGCCTGGGCGGTGACGTCGTCTGGTACGGCGCGAACAGCTTCTACTTCGACGGGACGCTCGACGAGGCCGCCGTCTACCCGACGGTCCTCACCCCGGCTCAGGTGCTCGACCACTACACCAAGGGTGGCGGCGTGGTGAACCAGGCCCCGGTGGCCGCGTTCACGTCGACGACCGCCGAGCTCACGGCGGACCTCGACGCCTCGACGTCGACGGACGACGGCACCATCGCGTCCTACGCCTGGAACTTCGGCGACGGCGCCACGGGTACCGGTCAGACGGCGAGCCACCCGTATGCGGCGGCCGGCACCTACGACGTCACGCTCACCGTGACCGATGACAAGGGCCTGACCAACTCCGTGACCCGCCAGGTCACGGTGGCGGCGAACCTGCCGCCGACGGCCGCATTCACCGCCACGACCGACGGCCTCGAGGTGAACGTCGACGGGAGCGGTTCCATCGACCCCGACGGCACCATCGCGTCCTACGCCTGGGACTTCGGCGACGGCGGCACCGCCACCGGCGTCACGGCGACGCACACCTACGGGGCCGCCGGCACGTTCACGATCAACCTGACCGTGACCGACGACAAGGGACGTACCCACACCCAGCCCAACGAGGTCACCGTGACGCCGAACAACGCCGCCCCGGTGGCCGCGTTCACCACGGCGGTGACCGACCTGTCGGTCGCGGTGGACGGCACCGGCTCCAGCGACGCGGACGGCACCATCGCCACCTGGGCCTGGCAGTTCGGCGACGGCGGCACCGCCACCACGCCGACCGCGACCCACGCCTACGCCGCCGCCGGCAGCTACCAGGTCACCCTGACCGTCACCGACGACAAGGGCGCGAGCACATCGCTCACGAAGACCGTCACGGCGACGGCGGCGAACGTCGCCCCGACCGCGGCCTTCGCGGCCGGCTCGACGAACCTCACCGCGTCGTTCGACGCGAGCGAGTCCAGCGACCCGGACGGCACGATCGCCTCCTACGCCTGGAACTTCGGAGACGGCACCCCGGCCGGCACCGGGAAGACCCCGACGCACGCCTACGCGGCGGGCGGCACCTACCAGGTCACGCTCACGGTCACCGACGACAAGGGCGCAAGCGGCACCCTGACCAAGGCGATCACCGTCGCTCCGGCCAACCAGGCACCCACCGCGGCGTTCGACTACACCAAGGCCGGCCTCGCGGCGAACTTCGACGCCACGGCGTCCGCCGACCCGGACGGCACCATCGTCTCCTACGCCTGGGACTACGGGGACAACAGCCCCGCGGGTACCGGGGCGACGAGCAGCCACACCTACGCGGCCGCCGGGGCCTACACGGTCACCCTGACCGTGACCGACGACAAGGGCGCCACCGGGACGGTGTCGACCTCAGTCACCGTCGCGGCGCCGAACCAGCCGCCGGTCTCGGCGTTCACCTACCAGGCCACCAACTTGTCGGTGGCGTTCGACGGCAGCACGTCCTCGGACGCGGAGGGCCCCATCGCCTCCTACGCGTGGGACTTCGGCGACACCGGGGTGGGGGCCACGGCGACCCCGACCCACGTTTACGCACAGCCCGGCACCTACCAGGTCGAGCTGACCGTGACCGACGGCGCGGGGGCGACGGCGACGGCGACCCGGTCCGTGACCGTCGCGGCCGCGAACCAGCCGCCAACGGCCTCCTTCACCGCGGTGGTGACGGACCTGAGGGCGACGTTCAACGCCACGAACTCCACGGACCCGGACGGCACCATCACCGGGTACGCCTGGCAGTTCGGTGACAACACCACGGGTACCGGCACGAGCGTCGAGCACACTTACGCGACGCCGGGCACCTACACCGCCACGCTGACGGTGACCGACAACGGTGGGGCCACCGCCACCACCACGCGTCAGGTCACGGTCACCGCTCCGGCCCCGACGGCGTACGCGACCGACACGTTCTCCAGGACGGTCACCGGCGGTTTCGGGTCGGCCGACACCGGCGGGGCGTGGACGCTCTCGGCGGCTGGGACGAGCTACTCGGTGTCGGGCGGGACGGGCAAGATCAGCGTGGCGGCGTCCAAGCAGCTCGCCGCTTACCTGAACGGGGTCTCGCAGAGCGACACCGAGCTCACCGCGACGGTCAGTGTGGACAAGGTCCAGACGTCGAACGGCACGACGGTGAGCCTCATCGGCCGCAAGGTCGGCAACGACGACTACCGGGCCAAGCTTCGGTTCGCGTCGAACGGAACGCTCGTCCTGAACGTCTCCAAGGTCGTCGGTGGGACGGAGACCCAGCTCGGAGGCACCGTCACCGTGCCGGGCACGACGTTCACCGCCGGGACCCCCATCAAGATCAAGGTCCAGGTGACCGGGACCGGGACGACCACCGTCTCGGCGAAGGCCTGGGCTGCGGCGGCGGCGGCGGAGCCTGCGGCGTGGCAGCTGACCGTGACGGACACGGCGACCTCGCTGCAGGCACCGGGCTCCGTCGGGGTCATGGGGTACCTGTCGGGCTCGGCGACCAACGGCCCGATCGTGGTCTCGGTCGACGACCTGACCGCCCGCAGGCCGGCGGGGCTGTGACGGAGACCTGAGCCGGACGACCGCAGGGCCCGTTCCCCGGAACGGGCCCTGCGGTTACCGTCTTCCAGGGCAGGACAGGGATGAGGGAAGGAGCTTCGGGCTCTCGTGAGCATGACTCTGCTCGTCGTCGCGTTGGCGGCGGCGGGACTGGCCGCCATCGCGTGGATGCTCATCCCGGACAAGAAGGTCTTCGTGGCCGTGGGCTGGTTCGCCTCGGTCTGCCTCGTGCCCGTCTGGTTCGGTGTCTCCGTCGTCGTCTACGTGATGCCGGCGGTGCTTGCGGGGGCCCTGGTTCTCGGCACGCTGCTGCTGATGCAGCCCCGCCGGACGATGGTGTGGACACCGGTCGACCTGGGGGCCGCCGCGTTCTTCGGCTGTTGCCTCCTGCCGGCGCTCGTGGGGAGCACGACCCGGAGCGTCTTCTTCATCCTGGTCAGCGAGTGGCTGCTGGGCTTCGCCGTCGGCCGGATCATGCCGGACAAGCTCGGCCCGGACCGGGTGGCGCGCATCTGCTCCTGGGTCTTCGGCCTGGTCGCCGCGCTGGCTCTGGTGGAGTTCGTCACCGGCTGGAACCCCTGGGTCGGGCTCGCCCGGGCCAACGCGTCCTACGAGCTCTGGGGAGTGCTGCAGGAGCGCGGCGGCATCCTCCGGGCGGAGGGTGCGTTCGGGCACTCCATCGCCATGAGCTGTTGTATCGCCCTCGCCATCCCGATCATGCTCGGCTCTGGCCTCCGCGACCGGACGAAGGCGTTGCTGCTCGCGCTCGCGTGCGCGGGGACGGTCGTGTCCTTCAGCCGGGCCGGGATGCTGTGCACCGCGCTCGCCGTGGTGCTGATGTTCGTCTTCCACCGCCGCTCGCTCGGCTGGTCGCTGAAGGCGGTGGTGCCGATCTGCGCGGCGGGCGCGGGCATCGCCGTGATCCCCTACGTCGCCTCGATCTTCACCGCGGCGGGGAGCGAGGCCACCGGCAGCTCCGCCTACCGCGGCGAGCTGTACGGCCTGATCGCGGACATGGCCCCGCTCGGTCTGTCCCCGCTCCGGGAGACCTCGGCGGAGGGCGACATCACCTACGGCGGTTTCGAGTCCATCGACAACGCGCTCGTCCTGTTGGGCCTGCGGTACGGCTGGATCCCCGCGCTCATCCTGGCCGTGCTAATCGTCGTCGCCGCCGGTGTGGTGCTCGCCCGGAAGGCCACGCCGGCCACGATCTCCATCGTGGCGTCGGTCCCGGCCCTGCTCAGCGTCGCCTTCATCACCCAGTACGGGATCTTCTTCTTCTTCGTCGCCGGTCTGGCGGCGCACAGCTGGGCACCCCGCCGACGTCGTGCCGCGACCCGTTCCTCCTCACGTCCGGAGATCACGGCATGACCGACGGTCCCACCCCACGCGTCCTGGTGCTCTGGGCCGACGGGCACTCGACCAACCTCGGTGTCCAGGTCCTCGCCGAGGGCACGGCCGAGCTCGTCCGCCGGGTCGCCCCCGGCGCGGAGATCGTTCACCAGAACTACGGGAGCCGGATCCCCGAGCTGCCGATCGGGTCCGTGCGGTCGCTGATGCGCGAGCGCGTCACCGGCAAGCGGGGGATGCAGGCCTGGCTGGGCGGCTTCGACCTGGTGATCGACACCCGTGCCGGTGACTCGTTCGCCGACATCTACGGCTTGCGCAGGCTCCTGGTGATGTCTCTGGTGGGAGAGTTCGCCGCCCAGGCGGGCACCGCCGTGGTCCTGGGCCCGCAGACCATCGGGCCGTTCCGGTCGTCGCGGGCGAAGGTTCTCGCCCGCCGCTCGCTGCGCCGCGCGGCCCTCACCGTCGCGCGGGACAGCGCGAGCGAGACCTACGCCGTCCGGCTCGGTGTACCCGCGACGCTGCGGTCGTCGGACGTGGTGTTCGCGTTGCCCGTACCGACGGTCGAGCGCCGCCACGACGTCCTGCTGAACGTGTCGGGGCTCCTCTGGCGGGAGAACCCGCACGTCGACCACCGCCGCTACCGCCGGGTGCTCGCCGACCTGGTCCGCGGGCTCGACGACGCCGGACGGCGGGTCTCCCTCCTCGCGCACGTGATCGACTCCCCCGACCCGGACAACGACGTACCCGCGGTACGGGAGTTCGCATCGACGACGGCCCGGGACGCGGAGATCGTCGTGCCCGGGGACCTGGCCGCGGCGCGCGCCGCGGTGGCGTCGGCGGCGGTCGTCGTCGCCTCGCGGATGCACGCGAGTCTCAACGCCTTGTCCGTCGGGACGCCGGCCGTCTCGCTCGCCTACTCCCGCAAGTTCCGCCCCCTCTTCGCCGATCTGGGCTGGGACGCGACGGTCGACCTGCGAGACGAGACCGACCCCGTCCCCGGAGTGCTGCGCCTGCTCGGGGACCCGGGCCTCGCGGACCGGGTGCCCGAGGTGCTCGATCGCGCGCGGGCCTCACTCGGTCCGGTCGAGGCCGCGCTCGGGAAGCTGCTGTGAGCGCGGAGGCCGACCGCTCGACCGAAGATCTCGGAGGCCGCGCAGCGCGCGGCGCCGCGGTCACCGCGATCGGCCAGGCCTGTCGGATCCTGGTGCAGGTCGGCTCCGTCGTCGTGCTCGCGAGGCTGCTGAGCCCGCACGACTACGGCCTGTTCGCCATGGTCATGACGCTGGCTGGGATCGCCGAGATCTTTCGGGACTTCGGTCTGTCGTCGGCGGCGATCCAGACCCCGAACCTCAGCCGCGGCCAGCGCGACAACCTCTTCTGGCTCAACTCGGCGATCGGCCTCGGGCTGTCCGTCCTCGTGTTCCTGGCCGCGCCACTCGTGGCCGCGGTGTACGGCCCACCCGAGCTCGTCGGCCTGGCCCACCTGGTCTCGACGGTGTTCCTGATCAACGGGCTCGCCACGCAGCACCGCGCCAGCCTGAGCCGCGACCTGCGGTTCCGTGCACTCGCGGTGATCGACGTCGTCGCACCCGCACTCGCCCTCGGAGTGGGTGTCCTGTGCGCACTCGCCGGTCTGGGCTACTGGTCGCTGGCCTTCCAGCAGATCGCCCAAGCGGTGATCCTGCTCGTCCTCCTAGTCGCGACGGCCCGCTGGCTGCCCGGGCTCCCCAAGCGCGACGCGCCGACCGGCCACCTCGTGCGGTTCGGCACCAACATGGTCGCGAGCCAGATCCTCGGCTACATCGGGAACAACGCGGACTCCGTCCTCATCGGGCTCCGTTTCGGCACCGTCCCGGTGGGTCTCTACAACCGTGCCTTCCAGCTGCTCATGACACCGCTCAACCAGCTGCGGACGCCGATCACCAACGTCGCGGTCCCCGTGCTGTCACGGATCCAGGAGGACCAGCAACGCTTCTCCGAGTTCATCTACCGGGGGCAGGTCGCCCTCGGCTACACGCTCGTCGCCGCACTCGGCGTGGTGATCAGTGCCGCGGGCCCGATCACGGTGATCTTCCTGGGCTGGCAGTGGACCTCGATCACGCCCATCCTGGCCCTGCTCGCCGTCGCCGCGGTGTTCCAGACGCTGGCGTTCGTGGGTTACTGGGTGTACGTCTCGCGCGGTCTCACCGGGGTGCTGTTCCGCTACACCTTCATCAGCGTCGGCATCAAGATCACCTGTGTGCTGGTCGGCTCGCTCTGGGGAGTCGTCGGGGTCGCCGCGGGCTACGCGGTCGCGCCGATCCTTGCCTGGCCGGTCTCGTTGTGGTGGGTGTCCCGGCACACGCCGGTCCCCGTGCGCAGGCTGGTGCTGGGAGTTCTGCGGATCTCGGCACTCACCGGCGCGGCCGCAGTCGTCGCCTACCTCGTCGTACGGCTCTGCGCCCCGGCGGGGCCCTGGGCCCAGCTCGGCGCGGACGTCGGCGTCACGATCACGTGCTATGCCCTGGCCGCCGCCGTCCTGCGGCCTGTTCGGCGGGACCTGACCGACGTCCTCGCCATGATCCGGATGGTCCGCCGCAGAGCCTGAGGTGCGGGGTCCTGTCAGTGGCGGGCCCGGTGGTAGGAGCCGCGCGCGAACTCGAGCGCACGGCGCGGGCTGCGCAGTGCCCGACCCACCAGGCCGTAGCCCGTGATCCGCGGGACCGCCCGCCCCGCCAGCCGACGCCCGACCAGCCGGCCGAGCAGCGTGGTGCGGCGGAGCCTCTGGAAGGGCTGGATCCCCGCGACGGCGTCCGGGGTCGCCGGCTCGAGCACGATCACCCCGGCCGCCTGCGCCTCGAGCAGGACCGCCGCCCCGCGCGGGGTCCTGGCGATCACCGCGGACCGGCCCTCCCCGTCGGCGAAGACCGGGTAGCCGTGCTCGTCCGCCTGCCAGAAGTCCCCCACGGCGACGTCCGCGTGTTCGCCCGTGCCGTCCGGACAGATCCGGCAGCGGTCCTGGAGAGCCCGGCCGAGGTGCGCTCCCCACGACTCGTCGTAGGACAACCGCCCACCACGCCCGACGCCGTCCGCGACTCGGAACTCCCCGGGCCAGCCGTCGCCGCGATAGGCGAGCTCGGTGACCGACGCCGGGTCGGCGCCGAGCAGCCGAACCAGCGAGTCTGTGGCCCTCTGCGACGGGACACCGGCGCAGAAGAAGGAGAGGAGCAGAGGCGGCGCCTCACCTGCGAGCCTGCGCGCCGCGTCGGCCTCGCACGGCTTCGCGACGATCATCGGCAGCAGTCTGCGCCCCGGGATGCCGCCCAAGGCCGAGGCCGGAGCGTACCGCGAGCCTGCCGATCCCCGGACCTCCGCCGCCGAGGTGGCGACGGTGATCACCGTGCCGGTCGGGGGGTCCACACTGCGCCGGGCGACGGTCGTCGCCGGCATCCGACCGGTCTCGACCAGCCACGCGGCAAGGGCCGTGAGGACTCCCCCGCTGCTGCCTCTCCGCTGGATATCGGGGTCCTTCGCCCAGCCGACGTACACCTCGACATAGGGCCCGAGGACGGGATGGACTCGGCGGCCGGACGCCCTCGGCGCCCGCACCCGCACCCCGGGGCACGTCTCCTTGAACCGGCCACGGATGGCGCGACCGTCCGGACCGTCGGCCACGCTGACCGGCCGGACGAAGCCTTCTTCGCCGAGCCGCATCTCGAGACCCGGATCGAGGAACGTGCACGCTCCGCAGCCCGAGCAGTTGCCGTTGTCCACGACCTGCCGGACAGCTCGGCGAAGTGGCGTGTCCGTGGTGGTGCGGACCGCCCCGGTCATCGCGCCGCGGCGCGCTTCTTGAAGGGCGCCTTGACCAGCGTCGCCTTCGGAGCGGGCTCCTCGGCCTCCGGCTCCTCGTCGACGGTGACCGCGACCGGCTCCTCGACCGGCTCCTCGGGCTCCGGCTGGGGCTCGGGCACGCGAGTCCCGTAGTACGACCCGTAATGCGAGTAGGCCGAGCCCTGGTGGCCGCCCGTCATCGTCAGGATCGTGCCCAGGATGCGGGCCGACACCGAGTCGAGGGCCTGCTTGGCGACGACGAGCTGCGCCGACGTGGTCTTCCCCGCCCGGCAGACCAGGACGGCGCCGTCGGTGGCGGGGGCGATGGCGGCGGCGTCGGTGACCGGGAGGAGCGGGGGCGCGTCGATGATCACCATGTCGTAGCGGTTGCGCACCTGCATCAGCAGCTTGCGCATCTGCTGGGACGCCAGCAGCTCGCTGGGGTTGGCCGGTAGCGGGCCGCTGGCGAGGATGTCGAGGTTCTTGTCGCCCCAGGACTGGACCGCCTGCTCGACCGAGGCGATACGCCCCGAGAGCACACTGGTCAGCCCGATCGCGCCTTCGATGCCGAAGAGGACGTCCTGGCGGGGTCGTCGGAGGTCCGCGTCAATCACCAACACGCTCATGTTCGCGGCGGCGAGGGTCAGGGCCAGGTTGGCCGTGGTGACGGACTTGCCCTCGGACTGCACCGAGCTGGTGACCAGGACGACCTTGGGCGGCGAGTCGACGTCCGAGAACTGCAGGTTGGTGCGGATCTGGCGGAACGCCTCGGCGCGCGGCGACCGGGGATCGTCCGCCACGATGAGCGGCCGCTCGGACGCGTTCGGGTCCTTGGCCACCGACCCGAGCGTGGGTAGCGAGGTGGCCGCGTGCAGCTGGGACGGGCGCTTCACCGTGTTGTCCAGTGTGTTCCGCAGCAGCGCCGTCGCCACCCCGAGGATGAGGCCGAGCGCGAGCCCGGGGAGCAAGGTCTTCAGGAGGCCGGCCGACGAGGGCGCCTCCGAGGGGACGGCCCGCTCCACGACCCGGATGGCCACCGGCGCCGGGGCCTGCGGGTCCGTCGGACGCTCGAGGTCGGCGACCAGCCGGCCGAAGACGTCGGCCGTCGCGTTCGCGATCGCCGCCGCCTCCACCGGATCGGTGTCGGTCACGGCGACGTCGATGACCACGGAGTCGGTCGCGCTGCTGGCGGAGATCTGGCCCGCGAGCTGCTTGGGCGTGGCGTCCAGGCCGAGCTGGGAGATCACCGCGCTGGTGACCCTGGTGCTGTTGACCAGACCGGTGTAGGACTTGACGCGCTGGGTCGAGAGCTGGGCGCCCTGGAAGGCGGCCTGCGGCGTGTCACCCGTCTGCGACGACACGTACATCGAGACCGTGGAGGTGTACTCGGCGGGCCGCGTGGCGAAGTACGTCGCCGCCGAGACCACGCAGATCACCACGCTGAGGGCGACGAACAGCCACCGTTCGCGCATGATCTTGAGGAACTCGCGAAGAGTCACCCTTACACTCCCACCCCGTCGTCGACGAACACTCAGTGAAATGTTCGCGCCGACGGGCCCATCCGCTACATCGTCCGCCCCGGAGACCGATGATCTCCGACACACGGCTCCCTGACCTGGAGGTTCCATGCCCGCGGCCGGTGCGCTCGGACGACCACGTGTCCTCGTCGTCCATCCGTCGGCCGAGCTGTACGGGTCGGACCGGGTCGCGTTGGAGACGGTGCGCGCGCTCGTCGAGGCCGGTGCAACGGTCGAGGTCGTGCTGGCCGGAGACGGCCCGCTCGCCATCGAGCTGGCCGCGGTCGGTGTCCGCGTGTCGGTCGTGCCGCTCCCGGTGCTGCGCAAGTCCGTCCTCACACCGCGGGGTATCCTCGGTTTCGTCGGTGGCACGCTGCGCTGGACGCCACGGGCGATCTCGCGGCTCCGGGCGACCCGTCCCGCGGTCGTCTACGTCAGCACGGTCACGATGCCCTGGTGGCTCGTCCTCGCCCGGCTGGTCGGCGCGCGCCCCGTGTGTCACGTACACGAGGCCGAGGAGGACGTGCCGTGCCCTGTGCGCTGGGGACTCGCCGCGCCGCTCCTCGCGGCGGCATCGGTCATCGCGAACAGTGCCCGCAGCGCCGAGGTCGTGGGCCGCGCGATCCCGAGGCTCGAACGTCGCACCCGAGTGGTCTACAACGGTGTCCCGGGACCAGATCATGTCACCGCGCCGCGTGAGTCCCTCGACGGTCCGGTGCGGCTCGTGCTCATCGGCAGGCTGTCCCCCAGGAAGGGCACGGACGTCGCCGTCCAGGCCCTGGCCGAGCTCGTCAACCGCGGCCGGGATGTCACGCTCGACCTCGTCGGCGGGGCGTTCACCGGGTACGAGTGGTTCGTCGACCAGGTCCGGGCCGCGGCGACGGACGCAGGCGTCGCCGACCGCGTGCGGTGGCGCGGCGAGCTGCCCGACGTGTGGCAGGCACTGGCCGAGGCGGACGTCGCTCTGGTGCCGTCCCGGGTCGAGCCGTTCGGCAACGCCGCCGTCGAGGCCCTCCTGGCGGGCAGGCCCGTCGTCGCGGGTGACACGCAGGGCCTGCGTGAGATCGTCCGGCCCGGGGTCAACGGTGAGCTGGTCACCCCGGGCGACGCAGCCTCGCTCGCCGACGCCGTGGAACGGATCGTCGAGGACTGGCCCACGGCCCTCGAACGGACCGTCACCGCTCGCGAGGCCGCGGAACGGGACTTCGCGCCTCCGCGCTATCGCCGGGACGTGGTGGCGATCATCACCGAAGTCGCTGATCGGTAACGTCAGGTCGCCGTCGGCCGACCCTGGCGATGACGTGGCACCGGTGACCAGATGAGGCGAAGCATGACGAGTCCGCACGCGGTAGCGACGCCGAGCCCTCCGTCGTCGAGCATGCGCGAGACCCTGCGGCGGCTGCGTTCGGCCCAGAAGCCGCCTGCGACCGGCTCCCCGGCGTACTCCCGGTTCGTCAACCGCCGGATCGGCCGGGTCCTGGCCGCGGCCTCCTTCCATCTCGGGCTCACGCCCAACCAGGTCACCGCCATCAGCGCGGCGTTCTCCGCGGCCGCGATCGCCGCGATGGCGCTGGCGCCGCCGCACCCGCTGACCGCACTGCTCATCGCGATCGGTCTGCTCCTCGGATACGCCTTCGACTCCGCGGACGGGCAGCTCGCCCGCCTGCGTGGAGGGGGCACGCCCGCGGGCGAGTGGCTCGATCATGTGGTCGACAGCGTGAAGGCGGCCGCCCTCCACCTCGCGGTGCTCATCGGTTGGTTCCGCTTCTGGGACGCCACCCAGGCCTCGCCGGCGCTGCTCCTGCTGCCGATCGGTTTCACCCTGGTCTCGGCCGTGTTCTTCTTCGTGCAGATCCTCACCGACCAGCTGCGCCGCTCCCGACCCGACCGCGCACCGAAACCCGCCGACGCGAGCCTCAAGGCGGTCCTGCGCTCCGTGGCGGTGGCACCCACCGACTACGGCCTGCTCTGCGTGTTGTTCGTCCTCTTCGCCTGGCCGCCGGTGTTCGCCGTGGCGTACACCCTCATGCTGGCCGGCACCGTCCTGTTCCTCCTCGCGGCCCTGCCGAAGTGGTACCGCGAGATGGCGGCACTCGCCCGCTGACCCACCGAGAGGTCGACCATGCGCATCGCGATGATCGGTACCCGCGGCGTCCCGGCCCGCTACGGTGGCTTCGAGACCGCGGTGGAGGAGATCGGCGCGCGGCTGGTGGAGATGGGCCACGAGGTGGTCGTGTACTGCCGCGGCGAGGACGACAGCCAGTCCTACCTCGGCATGAGTCGGGTCCGGTTACCCGCCCTGAAGCACCCGGTCATGGAGACGCTCAGCCACACCGCACTGTCCGTGCTGCACCTGCTGCGGCGTCGCACCGACGTCGCGGTCGTGTTCAACGCGGCCAACTCCCCGCTGCTGCCCCTCGTCCGAGCTGCCCGCATCCCGGTTGCGGTCCACGTGGACGGACTGGAGTGGAAGCGAGCGAAGTGGGGCCCGAACGGACGGCGCTACTACCTCGCGAACGAGCGGCTCGCCGTACTCCTGGCGGACGAGCTGATCTCGGACGCCGTGGGAATCCAGGACTACTACCGCGGCCGCTACCGCACGGAGAGCGTGTTCCTGCCCTACGGTGCGCCGATCGTCGCGCAGCCGGCACTGGACCGGTTGTCCGAGCTCGACCTCGAGCCGGGTGGCTACCACCTCGTCGTGGCGCGGATGGAGCCCGAGAACCACGTGGACGTGGCGATCGAGGGTTACCGGTCTAGCGGGTCGACCAAGCCACTGGTCGTCGTGGGATCCGTGCCGTACCCGAGCGAGCACGAGCGGCTGGTCAAGGAGCGCGCCGCGACCGACCCGCGGGTCCGGCTGCTGGGCGGTCTCTGGGACCAGGAGCTCCTCGACGCGCTGTACGCGGGGGCGGCGAGCTACGTGCACGGCCACTCGGTGGGCGGCACCAACCCGTCCCTGCTGCGGGCGATGGGCGCGGGAGCGACGGTGTCCGCCTGGGACGTCGACTTCAACCGCGAGGTTCTCGGCGAGAGCGGCCGCTACTTCGACGGCCCGGCGGCCCTCGGGCGCCTGGTCGACGAGGTGGACACGAACCCGGACGCCGCGGCCGAGCGCGGCGAGCTCGCTCGGGCCCGCGCCGCGGGCCGGTACCGGTGGGACGAGGTGGCCAAGGGCTACGAGCAGCTCTGCGAGGAGCTCCATGCCCGCACCCGCACTCGTCGCATCCGCCGCCGCGCCTGAACAAACAGCCACGCACAGAGGAGCCGCACGCCCGCATCGGGCGTGCGGCTCCTCTGTGTACTACGGGGCGGCGCTACTGACGGCGGACACGTCGTCCACCGCGAGCACGAGCGGCCCGTTGGTCGAGGAGCCGGACAGGTAGAACTGCAGACCCACCCCGCCCGCGGCCTGGAGGACCGGGGTGGTGTCGGTGGTCGTGAGGTTCCAGGCTCCCGGCTCGGCGTCGACGGCCTTCCAGAGCTTCGCCTGCAGGGTCGTGGTGCCGTTGCCGGTGAGGCGAAAGGTCATGCGGACCTTCTCCCCCGGTGCGCCGGTGAGCCCCGGGATCGTCACCGCGCCCCCGATCAGCGTCTCGGTGCCGCCGACGAGCCGCGCGAACTGAGCGGAGACTGCGCCGGTGGCGAGGTAGCGGACCTTGACGCGGTAGTCGTTCGACGCGTCCACGCGGCGCCCCTGCAGCGTGACGTACGACCCGCCGCCCGTCTGGACCTTGTCCATGTCCACTGTGGCCGAGAACTGGACGTCCTGCTGACCGATGGTCAGGAACGCCGAGCGGGTCGACCCGGCGACGGTCTGCATTCTCCCGACACCGTCCGCCACGGAGTAGTTGGCCGGGCCTGCGCCGATCGTCCACGGCCCGCCCACGTCCGCGCTGCCCCAGCCGCTCGCCACGGTGCGCGCGAAGGGGTCGGTGGCGAAGGCGCCCTGCGGGGCGGCCGTGACCGTGACCGGCTTGACGATCACGTTTGTGGCCGCGTCGTCGTCGGTGACGGTGAGGGTGACCTGGTAGGTGCCCGCCGCCGCGTAGGTCCGCGACGCGGTGACCCCGGAGCCGGTGGACCCGTCCCCGAAGTTCCAGGCGTAGGACGCGATCGTCCCGTCCGGGTCGGTGGACGTGGATGCGTCGACGTTCGCGGTCAGCCCCGCCGTGGTCGAGGTGAACGCCGCCGTCGGGGCCACGTTCGCCGGGGTTCCGGCGGCCGCCTGGAAGTGCGCGGACACCCGCGCGGCGGACAGCGCGGCCGGATAGACCGCGACGTCGTCGACGGCGCCGTTCAGGCTCGCCGAGGTCGGCCTGCTCGGCCAGCTCGTGAGGTTGTCGCCGCCGATCCGCCAGTGCCCGTTGTAGGCCTGTGCGGCGGTGACGTCCGCGCGCGCCGCGACCTGTTGTCCGTCGACGTAGAGCACCATGCCCTGCGCGCTCAGCGTGCCCACGACGTGGTGCCACTGGCCGTTGTTGATCGCGCCCGGGCTCTCGATCACGGTGCGGGAGCCGGGGTTCACACCGAACAGCACCTTGCCCGCGTTGGTCAGGTACAGGTGCCGGTCGTTGCTCGAGCTGCTGCCGGTGGCGCTGTTGCCGAACCCGACGATCTTTCCGCCGGACGTGCTCGTGGTCCGGACCCACGCCTCCACCGAGAAGGTCTGCGGCCCCGCCGTGGCGGTGCCGGTGGTCGAGGCGGGGACCGTGGCGTTGCCCGGGAACGTGGTCGCCGTGGTGCCGTCGCCGACGGCACCCGCGGTTCCTCGGGTCGCGCCGGCGGCCAGGGTCAGGTCGCGGCTGCCGACCCAGTCGAAGCCCGTGGTGCCCGATGCCTCGCCGAGCCGCCAGTAGTTTGTCGGCCCGTCGGCACGCACGGCATCGAGGTAGACGCTGCTCGCGCCGGTGCCCTCGACCGTGAACGTCGTGAGGTTCGAGACGACGGCGTTGGCGAGCGGGTCCTTGACCCGGACCCGGTAGGTCTGCGACCCGGCGGGTGCGTTGGAGTCCGTGAAGCTGAGCTGGGGCCGGTTCCACCAGGTGGAGTCAGCAGTCAGCGTTCCGACCACCGTGGCCGAGCCGACGTTCGCGCCGCGCAGGATCTCGTAGGTGAGCCGCTTGTTGTCACGGTCCCACGCCGCCTGCCACGTCAGCCGCGCGGTGCCCGGTCCGACCGAGCTGATCACAGGCTTGAGGTTGGTGGAGGCGTTGGCCTGCGGGCCCTCCTTGTTCGGGGCGACCGAGGAGATCGCGAACCGGGAGAGACCCTGCTGGGCGATGCCGTTCACGGTGGGGAACTCCCCACCGACCACGATGTACTGGCTGTTGCCCGTGACGGACCAGCCCGCCTGGCCCTGGCCCGTGAAGGTGCCCGAGTTGTAGGTCGGAAGCCAGTGCAGCAGCTCCGGAGCGCGGTACGCGGCGTAGGGGCCGTAGGTGTTCTTGCGCCCGTCCGCCGCCGCGGTCAGCGTGGTGGCCATGGCCCGCTGGTAGGTCCACGGGTTCTCCTGCGGATGGCCCTGGATCATCCCGCAGTCGTGTGGATGGCCGACCGTGTAGAGCACGCCGTTGACCGGGAACGACGAGTAGGTGTCGCCCTTGCAGGCGGCCACCCAGTTCACCGCGCCCGTGCCGAGGTCCGCTCCGAAGCTGCCTTCGAACGGACTGCCACCGCCGAAGTCGTACGCGGTGCCGAAGACCTGGCCGCCAGAGGAGGACAGGGAGTAGATCGCGGACTTGGGCCCATAGTTCGGGAACACGCCGTAGGCCGCCCACGGCTGCACCGCGGCGGTGTCCGCCGCGAAGACCGCCAGGCCCTTCACGTCCTGGTTCTGCGTCGACGACACACCCGCGTAGCGGAACCGGCCCCCCGCGACGACCCGGTTGGTGCCGGGCGGAACGGTCAGCGCGTAGACGTCCGAGTCCAGATAGGGCGCGAACGGTCGCAGGGCGCCGGTGGTGCCGTCGACTGCCGCGATCCGGGTCCGGGGCTGGCCGCCCATCGAGGAGAAGCCACCGCCGACGTAGACGGTGTTCCCCTCGACATCGATGGCCCGGACCGTAGTGCCCGCGATGGCGTTGAACGACTTGACCGCCCCGGTGGTCGCGTCGAGGGCCGCGATCCGTGAGCGGGTGGTGCCGGACACCTGGGTGAAGTCGCCGCCGACGTAGATCGTCGACCCGTCCTCGGAGGCGTCGATCGTGAGGCCCGGCGCATTCAGCGTCGGCGCCCAGCTCGTGACGAGCGCGCCGGTCGACAACGTGTAGGCGAGGAGGTTCGCGCGGGGTGTCTCGTTGGTTCCCGCGGCCGATCCGGCCGGTCGGGCCGCGGTGAAGTCCCCCGTCGCGTAGACGGTGTTGCCGACCACGACCTGGTCCCAGACCACGCCGTTCATCTGCACCGTCGGCAGTGCGTCCGCGGCGACCGTGGTCGTCGTCGGCGGGTTCGCGGGCGGCGGCGCCGTGTCGGCCGCGGCGGTGCCGATCCCCGCGAACGGCAGGCCGAGAACTGCGACCCCGACCGCCGTCAACGCGGCCGTCACCTTGGCCCGGCGTGTGGCCGTGCGCCCCATCGTGTCCCTCCGATTACTCCGGTTGCTGGACGGATCGCGAGAAGCCACGACGTCGTTACGGTTTCCGGAACATCAGGGGCACAGAGCACGCTCCACATCAGACGGTGGTACAGGCGGCGTTGTCGCCGTGGTAACCGGACCGGCACAACCCGTCACTGACGCAGCCAGCGGCCGGACGGTCGTGGTCGTGGTTGCGGTCGACGGGACGAGCGAGGGGACGGTGGTCGTCGGAGACGGCATGACCGTCGGGGTGACCGTGGCGCTCGTCGGCGCGGGGGTCGGGGTGGCGGAGACCGCGGGGACCGGCGCCGTCGTGACCGTGACACCGGTCGTGCTGCTGGCCACGACCGGAGCCCCGGCGACCGCAGGTCCCGGAGTGTCACCGACTACCGCAGCGCCGCCGCCGACCGGGCCGGCCGGTATCGCACCGGCCTGAACGCCGTCGACCTGCACCGCGGCCTGCCGCGTCTCGACCGCGAGCCGCAGTTCCGCGACGGCGGCCACCCCGCCCGGGTCGTCCGCGACCGCGGTCGCGCCGCCGGCGTAGGCGTCTGCCCAGCGCAGGACGAGCTGTCCGTACACGGCGGACCGGTTGTAGCGCATGAGCGCGACGGCCTGGCCGTCTCGAGTGGTCAGATCTGCGCCCCGGGCGCACAGGTAGCGCCCCGCGGTGGTGGCGGCGTCGTAGACGTTGTCCGGGGAGGCGACGCCGTCCGCGTTGCCGTCCGTGGCGTGGGCCGTCCAGGTGGACGGGATGAACTGCATCGGACCGACGGCCCGGTCCCACTGCGCGTCCCCGTCCAACCTGCCGCCGTCGGTGTCGGGGATCGCGACACCCACAGTGCCGTCGAGCACACGGCCGCGGATCGAGCCCGTGGTCGTGCCGGTTGCGGGGTCGACCACACCGCCCGCCGCGTGGTCGGACTCGACCTTCCCGATGCCCGCCAGCAGGGACCAGGTGATGCCGCAGCCGGGTGTGGCCGCGACGTTCCAAGCCTCGCCGCGGTGGTAGGCCGCCAGGACCGTCGCGGGGATGCCGAGCGACCCGACCGGGTTGGTGGCGACTCCCGCTCCGGGGTCGGCTGCCGCGGGCTCCCCCGTTGCCGGATCTTCCCCCTCGACGACCGGGGCGACGGCAACCGGCTCCCCGGCGTTCGCGATCACACTCTCACTGGTCACGGAGGCGCTGCGGGCGGCGGTCAGGTCCTCGGTGCTCGGGCTCATCACGACGGCGACGGTGGTGGCCGCAGCGAGCACGACCAGCCCGACCGTGGCCGCCCTGAGGAACGGCGTGGCGCTCACGACGCGACCACGACCGTCCAGGAGTCGCCGTCACCTGGGACGACCAGGACCAGGGAGCCGCCTGTCGCCGCGGCCTCCGCTGCCGTCCCCGTCTGCCGGGAGGCCACGGTGTAGGACTTCGTGGTGCCGTCGGAGAGGGTGAGCGTGACCGCCGAGCCGACCGCACCGGCGGCGGACGACAGGCGGACGAACCGACCCGCGATCCCGACGCGCGCGGGCAGGCCGTCCGCACCCTTGCGCACCTGGGCGAGGTCCGTGGTGACCCCGCCGACGGTGATCGAGACGCGGACCGCGGGCTTCTCCTCCGCCGGCGGTGGTGTGGCGGTCGCGCTGGTGGGTGGCGCCGCGGGGGCCGTCGACGGCGGCGTGCTCGTCAGGGGCTCGGTCTTCGGGGGTACGGCCTTCGGTGGCTCTGTCTTGGGTGGCACCGTCTTGGGTGGCACGGTTCCGGTCGGCGGCGTGGTCGGCGGCGTGGTCGACGTCTGCGGCACGGCGGCCGTGGGCGCGCCGCCGGGCGCTTCCGTGGTCGGAGGGACGGCCGTGGCTGTCGCGTCGGTCGTGGTGGTCGTGCCCACGGCAGGAGGCGAGCTCGGAGGCGTTTCTCCCACCGCGACGGTCTCCGGCGCCGGGACCAGCCCGTTCGCGACGGCCGCCGAAGACTCCGTGACGGCTCCCGCGGCGGACTGCGCCTCGGCGGGCTGGGGCGCCTGCGGGTCGGGGACCTCGACGGGCGCCGGCGCGGCCGGGGCCTGGAAGACGGGGTTCGGGGCGGGGGCCGTCGGCGCGGGCTCCGGCAGTACTGGAAGCACACCGGTGGAGGTGCCGGATGCCGTGGGCCGGGTGGCGCCGAGGTAGTCGTCCCCGACCCAGCGGTAGTACGCCGTCTGCACCGGCTTCCCGAAGGTCGGGGCGTTCACCATCCGCCCGTTGCCCAGGTACATCCCCACGTGGTGGACGCGGGCGGCCGTACCGTAGAAAACGAGGTCACCCGGCTGCAGCGCCGCGCCGGCGGGAACGTGCGGGCCCCGGTAGTACTGGGTGTGCGCCGTGCGCGGCAGGCCGACCCCCGCGGCGGCGTAGGAGAAGGTCGTGAGGCCGGAGCAGTCGAACCCGGCGTCGCCGGCGCCGGGTCCGTCGCCGCCCCACACGTAAGGCAGGCCCAGCTGCGCCATCGCGGTCCGGATGGCCACCGCGGCACGCTGGTCGGGCAGCGCCGTGGTGAACTCGACGGTCGCGGGCGGCACATCGACCGTCAGCTGCACGGCGACAGGGGGTCCGACCACCGGGTCCGTACCCACGACGGTGACCGAGCCGATCATGCTCAGAGGGACCTCGGCGGTGACGTCCGCCGCGGCGCTCACCACGCCCGACGCGGGGCGGTGGTCGCCTGCCGGCGCGAGCGCGACGAGCATGAGGCCGAGTGCCGCAGCCATGACGGAGCCGAGGGCACGAACGCGGCTACGGCTGGACGCGTCAGCCACCGTGCCCCGATCGCCGGCGGGCTGGTCACCCACCGTGCCTGATCGGCCATCCTCCGTTCGGACCACCGCATCCCCCGCTCGCGTGACGTGCACGGGGATGCAGTCGGGCTGTCGACCTGCGGCGTTACCCGAACGCCGCGCCGGATCGGCAATCCTGGCGACGGTCCGTAACGCCCGCTCCCGGACGGCCGAACCGTTCGCTGGAGGTGGTCATGGCAGGAAGGGCCCGCGCAGGCTGGGCGGCAGGAGCCGTGGTGATGGTGGCGTTGACGTCGATCGCGCCGTCGTCGGCCTCCGCTCACGCGTTGCTCCGCCTGAACTCCGCCCCGGAGTGCACGGCGAGCTGCGACGCTCCCTCAGGCACCACCGCCATGCTCGCCGAAGGCGTGCCTACCTCGGTCATCGGCGGAGCCACCGGTGGGGCCACGTCCGGGTCGGTGAGCTCGGGCGCGGTCTCCTCCGGCTCCGTCTCGTCGGGCGCCGTGTCCTCCGGCGCCGTCTCCTCCGGATCGGTGTCGTCCCCGGACGGCTCGGGCGCCGTCACGTCGTCCGGTGGCGCGAGCTCCGCCCCGACCACCGTGACGTCCTCGGGAACCTCGAGCGGGAGCGTCGCGGCCCCCTCCACCCCGGGGTCGACGTCCACGGGCTCGGCGTCGTCCGGTACGACCGGACAGTCGACGGTCCCGCCGACCATCGGGGACACCACACCCTCGCCCGGCACCCAGGAGGACGACGAGCCCGCATCGGTTACGGAGCCGGGCGAGAAGCCCACGACGCGGCCCGGCACGGGCACCACGGAGCCGGTGGCACCCGGCACGGACGGCGGCACGTCCGCCGCCGAGAGGCTCGGCTGGGGCACGCCCACGCATGCCGAGGAGTTCTCCTCCAACGTTCTGCGCGGTTGGGGGCTCTACGACGGGGCGGGCCACGAGGGCAAGGGCCGGCGCAGCCCGAGTGCCGTCACGATCAAGGACGGCGTCCTCACCATCACCGGTACTGCGAACGGCACGACCGGCGGCATGGCCTGGCAGCTCGACAAGTCGAAGTACGGCAGGTGGGAGGGCCGCATGCGTGCCCCCGTCGGCGACCCGGACTACCACGCCCTGTTCCTGCTCTGGCCGGACGCGGAGAACTGGCCGGTCGGCGGCGAGGTCGACTTCATGGAGACCAGCGCTGCGGACCGGCAGTCCACGGACGGCTTCCTGCACTACGGCGCGAACAACTCCCAGCTGCACGCCTCGGTGAAGCTCGACGTGACCCAGTGGCACAACTGGGCCGTGGAGTGGACCGACAAGAAGATCACCTACTACGTCGACGGCGTGGAATGGTTCTCGACCACGAATAAGGAGACCTTCCCGCCCGGCCCGATGCACCTGGCCATCCAGCTGGACTGGTTCCCCGAGGGCGGCACCCAGAAGACCACACAGATGCAGGTGGACTGGGTCCGCTTCTACGCTCTGCCCGGCCGCTGACCTACGCGGGCGCGATGCGCTCCACGATCCGGTGCACGGCGTCGGTGACCAGGTGCACGGCGCGACGGTGGTCGCCCTGCGTGCCTCCGATGGGGTCCGGGATCTCGGCGTCGGCCCTGTCGATCTGGACCAGACCCCGCTTGCCTCGGGCGAGCTCGAGCAGGCGGCGGACCCGGACGACCGGGTCCCCCACCGGGAGGTCTCGCTCGTCCACCGCGTCGGACAAGGTGGCGAACTCCCGCAGTGAGAAGGTCGACCGCAGCCCGGCGGGCTCACGCTCGACGACGGCCTTCCGGTGCCGCGGGGAGGCTCCCAGGACCAGGTCCGCCTCCCGCACCATGCCCGATCGGAGCTGCTGGGCCCGGAACCGGCCCGCGATCAGCCCGTCGAGTCCCCACGGCGAGAGCTCGTCCCGGGTGTCCGGGTGCATCATCTCGTCGACGACGGCCCGCACTCCCGCGCTCGAGACCGCGATCCGGGACGCCGCGATGCCACCCAGCCGCCCGACGAGCAGGTGTCGGGTCATGATCTCCGCGACGGGCGAGCGGCAGATGTTCCCCGTGCACACGAACAGCAGCTGGAAGGAGTCCTCCGGCTGAGGGTCCGCCAGGGACCCTAGTGTCGTGGGCGAGGGCTGTAGCGCATTGTCGAACCAACCGAAATCGGCCGTCGTCACACTGGTCCCGTCTTCCGTGCCCGCCGACTGACGCGGGCCCCGAGGGTTGGAATCGCGGCTCGCGGTCCGATCGTTTCAGCGACCGAGGAACCCCGGCGGCCTCCTGCCGTAACGGAGCGCTCGATCGTCTCGACGCGTGGAACGTGGGAGTTCGCGCACGTGGCGCGGCATCGGACGCGCCCGCTCCACCGCGGGCACGGGAAGGAGCGGGCGCCGCCACTGTCGGAAGCCGATGGGAAGGGATCACGGCGGCTCCCGGCTGTAGCTACGCACAGCGGGGTCGGGCGTTACACCGACGTCGCCGGCGTGGTTCACCCCCGGATGCTGCGGGAGCCCCCACCGGCCCCGGCCCCGCCGTTTGGTGGGGCCGGGGCCGTCCTCGTGTCCGTGGCCATGAAAAAGTCCCCGCTGGTGGCCAGGTTCAGGTCCCCGCGGGTGGCCGTGTGAGGTCCCCGCTGGTGGCCAAGTAGAAGTCCCCGGTCCCTCGTCGTGTCGTAACGCCGGGTTGAGGCCCTGGGCGGTGACGGTGGCGGTTGTCGAAGCCAGCCGCCGCACCACCCAGGGGTCTCCCATTGAAGTCTGCGAGGGAACGGATGGACATCATTTCGGCCTATCGGGATGTCGGCTCTTATCGCGGTGCGGCCGCGATCTGCGCCACGACCCCGAAGACCGTGCGTCGGGTCATCGAACGCCATGAGGCGGGAGGTGTTGTCCCGCAACGCAAACCACGGTCCCGGAACTACGAGTCGGTCGCCGAGCTCGTCTCGGGGCGGGTCGAGAAGACGAAGGGCAGGATCTCGGCGAAGCGGCTGCTGCCCGAGGCCCGCGCCGCCGGATACTCCGGTTCGGCCCGCAACTTCCGGCGTCTGGTCGCCACAACGAAGGCGGACTGGCGTCGTGATCATCACCGTGGGCGGCGTCCGGCGGTGTGGTCCCCGGGCGAGCACCTGGTGATCGACTGGGGCGTGATCGCGGGGCTGCATGTGTTCTGCGCGGTGTTGGCCTGGTCGCGGGTGCGGTTCGTGCGCTTCGCGGTCGACGAGCGCGCCGAGACCACGTTGTCGATGCTGGCCGAGTGCTTCGAGACGATCGGCGGGGTGCCGAAGGTGGTGCTCGCCGACCGGATGGGCTGCCTCAAGGCCGCCGTGGTGGCCGACCGGGTGGTCCCGACGGCGGACTACGTGCGCTTCGCCTCCCACTACCGGTTCCGGCCGGACTTCTGCCAGGGCGAGGACCCGGAGTCCAAGGGCATCGTGGAGAACCTCGTCGGCTACGCCAAGCGAGACCTGATCATCGGCTGCGACCTCGACACCGGCGAACCGGGCCGGCCGGTCGATCTGGCCGCCGCGAACGAAGCGGCGCGACGGTGGTGCGCCGAGGTCAACGCCGCGACGCATTCGGAGATCGCCGCGGCCCCGGCCCTGCGCCTGGCCGGACACGAGCTGGCCGTGTTGGGCGGGTTGCCATCGCTGCGGCCACGGATCACCGGCCCGGCGGTGATCCGCAAGGTCGACCGGCTCTCCTGTGTCCGGTTCGGCTCCGCCCGCTACTCGGTGCCGACCACCGCGATCGGCACGAGGGTCGAGGTCCGCACCCACGCCGACAGACTCACCATCCTGTCCACCGCCGGGCCCGGCGCCGGGATGGTCCTGGCGGAGCACCGCCTGGTGGGCCCGGGTGAGGCGTCGGTGATCGACGCCCATTACGGCGGACCCCGCCCTGACCGGCCGGTTCGGGCGGTCCGCCCGAAGACCGCCGACGAGAAGGCGTTCTGCGCGCTCGGCCCCGTCGCGCAGGCGTTTCTGAGCGGAGCTGCCGCTGCTGGGTCCGCCCGGCTGGGCACCGAGCTCGGTGAGCTGCTCGGTCTCGGTCAGGCCCACGGAGAACAGGCCCTGCTCGACGCGTTGGCCAGGGCGACGGCGTTCCGGCGGTGGCGGGCCGAGGACGTCCGCTCCATCCTCGCCGCCGGCGCGGCCGCGCCCCGGCCCCGACCGGCGGGGGAAGCCTTGGTCGTCGATCTGCCCTCAGTTCCGACCCGATCGCTGGCTGACTACGCACTGGCCGACTACGCCATCACCACCGACGTCGAAGGCGACGCGTCATGACTGCGGTCAAGCCTGCCGGGAAGATCCCCGCCCTCGACGCCGACATCGAGGCCGGGCTCAAACGGCTCAAGCTCGCCGCGATGCGCCGCCTCGCCCCGGAGCTGCTGCTCACCGCCCGCACCCAGCGCTGGCGCCCTGAGGAACTGCTGCGGGTGCTGGTCGAGGCCGAGGTCGCCGCGCGCGACGCCTCCAACATCGCCAACCGGCGCAAGGCCGCCGGGTTCCCCGTCGCCAAGACCCTCGACGAGTTCGACCTGTCCGCCTCCTCGATCCCCACCGCGACGTTCGACTACCTCGCCTCGCTCGAGTGGGTCCGGGGCGCGGAGAACCTCGCCCTGGTCGGCCCGGCCGGGACCGGGAAGTCCCACCTGCTCGTCGCCCTCGGGACTGCGGCGGTCGAGGCCGGGCACCGGGTCCGCTACTTCACCGCCGCCGAGCTGGTCGAAGCGCTCTACCGCGGGCTGGCCGACAACTCCGTCGGCAGGCTCATCGACCAGACCCTGCGCCACGACCTGATCATCATCGACGAGATCGGGTTCGCCCCACTCGACGACACCGCCGCCCAACTGCTGTTCCGGCTCGTCGCCGCAGCCTACGAACGCCGCAGCCTCGCGATCAGCTCGCACTGGCCCTTCGACCAATGGGGACGGTTCATGCCCGAACACACCACCGCGGTCAGCCTCCTCGACCGGCTGCTGCACCACGCCCAGGTCGTCGTCACCAGCGGTGACTCCTACCGCATGCGCGAGGCCCGAACCGCGAAGAACGGAGCCGCCATCAACACCGCCTGAACACCCCCGGACCGGGGACTTTCACCTGGCCACCAGCGGGGACCAAGAACCGGCCGTTGACACCTCGTGCGGCTCAGGCGTTGTCCAGGCTGTAGTTGATCAGCCCGCCTTCGACGGACGTCCCGGCGACCTCGACGGGCCTGCGCCTGCGAAGACGCGGTGGCGGGCATGCCCACGCGGAGAGCAGCAGGACCAGCAACAAGAGCAACGCGGAGCGCCATCGCAGTACGGGTCACATCCCTGGTGCCAACGCGACAGGCGGCACAGGTCAAGGGAGCACCCGACGGCGATCTCGTGTCCCCAGAGTCGGCCGTTCGCCGTGTGTCGTTACGTCCTGCGACGTCGTTCTCGACGTGAGCCTCAGGAGCAGAGGAAAGCCGTCAACCCCGCAACGGAATGACCTTGTTGGTGATCCGGTAAACAGCGTCCGTGATGAGATGAACGGCGTTCCGATGGGCTTCCGGGGGTCGTCCCATCGGGTCCGGAATCATCACGTCGTCGGGATCGACGGCGACGAGTCCCCGCTTGGCCCGCGCCCGGTCCACGAGGTCGTGCATTCGCTTCACCGGGTCCCCGGGCGGGAGCATCCCCTCGTCCACCGCGTCGGCGAGTGCGGCGAACTCGCGAAGGGCGAACGTGGTCCTGAGTCCCGCAGGCTCTCGCTCGACGATCGCGCCGCGATGCCGCACGTTCGCACCGAGCACGAGGTCCGCGCGGCGGATCATCGCCGAGCGCAGCTGGCGAGCCCGGAAGGCACCCGCGTGCGGCCCGTCGAGACCCCAGGGGCTGAGCTCGTCGCGCGTGTCCGGGTGCATCATCTCGCCGACGACCGCATTGACGCCCGCGCTCGAGATCTCGAACCGCGCAGCCTCCCGCCCCCCGAGCCCGCCGACCAGCAGATGTCGCATCATGATCTCAGCCGCCGGTGACCGACAGATGTTGCCGGTGCACACGAAAAGCAGGCGGAACCGCTCGGGTTCTCCGCCCCGCTCAGCGGCCGGTCCGTCGGGTCGACCCACGACCCCAGTGTGACGGCTCCGAACGACAGAGCGCGAGTCGCGGCGCGTGACCACCATGTATCGGTTTCACCGTCCGAGAATCCGCGTGGCCGCTTCACCCTTCTCCTGATGCCGATTCACGACGGCGCGAGGTGAGCGCCACGTGTTCTGAGCTGTTCAGCTTCTGCTGCGACGGGGATGGCGTGGTTCGGGAACGCCCGCCTCCGACGGCGGGGCCATCTCGCCCTTCGGGCTCGGCCGGAGCGCGCGTGGCCTAGGGCACCTGCGCGACGGCCACGGTGCGGACATCCCCGCCTGGCCTGGCGTCGTGGGCACGATCCTCGTCGTCACGATCGTGGTGCTCGGCCTGTTCTGGGCCGCGAGCCACTACGTGCAGTCGGTCAGTCGCGGGCTCGCACAGTCAACCATCACGGACCCCACTGTGCGGCCGGGGGTGGTCGTGTTCAGTGAGAAGCGCACTTCTTAGTCACCTGGGTCTCGCCGAGGTCCTCCTGCCGACCGCGGACGAAGCGGCAACCCGCACACCGGTTTCCGATTGCTGATCCAGTCCGAGGGCTTGCTCGTCCCGATCCCGGAAGCTGCCACCGCTGGACGGGACCGCTGTCGTCCTCCCTGCGGCGTCGGTCCGTGTGGAGTTCAGCCGCGCTCGAGGTGACCGGTAGTGCTTAGAGCATCCACCACCCCCGGTTCGCCATGCGGAACCCGGCGCCAGCAGCAGTGGGTCAGCCAGCGAAGCCTATCCTCACATTGACTGAACCGCAGTAGACCAACGACTTGAGCCGCAGCTGTTTCGAGCTGAACGAGCACAGTCGCCAGGTCGCCGAGTCCGGGCCTCAAGATAACGTCCTCGGGACCACGGCACAGAACGAGGCGGAGTTCGTCGAGCATGTCACGGCACTCGTCCCGCCGGACACCTTCCGAACGGCGCACGACGACCTGACAGCCCCCGGGATCGCCGAGTGCTCCTCCTGATCTCGGTCTACCAGTGCAGCACCCGGCCCGACGACCGCATGGTCACCGATCTCCACGAAGCCGACGCCCTGACAAAGCGGATCACCGGGATCGCGGCGACGCTAGGCGTTCCCGAGTGCGGGTTCCCCTGAGCAGTCGGGTCAGGCGGCCGTGCTCAGCCAGGGCTCCCAGGTCGGATGCGGTTCCACGGCGAGTACGAGGACTCCACCAGCCGCTCGGTTCGGGGGTTTAGGAGCCTTGTCGAGCGCCCAGCCCAACTCCTCTAACAGCTTGTCCGCCTTCTTGGAGTTGCAGGCCTTGCAGGCGGCGACGCAGTTCTCCCACGAGTGCGCTCCCCCGCGGCTGCGCGGGATGACGTGGTCGATGGTGTCCGCCTTCTTGCCGCAGTACGCGCAGCGGCGGAGATCCCGGCGGAGCACGCCCGCCCGCGTCATGGGGACCGCTCGGCGGTAGGGGACCCGGACGTAGCGGGAGAGCCGCATGACCGACGGTGCCGGGACCGTCAGGTTCTCGGAATGGAAGGCCGCGCCCTCAAGGGCGGCCTGGACGCACTCTGCCTTGCCGGAGAGCATCAGCACGATGGCGCGTTTGGCCGTGACCACGGCCAGGGGCTCGAAGCTGGCATTGAGCAAGAGCACCCTGGAACCCGGTGGGAGCGTGGTCACGCTCCCGGTCCCCTCTGCCTCGTCCCCCGTCGCCTCGTGCTGAGGCTCCGGGACCGCGGCAAGGGGCTGGGGTTGTCGGTCCGGCACGCGACCACCTCCGCTGCGTCAAGCTAAGTCGACCATACGAGAGCCGGGTTACGCACGTGTGATATTGCGGCGGACATGCGGTGGCGGACGGACGGTCCGTGCCCTCCGACGAGCGGCGGCCTCGCCTACCGACGGCACGTGCGCCTGATCGGGCCGAGAAAGGCCAGTCCAAAGGCCCTGATGAACCGATTCGTCGGCGACGACCACCATCACGATCGCCGCCGAGGAATCTGGTCACGGCGCGCCCGTCTTAACGTCGCCTGAGGTGACACCGCGGAGGTCGGCGGCACCTCGTCGGGGGCCGCCCGTCGTCATGAGAGCAACCCACGGACGTCCCGCGTCCATCGATCGCCGGCGCCGAAGGCGGCTAGCAAGCACGAGTGCGTCCGATGCGGGATCTCGCGTGCCTCCTTTGCGCTGGCGAGGTGCAGGAGCGTCAAGCCGACGGCCCACCAGGTCAGGCCGAGGTCGGGGTGTCCCGATGGCAGCACCGCGGTGCGGATCTCCTCTGCCGCGCAATACCGGTCCATGGCGGCGGCAAGGTCGCCCTTCGCTGCGGCGAGGTCGCCGAGCAGATACATGTCTCGCCAGTACTCCTTCCCGTCCGACAAGAAACTCAGGACGGCGCAGGCGCGCTCCAGCCGGTCCGCGGCGTCGTCGAGCCTGCCTTCCCGCAATGCGACGAGGCCGAGGTTGCAGAGCGTGATCGCAGCGTCCGTACCGTCGTCGCCGCGCGTTTCGCGTCAGATCGAAAGCTTCGTCCAGTCCGCCCCGGGCTCCTGACAGATCGCGGGGCCCAGAGCCTCCTCGTAGAGTTCGCCGCACGCTCGTAGTGCGACTCGGCTTCGGCCAGACGTCCTTGAACGATCAGACACCTTCCGAAGCGCGTGGGCCACCGCCGTCGAGGCCGGATCGACCCGGGGTCCTAGCTCCTCGCGAATTCGCGCCGCCTGCTCGACCGCGCGCCGCTGGGCCCTCGCCGCTCCGCGACCAGCCCTAGGTTCAGCACGGCCACCGCGCTCTCCCGTGAGGTCTCACCGAGCATGCGGAAGCGGATCTCGAGTGCTTCGGTGAACAGCGTCTAGGCCTCGATCAGCTGCCCAGCGCCGACCGCAGCTGGCCGATGTCCAGCGTCGCAGTCATGTTCACCGCGTAGATTCCGGGATCCCACAGCGCATGCGCGCTCCAGGTAAGGAAGTGCGCGCTGCTGCTCTGCCGTGCCCAGGTAGGTGTAGCCCAGATCGTTGAGTGAGCGGGCCATGACCTGCGAGTCGGCGTCGAACACCTGCTTGGTGATCTCGACACCCAGGGCCTGGTGGCGAATGGCACCCAGATCGTCGTCGCGCTGCTCCAGCAGGTTGGCGAGGGCGGCCTTCGTGAGCCGAGCAGGCGCCTGCCATCCTGATGGTCCCACTCGTCACACTTGGCTAGGACGTGTGACGCCCCGACGTCATCCGGCGATAGACGAGCCGAACGCCGTCACGACCTTGGGGAGACAATGCGCAACCGGAGCCGACTCGTCCTGCCGGAGATCGAGCCCGCCACCCAGCTGCTCGGGGCCGTACCGACGCAGAAGACGCCCGAGATTGTCGCCGACTACCTCGGCGGCCTGCCCGCCGTCCGGACGTCGGTCGACCGGCGTCGGGATCCGCTGACGTGGATCGCCGCGGCGGCCCTCGGTGCGTTGCTAATCACCATCGTCGTCCTCTCGTTCGTCCTGTTCTGAAATCTGGAGCACTCGCTCACGTAGTTCGACGCTCATGTGGTTCTGGCTCGCCGGCGCGATCCTCGCGGAAGTGACCGGCACGGTCGCGCTCCGCTTCTCCGCGGGGTTCTCCAAGCTCTGGCCGTCCGTGATCGTGATCCTGGGGTACGGCACGGCGTTCTTCTCCCTCTCCCAGGCGCTGGACCGCGGGATCCCGATCGGGGTGGCGTACGGGATCTGGGCGGCGGTGGGGGTGGCGTTGATCGCCGTGATCGGGGCCGTGTTCCTGAAGGAGCCGTTGAGCTGGGTGCAGGTGGGCGGGATCGCGCTGGTCATCGCCGGGGTGTTGGCCCTCGAACTGGGCCGCACCACCCATGCCTGACGGCCGCCGGGCCAAGGGGGCGGCGCGGCGGCGGGCCCTGCTGGACGCCACCCTGCGGGTCGTGGGTCGCGACGGGGTGGCGGCGGTGTCCCAGCGCACGGTCGCCGCGGAGGCCGACGTGCCGCCCAGCGCGGTGCTCTACTACTTCACCAGCGTCGACGATCTCCTGGTCACGACCCTGCGCGAGGTCAACGACCGGTACTGCGCGGAGCTCACGGAGCTCCCCTCGGTCGAGGCGCTGGCCGCGCATGTCGCGGCGCTGGACCCGGCCGCCCTGGTCGCGGAGTACGAGCTCTGGCTGCTCGCCGCCCGCCGTCCCGACCTGCGCAGCGAGCTGACCCGGTGGGACGCGACCGTCGACGCCCTCGCCGCCCGGCTCGCCCCCGACCGGGCCGAGACCGTGGCCGCCGCGCTGAACGGGCTGTACCTGCGCGCCGCCACCACCGGGGTGGACGCGGAGGCGGCGCTGCGCGTGCTGCGTACCCAAGACTGAGGAAGTCTCGGCACTCAGGGTTAACACCCACCTACGGATCGGCGAACATCCAGGCGTACAAGGCTTCACCGCATCCGCGGTGGAGACGCCCCGATCGGCCCACCGCCCCGATCGGTGCGCGAGCGGCCCGTCCCCGCCGGGGGCGGGCCGTTTCACGTCCGGTGACCCACCTGGGCCGAGATCCAGTCGCGTTCAGAGGCAACCATCCGCCGAATCGGCCCAGCCGTACCCAATCTTAGCGATAGTTCCCCGGTGACCGGGGAGGCATGCGCCCCACCGGTAACACACTCGCCCGCTGCGCTGAGTCTGTCTGGACATCGGACACCGGGGTCTCGATCCGTCGAAGCGGTCGGACCACGAGAACGGAGCGAGACTGTGATCTATCCGCGCAGCACGTCGGCGCGACGCGCCCGAACACGGGCGGTGGCGGGACTCGCCGGCGGTGCGCTCGCCCTCGTACTCGCAGGCTGCGGCGGTGGAGGCGCAACCGCGGTCCCCGGCGACGTCGACGTGGCGGAGATCCTCTCCGCACAGCTGCAGAGCGCCGGCATCTCCGCCGATCCGGAATCACTCACCTGCGGGACGGTCGCCCTCGCTCGGGGCGCTTCGATCGACTGCGGATTCACCACCAGTGGGCAGCCGGTGGGCCTGACGGCGAAGGTGAGCTCCGTTGAGGGGTCCACGGTCGAGTTCGAGGTCGCGACGCAGGCCAAGCCCGTACCCGCGGACGTCCTCGCGAGGTCCGTCGCGAGCCACGCCGGTCAGCAGCTGGGGTCGGCGATCGACGGCGCCGAATGCACGGGTGGTCTCGAGCCCCAGGTGGGACAGTCGGCGACCTGCACCCTGAAGAACGGAACGGAGACCAAGGCGGTGACCGCGACCGTCACTGCGATCGACGGCGGCCGGGTCGAGTACTCGGTGGGTGCGGCATGAGCCCCTTGCGCAGGCTGCGGCGGGTCGCGGTCGCGGGTGCGGCTGCCGTCATGATGAGCTCCGTCGGACTTGCGGTCGCGGCACCCGCGGCGTCGGCCGCCCCGACCCCCATCGACTACCGGGCCGTGGAGCAGCAGATCGCCGAGGCCATCAACGAGGCGCGGCTGCGTCCCGGCGAGATGGCGGCCACGCTGTCCTCGTTGACGATGGTCGATGCCAACCACGCCAAGCTCCCGTCCGGCGCGCAGTTCCAGGTGACCAAGGCCTACCTCGACCAGTCCGCGAAGGAGGCCGCGACCCAGCCCCCGCTGCCGGCACTCGCGTGGTCGGAGACCCTCGCGAAGTACGCCCGAGACTACGTCTACGCGCAGAACCGCGGGGGTGTCTGGAGCCTGGGCCACAACAGCAGCTACCGCGGCTTCCCGTCGCGGCCCGAGCTCAAGGTGTTCTCCATCGAGGCCATCGGCAACGGCGACCCGTCCGACGCCCGCTCCACGGTCTACCGGTGGTGGACGAGCATGAACGAGTGGTCCACGTCCACCCGCTGGGATTCGGCGAACAGCTTCCAGAACGCAGGCCCTGGCCGCGGGCACCGCGGCATCGTCAACGACGCTCGGATGAACGCCATCGGCGTCGGCTGTGGCTCCCCCATCGCCTACTCCGGAACGACTTACGTCGCGTGCATCGCCATCGATGGCAAGGACCTGCCGGATGCGAGTCCGGCGGTGACTCCTGCGGCCGGCGCACCGTCGCTCTCCACCCTGCCTCCGGCGTTCACGGGCAGCGTCGGGTCGAAGCCGGCGGACGGACAGTCCACGCTCACGGTGGATACCACCGCACCGACGACGCCCCAGGCGTCACCGACGACGGCCGCGAACGCCACCGTCGAGACAGCGGGCGGCGCCCAAGGGCCTGCCGACGCCACCGCGGCACCGGCGGCCGACGGACGGCAGCCCGGTGATCTCACGCTCGGCGACACGTGGGACGTGAAGGGAGACGGCAGCTTCCTCATCACGGTCCGACCGCAGGACACGTGGGTCCCCTCCGACCGGGCGACGATCACCGACGAGGCCGGCATCAAGTCGACGACGTTCCGGGGCTATGAGGTGACGTACCAGAACAACACCGATACCCCGGTGCCCCTCCCCGACGTCGTCGCGCAGTGGGCGTGTACCTCCGGCAACGACCTGATGCCGTTCGTCATCGACCCGCCTGGTCAGGGCCTGCCCGCACCCGGCATGCTCGGCCGCGGCAAGGCCGTCTTCGCCTTCGGGTGCGGCGTCGGCGCGGACGGCTTCGACACAGTCGGCGCGCGCCTGGGCAACGGCCTCGGTTCCGACCGGGTCGACAGCGGGATCTTCTGGGTCCCGCGCTGACCCAGCCTCAGTGAGTGGCGATGGTCGCTATGGCGACCATCGCCACTCACGACCCGCTCTCACGTCCGGACCCGGTCCAAGGCCCCCAGCACGTCGTCGACCAGGTCGTTCGTGTCCTCGATGCCGGCGGAGAGCCGCAGCAGCCCCTCGGGCACCGCGTCCCCCCACCGCGCCCGCCGGTCGGCGGAGGTGTTGACCCCGCCGAAGCTCGTCGACGAGACCACCAGCGACGAGGCCTCCAGGAACTGCTCGACGGCGCGGGCCGAGGGCAGGGTGAAGCGCAGGACCCCGTTCCACCGCCGCATCTGTCTCGAGGCGATCTCGTGCGAGCGATCCGACGGCAGGCCCGGCCACCGGACGTCCGCGGCCGCGGGGTGGGTCAGCAGGGCCTGGACCAGGGCGTGGGCGTTGCGCGCCTGCCGTTCCAGCCGCAGGTCCAGCGTGGCCAGGCCGCGGTGGGCGAGCCAGGTCTCGAAGGGGCCGGGGATGGCACCGCCACGGGTCCGCATCAGGGTCACCTGCTCCGCCAGCGCGGCGGAACTGCAGGTCACGTGGCCCATCAGCACGTCACCGTGCCCGGCGATCGCCTTGGTGTCACTGGAGATCACGAAGTCCGCGCCGAGCGGGATCGGCCGCTGCCCCAGCGGGGTGGCGGTGGTGTTGTCGACCGCGAGCAGGGCACCGGCCTCGTGCGCCGCGTCGGCCAGGGCGCGGATGTCGCAGACCTCGAGCCCCGGGTTCGACGGCGTCTCCACCAGCACCAGGGTGGCGCCCGCGAACGAGGCGGGAGACCCGGCCGTCGCGAACTCGCGCACCTCCACTCCGAGCGGCGCGAGCTCCTCGGAGGCGACGAGCCGGGACACGTAGTACCCGTCGGACGGCAGGACGACCGCGGTGCCGGGCCGCGCGCACAGCCGCAGCACCGTGGACACCGCCGCCATTCCGGAGGCGAAGGCCACGCAGTGCCCGCCCTCCAGCGCGCCGATCGCGGACTCGTACGCCGTCCACGTGGGGTTACCGGCGCGGCCGTAGAAGTACGGCTCGTCCCCCGTCCCCAGGTGGAAGGTCGACGACAGCACCGGCCCCGGGTGCACCGGCTCCCCCGGCTCGCCCGTCGGATGCCCGACGCACCGCGTCCCGTCCCCCGCCATGTCCCCTCCGTCTCCGTGAGCGGCGATAGTCGCCATGGCGACTATCGCCGCTCACGGGGTCATTCCGCCTTCGGTGCGCGGGAGATCAGCTCCTTGGCCATCTCCCGCGCCGAGTAGCCCTCGTGGCACACCCGCCGGACGGCGTCGGCGATCGGCAGCTCCACGCCGTGCCGCTCCCCCAGCTCGCAGATCGACAGGCAGGACTTCACGCCCTCCGCGACCTGCCCGTGGTTGGCCGCCTCGGCCTGGGCCAGCGACTCGCCCCGGCCGAGGTGCTCGCCGAAGGTCCGGTTGCGGGACAAGGGGGACGAGCACGTCGCCACCAGGTCGCCGAGCCCGGCGAGCCCCGCGAACGTCAGCGGGTCGGCGCCCAGCGCGGCGCCGAGCCGGGAGGTCTCGGCCAGCCCGCGGGTGATCAGCGAGGCGCGGCTGTTGTCCCCAAGCCCCATCCCCGCGGCGATCCCGACGGCCAGCGCGATCACGTTCTTCCCTGCCCCACCGAGCTCGCACCCGACGACGTCGGTGTTCGTGTAGGACCGGAAGTAGTCGTTCGACGTGGCCGCCTGCAGGGCGAGCGCGCGCTCGTGGTCGGAGCAGGCGATCACCGTGGCCGTCGGCTCCCCGGCGGCGATCTCGCGCGCCAGGTTCGGCCCGCTCACCACCGCGACCTGGGACGACGGCACCTCGGCCACCTCCGCGATCACCTCGCTCATCCGCTTGAGCGTGCCCAGCTCCACACCCTTGGCCAGCGAGACGAGGGTGCGCCCGGGCGGCAGCAGCGGCTTCCAGTCGGCGAGGTTGCCCCGCAGTGTCTGCGAGGGCACCGCCAACACCACGGCGTCCACGCCCGAGAGCGCCGCGGCGGCGTTCGTCGTGGCGGACACGGTCTCGGGTAGCCGGATCCCGGGAAGGTAGTCCGGGTTCTCGCGGCGCTCGGACACCGCGGTGGCCACCTCGGGCCGCCGGGCCCACAGCACGACCTCGCGGCCCGAGTCCCCGACGACCTTCGCGAACGCGGTGCCCCAGGAGCCGGCGCCGAGGACGGCGACGCGCGCGAGGGCCGTCACGAGTCGGTCTCCGGAGCGGCGACGGGGGCGTGGCGGTAGAAGTCCGCGGGGGCGGTCTCCCCGCGCACCTCGGCGAGCAGCTCCCGGCACCGGGTCATCATCAGGTCCGTCACCTCGCGCAGCACGGTGGCGTCGACGGGCTTGCCCCGGTAGGCGCTCAGGTCGATCGGCGCACCCCCGCGGACGTGCACCGTGGTGCGCGGCAGCGGACGGAAGCGCTTGCGGTAGTGGTCGTAGATCTCCCGGGTGCCCCAGTGCACCACCGGGATCACGGGGACGTCCGAGCTGAGCGCGAGCCGGGCGGCGCCCGTGCGGGAGTGCATCGGCCAGCCGTCGGGGTCGCGGCTGATCGTGCCCTCCGGGTAGATCACCACGACCTTCCCGTTCGCGAGCCCGGCGATCCCGTCTCGCAGGCTCTGCTGCGCGTCCGCCGAGTCGCGGTGCACGGGGATCTGCTCGGACCCGACGAGCACCTTCCCGAACACCGGGACCCGCCAGAGGCTCGCCTTGGCGAGGAACCGCGGCACCCGGCGCGCGCTGTGCACCCACAGGGCGGTGTAGAGGGGGTCCAGGTAGGAGATGTGGTTGGCGACGACCAGCGCCCCACCCGTGGCGGGCAGGTACTCCCGTCCCTCGTACCGGGGGCGCCCCACCAGCCACGACGACGGGTAGAACACCGCCGCCGCGAGGTCGACCCAGAAGCCACCCTTCTCGCGCGTCACGCCCCTGATCCTTCCTTGTCCCGTTACCCGAGGTCCACCCGCCTAGAATCATCCACGTGCGTGCCGGACTGGTGGTGCCCGTCAAGGGTCTCGACCGCGGGAAGTCGCGCCTGCGGGGCGCCGCGGACGGCGGTGTCGGCGACCCCGCGCGGCACGCGGAGCTGGCCCTTGCGCTCGCCCTGGACACGATCGACGCCGCGCTCGCCGCGCCCTCGGTCGCGGAGATCGTCGTGGTGACCGACGACGAACGCGTCGCCGCGGCGCTGACGGGCACCGTCCGCGTCGTGCGGGACGAGCCCGCGGGCGGGCTCAACGCCGCCTACCGCCACGGCGCGGCGGCCCTCTCGGCGGGGCTCGCCCGGGGCGCCCTCCAGGCCGACCTCCCCGCTCTGAAGCCCGAGGAGCTGGAGGCCGCGCTCGCCGGGCACGCGCGCGCCTTCGTCGCGGACGCCGCGGGCACCGGCACCACGCTCCTGCTCAGCCCTGCGGGCACCCCGCTCGACCCCCGCTTCGGCCCCGGCTCCGCCGCCGCACACGTCGCCTCCGGCGCGGTCCCGGTCGGCGGCGGGCTCCCGGGCCTGCGCCGGGACGTGGACACCGAGACCGACCTGCGCGAGGCCTGCGCCCTCGGCGTCGGGGTGCGCACGCGCGGACTGTTCGTCTGCGGCTGATCCACTACCGCCTGACAGCCTAATTGTCTGTGGGACGAATGCAGCACATTCTCTCATTCACCGAGGGAACCTGTGATGCCCTTCACAATTGAGCAACCCATTCGCGGATCCACGAATATCACCTTCCATTGACGCACGCATTCCGCGGACGCGCAGCGTGGACGGACGAACGCCTGACCGGCCAGTACCGTTGAACGACAAACAACTACCGCTCACCATCGGACGCCACGCCGCCGTAACGGCGTAGCGCGATTTCACGACGGCAAGTCCGGTACGTCCGCTCCCCTTTCCGTGGAATCTGTTCGACCGGTGCCCGCCATCCGGCGGGTGCGCGACCATGCCGCAACGACCGCGACACGAGTCCGTCTGGAGGAACGATGAGTAGACCGGTGGACCTCGGCCCGTCGCGCCGCGCTTCGGAACAGGTGGACGAGGGAGGCCGCGCGTGACCCTCCTCCCCGGTGCACCCGAGCCCGATCTCAGCGCCGAGATCGAGCGTGCACTCGCCGGGATCCCCGTCCCGCGCGAACCCGAGGCCGTGCCGCCGGCCCGCAGGCCGGCGAAGGTCCTGGTCGTCGACGTCGAGGCGGGCGCCCCCGACCTCGAGGCGCTCGTGCCGCACTACCAGCAGGCGTGGGTGCTGCTCCGCCGGGGCGGCCGTCCGTTGCGGCTGGTCGAGGTCGACCTGGCGCCGGATCGGATGGGCGCCCGCGAGGAGTTCCGGACCCTGGTCTCGGACCTGGCGGCGATCCCCGTCCCGCGCCGCGAGTGGCCGCTCGCGCTACCGAGCGTCTCCGTGGTGATACCGACCGTCGGAACGCGGGTGGACGAGCTCGCCGACTGCCTGCGGGCGCTGTCGGCCTCGCACCGCGGGAACCTCGCAGGCTTCGAGATCATCGTCGTCGACAACCGGCCGCCGCACCTCGTCGACGCGACCGTCCGTGCCGTCTGCGCACGGTTCCCGCTGGTCAAGACGGTGCGCCAGCCGATCGTCGGGATCTCCGCGGCGCGCAACGCAGGCGTCCGCGCCGCGACGGGCGACATCGTCGCCTTCACCGACGACGACGTCCAGGTCGACCCCGGCTGGGTGGCGGCGATCGCGGACCGGTTCGCCCGCAACCCGGGGTTCGATGCGGTGACCGGCCTGGTCATGCCCGCCGAGCTGGAGACCGACCCCCAGGTCTGGTTCGAGCGGTACTACGGCGGGTTCGCCTCGGAGCGGATCCTCGCCCCGGTCTCCTACCGGATCGACTCGACCGGCCCGAGCTGGACCCGGTCGACCGTCGTCGCCCGCTCGGAGGCCGCCGAAGAGGTGCGCCGCTTCGCGCTCTACGGGGCCGGGGCCTGCGGCGCGGGCTGCAACATGGCGTTCCGCCGCGCCACGCTGCTGGAGCATCCCTTCGACGAGGCGCTGGGCACCGGGACACCCGCCCGCGGCGGCGAGGACCTCGCGGCACTGATCGGCGTGCTCTGGCGCGGGGCGGCGATCGGGTACGAGCCCGCCGCGCTGGTCCACCACCGCCACCGCGAGCACTACACCGAGCTCCGCAGCCAGATGGTCGCCTACGGCACCGGGTTCGTCGCCACCATCGCGGGGCTGCTGGCCCACGATCCGCGGCACGGCCTCGCGCTCGGCGTCCAACTGCCCAAGGCCCTGGCGCGGTTCACCGCGTCGACCGCGGTACGCCTGTCCGGACGCCGCCCGGAACCGGGGATGGTGTCCCTGTCCTCGGCGGACCGGATCGCCAGCTACCCCCCGGAGCTCACCCGCGACGAGCTCGGCGGCTACCTCCGGGGGCTGCCCGCCTACGTGCGCTCCCGACGACGTGCCCGCCGGATCGGGGTCTAGCGTGCCGACGACCGACGGCTTCTCCCACCGCTCACCGGACGGGATCTCCCCTTCGTCGCGGCGAGCCACCCGGGCGGTAACCCGTCTGCGGGAGCGGGCGACAAGCGGGATGGCGCACCGGACGCCAGGAACGGCCACGATCCACCACGTGACGACGGGGGTTCCCCACCAGATGGAGACGACGAGCGCGCCGACGACGAGCGCCCCCGGCTTCGACTTCCGCACCACCACGGTCGCCGACCGGTGGGCGGAGACGGTCTCCCGGTTCGGCGACCGCGCCGCCCTCGTCGACACACCGGACACGCGGACCTTCGCCGAGGTCGACCGCGAGGCTCGGGCGCTCGCCGACCGGATCGCGGCGGCCGTGCCCGCAGGCTCGGACGCGCCGGTGGTCACGTTGGTGGACCAGGACGGCGACGGCGTGACCGCGCTGGTCGGCGTGCTGCTCAGCGGTCGGGTGCTCGTGCAGCTCGACGTCCAGCTGCCCGCCGCCCGGCTGCGCGCGATCTGCGACGTCGTCAGGCCCGCCCTGGCGGTGACCGCCGAGGCGCACGCCGCCCTCGCCGCCGAGCTGGGGCTGCGGTCGGTCGCGGTGCGCCCGACCGGTGACGCGCTGCCCCACCCCCGGCCGCCCGCGCTCACACCCCGCGCGGACGGGGTCGTCGCCGTGGTGTTCACGTCCGGGTCGACCGGGCGCTCCAAGGGGGTCTGCTACCGCGGTCCGCAGATCCTCAAGGACGCGGCGAACAGCGGCCGCGGATTCGGCCTGGCCCCGGGAGACGTCGTCGCCCAGGTGCTCCCGTTGTCCTTCGCCGCGGGCTTGATCAGTGCGTTCTCCGCGCTGCTCAACGGGGCAGCGCTGCTGTGTCACGACCCCCGCACCGACGGCGTCCGCGAGCTGCCCCTGCGGATGGTCCGCAACCGGGTCACGACGCTGCTCTGCACCCCACACCTGCTGAGGTCGCTGCTCGCCGAGCTGCCGGCGAAGCGGCCGCTGCCGCACCTGCGCACCGTCGCCACCTGCGGCGAACCCATCTACCACGACGACTGCGTGTCCGCGTTCGAGCACCTTCCGCTCCCGGCCCGGCTCTACAACTGGACCGGCTCGTCGGAGGTGGGGGTGCTGTCGATGCACGAGGTCCTGCGCACCGACGACAACCTCGTCGTCCCCGCGGGCGGGGTCTACGACGGGCTCGAGGTCCGTGTGGTGGGTCCCGACGGGGAGCCCGTCGAGCCCGGCGAGCTCGGCGAGATGCACGTGCGGTCGGAGTACATGAGCGGGGGCTACTGGGAGGCCGAGGAGCTGAACCGGGAGAAGTTCGGGACGGACCCGGACGGCACCCCGGTGTTCCGGTCCGGAGACCTGGCCCGCCTCACCGACGGCCTCCTCACCCTGCACGGGCGGATGGACGCCGGGGTGAAGATCCGCGGCTACCTGGTCGACCCCAGCGAGATCGAGGCCGCCCTGCGCTCGGCACCCGGCGTCCGGGAGTGCGTGGTGACCGCCACCCACTCCCCCGGTGGGCCGACCCGGCTCGTGGCGTACGTGGCGCAGGACCCGGGCCACCGCACGTCGTCGCGAGCCGCGCTGCGGCTGCACCTGCGCACGGTGCTGCCCTCCTACATGGTCCCGTCGGCGATCGAGCTGCTGCCCGCGCTGCCCCGCAACGAGCGCGGCAAGGTCGACCGGGCGCAGCTGCCCGCCCCGAGCCGGGAACGCGTCGAGCCGACGGCGCCGCAGACCCGGTGGGAGATGGTGCTGGCCGACATCTGGGCGCAGATCCTCGGCCTGGAGTCGCTCGGGGTGAACGAGGACTTCACCGACCTCGGTGGGGACTCGCTGACCGCGCAGGCCATGGCCGCCGAGGTGACGACCCGCACCGGGGCCGCGGTCCGCCCGTCGGACCTGGTCGCCGCGCCGACGATCCGCGAGTTCGTCGCGCTGCTCGAGGCGCGCACGCCCACCCTCCCCCACCACCCGGACCTGTTCGTCCTGGCCGACCGCGGAACCGACCGCACACCGGTGTTCTGCTTCGCGGGTGGCGGTGCGCTGGCCCTGACCTTCCAGCCGCTCGCGCGCCATCTCACAGACCGCTCGGTCTACGCCTTCCAGTCCCACGGGCTGGAGCGGCGCGCCGTCCCGGACTGGTCGGTCGAGGCCGCCGCCACCCGGGCCCTGGAACTGCTGCGCGTCGTGCAGCCCACCGGGCCGTACGTGCTGCTGGGTCACTCGTTCGGTGGGCTGGTGGCGCTCGAGGTCGCGGCCGCGCTGGCCGCGGCGGGCGAGACCGTCGAGCTCCTCGGGCTGCTGGACACCTACTTCCCCGGCCAGGACCCCGCCGGGTTCACAGCGTCGAGCCCCACCCCGGTCCGCTCGCCCTCGGCCTGGGCGCGCAGGCGAGCCGTCCTGGAGGGCGTCCTCCCCGAGCGGATCCCCGCGCCGTCGACGTGGCCGCGACACCTGCGGGCCCGGCTCGCGGGCGTGGTCCCGTTCGGCGAGGAGAACTTCGCGGCGTTCTTCGACCACGCGAAGATCATCAGCAAGCGGTACGCGCCCGCCCACTTCGGGGGCAGGCACCTGCTGGTCCTCGCCGAGGGCAACCCGAACGGCGCGGCGGTCTGGGAGCCTTACCTGACCGGCGCGGGCCGGGTGACCTCGCTGGACTGCGAGCACAGCTCGCTGCTGCGCGAGCCGCACGCCCGCTCGGTGGCGGACGTCGTCGCGCACGAGCTCCGGGAGTCCGGGCGCTGAGCCCACTGGTACGGCGATGGCGATGAGCTCCGTGTTCCGCGGGCGGCACCTGCCCGCCGCATTGGCGTGTGGTGCCGTCGTCGCCCTCGTCGTGGTCGCGATGCTCGGTGTCACCGCGCGGGCCGACACCCGGTCGTGTGCGGCCGGGTCCACCGTCACCGTCCTCGCCCACCAGGACGACGACCTGCTGTTCCAGAACCCGGACGTGGCCACCGACATCGCGTCGGGCGCCTGCGTCACCACGCTCTACGCCACCGCCGGGGACGCGAACGAGTCCGCGAGCTACTGGCAGAACCGGGAACGGGGCGCCCAGGCCGCGTACGCCCGGATGGCCGGTGTCCCGGACGAGTGGCGCTCCACCCCGCTGCGCTTCGCGGGCCGGGACGTCGCCTCCGTGACGCTGTCCGACGCACCGCGGATCCGGCTGGTCTTCCTCCGCCTGCCCGACGGCCAGGTCGACGGCGGCGGCGGCTCGAACTCCGGCTTCCAGAGCCTGCAGAAGCTCTGGGCGGGCGAGATCCCGTCGATGACCGCCGTCGACGGCACCGCGACCTACACCCGCGACGAGCTCACCGGCGCCGTCACCACGCTGCTCGCCGAGGTCGGCGCCACGACCGTGCGCACCCTGGACTTCGACGGGCGCTACGGGGACGGCGACCACAGCGACCACCACACGATCGCCTACCTCGCCCGCCAGGCCTCCGACGCCTACCCCGCGCCGCACCGGCTCCTCGGCTACCTCGGCTACCCGGTCGTCGACCGGCCCGCGAACCTCGACGGCGCGACGACCGCGCGCAAGACCGCGCTCTTCTTCGCCTACGCCGCGAACGACCGGTTCACCTGCGCGGACGCCCTGGCGTGCAGCGTCCGGCAGGAGTCCGCGTGGCTGCCGCGGCAGTACACCGTGGGCCAGCCGGACCCGGCGCCGCAGGAGGACCGGGTCGACCTGGCCACCTCGGCGACGCTCACGGCGTCGTCGGAGGACCTCGCCACGGGGCAGATCGCGCGCAAGGCGGTCGACGGCGTGATCGACGGCTATCCCGGGGACTACACCAAGGAGTGGGCCACCCGGGACGGCGGCGCGGGCAGCTCGCTCGAGCTCTCGTGGCCCGCGCCGGTCACCCTCGACCGGATCGTGCTCTGCGACCGGCCCAACGCCGCGGACCAGGTGCTGTCCGGCACGCTCACCTTCTCCGACGGGAGCACCGTCGCCGTGGGCGCGCTGGTGAACACCGGCGAGCCGACCGTCGTCGACTTCCCGGCCCGCACCGTCGACCGGGTCCGCTTCACCGTGGACACCGTCAGCGACTCGACCCGCGCCGTCGGGTTGGCCGAGATCCAGGCGCTCGGCCCGCGCGCGGCCGCGGAGGTGGTGGCGCCGGGTCAGGACGTCGCGGGCATGGCCGCGGCCACGGCGTCGTCGCAGGACACGGAGACCGGGCAGCGGGCCGCCGCGGCGCTCGACGGCGTCGTCGCCGGCTTCCCCGCCACGCCCGGCGCCGAGTGGGCGACCGTGGGCGGACGGGAGGGGAGCTGGCTGCAGCTGGACTGGCCCGCCCCCGTGTCGGTCGACCAGGTCGTGCTGCACGACCGCCCGAACCCCGAGGACCAGATCCTCGCGGGCACCCTCACCTTCTCCGACGGCAGCACCGTCCCCGTCGGGGCGCTGGCGAACGACGGGGCGGCCACCCCGGTCCGCTTCCCCGCCCGCACCGTGACCAGCGTCCGCTTCACCGTGGACGCCGTCAGTCCCTCCACTCGAGCGGTCGGTCTCGCCGAGATCGCCGTCACAGCGGGCTCGTGATCCCGTGACGCGCGCAACGCCCGCGGCCCGGCGCGCGATCTCCCTGTCGAGGCCGCTCCCCCACCGTCCCCTCGGAGAACCATGACCGTCGCCGCTGCGCCCGCTAGCCTCGCGTGCGTCGTGCTGGCCCACCAGGACGCGGCGCAGGTCCGCAGGCTCGTGCGAGCGCTGGACCCGTTCCCGGTGTTCCTGCACTGCGACAGCCGCACCCCCGAGCGCGTGTTCGAGGCGATGACCCGCGACCTGCCCGCCCGGTGCATCGTGCTGCCCCGGATCGCGACGGGCTGGGCCCGCTGGGAGAACGTGGCCGCCGAGCTGGCCGGCTACCGGGCCGCCCTGGCCGCCACCCAGGCCACCCACGTGGGCCTGTTCACCGGCACCGACTACCCGATCGTCTCGACCGCGCACGTCTCGGCGTTCCTGGAGGGCCACCGTGGCCGCTCGATCGCCCGGTACCGGCTGCTGCCCATCCCGGACTGGGGCCGGGGCGGGGGTCGTCCCCGGCTGCGTTACCGGCACCGCGCCGTGCGCAAGCACATGATCCGCATACCGGTGCCGCGCAGGCTGCCCGCCGGGATCGTTCCCGCGGGCGGGGCGCAGATGAAGATCCTCGCCCGCGAGCACGCCGCCGCGCTGCTCCGGTTCGTCGACGCCCGCCCGGACGTCGTCGACTTCTGGCGGTCCACCTGGATCGCCGACGAGACGTTCGTGGGTTCCGTGCTGCACAGCCCGGGTGTCGTCCCGGACTGGGCCGCGGAGAACACGTCGCGGGACCTGTGGTGGCAGGGTTGGGACGGCAGCCCCAGCAAGAGCCCGCCCTTCCTCGACATGAGCCACCTCGACTGGCTGCACGCCGCGCGCGCGGGCACCGTGGAGGGCGGCGACGGCATGCCCAAGCTCTTCGCCCGCAAGTTCGCCACCCTGACCAGCGGGGAGCTGCTGGACACGGTCGACCGCACGCTGCGCGCCAGCCCGGTGGCCCGCTGATGTCGGAGACGACGGTCGAGCTCGCCGCGAAACCCGCGGGCGGGGGCGGCGGCCTGTTCGGCCGCGGGCTGCTCTACGTGGTCGTGTGGTCCGCGCAGCTGGTCGGCTCGACCCTGATCTCACCCGTCCTGGCCCACCTGCTCGGGCCCACGGACTTCGGCGAGCTCGCCTCGGCCATCGCCCTGCACCAGATCCTGCTGATCCTCGCGGTGGTCGGGATCGACCAGGCGCTCGTGCAGCAGCGCGCCGAGGACGGGGACGATCTGCGCGCCCGCGGGCTGATCACCGTCGGCCTCGCCGTGGCGACGGTGGTCACGGCGGTGGTGTGGACGACCGGCCCGTTGTGGAGCGCGGCCGCGGGCTTCTCCGGTTTCTCCTCGCTGCTCGTCGCGACCGTGCTCTGGACGGTGCCGGCGGGCGGGGTCCAGCTCGCCCTGGGGCTGCTGGTCGCCCAGGACCGCTTCCGGGCGTTCGCCGTGGTCAGCGGGCTCGCGGCGATCGGCGGGCAGGTCTTCGGCCTGGGTCTGGTCGCCTGGCTGGGGCCGCGGGCGGACGTCTACGCCTGGGGCGGGGTGATCAGCCAGTTCGCCGCCCTGGCGGTGGGGCTCGCGCTCGTCCGGCCACGGCTGCACGGTCTGCTCGACCGCCGCACGGCCTGGGCCGCGGCGCGGTTCGGGCTGCCGCTCGCGGTCAGCATGGTGTTCATGTTCGTGCTGAACGCCGGGGACCGCGTGGTCATCCAGCGGATGCTCGGCGCCGCGGAGGTCGGCCGCTACCAGATCGCCTACACCGTGGGCTTCGTCGTGACCCTGCTCGTGGGATTCACCAGCCAAGCGTGGATGCCGCGCATCGCCGGCATCCGGGACCGCGCCGCACGGCTGCGGACGGTCGCCTGGTCGCGGGACGAGTCCTACCTGCTCGTCCTGCCGGTCGTCCTCGGCATCACGGTCGCCGCACCCACCGTCCTGCGGATCGTGGCGCCCGCCGAGTTCGCCCCGAGCACGCTGGTGGAGCTGGTGTTCCTGGTGGCCGTCTGCGCGCTGCCGTCGGTGGCGGCCGCGGCGTCCGGGAAGGTCCTGTTCACCGAGCGGCGCACGCGACCCCTCCTGGTGGTCGCGGCGGTCGCCGCGACGGCGAACATGCTGCTGACGGTGGTGTTGCTGCCGGTCCTGGGGATCACCGGAGCGGCGCTGGCCACGCTCGCCGCCTTCCTCCTTCAGGCGGGCCTGCAGCACCGCGCCGTGCCCCGCGCCCCCCGTCTGGCACGCACGCCCGTCTGGGTGCTCGCCACGGTGTTCGGGGTGTGCCTGATCGGCTGGGCCTCGACGCACCTGCCGCAGACCGGCCCGTGGGAGATCGGACGGTGGGTGCTCACCGCCGCGTGTGTGGCCTGGTTCCTGCAGCGGCTGCGGGCCTCGCGCACCGCCTCCCCGCCCGACGCCCACCCCGCCGGCCCTGCCGACTCGCCGACCGTCCCGCTGCCGAGGACGCCGTCGTGATCGCCGCCGTCGCCGTCCTCGCCGCGCTCGCCGCCGCCGCCGTGCTGGGGCGGCTCCGGGTCGTGCAGGAGAACCGGCGCGGCACCCCCTCCGGGCTGGTCCTGTCCGCGCGGGTCGGTGTGTTCGGGGCGGTGGGCCTCCTGGCGTGCGTCGCGCCCGCCCTCACCCTGCTGCCGACTGCGGTCGGGGCGGGCCCGCTGCTCGTGATGCTGCTCGTCGCGCCAGGCCTCGCCGTGGTCGGGTTCCGTGCGCCCGGCGATCCGCTGGACACGCTGGTGCTCGCGGTCGCGGCGAGCATGACCGCGCTGGTCCTCGGCGGTGTCACGATGCTGGCCGTCGGCGTCTGGGCACCCACCATGCTGACGATGTTCGCGGCCGTCACCGCGGGGCCGCTGCTGGCCTGGCACGCCCTGGGGCTGGCCCGCGCCGCGGCGGTGGCCGGCCGGTGAGTGCCCTGATCAACGACCCGTCGGCGCCGGGGCCCGCGGGTTCCGATCCCGGGGACGACTCGGGTCGGCACCGTCGCCGCAAGCCGGTCGTGCCCGCTCAGCGGCGCGGACCGCGGACGGTTCGGCCCGCGGACATCCTGGCCGCGGCCGGACTGGAGGGGCTGGTCCCCGCGCCACGCCGTTCGGCCGAGGGCGAGCAGGCGACCACCGCCCTGCCTCCGGTCGAGCCGTCGACCACCGCGCTGCCCGCCGTCGAGCCCCCGACGAGCAGGCTGCCCGCGGTCGAGCCGCCGACCACCGCCGTGCCCGCGGTCCCCCGGTCCGCTCCGCGGCGCCCTCCCGCTCCCGTGCGCCGGCCCGCGTCGCGCCCGGCGCTGCCCCGCCCGGCGCCCCCGCGCGCCGCGCCCTCCCCCTCCGTGCCCTCCCCCTCCGTGCCCATTCCGGTCGCCGCACCCGGACGGCCTGCCGCACCGCAGCCCGCGCCCACGCCCGTCCCCGCACCGGCGCCCTCCTCCGCGGAGCAGCGGTCCCCGGGTCGCCGGAGCGCGGCCGTGCACCTCGGCGTGCTCGCGGTCGCGGCGGGGTTGTGGGCCTTCTCGATGGGGCGCATCGACCTCGCCGCGCTCGACGACTACGGACTCGTCTCCGTCCTCCCCGTCACGTTCCTGGTGGCGCTGGGCACTGTGCTCGGTGCCTTCGCCTGGGCCGTGGTCCGCCGCGGCACGCCGCCGTGGGTGGCGCAGCTGCACGTCCTGGCGCTCGTGGTGTTCCTGCACGGCACGGCGATGCTCAACGCGGTGCCGAAGTTCGCCTACGCCTACAAGCACCTGGCGGTCATCGACTACATCCAGACCTTCGGCGACGTCCACCGCAACGTCGACATCTACCACAACTGGCCCGGGCTGTTCGCCGCCGTCGCCCTGGTCAGCGACGTCTCCGGGATCCCGGCGCCCACGCTCGCGAACGGGATGGTCCCGTTCTTCATGCTCTGCCACGTGCTGGCGGTCCGCTACCTCGCCCGTGGCCTGACCCGGGACCCGCGGCGGGTCGCCGCCACCATGTTCGTGTTCGTGCTCGGCTCCTGGTTGGCCCCGACCTACGTCGCGCCGCAGTCCCTCGGCTACTTCCTCACGCTCGTCATCGTCGGCACCGTGGTGCGGTTCGTGCCTTCCCGGCCCGGCCCCCGGCGTGGCCCGCTGGGGGCGCTCAGCCGCGGTCTGCAGCGGGGTACGGACCGGATGACCGAACGGTTCCGGGTGCTCCGCGCCCTCACCGAGCGGGACGCGGTGCAGGAGACCACCTCGTTCAGCCTGCGGGCCGCCGGGCCGCCACGGGCGCTCGCGGTCGCGCTGGTCCTGGCGATGGCCGCAGCGATCGTCGTGAGCCACCAGCTGACACCGTTCTTCCTGGTCGTGGCGTTGTCGGTGCTGGCGTTCCTCCGCCGGGCGGGCTCCTGGTGGCTGCCCGTGGCGGTCGTCGCGCTGACGGTCGGGCAGATCGTGCTGTCCTGGGACTACGTCGCCGCCCACCAGACCCTGTTCACCTTCGACGCGGCCTACAACCTGGCCAACAGCGGGACGAGCGGCCCGGGCCCGGGATCGGCGGGGCACCAGTTCGTCGGGCTGACGTCACGGGTCCTCAGCGTGGTGCTCGTGCTGGCCGCGGGCCTGGGCTGGTTCCTGGTGGGCCGCCACCGCCGGGAGAGCTGGATCCTCCTGCTCGCCCTGACCCCGGCCACCCTGATCCTCGTCCAGTCCTACGGCGGCGAGGGCGTCTACCGGATCTACGTCTTCATGTGTCCGTGGCTGGCCTACCTGGCCTCGGGTCTGCTCGCTGCGCCGGTCCACCGGCTGCGCAGCCGCGCGGGCGAGCTGGTGCGCATCGGGGCCACGACGGTGGCCGGGCTCGTCGCCACGGCCCTGCTGCTCTTCGCCGGGTTCGGGCTGGACCGGGTCAACGCCATCCAGCCGCAGGAGGTGGACGCGGCGCGGTGGTTCGAGTCCACGGCGACGCCGGGCAGCCTGTTGACGATGCTGATGTCGAACTACCCCATCCCGCTGACCGCCCGCTACTCCGCGTTCCTCACGGCCGACTACCGGTGGGGCGGGGAGATCATGAGTGACCCGCGGTTCGTCGGCCGCGCGCTGACCGCCGCGGACGTGCCCGCCGTGCTGCAGGCCGTCGACGAGTGGCGGGGACAGGGCCAGTCGGCCTACATCGCGATCGGCCCGAGCCAGGTCGCGTACGCCGAGGGCTACGGCTTCGCGCCGCCCGGGACGCTACAGGCGTTCACCGCCGATCTGGTGCGGGACCCACGCGTGCGGATCGCCTTCCAGGAGGGCGACGCCGTCGTGCTCGAGGTCCGCCCGCCCGGGTGACCGGGACCCGACGCGCGGGCCCCGGCCCGCGTCACAGGGCGTAGATCCGCACCCAGTCGACGTCCATCACCGTCTCGGTCGGCCGGTCGCTCGCGGCGGGGATCCAGTCGAGCTGGATGGTCTGGTACATCGGGCCCGGCGGCAGGTGGGACACGTCGTCGTCGACGAAGACCTCGCGGCCGTCGATGAAGCCGCGCATGCCCTGCGGCGTCCATTCGACGGCGTAGTTGTGCCACTGCGTGATGTCCACGGGCGTGTAGCCCTTGGTCCAGGTGTTGCTCGCGCCCGCGAGGTAGTTGAACTGCGCACCCGCGTCCCCCGCGGCCATCTCGGCGAAGTCGACCTCGCCGTCCCCGGGCCAGTCGTTGCTGATCGGCCACAGGGCGAGCACCGGGTGGTAGTCCGGGTGCCCGTACGGCACCCGCATCCGGACCTCCCACCGGCCGTACTGCTGTCCGGGCCAGAAGCTCATGCCCGCGGTGGTGCCCTGGTCGTCCCCGGTCAGCCGGAGCACGCCGTTCGCCACCGACGCCTGACCCGGGCTCCGCACGCCCAGGCCGTTGTGTCCCGCCCCGTCGTAGAGCGCCCAGCGGTCGCGGCTGACCGCGGTGCCGTCGAACTCGTCGCCCAGGACCGGTGCACCCCAGCCGCGGGCCACCGCGGCCTGCGTCCGGTCGGCGGCGGGCGCCGCCCGGGGGGCCACCGCGGGTCTGGTGCTCGCCGGTGCCCGCGAGGGAGCCGCGGTCGTCGTGGTCGTCGTGGTCGTCGGAGGAGCCTGCGACGACGTGGGTGAGGCGGCGGTCGTCTCGGGCGTCTGGGTGACCTCCCCGCCGCGGGCCACCAGCTCGCTCTCGGTGACCCCCGGGCCGCGGTTGCCGAGGTACAGCACGATGGAGGCGAGCGCGAGCACGACCAGGGCGGCCGCGCCCGCCGCCACCGGTCCCCGTCGGCTCTCCTTCGGCGCAGCGTGTCTCGTCACGCGGCACCTGCCGGCACCGGGTAGATCCGCACCCAGTCCACGTCCATCACCGTCTCGGTCGGCCGCTCGTCGACGTAGGGGATCCAGTCGAGCTGGATGGTCTGGTACATCGGGCCCGGCGGCAGGTGGGACACGTCGTCGTCGACGAAGACCTCGCGGCCGTCGATGTAGCCCCGCACCCCCTGCGCGGTCCACTGGACGGCGTAGTTGTGCCACTGCGTGATGTCGAGGTCGACCCGAGACTTCGTCCAGGTGTTCGTGGCCCCGGCGAGGTAGTTGAACTGCGCACCCGGGTCGGTGGCGGCCATCTCCGCGTAGTCGATCTCCCCGCCGCCGGGCCAGTCGTTGTTCTGCGGCCACAGCGCGAGCACCGGGTGGTAGTCCGGGTGCCCGTACGGCACCCGCATCCGCACCTCCCAGCGGCCGTACATCTGCCCGGGCCACATGCTCAGCCCGGCGGTGGTGCCCTGGTCGTCCCCGGTGAGCCGCAGGACCCCGTCCGCCACCGTCGCCTGCGCAGGACTGCGGACGCCCTGGTTGTTGTGGCCCCCGCCGTCGTAGACCGCCCACTGGCCGAGATCCACCGCCGTGCCCGTGAACTCGTCGACCCGGACCGGCGCACCCCAGTCCTGCGCCACCGCAGCCTGGGTGAGGTCAGGGGCCGCCTGGGCGAGCCCGACCGTCCCGGTGTTCCGGGCGCCGACGACGACGGCCACCACGGCCGCCACCACCAGCACACCCACGCCGAGCACCAGCGGCCCACGCCGACGCGTCGTCGGCGCTCCGTGCCTCATCCCGCCACCTCCGCCAGGATCCCTTCCAGCCGCGAGATGCGCGGCTCCATCGCGAACCGGGTGGCGACGTGCGCGGCGCACGCGTCCGCCAGTCCCGGCTCGTCCCTGCGCCAGTCGAGCAGGCGGCCCAGCGCCAGGGCGAGCTCGGTGACCGCCCCGGGCTCGACCAGGAACCGGGCCAGGTCCCCGGTGAGGATCTCCGGGACCGCGCCGACGCGGGAGGCCACCACGGGCCGTCCGGTGCCGAGCCCCTCGACGACCACGCGGCCGAAGGCCTCCGGCAGGAGGCTGGGGAACGCGACCACGTCCGCGGCGTGCAGGAAGGGCACGACGTCGGTGGCCAGGCCGAACAGCCGGTACGACGCCTGCGGCACCGTCTCCAGCGCACGGGTGAACGCCGGGTCGGGATGCGGGTGCGAGTCGACCAGGACCAGCAGGGCGTCCGGTCGGGCGGCGGCGAGCCGCCGCCAGGCCTCGACCAGGACGAGCGCCCCCTTCGCCTCGGTCATCTGGCCGTAGCCCAGCACGATCGGCGGGTCGGCGGGCAGGTCGAGGGCGCGGCGCGCGGCCGCCCGCTCGGCGAGGCCGCCGACCGGATGGCGGGCCGGGTCGAGCGCGTTGTGCAGCACGGAGATCCGGTCCTCCGGCACCCCCAGGTCCACGTAGGCGCGTCGGACGAAGTCCGACACCGCGACCAGGTGCGCCACCCCGGCGGTGACCAGCCGCTGGCGGCGGTATACCGGCGGACCGTGCAGGTGGCAGACGATCGGGCAGCGCGCCGCGCGGGCCACCACCTGGCCCCACACGATGTGCTCCGCCCGGTTGAGCCACAGCACGTCCGGCCGCCGGGAGCGGGCCCACCGGGCCGCCGGAACGTGTCGTCGGACGTCGGTGAGAGCGCGCGCGGGCGAGAAGTCGAACCGGAACGGCCCGCCCAGTCCGACGCCGCCCGCCTCGTAGGGCGTGCGCAGCGAGCCGTCGGCGCCGAACGCGACGTCGACGTGGTGGCCGCGGCGAGCGAGGGCGAGGCTGTCCTCGAAGGTGCAGACCTCGACCCCACCGTAGGGCTCGAGCGCGGCCTGGTGGGCGAGCACCTTCAGCGCGCGCACCCCCGTGGACGTCGGGGTGTGTCCGGTCACGGAGCCACCGGTGCCGACCCTCGTGGAGCGGCCTGCGGGGGCACCTCGACCGGGGCCTCGACAACCGCGGGGGTCCCGCGCACCACCCCGCCCGCGGGCACGTCCCGGGTGACGAGCGCCAACGCGGCGATCCGGGCGTCGTCGCCGACGTGGATGTCCCCGACGACCACGCAGCCGGCGCCGAACTCCACCCGCGAGCCCGCGGACGCCACCCCACGCTCGGTGCCGTCCCGACGCGTCGTGTTCCCGATGGTGACGTGCTGTCGCAGCACGCAGTCGCTCCCCAGCCGCACGCCGGGGTTCAGCACCAGCCCGTGCGGGTGGAAGATCCGCAGCCGCGGGCCGACCTCGAGCTCGGCGGGCAGCTCCACGCTCAGGAACAACGAGCTGAACAGGCGGTAGAAGGCGCAGTACCACCGTCCGACGGCGCCCCACCGGCGCAGGGCCCACTGCGCGGAGCGGAACCACGCGAGGATCAGCTGCGTGTCCCGGTAGCCGGCGTTGACCGACCAGTCCTGGAACACGTGCCTCGCCAAGGACCGCGGCCCAACGGACGCCATCCGCACACCCCTCTCGCCACGCCCCCCGGGTGTCCGTTGGGCCCGAGGAGTGATCGCGGAGCGCCCGTCGTTCGTTGCGGGCGCGCGGCCTGTGAGCCCACCCCGTCGGTGACCGTGGCCAACGGTTCGGCGGACGGTGTGTCCGGGGAGTAGGCACACCCCACATCGCGTGAGCCGAGCCGTTCCCCGCGACCGCCGCCCCGGCTATCCTCGCGGGTGGGACCCCAGCGCCGCGGTGTAGGTATCTGGGAGAGGTATGGCGCATGGACGTCCCCGCTCAGGCGCGGCGGCACCCCCGGTCGGTCGGCGGGCCCAACGAGCCCCGGAACCGCTCGGCCCGGCTGGTCCACCAGCTCATCCGCTCCTCGATCAAGTCGGGGCTGCTGCGCGCGGGCGACCCGCTGACCGAGGACGACCTCGTGCAGCAGCTGCGGACCACGCGCTCGTCGGTCCGGTTCGCCCTGCAGCTGCTGGCGGACGAGGGGCTGGTCACCCGGCAGCGCCGGATCGGCACGTACGTGCACGCCAAGCCCGTGCAGATCCCCATGCAGGACGTCGTGGACACCCAGGCGGGCGGGCCGCTGGACTACCGGCTGATCGGGGACGACACGTTCCCCGCGCACGGGCTCATCCGCAGCCGCATGCCCACCGACCGCTCCCAGCTGCGGATGATCGAGTACCTCATCTCCAGCGAGGGCACCACGATCGGCACCCTGGTCGCCTTCCAGATCGACCCGAGCATCGACATGTTCGAGCACCGGTCCGCCATCCACGACATCGCCACGACGTTCGAGGCCATCTACGGCAGGCCGTTCGGCCGGATGCAGACGTGGATCGACGCCGTCGACGCGGACGAGCAGACCGCGGCCCTGCTCGGAGTCAGCCCGGGGGCGGGGCTGCTCGTGCGGGACCAGACCCTGTCCGACGCCGACGGCGTCATCCACGAGTTCGCCTACGCGCACTATCGCGCAGACATGGTGTCATTCCACAGCTAGGGCGACACCGTCCCGAAGTTGAAGTAGTCGATCCAGTTGTCCGAGGTCCAGGCGTAGCCGGTGATCCGGCTGGAGACCAGCACGTTCGGCTGCACCTGCCCGATGAACACGATCGGCGCCTCGTCGAGGTACATCTTCTCCGCGGCGTTCCAGGCCTGGCCCGCCTGGTCGGACAACGCGTCCGGCAGGGTGTTGCCGTAGGCGAGGGCGTCCTGGAAGGGCTTGTAGTACCAGTCCGCGAAGTTGTTCGCGCCGTTCGGGGCCGTGTAGACGAGCAGCTCGTACGGCGGGGTGAGGGTGATCGCGTAGTCCCGCAGGATGAAGGCCTGCGAGGTGTGGTTGGTCCGCTGCTGCGCGAACTCCGACGCGGGCATCTCGTCGATCGTGATGTCGAACCCGGCCGCCTTGGCCTGGGTCTGGATCTGGATGGCGGCCTCGCGGACGTCCGGCTCGGCCGCCGACACGGCCAGGGTGAACCCGACGCCGTTCGGGAACCCGGCCTGCGCGAGCAGGGCCTTCGCCTTCGCCGGGTCGTAGGTGTAGTCGGGGAACCCGGCGTTCGAGTAGCCCGGCGCGTCGTCGAGCAGGAAGCCCGGGCCCTTGCGCTGGGCGAGGCCGCGGTAGACGTTGTCGATGATCTGCTGGTAGGGCGTGGCGTAGGCCATCGCCTGCCGGACCAGCGTGTTGTCGAAGGGCGCCTTGTTGGTGACCAGCGGCATCATGATGTAGGTGTTCGGGTTGCTGACCTGCGGCGCGATCAGGTTCGGGTCCTGCGACAGCGTCGCGGAGTCCGCGGGGGTCACGTTCTCGGCCAGGTCCGCGTCACCGTTCTTGACGGCGTTGGCACGGGTACCGGGGTCGGGCACGATCCGGATGTTGATCGTCTTGACCTTCGGCGGGCCGAGCACGAAGTCGTCCCGGGCGGTCATGGTCACGGACTGGCCGGGCTTGTAGTCGGTGACCTTGTAGGGCCCGAAGCCGTAGTTCGGGTTCTGGGCGGACCACTTGACCGCGTACGGGTCGTCCGGGGTCACGTGCTTCTTGAGCTCCGTGCTGTCGTAGATCTGCCCGCACAGGTCCGAGAGCAGGGCGAGGAACGTGGTGCCCAGGCCCGCCTGCGGGATGGTGATGGTGAAGGTCTTGTCGTCGATCTTCTTGATCTGCTGGGCCGGGTCGGTCAGCGACGGCGCCATGATGCCCGCGGCCAGCGACCCCGGCGTGCCGAACTTGCGCTCGTAGCTCCACAGCACGTCGTCGCTGGTGATCTCGTTGCCCGAGGCGCTGATCGCGTTGGAGAGGTGGAAGGTGTAGGTGAGCCCGTCCGGGCTGACCTCGTAGCTCGACGCGAGGTACGGGCCGTAGTTGTAGACGTCCTGTTGCTGCACTCCGCGGCCCTGCGGGGAGTCGACGAACGGCTTGCGCAGCAGCGTGGCCTGCACGTTCTTGCCCGGCTCGAAGCCGCCGAAGCCGTCGTCGAGGGTCCAGGTGATGCCGGTGTCGGGGGTGACGATCGTCATCGACGCGCCGTCACCGCCCGCGGCGGTGCCCGGGTTGTTCGCCGACGAGGAACAGGCCACGGCGAACGCCGTCACCGCGGCGAGGGCCAGGGCGGCGCGGGACCGTCTCCATCGACCGGTCCCCCCGGGGGAGCGGAGTGCGGACATGGGTGTCTCCTTCTTCTGGGTGAGTGGGGGGAGGTCGGTCAGTCGTCACCGAAGAGCCGGCGACCCACGCCGGACACGGCGAACACGGTGAGGGCGAGCGCGACGGCGGGGAACAGCGCCGACCACCACCGGCCGGAGGCGGCGCCCGGGGCGCCGATCGCGATCATCGAGCCCCACTCCGGGGTCGGCGGGTGCAACCCGACGCCGAGGAACCCCAGCCCCGCGGTGAGCACGATCGCCGAGCCGAACACCAGCGAGGCGTTCTCGAGCGCGGGCCAGGACGAGTTGGGCAGGACGTGCTTGGCGATCAGCACGAGCTCGGAGTCCCCGGAGACCCGCGCCGCGTCCAGGTAGGCCTCGCCCCGCACCCGCAGGACCTCGGCCCGGACCAGCCGCGCCTGGTTGGGGAGCAGGCAGACCGTCAGCGCCACCGTGAGCGACGGGATCGAGGCGCCGAAGAACGCGATCAGGACCAGGCCGATGATGATCGCCGGGACGGCCTGCACGAGGTCGAGCGCGCGCGAGACCCCGCGGGCCAGGGTGCCGACCGGACCGCGCCGGGACTCGTTCATCCCCACGACGAGCCCGATCAGGATGCCCAGCGAGGTGGCCAGCACCGTGGTGATCAGCCCGATCAGCAGGTTGTTGCGGGTGGCGGCGATGGTCCGGGAGAACACGTCCATGCCCGCGGAGTCGGTGCCGAACCAGTGCGCGCCGCCGGGCGGCAGGTCCGGCCGGTCCACGACGTCGATCGGACTGAAGGGCACCAGGACCGGACCGAGCACGGCGAGCAGCACCAGGATCGCCGCCGGGACCAGGGTGACCGACGCGATGCCGGGCCGCCTGGTCCGCCTGCGCCGCGTGTCGCGGTCCGGGGTGTCGAGAGCGAGGGCCACGGCTCAGCCTCCGGCGGTCGCGACGCCGGGGCGGCGCCGCGGATCGAGGGACATGGTGACGACGTCGACCAGGAAGAACACGATCAGCGACACCGCGCCGACCACCAGCAGGAACCCGCGCAGCGCCACGAAGTCCGCGCGGGTGACGGCCTGGACCGCGTACTCGCCCATCCCCGGGATCGCGAACAGCTGCTCGACGACGACCGCCCCGCCGACCATGAACCCGAAGATGGTGCCGAACATGGCGATCGTGGACGGCAGCGCGCGCCGCCCGACGCTGAGCAGCACCATCGGCCGCGAGGCCCCGGACGCGATGCGGAACCGGGTGGCCTGGGCGCTCTTGGCCTGGTCCAGGGAGCGGATGAACAGCTTGAGCAGCATCGGTGCGTAGGCCACGACGAGCACCCCGATCGGCAGCCAGAGGTGCTGGATCATCGACGACATCAGCACGGTGTCGCTGGAGAGCAGCGCGTCGAGGAACGGGAAGCCGGTGGTGCGCGGGGGTGCGTTGAGCGAGGTGGCGTAGCGGCCGATCGGGGCGGGCGCCCAGTGCAGGACCGAGTAGAAGACGAACACCCCGGCCACCCCGAGGCAGAAGTCCGGCACCGCGCCCGCGGCCCGGGCGTAGGAGGCGATCACGCGGGACACCGCGTTGCGCGGCCGGAGCACCACGAGGAACCCCAGGGCCAGCGCGAGCAGCGCGGAGATCGTCATCGCCATCACCGCCAGCTCGACGGTCTCCGGCAGCCGGGTGCTCATCTCGTCCATCACGCCGATGCCACTGATGATCGAGTTCCCGAAGTCCAGCCGCACCGCGTCGCCCAGGAAGGTGGTCAGCTGCACCCAGATCGGGTCCGCGAGCCCGAGCGAGGCCCGGGTGGCCTCGTACTGCTCGGGGGTCATCGGCTGCCCGCCCGAGAGCACCGCGACCGGGTCGCCGGGGATGAGCTTGACCAGGAAGAACACCACCAGGGCGAAGATCAGCAGGTGCAGCGGCAGGACCGCGAGCCTGCGGACCCACCAGCCGTTGCGCGTCCAGAGGTGCGTCATGAGGGCACCCCCTCGGTCACGCGGTAGGCGTCGACCAGCGTCTGGGTGTAGGGGTGCTCGGTCTCGAACAGCACCCGGCCGACCGGCCCGCGCTCCACGACCCGACCCTGGTACATCACGACCAGCTCCTCGGAGATGAACGCGGTGGCGGGCAGCCCGTGGGACACGAACACCAGCCCCGCGTCGTGGTTCTCGCAGTGCTCCTTGAGCAGGTTCAGCACGGAGCCCTGCACGGACACGTCGAGCGCCGAGACGGCCTCGTCGCAGACGATCACCGTCGGCTCCACCACGAGCGCCCTGGCGATCGAGAACCGCTGCCGCTGCCCACCGGAGACCTGGTGCGGTTTGCGCGCGGCCAGCGCGGGGTCGAGCGAGAGCGCCTCCAGGGTGCGGTCGATGGCCGCGTCCGCCGCCGCGGTGTCCAGCTCGAGCAGGTTGTGGCAGGGCTTGCGCAGCGCGTCCCGCAGCGTGCGCCGCGGGTCGAAGGACGACGACGTGTCCTGCGCGACGAGCTGCACCTGCCTGCGGAAGGCCCGCAGCGCGGGGGCGGACATCGAGGCGAGCGGCACCCCGTCGAACTCCACCGAGCCCGTGGTGGGGTGGTCCAGGCCGAGCATCATCCGCACGACGGTGGACTTGCCCGACCCGGACTCCCCGACGATCCCGAGCCGGGTCGAGGAGTCCACCAGCAGGTCCACCCCGTCGACGGCGGCGTGCTCGGCGCCGCCGCGCCCGCGGAACACCCGTCGGACGTCGGTGAACTGGATCGTGGCGCTCACGCGGGCACCCCGTCGATGCGCGCCATCGTGGGCAGCCGCTTCCAGTCCGCGTTCTCCAGCCGCGGCACGCAGGCGATCAGGCCGCGCGTGTAGGCGTGGGTGGCCGTGTCCGCCAGGGTCCGCGACGGGCCCTGGTCCACGACCCGGCCCTGGTACATCACCACGGTGCGGTCGGTGAACGCCTGGCACAGCGCGATGTCGTGGCTGACCATCAGCAGCGCCGCGCCCAGCTCCTCGGTCAGCTCGACCATGAGCTGCATCAGCTCCCGGGACAGGGTGGCGTCGAGCGCGCTGGTCGGCTCGTCCGCGATGAGCAGCCGCGGCCGCGCGCTGAGGGCGATCGCGATCATCACGCGCTGCCGCATGCCGCCGGAGAGCTCGTAGGGCCGGGCCGCGAGCACCCGCTCGGTGTCGTGCAGCCCCACCCGGCGCAGCCAGTCCGCGGCGCGCGCCCGGACCTCCTTGCGCGAGAGCTTCTCGTTGTGCCGGATCACCGCGCACAGCTGCTGGCCGACCGTCCACACCGGATCGAGCGAGGTCATGGCGTCCTGGAAGACCACGCCCACACCGGTGATCCGCTCCGGGATCGCCCGGGCGCGGCGCGCCCGCAGGTCCGCCCCGGCGAACGCCATCGCCTCGGCGGAGACCTGCGCCTCCGGCGCGAGGAACCCCGCGACGGCCATGCAGGCGTTGGTCTTGCCGGATCCGGACTCCCCCACCACGGCGACCTTGTCGCCCGGGCGCAGGACCAGGTCGACGCCGTCGACCGCGGTGAACGGGCCGGTCGGGGTGGGGTAGGTGATCGTCAGGCCGCGCACCTCCAGCAGGGCGTCGGGCTGCGGGGTCGGGGTGGCCTGGGCGGACTCTTCCAGGGCACTGGTCGTCATGGGGCTCCTCGGCGGGTTCGGCGGGGCGGCGCTGCCCACTCGACAGAGCTAGAAGGAGAGCAGGTTCTCGCGGAAGGTCTTGTGGGAGTAGCCGTCGCGGATCACGCCGCGGCGGCGCAGGGCGGGCGCGAGGCCGTCGCAGACCTCCATGATCGACCGCCGGGTGACCTCGGGGTAGAGCAGGAAGCCGTCGCCGCCCGCCTCCTCCATGGCCTCGGCCATCTGGCCCGCCATGGTCTCCGACGACCCGACGAACTCCATGCCGTAGTTGCCCGGCCCCTCGGCCAGGTCGCGCAGCGTGATGTCCCGGGAGCCCTCGAGCCAGGCCTTGGCCGTGGTGGTCTCGCCGTTGCCGACCTCCTGGGGCACCGGCCCGTCGAGGTCGTACTTCTTGTAGTCCACGACCCCGCCGGAGACGTAGGACAGGTACCAGAGCCGCTGCTCGATGCTGTTCGGGTCCTTCTTCCGCGCGTGGTGGCGGTCGAAGCGCTCCTGGGCGTCCCGGTCGGTGTCCCCCAGGAAGGGCACCGCCATGAACAGGATCTTGAGGTCCTCCGGCTTGCGGCCGTGGCGGATCAGGCGCTCGTCCATGTCCTGGCGCAGCGCCTTCATCTCGGCGGGCGTCTTCGCCAGGGCGAGCATGGTGTCGGCGTTGCGGGCGGCCAGCTCGCGCCCCGGGGTGGAGTTGCCCGCCTGGGCCACGACCGGGCGCCGCTGCGGGCCCGGGATGGTGTTCAGCGGGCCCCGGACCTTGAAGTACCGGCCGACGAAGTCGATCGGGGTGACCTTCGTGTGGTCGGCGTAGCGCGGGGTGACCTGGTCGTGCACCAGCGCGTCGGGCCCCCAGGACTCCCAGAGCGCGCTGACGCAGTCCATCCACTCCTCGGCCATCGCGTAGCGCTCGGCGTGGTCGAAGTGCTGGTCGTAGCCGAAGTTCTGGGCGACGCGGTGGGTCACCGAGGTGACGACGTTGACCCCCGCGCGGCCCTTCGTCAGGTGGTCGAGCGTGACCATCGAGCGCGCGGCCAGGAAGGGCGGGTACTGGATGGTGGACATCGTCACCGCGATGCCGATGTGCTCGGTCGCCGCGGCGAGCAGCGGCACCAGCGGCACGGGATCGTTCTTGGGCGCCATCAGCCCGTACTTGAGCGTGGTCTCCGCGGAGCCGCCGTAGGTGTCCTCGACCATCGAGGTGTCCTCGATGAAGAGCAGGTCGAAGCCCGCGCGTTCCAGCGAGGTCGTCAGGTCGACGTAGAGCCCGGGCTGCGTCCACTCCGTCATGGACCGGCCCGCCCAGTCGCCGAACCAGGGCTGCATGCCGAAGCCGTTGCCCAGGAACCATCCGAGGCGGAACATCAGTCGAAGCTCCTCATGTTGTCGCGGAAGTGCTCGTGGGCGAACCCGGTGCGGATCAGGCCGCGGCGGCGCAGCGCCGGGCACAGGCCCTCGGTGATCTCGCGGATGTACTCCCGGCTCGTGGGCTGGGCGAGGAACATGAACCCGTCGCCGCCGACGTGCTCCATCGCCTTGTCCATCTCGTCGGCGATGTGGTCCGGGGTGCCGACCAGCGGCATGCTCGCCACGCGCATGTCGCTGGCGGCGTCCTTGATGGTGCGGCCGCCGAAGGCCTGCTTCCAGCCCTCGAAGGTGCCCTGGTGGCCGTTGGTCGTCACGTCGTCCGGGATGGGCAGGTCCGGGTCCAGCACCGAGAAGTCGATCTCCATGATCGCCCCGAAGTGCACCATCTGCTTCTCGAAGTTGCGCTGCTTGTCCGCGCGGAAGGCGGCCTCCTTGGCCTGGGCCTCCTCCATCGTGCGGCCGATGATCGGCGCCACCACGAAGAACACCTTGATCTCGTCCGGGTCCCGGCCGTGGGCGGCGGCGCGGGCGCGGATGTCGTCCCGGTACTCCTTCATCCCGTCGAGCCCGTTCGGGATGCACAGCAGCATGTCGGCGTTCTTGGCGGCGAAGTCCCGGCCGCGGGGCGACGCCCCGGCCTGGCAGATCACCGGTCGCCCCTGGGGGCTGCGCGGGGTGTTCAGCGGACCCCGGACCGAGAAGTGCTTGCCCTTGTGGTGGATCGGCGCGACCTTGGTGTGGTCGGCGTAGTAGCCGCTGATCGGGTCGGCGACGATCGCGTCCGGCGCCCAGGAGTCCCACAGCGCCGTGACCACCTCGACGAACTCCTCCGCGATCTCGTAGCGGAGGTCGTGCTCGGGGAGCTTGTCCATGCCGAAGTTCTGCGCGGCGCGGTCCTCGCTGGAGGTCACGATGTTCCAGCCGACCCGGCCGCGGGTCACGTGGTCGAGTGTCGAGAAGGTCCTGGCCAGCAGGTACGGCGGATAGAAGGTGGTGGAGGCCGTGCCCACGATCCCGATGTGCTCGGTGGCGTAGGCCAGCATCGAGATCACCGGCACCGGGTCGAGCTTCGGCGCGTACATCGCGTGCTTGAGCTCGAGCTCGGCGGTCCCGGCGTAGATGTCGGAGACCATCAGCGAGTCCTCGAGCATCATGAAGTCGAACCCCGCCCGCTCCATGTCCCGGACCATGTCGACGTAGTAGCGCGCGTCGGTCCAGCTCAGGGCGTCGTTCGACCAACCGGTCCGCCACTCGGGCGTGGTGAGGTTGCCGAACCAACCGAGCCGAAACGGCGATGCAGCCATGGTGCGCGTCCTTTCTGTCCTGGAGAAGCAAAACCGGGTGGGGTGTCGTCGGGAGGTCGGAGTGGTAGCCAGTCGATTTCGCAGTCCGTCACTCGGGACACGAGCCCACTGACCTGCGACGACGTCGGCGCAGGCCGGAAAAACGCCGGGAATTCGCTCAGAACGAGCGCAGGTTCTCCCGGAAGGTGGCGTGGCTGAAGCCCGTCCGGATGAGGCCGCGGCGCTGGAGCTCGGGGCAGAGCCCCTCGGTGATGTCCGCGATGTAGGCGCGGCTCGGGGGCTGGGAGAGGAACATGAAGCCGTCCCCGCCGACGTGCTCCATCGCCTCCTCCATCCGGTCCGCGATGGTGGCCGGGCTGCCGACGAGCTCGATGCTGCCGATCCGCATGGCGCCGGCGGCCTCCTTGATCGGCTTGCCGCCGAAGGCCTCCTTCCAGATCGCGAACTGGCCCTGGTGCCCGTTGGTGGTGACGTCCTCGGGGATGGGCAGGTCCGGGTCGAACACCGAGAAGTCGATCTCCATCGTCGCCGCGAAGTTGACCATCTGGAACTCGTAGTTGCGCTGGGCGTGGCCGAGGTACTCCTCGTGCTTGGCCCACGCCTCGGCGTCCGTCCGCCCGACCACGGGCTCGACCACGAAGAACACCTTGATCTCGTCCGGGTCGCGGCCGTGCGCGGCGGCACGGGCGCGGATGTCGTCCCGGTACTCCTTCATGCCGTCCAACCCGTTGGGGATGGTGAGCAGCATGTCCGCGTTCTTCGCCGCGAACTCGCGTCCCTTCGGCGAGGCGCCCGCCTGACACACCACCGGGCGGCCCTGCGGCCCCCGCGGGGTGTTCAGCGGCCCGCGCACGGTGAAGAACTCGCCCTCGTGGTGGATGGGCGCGACCTTGGTGTGGTCGGCGTAGTAGCCGGTCACGGGGTCCGCGACGATGGCGTCCGGCGCCCACGAGTCCCACAGCTTCCGCACGACGTCGACGAACTCCCCCGCCACGTCGTAGCGCCGGTCGTGCTCGGGGATCTTCTCCATCCCGAAGTTCTGGGCCGCGCGGTCCTCGCTGGAGGTCACGACGTTCCAGCCGACCCGGCCACGGGTCACGTGGTCCAGCGTCGAGAAGGCCCTGGCCAGCAGGTACGGCGGGTAGAAGGTGGTGGAGGCCGTGCCCACGATCCCGATGTGCTCGGTGGCGTAGGCCAGCATCGAGATCACCGGCACCGGGTCGAGCTTGGGGGCGTAGACGGCGTGCTTGAGCTCGAGCTCGGCGGTCCCGGCGTAGATGTCGGAGACCATCAGCGAGTCCTCGAGCATCATGAAGTCGAAGCCCGCGCGCTCCATGGCCTGCACCATCTCCACGTAGAACCGGCCGTCGGACCAGGTCAGCGCGTCGTCGGTGGACCAGCCGTCCCGCCACTCGGGGGCGGTGAGGTTGCCGAACCAGCCGAGTCGGAAGGGGGCGCCCATCAGAAGGCCAGCAGGTTGTCGCGGAACGGGACGTCGTCGAAGCCGTCCCGGATCAGTCCCCGCCTGCGCAGCGCCGGACTGAGCCCGTCCGCATACTCCGACAGGGTGCGGGCGTTGAGCGCGCGGGGCTGGTAGAGCAGGAAGCCGTCGCCGCCGACCTCGTCCATCAGCTCGCCCATCTTCGCCGCCACCGTGTCCGGCGACCCGACCAGGCCGAGGTCGGAGATCTGGCGGACCCCGGTCACCACCTCGCGCAGCGTCTTGTCCTCGTTGCCCACGACGTACTGGCGCATCGAGCTCTGCTCGCCGTTGCCGAGGACGTCCGGCATCCTGGCGTCCAGGTCGAAGGTCGAGAAGTCCACGGTGCCGCCGCTGATGTAGGACAGCTGCCAGAGGATCTGCTCGATGTGGTGCGGGTCCCGGGTGGCCGCGACCCGCTGGGCCTCGCGGTCGCGGGCGTGCTCGTCGCTCTCCCCGAGCATCGGGGTCACCAGGAACATGATCTTGAGATCGCTCGGCTTGCGGCCGTGGGCGATCATCCGCTCGTGCATGTCCTCGCGGAAGGCCTTCATCTGCTCCGCGCTGTGCCCCATGGCCAGCATGGTGTCGGCGTAGGTCGCGGCGAGCTCGCGGCCGGGCACCGAGTTCCCGGCCTGCCCGACGACGGGTCGACCCTGCGGCCCGGGGATCGTGTTGAGCGGGCCGCGCACCTTGTAGTACTTCCCCGCGTGGTCGATGGTGTGGACCTTGGCGGCGTCCGCGTACATCGGGGTGTCGAGGTCGCCGACCACGGCGCCGGGCTCCCAGGAGTCCCACAGCCGCGTCACCACCTCCATCCACTCGGCGGCCATCCCGTAGCGCTCGTCGTGCGGGAGGTGCGCGTCGTAGCCGAAGTTCTGCGCGACCCGGTGGGTCACCGAGGTCACCACGTTGATCCCGGCACGACCGTCGGTCAGGTGGTCCAGGGTCGTCATCAGCCGGGCGGCCGTGTACGGCGCGTACTGGATCGTGGACATCGTGTTGATGATCCCGATGTGCTTCGAGCCCGCCGCCATCAGCGGGACGAGCGGGAGCGGGTCGTTCTTGGGCGCCATCTCGCCGTGGGCGAGGGTCCAGGCGGCCGATCCGCCGTAGGTGTCCTCGATCATCGCGGTGTCCTCGATGAACACGAAGTCGTAGCCGCCGCGCTCCAGCGTGGCGGCCATCTCGACGTACCGCCGGGGCTTCATCCAGTCGCGCCAGGCCTGGCCGTCGAACGTGCCGCGGCCGGGCTGGATGCCGAAGCCCGAGCCGAGGAACCATCCGAGGTGGAACATGCGTGAGGGTCCTTCCGCCGCCGAGTGACCCGGGAGGACCGGGCTGGACGCGGACAACGAAAACGCCGAATCGTGACCGGCGTGGATCGCGGCCGTAGCCGAGCCGTTTCGCGAGCCCCGATCCGAACCGCAGTGCGCTGAGCAGGGCCGACGACGTCCGGGGTCGCGGTCAACGCCGAGCCGGCTCGCCTCGGGCACCGGCGCGTGCGGGCGGGTCGAGACCTCCCCGTGACCCACTGTTCACCCGGATGTCGGCAGTCCCACCCCGTCCCGCACACGGGCGGTGTAGAAGAATTGCGCCGGTGAGCAGTACGGGCGGAGAGCAGACACCACCACGCAAGTCCACGCGCCGCGCCCCGGCGCGGCGGCCCGCCACCCGCCGTCGGACCAGCGCCGCCACGACCGTGGCGGGGGCCGAGCAGCGCGCCGCGCCCGGCAACCCGGCCGAGGCGACCCAGGCCAGCACCGCGACCGCCCCGACCGCCGCCTCCGCACCCAGCCCCGGGGCCGCACCGATCTCCCCGCCCGCGCCGACCACCGTCGCCGCGCCGAGCGGGCTGCCGGAGGACCGCTACCTCAACCGCGAGCTCTCCTGGCTGGACTTCAACGCCCGGGTGCTCGCGTTGGCCGAGGACACCTCCCAGCCGCTGCTCGAGCGGGCGAAGTTCCTCGCGATCTTCGCCAGCAACCTGGACGAGTTCTACATGGTCCGGGTCGCCGGGCTGAAGCGCCGGGACGAGACGGGCCTGGCCGTGCGCAGCGCGGACGGGCTCTCCCCGCGCGAGCAGCTCGCCCGCATCCACGAGCGCTCCCAGGCCGTCTCCGAGGCCCACGCGCGGGTGTTCCTCGACGAGGTGCGCCCCGAGCTGGACCGCAACGGCATCCACATCCGCCGCTGGTCGGACCTCACCGAGATCCAGCGCGGCAGGCTCAGCGACTACTTCGCCGCCCAGGTCTTCCCCGTCCTGACCCCGCTGGCGGTCGACCCGGCGCACCCCTTCCCGTACATCTCCGGGCTGTCGCTGAACCTCGCCGTCACGGTGCGGGACACCGACTCCCGCACCGAGCGCTTCGCGCGCGTCAAGGTCCCGAACAACGTCCCGCGCCTGGTGCGAGTACAGGACGACGACGGCAGGCCGGGCCGGGACGTCACGTTCCTGCCGATCGAGGATCTCATCGCCGCCCACCTCGGCGAGCTGTTCCCCGGCCTCGAGGTCGCGGAGGTGCACGCCTTCCGCGTCACCCGCAACGCGGACCTCGAGGTCGAGGAGGACCGCGACGAGGACCTGCTGCAGGCCCTGGAGCGGGAGCTCGCCCGCCGCCGGTTCGGCCCGCCCGTGCGGCTCGAGGTCGTCGACACCATGTCCGAGCACGTGCTGGAGCTGCTGCTCCGCGAGCTGGACGTCGACCCCGGGGACGTCGTCACCGTCCCCGGCCTGCTGGACCTCACCTGCCTCTGGGAGGTCTACGGCACCGACCGCCCCGACCTCAAGGACGAGCCCTTCCGGCCCGCGACGCACCCGGCCTTCGCCGACCGCGAGACGCCGAAGAGCATCTTCGCCACCCTCCGGGACGGGGACGTCCTGGTCCACCATCCCTACGACTCCTTCTCGACGAGCGTGCAGCGCTTCGTCGAGCAGGCCGCCGCCGACCCGAACGTCCTGGCGATCAAGCAGACGCTGTACCGGACCTCCGGCGACTCGCCGATCGTGGACGCCCTGATCGACGCCGCCGCCGCGGGCAAGCAGGTCGTCGCGCTGGTCGAGATCAAGGCCCGGTTCGACGAGCAGGCCAACATCCGCTGGGCGCGCGAGCTGGAGAAGGCGGGCGTGCACGTCGTGTACGGGCTGGTCGGCCTGAAGACGCACTGCAAGACCTCGTTGGTGGTGCGCCAGGAGGGCTCCACGATCCGCCGCTACTGCCACGTCGGCACGGGGAACTACAACCCGAAGACCGCACGGCTCTACGAGGACGTCGGCGTGCTCACCGCCGACCCCACCATCGGCGCGGACCTCACGGACCTGTTCAACTCGCTCACCGGCTACTCCCGCCAGACGAGCTACCGCAGCCTGCTCGTGGCGCCGTACGGCGTGCGGCGCGGCATCGTCCGGCGCATCGAGGACGAGATCGCGGCGCACCGGGAGGGCTCCCCGGACGCGCGGGTGCAGATCAAGGTCAACTCCCTGGTGGACGAGCAGGTGATCGACGCGCTGTACCGGGCGTCGCAGGCGGGCGTGCCCGTGGACGTCGTGGTGCGCGGGATCTGCGCGATCCGCCCGGGTGTCGAGGGGCTCAGCGAGAACATCCACGTGCGGTCCATCCTCGGGCGCTACCTGGAGCACTCGCGCATCTTCCACTTCGGCGCGGCGGACGAGTACTGGATCGGCAGCGCGGACATGATGCACCGCAACCTCGACCGCCGGGTCGAGGTGCTGCTGCGGGTGGCCGACCCGCGGCTGGCGGGCCAGCTCAAGGACATCATGGACTCGGCGCTCGACCCCACCACCCGCTGCTGGGTGCTGACGGACGACCGCTGGGAGCCCTCCCCGCCCACCGGCACGGACCTGGAGAAGGTCCGCGACCACCAGGCCGAGCTGATGATCGCCCACTCCGCCCGGACCACCGACGCCGAATGACCGACCTGCACGCCGCCCTCGGTGCGGACGTCCTCGCCGCGGGCACGGTGTTGTGGCGGGGCGAGCACGTCGCGCTGGTCCATCGCCCCCGCTACGACGACTGGTCCCTCCCCAAGGGGAAGCTGGAGCGGGGCGAGTCCCTCGCCGCCTGCGCGATCCGGGAGACCTGGGAGGAGACCGGCCTGCGGGCCCGGCTCGGCCGGCGCATCGGGGACGTCCGCTACACCGTCCCCGAGGGCCGCAAGCTGGTGCGCTACTGGGCCGCCGAGGCGCTGGAAGAAGTCGACTTCGTCCCGAACGACGAGGTGGACGAGCTGCGTTGGGTGTCTCCGGCGGAGGCCGCCCGCCTGGTGACCTACCCGCACGACGCGCAGGTCCTGGACCGGTTCGCCCCGCCGTCGACGGTCCTGCTCGTCGTCCGGCACGCCAAGGCGGGCAGCCGGAACAACTGGGACGGCGACGACGACCTGCGCCCCCTCTCCGGGGACGGCCGCCACCAGGCCGAGCACCTCGTCGGCTTCCTGGGCCTGTTCGGCCCCGAACGCTTCCACTCGGCGACGCCGGTCCGCTGCGTCGACACCCTGGCCCCGGCCGCGGGCGCCGCGCCGATCCTCCCCGAGCCGCTGCTCGGCGAGGAGGGCTACTGGGCGGACCCGGCCGCCGGCCTGGACCGCTTCCGCACGTTGCTGGCGACCCCCGGGGTCACGGCCCTGTGCAGCCAGGGCGGCGTGATCCCGGACGTCGTCGCCGAGCTCCTCGAGGAGTCCGGCGCCCGCCCCTCCGGTGTCCCCTCCCCCGTCGAGAAGCCCGTGCCCAGCAAGAAGGCCAGCACCTGGGTCCTCACCACCGGCCCGGACGGCGGCCTGCGGTCGGCGGACTACTACCCGACGCCGGGCTAGGCGCAGCGCTACCAGGACTCCGGCGCGGCGCGCGCGGGCCACGGCGTCGAGGCGGGAGGTGGCGCCGAGCTTGGCGGTGGCGGCTTTCAGGTACCCCTTCACGGTGTGCACGCGAAGCCCGAGCAGCGTGCCTATCTGCGCGTTGGACAGTCCCGTGCCCGCCAGCGCGAGGACGTCGACCTCGCGCGGCGTGAGCGCGACGGCGGGGGCGCTCGCGGGCCCCACCAACCGCTCCGCGGCCTCGGCGAGCCGGGCGCGCAGCTGTGGGTCCTCCACCGAGCGGGCCAGGACCCGCAGCTCCGCGTGGGCGGAACGCAGCCGCTCGGCGAGACCGGCCGCGTCGAGGGGCTGGGGGCGCGTCGAGGCCGCCACGATCTCCTGTTCGAGGCTGCGCGCCTCGGCCGTCAGGGTGTCCTGGACGCGCCCGCCGAGCACCCCGCCGTCACGTACCGCGCCGTAGAGCACCCCGACCGGTCGCCGTCCGACGATCACCGGCGCGGCCACGATGGACCGCAAGCCCTCCGCCTTGATCAACGCCTTGTACCGGCTGGTGGTGAACGGGGTGTCGAAGTAGTCGTCCGCCACGAGGAGTCGGCGCAGTTCGGCGGCCTTGCCGCCCAGCCCCTTCCCCGGCTCGAGCACCACCCCGGCGAGCGCGCCCACGGTCTGGCCCTCGAACAGCTCCAGCCCCACGGCACCGGACGCGGCCACCGGGCCGCCGAAGGCGAGCGACACCCCGCTCGCCGCCCGGACGCGGGCGAGCGTGCGCCGCATCCGTGCGTCCAGGTCGCGCATCGACCCCTCCTCGGGGGGTGTTCCGCGACGGCTCCGTCGCGCACCCTGTCGGCAGTCATCGTAGCCGCGGAAGGACCCCCATGACCGTCCAGGAACTCGTGCGCACCTACGGCGCCCCCGACGCGAACGCCCTGCACCTGCTCTGCCGTCGCCACCCGGCGGACGCGGTGGCGTTCACCGTGATCGAGCCGGACCTCACCAGCCGCGACCTGACCTACGGCGAGCTCGACGAGGCGTCCGGGCGGGTCGCGGCGGGGCTCGCGGCGCTCGGGGTGGGCCGCGGCGACCGCGTCGCCACGCTGATGGGCAAGTCCGCCGAGTTCGTGATCGGCCTGCTGGCGATCTGGCGGCTCGGCGCCGTCCAGGTCCCGCTGTTCACGGCGTTCGCGCCGCCCGCGATCGCGTTGCGCATCACCGGGAACGGCACCAAGGTCGTGCTGGTCGACGAGTCGCAGCAGCCCAAGCTCGACGAGATCGACACCGACGCGCGGATCATCCCGACCGGCGCGCTCGCCGACCTGGACGGCGACGCTCCCGAGCCGGTGGCCGTCGGCGGCGACGGCGTGCTGATCGAGCTCTTCACCTCGGGCACCACCGGCACACCCAAGGGGGTGCCGGTGCCCCTGCGCGCGCTGGCCGGGCTGCACTCCTACCAGGAGCTGGCCCTCGACCACACCGACGAGGACGTCTTCTGGAACGCCGCCGACCCCGGCTGGGCGTACGGGCTGTACTACGCGATCACCGCGCCGATGGCGACCGGCCGCCGCAGCCTGCTCCTGCACGCGGGCTTCTCCCCCGCGCTGACCTGGCAGGTCCTCGCCGAGTTCGGCGTCACGAACTTCGCCGCGGGCCCCACGGTCTACCGCGCCCTGCGCAGCGACCCCGCCCCGACGCCCGCGGGGCTGCGGCTGCGGCACTGCTCCTCGGCGGGCGAGCCGCTCACCCCCGAGGTCGTCGAGTGGGCCGAGAAGGAGCTCGGCCTGCCGGTGCGCGACCACTACGGACAGACCGAGACGGGGATGACCGTGGCGAACGCCTGGCACCCGGACCTGCTGGCCGACATCAAGACCGGCTCGATGGGACGTCCGCTGCCCGGCTGGTCGGTGACCGTCCTGCGGTCCGACGTGGACGAGCCCGCGCCGGTCGGCGAGCTCGGCCGGGTCGCGGTCGACGTGCCGAACAGCCCGTACATGGCGTTCACCGGCTACCGGGACGCCCCCGAGCGCACGGCGGAGCGCTTCAGCGCGGACGGTCGCTGGTACCTGACCGGAGACGTCGCCACCGTCGACGCCGACGGCTACCTCACCTTCGGTTCGCGGGACGACGACGTCATCCTCATGGCGGGCTACCGGATCGGCCCGTTCGAGGTGGAGAGCGCGCTGCTCAGCCACCCGGCCGTGCTCGAGGCCGCCGTCGTCGGAGAGCCGGACGAGCTGCGCGGCGAGGTCGTCGTGGCGCACGTGGTGACCGCGCCGGGCACGACCACCGACGACGCCCTCGTCGCCGCCCTGCAGCAGGCGGTCAAATCAACGCTCGCCGCCCACGTCTATCCGCGGCGGATCCACTTCGTGTCGGAGCTCCCGAAGACCCCCAGCGGGAAGATCCAGCGCTTCCACCTGCGCCGGACCTGACCCTCCGGAGGAGGGCGCTACTTCTTCTTGGCCGCCTTCTTGGGGGCGGCGGCCTTCTTCGCCGTGCTCTTCTTGGCGGCGGGCTTCTCCGCGGCCGCGGTCTTCGTCGCGGTCTTGGGCGCGGTCTTGGTCGCGGTGGTCTTGGTCGCGGTGGTCTTGGCGGCCGTCGTCTTGGCGGCGGGGGTCTTGGCCGCCGCGGTCTTGGCGGGCGCCTTCTTCGCGGGCGCCTTCTTGGCGGGCGCGGCGGGGGCGTCCTCGGAGAAGGTGCTCGTGGCACGCGCGGCACGGGCGGCCGGGCGGGCGGCGGTGGTGCGCGTGGTGGTGGTGGTGGTGCGCGAGGTGGTGGACCGGCGGGTGGGCGCCTTCGCGGCGGGCGCGGCCGTGGCCCCGCCGCTGACCGTCGACTTGAACGCGGTGCCGGGCCGGAAGGCCGGGACGGTGGTCGCCGGGACCGGAACCGTCTCACCGGTGCGCGGGTTGCGCGCGACGCGTGCGGCGCGCGCCCTGGCCTCGAACACGCCGAAGCCGGTGAGGGTCACCGAGCCCCCGGAACCGACCGTCTCGGTGATGATGTCGAGCACGCCGTCCACTGCGGACGCTGCGGTCCGCTTGTCGCCGAGCTTCTCCGCCAGGGCCTCTACCAGCTGCGTCTTGTTCATGGCCCCGCACCGTAGAGGCTCCGGACCCGTTGCGCCAGGTCGAACTCCTTGCGGCACAACGACAAACGCCGCCCGCTCAGCTGAACGGACGGCGTTTTCCCTGGTCAGGGGCGTCTTCAGACGGTCACCGGCTTGTGTGCGGGCCGCTGCGACTCGAAGGCCGTGATGGCCTCCTCGTGGCGCAGGGTGAGCCCGATGTCGTCCAGGCCCTCCAGCAACCGCCAGCGGATGTAGTCGTCGATCTCGAACGGGACGGTGATGTCCTTGGCCTGCACGGTCTTCTCGCGCAGGTCCACGGTCACCTCGGTGCCGGGCTCGTTCTCCAGCAGCTTCCAGAGCAGCTCGACGTCCGGCTGTGCGACCTGCGCCGCCACCAGACCCGCCTTGGCGCTGTTGCCGCGGAAGATGTCCGCGAACCGCGCGGACACGACGACGCGGAACCCGTAGTCCATCAACGCCCACACCGCGTGCTCGCGCGACGAGCCGGTGCCGAAGTCCGGGCCCGCCACCAGCACCGAGCCCCGGGTGAAGGGCTCCTGATTGAGGATGAACGACGAGTCCTGGCGCCAGGCCGAGAACAGCCCGTCCTCGAACCCGGTGCGGGTCACCCGCTTCAGGAAGACGGCGGGGATGATCTGGTCGGTGTCCACGTTGGACCGGCGCAGCGGCACGCCGATCCCGGTGTGGCTCGAGAACTTCTCCATCAGACCAGGTCCTCCGGGCTGCTCAGGGTGCCGCGCACCGCGGTCGCCGCGGCGACCAGCGGGGACACCAGGTGGGTGCGGCCGCCCTTGCCCTGGCGGCCCTCGAAGTTGCGGTTGGAGGTGGACGCGCTGCGCTCACCGGGTGCGAGCTGGTCCGGGTTCATGCCCAGACACATCGAACAGCCCGCGGAACGCCACTCGGCCCCGGCGTCGGTGAAGACCTTGTCCAGGCCCTCCTCCTCGGCCTGGAAGCGCACCCGCATCGAGCCGGGGACCACCAGCATGCGCACGCCGTCCGCGACCTTGCGCCCGTTGAGCACCTCCGCGGTGGCCCGCAGGTCCTCGATGCGACCGTTGGTGCACGAGCCCACGAACACGGTGTCGACCTTGACCGACCGCAGCGGCTGACCGGCCTCGAGCCCCATGTACGCCAACGCCTTCTCGGCCGCGACGCGCTCGTTCTCGTCCACGATGGCCTCGGGATCGGGCACGTTCTCGCCCAGCGGCAGGCCCTGGCCGGGGTTGGTGCCCCAGGTGACGAAGGGGGTCAACGCGTCCGCGTCGACGTCCACCTCGGCGTCGAACACCGCGTCCGCGTCCGTGCGCAGCTCGCGCCAGGCCTCGACCGCCTCGTCCCACTGCGCGCCCTGCGGGGCGTGCTCGCGGCCCTTCAGGTAGGCGAACGTGGTCTCGTCCGGCGCGATCATGCCCGCGCGGGCGCCCGCCTCGATGGACATGTTGCAGATCGTCATCCGCGCCTCCATCGAGAGGTTCTCGATGACGTTGCCGCGGTACTCGAGCACGTAGCCCTGCCCGCCGCCGGTGCCGATCTGCGCGATGATCGCGAGCACGACGTCCTTGCTCGTGACGCCCGGCCGCAGCCGCCCGTCCTTGCTGGTGACGTTGATCGCCATGGTCTTGAACCGCTTGAGCGGCAACGTCTGCGTGGCGAGCACGTGCTCCACCTCGGACGTCCCGATGCCGAACGCCATGGCGCCGAACGCCCCGTGCGTGGAGGTGTGCGAGTCGCCGCAGACGACCGTGGTGCCCGGCTGGGTCAGCCCCAGCTGCGGCCCGACGACGTGGACGATGCCCTGTTCCGCGTGGTTCATCGGGTACAGCCGCACCCCGAACTCCGCGCAGTTCTTGCGCAGCGTCTCCACCTGAGTGCGCGAGACGGGGTCGGCGATCGGGGCCAGCACGTCGAGCGTGGGGACGTTGTGGTCCTCGGTGGCGAGGGTGAGGTCCGGGCGGCGGACGGGGCGACCGGCGAGCCGGAGCCCGTCGAACGCCTGCGGGCTGGTCACCTCGTGGACGAGGTGCAGGTCGATGTAGAGCAGGTCGGGTTCCGAGTCCTCGCCCTTGCGGACCAGGTGCTGGTCCCAGACCTTCTCGGCCAGCGTGCGTGCCACCGCTGCCGCCTCCTTCGTGTGAGCTGCGCGTCTCGGTGGTGGTTTCCCAGGATATGGGACTAAGATATCGAGACGTGAGACAGTCTAGCGGCATCGGCGTACTCGACAAGGCCGTGGGTGTATTGCGTGCGGCGGCGGACGAGCCCATGGGGCTCTCCGAGCTGTGCGAGGCCACGGGCCTGCCGCGCGCCACGGCGCACCGCCTCGCCGTCGGGCTGGAGGTGCACGGCCTGCTGGCCAGGGGGTCCGACGGCCGGTGGCGGCCCGGGCCCACGCTCGCCGAGCTGGCGGGCGGGCACGCGGACCCGTTGCTGGAGGCCGCGGGCGCGGTGCTGCCGCGGCTGCGGGACATCACCGGCGAGAGCGTGCAGCTCTACCGGAGAGACGGCATGCACCGGGTCTGCATCGCCACCGCCGAACCCGCGGCGGGCCTGCGGGACACGGTGCCCGTCGGCACGCGGTTGCCGATGACCGCGGGCTCCGGCGCGAAGGTGCTGGCCGCCTGGGCCGACCCCGCCACCCAGCGGGCGGTGCTGGGCGCGGCGTCGTTCACCGACCGCGTGCTGGTCGACGTCCGGCGGCGCGGCTGGGCGCAGAGCGTCGCCGAGCGGGAGTCGGGGGTGTCGAGCGTGTCGGCGCCGGTGCGGGACGCGCAGGGCCAGGTCGTGGCCGCGGTCTCGGTGAGCGGGCCGGTCGACCGGATCGGCCGTCGACCGGGCGTCCGCTGGGCCGCGGACCTGCTCGCCGCGGCGGAGGCGCTGCAGCACCGGCTCTGACTCCGGTCCGACGCCGAGCCCCACCTCTCACCGCTCGTGCGGCCACGCCCGTCGCACGAGGTCCGGGTCACCCGTCCCGATGGCTAACGTGGCGGGCACTCGGGTCGATGGACCCGACGTACCAGGCGCCCCGCTCCCCCGCTCCCCGGCGCCGCGTCAGAAACGGTGAGGATGACTCCCTACCTGCTCGGTGTCGTCGTGGGCACCTCGCGGACCTCGGCCGCCCTCGGCCGCGCAGGCAGGCCCCCCGAGGTCCTGTCGCCCGGCGCGCTGGTCGCCGACCGACCGGAGGCGGTCGCGGCCGTCGTCCGGCACGTGGCGGACGAGACGGCCGCGCGCGAGGGCCGCGAGGCCGAGCGGATCGTCGTCGCCCACCCGGCGGCCTGGCGCGAGGCCGAGCGCGAGATCGTCGCCGCGGGCCTGCTGGACGCGGGTGTCGCCGCAGCCCTGGTGACCCTGCCGCAGGCCGCCGCCGTGGCCTACGCCGCCGACGAGCGGCTCCACCCGGGCGCGCTCGTCGCCGTCTGCCACGCGGACACCGGGCCGGTCGAGGCCGCCGTCCTGCAGCGGGACGCCAGCGGCTTCTCGCTGCTCGGCCTCCACGAGTCCGCGGACGGCGTGGACGCGGTGCGGCGCGCCGCCGAGGCCGCGGGCGTGGCCGCCGAGGCGCTGACCGCCGTGGTGGTGGTCGGCGGAGCCGGGCGGCTCATCCCACGACTGTCGGACGAGCTGGGGCGGCCCGCGGTCGCCCTGGCCGAACACGCCGTGGCCGAGGGTGCCCTCGGCGCGATCCCGGGGAACGGAGAGATGGTGCAGCAGAGCGGAGAGTTCACGACCCCGCCGACGGGCACCGGCCGGTGGCCGGGCGCTCCGACGGCGTACGTGCAGGCCGAGGTGCCCACGCAGTACGACCCGTACGCGGACCCGTCCTACGGGCACTACGCCGCCGGGCCCGACCCGGAGGCCCGCACCGAGGCCCTGCCCATGGACGAGCAGGCCACCCGCTTCGCTCCGGCGCCCGAGCCGTCCGGCGGGCTGTTCGACTCCTACGCCGAGTACGACACCGACCGGCCCCGGAGCCGCTCCCCGCTGCTCGTGGTGGGCGCGGGCGGGCTCGTCGCGGCCCTCGCGGTGATCGGCGCCGTGGCCTTCTGGCCGGACGGCCCGTCGGTCGGCAGCGCCTCCAACCGCGTGGACACCAGCGCGATCGCCCCGCCCCCCACCGAGGCCCCCGTCGCCACGCTGCCGCCGGTGGCGGAGGAGAGCGAGCGGGCGGACCCGACCACCCGCACTCGCCGCACCACGACCCCCGTCGCGCCGAGGACGACGACGGTCGCGCCGGCGCCGCCGCCCGTCGTGTCGACGGAGCCCACCACCCCCGTGGGTGGCGGTGGCGGCGAAGCCGGCGGAGGCACCGGGGGCGGTGGGACTGGCGGAGGCACGGGCGGCGGGACCGGCGGCGGCACCGGAACGGGCGGCGGCACCGGCGGCGGCACGGGCGGTGGAACGGGCGGCGGCACCGGCGGAGGCACAGGCGGCGGCACCGGAACGGGCGGCGGCACCGGCGGCGGCACGGGTGGCGGGACCGGCGGCGGCACCGGAACGGGCGGCGGCACCGGCGGCGGCACGGGCACCGGCCCCGTCGTCCCCTGATCCAGCCCCCTACAGGAACCGCTCCAACACCTGCGCCAGCCCGTCTTCCCACACCGGCGCGGTGACCTCGTCCGCGTCGGCCTTGACGGCGCCCGGGGCCTGTCCCATGGCGACGCCCGTGCCCGCCCAGCGGAGCATGGCGCGGTCGTTGTCGCCGTCCCCGACGGCGAGGACGTCCTCCTGCGCCACGCCGTGTTCCGCCGCGACCGCGGCCAGCGCCGACGCCTTGCTCACCCCGGTCGGCACCATCGTCACCCAGGGCATCTCGTGGTCCAGGGTGTACTCCGCCCCGGGCACCACGACTCCCCGCATGCCCGCCGCGACGTCGTCGGGCGTGTGGCCGGGCCAGTAGGCGATCACCTTCGGCGTGGGGGTGCCCAGGAGCTCCGCCTCGGGCACGACGCGCACCCGGCCCGCGAGGATCCCGTCCGGGAAGGGGGCGCTGATCCGTTGTCCCACACCGGTCTCCTCGCAGCCGAAGACGGCGCCGGGCAGCGCCGACCCGACCGCGGCGACCATCGGCGCCGGATCCATCGCGGCGCTGCGCAGCACCGCCCGCGAGGCCGTGTCCAGCACGACCGCCCCGTTCGAGCAGACCGTGAACCCGCTCGTCAGGCCGAGACTCTCCAGGACGTGGTCCACACCGAGCACCGTCCGCCCGGTGCACAACATGACCCGCGCCCGCGCGGAGACCCCACGGACGGCGGCCAGGACGCGGGCGCTCGGGGGCCGGTGGGCGTGGACGGTGGTGCCGTCGATGTCGAGGGCGATCAGACGCGGGGGGCGCACGTCCACCGACCCTACTGCTCGGGCAGCATGAGCCCATGCAGAGCACGCTCCCCCTCCGCCCGCCCGCGCACCGCGTGGACCCGCGGGCCCGGCAGTGGTGGCGGCTGCGCGGACTGGGTGTGGCGGCCGTCGTCGCCCTGCCCCAGCTGGTGGTGGCGCTCGTGCTGGGCGGGCCGGTGTGGTTGTGGGCCACGCTGATCGCGACGGTCGTGGTCGGGCTGGGGTACGCGGCCGTCGTGCCGGAGATCCTGTTCCGGATCCACCGCTGGGAGGTCACCGACGAGGCCGTCTACACGCTGTCGGGCTGGCTGGTGCGGGAGTGGCGGATCGCGCCGATCTCCCGCGTGCAGACCGTCGACACCGAGCACGGCCCGCTGCAGCAGCTGCTGGGGTTGGCCAGCGTGACCGTGACGACGGCGTCGGCGCGGGGCCCCGTCGCCATCCGCGGCCTGGCCACGGCGGAGGCCCGCGAGCTCGCACGCCAGCTCACCGAGACGACGCAGGCCACCCCCGGCGATGCGACGTGAAGGCCCGGTGACCGACTGGCGTCGGCTCGACCCGCGCATGATCGTGGTCGCGCCGGTGCACGCGTTGATCCGGCTCGTCCCGCTCCTGCTGATCGTGCTGGTCACCGGCCGCTCGGGTGATCCGACGCGAGTGTGGATCTCGCTCGGCATCGCGGGGCTCGTCGTGGTCGGCGGCCTGATCCGCTGGCGCACCACGAGGTACCGCATCACCCCGGAGCGGGTGGAGCTGCACAGCGGCTGGATCCGACGGCAGCGCCGTTCCGTGCCGCGCGACCGCATCCGCACCGTCGACCTGACGGCGACGTTGCTGCACCGGGCCTTCCGGCTCAACGTCGTCGTGGTCCGGGCCGCCGAGCACGGCGGCGAGCACTCCGGCCTCAACCTGGACGCGGTCAGCGGTGCGGAGGCCGAGCTGCTGCGTCGCGAGCTCCTGCGCCACGGCGCCGCGCCGTCGGAGGACCCGGCCGAGCCGCATCCCGAACCCGGACCCACCGAGCTCGCCCGGCTCGACTGGCGTTGGCTGCGCTTCGCCCCGCTCACCTTCTCCTCGCTGGCCGGGTTCGGGGCCATCGCCGCGGCGGCCTTCAACCTGCTCCTCGAGCTGGGCGTGACGCCCCGCGAGCTCGGCGGCGCGGCGTTCCGGCTGCTCAACGGCACCGGCTGGACCCTGCTGGTGGTGTCCGCGCTCCTGCTCGCGGTCATCGGCTCGAGCGCGCTGTTCGTGGCGCGCTGGTGGGGCTACCGACTGACCCGCGAGCCGGACGGCACGCTGCGGGTCCGGCGCGGGCTGTTCACGTCCCGGTCGCTGTCGGTCGCCGAGGACCGGATCCGCGGGGTAGGGGTGCACGAGCCGCTGCTGCTGCGTGCGGGTCGCGGGGCGCAGACCAGGGCGTTGGCCGCGGGTCTGGGCCGCGAGCGGCAGGGCGGGGTGCTGCAGCCGCCCGTGCCGCGGGCCGAGGCGCACCGGGTCGCGGGCGTCGCGCTGCAGGCTCCCGATCCCACCCGCACCGCACTGACGGCGCATCCGCACGCGGCACTGCGCCGCCGGTTCACCCGCGCGCTCGGGCCCGCGGCGGCTGTCGTGGCGGCCGCGATCCTGCTCGGCGTCCAGGATCCGGCCCGGGCCTGGATCTGGCCGTGGACCCTGGTCCTGCTCCCGCTCGCCGCCCTGCTGGCCCTGGACCGCTACCGCGCACTCGGCCACACGCTCACCGAGCACCATCTGGTGAGCAGGCTCGGCGGATTCTCCCGCCGCACCACGGCGTTGCAGCGCAACGGGATCGTCGGCTGGCGGGTCCGGCAGAGCCTGTTCCAGCGGCGCGCGGGCGTGGTGACCCTGGAGGCGGTGACGGCGGCGGGCGAGGGAGGCTACGAGATCCTCGACATCGCGCCCGCCACCGCCGCCGGGCTCATCGACGCCGTCGGGTCCCGAAGAGGCTCCGGCTGATCTCCCGGCCCAGTCCGGCCGCCATCGACCGCATGAACTGCTTGGCCGCGGGCGAGCCGAGGATGTTCTCGATCAGCCCGGGCTCCTCCTTCTCCCGACGCGGGGGCGGCGGCGTGTCCTGCGGGACAGGCGGCGGCGGGGCCTGCTCGGCCTCCTGCTGCGCCTGCTGCTGGGCCATGCGCGCGGTCAGCATCTCGTAGGCCGACTCCCCGTCGACCGTGGTCCCGTACTTGGCGTACAGGGGCGAGGCCTTGGCCGCCTCCGTGATCGCCGGACCACCGATCGCGGCCATCAACGACCGCGGCGCCCGCATCCGGGCCCACGCGACGGGTGTGGGCGCGCCCCGCTCCGACAGGACGGTGACGATCGCCTCGCCGGTCCCCAGCGACGTGAGGGCCTCCTCGAGGTCGTACACCGTGGACGTCGGGTAGGTCTTGACCGTCTTGGTGAGCGCCTTCTGGTCCTCGGGGGTGAAGGCGCGCAACGCGTGCTGCACCCGCGCGCCCAGCTGCGACAGCACCGCGTTCGGGACGTCCGTCGGCAGCTGCGTGCAGAAGAACACCCCGATCCCCTTGGAGCGGATGAGCTTCACGGTCTGCTCGATGCGCTCCAGGAAGGCCTTCGAGGCGTCGTTGAACAGCAGGTGGGCCTCGTCGAAGAAGAAGACGAGCTTCGGCTTGTCGAGGTCGCCCGCCTCGGGCATCTCCTCGTAGAGCTCCGCGAGCAGCCACATCAGGAAGGTGGAGAACAGCTTCGGGTTGGCCGCCTGCTCGGCCAGCTCGACGAGCGTGACCACACCCTTGCCGTCGACCTGGCGGATCAGGTCGGCGGGCTCGAACTCCGGCTCGCCGAAGAACTCCGTGCCGCCCTGGGCCTCCAGGTTGACCAGGGCCCGCAGGATGACGCCCGCGGTGGCCGCCGAGACCCCGCCGATGCCCTTCAGGTCCGCCTTGCCCTCGTCGGACGTCAGGTGCTGGATGACCGCCCGCAGGTCCTTCGTGTCCAGCAGCGGGAGCCCGCGCTGGTCCGCGAAGTGGAAGATCAGCCCGAGCGTGGACTCCTGGGTGTCGTTGAGGTCCAGCACCTTCGACAGCAGGATGGGCCCGAACTGGGTGATCGTGGCGCGGATCGGGATCGCGCTCGAGCCGCCGCCCAGGCTCAGGAACTCGACGGGGAAGCCCGTCGCCACCCAGTCGTCGCCGGTGTCCGCGGCCCGGGACTGGATCTTCGGGCCGTCCTCGCCGGGCTTCGAGAGCCCGGAGAGGTCCCCCTTGACGTCCGCGAGCAGCACGGGGACGCCGGCGTTCGACAGCTGCTCGGCCAACCCCTGCAACGTCTTGGTCTTGCCGGTACCCGTGGCCCCGGCCACGAGGCCGTGCCGGTTCAACGTCGCGAACGGGATCCGGACCTTGGCGGTGGGATCGACCTTGCCGTCGACGAGGACGGTGCCGAGCTCCAGCGCCTCGCCCTCGGTCGCGTAGCCGGCGGCGATCTGCTGGGCGGCGCTGTTCACGGTGGTGTCTTCAGCCACACGGCGGAGCCTAGACCAGGAGGCTTACGCTGCGAGCCATGAACGACCGGTTGGTGTGGATCGACTGCGAGATGACAGGTCTCGATCTCCAGCGGGACGCGCTCGTCGAGATCGCGGTCCTGGTCACGGACGGCGACCTCAACGTGCTGGGTGACGGCGTCGACGTCGTCATCCACGCCGACGAGGCCGCGCTCGCCGCGATGCCCCCCGTCGTGGAGGAGATGCACCGCAAGTCCGGGCTCACCGAGGAGATCCGGGCGTCGCGGGTGACGGTGCGGGAGGCCGAGGCCCTCGTGCTGGAGTACGTGCGCGCGCACGTGCCGGAGGCGGGGACCGCGCCGCTCGCGGGGAACTCCATCGCGACCGACCGCGGGTTCATCGCCCGGGACATGCCCGAGCTCGACGCCCACCTGCACTACCGCATGATCGACGTCAGCTCCGTCAAGGAGCTCGCCCGCCGCTGGTTCCCCCGGGTCTTCTACGCCAAGCCCGAGAAGGGCCTCGCGCACCGCGCCCTCGCGGACATCGTCGAGTCCATCCGGGAGCTCGAGTACTACCGCCGCACCCTGTTCGTCCACCCCCCCGGCCCCACGTCCGAGGAGGCCAGGGCGGCCGCCGCCGCGGTGGCACCCCCGGCGTAGAGCCGGCCCGGGGCATCACGTACTCTCTACGAGGCCGCCGGGGAAACCCGGCGAACCGATGGTGGGTGTAGCTCAGCTGGTAGAGCACCTGGTTGTGGTCCAGGGGGCCGCGGGTTCAAGTCCCGTCACTCACCCGGGGTCCGCGGACCCCCCTCGCACGACCCCGCGGGAGCGCTGGTACAGTGAATCCCGGTGTCGCGCAAGGGACACCGCACAACAACTCAACACATGCACCGCTAGCTCAATTGGCAGAGCAGCTGACTCTTAATCAGCGGGTTCACGGTTCAAGTCCGTGGCGGTGTACGCAAACTAGCAGGTCAGACCGGTTGTCGGTCTGGCCTGTTAGCTTTTCCCGGAGATCCACTCAACGGAAACTCAACGAAAACCCCGTCCGGGAGGGGTACGCGATGGCTCGTCCTCCGCTTGAGCTCGGCTCGCATGGAGAGATCCAGGTCACCCGCGATGGCAGCCGCTGGCTCGCCCGCTGCCGATACCGCGACCTCGACGGCCGCACCCGCCAGCTCTCCCGCTGGGCGCCCACGAAAGCCACCGCGCAAAAGGCGATCCAGGACGCTCTCCGTGAGCGCAGCGGCGCGCCGCAGGCGATGGCGCTTGGCTCGCACTCCCGCTTCCGCGAAGCCTCCGAGGTCTGGTTCGCGAAGATCCAGGAGCGCCGAGCCGACTCCACCGCCGACACGTACGCCAACTGCCTCAAGAAGCAGGTCCTCCCCAAGCTGGGCGAGCTCCGCCTCATCGAGTGCACCGTCGCCCGCCTCGACACCTACTTCGCCGACCTCGAGTCGGCCCGCAAGATGGTGAAGCTCCGGGACGGTTCGTACGAGGAGCGGCCTGCCCACGCTGCGAACACCCGCCGCATGATTCGCGCGATCGTCTCCGGCGTGATGCAGCAGGCCGTCCTCAACCAGGTCATCCCGACCAACCCGGTCCGCGAGCTCGAACGCATCGAGACATCCCGTGGCCACAAGGCCACTCCTCCACACGGGCTCACGGTGGAGGAACGCCGCCAGCTCTTGGAGTTCACCGATACCGACCAGGTCGCCGTCCGCGCAGACATGCCCGACCTCATTCGCTTCGCCCTCGGCTCCGGCCTGCGCGTAGGCGAGATCTGCGCCGTCCGCTGGATGGACCTCGACCTCGACGGCCTCCGCATCGTCGGCCCCGGCGAGGCCCAGCGAGTCCCGGTAGTGGCAGTCCGCCAAAACGTCTACCCGATCAAGGGCAAAGGCCTCGTCGTCCACGACGGCAAGAGCGCCATGGCCCTCCGCGTCGTCCCACTCACCCAGTTCATCGTCACCCGCCTCCGCGCCCGCCACGACCCACTCTTCGACCCCACCTGGCCCCTCTTCGCCTCAGCAGGCCGCGACGGCATCCCGACCTACCGGTGGCCCGCCAACGTCCGCCGCAGCGTCCGCAGGATCCGCGACAAGGTCGACCTCGAGTGGATGACCCCCCACACCTGGCGCCGCACCTACGCCACCATCCTCGACGACGAGATCACCCTGACCGACCGCGCCAAGGCCGACCTCATGGGCCAAGCGAAGTTCCTCAAGGACACCTACGTAAGCCGCGGCGAACTCCACCCCGACGCCGCAGTCTTCCTCGACGCCGCACTGCGATAAATAGACATGCAGGCAGAGGCCAGCTGGTGGGTTGGCGGGTGACGCACTTCAGTCTGACTCACCGGCGCCTGCCGACGGCACAAATACATCGTCCTGAGCAGCTGGACCTCTCGCGAGTGTCGGTCCGCCATAGTCAAACTGCCTGTGGTCCCACGCGCGGTCAAGCCAGTCTTCGACCGCTGCTTCTCTCTGCTTGTCGAAGAGACCCACCTTCTCCGCCAACTCACGCATCACCACTCCCAGGCCTGGGGATAGCCCGTCGACTGCCTCGATGGCGGTGTGGCCAGCCAAGCTGACGATCGCCTCGAGAGTGGCTCCTCGACCACGGTACGGGGCAAGCTTCGGATCGGTACCGGGAGGCATCAAAGCGACCAGGAGATCGCGAGAGCCGCCCCAATGCGACGAAGGCTGTAGGTGCGAGAGGTCGCCGAGCGCGTAGTTCAGCGGCTGAAGCCGCTTCCAGCCTGCCAATTTCAACCAGTCGCGCGGACTTGTCGACGCACCGCGCGCCTCCAGCCGTACTGCAGCCTCCGGCTTACGCAAGTGGGCCCGGATCCGCGCTAGGGATTCGAGGACATCCCGCAGGACGCCCATCGCACGGTCATCATCTTCGAGCCAGAGCCACTGGGCTGAGCGGAGCCCGGAGCCAGCAACCACCGCAGCCGATCGGACTTCGGACGACGGATGCCACAGCCCAAGCAGGCCAAGAATCTCGGCTGAGAAGATCTGCCTCGTGGATCGTGCCTCAAGCATGCTGTAATCGAGCGGTCCGGTCATCTCTGCTTCAATTTCGAAGGCACGCTGCGCTAACATAGCTGACGCGTATCGTCTGTGCTGGAAGAACAACACGGCTATTTCGTCGTCATAGAAGAGGCGGCCCGCGGGCCGTCGACCTTGCCAGACTTGCTCAATCGCCTCAAAAGCATGACGAAGCATCTCGACCTTATCTGCCCGCAAGGCCGTCTCGGGCATGAACGGCCAGAGGGCATGTTGCGGGTATCCGTCGGTTCCGGCATTGGGCACGAAGCCGATCGACGTGCTGACACGTTGCGCGCTCTCGATGTCATCACGCTCGGCGAAGTAGGAGGCCACACAGACCGACAGGCGCTCACTACAAATCTCCGCCAGGTCGAGCACCTTCTGGCCACCGTAGATTCCGTACTCGCTGTACGCCGGATCGAGCAGCATGCTGGCTTCATAGAAGACCGAATCGACCCCGGCGCCGCGACCATGGAGCATTTCGGATGCCTCAGCGTATGCGTCGCCAGTACTAACTCGCCGACCACCAGCCGGAAGTAGTCTCTGTCGCAGTCCTCGGTCCCCAGACTTAAGTTTTTCTGGAGTGGCGAACCGCTTATCGTGCGCAGTCCAGATTCGGTCGAAATACGTCGCTGTTGTTTCTCCCTGCTCGCGCCGGGCCTGTACATTGTACTCGATGTTGAGCGCCCAGCGCTCCAACTGAGTACGGGCAACAAGAGCTCCACCGATGAACTGGCCACATAGCGTAAGACGTATCGCTGCGATAACGCTGTCCACACCCCAAGCAAGATGGTCTAGCCAGCTGCCACCTAGCGAGATCGGTGGCCTCTCGGGGTCGACTCCCGCTCTGTGCAGACCGTGGCCTACAAGGTACAGCTGGTTTACGATCTTGTACGCCCGCGTGCGCAGTTCCTCATCGACTTGACCGATTCGCATCATCCGTCGGTTGTGTCGCGAGATCAGCGCAGCAGCGAGGAAATCAACTCCGCGCTCCGCAGCAGCCTCGAAGGATTCGAGGTCCCCAGCGACGCCTTGTCCGTATCTCTCCGCACGATCGGCGTTGCGGCTCTGTCGGTAGTTGACTCCTCTTGCCTCATAGGCCTGCCTGCGCTCCTGCTTGCGACGGCTCGCTCGACCCAACTCCGCTACCTCTCTGAGACCGGACATCGAACGTTGGTCACGCGCCGGGCGATTCACCAACCGGCTGACGCCCACGTGTGTGCTTGAGACATCAGCTTCCGGCGATCCCGCCTGTCCAGCAACCGCGTTTCTCGTGACGAGCCGAAGCGCCCAAGTTCAGCACCCAGATTCGAGCTCATCTCCAACGAGGCATCGACTCCACGCCTCCACCAGATCCAAAATTGCTGATCGGCAGCGTCTGATCGTTGACGACGTTCCACGGACTCGATGCTTTCAAACGATAGTCAACGGACCGAGCACGGCGATCGAGCTCCTGGTACCTCTCGTCCGACAACTGGGTCCACCTCGAAGCCGAGAGCACCGCATCGAAGGTTTCGCCTATTGCGTCCGATATAAGTTCAGGATCGTCGGCGGCTGAAAAACTGAAGCCGACTTGGTGCGGCCCATCGGCAAGCATATGAATTAGATAGTACTTGGTAAGCAGCAGCTCATCGCTATTCCAAAATGCGCGGGCATCGATCCATCTCCTGCGCAGAAAGAAGTCGCAATGCCATATTATCCCTGGAGCATTTGAAAGGTCGTCGGGCCAGGTCGCCCAAGGCCTTTGACTGACCGTCAGTCTAATACTAACCTCATACTGGTCTTCGGCATGACGGATCAACCTCTTAGCTGTTGGATGCGCCTCACCTAGCCAGCCGAGCGTGACCGGATCACCATTCTTCGCCAAGTCTGGCTGCCGCCTCATGTTGTAGGTGGCCAGCGCGATATACGTTCCCCGCTCTAAGTCGCGCAGAGTCTGGTCCAAGCGACTCAAATCATCTGTGTGCGGTGTCCGAATGTGTCCGATCCTGTGGCGTATCCTAGCCAACTCCTCCTGTCGCCCTTTCCATACTGTCTGATTCATAAGAGAAGGCTCGAAGAGGTTCCACTCAGATTCGATAACCTGAATAAGCTGACTGTAGTCGAGGTAGGCTAAAGGGTTCTCGGTGTCCGCTGCCTCCATATGAGTGTAGGCAGCGTCCTGAGCCTGCCTCCCCACTCCTGCCCGGACGTGGCCGCCCCACTCCAAGCCGTACTTAGCGCGCAGTTCGACGTAGACGAGCTCTCTGAGCCAGTACTCGAGCTGCCACCATCGGGCATACGATGCCAATGCCGCGTGAGGCATGCTCATCGAGGTTGCCATGCGCACGGCGCGCTCTACCAGCAGATTATCGCCAAAGATGGGAGCCTCAGGCTCATATTCCTCATCAACGGACACGCTGAACTGTAGCATCAGGACCACGCTCAACTGAATATCACTGGCACAGAATTCCACAGCCTAGATAGCTAGATGCCTGCAACAATTTACCGGGGAGCCTGCCTAAATGGCCAACGATTGGACCGACGAGGTCGACCGTGATGACTCACTAAGTGATGAGTCATATCATCACCGCGAACTTTATGCCCAGTTCGGGTTGGCAATCTACATGGCTCAGGTTCTCGAGATGGGAGTGATCAATCTGCTCTCTGTCATGGACGCCCTGCCACAGGCAAAAAGTCAGGAAGAGTACGACACACTCGTATCCGAACTAATGACTCGAACGCTCGGAAAGACAATTAGGCGACTCCGCGTCTTACTGCCTGACGAGCCTGAGCTGTGCGCAAAACTTGAAGTTGCTCTGAACAAGAGGAACTACATGGCTCATCGCTTTTGGCGCGAGAAAGTTCAGCTTGTTGCCACAGCGAAAGGAAGAAATCGCCTAATATCCGAGCTGATAGAGGCCAGAGAACTCTTCGAAGGCGTGGATCGGCAGCTGGATGAAATACTGTTCGCGCATGCATCCAAGGGTGGACCAACACGAGAATCCGTCAGGGATGCGGTCGTGAGAGAACGAGAGTTGATGGTGGCACTTGATGGGCACCTCCCTGACGAACTGCCAACTCTCTAGGATCTGACCCAAGCCAAATACTGCGAGGCGCTGAGTCCGAGCCGCGTCATGCCGCGAAAGCCGCACAAGCCGCAGAAGGTGCTCAGCTCCCATCTTCTGCGGCTTTCGCGGCTTTCGCGGCACGGAGGTGGACCTCCCATCGCGGTGAGCTCGGGCGGCCGCCCGTCGGTGCTGACGGGGCGGCGAGGCGGATGAAGCCGTGGGCCTCCAGGAGCGCCAGGGCCGGGCTCAGGTCGGTGACCTTGCGGAAGCGGGCGCGGGAGAGGCCGGTGAAGGCGTCGCGGCGGCTGAAGTGCTCGGCGCCGGTGCGGGCAATCCAGTCCAGGACGGCGCGGGCGTCGTCGATGGTCGGGTCGGCGCCCATGCGATCGAAGACGGCCAGGGCGTGGGCGAGGAAGTACTGACCGAGCCTGGCCGCGGCCTCAATGTGGCGGGCTTCGACGGGCTGGGACCAGGCAGTCGGGAGGAGTTCGGCGAGGTGAAGCAGGCCCGCGATTCGGGCGGTCGCGCCGGTCAGTTTGGACGCCCAGTCGGTGACGTGGGCGAGATCGGCGTGCGCGTCGAGTCGGGGCTCGAGGCCGCGCTCCAGGTCGAGGACACGATGGTTGGCCTCGTCGTTCAGGCGTAGGTGGAGCTGCTCGTGCTCCGCGGCCAGGGTGACGACCAGACGGGCGAGGCGGGAGCTGTAGGCGCGGTCGACCGGGGCCGGGACCGCGGGCGCGCCGATGCGGCGGCGGCCGACGGTGTTCTCCGGCAGGGAGTACAGGATCCGGGCCAACAGGCCGCGGCCGCGGAAGCCGGGCATGCGGGCGATGTCGGTGAGCACCTCGGGCTGCAGGGCCAAGCCGAGCGTGAGGGCCGGGGCCGCGATGTGCTCAGCTGGGCGGCCCTTGCGATCGACCCGGAGGAGGTCGCCCGCGTGGCCCTTGAGGAAGACCTCGAGGTTCGCGACTCCGCCGGAGTACCTGCCCGCGAGCGTCGCGAAGATCCCGCCCTCCGCCGAGAGCACGGCGAGCCTTCCACATTGCTCGGCGAGCAGCGATGCCGCGGCCTCCGTGGTGACGTCGTCGGCGATCAAGCGCGGCACCGGCGGGACCACGAGCTGGTCGGCCTCGACGGATGCCTCGGCCGCTGACGCCAGGGCCTCCTCGCGGTCCAGTCGATCCCGAGCGCTCGTCGCTTGTTTCGCGCGCCGTTCTGCCTCGGCCTCCGCGATCTTGCGTGCGAGCTCCGCCTCGGCGATCCGCGGCCGGGCCTGCTCGATGAGCTGCCGCTCCGCCTCCAGCAGCGGCGCCGTTATCGCCGCGAACACTGCGCTCTTGCGCGAGCCTGGCGGCATCGCGACCACCGTGTACAGGTTCAGCGGCTCTCGCCAGCCCGGGCGGATCTCCACGTCCGCCCGGCCACCCGCCGCGGTCGAGAGCGCCGCGAGTGCCAGGCAGCCGGGGAGGTCGAGTGGGGTCTGGGTGAACTCCGCGACCGCCAGCACCATGTCGGCAACCCACGTCGGCAGCGCGTCGACTGGGAACGGCGGGACCAGGCGGCGCGGGGTGAGCGGAGTCGGGTCCGCGTCCCAGCCTTGCGGCTGCGCCGCGTCCTCGCCGTGCAGGACGGCGAGACGGCGGTCGGCGTCGAGGCCGGTCAGGATGTCGCGAGCGCTTCGGCGCTGCGTCACGGTCGATCACTCCCGATCGGTGCGGTGCGGGGTTGCTGGCTGCCAGCGGTCAGGCCGGAGCGGATGGTGCGGTCCGCCTCGCTCGCCGGGAGGCCGACGGCTGCGGAGGCTTCGGCCAGCGCAGATCGGGCCAGACCGTCCGGGAGCAGTCCAGCGGCGACCAGCTGACCGAGGGCGAAGGCGGCCTTGTTGAGCGAGGCGTTGCGGCTCCCCCTGCCTGCGGCAAGAACGTGCTCGATCTCCCCGCGCAGTGCCGCGGCGGCGTACTGCGAGCGGCGGCCGACGATGTCCAGCACCGGGCCCAGATCAGGACGCGGAACCGCAGGATCGTCCAGCAGCTCGGCGATCCAGGAAGGCAGCGGAGCGACCTCGTCGACGTCGTTGCTGCGGTACCTCCGCCCGCGCACCACGGATCCGGCCGCCACGACATAGCCGCCGGATGCGCGAACATCAATGAGCCAGCCAAGCCAACCGGCGCTGTTCCTGATCCGACGGCCCTCCGGCGCATTGAAGTACCAATGCTCGCCGCCTGACGGAGTCTGCGTGGACAGCGTCTCCCATGGCAGCGGCTCATCGTGGTCGGCCGCGAGCGCCGCCAGGACGTCCACGCCGTCGCGGATGCCGGGTCGATCCCATTCCGCGGGCCGAACGGACCCGTGGTCCGAGGTGTCCAGGTCGATCACGACGAGATTCGAAGGGCCACAAGCAATCCCGACATTTAGGCGAGGCTCCCGCAGCCACGCCCGGCGGATCCGCACCGGATCCGTCGTCGCCCGCGCTTCCCAGTCCTTGATAGCAGGCCGCTTGTCCCCGGCCCGCAGCGGAAAGACCCGCCAGCCGCGCGAGGCGTGTACCAACGCGGCCCGGAGCAGCTCAGACATCGTGCTCACCTCGAGCCGTGACGTCGTCGGCCGCGGATGGGATCCTCGGTGTGTGCGCGTGACCGAGCGCCATCTCGACCGCATCCCGCCGGGCAACCTGAGCGTGCCCCTCGGGGAGTTCGCCGCGCTCTGGAACGCTGCCGAGGAGCAGTCGCGGGCCCAGGGCGAGCGCGGGATCACCGACTGGACCGCGGGCGGCGTCGCACTCACCTGCCGCTGGATGGCCCGCGCGGTCACCGAGACCTCGAACGGCCACCGCATGCCGACGCCCGCGCCGGTCACGAAGGCGACGGCCCTGGCGTCCGAGGAGCTCATCGAGTCGGAGTTCCTGGCCGCGGAGATCATGGCCGCCCGCACCCCTCCCCCGCCGCTCGTCGCGACCCGGCCGGGTTTCGTGGAGGCGGTCGCCGCGACGCTGCGCTGGGCGTGGCGGTCGAGTGGTCCGGTACCGGACCTGACGCCGGTCAGCTGACCTCATGCTCGTTCCCACGCGTCCTCCTCGATGAACTCGGCCTCGTCGGTCTGGACGTACTGCTGCTGCTCCGCCTCGTGCGCGGCGTCGTAGACCTCGCGGGCCTGGATCTCCGCGAGCGCCCGGTGGGCGCGGTCGATCGCTGCGGAGGTCTCGTCCGCGTCCGGCACCCGCACGGCGTCCTCGCCCCGCACGGGCTCCTCGGCGGCGGCGATCTCGCGGATGTCCTGTGGCGCTTCGCGTTCGTCGACTCGGCCAGCGTCGAGCTCGTACTCCTCGGTGATCTCGCGGTGCCGGTCGTCGTCGACATCGGCGGCCCGGTGCGCGGCCAGCCACTCGTCGGCGGTGACCCGTGGTTCGGGCTCGACGTCGTCGACGTGCCGGAGGGCGAGCTCGGCCTGAGCGCGGTCCCCGGCCGCCCGAGTGGCGGCGGTGTGGACGAGCCAGCGCGAGCGCGCGTCGTCGAGCTCCTGGAGCTGGCCCTGGCGCTCGTCGAGCGTCGCAGCGAGGGCCTCGGCGTCCCGGCTCTCGCCGAGCAGCCGGTCCGGGTCGTCGCTCTGGCCTGCCTCGGTCGCCAGCAGGACCGACTTCTGCCGCTGCGCCTCGGCGGCCTGACGGGTGCCGGCCAGCTCGTTGGCGACGTACCGCGGTCCCCACGCCTCCTCCCGTTCGGCCGCGCGGACCCGCAGCCGGAGTTGGCCGTCGGACATCTCGATCTCCTCGCGGTCGATCTCCGGCCGCCCGAGGGCACGCCACGCCGCGCGGTACGCCGCGAATGCCTCGACCTGGCCGGGGCTTGGCGCGGGCCCGAGCGCGTCCTCGCCGGTGTGCTCGCGCAGCTCCCGGTAGGCGGCCACCGGTCCGGCTCGCGACACCCACGCCTCCCGCTCGATCGCCTCCGCTGGTGGCTCGCCGAACGCGTCGACCGCCCAACGCGGCGCCTCGCGCGCAGCCTCCTCCCCCAGCTCGACGGCCCGGCCGTCCGCCGCGGCCGCCAGCTGGTCGAGGTAGCGCTGCCACTCCGGGTCGTCGACGCGCGGGGTCCAATCCGCCCACGTCGTCCCTGCGGGGTCAAAGCGATGCCGGTCGGTGATGCGCGAGTAGAGGACGTTGGTGGCGTTGCGGGCGTCGTCGAGCGAGCGGCCCTCGACGGCCTCGGTCAGGACCTGGCGCGCGTCGTGGCCGGCCAACTCGGCGCTGCGCAGGACGCGAGTCAGCGACGCGGCGCCGTCCTCGGCCGCGATCCGCGCCCGGTCCCGGATGCTGAGGACGCCCTCGGCGGCGAGATCGTCGAGCCAGGTCGCGGTGCGTTGGGTGGCGGCGAGGTGGGCGGCGTCGGCGAGGAGCTCGGCCGCGGAGCGGACCGACCCACGCTCCTCCCCGGACTCCGTCGCTGTCGCCAGCGCCGAGCGAGGCGTGGTCAGCCCGTCCGGATCGAGGACGACGGCCAGCGCGGAGACGGGATCGCGCCGCAGGGTCTGGTCCGGCCGCCCGTCCGCCGGATCCGAGACGGCGAACTCCGTGGTCACGTGCGCCGTGTTCGACGCCCGCCCCCGCGACATCCCGACGTACAGCGCCGCCGGCCCGGTCCGCTGTGTAACGACGACGTGGCTGGTGTCGACCGTCGACCCCTGCGCAGAGTGCACCGTGGACGCGTAGGCCAGGGCCAGCCGATCACCCACGTACGACGCGGGGAGCGCGATCGGCTCGCCGTCGAGCGTCTCGACGTCCAGGCCGCCGTCCTCCCGCAGCGCGGTGACTCGGTAGGTCTCCCGGTTGATCGGACCTCGCCGGTTCCCGTGCTGCCCGGCCAGATCCCAGCCGTTCGCCCGCGCCTCGACGAGATCCCCGACGCCCGCGTACGTGCCCTGCAGCCCAAGCGGCACCCCTGCTTCCTGGACCCGGCCGAGGCGGACGAGCTCGGCGCGTAGGGAGGCGGAAAGCTGTGCGGCCTGCTCGTTGGTGTCGACCAGCAGGATCGAGCGACGCCCGGCGAGGGTGTCGGCCAACCACGCACGCGACGCCGACGCCTCGGCCTGCTCGGCGGAGCCGGAGTCGAGCAACCGACCCTGCCGGTGGTACTCGCGCAGCACGGACTCGTCCCCGGCGCGGAGCCGCAGCGATGCCGCGCGTTCCCAGTCCTCGGTGAACCGGCGGGCGTCGCTGAGCTCGTAGCGGGCGCCGGACCCGGCGAGCAGGTCCATCCCGCCGCCGGCGCCGACCGCGGCGAGCTGCTTGTGGTCGCCGACCAGCAGGAGCTTCGCGCCGGCCGCGTCGACCCGCTGATGGATGGCGGCGAGCGCCGGGGTGTCCGTCATCGCGGACTCGTCGACGACGACCAGGTCACCCGCACGCAGCCGCCACTCCGGCTCGTCGCGCTCCTGGGTGCCCAGCCACTGCGCGACGTTCCGCGCCCGCAGTCCCTCCCCCGCCAGGACCTCCGTCGCGACCTGCGAGGTGGCGAGGCCGAAGACCCGACGCTCGCTCTCGCCGTCGTGCAGCACCGGGTCCGTCCAGCCGCGGGCGATCGCACCGACCACGAACGACTTCCCCGTCCCCGCCGGCCCGACCAACGTCACGACCCGCGCCCCAGACGTCAGCACGCCCCGCACGGCCGCGGCCTGGTCTGCCCCGAGCTCGATCCCTGTGGTGCGCAGACCGTCGAGGAACCGCTGAGCCGCAGCGTCGGAGAGCGCGGTCGCGCCTCGCTCGGCGGTGGCCGCAAGCAGGATCCGCTCGGTGCGGACCTGGTCCGGAGTCGCGTAGAGCTGCCCGCCCGGTGCTTGGTAGACGGACTGGCCGTTCGCCACCCGGAGCGCAGCAGGCAGATCCGGCTCGCCGGGCCGGGCGGCGTCGAGAGGGACGGCGTACTTCACCGCCTCGTCGGCGAGATCGTCGAGCAGCTGGGCCACGTCGGTCCCGGCCGGAAGGGCGAGGTAGTCCGGCAGCGCGGCGTTGATCGCCCGGGTGAGATCGGAGCGCGTCCACCCGGCCCTTTTCGCCTGGACGTCGGCGAGCGCGGTCTCGATCACGGCCTGCGGTGACCAGGTCTGCGCGGCAGGTGCCGACGGCCGGGCCTCCAGCGCGGAGCGGGCGAGACCGGAGAGCCCGTCGGCGACCTCGGTGCGCAGTCGGCTGTCGATGCGGTCGAGCAGCTGCTCGCGGGTCTCGCCGCTGTTCGACTTGGCGCGGCGGGTCGCGAAGGTCGCCTGCCGGGAGAGCCGGTCTCGCTCGAGGCCGTTCGGCGTGCGGCCGAAGCGCTCCTCGAACGCGTCGATCAGCTCGGCCGCCTTGGCGCTGACGTCGCGGCGCCGGGAGGAGATCAGGCCCATGGCCTCCGGCGAGACGCCGAGGATCTCGCGGGCCTTGCCGTCGGGTCGGGTGGCGAACGTGGTGCCGAGCGTGTGGGTCAGCCGCTCCTCCGAGGTGCGTTCGGCGACGGCCGCCGCGGCGGCCCGCCAGCGGTGCATCGCGCGGGAGTCAAGGGTGCGCCAGTCCCCCTCGGGCGTCTCGACCCGGTTGAGGACGGCGTTGTGGATATGGAGCTGCGGATCGTGCTCGCGGGAGTCGTGCTGGAAGAACGAGGCGACGACCCAGTCGTGTGCGTCGACGTAGCGGCCCGCGGCTCCGCCGTGGTGCCCGAGCCGGGTGTAGCCGGCCTTGTCCGAGAGGTACGCCAGACCGGCGTTGTTGCCCTCCCAGATCGCGTCCTCGACCGCCCCGCGGAAGCGACTCCATGCTTCGGCCGCGACCTCGTCCCCCGCTGTACGAGCCTTGACCTCCTCGGCGTTGAACGCGGTGTGCAGCAGTGTCACGGACTTCTGAACGCTGAACGTGACGTCCAGAAAGGCCACGTTCCGGCGCGCGAGCTTGCCCGCCTCGACCCGGAGTTCAGCGCGCCGTTCAGGGCTCGCCTTCGGCTCCCGTTCAAGCGCGGCGGCGTACACCTCGTCCTCGGACCGGTAGTTCCGGCCGGTGTGGCCGAGCGTGAACACCTCGTCCCACCGGTCCTTGTCGCGGAAACCATCCTCGCGCGGGTCGAGGAAGCGCTCGTAGACACCGGTCATGTCCTGGGCGTCGACCAGGCCACGGAGGCCGAGCTTCTCGGCCCCGACGCCCCACCAGCGGCCCGGAGGTTCGCCCTCGGTGACGGCGCCGGTGTAGTAGCTCTCGCGGCCCGTCGCGACCTCCTTCAGGAGGTACTCGGGGCTGTAGCCGACCGCGATGCTCAGCATCCGGCCCACCGCCGGGAACCGGCCCTGTTGATCACGATGCCTAGGTGTGAAGCATCTTTTCTGGTCTGGCTCTTGATCATGAGGTGGTCCTGGAGTCGGTGTCGTCGTGGTTCTGGGGAGTCGGGACAAGCTGGAGTGGATGTGGAGTCGTCGGCTGGTCTCGGAGGGCTTTGAGGGCCTTGGCTGCGGTGCCGCGGGAGACGTCGGCGCGGTCCTGGAGTTCGGAGACGGTCGGCAGCCGACCGTGCTCGGCGCGGTGGGCGCGGGCCTCGCTCGCGGCACGGTCGCGCTGCGGTGACTCGGCCGGTCTGGCGGGGTCGATCTCGACCGCCGCAGGCCGTTCGGGCTCGGCCTGTACAGCGGGCTGTTCATCCCGCTGTACAGCTGGGCGTTCACTTCCGCCGCGGGCGGGCTGGTGTTCAGCGAGCAGGTACAACAGGTGTGCCACCACGGCCGCCGCCACCGCAGGCCACGCGCCGATCCCGAACCGCACCGCCGCCGACGCTTCGAGGGTCACGTCGGACGCGAGGAAGATCGCCTGCGCGAGCCCGGACAGCCCGGCCGCGATCACCACGACCGCCCACGCGTACCGCGCCGCCGAACCGGTGAGCCGCGCCGTCGCGGCGTAGGCGACCAGCGCCAGGCCGTCCGTGATGAGCGGGTAGAGCCAGGCGATCCCAGCCGGAACCCGCGACGCGACGGCGACCTCGTAGAGCCCATGCGCGGTGGCGGCCGCCGCGCCGATTGCGACGGCGAGACCGGGCAACCACACGACCATGCGGGTCATCGGCCGCCTCGCAGCGCATCCCCGATGACGCTGCCGCGCCCCGGCGGCTCGGGCGCCCGCTCATCACGACGCTCAGCCCACCACTCGGCAAGCTCAGCGAGCTGATCCTCGGCCGGCACCTCCGGCGCACCGGTGGAGACCTCGGGCCAGCCCGCACGGCTCTGGTGGTTCTCCGGCGAGCACACCCCGGCCGTCGCCTTGATCCGGCGCACGACCCCGGGCCGCCACCGGTCGTGCCACTCCCCCGCCAGCGCGACCGACGCCGACGGCCCCTGGTACGCCGCCGCCCACGCGTACATGAGCCAGAGCAGCTCCTCGACGACGTGCGGGTGCCAGCACCAGCAGTCCGGGAACGACTCGACGGCGTCCGGGTAGCGGAGGTAGATCGCGCGCAGCCAGGCGGCGAGCTCGTCGAGCAGGGTTCCGGTCGTCGTCGCGTCGGTGGGTGCCATGAGCCACGACGGCGCCGGGGTCGACGCCCGCGTGCGGAGCGCCGTGACGGTCTCGGCCAGGTCGGCCAGGATCCGCGACAGCTCGTCGACCCGGCTCGGAAGCAGGCGCAGCGGGGCGAGCTCGCGGCGCAGACCGTCGACCTCGCGTGCCAGCCCCGCGACGTCTGCGGGCGGCTCGGGCGGGATCATCGCGACCACCCCTCCGCGTCGGCCTCCTGCTCGACGACCGGGACCTCGGCCGGAGCCTCGAACCCGCGGGCCCGTTCGGTCCACAGCGCGGCCTGCCGATCGACGTGCCCGGAGTAGCCGGGGCTGTCGTCGGTCGCGGCGATCTCGGTCCAGCCCTGCGCGTATTCGGCCGCCCGCGTCCGGGCCTGCGCGGCGGTCTCGCCGCGCTCGTAGTCCACCCACTCGTAGCCGCGGCGGATCTCCTCGACGTCACCGGCGTCCAGGCCCCAGCGGTGGACGGAGAAGCCGAGCTGCTCGCTAGTGTCGTCGAGGTAGTCGCGGATCATCGCCGACGCGATCTCGGGCTCGCGCCCGGTCGCGGCGGCGAGCTGCTCGGCGGCCTCACCGCGGGTCAGCGGTCCCATGATCATGCCTCCTCTCGGACGTCGACGACCTGGCCCTCGACGACGAGTGCGTCCCCGGCCAGCCGCACGGCGGCGGGGCGGGTGAACGCCGGCCCGGGCCAGCCCGGAACCACGCGAGCCAGCGCCTTCGCCGCGCCGGGCAACCACCCCGCCAGCCCGACGAGCCGAGTGGCCGTGCGGGGGCGGCGCTCGCAGAACCGGGCCCACCGCAGGTCTCGTCGTCGCCACGCCATCTGGGCCCGCCCGACGACCGGGGGAATCCCGCGCCGGATCACCAGCACTTTCCCGGTCGGCAGGTTCGCGATCTGCGCAGGCGCGAGGACAGGCGTCTTGCGGGTCGTGCGCGCCGCGGTCCGGCCGCGCGGGTCGAGCGTGTCCGCAGGCTCGTCACGCTCACCGGTCAGCGTCGACCAGAACTGCAGGTCCTCACGGTCCCGGGTCCCGCCGAACACCATCACCGCACCGGCGTTGTTCAAGATCGTCGCCGCGCCGTGCTCGCCATAGCGGGCCAGCAACTGCGCCCGGGACTGGACGACGATCAGGATCGTCACCCCGCGCCCACCCATGTCCGCGGTCCACGCCTCCAACGGGACAGGGCAGATCAAGGCGGCCTCGTCGAGCGCCAGGCGCAGCCCCGGGTCCAGGCGACCACCCGGCTTCGTCGCCGCGATCCGACGGGCCTCGCGGGCGATGTAACCCGTCAGCGCTGTCACCAGCGGGGCGGCGTGCGACTCCTCCCCGCCAAGCAGGAACACCGTGCCGCGCGTCGCCAGGAGCTCCGCGACGTCGAATGGGCGCGCACCCTCGGGCCCCAACCCCGCCGCCTCGCGCGCAGCCGCAGAGGTCAACCAGCCGAGCGCGGGCATGATCGTCGAGGTGATCGACGTCCGGGTGCGGTCATTGGTGCCGACGAACTGCTCGAACGACACCCGGAACGCCGGCTCCGGTGAGCGCCGCAGGAGCCCCGTGACCTCCTTGTGCGCCGACTCCGGGCTGGCGGTCCAGTCCAGGACCTCGCGCATCGAGCGGTGCCCGAGCGCCGCTGCGTGCAGCAGGGCTTCCAGCACTCGTCGTCCCTGCAGGTCCCAGTACTCGCGGTCTCCCCCGGTGCCGCGCGAGGTCACCGCGGACAGCAGGTCCGCCGCCCGCTCGGCGGCCGCCACCGGGTCCTCGCAGCCGGTCAGCGGATCGAACGTGATCGAGGACGCCACCCCACCCAGCCCGGACGGGTTGAACGTGACGACCGGTCCCTTCCGCTCCCGGTACGGGGTGCACAGCTCGCGCAGATCCAACCGGGTGCTGGTGGCCAGGACGGCACCCGGTGCGTCGATGATCTGCCCGGCGAGCCACCCCGACTTCCCCGACCTCGGCCCGCCGACGGACACCACGACGTCCTCAACCGACGACCACACCCACTGCGACCCCGACCGGCACAGCCGCACCGCCACCTCGCTCACCGGCAGCGCCAGCAGCTCGCGCCGCGTCGCACCCTCCAGCGAGGGACGCACCGTCCCCGCCTTCCGGAGCATCGCGCCCGATCCCGCGAACCGGAACACGTCGGCAGTCGAGGCGACGCCGGACTTGCGCCGCGACCGCGCACCCCACCGCGACACGATCGACGACGACCGCGTCCACCGGTGCCGGACGACCAGCAGACCCAGCACGGCGACCGCGGCCAGGAACGGCCACGACAGTGCCTGCACGATCGTCATCAGCGGAAACGCGGCCATGACCAGGAGCCCGAGCGCGATCCCACGAGCCCGGCGGGTCCACGCGACCACCGCGGCGGTCACCAGTCCCAGCAGAATCAGCGGGGTCGGACTGAGCAGGACATCCATGGCAGCCATCAGTCGTCCCACCCTGTGTCGATGCGCCACTGCGCGAGCACCGCGCGATGCCGCGCGCAGGTGTCGGCGTGCCCGGACTCCTGGTCGTCCGGGTGCGAGCTGTCGGTGGGCCCGTAGTCGGTGACCAGCTGGCCGCAGGACCCACAGCGCCATGACGTCGACGGGCTGCGGAACGAACGCCGATGGGCGTTCGCGCGACGGCCCTCCACAATGTCGGCGAAGGCCGCCTCGGCGCGCGGCTCGTCGCTGTCCGTGAGGCCGAGCGCCTCCCCGATCTCGTCCCACGTCCGTCCGGCGGCGCGGGCGTCCCTCGCCTGCTCGACGAGCAGTCCTCGCGCAGCATTGGCGAGCGCCCGTCCCGCGCGTACCCCCGGCAGCGGATCCACCAGACGTCGACGGGTCAGGACCTGGTAGCCGGGAATCGGCTCGACGACGACCTCGCCGCCGAACTCCTCCACGGCAAGCCGCTCGGCGAGCTGACGGACCCGCTCTCGTGCCGCGGTCATCGCGCGCTCCCGACGCTCTGCGCCGCCGCCCAGCGATCCACCGTCCGGCGTGAGACGCCGAACTGCCGCGCCACCCGCTCCCGCGAGGTGCCTGCTGCCAGGGCCCGTCGACCTGCGGCGATCACCTCGCCTCGCTGTCGCGTCCATTCCTGCAGCGCCGTCCGGGGCAGCTCGTCGGGCCGTTGGAAGGCTGCCGCCCGCTCGGAAGCCTCGCGGCCGCGCCGGAGCTCGCTGCGCTCCTCCGCGTCCATCCCGCCCGCCACCCCGTACGGCAGCGCGTCGAGCGCCCAGTCCAAGCACCGTGCCCGCACCGGGCAACCGCCACAGATCTCCTTGGCGCGCTCCACCTGCTGCTCGCGACGCTGCCCCGACTCCGCGACCGGGAAGAACACCTCCGGGTCGACGTCGCGGCACACCGCGTCCGCCATCCAGTGCGGCCCTACCATCGTGATCTCACCTGCCGTCTGCTGATGTGCGGTGAGAGCGGCCCGGCGGCTGTGTCCCGCCAAGAACCCGTCGCCGGGCCGCCCCACCTGGTCTCGCCATCGCGTCCACTCGTCGGTCATCGACCCGCCTCCAGCGGCTCGCTGGTCAGCGCCGGCGTCGCGGCGCCGTCGACGGCGTTCATGAACGTGCTGATGGCCTCGGGCAAGCCCTGCCCGGCGGGCGTCGCAATGAACAGCACGAGCGCCAGGAGCGAGAACGCGACCGCGCCTCCCGAGGCCCGCACCTTGGCGCAGATGACCGCTCCGAGGATGGCCACGAAGATCAACACCCCGACCGCGGACATCAGGCGACCTCCCCGCTCCGCGCCGCCCGGGTGTCCGGGTGCGCCATGACCAGCGCGTCGTCGCCGCCTTCGGCCCACGCCTCGGCCGCAGCACGGCTGACGTACCAGCGGTTCCCGATCCGCCGGGCCGGAAGGTGCTCCGGGATGAGGCGGCGGATCCTCTGGCAGTTCGAGCTGGCCGAGCCGTGCTCCCCCACCTCCCCGAACCACAGGAGGGCAACCTCCTCGACGGTCATCAGCAAGCCGGATCGGTCCGGCACCTCAACGTGTTCACTCATGATCAGCTCCCCTCGACTACTCGATACTAGCATCAATTGTAGTCAATATTGACGCTGGCTGGACCGACCTGTGGGCAACACCGGCACCGATCGGTGCCAGCGAGATGGACGTGCCCTAGCCTTCGCGTGTGGTGAGCAACGAACGCGAGGACTGGTCCGCGGTGGCAACCGCGATCGGCTCACGCCTCGCCGAGACTCGCATGACGCAAATGGAGGTCGCGTCGGCCGCGAAGGTCTCGCTCACCACGCTGCGGGAGCTCCAACACAACCTGAACCCCCGCCGTCGCCGTCCCCAGACACTCACGGCGATCTCCGAGGCCCTCGGCTGGCCCCCGGCCTACCTGGAGCAGGTCCTTCGCGGCGAGACGGCCTCCGTCCACGCGGACGAAGCGTCGGACCCGGTCCTCAAGGCCCTCAAGGGGCTCGAGGAGGAGGTTGCCTCCCTCCGGGCCCGCCTCGACCGGCTCGAGCAGCAGCAAGCCGACGAAGGCGCATAGCCCGCAGCTCCGCGACCCCCTCGGCGACCTCGTCGAGCTGGCTCCGCAGCGCCGCCACCCGCTGCTGAAACTCCGCGATCTCTGTCATGCATCACAGAGAACCGCAGATCAGGGCTGCGCAAGAGGGAGTCGCGAGTCGGAACCCGGGTATTCCACAGCCGACTATTCGCCAGCGGAATCCCTGCTGGTCACAGCGTTGTAGGCGTCGCGGACGATCTGCCTCAGATCGGACCGCTGGGGCCGCCAGCCAAGCTCCTTCTCCGCGAGCGAGGGATCGGCGAGCAGCACCTTCGGCTCGTCCGCGGGCGGGTTGTGCTTCACCGGCAACGGCCGCCCGATGACCTCCTCGGCAGCAGCTATGACGTCCGCGATGGTCGAACGATTCCCACTCCCGACGTTGTAGGCCTTCCACGTCCCCGGCTCGCAAGCGTCGAGCGCCCGGACGAACGCGTCAGCCATGTCGAGGACGTGCAGGTAGTCCCGCACGACGGAGCCGTCACCGTTCACAGTCAGCTCGGGCGCCTCGCCCCGCGCAACGGCGACGATCTTCGGGATCAGACGACTGGTGTCCGGGTCGGCGTGGGTCCCAACGCCGCCCGCGATGTTGAAGGCGCGCAGGCTAATCGCCCCGATCGCACCGGAAGCGGCAACGTCCGCGATCGCCCGGTCCGCAGCGAGCTTCGTGCTGCCGTATGGGTTTGTAGGCATCGGGACCTGCGCCTCAGTGATCGGCTGGGGCACGTCCTCGCCGTACACAGCACACGTGGACGCGGCGACGAACCGTCCGGGCTCTGGTTGTGCCGCAATCGCTTCGAGCAGGGCCAGAGTCCCGCTCACGTTCGTCCGCCAGTAGCCAAGCGGGTCAGCCCGGGAGTCTCGAACGCGAGCGAGCGCGGCGAGATGGCAGACCGCCTCCGGTTGCTCTGCCCCGACGATCTCAGCCAACGCCCGCGCATCCCGCAGGTCACCGTCGGCCCGGCGCACCTCCGCTGGCAGCTCACGCTCCGACCTCGTCAGGGCCACCACATCATGGCCGGACGCCCCAAGCGCCTGAGCGACGGCGTATCCGACGAACCCGCTTGCACCGGTGACCATGACCTTCATCGATGGAGAAGGCTAGGCCATCCAGTCACCCGGCTGACCACTGCGGACCGATGAGTTCAGGTCCCCCTCCAGGTCCACTCTCGCGACGACCGAGGAAAGGACACCGCTCATGTCGGAGCTGCTCGTAGACTTCATCACCTCCCTCGACGGCTACGCGTCCGGCGAGGGATGGCCCGGGTTCTGGGGACTCGAAGGCCCGGAATACCTCGCCTGGCTGGGCGAGCAGCCCGAGGTCACCTACCTCATGGGAGCGAACACCTACCGCCTCATGTCGGGCTTCAGCGCCGGCGAGATCCCCGACGGCCAGGACGAGTTCCGGCCGGAAGAGGAGGCGTCCGTCGACGAGCTAACCCGAGCGCCCAAAGTGGTGTTCTCCTCCTCGCTCCGCGGTCCGCTGACCTGGGCCAACTCCACCCTCGTCAGCGACGATGCCGCCGAGACCGTGCGCGCGATGAAAGCGAGCGGATCAGTACTCCTCAGTACGATCGGCAGCCTCAGCCTCTGCCGGTCCTTGCTCCGCGCCGGACTCGTCGACCGGCTCCGAGTCGTCATGTTCCCGGTCATCACCGGAGCCACCGGCGCAGAACGCATCTACGACGGCTACCCGGACGTCGCGCTCGAGATGACCGAGCACCGCACCTTCGACGGCCGAATCCAGATGGTCGAGTACGCACCTCGGGTGCTTGAGCACCCGCCGCTCGGCGCCTCGAACTGACGCTCACACGCCTGCCGAGGGGTTGACTGAGTCGTCGCGAACTGCGGGTTCAGCGGCCGAGTAGCTCGCGCCGGTGCTGCCAGGCCAACTCGATGCAGGCCCTGGCGATCGGGGAGAGCGGCTCGTCGCGAAGCCGCTCCCGTGCGTCCGAGGTGAAGGGGATCCCGACAGCGGGCTTGTCCGCGTCCGTGCTGACCGCGGCGCCCTCCTCGTTCACCGCGACCATGTCCCGGAACAGCTCGTCGAAGACCGGCGCCTCGATCACGGCGACGGTCAGCAGCTCGACCCACAGCGTCAGGGGCTCCAGGACGAGCGCCAGAGCCGACACCCGGAAGTCGCCCGCAACCCGCGCCCGCTCGAAAGACGCGAACGGCTCCTCGGCGAGGTAGTCGATTGGGTCGACGCTGTTGCCGTCGTGCTCGGCGTTGCCGAGGAATTCCTCCGAATACTCGCGCTGGATGTTGCGCCAGAACGAGAAATCGTTGGCCTGGTGCGCGGGCGCGAGCGCGGCAGGCTGGAACGCACCCGCGGGAACGACATGGAACATCCCGCCCGCCGCAGCGACGGCGCCGGCGTTGCGGCGGTGCAGGTACATCCGGTGGCCGTCGATGGGATCGCGGCGGATCGTCAGCGTGTTGACGCTCGGCAGCATCGGCCGGGCCGTGAGGTCGAAGGGGTCCTCGATCAGGCGGCGGAGCGACAGGTCCGCAGGGCTCGGGCGCTTCCGACCTCGCCGCTGCCAGGCGTCGGCGAACTCGTGCCCGACCGCCTCGCACACGTCGAGCACGTCGAAGTAGCTGGTGTAGTTGAAGCCGAACCGGCCACGGCCTCCAGACCAGTCCGCAGACAGCAGCCGATAGCTCGCCCGGTTGTCCAGCAGCTTCGGCCGCGCGAGATCGCGCAGGGTCCGCGAGTATCGGTCATACGGCTCACCGGATGCACGGAGCGCCCGCGCAGCCGCGGCCTCGTCGACCTTGCCTGTGATCGTGGGCGTCGGGGACTCGGCCAGCCACGTCATCTCAACGTCGGCGAGATCGACCGGCGCGTCTGGCACCCAGCCGGGGCCGGCCAGCACGGTGGTCCCCGCGACGCGCTCTTCTTGCGGGTAAAGCTCGGCGGCAAGGTCTCCGAGCAGCGCGCGGTTGCCGTTGAGCTCCTTGCGGATCTCGCGCCAGCGCTCCTGGCTCTGCCGCACAGGCCCCGGCTCCAGGCTCACTGCGCCGGGCCGCGCGATCGCGTCGCGGGAGTTGTCCGGCAGGATTCCGAGCCGCTCAGGCGGGATGCCGAGCTTGGCCGCGATGTGCCGGAGCTCGACAACGTCGCGCAGCGCCTGAGACCCCTTCTCCAGCTTCGACAGCCTCGACTGCGTGGTGTTCAGCAACTCGGCCGCGTCCTGCTGGGTCAGTCCCTCGCGCTGGCGGTACCAGCGGATGATCTCGCCGACGTCGGACCCGTCGGGAGGCGCAGCTGCCACGGTCTCGGCCACGTGGAGCCATGCTTCTCCACGATCCGCACCTGCCTGCATCCGGCCCCCGCACGCTCGTCGTCTTAGCGTCCTGGCCGACCGATGATCGCACCCGACCCGCCGAGTTCGTGGCGCTTTGACCAAAGAGGGCACGCTGGTGGCATGCCCGACGTCGTCGTCGCCGTGATCACCGGGCCGGAGGGTGTCCTGCTCATCCGGCGGCGGGACGACGTCCCGCCCTGGGTCTTCCCGGGCGGCAAGGTCGAGGCGGGGGAGTCTCCCGCCGCTGCCGCCCGGCGGGAGGTCCTGGAGGAGACCGGCGTCGACGTCGCCATCGCCGAGGAGTTGGGCAGCCGCATCCACCCGACGACCGGCGCCTCGATCACCTACGTCGCTGGCGTGGCGCTGACGTCGACCACGACGACGGCCGACCCGGCCGTCGTCGAGATCCGGTGGGCGCCGCCGTCCGCGCTCTCCGCTCTCATCCCGCTCGCGACGATCTTTCCGCCGGTCCGGCGGCACCTGTCGATCTGAGCCAACCGTGGGAAAGGCCCGGCGAGGTGTCGTGTCCTCGCCGGGCCCGCCTTTCACAGGATCCGGACCATCGTGCAGATCCACTCCCCCTCGCCGGTGACCTGGAACGTCGCGGCCAACGCTCGCCGCCGACCCCGGATCTGCAGCGAGCTCGCGGTCTCGATCCGGCACCGGTGCGGCTGCGACGGGTGGAAGCTGACCACCTTCGCCGCACCCGCGACCAGCCGCGGATCCACCGGGGCCGCCCGCAGATAGCGGCCGACCTCCGGCACCGCGAGATGCGCGACCTGCCGCCACGGACGACGACCGTCGAGCACCTCCATCAAGAGGGCCAGCGTGCGAAACGCCGTCCGGATGGCGTCGGCGCTCGGGACCAGGTCACGGACCAGCGGTCCGACAGGGACCGGCGTCCGCTCGGCGATCTGCCCACAGGTCGGGCAGATCTGGACGACGGGCGGCTCGGTAGCGACGCCTCCGAACACCGGCCGGCTGCTGTCAGTGGCGTTGTGGTTCTCCTCGTGGTTGCGGGTCGGGGACGGCATGGCGACGGCTCCTCTGCTCCGGAAGGAACCGGCCCGAGAAGCTGGCAGTAGCCGGTGGGCCGGTAGCGGGGCGCGGTGCGAAGCGCCCGCCCCTGCCGTCCGCGCCCGACTCCGCCCGGCGAGGCTCGCGGGCAAGGGCGGCCGCAGGCCGTCGGCGAAGCCGATGCGCAGCACCCTTTCTCGTGAGACCGGGCGGAGTAAGCGGCCCACCTGGAAGGACAGCCCGGCCGAAGGCCGGTCCGCGGCACGCCAGTGCCCGCATGTGGGTTGTCCACAGGTCGAGAATCCGTACGCGCACCGACCTGATGCCGACTTACGTTGAGTGCATGACGTGTACGCCACTGCCCAAGCCAGTACCGTTGACAAACAGTCCTCTCGCGGCGGCAGAGCTGGATCTTGCACTGGCTGCGAGAGCCGCCTCGGACTACGCACGGGGAATGGTGCCCCAGGTAGGTTCCGCATCGGTCGAACCAGGCATGCTGACAATCGACGCAGTCGTGCTCGTCCGACATGCCCAGGCAGTTCTCGCCGCTGCCGTCCACCACGACCTGATCCGCGGCGCGAGCGAGTTTGCTGTCAGAGCTTCGCTCGGTCTCCACCCCGACCAGGCTTTGCCGTGCGCAGAGACGCGACTCAAGAGCTGTTCCGCTGAGGTCATCGACGACCTTCTGTTCGAACTGGACTCCTGGGTCCGCCGTCACCACGAGCCCGATGAACCCGTACCTCCTCGGCAGGCTGTCACCGATGCAGTCATCACCCATCTCTGAGGTTGCCCGGTTGAGACAGAGCACCAGATCGGACCGTCTACCAGCGGTCCCGCCACGCATCGAGGCTCCTCGGATAGGCGGGCAATCATGTTCGCGGGCACGGCCGGGTGCTCCGGTTCGCCCTGCCGCTCCCACTGCTCGCCGCGGTGTGCGCCACCTCGTCGACAAGCGTCTGCCGTTCGGCGCGGCGAGGCGGGTGGGAGAACCCGTCGCGAGGAACAAAACCGGACACTTGTTCGCGTGACCGATCCTGGCCGTGAGCTCCTCTCCAAGATTGAAGAGGCCATCCTCGACGAGGGCACCAGCACAACGTCGATCCTCAACATGTGCATCGTCCTCGGAGGACGATCGGATTCGACGCGCCTTCGCGACTGGGCCAGCCGGGAGCTCAAGGGATACACCTCGCGTGACGGATTACCCGACTACCGGACCGTGCATGCCGCGATCCTGCTGGACGCCTTCGTCGGCAACGGAAAGATCACCGGACAGCAGGTCGGGGCGGAGCAGCTTCCCGAATTCGTGCGAGCCGAAGGCATCGGCAACGAGCTTCCCCTCCTCCAGCCGCTCGCCCAGCTCGAGGCGATGGCGACTCGGGACAAGCCCACCCAGCTCGTCCTCCCTGGCGCAACCATCATCATGGAGGCAATCGACAAGGCGAGCGGAAGCCCATTCCAGCACTGCACCGCGCTGTACTGGTCCCTCGCCCCGGAGGTCATTCGTGGTGTCGTCGGCCAGGTACGCACAGCTGTCGCTGAGCTCGTAGGTGAGCTGCTGGCCGCATTGCCTGCTGGCGAGGCTCCCACCCGCGATGCGACCGATCAAGCAGTGTCCTACGCGCTCGGAAACATCGGCAATCGCGCCCATGTGACGATCAACACCGGACAGGCCAGGGACGGAGCTACGGCGCAGGTCGCCACTCTTCCAGACTCGGCAGCCCAACCGGAGTCGTGGTGGACCCGGTGGCGCAAGCGCGGCCTGGTCATCGGAGCCGCCACCGTTGTCGCCGCGGTGGCGGGGGTAGCCACGTGGCTGGGCTGGAATCCGTTCGTCTGATTACCCCCATCGGCCCTCCCGTTCGCCCGTTGACGGCTGGCGTGACGAGCCAGCTCGTGGGCTCCGCATCGTCGTGACGGCCCGGGGATGGGCACCGAGCTGCCACACCGCTACTATTTATGCATAGATTCGCATGTGTTGATGGGAGTTGGTCGTGGGGCACGGGCATGGTCACGGAGCCGCGGTGGGCACATCGGCGGGTGCTGGCTACCGGCGTCGGCTGGCGTTCGCATTAGGACTCACGGTCACCTACATGGCGGTTCAGGTGGTCGTCGGCCTGACCAGCGGGTCACTCGCGCTGCTGTCGGACGCGGCGCATATGGGGACCGACGCCCTCGGGCTCGGTCTGGCATTGGCGGCAGTCACCCTGGCCAACCGGCCGGCGGCAAGCCAGCGGACCTTCGGCAACTACCGGCTCGAGGTGCTCGCCGCCGTCGGGAACGCCCTGCTGCTGTTCGGCGCTGCGGCGTACGTCTTCGTCGAGGCGATCGACCGTCTCGGGGACCCCACCGAGATCGCTGCGATCCCCGTCCTCATCACCGCCGCCGTCGGGCTCCTCGTCAACGTCATCAGCATGCGCCTGCTCGCAGGCGGCGCGAAGGAGAGCGTCAACGTCAAGGGCGCCTACCTCGAGGTGATGGCCGACATGCTGGGGTCGGTCGGTGTCATCGCCGCCGCAATCATCGTCTGGACGACGGGTTGGGCGTACGCCGACACCATCATCGCCGCGGGAATCGGGCTGTTCATCCTGCCTCGGACTTACGTGCTGCTCCGCCACGCCGTGCGGATCCTCATGGAGGTCGCGCCGCCGGAGGTGGACGTGGAGGCCGTCGAGCAGCGACTGCAGGGAATCGATGGCGTCGCCGACGTCCACGATCTCCACATCTGGACCATCACCTCAGGCATGGAGGCCGCCAGCGTGCACGTCCTGGTGCAGTCCGACGACCAACTCCACTCCGTGCTCGACGAGGCGAGGGCCGTCCTGGTCGGAGTCGGGGTCACCCGGTCCACGGTCCAGGTCGAACCCGTCGCACATGGTGTCGAGTCCGCCTCGGACGACCCGGCCCACCGGCAGGAACCCGCCGCTGACCGCGAGTCCGCACCGTGACCGGGCTCCCCGAGCGTGTCGGAGTCCTCGTCGTGGGTGCCGGTCAAGCAGGGCTCGCCGCCGCCTGGCACCTCGACCGGGCCGGTGTCGACTACATCGTCGTCGATGCGGGCGCGCGGATAGGCGACAGCTGGCGGCAGCGCTGGGACTCCCTGACGCTGTTCACCTCGGCCGGTGCGAACGCGCTGCCCGGCTTTCCGATGCGCGGGACCGGCCGCCGCCCGACGAAGGACGACGCCGCGGATCACCTGGAGCGGTTCGCCCGGGACAGCGGGCTGCGCGTGGCGCTCAACAGCCCGGTGACCCGCTTGCAGGCGCACGCCGCGGGCTTCAGAGCCGCCGTCGGGGACCGAACCCTCGCCGCCGACCGGGTGGTCGATGCCGGCGGGTCGCATCGGGTGGCCCGGGTCCCCGACTTCGCCTCCACGCTGCCCGCTGAGGTCGCTCAGCTCACCTCGGCCGAGTACCGCAACCCGCCGGCGGTGCCCGCCGGTCGGGTCCTGGTCGTCGGCGCTGGGAACTCGGGAGCGGAGATCGCGATCGACCTGGCACGTGGCGGCCGCGAGGTGCTGCTGGCCGGGCGGGACGTCGGCCGCATCCCACCCGTGGGCACCGCGGCGTTCACCCTCATGCGCCACGTCCGCGCCGAGAGCATCATGGGGCGACGTTTCATCTCCCGGACCGGCGGCGGGGGCGATCCGCTCGGCCGGGTGCGGCCGCGCGACTTCGAGCGGGCCGCCATCACCCGGATCGGCCGGGTCACCGGGCTCGACCGAACGGGGCGACCGCTCACAGCCGAAGGCCCGGTAGAGGGGGTCTCGGCCGTGGTCTGGTGCACCGGACTGGGACCCGACCGCGGCTGGCTGGATCCGGAGCTGCGCGCGCCCGGGACTCCCGGAGTGTTCCGACTGGGAGTCCCCTATCAGCGGACGCTCGCGTCGCATCTGATGGGCGGGGTCGGCCACGACGCCGCCGCGCTGCTCTGGTCCGGCGCCCTCGATCTCGCTCCACGTGCATGATCCACGGCTCGACCTGAGCCGGGCCGACGCTCGTCGACGTCGTCGCGGCCGGTCCGAGGCTCACGAGAGTCCGATCCCGCTCAGGCTCGCCGGTCTGCGCGGGCATCCTCGACCGCCGCCTCCGGCGCGCAGCAGGCACATCCTTCGTCACGGCTCTCCGCCATCGCAAGTGGCGGCGTGGGTGCCGCGACAGGTGACGGTGCACAGCACGCGTCCTCGACGGCCGGGGCAGGCGCCACACTCACGTGGTGTCGCTCCGCCCGCGTGACCGGCGCGGCGGCGAGTCCGGGCAGGCGCTTCGTCCGGGCCGCGCGGACGGCGTTGAGGATGACCAGCACCTCGGCGGCCTCGTGCACCACCACGACCGTCGCCAGGCCGAGCACACCGAAAGCGGCCAGCGGGATCAACGCACCGATGATCAGCAGCGAGAACCCGACGTTCTGCACCATGATCCGCCGCGCCCGCCGGGCATCGGCGAGCGTCTGCGGCAAGTGCCGCAGGTCCTCCCCCATCAACGCGACGTCCGCGGTCTCGATCGCCACGTCCGTCCCCATGGCGCCCATCGCGATCCCGACGTCGGCGGTGGCGAGCGCGGGCGCGTCGTTCACCCCGTCGCCGACCATCGCCACGCGACGCCCGCCCGCGATGCGGGGCAGCAGCGCGGCCTTGTCCTCAGGGCGCAGCTCGGCGTGCACGACGTCGATCCCGGCCTGCTCGGCCAGGGTCGCCGCCGTCCGAGCGTTGTCCCCAGTCAGCATGGCCACCTCGATGCCCAGCTCCCGGATCCGCCGCACGGCCTCCGCCGCCTCGGGGCGTAGCTCGTCCCGTACCGCGACGGCGCCGAGCAGTGACCCGTCCCGTTCGAGGAGGACGACCGTGGCGCCCCGGTCCTGCAGCCGCGCGACGTCCGCACCCCACCCGCCGGCATCGACCCAGCCGGGCTTGCCCAACCGCAGCTCGGCACCGTCCACACGCCCGGTCAGACCGTGCCCGGCGACGGCCACGACGTCCTCGGCGGCGACGCCGGGACCGGCTGCGGCCAGGATCGCCGCGGCCAGCGGATGCTCACTGCGCGCCTCCAGCGCGGCGGCCAGCGTCAGGACCTCGTCAGCACCGAGCACCTCGACGACCTCGGGGCGGTTCCGGGTCAGCGTCCCGGTCTTGTCCAGCGCCACCGCCCGGACCCGGCCGAGCTCCTCCAGCGCGGCCCCGCCCTTGATCAGCGCACCGTGGCGGCTCGCCGCACCGACCGCGGCCACGACCGTCAGCGGCACGGAGATCGCCAACGCACACGGGGACGCGGCCACCAGCACGACCAACGCGCGCTCCACCCACAGCATCGGGTCGCCGAGCAGCGCCCCCACCCCCGCGACCACGGCGGCGAGGATCATGATCGCGGGAACCAGCGGGCGGGCGATCCGGTCGGCGAGGCGTTGACCGGCGCCCTTGCGCTCCTGTGCCTGCTCCACGAGGTGCACGATCCGCGCCAACGAGCTGTCCGCGGCCGGAGCGGTCACCTCGACCTCGATCGCGCCGCCGCCGTTGATCGTCCCGGCGAACACCGCATCCCCCGGCCCCGCCTCGACCGGCACCGACTCCCCGGTGATCGCCGAGGTGTCCAGGCTGGTCCGCCCGGCTCGCAGGATCCCGTCGGTCGCCGCCCGCTCCCCCGGCCGCAGCACCAGCAGGTCCCCGACCACCAACTCGTCCGGGGACACCGTGAGCTCACGCCCGCCACGCAGCACCGACGCGGTCGGCGGGACCAGCCCGAGCAGCGCCCGCAGGCTGCGCCGAGTGCGGGTGACCGCGTAGTGCTCCAGCCCCTCGGCGATCGAGAACAGGATCCCGAGAAGCGCAGCCTCGGTGTACTGGCCGAGCGCGACCGCGCCGATCGCGGCGATCGTCATCAGGGTGCCGACGCCGATCCGACCGTGCCGCAGGCTGCGGAGCGCGCCGGGTACGAAGGTCGACGCCGCCAGCACCGCCGCGGCGATCTCCAGCACCGTCGACATCGGGCCGTCCGCGCCGATGAGCCAGGCGATCCCGAGCAGGACCGCGGCGCCGGCCGCGAACTGCAGCTCCCGCACCTGCCACAGACGAGTGGAACCGTGGTCGGGCTCGTGATCCTCCGTCGCGGGCGCCTCGGGCCCGCAGCACGCGTCAGCCATGGACCTGCTCCCCCACGACCGCCTCGACCAGCAACCCACCCCGCGCGGTCAGCCGGTACATGACCAGCCGACCGTCTCGCCGGGACTCCACCAGCCCGGCCGCCTTCAACAGGCGCAGATGGTGCGAGACCAGACCCTGCGCCTGCCCGACGACCCACCCGACGTCACACACGCACAGCTCCTCGCCCGCCCGCAGCGCCGTCGCGATCCGCAACCGCGTCGGATCCCCCAATGCACGCGCCGCAGCGGCCAGCGGCTCCACGGCGCGCACGTCCGGGAGCTCCGTGCGGATCCGCTCGGCGTGCGGGAGATCAAGACACAACAGGTCGCAGGCGTCGGGTTCGGTCACATCGACATACTCATACTCGTCGATACATCGAGTCAAGTAGGTGGCGCGGCTCCGCCTGCTCGTGGAGCCGCCTCGACGCTCAGACCACGTCGTGCCAGCCACTTGCCTGGATCTGCCCTCGCACCGTCCGCGGCCCAGATCTCGAGGTGCAGGTGAGGACCCGTGGACTGTCCTCGGTTACCCATCAGCGCGATTCGGTCACCGGCTCGCACGGACTGCCCCTGCCGCACCAGGCTTCGGTCGATATGTCCGTAGACGCTGAGGGACCCGTCCGAATGTCTGATCCGAACCCACAGCCCGAATCCCGAGGCAGGCCCGGAGTCGACGACCACGCCATCGGCAACGGCGAAGATGGGCGTTCCCACGCGGTTGGCGATGTCCATTCCGTAGTGGGTCCCTCCCCAGCGCGGCCCCGCCGCCGAGGTCAGCCTGCCGACAGTCGGGAATGCGTACGCCACCCCTGCGTCGCTGACCGCCACCTGGGGAGCGCCCTGCGCAGCAGCCGCTGTACGCAGATCGGCCAGTGCTGCGATCCGCTCGGCCAGACGCGCCGCCTTGTCCAGCGATGCCAGCGAAGTCTCGTGTGTTTCGACGGCGGCCACCGGCGTCGCGAGCCGGCCGAAGTCGGCGGCGGGATCGTGGCGCTCTGCCACACCGATCATGGCGACGGGGGCGACGGCCGCCACCGGCTCGGTGCCGGGGGCGGGAACCAGCGGGATCGCGGCCGGCACGGCCGCGGCCACGGCGCCGCCCGCGAGGGCCAGGAGGTGCTGGGCCGCCGGGTGGCTGCGCCTCTGCAGAGCCCTCGACCCGTGACGGCGAGCGTGTGAGGACCGCGAGTTCGCCATGGCGCTCGTCCTCGGTGCTCCCTGATCTCGGTCGTCTGTCAGCGGATGAAGTAGATGACGGCGAACAGCCCGATCCACACCACGTCGACGAAGTGCCAGTAGTAGGACACGACGATGGCGGCGGTGGCCTGGGCCGGGGTGAACTTGCTCAGCGTGGTGCGGATGAGCAGCAGGGTGAAGGCGATCAGCCCGCCGATGACGTGCAGGCCGTGGAACCCGGTCGTCATGTAGAAGACGGTCCCGTAGACCCCGGAGGAGATGGTCGTGCCGCTCTCGACGAGCTCGTAGTACTCGTATCCCTGACCGATCACGAAGATCAGCCCGAGGGCCAGGGTCAGGAGGTACCAGCGTCGGAGGCCGAAGACGTCTCCGCGCTCGGCGGCGAAGACGCCGAACTGGCAGGTGAAGGAGGAGGCGACCAGGATTGCGGTGATCGTGAGCGCGTAGGGCACGTTGAGGTGCGTCGGGGGCGGGGGCCATCCGGTCTCGGGGGCGTTCTGCGCGCGGGCGGTGAAGTAGATCGCGAACAGGCCCGCGAAGAACATCAGCTCGCTGGCCAGCCAGACGACCGTGCCCATGCTGACGATGTTGGGTCGGTTCAGCGAGTGGACGCGTGTGCTGATCTGAGGGGAACCGGCGGTCACAGTCTCTCCATGTCAGGTGTGGGGGCGAGCGGGGTGGGGTCGTGGCGGGCCCAGCGGGTGACGAGCACGGCGACGGCGGCGACCATCCCGGCTTCCCCGATCGCCCAGCTCAGGGCGGCGCCCAGGCGCTGGTCGGCGAGCAGGTCCGGGACGAAGGGAAGGGCGACGGCGCCGTAGAAGTCCTGGGCGAGCGGGGTCGCGCGGCTCAGGAGCCAGATGGCGAACCCGGCGTGCAGGGCCATGACGGCGAACGCGGTGGCCAGCCTGCCGATCTCCGGCAGACCACCGTGGCCGAGCAGGACCCGGAACAGCAGCAGTCCTGTCCCGAGGCCGACGGCGTCCATGGCCGGGTGGGACCAGTGGTCCAGCACGACGGCGTCGAACAGGCCGGTGGCGTAGGTGCCGAACAGCGCTACCGCGACCATGGCCCAGGCCACGGCCGGGTGGGTGAGAGCGGGTCGGTCGAGGAGCGCGTCGACGCGGCGTCCGAGGCGGGGAGCAGCTGCCCGGAGCAGGGTGAGCGGGTGCCCGAGGACCAGGAGCAGGGGCGCGATCGTGGCCGTGAGGGCGTGGGCGACGAGGTGCACGCTGAGCACTCCGGTCGCGTAGGTGCCGATGCCGGACGACGTGGCGACGAGCAGGACCGCGCAGCCCGCGAGCCAGCACACGGTGCGGTGCACCGGCCACGACCCGGTCCGGCGCACCCCGATTACGTAGATCACGGCCGCAGCGACGGCGAGCGGCGCGTAGATCAGGTCGGGGCGCCACCGGGTGACCAGGTCGAGTGCCGTGAGGTGGTCGGGGAGCTCGTAGCCGAGCAGGAACACCAGGCGGGTGACCTCCGCGCCGTCGTCGGTGGGCGGCACGAGCCTGCTCATCGCCGCCCCGGCCGCCGCGGCGACCCCGAGCAGCCCGAGCTCGACGGCGAGGGACCGGGTGCGACGCAGGAGCAGGACCAAGGCGGCGGTCGAGACCAGGACCAGCGCCCCGTAACCGGTCGTGACCAGGTGCCCGGGGCGGACCGCGAGCGCCGTCGGCACCACCGCCGAGCCGACGATCGCCACGAGCGCCGCGGTCGCCGTGCGCCGGTGGCGGCGCTGCGCGACGGGCCCCAGCCCACGCACGGCGATCGCGCTGCCCACCCAGAGCAGCGCGGCCAGCGCGTGCAGCGTGGCGGAGTCGCCGGACCAGTCGTGGTCGCGCGAGCCGTTCCCGATCGAGGTCATCGGAGCCACGGCGAGCCCGAGCAGCAGGAGGGTGAGGAGTCCGACGGCGCCGCGCCAGCTCAGCACCGCGCCCGCCAGTCCCGCGACCACTGCGGCGACCGCGCCGGTGATCACCCAGCCCGTCGCGGGTTCGACGGCGCCGAGACCGGTGAGCAGCAGGTCCGGGCGGGTCAGGTAGGTCGCAGGTGGGGTGCCGACGGTCTCCGCCGCGGTCAGCGCGCCGACCAGGAACGCCGCCACCGCGAGTACCGCGGCCGCGGGGCGCACGCTCAGCAGCCCGCGATACCCCTGCGGAGTGACGGTCCCGTGCGGCTCACCCGGCACCAGCACCGCGGCACGCCAGAGCCCGCCCACTGCCACTGCGGCGGCCCCGAGCGCGGTGACGTGGGCCAGCGGCAGGCCCGCATCGACGACCGGGCCCAGGCCCGGGTAGCCGTAGACCTCCGCGATGCTCGGCGCCCACAGCGCCAGCGCAGTGGCGGTGACCAACGCGAACGCCGCGATCCCGAGCCAGATCACCGGAGCTCCTGGAACTTGCGCAGCCGCAGGCTGTTCGACACCACGAACACCGAGGACAGGGCCATCGCGGCGCCGGCGACCAGCGGGCTGAGCAGCCCGGCGACCGCGAGCGGGAGCGCGGCGACGTTGTAGCCGAACGCCCAGACCAGGTTCGCGCGGATGGTGCGGTGGGTGCGGCGGGCCAGGGCGATGGCGTCCGCGACGACAAGCAGGTCGTCGCGGCCCAGCACCACGTCGGCCGCCTCGATCGCCGCGTCGGTCCCTCGCCCGACGGCGATCCCCAGGTCCGCGGCGGCGAGCGCCGCGGCGTCGTTGATCCCGTCCCCGACGACGGCCACCGACCGGCCGGCGGCCTGCAGCAGCCGGACCTCGGCGACCTTGTCCTCCGGCAGCGCCTCGGCCACGACCTCGTCGATCCCCACCTGGGCGGCGACAGCGTGCGCCGTGCGCGGGTTGTCGCCGGTCACCATCACCGGGGTGAGGCCGAGCCGACGTAGCGCGGCCACCGCGGCGGCGGCACTGTCCCGGACCCGGTCGGTCACCTCGATCGCCCCGCGGGCCTCGCCGTCCCAGGCCACGACGACGGTCGCGCCCACGTACTCGGACGGCACCGGGATCCCGCGGTCGGACAGTAAGGACGGTCGGCCGAGCAGCACCTCGCGCCCGTCGACAGTGCCGCGGGCGCCGAGACCCGGCAATGCCGTGAACCCGGAGACGGTGGGCAGACCCTGGGGCGCGGCGCGGACGATCGCCGCGGCGATCGGGTGCTCCGACGCCGTCTCCACCGCGGCGGCGAGGCGCAGCAGGTCGGGGTCGGTGCCTCGCACCGCGACGACCTCCATCCGCCCCTCGGTGAGGGTGCCGGTCTTGTCGAACACCACCGTGTCCACGGCGTGGGTGGACTCCAGTGCACGCGCGCCCTTGAGGAAGATCCCCAGCTGGGCGCCCCGGCCGGTGCCGACCAGGATCGCCGTCGGCGTGGCGAGGCCGAGCGCGCACGGACACGCCACGATCAGCACCGCGATCGCAGCCGTGACCGCGGCGGACACCGACGGCCCCCAGACCAGCCAGCCCACCAGCGTCAGGGCGGCGAGCGCGACGACCGCGGGCACGAAGACCGCCGAGACCCGGTCGGCGAGCCGCTGGACCGCCGCCTTGCCCTCCTGCGCCTGCTCGACGAGCCGCGCCATCCGCGCCAACTGGGTGTCGACCCCGACCCGCACCGCGCGGACCAGCAAGGATCCCGCGGCGTTGACCGTGCCACCGACGACCGTGTCCCCGACGGTCACGTCTCGCGGCACGGACTCTCCGGTGACGACCCCGGTGTCGACAGCCGAGAAGCCCTCGACGACCACCCCGTCGGTGGCGATCTTCTCGCCGGGCCGGACCCGGAACTCGTCGCCGACACCGAGCGCTCCGATCGGGACCCGCCGACCGTCCGTGAGCTCGACGTCCTTCGCGCCCCACGCCAGCAGGGTGCGCATCGCCGACCCGGCCCGGGTCTTGGCGCGGGCCTCGAAGAACCGACCGGCCAGCAGGAACGTGATCACCACGGCCGCGACGTCGAAGTAGAGCGCGTCCTCGGTGCGGGTCAGCGCCGCCCATCCCGCGCCGAGTCCCGGCTCGACCGGCCCGCCGCGGAGCATGACCCACACCGACCAGCCCGTCGAGGCGATCACGCCGAGCGAGACCAGTGTGTCCATCGAGGAGGTCCCGTGCCGCAGCCCGTTCCACGCCGCGCGGTGGAAGGGCCAGGCGCACCAGACGACCATCGGCACGGCGAGCCCCAGGCAGACCCAGGTCCAGCCCGGGAACCGGAACTCCGGGAACAGCGACAACGCCAGCGACAGGTCCGCCAGCGGCACGGCCAGGATCGCCGCGACGGCCAGCCTGCGTCGCAGGTCGACGACCTGTTCATCCCCGCCGTCCGGCGCGTCGGCCACCCGCTGCGCGGTGTAGCCGGCCCGCTCGACCTGCGCGATCAGCACCTGCGGGTCCGTTTCCGGTGGACAGTCGACCCGCGCGCGCTCGGTGGCCAGGTTGACCGTGGCGACCACGCCGTCGAGCTTGTTGAGCTTGCGCTCGACCCGACCCGCGCACGCCGCGCAGGTCATGCCGCCGATCTGGAGGTCGTAGCTGCTCATTCGGCAGCCACCCGGTCCACGACGGGCCGCAGCTCGCTCATCCGGACGGCCCCGAGGAACACCGCGGCGACCCGGTGGCTGCGGTCGAGCACGATCGTCGACGGCACGACGTTCGGCGGGAACCCACGCAGCGCCAGCAGCGAGCGCCCCGCCGGGTCGAACAGCGACGGGTACTCCACCCGACGCGAACGCAGGAAGTCCTGGGCGGCCTGGCGGTCGTCGCGGACGTCGATCCCGAGCAGGATCACGCCGCGGTCGCGGGTCTGGGCATAGGTCTCCTGCAGGTCCGGGATCTCCTCCCGACACGGGCCGCACCACGAGCCCCAGATGTTGAGCACCACGACCTGGCCCGGGAAGTCCGCGAGACCGAGCCGCCGGTTCGGATCGGCCAGGTCCTCGGCCTCCAGCCCGGTGACCGCGCCCCGCTCCTCCGGGTCGTAGGTCAGCCGGGTCTGACCGCCCGGGGCGACGAAGGTGAATTCCTTGGCCTGGCTCGGCGCCGTGCCGTCCGAAGGCCGGTAGGAGCACCCGGCGAGCACCAGGATCGCCAGGGCTGCGACGACCCACCTCACAGCGTCGACCAGAACGACCAGAACCGGATCGCGACAAGTGCGAGCAGCACGGCGAACCACACCGCGAGAGGGACCGAGTGCAGCCGCGCGAGCGGGTTGCCGGGCCAGCGCCGGTGGAGGTTGCGCAGCGTGACGTACCAGAAGATCGGCACGATCACCGCCCACACCGCCATGCAGTACGGGCACAGCGCCCCGATTCGGTACAGGCTCTGGAAGATCAGCCAATGCACGAACACCGCTCCGGCGGTGACTCCGACCTGCAGACCCGCCCAGTACCAGCCCGCGAACCGGGCGCCGGCCAGCAGCCCCGCACCCGCAGCGACGACGATCGCGAACCCGGCGATGCCCAGCAGTGGGTTGGGGAACCCGAAGACCGCGGCCTGGTCGGTGCTCATCACCGAGCCACAGCTCAGGACCGGGTTGATGCTGCAGGTGGGGATGTAGTCCGAGTCCGCCGCCAGCGCGAACCGCTCCACGGTGAGAACGAAGGCGGCGACGAACCCGACGAGACCGCCGAGCAGCAGCAGCCACGGCAGGCCGCGCGCGAAGGGCTCCCGGCCCATCGCCCTCGGCGCCGCGGCCCGGTCGACGACCGCGCTCATCGCGCGAGCGCGGCGTCGAAGGCCGAGGTCAGATCCCCGACGCTCTGCGGCTGCAGGCGCTGCCCGTCGAGGAAGAACGTGGGCGTGCCCTGCACACCCAACGCCTGCCCGTCGGCCTGGTCGGCGCGGATCCGATCGAGGGTCTCGGGGGCGTTGTAGACGCGGTCGTACTCGTCCATGACCAGACCGAGATCGCGGGCGTAGCCGCGGAACCTGTCATCCATCGGGACCTGCTGCTCACCCCACTCGAGCTGGGTCTCGTACATCCGCTTGTACATGCCCTCGAGCTGCCCCTGCTGCGCGGCGGCCTCGACAGCGCGGGCGGCGCGTTCGGCGTTGAAGTGGCTCGCGATCGGGAAGTAGCGGATCACGAAGTTCACGCGGTCGCCGTACTCCGCGCGGAGCTGCTCGATCACCGGATAGACCGCGCCGCAGGCCTCGCACTCGAAGTCGAGGAACTCCACGAAGGTCGGGCCGTCGGGCGCGGTGCTGAGCCGGTGGCTGTCCGGGCGGGCGGCGATGCCCGCCGTCCCGCTCCCCCCGGCGCTGGAGTCGGCCGGGTCCGCACCGCCCCACGGCACCAGCAGCGCCACCAGCACCCCGACGACGGCGACCAGCACGACGCCGATCGAGATCTTCGCGTTGCGGGTCACTTGACCTGCACCTCGTCCCCGACGAGGAGGTCGGCGAAGAACGCCTGGGCGTCCTCACGCACCAGCTTCACGCACCCCGCCGACGGCGTGGTCTGCCCGCCCTCGTGGAAGGCGATCCCCCCGGGGGCGAAGAACACCGAGTACGGCATCGGAGTGTTGAACTCCCGGCTCGTGTACGACTCGGCCTTCCACTCCACCCGGTAGGTGCCGGGCGGGGTCGGGGTCTCCTCGTCACCGTCGACGAACCGGACCGCGCGGGTGACCTGCCCGCCGCGGATCAGCCACGCGTTGTGAGAGTCGAGGTCCACGCAGGCGCGCGCGGAGGTCGTGCACGGCGTGCCGGGGACGATGTTCGCCGGTGTCGGGCCGGGCGGCGCGACATAGGGCCGGGTCGAGGTGGGCACACCCGCGACGGCGACGCCGGCGGCCGCGACGAGGGCGACGGCGCTGGCGCCGAGCACGGCGAGGACTCGGGATCGGGACACGTCGGTCTTCCGTTCTCGCTGAAGGACCCGCTCAGGGCGGGTGGGTCGGCCAGGACCGGCCCGTCACGGACGGGGCCGGTGGGCCGATCAGCGCCTACTGACGCAGAGCTCCAGGCACAGCGCGGAACCGCCGGGCACATCCAGCGGGCTTGCAGCGAGGGCACAGTGCGCACCCGGCGACGACCAGACCGGGCCCAGGTCCAGGACCGCTGGGGCCGGCGCGAGATCCGACGACGCGGCCGTGCGCAACACGGTCGCGCCCGCCCCGTCGTGCAGCGGGTGCGTGTCGGGGCAGACCGGCGGGGGCTCGGGGACGGGGTCGCCCGCGTAGGCGATGGCCGCGACCGGGGTGAACGAACCACTACTCGGACCGTCAGCCGCGCAGTGAGCGAGCAGCGCCACCGCCATCAGCACCAACACCAGGAGGGTGCGCACGCCGCGATCGGCCGCCGACCACCTCACCCCTGTCACGGTTCGTGAGATTACCCAGGCCCCGGATCGTCACCGCCGTGCGCCCATCGGAGTGACGACGCGGGCGGCACCCCGCCGGCGGCGGGGCCGCTCGACACCGTACGGTCGAAAGGCAACCGGCGGACGCATGAGGCGGGAGGTGCCCGATGTCCGGCACCCTCCACCGTGGCCTGGCGTTCCTGCTCGCCACCCTGCTCGCGCTCGTCGCCGGATTCTGCGCGACGACCACCGCGACGGCGGGCCCGGCGATCACCTCCACCGGGCACCACATCGTCCACGACATGCACTGCGACCCGGCACCACCCAGCGATCCGACCACTGTGCGTAGTCAGGCTCCGAGCCTCGTGGTATCCCTTCCGGCCCCGGAGACCGCACCGTCGACCGGACCCCGGGTCCGCACCGGCGCCTGCACACCCGAGCACGACCCCGGCGCGGCGTCACCGGGACGCTCCACCCTGCTCGCGATCGGCGTCGACCGGAACTGAGGCACCCGGGCCTCACCGTCGAGGTGTGGCCTCCGTGCCCTCGCCCTCGGCCCGCCCACTCGGCGGCCGATGGTCCCGCCGCCCGTGAATCGAGCACCCCATGGCCGCAGCGCCGCCACCTGCCGTCTCCCCCGTCCCGATCTTGTTGATCATCGCGGGTCTCGTCCTGCTCTGCCTGCTCATCGCCCTCGCCCAACGCACCGACCCCAGGCGGCGGCGTCGCCTCGTCGACCACGAGAACCCGAGGCCCGAGGGCCCGGAGCCCGGCACCGAACCCGAGCCCGGCGACTCCGGCTCGGATGCGGCGAGCCCCGAACCCGACGGCTCGCCGTCCCCATCCGGGTCGACCGATCAGGCGCCCTCCGCCACCGGTCGCGACGGAGCCTCGTCGTGAACGGCCCGATCCCCCCGCCACCCGACCTGCACGCCCTGTTGACCAGTTGGACCATTGAGCCCGCAGTGCTGGTCGCCCTGATCCTGGCGGGCGCCGCCTACCTCGCCGGAGTGCGCCGCGTCCGACGCCGCGGCATCACCTGGCAGCGCGGACGGACCGTGCTGTGGTTCGTCGGTCTGGGCACGATCGCCCTGTCCACGTTCTCGGCGATCGGGGTCTACGACGACGTGCTGTTCAGCATGACGGCCGTTCAGCACATGTTCCTGCAGATGATCGCGCCTGCGCCGCTGGGCATGGCGGCCCCGGTCACCCTCGCCCTGCGCGCTCTCACCGGCCGTCCCCGCAAGACGCTCCTGGCTGTGGTGCACAGCCGCTACGTCCGTGTCCTCAGCCATCCCCTGGTCGCCTACGTGCTGTTCGTCATCAGCCCGTTCGTGATCCTCTACAGCCGCCTGTTCGAGCTGGGCCTCACGAACTCCTGGGTGCACAATCTGACCCACCTGCACCTGGTCCTGGTCGGTGCCCTGCTCTACTGGCCGCTGCTGGGCATCGACCCGCTCCCCAACCCCATGCCGTACGTGATGCGGCTCCTGCTGGTCATCGGGCTCGGCCCGGCCCACATCGTCCTCGGCATTCCCATCATGCTGCGGGACAGCCTCATCGCCGCCGAGCATTTCATGATCATCGGAATGCAGTGGGGCAGCGACCCGCTGGCGGACCAGAAGGTCGGCGGTGGCCTCCTGTGGATCTTCGGCGACGTCGTGGTGCTGTTCCTGCTCGCCGGGATGTTCGTGCAGTGGAACCGCAGCGAGAAGCGCGAGCAGCGTCGCGTGGATCGGCACCTGGACCGCGTCCACGGCACCGCCGCGACGACGGTGCCGTGGTGGCTCGCCGAGGATCCACGTGCTGCCCGCTCGCTACCCGGGTTCGCAGCCGACGAGAGGCCGGCCCGATGACCACGGATCCCGACGACACCGAGCTGGTCCCCGTGCTCGTCCCGCGGCGCTTGCTCGAGGCTGTCAATGCCTACGTCGCGTCCGCCGGCGAACCCATGCCGAGGATCCCGCTCTGGCTGTGGGAGGTTGCCGACTTCCGAGCGTTGCGCCATGACCTCCGACCCAGCACCGCACGGATGATCACGATCTTCGACGCACTCGCAGCCGAGCCGGACGTCCGCATCTCCGGAACCCGGCTCAGCAATGCGACGGGCCTGCGGCGCGGTGAGATCCGGGGCGCGTTCTCGGGCTTCACCCGCGTCTGTCGCACCTTGCGAGCCGCCGGCGAGCTCGAATGGCCGGTGCTCTGGGAGCTAGGACCGTCTGCACAGGACGGTCAGCGCACCGAGGTCCACTACACGATGCCCGCCGCGCTGGCGCAGCGCTGGCACGAATCCGGAGATGACGACACAGTGGGGCCGGTCTCACAGTGAGACATGTCTTCCCCTCACTGATAGACACGTCTACCTTCCCGACATGGACACGACGACGGCCCTTCCGGGGCGGGGCCTGCGGGCTCGGCTCCTTGTCGCGGGACCGGCCTTCGTCGCCGCGATCGCCTACATCGACCCCGGCAACTTCGCGACCAACTTCGCCGCCGGGTCGCAGTACGGCTATCTGCTGCTTTGGGTCATCGTCGCCGCCAACCTGCTCGCCATGCTGGTCCAGACCCTCTCGGCCAAGCTCGGGCTCGCGACCGGGCTGAACCTCGCCGAGCTGTGCCGCGAGCGGTTCTCCACGCCGGTGCGATGGGGCATGTGGGCCCAGGCCGAGATCGTCGCGATCGCCACCGACCTCGCCGAGGTCATCGGCGGCGCCGTCGCGCTGTACCTGCTCTTCGGCATCCCGCTGTTCACCGGAGGCCTGATCACCGGCCTGGTCGCGTTCGCGCTGCTCGCCCTGCAGGTCCGCGGGCACCGGCCGTTCGAACGTGCCATCACCCTGCTGTTCGTCGTCATCCTCGTCGCCCTGCTCAGCACCGTCTGGCAGGTCGACGTCTCCGCATCCGGCGCCGTCGCCGGGCTCGTTCCGCGATTCGCGGGCACCGAGACCGTGCTGCTCGCGACCGGCATCCTCGGCGCCACCGTGATGCCCCACGTGATCTACCTGCACTCCGCGCTCACCCAACGCCGCATCGTCGGCGCCACGACCGACGAGCGTCGCTTCATCCTGCGCACCACCCGGTTCGACGTCCTCGCGGGCATGGGCACCGCAGGAATCGTCAACGCGTCCATGCTGCTCATCGCCGCCGCCGTCTTCGCAGGCTCGGCCATCCCGAACACCGACACCCTCGAAGGCGTCCACGCCGGACTCGGGATCGCCGTCGGCTCCGGGGCCGCCCTGGCCTTCGGCATCGCCCTGCTCGCCTCCGGCCTGGCCTCGTCCGGGGTCGGCACCTACGCGGGCCAGGTCGTGATGCAGGGCTTCATCCACCGCAGCATCCCGATCCTGCTCCGCCGCGCACTCACCCTCGCCCCCGCGCTCGTCGTCCTCGGCCTCGGTGTCGATCCCACCGCCGCGCTCGTGCTCTCCCAGGTGGTCCTGTCCTTCGGCATCCCCTTCGCCCTGATCCCCCTGGTCCTCTTCACCCGCGACCGGGCGATCATGGGCCCGCTGGTCAATCACCGCCTGACCACCGCGGCGGCGATCGTCGTCGCCGCGCTGATCATCGGACTCAACGCCTTCCTCATCGGCGACGTGCTGTTCGGAGCCTGAGGTCAGGGACGAGCCGCACCCGGCGCCCGGCTAGCCTGGTCGTCGGCTGGTCGGCGCTCGCCGATCCCGGTGGTCCGTTCCGACGCGAGGCGGTGGTCGCGGTGCCCGGCACCTTCGTCCGCCGCGCTGTGCTGCTGTTCGTCCTGGTCGCAGGGGTACTCCTGCACGCGGCCGTCCTGCACCCCTCGACAGCCACCGCGTCCACCGGAGTGGTCGCCGCCCAGTCCGAGGGCATCGTGACTGACGCTGACGGTGCCGAGCGGTTCGCGGACTGCCCGTCGCCGCATGCCCCCTCGCACTCCCCGTCGGCCGCCGACGCACCGCTGACGATGTCCGTGTCGCCCGGTCTGCTGCCGATGGTCGAAGCGCTTCCGGAGCACGCCCCCGGCCCTCTGCCGGTGTGTGCGATTCCCGACCTGCCGACCCCCTCGGGCTCGGCGGGTGCCGACCTCTGCAAGGAGCTGTGCGTCAGTAGGCGCTGATCGTCCGGGATTTCTCGGATCAGCCCTGCCCTCCTCGGGACGGACGCCGGCGCACATCGCCGCGTCGCGCCACGTCTCCAGTGCTCATGGAGTGTCGATGCACCCTTCACTGTTCACCTCGTTCGACGCCGTGCGCCGCGGCGATCCCACCTCACCCCGGTGGGCGCGCGGCGTGCGGTTCCTTCTCCTCGTCTCCTTCGCCGTCCATCTGGCCCTCCTCGCATCGCTGCCCGGCGCCGGGCCGGAGGCGGTCGCGGTCGTCGTCGCGGTCGCGGTCGCCTCCGCGTGTGGTGGTCTGCTCACAGCCTTGGTCACCGACGGCCGCCTGTACGGGTTCCCTCGGATCGTCGTGGTCCGCGCAGCCGTGGCGCTGGTCCTCTACCTCATCGTCTGGGCCTTCGGCGCGAGCCGAGGCGGGCCCGTCGTCGAACTCGGTGCCTGGGGTGTGGCAGCTGCGGTGATCGACGTACTCACCGGCCGATACCTGGTGCTCGGCATCCTGCGCGAATCCGCTCTCGGCCGCCGAGCAGGAGCCTGACGATGCGGTTCGACGACCTCGCCATCACCCTTCGTCGCCGCGCCCGGCTCACCGCCACGAGTGCCGCGCGCACGCCGGTGATGCTGTTTATCAGCTGCTCGGATCCCCGCATCGTGCCGACCGCTCTCACCGGCGCAGGACCCGGCGAGATCTGCGAGCTGCGCACCCTCGGCCATCGCGTCCCCGCCTACACCGGGATAGCCGGTGCCGAGGCGGCGACCATCGAGCAAGCTGTGCGTGGGCTCGGCGTCGGCCACATCGTGGTGTGCGGGCACTCGCTCTGCGACATCCTGGACCTCGCGACCGAGCCCGATGACCGAGCATTGGCCGCCCGCGGATGGATGGCCGCCCAACACGAGGAGTCGGTCCCCGAGGACGACCTCCGGGATCGCGTGGGGAGGGCTCCTCTTCCGCTGCGTCCCGACTACGGCCCGGACGGTATGCGCTTCGTCGGGCCGCGTTCGGTGCGCCGCTCCGCCACCCGCCACCAGCCCGCCTACGCACACGTTCTGCACCAGCTGGGCACCCTGCGCACGCACCCGGCCGTGGCCGAGGCGCTCGAGCAGGAACGTCTCGCCTTGCACGGCTGGTTCTACGACCTCGTCGAGGGGTCCGTGTCCGCGTACGAGCCGGGCTCCGCGACCTTCGTGCCGCTGTGAGGCGACTCGTCGGGCCCGTCTGCGCAGCATCCGGAGGACTGTTCCTCTATCTGAGCTTTCCGCCCCGGACGTCGTGGTGGCTCGCGCTGCCTGCACTCGCCCTCTTGATCGGACCGCTCTACGGCGCGCGGGTCCGCAGCGGGCTCCTCCTCGGCGGGATCTTCGGCGCCACCTTCCTGCTCCCACTGCTGGAATGGACCGGGAGCTTCGTCGGGGCAGGGCCGTGGCTCGCGCTCGTCGGCCTGCAGACCGTGTTCTTCGCTGCGGCCGGGGCCGCCCTCACCCTGGTCTCCCGGCTGCCCGGCGCCTGGTTGTGGACCGCCACGGTCTGGGTGGCCGTCGAGGCGGTCCGAGCCCGCATACCGTTCGGCGGGTTCGGCTGGGGCAGGCTCGCGTTCGGCCAGGCGGACGGGCCGTTGCTCCCCCTCGCCGCCCTCGGAGGGGCCCCGCTGATGTCCGCCTCCGTCGTCATCGGTGCAACCGCGCTCGCCGCGGCCGCCCGATGCACCATGGCCGCGGTCCGAGACCGCCGCCTCCCCGACCTCGGATTGCGCTGGCCCGCCTTCCTCGTCGTCCTGATCCCGATCGCCGCGGTGCTCGGATTCGCCCACCCTCCCGCTCCGGCCTCCGACACCGTCACCGTCGCCGTCGTCCAGGGCAACGTGCCGCGGCTCGGGCTCGACTTCGCCGCCCAGCGGCGTGCAGTACTCGACAACCACCTCGCCCAGACCCGCCTCCTCGCCGACAAGGCCGACCGAGGCGAGACACCACGCCCCGACCTGATGATCTGGCCCGAGAACGCCTCCGACCTCGACCCCGTCCACGATCCCGCCGTGGCGGCGGAGATCCAGTCCGTCGTCGACGCGGTCGGCAGCCCCACCGTCGTCGGTACCGTCGTCCGCGATCCGGGCGCAAGCGGACCGCGCAACGTCGCGCTGCTGATCGAACCGGGAGTCGGCATCGTCGACGACTACGACAAACGTCGGCTGCAACCCTTCGGCGAGACCATGCCGCTGCGCGAGCTCCTGCGCGCGCTCACCCCACTCGTCGACCGCGCGCCCGCGGACTTCCTCCCGGGCACCGATCCCGCGCCGCTGGAGACCAGCGTCGGCCCCGTGGGCGTCGTTACCTGCTACGAGGTCCTGTTCGACGACGCCGTCCGCGACACCGTGCGGGCAGGCGCCGAGATCCTCGCCGTCCCCTCCAACAACGCCACCTTCGGGATCAGCGACATGACCCACCAGGCGCTGGCAATGTCCCGCGTCCGTGCCGTCGAGCACGACCGCGCCACCGCCGTCGCCGCCACCAGCGGCATCAGCGCCCTCATCGCTCCCGACGGCACCGTCATCGCCCGCACCGGCTCGTTCGAGCCCGGCCTGCTCGTCGCCGAGCTACCGCTCAAGACCGGGACCACCGCCGCCACCGCCCTCGGCGGACCCATCGAGCTCACCCTCACCGGCCTCGGCGCGACGGCAGTCCTCGGCTCGCTCGTCCTCCGTTCACGCCCCGCCCGACAGGAGAAGTCATCATGATCACCAAGACCCTGCTCAGGACCGTGTCGCTCGGCCTGCTCCTCGCCCTGGGGCTGCTCGGACTCGTCTCGCCCGCCCTCGCCCACGAAGACCTGCTCAGCTCCACCCCAGCGGAAGGCAGCGCTCTCGACGAGCCGCCCTCCATGGTGACCCTCGAGTTCAGCGCGGCCCCGAGCCCCTCGTTCGTCGCGACGACCGTCACCGCCGCCGACGGGACCAGGGTCGACGCGGGCGCGCCCCTCGTGACCGGCCCCGTCGTAACGATCCCCGTCCGCACCGACATCCCCGCAGGCACCTACACCATCGGCTACCGCGTCACCTCGAACGACGGTCACCCCATCACCGGCCAGGTCGGCTACACCGTCTCGAACTCCGGCGTCATCGCCACCACGAGCGCACCCACACCCGTCTCGACCACCTCCACCCCCGCTCCCGCACCGGCTGTCGCCGAGGAGGGCGGCAGCCCCGTATGGCCGTGGTTCATCGGCGTCGTCGTGGTGATCGTCGCCGTCTCCGCGGTCGTCCTGCGCCGACTCGGCCGATGACACCTCAGCGCCGTGCCGCGACGAGGAAGAACACCGTCAGACCCGCCCGGGCCACGACGCGGCGGCACCGTCGAAGCAGCCGTGCCGGTGGGCTCGCGAGCCTGACCCACGCCCAGGCGATATGGGCTCGACCCCGTACCCCCCTCGTCGATCCGGCGCGGTAGATCCACACGCCCGCGTCGATCAGATCGGCTCGGCGGAAGCCGGCCCGGGCGATCTCCCAGCGCAACGGCAGGTCGTCGTCGTAGAGGTGCCAGGCGTTGCGCCGCGACTTGCGCCGCACGTCGAACCCCGTCACGAACAACCCACCGGACCGCAACGCGGCGTGGATCGCCTCGACGGTCCCCCGCAGCTCCTCCGGCGGCACGTGCGCCATCACATCCAACGCCGTGACCACGTCGAACGACGCCACGGGCAAGGCCGCCGCAAGATGCACGTACCTCGCCGGGGTTCCGCGCTCGTCGAGCCGCCACCGGGCGAAGTCCAGCAACGGCTTGGCGACGTCGGCGAGGGTCACCTCGCAGCCGAGGGCAGCGAACAACTGCGCGGTGGCCCCGACACCGGACCCGTAGTCCAGAACCCGCATGCCACTCGCGATCCGCAAGCGGTCCGCCACGATGACCGACTTCGGATAACCCGTACCGCTGACCTGCAGGTAGTTGTACCAGGACAGGTCAAAGGCCCATGAGGTCGCCGAGGCGTAGAAGCCCGCGATCCCGTCCACGCTGTCCCTCGGCGCTGCCTCCCACTCCTGCAGACTCGCGCTCTCCCAGTCCAGACAGCGGGCCAACGCCTCCTCCGAACTGATCGAGAAGTACCGGGCGAGATCGTCGAGGACACCCTCCCGTTCGGTCCCGCCGCCGACCGGCCGCAATGCCGAACGGAAATGCTCCATCGTCGGGCTCGCGACGGCCGCGGCGTGCGCCGTCGTCCAGCGCGCCGTCGCCGGAGGTGGAGCGCCCGGGGCATCGGGGTCGACGTGGCGGCCCTGGCCACCGACGTCCTCTCGCAGCATCACCAGCGCAACCCGGTTGAGCAGCCGCGACACCGGGGCGAGCGCCCGCAGAACCCTCTCGGATCTCTCACGGTCGTTGACGGGCAGGACGTCGTGGGTCGGTTCGGTGGACATGAGACTCCTCGGGGTGCGGTAGATGACGGGACAGCCGGATCGGCTGTCCCGTCACGTCCGCAGCACGGAGAGGGAGGCGAGGCGTCGAGCGTGCGAGGGCGGGGACCGAAGGAGGTGCCCTGCGGCGCGCCGGGTCCCTGCGGGCGCTCGACCCAGGACTGCGGTGTCTCCGTCGACCGTCGGCGCCCCACCGACCGGGAGTGGGTCCAGCACCGCGTGGCACGCCTTGAAGATCGCACTGACGCAGCCAGAGGCAGCCGCCGCAGGATGAGCACCGTCGTGCACGGCAACGGCGATCGAGGACGGCGGGATCACGATCTCAGCGCGCGTATGGCATGCGCCGACCATCTGCGTGAGGACTACGGCGGCAACGAGGCCGAGGATCCACCTGTGCCGCATCGCCGGAGCGGCCCTGAAGGGAGTGGTCAAGGGACCCGTCGAACGCATCACAGCCCCTCCCCGACGTGTGGCCTGCCGTCCTTGCGCACAGTCGACCCTCGGAGCACCGGTGTTACTGGCCGCGGCACATCCTCCCGTCAGCGGCGTTGCGCTCATCTCTCGTCAGTGACCAGTCCACAGCGGCGGTCCGACTCTCGACGAACCGTCGATAGCGCCCGGGGCGCTCGCGCAGCTCAGAGTGGGCGCCGACGTCGGCGATCCGGCCATCGTCCAGGACGACGATCCGGTCGGCGGCGAGGACGGTCTGGAGCCGGTGGGCGACCACGACGACGACACGGTCGCGGGCCAGGGCCGCCACCGCCTCTCCCACGAGGCGTTCATTGGTGGCGTCGAGGGCCGAGGTGACCTCGTCGAGTAGGACGACGGGGGTGTCGCGCAGCAGTGCCCTGGCGATCGCGACGCGTTGTCGCTCTCCGCGGGACAGCGCGCCGCCGGCCTCGCCGACCGGTGTCGCCCACCCGTGCGGGAGCCGCTCGACGATCTCGTCCACCCGGGCTGCCGCCGCGACGCGGTCGAGGTCGCCGTGCCGCCCCATCCTCACGTTCTCCTCGAGGGTGCCCGCAAGCAGGAAGGGCTCCTGGTCCACCACCGACACTAGGTCCAGCACGGCGGCGGTGCCGAGGGCGCGCAGGTCGGCACCGCCCAGGAGCACCGCGCCCGCCCACGGGTCGTCCGCGCGGGCGATCAGCTTCAGGAGCGTGGACTTGCCCGCCCCGGACGACCCGACCACCGCGGTCAGGCTCCCGGGCTCGGCGACCAGCGACACACCGTGCAACACGGGGCGGTCCGGGGCGTAGCCGTAGTCGACGTTGCGGAGTTCCAGGCTGATCCGTGGGCCCGGCACCGCGGCCGACACCGGTTCGGGCAGGGTCGGTGTGGCGAGGAACCGCTGTACCCGCCCCACCCCGACACCGGCCATGCGCAGCCCAGCGGCTACGTCCGCGACCGCGGTCAGCGGCTCGGCGAAGCGCACCGCGAGCACCAGGATCCCGACGAGCAGCCCGGCGTCGACGGCCTGGCCCGCAGCCAGGAACGCGCCGACCGCCAGTGCGGCGGCGAGTACCGCCTGGATCGCCACGATCAGCGGCACCGAGGCGCCCGCGGCGCCGAACACGATGCCGCGCATGGCGTCCCGTTGGGCGGTGAGGGCATCGGCCAGTGGCCGGTGCGGGCCGCCCGCGAAGGCACGCAGGACCGGCTGTTGGTCGGCGAACTCCAGGACCCGCTCGGTCGTGCGCGTCGTGGACTCGGCCCACACGCGCTCGTCGCGTTCGACGATGCGCTGATGGAGCCGGTAGCCCAGGGCGAACAGTGGTGCGCCTGCGACGAGGACCACGCCCAGTCGCCAGTCCAGCGTCAGGGCGATCACCGCGACCGTGGCGGGGGTGACGAACCCGGTGACGACCGGGCCGAGGAGGTGGACGGGGGCGTTGGCGACGTCGAGGGCGGTCTTGGTGGTGAGCGCGGCGACCTCGGCGGGGCGGGCGGGGGCGAACCACCCGCCCGGCAGCGTCGTCAGCTTCTCCCCGATCGCGGCCTGCACCCGAACGAGCAGAACTGCGGACACCCCCCGAGCGCGAGAGTGCGCCACGACCAGCACGGCGTGGTGCGCGAGCGCCGCGACGGCCACTCCGAGCAGCCACCAGCTCGCCCCGGCGAGCTCACCCGCGAGCAGTGCCGTGAGCAGCCCGATCAGCAACCCGCCCACTACGCCGTGCAGGACCGCGGCCACGACCAGGAGCCCCACCAGCAGGTCGAAGGGCCGCGGATCGGGCAGCAACCCACGCAGGTCCCGGATCATCGAACCGCCTCCTCGCGCGCGTCGGCCGCCCACAGCTCCGGGTAGAGCCGCCCGCCTGCGAGCAACTCGCCATGGGTGCCCGACTCGACGATCCGCCCCGCGTCGAGCACCACGATCGCGTTCGCCCCGGCGATGGTGTGCAGCCGGTGCGCGATGACCAGCACGGTCCGCTGGGCCACGAGCGTGCGCAGGGCGGCGCCGACCTCGGCCTCGGTCTCGAGGTCCATCGCCGAGGTGGCCTCGTCGAGCACCACGACTGGTCGGTCGGCGAGGAGCGCGCGGGCGATGGTGAGACGTTGTCTCTCACCACCGGACAGCACGGCGTCCTCGCCGACCACCGATCCCCACCCCCGCGGAAGCGCGTCGACGACGTCGAGCACCCGGGCCGCCCCCAACGCGGCCCGAACCTCGTCGTCGGTCGCCTCGGGTCGAGCCATGGACACGTTGTCCCGCACCGACATCGCGAGCAGGCCGGTCTCTTGGAAGACGAACGCGACCTGCTCGTAGAGCGTGGCCCGGTCCAGCTCGCGCAGGTCGACCCCGCCGATCGACACCGTGCCGCGGGTCGGGTCGTCGAACCGGGCGAGCAGCCGGGCCAGGGTCGACTTGCCCGCCCCCGACGGTCCGACCAGCGCAGTGACCGTACCCGGCTCCAGGGTGAGCGACACCGAGTCCAGGGCCCGGTGGTCTCCGTAGTCCACACCCACCCCGTCGAACCGGACGCAGCCCCCGCCGGGGCGGGGTCCCGTCGCCGGCGTCGGGAGCTCGGTCTCGGCGAGCACCGCGGTGATCCGCTCGGCCGCCCCGCGTGCGGCCAGCAGGCTCTGCCACCCATACCCGACGGCGAGCACCGGGGTCGGGATGGCCAGGCCGAGCACTACGAAGGGCAGGACGTCGATCCCGGCGGGCAGCCATCCGAGCCCCACCAGCGCGGTCCCCGCCCCCGCCGTCACGACGATCATCGTGACCGGCGAGGTCGCCAGCTCCAGCCCCGACGACGCCCGCGAGGTCGCGTCCCCCCAGCCGCGGTGCGCCGCGGCGAACCGGCTCGACGCCTCGCTGTAGGCCGGGTAGCCGCCTTCCCGGTACGCGGCCCGAACCTCCCGGATGCCGCGCACGAACTCGAGTACGCGGGCGTCGAGCGCCACCATCGCGCCGCCGAACTCCAGCAGCCGCTCCCCCGTGCCCCGATTGGTCGCCCGCAGCGCGAGGGCCCCCGCCACGACGGGCAGCAAGGTCACCAGCGTCATCAGCCAGTCCTCGGACAGCAGCCACGCCACGACCGTGACCGGCACGACGACCGCCGTGGTGACCTCGTGCACCGAGTGCCCGACGAGGTGGTGCAACGACCCGACATCATCCTGCACCGCGGCCTTGACCCGCGCCGAGTTCACCGACCCGAACCACGACAGCGGGACCCGACCGAGCCGGTCCACCACCCGCTCGCGCAGATCCGCCGACAGCCGGACGTCCGCGAGGTGCGCGATCAGGGACGACACCGGAACCAGCAGGGCCCGCAGCACGAGTGCCGCTACGGCGACGACCACGGCCGCCCAGACCGCCGTGCCGTCGATCGGACCCGGAGCCACGACCGCCCGGGCGACCTCGACGAGCGCGACCAGCGGCACGACGCCGAGGACCGCGGCGATCCCCGAGAGGACCACCACCGCCGCGATCCGACTCCGAACCGGACGCAGCAACTCGCCGAGACCGCCCCCCGTCATGCGGCCGAGGCCTGCTCGAACTGCTGCCAGAGCGCCGGCACGGCCGACTCGGTGCTCAGCTCACCCTGCCCCGACGCCAGCGTCCGCAGGTCGCCCGCAGAGACGAAGAACGCGAACGGCGACGTGCCGAACCACGCCTCCGCAAGCGGCTTCGACACCGGGCCTGCCAGAGTCGCGGCGGTCGGCAGCGCCAGCAGCGCGTCCGCGTCGTACCAGGTGCCCGCAGGGACCACGATCAGCTCGCCGTCGTGCTCGGAGATCTGCTCCGCCGACAGCACGGTGGAATAGCCGTCCACCGACTCCTGCTGCGGGCCCGCGGGCCGGGTGAACCCCGCCTCGCGGATCAGCGCCGAGATCGGCGCGTTCTGCGGCATCGTGAAGTTGTTGGTGCCGAACGAGTTCCCCAGCAGCGACAACACTCGGCCGTTCGAGGAAGCCGCGGCCTCCTTCAGCCGGGCCTCGGTCCCGGCGATCTGGCGGGCCGCGCCGTCCGGGTCGCCGAGCAGCTCGCCGACCTTCGTGGTCATCTCGCGCCAGTCCCCACTCACCGGCAGAACGATCGTCGGCGCCAGCTTCGAGACCTCCGCATAGGCCGTGCCGACCGCGCCCTGCGGCCCGGTCCCGACGATCAGGTCCGGACCGCGCGCCGCCAGCTCCTCGGTCGAGGGCAGCCCCGCGACCGCGACCTCGGCCAGCTCGACCCCGGCACCCGTGAGCACCGCCTGGGCACCCTTGTCCCCCGCCGCCGTGTAGACCACCGCCGGCGTGATGCCATGCGACAGCGCCGCCAGCCCCGCCAGCTCGTCCACGGCCACGACCGTCCGCGGCTGCGCCGGGACCTCGACCGTGCCCAGCTCGTGGGTCACCGAGCGCGTCTGCGCTGCGACCGTCTCCTGCGACGAAGGCTCTGCTCCACCCCCACACCCCACCAGCACCAACGCGCCGACGAGCGCGCCGCCCATCAGCCGGAGTCCGCTCAGCACGGTCCACCCTCCACATCCCTGCGATGCCGGGACGAGTCGCCCGACCTCCCGGAAATTAGGGTCACCTATCTTCAATGTCAAGGGGTATGACTTCATTCTGGATAGACTCGCCGCGTGAGCGCGGAGCCGGACCCACCACCACACCCGACCGCCCGGACCGTCGGCGGCCGTGGCCTGCGCCGACGCCCTGAGAAGCGCGCCGGGCGCCCCGTCCTCGACCCCGACGTGATCTCCGACCACGCTCTGCGCCTGCTCACCGAGTCCGGGATCGACGCGGTCACCATGTCGCGGGTGTCCCGCGACCTCGGCGTCACCGTTCGCGCGATCTACCACTGGGTGCCGTCGCGCGCAGCGCTGCTCGAAGCCGCCGCCCTCCGCGCCCAGGAGACGCTCCCGGTGCCCGAGCGGAGCGGGGACTGGCGCGCCGATCTACGGCGCCACCGGGACGCGATGTTCGCCTGGCTCGACACCCACCCCGGCGTGCTCGACGTCCAACTCATCGAAGGCATCACCGCGGTCGGCCCACGCGTCCTCGACGCCCACGAGGCCGGGCTCGCGCTGTTCACCGACATCGGCTTCGGACCCCGGCGAGCCCGCCTGCTCTACGCCGAGTACGCAGGCTGGGTCGGCGGCATCCACCACTTCTACCTCCGACCGCTCCGCCGCTCCAACCTGTTCGAGCAGGTCGTCGCCGAGACGCACGCCGCCGCAGAGCCGAGGACCGAGCCGCTCACCACCGCAGCCGGAACTCTTGCGCTGGACGAACGGATCGAGGAAGGCTTCGCCTGGATGCTCGACAACATCGAATCCACCCTCGGTCGCCCCGAGCCGAAAGAAATCTGACCACGAGCGTCGCGGGCATGCGCGCTGTCGAAGTCACCGTTTTGGTCACCGCTTACCACAGATCACCGTGACGAACAGACATCTCCACTGATGATCGACTCGTCCCCGATAGGGCCTCTGAGCAGCATGAACAAGGATCACGGCAGGTGGTGGAACACCCGACTCCCCTCCAGCGGGTTCACGGTTCAAGTCCGTGGCGGTGTACGCAAACTAGCAGGTCAGACCGGTTGTCGGTCTGGCCTGTTAGCGTTTTCGGAGATCAAGTGACCGCTTGGTACACGGAGACTCCTCCGGAGAGGCTCCCGCGATGGCCCGCCCTCCGCTCACCCTCGGCAGTCACGGCGAGATCCAGGCCACCCGCAGCCGAGGGCAGTGGCTCGGCCGTTGCCTCTACCGAGACTGGGACGGGGGTGACCCGTCCCGTTCGCCGGTGGGCGGCCACGAAGAGCGCCGCGAACAAGGCGCTCCAGGACGCGCTTCGCGAGCGAACCGGCGCACCGCAGGAGATGGCCCTCGGCCCGCACTCCCGCTTCCGCGAGGCCGCCGACATCTGGTTCACCAAGATCGAGGAGCGCCGCGCCGACTCGATCACCTACTACCCGGTTTGGCCGCCGGTACGGGCCTGGATCCCAGAGCTGTATCGAGGACCGCCTCCAGGCAGCCCTCGCACAGGCCCTGTCCGCTTCTCCGGTGAGGAGGAGCCTCAGGTCGATGCGACGTCCGGTCTCGGTGCATGGAGAGCGCGGGACGTGGACTGACGGCAGGCGAGGACCGATCCGACCAGCAGCACGAGCGCCGTAGCGCCTGCCGCGATGCTGGTCGCGTACGTCGTGGCTGCGGCGAGTGCGACCGGGACCGCAAGTCCGACGCTGCCACCGAGTTGCTGAAGAGTCGTGCCGACGGCTCCGGCGACTCCCGCATGAGGCCCGGCGTCTCGGTTCATGGCGCTGTTCGCGTTCGGCATCACCTGCGAAGTGCCCAGTCCCATGAGTACCAACGCGGCGAGCACGGCGCCCAGGCCCTCCGGCGACACCGCGAAGACGACCTGTCCGGCGCCGATCAACGCGAGCCCGATCCCGATCGATCGAGTCCCCGGCGCGGCTGCTGCTCGGCGGGCGAGGAGCAGGCCGACCTGGATCGCCACCGGATAGACGAGGAACATCGCGCCGACCGCCAGCGGAGGGAGCCGATACTCGTCCTGAAGGGAACGACTCGCCGCAACGAACGTGGTGATCGTCGCGACGCCCCACAGGAACAGCCCGAGGTAAGCGACCCTCCGAGCCGGGTCCCGGAACAGCTCGCCGGGGATCAGCGGACTACGCGAACGCCGATCGACTGCGATGAACACTCCGGTGACGACGACGCCGACCAGAGCGCTGCCCACCGCCGACCCTGGAGAGTCAACGCTGGTGAGGGCATAGATGATCGAGGCGGCCCCAGCAGCGAGAAGCACGCTGCGCCACCACCCACGCCCGTGCCCGGACGAGCGTTCCGCTCGGTCACGGGCGAACACAGACAAGATCAGCGACACTGCGACGAAGACGACGTTGACGTCCATGCAGGCGCGCCAGCCCGACACCTGCGTCAACAGGCCACCGAGCAACAAGCCGATGGCCGTACCGCTACCCATGATCATCCCGAAGACGCCGTACGCCCTCCCGCGGCCCTCGTCGGGGAACGCCGCTGACAGTCGCGCCATCCCGGCAGGGGTCATCGCTGCGGCGCCGACCCCTTGACCGACTCGGGCCGCGATCACCATCCAGTCGGCATGAGCAGCGCCACCGACCGCGGAGGCGACGCCGAAGAGGAGGAGCCCGATCGTCATCGTGCGCGTGTACCCGACCGCCTGGGCGACCCGACCCCCGGCGATCATCAACGACCCGGCGGCGAGCACGTAGCCGGCCATCACCCAGGCCGTCGCACCCGTGGACATCTCCAGCTCAGCAGCCATGTCCGGAACCGCCAGCGCCAGAATCGTCGCGTCGACGCCGATCATCAGCTGAGCGGTCACTACTGCACCGAGAACAAGCCACGGGTTCGATGGACGAGTCACTGATCCCCCTATAGTTGGTGACGCCAACACAAGGTAGAGCGTTGGTGAGACCAACGCAAGGAGCAGTGACGCGAGATGAGCGAACGCCCCCCACAGCGACTCCTGCAGACCCCCACCTGGCTGATCACGCAGATTTCCGCGACCGTCGCCCGTCAGACCCGCGAGGTCTTCGACGCCCTCGGAGCCGGGCGCTACCACTACGCCGTCCTCTGCGCCGTCGAGGAGTTCGGGCCGTGCAGTCAGGCCGACATCGGCAGGCGCCTCCGCATCGACCGGAAGGACGTGGCCGAGCGGGTACTCGAGCTCGAAACGGCGGGCTACCTGCAACGCCGCTCGGATCCTGCCGACCCTCGACGCAACGTGGTGACGCTGACCGACGAAGGCGGCGAACGCCTCAGACAGATCCACGACCGCCTGACGGCCGTCCAAGAGGACCTCGTCGAACCACTCGACACCCAGGAGCGCGCCATCCTCACCCAAGCACTCCAGAAGATCCTCGGACGCTGACCCCCTCGACAGGGGCTTGCCGGCAGCAGCCCGAAGCGGGGAGAGAGTTCTCAAACCGCCGCGGAGACCCGCGTCCTTACCGGCCGAGCAGGCTGTGCCTGTGCTGCCAGGACAGTTCGATACACGCGCGGGCAATCGGCGAGAGTGGCTCGTCGCGAAGTCGCTCCCGCGCCTCGGACGTGAACGGAATCCCGATCGCCGGTTTGTCTGCGTCGGTGCTGACTGCGGCACCTTCCTCGTTCACTGCGACCATGTCTCGGAAGAGCCTGTCGAACACCGGTGCTTCGATCACCGCCACCGTCAGCAGCTCGATCCACAACGTCAGCGGCTCCAGCACGAGCGCCAGCGCCGACACTCGAGAATCGCCCGCTAGCCGCGCCCACTCGAACGACGCGAACGGCTCCTCGGCGAGGTAGTCGATGGGGTCGACGCTGTTGCCGTCGTGCTCGGCGTTGCCGAGGAACTCCATCAGCCGTCGCAGCGGGAGGTCGGCAGGGCTCGGGCGCTTCCGGCCGCGCCGCTGCCAGGCATCGGCGAACTCGTGCCCAACGGCCTCGCACACGTCGAGCACGTCGAAGTAGCTGGTGCAGTTGAAGCCGAACCGGGACGCGGCCGCCGGACCAGTCCGCGGACAGCAACCGGTAGCTCGCCCGGTTGTCCAAAAGCTTCGGCCGCGCAAGATCACGGAGGGTGCGCGAGTAGCGGTCGTGGAGCCATGCTTGTCCACCGTCCACCCCTGCCTGCATCCGGGCCCCGGCTGGGCCCATGGCCGACGCCGTCGTAGCCGTGATCACCGGTCCGGACGGCGTCCTGCTCATCCGGCGGCAAGACGGCGTCCCCCTGGGCCTTCCCCGGCGGCAAGGTCGAGACCGGCGTGGACGCCGCCATCACCCAGGAGCTGGGAAGCCGCGTCCACCCGACGACGGGTGCCTCGATCACCTACTTCGCAGGCACGGCTCCAGCGTCGACCACGACGTCGGCCGCCCCCGCCATCGACGATCTTTCCGCCGGTACGTCGGCACCTGTCGATCTGAGCCGACCACGGGAGAGGCCCGACGAGGTGCCGTGTCCTCGCCGGGCCTCTCCACTCACAGGATCCGGATCATGGTCACCACCGGGACGTGCTCGGCGTAGCTGCCCGCGACGGCGTTGATCGCGCTCAGCTCGCCGACACCGAACGTGGTGCACAGGGCGGCCATTCCGCGCAGCCGGGCGTACCCGTCCGCGGCGTAGCCGGCGTTGAGCTCGTTGGTGGTCCCGACGCAGCCGAGGGCCCGGTGATGGGTGACGTGGTCGAGAAGGCCGAGGCTGTAGTCCCCCGGCACCCCGAACACCCGGTCCACTCCGAGCTCGACGAGCCGGTCCATCGGATGGTCGGCGGCGGTGTGCCCGGTCATGACGGGCGCACCCGCCCGCCGCACTCGAACAGGGGCAGGTCGGCCGGTTGCCGTGAGCGGGGCGCCGAGACGATCACCCCTCTGCCGTAAGGCGGGTCAGTAGGTTTCGAAAGCGGCGAGCGTGGACCAGTCGGGCCAGGTCAGCTCGTTGAGCCGGAGCAACCTCCCGTCGCGATACTCGGCCACGAACACCACCTCGATGCGGTGCGGCTCCTCGCCCGGTCGTTCTGTGGTGATCCACAGACGCGCGGCGAGCCGTGCGCCCGCCTCGACCCAGGAGTTCTCGTCGTACTCGACGCGGTAGGTGATCGCTGTGGGATAGACGCGCTCGTGTCCCGCGCGGAACTCGTCGATGTTCTGGGTCTGCCCGTTGGTGGTGAGGACGAACTCGGGGTCGTAGTAGGTGTCGACCAGGGAGGCGTCCTTGGCTTCGACCATCCGCGTGAACATCTCGCGCGCGAGCTCCTGCAGGGACATCGAAGTTCCTTCCCGGTACGGGGTGAAGCGCACCGTGTCGTGAAGTCCCCGAGGCTGGGATCGACTCTCCCAGTTCAGCACGACCTGACCGTTCCCGTAGGAGGGGTCGCCCACCGAAAAGGTGGCGTCGGCGATGTCGCTGGCGAAGGCGAAGGCGAAGCCTGCCCCTCCACCCCACCGCTGCCGCCCCCGAACCCACCCGCGGTTCCCGCCTTGCCACCGCCCCAGCCGCCACCTCCGCCGCTGGAGCCGCCGCCATGGCTGCTCACTCCGTCGCCGTGACGCTCCTCTGGTTCGTCAACCCTTCGAGACGATGGGCGTTCGAGCTGTCGGTAGAGCTGGCGGCTGATGTAGCGCTTGAGGCAGCGGCGGATCTCGGGGTCGGTCTTGCCTTCGGCGCGGCGGCGTTGGGCGTAGGCGCGGGTGTCGGGGTCGTAGCGCAGCCGTGAGACGACGATGGTGTGCAGGGCCCGGTTGAGTTGCCGGTCTCCGGAGCGGTTGAGCCGGTAGCGGACGGTCTTCCCGCTGCTGGCGGGGATGGGTGCGGCGCCGGCGAGCATCGCGAACGCGCCGTCGTCTCGGCAGCGGCCCGGGTGTGACCAGGCGGCGAACACGGTCGCGGCGGTGATGGGGCCGACCCCGGGCAGGGGAGCAGGTCCGGGCGCCAGGACCGCACGATGGTGCGGATCGCCTTCTCGTGTTCACCGGCCTCGGTCTCCATGTCGCGGATGCGGCGGGCGAGGCTGCGTAGGGCGGTCATCGCGGTGAACACGTGGACGTCTCCGGCGGCGGTGTGTGGGCGCAGTCTGGCCGCGGTCGAGATCATGACGACGATGCTCTGCCCGCGGAAGCGGTCCCGGACCTGCTCGGGGGCGGTGATGATCAGGGCACGCAGCGGCCGTTGGGCGTCCGCGCTCGCGGCGACCGCGCCGCAGCGCACGGCCAACAGCATCTGCAACGCCACCCGGTCGGCGCCGGTCTTTGGGCTGGGCCAACCGGGTGCGCGAGAGCGCCTCGCGGGCGGCGCGGGCCGCGTCGAGCGGGTCGAACTTGCGCCCACCGCGCCGCGCCGGGCGTCCGGGCCGGTCGAGTTCGACCACCATCTCGGCGACGGCGGCGAGATGGCGCACCAGGCCGGCGCCGTAGCCGCCGGTGCCCTCGATCGCCGACGCCCGCAGCCCGGCGTGGGCATCGGCGAACTCGAGCAGCTCGGCATACCCCTCGGCGTCCGCGGACACCGTCACCGTGGCCGGCACCGCCCCGGTCGCCGCGACGACGACCGCAGCGGTGTGGGTGTCGGTGTGGGTATCCACGCCGATCACCACATCGACCGAGTCCACGAGCCTGGACTTCTGTATGGGCTCTGTCAGCATGGCATCTGCGTTCTCCTTGCCGGGAGGGACGTGGACAGAGGCCGGAAACGGCTCGATCGTCCTGACCTGGCAGTACTAGAGTTCCTCCGGGCGGTGTCCCGGGGAGTGGGTGAGCACGCTGCGGGTGCACGATCTCGGGCCGCTCGAGGTCTCGGTCGGCGGGCACCGCGTGCCCATCCGCGGGAGGGTGCCTGCCGCGATCCTGGCGTTGCTCGCCGCCCATGCCAACGAGTTCGTCCCCGTCGACACCGTGGTGGACACGGTGTGGGGCGAGTCGGCGCCCGACGCCGCATGGCGCACGTTGGACTCGCACGTCTTTCGGCTGCGCAAGCAGCTCGAACCGGAGCGCGCGACCGGCACCCCGCCTGCCGTCCTGCTCAAGCAGTCGGACGGGCTGCTCCTCCGGGTCACGGCCGAGCAGCTCGACTCGCTGCGATTCACGGCGCTGGTCGAGGCGGCCGATCCCGCCCGCCCCGCGGACTGTCTCGACCGCTGCGACGAGGCACTCGCCCTGTGGCGGGGCACGCCCACAGGCACCGAGGCGTGGGTCGCGGGGATGACCGAGCTCCGCGCCCAGGCGACCGAGCGCAGGCTGGACGCGCTGATCCGCACCGGGCACCCCGACCGCACGCTCCCCGAGTTCGACCGGCTCGTGGGCGAGTGGCCCTTCCGCGAGCATCTGCACGCGCTCCGGATGACCGCCCTGCACCGCTGCGGACGCACCGAGCAGGCCCTCACGGTCTACGAGGAGGTCCGCCGCACGCTGCGGGACGAGCTGGGCACCGCCCCGGGGGCGGAGCTGCGGGAGGTCCAGCGGTTGATCCTGGAGGGCGAGCCCACAGCCCCCCGGGAGCCGGAGATCCACCTGCCCGCGACCATGACCGCCCTGCTCGGCCGCGAGTCCGAGCTTGCCGCCGTCCGCGGGCTCCTGGGCGAGCACCGGCTCGTCACGCTGACCGGGACGGCGGGCACCGGGAAGACCCGGCTCGCCGTGGAGATCGCGCGCCGTGCTGCGGCCGCCTATCCGGACGGTGTGTGGTTCGTCGACCTCGCCCCCGTCCTCGCGGGCGAGCCGGTGGCCGAGGTGGTCGGCGCGACGATCGGGGGTACCGCCGCTACCGCGAGCTCGCCCGGCGAGGCCCTGCGGACCGCGGTGCGCGGACGCCGGATGCTGCTGGTCGTCGACAACTGCGAGCACCTCCTGGCCGAAGCCGCCGAGACGGTCACCACCGTGCTCGCCGCCGGGACCGCGGTCACGGTGCTCGCCACCAGCCGCGAACCCCTCGACCTCGTAGGCGAGGTGCTCTACCCGGTCCGACAGCTTGCCGCGGCCGGCGTCGAGCTGTTCGTCGAGCGGCTGCGCGCCGCCGCACCGGAGCTCGTGATCACCGGCGAAGTGCGTGAGCGCGCAGCCGAGATCTGCACCGACCTCGACGGCCTCCCGCTGGCCATCGAGCTCGCCGCCGCCCGCGCCCGCGTGTACAGCCTCGACGAGATCCGTGACCAGGTGCGCACCGATCCCGTCCGGCTGGCGCGGATCGGGCGGCCGGGGACCGAGCGGCGCCAGTCCCTGCAGTCCGCTCTCGACTGGGGCCACCGGCTGCTCACCCCCGCCGAGCAGCTCGTCCACCGCAGGCTGGCCGCGCTGCCCGGCACGTTCGGGCTGCAGGCTGCCGCGGCCACCGTGGGGCTTCCGGTCGCCGAGACCGCCGACCTGCTCGCGATGCTGGTCAACCGCTCGCTGCTGACCGCCACGCCCGGCGCGAGTGGGACGCGGTTCCGGCAGCTCGTCGTCGTGCGTGCGCATGCGGCGCACGAGCTGGGAGACGAGACGGAGTCGACTCTCGACCGGCGCGACGCCTGGGTCGCCGCGCTGGCCACCGTCGAGTCCCGCACCGACCGGCTCGACCTGCGCCGCCGCTACCGGACCGTCGACGCGCACTACCCCGCCGTGCGCGCCATGCTCGCCCGCGGCCTGGTCGAGCGACCGACCGCGGCGGCGGCACGGACCGCGGGCTGGCTGCACGGGTACTGGTACTACCGTGGGCAGCTGGTCGAGGCGGTGCGGTGGTTGGAGCTGGCGTGCGGCACCGTCGATCCCGACGACGGAATCGCCGTGTCCTGGGCCCACATCGGACTCGCCAAGATGCTCGCCCACCAGGGCCGCGTCGACCGCAGCCGCGAGCACAGCGCCCTCGGCCTCGCCGTCGCGGACCGGATCGGGCCCGCCGAACGTGGCGCCTTCGGACTCGACGTCGCCATCCAGGCCGGGAACCTCTGGTCCGCCGGGGACCCCGAGGCCGGACGGCAGATGCTCCACCGGATCCCGGCCGGGGACGCCGTGCTGGAGGTGCTGGCGGACGCGACCCGCAGCCTCGTCGAGAGCGATCGCGTCGACCCGACCACGACGCTGACCCGGGCCGAGGCCGTCTACCCGCGGGCCCGCGAGCTCGACCTGGACGTCGCGGCGTGGATGGCCGCCCGCGCCGGCAGCTACGCGGCGCTCGCCGCCGGGGCAGCGGAGGTCGGGATGACCTGGTCGGAGCGGGTGATCGAGCTGCACCTGGCCGAGGGCGGCGCGCTGGGCGGGGCGTTCGTGGAGATGCGCGCGAACTTCCTCGCCCTCGCCGGGGACCACCTGGCCGCGGTGCGGCTGTACTCGGCCGCCCGAGCCCAACGCCACCGCGAAGGCCTCGAATGGCGCGCGGCCCCCGAGACCGACGGACTGCGCGCCACCGCCCGCGCGGCCCTCTCGGCCGCGGACTACGAGAAGGCCTGGCGGGCGGGCGCGGACCTGACGCTCGCCCAGATCATCGCGGGGTGAACGGAAGGGCGAAGCGGAACCGGTCCTGCGGGTCCCACTCCTTCTTCGCCAGGCGGAGCCGGTCGAGGACTGCCGGCTCGAAGGCACGCAACGCGTCCGCGGGGGTGTTGTCCGGGTGAGCGGTGAAGTTGTAGAGCGAGCGACCGCCGGTGAACGGCTCCAGACGCTGGTAGAAAGCGGTCTGCACCTCGGCAGGGCCGCCCGGGTAGGCCGACGTGAAGACCGAGTAGGTGGCGTCCCGGTGGCCGACGGCGTTCCGCACCGGCCGAGCGAGCGCCCCGCCGAGGTGCCGCAGCTCCGTCATGTGCGGCGTGGTAGGCCCGATCTCGGCGAGCAGCACGGCCATCGCGGCGTCGTCCCACGCCGACAGGATCGCACCCCCACAGGCCACCGGCATCGGCGTGACAGGGTCGGCGTGGATGCTGCCGATCTCGTCGATCCCCAACGGCCGCACGGTGTCCAGCACCGGCTCGGCCACCGCCCGCAGCGGCGCCAACAGCGCCTCCGCCTCACGCGGATCACCCAGGTGGGCCACCCGCAGATGGGCCAGAAACCTCCCGGCCAGCGGCGCGGGCGCCATCGGCGGGAAGGTCACGAAGGCCACCGACAGGCTCAGCGCGTCAGGAGCGTCGGCCGTCGCCCGTCCGAACGCCGCGAGCAGGTCCGCGGCACACTCGCCCGGCAGGAACAGCCCGCCGCCGTAGAGCTGCTCGACGCGTACCAGCTCGGTCTCCAGCTCGGTGACCACGCCGAAGTTCCCACCGCCGCCCCGCAGCGCCCAGAACAGCTCCCCGTCACGGACCTCGTGGACGGAGGCGTCCGCGGTGACGACCCGAAGCCGTCGGACGTGGTCGGCGGCCCAGCCGTGCGCGCGGCCGAACGGGCCCAGCCCGCCGCCGAGGCTGTAGGAGACCGCGCCGACGTCCGGTGCCGACCCGCACAGCGGAGCCAGGCCGAGCGGGGCGCAGTGCGGCAGCACGTCCGACCAGGTCACCCCGGCCCCCAGCACCGCCGAGCGGCCGGTCAGGCGCACCGACCGCAGCGCCCGAGTATCGATCAGGACCCCGCCGGTCACACCGGGGATCGGGCTGTGCCCGGTCGCCCGGACGGAGACCGGCAGGTCGTGCTCGGCGGCGTAGCCGACGGCGGCGACGACGTCCGCCTCGGACGTCGCGGAGACCGCGAGCGCAGGCGTGGGGATCGCGGCGAGGTCGAACCCGGCGCAGGCGGCCGCGTAGGCCGGGGTGCCCGGGCGGGCGAACGGGATGGTCATGAGGGGCTCCTCTCGAGGCTGAGCGGACCCTCGCGCAGCCGCCTTCAACTCGCCTTCACCCCGCTTGGAGTGAAGGTGAAGTGGGCTCGGTGAGAGTTCCGGGCATGAAGCGCTGGATCGCCGTGCTGCTCACCGGGGTGGCCCTGACAGTGGGCGTGGAGCGCGCTCGTGTTCACCCGCAATCCGCCTGGGACGCCACCGACCTCATGCCCGTCATCGCGGCCACCGCCGTGATCAGCCTCGCGCTCCTCTCCTGGACCGCGCACCTCACCGCACGAAAGGTCCCGTCATGATCGCCCAGACCACCCTCGGCCCCGTCGACTACGACATCCAGGGCACCGGCGCCCCCGTCGTCGTCCTGCACGGCAGCCCGGGCGGCGTCGACGCCGCCCGCCTGATGGCCCGCATCCTGCCCCCCGACCGGTTCCGCGCGATCCTCCTGTCCCGCCCCGGCTACCTCGACACCCCACTCGCCGGGCGCGAGACCATCGACGCCCAGGCCGACCTGGTCGCCGCCCTGCTCGACGAGCTCGGCATCGACCGAGCAGGCGTGTACAGCTGGTCCGGCGGCGGGCCTGCCGGCTACCGGCACGCCGTGCGGCACCCCGAGCGAGTCACCGCGATCGTCGCCAACGCCGCCGTCAGCCAGGCCTACACCGTGCCGGAACAGGACCTGCCCACCCGGCTCATGACGACCACCGCCCCCGGCCAGTGGCTGATGCGGCTCATCGCCGCCCACCAGCCCGAGGAGTACGTCAAGGGCGAGCTGTCCGGCGAGGGCGACCTGACCCCCGAGGAACTCGCCGCGCGCGTCGCGCAGGTGATGGCCGACCCCGACGCCCGCCGCTTCGCGCTCGACCTCGGCCCCACCTCCATGCCGGACCGGCACCGCAAGGTCGGCTACGACAACGACCTCGCACAGTTCGCCGCCATCGACTCGCTGGAGCTGGAGCGGATCACCGCGCCCACCCTCGTCGTCCAGGGCACCGCGGACGCCGACCTCCCGCCCGCGCAGAGTACGTTCGCCGCGACGACGATCCCGGGCGCGGAGCTGCTGGCCCTCGACCGGGGCACGCACCTCGCGCTCTACGTCCACCCCGACCGCGCCGCCGTGCAGGACCGCGTGCGGGAGATTCTGCTGGGATGAGAGCGACGCGGTGTGCTCCGAGGCCGGGGGCGTCACTCGGCCTCGGCCGTCTGCTCCGCTCGCAGGTACAGCGGCCGATGGTGCCCGAGATTCCGGTGGCCTGCCGTCAGTTCCCTGCTTCAGATCCCGCTGATCGGTCGTCAGTAGCTGAAGGTCGTCGCGCCCTCGTCACCGATCCAGTCCCACATCGGGATCGTCCCGTTGAGCTCAGCCCCGGCGATCAGCTCGCTCGCGTCGATGGAACGTGCGTCGACGCAGATCGGGCACACGAACATCCGTCCACCCGCAGCCTGGTACCGCTCGACGAGTGACTCCAGGCTCGGGCAACCCGAGCAGCCGACTCCGTGCGCGATGCCCGGCAGAGCGAGGCGGACGGCCTCCTGGGTGAGGAATATCAGAGTGTCACGCCCGGTCTCTGCGGCGCCGACCGCGACGAGAAGTGCGACCGTGACCTTTTCGACGTCCTCACGACCTGTCGTGAGGCTGATGACTGCTTTCCGGGACATGGTGGACTCGCTTTCTGCGGACGATGGTGGGTCGGTGATCTGACTCCAGTCAATCCGCGCGGCGGTGCGCCGCCATCCGTGCTCGGCACGGAACTCTCAGCGAGGCTGCCCCAGATCGCCGGCCAGGTCCCGAGGGACCAGTGCGAGCAGGTCGACGTCGGGCAACGCCGCCACCGCCGCACCGAGGACGGCGGCCGCCTCGGCACGACGGTCGGCCGCCCACAACGTGGTCGCGAGGGCACCGGCTGCGGGAGCGTGCACGGTCGGGTCACCGCTTGCCGCGCCCACCTCGAGCGCTTCACGCAGCAGCGACTCGTCTCGGCCGGGGTCGTCCGAGGCGGCCAGCAGCAGCGAGCGGCTCAGACAACGCAGATCGCCGACCCGACGGAACAGCCGCACCGCCTCGGTGAGATCGTCCGACCGCCTGTTGCCGCCGGCGAGGGCGCGCGCGAGCCGGGCGTGGCCGATCTCGGTCTCGTTGCCATGCCGGGAGGCGTAGGCCAAGCACTCCTTCGCCCATTCGAGCGCCCGTGGACGCAGCGTCGGGTCGGAGGCGGCGACGAGCGCCATCATGTAGCGGGTGTTGTTCACGTGCATCGAGTCGCCGGCGGCGGCGTACGCCGTGCGGGCGGCCTCGTACGACGCGAGCAGGTCGGTGGCGCTGGTGCGGCCGAGGCGCTGCAGCGCCTTGCTCCGTGCCTGCAAGGCCTCCCCCAGCTCCCAGCGATCGCCGAGGACCGTCGCGAGCTCGACGGCGGCGTCGAGGTGGCGGAGCGCCTCGGCTGCCCGACCCCGGTAGACGAGCGCCGAGCCGGTCAGCGCTGCTGCCGCCAGTCGGTCCTCCTGCGCCTGCGTCGCGGTGGCGATCTCGTGGGCGCGCGTCGCCAGCTCCGTGACCAGATCGGTGCGGAGATAGGAGAGCGCACGGCCGATGGTCGCCAGTTCGGGAGCGGTCCAGGTGACCCGCAGGCGTGGCTCCTCCGACGCGCCGACGAGCGCCGCGGTCATCCCGGGCCCCGGCCCGTACTGCTCGATCCCCACGGCCACCGAGACAGCCAGCTCGGCAGCCATCGGGGCGTCGTGGACCACGGCCCACCGGAGGGCGTCGGTGATCTCGGCATACGCCACTCGCGCGAGCTGGCGTGTGGTCAGCGTGTCGTCGGTCCGGACACCGGCCGCGAGCATGCCGGCCAGCTCGCGATGATGCTGCGCGTGCCTGCGGGCGACCTCGTCGCGAAGCTGTGAGTCCGTACGGTCGCCGACGAACTCCCGCAGCGCCGCAAGGACCCGGTAGCGGGCCTTCCCGTCCGCTCCGGGAACTCGTGCCAGGAAGGATCGGTCCACCAGCTCGATCACCTCCGCGCTGACGTCGTGGCCCGCGGCCGCCGACGCAAGATCGAGGTCGAAGGACCGTGGCAGCGCGGCCACCTGGCACAGGACGAGACGAAGCGGATCGTCGAGCAGGTCCCAACTCCAGGCGAAGGCGGCGGACAGGGTGGCATGCCTGGGACCGGCGTTCGAGCCGGCTCCCAGCGTCGAGAAGCCGTCGCTCAGCCGCCGGTCGAGCTCGTCCAGCGAGAGGTGCCGGGTGCGAGCGGCAGCCAGCTCGATCGCGAGCGGGATGCCGTCGAGCCTGCGGCAGATCGCCACCACACGTGAGGTCTCACTGAGGTCGGTGGCCCGCTCCGCGGCCCGGGCACGATCGAGGAAGAGTCGCACCGCGGGGTCGTCGGGCGCCAGGGTCGGGAGTGGCTCGACCTGTACGACGACCTCCCCCGAGCCGCGCAACGGCATCCGGGACGTCACGATCACCCGCAGGGTGTCGACCTGGGAGAGGAGGCTGCGCACGGTCGCCGCCACGTCATCGGCGACTCGATCGGCGTCGTCGAGCACCAGCTGCAAGGAGCCCCCGGACAGTGCGCCGGCACAGGCCGTGGCGAGACCCGATGTGGTCGTGTCCAGCGCGAGCGCCGCTGCGATGGCGCCGAGCACGCCGCCCGGCTCCGTGCGCTCCAGCTCCACCACGACGCTCGGCGCCCGGTGGGCGAGCTCGAGCGCGAGCCGCGTCTTGCCCACGCCTGCCGGTCCCGTGAGCGTCACCCAGCGCGATCCCGCCACCAGTGACTGCACGTCGGCGAGCAGCTCGCTGCGGCCGACGAACGAGTCGACCGGAACCGGCACCGGCCGGCCGAGGTAGCTCGCCGCCGCGGCGATCAGCTCACGGCGGCTATCGGCCAGCAGCTTGCGGCGCAACGACGCGATGTGGGACTCGACCGTTCGCACGGACACGTGCAGCTCGGCGGCGATCTCGACATTGGCGAGCCGACGCGCGACCGCCTGCAGCGTCTCCTGTTCCCGAGGCGTCAGATCAGGCGTGCGCATCCCGGGTCCTCGGCGAGCGAGCGGTGGACCGGCAGCCCGCGGACCTCGGCGATGGCGACGTTCTGGTCGGCGCCCCACGACTCGCTGGAAAGCCGGTCTGGAGGATCGGCCACGCGGCCTCCTCGAGCCGGGGGAGGTTCTGCGCCATCAGCCCGGGGTCGCCGCCGGTCCCCGAGGCGCAGGGGCCGCGACCAGAATCGTCAGGGGACCGGCCACAGGCCGAACCGTACCGCACAGTCATGCAAGAACGTGAAGGAAACGGAACGCTCGCTGCGGCACGCAGGGACCTCGTGGAGCGTCTCCTGCGCGACGGACGGATCCTCGCCGAGGAAGGCGGCGGTATCCCCGCGGTGACCGATTCCGTGCGCAGCACGGAGGAGCATCGTGCCGCGACAGGCTGAGATGGCAGGCATGAGCGCCACACCCTTTTCCGGCTTCCTCGCCGTGCCGGAGCCCGACCGCGCGGCCGAGGAGCTGTATGCCGAGGACCGGGCCGAGCTCGGCTTCGTCATGAACCTCTCCAGGACCTGGGCCCACGACGCCGAGGCGCTCGAGGGAATCTTCTCCGTCGCCCGGCGCGTCGCCCACGGTGCCGACCTGAGCATCCGGCACCGCCTGCTGATCGTCCTGGCCACCTCGTCAGCCCGCCGCAGCAGCTACTGCATCTACGCCTGGGGATCCAAGTTCGCCGCCGAGCTCGATCCGCGCTCTGCCGCGGCCGTGGTCGCCGGCGAGCGCGAGCCGAGAGGACTGGATCCGGCCGAGGTCGCGCTCGTGCGGTGGGCACGGGCTGTCGCGCTCCGCCCGCACACCACCACGGCCGCGGACGCCGAGCTGCTGCGCGAGCACGGATGGGCCGATGCCCAGATCTTCGCGATCACCGTCTTCGCCGCACTCCGCATGGCCTTCGCGACCGTCAACGACGCGCTGGGCGTGCCGCCGGACCTGCAGCTGGCCGACGCCACGCCTCCCGCACTCCGCGAGGCCATCGACTTCGGCCGCCCGCTCAGGTAGAGGGCCCCGGCGCCGGCCCCTCAGCCCTCAGCCGGCCTCGTGGCAACGAGCGGCACGAGGTCGCCGCCCGTGACCCGCACGGCGGTGTCCTCGCTGTTCCGAATGGTCTGCACCTCACAGAGCCTCGATCGCGGTGTCGAGCCGCTCCGGAGGGCTTTCGCCCCGTGGGGCGGTCTACTCCGCTGCCAGCTCCGCGATCCGCTCGTTGTGGAATCGGATCGCTCGTGAGTGGTACTGGATGAGCTCCTCCCGGGTCAGGCAGTCCGGCCCCTCCACGGCCCCGTTCTCGCGGGGCGAGAGGCCGTAGAGGACGAGGTCGGCGTAGCGGTCGGCGATCTCGTCCGGGCTCAGCGGACCGGACTGGCGGTACCACTTCCAGAGCCAGTTGCACATCCCGTCGATGGCGAAGACGGAGATGCTCTCGTCGGCGCCCACGAACTCACCGTTGCGGATCCCGTCCCGGAGGATGTCCTGGACGACGATGTCGCTCTCCCGCTTGAACTTCCGGAACTCGGCGCGCACCTCGTCGGGAAGCTCGGCCTCGGCGCTGAAGGTCAGCCCGTAGAGCTCGATGTTCTCCGTGATGCACGAGATGTGGTGGTGAACGGAGAGCCGGAGCCGTTCGCGGGTGGACCACTGGACGACGTCGGGCGCACGGGCGTAGCGCAGGACATGTGACGTCCGAAGGTCGGCCGTGGGCAGCGGTCTTCGAGAAGACCGCCGGTTCGGACCACTGAGACGACCCGCCCGCCCGTGGGGCGCGGTCGAAGTCATGGACGAGGCCGCGGCGGGCAGTGTGGCGACCGGGACCGACCGGCTCCTTGCGGTTCCGGCGACGGTCCGCCCGACCCACGGCGAGGGCGGCTTGCGCGGGGGTGCGCGCAAGCCGCCCTCGGAGCGTCGGTCTCAGGGGACGAGGATGGCGCGTCCTCGCACGCGGCCCTCGTCGAGGTCGGTGATGGCCTGTTGGAAGTCGTCGAGGGCGTAGCGCTGGGTGTGGAGGGTGACCAGGCCGCGCGCGGCGAGCTCCATGAGGTCGCAGAGGTCGTTGTAGCTGCCGACCAGGTTGCCGACGATGTTCTTCTCCGCGGAGATCAGGTCGATCGTCGGCACGTTGAGGTTCTCCCCGTACCCGACGACGTGGTAGTCGCCGGCGGGCTTGGTCATGGCCAGTCCCTCGGCGGTGCTGCCGCCCTCGCCGACGAAGTCGACCACCACCTCGGCCCCGCCGAGCGCGAGCACCTGGTCGACGTGCCCGCCGTCGGCCACGATGCCGAGGTCCGCGCCGATGGACTCGGCCAGCTTCACCGCGTCGGGGTTGCGGTCCAGCACGACCAGCCGGGCCGGGCTCAGCGCCTTGAGCACCTGGATCCCGATGTGCCCCAGGCCCCCGGCGCCGATCACCACGCAGGTGTCTCGCGGGCCGAGCCTGCGGGCGGCCTTGGCGGCCGCGTGGTAGGCGGTGAGGCCGGCGTCGGCGAGGGCGGCGACGTCGGCGGGTTCGAGGCCGTCGTCGAGTTTCACGACGGAGCGGGCGGAGGTTCGCAGGTACTCCGCGTAGCCGCCGTTCGTGTCGATGCCCGGGAACTGCGACCGGGTGCAGTGCACGTCGTCCCCGGAGCGGCAGGCCCGGCACAGCCCGCAGGTGATCAGCGGGTGCACGATGACCTTGTCGCCCTCACCGACGTTGGTGACCGCGGACCCGACCGCCGCGACCCAGCCCGCGTTCTCGTGCCCGATCGTGTACGGCAGGGTGACCTGGGACTTCTGCGCCCACTGGCCTTCGAGGATGTGCAGGTCGGTGCGGCACACCCCGGCGCCGCCGATCTTCACGACGACGTCGAACGGGCCCTGCACGGTCGGTTGCGGGACGTCGGTCAGCTCGAGGCCGCGGTGGTAGCCCACCACCTGGACTGCTCTCATGAGGCGCTCTCCGTGAGGTCGTAGCGGGTGGCCAGCAGGCCACGACAGAAATGGGCGTTGCCCTCGATCGAGATCCGGGTCGAGCGGGCCAGCCGCAGCTGCAGCGGCAGCTCCACCTCCGGGTACGGCGTGCCTGCGTGGTCGACGAACACCAGGTCCCCCTCCCCCTCGGAGAGCCCGATCGCCTTCCTTCGCTGGAGCAGGGCGTGTGTCGCGCCGTCGGCGGGCAAGTCCCCGATCGTGACCGTGCCGAGGCTCTCGATGGGCCGACCCTGCTGGACGAGCCGGGTCAGCACGCGCTCCATCGCGGCGGTGTGGGCCTTGCGCCGGAACGTGGTTCGCAGCTCCTCGAGGTCCTGGTCGGCCTCGTGCCGGAAGGTTCCCTTGTAGCCCGCGTCCGCCGCCAGGCCGCGGTTGATGAGGTCGGAGTCGTGGTGGTCGTCGAGCTCCACGGTGACCCGGCGGGTCCACGCCAGCGCGGTCAGCGCGTCCTTGGCGTCCGACGCCATCAGGTAGGAGAAGTTCGGCGCGCAGAAGCTCGTCGGCAGCCGCAGGTGCACCACGACGTCGGTCCCGACCACGTCGAGCGACCGGACGAACTTCAGTTCGGTGATCGGCTGGTCCAGCTCCGGGTCGATCACGGCGTCGAGTGCTCGCCACGCCTCGTCGGCCCGCGCCACACCGCCCATCAGGCCACCGCCACGGCCTGCGGCTCCTCGCGGGGGAGCTGCAGGTGCTCCGGTACCGGGATGTCGTACATCGCGGCGGCGTTCAGGCCCAGGATCTTCTTCTTCTGCGCGGTCGTCAGCGGCGCGTACTCCGTCAGGTCCTCCGGGATCTGGAAGTCCACGAACCTCTCCACGAGCCAGCGCGGGGTCCAGAGCGCGTAGTCGCTGGAGAACTGGATCCGGTCTTCCCCGAGCCAGTACAGCAGCTCACCGATGATCTGGCCGAAGTACTTCGGGCGGGTGTGGATGAACGGGAGCGCGACGGCGAGCCCGGCATGCACGTTGGGCTCCTGGGTGGCGATCCAGCAGAAGTCCTCGAGCCGCGGCAGACCGCAGTGCTCGACCACGAAGTTCATGTCCGGGAAGTCGGTCGCGACCTTGTCGACGTCCGCCACGTCGAACGCGTCGCGGTCCAGCGGGCGGATCGTCGGGCCCTTGTGGATGTGGATGTTGCGGATGCCCAGCTCCTGGGCGGCCTCGAGGTAGCGGTAGGACCACGGGTCGTCGAGCTTCCAGCCGCGGGACTCGCCGTGCCACTCCGCGGTGTAGAGCTTCACACCCTTGAGGTTGAAGCGCTTCGCGTCCTCGCGAAGCTGCTTGAGGCCCTGCTCGCCGAAGCGCGGGTCCCAGAAGTGGTTGTAGGTGAGCTTGTCCGGGTTGGCCTCGGTGAGCTTGAAGGCTTCCTCGGTCTGCCCGAACCCGTTGTTGTAGAACTCGCCGAGGTAGGCGGGCTGGAAGATCGCGTGGTCCACGTGGCCGACCTCGAACAGGTCGTGCATCAGCCGGTCACCGCCCTGGTAGAGGTAGTCCTCGTAGGGCCAGACCTCGGACTCCGGGCTGAGGTTGCGGTGGTAGTCGTAGAAGCAGTCGATGAACTGCTTGCCGTGGATGTTGCGCTGGTTCTCCGCTCGCGCGTCCCACAGCGCGACGTGGGCGTCGACGATGAAGTAGTCCTGCCCGTCCTTCGAGTACATCGTGTCCTCCGTCAGTCGGTACCGGCGACCAGGGGCAGCAGGGCTGCCCGGCGGGGCCTCGCCGGATCTCACTTGTGATGGGTGTGCGGTGCGCGGGTGCGGGACCGGCCCTCGCGGAGCACGATCCGCGAGAGCCGGTCCCGCCGCTCCCCCGGGACCCGGCGAGCGAGGGGTCCCGGGGCGGTCCGGGTGTCAGTAGATGTTGGAGGGGCGCACCATGCCCTCGGCCAGGTCACCGAACTCCGGGTCGACGATCGCGCCGGGGTTGTGCAGCACCTCCTCGACGAGCAGGGTCTCGGTGGTGAGGAGCAGCGCCGCGATCGACGCCGCGCTCTGCAGGGCGGAGCGGGTGACCTTCAGCGGGTCGATGATCCCCGCCTCGAACAGGTCGACGTAGCGGCCCGTGGCCGCGTCGAAGCCCTGCTCGTCGGGCAGGTCGGCCAGGGCGGTGAGGACGTCCTGCGGCTCGTAGCCTGCGTTCGTCACGATCCACCGGGCCGGTTCCACGAGGGCGCGCGAGACGATTGCGGCGCCCTCCGCGGCGTCACCGTCGAGGTCCAACGTCCGGAGCACGCGCCGCGCCCGAAGCAGTGCGGCACCCCCTCCCACGACCACGCCCTCGTCGATGGCGGCCCGGGTCGCGGCCAGGGAGTCCTCGACGCGGTGCTGCTTCTCCTTGAGCTCCACCCCCGTCGCGGCGCCGACCTCGATGACCGCCACGCTGCCGGAGAGGCGGGCGATGCGCTCTTGCAGGAAGTCCTGGTCCTGCTCGTTCTGAGCCCGCTCGAACTCCTTCTTCAGCTGCTCGATCCGCCGTGAGACGCCTTCGGCTGTTCCGGCTCCGCCGACGATGGTGGTCTCGTTCTCGGTGACGGTGATCCGGCTGCAGCGGCCGAGGTGCTCGAGTGTGACGCCGCTGAGGTTCAGCCCGGCCTCTCCCGTGATCACCTTGCCGCCGACGACGGCCGCCACGTCGTTGAGCTGCGCGAGACGACGGTGCCCGAAGCCCGGGGCGCGCACCACGACCGAGCGGAACGTGTCGTGGACGTTGTTCGCCACCAGCATCCCCAGGGCGGGCCCGTCCATGTTCTCGGCGACCACCACCAGCGGCGACCCGGTGGGCCGTACCTTCTCCAGGACCGGCATCAGGTCCTGGACCTGCGAGATCTTCTCGTTGGTGAGCAGGATGTACGGATCCTGGAAGACGGTCTCCATCCGGTCGGTGTCGGTGGCCATGTAGGCCGACACGTAGCCGTGGTCCCAGACCAGCCCGTCGACGAAATGGACGTCCATCCCGAGACGGGCGGACTCCTCGACCGTGACGATCCCTTCCTGCCCGACGCGTGCCATCGCCGCCGCGATGACCTTGCCGATGCGAGGGTCGTTGGCGGCAAGCGTGGCCACGCGCTGCAGCTCCGCTTCGCCCTCCACGGTGCGGGCGCCCGCCCTCAGCTCCTCGACGACCGCCTCCACGGCGTCCTCGATGCCGCGCCGCAGCACCATCGGGTTGGCACCCTGCTCGACGGCGAGCAGGCCCTGGTGCACGAGCGCCTGAGCCAGGACGGTCGCCGTCGTGGTGCCGTCGCCCGCGACGCCGTTCGTCTTCATGGCGACTTCCTTGACCAGCTGGGCGCCCATGTTGGCAAACGGGTCCCGCAGCTGGATCTCCCGCGCGATGGTCACCCCGTCGTTGGTGATCGTCGGAGCGCCGGTGAGCTTCTCGATCACCGCGTTGCGGCCCTTGGGGCCGAGGGTGACTCGTACCGCGTTGGCCAGGGCGTCGACCCCGGTCTTGAGCAGTTGCCGGGCTTCGACGTTGAAGCGCAGGTCCTTGGCCATCGTGCTGGTCCTCTCGTGAACGGTGTCTGCTTCATGCCATGTGTCGCGTGGCGCGCGTCAGGTCCGCCGGACCGCGTCTCGTCGCGTCTGAAGGGTTCGGCACAGTGCCGCGTTGTGCTCGTGGCCCGTCCGAACGGCCCGGGCGCGCTGCAGAGTCCGAATGTGGTGGTGCTCGGACGAGGCGTCTCCCGCATCGACGAGCAACAGCGCGCCGGGATCCGGGGACAGCCCCAGGACGTCACGTCGGCGCAGGAGCCGGGCGCCCGCGTCCTCCGGCAGATCACCCACCCGAGCCTCGGCCAGGCGGTCGACCGTCCATCCCTCCGCGAGCAGCCGCTCGCATGCGCGGGCGAGACAGGCCAGGTGGGCTCGCTCCTCCACCGCCCGACGCAACTCCGCGAGCTCGTCGTCCCGGGCCGCGGAGGCGCTGCCGGGTCGGCTCGGCGAGCCGACCCGGCGATTGATCTCGTCCGCCGCGACGTGATCCTCCAGGCGGATCTCGGCCTCGAGGATCTCGGGTACGGCCCGAACCGCGTCCGCGACATCAGCGACCATGACCGTCGCCGACGCCGATGCGCAGAACCGCGTCGGCAGCCGGAGACGGACGAGCACCACGCCGTAGGGCCCGGGCATGAGCTCGCGGACCACGATCTCGGTGACGAAGCCGAGCTCGGCGACCGGCTCGTCGAGCTCGGGGTCGTGCACCGTCTCCAAGGCGCTCCACACCAGGGCACGGATCAGCGCTCGCCCGCTGTCCTCGGTGCTCGTGGAGGTGTGGACCCCCTCCCCCACGCAGGACCTGCTGTATCGGCTGGGTGCGCCGTCGATGGGCATCTCGCTGGACCTCGGTTCCGCAGGGACAGGGATGGGCCGGAGGCCCTGGGGCCCGCACCGCCCCGCTCGGACACGGGGCGGCGCCGGCTCGTCAGGACGGGCTCGTCACTCGACGGGTCGCAGATCGAAGTCGATGTACTCGGCCGCGTCCTCGGGGTTCGCGAACAACATCGTCCGGTCGTCGAAGTGGACCATGCGCCCGTAGTGGGTGGACATGATCTCCTCGAAGTCCGTCTGGTCGAACTCCTCGCCGATGATCCCGGTGATCTCGTCGAAGTCGAAGACCAGGACGTTCTGCGCGTCGACCCGGATCATCGAGGGGAACTCCTCGACCGTGACCCCGTCCTTGCCGCGCAGGATGTCGGCGACGATGTAGCCGATCTGGTTGTTCATCAGGGTGACGCCGCACATGTTCGACGAGCCGGTGTCGGCGCCGAACCGGGGCTTCTGGGTGCTGGTCACGCGGACAGCTCCTTGGGCTCGGGGAGGTCGAGGTCGGTCAGGAACTCACGGAAGGCGTCGACCGCCGCGCTCCAGGAGTCGGCGAAGGTCAGGACCTTCTCGTGGGGCTGCGACCAGATCGGCTGCAGCTCTTGGGCCGCACGGACGCTGACGGGGACCCAGCGCTCGAGCCACTCGCCCAGGACACGCTTGTTGTGCTCGCCGTGCTCCGGGTCCTTCGTGAGCAGGCTGAACAGGGCACGGGTGTAGCGGTGGTCCCGGTCGTAGTCGTTCTCACCGGCACCGACCAGCGTCGGGGTGACATAGTCCCCGTTGCGGGCGGCGATCTGCATGACCAGCCCGCTGCGGAACAGCACGCCGACCAGCGGCTCGAAGACCACGTTGGTGGCGAACAGCGACTCCGCCCAGTCGCCGATTGCGGTGAGCCGCTCCACGTTCTCCCGCACGCCCTGCCACACCGCGTCGGAGTGCCAGGCCGAACGGTGCACCGTTCCGTCGAAGCCGTCGATGGACTCCGTCAGGTCCAGGTTGTACAGCGCCAGGTCCTGCGCGAAGCGCAGCTTGTGGGTGCTGTTGACCGCGATCGCGTTGTTGATCATGTTGGTGGGAGCCGACCGCTGCTCGGACATGAACACGTGCATGCCCAGACCGTGCTCGGCGTGCATCCACGCGCCGATGTGCTTCTCCACGAACCGGACCCAGCCCGCACTCCAGCCGGCGTAGGCGTTCGCCTTCTTCGCGTTCGCGAGGTTCAGCTGGATCTGCCGGACGATGTTCGAGTTGTTCCGGAAGATCGTCTGTTCCCACTCCTCATTGGGGTCGAGGAAGGCGTGCCAGTTCGCCGAGCGCAACTCGGTCCACTCCTTGGGGTAGCCCCCGGGGCCGTCCCCGAAGCCGTAGATCCAGCCCTGGGTCAGGTGGCGGTCCGGATCGGGCTGGACGTCCACGGTGACGTCCTCGTACATGGTGGCCCGCAGCTTGGCGGGAGTGAAGTAGTTGTAGGTGCGGCTCTTGGAGCTGGGGAAGTCGAGCAGCCCGGCTTCGGCACCCGTGAATTCGGGCTTCGGGAAGCTGCGCTCCGTGGTGGGGCTCGCCATCGAGCACTCCTCTTCGGCGTCGTTGTGACTCGGGACAGGGACCCGCGGCGGCTAGTCCGCCGCGGCCGTGATCGTGAACTTGTCGTAGAACACCTGGTCCGTGGGCACACCCAGACCCTCGAGCACCGGCAGGGCGGCGTCGATCATCGGAGGCGGTCCGCAGAGGTAGACGTCGCACGCGCGCAGGTTCGGCTCACGCTCGCGCAGCACCTCGGTGACCAGGCCCGTCGCGCCGCCGGGAAAGGTCGCGGGCCAGTCTTCCGGCCAGCTCTCCGACAGACACGGCACGTAGGTGAAGTTCGGGAGCGCCTCCGCCAAGGCGGCGATCTCCGTCGTCATGATCAGGTCGGCCTCGTTGCGGGCGCCGTAGTAGTACACGACCTCACGGTCGCTCCCGCTGTCCGCCATTTGGCGCAGGAGCGCCAGCAGCGCGGACATCCCGGCCCCGCCCGCGACGAACACCAACCGCCGGTCCGAGGAGACGCGCAGGGTGAACGCGCCGTACGGCCCGGTCACCGTGAGCGCGTCGCCGACCTTCAGCTCGGTGGCCAGCTTCTCGGAGAACAGGCCCCCGGGGTACTTCTTGATGATGAGATCGAGGATCCCGTCGGCCTGGTTCGCACAGGCCATCGAGAAGGACCTGGACACGTCGGTGCCCGGCACCGCGATGTCGATGTACTGGCCCGGGTGGAACCGGAACGCTGACGGCTCGTCGAGCGCCAGCCTGACGTGCACGATGTCGTGGGTCAGCTCGGTGACCGAGGCGATCGTGGTCTGCGCCGTGACGACCGGCAGGCCCGACCTGATCATGTCCTCGTCGTAGTTCTCGAGCTCGATCTCCAGATCGCCGTACGCGTGGGCACGGCACATCAGGATGTAGCCCTCGTCGCTCTCGTAGTCGGCGAGGGCGAAGGTCGAATAGCGTCCCATCTGCACGTCACCGTCCAGCACGAACGCCTTGCAGGCGGAGCACTGACCCTCACGGCACCCGTGCATCAGGGAGATCCCCTGCCGGAACGCCGCGTCGAGGACGGTCTCGTCCTCAGCCGCCTTGATCTCGATCCCGACCGGCTCGAACCGGACGACGTGTTCGTCGGCCATGGTGCTTGCTCCTCACCGTGAGTGGAGCGGGTGCGGCGTGACCGGTGGGCCTCGCGGTGTACACCGCGACATGCACACCGAGGGGCTCCGGTCACGCCGCGCCCACAGGGATCAGGCGACCGAGGTGGTCACGTTCGGATTGGCCTTGTACTCGGCGATGTGGGCCTCGCGCTCGGCGTCGGTCATCTCGTTCAGCAGCACGTTCGGGCTCTGGAACTCGATGCCCCGGAGCTTGTCGATCGTCCACAGCTTCTTCGGGTCCGAAAGGTCCAGGTGCGGCTGCGGGATGAGGGTCTTGCCGTCGTCACGGATGTAGCCGAGGTCGGTGACGATGTCGGCGAGGTCCCGACCGTGGTGCAGCGACTCCCACTCGCGCTTGCCGGTCAGCCGACCCATGTTCGGGGTGGCCCGACCCTCGTACTCCGGCCGGAACGCGACGGCGTCGGTCCAGTGGCAGGTCTCCGAGCAGTAGGTGCGCCACTGGTCGTCCACCTTGTCGGTGACCATGTCCTCACGGATGAGGCAGGGCACCATGCAGGTCCAGCACCGGTGCGGGTACTGGTACTGCACGTCCTCGAACGCGATGGGCTTGTGGCCGTTCGGCTTGCTCAACCGGGCGTAGGCCTCCCACCACTTGCCGAACTGGTTGTACCAACCCGGGTACTTGTGCTCGAACCACTCGAAGTCGGTGTCGGTCATCGGGTCGATGCGCCAGTAGTTCACCGGCCAGCCGGTCGCGAAGAACTGCGCGACGCGGTGCACGTAGAAGCCGTTGTTGATCCGCTCCCACGACTTCTCGACGAGGTCGTGCGGGATCGTCAGACCGTACTTCTCGAGCGGGATCAGGTAGCTGCGGTAGTAGTCGTCGTAGATCCACCGCTGCCACATCTCCGCGTACGAGTCGCGGTCCTTGCGGCGGTCCTTGCTGCCGTACTCGATGAACGTGCCGATCGCCGCGTCGACGACGCAGTGGTTGTTCCACCACGCGTAGCGGAGGTCCCGCTCGAGCAGCACCCGGTTGTCCTCGTCGGCCAGCGCCATCAGCAGGATGGAGTAGCCGTTGGAGATGTGCCGCGACTCGTCGGACTGGACCGAGTGGAAGACCGTCGGCAGCAGGTAGTCGCCGTTGGCGGCCGCCTCACTGGGCATCGCGACGAACAGGGTGTTGGTGAACGCGGTCTCGGCCACCACCGTGAGGTAGATGTTGGCCGCGGTGATCGCGTCGCCGGTGATGAAGCCCTCGCCGAACTGGCGACCGATCGTGCCCGCGTAGTTGTTCGCGAAGGCCTTCTCGGTCATGTCGAAGCCGGCCGGGTCGATGTAGTGGTTCATGTACAGCCGCTTCAGGTTCATCTGGATCGTCGAGTGTCGCACCTCGTCGATCATCTGAACCGCGAGCCCGTTGTGGATCTCCGGGTTCGGGACGGCGTCGATGGCCATCGGCATCGCCCTGGCCGCCGAGATCTCCGGGAAGGGGATGATGGACAGGAAGAGCTTCTGCCACTCCATCCACCGCTCCTGCACCTGGCGGAACATGTTGCCCCGGATGGCGCCGTCCATGGCTCCGAAGACCCGGCTGTCCTTCTCCTCCTCCATCGGGAAGTAGGAGCGCAGGATCTGCTTGAGCGGGTCCTTCTTGGGAGCGTTGTCGAACGTGTAGTCCGTTCCGAAGCGCTTCGCGGGGGTGGCGAAGGTCGGCTCCCACGAAAGCTCAGTGATCTTCTTGTGCGCCTTGCTCATACTCTGCCGGCTCACGTCTTGACCTCCTGGGTCGTACGGTCGGTCGCGATGGGTCCGCGTCGTCGTCTCCGGGGCCCGGTCCTCGGGCCCGGTGTTCGGGCCGCGGGTCGTCGTCGTGTCGCTACCGGGCCAGTTCTCCGGTGCGCTGAATCACACATGACGCGAGCGGCGAGCGGTGTCTCAATCCTGGGACGCGTGAGACGCGGTTGTGGCACCGCCCCCGGCGAAGCGCGCACAATTGCCTCGCTGCCGGCTCTCAGCCGTGATGGATGGAGAAGGAGACGATGACGTCACCGTTGCAGACCGTGGACGAGCACGCGGTCGCTCATGCGCGCGCGGAGTTCCTCTCGGAGGCGTCCGTGGCGACGACGGCTGTGCGCGACCAGATCCTCACGTCCTGGCGGCGCTCGCAGCTCGCCGAGCTCAGCGTCGATCGCGTCGACGTGCGGTATGCCGGTGACCCCGATCTCGGTACTCCCCTCATGCAGTGCGCGAGCCCCGCGCTGCAACAGTTGAGCAGCCAGCTCGCGGCGTCTCCGGTGAGCATCGTGTTGACCGACGCGGCCGGGACGGTCGTGTCGCGGACGTCGAGCGACCGCGGACTGCTCCGCAAGCTCGACGAGATCCGTCTCGCGCCCGGCTTCACCTACGCCGAGGACGAGGTCGGGACCAATGGCATCGGCACGGCGCTGGTCCTCGGACACCCCCTCTACGTTCTCGGGAGCGAGCACTACTCGGAGGGTCTGAACGACCTGGCCTGCTTCGGCGCCCCCATCGTGCATCCCCTGACGGAGGAGCCGGTGGGACTGCTCGACCTGACCTGCCGAAACGTGCACTCCGACCGCTGGCTGCCCGCACTCGTCGCGCAGACCGCCCGCTCCATCTCCCAGGAGCTCCTCACCGCCTCCTGCGAACGCGAGCTCGCCCTGCTCGCCCACTACCAGGTCGCCTGCCGATCGACGAACCTCCCGGTCCTCGCCGTGAGTACCGACGTCACGATGATCAACGAAACCGCACGGCTGAGCCTGACGCCGTCGGACCACGAGGCCATCGTGGCCCTCGTGGGCGACCGGTTGCGCTCCGGGCGTGCGAGATCAGCGACCGTGGCCTTGTCGGGCGGCACACCCGCCCATGTGTCGATCACCCCGGTCAAGGACAAGAGGGATCAGGTCGGCGGCTACATCCTCGTCGTCCACATCAACCCGCCCACGGTGGTGCGACGCACGGAACCCCACGTCCCCTCCACGCCGCTTCCCGGCGTCGTCGGGTCCAGCCCCGTCTGGCGCAACCGCGTCGCCGAGGCCCTCTCGGCGTTCGGCTCGGACGGGGGGCTGCTCCTGACGGGCGAGCACGGGATCGGCAAGACCCACCTCGCGAAGGCTCTTCACCGACGTCTCGCCCCCGGCCGTTTCAGCACGCTGCTGGACATGCGAGACCCGGCCACCGTTCTGCCCTCCCACCTCGGCGAACCGAGCGACGACGGGCTCGAGCCCTCCACCCTGATCCTCGCGCACCTCGACGAGGTCCCGTGGAACCGACGACGCGAGGTGAGCCGCTGGCTCGACGGGGTCCGCGCCGAACGAGGGTTGGTCCGTGTCGCAGCGACATGTAGTTCGGCGCAGCTTCCGGAGGACATGTCTCACCACTTCGGCGCCGAGGTTCGGCTCCCCGTGCTCCGGGAACGCGTGAGTGACATCGAGGAGCTGGCCGTCCATCTCACCGAGCGGATTCCCGCAGCCAGGCGCCTTCGTTGCGCGGACGAGACGCTGAGGATCCTGGCTCGGGGCCGGTGGCCCGGCAACGTGGCGGAGCTCCGAGACTGTCTCCGCCGGGCAGCACTCTCCTGCGACGGTGAGGTCATCCGACCGGAGCATCTACCCTCGCAGTACCGCAAGGTCGGACGCCGCCTGCTGTCTCCACTGGAGTCGTTGGAGCGAGACGCCATCATCGACGCGCTCGAGGCCAACGACGGTGACAAGGTCCATGCGGCTGCAGCACTGGGCATGTCCCGCTCGACGATATATCGCAGGATCCAGCGATACGGCATCGACCTCTTCACCGGGTGACGGGCACCGCCCTGCCTTCCGAGTCGTCGACGGTCGTCATCACGAGCCCCCGGGGGCGTCCCCGGCGCGGAGCGGCGGGATGGCGGGTGCGACGGGCAGGGCGGCCAGCTGCTCGGGCGTGAGGCGGAACGCCGCCGGGTAGTGGTCGGGGTCGGTGTTCTCGACCGGCTCCGTCGACCGCCAGGTGTAGAGGCACGTGCTGCACGAGAAGAGGGTCCAGACCCCCGACACCGGAGAGGTGGCCTGCACCCCGACCGTCGTCGAGCGGCAGCGCGGGCAGGCCGTCGGCCGGTCGGCCGCGCCGTCGTCGACCGTCATCCCCGGAGCTCCTTGATCATCGTCGCGAGCCTGGCGCGCCAGGCGTCGGTCGTCTGCGGGGTGTCGAGCTCCTCGCCGTAGTCGCCCCGGACGTCCGGGGCGACCGGCGTCGTCGCATCGATGATCATCTTGTGGATGACACCCGTCGGCTGACCGGCCGGGTTGAGCAGGTTCGTGGAGAGGTTCGGCAGGATCATGACGTCGCTCGCGGGGTTGACCTTGACCGACATCGCCCACATCACCTGCGCGAGGTTGAAGGGGTCGACGTCCTCGTCGACGACGATGACCATCGTGGCGTAGCCGAGACCGTGGGACGTCGTGAGCAGCCGCATGCCGATCGCCTTCGCGAACCCGCCGTACCGGGTCCCCGTGGAGACGATCACCACCAGCCCGTGCGTGTAGAGGGCGTTGACCGCCGTCACCTCGGGGAACGCCTCGTGGAGCTGCACGAAGATCGGAGCGCTCGTCGTCATCGCCTGGAGGTAGTCGATCTCGGTCCAGGGCCGGCCCACGTACACGGCGTCGAAGATCGGGTCCGTGCGGTGGAACACGCGGTCGATCTCGATGACCGGGTACTCGTGGCAGCCGGAGTAGTAGCCGGGGAACTCGCCGAACGGGCCCTCCATCTCGCGGTGCCGCGCGAGGATGCGTCCTTCCAGGACGAACTCCGACCCCCGCGGGACGTCGAGGCCCGTGCTGGTGCGGACGACCTGGTAGGGGTGGCCCTGCACGGCCGCGGCCATCCGGTACTCGAGCTGGTCGTAGAGCATCGGGGTCGCGGCCATGAGCGTGATCAGCGGGTCGTTCCCGAGCGCGATCGCGACCGGCAGGTCCTCGCCGCGCTCCTCGGCGTGCGCGAGGTGGATGGCGATGTCGTGCTGGGGCACCGTCTGGATGCCGAGCCGGTTGCGGCCCTTGACCTGGAGGCGGTAGACGCCGACGTTCTCGACGTCGTCGTTGTCCGGGTCGTCCGGGTCCCGGCTCACCACGCAGGGCTTGTCGATGAACATGGCGCCGTCACCGCGGTTGAGCCGGAACAGCGGCATGAGCTCGTAGAGGTTGATGTCGTGGTCGACGACGTTCTCCTGCCACGGCGCGTCCGACACGCGCTCCAGCTCGCCGGGGTAGCGCTGGTAGCCCTCCACGAAGCGCTCGAACTGCTCGCGGGGCGACGCGTCCGGCTCGAGCCCCAGGGCCAGCGCGTGGTTGGGCCAGGAACCGTGGACGTTCATCACCAGGCGGGCGTTCGCGTAGCCCCCGATGTCGGTGAACTCGATCGCCGGGCTGCTCTCGCCGAGCTTGATGAGGGCGCAGGCCGCCGCCGCCACGTCCGGCTCCAGGGCGACCCGATCGGTGATGTGCAGGAGCTGTTTGTGCTTGTCCAGTGCGTCGAGGAAGGCCCGGAGGTCCGCGTACGGCCCCATCCCGTCAGCCCGCCGCACGCATCGCGGTGATCTGGCGCTCCCAGCGCCCGAGCACCGTCTGCGGGTCGTGGAGCGTGAACGTCACGCCGGTGACGACGTCGGCGTAGGGCGCCCGGTGCTCGCGGATCTGCTCCACCTCGGCCTCGAACATCGCCAGGGGGACGCCCTGGGCGTCCGGCAGGCGGCGGGCCCGGGCCCGCAGCTCGCAGACCCCGCCGTCGAGCGAGAGCGTCAGCGCGAGCCGGCCGTCGCGGACGAGGTTCGCCGCGACCGTGGACTCGGGGTACACGACGAACCGCACCCGTCCGGACGGGAGGGCGAGCACGTCCCCCGCGCTGAGCAGCGACGCGTGCGGCCAGCCTGCGGAATCCACCGTGGACAGTCGCACCGCCTGTGTCCTGGCCAGCAGGTCCGCTCCGTCGAGGTAGGCGGCCACGGCGTCCGGGACCGCCGCGGCGTCGGAGGTCCGGGCCGGGGTGTAGTGGTGTTCGCTGGTCATGCGTCAACCTCTCCGAGGGGGCTGGGGCCGGGATGGGTGCCCGACCACCGCTTCATCCCCGCCATGTCGAGGCCGAAGACGTCCAGCACCCGCCCGACGGTGTGGTCGACCAGGTCGTCGATCGTCTCGGGGCCCTGGTAGAAGGCGGGCACCGGCGGCGCGATGACCGCCCCCATCCGGCTGAGGGCCAGCATGTTCTCCAGGTGCACGCTGGTGAGCGGGGTCTCGCGCGCCAGCAGGACGAGGGGGCGCCGCTCCTTGAGCGTCACGTCGGCGGCGCGCGCGAGGAGGTCGTCGGCGAAGCCGAAGCGGATCGCCGCGAGCGTCTTCATGCTGCACGGCGCCACGATCATCCCGTCGTGCCGGAAGGAACCGCTGGAGATCGGTGCGGCCTGGTTGTTGCGGGCGTGGAAGGACGAGGCGAGCGCAGCGACCTCACGGACCGTGAGACCGGTCTCCTTGGTGATGGTGACCTCGGCCCAGCGGCTCAGGACCAGGTGCGTCTCGACGCCCATGCGCGCCAACGTCCTCAGTAGACGGACGCCGAAGACGGCGCCGGTCGCGCCGGTCATCGCGACGACCACCCGCATGCGGCCCTCCGCGTCGCGTTGCTGGAACTGGCGAGCAGCTGCGCCGCAGCTCGCGGGCAGATCACACCCTTCCGAGCCCTGCAAATCTCGTCAATCGACCGAACAGCCCCCGTGATCTTCGCCTACCCGGGTGTGCAGCTGACGACGAACGGCAGGGCGGAGACACATTCGTCCGCGACGTCTCTTCGTTACCCGCCGTCGCGCGACTTCACGCGGCCGACGGGGCAGAATGGCTCGGCGGCACACCCCGGTAGGAGCTCGATGACCCACGCGCAGCACGGTGCCACGGACCCCGCGTCCGTGTTGTGCGATCCCGGCCGCGCTCGCGTCCTGGGCCGGATCGGGCTCGGCGCCGAGACCGACTCGCGCTGCGACGATCTCGCCGCCTGGGTCACCGAAGCCCTCGACGTCCCCGTCGCCCTCGTGTCCCTCGTCCGGGAGGACGAGCAGGTCTTCCCCGGCATGACCGGCCTGCCCGAGCCGTGGGCGGCGAAGCGTGCCACCCCGTTGAGCCACTCGTTCTGCCAGCACGTCGTGATCACCGCCGCGCCGCTCGTGGTGACCGACGCCCGGGACGATCCGCTGGTCCGGGACAACCTCGCCATCCCCGACCTCGGTGTCGTCGCGTACGCCGGGATGCCCCTGACCGACACCGACGGGACCGTCCTCGGCTCGCTGTGCGCCATCGACACCCGCCCCCGGCACTGGACCGACGCCGAGCTCGGCATCCTCGAACGAATCGCCGCGGCCGCCTCGGCGGAGCTGCGGCTGAGACTGGCCCGCTACGACACCGACCGCGAGCTCGACCGCCGCGATGCCGTCGAGGCCGCCCACCTGCGCGCCCTGGACCGCAGCCACATCCTGCTCACCGCCGCGCGCGCCTTCGGCGACGCCACCACCGTCGCCGATGCCCTGACCAGGCTCGCCGAGCTGCTCGACGCCGAGTTCACACCCACCCTGCTCCTCCCCGTCCTCGTCGAGGGCGACCGTCTGCACCGGCTCGGAGACGCGGGTGACCCCCACCCCGCGCGCTTCGCCCGCCACGACGCGACCCCCGCCGCCACCGCGATCCGCGAGGGCCGCCTGGTCCATCACCCCGACCGGGCCTCGTTCGAGACCCGCTACTCCGCCGCGGTGATCGAGACCTTCCGCAGGCTCGACCTGCAGACCTGCGTGGCCGTACCGCTCCTCGACGCGGGCGGCCCCTGCGGCGCGGTGGTCCTCGCCTGGGACCGTCCCGATGCGGTCGAGCCCGGCGACCTGCTCACCCTCGCCTCCGTCGCAGGCTACGCGGGTCAGGCCATCGGCCGGGCCGGGCTGCTCGAGCACCGGATCGCCGTCGCCCACGCCCTGCAGAACGCCATGCTCAGCCCACTCCCGCAGGTCGACGACCTGCAGATGGCCCGCCGCTACTCCCCCGCCGACGCCCGCGAGAACGTCGGCGGCGACTGGTACGACGCCGCCCCGCTCATCGATCACCCCGACGGCCCCGGACGCCGACGCCTCATGGTCTCGGTCGGCGACATCGTGGGCCACACCCTCGACGCCGCCACCCACATGGGCCAGATCCGCTCCATGCTCCGCCAGGCCGCGTGGGACCATCTCGGCGAACCCCCCTCCGTCGCCCTGCGGGCCGTCGACGACCTGAACCGAGGGCTGGGCCTGGGTGCCGCGGGGAGCGCGGTCGTCGGCTACCTCGAGGAGCCGAGTCCCGGGCGGTGGTCGCTGACCTGGACCAACGCCGGCCACCCACCGCCGGTTCTGCTCGCCCCCGATGGCACGGTCGAGCTCCTCGACGAACACGACACCCTCTTCGGGTTCGCCGCCCTCGCCGAGCTGCCCCGCACCGACCACACCCGTGCCGTCCCGCCTGGGGCGACCCTGTTCCTCTACACCGACGGGCTCGTCGAACACGGCGGCGGCAGCATCGACGAGGGCATCGCCGATCTCCTGGCGCTGCTCCGGCGCCACCACGGTCTCCCCGTCCGCGACCTCGTCGACACCGTCGTGGACGTGCTCGCCCCCGAGGTGCCCGACGACGTCGTCGCCTTCGCCGTCCGCTTCCCCGTCCGGACGGACTCCGGGGCCTGACCTGCCGGCGCCGCCGAGCCCCGTGCCGGGGTCGCGGTAGTAGTCCAGGTCGCCGCCGGCGAGGGCTTCGCCGTAGGTCGCCAGGGACTCGTCGAGCCACGGGTCGCGGGCCTGGTTGTTGCCGACGAGGGCGTAGAACCACTGGTGGGCGAGCTCGTGCGGGACCAGCCCGGCCAGCTCGCGCTGCCGGACGTCCCCGAACTGCAGCGCGGTGGGGAACTCCGTGCCGTCGCTCTGGCCCGGGGTGACGGTGACCCAGAGGTCCTCGTAGGGGTACGGGCCGAAGAGGGCGGTCAGCCTGCCCAGCGCCGACGCGGCCTCCTCGGCCCAGCGCTCCGGGTCGGTCCGGGTTCCGGCGCTGGGGAGGGGGAATCCGGAGCGCCCCCGCGCCCGCCAGGAAGTCGATGTACTCCCGGCCCCCGAGTCCCGCGGGCTCCACGACCCGCCGCCGGTGACGGGAAGGGCTGCGGCCGATGGCCTCACCCGCTGTTCGCGAGTTGCTTCTCCACCATCTGCTCGAAGCGACGCGCGCCGGGTGACGCCGAGGCTCCCCGCGGTAGGCAGAGATCGAGTTGCTCGACGAGGGTGTCCTGTTCGGTGAGGTCCAGGACCTCGTAGCGCAGGCCTGCCGACTGTCTCCCCGCCAGTGCCAGTCCGCGGGGCACCAGGGCGACTCCGAGGCCGGCGCGTACCAGCTCCAGGACCATGGACCGCTCGCGCACCTCACACGAAAGCGTCCGGTGCAGACCGAGCTCGGTCAGGGCCGCGTCGACCTGATCGCGCGACCCCCATCCGGCCTGCGTCTCCACGAACGGCAGCCCGACGAGATCCGCGAGCGGGACTCGGCCGGCCCCGGCCCGTCCGAGGTCACCCATCCGATCGGTGGGCACTATCGCCACCAGCGGCTCCGCACTGATCGGCAACCGACGCAGCGTCCGACCGCCGGAGACGGCGTCGGGGACGACCGCGCAGTCGAGGATTCCGGCCTCGACCTGCGCAAGCATGGACGCGGGGCCGAGCTGGGACACCGAGACGGAAAGGCCGGGATGACGGGAGGTGAAGTCCGCCAGCCACGAGACCAGGGGGCAGGAGGAGTCGGTGGGGCCGATCTCTCCCATGCCGATGCGGAAGGGCCCCGCGAGCAGGTCGGTCGCCTCGGCCACTCGACGACGCACCCGCTCAGCCTCCTGGAGCGTCCCTCGTGCCGCGGACAGCATCGCCTCACCCGCCGGGGTCAGGCGGACCGGACGCGATCCCCGGACGTAGAGCTCGGCGCCCAGGTCGCGTTCAAGCGCCTGGATGGACGCGGACAGACCCGACTGCACGATGTGCTCCCGACGGGCGGCGGCGGTGAAGCTGCCCTCCTGGACGAGAGCCACGAAGTGGCGGAGGTGGCGTAGCTCCACATCCATCTCCCCTACAGATGCAAACTTTCTCCGACTGCTTCCTATCAGATGGGATCGGAGCGGTGGAAGAACGGTTGTATGGGGACATCGCCGCGGAACTCCCGCGCGGCCCGGACCGAGGACGATCTGATGAACCCCGACAACACTCGGCGCCCCGACGAGATCGCCGACACGACGCACGCCGATCCGGCGGTCGTGGCGCTGCTCCATTCGTACTTCGACGCGAAGAGCGCCAAGGACGTCGACCGCACCCAGGCCCACTTCCTGCAGGCCGCCACCTACTACGCCGACGCAGTGCTCGGCTGGGTCTGGGACACCTGGGACGCGCTGCTGCAGGTGTGGAAGGAGTACATGCCCGTGTGGCCGGAGCAGGCCCGCGCCTATCCCACGCGAATCGTGGGCGGTCCGGACGGCGTCGTCGTCGCCTTCACGGACACGCCGGAGCTGTTCGGCGGGGAGATCCGCGGAGTAGCGGCGATCGACCTGGTCGGGGACAAGATCACCCGCTGGGTCGACTACTGGGACGGCCGCGCCTTCGGCGCCGACTCCGCGGCGGTGATGCGGCTCGACCCCGGGTCCTTCCCGGCAACGTTCGGCCACGACCGCGTGACCGGCCGGGTCGACTCCCGGCTCGCCGGGGCGGCCGGAACCGTCGCTGCGGGCCTCGCTTCGAACAGGCCCGACGACGTCCTCGAGGCCCTCACCGAGGACGCCGTGCTGGAGGATCTCGCCCTGCGCACCACCGTGCACGGACGCCGAGCGATCGGAGGCTACCTGCGCCGCGCACTCGCGGACCTTCCCTACGGCGCCGGCTCCGAGGCCGTCCACACCCTCGGCGGGCCGCTCGGCGGCGGCTACGAATGGCGGTCGGCCTCCGGTTCCGTACCCGTGGGGATCACCATCGTGGAGCTGGACGCGGACGGCAGAGTCGAGGCACTTCGCTTCATGTGGGACTCCGCGAGGCTGCCCGCGCAGGTCCACTCCAGGCTCCTCCTCGCCGCGGCCGAGCGGTAGGTCCCGGCATGGAGCTCGGGGTGTACAGCCTCGGTGATCTCGCGGAGGGGACGACGGTCCACGACCGACTGGCCGCGATCCAGCGCCATGCCCGGATCGCCGACGAGACCGGCCTGGACGTCATCGCGCTCGGCGAGCACCACCGGTCGGACTTCGCGGTCTCTGCTCCGGAGGTCGTACTCGGCGCAATCGCGGCCGCGACCAGCCGGATCCGGCTCGCCACGGCGGTGACCGTGCTCTCGAGCCAGGACCCGGTCCGGGTGTTCGAGCAGTTCTCCACCCTCGACCAGCTCTCGGGGGGCAGGGCGGAGCTCGTCGTGGGCCGGGGCGCCTTCACCGAGTCGTTCGCACTCTTCGGCCAGGACCTCGCCGACTACGATGCGCTCTTCACCGAGAAGCTGGACCTGCTGCTCGAGCTGCGGCGCACGGCGGAGCCGTACTGGGCCGGACGCTTCCGTCCGCCGCTGCGCGGCAACCCCGTCGCCCCACGCCCGTTCCAGCACGATCTCCCGGTGTGGGTCGGCGTCGGGGGGACCCCGGCCTCCGCCGAGCGCGCGGGCCGGCTGGGCCTGCCCCTGTTCCTCGCGCTCTTCGCCCAGCCGGAGGCCGCCGCTCCAGCGGTACTGGCCTACCGACGGGCTTTCGCGCAGGCGGGGCATCCGCCCGAACTGCAGAGGACGGCCACGGGCGGGCACATGTTCGTGGGCCGGACGTCCCAGTCGGCGCGGGAGGACTTCTTCCCGTACTACGCGCGGTACATGCGCGTCCTCCCCCGCTTCGCCGGGGGCATGTCCCGCACCACCTACGACCGGATGATCGCGAGCGGCCTGGTGGTCGGCAGCCCTCAGCAAGTCGTCGAGGCGATCCTCCGGCAGCGGGAGCTCCTCGGCACGGACCGCTACGTGGGCCAGTTCGACGTCGGCGGCATGCCCGAGGCGATGACCACCTCCAGCCTCGAGCTCTTCGCCACGGAGGTCGCTCCGGCCCTCCGCCGCGAGACGACCCGGGAGCCCTACGCGAGCTGACCGCTCGAATGCGCGACCGATCAGCGACCACCGCCGCCCTCCGCGACGGTTCTGAGCATGACCAGTCCCCGTGTCGAGCCACGCAACGGGCTCGACCGTCGGAAGGAGAAGACCATGGGAGCGACCCCTCAGCTCGTTCATGTCGTCCTGCAGACGGCCCGACCCGCCGCGGTTCGGGACTGGTACTGCACCGTGCTCGACGCGCATGTGGTCCACGCCGGGCACGGCTTGACCTTCCTGACCTTCGACGAGGAGCACCATCGAATCGCCCTCCTCGAGATTCCGGCGGAGGCGGCCAGGCCGAAGGAGCCGGGGACGGTGGGAATGCATCACATGGCCTTCACCTTCGGGTCCCTGGACGGACTCCTGGAGCGCTACCGACAGCTGCGGGAAGCGGGGATCGAGCCCGCCGTACCGATCCAGCACGGCGTCACCACCTCGCTGTACTACCGCGACCCCGACGGAAACTTCGTGGAGATGCAGATCGACAACTTCGCCGGCCCGGACGAGGCGACGGCCTACATGAACGGGCCGGAGTACGACAGCGACCCGGTCGGCCCGGCGTTCGACGTCACACGGATGATCGCCGCCCGCCGTGCCGGTACCCCCGTCGAGGTCCTCACGACGCGTTCGTGGGCGCTGTCGGGACCGGCGCTGCCGGACCCGATGCGGATCCTGACCGGTTCGGCCACCCCGCCGTCGTCATGAGGGGTCGCCGAGGAGCGTCCCGGCTCCGTCCGGGGCCGACGGCCGGATCAGAAGCGGGGTGAGGTCTCCCGGGGCCGTGTGCTGCGCAGGATCCGGTCCAGCCCGAACACCGGAGACACGCTCCTCGCCGCGGGTCCGGCCCTCACAACCCTCAGCAGGCGACGACGGTCACCGCGAGGCCGCCGCGGGAGGTCTCCTTGTACTCGCTGCGCATGTCGTGCCCGGTCTGGCGGAGGGTGGCGATGGCCTGATCGAGGCTGACCCGGTGCGTGCCGGTCCCGTGCAAGGCGAGGCGGGCGGCGCTGATCGCCTGCACCGCGGCGACGGCGTTGCGTTCGATGCACGGGATCTGGACCAGGCCGCCGACCGGGTCGCAGGTGAGCCCGAGGTGGTGCTCGAGGCCGATCTCGGCCGCGTTCTCGACCTGCTCCGGGGTTCCGCCGAGTACCTCACACAACCCGGCGGCGGCCATCGCGCAGGCTGAGCCGACCTCACCCTGGCAGCCCATCTCGGCCCCCGAGATCGAGGCGTGTCGTGTGACGAGCGACCCGACGGCCGCGCCCGCGAGCAGGAAGCGCACCGCGTCCTCGTCCGAGGCATCCGGGGTGAACCTGAAGTGGGTGTGCAGTACCGCCGGGACGATTCCGGCGGCTCCGTTGGTCGGTGCGGTCACGACGCGTCCGCCCGCCGCGTTCTCCTCGTTGACCGCGAGGGCGAACACCGACGCCCAGTCGATCCGATCCGGTGCGTCGCCCGCCTCCTCGCGGGTGACGAGTTCGCGGTACAGCGCCGCGGCGCGCCGCCGTACCCCCAAGCCTCCCGGCAGGACACCCTCGGTATCCAGCCCGCGCCGCACGCAGTCCTGCATGGCCGCCCACACCGCGCGCAGGCCCTGCTCGACCCCGGGCTCGAGCGCGGACTCGTTGCGCAACATGAGCTCCCCGACGCTGACGCGCAGGTCCCGACACTGCGCCAGCAACTCTGCGCCGGAGTCGAACGGGTGGGGCACGTGGGCGGGGGCGGGTTCCGTCCGCAGCGCCCCCGCCTCGTCGGCCTCGACGACGAAGCCACCGCCCACCGAGTAGAAGGTCCGGTCCCGCAGGACCGCCCCCTCCCGGTCGAGGGCGGTGAACCGCATGCCGTTCGCGTGCGCGGGAAGGGCGTGTCGGTGCAGCACGATGTCCGCCGCGAGGTCGAACGGGACCTCGGTGGTGCCGCCCAGCGCGAGCCGTCCCTCGTCCCGGACCCGGTCCACCAGGCGACGCCCCGCCTCGACGTCGACCGTGGCCGGGTCGTGGCCCGCCAGCCCGAGGACGACCGCGGCGGGCGTGCCGTGGCCGACCCCGGTGGCGCCGAGGGATCCGAACAACTCGACGCGCACGCGACCGACCCCGCGTCGGCGGGCCACGACGTCCCCGGCGAACTCCGCTGCCGCCCGCATGGGGCCGACGGTGTGCGAGCTGGACGGACCGATGCCGATCGAGTAGAGGTCCAGGACGTTCGCGCTCACGGCGCGGGCACCGGGCGACGTCGGCGGGCCGGGTCGGTGAGCGACGGTGGCACGTAGCCGGAATCCGCCGGGTTGAGCGTGGTGCCCGGCGAGACGATCTCGTCCACGGCGTCGAGCAGTGCGTCGTCCAGGGTGAGGTCGGGCGCCGCGAGCTGGCTCGTGAGCTGTTCCACCGTGCGCGGCCCGACGATGACCGACGACACCGCCGGGTGTCGCAGCACCCAGGCGAGCGCGAGGTCCACGAGGCTCAGGCCTGCCGCCTCGGCCAGGTCGAGCACCTGCTCGGCGGCCGCCCGCTTCGCCAGGTTGGCCGGGATGTCCTGGTCGTGGCGGGAGCCCATGATCGCTGCCCTGCTCGACGTGGCGACCCGCGCGCCGCGTCGCCACCGACCGGACAGCCAGCCACCGGCGAGCGGGCTCCAGGTCAGGATCCCGAGCCGGAACCGCTCGGCGACCGGCAGGAGCGCCCGCTCCACGCCGCGCGCGAGGATCGAGTAGGGCGCCTGTTCCGTCGACGGGGCGACGAGCCCGCCTGCCCGCGCCAGGTACTGGGCCTCCACGACCTCGTGCGGCTCGAACGTCGAGGTGCCGTAGTAGCGGATCTTGCCGGCACGGACGAGGTCCGAGAGCGCGCCGAGCGTCTCCTCGAGCTCGGTGTGGGGGTCCGGCCGGTGCACCTGGTAGAGGTCCAGATGGTCGGTGCCGAGCCTGCGCAGACTCTCCTCGACGGCACGCGCGGCCCAGCGCCGCGAGTTCCCCCCGCGAGTGACGCCCTCGCCGAGTCTGCCGTGGAACTTCGAGGCCAGGACGACCTCGTCCCGCCTGCCCTTGATCGCGTGCCCGACGATCTCCTCGGACTCGCCCTGAGAGTAGACGTCCGCGGTGTCGATCACGTTGATACCGGCGTCCAGCGCGACGCCCACGATGCGCGCCGCCTCGTCCCGGCCCGTGCCGAACTGGGAGCCGAAGTTCATCGCGCCCAGCGTCAAGGGGCTGACCAGCACCCCGGTGCGCCCCAGCGGCCGGTAGTCGGTCATCGTGCTCCTCCCACGAGTTCCACGGTGGGGGCCGCAGGGGCGGCCCCGTCGGCGGCGGAGTGGACCGACCGCCGCTGTGCCTGGGCGACGAGCCTGCGCACGATCAGGAACGCGAGTGCGCCGAACCCGAAGAGGATCGAGCTCCACCCGCCCGACCCGCTGAGTCCGTACGGCAGCAGGACGACGAAGGCCGCGCCGACGAGCGGGCCGACGACCACCGAGTTCTGGCCCGCGATCGCGGCCGCCAGCAGGATCGTGACGCTGGTCCACATACCGAAGGACTCCGGCGTGATGATCCCGGACTGGAAGGAGCCCAGCGACCCGGCCAGGGCCCCGCCCGCCCCGCTCACGGTCATCGCGGCGACGCGCAGCCACCGGACGTCGAGCCCGATCGACTCGGCCCCCCGGTCCGAGTCGCGGACGGCCCGAATCCGCAGGCCGAGCCTGCCGCGGCTGAGCCACGCGAGCGCGCCGAGGGCCGGCGCGGTGACCACCACGGAGGCGATCCAGACGTCGTACGGCGAGACGGCGGCGACCCACAGGGCCTCGAGGGGCGGGAGCACGATGCCCAGCTCGCCCTGGGTGAGCCCGGTCCAGGCCTTCGCCAGCTCCGGCACGGCGAGGGTCAGCTGGAGGGTGATGATGCCCAGGTAGATGCCGGAGAGGCGGATGATGCTGGTCCCGATCACGGCGCCGAGCACCAGCCCGACGGCCGCACCCGCGACCATCGCCACCAGCGGCGGGGCGCCTGCGTTGCTCGCCAGCAGCCCCGAGCAGTAGCCGCCGACCATCATGAAGCCGCCTTGGGCCACCGCGAGGCGCCCCGACAGGCCGGACGCCACGTTCTGCCCGGCCACCGCGACGGCCATCGCCAACGCCGTGGCCAGGACGAAGACGAGCGAGCCGTCGAGGTTGCGGGGCACCAGGACGACAGCCGCCAGCGCGAGGACCGCGCCGACCGCCGGCGCGATGAGCCGGATCCGCGGCGTGAGCGGCCGGAGCCGACCGACGGAGTCCGCGGCGGACGCCAGCAGCGCGAGCACGCGTCCGCCCCCGGTGTCGGACTGGGTGGGCAGGCCGTTGCTCGCGACGAGGGCTTGGCGCCCGAGCAGGCCGCTGGGGCGGACGAGGTACAGGACCGTGAGGACCACCAGCGCGGTGAGCGCCTCGTACTGGCTGCCCACGTAGTACGCGACCAGCGCGTTGAGCACCCCGTAGGCCAGGCACCCCACGACGAGGCCGCTGAAGGAGCCGATCCCGCCGAGGACGACCGCGGTGAACGCGGAGACCATGAACGTCGTGAGGTGGTTCGGGTCGAGCTGGGCCGAGGTGCTGATCGCCACTCCGGCCAGCCCCGCCATGGCGCCGCCGACCAGCCAGGCGAGTCGCTCGAGGGCCACGACGTTGATGCCGTTGACGGCGGCGGTGGCCGGGTCGTCGGCCAGCGCGCGCAGCGCCAGGCCCACCCGACTGCGCTTGAGCAGCAGAGCCATCACCCCGACGAGTGCCAGGATCCCCGCGAGGAAGACCAGCTCGAACAGACCGACCGAGGCCCCGAACACCGAGACCGTGCCGTCGAGCGGCCCGGGGACCGGGACCGCCTTGGGGTTCTGCCCCCACTGCTCACCGACGATCCCGATCAGCGCGAGGGCCGGGCCGAAGGTCGCCATCGCGGTCAGCAGCTCCGGCGCGTCCGCGAAGTACCGGCCGAGCACCCAGCCCAACGCGAGGGACACCACCGCCCCGAGCGCGACGGCCGCCAGCCAGCCGACCCCGGTCGGCAACCCGGCGGCGATGCTCTGCCAGGCCGCGTACCCGGCCAGGGTGGCGATCGCCCCCTGGGCGAAGTTGAGCACGTGCGCGAACCGGAACGTGAGCACGACCCCGAGCGAGATCGCGATGTAGAGGCCGCCGCTGACGAGCCCGCTCACCATCACCACCCACACGGCGCACCTCCCTCGCCGCGGTGGCCGCTCATGCCCCGACCTTGACGAACTGGCCGTCGCGCACCTGGTAGAGGCTGAACACGTCCGTCCGGCCCGCGTCGATCGAGCTGACGACGTCCTCGGTCCACCCGACCTTCTCCAGCACCCCGACCGACTTCCCGCCGAGTCCGCGCAGCGCGGTCATGAAGGAGGCCTGGGTCAGCTCACCGGTCGCGTCGGCGTCCTTCACGGCCTGCTCGATCATGGCTCCGGTGTTCCAGCCGAGGATCCCGAGCACGGTGGCGGCGTCCGGGGCGAGCCTGGCGATCTCGCGGTCGAACTCCTGCACGGCGGGCGACGGGTCCGTCACCAGCGGGAACAGCGCCGAGAAGTACATGCCCTCGATCGCGGACCCGCCCAGCTCCAAGGTCGTGGCGTTGAGCTGACCGGAGTAGGAGACGGCCGGCAGCGCGAGCCCGGAGTTCTGGACCGCCTTCATCGTCCCCGCGATGCTCTGGGCCACGACCTGGAACACGATCCCGTCTGCGCCCGCAGCGGCGATGCTCTGTGCCACCGGAGCGAAGTTGGTGGTGGTCGCCGGCACCGGAACGTCGACGATCTCGACGCCGTACTTGGCCGCCTCGGCGGGCGCGTTCTTCGCCGCGTCCTCGCCGATCGTGGGGTCGTACACCAGGGCGAGCTTCTTCCTGCCCTGGTCGGCGAGGGTCTTGATGCCGACGAAGCTCTCGGTGGTGTAGTCGGTGAACATCCCGAAGGTGTTGGGCAACCCGGCCGCCTTGACCAGCGATCCGTTCGCCAGGACGAACACCGGGGTCTCCGGGTCGTTCTTCAGGACCGACTGCGCTCCGGTGAAGGGCGCCGTGGACAGCACGAACACGCCGAAGGGGTCAGACGCGAGCAGCTGGCGGACCGAGGTCGCCCCGCCCGCGACGGTGCCCCCGCTGTCGACGACGTCGAGCTCGACCTGGCGGCCGTCGATCCCGCCGTTCGCGTTGCGGTAGGCGAAGTAGGCGTTCAGGCCCTTCGTGACCTGGTCGTTGATCGCGAGCGGTCCGGTGGCGACGGTCGAGACCCCGATGGTGATCGGCGCCCCTTCGGGCACGACCCCCGCGGCCCCGGTGGCGGCGGTGCTGTCGCCGCACGCGCCGGTGACCAACAGTGCGGCCAGCACGCCTGCGACGAGGCCCGACCTCGCCGTGACGAGTCTCCTCATGTCCTCTCCTTCAGTTCTCGGCGCCGGTCGGCGCGGTGGGGGCGGTGGGGGCTGAGCCCAGGTAGGCCTCGAGCACGGCCGGATCGCTGCTGATGTCCGCCCAGGTGCCCTGGGCGATGACCGCCCCCGCGTTCATGACGTAGATGCGGTCGCAGACGCTGCTGACGAACTCCATGTCGTGTTCGATCAACACGACCGAGCCCCTGCTGTCGGCGAGGTGGCGCCGGATCAGGTCCAGGACCCGGACCCGGTCGTGCATCGGCACCCCGGCGACCGGCTCGTCGAGCAGCAGGACCTCCGGCCGCGCCGCCAGCGCCCGCACGAACTCGACGAGCTTGCGTTGGCCGCCGCTGAGCCGGTCCGCGGCCAGATCCAGCACCGGGTCGAGACGCAACAGCTCGGTGGCCGCGTCGACCAGGTCCGCCCGGGCCGACCCGCGCCGCGCCAGGTCGATGTTCGACCGGACGGTCAGCGAACCGAACAGCTGGGCGGTCTGGAACGTGCGGACGAGCCCGAGCCGCGCCCGGCGGACCGGTCGGGCGCGACCCAGCGCCCGGCCCCGCAGCAGCACCGATCCCGCACTCGGCGCCACGACCCCGGACAACGCGTTGACCAGGGTGGACTTGCCGGCGCCGTTGGGGCCGATCACCCCGACGACCTCGCCGGGCCCCACCGTCAGGGACACGTCGGTCAGGGCCCGGAAGGCACCGAAGTCGACACTGACCTTCTCGACCCGCAGCATCTCCCGCTCCTCCGGTGCCGTCACGACAGGTACGCCTGTTCGATGCGCTCGTCCGCGCGGAGTGCCTCGGCGCTGTCCGCCAGCACCACCCGGCCCCGCTGGAGGACGTAGCCGCGGGTCGCGACCTCCAGGCACCGGTGCACGTGCTGCTCGACGATCAGCACCGCCCGGTCCCCGGTCGCCAGCCGCCCGATGACCTCGAACAGCTCGTCGATGACCAGCGGGGCGAGGCCGAGGGACGGCTCGTCGAGCAGCAGCACCCTGGGGTTCCCGACGAGCGCGCGGGCGATGGCGAGCATCTGCTGCTGGCCGCCCGAGAGCCGCCCGCCGAGCTCGGAGAGGCGGGGCTTCATCCACGGGAACTGCTCGAGTGCCGCGTCGAGCCGGCCCTGCTCGCCCTCGCGGGAGCCGTGCAGGAAGGACCCGAGCAGCAGGTTCTCGCGGATCGTCAGGTTGGGCAGGATGCCGCGACCCTCGACGACGTGGGCCACACCGTGCCGCGCGATCCGGTGCGGCGCGAGCCCGTCGAGGCGGGTCGACCCGACGGAGACCGAGCCGGACCGCAGCGTCAGAAGACCGGAGACCGTGCGCAGCAGCGTCGACTTCCCGGCCCCGTTCGGGCCGAGCACCGCGACGATCTCGCCGGGAGCCACCTCCAGGGACACCCCGTGGAGCACCGGGAGGAGACCGTAGCCGGACTCGACCTCGTGGACGGACAGCATGGCGTGGGCTCCTCACACACTCGGGGACGCGGACCGACGGGCCCGCAGGTCTGCCTGCAGGCGATCCCGAACGGGCTCGGACCGGGCGACGTCGACCAGGGTCAGGGCCATGGCCAGCGCCCCGTCGCGGACGAAGCGGTCCCCCTCGGGGCCTGCCGCCGCCGCGGCGAAGGCGGCAGTGTGGTTGCCCTGCTCGGCGGGCAGCGCGAAGGACAGCATCGGGTGCAGGGCCGGGACGACCTGCGACACGTTGCCCATGTCGGTGGAGCCGAACAGTGTGTCGGGGTAGTCGGGGAAGGTCCGGCCCGCCTGCTCGGCGCGAGCGTGGAACAACGCGGCGAGATCGGGGTCGTGGTCGAACTCCCGGTAGATCGACGGCAGGGTCTCCGCGTCCACGCGCGTCCCGGTGGCCACGGCCCCCGCCTCGAAGCAGGCCCGCACCCGCTCCCACACCTCGTCGACCTCGGCGATCGTGTCGGCACGGATCATGCAGTCCATCACCGTCCGGTCGGCGATGACGTTGACCGCACCGCCCGCCTCGGTGACGACGTGGTGCACCCGGATCCCGTCGCGCAGCTGCTGGCGCAGCAGGCCGATCGCCGTCTGGGCGACGACGGTGGCGTCCGCGGCGTTGAGCGCACTCCACGGCCGGGAGGCGTGTCCGCCGCGACCGGTGTAGGTGACGCGCCAGGAACGAGCGGCGCGGAACTGCGGCTGGACCACGTCCTTGAGCGAGGGGTGCACCATGATCGCGGCGTGCACGTCGTCGAAGAGCCCGCGGTTCACCATGATCTCCTTGCCCGTGCCGCTCTCCTCCGCGGGCGTGCCGTACACGCGCAGTGTCACCCCGAGCTCGTCCACCAGCGGGGCGAGGGCGAGTGCCGCACCCACCGCCGCGCCGGCGATGACGTTGTGCCCGCAGCCGTGGCCGATCTCGGGCAGCGCATCCATCTCGGCGCAGATCCCGAGCACCAGCTCGCCCGCGCCGAGCGTCGCGACGAACGCGGTGGGCAGCCCCGCCACGCCACGCTCGACGCTGAAGCCGTGGTCCGCCAGCAGACCGGCGATCTCGGCGGAGGTGCGGTGCTCCTCGAACGCGAGCTCGGGATGGGCGTTGATCCAGTGCGAGAGGCCCAGCGCGCGGTCGAGGTGTCGACCGAGGGTCTCGCGGACGGTGGCCGTCACGTCTCTCATCGCCAGACCTCGCCGAGGAGTCGAAGGATGTTGCCGCCGAGGACGGCCTGGATGTCGGTGTCGGAGTAGCCGTGCTGGACGAGCCAGCCGGTGATGTGCCGGAAGTTCTCCGTCGGGTTCTCCAGCCCGTCGACATGGGTGACTTGCTCGACGTCCAGCCCGCCGGGGTCGAAGACCGTCGAGGAGCCGAGCACGTCGCTGATCGCGTGCTGGAACGAGGCGTGGTCGCCGTAGAGGGTGTCCGGGCCGAAGGCGACGTGCTCGATGCCCATCAGGTCGACGGCGTGGACGAAGTGCTGCATCACCGACTCGATGGACTGGGCGCGGTGGTCGTGGGACAGCGTGGTGTGCGGCGCGGCCTCGATGCCCAGCACGCCCCCGCGTTCGGCCAGCGCGAGGAGGACGTCGTCGGGCTTCATCCGGGCGATCGGCCACACTGCGCGCGCTCCCGCGTGGGTGATCGCGATCGGGGTGGACGACGTGTCGATCGCGTCGCGCGAGGTGCGGTCGCCCGCGTGCGACACGTCCACGAGCATCCCGACGGCGTTCATTCGCGCGACCGCGCGGCGACCGAACGCGGTGAGGCCCGCGTCCGCGGCCTCCTTCTGCCCGCCCCCGAGGGTGTTGGCCTCCGCGTAGACCAGCCCCATCTGCCGGATGCCCAACCCGTAGAGCACGTCGATCCGGTCGAGATCGTTCTCGATCATCGCGGCGGACTCGGTCCCCATCACGAAGGCGAGCTGTCCTTCCCGCTTCGCGGCGAGGATGTCGGCGACCCTGCGGGCGACGACGACTCCGTCCTGGTGGGCGATGTCCGCCAGCCGCAGGCCGAGCGTGGTGACCAGGTCTTCCCACTTCCAGCCCGACCGCCGCGTCCCGCCGATCACCCCGAACCAGTTGTCGAAGACCGCGGTCAACCCCGAGCGGCGGAGCTCACTGAACGCGGTCTGCTCCTGCTTCGTCCGCAGGAACGAGTCGATGTCCCCCATGTCGGCGGGCAGGAGCTGCGGGTGGTCGTGAAAGCTCACCACGAGGCTCTCCGCGAGCAGCCGCTCCGTCCGCTCGCGGTCCGCGACGTCCAGCCCGGGGGCGAACGTACTGCGCCGGTGGGACGGGTCGGCCAGTTCGACGGCGGAATAGTCGAGCCCGCGTGTGACGTAGGGAAACGACTCGTAGTCGGGAGGCTTGGCCGCCGGGCTGTTCATTCCTCACCTCGGTCTCTGTGCCGAATTACGGCATGTCGTGCTGTATTGCGATACATGACTATGGATGGGCCACGGGGCCGACGTCAACGGGGTGCGATGACGATGGCGTTACCGTTTCGGCGGTCCGCCGCCACACCACGCCGTCGGCGTCCACCACGACGGTCGGGTCGAGCTCGCGCGAGTCCCGCTCGACTCCGGCCAGGATCGCGGCCGCGACCGCGGGACGCGGAGGGATCGGTTGGCTGTCGGCGTCGAGCTCGATGGGGTCGAGCCGCAACCGCGGGCCGTGGGCACCCCCGATGCCCACCCGGAAGACCGCGCTCTCGTACCAGGGACCCCGCATCAGCACCGGCCGGAAGGGTGCCGCCGGGTGCGCGTCGGGATCGGGCACCATCGCCTCCGGCGTCCAGCCCTCGCACCAGTCGAAGACGAAGTTGCCCGTCGAGTACAGGATGAGGCCCCGCCCGTAGAACTCCACGGGGTGCAGGCAGTGCGGATGGTGCCCGACGATGAGGTCGGCCCCCGCGTCGACCAGCCGCCGCGCCAGGGGCTGTTGATATTGCGCGAGCGGCCCCTGGGCGGCGGGCAGGTAGGGGAACGGAACCCCCCAGTGCAGCGCGACGACCACGACGTCCGCCCGGCTGCGCGCCTCGCGGATCGCCTCCTCGGCCACTCGGACATCCGGCTCGTGGGCGACGGTGTGGACGAACGGCGGCGTCCCCGGCGTCTCCTCCAGGAACGGCCCGTCGAACTCGGCCGTCTGTCGGACCCGCAGCGGCGCGATCCCGGCCCGGGTGGCGGTCGCGTTCGCCCCCAGGGGGAGCGCCGAGCACAGACTGAGGAAGGCCAACCGCTCCTCCCCCACCTGCACGATCCGCGCCGCGGTCGCCTCGGCGCGGTTCTCCCCGAACCCTGCGTGGGCGATGCCGACCGCGTCGAGGGCTCGGACGGTGTCCCGCATGCCCTCGGCGCCGTAGTCCATCGCGTGGTTCATCGCGAGCGAGACGAGGCCGACCCCCCAGGAGGCGAGCTCGGCGGCGCCTGCGGCGGGGGCCCGCATCGCGACGAGCTTCTCGGCACGCTCACCGCCGTCGGTGAGGGGGACCTCGAGGTTGCCGATCACCAGGTCGCCGCCCTGCAACAACCCCAGCGCCGATTCCTCCGGGGCACGACGGGGCCATCCGCCGACGACCACGTCTCCGACTATCGTCAGTTCCATCGGTTCTCCGTTCCGCCGGCGCTCATGGAACGCCGTGCCGCGATGCGATATGCATGTGTAGGGTTCGGGTCATGAGCTCTGCTCCCGACGACGCGTCGTCGCCCGATCGCCCGGCCGCCGGGATCCGCACGATGAACAGCGTGCTGAGCACCCTGCGGGTCTTCGAGGAGGTCGCGGTGCGCCAGCCCATCGGGGTCTCGGACCTCGCCCGGGCCACCCGGATCCCGAAGAGCTCGGTCCAGCGCTGCCTCGTCACGCTGCAGCAGGCGGGCTGGCTGCGGGTCGTCGACGCGGAGCCCGTCCGCTGGGGGGTGACCATGAAGGTGCTCGCCCTCGGCCTGCGCAGCGCCGCCGAGCAGGACCTGCGGGTCGTGGCGGCCCCGGTCGTCGCCCAGCTCGCCGCCGACACCGGTGAGACCGTGTTCCTCGGCCTCCGCGACGGGGACGAGTACGTGATCGTCGGACGTGAGGACAGCAGGCACATGGTCCGGGTCCATCTCGACCTGGGCGCCCGACTCCCACTGCGGGCGACGTCCGGCGGCGTGGCGGTGATGTCCCGCCTCGGTCCCGACGAGGTCGACACGATCCTCGCGGAGGAGCTCACCGAGTTCGCGGACGCCCCCGTCCAGACCGGCGAGGAGCTGCGCCGGGAGCTGGCGGCCACCGCCGACCGCGGCTACGCCCTGAACATGTCGGCCTGGTACCGCCCGCACGTGACCTCCTTCGGCGCGGCGATCCTGGATCGCGACGGGCGTCCGGTCGGCGCCGTGGTGCTGTCGATTCCGGAGATGCGCTACGACGGCGCGCGCGAGCAGGAGCTGGGGCGCCGCACGGTCGCCGCCGCGGACGAGATCAGCACGCTGATCTCGTCTGCGTGAGGGGCCGGTCAGCGAGCGGCGACGGCGGCGAGCAGCGCGGCGGTCCCGGTCGGGTTCTCCACGCCGAAGTGGTGGCTGCCGAGATCGATCGGGACGACGGCCTCCACCCGCCCCTCCAGGTGCGCGACCGACTCCGGGTTCAGCATCTCGCGAACCGCGTAGACCGTCACGGGGCGCGTCACCGCGGCCAGGGCCTTCTCCATGTCCCAGCGGACCAGGCCCTCGTACGCAGCCGAGCCTGCGGGCTGGCGGACCGCCACCATCTTCGCGAAGTACGCGTCCTTCAGCGCCTCATCGGTCCCCTCCGGCGAGCCCGCCTCGACCATGCTGCGGACGAGACCGGGGAAGTCGTCGCGCAAGAGGGTGAGGAAGGCGTCCGCCTGCGCGTCGTCGAGGGCGCCGAACAGGAAGGTGTAGTGCAGGGCGTCCAGCGCGATGACGCGTGCGACCCGCACCGGCGCCGCCAGGGCCACCTCGACGGCGACGGCGCCGCCCAGCGAGTGGCCGACGACGATGGCGTCGGAGACGTCCTCCGCCTCCAGGACGGCGACGACATCCCCGGCGAACGCCGCCATCGAGTAGGAGGTCCGAGTGGAACGGGACTCTCCGTGCTCGGCGAGGTCGACCGCGACGACCCGGAGGTCGCGGGGCAGGTGCGCACTGATCTCGTCGTAGTCCCGACGGTCGCAGGCCCAGCCGTGGATGAGGACCATCACCGGTCCGTCCGCGGGCCCGCTGACCGTGTAGTGGATGGTCGTCTCGTCCCCGTACCGGACCTGGCGACTCTCGAGAACCCTGCTGGCGGTGGTCATGCCGACTCCCCTGTGCTGCAATGTGGAACGATGTGCTGCTTGGTAGCATGACCGTAGCCACGTCGAGCCCCCGTGTCCACGGCGGATCCGGGAGGCGCGAAAACGGTTCGACGGCTGTAACTCGATCGTCATGACCGACCCGCCGGGAGGATCCGTGCCCCCACATCTGTTCCGCCCCTTCTCGATCCGCGACGTGGTGCTCCGCAACCGCGTGGTGGCGTCCCCCATGTGGCAGTACGCGGCGACGGACGGGACACCGAGCGCGACGCACACGGTCCACCTGGGTCGGCTCGCAGAGGGCGGGGTCGGGCTGACGATCGTGGAGGGGACCACCGTGGACCGGCGCGGCCGCGGCACGGTCGGAGACCTGGGCATCTGGCGAGACGATCTGGTTCCTGCGCACGGCCGGCTCGTCGAGGTCATCCGCGCCGGCGGGTCCGTCCCCGGCATCCAGCTCATCCACGCCGGCCGCAAGGGCAGGCGCAACCCGCCCTGGTTCCCTGCGGACCACCCCGACCCCGACCCGACCGACTGGCCCGTGCTGGCCCCCAGCGCGATCCCCATCCCGCTGCCGGGAGCGCCCACCCCGACCCCGATGTCCCTGCGGGACATCGACGAGACCGTGCGGAGCTGGGGTCAGGCGGCCCGCCGCGCCCGGGAGGCGGGCTACGAGGTCATCGACGTCCAGGCGGGCCACGGCTACCTCCTCCACACCTTCCTGTCCCCGCTGACCAACCGACGCACGGACGCCTACGGTGGCTCGTTCCGCAACCGCTCCCGACTCCTGGTGGAGGTCGTGGACGCGATCCGAGCCGAGTGGCCTGCCGAGAAGGCCCTGTTCGTCCGGCTGTCCTGTGTGGATGTGGAGTGGCCGCTGGACCGAACCGTCGAGCTGGTTCGGGAGCTGCGCCGCCACGGCGTGGACCTCATCGACTGCACCACCGGCGGACTCACCGGGCGGCCCGCGACGGACGCCCCCGCGGTCGGCTACGGCTACCAGGTGCCCTACGCCCGACAGGTGCGCGCCCGCACCGGCTCGCCCACGATGGCGGTCGGGATGATCGTGCACGCCCGTCAGGCCGAGGCGGTGATCGCCCAGGGCCGAGCGGACCTCGTCGCCCTGGGTCGGGAGCTGCTGCACAACCCCAACTGGCCGCTCGATGCGGCTCGCAAGCTCGGCCTCGCCGATCCCTACGCGATCGCACCACCACGGATCGCGCACTGGCTGCGCAAGCGCGACGAGGCCACGCCGGGGTTCACACCGTCCACGGCGGGCGACATCGACACGGACGTCACGGCGGCCTGCTGATGCGCGCGGCGTGGTACGAGCGCCCCGGCCCGGCGCGGGAGGTCCTGACGGTCGGCGAGCTGCCGGACCCGGTGGCGGGGCCGGGCGAGGCGGTGGTCCGGATCGCGGCGTCCGGGATCAACCCGTCGGACTGGAAGCGCCGCGGCTCGACCGCCCCGGCGAGACGGTGCGTACCGCACAGCGACGGCGCCGGCACCGTGGTGGCGGTCGGTGCAGGCGTCGACCGCGGATGGGTCGGCAGGCGCGTCTGGGTCTGGAACGCGGTCAACCGCTTCGGCTACGGAGCGCCCGCCCCCGACGAGAGCGGCACCGCCGCCGAGCTCACGGTGCTGCCCCTCGAGTTCCTCGCCCCGCTCCCCGACACCGTCGACTTCACCACCGGGGCATGCCTGGGCGTGCCCGCCTTCACCGCCTACGCCGCCGTCCTCGGCGACGGCGCCGTCGACGGCGCCACGGTCCTGGTCCAAGGCGGCGCAGGGGCGGTCGGCGAGCTGGCGATCCAGTTGGCGGTACAGGCCGGGGCCACGGTGCTGACCACGGTCAGCTCGCCCGCGAAGGCGCGGCGAGCCCGGGCAGCGGGCGCCCACCACGTCGTCGACTACCGCTCCACGGACGTGCGCGAGGCGATTCGCGGCATCGCCCCCGACGGAGTGGACCGCGTCGTCGAGGTCGACTTCGCCGCCAACGTCCACGTCGACACCGACGTCCTCGCGCCCTACGGCACGATCGCGAGCTACTCCTCGACCTCCGACCCGGACCCCGTCGTCCCCTACTTCCGCCTGCAGCTCAAGGGCGCCACGGTCCGCACCGTTCAGGTCTTCACCATGCCCCGCGAGCTGCGCGCGCGTGCGGTGGACCACCTCGGCGCCGCCCTCGCCGCCGGCACCCTCGTGCCGACCATCGCGGCCGTGTACTCCCTCGACCGGATCGCGACCGCCCACGAGGCGGCGGAGAACAGGCCTGCCGGGAACATCGTCGTCGATCCTCGACGGTGACGTGGCCACGGACGAGGCAGCGGCTCACGCGTTCTTGCAAGGCAACTGGAGGTACGACGCATGGTCTCCCCCGGTGTGCACGATGTGGGTGCCGACGTTCGGCGACGTGTACTCCGGCATTCCGGGCATCATCGTGCCGAGGAGGCTTCGACCGCTGATGATGAAGCGGAGCTGTTCGCCGGGGTGGAAGACGAGCCCGACAGGGAGCAGGTCGATCTCGACGGCGACGACATCGCCCGCCGAGAGGGGCTCGATCCGGTCGAAGGTGTGAGCAGGGACCTCATCGGTCGAGAGGTCGTCGTCCAGGTGCCTCAGTGAGACGCGGAGTCTGCCGTCCGAACCCCGGTAGCGCAGGATGGACCCTCCGTACTCCGTGGCGTCGTGGATCGCCGCCGCCTGGTTGGGGACGGTGAACTGCGCGAGTGGCGTTCCGTGCGCGTCGAGTTTCTGCAGCAGGACGAAGAGATCCATGTCGTCGGCGCCCGCGACCTCGACCCAGAGGCGGGCCTTCGGGTACCCGACCAGGACGGTCTCGGAGTCGAACCGCGCGAGGAACGAGACCAGGCCGGGGTTCGACCCGACGACGTAGCGCGCAGTCGCGTCGTCGGCCGGGATCGCCGTGCCGAGGGTGCCGCTGCCCGCATCGAGGTAGTACTCGACCGACGCGACCCCGCTCGGCGGGAACCGGTCCGCCCCGATGGCGACCCGGTCGCCGCCTTCGAGATCGAGCAGGGAGTAGCGGACGCGCGGGGTGCGCTCCCAGCCGTTGTCCTCGCCCTTCAGGAAGTGGTCGAAGAAGCGGCGGAGATCCTCGACGTTGGCCTCGTCGTAGTAGTCCGGCCACTCCTGGGTGTTGTGGATGCGCAGCCACTTGTCCTCCGAGGACATCCGGCGCCAGGCACGGAAGGTACCCGCGGTGTGGAGCGTGTTCGAGTAGCTGGCGACCACGTAGGCAGGAACCGTGATCCGCTCGAACCGTGGGATCTTGTCGTTCCAGAGCTCGTCGACGAGCGGGTGTCGGTCGGCCTCGGCGATGATGTCCTCCTTCAGGCCGTGGCCCCAGAAGGAGAAGTCGCGCAGCTGCCGGGCGAACCCGCTGTCGGGAATCCCCCCGCGCAGCACGAGATCACGGTAGGTGTCGCTCATCCCCTCCCAGGGATTGATCGCAGCGAGGTGCGGCGGCTGCTCGGCCGCGGTGAACCACTGCGATGCGGCGAGGTAGGACGTGCCGCTCATGGCGACCCGGCCGCTGCACCAGTCCTGGTCGGCGAGCCATTCGACCAGGTCGTAGGCATCACGTCCCTCCTGTCGGTCCCAGAGGACGCTGTCGCCGCCCGATTCGGCGACGCCGCGGATGTCCGGGTTGCAGATCGCGTACCCCGCGGCGCACCAGTACGCGGGATCGGGACCCTCGAACTTCTGCAGCCCCGAGACGACCGAGTCGTCGATGCCGACGAGCCCGAACACGCCCATCGCGCTCGGTGAGGTGCCCTGGCCCTTGCCGTAGGGGCTGAATGCGACGATCACCGGGACCTGCTCCTCGCCGACCGGCCGGAACACGTCCACGTACGTCACCGTGCCGTCGCGCAGTGTCACTGCGACGTCCCTCTCGAACAGGATGTCCACGGGCAGCGCACGGAAGGGCGGGGCGAGGCGGGTCCCGGCCTCGAGAATCCGCGTGCCGGGGGCGAACCCGCTCAGCAGCCCGTACCGCTCGCCACCCGACACCAACGGGCGGGACGGCATGAAGATCTTCTGGTGGTCACTCACGGGGAGTCCTCCTCTCGCCGACGCACGGCCGGCGCCGGGACGGCGGGTCGCTCGCCGTCTCCCCCGAGCGTAGAACGAGTTCGCGATAAATCAACACCTGTATATATCTGGTCGCACCGATACTCCGCTCGGGTGATCGAGCCGCTCGACGTCCGGTCGCAGGCGCCGACCCCCGGAGCGGGGTCCGCACGGGGCGGGGCGGCGTCCTGGACGGCTCGACTACGCGGTCGCCCCGCCTGCGCCGTGCCGCCCCGGGGTCAGGATCGCCTGCAGGCCGGGTGCGACGACCTCGACGATCTGCTCCTTGTCGGCCTCGACGAGAATCGGAACGTTCACGATGCGCCGGGCCACCACGACGCCGATGAGCATCGCCGCGACCGCTGCCACCCGGAGCCCCGTCTCGGCGTCGTCTCGATCGGCGGACTCCGCTCCCCGGCGGACCCTCGTCTCGAGGAAGTCTCGCAGCTGAGCCGCCGCCTGCTCGCTGGAGACGGCGCTGCGCAACATGGCCAGCAGCGGCTCCGCCTCCAGCGGCGCGCTGTCCCAGACATCGAGGAAGGTCCGTACCACCCGCTCGCCGAGGCCCTCGTCCGGTCCGCCGAACGCCCCGGCGATGCGATCGAGCGTCGCCGGGGTGATGGACATGACAGCGGCGAAGAGCTCGTCCTTGGAGCTGAAGAACTGCATCACGAGCGCGGGATTGACACCGGCATCAGCGGCGATGCCGCGGATCGTGGCACCCTGGTAACCCTCGCGAGCGAACCGTGCGCGGGCCGCCTCGAGGATCGCTTCCCGGGTTCCGCTCGTACCGGGCCGACGCCCGCGGCGCACGGGAGTCCGGGCGCCGATCGGGTCTCGCGTCACCGGGCGAGCTTAACGACGATCGCGTGCGTGTGCCGGTACTCGGTGCGATCGCCTCGTCGTCACGTCTCGCACAGGGCCCGACCCCGGAGTGTGTGGCGGCGGACGCGCAGGACGAACCATCGCCGTCTCCTCCGTCAGAGCTCGACGACCACGTCGCCGTCCTCCTCGGAGACGGCGAAGACCGTCACGGAGAAGTCCCCGTTGAGGCAACGGCCGTCCTCGAAGGCGAACGCGAAGTTGTGCAGCGGGCAGACGACCTTCTCCGCGTCCACGGTCCCGTCCGCCAGCGGGCCGCCCGAATGCGGGCAGACCGCCGAGACCGCCCGCAGAGCTCCGTCCCGCAGCCGGAACACCGCGACCTGCTCGGTCCCGACGGCGAAGGCGCGGCCCTCGCCCACGGGCAGCGCCGACACCGGCCCCAGCCGGTGGCGCACGAGCTCCCCGGAGCTCACGACTCCTCCTGCCGACCGGCCCCGGACGGGACACCGCCGCGCACCGGGACCTGGGGCAGCGGCAACAGCGGCAGCGCGTCCCCGAACTGGCCCGGCGTGGTGGGCTCACGGCCCTCCTGCCACGGGTCCCGGTAGGCGTCCACGGCCTGCTGGACCCGCTCGTCGAGTCCCGCCGCGAGCCCGTCCCGGTCCTCGACCAGGATCGCCCGGAGCTCCTCGATGCCGACCCGCGGCACGAAGTCGTAGGTCCGCTCGAGCCAGCGCCCGTGCTCGCGGTAGTACTGGATGAACCGGCCGGTCAGCCGGGTCGCCTCGGCGTGGCCGTCCACCGTGGCGAGCACGTCCCCCTTGCGGACCGACGCACCGGCGGCACCGCCGACCAGCACGTCCCACCGGTCCTCGCCGACGGCGACCAGCCCGACGTCCTTGACCAGCGCCTCCGAGCAGTTCCGCGGGCACCCGGCGACGGCGAGCTTGAGCTTCGCCGGGCTCTCCAGTCCCTGGTAGCGCTGCTCGATCGCGACGCCGAGGCCCGTCGAGTCGCCGAGGCCGAAGCGGCAGTAGTCGGTGCCGACGCAGGTCTTCACCGTGCGGAAGGACTTGCCGTAGGCGTAGCCCGAGGGCATGTCCAGGTCCGCCCAGACGGCGGGCAGGTCCTGCTTGCGCACGCCGAGCAGGTCGATCCGCTGCCCACCGGTGATCTTGACCATCGGCACCCGGTACTTGTCGGCGACGTCCGCGATCCGGCGCAGCTGATCCGGCGTGGTCACCCCGCCCTTGATCTGCGGCACCACCGAGAAGGTGCCGTCCCGCTGGATGTTGGCGTGGACCCGGTCGTTGATGAAGCGGGCGTCCCGCTCGTCGACGAACTCCCCCGGCCAGACGGTGCGCAGCAGCGAGGTCAGGGCCATCTTGCTGCCCGCGTCCTCCCCGTCCGGCGCGAGTGCGGCGAACACCGCGGACACCGAGCGCAGCCCCTGCGCGCGGATCGCCTCGACCAGCTCGGGCTTCCGCAGCGGGATGGCGGGCACGTACCACTCGGCGCTCTCGTCCACCTCGACGGCGCCGCCCTCCTCGCCCACGGCCCACTCGACGACATCGCAGACCAGGTCCTTGCAGGACCCGCAGCCCTTGCCCGCCCGGGTGGCCGCCATGACGCCCGTGACGCTGTGGGTGCCGCCGCGCACGCACGCCACCAGCGCCCCCTTGGACACGCCGTTGCAGTTGCAGACCTGCACCGAGTCGTCCATCTCCGCCGCGCCCTGCTCCCCCGAGGGACCGGCGAGCTCGAACAGCAGCTCGACGCGCTCCTCGGGCAGCGGCAGACCGCGGTCGAAGCTCTGCGTCAGGAACGCGACCTTGCCGACGTCCCCGAGCAGGGTCGCGCCGACCAGCCGTCCGTCCCGGATCACCACGGACTTGTAGACGCCGCGGCCGGGCTCGGAGAAGCGGACGAACTCGTCGTCCTCCCGCTCGGGGCCCTTGAGCCCCATCGCCGCCACGTCCACGCCGGCGACCTTGAGCTTCGTCGCGGTCTTCGAGCCGTGGTAGGCGGCCTTCGGGTTCGCGCCGGTGAGGTGGTCGGCGAGCACGACCGCCTGCTCCCACAGCGGCGCGACCAGGCCGTAGACCTCGCCGCGGTGCTGGGCGCACTCGCCGACGGCGTAGATGTCCGGGTCGTCCACCGAACGCATCTGGTCGTCGGTGACGATGGCCCGCTCCACGGTGATCCCGGAGATCACGGCCAGGCCGACGTTGGGCCGGATGCCCGCGGTCACCACGATCATGTCCGCGTCCAGGGACGTGCCGTCCGCGAACACGACACCGGTGACGGAACCCGCGCTCCGCACGGCCGTCGTGCGGCCGCCGAGGTGCACGTGGATGCCGAGTCTCTCGACGATCCTGCGCAGGATCGCCCCGGCCTCGGCGTCGAGCTGTTGGTTCATCAGCACCGGGCCGGACTGCACCACGTGCACGTCCAGGCCCTGCTGCTGCAGCCCGTGGGCGGCCTCCAGGCCGAGCAGCCCACCGCCGATGACGACGGCGGTGCGGTGGTCCGCGGCGTAGTCCAGCATCGAGGTCGTGTCGTCCAGCGTGCGGAACCCGAACACGCCCGGGGTCAGGGTGCGATCGTCCACCCACATGCCGTCCATGGGCGGGAAGAAGGTCCGGCTGCCGGTCGCCAGGATCAGCGTGTCGTAGGAGCAGATGGTGCCGTCGTCCGCGAACACCTTGCGGGCGAACCGGTCGATGCGGACCACGCGGACGCCGGAGTGCAGGGTGATGTCGTTGTCGGCGTACCAGTCCAACGGGTTGAGGTAGATCTCCTCGACCCCGGCGGGGTCGCCGCCGTCCGCCAGCACGTGGCTGAGCATGATGCGGTTGTAGTTGCCGTAGGGCTCGTCCCCGAACATGGTGATGTCGAACCGGCCCGGGGCCCGGACGAGGATCTCCTCCACCGCTCGGGCGCCCGCCATTCCGTTGCCGACGACCACCAGCCGGGGTCGCTCGCTCGCCTGGGTCATCTCAGACCTCCACCAGCCCGAGGTCGACGACCACGGTGCCGGTCAACCCGGCGGGCGCGGCCACGTGCAGCTCCAGCACGGTCCCCATCTCCAGGTCCTCGACGACGGCGAGGCTGACGTGGGTGTCCGCCTTGGCCCCCACCGGGAACAGCCGCATGGGTGCTCCGTCGCGGACCAGCACGATGGTGACGAGCTCCTCCGTCGCGTTGCCGGCCCGGAAGTAGATCGGCTGGGTGGTGACGCCCGCGGGCACGGTGTAGGCCAGCGCGGGATCGAGGAGCGCGGGCTTGTCCAGCCCGGCGCCGGTGAACTCGTAGACGCCCTGCAGGAAACGTGGCGTGCTGTGCATGGGGGGTGTCCTCCGTCGTGGTGGGATCAGGCGGGGCGGCGTGCGGTGTCGGGTGCGACGTCGTCCGCGGTGGCGGCGAGGGCCTCCACCGCGACCGGGCAGGTCTTGAACTCGGGCATCCGGGACGTGGGGTCGAGGGCGTCGCTGGTCAGCGCGTTGACGCAGGCCTCGCCGCCCCAGTGGAAGGGGACGAACACGGTGTCCCGGCGGATCGCCGCGGTGACCCAGGCGCGCACGGTCGTGGATCCGCGGGGCGAGCGGAGCCGGACGAGGTCCCCGTCCGCGACACCGATCCGGCGGGCCAGCTCCGGGTGCAGCTCCGCGTAGGCCTCCGGGGCCGCGGCGTTCAGCGTGGGCGAGCGCCGGGTCTGGGTCCCGGACTGGTACTGGGCCCGGGACCGGCCGGTGGTCAGCAGGTAGGGGTAGGTCTCGTCGGGTCGTTCCTGCGCGATCCGGGAGCGCACGGGGATGAAGCGCGCGAGACCGTCCGGGGTGGCGAAGCGCTCCAGGAACATCCGAGGGGTGCCCGGGTGCTCCTCGTCCGGACAGGGCCAGAACAGCTCCTCCCCCGCCTCCAGCCGGGCCCGGGTGATCCCGCCGTAGTCCGCGAGACCACCCGCGCTGGCCCGGCGCAGCTCGTCCGCCACCGCCCAGGGATCGGTCGCGAAGTGATCGCCGCGCCCGAGCCGGGCGGCCAGCTCGTGCCAGATCTCCAGGTCGCTCCGGACCCCGGTGGGCGGGGCCACCGCCCGCCTCCGGACGAGCACCCTGCCCTCGACGTTCGTCATGGTGCCCTCCTCCTCGGCCCACTGGGTCGTCGGGAGCACCACGTCGGCGAGCCGGGCGGACTCGGACAGGAAGAAGTCCGTGACGCACAGGAAGTCCAGGGACTGCAGCCGTCGGGTCACGTGCCGGGCGTTCGGTGCCGACACCACCGGGTTCGACGCCGCCAGCAGCAGGCAGCGCACCCCACCGGGCTCGCCCAGCCCGTCGAGCAGCTCGTAGGCGGAGACCCCGGGGCCCGGCAGCTCGTCCGGGTCGACACCCCACACCGCCGCGACGTGCGCCCGGGCCTCGGGGTCGGCGAGCTTGCGGTAGCCCGGCAGCTGGTCGGCCTTCTGCCCGTGCTCGCGACCGCCCTGTCCGTTGCCCTGCCCGGTGACGGTGCCCCACCCGGAGCCGGGTCCGCGGCCGGGCAGCCCCAGGGCCAGAGCCAGGTTGATCCAGGCCTGGGCCGTGTCCGTGCCGTCCGCGTGCTGCTCGACCCCGCGGGCGGTCAAGATCATGGCCGTCCTGGAGCGGGCCAGGTCGTGGACGGTCGCGCGCATGTCCTCGACCGACACGCCGGTGGTGCGCTCGACCCGGTCCGGCCAGTACGCGCGCACCGCGCGGCGGACCGCGTCGAACCCGCTCGTGCGGGTGGCCACGTAGTGCTCGTCGATCAGTCCCTCGGTCACGGCGATGTGCAGCAGGCCGCTGGCCAGGGAGAGATCCGTACCCGGGACCGGCTGCAGGTGTCGGTGGGCGTGCTCCGCGGTGACCGTCCTGCGGGGGTCCACCACGATGTGGCGGGCCCCGTTGGTGCGGCCCTCCTCGAAGAACCGCATCGCAGGCGGCATCGTGTCCGCCGGGTTGCTGCCGACCAGCAGCACGGTCTCGGCCAGCGGGATGTCCGCGAGCGGGAACGGCAGGCCGCGGTCCAGCCCGAACGCGCGGGTGCCCGCCGCGGCCGCCGAGGACATGCAGAAGCGGCCGTTGTAGTCGATGGACGCGCTGCGCAGCGCCACCCGGGCGAACTTGCCCAGCTGGTAGGCCTTCTCGTTGGTCAGCCCGCCGCCGCCGAAGCACCCGACGGCGTCCCGGCCGTACCGGGTACGGGTCTCCAGGATCGCGGCGGCCACCCGGTCGAGAGCCTCCTCCCACGTCGCGTCCCGGAAGGGCTCCTCCCGGGAGTCCCGCACCAGCGGGGCGGTCAGCCGCTCCGGGTGGTCGAGCAGCTCGGCGGCGTGCGCGCCCTTCATGCACAGCCCACCCCGGTTGACCGGGAAGTCCTCGCGGCCCGCGAGCTCGACCCCCGCGTCGGTGGGGGTCAGGGTGATCCCGCACTGCAGGGAGCAGTAGGGGCAGTGGGTCGCCACCGCGCTCACCAGCGTCCCTCCTCCGCACACCGGGCACCGACCTGACCGAACTCGGGTTCGAACGCGAGCCGGTAGCCCCGCTTGACCACGGTCTGCACCAGTTCCGGGGCGCCCAGCGCCTGGCGGAGCCGGTTGATCGCCATGTCCACGGCGTGCTCGCCGCCACCGCGTCGGGGCAGCGCCCCGAGCAGCTGCGACCGCGACACCACCCGGCCCGGGCGCTCCGCGAGCACCCGCAGCAGTGCCATGGGCGCCGCGGGGACGGCCTGCAGCACGCCGTCGACGAGGGCGGCGTGCCCGCGGACCTCCAGCTGGTGACCGGCCACGGGCAGGGCCACCGCCCGGCCCGGCGCCCCGTCCTCGAGGACCCGGACCATCGCGCCGAGCCGGGACCGGGCAGGCTGCACGGTCTCGATGCCCAGGCCCTCCAGCCGGGCCGAGGTCACCGGTCCCACGCAGAGCGCGGTCACCGGCCCCCGCAGGGCCTCGACCAGCTTGTCGTGCACCCCGCGCCCGTCCGCCCGGGACAGCGTGCTCGCCACGGCGGGCGCGCTGGTGAAGCTGAGCACGTCCACCCCGCCTCCGACCACGGCGTCGAGCAGCCGGTCCAGCGGGGCGAGGTCCTGCGGCGGCATCCACCGGTACACCGGCAGCTCGACGACCTCGGCCCCGGCCAACCGCAGGGTGTCGACGACGTCCGGGAGCGGCTCGCCGTGCAGCTGGATCGCGATCCGCAGTCCTTCCACGCCCCGGGAGAGCAGGTGGCTGAGCACCCCCGCCGAGGACTCCGACTTCGGGAACCAGGGATCCGGCAGCTCCGCCGCCCGGATCGCGCCCCGCGCCTTCGGGCCCCGCGCCGCGAGCTCGCACCGCCCGAGGACCTCGAGCAGGGTGTCCCCGAGACCCCAGCCGTCCGCGGCCTCGAGCCACCCGCGGAACCCGATGGCGGTCGTCGCCACGACGATGTCCGGCGGCGCGTCGAGCACCGCGCGGGTCGCCTCGTGCAGCCGGACGTCGTCGGGCGCGGACACGATCCGGATCGCGGGTCCGTGCTGCACCCGGGCTCCCCGCCGCTCCAGCATCGCCCCGAGCTCGTCCGCGCGGCGCGCCGCCGTCACCCCCACGGTGAACCCCGCCAGCGGGAGCGGCGCCGTACCGGAGGACGGGAGGGGTGCAGCCATCCGGTCATTCTCCGGCAGCGGAGAGTTCCGCCAGTCGTCCGAACCATCAACGTAACCCACCCTGTACGCAGCGCTTACGTGCGGTCTCGTCACACCCGGACGGGAGCAGCCTGCGTCGACTCGCTCGGCACGGAGGCGGACCGTCGGGCGTACACGAGGTAGGTCACCACGGAACACACCACGTAGAAGCCGAGGAAGGCCCAGAAGGCGGGGACCCCGCTCTGCGTCGTCGCGAACGACTGCCGGAAGGCCAGGTTGATGAGCAGCCCGCCGAGGGCACCGACCGCGGAGATCAGCCCGATCGCCGCGCCGGAGGCCCGGCGCGCCCAGGCCAGCGGGTCCGGGTGTCCCTCGGTGATGACGGTCCGACGGAAGATCGCCGGGATCATCTTGTAGGTCGAGCCGTTGCCGAGGCCCGCGAAGAGGAACAGCCCGATGAAGCCCGCGACGAACAGCGGGAACGAGCCGGTGCCGGATGCGACGATGCAGACCACCGCGCAGACCGCCATCACCAGGAAGTTCCACTGCGTGACGACGGCACCGCCCACCTTGTCGGCCAGGCTCCCGCCCAGCGGCCGGATCAGCGACCCGAGGAGCGGACCGAGGAAGGTGATCGCCGCAGCCTGCAGAGGGGTGCGGCCGAACTGGGTCTGCAGGACCAGGCCGAAGGCGAAGCTGTAGCCGATGAACGAGCCGAAGGTGCCGATGTAGAGCAACGACATGATCCAGGTGTTCCGGTCGCGCAGGGCGAGCCGTGCCGCGCCGGTGTCGTTGCGCACGCTGGAGATGTTGTCCATCGACAACGCCGCCCACAGCGACACGAGGACGACGAGCGGGATGTAGACCCCGAGCAGGATCCGCGGGTGACCGGTCCCGGACACCGCGATCACCAGCAGTCCGAGCAGCTGGATCACCGCGACGCCGATGTTGCCCCCGCCCGCGTTCAGCCCGAGGGCCAGACCCTTGCGCCCCTCCGGGAAGAAGGCGTTGATGTTCGTCATCGACGACGCGAAGTTGCCACCGCCGAACCCGCCCAGGGCCGCCATCAGCAGGAAGACGCCGAACGACGTGCCCGGCTGGAGCACCAGCGCGGAGGCGATCGTCGGGATCAGCAGCAACAGGCCGCTGATCACCGTCCAGTTCCGGCCGCCGAACCGGGCGACCGCGAAGGTGTAGGGGATCCGCAGCAGCGCGCCGACGAGCGAGCCCGTGGACACGAGCAGGAACTTGTCCGCGGGCGAGAACCCGTACTCCGGGCCCATGAACAGGACGAACACCGAGTAGAGGGTCCACACGGAGAACCCCACGTGCTCCACCGCGATCGACGCCCACAGGTTGCGGTTCGCCCTGGCGCGCCCGACCCGGGCCCAGAAGCCGGGGTCCTCCGGCTCCCAGTGCCCGATCCACCGGCCCCGTAGTGTGCCCCGGTCCTCGATCCGAAGTTCGTCCGTGCCCTTCGTGGTGTCGTTCGTGATCGCCACGACCGGTCCTCCGTCTCATGAGGGAACCTCCCTCGAGACGAGAACGATGGGCGAGGGACGTTACACAACCGACACATGCAGTAACGGCTGCGGGAAGAACCTGTCACCGACCCGGGCGACGAGGCGAGGACACTTTCACATTCGGTCGACTCCGTTGTGAGACCGCGGCCGGCACGGGGACGCCGCGACGGCCGGTCCGCCGGCGGGTGCGCGAGCCGGAAGGCGACCACCCGCGCCGCGGCGCAGGGTGGCTGTCGCCGCGGGAACGCCGACGCCAACCGTCAGGGTCTCTCGAGCTCCTCGACCATGACGCAGAGCCTGCCAACTACTCAACGCAACATCTAGTAACCGAGAGTACTGCCTGCAATCCTGTCTTCCGCTTCGCCTGCATGGTGGTTATGGTCACTGCCACCGGGCTCGCAGTACCGCTGCCCCGGCCACTCAGACCACGGGACGAGGAGGTCCACTGTGTTCTGGACTCGCAGCACCTCGCGGAGGGGTGCGTCGGGGCGCCCGTCCCCCCGGTAGTCGGCAGCACTTCCGCACCACCTGTGCACGACGCCGTCCTCGGGCGTCGCCGCACCGATCTGCGCACCTGACCTCATCGGCTCCGGAGGCACCATGGCAACGACGCCTACCTCGAAGGCGCAGCAGCGCCGGGTATGGATCTCGAGCTACCTCGGCACGACGATCGAGTACTACGACTTCCTGCTCTACGGCTCGGCCGCCGCACTCGTCTTCGGCCCGGTCTTCTTCTCCCAGCTCAGCCCCCTGCTCGGAACGATCGTGGCGCTCGCGACCCTCGCGGCGGGCTACGTCGCCCGGTTCGCGGGTGCGGTGATCTTCGGCCACTACGGCGACCGGCTCGGCCGCAAGAAGGTCATGCTGGTCACGATGGTCACGATGGGCCTGTGCAGCGGGTTCATCGGACTGATCCCCTCCTACGCCGCCATCGGGGTCGCCGCGCCGCTGCTGCTGGTCATCCTGCGTCTGATCCAAGGCCTCGCCGTCGGCGGCGAGTACGGTGGCGCGGTCCTGATGGCCAGCGAGCACGCAGGCGCCCGGCGACGCGGGCTGGCCGCGAGCGCGGCGACGATGGGCGCCCCGTCCGGTGCCGTGATCGCCACCGGCGCGATGACCTTGGTCGCGACGATGGACCGCGAGGCCCTGCTGAGCTGGGGCTGGCGCATCCCGTTCCTCGCCAGCTTCCTGCTGCTGGCGCTCGGCCTCTGGTTCCGCGCCCGGATCGAGGAGAGCCCGGTGTTCCTGGCCGACGTGGCCCGCGAGACAGCGCCGGTGCGGCGCCGGAGCCCCATCGTGGAGATCCTGCGCAACCACGGCGGGACCGTGACGAAGGCGGTCGTCGTCCAGCTCGCCTCCTACACCGGGCAGGGCGTGTTCGGCGTCTTCCTGGTGTCCTACGCACCCGCGCTCGGGTACGCGCCACCGCTGGTCCTGCTGACGATCATGATCGGAACCCTGGGATCGGTCTTCACCACGCCGATCTACGCCGCGCTGTCCGACCGGATCGGTCGCAAGGCGGTCCTGATCTTCGGCACCGTGGCCAACGGCCTGGTGGCCTACCCGTTGTTCCTGCTGATCGACAGCGGTGTCACCGCGGTCTTCATGGTCTCGGTGATCGTCTACCTCTGCTTCTTCATGACGCCGGTGACCTCGGTCTCCGCGGTCATGCTCAGCGAGCTGTTCCCGACCGAGGTCCGCTACACCGGCGTGTCCGCCAGCTACCAGCTCGCCCAGACCGTCGGCTCCGGCCTCGGCCCCCTGATCGCCGCCTCGCTGCTCGCCGCGGCCGGTGGCGCCGACCCGACGCTCATCGCCGTCTACATCGGAGTCCTCGCGATCATCAGCCTGACCGTGCTGCTGCGCATGAAGGAGACGGCGGGCACGTCCCTGCGCGGCTCCACCGCCGAGTCGACCCCGGGCGTCGACTCCGCCCAACCGCCGGTCGACGCCTGAGCGACGCCGTCCAACCCGAAGGAATGCGCATGACCACCATCGAGAACGTCCCCACGACCGCCCGGCCGCTCCGCCGCTCACCGGGCGCCGTCGCCCCGCTCGTGCGTGAGGCCTGGTACGTCCTGGCCGCCCGGTCGGAGTTCGGGCGGGAACTCAGGCAGCGGTGGGTGCTCGGCGAGCCGGTCTGCTTCTTCGAGGCCGAGGACGGGGCTCTGGTCGCCCTCGACGACCGCTGCGCCCATCGCCGGTTTCCGCTCTCGCGCAGCGTGCGCGAGGGCGACACGATCCGCTGTCGCTACCACGGCTTCACCTACGGCACGGACGGTCGGTGCCTCGCCGTGCCGGGCGGGACTCCCGGGGACATCAAGGTCCGCAGCTACCCCACGGTGGAGCGCGGACCGTGGGTGTGGATCTGGACGGGGGCGGACGCCGACGCGGCCGATCCCGACCTGATCCCCTGGCCGAAGGAGATCGAGGGCGGAGACGGCGTCACCGGCTACACGGAGAACCCGTGCAACTACTCGATGGTGCACGAGAACCTCTTGGACCTGACCCACCTCGAGTTCCTGCACGGCATCGGTGGTCACGACTTCACGGTCACCGAGCCCAGGCTGCTCTCGGCGGACGAGCTGCCCGCAGGCTTCGCGCACCTCTCCGTCGGTTACGGCAAAGACCTCGACACGGTGCTGGACCACTTCGCCGTCTCCGCCGGTGACGACCCCACCACGCCGGTCTTCCGCACCGGCCGCATGATGTCGGTGACCCCGGCCATCAACTACGCCGTCGAGCGCTTCGAGCCCACCGACCCCGGTGCCACGGCGAGGCTGCGCACCGTGGTGATCGCCCACTGCGTCACCCCCGCGGACGACTCGTCCACCCATCAGTTCTGGATGTACTGGCAGGACGTGCCGTTCGTGGTGGACCGGGACGAACGCGCCGCCATGGTCGAGCGGGTGTTCAGCGAGGACGTCGAGGCGCTGACGTGGATCCAGGAGTACGTGGACCACGACGAGCGCGCCGGAGTGGTCGAGCACAGCGTGCCCGCCGACGTACCCGGGCTGCGGCTGCGACGGCTGCTCCACCGGCTCGCCGCCGCCGAGCGCGCCTGACCACAGCGACCACGAGAGGAGCAGAGATGGCAGTCCCCGCACGGTTCCCCCGCGATCAGTGGTACGTCGCGGCCCTCTCCGACGAGGTCGGCGCGACCCTGCTGCCCCGCACCGTCCTCGACGAACCCCTCGTCCTGCACCGCACGGCGGACGGCATGGTCTCCGCCCTGGCCGACCGCTGCGTGCACCGCCGCTACCCGCTCAGCAAGGGCACGCTGACCGAGCGCGGCATCGTCTGCGGCTATCACGGCTTCACCTACGACGCCGCGGGCGTGTGCACGGCCGTGCCCGGCCAGAGCCGGATCCCCCGCACCGCACGGGTCGCGGCCCACCCCGTCGTCGAACAGGACACGATGGTCTGGGTGTTCGTCGGCGACCCCGACCTGGCCGACCCGGCCGCGATCCCTCGGGTCGAGTGGCTCGGCGACCCCGCATGGACCTCCGTCCGCGGCATGGCCCCCCTCGCCGCACGCGCGGGCCTGCTGCTGGACAACCTGATGGATCTCTCGCACGAGACCTTCCTGCACGCCGGCTACATCGGCAGCCCCGAAGTCGCCGACACGCCCATCGTGACCACCGTGGACGACACCACGGGCGTCGTCCGAGTCGAGCGACGGATGCCCGATGCCGAGTGCCCGCCCGCCTACCAGGCGCTGACGGGGCTCGACCGCATCAGCCGGTGGCAGGACATCGAGTTCCATCCGCCCGGCCTCTACCTCCTGCACATCAGGATCGCCGCGCCGCACACCCTTCCCGCCGCGGACGGCAGCGACCCGGGCGGGTTCCGCACGGAGGTGCTCTACGCCATCACCCCCGAGACCGACCACTCCACGCACGACTTCTGGATCGTCGGACGCTCCTTCGCGCCGGGCGACCCCGAGCTCGACCGCCGCTCGGTCGCGGCACAGACGGCCGTCGTGCAGCAGGACGTCGACGCGTTGAACCTGCTGGAGGAGATCCTGGCCGCGGACGGACCGGACTATCAGCAGCTCAGCGTCAACCTCGACACCGGTGGGCTGGCCGCCCGCCGCCAGATCGAGCGACTCTCCGCCCGCCGGAGCGTGCCGCGAGGAGTGCCGCCGGGGTCTGCCGGGTCGCCTGGGTCCCGGGCACGGACACGCTGCACGGGACCTGCCACTGCTCCGCCGAGTCCCTCGCCGAGGACCCCGTGGACCTGTGGGCCTGGATGTACGAGCACCGCCACGACGACCCGAGACCGCCGCTCGACTGCCCCGACGCCCCCGCCGCCCTCCTCGGCTCCGGAGCCCGCCGATGACGCCCGCCCCGACGGCCGAGCTGCGCCTGCGCGTCGCCGCGAAACGCACGATCGCCGAGGGCGTGGTCGCTCTCGACCTCGTCGCCGCGGACGGTGCGGACCTCCCGCCGTGGGCCCCCGGCGCGCACATCGACCTGCGGTGCGGCGAGCACGTGCGGCAGTACTCGCTGTGCGGGGATCCGGCGGACCGGCACTACCGGGTCGCGGTACGCCGCGAGGAGCCCGGGCGGGGCGGGTCACGCTTCGTGCACGACACCCTGGCCGAAGGCGACGAGATCCTCGGGGCCGGTCCACGCAACAACTTCCCGCTGGTCGAGGCGAAGCGGTACCTGTTCCTCGCCGGTGGCATCGGGATCACCCCGCTGCTGCCGATGATGGCCGCGGCCCTGCGGGACGGCGTGGAGTGCCGGCTGGCCTACGGCGGACGCGACCGCGCGTCGATGCCCTTCCTCGACGAGCTGTCCGGGCAGGTCTCGCTGCACCCGCAGGACGAGGTGGGCCTGTTGGACCTCGACACCCTCGTCGGGGAGCCGGAGGCGGGCACCGCCGTCTACTGCTGTGGCCCCGAGCCGCTCCTGCGGGCGATCGAGGAGCGGGCCGCGGGGTGGGGGGAGGCGACCCTGCACGTGGAGCGGTTCAGCCCACGCGAGGGGGCCCTCCAGGGCGCGGACGGGCGCTTCGAGGTCGAGCTCGCGAGTACGGGCGAGGTCCTGACGGTGCCCGCCGACCGTTCCCTGCTCGCGGTGCTCGGCGACGCGGGGGTGCCGGTCCTGTCCTCCTGCGAGGAGGGAACCTGCGGGACCTGCGAGACCGGGGTGCTCGCGGGCGAGATCGACCACCGCGACTCGCTGCTCACCCCGGACGAGCAGGCGGCCAACGACGTCATGTTCCCGTGCGTCTCCCGCGCCCGCTCGCCCCGTCTCGTCCTCGACCTCTGAGTCCACGGAGTCACCATGACCACGAGCCTGCCCGCCGTCGACGTCCCCGTCGTCGACCTCGACCCCTACGACGAAGCGGTCCTCGCCGACCCCCGCGGGTTCCAGGAGACCCTGCGCGAGACGGGACCGCTGGTCTGGCTCTCGCGCTACGAGGTCTACGCGGCGGGCCGCTACGAGGAGGTTCGCGCGGGGCTGGCGAACCACCGGGACCTGGTCTCGGGCTACGGCGTCGGCGTCACCGACCGCCGCAAGGAGAAGGTCTTCCGCACGCCCAGTCTGCTCATCGAGGCCGACCCGCCGGACCACACTCCGCGACGGGCGCTGATGGACGCGCTGCTGTCGTCCCGCGCCCTGCGCCACCTCAAGGACGAGTTCGCCCGCATCGCCGACGGGCTCGTGGACGAGCTGTTGGACCGCGGCGAGGTCGACGCCGTCGCAGACGTGGCGGAGGCCTATCCGTTGCGGGTCTTCCCCGAGGTGATCGGCCTGTCCCAGGAGGTCCGGCCCCACCTGTTGACCTACGGCGACGTCGTGTTCAACGCCGGTGGGCCTGCCAACGCCGTGTTCGCCAGGGCGGTGTCCGCGCCCGGCGCCGAGGCCGCGCTGGCCGCGATCGCCGACCAGACCCGGCGCGAACACAGCGCCCCGGGAGGCATCGGGGCGGCGATCTGGGAGGCGGTCGACCGCGGTGAGCTCCCCGAGGACGAGGCCCCGCTGCTCGTGCGCTCGCTGCTCACCGCAGGAGTCGACACCACGGTGGCGGCCATCGCGGCCACGCTGCAGTGCCTCGCGGCGGCCCCGGACCAGTGGGCCCTCGTGCGAGCGGATCCCCGGCGCGCGCGCTTCGCGTTCGAGGAGGCGATCCGCCACGAGTCCCCCGTCCAGACCTTCTACCGGACCGCGGTGCGGGACGTGCCGTTCGGCGACGCCGTCCTCCCCTCCGACGGCCGGGTGTACCTGAGCCTGGGTGCCGCCAACCACGATCCGCGCCGCTTCCCGGACCCGGACCGTTTCGACCTGGAGCGGTCGATGTCCGGGCACGTCGGGTTCGGGATGGGCGTGCACCAGTGCGTCGGACAGCATTTCGGCAGGCTGGAGGGCGAGGCGGTGCTCGGCGCCCTCGCCCGCCGCGTCGAGCGCCTCGAGCTCGCGGGCCCACCCGTCCGCCGGCTGAACAACACCCTGAGGGCCTGGGGCTCGATCCCGCTGCGGCTCACCGCCGCCTGAGCACGAACACCTCGCCGACCGGCTCTTCCCTCCGCACAGATTGAATGCAATCATGACTACGGCTAGACACGACGGCGAGGAGGCCGCAGTGACCGAACTCGAGGAGACCCCCGTCCTCATCGTCGGGGGCGGCCCGGCGGGTCTGACCACGGCCCTGGAGCTCGCCCGCCGCGGGATCGAGGGCATCGTGATCGACCGCCGCGACTTCACCACCCACTTCCCCCGCGCCCACCTGCTCAACGTGCGGACCATGGAGACCTTCAGCGACGTCGGGATCGCCGACCGGATCTACGCCGAGGGTCCGCCGGAGGACCAGTGGCACCGGGTGGCCTGGTACACCTCACTGGCCGGCCCGACCCCGCTGCACGGTCGCCGCATCGGTCACCTGCCGGCGTGGGGCGGTGGTGCGGTCGACCGCGAGCGGTACGCCCGGGCCAGCCCTCGACGCTTCGGCAATCTCCCCCAGCTCCGGGTGGACACCCTGCTCTGGGAACAGGCGGACAAGGCGTGGCCGGGTCGGGTACGCCCCCGGACCGAGCTGGTGGACCTGACCCTGGACGACGACGCCGTGACGGCGACCGTGCGAGACCTCGCGGCGGACCGCAGCTACCGCGTCCGGGCCCGCTACCTCGTCGGCGCCGACGGCGGGCGCACCTGCCCCGAGCTGCTCGGCGTGCAGGTCTCCGGGCCGCGGGCACTGGTGGACATCGTGAGCGTGTTCTTCTCCGCGGACCTCAGCGCGCACGCCGATCCCGAGGCGCTGCTGACCTACCTGATCCAGCCCCAGGGCGAGGGCGGGCCGGTCGGCGGGCTGCTCGCGCTCGGACCCGGCCGCTGGGGGGCGCAGTCGCCGCAGTGGTCGATGGGCATGCACCTGCACCCCGAGGACCCGATCGGGCGTGATCCCGAGGCTCTGACCCAGCGCGTGCGAGACCTGCTCGGACTGCCCGAGCTGGAGATGACCGTCCACGCGATCAGCCACTGGCAGTACGAGGGCGTGGTCGCCGACCGCTTCCGGGTCGGCCCGGTCCTCCTCGCGGGCGATGCGGCGCACCGCCACCCGCCGACCGGGGGCCTCGGGCTCAACACCGCCGTCGGGGACGCCGCGAACCTCGGCTGGAAGCTCGCCGCCGTCCTCAAGGGGCAGGCCGGGGACGAGTTGCTGGACAGCTACGAGCCCGAGCGGCGCCAGATCGCGATCCGCAACGTCGAACACTCGCTGCGCAACGCGGGTCGGCACGCGCCGATCGGGCACGCGATGGGCCTGCGCAAGGGCCTCTCGGTCGAGGACGGCTGGGCCGAGATCGGGGTCTGGGCGAGCGACACCGAGGAGGGTGCGCGTCGACGCACCGCCGTGGAGGCCGCCGTGGCCCACAACGCCGAGGACTACAGCCAGCTCGGGATCGAGGCCGGGTTCTGCTACGAGGTCGGCGCCCTGATCGGGGACGGCACCGCGCCACCGGCCGACCACGACACCGCCACCGGCTTCACCCCCTCCGCCCGGCCGGGCCACCACGTCCCGCACGTGTGGCTGCGCACCGCGACCGGCGAGCAGGTGTCCAGCTCGGACCTCGTGGTGGCCGAGGGGCTGACCCTGTTCACCGACGCGGGGGCCGCCGAGGACTGGCGTGCCGCCGCGGCGGGGTCCACCGGCTGCCCGGTCACCGTCGTCGCCGTCGGTGGGCCCGAGCTCGCCGACCCGGCGAACGAGTGGGCCGAGGCCGCGGGCCTCGCCGCAGGCGGGGCTCTCCTGGTCCGGCCGGACCGACACGTCGCCTGGCGGGCCCGGCAGGCTCCGGCCGACCGAAAGGCCGAGCTGGGCGGCGTCCTGTGGACGCTGCTGCACGAGTCCCCGACCCTTCCCGACGGCGACCCCCTCGCCGGCCTGAAGGGCATCGCCGAGGCCGGCGAGGCCCTGCGCGTCGGGCGGGCCCGCGAGGCTCGGTTGTTCACCGTCGCCGACTGACACCCGCCCCACCACGACACCCCGTCCGAGAGAGGAACAACCATGGCAGAGATCGTTTTCGGGGCCGGGACCTCCCACAGCCCGCTGCTCGCCGCGCCGCCCCACCTGTGGGCCGAGCGTGCCGACCAGGACCGCGCCAATCCCGAGCTCTACGACAACGCAGGCGTCGTCCGCAGCTTCGACGACCTCGCCGCCGAAGCGGGCGACCGTTTCGACGGCCACCGCACGATGCAGTCGTGGCAGGACAGCTGGGATCGCTCCCAGGCCGCCCTGGACCGCCTGCGCGAGGACTTCCGCCGGGTGGCGCCGGACGTCGTGCTCGTGATCGGCGACGACCAGCGCGAGCTGTTCGACTCCACGAACCAGCCCGCGATGTCGATCTCCGCGGCGGCGCAGATGAAGACCGGGGTGATCGACGACCACGACTCGGAGTTCCTCAAGGAGGCCGCGATCGCCTACCTGATGAACGAGGAGTTCACCTTCTCCGGACACGCACAGCTCGCCGAGGACCTCGTCCGCGGGCTGATGGAGGAGGGCATCGACATCGGCTGGATGACCGACGCCCCCGCGGGCAAGGGTTTCGGCCACGCCTACGGCTTCCCCATCCACCGGTTCCTGCAGCCGGACCCGGTGCCGGTGATCCCGTTCATGCTCAACACCTACTACCCGCCCAACCAGCCCAGCCCCAAGCGCTGCTACGAGCTCGGCCGGGCGCTGCGGGCCGCGGCCGCCGCCTCCCCCATCAACGCGCGGATCGCGATCCTCGCCTCGGGCGGGCTGTCGCACTTCGTGGTCGACGAGGGTCTGGACCGCAAGGTCCTCGACGCGATCCACGCCAAGGACGCCGACGCCCTGTGCGCCCTGCCTCCCGAGCTGCTCAACAGCGGCTCGTCGGAGATCCGCAACTGGATCACCGCGGCCGGCGCGATGGACGGGCACGCGGTGGCCTGGTCCGAGTACGTGCCGATCGTCCGCTCCGCCGCCGGGACCGGCTGCGGCATGGGCTTCCTGGCCTGGCAGTAGAGAGGACACCCGACATGCCCCGACGCTCCATCGAGGTCCCCGGCCTCCACCACGGCGGCCTGCCCATCCCGCAGGCCAGCGTGGTCGGGAACCTGCTGGTCTCCAGCGGGATCTCGCCGATCGACCCGGGCACCGGCACCGTGCCCGCCGACGTGGAAGAGCAGGTCGAGACGGTGTTCGCCAACGTCCGCCGCGTCCTCGACGCCGCGGGCGGAGACACCGCCGACATCGTCAAGTGCACCGTCTTCGTCCGCGACAAGTCCATCCGGCCGGTCATCGACAAGTCCTGGCTGGAGATGTTCCCCGACGAGCACAGCCGCCCCGCGCGACACACCCTGCGCATCGACCTCGCCGACCCGCTGCACATCCAGCTGGAGATCACCGCCGTGCTGGGAGAGGGCTGAACCCATGATCATCGACGCACACGCCCACCTCGTCGCCCCCGACTCGCTCTACGCCTTCCGCGCCCTCCTGCTCGCCGACGGCGGCTACCACGGCGGCAAGCCCAGGATCTCCGACGACGCCCTGGCCGAGAGCGCCGCAGGCAACGCGGCGATCATGGACTCGGTCGGCACCGACCTGCAGCTGCTGTCCCCGCGACCGTTCCACCTCGGCAACTCCATGCAGCCCAGCCGGATGCTGGAACACTGGATCCGCGCCAACAACGCCACCATCGCCCGCACCGTGGCCCTGCACCCGACCCGGTTCGCCGGGGTCGGCGCGCTCCCCCTCGCACCCGACGAGCCCGTCTCCGCCGGGTTCGCCGAGCTCGACCGGCTCGTCGACGAGGGCTTCGTCGGTGTGCTGATCAACCCGGACCTGCACGAGGGCCGCGGCGCCACCCCCACCCTCGGCGACCGCTACTGGTACCCGCTCTACGAGCGCCTGGTCGAGCGGGACCTGCCGATCCACATCCACTCCGCGGGCTGCTACTCCGACCGCGAGACCTACTCCGAGCACTTCGTCACCGAGGAGTCCATCGCCATCCTCGCCATGCTGCGCAGCGAGGTCTTCACCGACTTCCCCACGCTTCGGGTGATGATCTCCCACGGCGGCGGTTCCGTGCCCTACCAGGTCGGCCGCTGGCAGGCCGAGGTACTGCACCCGGGTCTGGGGGGCGGACCGGACACCGAGCGGTTCGAGCAGTCGCTGCGGCACTTCTGGTTCGACTCGGTGCTGCACTACCCGCCCGCCCTCCGGCTGCTGATCACGCTGGTGGGCTCGGACCGGGTGCTGTTCGGCACCGAGAAGCCCGGGTCCGGCAGCGCCCCCAACCCGGAGACGGGCCGGGACTTCGACGACCTCAAACCGGTCATCGAGGGCTTCGACTTCCTCACCGACGCCGACCGGCAGGCGATCTTCGAGGACAACGCCCGCACCGTGTTCCCCGCCCTGAAGAACCACACATGAGCCTGCTGCACCGACTCCGCGCACTCGACACCTGCGCGGTGTCCGACGCCCTGGACCGCCACGGCCTGAGGGGGGTCGTGCCCGGCCTGCGCCCCCTGGCCGCGGACCGCCCGTTCGCCGGGCACTGCGTCACCGTCCGGCTCGGCCCACCCGTCGAGGGCGACGCGCTACCCAAGCGCCACCTCGGCACCGCCGCGGTCGACGCCTCCGGGCCCGACCAGGTCATCGTCGTGGCCCACCAGGGCCGCACCGACTGCGCGGGCTGGGGCGGGCTGCTCTCCCGCGCCGCCGCCGCGCGCGGGGTCGAGGGTGTCGTCGTGCACGGCGCCGCCCGCGACCTCGCCGAGGCCGCCACGGCAGGGCTGCCCGTCCACGCCGTGGCGCCGACCCCGGTCACCGCCCGCGGCCGGGCCGTCGAGCACGCCTGGGGCGAGCCCGTCGAGCTGGGCGAGGTCACGGTGCACCCCGGCGACCTCGTGCTGGCCGACGGCGGCGGGGTCGTCGTCGTGCCCGCCGCGCACGCCGAGGACGTGCTCACCACCGCCGAACGCATCGCCGCCACCGAAGCCGCGATGGCCGAGGCGATCGCGGCGGGCACCCCGGTCTCCGACGTCATGGGGAAGTCCTACGAGGAGCTCACCGATGGTCACGACTGAACCCGACACCCTCACCCGGCTGCGCGCGCTGTCCACCTCCGGGGTCTCCGACGCCCTGGACAAGCTGGGCATCCCCGGCCAGGCCCTCGGCATCGCCCCGCTCGACCGCAGCTTCCGGCTGGTCGGGCGTGCCTGGACCCTGCGCTACGGGCCGGTCGGGCAGGACCGCGGCACCGTCGGGGACTACATCGACGACCTCGGCCCCGACGACGTCGTGGTGCTGGACAACCAGGGCAGGGTCGACGCCACCGTGTGGGGCGACATCCTGACCACCGTCGCCCACCGCCGCGGCGTGGCCGGCACCGTCATCGACGGGGTGTGCCGCGACGTCGACCGGTCCCTCGAGCTGAGCTATCCCGTCTTCTCCCGCGGCAACTGGATGCGCACCGGCAAGGACCGCGTCCGCGTCGAGGCGACCCAGGTCCCCGTCTCGATCGGCGGGATCAGAGTCGAGCCCGGGGACCTGCTGCTCGGCGACGGCGACGGACTCGTCGTCGTCCCCGCGGCGCGGGTTCCGGAGGTGCTCGCCGCCGCGGAGGAGATCGAGCGGGCGGAGCAGGCCATCCGGGACGCTGTCGAGGCCGGGTCCTCGCTGCGGGAGGCCCGCGTCCGACACCGCTACCACGACCTGCAGCACGGAGCCGGATCATGAGCGCCCCGACCACCGTGCTGAGCTCGGCCACCGTGCACGAGGCCGCAGGCCGCACCGGTGCGCTGCCCTCGGCGATCAAGCCCCTGCACCCGTCCATGCACCTGGAGGCCGCCGCCTTCCCGGTGAAGGCCCCACCCGGGGACAACCTCTGGCTGCACCGGGCGGTCTACGCCGCCTCCCCCGGCGAGGCCCTCGTCGTCGACACCGGCGAAGGCTTCGAGTACGGCTACTGGGGCGAGATCCTCGCCGAGGCCGCGATCGCCCGCGGGCTGGCCGGGCTCGTCATCCACGGCGGGGTCCGGGACTCGGCCAGGCTGGTGGAGATGGGCTGGCCGGTCTTCGCCGAACGCGTGTGCATCCGCGGGACCGGCAAGGACCCCCACGGCAGCGGCGAACTCGGCGAACCCGTCGTCATCGGCGAGCAGACCGTGCGCCTCGGCGACCTCGTCGTCGCCGACGCCGACGGCGTGGTCGTCGTCCCCGCGGAACGCATCGCCGAGGTCCAGCGGCTCTCGGCCGACCGTGACGCGGCCGAGGCGGACTACCTGCGCCGCATCCGGGCCGGCGAGTCCACGATCGACATCTACCACCTGCCCTGACGAGCGCTGACCGACGAGCACGACGACCCGGCGGCCGGGCTGCGGGTCACGACAGCGAGACCGTGATCCTGCCGCCCTGCTGGTCGCGGGCCGCCTCGAAGGCCCGCTGGGCGTCCTCGATCCGGTGGACCGGTTCGAGGAACGGGGTCACGTCGACCGCCCCGGAGTGGATGCGGTCCACGGCCTCGCGGAACGCGGTGAGGCCCGGCTCGAGCTGGGTGCTGTGGTCGTGCTCGATGGACGGCTGCTTGGCCCGGGCCTCCGCGAGGTCCCAGGGCGTCGCCCGCTGGGCCCGAACGGTCGGCGTCGACACGCCACGACACGTAGGCGTTGTGTTCTCGGCGACCCCAACATGTAGTGTCGGTCGCGCTGGTGGTTCACCCCGCATCCAACGGGGTGAGGCAAGAGGGAACCCGGTGGGAATCCGGGACTGCCCCGCAGCGGTAAGTGGGAACGACAGCCGTCAACGGCACTGGGCGCGAGCCTGGGAAGCGACGGTCGGTAGGTCCGGGAGACCGGGTGCCCACGAGTCCGAAGACCTGCCACCGGTGCGCACGCCAGCCCGGCGTGCGCGTGCTCGGGGCCTCGAGGGAAGGCGCCACGGGCGGGCGCTCCCCAGGTCCTGCTCGCGTTCCCCCCGGCCTCGGCATCGGCCGAGCTCGCGAGGAGAGAGCGCATGGCAGCACCGGTACTGACACCCCCCGAGCAGCTCCGGGTGGTGCGCCGGGACGGCTCGACGTCGGAATTCGACGAGTCGAAGATCTCCGCGGCGATGACCAAGGCGTTCGTCGCCGAGGAGGGTCCGTCGGCGCGGGTCCGCCCGATCGTGGCGGAGCTGACCGCGGAGGTCGTCTCCGCGCTGCACCGCTTCCCCACCCCCGCGGTGGGGGTGGAGCAGATCCAGGACCAGGTGGAGCTCGTCCTGATGCGGGGCGGGCACCACAAGATCGCCCGCTCCTACGTGCTCTACCGCGAGGAGCACGCCCGGCTGCGCCGGGCGAGCGCGCCGGCGGCGCCGCCCACGCCGCACGTCGTCGGCAGGGACGGCACCCGCGCGCCCCTGGACTGGGAGCGGGTCGAGACGGTCGTCGGCGAGGCCGTGGCGGGGATCTCCGACGTCACCGCCGAGCCCGTGCTCGCCGAGGTCCGCCGCACCGTCTACGACGGCATGTCGATCACCGAGCTCGCGCAGGCCCAGGAGATGGCCGCGCGCACGCTGGTGGAGTCCGAGCCGAACTACTCGTTCGTCGCCGCGCGGCTGCTGTCGGACCGGCTGCGTGGGGAAGCGCTGCCGTTCCTCGGCCTGGAGACCCCGGCGGACCAGGCGGGCCTGGACTACCCCGGCTACTTCCGGGCGTACCTGGGCAAGGCCGTCGACCTCGGACTCGCGGACCCGGAGCTGGAGCTGTTCGACCTCGACCGGCTGACCGCGGCCCTCAAGCCGGAGCGGGACCTGGACTTCGGGTTCCTCGGCCTGCAGACCCTCTACGACCGGTACTTCCTGCACTCCGACGGCATCCGCTTCGAGCTCCCCCAGGCCTTCTTCCTGCGCGTGGCGATGGGCCTGGCCCTCCGCGAGATCGACCGCGAGGCCCGCGCGATCGAGTTCTACGAGCTGCTGTCGTCCTTCGACTTCATGGCCTCCACCCCGACGCTGTTCAACTCGGGCACCACCCGCGCGCAGCTGTCGTCGTGCTTCCTGACGACGGTGGAGGACGACCTGGACTCGATCTTCCGGTCCTACCGGAACAACGCCCTGCTCGCGAAGTACTCGGGGGGTCTGGGCAACGACTGGACCCCGGTTCGCGGGCTCGGTGCCCACATCCGCGGGACGAACGGGCGGTCGCAGGGGGTGATCCCGTTCCTCAAGATCGCGGGCGACACCACCGTGGCGGTGAACCAGGGCGGCAAGCGCAAGGGCGCCGCCTGCGCCTACCTCGAGACCTGGCACGTCGACATCGAGGAGTTCCTCGACCTGCGCAAGAACACCGGTGACGACCGCCGCCGCACCCATGACATGAACACCGCGAACTGGGTGCCGGACGAGTTCCTCCGCCGCGTCGAGGCGGACGCCGAGTGGACCCTGTTCTCGCCGAACGAGACCCCGGACCTGCACGAGCTCTACGGCGTGGAGTTCGCGCACGCCTACCGCGCCTACGAGGCGAAGGCCGAGCGCGGCGAGATCCGGGTGTTCCGGAAGGTCCGCGCCGTGGAGCTGTGGCGGCGGATGCTGACCGTGCTCTTCGAGACCGGACACCCGTGGATCACGTTCAAGGACCCGTGCAACCTGCGCTCGCCGCAGCAGCACGTGGGCACCGTGCACTCCTCGAACCTGTGCACCGAGATCACCCTCAACACGTCCGGGGACGAGGTCGCGGTCTGCAACCTCGGCTCGGTCAACCTGCTCGCCCACGTCACGCCGGACGGGCTGGACACCGCGAAGCTCGAGCGCACCGTCACCACCGCGGTCCGCATGTTGGACAACGTGATCGACATCAACTTCTACACGATCCCGGAGGCCCGCCGGTCCAACCTGCGACACCGCCCGATCGGCCTGGGGCTCATGGGGTTCCAGGACGCGCTGTTCGAGCAGGGCATCCCGTTCGCCTCGGACGCCGCCGTCGAGTTCGCCGACCGGAGCATGGAGCACCTCTCCTACTACGCGATCGCCGCCTCGAGCACGCTCGCCGGGGAGCGCGGCCGCTACGCGAGCTTCGACGGCTCCCTGTGGAGTCGGGGGATCCTGCCGATCGACTCGCTCCGCCTCCTGGACGCCGCCCGCGAAGGCGACGCCCTCGACGTCGACCGCTCCACGACGGTGGACTGGGAGGCCCTGCGAGAGCGGGTCACCACCCTCGGCATGCGCAACTCGAACGTGATGGCGATCGCCCCCACCGCGACGATCTCCAACATCTGCGGCGTGGGTCAGTCCATCGAGCCCCAGTTCCAGAACCTCTTCGTGAAGTCCAACATGTCCGGCGACTTCACCGTGATCAACCCGCACCTGGTCCGCGCGCTGAAGGACCGCGGTCTCTGGGACGAGGTCATGGTCTCCGACCTCAAGTACTTCGACGGGGCGCTCGGCGAGATCGACCGCGTGCCGGCGGACCTGAAGGCGCTGTACGCCACCGCCTTCGAGATCGAGCCGCGCTGGCTGGTCGAGGCGGCGTCCCGGCGGCAGAAGTGGCTCGACCAGGCGCAGTCGCTGAACCTCTACCTGGCGACGCCGAGCGGGCGCGCGCTCGACGAGTTGTACCGGCTGGCCTGGCACAAGGGCCTCAAGACCACGTACTACCTGCGTGCCCGGTCCGCCACCCACGTCGAGAAGAGCACGCTGCGCGGGACGGACGGCAAGCTGCGCGGCGTCCCGACCGTGCGCCCCGAACCCGGTGAGCGGCCCGCTCGCTCAGGAGGTGTGAGCGAGAGTGCCGTTCGCTACTCGGGAGCGGAACCCGCCGCCTGCCGGATCGACGACCCCGAGTGCGAGGCCTGCCAGTGACCACCCCATCGACCCTCGGCACCGCGAACCGGACGACCGGGCTGGAGTCCATCGACGCGGGCGCGGCCCGCATCGAGGCCGACGAGAAGCGGATGATCAACGCCCGCACCGACGTCAACCAGCTCCTCCCGCTCAAGTACCGGTGGGCCTGGGACAAGTACCTCGCGGGCTGCGCCAACCAGTGGATGCCCACCGAGGTCGCCATGCAGGCCGACATCGCCCTGTGGCGCTCCCCCACCGGCCTCACCGACGACGAGCGCACCATGCTCAAACGCAACCTCGGCTTCTTCGCCACCGCGGAGTCCCTGGTGGCCAACAACATCGTGCTCGCCGTCTACCGGCACCTCACCAACCCCGAGTGCCGCCAGTACCTGCTGCGGCAGTCCTTCGAGGAGGCCGTGCACACCCACACCTTCCAGTACGTCTGCGAGAGCCTCGGGCTGGACGAGGGCGAGCTGTTCAACATGTATCGCGAGATCCCGTCGATCACCGAGAAGGACGCCTGGGCACTGCGCCACACCCACGCCCTGTCCGACCCGGACTTCCGCACCGGCACCCCCGAGGCCGACCGCGCGTTCCTGCGCGACCTCGTCGCCTTCTACGTGGTGTTCGAGGGCATGTGGTTCTACACCGGCTTCGCCCAGATCCTCTCGCTCGGGCGCCGCAACAAGATGGTGGGCATCGCCGAGCAGTACCAGTACATCCTGCGCGACGAGTCGATCCACCTGAACTTCGGCATCGACGTCATCAACATGATCAAGATCGAGAACCCGCACCTCTGGACGGCGGAGTTCGCCGACGAGATCCGCGAGATGCTGCGCGAGGCCTGTGCGCTGGAGATCGCCTACGCCCGCGACACGATGCCCCGCGGGATGCTCGGGCTGTCGGTGGAGCTGTGCGAGCAGTACCTGCACTTCATCACCGACCGCCGCGCCGAGCAGATCGGCCTCGCGCCCCTGTTCGGCCGGACCGACAACCCGTTCCCGTGGATGAGCGAGGCCATGGACCTGAGGAAGGAGAAGAACTTCTTCGAGACCCGGGTCACCGAGTACCGGACGGGCGGCGGCCTGGACTGGGACTGAGCAGGCCGTCGGCCACCACGACCACCCGGTCGGCGACCGCGTCGACGGCCGGGAGGTCGTGGCTGATGACCACGACGGCGGTGTCCCCGGCGGCGCGCAGGGCGGCGAGCACCAGGCCGCGGTGCCGGGCGTCGAGCGCGCTGGTCACCTCGTCGGCGACCAGCACGGCGGGCCGGGCGAGCAGGGCGCGGGCCACCGCAGCACGCTGCAGCTGACCACCGGACAGGGTTCCGGGCCTCCGCGCGACCAGGTCCGGGGCCAGGCCGAGGCCGCCCAGCACCGCCTCGGCCTCCGCGCGGGCCGCGGCCGGGGCGAGGCCGCGCAGCAGGACGGCGGGCCGGGCCACCTGCTCGACGACCGGGCGGTGTGCGCGGAAGGTCGCCCGGGTGTCCTGGTGGACGTACTGCACCGCCCTGCGGTGCGCGCGTCGCCGCCGAGCGGGCAGCACCGTCCCGTCGACGGTGACCGTCCCGGTGGCCGAGACCAGGCCGGCCAGCGCGCGCCCCAGCGTCGTCTTGCCCGCCCCGGACCGCCCGACGACGGCGACGACCTCCCCCACGGAGACGTCCAGGTCGATCCCGCGCAGCACCGTCCGGCCCGCCCGGTCGGCGACCCGCAGCCCGCGCGCGCTCAGCCGCGGGGGCCCCGCCGGGGGGCGGGCCCGGTCCGGACCGGCCGCGGGTTCCGCAGCCAGCTCGGCGACGGGACCGCGCCGCACCACGCGTCCGCGGGACAGCTCGATCGCGGCCCCGCCCAGCCTGCGGGCGGCCGCGTGGTCGTGGGTGAGCAGGACGAGCGCCGTGCCCCGCGCACAGAGGTCCGTCAGCCGGTCCACCAGCTCGGCCGCGGTGGTGGGATCGAGACCGGAGGTGGGCTCGTCGAGCACGAGCACCGCCGGCTCGACGACCAGGAGCTGGGCCAGCGCCGCCCGCTGCTGCTGCCCGCCGGACAGCTGGTGCGGGAAGCGCCGCAGCAGCGAGGGGTTCAGCCGCGCGGCCGCGCACGCCTGCTCGACCCCCGACCGGCGCCCGGCCAGCTCGCGGAGCACCGCCCCGATCCGCCGTACGGGATCCAGCGCGTCGGCCGGGTCCTGGGGCAGGTAGACCACCGCGGGCCCCGGTGTCGGACGCGTGCGTCCGGACCGGGGGACTCGCGCGTCCGGGGTGGGGGACTCGCGAAGGGTGATCACGCCGGAGAGCTGCACGCCGAGGTTCGCCGCACCGGCCAGGGCCGCCCCGAGCGTGCTCTTGCCCGCACCCGAGTCCCCGAGCACCACGAGCGTCTCGCCGGCGGCGAGTGTGAGGTCGAGGGGCTCCAGCAGCACCGTCTCGCCCGCCCGCGCGGACAGGCCGGTCACCTCGATCATCGGGGGGACCGCCCGTCGGCCAGCAGGGTGAGGCCCGCGCAGAGCGCCACGAGGAACCCGACGGGCACCAGCACGGTCGCCGGCCGCAGGAACAACGCGGTGGTGTTCTGCTCGATGCCGACCGCCCAGTCGACGACCGACGGGTCGAGTCCCACCCCGAGGAAGTTCGCCGTGGAGAGCAGCCCGACGATGCCGGTCACCCGGGTGCTCGCGTCCACCAGGGTGGGGGGCAGGACCCGGCGGCCGGTCTCCACGAGCCGCACCCGCCACCACGGTTCGCCGACCATCGTCATGGTCTCGACCGTCGCCAGGGTCGCGGGGGCGGCCGCGGCGCCGCGGACCAACCGCACGATGTAGGGCAGCTGGACCAGCGCGACCGCCACCACGAGCCACACCACACCGCGCCGCCCGGTCGCGGCGAGGACCATCAGGACCAGCAGGGAGGGCAGCGCGAGCACGACGTCGAGCAGGCCGATCGCGAGGCCCTCCACCAGTCGTCCGCGGGCGGCCACCACCAGCCCGATCGGCACGGCGACGGCGTAGGCGAGCAGGAGCGCCGCGAGGGTCAGCGCCACGACGGTCGTCCCGCCCGCGAGCGTGGTGGCGAGCAGGTCCCGGCCCAGGATGTCCGTGCCGAGCGGGAGCCCGGGCGCGGCGGGCTGCAGCGGGACCCCGCCCGGCGTGGTCGAGCGGCCCGAGATCCGGTTCAGCAGCGGCCCGAGTGCCGCGACGGACAGCGGCCCGGCCAGCAGCACCCACCCCGCCCCGGTCCCGGCGCGGCCGAGCCGCCCGCGGTCGACCGCACGGGTGCTCACAGTCGCACCGCCTGTGGGACGAGCCGGGCGGAGGCGAGGTCGGCGACCAGGTTGACCAGCACCGTCGTCACGGCGAAGAGCAGGGCGTAGGCCTGCACCACCGGCAGGTCCCGGTTCTGCACGGCCGAGACGAACCCGGACCCGATCCCGGGCATCGCGAACAGCGCCTCCACCACGAGCACGCCGCCGAGCAGCCCGTCGACGGTGCGGGCGACCTGCTGCAGCGACGGCACGACGGCGCCGGGGAGGACGTGGCGCAGCAGCAGGGTCCGCTCCCCCAGCCCGAGCCTGCGCAGGTGCGTGACGTGCGTGGCCCCGGCCGCCTCGACGACCCCGATCCGGACCTGTCTGGCCAGCCGCCCGAGCTGGTTGGACACGAGGATCGTGACGGGCAGGACGAGCATCGACACCGTGAGCCCGGACAGCCCGACCGTGCCCGCCCCGGTGGCGGGCAGCCAGCCCAGCTGCAGCGCGAAGACCGCGACGAGCAGCAGCCCGAGGGCGAAGTCCGGCACGGCCTGGGCGACCGTCGTGGTGGCCGTGATCAGGCGGTCCGCGACGGAGCCCGGGCGCCGCCCGGCGGCGCAGCCGAGCGCCACCGCGAGTGGCACCAGGATCACGACGGCGAGGACCGCGAGCAGCAGCGTGAGCGCAAAACGTGCGCCCAGGTCCTCCACGACCGGGCGACCGGTGGCCAGCGACGTCCCGAGATCCCCCCGGAACAGCCCCCCGACCCAGGCGCCGAAGCGCTCCCACACGGGCCGGTCCAGCCCGAGCTGCACCCGCAGCACCTCGATCTGCTCCGGCAGCGCGAGCGGGCCGAGGACGACCTCGGCGGTGTCCCCGGGCAGGAACGTGGTGAGCGCGAACACCGCGACCGTGACGGCCGCGAGCTGCCCGAGCGCGATCGTGACCCGCAGTCTCACCCCCACATCCCGATCACCCCAGGGACACCTTCGAGAAGTTCGCCCAGTCCGTGGTGTTGGGGCGGTGGCCGTCGAGGCCGTGCACGTCCGCGTTCGCCCCCACGATCCAGTCACTGACACCCCAGACGGGCGTGGCGATCTCGTCGTGCACGAGGGTCATGGCCTGTCCGATCGCGCTCGCGCGGGCGGCCTCGTCCGGCTCGGCCGTCGCCCGGGCGTAGAGCCGGTCGATCTCCGGGTTCGCATACCGGGCGAAGCCGTTCTCGAAGCGGCTGCTCAGGATCCCGGTGGCGATCCATTGTGGGATCGGCAGCGTCCCCGTCCGTCCGAAATGGAAGGTCGCGGTCTTGCGCACGTCCGCGAAGTAGGTCTCCGGCGGGACCGTCCGGACCTGCACGGTCAGCCCGATCTCCGCGAGCTGCGCGACGACGAGCTGGGTCGCGCTCTGCCAGGACGGGTCCGTGACGCCGGTGGCCAGCTCCACCGTGGACACCCCCGTCTCGGCGACCAGCGCCTTGGCGCGGTCGAGGTCCCGGGTCCGCTGCGGCACCGCCGTCGGGTAGTACTGCAGACCCGTGCCGAACATGTCGTTGCCGGGGGTGCCGCGGCCCAGGAGCGCGACTCGGGCCAGGGCGTCCCGGTCCAGACCGAGCACCAACGCCTCCCGCAGCCGCGGGTCGCCGAACGGGGCGCGGTCGTGCTTGACCCACAGGAACTGCGAGGCGGCGGCGGGCGCGGCGAACACCTGGGCACGGGAGTCCGCGCCGAGCTGCTGGGCGCTGGTGGCGCGGATGTCGTGGGCGTACTCGATCTGCCCGGACAGCAGCGCGCCGATCCGCGCGCTCTCGTCGTTGATCGGGAGGAACTCCAGCTCGTCGAGCGGCGGGGCGCCGTCCCAGTAGGCGTCGTTGCGGGCGTAGAGCGCGGGGCCGCCGGGGGTGAACGAGACGAACCGGAAGGGGCCGGACCCGACGGGGGCGCTGAAGTCCGTGGTGCCCTCGGGGACGATCTCGGCGCCGTAGGACCCGAACGCGACGGGGAACAGGAAGTTCGGCGCGCCGAGGACGATCTCCAGCTCGGTGTCGCCGACCGCCCGGCTGGCGGCGAAGTCGATGCCGGAGAACAGCGGGGCCGCGGTGGCGGTCGTCGCGGGGTCCGCGATGCGACGGTAGGTGTAGAGCACGTCCGCGGACCGGACCGGGCGGCCGTCGTGGAAGGAGGCCGGTCTGAGCCGGACGTTCCAGCGGGTGCCGGTCGCGTCGGACTCCCAGGACTCGGCCAGCCGCGGCGTGCAGGACATGTCCTGGTTCCACCGGCCGAGGGTGTCGAAGCAGGCCTTGGCGCGCGCCTGGTCCGCGAACTGCGGCAGGACGTGCGGATCCAGCTTCTCCTGCGAGCCGCCCGCCACGAACGCCGCCCGAAGCCTGCCGCCCCGCTGCGCGGTCTCCGCCCCTCCCGCGCAGGCGGGGAGGACGCCCACGGCGCCGAGGGCGCCCAGACCGGCGAGCAGGGTCCGGCGCGAGATCATCGTCGACGACACCGGGGCAGCGTAAACTGTGATAGTTGAACAGACCGTCATATGTCAGGGGAGTCACCTTTGTCCCTCACCCGCGAACGCGCGCTCTACTGGCTCGAGCGCTGGGACCACCAGCAGGAGCACTACATGCCTGATCGCGAGGAGCGGTTCGCCGTGATCGCGGACGTCGTGATGGAGCGGGTCGCCCGGCCGGATCCGCTGGTCGTGGACCTGGGGATCGGGCCCGGCTCGCTCGCCGTCCGGCTGCTGGAGCGGATCCCGGGGGCGCGGGTCGTCGGAATCGACGCCGATCCGCTGCTGCGCGGCCTCGCCGACCGCGCGTACGGCTCGGACCGCCTGCGGACCGTGGCCGGTGACCTGCGCGAGCCGGGCTGGTTCGCCGCGCTGGGCCTGGAGCGGGCCCCGGACGCGTTCGTGTCGACCACCGCGCTGCACTGGATGAACCGTGAGCCGCTGCGCGCCCTGCTCGCCCGCTGCAGGGCGGAGATCGCCCCCGGCGGCGTGTTCGTCAACGGCGATCACCTCTACGAGTCCCCGCAGCTCGACGCCCTGACCCGGGCACTGACCGCCCGGCGCCGGCAGCGCGTCGGGAGCGACCGCCCCGAGGACTGGGAGGCCTGGTGGCGCGCGGTCGACGCGGCCCCCGAGCTGGCCGAGCTCGTCGAGCGGCGGGCCGGCGGGTTCGCGCACACCGTGGAGGACAGGGCGACCGTGCACGATCACCTCGCGTTCCTGCGCGAGGCGGGGTTCGCCGAGGCGGGCACGGTGTGGCAGGTCGGGGACGACCGGGTGGTCGTCGGGCTCAGCTGAGAACGGCCCGATCGGACCCGGCTCACGCGCCGGTGTTCGGTCGGGCCGCCTCGACGCCGGTGACGCCGGCGGCGAGGCCCGCGAGTCGATGCGGGCACGTTGCCGTTCAGCGGCCCGTCGCCGCACCGGTCAGGTGCGCCGTCAGCCACGAGAACATCCGGGCCTGGGTGAGCCCGGGGGCGAGCGGCTGGCAGTGCTCGTCGGCCCCGTCGGCCGCGGTGAACCGGACGAGCTCGTGCTCGGCGGGCAGCAGGTCCGCGAGCTGCGCGGACTGACCCGGCCAGAACTGCTCGCCCTCCGGGTCGGTGAGCAGCAGCGGGGTGGCGATCCGGTCGGCCACGTCCCTGAGCTGGTAGCCGCGCACGGCGGTGAACAGGTCGTAGGGATCGTCGATCCCGTAGGGCCTGGCCCGGAACGCGAACGTCCGCGCCGTCGCCGGGTCCCCGCCGACCTGGGACATGTAGTGGTCGAACAGGTCCCGCTGCCCCGAGTCGAGCAGCCCCACCAGCTCCGGCGGGAGCTGCGCGGTCCACGAGGTGGACACGTCGACCACCCCGGGATCGGCGACCGCGGCCACGAAGCGGTGCTCGAAGGCCAGCGCGCGGGGCAGCCAGTAGCCGGCCTGGCTGATGCCGTAGGCGGTGAGGGCGGCCGCGTCGACGTCGGGCCGGGCGACGAGCGCGTCGACGACCGGGGTCAGCACGGCCTCCCAGTCCGGCCGGAAGGGGATCTCCCGCTCGAACAGCATCGACTGCTGGCCGGGACCGTCGTAGACGACCGCGTTCCAGCCACGGGCGAGGGCCCCGGCGACCCCCGCGGCCCACATGGTGCTCAGCGAACCGTCGGAGCCGTTGGTCAGGACGAGGGTCGGCCGGGCGGCTCCGGAGGAGTCCGGACGCAGCAGGTACGTGGGCAGGGTGCTGCCCTCGTAGGGCACGTCGAGACGCAGGTGCCTGCCGGCCGAGGCGTCGATCATGGCGTCCCAGCAGCTGCGGGAGCGACGGAACGTCGGGAGCAGGACGGCGTCCGGGTCCGCCAGGCCGTCGACCGCGCCCAGGGCCCGGGAGTAGGCGCCGGAGGCGGACAGCCACGCCCACCCGACGGCCTGCGCGTCGGTCAGGGTGGGGGCGAGCGCCGCGAGCTGGTCGCCGCGCGCGGTCCAGGCGTCGAACCAGCTCTGCCGGTCGCCGTCGGTGATCCGGGCGGCCGTGGCCAGCCACATGCCGGGGTCGCCGACGCCGTGGGCGGTCTCGCCCAGGGCGCAGCGGAACTCGAAGTCGAAGTCCGTGTCGGAGAAGAACGGGGTGACGGTGGGGACGGTGGCGGTCATGGCGGGGCTCCTCAGCGGGCGGTGGTGGACGAGGCGGTGACGCGGTCGGGGTAGGCCTGGGTGAACTTCACGGTCCACACGAGGACGGCGATGGGGACGACCCAGTTCAGGGCCAGGTCGAGCAGGTGCGGGGACTCGCCCGTGGGGAGCGCGTCGAGCGCGGCCACGGCGAGGGCGCACAGCCCGACCACGGTGATCGCCACGCCCCAGGTCGCCGACAGGACCCGGTTGATCCGCACGAAGACCGGCGAGGTCCAGGCCTGCGGCGGCAGGTCCTTCTTGGCGTACCCGGCGGTGAACGGCCACGCGGTGGACGTCGCCAGGATCAGCAGCCCGAGCACGACCCCGACCAGCGGGCGGCCCCACTGGTAGAGCCAGAGGTCCACCTCCGGCCCGCCGGTGAACCCGACGACGGCCATGACGGCGAACAGCCCGCCCGAGTAGAGGTTGAGCTGCGTCGGGATGCTGCGGGCGCGGTCCCAGACCAGCGAGGTCGCGGTCATGGCCAGGGCGATCAGGGCGCTCCACGCCACGCCGTCCGCGGCCAGGCGCTGAGCGACGAACGTGAAGGCGATCCAGGGCAGGAAGCCCGCCACGACGGCCAGCGGGTTCATGCCTTTCGACGACGACGTCTCCTGTGACGACATGGGGTGCTCCTCGGGTCTCGGTGACTCCGACGGTGCCGCCAGGCGGCATCCGGAACATCCGCCATCCGACAGAGATACCCCAAACCGATCACGCGGGCGGCGGCCTGCGCTCCTTACGCTTCGCAGCGTGCAGAGCGCCGACACCGTGCGTCCGGACGCGCTCGGTGCCCTGCGGGACACGGTCGCGGCGATGGCGGACGGCCGCGGCCCGCAGCGGGTCCTGCTGCTCACCGGTGCTCCCGGCGCGGGGAAGTCCACCGCGCTCGACGGGCTGGGCCGCATGCTGGGCGAGCGCGGCGTGCGGGTGTACCGGGTGGTGGCGGACGAGATCGGCAGGCGGCGCCCGTTCGGCCTGGTGTCGAGCCTGCTCGGCTTGGCCGAGCACTACCCGCCGCGCGCCGACACGGTGTCGGAGGTGCTGGAGGTCGTGGAGGCGCTGTGCGCCGACGGGCCCGTCGCGCTCTGCGCCGACGACGTCCACCACGCCGACGCCGACTCGCTCGACCTGCTCGGGCGGCTGGCGGGCGCGGTCCGCGACCTTCCGCTGTCGCTCCTCCTGGCCCGTCGTGCGCTGCCCGTACGCGAGGCCCTCGAAGCGCTCGCGGCCCGGCCGGACGTGCGCAGCGTCGAGGTCACCGGCCTCGACCCGGGGGGCCTGGACCGGCTCGCCCACCAGCGCCTCGGCGCCCCACCCGGCCCGGAGCTGCGGGCGCTGCTCGCGGTCACCGGGGGCAACCCGTTCCACGCCGGCGTCCTGCTCGACGACCTCGACCGCCAGGGTCGGCTCGCCCGGGCCGACGGGACGGTCTCGGTGCGCGGGGGCGGTGAGGCCGTTCCCACCTCGGTGCAGGCGAGCGTGCGCGCCCACCTCGCGCTGCTCGACCCCACCGCCCGCGACCTCGTTCAGCTGCTGGCCGTCTGGGGCCGCCCGGCCGCCGTCGACCAGCTGGCCGCGGTGAGCGGCGGATCGGCCGTCGCCGTCGTCGGCGGGGTGCAGTCGGCACTGGCCGCCGGGGTCGTGCGCTGGACCGACGACGAGGAGCTCGCCTTCCGTCACGACCTGTTCCGAGACGTCCTGTACGCCGACCTGGCCCCGCCGCTGCGGACGCTCCTGCACCAGGCGTGCGCCGCGGAGCTGCAGGCGACCGGCGGGATCTCCACCCAGATCCTGCAGCACACGAGCGGCGCGGCCGATCCCGCTTCGGGGCCCACCCCCGCCGCCGACGCCCTGCGGATCGCGGCCACCGATCTCGCGCACGCCCCGGCGCAGGCCGCGGACCTGCTCGCCGACGCCGCCGAGCGGCACGGGGACGGCCCGGAGGCGGACGCCATCGCGCTGGCCAGGGCCGGGGCGCTCGCCGCCGCCGGACAGATCGGGGAGGCCGAGCGGATCGCGCGCGAACGCCTCGGCCGGGAACGGGATCCCGCAGTCGGCTACGACCTGCTCCGCGTCGGCCTGCACGCCACCGTCAGCGGCGCTCACGTCGACGCCGCCCTGGACACCATCGACCGGTACCTGGCCACCGGCAGACCGGAACCCGAACGCACCGCATTGGGCCATCTCCGCCGCTGGGTCGAGGTGCTCGAGGGGCGCGGCGCCGTGCAGCCGGCCGTGCCGCCCGGCGTACGCAGCGGGGCGGCGCTCGTTCCCGCCGCCATGGACCACTTCCTGGCCGCGCGCTGCGAGACCGCTCGTGAGCTCGCCGTCGACGCCGTCGCGGCGCGCGAGACCGCGGGCTCGCCACCCTGGGCGGACGGCGCGACGGCCCCGCTCTGGCCCGCCTGGTTCACCCTCTACGCCCGGGGCCCGGACGCCGCCCGGGCCGTGTCGATCGAGGCCCGCAGGCACGCCCAGGAACGAGGGCGGGGCTGGCTCAACCCGCTGCACCTGTTCGTCGCCGCGGAGATCGACCGCGTCGCGGGGCGCTGGGACGACGCCCTCGCCGAACTCGACACCGGCCTCGAGGCGGCCGCACTCACCGGCGTCGGCTGGCTCTCCCGCGCAACGGGTGCCGCACTGCAGATCCGGATCCGACGCGGCGAGCTGGACACCGCCGAGACCGTGCAGCAGCGGTGGCGACTGCGCGGTCTGCCGGAGGAGTTCGGGCTCCCGCTCACCACCCTGACCACGGTCCTGCTGGCCGAGGCCCGGGGCAGGCACGCGGACGTCGTCGGGCTCGCGCGGGACTCCTGGACCGCGACGCTCGACGACGGCCGGCTGCTCTGGGCGCTGCTCGCCGGCCCCGACCTCGCGCGGCTGGCCCTCGACGCCCACGACCGCCCGCTGCTGCGTCGCCTGGTCGCCGACACCGCCGCGGTCCCCACCGAGGAGGCACTGGCGCTGGCCCCCGCGGCCGACCTGGTGCGCGCGATGGCGGACGCCGATCCGGACCTGGCCGCTGCCGCCGCGGCGGCGTACGCCCTGCGCGGCCACACCGCCGGCGAGCTGGGCGCCTGGGAGGAGGCCGCGGTGGCGGCCGCGACCTGTGGCGACGGCGAGCGCGCACGCGAACACGCCCGCCGCTGCACCGACCTCGCCCACGCGCTCGGGGCGGCGGGGACGGTGCGCAGGCTCACCGCGCGGCTGCGCCGCCACGACGTCCGGCTCGGGGTGTCCGGCGCCCGGCGCCGCCCGTCGTCGGGCTGGCAGAGCCTGACGCCGACCGAGCTGCAGGTCGCGGAGCTCGTGGGGAAAGGCATGACCAGCCCGCAGATCGCCGCCCAGCTCTACATCTCGCCGCGGACCGTGCAGACCCACATCTCCCACAGCCTGCGCAAGCTCAACCTGCGCTCCCGGGTGGAGCTCGCGACGACCGTGACGGCGCAGCGATGAACCGGACGGCGGGCCGGGCGGGTGTCTTCACCTTCTTCGTCGACCAGTTCGACATCTATCTGCCGGTGCTGGTCCTCGCCCCGGTCGCGGCCTACTTCCAACCGGCCGGGCTGTCCCCCGCCACGACCTCGGTGCTGGCCACAGCCGTCTTCGCGGCGACGCTGGTCACCCGCCCCGTGGGCGCCGCGCTGTTCGGCGTGCTCGCCGACACCGCCGGGCGCAAGCGGGCGACGCTCCTGGCCGTCGCGGGCTCCGGGACGGTCACCCTGCTGATCGCCGCGCTGCCCGGGGCGGCCACGATCGGTGTCGGCTCGATCGTCGCGCTGATCGTCCTGCGGGCGGTCAACGGTGTGTTCCTCGGCGGCGCCTACACCGCGGCGATCCCCCTCGCGCTGGAGTGGAGCCCGCCGCGGCGCCGCGGGCTGCTCGCGGGGTCCCTGCTGGCGGGCTCCCCCGCCGCCTACGCGGTCCTCGCCGCGCTGACCCTGCTGCTCGTCGAGGTCATGCCCGTCGCCGGGCCCGACTCGGCCTACGCCCAGTGGGGGTGGCGGATCCCGTTCCTGATCGGGGGGCTGCTCACCGTCCCGGTGTTCCTGCACGTCCACCGCTCGGTGGAGGAACCGGCGACCGCCCGCAGCCGCGGCCGCTCGCCGCTCGTCGAGCTGCTCGTCGGACCGCACCGGACCCTGCTGGCCCGGGCGTTCGTGCTGATGACGGGCGTGTGGCTGGCCAACAACATGACCAGCGCCGTGCTGCCCGGACTGCTGCGCAGCCACGTCGGGCTGAGCCCGGCGCAGACCTCGGTCGCGATGATGGTCGAGTCCCTGGCGCTCGTCGTCGCGTTCCCGCTGTTCGGTGCGCTCTCCCAGCGCCTCGGCAGGCGCCGCTTCTACCTGCTCTACGGCCCGGGCATCGCGGTCCTGGGCGGCGGCGCCTACGCGGCCGTCCTGACGTTCTCCGGCAGCCTCGGCGGGACCGTCCTGCTGACCGCGCTGGTCGGGCTCACCACGATCGGCACGTTCGGACCGGTCGCGGCCTACCTGACCGAGCTGTTCCCCGCCCCGATCCGGGCCACCGGGTTCGGCGTCGGGTACAGCCTCGCCCTGGTGGTCCCCGCGTTCTACGCCTTCTACCTCGCCGGGCTCGGGGCCTTCCTGCCCGCGCCGTACGCACCGATCGCGCTGCTCGCGGTCGCCGGGGCGCTCGTCACCGCCGGCGCCGCGCTGGGACCGGAGACCCGAGACGCCGTGCTGAACGTCCGCCATCACGCCGATGCCGAACCGAGTGAGGTGGCGGATGTCTCCGAGCCCCGCGGCGGCGACGCTTCAGGGGTCGAGAACGAGACCCCACCGAGGAGCACCCCGTGAACACCGGCCCCGTCGCCCAGACCATCGCCTTCCTGATCGGCAACTACATGACCACGCTGTTCGTGGTCGGGCTGCTCGTCGCGGCCGTGAAGATCCTGCGCGGACGCCGGGGGCACTCGCCCGTCGCGATGTCCGGGCTGTTCCTGAACTCGTTCGTCTTCTGGGCGATCGGCGTCGCCCAGGTCGTCAACTTCGTGATGCACTCCGTCTTCGGTGACTACGCCGCGAAGACCATCGGGTGGGCGCAGAGCCCCTTCCAGCTGGAGCTGGCCCTGAGCAGCCTGGGCATCGGCGTCGCAGCCTTCATCCTGGCCTCGCCGCGCAGCACGTTCCGCGGCAAGGTGGCGCTGGTCGTCGCGACCGTGATCTTCGGCTGGGGTGCCGCGGCCGGACACGTCTACCAGATCCTGGTCGACCACGACTACGCTGTGAACAACACCGGCCTGCTGCTCTTCTCCGACATCGCGATCAACGCGATCGGCCTGGCGTTCGTGCTCTGGCACGCGGTGACGTTGCGCCGGGGCCAGGCCGAGCACACCCCCCTCGCCCGCACCGACGCCCTCGTGACGAGCAGGTAGCGACCGATCGGGGCGCTCCCGGCCGACACCGTCGGTGCGGGAGCGGCCTGCTGAGCCGGTGCCGTGCCTCGCCGATCTCAGAGGCCCGGGGACCCGCCGAGCGCGCCCGTCTCCGGGTCCCCGTCGTTAGGATCGTTCCCGTGGCCGGACGGACGCTGACCAGGAAGGGCACCGAGACCCGGCGGCGGATCGTCGAGGGTGCCGCCGCGGAGATCCGGGATCGGGGCGTGCTGCACACCACCCTGGACGGGGTCCTGGCCCGCACCCGCGCCAGCAAGAGCCAGCTCTTCCACTACTTCCCCGACGGGAAGGACGAGCTGCTCCTCGCCGTCGCCGCCCACGAGGCGGACCAGGTCCTCGACGACCAGCAGCCCCATCTCGACGACCTCTCGACGTGGGAGGCGTGGCAGGCCTGGCGAGACGGGCTCGTCGCCCGCTACGTCGCGCTCGGCCCGGACTGCCCGCTCTCCGCGGTCAACTCCGAGCTCGGGCGGAGCAGCCCCGGTGCGCAGGCGGTCTCGCGCAACCTGATGCACCGGTGGCAGAGCCGTCTCGCCGCCGGGATCCGGCGGATGCAGGCGTCCGGGGACATCGGCTCCGCCGTCGATCCCGACCGGGCCGCCGCGGCCCTGCTCGCCGGCGTCCAGGGCGGGGTGCTCCTGCTGCTGACCACGGGCAGCGCGGAGCACCTCGAAGCCGCCCTGGACGAAGGCCTCGACGGGCTCAGGCGCTGAGGTACACCCCGGTCCGGCCGCCGTCGACGTCGAGCACCGTGCCGTGCACGAACTCCGCGTCGTCCGAGGCCAGGTAGACGGCGGCCGCCGCGATCGCGTCCGGGTGCCCACCACGCCCGGCCGGGGTGCCGCGCATCAGCTCCTCCCCGGCGAACACCTCCAGCTCGACCGGCTTGATCACCCCTGGGGAGATCGCGTTCACCCGCACTCCACGGGCACCGAACTCGGCCGACCACGCCCGGGTCAGCGTCTCCAGCGCCCCCTTGGTCGCGCTGTAGAGCGCACCGCGCGGCACGCCGAGACGCGCGATCCACGACCCGAGGTTGATCACCACTCCCCCGCCTCGGGCGATCATGCCCGGCACCAGGGCGGCGGTCAGGAAGTACGGAGCCCGCAGATTGACCCCCACGATGCGGTCGAAGGTCTCCTCGTCGGTGGTGAGTGTGCCGTCCGGGGGATAGATGCCGGCGTTGTTCACCAGGATGTCCACCGGGCCGGCCGCCTCGGCCAGCGCCTGGGCACCGCCGTGCGCACCGTCGAGCTCCGCGCGGACGAAGTCGGCGTCGCCGCCCCGCTCGCGCAGCGCTCGCACGATCGCCGCGCCGCGATCGCGGTCGCGACCGGTGACGACGACGTGGGCTCCCTCCGCCGCGAACGCGGTCGCGATCGCCCGTCCGATGTTGCTGGTCGAGCCCGTGATGAGTGCGGTCCTGCCGCGCAGTCTGTCCACGCCCCGCGACGGTAGGCACCCATTTCTGGACCAGCAAGTCCACTTTGGCGGAGTGCCTTGCACGTCGGGTTGAAGACCGACTGAAGTGTCCGCGGGGATCCTCGGTTCCGGCAGGCGGACGAGCCGCAGGCCGGGAGCGAGACGACGGACATGACGACCCTGACCATCTGGTGCTACCGCGACGCCGACCGCGCCGAGACCGCGCTGCGCCGCCTGGAGCGGCTCCAGCACCGGTCGCGGATCACGATCGCCGACGCCGCGGTCGTCGCCTGGGAGCCCGGCTCCCGGCGGCCGCGGGCCTACCAGACCGGGACGGTCGGCGGCACGGCCGCGCTGTCCGGCGCGTTCTGGGGGTTGCTCTTCGCGCTCGCGTTCCTGCTGCCCGAGCCCGGCGCCAGCGCCGCGGGCGTCGGGTTGTCGGACGGGTTCCTCCGCCTGCTGCGGGCGCGGATCGGACCGGGCGGCTCCGCGCTGTTCGTCCTGACCGACCACGACGCTCCCGACGAGCTGCGCGCAGCCCTCGCCGGAACGGACGTCGAGCTGTTCGTCCACCGGCTCGACGACACCCAGGAGGCGGCCCTGCGGCACGCCTTCGCCGACCGCTGAACGAAGGAGATCGTCATGAACACGCAGGTCCTGGTCGTCGGGGCGGGCCCCGTGGGCCTCACCGCCGCCTGTCGGCTCGCCCGCCTCGGCGTCGGCGTGCACGTCGTGGAGAAGCTGGCCGAGCCCACCACCGAGTCCCGCGCCGTCGGGGTGCACGCCCGCAGCCTGGAGCTGCTCGCCTCGCTCGGGGTGCTCCCGCAGCTCGAGGCCCGCGGACGCCGGATCGGAGCCCTCCAGATGGTGGACGGCACCACCGGGCACGTCCGGGCTCGGATGGAACTGGCCGACGCCCCCACCCGGCACCCCTACGTCCTCGACGTCGCCCAGCCGGACACCGAGGCCGTGCTCGCCGCGCGGGCAGGCGAGCTCGGGGTGACCGTGGAGCGCGGGGTCGCCCTCACCGGACTGACCCAGGACGCCGACGGCGTCGAGGCGACCCTGTCCGACGGCCGCACCCTGCGCGTCGGCTGGGTCGTGGGTGCCGACGGCGGCCACAGCACCGTCCGCACGCTGGTCGGCGAGCAGCTGCACGGCGGCTTCCACGGGCAGCACTTCGCGATGGCGGACGTCGACATCGACACCGTGCTGGACCGCGACACCATCCACATGTTCACCCACCCCGACGGCATGGGGATGCTGTTCCCGCTGGCCGGGGACCGCGCGCGGCTCATGTTCCTGGTCGACCGCCCGGACCCCGCGGGCCTCACCCTCGCGCAGGTCCAGGCGCTCGCCGACACCCGCATGGGCGGGCGCGTCGAGGCCCGCGACCCCCGGTGGCTGACCTACTTCGAGGTGCACCACGCCCAGGTCGCGCAGTACCGGCACGGGCGGGTGTTCCTGGCGGGGGACGCCGCCCACATCCACAGCCCGGCCGGCGCCCAGGGGATGAACACGGGCATCCAGGACGCGGACAACCTCGCCTGGAAGCTCGCGCTCGTCGCCCGCGGCGAGGCCGACCAGGCCCTGCTCGACACCTACCACCGGGAACGGCACCCGATCGGCGCCGCCGTGCTGAAGCAGACGACCCGACTGACGAACGTCGGCACCGCGACCGGCCCGGAGGCACTCGTCCGGGATGCGCTGTCCTTCGTCCTCGGGCACTCGCACCGCCTCGGCTCGGCGGCGGCGACGACCATGGCCGAGCTCCGGATCGCCTACCCGCACAGCTCGCTGTCGGCCCAGCGTGGCGGGCTGTTGCGAGCCGGCGACCACGCTCCCGATCCCGCCGGTCTACACCGCACGGACGGCACACCCGTCGCCGTCGAGGACCTGCTCGCCGGCCCCGGCTTCCTGCTCCTGGTCCCGAGGACGGCCGACCGCGACGCGCTGCGGGCGGCGCTCGGCGACCTGGGCACCGTGGCGGACGACCTCGCCGGTGACCCGTTCGGGCTGGGCGAGGGCATGGCGCTGGTCCGACCCGACGGCTACCTCGGGCTCGTCGCCGGGACCGCCGATCCCGAGGTCCTGACCCGCTACCTGACCGACCAGGTCCATGCTGTGACTCCCGTCACAACACGCTGACGTGGCCCGCGGCCCCACCGAGCACCTCCGTGACCACGGGAGGGTGCTCGGTGACCGCGCGCGACGCCATCCGGTTCCGCGACCTGGGCCCGCTCGAGGTCGAGCGGGCCGGTTCGGTGCAGCCGATCTCCGGTGTCCGCCTCGAGGCGGCGCTCGCGCTCCTCCTCATCCACCTCGGCCACGCCGTCTCGCACGACGCGTTGGCCGAGGCGATCTGGGGCGCGGAGGGCGCGCACCGCTCCCGGACGACGCTGGACTCCCACATCCACCGCCTCCGCAGGCTGCTCGAGCCCGACCGGGACGCCCGCGGGGCCCCGACCGTCCTGGTCCGCGAGCCCGGCGGCTACCGGCTGTCGGTCCTGCCCGAGCACGTCGACTCCGCCCGGTTCGTCAGCCTCGCCGCCGACGCGGACGCGCTCCTGACCGGCGGGGACCCCGGCCGCGCCCTGGAGGTCGCCGACGCCGCCGGAGCCCTCTGGCGCGGCAGGCCCTACGGCGCGGCGGCCGACCTGCCGTGGGCGGGCGCCGCGGTCGCCCGGCTGGAGGAGATCCGGGGCCGCCTGCGCGAGACCGGGATCGGCGCGATGGTCGCGGTCGGCGCGCACGACCGGGCGCTCGCCGAGCTGGAGGTCGCGGTGGCGGAGGAGCCCCTGCGGGAGCCGCTGTGGGCTCACCGGGTCACCGCCTACCGGGCCGCCGGGCGGCGGGCGCAGGCACTCTCGACCTACACCCGGGCGCGCGAGGTCCTGCTCGACGAGCTGGGGCTGGAACCCGGGCCGCTGCTGCGCGCCGCCCACGCCGCGGTGCTCGCCGACGAGCCCGCCGACGTCCCCGTCGAGATCCCGGCTCCGCGGCGGGCCGAGCCCGCCCCGGATCTCCCCGCGGCCCGCGGCCGGTTCGTCGGGCGGGAGGACGACCTCGCCGCCCTGACCGAGATCCTGACGGCCCGCGCGCTGGTCACCCTCACCGGCGCGGCCGGATGCGGCAAGACGCGCCTGGCCGTGGAGGTCGCCCGGCGGATCGCCCCGACGCTCCCGGACGGCGCCCGCTTCGTCGACCTGACCTCCGCGACCGCCGACCGGGTCCCGGACACCGTCGCGTCCGCCCTCGAGCTCCCGCCGGGCGCCGACGACCCCGCCGGGGCCGTGCGCGGCTCCCTGTCCGCGCACCGGATGCTGCTCGTGCTCGACAACTGTGAGCACGTGCTCGACGCCGCGGCCGACCTCGTGGAACGGCTGGCCGGCACGGCGTCGACCGTGCTCTGCACCAGCCGCGAGCCGCTGGAGGTCGACGGCGAACACGTCGTCGGGCTGGAGCCGCTCAGCGGGCCCGCCGGTGCCGAGCTGCTCCGGGACCGGCTCGGGTCCGCCCGCGGCGAGAACGACCACCACAACCACGACGAGGACGCGGACGTCATCGCCGAGATCGTCGCCGCCGTCGACGGTCTCCCCCTCGCCCTCGAGCTCGCCGCGGGCCGAGCCCGCTCGTACACGCTCTCCGAGATCGCCGCGCAGGTCCGCGCCGACGCCAGCTCGCTGGGCCGGGTCGGACGCGGACGCGGCACGCCCCACCACCGCACCGTCCGGGACGCCGTCGACACCGGTTACCGCGACCTGCCGCCCGCCCTCGCGGCCCTGCACCGCGCGGCGAGCGCGATCCCGGGCCCCTTCACCGCCGCGCTCGCCGCGAGCATCACGGCCGACCCGGACGTGCCGGACGTGGTCGCAGGCCTCGTGCACCGCTCGCTGCTCACCGCCCTGGGCCCGGCCCGCTCCGGGGGCGCGTCACGCTTCGCGCAGCTCGCCACGGTCCGCGGCCACGCCGCCCACCAGGCCGCGCAGGCAGGCGAGGAGCCCGCGTCCGCCCGGGACGCCTGGGTCGAACGGCTCGTCCGGGCGCGGCCGCGCTTCGGCTCGGCCCGCAACGTCGGCTGGTACCGCGCCCTCGACGACGACCGCGCGGCGGTCCGGGCGACCCTGCACCACACCCTCGTCGACGCTCCCTCCGCGATCGGACCCGCTCTCGCCGCCCGGCTGGGCGTCCACTGGACCTTCGGCGGGATGGCCGTCGAGGGCGAGCGGTGGCTGCGCGGCACCGCCTCCGCCGCACCCGGGCTCGGGCGGCGGGCCGACCGAGCCGCCGTCCGGATCGACCTCGGCGGCCTGCTGCTGGTGCAGGGCCGGGCCGACGAGGGCGCCGCGCACCTGCGCGCGGGCCTCCGGGACGCGGCGGGGGCGACCGGTGCCGACGCCGACCTGCTGTGCGCGGCCTGCACGGTCGCCGCGGGCGCCGTCGCCCGGGCCGGCGACCTCGCCCTCCTCGCCGACCTCGCCGAGGCGACCCGGGAGATCGCGGCCGGCTCGGCGGCACTCGCGGTCTGCGTCCGGACCGTCGAACTCGTCCACGAGACCGCCGCCGCTCCGGCCCCGCAGCTCGTCCCGGCCTACCTCGCCCTGCACCGCGCGGCCCGCGCCGAGGACAACCTCTACACCGCCTGGCTCACCGCGGCCAACGCCGCCCGCATCCTGCTCTACGCGGGCCGGGCCACCGACTCCCTCCCGCTCGCCCGGGAGGCCCTCCGCGCGTCCGCCGAGGCGGGCCTGCGGCACAACGCCTACGCGCTCGAGGTCTACGCCACCGCCCTCGGCCGCGCCGGTGAACACCCCGCCGCCCTCCGGGTCTTCGGGGCCGTCGAGGAACAACACCGCGGCGCGAGCGCGGTGTGGCCCTGGGACCCGAACGTGGCCGCACTCATCACCGACATGCGGTCCGCCGTCGGCGCGGACCGGGCCGACCAGCTGCGCGCGGCCGGGGCCAAGGCCTCCCTCGCCCAGCTCGCCGACGCATGACCGGCGACCTCCGCTCCACCGAGGGCCGGACCGTCCCCTGGAGAGTGGTCGACCTCCTGCGGCCGCTGCCCGGTCGCTGGGGTGTCCTGCCCGGCCTGCGGGCCGCCGCGGCGGCGGCCATCGTGCTCGGTGGCGCGGTCGCGGTCGCCGACCTCGCGGTCGGCGGGATCGCCTACCTCGGGGTCGCGTGCGCCGTCGCCTTCGTCGGGACCGGCGGCCCGCGGTCGCGGGTCGCGCGGGTGGCGGGTCAGGCCGCCGGCGCCGCCGTCGGCATGACCGTGGGTGCCCTGATCCCGGCGGCCCCGTGGTGGGTGGTGGCGACGGCCGCCGCCGTGGGGGTCGTCGCCGGTGCCCTCGGCCGGATCGGCCCCGCCTCGACCGGGGCGGCGGTCATGGCCGTCATCGGCGTGGCCTACACCCAGTTCGGCAGGCTCGCGATGCCCTGGTGGGAGCCCGTGCTCGCCTACCTCGTCGGCAGCGCGGTCGTCCTCCTGCTCGCCCTCGCCGAGTCGGCGACCGTCGGCCGCCACGACACCGACCGGGCCGTCGCCGCCGTGTGGGCGGCCGCCGCGGACCTCGTCCTCGCGCCGGAGGACGACTCCGCCCGCCACCGCCTCGCCGCGAGATGGACGACCGCGCACGAGGCGGTCATGGGCTACCGCAGACGCCCGGTCGCCACCGTCGGCTGGGCGGGCGCGCGGGAGGCGGCCGCCGAGGCGGCCCGGATCGCCGCCGGGCCCTCGATCGACCTCGCGACGCGCGCCGCGCTCGCCCGGCGGTGGCGGGCGGCGGATCCCGGGGTTCCGGTGGAGACGGGTCCCGGCAGGCCGCGGTCGGTGCTGCGGCCCGCGCTCGAACCCGCGGCGCTGTGGACGGGGGCTCGCCTCGGCCTCTGTGTGGGCGTCGCGACGGCCGTCGCGATCCTGCTCCGCACCCCCGCCCACGCCTTCTGGATCCCGCTGACCGTCGCCGTCGTCGTGCGCCCGGAGTACGGGTCGGTGCTGGTGCGGTCGGCCCACCGGCTCCTCGGGACGGTACTCGGCGTCGCCGTCGTCGCCGGTCTGCTCGCGGTCACGACCTCGACCGTCTGGATCACCGTCGTGGCCGCGGCGTCCCTCGGGCTGGCCGCGTTCGGCGCCACCCGCCTCTACGCCCTGGCGGTCGTCGGCATCACGGGCTCGGCGCTGTTCAGCGTCGCCGTGAGCACACCGGCCGGGTTCGACCCGTGGGCCCGGCTGACCGACACCGTCCTCGGCTGCGGAATCGCCCTCCTCGTGGGCGTGCTGCTCTGGCCCCGCCGCGGACTCCACGACCAGTCCGAGGAGTTCGCGCGGGCGGCCGCCACGTTGGCCGACTACGCCGAACGTCCCGGTCCGACCACCGCGGACGAGGCCTACCGGCGCGCCCACCGCTGGCGCGACCAGCTCGAACGAGACGCCACCGAACCGGACCCGGCCCACGCCGCCGCCGACTGGCTGCCCGTCGCACACCGGCTCGAACACGTCCTCGACCTGGTCGCCACCACCCCCCGACCGGACGCGGCGGACGGGCTCCGCGCCCGACCCCGCACCGCGGCCGAGGCGGGCGCGCTGCTCGACGCGGCCGCGGAGCTACTGCGCCCGCCGTGAGGCGGCGTCGGCCCTGGTCGGGGTGAACGGCTGTCGGCCACCTCGTCGACGACGTCAGGACTGGCTTTATAGTTCAGCGAATGCTGACCAGTGCGACCCGTGACGCCGCGCTCGCCCGCGTCGGCAAGGCCCTCGCCGACCCCACCCGCTGCCGCATCCTCGTCGCGCTCCTCGACGGGGCCGAGTTCCCGGGGCAGCTCGCCGAACAGCTCGGACTGACCCGCCCGAACGTGTCCAACCACCTGGCCTGCCTGCGCGGCTGCGGGCTGGTCACCGCCACCTACCACGGCCGACAGGTCCGCTACGCGATCGCCGACCCCCACCTCGGCCGCGCGCTCACCGAGCTGCTCGCCGTCGTCCTGGCCGTCGACGCCGGTCCCGCCTGCCTCGACGAGGGCGATTGCGGCGCGACCGCCCCGCGCACCTCCCGGAGCACCGCATGAGCGACGACACACGCCCCGACCGCGCCACGGCGACCTGCGCCGAGCCCTGCTGCCCCACGTCCGACGCCACACCGGCCGCAGACGGGGCCCCGACCACCCGGCCGACCCCCGAACGGCGCACCACCCTCCACCGGCGGATCCGCCTGCTGGTCGCCGCGACGATCACCTACAACGTCGTCGAAGCCGTCGTCGCGATCAGCGCCGGCCACATCGCCTCGTCCGCCGCTCTGATTGGATTCGGCCTCGACTCGGTCATCGAGGTCGCCTCGGCGACCGCCGTCGCGTGGCAGTTCTCCGGCGCCGATCCGCAGCGGCGCGAACGCACCGCGCTGCGCGTCATCGCGGTGTCCTTCTTCGCACTCGCCGCCTACGTCGCCGTCGAGTCGATCCGCAGCCTGTTCGGCGCCGTCGAGGCCGACCACTCCACCGTCGGCATCGTCCTCGCCGCGCTCTCCCTGCTGATCATGCCGTTCCTCTCCGCCGCGCAACGTCGAACGGGGCGCGAGCTCGGATCGACCAGCGCCGTCGCCGACTCGAAGCAGACCCTGCTCTGCACCTACCTCTCCGCCGTCCTGCTCGCCGGGCTCCTCGTCCACAGCCTGTTCGGCTGGTCCTGGGCCGACCCCGTCGCCGCACTCGTCATCGCCGCCGTCGCCCTCCGCGAAGGACGCGAGGCCTGGAGAGGCCGCCACTGCTGCTGAGCCCGTTTCGCCAACCGGACCGGGGCGGTCGTGAAGCGGATGGTCCGTTCCCGGAATCGGCCTAGCGTCCTGCCTCACAGTCAGCGTCGAGCGGAGGTACTTCAATGACCGAGATCCTGGACAGGACCCGGGCGGACCGGACCGGCGCCGGCATCGGACCGGACGCCGAGATCATCGCCCGCGCCACCGCGCTGGTGCCCGTGATCCGTGAGCACGCGGCGCGGTCGTCCGAGGAGCGGCGGGTCGTCCCGGAGGTCGTCGACGCCTTGGAGCAGGCCGGGCTGTTCAGGCTCCTGGTCCCGGCTCGGCTGGGCGGCCTCGAGGCGAACCTGCGCACCACGATGGAGTGCATCGCCGAGGTCGGGCGCGGTGACGGTTCGACCGCGTGGGCGGTCGCGCTGCTCAACGTCTGCACCTGGTTCTCCACCACCTTCAGCGACGAGGCGCAGGAGGACGTGTTCGGCACGCCGGACGCGAAGGCGTGCGGCATCTTCTCCCCGCCGTTGACGTCCGAGCGTGTCGAGGGTGGCTACCTGGTCAGCGGCCGTTGGGCCTACTCCTCGGGCTCGTTCGCGGCCACGTGGGCGACGCTGGGCATCGGTCTGGAGGGCGAGGGTGACCCCCGGGCGCTCGCCCTGATCCCGGCCGAGGCCTGGACGATCGAGCCCACCTGGTTCGTCGCCGGGATGAAGGGGTCGGGCAGCGACACGATCGTGGTGAACGACCACTTCGTGCCCGACCACCGCATCCAGCGCTTCACCGACATGGTCGAGGGTCGCTTCCGCACGTCGCACAAGGGCGACGAGCAGAACGCGAACATGGCCTTCATCCCGGTCGCCGCGCTGATCCTCGTCGGCGCCCAGGTGGGGCTGGCTCGCCATGCCCGGGAGCGGACGCTCGCCGGCGTGCCGTCGAAGAACGTCGCCTACACCTGCTACACCAACGCCAAGAACAGCCCCACGCACCAGATCCAGACCGCCGAGGCGGTCTCCCGCTTCGACCAGGCCGAGCTGCTGATGCAGCGCGCCTGCGCGGACGTCGACGGCGCCGCTGCCGCCGGTGTCCAGCTCGACAAGCTCACCCGGGCCCGCGTCCGCAACGACACCGGCATGATCGGCGAGCTGGTCAAGGACGGCATCGACAAGCTGATGAGCGTGAACGGTGCCTCGTCGTTCGCCGACGCGAACGTGCTGAGCCGCGTCTGGCGCGACTCGGAGATCGCGGGCCGCCACGCGCTGGTGATGCCGGAGCTCGGCAAGGAGGCCTACGGGCGCATGCTCCTGGGCACCGACGAGCCGCTCACCCTGGACGTCTGACCCCGGGTCGGTCCCGGTCGCCGTGGCTGCCGGGGACGGATTCATCCGCCGGCGGCCCCGCGGATCGAGTCGGACGTCACCGGGCCGACAGATCGTCGCGGCGGCCGACTCGTACACCCCCCACGTGATCCGGCTCACGCCCTCGAGGGGCGGTTCCTAGCGTGGCACCCACCCTGACGGAAGGAAACGACATGGTCGTCGAGCATGCCTACATCACCGTCGCCACAGGCCGCGAGGCCGACTTCGAGGCGGCGTTCGTCAAGGCGCAGCCGATCCTGACCGGCGCGCAGGGCTGTCGGGACGCGGCGCTGTTCCCGGACGTCGAACACTCGGGGGCCTACCTGCTCCGGGTCACGTGGGAGCGTCTCGAGGACCACCTGGAGGTGTTCCCGGGCAGCGACGCGGGCCGGGAGTTCGGCGCGCACGTCGCGCACTTCTTCGACGGAGCGCCCGAGGTCCGGCATTTCGCCGCCGACGCGGTCGGCGCCTAGGAGGGCGACGTGGACTTCACTGTCGACACCGCGACCGCGGCGGTCGAGGCGAGCTTCGACGCCACGCCCGATCCGAGACTGCGCGAGATCCTGCAGAGCCTGACCCGGCACCTGCACGGCTTCGTCCGCGAGACCTCGCCCTCGATCGCGGAATGGAACAGCGCGATCGAGTTCCTCACCGAGGTCGGCAAGGCCTGCACCGACACCCGGCAGGAGTTCATCCTCCTCTCCGACGTGCTGGGGGTGTCCATGCTGGTGGAGACGATCAACGGCCAGGACGTGGGCACCGAGAGCACCGTCCTCGGCCCCTTCCACATGACCGAGTCCCCCGCCCGCGAGCTCGGCGAGTCCATCGACCTGCTGGGCGGACGTCGAGTGTGCGTGGTGTCCGGCACGGTGCGCGGCACGGACGGCACGCCGTTGGCGGACGCGTCGGTCGACGTCTGGCAGTGCACCGAGGACGGCTTCTACGACGTCCAACAGCCGCAGGTACAGCCTGCGGGCAACGGCCGGGGACTGTTCCGCACCGATGAGCAGGGCGGGTTCTGGTTCCGCACCGTCGTGCCCTCGCACTACCCGATCCCGACCGACGGCCCGGTCGGGCGGCTGCTGCAGGCGACCTCCCGCCACCCCTACCGCCCGGCGCACGTGCACTTCATCGCGGCCGCCGACGGGTACGAGGAGGTCACGACGCACGCCTTCGTCGCGGGCAGTGCCTACATCGACTCCGATGCCGTGTTCGCGGTGAAGAAGGGGCTGCTCGTCGACTTCGTCGAGAGCGACGACGCGGCCCTCGCCGCCGAGTTCGGCGTGGAGCCCCCGTTCGTCCACGCCCGGTTCGGCATCGAGCTGCAGGAGAAGGAGAGCCGGTGACCGACCGGGAGGCCGCGGCGGCGCAGACCGAGTTCGTCTACGACGCCCTCCCCATGCGGGTGTCGTTCGGGTCGGGCCGGCTCGCTCACCTGGGCGACGAGGTGGCACGGCTCGGGTTGCGCCGGGTGCTGGTGCTGTGTACCCCCGGTCGCCGCGAGCTGGGCGAACGCGTCGCCGAGCTACTCGGCGACGCGGCGGTGGGTGTGTTCGCCGGGGCGAGGATGCACGTCCCCGTCCCCGTCGCCGTCGCCGAGGCGGGTGCGGCCGAGGCCCGACGACTCGACGCGGACGGGTGCGTCGCCATCGGCGGCGGTTCGACGATCGGGCTGGCCAAGGCCATCGCCCGCGACAGTGGCCTGCCCAGCGTGTGCGTGCCGACCACCTACTCCGGCTCGGAGATGACCCCGGTGTGGGGCCTGACCGAGGACGGCGACAAACGCACCGGTCGCGATCCGGTGGTCCTGCCCCGCAGCGTCGTCTACGACCCCGAGCTGACCATCGGTCTCGCGGCGCACACCTCCGCCGCGAGCGGGGTCAACGCCCTCGCTCACGCCGTCGAGGCCCTCTACGCCCCGGACGTGTCGCCGGTTGTCGCGCTCATGGCCGAGGAGGCGGCGCGCAGCCTCGCCACCGCGCTCCCCGCGGTCGTCCGTGCTCCCGCCGACGTGCCGGAGCGGGCGCTGGCCCTGCGCGGAGCCTGGCTGGCCGGTGCGTGTCTCGGCGCGACCACCATGTCCCTGCACCACAAGCTCTGCCACGTGCTCGGGGGCCTGCTCGACCTCCCGCACGCCGAGACCCACACCGTGGTGCTGCCCCACGTCGCCGCCTTCAACCTCGCCGCCGCACCGCGAGCCGCGGCCGCGCTGAGCCGCGCGCTCGGCGGCGCCGACCCGGCCCGGGCCCTCCACGACCTCAACCGGACGCTCGAGCTGCCCCGCTCACTCGCCGAGCTCGGCGTCGACCGCGCCGACCTGTCGGCGGTCGCCGACGCCGTGCTCGCACGGCCCTCCATCAACCCGCGCCAGGCCGACCACGACACCGTCCTGCGCATCCTGAACGACGCCTGGGCGGGCACCGTCCCGAAGGCCGCGACGGGACCCACCCCCGTCGAGGTGGCGATCTCGACGAGGAGCATCTGATGAGCGGTCGTGTCGACGTCCACAACCACCTCATCCCGCCGCGCTACCAGGCCCGGCTGGACGAGCGAGGCCTCACCGCCGGGGGTCTGCAGGCGCCGGCCTGGTCGGAGGACCTGGCCCTGGCCGCGATGGACGCCCACGGCGTGGAGACCGCCGTCGTGTCGGTGTCCACCCCCGGCGTGCACCTCGGCGACGACGCGGAAGCCCGGGAAACGGCCCGCCAGGTCAACGAGTACGCCGCGGAGCTCGTCGGGCGGCACCCCGGCCGGTTCGGCTTCTTCGCCTCGGTGACACTGCCGGACGTCGAGGGGGCTCTCGCGGAGACCGCGTACGCCTTCGACGAACTGCACGCCGACGGGCTGATCCTGCTGGCCAACGTCGGCGGCCGGCACCTCGGCGACCCCGAGTTCGAGCCGCTGCTGGCCGAGCTCGACCGCCGCCGAGCCGTCGTGTTCGTGCACCCCTCGACGCTGCCCGGCCCGGCAGTCGGCGGCATTCCCCCCTACATCGCCGACTTCCTGCTCGACACCACACGCACGGCGGTCAGCCTGGTCCGCGCGGACGCGCTCCGCCGCCACCCCGGCATCACCTTCATCCTGTCCCACGGCGGCGGCTTCCTCCCCTTCGCCGCCCACCGCCTCGCGATGACGTCGACCTTCGACTCGGACCGCACCGTCGAGGACTTCCTCGCCGATCTCGCGTCGTTCCGCGTGGACACCGCGCAGACGTCCAGCCCGACGAGCCTCCCGGCGGTGCTGGAGTTCTTCGGGGCGGACCAGGTCTTCTTCGGCACCGACTGGCCGCACGCCTCGGACTCCGGCGTCGCCTACTTCACCCGGCGGTTCGCGGAGTTCGATCTCGACGACGCGACGCGGCGATCCATCGAGTGCGACAACGCTCGCGCGCTCCTGCCGCGCTTCACGACACCGCGTGCCTGAACGAACGACAGGATTCAGCCGCGGGCGCGGCGCAGCGTCTCCGACGGTGCGTGTCCGAAACGCTCGCGGTAGGCGTCGGCGAACCGACCGGGGTGGGTGAACCCCCAGCGGAAGGCCACGTCGGTCACCGAGCCGACGCCCGCCGCCAGGTCGCGATGGACGCGCTCGAGCCGCACGACGCGCAGGTACACCATCGGTGACATGCCCATCTGCTCGCGGAACCCCTGCTGCAACCGGCGCCCGCCGACCCCGGCGGTCTCGGCCAGACTCGTCAGCGTCCACGGCCGCTCGGGCGCCGCATCGACGGCGTCCACGACGCGCTTGACCGTCCGCGACCGCACAGGTCGACGATCGTCGCGCAGCTCCTCGAGGAAGTCGTGCGGCTGCGCCCGCAGCAGGGAGCTGATCACCAGACGCTCGAGCTGCTCGCGATGCCCCGTGAACCGCCTGCCCAGGCTCCGCTCGGTCTCCAGGTCCGCCAGCAGCAGCCGCACCACGGCGAGCCAACTCCGACCCGCGGGACCGGTCAGGTCGAAACCCAGCGCGAAGCGGACCGAGGACGACACGGGCCGCCCGATCATCGCCTCCAGCTCGCTCTCCAGCGCGCGACGGTCGATCTTGATGCACAGCTGCCCCGCGTCCGCTCCCCACCGGGGCAGATACGTGTGCTCCCGCGGGGTGAACACCGCCGCCACACCGGGCCGCGCCACGACGCGCTGCGTGCCACAGAGCGACTCGACGGCCCCCGACAACGCCACGTTGACGTGGTACGCCCCGAGGGCGCCCGGATCCAGTGCGGTCTCGGTGCCGAAGCGGACGAAACCCAACGTCAGGTGACTGAGCTCGGTCGCGCTGAGCCGCGAGTGCCGCAGCGTGCCGTCACCGCCGGTGGGCTCGACCTTCGCGGGATAGAACACCCCGTTCAGGCTGTCCCGGAAGACGTCGAACTCCGCCGCGCGGCACAGCTCGAAGCCGTCGAGGACGCTGGACTCACCGGCCCCACCCGCCGAGAGTCGCTCGATCATCATCGATCGCTCCATCGAGTGACTCCTTCGGGGAGCGCGGCCCGGGCCCCACCGCCGCCACGAAATGTAGGTACGGGTGAGCCCGCTGTCAAAGGTCGCCGCCGACGCCGTGAGAGCGAGCCCGGCCGGGCCCGGACCCGACCACGCCGCTCCTGCTCAGCCCACGTTCTCCAGCACGACGGCGAGTGCCTGCCCGACCCCGATGCAGATCGCGGCGACACCCCACCGGTCGCCCGACTCGCGGAGCCGGGCCGCCAGCGTCCCGAGGATCCGGGCGCCCGACGCACCGAGGGGATGCCCCAGGGCGATCGCGCCGCCCTTGACGTTCACGATCTCCGGGTCGATCTTCCAGGCGTCCACGCAGGCCAGCGACTGCACGGCGAAGGCCTCGTTCAGCTCGACGGCCGCCACCTCGCCCCAGCCGATGCCGGCCCGGGCCAGCGCCCGTTCGGCGGCCTCGACGGGCGCGAACCCGAACTCGCGCGGGTCCAGTGCGTGGGTGCCCCGCCCCGCGATCCGCGCGAGCGGGTCGCTCCCGATCCGCTCGGCGGCCGCCTCCGAGCCCAGGAGGACGGCGGCGGCGCCGTCGTTGAGCGGGCTCGCGTTGCCCGCCGTGATGGTCCCGGCCTCGCGGAACGAGGGCGTGAGCCCGGCCAGCTTCTCCGGCGTCGAGCCGTCCCGGATGCTCTCGTCGCGCGCGAGGTCCGCGTCACCGACGGGGACGACGAGATCGTCGTAGAAGCCGTCCGCCCACGCCTGCGCGGCGAGCCGGTGCGAGCGGGCGGCGAACTCGTCCTGCCGCAGGCGGCTGATCGAGAACCGGTCCGCCAGCTGCTCGTTGCACTCCCCCAGGGACACGGTCCATTCCGCGGGCATCCGCTCGTTGACCAGCCGCCAGCCCAGCGTGGTGGACACGGCGGTGACGTTCCCCGCCGGGAACGCCCGGCTCGGTTTGGGCAGGACCCAGGGTGCCCGCGTCATCGACTCCACGCCCCCGGCGACCACCACGTCCGCGTCGCCGACCTCGATCGCGCGGGAGGCCTGGATCGCCGCGTCCAGGGACGATCCGCAGAGCCGGTTGATCGTCGTGGCGGGCACCGAGGTGGGCAGTCCGGCGAGCAGGACCGCCATGCGCCCGACGTTCCGGTTGTCCTCGCCCGCCTGGTTCGCACACCCCCACACCACGTCGTCGATCCGCGCGGGGTCCAGCGTCGGCGCCCGGGACACCAGCCCGGACAGGGCGGTCGCCGCGAGGTCGTCCGGCCGCACGCCCGCGAGCGCGCCGCCGAACCGGCCGAAAGCGGTCCGAGCGCTCGCGTAGAGGAAGGAGGGCGAAGTCATCTGTTCACGGTAGAGAGCGGAATCCATCGACTCCAATACTCATTGCACGATTATTGATAAGTTTCACGCATGGATACGCGGCTCCTCCGATCGTTCGTCGTCCTCGCCGAGGAACGCCACTTCGCCCGGGCCGCCGCCCGCCTGCACATCGCCCAGCCCGCCTTGTCCCAGCAGCTCGCCCGGCTCGAGCAGCAGGCCGGGGCACGGCTCCTCGACCGCTCCACCCGCCGGGTGGACCTCACCGAGGCCGGCAGGCTGCTCCGGGACCGCGCGCTGGGGATCCTCGCCACCCTCGACCGCACCACGGCCGATCTCGGGCTGCTCGCCGCCGGGCAGGCCGGCCGGGTGCGCGTCGGGTTCGTCGGCACCGCGACCTACGACGTCCTCCCCCGCGCCGCCCAGCGGATCCGCTCCGAGCTCCCCGACATCGAGCTGGACCTGCGCGGGGAGCTGCTCGGCCCCACCCTGCTCGACGCGGTCCGAGACGGGGACCTCGACCTCGCCGTGGCACGCCCGGGCCCGTCCGTCCCCGACGACCTCCTCGTCCGCCCGCTGCGGGACGAGTCGCTCGTGGCGGTGCTCCCCGTCGCGCACCCGCGGGCCGCGGACGCCCGGGTGTCCCTGCGCGACCTGGCCGGGATGCCCCTGATCACCCACCCGGCGGGTCGTCGTTCGGTCATGCAGCCGCTCGCGCTCGACGCCTGTCGCGGCGCCGGGTTCGAACCCGAGATCGTCGAGGTCGGCGAGACGGGGACGCTGGTCGTCTTCGTCGCCGCAGGCCTCGGGTTCGGCCTCGTGCCGGCGTCGGTCCGGGCACTACGCCTCGACGGCGTCTCCTACGTGCCGCTCACCGGCACTCCCGTGACGGTTCCGCTGGTCCTCGCCCATCGGACCGAAGCACCCCCCGCGGTCGGCCGCGTCGCGGCCGTGATCAGCGAGATCGTCGCCTGAGTCGCCGCCAAAGTCGTCGCCGACCGGCCGGGGCCGGACGGCGTCGACGTCGGGCTCAGCCCGCCGCGATGTCCGACGGGTGCTGCGCCAGCGGGGTGATCGTCATCCGCATGTAGGGGAACAGCGGCAGCCCCCAGAGGATGTCGTGGAGCTGGGCGTTGCCCTCCACCTCGAAGATCGAGAGGTTGGCGTACTCCCCGACGCAGCGCCAGATGCTGCGCCAGTGCCCGGAGCGCTGCCACTGCTGCGAGTAGGCCTTCTCGCGGGCGAGGAGCTCCGCCTTCGCCACCGGGTCCATGTCCGGCGGGAGGGCGACGTCCATGCGTACGGCGTAGAGCTCGCTCACGCGGCCGGGTCCAGCGGGAAGTCGTAGGTCACGTGGTTGCCCTCGCCCGAGTCCGACTTCGTCGGGTGGAGGATCAGCTCGGGCTTCACGGCCTGCGCGACGTCGTCCGCCACGTACTCCCCGCCCGCGAAGTACAGCTGGGTCGTGACCGGGGCGCGGCCGGGCGCGGTGACCTTCAGGTGCAGGTGGGCGGGCCGCCACGGGTGCCATCCGGCGGTCGCGATCATCGCACCCACGGCCCCGTCGGTCGGGATCTGGTAGGGCGCGGGCTGGATGGTGCGGAACGCGTAGTGCCCGTCCGCGCCGGTGCGGATCTGCGCGCGCAGGTTCCACTCGGGGATGCCGGGGGCGAACTGGGAGTAGTAGCCGGCGTCGTCGGCGTGCCAGAGCTCGACCAGCGCGCCGTCGAGCGGGTTGCCGTCCAGGTCGGTGACGGTGCCCTCGAACAGCAGCGGCGTGCCGGGCTCGTCGGCGCGCCGGGGCACGTCCGCCTCGGAGGCGAACTCCGGGGCGCCGGGGATGTAGTAGGGGCCCTCGATGGTCCCGACCGCGCCCTTGCGGTCCGCGTTGGCGACCTGCTCGACGACGTGCTCGAGGAACACGTCCAGGAACAGCGGCCACTCGCCGGTCCGGCCGACGTCGATCAGCCAGCCCTTCAGGGCGTCGTACTCGGCGTAGGTCACCTGGTGCCGCCGGACGACCTCGTGCAGGGCGGCGAGCGCGTCGCCGATGATCGCCCCGGCCCGCTCGTGGTCGACGGGACCCGCCTGCCGCTCCTTGCGGGCGAACGAGGCCGTGGCGTTCTGCCCGGAGCCGACTGCGGTGGGGTTGTGCTCGGTGGTGGTCATTCTGTGCTCCTCACGCGTCGATGCGAGAAAATCGGTGTCGATGGTCAGTCGATGGTCAGTCGGTGGTCAGTCGGTGCGGTAGCGGGCGAGCTTGTCGGGGTCGATCGCGATCCCGAGGCCCGGTCCGGGTCGCACGGCGAGCTCGCCGCCGTGGATCTCCAGCGGCTCGGTGAGCAGGTCGTCGGTCATGTCGAGGAAGTTCGACAGCTCCCCCGCCCGCCGCGAGCTGTGCCGGTGCGCAGCACCGAAGGCCACGGTGCACGCCGTCCCGATCTGACCGTCGATCTGGTTGCCCATCACGATCTCCGCCCCCAGTCCCTCGCACTGGTGCAGGATCCGCTGCGAGGTCGTGAACCCGGTGCGGGCGGTCTTGATGCTGATCATCGTGGCGGCCCCGTCGAGCAGCTCGCGGGTGACCTGCCCGGGCGTCGCCGCGCTCTCGTCCGCCACGGTGGGCACCGACGTCCGACTGGTCAGCCAGCGCCGGCCGAGCACGTCGTCTGCGGGGCAGAGCTCCTCGGACAGGGTCAGGTCGAGGTCCTCCATCAGCGTCAGCGCCCGGGCCGCCTCCGTGGGCGTCCAGCCGCGGTTGCCGTCGACGTAGAGCTCGACCTCCGGCCCCAGCGCGGTGCGCAGGGCACGGCAGGCACCGACGTCGAGCGAGACCGGGCGGCGCCCGACCTTGACCTTGAACGTGGTGATCCCGTAGGTGTCCCGAACCCGCTCGGCCTCGGCGACCATCACCTCGTCCGGGGCGAAACCGACCATGTGCGACACCCGCATCCGGTCGGTGAACCCACCCAGCAGCTGGGTCACCGGCAGGTCCAGGGTCTTCCCCAGCGCGTCCCAGCAGGCCATGTCGATCGCGGCCTTGGCCGTGGGGTTGCCGACGGTGCGGTCGAGGCGGGCGTGCAGCACCTCGCGTTCGAGCAGCGAGAGTCCGACGGCCTCGCCCGCGAAGATCCCGCCGATCACCGCGACGATCGACTCCTGGGTCTCGCCGTAGGTGTAGGGCCGCGGCGGGGCCTCGGCGATCCCGACGATCCCGTCGTCGGTGTGCACCCGGACCAGCACGTGGTCGGCGGTGTGCGCCTCGCCGGAGGCGAACTTCAACGGTGTCCGGTAGGGGATCGCGAACGGGATCGCCTCGACGGCGACGATCTTCACTGCAGACCTCCGAGGGAGAGGGGGAGCACGGGAGCCGGGTCGAGCGGATCGTTCAGGGGGGCGACGAACCCGTTCTCCTCCAGCGCGGACAGGAGCACGCGGATGGCGGGATCGTCGTTGTCCGCGCGCCAGGCGAGTGCCAGCTCGACGTGCGCGTCGTCGGCGACCGACACGAACCGGACACCCTCGACACGCAGGGCCAGCGCGGACTCCGGCAGCAGTGCGACCCCCAGACCGGCGGCGACCAGCGTGAGCATCACCGAGGTCTCCGCGACCTCGTGCGCCCGGCGCGGCAGGAAGCCCGCGGCGAGACACGCCTGGGTCACCGCGGCGTCGACCACGGACTCCTTGGTGCCGTACACCACGAAGTCCTCGTCCCGCAGCTCGTGCAGCCCCACGGGGCCGTCCGCGGCCAGGCGGTGCTGCTCGGGGACGGCCGCGACGAGCCGCTCCCGGGCGATCCGCCGGGTGACGATGTCCGTCCGCCGCGTGGGCGGACGCAGCAGCGCGACGTCGATCCGGTCCTCGGCCAGCGCCGCCTCGCTGGCCGGGGTGAGCAGGTCCGGCACGTAGCGCAGCACCAGGTCGGGGACCTCGCGGGCGACGATCCGGGCGAGCTGGGGCAGCTGGCGGTAGGCGGCGAGTCCGGTGCTCCCGATCCGCAGCAGGCCGCTGCGCCCGTCCCCGACCTCCTGCACCCGCTCGCGGGCCGCGTCCAGGGAGTCCAGGATCCGCAGCGCGTCCCGCAGGAACGCCTCACCGGCCGGGGTCAGGTCCACGCGGCGGGTGGTGCGGGTGAACAGCGTGACGCCGAGCTGCGACTCGAGCTGGCGGATGGCCTGGGAGAGCGGTGACTGGTTCATGTGCAGGCGTTCGGCGGCCTGCCCGAAGTGCCGGGTCTGCGCGACGGTGACGAAGTACCGCAGCTGGCGGATCTCCATGCGTCCTCCCGTCGACGACTCTGTGTCAGGCCGCCAACGGTACGACCGCACGTCCGCCTACACAAAGACCTTGTCGGTCTCGATTAAGACGTCCGGCGTCTGAAAAGAGCCGAGCCGTTTTCAGGCGGAGCGCGGACGCGACCGTTCGACACCCGGGTCCACCAGCGCCGGCTCCGCAGATTTCACGATGATGCATTGACTTCACCAGTGCGGAACTCTACGGTCGAGTGGCAGTCGTCACGGTGCTCGTGCGGAAGAAGGCGGTGATCCCGCCGGGCCCCACGACCGTGTGCGACCGGCGCGACCGGTTCGTTCGGCGTCGACCTCGTGGCCCACGTGGACCCGGGGCGGGCTCCCGCGAGCGACCGGCGCGCGGATCCCCCTCTTCACCACGGGCAGTCCGGAAAGGCATCCCATGGACTTCGATGTCGCCATCGTCGGCCTCGGCCCGACAGGCATGACGCTCGCAGCGCTCCTGGCCCAGCAGGGACGGAGTGTGGTCGCCCTGGAGCGCTACCCCGGCCTCTACAACCTCCCGCGGGCCGCCGCCTTCGACGACGAGACGATGCGGACGTTCCAGAAGCTCGGCGTGGCCGAGAAGATGCTGCCCGGGACCAACGTCCAGAGCGGCTACGTGTGGGTGAACGGACAGGACGACGTCCTGCTCGACATCCAGTACGACAATCCCGGCCGCTGCGGCTGGCCTGCGCAGTACATGATGTACCAACCGCACGTGGAACAGGTCCTCGACGAGCTGCTCCGATCCTCACCCGCGGTGGACGTGCGGCGCGGGCTCACGGTCACCGCCGTGACCGACCTCCCCGACGGGGTGCAGGTCGAAGCCCGCCACCCGGACGGCTCGACGCACCGGGTCGGCGCCCGCTACCTGGTGGGCTGCGACGGGGGCAACGGCTTCGTCCGAGAGCACCTCAACGGCGTCCTCGACGACTACGGGTTCTTCGAGAACTGGCTGGTCTGCGACTTCCGCCTCCGCCGGGACGTCCCGGGCCTGCCCACCTTCAGGCAGGTCTGCGACCCCGCCGAGCCGATCGCCATCGTCAACATCGGCCCGGAACACCACCGCTTCTCGTTCCGGCTCGACGCCGATGTGAGCCGCGAGGACGCCGTGCAGCCGGAGAACGTCTGGCCGCGGGTCGCCTCGTTCCTCACGCCGGAGGACGCCGACCTGGTCCGGGTGGCCAACTACACCTTCCGCTCGAGCATCGTCGACACGTGGCGCAGGGGACGGGTCCTGCTCGCCGGGGACGCCGCCCACCAGATGCCCCCCTTCCTCGCCCAGGGCATGGTCTCGGGGATCCGGGACGCCCGGAACCTGGCGTGGAAGGTGGACATGGTCCTCTCGGGCCACGCCGAGGAGCTGCTCGACACCTATCAGGTGGAGCGGGAGCCGCACGTCCGCTTCATCACGGAGAAGGCGATCGAGCTCGGCCGCGTCCAGACGATGCGGGACGTCGAGCAGGCGAAGGAGCGAGACGCCCGCATGATCGCCGCGCGCAAGGCCAACCGGGCCCCGGACAAGTTGCGGTACCCCCCGCTCCAGGGCGGGCTCATCGCCAACCACGGTGACCTCTTCCCGCAGGGCCTGGTCTCGACGGCCGAGCGCACGGCGCTCTTCGACGAGATCGCCGGCACGGGGTGGCTGATCGTCGCGAACGGGCGCGGCGCGTTCTCCGCCGTCTCCCCCGACGACCAGGAGGCGTTCGCCGGTCTCGGGGGACGGCAGCTGGCGTTCGGCTTCGCCGGCATGTTCGGCGGCGCGGAGATCTCCGACACCGGCGGCGTCTACGCCCGGTGGTTCGCCGACACCGGGTGCGTCGCCGCCATCGTGCGACCCGACAGCCACGTCTACGGCCTGGCCCGCGATCCGGACGAGCTGGCCACCTTGACCAAGGACCTGCTGGGCGCACTCGGGCGCCCCTGAGCGGACCGGATCACGCCCCGGCCCCTCCCTGACCGACGCGACGAAGGAGTCACCCTCATGCATGGCAAGATCGCGCTCGAGGAGCATTTCGCCATCCCGGACACGCTGCAGGATTCGGCGGGCTTCGTCCCGGGCCACTACTGGGACGAGTTGCAGTCCCGCCTCCTCGACATCCAGGACACGCGCCTGAAGCTGATGGACCGGCACGGCATCGAGACGATGATCCTGTCGCTCAACGCCCCGGCCGTGCAGGCGATCACCGACCGGGACCGCGCCGTCGAGGTGGCGCGTCGGGCCAACGACACACTGGCGGAGGAGTGCGCCCGCCGGCCCGGCCGGTTCCGCGCGTTCGCCGCGCTGCCGCTGCAGGACCCCGAGGCCGCGGCGCGCGAACTCGACCGCTGCGTCACCGAGCTGGGTTTCGTCGGCGCCCTGGTCAACGGCTTCAGCCAGGACACCGGCCACGGCGACGGCACGGAGCCGCTCTACTACGACCTGCCGGGGTACCGGCCCTTCTGGGCCGAGGTCGAACGGCTGGACGTGCCCTTCTACCTGCACCCGCGCAATCCGCTGCCGCAGGACGCCCGCATCTACGACGGCCACCCGTGGCTGTTGGGTCCGACCTGGGGTTTCGCCCAGGAGACCGCCGTCCACGCGCTGCGCCTGATGGGCTCCGGGCTCTTCGACGAGCACCCTGCGCTGCAGATCGTCCTCGGCCACATGGGCGAGGGCATCCCGGCCATGCTCTGGCGCATCGACCACCGCAACGCCTGGGTCGAGGCGCCCCCCACGTATCCGGCGAAGCGGCGCTTCGTCGACTACTTCACCGAGAACTTCCACATCACGACGTCCGGGAACTTCCGCACCCAGACGCTCATCGACGCCGTCCTCGAGCTCGGGTCGGACCGCATCATGTTCTCGACCGACTGGCCCTTCGAGAACATCGACCACGCGGCGAACTGGTTCGACAGCGCCACCATCGCCGAGGTCGACCGGGTCAAGATCGGGCGGACCAACGCCCGCCGGCTGTTCAAGCTCGACGGGTGATCAGGGTGCGCCCCTTCACCCACACGAGCGGCCCCGCCCGGGTCGTCTTCGGGCGCGGAAGCCGCCACCGGGCGGGCGACGAGGTCCGCGCACTCGGTGCCACGCGCGCGCTCGTCCTGTGCACACCCCAGCAGCGCACCGTCGCGGAACGTGTCGCCGAGCGGCTGGGCGGCCTCGGCGCGGGCCTCTTCGACGGGGCGGCCATGCACACCCCCGTCGAGGTGACCGGCCGCGCCCTGGACGCGCTCGCGGACAGCCGCGCGGACTGCGTCGTGGCCGTGGGCGGCGGCTCCACCACCGGCCTGGGCAAGGCGATCGCCGCGCGCACCGGGGTCCCGCAGGTGGTCGTCCCCACCACCTACGCGGGGTCGGAGGTGACCTCCATCCTCGGCGAGACCGAGAAAGGCTTGAAGACGACCCGCCGCGGACCCGAGATCCTTCCCGAGGTCGTCCTCTACGACCCGGAGCTGACCGACACCCTGCCGGTGGCGCTGACGGTGACCAGCGGCCTGAACGCGATGGCGCACGCGGCCGAAGGCGTCTACGCGCGTGACGGCAGTCCGATCTTCACGCTGATGGCGGTCGAGGGCCTCCGCGCGCTGCGCGAGGCGCTGCCGGCCCTCGTCCGCGACCCCGCCGACCCGTCCGGCCGAGACCGGGCGCTCTACGGCGCCTGGCTCTGCGGGACCGTCCTGGGGGGCGTGGGGATGTCGATCCACCACAAGCTCTGCCACACCCTCGGCGGCGCGCTCGACCTCCCGCACGCCGAGACGCACGCGATCCTCCTGCCGCACACCGTGGCCTTCGTCGAGGAGACGGTCCCGGAGGCCCTCACGCCCGTCGCCGAGCTGTTCGGCGGCAACGCGGGCCAGGGGCTCCACGACTTCGCGACGCTCCTCCGAGCGCCGCTGAGCCTGGCCCAGCTCGGCGTGACGGAGGACGAGCTGGACCGTGTGGCCGACCTCGCCACCGCCGATCCCTACTGGTCGCCCCGCCCGGTGGAACGACCCGCCCTGCGTGAGCTGCTGCAGCGCGCCTGGAAGGGCGACCCGCCTGCCCGCACCGACGACGAGGGGAGGCTCGCATGAGCTCCTACTTCACCGAGGACGCCTCGGCCGAGGTGGTGAACGCCCGGATCGGTCCTCGCGCCGACCGTCGGCTCGCCGAGATCACCACGAGCCTCGTCGAGCATCTGCACGCCTTCGTCAAGGACGTGCAGCTGACCCAGGCCGAATGGGAGGTCGCGATCGACTTCCTGACCAGGGCGGGTCAGATCTGTTCCGCGGAGCGCCAGGAGTTCATCCTGTTGTCGGACGTCCTGGGCGTCTCCATGCTCGTCGACGCGATCAGCCACCGTCGTCCGCCGAGCGCCACCCCGAGCACGGTCTTCGGCCCGTTCCACGTCGAGGGGGCACCGGTGCGCCCCCTGGGCGCCGACATCTGCCTGGACGGGAAGGGAGAGCCGTGCCTCTTCGAGGGCACGGTGCGCGACCTGGACGGCCGCCCGGTCGAGGGCGCCTGCATCGACGTCTGGTCGGACAACGCGGACGGCTTCTACGACGTCCAGCAGCCGGACGTCCAACCCCGGTGGAACAACCGCGGCCGCTTCCTGACCGGCGCCGACGGCCGCTACCGCTTCCGCGGGATCAAGCCGACGCCGTACCCGATCCCCGACGACGGGCCGGTGGGCCGGATGCTGGGTCACCTGGGCCGCCACCCCTACCGCCCCGCCCACATGCACTTCCTCGTGACCGCGCCGGGGTACGAGAAGCTCGTCACGCACACGTTCGTCGGCGAGGACGCCTACCTCGGGTCGGACGCGGTCTTCGGGGTGAAGGAGTCCCTGATCGCTCCGTTCGAGCGGCTGGAGGACGCCGACACGCTGTGGCGCTCGCCGTACGACTTCGTGCTCGCGCCCGCGGACACCCGAGACGGCGCGCTCCCGCGCCCGACCACTCCCTGACGTCCAGGTCCCTTCCCGCACCACCGATACGGAAAGCAGGAGTTCCATGACCACGCGCAGCGCTGCGCCACCCGTCCTGGCCGGTCGGACCGTCCTGGTCCTCGCCGCCCTGTTCGCCGCCCTGGAGGGCTTCGACCTCGCCGTCTACGGCGTGACCGTCCCCTCCCTCCTCCACGACCCGGGCATGAACGCCGACAAGGGCTCGGCGGGAACCGTGGGCTCTCTCGTCGCCGTGGGCATGCTCGTCGGCGCCGCGCTGTCGGCGGCGTTCATCCGCCGACTCGGCAGCCGGCGGATGCTGTTCGCCGGGGCGGCGCTGTTCTCCCTGGGGATGTTGGCGTGCGCCCTGGTCGGTTCCTTCACCGTGTTCGGCGTCGCCCGGCTCGTCGTCGGCGTCGGGCTGGGCGTCGTGCTGCCCACGGTGACCGCCTACGTGGCCGATCTGTCCGCACCCGAGCGGCGCAGCCGCAACGTCGGCATCATGATGGCCGGCTACGCCACCGGCGCGCTCCTCGCCCCGCTGCTGGGGGCCGCTCTCCTGCCGGAGACGTCCTGGCGCTGGCTCTACGTGATCGGCGTGGTGCCTGCCGTGGTGCTGCTGCCCCTCGCGTGGCGACGGCTCCCCGAGAGCCCGGTGACCCCCTCCGCGGCCGGAGCGGCACAGCCCGCAGGCGGTGACCTGTTCGGGCTGCGCTCGCTGTTCGCACCGGGCGTCCGGGTGGCCACGCTGCTGTTCTGGGTGGTCTCCTTCTGCGGCCTGCTCCTGGTCTTCGGCATCAGCACCTGGCTGCCGACGATCATGCAGACGGCCGGCTACACCCTCGGCTCGTCGCTGCTGCAGACCGCCGCGATGTGGGTGGGCGCCGGGGTCGGCATGGTGGTCGGCGGGCACGTCGCCGACAGGGTGGGGATCAAGCCCGTCGTCGTGGCCGCCTTCCTCGTCGGCTCGGTCGGCCTGCTGGTCATGAGCGTGCGACCGGCCCTGGGCGTGCTCTTCCTGGCCATGTTCGTCAGCGGGCTGGGGTTCATCGGCTCCCAGGTCCTGACCAACGCCTTCATCGTGACCCGCTACCCCGACCACCTCCGGGGCCCGGCGATCGGCTGGGCGCTGTCGGTCGGCAGGCTCGGCGCGATCGTGGGGCCCGCGATGGGCGCGGCGATCCTGTCCTCGTCGCTGACCGTGCAGTGGAGCTTCTACCTCTTCGCGATCCCCGGCGTGGTGGGGGCCGCACTCGCCGCGGTCGTCCCCGCGATCCGGGCGGCGCAGCCACGCGAAGGCGTCGATCCGGCCTCGGTGGCGGCTGCGGCCGATCCCGCCGAGGAGGATCCGAGCAGTGCCCGCTCGCTATGATCTCGCCGTGGGCGTGCCGGAGGAACTCGAGCCCGAGCCGGGCGGCGAGGTCGCGGCCGCTCGGCAGGGCATCCAATCCGTCGAGCTGGCCATGCTGGTGCTGCAGGCCCTCGAGGAGGGCCTCGGTCCCCTGAGCCTGACGCAGGTCGCCGCCGCGGCAGGCATGACGCCCAGCAAGGCCCACCGGTATCTCGTCAGCCTGGGGCGGGTGGGGCTGGTCGCCCAGTCCCACCGCTCGGGGCTCTACGACCTCGGGCCGGCCATGCGCAGGCTCGGCATCGAGTCCCTGCGTCGGATGGACGAGGTGGGGCTGGCCTCCGAGCACACCCCCGGACTGCGAGACCGCACCACCCACGCCGTGAACCTGGCGGTCTGGGGCGACCACGGCCCGGTGCTCGTCCGTTGGGACTACGGCGCCCACCCGCTGCCCATCACCGTGCGGCTCGGCGCGACCATGCCCCTGCTCTCGTCGTCGGTGGGGCGGGTCTACCTGGCCCACCTGCCCGACACGGTCACCGGTCCGGCGCTGGAGGCGCAGCTCGCCCCCGAACCGGTGACCGGTCGGATCAGGGAGGAGATCGCTCGGGTGCGGGCCGAGGTGCGCGACCGTGGCGTCGCCCTCACCTCCGGCGGCCTCATCCCCGGTCTCGCGTCGATCGCCGCACCCGTCTTCGGGGCGGACGACTCCCTCCCACTGGTCGTCGCCATCGCGCTCCCGGCGAGGTTGGCCGACCCGGCCGTCCTCGAGCGGTTGCAGGACGAGCTGCTCCGCACGACCGCCGACATGGCCGTCGACCTGGGCGCGGCCGACCGACCGGGGAAGGCCCGCACCGCAGCACGCGGTCGCTGAGCTCCGCGCGTGGCGCGCTCACGCGTTCCGGCGGCTGGGGGACGGGACGTAGAGTCCGTCTCGTTCCGCGCGGACCGCCGCGAGCGTCCTCGTGGGTACTCGGAGCTTCTCCAGGACGTGCTCCAGATGAGCCGCCACGGTCCGCGGGGCGACCACCAGCGTCCTGGCGATCTCCCGGTTGGAGCATCCCTCGACCAGGAGGCCCAGCACCTCCAGCTCCCGCGGCGTCAAGCCGTGGAGCTCGGTCACCGGTGACAGCAGGGCGAGAGCGGTCAGCCCCGACGGCGCCTCCTCGGGGGCCACCAGGACGGTGACCCGCACGTGCCCGGCGGGGGCGTGGAAGGCGCCCACCGGCCAGAGGAACGACGAGCAGACCTTCCCGTCGCCGGTGCGGTCGTGGGCGGCGGCCAGGACGGGTGAGCGGGCGCCCAGCAGCACGTGGGCCGGATAGCCCGGGAGGGCGCGGTGGCCGCCGTCCGCCCGCAGTGCCACGCCGGCGACGACTCCGCGCACCATGCGTGCGACGGTGAGCAACGAACGCATCGGATCGATGTCCTGCGTGAGCCCCGCACACCGGTCGCGCGTGATCGGGGCGGGGCGCTGCGGGCCGGCGGAGGCGGGGGCGTCCTCCGTCGAGATCTCGATGCTCGCGACCCACGCGTCGTCGATCCGGATGTGCACGACCAGCCCCGGCTCGGCGTGGACGACCCGCCGAGTGTCCGGAGAGGACATCGATTCAGGGGACACCGATTCGAACGCGATGGTCATGGCGTCGTCCGTTCTGTCGTGGGTTCTCGGGGATGCGATGACCATGGTGGTGGCCACCCGACCCCGACACGTCCACCTGCCCGGCCGAAACACGCGTCGCGGGGTGCGCACGTCAGGCCCATCGATCGAGTCGCCCGAAGCCCCGGAACCGACCTCCCTCGGCCCGACCGACGGCAGGTCAGCGGCCCGGAGCGGCCCCCGGTGGCCCGGCACGGGCCCGGACCGCACCCGATCCGCCGCCCAGGACCCGCCAGGCCCGGGACGCCACGTGCAGGTTCAACCGGCTCTCGACGGCGCCCAGGTCGTGCCCGGACAGGTCGCGGATCCGGCGCAGCCGGTACCGGAGCGTGCTGCGATGGATGGTCAGTGCGCGTGCGGTGGCGTCGTAGTTGCCGCCGCACTCGTAGTACTGCCACAGCGTGGCGACGAGATCGGATCGGTTCGCCGTGTCGTAGTCGATGAGCGGACCGATCCACTCCCGGACGAACTCGCGCACCTCGCCGTCGTCCGAACCGGCCGCGAGGAGCCGGTAGATCCCCAGCTCGTCGAAGGTGGTGGCGCCACCGGCCCCCACCGCCGCCCTCCGGACCTCGAGTGCCCGCACGGCCTCCGAGTAGGACCGCGGGAGTCCGGACGGTTCCGGGCTCGGCCTGCCCACGCCGATCGACCCGTTCGCCGACCGCAGCAACGACACCACCGCATGGTGCAGCTCGCCCCAGGGCGGGCCTCCGTCCACGGGGTCCGGCTGCGGCACCACCAGCACGGCGGCGTCCCGGCGGCGGGTGCTCAGCAGGGGCTCGCCCAGGACCCGGGTCCCGGCCCGGCGCAGGACGTCGACCAGTTCCTCGTCGCCGACCGGGCTCCACCGCGCGACCACCACCTGGTGTGGCCGGTGCAGGTCGTGCCCGATGGCCGCCGCCCGCGACCAGGCGCTGTCGTCGTCCACGCCGTCGAGCAGGTCGTCGACGAGATCGCGGCGCAGCCGCAGGTCGGCCTCGGCCAGCGCCCGCTGGTGAGACAGCTCCATGGCCAGCACCACGGCCCCGTGCTCCAGCGCGAACACGTCCCGCTCCCCCGCCAGTTGCCGGGGATCGACCACGCTGAGCACACCGAGCACCTCGTCGCGGGGCTGGGCGACCGCGACGATCCGATCGCGGTGGCGCAGGGCCCGTCCGCTGCGGCGGACCGTGGCCAGCAGATCGGCGCGGGCCCGCGGCTGCGTGCGCGGGTAGGTTCGCGGCCGGCCCGGGCCCGCCCAGGCGAGCAGGTTGCCGAAGCGGTCCTCGACCACGACGGCCAGTCCGGTGAGGTCGTGCATGGCATCGGCGATCCCGGACACGCCGCCCCCGTAGGCCGCCGCCCGGGTGAGGATCTCGTGGATCCGCTGGCGCTGCTGCAGGTCCGCCACGGCGCCCTGGAGCTGCTCGTTGGTCGAGGCCAGGCGGGCGTTGAGCTCGCCGAGCGCCATGCCGGCGGCCTGCTCCCGGCGGTGGAGGTCCGCCCTGACCAGGGCTGCGCCGGTCAGCTGGGCCAACGTCGTCAGCAGGAACCGTTGGTCGGTCGAGGGCTCCTCGGCGGCCGACACGACCAGGTAGCCGGTGTGTCCGCTGACCACCCGCATCGGGAACGCCCAGCCCCACACGGCTCCGGGCACGTCGACGCCACCGTCCGCCCCGCCCAGCTCGAGCAGGGGGGCGATCAGGGCGGCGTCACCGTCGGCGCTGTGCATCCCCGTCTCGTCCACCAGGTACGAGCCCCGCGCCTGGTAGGGCCCCAGCGCGGAGACCGAGCTGACCGCCAACCGGAGGATGTCCGGCTCCTCGACCCGGTCGAACATGACCATCGCCAGCGCGAACATGCTCGAGACGTTCGACATCCGGGCTCGGAACGCGACCGCCTGCCGTCGATCCTCCATGGTGGCTCCTCGACCCGCCGCGGGGCGTGGATTCGGCCGTTCGGGCCCCCTGCCGGGGACCCTACTCTGCTCCGGTCGGCCGGACGCGTCTCCGCAGTCGGCCACCGCCACCGTGGCCCCGATCAGCCCCTGCGGCCTGGTCCCCTCGGGGCGAACCCACGGACTCGGTTCACCCCGCCGGGCCGGTCCCGGCACCGCACCGTCCTGCGGACGTGACCTACCCGGTCGACCCGTCGGGACGAGCCCCCCTCGCGGGGTTGGGTCCGCGAGACCGAATCGCCGCAGGCGCGGCTTTGCCACCGTCATCACCCACCACCCGAGCGCGACCCGAAGGAGTCCTCATGAACAGGCGCGACCTCGCCTGGCAGCTGCCGTTGCGGCTGACCGCGGGTACCTACATCCTGGACTCGGGCCGTCACAAATGGGACCCCGACGAGGACACGGCGAAGCAGTTGCACGGGTTCGCCACCAGCACCTACCCGTTTCTGGGCAGCGTCCGGCCGGGCACCTTCACCCGGGCGCTGGCGGTGGGCGAGATGCTGGTCGGGGCCGCGTTGCTCATCCCGGTGGTGCCGGCCCGGGTGGCCGGCGCCGGGCTCGTCGGGTTCGGAGCCGGCCTGCTCGGCCTGTACGCGCGGACCCCCGGGATGCGCAGGCCCGGGACGCCCTTCCCCACCCAGGACGGCATCGCGTTGGCCAAGGACTCCTGGCTGGTCGCCATCGGTGCCGCCCTGGTGGCGGGCGACCGCGGCTGACCGCCGGTCAGCCGAAGGGAACGGGCATGGTCAGCGTGACTCGCAGCCGGGACCGTCGACGAGTGGCTTGGCCCAGCTCATGTCCGCGATGATCCGGGCATGGCCGATCCCGTCGCGGCCGAAGGTCGAGGCCCCCAGTCCTCCCAGAACCGCAGCATGCGGTCGGACACGAACTCGCCGCCGTCGAGATGACTCTCGCCCGGCCCGATGAAGTCGATCCGTCCCGGGCCGCCGGACGCCGCGCCGACCTCGCCGTCCTCGCCATCCGCGCCCTGCTCGCCCCGGTCGTGCCGTGCGGATGCCCTGGCAGAGCAGGCGTCGCCGCCCGGGTTGGCGCGGCGGAGCCGAAGCCCCGGACGCACCGGTCGCGCGACGCTGGGCCGATGACGACATCCAGCCGGCTCCGCGCACGGCTCGCCGCCGACGTCGGCACCACGACGCCCGCCCGACTGGTCCGCCTCCGGGGTGAGCTCGACGCGTTCAGCGCTCCGTCCCTGCGCAGCGACCTCCGCCGGGTGATCGACGCGTGCCCGGCCCTGGTCGCCGTCGACCTGACCCACCTGACGGCCCTGGGGGTGACGGGGCTGAGCGTGCTCCTCGAGGTGCGGCGGCTCGCCGACGAGCGCGGCACGGCGCTGCTGCTGGTCGGATCACCCGCGCCGCCAGTGGTCCGCCTGCTGGGTCTGGTCGGGTGGACGGCGTCCACCGAGCCCTTCGGCGACGCCGACGGGGGGACCGTCGGACGCCGTCGCCACCGCGACGGAGGCTGAGCGCACCGTCAGGACACCCCGAGGAACGGGTCGAACGGGCGCGGCGCACCGGCGAGGGTGGCCTCCGCGCGCGGCGGTGAGCCCCGCCATCCCGCCTCCGACGACGAGCAGGTCGATGTCGTTGTCGGACAAGGAGTCCCCTCGGCGAGAGTCAGGCGGTGGACGCGGGAACCGCGTCCCGGAGCTCGCGGGCGATCCGGGCGGCGTCGACGCGCGAGAGCTTCCCGACCCTGTTCTGGGGCAGCGCGTCGACGCGGAAGACGAACTCGGGCCACTTGGCCTTCATCAGTCCCACGGCGGTCAGGTGCTCCTGGATCTCCGGCAGCCCGAGGTCGGACCGGTCGGTCACCAGCAGGACCGCCACCCGCTCACCGAGCAGCTCGTCCGGCACCGGCACGACACACACCTGGTCGACGTGCGGGTGTCGGGCGACGGCCGTCTCGATCTCGGTGACGTCGAGGTTGCGGCCGCCGCGGATGATGATGTCCTTCTCCCGGCCGCGGATCGACACGGTGCCGTCCGGGTGCGTGACCAGCAGGTCACCGGTGGGGAAGAAGCCGTCCGCGGTCAGCTCGGGGGCCACCACCCGGCCCGCTCGGGCGTAGCCTGCGAACAGCGACGGGCCCCGGACCTGGGCCCGCCCCACCTCGCCGACGGGCAGCGCCGAGCCGTGCTCGTCGACCGCCCGCAGGTCGGTGCCCGGGAAGGGGATCCCGTCGGTGGCGAGTCGGACCTCGTCCGCGTCCGCGGGGCGGGAGGTGGTGTGCCCCAAGCACTCCGACATCCCGAACACGCGCAGCACCTTCGTGCCGAGGCGCCGCTCGGCGCGGCCGAGCGCCCCGGAGTCCATCGGGCCGCCGCCGACCGTCATCGCCGCCATCCCGCGCAGGAGGCCCTCGTCGGGAGCCGCGGACCCCATCTGGAGGGCCATGGTGGGCACGCACATGGTCCAGCGGACGTCGTGTTCGGCGAGCAGCGCCACCGCGGCGGCCGGGTCCCACTTGTCCGCCAGCACCACCGTGCCGCCGAGCATGAGCGGCAGGTACAGGCCGAAACAGACGGCGGCCGCCGAGGAGACCGGCACCAGGGCGCCGACCGCGTCCCCGGGGGCGAGGCCGACCGCCTCGATGGTCTGCCGCCCGGCGTAGCGCAGCGACTCCTCGCTCTGGACGACGCCCTTCGCGCGGCCGGTCGACCCGGAGGTCAGGCCGATGACGACGCCGCCCGCCCACCGGTCGGGATCCACGGCCCGGCGCCCGGTCCACCGCCAGCCGTCGAGCACGTCGCCGAGGGGCTCGCCCACCGCCCAGGCGTCGAACCGCTCGGGCGCGCAGACGACCGCGTCCGGGGCGATGTCCTCGACGGCCGCGGCGAACTCGTCGCGCGTGGAGTGCCTGCTGATCAGGCCCAGCGTGCCGGCGAGCCGACCGACGGCGAGCGCGGCGACGACCGTGCGCCAGGTGTTGTCGGCCTGGACGAGCAGGGTGGGCCGCGGCCCGGTGACCTCCTCGAGGGAGGCGGCGAGGGCGTCCGCCCGGGCGAGCAGGGACTGCACGGTGTGGGGGCCGGAGGCGTCGACGACCGCGACGGCGTCCGGCGTGGTGGCGGACCACGTGTCCAGGTCCGCGACGAGCTCTCTCATGGTCGCCCCCTCACGCCCGGAACATCTCGCGCTCGTCCCCGAGCAGGGCGATGCGCTTGCCCCGCATGGAGCCGACGTGCGTGATCGCGGCCTGCCACTCCTCGCTGGCGAGGGCGGCGCGGGCGGCGGCCTCGTCGTCGAAGCTGAGCACGGACAGGCCGTCCCAGCCCTCCGAGCGCGGCTCCAGCGCGCTGGACACCGCGGTGTGGCGCCAGGCGCGCAGGCCCGGAAGGGGGTAGGTGACCTCGGCGTGCTCACCACGCCACCAGGTGATGAACTGCTCGTGCGTCCAGTCCGAGGGCCGGGCGGCGAGCAGGGCGAGGTTGAACATGGCTGGCTCCTTCTGCGGGATGGCTCAGGCCTCGATGTCGAGCAACGGGGAACGGCCGATCATCAACGCGGCCACCTTCCCGTCCGCGTCGATCCGGGCGACGGCGACGAAGGTCGACTCGAAGTCCGCACCGCGACGGGCCTGGCCGAGGACGTGCTCGTCGCCGCCGACCGTGGCCGAGGACAGGACGTGGTGGGTGAGGACGCTCTTCTCGCGCTGGGCGAGGTAGCCCTCCATCGCCGCGCGGCCGCCCGCGAAGTCGCGGGCCTCGCCGCCGCCGGTCCCGAAGACGATCGAGAACCGGAACTCCGGGGCGATCATGTCGAGGATGTCCTCGGGGGTGTCCGAGTCCATCACGGCGAACCACCGGGTCAGGACCGCGGCGCTCACGCCGCGCCCCCGGGCAGGGGGAACATGCCGAAGCCCGGGTGGAAGAAGGCCTGGTAGCGCGCGACCCGCTTGTCGGGGGAGATCAGGGCGACCGACGAGAACGATCCGGTGCCCTGCCCGTCCCCCTCGGTGATGACGCCGTAGACCATCTCCAGGTCGCCGTCGACGCTGCGCCGCAGCACGGTGTGTCGCCGCCCCACGGCGGGACGACCCTCGATGTAGTCCCGGAGGTCCGCGTGTCCGTCGCCCGTCACCTCCGCGCCGGGAAGCGCGATCAGGAACGCGATGTCCGGCTCGGCGAGATCGAGCGCCGAGAGCGGCTCGGGGCCGTCCAGCCGGGTGTAGTAGTCCTCGATGATCATGAAGCCGTCCTCCCTGACGACGACCGACCTGAACTGAGTTGAGTTCAATTCGGCATCTCGACTGTAATCCGCCGAGCGACCGCCGACAAGGGCCGGTCAGCTCGCGGCGGCAGTGGCCTCCGTCGCGGGCAGCTCCCCCGCGACCATCCGGACGGTGCAGTCCACGATGAACTCCGAGACCGCGGGCAGGGACTGCGATCCACCCGGCCGGTACCAGCGCCACACGCTGACCAGCAGGCCGAGCACGGTGCGCGACATGATGACCGGGTCGTGCGCCGGGAACTCCCCGGACCGGGCGCCCCGCTCGATCAGGTCCACCCAGTTGCGCTCCACCCGGGCGACCAGCTCACGGCAGGCCAGCCGCTCGGTCTCCTCGCGCTCGGAGGACCGGGCGTTCGCCAGCAGGGCGATGTTGGCCTGCAGGATCCGGTTCTGCTGAACCTCCTGCGGTGACAGCGCATAGGCCGCCGCCGCGCCGGCCCGCAGCGCCGCCACCGCGGTGGGCGAGTCCTCGGTGGCCCGGCGGAACGCCGCATCGGAGTTGCGCAGACCGAGCCGCATGATCGTGAGCAGGCAGTGCGCCTTGGACTCGAAGTAGTGGTAGAGCGCCGTCTGCCCGATCCCCACCCGGTCCGCGACCTCGGACCACTTGGTGGCCTCGTACCCCAGCTCGCCGAAGCACTCCACGGCCGCGGCCAGGATGGCGGGCCGCTTCGACCGCGGCCCGTCCGACGCGTCGGTCAATGCCTCGATGCTCACACGATCACTCCCTCGGGCCGCTACGAGGGCCAGCGTAGCCGGAGGACCCGAACCGGGTTCACCTCGACTTCGTGGAGTACGCGCCATGCGCTCACACTCCCAGCTGGTGGAGCAGGGTGTCGCGGCTCGCGGCGGCGGTACCGAACAGCGCGGCGCCCGTGGCGGCCCGCCGTACGTGCAGGTGGGCCGGATGCTCCCAGGTGAAGCCGATCCCACCGTGCACCTGCACCGTCTCCCCCGCCACCCAGGTGTAGGCCTCCCCGCAGACCAGCGCGGCCGTCGCGGCGGCGACCGGGAGCTCGTCGGGGGCGTCGGCGGCCGCCGCGGCGGCCCACAGCGCGGCGGACCGCGCCGCCTCCACCCGCACCGCCATGTCGGCGCAGCGGTGCTTGATCGCCTGGAAGGTCGCGATCGGTCGGCCGAACTGCAGGCGTTGGGCGGCGTAGGAGACCGCCATGTCCAGCGCGGCCGCGGCCCCGCCGACCTGCTCCGCGGCCAGTGCGACGCGGGCGCGGTCGAGGACCTTCGGCACGATCGCCCGGGCACCTCCCACGACCAGCGTGGCGGGGGCGCCGTCGAACAGCAGCTCCGCGAGGGGGCGGGTGGGGTCGAGGGTCGGCAACGGCCGCCGCACGAGGCCCGCGGCACCCTCGTCGACCAGGAAGATCGCGGGCTCCCCGGCCACCGTCGCCACGACGAGCAGCACGTTCGCGGTGTCGCCCTCCAGCACGAGCGTCTTCGCGCCGGACAGCCGCCAGCCGTCGGAGCCGTCGGGGCCGTCGGGCTCCGCGACCGTGCGCACGGCGTCGGGATCCCAGCCGTCGAACCCCTCCAGGTAGGCGAGGGTGGCGGTGACCTCGCCGGACGCCAGCTCCGCGAGCAGGTCGGGCGCATCGGCGTGCCGCAGCACCCCCACCCCGAGGACCGCGGTGGAGAACCACGGCAGCCGCACGAGTGAGCGCCCCAGCTCCTCGGCGACGACCGCGACCTCGCGGAACGTCGCTCCCGCGCCGCCGTGCTCCTCCGGGACGTCGAGCCCGACGACCCCGAGCTCGGTGGCGAAACGGCGCCAGACCTCGCGGTCCCAGCCGTGCTCGACCCCGCGGAACACCGCCTCCGTGTCCCCGTGCCGCGCCAGGAAGTCCCGGACGACCTGGCGGAGGTCCTCGGCGTCGGCGTCCGGGGTGAGTCGCAGGCTCATGCCGGATCGTCCCCGTCGTCGGCCGCGGCGGCGAGGACCTCGCTGATCCGGGGCCCGAAGCGTTCCTGGGCCTCGGCTCGGCGGGTGGGCAGGATGTAGGGCGGGAACAGCCCGTCGTCGGGCTCGGTGCCCCGGAGCAGGAACTGGGCCAGGTTCACCTTGTGCACCTCGGTGGCGCCGTCCGCGAGCCCCATGTGGAAGGACTCCATGACCCACTTGCCGAAGGGCAGCTCCTTGGAGATGCCCAGCGAGCCGTGGATCTGGATCGCCCGCCCGGCGACGTCGAGCAGCACCTTGGGCATGGCCGCCTTGACCGCCGAGATGTCCGCGCGCACGCGCCGGTAGTCGTTGTAGCGGTCGATCCGCCAGGCCGTGCGCAGCACCAGCAGCCGGAACTGCTCGATCTGGATCCAGGAGTCCGCGATCATCTCCTGCACCAGCTGCTTGTCCGCCAGCCGCGAGCCCTTGGTCGTCCGCGACACCGCGCGGCGGGTCATCATCTCGAACGCCGACTGCACCAGCCCGACCGTGCGCATGGCGTGGTGGATCCGCCCGCCGCCGAGGCGGGTCTGCGCGACCGCGAAGGCCTGGCCGCGCTCGCCGAGGAGGTTCTCGGCGGGGATCCGGACGTCCGTGTAGCGCAGGTAGTTGTGGCTGCCGACCGGCTCGTCGTGGCCCCAGACCGACACGTCCCGAACCCGCTCGATGCCGGGGGTGTCCGCGGGGACGACGAACATGGACATCGACTTGTGGGCGGGCGCGTCCGGCTCCGTGACCGCCATGACGATGAGGAACTCGGCCCACAGCGCGTGGCTGGAGAACCACTTCTCCCCGTTGATGACCCACTCGTCACCGTCGAGCACCGCCGCGGTGCGGAACCCGGTCGGGTCCGAGCCGCCGTGCGGCTCCGTCATCGAGAAGCACGAGACGATCTCGCCCTCGATCAGCGGTTCGAGGTAGGTCTTCTTGAGGTGGTCGGTGCCGTAGTGGGCCAGGATCTCCGCGTTGCCGGAGTCCGGGGCCTGGCAGCCGAACACCACCGGCCCCGAGTGCGTGCGGCCCAGCTTCTCGTTCAGCAGCGCCAGGCGCAGCTGCCCGTAGCCCGGCCCGCCCAGCTCCGGTCCGAGGTGCGCCGCCCACAGCTTGCGCTCCCGGACCCGCTGCTGCAGCGGCTTGATCAGCGCGTTGCGCACCGGGTCGCGCGGGTTCCACGCGTGCTCGATGACCTGGTCCACGGGCTCGATCTCGTCCCGGACGAACCGCTCGACCCAGTCGAGCTCCTCCTGGAGCTCGGGGTCGTTCTCGAATCCCCAACTCATGTCCGTGCTCCTAGCGGGTCAGGACCGTGCAGGCGGAGATGCCCGGCGCCCCGTAGACGTGGGTGAACCCGACCCGCGGGTCCCCCGGTACCTGGTGCTCGCCGGCGCCCCCGCGCAGCTGCAGCACGTTCTCGTAGACCTGCCGCAGCCCGGACGCCCCGATGGGCTCGCCGTTGGCGATGCAGCCGCCGTCGGTGTTGACCGGCAGGCGGCCCTCGATCGCGGTGGCGCCCGAGGCGATCAGGTCCTCCTGTTCGCCGTGGGCGCACAGGCCGGTCTCGGCCATGTGCATCAGCTCCGCGCCGGACTCGGTGTCCTGGATCTGCGCCACGTCCACCTCGGACGGCGCGATCCCCGCCGCGGCGAACGCCGCCGCGGACGCCTCGACGGTCGGCGAGTCCGCCCGGTCCGTCGCCAACCACGGCGAGAAGACCTCGAACGAGCCGTACCGCCTGCTGCGGAAGGCCGCGCCCTGCAGGAACACCGGCCGCTCGGTGTACTCGCGGGCCTTGTCCGCGCGGCACAGCACCAACGCGACGGCGCCCTCGGCGGGCGAGCAGTACATGTACTGGGTCAGCGGGTGGCTGATCATGGGCGCGGCCTCGATCTCCGCGGCCGGGATCGCCGTGCGCCGCCACGCCATCGGGTTGCGGGCGCCGTTGCGGAAGGCCTTCTCCGCGATCGTGGTGAGCACCCCGGGCTTGAGGTCGTGCTCGTGGAGGTAGCGCTGGATCTTCATGCCGAAGAACTGCGTCGTGATCATCATGCCGGTCTCGCCGTACCAAGGCCCGATGCCATGGACTGCGGGATCGGTGTTGAACGCGCCGCGCGGGTGCTTGTCGAACCCGATCACGATCCCGACGTCGTGCTGCCCGGACCGGATCGCCGCGTCCGCCGCGATCAGCGCCGATCCGCCGGTGGCGCAGCCGTTCGCCACGTTGATGAACGGCAGGCCGGTCAGCCCCAGCTCGGAGACCAGCGTGTCCGCGTCCCCCGCGGAGTGCGACCCGCCGAAGCCGAACCGCATGTCCGAGAACCGCAGGCCCGCGTCGGCCAGCGCGGCGCGGGCGGCGTGGACCGCCTGTGCCCGGCCGGACACCCCCTCGGTGCGGCCGAACCGGTGCATGCCGATCCCGACGATCGCGACCTCGCTCATGACGACACCCCCACGAAGGCGAACGTGTGCACGGGTTCCCCGGACCCGTCGTCCCGGAAGGGGGTCAACACCAGCTCCATGGGCATTCCGATCTCGAGCTTCTCCGGGTCCGTCTCGACGAGCCGGGTCTCCACGATCAGCTGGCCGGGCAGCTCCACGTAGGCCACGGCGTAGGGCTCGTAGGCGGCGGTGCCCGTGTAGGGCACCTTGGGGGTGAAGCCCTGCGAGGTCCAGGACCAGAGGGTCCCGGTCCGCGCGAGCGTCACGTCCACCATGGACGATCCGGTACACCGCGGGCAGCCGTCCTGCACGGGGAAGGTGTGGGCGCCGCAGTCCGTGCAGCGGCTGCCCCGCAGCGCGGGGCCCTCGGGGGTCTCGACGAACAGCGCGTCGTCGACCGTCGTCCTCCCGGCGATCACGGCGCGGCCAGCCGTCCGCCGTCGACGGCGAGCAGGGCGCCGGTCGTGTAGCCGGCGTGCGGGCCGCACAGGTAGAGCGCGGCGCCGACGATCTCCGACGGCTCTCCCACCCGCTTCGACGGCCAGTCCCGCGCCATCCGCTCGACCGCGGCCGGGTCCCAGGACTTGCTGATGTCCGTGGCGAACGGCCCGGCGAGGATCGTGTTCACCCGCACCGACGGCCCGTACTCCTGGGCGAACCCGGCGGTCAGGGTGTTCAACGCCGACTTCGCCGCCGTGTAGGGCAGGTCGCCCGCGGTGGGGCGCTGCGAACCCATCGAGGAGATGTTCAGCATCGCCCCTCCCCCGCGGGCCGCCATGCGCTTCCCCGCCGCGGCGAGCAGCCGGAACGGGCCCTTCACGTTCACCGCGAAGACCTTGTCGAACAGCTCCTCCGACACCTCGTCGAGGCTCGGGTACGTGGGCGCGATCCCCGCGTTGTTGACCAGCACGTCCACCGGGCCGAGGGCCTCCTCGACCTCGTCGAGGAGGGTGCCCAGCCGGTCCCAGTCCCCGACGTGCGCGGCGTGCGCGGTGACCCGGCGCCCCGTCGCGGCGGTCAGCTCCTCGGCCAGCGCCTCGCAGGCGTCCTTCTTGCGCGACACCACGGCCACGTCCGCGCCCGCGGCGGCGAAGCCGATCGCGATCTCCCGGCCCAGCCCGCGCGAGCCGCCGGTGACCAGGGCGGTCCGGCCCGCGAGGGGCTGCTCCGTGGCACGCGCGGCGGCCACGGCCTGCTCGATACTCATCTCGGGATGTCCTTCCACGCCACACCGCGGTCCGCGCGGGGCTCGGGCGGCAGCCCCAACAGGCGCTCCGCGATGATCGTGCGCTGCACCTCGTCCGACCCGCCCGCGATCCGGTAGCCCGGCGCGCCCAGGTAGTGCTCGGTCCAGCGGTAGGTGCCGTCGGCAGCGTCGGCGACCAGGCGGGGGCCCAGCACGGTCGCCGCCGCGTCGGACACCAGCTTCAGCCTCGTGGCCCAGGCCAGCTTGCGCAGCGAGCCGATCGGGCCGGAGACGGAGCCTGCGGAGTCGACCGTCGACGCTCGCTCGCCGCCCGCCAGGCGGGTCTCGCGGTCCCGTTGCGTCGACAGGGCGGCGATCTTCTCCGCGACCCACACGTCCGCCAGGGCGCGACGCACCTCGGCGTCCCCCGTCCGGCCGAGTGCGCGTGCGTCCGCCACGAGCTGGGTGAAGCCACCGCCCAGATCGACGTTCGCCCCGGAGCTGCCGCGCTCGAACCCGAGCGTGGCCAGCGTGACCCCCCACCCGCCGCCGACCTCGCCGAGGCGCAGCGAGTCCGGGATCCGGACCTCGTCGAGGAACACCTCGCAGAACGACGAGCCACCCGACATCTGCCGCAGCGGCCGCACGTCCACCCCGGGGGTGTCCATCGGCAACAGGAACGCCGTGAGTCCCTTGTGCTTCGGCACGTCCGGGTCGGTGCGGGCGATGAGCTCGCCCCACCCGGCGAACTGCGCACCCGAGCTCCAGACCTTCTGCCCGGTGACCACCCAGGAGTCGCCGTCTCGCACCGCCCGGGTCGACAACCCGGCCAGGTCCGAGCCCGCCGACGGCTCGGAGAACAGCTGACACGCCAGCGCCTCCCCGCGCAGCAGCGGCCGCACCAGCCGTTCCTTCTGGGCGTCGGTGCCGAACAGCTGCACCGTCGGCGCGATCAGCTCGGTCGACACCGACGTGAGCTCGTGCTGGCCGGGATGGGCGAACTCGCGCTCCACCTCGGCGAACGCCTCCTCGTGGAGGGTGGACAGCCCCGCGCCGCCCAGCTCGACGGGCCACGAGATCGCTCCGTACCCGGCGTCGAACTTCACCCGCAACCACTCCTGGATCCGCTCCAGCAGCGCCCGTTCCTCGTCGAAGGGCAGGTCGTGGAACACCGCCACGGAGCGGCCCGCGGCATCGCCCCGTGGCGGCAGGTTCTCGGCCAGCCACGTGCGCGCGGTGTCCGCGTAGTCGGCCAGCTCCTTCTCGTCCACCGTCATCGCGCCGTCCACCCGCCGTCGATCGCCAGGACCTGGCCGGTGCAGTACGTCGAGGCGGAGGACGCGAGGAACAGCAGGGCCCCGTCCAGCTCCGCGGGCGTGCCCGCGCGACGGACCATGGTGTTGCGCTCGATCCACTTCACGGAGGCGGGGTCGTCGAACATCGCGTCGTTCATCTCGGTGCGGAACCAGCCCGGGGCCAGTGCGTTCGCCCGCACCCCGCGGGTGCCCCAGTGCCCGGCGAGCTGGCGGGTCAGGCCGATGAGGCCGGCCTTGCCCGCCGCATAGCTCGCACCGCCCCGCGGTGCCGTGGCGACGACGCCGACGATGGAGCTGACGTTGACGATCGACAGCTCCCGACCGTCCGCGGCCCGCGCGGCCAGCTGCGCCAGGTGGAAGGGACCGGTCAGGTTGGTCTCGAGCACCTGGGCGAACGCGGCCGACTCCTCGTGCAGCGGCTTGGCGCCGCTGCCGACGCCCGCGTTGTTCACCAGGACGTCCAGCGGGCCGGTCTCCCCGACGATGCGCTCCATGAGCGCCACGCGGTCGGCCTCGGACGAGACGTCCCCGGCCACCGGGCGGATGCGCGGCTCGCCCGCGGCCAGGGCCTCGAGCCGCTCCTTGCGCCGCGCGGCGGCCCACACGATGGCGCCCGCCGCGGCGAGGGTCCGCGCGAACCGCGCCCCCAGACCGGACGACGCCCCCGTGACGAGAGCGGTCCGGCCGGTCAGGTCGAAGATCTCGGCGGGCGTCCAGACGCGCTGTGTCGTCGGTTCGCTCGCAGGCTCGCGCTGTGTCGTCGGTTCGCTCGCAGGCTCGCGCTGTGCTGTCGGTTCGCTCGCACGCTCGCTCATTGGCCCTCCCCCAGCAGCCTGCGGGCGTCCCGGATCATCGCCGCGATCGCCGGGGGCAGGGTCTCCTGCACCGGGTCGTGGTGCTTCCCGGTGCGGTGGCGCACCAGGTTGTGTCCCATGATCGCGGCCATCTTCATCCGGCCGAACGCCCGGAACCACACCTCGTCCTGCCGCGTGCCCCCGTCCGTGCCGCGGGCGGCGCGGTACTCGGCGCCGAGCTCGTCCTCGGTCGGCAGGCCGGGGACGACCCGCCCGGAACCGGGGAACAGCGCACCGTCGGTGAACACCCCGAACCAGGCCAGGTCCACGCGCGGGTCGCCGAGTCCCCAGATCTCCCAGTCGACCAGTGCGGACGGGGCCTCGCCCACGAACAGCAGGTTGCCCAACCGGAAGTCGCCGTGGACCACGGTGGGGGCCACGGCGGCCGGGACCTCCGCGGCGAGCCGGGCGAGCAGCTCCGCCGACCCGGGCCGGAGGTCGTCCGGGACCGCCTGCATCGTGCGGGACCAGCGCTCCAGCTCCTCGGCCGGTGCCGCCACCGCGGGCAGCTCGGCCCCGGTCCCGGAGACCGCACGGGCCAGGTCGTCGAGCGACACCGCGTGCAGGGCACCGAGCACCCGCGCCGCGGCCAGCATCCGGGTCCGGGCCAGCTCGGCGGTGATCGGCCCAGCGGTGTTCGGCCCAGCGACGTCGAGCACCGGCTCCACGGCCTCTCCGGCCACCAGGTCCATCGCGAACCACGCGGGCTCGGCCTCGTCGCGGGCCCGCACCCCCGGCAGCGGGACACCGCGACCGGCGAGCGCCGCCAGCGCGGTGGCCTGGTGCAGGACGTCGTTGCGCCCGACGGCGCGGCGGCCCGGCGGCACCGCCTTCACCACGACCCCGTCCGCGGCCGACCGCAGCGCGTACGTGAGCCCCGACCGACCGCCCTCGAGGACGGTCAGCGGTCCCGCGTCCGGCACCGCGAGCGCGGTGCGGACGCGCGCGGCGAGCTCGGGATCGGCGTCCTGCACGGCCTCGGTGGTCGACGTCGACCTGGTCATGTCACTCCTTCAGCGACTCGAGCCGGATGCGCCCTCGGCGGGTCGGGGGTCCGGGTCCGGATCCCCGACCCCGGTGGTGGGCGGGGTCAGCGACCCGTCCACTTCGGGTCGCGCTTCTCCAGGAAGGCCGCGACCCCCTCGGCGGCGTCGTCCGAGTTGAGGGTGACCCCGACCGCCAGGTGCTCCAGGACCATCAGCGAGGCGATGTCCGCGTCGAGCCCGCGGTCGACCGCCATCTTGGTCAGCTTCATCTGGAACGGGCTCTTGTCGGTCAGGTGGCTGATGAACTCCTCCACCGTCGCGTCGAGCTCGGCGGCGGGTGCGCTGAGGTTGATCAGGTCGAAGTCGGCCGCCTGCGCACCGGAGAGCAGCTTGCCGGTCAGCATCAGCTCCTTGGTCTTGCGGATGCCGATCATGCGCGGCAGGCGGTAGATCGGGCCCGCGCCGCCGAACAGCGCGCGCCGGATGTGGAAGTCCCCGATCTGGGCGCTGTCGTCCGCGATCGCGAAGTCGCACGAGATCATGACCTCGAAGCCGCCCGCGGTGACGTACCCCTCGAGCACCGCCACCGACGGCTTGCTCATGTTGTAGAAGCGGTCGCAGACCTTCGCCGAGACGACGGCGACGTCCATCGCGGTGCTGGACCCGATGAAGTCCGCCTGCAGGCTGTCCAGGTCGAAGCCCGAGGAGAAGGTGTTCCCGCGCCCCCGCACCACCACGACCCGCAGCTCCGGGTCGGCCTCGATCTCGGTGATGTACTCGTCGAGCTTGTGCAGCATCGGCACCGTGATGCAGTTGCGCTTGTGCGGCCGGTTGAACCAGATCCGGGCGACGTGACCGTCGGGCTCGAGCTGGATGTCGTCTTCGACTGCCATTTGGTCCTCCAACTTGAACTGAATTCATCTCAGATACTCGGTCCCGGTGGCACCGATGTCAAGGCCGAACCGGGTGCTCCGTGGAACTCGCGCCGAAGTAGGCCCGTTCGGCCCGCACGGCGAAGCTCGGGTCCTCGGGCGAGCCGGTCGCGCCGATCACACCCTCGTGCAGGACGACGACCTCGTGGGCGACCGTGAGCGCGCGGGTGAGCAGCTGCTCCAGCACGACGACCGTCACGCCGTCCTCGGCCAGCCCGGCGATGCGGCCGTAGACCTCGTCCACCAGCGCGGGAGCCAGGCCGAGCGCGGGTTCGTCCACCACCACCAGCCGCGGGTCGGCGATCAACGCCCGCGCCACGGCCAGCAGCTGCTGCTCCCCTCCGGACAGCGCGGCGGCGGGCAGCCCCAACCGCGTTCGCACGCGTTCGGGCAGCCACTCGGCCGCGTCGTCGATCCGGCTGCGGAGCTCGCGGCCCTTCACCCCGGCCGCGTAGCCCGCGACCTCCAGGTTCTCGCGGACCGACAGGCTCCGGAACAGCGCCCGGCCCTCCGGGACCAGGCTGCTCCGCACCGGTTCCGGCACGGTGCGTTCCCCCGCGGTCGGGGTGAGCGCCCCGTGCAGGATCTGGCCCAGGGTGCTCTTCCCCGCCCCGTTCGCCCCGACGACGGCGAGGACCGCCCCGCCGCGCACCACCAGGTCGATGCCGTCGAGGGCCGTGACCCCGCCGTACCGGTGGGTGACGCCCGTCAGGCTCAGGACCGGTTCGGCTCCCGCACGGACGAGCGGACGCGGACGCTCCGCCGTCGTCACCCCCAGGTAGGACCGGCGCACCTGCTCGTCGGCCATGACCTGGTCGGGGGTGCCCTCGCCGATCGGGCGGCCGAAGTCGAAGGCGACGACCCGGTCGGCGACCGCGAACAGGTCCTCGAGGACGTGGTCGATGATCACCACCGAGGTGCCCGCCGCGCGCACCCGTCCGATCTGGGCGGCCAGCAGCCCCCGCTCGGCGGAGTCGAGCCCGCCGAAGGGCTCGTCCATGATCAGCAGCCGGGCGTTCTCGGCCCGCGCGCGGGCGAGGTCGAGCCGCTTCTGCGGCCCGAACGGCAGTTGGTCGGGATGGCGGTCACCGAGACCCGCGAGCCCCACCTGCGCCAGGAGCGCCTCGACCGCGCGACGCCGGTCGGCGGTGACCCACCGGCTGGTACACAGCAGGTTCTCGGCCACGGTCAGCTCGCCGAAGACCTCCGCATGCTGGAAGGTGCGGCCGATCCCGAGCCTGCGCCGTCGGGTCGCGCGGACCCGGAACAGGTCGGCGCCCGCGAACGTGGCCGAGCCGGTCGTCCGACCGCCCGAGAGCAGGCCGCACAGCGCGTTGACCAGGGTGGTCTTGCCCGCGCCGTTGGGTCCGATGATCGCCACGACCTCACCGGGTTGCACCGTCAGCGACACCCCGTCCAGGGCCTGCAGGCCGCCGAAGGCGACCCCGAGGTCGCGGACCTCGAGCTCGGCGGTGTGACTGCCGACCGCAGGCGGGTCCGCCGTGGCCGGGGGCGGCTCCGGGACCGTCTCGGACGGGGGCCGGATGCGGCGGACGAGCGTCCGCAGCAGGGCGCCGAGCGACGGGACGACCCCGGTGGGGAGCAGCAGCAGGGTGAGGATCAGCAGCGCACCCTGGAGGATGAGCTGGTCGATGCCGAGCAGGCCCGCGAGGGTGGGCGCGAAGGCGAGGAACACCCCGCCGAACACCCCGCCCGCGACGGCCCCGACCCCGCCGAGCACCGCGGCCGCGACGCTGTTGATGCCCAGCGTGAGGGAGAACGTCTCGGGGCTGACGAACCCGGTGATCAGCCCGAGCAGCACGCCCGCCAGCCCGGTCGCGGCCCCGCTGACCCCGAACGCCAAGGCGCTCTGGGCCTCCGGGGCCACGCCCACCGAGCGGGCCACGACCGGGTGCGACTTCGCCGCGACCATGCGCATCCGCAGGCTGGTCGACCGGGCGAGCACCGCGATCCCGACGACGACGCCGGCGGTCAGGATCGCCGCGACGACGGCGTCGGCGCCGCCACCGGCCAGCGTGCCCCCGAAGAGGCTGGACAGCTCGCCGACGGGTGCGCCCTGGTCGCCACCGGTGACGTCGACCCAGCGGTTGATCACCTCGAGCGCGACGAGACTGAACGCCAGCGTGAGCAGGGCGATGTAGAGCACGGAGAACCGGGCGCCCGCGAAGCCGAGGAACGCACCACAACCGCCCGCGAGCACCATCGCGACCAGGACGGTCGGCTCCAGCGCCCAGCCGTGCGACGACCCGAAGGCCACGGTGTAGGCCCCGATGGCGAACAGGGCCGGGTGCCCGACCGACCAGATCCCCGCCCAGCCCGCGAGCAGGCCGACGCTGAGCACCAGGACGGTGTAGGTCGCGGCCAACGCGACCGAGTAGGCCTGGTAGGCGGGCAGCGCACCCCCCTCGATGGCCACCACGAGCAGGACCGCGGCCAGCGGGGCGAGCAGCGCCCGCACCGCGAGCCGCCACGACCACAGCACGGCGTTCACACCCTTTCGAAGCTGCGGGTGCCGAAGAGTCCCTGCGGCCGCAACAGCAGGATCAGCACGGTGAGCACGAACACGAACGTGTCGCGGAAGTTGGCCGACACGTAGGACGCGGCCAGGTTCTCGAGGACGCCGATCGTGACGCCCCCGATCACGGCGCCGTGCATGCTCGTGAGGCCGCCGAGGAAGATCCCGGCGAAGGCGCGGAACAGCGGCGCCGAGAGCACCATCGGCGCCAGGCCGACCTTGGGGACGTAGAGCACCGAGGCGAGCGCGGCCAGCCCGAGCCCGAGCGCCCAGGCGATCCGCGCCACCTTCTGCGCGGGCACGCCGATGATCTGCGCGGTCGTGGCGGACTCCGCGGCGGCGCGCATGGCCGAGCCGAGGGTGGTGCGGGTGAACAACCAGCCCACCGCCAGCATCGCGACGGCGGACACCCCGATCACCACGAGGTCCTGGGTGGCGAGCGCCGCGGAGCCGATCGTGACGCTCCCGTCCACCAGCGGGGGGAAGGCCCGGGGCTCGGTACCCCAGACGTCGGCGACCGTCGCCTCGACGACCAGCGAGACGCCCATGGTCATCACCAGCGCCGCGAACAGCCGGCCCGTGCCCAGCGGGCGGAGCAGCACCTCCCGCACGATCAGCCCGACGACGACGGCGACGAGCACCGCCGCCAGCAGACCGGCCCACACCCCCAGCCCGCGGTTCACCACCGTCAGCGCCACGTACACGGCCAGCGTGGCCATGCTCGCCAGCGCGAAGTTCACGACGTCGGTCGCCCGGTAGATGATCACCAGGCCGAGACCGAGCAGCCCGTACACGGCACCACTGGCGATACCACTCACCACGACGAGGAACAGATGGTCCATCGGAGTGCTCCTCTCAGGCCGGCTCGGCGATCAGGCCGGCGACGGCCGGGGGACGCGCGAGGTCGGGGTCCCACCGGTCCCAGTGCACGACCTCGTCGACCGCGGGACGCAGGGCGGGCCGCTCGTGAAGGCCAGCGGTGTCAGACAGACCTGTTGCACCGTCTCGAACGGGATGCCGAGCAGCTCCGCCACCTCACGCTCACGGGCGAGGTGCATCGTCGTCCAGCAGGTCCCGAGTCCGCGGGCACGAGCCGCGAGCATGAAGCTCCACGTCGCGGGCAGCACCCCACCGAGCAGTGACGCGCTCGCGAAGGCGGGCACCCCGTCGAGCCGCGCCCCGTCCAGACAGGCGAGGACGAGGGTGCCGACCTCGTGCAGGGCCCGCTCCAGGGCGTCCGCGGAGCGCCCCGTCCGCCGCTGGACCTCGGCGGACGCGGCGTCCGCCGTCGCGACCCGGCCGATGTATCCCGCCGACTCCACGTACGAGTTCGTGTAGATGTCGGAGTAGATCTCCGCGACGGCGGTGCGCACGGCGGGGTCGCGGATCACCACGAACCGGGTCCGGGGGACGTTGGACCCCGCCGGGGCCTGCACCGCCAGCTCGACACACTCGCGCACCAGCTCGATCGGAACCTCGCGGGACGGGTCGAGCCTGCGCCGCACCGCCCTCGTCGTGGCCAGGAGCTCGTCGGCGTCCACCGACGTCAGCCCCGGTCCGGGGCGCTGACGAAGTCGCCGACGGCCGTCCACTGCCCGCCCTGGACGGTCACGCGCTGCACGTCACGGGTGCCCACGTGCCGGTCCGCGGAGAACGACATCGTCGGGGCGACGCCCGTCTCCACGGCCGTCGCGTTGCGGTAGGCCTCCGCGATCGACTCCGCGGTCACCGGGCCCTGGATCGTCTTCGCGACCTCGGCGAAGACCGCCGCGTTCGCATAGCCCAGCAGCGTGGAGTAGTCCGCGGGCTGGCCGGGTGCGTACTTCGCCATGACCTCGCGGAACTGCGCCATCGCAGGGCCGGGGTCGCTGGGCGCCCGCACGAGCGACACCGCGCGGAAGTTCTCGGCCGCCGATCCGGCCAGCGTCACGACCGTGTTCGACGCCAGGGGCGCGTAGCCGTACGCGGGCAGGGTGACACCCTGGAGCTGTGCCGCCTTGAGGTAGGCCGCCGCCTCCGGCGCCGGGAGGATCAGCATCACGGCGTCCCCGCCCAGCGCCTTGACCTGGCTGACGGCCGGCGCGAAGTCGGTGGTCCCGAGCTTGACGGGCACCGCGGTGGTCGTGGCCGCGGCGTCGGTACGGGCCGCCGCCGGGCCGATCTGCGCCGCGACGTCCGCGAATGCCTTCGGGTCGTCGTGCACCACGACGAGCTTGCGCGCCCCGGACTCGACGGCCCACTGCGCCATGGCCGCGGCCTGGTCCTCGTAGAGGGTCTGGGTCCCGAAGAGCAGGGGCCGGGCCGGGTCGTACCAGGTGGCCACGCCGCCGTAGTGGTCGACGATCGGGATCTTCGACTGGTCGAGGACGAAGGGGAACGCCGCCTCGGAGGGCGCGACGCCGTTGGCGTTGACGATCGCCACGACCCCGTCCTGCCCGACGAGTGCGCGGGCGGCCTGCACCGTCTGCTGCGGGTCGTAGGCGTTGTCCTTGACGATCCAGTTCACCTGGCGGCCGTTGATCCCGCCGTTGTCGTTGAGCCAGCTGAAGTAGGCCTTCGCCCCCTCCATCTGGGGCACCCCGGAGGCGGCCTGCGCGCCGGACAGCGGGATCCACGCACCGATCGTGATCGGGCCGGACCCGTCGCCGCCCGCGGCGGACTGTCCCCCGCCACCGCACGCGGCGATCGCGAGGGTCAGCGCCGCGGCGAGGATCGCGAGCGCGCCCTTCCGTCGTATGGTCATCCCTACTCCTTTGCAGAGACGGCAAACTGAGATGACTTCAGTTTGATTCGGCGGGAACGATAGAGTGCGGTGGCACACACCACAAGCGTCCATTCGGCGTCTGAACAGAACAGATGCACCTCCTCGCCGCGTCCTCGACTCGGCCGTGATCGACTCCGGTGTCCGTGGACAGGCTCGATGCACTGGCAATATCATGAATCGATCTCAGTTCGAGGTCACGGTCGAAGGAGACAGCGTGGTGGCACGGTTCGCGGGACGACGAGCACTCCTCACCGGGGCGACCGGCGGGCTCGGCACCGCGATCGCTGGCCGGCTCGTGGCCGAGGGCGCCTCCGTCGCCCTCACCGACACCGATGCCGACGCGTGCGCCCGGCTGGCGAAGGAGCTGGACGGCGAGACCCTCGCCCTCCCGCTCGACGTGGCGGACGAGGCGGACTGGGCCACCGCCGTCGCGACCGTCGAACGGGAGTGGGACGGCCTGCACGTGCTGGTCAACAACGCGGGGATCGGCAGCCTCGGGACCGTCGAGGACGAGCCCCGTGAACGCTGGGACCAGGTGGTGGCGGTCGACCAGCTGGGCACCTGGCTCGGCATGAAGCACGCCGGGCCGCTGATCGAGCGCAGCGGCGGCGGCGCCGTGGTCAACGTCGGATCGATCCTCGGCGCCACGGGCGGGCTCGCGAACAGCTTCTCCTACGCCGCGGCCAAGGGCGCCGTCCACTCCATGACCCTCAACGCCGCGCTCCACTGGGCCACCCGCGGCGTGCGGGTGAACGCCGTGGTCCCCGCCTTCATCGGGACCGCCCCGCTCCTCGAGCGCTTCGGGGGCACCGAGCGGCACGCGGAGATGGTGGGGAACACCCCGATGGGCCGACTGGGACGACCGGAGGAGGTCGCGGCCGCGGTCGCGTTCCTGGCCTGCGACGACTCGGGGTACACCACCGGCTCCGAGGTCTTCGTCGACGGCGGCTGGTCGGCCCGGTGACCGGGCCGACGATGCGCGCGATGCGGAGGACGACCACCGGGGCCGAGCTCGTCGAGATCCCGGTCCGGACGCCCGGGACCGGCCAGGTCCGACTCGCCGTGCTGGCGGCGGGGGTGTGCCACTCGGACCTGCACGTCGTCGACGCCCCGGTGGCCTGGGAGCTGCCCTTCACCCTCGGCCACGAGGTCTGTGGGCGGGTCGTCGAGACCGGGCCCGGCGTGGATCAGACCCTGCTCGGACGGCAGGTCGTCGTCTACGCGCCGTACGGCTGCGGCGACTGCGCGCGCTGCCGGGCGGGCGCGGCGAACTACTGCGACCACCGCCGCACCCTGCCCGCCGCGGGGGTCGGCCTCGGGATCGACGGCGGCATGGCCGACGAGCTGGTCGTCGACGCCTGGCGCCTCGTCCCCGCCGACGGCCTCGATCCCGCGTTCGCCGCCGCACTGACCGACGCGGGGCTGACCTCGTTCCACGCCGTGTCGGGCGGCCTCGACCGGCTCGACCGCCCCGACGCCCTCGCGGTGGTGATCGGCGTCGGCGGGCTCGGGCACCTCGCCGTCGGCATCCTCCGCCGACTCACCGAGGCCCAGGTGATCGGCGTGGACAGCCGCCCCGAGGCCGTCGAACTGGCCCGCGAGTGCGGCGCGACGGCGGCGGTCGCACCGGGCGACGCCGCCGACGCCGTCGCCACGATGTCGACGGGGCGCGGCGCCGACCTGGTGATCGACTGCGTGGGCGCCCAGGCCACCGAGGAGCTCGCCGCCTCGGTGCTGCGCCCGGCGGGCGACCTGGTGATCGTGGGCAGCGGCGGCGGCGCCCTGCCCCTGTCCAAGCCCGGCCCCCTCCCGTCGGGGGCGCGGGTCCGGCTCCCGTTCTGGGGCACCCGCCCCGAGCTGGTCGCGCTCGTGGACCTCGCCCGCACCGGCGGTCTCCACACCCGGGTCACCGAGTTCGGCCTCGACGACGCGCCGGCGGTGTTCGACGACCTCCGCCGGGGGCGGATCACCGGGCGGGCCGTGCTCGTCCCAGCCCCCCGCCACTCTTGAACTGAGATCAGTTCATCTCTAGATTGGGTCCGTCCCGCACCGTCGGTGCCGGGACCGCACGTGCCAGCGCGAAGGAGCGCCCATGACGCAGACACCGGAAGACGCGACCCGCATCGGCCGTCGAGCCAGTCTCGCCGCGGCCGTCGGAACCGCCATCGAGTACTACGACTTCGCCGTCTACGGCTACCTCGCCGTCGTCCTGGCCCCGCTGTTCTTCCCCAGCCAGGACGGCCTGATCGGGGTGCTGAGCACCCTCGCCGTGGTCGCCAGCGGATTCCTGGCCCGGCCGCTGGGCGGCCTGTTCTTCGGTCGGCTCGGCGACCGGAAGGGCCGCCGGGCGGTCCTGATGGCCACGGTCACGGTCATGGGCATCGCGACCGTCCTCACCGGCCTGCTCCCCACGTACGCCACGATCGGCGTGTTCGCCCCGATCCTGCTGACGCTCCTGCGCATCCTGCAGGGCTTCTCCGCGGGCGGGGAGATCGGTGGGGCCGCGTCCCTGTCCACGGAGTCCGCCCCGTCGAAGCGTCGCGGGCTGTTCGGGTCCGCCACCTCGGTCGGGATCTCGCTGGGCCTCGCGGGCGCGGCGGCCGTCGTCGGGACCCTGACGAGCCTCACCTCCCCCGAGCAGATGGCGAGCTGGGGTTGGCGCATCCCGTTCCTCATCGCCGGCCCGCTCCTCGTCGGCGCCGTGCTGTACCGCATGCGGGTCGAGGACTCGCCCCTGTTCCAGGAGCTGGTCGAGCACTCCGAGCCCACCAAGGCACCGATCTCCGAGGTCGTCCGCGAGCACAAGGCGGCCACCGCGCGGGTGGTGGGCATCGCCTACGCGACCATGACCACCGGGGGCCTGTCGTCGGTGTACCTGCTCGTGCACCTCTCCGCGGTGCTCGGGTACTCGCTGTCCGGTGCGCTGTGGCTGATCGTGCTCATCGTGCTGATGCCGCTGGGGCTGATCCCCTGGGCGGGTTCGCTCAGCGACCGCTTCGGGCGGCGACGGGTCCTGGCCGCGGGCCTGGTCGGCTTCCTCATCCTGGGCGTGCCGTGCTTCTGGGTGATGCAGCAGGGCTCGCTGCCGCTGGCCATCCTCGCGGCGCTCGTGCTGAACATCCCCTTCGGCATCCAGCAGGGCGTGGTCTACACCCAGTACTCCGAGCTGTTCCCGACCCGGGTGCGCTACACCGGTGTCTCCCTGGGCTTCAACATCGGCGGCGTGATCGGCTCCGGCCTGGTCTCGGTCATCGCGACCTCGCTCGTCGCCGCGACCGGCAACAGCCTCTCGCCCTCCTGGTACCTGGTGTTCGCCGCGGTCGTCGGGCTCCTCGTGGTGGCCACGATGCGGGAGACGTCCAGGTCCGACCTGTCCTCCGCCGTGCCCACCCCCGCCGACCAGAAGGCGTGACGCTCCCGTCCGTCACCGCCGGGGCAGGCGACTGAGCCCCGGTCGGCGGTAGGTGGGTGCAGCGCACCCTCCCGGTCCGGCGGTCCGTCCTGCGAGGGTCGAGGTCGAGTCGCGGGCCGCACCGGCCTGCGAACGCACCCCAGGACGGAAGCATCACGATGACGAACGGGAACGAGTCCGGCTCGGCGGGACGGACCTGGCTCGGCGTCGCCACCCTGCTGGTGGGCACGCTGTTGCCTCCGTTGGACTTCTTCATCGTCAACCTCGCCATCCCGTCCATCCGGGACGAGCTCGGCGGCGGGGACCTGCTGGGCAGGCAGGTGGTGGCCGCCTACGCCGCGACCTATGCCGTCACCCTGGTCCTGGGCGGTCGGGTCGGCGACCTCTACGGTCGCCAGCGCGTGTTCCTCGTCGGGCTGATCGGGTTCGCGCTGGCCTCGCTGCTGTGCGGCATCGCGCCCGCACCCGCCGTGCTCGTCGCGGGGCGCATCCTGCAGGGTGTCACCGCGGCGTTGATGGCGCCGCAGTCGCTGGCGCTGATCCGGGCCGGCCTCACCGGACGGCAGCAGAGCATCGCCCTCGGGTTCCACGGCGCCGTGTTCGGCCTCGCCGCCGTGCTGGGTCAGTCCCTGGGCGGGCTGCTGGTCGCCGCCGACGTGTTCGGTCTCGGCTGGCGCACCATCTTCCTGATCAACCTGCCCTTCGCGGCGATCGCGGTCGCGGGGAGCCTGCTGCTCCGCGCGCCGCGGCCGGACCCCACCGAGCTCCTCGACCTCACCGGCGCGGTCCTGCTGTTCGGCGGCCTCGCCGGGATCGTGGTTCCGCTGGTGGAGGCGGAGTCCCTGGGGTGGCCGTGGTGGTGCTGGGTCGTCCTCGTCGCCGGGGCGATCACGCTGGCCGGGTTCTGGCGCCGTCAGCACCGCCTCGCCCACGACGCCCCCGACGCCCCCGACGGCCCCGCCCTGCGGGTGCGGCCACTGGTCCCCCCGGCCGCGGTCACCGCCGCCGGGGTGCGCGGCGGGCTCGTGGCGCTGCTGCTGTTCTACTCGATCGCGGCGTTCTTCCTCGCCTTCTCGACCTACCAGCAGGCGGCGGGCCGCAGCCCCTTCCAGGCCGGTCTGGACATCCTCCCGCTGGGCGTCGGCTTCCTCGTCGGCCCCCTGACCGTCCACCGCCTGAGCGGCCTGCTCCCCCGCGGCCTCGCCCCGCTCGGCCTGGGCCTGGAGGCCGCGGGGTTTGTGGCCTTCGCCGCCCTGGCCGCAACCCTCGGGCAGACGGCGTGGACCGCGGTGCCGCTGGCGGTCATCGGCTTCGGGCAGGGGCTGGCCTTCCCGTCGCTGATCCGGCTGACGGTCGCGCGCGTTCCCGGCCGCTACGCCGGGCTCGCGAGCGGCCTCGTCAGCGCCACCCTCCAGATCAGCGCGGCCCTTTCGGTGGCGGTCATCGGGACCGTCTACTCCGCCGTCGCGGAGGCGGGTGGCCAGACCGCCGCGATCACCACCACCGCGCTGGTCATCGCGGCGCTGCTGCTCTCCGCGGCGGTGCTCGCGCGCTCGGTCGCGGCCGTCCCGGCCACCGACACCCCCGCACCCCGGCTCTCGACGCACTGACTCTCGACGCACTGAAAGGCGGTCGCACCATGTCTCGCAGATGGCTCATCACCGGATGTTCGGGCGGGCTCGGCAGGGTCCTCGCCGAAGCGGTCCTGGAACGCGGGGACCGGGTCCTGGCCACGGCCCGCGATCCACGGACGCTGGAGACCCTCGTCGCCCACCACCCGCAGACCTGCCGCGCGACGACCCTCGACGTCACGAGGGCGGGCGACGCGGCCGCGGCGGTCGCACTCGCCGAGCGGGAGTTCGGCGGCCTCGACGTCCTGGTCAACAACGCGGGCCACGGCCTGGTCGGGGCGATCGAGGAGGGGACGCCCGCGGAGTACCGCCCCCTGTTCGAGACCAACGTGTTCGGCGTGATCGAGACGACCCGGGCCGCCCTGCCCGCGCTGCGCGCGAGCGGCGGGGGCCGGATCGTCATGATGTCGTCCGGTGCCGGGATCGCCGGCTCCGCGGGGAGCGGCTACTACAACGCCACCAAGTTCGCGGTGGAGGGTCTGTCGGAGGCGCTGGCCCAGGAGGTGGCGCCCTTCGGGATCGCGACGACGATCGTGGAGCCCGGCCCGTTCCGGACCGAGTTCCTCGGCCGGTCGATGCGGATGGCCGCGGCCGAGATGCCGGAGTACGCCGAGACCGCCGGGGGCCGCCGCCGGTACCGCGCCGACCACGACGGGCGGCAGGCGGGCGACCCGCAGAAGGCGATCGACGTCCTGCTCCGGGCGGTCGACGCCGAGCGCCCGCCGCTGCACCTCCCCCTCGGCGACCGGACCTACTCGCTCGCCCGGACCAAGTTCGCGGCCTTCCTCGAGTCGATGCAGGAGTGGGAGCCGCTGGCCTCCACCACCTCCTTCGACCCGGCCTGAGCAGGCTCCGGCCGCCCGACTGGGAGTGCCACACCCTCCCTCTCGGCAGGTCCGCGGGCTACCGTCGAGGCATGAACCGGGGTGTGGAGCGCGGCGCTGGGCGGGGTCCCGTACTGGGTGAGTTCCTGGCCGCCCGCCGGGCCCTGGTGTCCCCGGCGACCGTCGGGCTCCCGGACGACGGCGCCCGGCGGGTGCCGGGGCTGCGCCGCGAGGAGGTCGCCCTGCTCGCCGGCGTCAGCACCGACTACTACATCCGCCTGGAGCAGGGCCGTGAACGGCATCCGTCGCGTCAGGTGCTCGAAGCCCTGGCGGGCGCGCTGCGCCTGGACGAGGACGCGGCCCGCCACCTCTACCGGATCGGTCTGCCCGCCGTGCAGGCCCTCGCCACGGAGCCGACCACCACGGTCGCCGCCCCGTTACAGCAACTGCTCGACCGGATGCCCACGGTGCCCGCCTTCGTCGTCGGCCCCGGCCAGGACGTCCTGGCCGCCAACGCCCTCGCCGAGGTCCTCTACCGCGGGTTCGCCCGCTTCGACAACCTCCTGCGGATGATCTTCCTCGACCCGTACGCGCGCGAGTTCTACGCGGACTGGGACAGCTGCGCGAGCGTCGCGGTGCGCAACCTGCGCGCCACCACCCTGGTGCCCGACGGGCGCACCGAGCAGATCATCGGCGCCCTCACCGTGCGCAGCCCGGCCTTCGCCGCCCTCTGGGCCCGCTACGAGGTCGGCCCCCGCATCCAGGAGGACAAGCACTTCCACCACCCGGACGTCGGCGAGATCCGGCTGCACTTCGAGAAGCTCACCATCGACAGCGCGCCCGGGCAGCACCTGGCGGTCTACACCGCCGAACCGGGCACCGCCGCCGCCGACGGCCTGGCCCTGCTCACCAGCCTGGCCGCCGAACGGGAGCTCCCGGTCACTCGAGGACGCGGCCCTTCGTCTCCGGGCTGAGCAGGGTCGTGACCACCCCGATCAGCACGAGCACGACCGAGTAGACGGAGAAGACCCACACGAGGTCGTGGCTGCTGAGCCAGGTCAGGACGTACGGCGCCGTGCCACCGAAGATCGCGACGATGAACGAGTACGGCACCCCGATCCCGGAGGCGCGCACCGAGGTCGGGAACAGCTCGGCGAAGTAGGCGGGCATGATCCCGACGAACGCGCCGAGGAAGAACAGCGCCACGACCATGATCCCGAACATGCGCCACGCCGAGTCGTTCAGCGCGGCCATCAGGGGGTAGGACAGCAGCACGAACGCGACACCGATCCGCGCCAGGCTGCGCTTGTTCTCCGCCAGCCCGCGCAGCAGGTCGCGCAGGGTCCCGCGGGACGCCGCGGCCGCCGCGGGGCTGCCGGCGTCCTCCCCGCCGTCCTGCCCGGTGAACGCCTCGGACTCGGGCAGGGTCCGCCGCAGGTACAGCGCGACCAGCCCGAGCAGGCCGCCGATCAGGAACGGGATGCGCCACGCCCAGCTCTGCAGCGCCTCGGTCCCGAACAGGCTGCTCGCGGCCGCCCCGATCAGCGACGCCAGCACGATGCCCGCAGTCACCGAGACGTAGAGGCTGGTCGACCAGAGGCCGCGGCGCTCCCGCGGGGCGATCTCGGCGATGTAGGTGTACGACGCGGCGATCTCGCCGCCGTGGGCCAGGCCCTGCGCGAGCCGGGCGAACACCAGGATCGCCGCCGCCCACGTCCCGATCTGCGCGTGGGTCGGGGCGACCCCGATGAGCAGGCTGCCCGCCGCCATCAGGACCATGGCCACTCCGCCGAGCACGACCCGACCCGGGACGGCCGCGGCCGTCACCACCGGCCACGACGACTCGGCGAACTTGTGCTTGACGTAGCCGGTCCCGTCGGGGCACGCCGGGATCCGCACGCCGACGACGAGCTCGTCGGGGGCGAGGTCCGGCGTCATCGGGCCGGCGAGGAACCGCTCGGCCGGGACCGTGCGTGTTCCCGTCGCGCTCCGGACGAGCACCTCGGCCCGGAGCGCGACGGCGGCGGTGGGTGCGTCGGACTGAGGCCGGGCGGCGCAGAGCGCCCCGACCAGCGTGCCCGCTCCTCTGACTCCGACCCGGTCACCGAGGCGGTCCGCGCCCGGGCCCGGTCGCCCTGCCGGGCCGAGGTCCCGCACCGAGGTTGCGTCTGGGGGACCGAATCGGAGCCGACGCGGCTTTGCCACGGTGGTGACCCGTCGGCGCACGTGGACGAACAGGGGGTACGGGCATGGCCGGTCCGTCGAGTGTTCCGGTGTTCGAGCGGTTCTTCCGCTCGGTCGCGCAGCTCAAGGTGGACAAGAACGACGTGCGGCGGTTCCGCGAGTTCGTCGACGAGATGGTCGACGACATCGCCGTCGCCGGCCGCAACTGCGCCCGAGCCAACGGCCGGGACGTCATCGCCCCGATGGACCTGCCCCTCACGAAGGGTCTCCAGGAGCGGATGCGGGAGTTCGACAAGCTGGAGGAGGCGCCCGACGTCCGCGCGGTCCTGGCCCAGGTCGTGCGGCGGCCCCCGGCGGACGTGACCTTCTCCGAGGACACCGAGGCGGTGCTGCCCGAGCTGTTCGGCGGCCTGGGGATCGCCTTCGCCCGGGCCTTGCGCATCGCCGACCCCGAGGTCGTCAACCCCGGCACGGAGCTCTGGGACCGCGTCACGGCGCTCTTCCGGCAGGTGTACTGATGACCGCTCCCCGGTTCGCCGACATCCACGTGACGGACATCGGCCGGGTGGACGACCAGCTCCCGCCGAGCGTGCACCTCGACCACGCCCCGACGGCGCCGTTCGCCTTCCACAGCCACCGGGTCGCCCGTGGCCCCCTCGCCGTCGAGGAGATCGCCGGCACCGAGGGGGTCCACCTGCGGCTGCCGGACGGGCCGACGTATCGGATCGGGGTCCCGGTGCGGGCGCCGCTGCAGGCGGGCCACCGCGGCGAGCAGCTGGACGTGGGTCCCGGCGTCGCGGCGGTCCTCTCCCCGTGGGAGGAGACGACGCTGCTGACCGGAGACCGCTTCGACCTGCTGTTGTTCGACGTCTCGTCGGCCGCCCTGGAGGGCATGCTGGAGGCGCTGCTCGGCCGGACCGTGCCCCACCCGTTCCGGCCGGCGACCACGATGCCCGTCGGCGCCGCGGCCGGCGGGTCGTGGGCGGGCACGGCGCGGCTGGTCGCCGACGGCACCGCCGACACCGCCGCGGCGCTGGCGAACCCGGTGAGCGCCGATCCGCTCCAGGACACCCTGCTGATCCGGCTGCTGCTGGCCGCCGACCACGCGCACCGTGACGCGCTGGACGAACGCGTCCCGACGTGGGGCCCCCGGACCGTGCGCCGCTGCGTCGACTACATCGAGGACAGGGCGGAGCTGCCACTGACCCTGGCGGGCCTCGCCGCGTACGCCGGGCTGAGCATCCGGGCCCTCGAAGGGTGCTGGCTGCGGCACCGGGAGAGCCGCCCCGGGCACGACGTCGGTCGGGTCCGGCTCGGGCGGGCCCATCGCGACCTGGAGTCCGCCCGGCCCGAGGAGACGACGGTGAGCGCGATCGCGAGGTCGTGGGGGTTCCGGCCGCAGGCCTTCCTGACGGCCTACGGCACGCGGTTCGGCCGGTCCCCCGGACAGACCCTGCGCGGCCCGGTCTTCGCCTGAGCGGGCCTCAGCCGCCCTCGCCGTCCTGCGGCGCGTCCCCCCGTTGCCCGCTCGGCGCCTGCTCCGCGGTGTCGGTGTCGGTGTCGTCGTGGTCGTCGTCGGGGAGGTCGGAGGGGCTCAGCTCCTGCTGCTCCCGGGGATCGCTCACGTTCGGCTCGCCGTGCTTCTCGGTACCCATCACCCGTGGTACCGCGACCACGGACGGTTAAACCCCGTGGTCCCACCGGTCCTGTAACGGGACGGTTCGGACCGCCGATCGTGAGAGGGCGGCGCGCAGTGATCGAGAAGGCCCGCCGACACCATCGTGAGAGGGAGGCCACCCGATGCGCCGAGCACTGCTCAGCATGGGCTTCCTGCTGGTCCTGGCCGGGTGTGGCACACCCGGCCAGGAGCCCGCCCGAATCCTGAGCCCCGTCACGGCGCCGACGGCGCCCGCCGCCGAGGCCACCGCGGCCACCGCCCCCTCAGCGGCGTCGGCACCCCCGAGAGCGGCGTCGGCACCCCCGAGCACCACGCCGCAGGCACCGGCCGGGCAGCGACCGATCGGCCCGGGCCCGACGCGACCGCCCGCCGCGACGAAGGCGCCCGACACCCCCGCTGCGCACCCGAACCCCGGGCCCGCCGAAGCGGCCGACACCCCGGCCGATCAGGTCAACGTCGAAGACACCTGCCCCCAGACCCCCTGCGGGCCGACACCCCGGGAACTGATCGACGCCTCGGACGGGCCCCGGCGCATCCCGGAGAGCGGATGGGTGTGGGACGACCACGAGGTCCCGGCCTTCGACGAGAACGGCTACCCCGTCGGTGGACGTCCCTGGATGACCTGACGACGCATCGGTTCGACCCTCAGAAGCCCGCCGCGGCGGCGTCGGCCACCTGCTGGTCCTGTGCGCCGCTGCCCCCGCTGACGCCGACGGCGCCGACGACCCGGCCGTCGACCCGCAGCGGGACGCCACCTGCGAAGATCATGACGCGGCCGCCGTTGGAGCCGCTGATCCCGAAGAACTGGGCACCGGGTGCGGCGGCCTCGGCCAGGTCGGCGGTGGTGATGTCGAAGGCCCGGGACGTGAAGGCCTTGTTGATGGAGATGTCGACGCTCCCGAGCCACGCACCGTCCATCCGGACGTGCGCGACGAGGTTCCCGCCCGCGTCGACGACGGCGATGTTGCTGGGCTGCCCGATCGAGGCGGCCTCGGCCTCGCCCGCGGCGATGATCCGCCGGGCGTCCTCCAGGGACACGGACTCGGACTTGATGGTCATGGCACCGTCCTGCTCTGTCGGGGATCCTCGATCACGGACGCCACCCAGATTGGCCGGCGGCGGCCCCGCCCGCCTCCGCCCACCGGGTCGAAAGGTGGGTGGTCCGGTGCGCCCGCCGGACCCAACCGCGTTCCTCGGTGTCGTGGTCACCCACCGCGGCGCCGGCAGCCGGATCTCACCGGTCTGCGGTGTGCTCAGGTCTCGCGCAGCGCGTCCCGTGTGGAGTCCGGTGTGGACTCGAAGCGGTATCCCATGCCCGGTTCGGTGATGAGGTGGCGCGGTCGGGAGGGGTCGGGTTCGAGCTTGCGGCGCAGCTGGGCCAGGTAGACACGCAGGTAGTTGGTGCGGTCCTCGCGGCGGGGTCCCCAGACGTGGCGCAGCAGGTCGCGCTGGGAGACCAGCCTGCCGCGGTGCTGCACCAACAGCTCGAGCATCTCCCACTCGGTCGGGGTGAGGTGCACGTCCGCCCCGGCCCGGCGGACCCGCTTGCGGGCGAGGTCGACCTCGACGTCCGCGAACTCCACGAGGCTGTCCCCGCCGCCGGTCGCGGTGGCGGAGCGGCGCACCGCGGCCCGCAGCCGGGCCAGCAGCTCGGCCATGCCGAAGGGCTTGGTGACGTAGTCGTCCGCGCCCGCGTCGAGCGCGGTGACCTTGTCGACGGAGTCGGCGCGGGCGGACAGCACGACGATCGGCACCCGGGTCCAGGCCCGCAGCCCGGTGATGACCTCGGTCCCGTCCAGGTCGGGCAGGCCGAGGTCGAGGACGACGAGGTCGGGGTGCACGTCACCCACCGACGTCAGCGCCGAGCGGCCGTCCCGGGCGGTGGTCACGTGGTAGCCGTGGGCGGACAGGTTGATCCGCAAGGCCCGCAGGATCTGCGGGTCGTCGTCGACGACGAGCACGCGCACCGCGCCCGTCTCGGCGGTCCGCGCACCGGCCCGCTCGGCCACGCTCACGACGCCGCCTCGGCGGTGGCCCGCGGGGCGGACGCGACGGCGGCGGGCAGCGAGACGACCGTGGTGAGCCCACCCCCGGGGGTGTCCTCGGCGGCCAGCGTGCCGCCCATGACCTCGGTCAACCCCCTTGCCACCGACAGCCCCAGCCCGATCCCCGAGGTGCGGCGGTCCCCCAGCCGTTGGAAGGGCGCGAAGAGCTTCTCCCGCTGCTTGGGGGGCACGCCCGGCCCGGAGTCGACGACGCGCAGCTCGACGCGGCCCTCGTGCGCGCTCGCCCGGAGCACGACGGGCGCGCCGCGGCCGTGGCGCAGGGCGTTGTCCACCAGGTTCGCCACGACCCGTTCGAGCAGCCCGATGTCCGCCAGCACGTCCGGGATGTCGTCCGGGATCTCCAGCTCCACCCGCTCGGCCTCGGGCAGCCCGATGAGCGCCCGGGCGGCGATCTCGTCGTACCCGACCCGCTCCGACAGCGGTTGCACCGCGCCCGCGGCCAGGCGGGAGGAGTCGAGCAGGTTGTCCACCAGCCCGCTCAGCCGGTCGGTGGACTCCTCGACCGTCTCCAGCAGCTCGGCCCGGTCTCTCCCGGACAGCCGCAGCAGCGGGTCGCGCAGGCTGCCGACGGACGCCTTGATGGACGTCAGCGGGGTGCGCAGGTCGTGCCCCACCGCGGACAGCAGCGCCCCGCGGGTCTCGTTCGCCTCCGCCCGGCGGCGCGCCTGCTCGGCCTCCTCGACCGCCCGCTGGCCGCGCAGTGCGAGCAGGGCCTGGCCGCCGACGGTCTCCAGCAGGCGCCGGTCGTGGGCGGGCAGGTTCCGGCCGGTGCCGACCAGGTGCAGCCCGTCCTCCACCTCGACGTCGACGTCCGCGTCCTCGGGGCGCCCGCAGTCCGGCGGCCCGGACACCGCGACCCTGCTCCAGCTGCCGTCCGACTGTTCCTCGAGCAGCGCGACGCAGCGGAGGGTGAAGGCCTCGCGGACCTTCTCCAGCAGCCGGGGCAGCGGGTCGGCCCCGGTCAGGACGGTGCGGGCGAACGAGGCCAGCAGGGCGGCCTCGGTCTGCGCCCGGGCGGCCTGCTCGCCGCGGCGCGCCGCGCGGTCCACCACCAGGGCGACGAGCACGGCGACCACCACCATCGCGGCCACGGTGACCACGTTCTCGGGCTGCCCGATGGTGAACGAGTACAGCGGCGGGGTGAGGAAGAAGTTGAGCAGCAGCCCGCCCAGCAGCGCCGCCACCACCGCCGGGCCCAGCCCCCCGACCAGCGCGGCGAGCACCGTGGCCAGGAAGAACAGCACGACGTCCGTGGAGAGGCCGACCACCTCGTAGAGCGAGGCGCCCACGGCGGTCGCGACGGCCGGCCCGAGCACGGCCAGCACCCAGCCCAGGAGGCGCCGGTTCATCGGGACGGCGCTGCGGACGCGCGGCGGCAGCCGCAGGCCCGCCGACCCGGCGGCGGCGTGGGTGACCATGTGGACGTCGATCGTCCCCGAGTCCTGCACCACGCGGGCACCGATGCCGGCGTCGAACAGCCGGGCCAGCCGGGAGCGGCGCGAGGTGCCGAGCACGAGCTGGGTGGCGTTGGCGCCGCGGGCGAACTCCAGCAGCGCCTCGGTCACCCCGCCCGCCCCGCCGTCTCCGACGACGGTGTGGAAGGTGGCGCCGACGTCGTCCGCCAGCTTTCGCAGGGCGGTGGTGGCGCCGACCGGGGCACCGGCGAGCCCGTCGCCGCGCAACACGTGCACGGCGAGCAGGTCCGCCTGGCCTGCGCGCTTGGCGATGCGGGTGGCGCGCCGGAGCACGGTCTCGGACTCGCGGCCGCCGGTGAGCGCGACGACGACCCGCTCACGGGTCTCCCAGGTCTCGGAGATGCGCTTCTCGGCGCGGTACCGGCGCATGGCGACGTCGACCTCGTCGGCGACCCAGAGCAGCGCCAGCTCGCGCAGCGCGATGAGGTTGCCGACCTGGAAGTAGTTGGCCAGGGCGGCGTCGATCTTCTCGGCGCCGTAGACGTTGCCGTGGGCGAGCCTGCGCCGCAGCGCCTCGGGAGTGATGTCCACGAGCTCGATCTGCTCGGCGCTGCGCACGAACTCGTCGGGGACGGTCTCGCGCTGGCGCACCCCGGTGATCCGCTCGACGACGTCGTTGAGCGACTCCAGGTGCTGCACGTTCACCGTGGCCAGGACGTCGATCCCGGCGGCGAGGATCTGCGCCACGTCCTCCCACCGCTTCGCGTGCCGCGAGCCCGGCGCGTTCGTGTGGGCGAGCTCGTCGATCAACACCACCTCGGGGTGCCGGTCGAGCACGGCCTGCACGTCGAGCTCCCCGCCGACGGGGGTCTCCCGGCGCGGGAGGATCTCGAGCCCCTCGAGCAGGGCTGCGGTCTTCTCCCGGCCGTGGGTCTCGACGACCCCGACGACGACGTCCGTGCCGCGGTCGAGGCGGCGCCGGGCCTCGCACAGCATGGCGTAGGTCTTGCCCACGCCGGGTGCGGCGCCGAGGTGGATGCGCAGCTCGCCCTCCGCGGAGCCGCCGCGCTCCGCCGCGGGGTCGCCCTCACTGTGCGAGGACCCGGTCATCCGTCACCGTCCCTGTGCGTCCGCGACGGCGAGGTTCAGCTCGGGCACGTTCACCGTCGGTTCCCCGAGGAACCCGAGCACCCGACCCCGCGTCGCGCCGCCGACCAGCTGCTCGACCTCGGCGACCGGCAGCCCCGTCACCCGGGCCACCCGGTCCACCTGCAGCGCAGCGTAGTCCGGGCTGATGTCCGGATCGAGGCCGGACGCGCTCGCGGCCACCGCGTCCGCGGGGACGGCCTCGGGTGCCACCCCTTCGCGCGCGGCGATCAGCGCCCGGCGCTGCGCCACGGTGTCGAGCAGGTCGGTGGAGTCGGCCGCCTTGTTCGACCCGCCGGAGGTGGAGGGGTCCGCCGGACCCAGCACGTCCTGCGCCGAGGCCGAGGGCCGGGTGTGGAAGTAGGGGTCCGCGGCCGGGTCGGCGGGGACGGGGTCGACCGCGACCACCGACGAGCCGACGACGGCCCCGTCGTGGGTGATCGTCGAGCCCTCGGCGGAGTGGGCCAGGCCGGGGATCCGCGAGACGCCCCAGACGACGAGCGGGAACACGATCCCGCAGACCACGGTGAACACGAGGAGCAGCCGCAGACCGACACCGGTCTGGCTGCGCAGGGTGGAGAACACGTCACATCCCCGGGATGAGTCGGACGAGCAGGTCGATCAGGAAGATGCCGAGGAACGGCATGACGACGCCGCCCAGGCCGTAGACGAGCAGGTTCCGGCGCAGCAGCGCCGACGCCGAGCTGGGCCGGTACCGCACGCCCCGCAGGGCCAGCGGGATCAGCACCACGATGATCAGGGCGTTGAACACCACCGCGGAGAGGATCGCGGACTGCGGCGAGTGCAGGCCCATCACGTTGAGCAGCCCCAGCGAGGGGTACAGCGCGGCGAACATGGCGGGCAGGATCGCGAAGTACTTGGCGAGGTCGTTGGCCACGGAGAACGTGGTCAGCGCCCCGCGGGTGATCAGCAGCTGCTTGCCGATCTCCACGATCTCGATCAGCTTCGTCGGGTCGGAGTCGAGGTCGACCATGTTGCCCGCCTCCTTGGCGGCGGCCGTCCCCGTGTTCATCGCGACGCCGACGTCCGCCTGGGCCAGCGCCGGGGCGTCGTTGGTGCCGTCGCCGGTCATGGCGACCAGCCGCCCGCCCTCCTGCTCGGCCACGATGTAGGCCAGCTTGTCCTCGGGGGTGGCCTCGGCGATGTGGTCGTCGACGCCCGCCTGGGCCGCGATCGCGCGGGCGGTCCGCGGGTTGTCGCCGGTCACCATCACCGTGCGGATGCCCATCGCCCGCAGCTCGGCGAAACGCTCCGCGATGCCGGGCTTCACGACGTCGGAGAGCCGGATCAGGCCCAGCACCCGCTCGCCGTCGGCCACCACCAGCGGCGTCCCGCCCTCGTCGGAGATCAGCTGGACCCAGCGCTCGACCTCGTCGCTCCGCACGCCGGTCGCCGTGAGGAGGGTCTGCGCGGCGCCCTTGCGGATGCGTCTGCCCCCGATGTCCAGACCCGAGACCCGGGTCTGGGCGGTGAAGGGCACGAACTCGGCGCGGGCCTCCTCGGCGCTCGCCTCGGGGGCGAGCCCGTACTCCGTCGCGCAGAGCTCGACGACGCTGCGGCCCTCGGGGGTCTGGTCGGCGAGGCTGGACAGCCGGGCCGCCTCGGCGAGCTCGACCACCGTCGCGTCGCCCACCGGGACGAGCTCGGTGGCGCGCCGGTTGCCGAAGGTGATCGTGCCGGTCTTGTCCAGCAGCAGGGTGTCGATGTCCCCCGCGGCCTCGACGGCCCGCCCGGACTTGGCGAGCACGTTGCGCTGCACGAGGCGGTCCATGCCCGCGATGCCGATGGCGCTCAGCAGCGCCCCGATGGTGGTCGGGATCAGGCAGACGAGCAGTGCCACCAGGACGACGACCGACTGCGGGCCGCCCGCGTAGGCGCTCATCGGCTGCAGCGCCACGACGGCCAGCAGGAAGATGACGGTCAGCGCGGCGAGCAGGATCGTCAGCGCGATCTCGTTGGGCGTCTTCTGCCGGGACGCCCCCTCCACCAGCGCGATCATCCGGTCCACGAAGGACTCACCGGGCTTCGTCGTGATCTCCACGACGATCCGGTCGGAGAGCACCGTGGTGCCGCCGGTGACCGACGACCGGTCCCCGCCCGCCTCCCGCACGACCGGGGCGGACTCCCCGGTGATGGCGGACTCGTCGACGGTGGCGATGCCCTCGACGACGTCCCCGTCGCCGGGGATGGTCTCCCCCGCCACGACGACCACGCGGTCCCCGACCGTGAGCTCGGTGCCGCCCTTGGTCGTCCCGTCCACCAGGCGGGCGACCGTGTCCCGCTTGGTCCTGCGCAGCGTCTCGGCCTGCGCCTTGCCGCGGCCCTCCGCGACGGCTTCGGCGAGGTTCGCGAAGAGCACCGTGAACCACAGCCAGATCGCGAGCAGCCAGCCGAACAGGCTCGGCGAGACGATCGCGTCGAGGGTGACCAGCACCGAGCCGACCCACACCACGAACATGACCGGGTTGCGCAGCTGCGCCTTCGGGTGGAGCTTGCGCAGCGCGTCGGGCAGCGAGGCCCAGAGCTGCGCGGGCCGGAAGGCGCCCGCCTTGACCGGCGCCCCCGCGGACTCGACGGGCCTGTCGAGGGTGGTGGTCATGCGAGTGCCTCCGCGAGCGGACCCAGCGCGAGCGCCGGGAAGAAGGTGAGGGCGGCGACCAGGATCAGGGTCCCGCCGACGAGGACGCCGAACAGCGGCTGGTCCGTGGCGAGCGTCCCGGCGGTGGCCTCCACCCGTTTCTGCTGGGCGAGCGACCCCGCCAGGGCGAGCACCGCCAGGATCAGCACGAACCGGCCGAACAGCATCGCCAGCCCGAGCGCCGACTGGAAGAAGTCGCTGGTCACGGTCAGGCCCCCGAAGGCCGAGCCGTTGTTGTTGGCGGCGCTGGCGAAGGCGTAGAGCACCTCGGAGAAGCCGTGCGCGCCGCCGTTGCTCAGCGCGTCGAGCGTGCTCGGCAGTGCGATCGCCAGACCCGCGCCGAGGAGCACGATCGCCGGCATCACCAGGATGTAGACCGCGGCGCACGTCACCTCGCGGCGGCCGAGCTTCTTGCCCAGGTACTCGGGGGTGCGCCCGACCATCAGGCCGGCGAGGAACATGGCGATGATCGCGACCACCAGGATCCCGACCAACCCCACGCCGACACCGCCGGGGGCGACCTCGCCGAGCAGCATGTTCAGCAGGGTCACCCCGCCCGCGCCGCCGGAGTAGCTGTCGTGCAGGGAGTTCACCGCGCCCGTCGAGGTCCCGGTCGTCGAGACGCCGAACAGGATGGAGGTCGGGATCCCGAAGCGGGTCTCCTTGCCCTCCATCGCCCCGGTCGCGATCCCGGCCGCCCCGGTGGGGTGGGTCTCGGCGAACCAGGCGACGGCCAGCAGCGCACCCCACAGGACACCCATCACGGACAGCAGGATCGTGCCCTGCCTGCGGTTGCCCACCATCGTGCCGAAGGTCCGGGTCATGGCGACCGGGACGACGAGCATCAGGAAGATCTGGAACAGGTTCGACAGCGCGTTCGGGTTCTCGAACGGGTGCGCGGAGTTCGCGTTGAACACGCCGCCACCGTTGGTGCCCACCATCTTCACCGCCTCCTGCGAGGCGGTCGGCGCCAGCGGGTGGGTGTAGGTGTTCCCGTCCAGGCCGGTGACGTCCATGCCGGAGCGCAGCGACATCGTCACGCCCATGATCAGCAGGCCGACGGCGGCGAGGAACGACAGGGGCAGCATGATCCGCACCGTGGCGCGGGTCAGGTCGACCCAGAAGTTGCCGATCCGGTCGGTGTTCGCGCGCACGAACCCGCGGATCAGCGCCGCGGCCACCGCGAGCCCGACGGCCGCGGACAGCACGTTCTGCACGGTCAGCCCGGCCATCTGCACGGTGTCGCCCAGGACCTGTTCGGGCACGTAGGACTGCCAGTTCGTGTTGGTCACGAACGAGACCGCGGTGTTGAAGGCCATCGCGGGCTCGACCGCCCCGCGGCCGAAGGACAGTGGCAGCAGCGGTTGCAGGCGCTGCAGCAGGTAGAGCAGCACGATCGAGACGAACGAGAAGCCCAGCAGGCCCATCGCGTAGGTCGGCCAGCGCTGCCCGGACGAGGCGTCGACCCGGACGAGCCGGTACAGCGCCGCCTCGACCCGCCAGTCCTTCTCGGACGTGAAGACCCTGGCCATGTAGTCACCCAGCGGCGCGTAGCAGGCCGCGAGCAGGACCAGCAGGAACAGCACCTGCAGGAGCCCGGCGAGAGTGTCGTCCACCGTCAGAACCTCTCCGGCCGCAACAGCGCCACCACGAGATAGACCAGCAACGCCAGCGCGACGACGCCACCCACGACGTTCGCCACGAGGTCAGCGGTACTCACAGGCGCTCCAGCCCACGCAGGCACAGCACCAGGACGGCGAACCCGCCGACCAGCAGCAGTGCGTAGAGCACATCGGCCACCGGAACACTCCTCATCCAGGCGCCCACCAGGACTTCCGGTGGGCCGGTGGCGAGTCTGCGGCGGGCCGGATCGCGGGAGGAAGTGGTGCTACGCGACCTTGACACCGATCACGGCGATTTTGACGCGTCCTTGACGGGGGCGAGACCCCGGTCACCCGTCGACGGCCCCACCTGGGCGGCGAGCGAGACCGCGATCCGCAGCAGCGCGGCCGAGGGCTTGCGCACGGCGGTGGCCGAGCTGAGCAGGAACCGCCCGCCCGCCCGGGGCGCCTCGAGTTCGACGAGGTCCATCGTCGGCAGACCGTGCCGGGCGACGTCGACCGGCCGCCCGCGCCAGGTCACCGCGCCGTCGGGGCCGAGCCGCGGCCGCTGCGGATCGGAGGGCTCGGCGGCGAAGCGGCAGTCGTCGAGGTCGAGGACGTCGGCGATCATGGCTGCGACGACGGCCGCGGCCTCGGCGGTGCCGACGCCGTCGGCCGCCATCCGCGCCGCCTGCACCAGGCCCTCGACGTGGCCCTCCTGCCGGACCGCGCGGGCGAGCTCCCGGCGGCCCCACTGCGCCACCTCGCTCACCGCCGCCCCGACCACCAGGAGCAGCACCGCGGTCTCGACGTCCCGGGCGCCGTGGATGGCGAAGTCGTAGTACGGCGCGGTGAGCACGAAGTCGAACGCCGCCGCCGCGGTGAGCGCGGCCAGCAGGCCCGCCCAGCGGTCCCCGCGCACGGCGACCGCGAGGACCACCAGCACGAGGACGAGCGCGGCGCTGGTGTTGGCCACCCGGTCGCGCAGCAGGCTCGTCGCCACGGCCACCACGAGCGGCGCGACGACTCCGATCACCCGATAATGCCTGGTCACGACATCGAGGGAACACCCGGCGGCCGGGCGGCGGCAACCGGTGTTGACGCGCCCTTGACGGCGACCACCCGACCGGGGCAACGCCGTGTCCCCGCCGCCTCAGATCGGCAGGGCCGCACCCCCACCGACCCCGAGCATCGGGGTCGGGGCGACAGCGTTGTAGGTGGAGGCCATGGAGCGGGTGTAGGCGCCCGTGCACGGCACCGCCAGGAGGTCGCCCACGGCGAGGTCGGCGGGCAGCGGCACCTCCTCGGCGATCCGGTCCGTGGCCTCGCAGTGCCGTCCGACGACCGTCATCGGCGACAGCGGCGCCCGCACCGGCTTCCCGATCCGCCGCACCGGGTGGCGCGCGCCGTACAGCGCGGGGCGGGGGTTGTCGCTCATCCCGCCGTCGACCGCGACGAACGTGGTGTCCCCGACGTGCTTGACCGCCCAGACCCGGTAGAGGGTGACCCCCGCCCGCGCCACGATCGCTCGGCCCGGCTCGACCAGCAGGTGCGGCACGGCGATCCCGTGGTGGGCGCAGGCACCGCGCAGCGCCCGCCCGAGATCCCGGGCGAGGTCCTTCGGGTCCAGGGTGGCGGGGCCGTCGTGCGCCGCACCGCGGACGTCCACGGCGTGCCCGCCGCCCATGTCCAGCACCTGCAGGTCGATCTCCTGCTCCGCGGCGAACCCGACGACCCGGTGGACGGCGTCCACGTACGGGGCGGGCGAGGTCACCTGCGACCCGAGATGGCAGTGCAGCCCGACCAGCCGGAGCCCGCGACGGGTGCCGATCTCCTTCGCCGCGATCGCGGCCTCGGGGAACGGCAGCCCGAACTGCTGGTTCAGCGTGCCGGTGGTCAGCCCGGGCAGGGTGTGCGCGTCGACGCCGGGGGTGACCCGGATCAGCACGTCCTGCACGCCGCGCGCGTGCGCGGCGACGCGCGCGATCTCGTCGAGCGAGTCGATGACGATCAGCCCGACGCGCGCCTCGGCGGCGGCCCGCAGGTCGGCGTCGGTCTTCACGTTCCCGTGCAGCAGGATGCGCTCGCCCGACACCCCCGCCGCCGCGATCGCCACCTCGCCGCCCGAGCACGCGTCGATCGACATCCCCTCCGCGCCGACTAGCCGGGCCAGCGCGGGGGTGAGCAGCGCCTTCGCCGCATACACGATCTCGGCGTCGGGCAGGGCGCGGCGGTAGGCGCGGCAGCGCTCCCGGACGTCGGCGACGTCGAGCACCTGCAGTGGGGTGCCGTGCCGCGCGGCCAGCTCGGCGAGGTCACAGCCGCCGACGGACACCCGGCCGTCGCAGGTCGCGGCGGTGGTGACGGGCCACAGGCCGGGCTCCAGCCGGGCGGCGAGGGTGGGACGCAGGGTCGGGATGAGGTCGGCGAGGGTCACCGGAACTCCGTTTCGTGCCTCGGGTGCGGCGCCGCTGCGGCGCCCCGACCCAGGTATGCGCCCTCCCGAGGCCGCCTCGCAGCCCTTCATGCGCGATCTTGACGCCGGCGCCCCGACTCCGAATGCGGTCCTGACGGCGTCCGGCCGCACGCGGCGGTCAGGGCGCGAGCTGTCGGGTCAACCCGTCGAGCACCAGCCGCGCGGCCGTGGGTCCGGCGTTCAGGTACCACGGGTCGTCGTCCACCCAGACCTGCTCACCGGTGAGGTTGCGCCAGAGCTCGCTGCCCAGCACCGGCGAGCTCGCGGCGTCGGCGGCGGACGTCGACCCCTGCACGGAGTAGAAGATCAGGTCCCCGTCCGCGTCCCGGAGCTGTTCGGGCGACAGGTCCTGGGAGGTCTTGTCGAACTGTTGGGTCGCGGGCCGGGCCAGCCCCGCGTCCCAGGCGATGAACCCGGGGAAGGACGGCACGCCGAACACCCGGGTGCGGTCGACGGTGACGCGCACGAACGACACCGTCCGGTCCCCCGCCCGCGCACCGAGCGCCTTCGCATCGGCCTCGAACGCGTCCAGGTACGCGCGGCCCACGCCCTCCCTGCCGAGCGAGTCGGCGAGCAGGAGGAAGTCCTGCTTCCAGTTCACCCCGGTGCCCTGGACCAGCACGGTCGGCGCGATCTGCGAGAGCGCCGGGTAGATGTCCTGGGACGCCGCCGCGTTCGCCATGATCAGGTCCGGCCGCAGCGCCGCCAGCGACTCGAGGTTCGGGTTCTGCCGCTGACCGACCGACGGCATCGCGTCCAGCTGGGCGGCGTACTGCGGGAACGCGTCGCGGACGTAGCGCGGGATCAGGTCCGCCCCGTCCCCGGCGGCCGCCCCGGCGGGCACCACACCGAGGGTGAGGATCGCGTCCGTCTGACCGGTCGCGATCACCACGACCCGGGTCGGCTCGGCATCGATGCGGGTCCGTCCGCCGAAGTGCGTCACCGTCCGGGGGAACACCCCGTCCGGTTCGGCGGCGCCCATGCCCTCGGGAATGCCCTGCGGGCCGGGCGCGCCGTCGGCGGCGGCCGGAGCCGGGGGCGCGGACGCCGGGGGCGCCTGCCCGTCGGACGTTCCACACCCCGCGAGGACCACCAGGGCGGCCACGATCCCGACCAGGACACGGCTGCGACGCATCGGCACTCCTCAAGTGAGCCTCACCTAATTCTGACGGAGACTAGCCGGCCCCCCGGTGGCCGGACGAGCTCTGTGATCGACGTCCCGGGACACTGACGCCGAGGCGCTCCGCCGGGTCGGAGTCGTGGCGCGAGGGAGGACGGCATGGGCGGGTCGACCGTCGTCGTCGGGTGGCCGCTCGGCGTGGCGCTCGCGGTGCTCGTCGCGCTGACCGTGGCCGCGAGCCTGCTCGCCCGCTTCGACACCGCACGCCAGTCCGCAGTCGCCGCGGTCCGCGCGATCGTCCAGCTCGGCGCCGTCGCCGCGGTCATCCTCGCCGTCGTCCGGTCCTGGTGGTCGACCGTGCTCTTCGTGTCGCTGATGGTCGGCGTCGCGACCTGGACCTCGGCCCGGCGCATGACCCGGGCGCGCAGCGGGCTCCTCGCCGGTGTCGCGCTGCTGGCCGGGACCGTGCCGGTGCTGGCCGTCGTCCTCGCCACCGGCACGGTCCCCCTGACCGGGATCGCCGTGGTGCCGGTCGCCGGCATCGTCGTCGGCGGTGCCATGACCGCTACGTCCGTCGCAGGCCGACGCGCGCTCGACCAGCTGCAGGCCCGACGCGGCGAGTACGAGGCCGCCCTCTCCCTCGGGTTCCTCCCCCGGGACGCCGCACTCCTCGTCGTCCGCACGTCCTCGACCGACGCCCTGGTCCCCCCGCTCGACCAGACGCGGACGGTCGGCCTGGTCACCCTCCCCGGCGCCTTCGTCGGCGTGCTGCTGGGCAGCGGGGACCCGGTACAGGCGGGCGCCGCCCAGATCCTGGTCCTGATCGGCCTGCTCGCCGCCGAGACCCTCGCGGTCTGGGTCGTCCTCGAGCTCGTCGCCCGCGGCCGGATCACCCGGACGTGACACTCACGGGTTCCCGACTCGAGGGACGGCCGAGGGCGCGACGATCGTCGACCCGGTTCGTGTCCGGACGAGGGGACGGACACGAAGAGGGTCGGCCCGCTGCCCGGGCCGACCCTCTCCTGCGTGGGCGCCGAGCTGCCAGAACGACCACCCCACCAGCCCCTGCGACCCGACCGATCGAGCTTGTTGCAAGGTGCTGGCAAGAGTGTAGGTGACCGGCGCGACGCCGTCCAGCGCGAGCGGGAGGCAGCAGCCGGCACTAGGTTGTTGCCAGAGGTTTGCATCTAACCGCTGGAGGACCGATGGCCGAGTACACGCTTCCCGACCTGCCTTACGACTACGGCGCACTCGCCCCGCACATCGCGCCCGAGATCATGGAGCTGCACCACTCGAAGCACCACAACACCTACGTCGGCGCGCTCAACCAGACGATCGAGAAGCTCGCCGCCGCCCGGGAGGCCGGGGACTTCGGCGCGATCGTCGGGCTCGAGAAGACCCTCGCCTTCAACCTCGGCGGGCACGTCAACCACTCGATCTTCTGGAAGAACCTCTCTCCCGAGGGCGGCGACAAGCCCTCCGGCGAGCTCGCCGCGGCCATCGACGACTCCTTCGGGTCGTTCGACGCCTTCCAGGCGCACTTCACCGCCGCCGCCACCACCATCCAGGGCTCCGGCTGGGCGATCCTCGGATGGGACGTCCTGGGCTCCCGCCTGCTGGTGCACCAGCTCTACGACCAGCAGGCGCAGCTGCCCGCGGGCCAGATCCCCGTGGTCATGCTCGACATGTGGGAGCACGCCTTCTACCTGCAGTACAAGAACGTGAAGCCGGACTACGTCAAGGCATGGTGGAACGTCGTCCACTGGGCGGACGCCGAGGCGCGCTTCACCGCGGCCCGCTCCGGGTCGCTGACGGTCTAGGGCCGAGGGCGCCCCACCGCCGGTGGGGCGCCCTCGAGCAGCGCACCGGCCCGGTCGGCGTCCACCGCCTCGTGCCAGTCGCCCGCCGGGTTGTCGATCACCAAGGGGCCGAGGTTGCACGGCCCGAGGCAGCCGACCGGGGTGACCAGGACGTCCTGCCCCTTGGCGGCCGCGGCGAGGGCCCGGTGCGTGGCGCCCGCGCCGTAGACGGTGCAGCGGGGCCCGCGGCAGACGAGCAGGTGGCGGGCCGGCTCCTCGCGCACCGACCACGCGGGGCTGCGGAACGCCCCCGGACTCACCGCCACCGGGGTCGCCTCCCCGCGCGCGAGCTCGGCGATCACCTCGGCCATGCCGGGCGCGGTGACCGGCGGCGGACCCAGCCGCACGAGCAGGTCCGACGCCCGCGACTCGCGCCAGTGCGCCGCGGCGCGCGCGATCCAGTTCCGCAGGTAGGGGTCCGCGGGCAGGGCGAGCGGGACCAGCACCACGTCGTCCTGCGGGCCGGCGAGCGCGGCGATCTCGTCGAGCACCGCGGCGACCGAGGGATCGGCCTGGTCCAGGTGCGCGATGCGGGCGGGCGCGCCGAGCGCCTCGGTGACCGCCGCGGCGAGCGCGGCCAGCGAGCGTTCGTCCACACCGGACGGTGTGGGGCGGGCGACGAGTACGACATGGCGCACGGGACCTCCTCAGATCACAGGAAGTATGTCTGGTTGTTCAGATGTGCTCCTGTTAGCGTCCTCGCGTCATCATCGGAGATCACTGGAGGCACCCGTGAGCAGGCGCTCCCTCGTGCACAGGCTGGCCGCCTGCGCCGTCGTCCTGGCGTTTGCCGCGGGGTGTGCGACGACCGGCGGGAGCGAGCCCGCACCGGCCGGGCCGCCGACGCTGACCCTCGCGACCGGGTTCGCCATCGAGGACCTCGACCCGCTGGAGAGCGGCTACTGGGGCCCGGAGTTCGGCTACGTCGAGCTGCTGATGCGCCCCGAACGCGGCGGCGACCCGACCCCGTGGGTGCTGCAGGAGCTGACCGCCCCGTCACCCACGACCTGGGTGCTGCGGCTGCGCGAGGGCGTCGCCTTCCAGAACGGGACCGCGCTGACCGGCGCCGCCCTGGCCGACCTGCTCACCTTCCAGCTCGCCGAGAACCCCGACCTCGCCGCCGCCCTCCCCGGCGCGACGGCCACGGCCACCGGCCCGCTCGAGGTCACCCTCACCACCGCGCGGCCCGCCCCGAACGTGCCGGCGATCCTGGCGGACGAGTCCATGGTCCCGGTCTACGACGTGGCCGCCTACCGGGCCCACCGGGACTCCGGCGCCCCCGCCGCCGACCTCCTCACCGCGGGCCTCTACACCGGCCCGTACGTCGTCGACAGCCTCGACGGGGCGACGATGCAGCTCTCGCCGCGCCCCGACCACTGGGGCGGCGAGCCCGCCCTCGACGACCTGACCCTGCGGTTCGTGCCCGAGGCGGGCGCCCGGATCCAGGCCGTGCAGGCGGGCGAGGCCGACATCGCGCTCTACCCCCGACGGCGACCGCCCGGACCCTGACCGGGCGGGACGACTCGTACTACGTGACGGGCGCCGCGACCGGCCCGACGTTCGCCTTCGAGCTCAACCAGCGCGAGGCCCCCTTCGACGACGAGCGCGTGCGCCGCGCGGTGTACGCGGGCATCGACTACCCCGAGCTCGCCGACGAGGTCATGAACGGGCTCTACTCCCCCGCCACCGGTCTCTACACCGAGTCCCGGCCCTGGGCCGAGCGGACCCAGGCCTTCGACGCCGCCCGGGCGGGTGCACTGCTGGACGAGGCGGGCTGGACCCGCACCGGCGACGGTCCCCGCACCCGGGACGGTCGCGAGCTGCGGTTCACGATGCTCACCTACCCCCAGCAGCCGGACGCGGACACCCTCGGCCTGGCCGTGCAGGCGCAGCTCGCGCGGCTCGGCGTCGGGGTGGACATCCGGCAGGTGCCCGACATCGAGGACGCGGTCGACGCCCCGACCGGCTGGCAGGCCGCCATCCGCGGCCAGGGCTTCATCTCCTTCGGCGGCGACTACCTGACGCCGCTGACGAACCTGCTGCGCACCGGCGGACCGGCCAACCACACGGGGACGAGCGACGCCGAGCTCGACGGCCTGATCGCCGAGCTCGCCGTCACCACCGACACCGCCGCCCGCGACGACCTCCTCCGCCGGATCCAGACCCTGGTCTCGGCCCGCGGCTACTACGGCTACCTCGGCATGCGCCTCCCGGCCGTGGTGACCGGCCCGGAGTGGCGGAACTACCCCGTACCGATCTCCAACCTCTGGGTGGACGCCCGGACCGCACCGGCCTGACGTGCTGGTCCTGCGCCGACTCGGACAGGCCCTGGTGACCCTCGCCGGGGCGGGCGTGCTCGTGTTCGCCATGCTCGCCGCCACCCCGGGCGACCCCGCCCGACGGGTCCTCGAGGCCCGCGGCGTCACCGAACCCAGGCCGCCCGCCGTCGCCGCCGTGCGCGCGGAGCTGGGCCTGGACGACCCCCTCCTCGTGCGCTTCGGCAGCTGGGCCGCCGACGCCGCCCGGGGGACCTCGGCACGTCCTGGCGGACCGGCCGCCCGGTGTCCGACGAGTTCGCCGACCGCCTGCCCGCCACCCTGCGGCTGACCACCGCGGCGCTGGCGCTGGCGGTCACGGCGGCCCTGCTCCTGGGCGCGACCGCGGCGCTCGGCGCGGGCCGGTGGCCGGACGTGCTCGCGCGCGGGATCGCCCTCGCCGTGCTCGTCGTCCCCGGCTTCGTGGTCGGCATCGTGGTGCTCGACCTCGTCGTGGTCCGGGCCGGGCTGGGCCGGGTGATCGCCGACGGCACGTGGGCGACGGTGTTCCTCCCCGCGCTCACCCTGGCCCTCGGGTCGATCGCCACCTGGTCCCGGGTCCTGCGCACGAGCCTGCTGGAAGCCGGGTCGGCGGCGCACCTGCGGGTCAGCGCCGCCCGCGGGGCGAGCCCGCGGCGGCGGCTGCTCGTGCACCAGCTGCCCCACGCCGCGGCCCCGTTCCTGACGATGGTCGGGCTCGGCACCGCAGCCCTGATCGGCGGAGCCCCCATCGTGGAGAGCGTCTTCACCTGGCCCGGGATCGGCCGCTACACGGTCGAGGCGATCAACGCCCGGGACATGCCCGTCGTCGTCGGGTTCACCCTCGTCGCCGTCCTGACCTACGTGCTGGCCGGCCTGCTCGTGGACCTCCTGTGCGCGGCCGTCGACCCCCGGCTGCGCACATGAGCGTCCTGACCCGCACCGCGCCGCGGCTGCGCGAGGTGCACCGGCCGCTCTGGCGGGCGCTGCTCGCCCGACCGGCCGCCCGGGTCGGGCTCGCGCTCGGGCTGGTCCTCGTGCTGGCCGCCGCCGTCGGGCCGCTGTTCCTCCCGGACCCGGACGTGCCGGACTACACCGACCAGCTCGCCCCACCCGGTGCCGGGCACTGGCTGGGCACCGACCCCGCCGGGCGCGACCTGCTGGCCCGCACCCTCGCCGGGGCCCGCACGTCCCTCGGCGCCGCCGCCCTGGTGACGGCCCTCGCCGCGGTGATCGGATTAGTCGTGGGCACCCTCGCCGGCGCGCTCGGCGGGGTCGTCGACACCGTGCTGACCCGGCTGACCGACATCCTGCTGGGGCTGCCGAGCCTCGTGCTCACCCTCGCCGTCGTCGGGGTGCTCGGGCCCGGGTACGGCAACCTCGTCCTCGCCATGGCGGTGACGAGCTGGGCGGGGATCGCCCGGCTCGCCCGCGCCGTCGCGCGCGGGGCGCTGTCCCGGCCGGACGTCCTCGCCGCCCGGATGGCCGGGGTGGGCCCGGTCCGCGCGGTGCTCCGCCACGTCCTGCCCGGCGTCGCGGTGCAGGTCGCCGTGGCCGCGACGCTCGGCCTCGGCGAGGCCGTGCTCACCCTGGGCGGGCTGTCGTTCCTCGGCCTGGGCGCCCAACCGCCGACCGCCGAATGGGGCACCATGCTGGCCGCGGGCCGCGACACCTTCGCCTACGCCCCCTGGCAGCTCGTCGGCCCCGGGCTCGGCCTGGTCCTCGCCGTCGCCGCGGCGACCCTGGTGAGCGACGCCCTCCGCGACGTCACCGAGCCGACATGACCGCGCTGCGCGTCCGGGACCTGACCGTCGTCTACCCGAACGGCCACCGCGCGCTGGAGTCGATCAGCCTGACGGTGCCCGCCGGGGAGCGGTGGGCCGTGGTGGGTCGCTCCGGCAGCGGCAAGACCACCCTGGTCCGGGCCGTCCTCGGGCTGCTGCCTGCGGGAACCCGGGTCACGGGCAGCATCGAGGTCGCGGGCCGGGAGATGGTCGGGCGCCCCGAGCGGGAGCTGCGGGCCCTGCGCGGGCGGGCCGTCGGGTACGTCCCCCAGGACCCCTTCGCCGCCTGCGACCCGCTGCGCAGCGTCGGGCACCACGTCGAGGAGGCCTGGCGGGCCCACCGGTTGCCGGTGCCCGCCGGGGCGGTGGCCGCCGGGCTCGCCGAGGTCGACATCGCCGACCCCGCGGACCGGGCCCGCCGGTTCCCGCACCAGTGGTCGGGCGGCATGCTCCAGCGCGCCACCGTCGTGGCCGCCACGGCCCACGACCCCGCGCTCACCCTCGCCGACGAGCCGACCAGCGCGTTGGACGCCGAGCTCGCCGACGACGTCCTCCACACGGTCCGCCGACGCAGCGCCGCCCTGCTGCTGATCAGCCACGATCTCGCCCTCGTCGCCCGCCACGCCGAGCACGTGGTCGTCCTGGCCGACGGCCGCGAGGTCGACCGCGGTCGCTGCGCCGAGCTGCTCGGCTCCCCGACGGTCCCCGAGACCCGCACCCTCGTCGAGGCCGCCACGCCGCCCCCGCGGCGCACGCCGTCGGCCGCCACCGGCGACCCCGTCGCCGAGGTGCGGGGGGTCACCCGGCGCTACGGCACGGTCCTCGCCGTCGACGACGTGTCCCTCGCCCTGCGCCCCGGCGAGATCGTGGGCGTCGTCGGACGCTCCGGCTCCGGGAAGTCCACCCTCGCCCGGCTCGTCGCAGGCCTCGAACCCCCCGACACCGGCACCGTCGCCCTCGCCGGGCGGACGACCGCCGGTCGGCGGCTGCGCCCCGGCTACGTGATGCCCGTCTTCCAGGACCCCGTCGCGAGCCTCGACCGCCGCTGGCCGCTGTGGCGGACCCTCGCCGAGCCCGTCCGGGCCCGCGGCGACACCCTCAGCCGGGAGGCCGCCGCCCGCGCCCTCGCCGACGTGGGGCTCGACGTGGACCTCGACCGCCGCCCGGGCAGCCTCTCGGTCGGCCAGGCCCAACGGGTCGCCCTCGCCCGCGCCCTGCTCGCCGAACCCGCCCTCCTGGTCGCCGACGAACCCACCGCCAGCCTGGACGTCGCCACCACCGCGGCCGTCACCGACCTACTCCGGCACCTGGCCGACCGCGGCACCGCCCTGCTCGTGGTCAGCCACGACCGGGCCCGGCTCGCCGGCTACGCCGACCGCGTCCTCACCATGGCGGCGGGGCGGCTCGACTGACCCGCCCCGACCGCCGTCAGCGCGCGTGGAACGTCGGCGCCGACCGTTCCAGGAAGGCGTGCAGGCCCGCGGCGTAGTCCTCGGTGCCGGCGGTGAACCCGCTGGCCAGGGCTTCGGTGACCGCGGCGGGGGCGCCTGCGGCGGCGGCGTCGACGAGCTGCTTGGCGACCTGTTGGGCGATCGGGGCCGTGCCGAGCAGGTCGTCGACGTACTGACCGACCTCGGCGTCGAGCGAGCCGAAGGCCACCCGGTTGACCAGCCCCCAGGTCTCGGCGGTCCCGGCGTCGATCCGACGCCGGGTGAGGATGAGTTCCTTGGCCCGCGAGGCGCCGACCAGGGCGGTGAGTCGGGCGGTGCCGCCCCAGCCCGGGATGGTGCCGAGGCCGCCCTCGGGCAGTCCGAGGCCCGCGTTCTGGTCGGCGATGCGCAGATCGCAGGCCAGGGCGAGCTCGAGCCCGCCGCCGACGGCGAGGCCGTCGAGGACCGCGATGGTGGGCTGGTGGAGGCGGGCGAGCCGGTCGAGGACGCGGTGGCCCAGCCCGATCCAGCGCCGCCACATGTCCGGGGCGGAGAACCGGGAGAACGCGGCGATGTCGGCGCCGACGGAGAAGACCTGGTCCCCCGCGGTGCGCAGCAGCACGACGCGCACGTCCGAGGTCTCGATCTCGGCGATGCCCCGCTCGAGCTGGTCGAGCATGTCGAGGGTCAGGGCGTTGAGCTTCGCGGCCCGGTCGATCAGCAGGGTGGCCACGTGGCCGCCGCGCGTGTACTCGACGGTCACCGAGCCCACGGTGCCGGTGTCGGTGACGGTCATCGGGCCGCCTCCGCGGTCCGCGGGGTGGCGGTGCGGGCGTGCGGCGCGGCGGGGCTCAGGGTCGGCCCGAGCCACGCCGGGGCGGACGACGCGGTGTGCGTCGTGGCCGGTTCGTCCGCGACCCGTAGGGGGACGGTGTACGCGCGGACCGGTCCGTCCGCCGCGGGCAAGGCGATCGCCGTCATCACTACTCCTGTAACCGGTTACTTGTGCTGTCCGCCGAGACGGTATACGGTCCTGCTTCGCCAGTACAAGGGTGCGTCACCGCAGTTCTGGCTGATGAGTATCCGGTTACCCTTTGATCCGGCTCCACCGGCGCAACACACCAAGGAAGGTGTGCCGACATGACCTCCACTCAGGACGTCCGGGGCGGGCGGGCTCCCGGGCCGGATCGTCGAGCAGGTCACCGCGGCGGACCGGGAGCGATCGCCACCAGGGCCGGGCTCCTGCAGCGCACGACGGGCCCGGCCGTCGAGCTCGGCCCGCTCGGGCGGCCCGCCGACGGCGGAGACGCCGCCTGTTCCGTGACCGGTGCCGCGGTGCCGGTCACGGCGGCTACGCGATCCCGTGACCGCACCCTGATCCCGACCGCCTGACACAGAGAGATCGATGACGATGACGAAGCCCGTTCAGGCCGACATCCCCGCCCCGCCCGACCACGACCCCCAGGTCACCACCGCCGACCTGCGGCGCGCCGCCTGGGCCAGCTCGATCGGCAGCGCGCTGGAGTACTACGACTTCGCGCTCTACAGCCTGGCCTCCGCCCTGATCTTCAGCCCGCTGTTCTTCCCCGGCGCGGACCCGACCACCGGGCTGATCCTCAGCTTCAGCACCTACTTCATCGGCTTCCTCGTCCGGCCGATCGGCGGGATCGTCTTCGGGCGCCTGGGCGACCGGCTCGGCCGCAAGTTCGTCCTGATGACCACGGTCGCCATGATGGGGGCGGCCAGCACCCTGATCGGCGTGCTGCCGACCTACGACGGCGCCGAGGGCGACTGGTACGGCGCAGGCGGGGTCGGCATCCTCGCCCCGATCCTGCTGATCCTGCTCCGCGTGGTGCAGGGCCTCGGCGCGGGCGCGGAGATGGCCGGGGCCTCGATCCTCATGACCGAGTACGCGCCCCGCAGACGGCGCGGGTTCTTCGCCTCCCTGCCGTTCATGGGCGTCCAGGTCGGCACGGTCGCGGCCGCGTTGATCTACTTCCTGCTCTACTCGGCGGGCCGGGAGAGCATCACCGCGACCTGGCACTGGCGCATCCCGTTCCTCGCCAGCATCGTCATCATCGCCGTCGCGGTCTGGCTGCGGCTGCGCCTGAAGGAGTCCCCCACCTTCCGCAAGCTCGAGGCCCGCGACCAGATCGCCGACCACCCGCTGCGCGAGCTGCTCTCGAACTCCCGCCCCACGCTGCTGCGCGGCATCGGTCTCCGGCTCGCCGAGAACGGCTCCTCGTCGATCTACCAGGCCCTCGCCGTCGCCTACGTGACCAGCGCCGCCATCGGTGTCACCGGTCCGATCGGCGCCCTCTCGCTCGTCTTCGCCGCCACCCTCGGCGCGATCATGGTGCCGGTCGCCGGTGCGCTCACCGACCGGTTCGGCCGCGTCCGGGTCTACCGCGGGTTCGCGACCTTCCAGCTCGTCGCGGCCTTCCCGGTGTGGTGGGCGCTGAGCCGGGGCAGCACGGTCCTCACCATCGTGGTCGTCTCGCTCGCCCTGGGCATCGGCACGTGGGGCATGTTCGGCTCGCAGAGCGCGTTCATGACCGAGCTGTTCGGCGCCCGGCACCGCTACCTGGGCGTCTCCGTGGCCCGCGAGGTGTCCGCCGTCCTCTCCGGCGGAGTCGCTCCGCTGGTCGGGGCGGGCATCATCGCGGCCGTGGTCGCCGCCGACGGCGGCTCGGGCACCCCGGGCGCGGGCCTCGGCTCCTGGGTGTGGCTCGCGGGCTACACGGCGCTCCTCTGCGCGATCACCGTCGCCACCACCTTCGTCACCCCCGATCCGAAGGGCCGTGACCTCGAGGACCATCGGGACGCCGTCGACGCGCTGCGGCACACCTGATCCCCGCCCGACGGCGCCTCGCAGGACACGGCCCGCGAGGCGCCGTCGCACGGCCGCGCGACCTCCCCGGGCCGTGGGTCGGCGATGTGCCGGACCGCCTACCATCGGGACCCCGGTCCCGGCCCGGGAAATGAGGGAGGCACCGCGTGGCCAGCGACACGACGCCGACCTCGTCCGCCGCGCGCAAGGCGACCATCCGCACCGTCGCCGCGGCCGCGGGCGTCTCCACCGCCACGGTCTCCCGGGTCATGAGCGGGGTGTCCACGGTCAACCCCGAGCTCGCCCAACGGGTGCGCCGCGTGGCCGAGGACCTCTCCTACCGTCCCAGCGAGGCGGCGCGCGGCCTGGCCCTCGGCGGCCTGCGCAACGTCGGCGTCCTCATGCCGGACCTGGGCAACGCCTACTTCCACGACGTCGTCAAGAGCATGCACCGCGCGGCGTCCGACTCCGGCTTCCGGCTGCTCATCGCCGATCACACCGGCGACCCGGCCGACGAGTTCGCCACCGCCTGGGACCTCATGGGACACGTGGACGGCCTGGCGCTGCTCTCCTCCCGCATCGACCTCCCGCGCCTGCGCGAGCTCGCCCGCCAGAGCACCCCCGTCGTCCTGGTCAACCGCGTGGAACCGGGCATCGACCTGCCCATGGTCGGCGTCGACAGCTTCACCGCCATGCTCGAGATCTGCGCCCACCTCGCCCGGCACGGCCATCGACGGGTCGTCTACCTCTCCGGCTCCGCGCTCGCCTGGCAGGACCGCGAACGGTGGCGGGCGGTGCAGACCAGCGGACGCCTCCTCGGCCTCGACCCCGTCCGGGTCGAAGGCGACGGCACCCTGGAGACCAGCCATGCCGTCGTCGACGAGGCCCTCACGCACGACCCCACCGCCCTGATCTGCTTCAACGACCTCGCCGCGGTCGGCGCCCTGTCCCGACTGCGCGAGGTCGGTCTCCGGGTCCCCGCCGACATCTCCGTCACCGGCTTCGACGACATCGCCATCGGTCGCCACATCTCCCCCACCCTCACCACGGCCAGCAGTCCCCGCGAGGAGCTCGGCCGCCGCGCCTGGCAGCTCATGCAGGCCGCCCTGGACGAGGTGAGTCCCAGCGAGACCGCCACGCTCCTGCCCGCCACGCTCATCCCGCGGGAGTCGAGCGGCCCGGCGCGCTGAGCGGCCGCGCGCCGGGCCGCTATTCAGTGTTGCGGAGTACCGGTACTCGGTGTAGCTTCATACCGGTAGTCAGCGTCACCGAGTAGATGGGAGGTGAGCGATGGCGAACCAGATGACCGAGATGCTCAAGGGCACGCTCGAAGGCATCGTCCTCGCGGTGCTGTCCGCGCGCCCGGCCTACGGCTACGAGATCACCGCGCGGCTGCGCGAGCAGGGCTTCGCGGACATCGTCGAGGGGACCGTGTACGCGCTGCTGATCCGGGTCGAGAAGCGCGGCCTGGTGGACGTGGAGAAGGTCCCCTCCGAGAAGGGCCCGCCGCGCAAGGTCTACACGCTCAACCCGCGAGGCCGCGCGCAGCTCGAGGAGTTCTGGACCACCTGGGACTCCCTCACCGCGCGGATCGAACGGCTCCGCACCGAACACCTGACGACGAAGGAGACCTGATGGCCGCCAAGTGGATCGACACCCTGACCGGGTCGCTCGAGCAGAAGAAGCAGTACCGCCGGGACCGGGACCGCATCGCGGGCCTGCCCGAGCCCTACGGCACGGCCGCGAAGGCGATGCAGCGGTACCTGACGTACTTCGGGGGCATCGTCGACGGCGACATCCTGATCACGTTGCACACCGACCTGGCCGACCTGTGGGAGCGCGCCGCGACCGACGGCACCCCGGTCCGCGAGATCGTCGGTGACGACCCCGTCGGCTTCGCCGAGGACTTCGCGCGGGCCTACGAGGCCGAGCACTGGATCGACAAGGAGCGGGCCCGCTTCACGCGGGCGATCGAGGACGCCGAACGGAGTGAGCAGAAGTGAGCACCGAGACCGCGATCCGGGCCCGCGGCATCCGGAAGTCCTACGGCGACCTGGAGGTCCTGCGCGGCGTCGACCTCGACGTGGCCGCCGGGAGCATCGTCGCCCTCCTGGGGTCCAACGGCGCGGGCAAGACCACCCTCGTCCGGATCCTGTCCACGCTGCTCGGCGCGGACGCGGGCACCGCGACGGTGCACGGCTTCGACGTGGCCACCGCCCCCGCGGACGTCCGCCGGTCGATCAGCCTGACCGGGCAGTTCGCCGCCGTCGACGAGATGCTCACCGGCCGGGAGAACCTCGTCCTCGTCGCGAGGCTGCGCCACCTGCGCGCACCCGGCGCGATCGCCGACGACCTGCTCGCACGCTTCTCCCTGACCGACGCCGGACCGCGCCGGGCCGCCACCTACTCGGGCGGGATGCGCCGCAGGCTCGACATCGCCATGAGCCTCATCGGCGACCCGCCGGTGATCTTCCTCGACGAGCCCACCACCGGTCTCGACCCGCAGGCGCGGATCGAGGTGTGGGACGCCGTCAAGGACCTCGCCCGGGGCGGCACGACCGTGCTGCTGACCACCCAGTACCTCGACGAGGCCGAGCAGCTCGCGGACCGGATCGCGATCCTGCACCGGGGCACGATCGTGCAGCACGGCACCCTCGCCGAGCTGAAGCGGCTACTGCCGCCCACCGAGGTCGTCTACGTCGAGAAACAGCCCACCCTGGAAGAGGTCTTCCTCAGCCTGGTGGGCCCCGCCCCGCACCACGAGGAGTCCTCATGACCACGTACGCACTGGCGGACACCGGCACCCTGACCGGCCGCTCGCTGCGCCACATCCTGCGCAGCCCCGACACGATCGTCACCACCGCGATCACCCCGATCGCCTTGATGCTGCTGTTCGTCTACGTCCTCGGCGGCGCGATCGACACCGGGTCCGGCGGCTCCTACGTCGACTACCTGCTGCCCGGCATCCTGCTCATCACGATCGCCTCCGGCGTCGCCTACACCTCGTATCGGCTGTTCCTCGACCTGAAGGGCGGGATCGTCGAGCGGTTCCGGTCGATGCCGATCGCCCGGTCCAGTGTGCTCTGGGCGCACGTGCTCACCTCGGTGGTGGCGAACCTCGCCTCCGTCGCGGTCGTCGTCGCCGTCGCGCTGGTGATGGGCTTCCGCACCGGGGCGTCGGTCGGCGCCTGGCTCGCCGTCGTCGGCATCCTGGCCCTGTTCACCCTCGCGCTGACCTGGCTCGCGGTGATCGCCGGGCTCTCGGCGAAGTCGGTCGACGGGGCGAGCGCCTTCAGCTACCCGTTGGTCTTCCTGCCGTTCGTGAGCTCCGCGTTCGTGCCTACCGACTCGATGCCCGGCCCGGTGGCGTGGTTCGCCGAGCACCAGCCCGTGACGTCCATCGTGGACACGCTCCGCGCCCTGTTCGCGGGGCAGCCCGTCGGCGGAGGGATCTGGGTGGCGCTGGGCTGGCTGGTCGGCGTCCTGGTGCTGGGCCACGTGCTCGCCGTCGCCACCTACCGGAAGCGGATCGGCTGACAGTGCGGGGGCACGGCTCGGGTCACAGCGCAGGTCACAGCTCGACGCGGGAGCCCATCACCACGGTCCGGTCCACGGGGAGCTTGAAGTAGCCCGCGGGCGTGGCGGCGTTGTGGGCCAGGCCGATGAACAGCCGCTTGCGCCACGACCGCAGGCCCGGTTGGGTGCCGCGCTCGATCGTCATGCGGGACAGGAAGTAGGAGGCCTCGGCGGGCTCGAAGTCCAGCTCGTCGGACAGCCCGCGCGCCTCCTGCAGGACCGCCGGGATGTCCTGGGAGTCCTGGAAGCCGAACCGGGCGCTGACGTGCACGATGCCGTCGTCCTGCGGGCCGAGCTGGTCGACGCTCGCGCGCTCCCCCGCCGGCACGTGGGGCACCTGCTCGGTCAGCACGGACACGATCACCACGCGTTCGTGCAGCACCCGGTTGAACCGCACGTTGGCCCGCAACGCCAGCGGCGCGGTCTCGCTGGTCGGGTGCGGGAACACCGCCACCCCGGCCACCCGCGGCACCTCGTGGTCGCGCATCTCGTCCACGAACTCGGCCAGGGAGCCCTCCAGGTCCCGGCGCCGGGCGGTCACGATCCGGCGACCGCGCTGCCAGGTCGTCATCACCGTGACCACCACGACGGCCACCAGGATCGGCAGCCAGCCGCCGTGGGCGATCTTGGTCAGGTTCGCGGCGAAGAACAGCAGCTCGAGCCCGCCGAACACCACCGCCGTCAGCGCGATCCGCCACCACGGCCACCGCCAGGCCGTCGCCGCGTAGACGAGCAGCAGCGTCGTGGTGAGCAGCAGCGTCCCGGTCACCGCCAACCCGTAGGCGGTGGCCAGGCGCTCCGAGCTGCCGAACACCACGATCAGCACCACCACGCCGCCGTAGAGCAGCCAGTTCACCGCGGGCACGTAGATCTGGCCGCTCTCCTGCTGGGACGTGTGCCGCACCGTCAGCGCGGGCAGGTAGCCCAACCGCACCGCCTGCCGCGACACCGAGAACGCCCCGGAGATCACCGCCTGCGAGGCGATCACCGTGGCCAGGGTCGCCAGCACCACCAGGGGTAGCTGCGCCCAGCCCGGCGCCAGGAGGTAGAACGGGCTCCGCGCGGCGGACGGGTCCTCGACGATCAGCGCCGTCTGGCCCAGGTAGTTCAGGATCAGCGCCGGGAAGACCAGGGCGAACCAGACGACGCGGATCGGGCGGCGGCCGAAGTGGCCCATGTCCGCGTAGAGCGCCTCGGCACCGGTGATCGCCAGCACGACGGCGCCCATCGCCAGGAACGCCGTGAACGGGTGGTCGACGATGAACGCCACCGCGTACGTCGGGGACAGGCCGAGCAGCACGCCGGGGTGCGCGACGATGTGCGGGATCCCCAGCACGGCCAGCGTGAGGAACCACAGCACCATCACCGGCCCGAACAGCCGCCCCACCCGGTGGGTCCCCCAGCGCTGCACCACGAACAGCAGCGTCAGGATGCCCAGGCCCACCGGCAGCACCAGCTCGGCCAGCTGCGGCCGGGCGATCTCGAGGCCCTCCACGGCCGAGAGCACCGAGATGGCCGGGGTGATCAGCGAGTCGCCGTAGAACAGCGACGCGCCCACCACGCCGAGGGCCAACGCGACGGCGGCGCGGCGGGCGAAGGGCCGCGACACCCTCTGGACCAGCGCGGCGAGCGCCATGATGCCGCCCTCGCCGTCGTTGTCCGCCCGCAGCACCAGCGTCACGTACTTGATCGTGACCACGACCGTCACGGCCCAGAAGATCAGCGACACGACGCCGTAGACGTCGTCCACCGTCGGCTTCACCGCGCCGTCGTCGATCGAGAACACCGTCTGGACGGCGTAGAGCGGGCTGGTGCCGATGTCCCCGAACACGATGCCGAGCGCACCCAGCACGAGCCCGCCCCAGCCGCTGCCGTGCGCCGCGGGATGGAGATCGTCTCGCGCGGGCGGCGGCGCCGGGCTCCCGGCCGCCGGAGCCTCGGCGTCGGGCCCGCACGACTCGACGGTCGTGGGCTCGGACGAGGTGGGTGCGTCGGACTGGTCCACGGGCGCAGTCTGCTCCGCCGACCGCACCCGGGCACGTCGGCCCGCCGGAGCGGGCCGGACGGGGCCGTCAGCCCTCGCGGATGGTCATCGTGGCGATCTTGTCGCCGTCGACGTCGAAGACGAACCGGGAGCGTCCGTTCGCGTGGTTCGATCTCCAGTCGCCGACGACGGTCACCGTGCTCCCGGCGACGTCGACCTCCTCGACCGTGAGGGTGCCACGGGAGCCGATGAACTCCTTGTCGCTCCATGTCTTGATGGCGGCCCGCCCGGTGAAGGTGCGCCCCCAGTCGTCGACCACGCCCTCGGCGACGAAGGCGTCCAGGAACGCGCCGTCGTCGTGGGCGTTCACGTGCTCGATGAACGAGGCCACCGGTTCGGGCACCGTCGGTGTGGTCATGCTCGGATCCTCCTCCGCACGTCGGGATCGCGGTCAGCGGGTGGTGTACCCGCCGTTGGCGAAGATCGTCTGGCCGGTGATCCACCAGCCCTCGGACGCCAGGAACCGCACGATCGGGGCGATGTCCTCGATCTGGGTGAGCTGCCCGCCCATGGCCTGGGACTTGTGGAACTCCACGCGCTCGGGGGTCTCCTGGCCGTAGAAGAACGGGGTGTCCATCGGGCCCGGCGCGACCGCCGTGACGGAGATGCCCCGACCCGCGAACTCCTTGGCCGCGGCCCGGGTGAAGTGCTCGACCGGCGACTTGCCGCCCGCGTAGGTCGAGTACCCGTCGGTGAAGGCGGCCAGCAGGGCGGTGACGATCGTGATGATCTTCCCGCCGTCGGCCAGGTGCCTGCCCGCCTCCTGGATGAAGAAGTACGCGGCCTTGGCGTTGATGTCGAACATCGAGTCGTACTCGTCCTCGGTGGTCTCCAGGATCGGCTTGCGCAACACCTTGCCGACCGTGTTCACCGCGACGTCGATGGTCCCGATCGCCGACTCGGCGGCGGTGAACAGCGCGGCGACGTTCGCCGGGACCGTGAGGTCACCCTGGAAGATCGCCCCCTTCACCCCGAGCGCCTCGACGGCCGCGAGGGTCTCCTCGGCCTCCGCCCGGCTCGAGTCGGAGTTGTAGTGGATCGCGACGTTCGCGCCGGCCGCGGCCACCTGGCGGGCGATCAGCCCACCGAGGTTCTTCGCCCCGCCACCGACGAGAACGTTCTTGCCCTGGAGCGTGTGCTCGACCATGTGCTTCCCCTAACGCTGATATGCATCGAAGTATCATCGATACAGGGGCTACCGTAGCAGCGTGGCGGAGCACGCGGGAGGTGACACCCGGCAGCGACTGATCGCCGCGGCCGTGGACCTGATCGCCGCCACGCCGGGCGAGGACTTCTCGTTGCGCGCGGTGTGCGACGCGGTGGGCGTGAAGCTGCCGACGCTGTATCACTTCTTCGGCTCGAAGCAGGGCCTCGTCGACGCGGTCGTCGAGCACGGCTTCGATCTCTACCTCGGCGGGAAGGCCGCGACCGAGTCCTCCGGGGACCCGATCCAGGACATCCGGGCGGGCTGGGACGTCCACGTCGCCTTCGGGCTGGCGAACCCCGGCTTCTACACGCTGATGTACGGCAAGGTCCGACCCGGCCACTCCCCTGCCGCACAGGCCCGCCCGAGCGAGATCCTGCGCGCGCTGACCGGTCGGGCCGCGGCGCAGCACCGGCTCGTGGTGCCCTCGGAGCAGGCGGCGGCGCACGTCCTCGTCGCGAACATCGGCGTGACCCTGCGCCAGATCGTCCTCGCGACCCCGGACCCGGCGCTGTCGGCAGCCGTGCGGGAGGGCGTGATCGCGGCGATCACCGGCACCGGCGCCCTGCGGGACGACCCGCTCGCCGCCGCGATGGAGATCGCCGCCGCACACCCCGACGTGCTGGGCCGCACCCAGACGACGCTGCTCATCGAGTGGCTCACCGCGCTGGCCGAGCGCCGGTCGGACTGAGCGTCGCGACCCGAGTGCGACAGTCTGTCGGATCCGCGCCACGGAGATTCCTCTCGGCGCCCGTGGTGGGCTCCTCCGGAATGCTGGACCTCCGAGCTCACCCGCCGGACTAGAGGCGGCCCCGGCGGCCCGACCGGGCGGCGAGGCACCCGTCCCGCCCTGGATGTGGTGTCGGCGATCCGGGCGGCGGCACGCATGCGGCCCGTCGACGACGTCTCGGGTCACCAGACCTACAACCGCAAGGCATATCGGCGCCCGGTCGGCGTGACGGTCGCCGCCCCCTCCACGCTCCACCCGGCCTGTTCGCGAACCTGGTTGTGGAAGGCACAGGTGCCGCGACCGTTCCCCAAGCTCGTCGCACCACCCTCGGACCAGCGTCGGCGATGGTCGAGATGTTCGATCGGGGCGTCACAGCCCGGTCCGGTGCAGCGGCCGCGGTCCCGGGCGCGGATCCAGTCCGCGAGGACCCTGCCGAAGGCGCGGCGGCGGGAGTCGCCGCCGATGACGATGCCGTCTCGAGTGGCCAGCCTCCGCCAGCCCACACAGCGGGCCTCGTCCAGCAGCGCGGTGGGGCCGAACCCGGGGATCTCCGCGGGCAGCGGGGAGTCGGGGTCCAGCAGCGACTCCACCGGCACCAGGACCTGGATCTCCACCTGCGCCGGGGTCGCGGCGGTCTGTCCGGTGAGGGGTTCGACGAGGGTGTCGGCCATGATCTGCCCGCGGGTGCGGGTGACCGGCTCCGAGGACACCCAGTGTTCGGTGACCGCCTTGCGCAGCGCCGCGTAGCAGCTGATGGCCTGTTCCATGGGCAGCAACGCCCTGATGAGGGCCATGCCGTCCTCGGCCGGGCTGATCGACACGTGCCGGTCGCGGCGGGCGGCACGGGCGCGTTCGGCGAACGTCTCCGGTGCCACCGCCGCCGCGATCGTCCGGGCGAGGTCGGTGATCCGTCGCACCCCGAGCAGGGGCCGGTCGTGCGCGGCGAGGCGCTGGTCCAGTTCGGCGCGTGGGGTGGGGTCGAGGTGTCTGGCGGCGGCGACGATCGCGGCGACCCGACGCTCGTCGAGCTCCCCGGCCGCGAACGCCTCCCGGATCGTGTCCAGCCCGGCGTGCAGGTCCCGCGCGAGCCGCAGCTGAGTGCGTGCCCGTGTCGGCGAGATGCGCAGGGCGAGCCCGAGCTGCCCGACGATGCTCGTTTCGATCCGTTCGGGATCGGCCAGCGCCTCCTCCAGACGGGCCTCGACTTCCCGCTGCGCCGCCGCCCGGACCTCCTCGGCGATCTCCGCGTCGATCCGGTTCCGCAGCGCGACCAGCCGCTCGATCCGCCCGAACCCCGCGGCCCGCTCCTCCCGCGACGGCACGACACGTGTCGCCGCAGGAGAATCCGCCAGGGTTGTGACCATGCAGCCATAGTAGCAGCTCAGAGCACTTGACGCGAACATCTGTTCGACTCCTTCACCTCTCCGCCACCGCTCCTCGAGGCGACGTCTCAGGTCTCGCGAAAGATCCGCGCCACCGCCGCCGTGGAAGGCGCCGCCGCCAGGCCCACCGCGGCCGTCTTGGCGTGCACGCTGATCGGGCGGTGGTCAAAGCCCGGACGCCTCCAGACGGCCCGCCCCACGACCGCCGGTGCCTCGATCGCTCGGCCGGCCACCGCGACCGGGGCTTCAGCACGGCCTCGGGCCCGTCGTCCCGGGCACGCTTGCCGAGCGACGCAACCAGGACGACGGGCAGGCCGTCTCCGCGGTCCTGACGACCCATCGCAGCGGCGTCGCCGTCCGACACTCTGTCGGGATCGCGGTCGGGTCCGCTCGTCAGCGGACGGTTGTCCGGGTGCGGCGCCGCTCGGCACGCCGGCCCGCGATCCTGCCCGGCCTGATCGACACGCCGCTGGTCGGCGCCCAGCTGCACCTCGACGACGCCGTCCGCGCCCGGGCGGACCGGAACGCCGCCAGCCCGACCGGCCGGATGGGCACCCCCTGGGACGTGGCCCACGCGGCGGTGTTCCCGGCCTCCGACGCCGCCGCGTACGTCAACGGCGTCCTCCTCCCGGTCGACGGCGGCCTCGCCGCGACGGTGGCGACCGGCGGCTGACGACGCCCGCCGCCCGCGTGCACGCCGAGCTCCCCGACGCGTGTCCGGGCGCACCGCACCGCAGGACCGGCCCGGCGGTCAGTCCGCGGGTCCGGGCGCCGAGCCGACGGGATCGCAGGCGGGGGGCCGCCCGACGAACTCGAGCAGAGCCGGGTTGACGATCTCCGCGTGGGTGACGGCGATGCCGTGCGGTCCGCCCTCGATCTCGACGACCTCCGCCGCGGGCACGAACTCGGGCACCCTGCGGGCGCCGAACACGATGGGGATGTTGGTGTCCTCGGTGCCGTGCAGCACCAGGAGCGGCACCTCGATCGCCCGCAGGTCGTCCCGGAAGTCCTCCTGCCACGAGTCGACGCAGTGGAGGGTGGCGTACGCACCGGCGTCGGCGGCGACGCGGAAGTTCTGCCTCAGCGCCGCCCGACTGATGCGCCAGCCGAGGTTCTGCGCCGCGACGTAGTGCTGGAGGAGGTAGTTCTCCAGGTACTGGAAGCGGTCGCGGCGGATCAGGCCCTGGATGCCGGCGAAGACCTCGGCCGGGATGCCCGCCGGATCGTCGTCGGACGCGACGAGCTGGGGACCGAACGCCGAGAGCATGACGAGGGAACGCACCCGGTCCGTCCCGTGCCTGCGGACGTAGCGCCCGATCTCGGCCGTCCCCATCGAGTGGCCGACGAGGGTCGCGTCCCGCAGGTCGAGGTGGGCCAGCAGGGCGGCGAGATCGTCGGCGAAGGTGTCGAAGTCGAACCCCGTCGTCGGCCTGCTGCTCCGGCCGAAGCCGCGGCGGTCGTAGGTGACGACGCGGTAGCCGGCCTCGAGCAGCGGGATGGCCTGCGGCTCCCACGAGGTGCCGTCCAGCGGGAACCCGTGGCTCAGCACGATCGGGCGGCCCGATCCGTGGTCGGTGTAGTGGATCTCGATGGGGACGCCGTTCTCGGTCCCGACGGTGACGGTGGGCATGGTCTCGTTCTCCCTGGTCGATGAGTGGTGGGCGGTCCCGACGGGGGCTCAGGTACGGCCGATCACGAACGGCCGGTCGTCCGGTGCCGCTCGACGCGCGGCGAGGATCGCCGTCGCCGCGTCGCCCAGCGGGATGCGCAGCGGCAGGGAGGCGACCTCCGCCGCGTCCGCGACGCCGACCGCGACCTCGTGCGGGCTCATCATCGCCCGGCGCGCCGCACCGGGCTCCAGCAGCGCGGCGTACGGGTCGTCCGGCAGCCGGTAGGTCCTGACCTCGTCGAGTGCGCCGGAGCTCACCGCGCCCGGCTCCAGCAGGGCGACCTGGATCCCGAAGGGCGCGACCTCGATGGCCAGCGCCTCCGCGAGCGCCTCCAGCCCCCACTTCGTGGCGCCGTAGGCGGCGCCCGGCGGCAGCACGATCCGCCCGGCGACGCTCGAGGTGAACAGGAGTCTGCCGCTCCCCCGGGCCCGCATGCCGGGCAGGACGGCCTGGGCCACCCGCAGGGCACCCAGGGTGTTCAGCTCGAACAGCCGCAGGAACTCCTCGGCCGGGATGGCCTCGACGGCGGAGTAGAAGATCTCCCCGGCGTTGGAGACCAGGACGTCGATCTCCCCGGCCGCCGCGACGGCGTCCCGGATGCTCTCCGGGTCGGTGACGTCGAGCGCCAGTCGGCCGTCGACATCGAGATCGGCCAGGGTCTCCGGCTTGCGCGCCGTCGCCACGACCCGGTGTCCCCGGCGGCTCAGCTCGCTCGCGATCGCCCGTCCGATGCCCTTGGACGCTCCGGTGATCAGCACCGACGCCATCTCGCACCTCCTGAGTTCAGATTTTGAACCAACAAGGCGGTACGCTAGCACAGTGAGTTCAGATTTCGAACCGACCGGGGTGCGGATCTGCGGCATGGCGGACGCGCTGCGGGTCGTCGGCGACCGCTGGGCACTGCTCGCGCTGCGCGAGGTCGGCTTCGGCGTGACCCGGTTCTCCGACATCCAGCGGCACACCGGGGCACCGCGGGCGAGCCTGTCCGCCCGGCTGCGCGACCTCGAGGGACACGGGCTGCTCGAGCGACACCGCTACAGCGAGCACCCCCCGCGGGACGAGTACCGGCTCACCGAGGCGGGGCGACAGCTACTCCCCGTCCTCGGGGCGCTGCGGGAGTGGGGCGAGCGGTACGCCCGGTGACGGCTCCGGGTCGACCGGTCAGCGCCGCCGGCTGCGGGTGGCGGCGACCGGGTCCACCGTGGACCAGTCGGCGGCCAGCGCGATGCTCTCCTGGCGGCCGGAGGTGACGTGCTCGAACATCAGGTGGGCGGCCAGGTCGGCCTCGCCGCCGGCGACCGCCGCGTAGATGTCGTGGTGCTCCTCGCACTGCAGCACCAGGTCGCGGCGGTGGGTCAGCGCGAACAGCCACTGGGTGCGGGCGGCGAGCGGCCCCATCATGGCCGACAGCAGGGGGTTGGCCGCCATGTCGACCAGCACGCGGTGGAAGCCGGAGTTGGCGGCGGCGGTCTCGGGATCGTCCCCCCGGGCGATCGCCGCCTCCGCGAGCGCCATCTGCTCACGCAGCCGGGCGAGCCCGGGCTCGGCCGCCCGGGTGGCGGCGAGGCGGACGGCGAGGACCTCCAGGGACTCCCGGACGTCGAACAGGTCCCGGACGTCGTCCGCGGTGAAGGGGGCGACGATCGCGCCCTGCCGCGGCACCAGGACGACCAGGCCGTCGCTCTGCAGCTGCTGCAGGGCCTCCCGCAGCGGGATCCGGGAGACCTGCAGCTCGGCGGCCAGGTCGCGTTCGACGAGCCGCTCGCCCGGCTGGTAGGCCAGCGTCACGATCCGGCGGCGCAGCTCGGCGTAGGTGCTGTCACGCAAGGAGCCGGTCACGCCGACCACGGTAGCCGGAACGGTCAGGGTCCGAGATCGAGCGCGAGGGCGGCGTAGGCGAGATCCTGCAGGGCGACGCCGACGGAGTTGAACAGGGTGATCTCCTCCGGACCCGTGCGGCCGGGCCGCCTGCCTGCGAGGACGTCACCGAGCTCGGTGGCGTAGTGGTCGGGGGTCGTGCTGCCGTCGGCGATCGCGAGACGCACCTCCCCCGACTTGGCGAGCTGGATCTCCCGGCTGTCGACGACGACGGTGGCCCGGGCCATGCCCGCGGAGTCGATCTCGCGGTGGTCCGGCCGCGGCGGGGCGCCGACGGCGTTGACGTGCAGCCCGGGCCGGAACCAGGCCCCCTCGACGACCGGGGTGCGGGCGGGGGTGACGGTGCAGAGCACGTCGCAGGCCTCGACCGCGGCGCGCGGGTCGGCCGCCGCGCGGACCTCGATCGGCGACACCCCGTCGGCGGCCTCGCGCTTGCGCAGCGCGGTGCGGAACTCCGCGACCCGGTCCGCGGTGCGCGACCAGACCAGCACCGTGTGCAGGTCGCGGACCCGGCGCAGCGCCGTGACGTGCTCGACGGCGAGCGGGCCCGCCCCGATCATGCCGAGCACCCGGGCGTCCGGTCGGGCCAGCGCGTCGGTGGCCACGGCGGTGGCCGCCGCGGTGCGCTCGCGGGTGATCCGGCCGCCGGTGAGCACCGCGCGGCGGGCGCCGGTGCGGGCGTCGAGCAGCACGATCGTGGACTGCTGGGCGGGTCCGTCGCCGGGCCCGTTGGCCCGGGCGTCGGTGAGGATCTTGACCGCGGTGAGCCCGAGGCGGTGCGAGGTCGCGATCATGGGCAGCAGCACGGTGTCCGGGCCGGTCTCGGTGAGCGTCGGGACGGGTTGGACGGCGCGGCCGAGGGCCTCGTCGACGTGCACGGCCCGGACCGCGGCGATCAGGGCGTCGGTGTCGACCAGACCGTCGAGGTCGTCGTCGGTGACGATCACGGTCATCGGTACGCCTTCATGAAGCTGTCGTCCGCCAGCTCGGCGTAGCCGGGGGCGCGCACGACCATGTGGCTCTCGGCGAGCATCCGCATCCAGCGGTCACTGGCGGCCGGGTCGATCGCGACGGTGTCCCAGGTCCGCCCGGCCCGCATCTGCGCCACGGCCTCGCGCAGCACGGTGATGTCCTTGCCCGGCCAGCGGGCGGCGAGGACGCCGTCGACCGTCTCGGCCGGGGTGTCCGGCAGCCGGGCCATGGAGGTGGCCAGGCAGGAGACGAAGCGGGTGATCCGGTCGCGGAGCTCCTCGACGCGGTCGGTGCGGCAGTAGTAGACGCTGTTGGGCATCAGGCCGCCGCTGTCGAGGTGGCGGTACACCACGTGCCCGCGGCCCGCGCGCTCCAGCTCGATGGCGGTGACCAGGTCGAGGACGATCGCGTCCCCGAGCCCGGCGTGGAACAGCTCGACGAGCATGGGACCGGACAGGTCCCGCACGAACCGCACCTCGTCGAGGTCGACGCCGGCCTCGCGGATCAGCCCGGCGGTCACGGCGTAGGGGCCGCTGCCGCCGGCACCGGGGGCGAGCACGGTCTTCCCGCGCAGGTCGGCGAGGGTGAAGTCCGGGTCCGGCGCCCGGCCGACGACGACCTTGGGGCAGGTGTGGTTGACCTGCCCGACGACGGTGAGCCTGCGGGGGCCGCCCGCGTACATGCCGGGTACCCACAGCCCGCCGAGGGCCAGGTCGGCGGCGCCGGAGTCGAGGTCGTCGAGGACCCCCGTCCACGGGTCGCGGTCCCGCGCGGTCACCGCCAGGCCCGCCTCGGCGAAGATCCCGGTGACGTCGGCCAGGTACTCGGGCAGGTAGTTCAGTCCGTTGGCGGTGGCGGAGATGCGCAGCTGGTCCATGGCGGGGGTCCTCTCTCAGACGGTGGCCGGCGTGGGCACCGGGGCGTGCTCGTTGACCTGCTCGAGGGTGCGGCCCCTGGTCTCCGGGGCGAACCGGGAGGCGATCACGAGCAGGGCGTACATCACCGCGACCATGCTGAACACCCCGGCGAGTCCCCAGGTGCCGAACAGGGCGACGGCGAGGAAGGGCATGACCGCCCCGGCGATGTTGCCGATGCCGTTGACGATCGAGGTGCCGCTGGCCCGCACGGCCGTCGGGAACAGCTCCGGGGACCAGACCGCGAGCGTGGTGTTGGTGATCATCGTGAAGAACTGGAAGACCGCGCCCAGCACCAGGATCCACAGCGTGGTGTGGCCGAAGGCCGCGAACAGGACCGCGGTGGCGCAGCCCAGCAGCGCGGCGCCCCCGACGGCGGAGCGGCGCCCGACCCGCCCGGCGAGCAGCGCGGCGGCGACCGCGCCGAGCAGCGACCCGATGTTCATGATCATGGTGAAGAGCAGGCTCTCGGAGATCGAGTAGCCGCGGGCGACCAGCAGCGTCGGCATGAGGAAGTTCAGCGTGACCTGTGCGCCGAAGGCCATCCAGGACGCCGCGCCGAGGGTCAGCGTGCGCGGCAGCACCGCGCGGGCGAACACCGCGGCGGGCGAGGACTTGAGCTGGCGCTCCGGGATGTCGGCCTCGGTCAACGGGCCGGTCGGCGGCGTCTCCGGTGCCCGCAACGAGTCCGACGTCAGGGTGGTCAGCGACAGGTTGGCCTCGGCGACGCGACCCTTGGACAGCAGGTAGCGCGGGGTCTCGGGCAGCAGCCTGCGGTAGAAGACCACCAGCAGCGCCGGGGCCGCCAGGAACAGGAAGGTCCAGCGCCACACCGTGTCGTCTCCGCCCAGACCCGCCGCCAGCGGACCCAGGAGCAGGAAGAACAGGCCGTAGGACACGAAGTTGCCGACGCCCCCGGAACCGATGTTCAGGGCCGCCACCAGTGTGCCGCGGCGCTTGGTCGAGACCATCTCCGACAGCATCGCGATCCCGATGGTGAACTCGCCGCCGAGCCCGATGCCGACGATCAGCCTGCTCGCCAGCAGCACCTCGTAGTTCCAGGACACCGCGCTGATCAGCCCACCGAGGGTGTAGATCAGCAGGTTCACCGACAGCGCCGTGCGCCGGCCGTAGCGGTCCGCCAGCCAGCCGCCGAGCAGCCGCCCGATCAGACCGCCGACGACCGTGAAGGTGTTGATCAGGGTCAGCTCGGTGTCGGTGATCCCGAGCGAGAGCTTGAGGTTGGCGCCCATGGCGCCCACCGAGTTCTGCTCGAGGGTGTCGAAGAACATCCCGGCCAGGATGAGCATCAGGACCCAGAACTGGGCGCGGGTGAACCCGGCCCTGTCCAGAGTGGTGGCGATGGTGCCGGAGGGCTGCTCCTCCGGGAGGTGGTTGGCAGACATCTTCTGTGGGCTCCACGTCGGGTGGGTGGCCCTCCCACCGGCGGCGAGGAGGGGCAGAACCGGCCGTGCAACGAACAGTGATAGTGGTATACCGCTAACGTGTTCGGAGGATGTCCTCGCGTTTCACCGACGTAACAGAGCTCGTATATCACTGGACGACATGAGGACCCGCCGGCTGTTGTACGCTCATGTCAGCAACAGCTGACACTTGGAGGGCCGGACGTGGACTCGAACATGGCCTTCGACGCCCTGGCCGATCCGGTCCGCCGCGACATCCTCGGGATCCTCGCGGCCGAGGAGGAGTGCAGCGTCGGGGCGATCGCGGAGCGCATCACGAGCGTCGGTCGCACCGCGGTGTCCACCCATCTGAAGGTCCTGCGGGTCGCCGGCCTGGTCAGCGAGCGCCGGGACGGGCGCTTCCGCTACTACTCGATCGACCCCTCGGGTTCGGCGCGGGACGTGCTGACCCTGCTCCACCAGGTGTTCCGGTCGGGCCTGCGGTCCGTCGGCGACGCGGTACCCCACGCCGTCGAGCACGAACGCCCTGCCTGACACCCGGTAGACTGCGCGTCCTCCCCACGCGACCCGCCGCAGTCTCGACTCCTACCGTCCGGCACGACTGACACCCCACGGGGGCTCGATGTCCGTCCTCACGCTGACCGCGCAGGAGGAGGTGCCTGCGCCGCCGCACGTGGTCTTCGGCCTGTTCGGCGCGGGGGCGGGCGCGGGCTGGGTGTTCGACGCGCTGTGCGACCGGGTGGTCCCCGGCGCCGCCGTCACGTTGCGGGCTCCGCTCGACCCGGACGGCGCCCTGGTCGAGATCGTCGGCCGGATCGGCACCGTGCGGACCGGCCGGATGATCGAGATCGTGCACGACCAGCCGTGGCGCGGCCGGACCGTGCTGCGGTTCGCCGCGCACGGCACGGGCACCCGGGTCCGGCTGCAGTCCGAGCTGGACCAGCCGGGGTTCGAGTGGCTGATGCGCAGGCGCGGGCACGTCCTGCGCACCGCGGCCCACGAGAACACGACCATCGGGCTGCTCACCTCCAAGTCCGGGCCCGGCAACCTGTTCGCCGCGGCCTCGGACAACATGGCCACGCTCGCCCTCGAGGAGATCAACGCCGACGGCGGGCTGCGCGGCCGCCCGGTGGAGCTGGTGGTGGGCGACGACGCGACCGACCCGGCGACCGGGGCGCGGGAGGCGCGCAGACTCGCCGCCGCGGGCTGCCGCACCATCCTCGTCGCGACGACCTCGGCGACCTTCGTCGCCGTGTCCGCCGCGATGGCGGACTCGGGCGTCCTGCTCGTCCAGACCCTGATGAACGAGGGCGGCGTGTCGGGCGGCCTGCGGGTACAGCTGGGTGAGCGTCCCGCCGAGCAGCTCGCGGCGGCGGCCATGCCGATGATGCGGGCGGCGGGCGGGCGGCGCTGGTTCCTGGCGGGCAACGACTACTGCTGGCCGCGGGCCACCCACGCCGCGGCCCGGGACGTCCTGCCCCGGCTCGGCGGCACGCTGGTCGGGGAGCGTCTCGCGCCGCTGGGGACCACGGAGTTCGCCGCCGTCGTCGAGGCCGTGGAGCGGTCGGGCGCCGACATCGTGCTGTCGACGTTCGTCGGCGCGGACGCCGCGACCTTCCAGCGGCAGTGCCACGAGCGCGGTCTGCACCACCGCTGCCTCACCCTCGCCCCGGCCATGGACGAGTCCACGCTGGCCCGCATCGGCGCGGAGGCGACCGCGGGCCTGCACACCGTGTCCGGCTACGTCGAGTCCCTCGAGACCGAGCACAACTCCACGCTGCTGCAGCGCTACCGGGAGCGGTTCGGCCGATGGGCGCCGCCGCTGTCGACCCTGAGCGAGTCGGTGTACGAGGGCGTCCGGATGTGGTTCGCGGCCGCGCTGCGCGCCGGGAGCGACGACCCGCGCGCCGTGGCCGGCGCCATGCACGACGCCCGCTTCGAGATGCCGCGCGGCACCGTCACCCTCGACGCGAACGGCGTCGTCGGGCAGCGCATCCACGTCGCGGAGGCGGTCGGCACGGACCTTCGCGTAGTCACCTCCTTGTAACAAGTCAATATGTCGCAACCCGTTGACATGTGAAGCGGGGTGTTCGTAGATTCACCCGCACCTACGGACGACAGGAGCCCACCTGTGGCTGTTCCCCCACCCGAGCCGGAGCGGCTCGCCGAACTGGGCGCCGACCTGGGCCTCAGCAGCGCGGAGCTCGCGGAGTTCGCCCCCGCCGTCGCCGCCAGCTTCGCCGCGTCCGACGCCGTCGAGGCGCTCTACCGCCGCACCGCCCCCACCGCCCCCGTCCGGGAGTGGCAGCCCGGCGACCACCCCCTGAACGCCTGGGCCGTGACGGCCGAGGTCTCCGGGGTCACCGAGGGGCCGCTCGCCGGGCGCACGGTCGCGATCAAGGACAACGTCGCGGTCGCAGGCATCCCGATGGCCAACGGGTCCGCGACGGTCGAGGGCTTCGTCCCGACCCGGGACGCCACCGTGGTCGAGCGCCTACTCGACGCGGGCGCCGTGATCGCGGGCAAGGCGGTGTGCGAGGACCTCTGCTTCTCCGGTGCCAGCTTCACCTCCCAGCCCCTCCCGGTGCGCAACCCCTGGGACCCCACCCGGAACGCGGGCGGCTCGTCCTCGGGCAGCGCGGTGCTGGTCGCGACCGGCGAGGTCGACCTCGCCCTCGGCGGCGACCAGGGCGGCTCGGTGCGGATCCCGAGCTCGTTCTGCGGGACCGTCGGGCACAAGCCGACCTTCGGCCTGGTGCCCTACACCGGCGCGTTCCCGATCGAGCAGACCATCGACCACCTCGGGCCGATCACCCGCACCGTCGCCGACGCCGCACTCATGCTCGACGTGCTCGCCGGTCGGGACGGGAAGGACCCGCGCCAGCCCACCGTGATCGACCCGGTCGACTACTCGGCCGCCCTCGCGGAACCCGCCGCGGGGCTGCGCGTCGGGGTCGTCACCGAGGGGTTCGGACACGCCAACTCCGACCCCGCGGTGGACGCCGCCGTGCGCGCCGCCGTCGACGTCCTCGCCGCGGCGGGGCTGTCGGTCGGCGAGGTCTCGATCCCCTGGCACCTCGACGCCATGCACGTCTGGAACGTGATCGCGACCGAGGGCGCCGCCTACCAGATGGTGGACGGCAACGCCTACGGGATGAACTGGTCCGGGCTCTACGATCCCGAGCTGATCGCCCACTACCGGCGCGGGCGTGCCGAGCGCGGCGCCGAGCTGTCCAAGACGGTCAAGCTCGTCGCGATGTCCGGCAGGCACACCTTCGCCGTCGGCGGCGGCACCTACTACGCCATGGCCCAGAACCTGGTGCCGGAGGTGCGCGCGGCCTACGACGCGGCGCTCGCGGACTACGACGTGCTCGTCATGCCGACCCTGCCCTACACGGCGCGGGAGATCCCGCCCGCGGACGCCGACCTGGGCACCTACCTCGACACGGCCCTGTCGATGATCGCCAACACCGCCCCGTTCGACGTCACCGGGCACCCCGCCTGCAGTGTGCCGACCGAGCTGGTGGACGGGCTGCCGGCCGGCCTGATGATCATCGGCAAGCACTTCGCCGACGCGACGGTGCTGCGTGTCGCCCACACCTACGAGCTCGCCCGCGGTGGCTTCCCCGCCCCGCGACAGACGACGGGAGTATCCGGATGAACGGTGTCTTCGACCTCGGTGGCACGGACGGGATGGGCAAGGTCCAGACCGTCGAGAACGAGCCGGTGTTCCGCGCGGAGTGGGAGAAGGCCGCCTTCGCGATGTTCTCGAACTGCTTCCGCGCCGGCTTCTTCGGCGTGGACGCGTTCCGGCACAGCATCGAGAAGATGGACGCGGCGGAGTACCTGCTCTCCAACTACTACGAGCACTGGGTGCACGTCGTGGAGGACCGCGGCGCGCAGAAGGGCGTGATCGACCTCGCCGAGCTGGAGGAGCGGACCAAGTTCTACCTCGAGAACCCGGACGCACCGCTGCCGGAGCGCGAGGACCCCGAGCTGCTCGCCTTCGTCGACGCCGTCGTGAAGAGCGGGGCGCCGGCGAACCGGCCGACCGACAAGATCGCCCAGTTCAAGGTCGGTGACCGGGTGCGGGTCAGCGACGACAGCCCCTACGGGCACACCCGCCGCGCGCGCTACGTGCGCGGCCGCACCGGCGAGATCACCGGCGCCCACGGCGCGGCGATCTACCCCGACAGCGCGGGCAACGACGGCCCCGAGGCGCCCGAGCACCTCTACACCGTGCGGTTCACCGCCCAGGAGCTGTGGGGGCCGGACGCCGCCGAGCCCAACAACACCGTGTACTTCGACGTGTGGGAGCCCTACCTCACCCTCGCGTCCGACGACAGGAGCTGACGATGAACGCGCCCACCGACACCCGCCTCCGCACCCAGGAGGAGATCACCGCCCGGGTCAAGGCCCTGGAGGCGATGCTGATCGAGAAGGGGATCATGACCACCGAGGCGATCGACCGCCTCGCCGAGATCTACGAGAACGAGGTCGGGCCGCAGCTCGGCGCCCAGGTCGTCGCCCGCGCGTGGACCGACCCCGAGTTCAAGGAGCGGCTGCTCGCCGACGCCTCCGCCGCCTGTGCCGAGATGGGCATCGGCGGACTGCAGGGCGAGGAGATGGTCGTCGTCGAGAACACCGACACCGTCCACAACGCCATCGTCTGCACGCTGTGTTCGTGCTACCCGTGGCCGGTGCTCGGCCTGCCCCCGAACTGGTACAAGGCCCCGGCCTACCGGGCGCGCATCGTCCGCGAGCCGCGCAAGGTCCTGGCCGAGGACTTCGGCTTCCCGATCCCGGACGACGTCGAGGTCCGGGTCTGGGACTCCAGCTCCGAGCTGCGCTACTGGGTGCTCCCGCAGCGCCCGGCGGGCACCGAGGACCTGGGCGCCTTCGAGCTCGCCGCGCTCGTCACGCGGGACTCGATGATCGGCGTCGGTCCGGTCGGGACGCCGTGATGCGCACCGACACGACCGAGCTCGGCGACGCCCGACGCCGGGTCGAGGCCCTGGTCTGCGACCTGCCCGGCGGCGGGGTGGACGAGCGCATGTTCAGCGAGCCGTGGGAGCTGCGGGCCTTCGCCATGGCCGTCGCGGCCTACCACAACGGCAAGTACGAGTGGAGCGAGTTCCAGCTCTCCCTGATCCAGGCGATCAAGCAGTGGGAGGGCGGCGGCGCAGGCGAGCCGTGGAGCTACTACGAGCACTGGCTGACCGCGCTGGAGTCCGTGCTCGCGGACAACGGCGTGCTCTCCGACGCGGACGTCGACGCGCGCACCCGCGAGGTCCTGGCCGTCCCGAAGAACGCCAACCACCACGAGGCACACCGGGAGCCGGTGGCCGTGTCGCCCGCACGCGGCTGACCCCGCACGCCGCGCGGCCTCCCCGCCCCCCGGGAGGCCGCGCGGCCCTCTCCCCTTCCGCCGCGTCCGTCCGGGAACGCGAGGGCACCACGGAGGACGTCGCCGACTCCGCCTGACCCGTGAGGGCCGACGCGGCCGATGTCCCGGCCCGGCGGGATCGAGTGACCGCCCCGGACAGCGGAGTTGCACACGGCAATCATGGCACTGTGCAATGATGTCGCCGTGCAACGAGTCGACGAACCCTCCACGGACGAGCTGGTCGACGCGGTGATGACGGCGAGCCGCGCGCTGCTCGCCGTCGTCGCCCGGTCCCTCGCCGCGGTCGACGAGGACGTGACGCTCCCGCAGTACCGTGCGCTGATCGTGCTCGCCCAGCGCGGCGCCCGGCGCCCGGTCGACCTGGCGGGCATCCTCGCCGTCACGCCGTCGACCGCGACCCGGATGTGCGACCGCCTGGAGGCGCGCGGCCTCATCGGCCGCGACCGGGTCCCGGACGACCGCCGCGAGGTGCGGGTCAGCCTCACCACGCGCGGCCTCGCGCTGGTCGACGAGGTGACCCGGCGGCGCCGCGCCGAGCTGGGGACCCTGCTCGCCGGCATGCCCCCGGGCGACCGGGACGCGGTCGTCCGCGCGCTGCGCACCTTCGCCGAGTCCGCGGGCGAGGTTCCCGAGCAGGAGTGGGCGGTGCTGCCGTGACGACGCTGCGCCGCGTGCACGGGTGGCTGGTCGCCAGCCAGTACGGCCTCGTCGGGCTCGCCCTGATCATCGGTGCGGGCGCCGGACTGGGTGCCGTCGTGTTCCGCTACCTGATCCTCGCGATCACGAACCTGGTCACGGGGCGAAACGACTACGGCGCGGCGGGCCGCGTCGCCAGCCTGCACCTGCCCGCGCTGGGACCGTGGTTCCTGCTGCTCGCCCCGGTCGTCGGCGGCCTGCTCTACGGACCGCTGGTGTACCGGTTCGCCCCCGAGGCCCGCGGCCACGGCGTGCCCGAGGTGATGCTGGCCGTCGCCCAGAACGGTGGTCGGATCCCCGCGCGGGTCGCGGCGGTCAAGTCGCTGGCCTCGGCGCTGTGCATCGGGACCGGCGGGTCCGTGGGACGTGAAGGACCGATCGTCCAGATCGGCTCCGCGCTCGGCTCCTCGATCGGGCAGTGGCTGCGCGTCCCCGAGCACCGGTTGCGGTTGATGGTCGCGTGCGGGGCCGCGGGCGGGATCTCCGCGACGTTCGACGCACCGGTGGCCGGGGTGTTCTTCGCGCTGGAGATCATCCTGCGCGCCTTCACCGCCGAGGCCTTCGGTGTCGTCGTGATCTCGTCGGTCACCGCGAACGTGATCGCGCACGCCCTCGTCGGGCACGACCATGTCCTGCAGCTGCCCGCGTACTCGCTCGGTTCGGCCGCCGAGCTGCCCCTGTACGGCGTCCTCGGTCTCGCCGCCGGCGTCGTCGGCTGGGGTTTCGCCCGGTTCCTCTACCTCGTCGAGGACGTCTGCGACCGGGTCTGGCGCGGCCCCGAGTGGCTGCGGCCCGCCGTCGGCGGCGTGTTGCTCGGCGCGGTCCTCTTCGCGCTGCCCCAGATGTACGGCGTGGGCTACCCGGTCCTCGAATCGGCCGTCTCGGGGTCGTACGCGCTCGGTCTGCTGGTGCTCCTGCTGGTCGGGAAGATGGTCGCCACCAGCCTCACGATCGGCATCGGCGGCTCCGGCGGTGTCTTCGCGCCCTCGCTGTTCGTCGGCGGCATGCTCGGCACCGCGTTCGGGGTCGTCGCCCAGGCCGTGTTCCCCGGACTCGCCCTCTCCCCCGGCGCCTTCGGGCTGGTCGGGATGGCCGCGGTGTTCGCCGCCGCGAGCCACGCCCCGATCGCGGCCGCGCTGATCGTGTTCGAGCTGACCGGCCAGTACGCCGTCATCCTGCCGCTGCTCGTGGCCGTCGCGCTCGCGACCGGGCTGAGCCACCTGATCTCCCGGGACACCATCTACACGCTCAAGCTGCTGCGCCGCGGCATCGACATCGACGGTGCGGCGGAGCCCGAGCGGCTGCGGCGCGGGTAGCCGCCGGCCCGACGCCGCACTCGCCCCGGTCCACGACGCCGGGGGTCAGGCGGCGTGCTCTCGGCAGGTCTGTGCTTCTGGGCGGGCCCTGAGGCGCTCGTCGTCGATCTCGCGGCCGCACACCACGCAGCGGCCGTACTCGCCGCGGTCCACGCGGTCGAGGGCCTCGCCCACCTCCCGTCGCTGCCTGCGGATCGTGTCGACCGAGAGCTCGCCCTCCGTCGTGTGCGCCAGGTCGGCGCCCGCGTCCCCGAAGTCCTCCCCCGCGGCGCCCTGCTCGGCCAGGGCGTCCCGGCGCGCGGCCTCGTCGGCCGACTCGGTGCGCAGCTCGCCGTCGAGCCGGTCCCGCTCGGCGGTCAGCAGGTCCCGGGCTGTCGTGTCGTCCATTCCCGACCGCTACCCGCGCCGCGGGGCGTCCACACCGCGGGGTTTCGGCGCCGGTCCGCGGGGAAGTGGGGGCGGTGATCGCGATGGTGCAGGGCGGAGCCGACCCGCGGCCCGACGCCGTGCCGCACACCGCCGAGGTGGGTGCGGGTGCCTGAGCAGATCCTGGTCGTCGAGCTGTCGGGCGGGCTGGGCGACCTGGTCATGGCGCTGCCGGTCGTGCACGGCCTCGCCGCCCGGTTCCCCCGCGCCGCGCTGCGGGTGCTCACCCACGACCCCGGTGCGGCCCTCCTGGACTCCGACCCGACCGTGACGGAGGTACTCCGGGCCGCCCGCGGCGCCGAGCCCGAGACGGTCTCGGCGGCGCTCGACGACACCGACCTCGTGGTCAGCACGACCCGGCTGCACGGCATCCCGGAGCTGGTCGCCGAGCGCGGCACGCCGGGCGTCACGGACCTGTGGCGGGATCCGCCGCCGGACGAACCGGTCTCCCGCCGCTACGTCCGGATCCTGGCCGCGGAGGGCCTGCTCGCGCGCTGGTACCGCCCGCCGCGCCTGCACCTGACCGCCGCCGAGATCGCGGCGGCCGATGCCGCCCTGCCCGCCGGCGTGCCGACCGTGCTCGTCCCCGGGGCGGGGATGTCGGTGAAGGTGTGGCCGCACTGGGCGGCGCTGTGCGGGCTGCTCGACCCGCCGGTGGTGGCGGTCGGACCCGGGACCCCGGCGCCGGAGCTGCCGCCGACCGACCTGCGCGGGCTCGCCGCCCGGTTCGCCGCGGTGGGCCGCCGCGGTGGCACCGTGATCGGCGGCGACACCGGCCCGACGCGGGTCGCCGCGGCCGTGGGCGCGCGGACCATCGGGCTGTTCGGGCCCACACTGGCCGAGCGCTACGGGCTGGACACCCCGGCGGTGAGCCTGCAGGGCCTGCCCGGCTGTCCGCACCGGCTCCCGAACGCGATCACCGAGCAGGTCTGTTGGGGGAAGGCGCGCTGCCCGGTGGCACCGCTCCCGGCGTGCCTGGTCGACCTGTCGCCCGCGGCCGTCGCGGCAGCAGCCCGTCGGCCGTGACCGAGCGGCCCGGGATCGCCGTGACCGTCCCCCGCCCGAGCGCCCTCCTGCGCGTGTGTCGGACGGGCGCGGTGTCCGGGTTCCTCCTCGAGGTCTCGGTCCCGGCCCGATCAGGCCTGCGTCCACCGGCCCTCGCTCCGGCGGACCGCGGCGGCCCCGCCCGCGGCGACGAACCGTCCGGTCTCCTCGACGGCCGCCGTCACCCCCGCGAGCAGGTCGATCCCGTCGGCGAGGGTGGCGGCGAGCCGCCCGGCGAAGGCGTCCCCCGCGCCGCGGGGGTCACCCTGCTCGGCCGCGACGGCGGGCACGACGATGCAGTGCGCATCCACGACCAGCACCGCGCCCCGCTCCCCCCGGGTCACGACGACGGCGCGGCAGCCCTGCTCGTCCTGCAGGCCCACCGCGCCGCCGACCGCGTCCCCGTCCTCGTCGACCAGCCCGAGCGCCGCGGTCGCCTCGGCGGCGTTTGGGATGAGGACGGTTCCGGGAACGGGCTCATGGCCCCGCGGGTGCGGGTCCCACACCACGGGCGTCCCGCGGTCGACGGCAGCGGTGAGGAGCTCCCGGACGACCGGGTCGGCGGTGACCCCCCGGCCGTCGTCGGACACGAGCACCGCCCCCGCAGCGTCGAGCGCGCTCCGCAGGCCGTTCCGCACGGTCGCGCCGAACCCGGGGGCCGGGGTGCCCCCGCCGGTGTCGGTGCACAGCAGCGGGCCCTGCGGGCCGTGCCACCGACGCGTGGTCGGGGTGTCGCCCAGGGCCCGGCCCGCGACGACGCGGACGGACGGCTCGAGCAGGCTCCGCATCCCATCCCCGTCGTCGGCCAGGGCGGTGACCAGGGTGGTCGGCACCCCGGAGCCCGCGAGCACGGCCGCCGCGAGTCCGGCTCCGCCGGGCCGGGAGCGCTCCTCGACGACGTCGAGGACGGGCACCGGGGTGTCCGGGCAGAGCCGGTCGACGGTGCCGTGCACGTCGACGTCGAGCCGCACGTCCCCGACCACCACGACCGGTCTCACGAGCCCGCCCCACGGGCGACGGTCGCGGGGACGTCCCCGAGCACCGCGGGACCCGCGAGCAGGACGTCGCCCGCGCGGTCGCGCACACGCCTCACGCCGCGTCCACGCACGGTCCGTGCAGCAGGTAGTCCACCGCCCGCACCAGGTCCGAGGCCACGACCGGGGCCCGCCCGACCTCGTCCACCCGGGTGGCGGCGGTGGGCACGAGGACCGCGACCGCGCCGGCGGCGTGCGCCGCGTCGACGTCCGCGCCGATGTCCCCGACCACCGCCACGCGGTGCGGCGGGAGGCCCAGGGCCGCGGCGGCCGCGAGCACCAGCCCGGGCGCGGGCTTGCGGCACCTGCAGCCCGCGGCGGGGGTGTGCGGGCAGACCTGCCAGGTGTCGAACGGCCCCAGCAGGCGGTCGACCTCGCGGTTCACGGCCTCGACGTCCGACCGCCGGAGGAGACCGCGGCCCACGCCGGACTGGGTGGACACCACCCCGACGGGGAGCCCGCGGGCGCGGACCGCGCCGAGCGCCCGCGCCGCGGTGCGCATCGGTCGCACGGCGGACGGGTCGTCGCAGTAGGGCACGTCGACGACGAGCGTGCCGTCCCGATCGAACAGGATCGCCGCGGGTGGGTTCCAGACCGTGGTCATGGGCGGTCGTCTTGCCTCAGTCTCCGGGCACAAACTCCTCCGGGCGAACTACTACCCTCCGTGACCACCGTGGCGTCGCGTGCATGAAATCGCGACGAGCGGGAAGGCGCGGGCCCATGAGCACGAGGGAACCAGTCGGGGCGCCTTCCCGGTCACCCCGCGGCGCCCGGGGGGTGAGCCGCCGTCCGACCTACCGGTCCCCTGCCACGGCGCCGCTCGAGCACCCCGCCGCCGTCGCGGGCGCGCCGATCCGGTGGGGGCAGGTGCGCAGGCTGCTGGTGGTGCGTCCGGACAACCTCGGAGACGTCCTGCTGCTCGGCCCGGCGCTCGCGGCGCTGCGCGCCGCCGTGCCCGACGCCCGGATCGACCTGCTGGCCTCCCCGGCGGGCGCCGCCGCGGCGCACCTGCTGCCCGAGGTCGACGGCGTGGTCGTGGCCGACGTGTCCTGGCAGCGGATCGCCACCGCTCCCGGACCGCCCGACCCGGGCCTCGTGGGGCGCATCGCGGCCCGCCGCTACGACCTGGCCCTCGTGTCCACCTCCTTCTCCCAGTCCCCCTGGGCCGCGGGCTACGTCTGCCAGCTCGCCGGCATCCCCGTGCGGGCAGGCGCCTCGAAGGAGTTCGGCGGCTCCGCCCTGACGCACTGGGTCCCGGCCCCCGACGACGCCGTGCACCAGGTCGACCGCACGCTGCTGCTGCTCGAGCGGCTCGGGGTGCCCCGGGGCGGCACCCGGTTGCACGCCCGGGTCGACGAGGCCGCCCGCGGTGCCGGGCGGCGGGCGCTGACCGGCGCCCGCCTCGCGACGCAGTGGCCCTACGCCGTGATCCTCCCGGGAGCGTCCTGCGCGTCACGGCGCTACCCGGCCGCCCGCTTCCGGGAGGTCGCCCGCAAGCTGGTGGCGGGCGGGTTGGGGGTCGCGGTGTGCGGCCCCGCGGCCGAGCGCGACCTCGTCGGTGAGATCGCGGCGGACCTGCGCGGCTGCGTGGCGCTGGCGGGCGGGCTGGCCGTGCCCGGCCTCGCCGGACTCCTCGCCGGGGCCGCCGTGGCGGTGACCAACAACAGCGGCGGCATGCACCTGGCGGACGCGGTGGGCACCCCCGTCGTCGCGCTCTTCGCCGGGACCGAGGACCTCGACCAGTACCGGCCCCGGTCCGTGCCTGCCCGGGTGCTGCGCGTCCCCACCGTCTGCACCCCCTGCCGCCAGTTCGCCTGCCCCTACGGCCACGAGTGTCTCGACGTGCCGGCCGCCCGGGTGGCACGGTCGGCCCTGAGCCTCGCCCGAGGCGGTTGAGCGCGTCGCCCCGGTCAGCGGCTCGGCCTCCGGCCCTCCTCGCCGGGCGGCTCGGCCAGCAGCCCGCGCCGCAGCCGCGCCAGGGTCTGGGTCAGCAGCCGGGAGACGTGCATCTGGGAGATCCCGATCTCCTGGGCGATCTGGGTCTGGGTGCGGTCGCCGTAGTAGCGCAGCATCAGGATGCGGTACTCCCGGGCGGGCAACCGTTCCAGGAGGGGCCGCAGCGACCGGAGGTCCTCGACCAGCTCGTAGCCGCCGTCGACCTGGGGGACGCGGTCGGAGACGGACGGCTGTCCGTCCTCGGGGGCGGCGTCGAGCGCCATGGGATGGTGGTCGTCCTCGGCGCGCAACGCCTCGACGATCTCCTCCCGGGGGACGCCCAGCCGTTCGGCGAGCTCGGAGGGGCGCGGCGCGCGGCCGAGCTCCTGCGACATCGGACCGGTCACCTTCCGGATCGCCACGTGGAGGTCCTTGACCCGGCGCGGGACCCGCATGGTCCACGACTGGTCCCGGAAGAACCGGAGGATCTCGCCGCGGACGCACGGGACGAGATAGCCGAGGAAGTCGCCGTGGGCCCGGTCGGGGTCCCATCGGTCCACGGCGCCGACGAGGGCCGTCCGGCCGATCTGCAGGAGATCGTCTCGCGCCCACGGCGTCGACGCCGCCTGCCGCGCGGCGATCCGCTCGGCGACCGGGAGGAACCGCAGGATCAGGGTGGTGCGGAGGGCGTCCCGTTCGGGGTCGTCCTCCGGCAGCGCGGCCATTCTCCGCAGCATCGGGAGGCCGTCGTCCAGGTCGTTCTCGTCGTAGCCGGGTGCACGGGACGGTGCGGACGCGATCGTCATCAACCCTCTCCACAGACCGAGGTGTGGAAGGAGGCGCTGGTTTGACCTCGTCGGCGACTGCCGATCGGACGCACGCTACCGGGTTCCGGGGTGTCCTGCAGCAGAAATTCCCGATGTGTATCCCGGCCCGGTCGGGTTAGTGGGCGGCCTGCAGGGCTGTGCCGGCGGCGGACGGCCTGTCACACTCTTCCGCGACGCGTGTTCGACCACCAGCGCCCGTCTCCGGAACGGAGGCGTCATGCTGCTGCACGAACCGACCGTCCAGTGCACGCCGACCCGGGACGGTCGGTGCGCGATCCTCTCCGTCCGCGGGGAGGTCGACCTGGCCACCCTCCCGGGCTTCCGCCGCGCCGTCGGGCCGCTGCTGGACGCGGCCCCGGTCCTCGTCGTGGGCCTGGACGAGGTCGGCCACCTCTCCGCCGCCGGAGTCCGGTTCCTCGAGGAGATGCGCGCGGTCAAGGAGGACCGGGGCGGTGGGCTGCTGCTCCAGTGCGGCGAGCACCGGCCCGCCCGGCTGGTCCTGCAGGCGCTCGGCATCCCCGTGATCACGGAGCTGCCCAGCCACCTGCGCGCGGGCGCGCTGGTGACCCCGCCGTGAGCCCCGTCCTCAGCCCGATCCCTCGCGCTGGGAGAGCAGGTGCACGGAGGTCCCGCCGGGCAGGCGGTCGACGCGCACCTCCGCCATCAGGGCCGACATCAAAGCGATCCCGTTGCCGCGCCCGGGCACCGAGCCCACCGGTCGCCAGCTCCCCCGGTCCGACACCGCGACGCGCACCCGGCGGCCCGCCTGCCCGTTCTCGACCACCAGCTCGACGCTCACCGTGCCCGGTTCCTCGGTGCGGTAGGCGTGCTCCATCGCGTTGCCTGCGGCCTCGCTCACCGCGGACACGACGGGGCGGATGTCCGCAGGGCGCCAGCGGAGGTTCGTCAGCCAGGCCTCGATCCCCCCGCGGACGACCGCCAGCAGGGCAGGCGACGCGTCGACGACGAGGGTGAGCCAGGGCTCCGTGGTGTTCGGCTCTGCCGTCATGGTGGCCTCCACCCTCAGCCACGGCGCACGGTACCGCCACCGGGGCGCGGCCGGTGCGTCGGCGCGGGTTCGACCCGGGCGGCGCGGGTAGCCGACGACATGCGTTCTCCCCTGCCCGGCCCCCTCGCCGACCTCGCCCGGTCCTGCGACCCGGCGGCCTCGTGAACACCTCCGACCCCACCGCCGGGTTCGACCGGCTGCCGCACCCGGCGCGGGAGCGACTCGCCCGGCTGGCGCGGGCGGCGGCGCTCGGCGCGGCGACCGGGGGACGCAGCAGCGCCGGTCCGGCCGCCGTGGCCCTGACCTCGACCGTCGCCGACCGCGGGCCCGCGGGCCGGCTCGGCACGCCCGTGGGCCGGGTCGTCGCCTGCCTGTTCGCGGTCGGCGAGGCGGTGGGCGACAAGCTCCCCGTGACCCCGCCGCGCACCCGGGCGCCGGGTCTCGCTCCGCGGCTGCTGCTCGCCCCCGTCGCCGCCGTGACCGCGGGCCTGCGGACCACCCGGGATCCCGACGTCTGGACCGTGGCCGAGGCGGCCGCCGCGGTGGCGGCGGCGCTCGCCACGGCCTTCGGCGGCGTTCGCCTGCGCGCGGCGCTGGCCGCGCGGCTCGGCAGCGACCTCCCCGGCGCGCTCCTGGAGGACGCGGTCGTCTCCGGGTTGGCCTGGTCGGGCGCGCACCGCTCGACCCCGTAGGCGGTGTGGAGCCACCACTGTCGTTTCGAAGCCCTCACACGACAGTGGTGGCTCCACACTGCGCTGGTCAGGAGCCGAAGTCGACGACCTGCAGGTTCAGCGGGAGCTGGTCGCGGTGCGGCCCGGCCCACGTCGTGGCGTCGATCGGGACGACGGGTGCCTGCGGCGCGAACGGGGCCACGATCGCGGCCTCGTCGCCGACCACACCGGTTCCGGTGAAGCTCGTGAAGACGAACGGCAGTCCGTTCGACTGCAGGGGCGACGGCCCGTCCATGATGTGGAAGTGCAGGTGCGGGGCGTCGGTGTTGCCGCTGTTGCCGAGGATCCCGAGGACGTCCCCCGTCTTGACCCGGTCCCCGACCTTCACCCGGACCGTGCCGGGCTGCATGTGGGCGTAGAACGCGAAGCGGCCGTTCCCGATGTCCACCACGACGTAGTTGCCGTCCGCGTTCTGCAGGTTCGCGCCCGCAGGCAGGGTGCCGGGCGGCTGGTTGGGCTCACCGTCGAGCACCCGGACCACCGTCCCGTCGGCCGCGGAGAGGATCTCGTCGCCGAAGAACGGGAAGGACGCGTTGTCGGCGGGGTCGCCGGTGTAGAGCTGCCCGGCCGCGTCGAGCTGCACGAAGTCGATCGCGAACCGCTGCGCGACGCGGATGGTGCCGTCCACCGGGAGCGTCGCGCCGCGGTGGGCGGTCACGGCGTCGCAGCAGCCGTTGCCCGCGACCCAGCCCTTCCCCTTCAGCGGCGGCGCGACGACGACCGCCTGCTGGTCGGACACGGCGACGGGGACGCCGGTGAACGTGAGGTTCTTCGTCGCGCCGTCGGGCATCGCCACGGCGAAGGTGTGTCGGACGACCTGCGGCGGGGTCGCGTCCGCCGGGAGGGTCACGTCGAGGAAGAGATCGGCGGCCTCCCCCGGGCCGAACGCGTCACCACTCGCACCCCCGGCGAGCCGGAGCCGCAGGTCGGCCTGCGGGATCGTGGTGAGCGCGGTGTCGCCGTCGCCCAGGACGGCCACGCTGTCGAGGAGCACGCGACCGCCGCTCATGTTGACGATCTGGAGCTCGTACGCCAGGTGGAGGCGGTCGTCCGCGCCCAGGACCGGGTAGATCTCGGGAGACAGGGGTCGGGCGGCGATCGGGGTGAGCACGGCCGTCGCGTCGGGGCCCACCGGGAGCGCGGCCGAGGCGTTCGAGGCGGCCGCCGTGGTCGTCGGCTCCGGCGGCGGGGACGAGGCGCACCCGGCCAGGGTGAGGACGGCCGCCAGGAGGGCGGCGCAGCCGACGCGGGCCGTGACGGTCGTCATGCAGGATCCTCCACAGGTCGGTGCCCCCGACGGCCGCCGCCGGGCAGCGGCGGCGGAGCGAATTCTCTGCGGCGATCGCCTCCGCCCGGAATGGACCTGGGTCCAGTGCGGGAGGGACCTGGGTCCGGTCGGGTCGCCGACTGGACCGTCGTCGGGATGTAGGAGACGATCTGCCGCGGTGAGCAGCGCCCGGTCCGAGTCGCCCCTGCGGGCCTCGCTGCGCCTCGCCCTCCTCCAGCTCGGGGTGGTCGGTGCGGGGCTGACCGCGCTGGAGATCGCCCTGTTCGTGCACGAGGGTGCGGGCCCCGTCCCCGCGCTGGTCGGCTACGCCCTGACCGGGGCCTGCTATCTCGCGGCGGGCCTGGTGGCCTGGTGGCGCCGCCCGTCCGGGCGGACCGGTGCGCTGCTGTGTCTGTGCGGACTCAGCCTGTCGGCCTCCGCGGCGAGCAACATCGCGACGACGGCCACCGCGATCGTCGGCACGGTGCTCGCGCAGCTGCCGATCGGGGTGCTGTTGCACCTGCTGCTGGCGTTCCCGTCCGGCAGGCTGCCCGACCGGTTCTCCCGGCGGCTGGCCGTGAGCGGGTACGTCGTCACGCTGGTCCTGCCGGTGCCGAGCTACGTCTTCCGGCCGTTGCCCGGGGTGCCCCCGGTGCTGTCCGTCGCGGACCGGCCCGACCTCGCCGAGGCCTTCGCCCGGGTGACGACGGCGGCCGGCTTCGTCGTCGTGGCGTTGAGCGCGTTCGTGCTGGTGCGGCGGATGCGCGGGGCGGACCGGGCCCAACGGCGGGTGCTCGCCGCGGTGTCCGGCTACGGGATCCTCACCATCCTGTTCCTGACGAGCAGCTCGATCCTCACCCGGTTCGTCGACATCGATCCCGCGACCCTATTCGCCCTGCAGCTCACGGTGATGGCCGGGGTGCCGGTCGCCTTCCTCGCGGGCCTGCTGCGCGGCGGGTTCGCCCGCACCGCCGAGGTCGAGGAGCTCGGCGCGTGGCTGGGCGCGGCGGAGGGCGACCGGCCGCAGCTGCGGGACGCGCTCGCCGCCACGCTGGGCGATCCCTCCCTGGAGCTGTTGTTCTGGCTGCCCGAGCAGCGGTGCCACGCCGACGCGTCCGGCAGGCCGGTGGCCCTGCCGCCCGCGGGCGGCTCCCGGGCGGCCGTCGAGATCGACGACGTCGGGGCCATCGTCTACGACGCGGTGTCCCTCGCCGACCCGGAGCCCGTCCGGGCGGCGGGCCGGGTGGTCGCGCTGGCGATGGAGCGCGAACGCCTCACCGCCGCGCTGCTGGCCGGTCGCGCCGCGCTGCGCGAGTCGCGCGCCCGCATCGTCGAGTCCGGGGACCTCGAGCGCAGGCGCCTGGCCCGGGACCTCCACGACGGGCTGCAGGCCCGGCTCGTCGTGCTGGCGCTGCGGGCGGGCACCCTCGCCGACCGGACCGCGCCGCCGGTGGACGAGCAGGCCCGGGCGGTGCGCACCGACGCCGAGACGGCCATCGCCGAGCTCCGCGGGCTCGTGCACGGCATCCTGCCCGCCCTGTTGGTCCAGCGGGGGCTGGTCGCCGCGCTGCGGGAGCTGGTCGACCGGATGCCGCTGCCCAGCACGGTCCGCCTGCCCGAGGAGGACGCGCGGCTGCCGGTCACGGTCGAGACCGCCGCGTACTTCACGGTGGCGGAGGCCCTGTCCAACGCGGTCAAACACGCGGCCGCGCAGGCGCTGTGGGTGTCACTGACCCACGACGGCGGCCACCTCGCCGTCGAGGTGCGAGACGACGGGGTCGGCGGCGCCCACCTCACGGGCGGGGGGCTGCGCGGCATCGCCGACCGCGTCGACGCCCTCGGCGGCAGGCTGGACCTGCTCAGTCCCCCGGGCCGCGGCACCCGACTGCGGGTCGAGCTGCCGTGCGAGTCGTGATCGGCGAGGACGAGGCCCTCCTGCGCGAGGGTCTCGTCCTCCTGCTCCAGGGTGCGGGCTGCGAGGTGGTCGGGGCCACCGACACCGCGCCGGACCTCGTCCGGCTCGCCCGCGACCAGCGGCCCGACCTCGTGCTCACCGACATCCGCATGCCGCCCGACCACGCCGAGGACGGGTTGCGCGCCGCGCTCGCGATCCGCGCGGAGCGCCCGGACACCGCGGTGCTGGTGCTCTCCCAGTACGTCCACCGCCAGTACGCCTACGAGCTGCTCGCCGACCGTCCGACCGGGGTCGGCTACCTGCTCAAGCAGCGGGTCGCGGACGTGGCGGGCTTCTGCCGGGACGTCCGGACCGTGGCCGGTGGCGGCACCGTCCTCGACCCCGACGTCGTCTCCGCGATGCTCCACCGGGCCCGCTCCGCGCCGGACCCGCTCGACGACCTGACGCCCCGGCAGACCGAGGTGATCGCGTTGCTGGCCCAGGGCCGGACGAACGCGGGCATCGCCCGCAGGCTCGGCATCTCCGAGAAGGCCGTGGTGCAGCACGTCTCCCGGATCTACGACCTGCTCGGCCTGGCGCTCACCGACGACGACCACCGCCGGGTGCTCGCGGTCATCCGGTACCTCAACGCGTAGCGCAGTGTGGAGCCGGGGCGGGTCAGCCGACCGCCGCGAGCGCGGTGCGGATGACGTCCGCGACCTCCTTGGGGTGCGCCAGCATGACCAGGTGGGACGAGTCGATCTCGGTCACCGTGGCGCCCGCCCGTTCGTAGCCGAACCGCTCGACGTCCGGGTTGATCGTGGTGTCGGACGAGGAGACGACGCCCCAGCTGGGTCTGGTCTTCCAGGCGGCGGCCGGGGCGGCCTCGCCGAACGCGGCGTAGGCGAGCGGCCGCTGCCCGACGGCGAGGACCTTGGCGACCTCGGGGTCGACGTCCGCCGCGAAGATCGACGGGAACCGCTCGACGTCCACGGTGATGTCGACGCCGCCGGGGTAGGGCGTCTGGACGAGGGCGGTCGCGAGCGGGGAGTCGGGGAAGCGGCCCTGCAGCTCGGCGAGGCTCTCCCCCTCCTCCAGCGCGTAGCCCGCGAGGTAGACCAGGCCGACGACGTTCTCCTCGGCACCGGCCACGGTGATCACCGCGCCGCCGTAGGAGTGGCCGACGAGCAGGACCGGGCCGTCGATCGCGCGGACGACCGAGGCGATGTACTCCGCGTCGCCGATCAGGCTCCGGTTGGGCACGGCCGGGACCCGGACCGTCACCCCCGAGGACAGCAGCTCGGAGACCACGGGGGCGAAGCTCGCGGCGTCGGCGAAGGCGCCGTGCACGAGGACGACGGTGGGCTGGGGCATGAGCGACTCCTTCTCGGCGGTGGATCAGGGGTGCAGTGCGTCGTGGAGGAACTCGCCCGCGAGCCTCGTGGCGGTACGGGCGGCGTGCGTGTCGCGCAGGGCGTCGAGCATGACGAAGTCGTGGATGATGCCCTGGAAGCGCACCGCGGTGACCGGCACGCCCGCGGACCGCAGCTTGGCGGCGTAGGCCTCGCCCTCGTCCCGCAGGACGTCCGCCTCGCCGACGATCACGAGGGCCTCGGGCAGCCCGGCGAGGTCGTCGAGGGTGGCGCGCAGCGGGGAGGCGGTGATCTCGGCGCGCTGCGCGGGATCGGTCGTGTACTGGTCCCAGAACCAGTGCATGCCCTCCCGGGAGAGGAAGTACCCGGTGGCGAACTCCTCGTAGGACGCGGTGTCGAACGCGGCGTTCGTGACCGGGTAGAACAGCACCTGCGCGGCCAGGGCGGGGCCGCCGCGCTGCTTGGCCAGCAGCGTGGTCGCGGCGGTCATGTTCCCGCCGACGGAGTCCCCGGCCACGGCGATGCGGGTCGGGTCGAGGCCCTGCTCGGCGCCGCTCGCGGCGACCCACTGCAGCGCGGCGTAGATCTCCTCGATCGCGGTGGGGTAGCGCGCCTCCGGCGAGAGGCTGTAGTTCGTGAACACCACCGCGGCGTCCGCGCGCACCGCGAGCTCGCGGATCAGCCGGTCGTGGGTGTGGGCGTTGCCGAACACCCAGCCCGCGCCGTGGGTGTAGAACACCACCGGCAGCGGGCCGGTCGCGCCGACCGGCTTGAGGATCCGGATCGAGACCTCGCCGGACGGGCCGCCGGGGACGGTCAGGTCGGTCACCTCGGCGTCCGGTCGGGAGACGCCGTCTCCGGCCTGGACCTGGTCGACGGTCTTGCGGCCCTCGACGGGCCCGAGGTCGTAGAGGAAGGGGGGCTTGCTCGTCGCGTCGGCGAAGTCCTGGGCGGCGGGCTCCAGCACGGGTTTGTCGGTCACCGCGCCAGCGTTGCGTGCCGTAGCGGAGGGCGGCATCGGTCGAACGACGCAATGCGGCGGGTTGCGTCGACTCGGGCTCGGACTCAGGCTCCGGCGCCGGCCCCGCGCGCGGGGTGCAGCGCGCGCCGCAGGAACTCCCCGCCCTGCGCGATCGCCTCGGTGGCCGCCTCGGTCGTCTCCAGCGCGCGCAGGGTCACGAAGTCGTGCACCGTCCCCCGGTACCGGGTCGTGGTCGCCGCGACCCCGGCCGCGCGCAGGCGCTCGGCGTAGCGCTCACCCTCGTCCCGCAGCACGTCCGCCTCGGCGGTGACCACGAGCGTGTCGGGCAGGCCCGCCAGCTCGGTCGCGGTGGCCCGGGCGGGCACCGCCAGCGGGTCGGCCCGCGCCGCGGCGTCCGGGAGGTAGGCCCGCCAGTAGCGGCGGACCTGCGCGCTGGTCAGCAGGTACCCGTCGCCGAGGCCACGGTGCGACGGGGTGTCGCACCGGTCGTCGACGAACGGGTAGTAGAGCAGCTGGGCCCGCGGCCGCGGGCCGCCCCGACGGGCGCCGAGCAGGGCGAGCCCGGTGGCCAGCGTCGCGCCGGCGCAGTCCCCCGCGACGGCGACCCGGTCCGGGTCGAACCCCAGGTCGCGGGCGTGCTCGACCACCCACTCCAGCAGCGCGTAGCCCTCCTCCAGCGCGACCGGGAACCGGGCCTCCGGCGTGCGTGTGTACTCCGGCACCACGAACGCCGCGCCGGACGCCGCGACCAGGTCGCGCACCACGCGCGAGTGGGTGTGTGCGTCCCCGATCATGAACCGGCCGCCGTGCAGGTAGAGCACCACCGGCAGCGGCGCGGCGGCCGGCCCGGGCGGCCGCACCGTCCAGAACCCCACGAGCCCGGCCGGGCCGATCTCGGCGACGGAGAACTCCCCCGGCAGCGTCTCCTGGTCCATCGAGTAGCCCTGCGACTCGGCGAGGGCCAGCCTGCCGTCGTGCGGACCGAGGTCACCGAGGAAGGGCGGCGTGGCCGACGACCGGACCAGCCGCGCCACCACCGGGTCCAGCTCGGGTGACCGGCCGGTCTCCTCCGTCGCCATCGGGCCTCGTCCTCTCGACGGGCCGAGTGTAGAACCCCCGAGCGCCGATCTCGGGAAAGCCGACTGTCCCCGCCCACCGCCATCCGCCACACTGGGCACCCGGTCGTCCGCGCGGGGTGAGGAGCGCACATGGGTCTCGTCGGTCGCGACGACGAGATCCGGCGTGTCCTCGCCGCCGTGGACGGTGCGCGCCGCGGGCCGCGCTCCCTGCTGCTGCTCGGCGAGGCGGGCACCGGCAAGACCAGCCTGCTGGAGGTGGGGGCCGAGGCCGCCGCCGCGGCCGGGCACACCGTGCTGCGCGGTCAGGGCTGCGAGGCCGAGGCCGACCAGCCGTTCGCCGTCCTCAACCAGCTGCTCAAGCCCGTGTTCCCGCAGATCGACGCGCTGCCGCCGGACATCGGCGGCGCGGTGCGCACCGCCGTCGGCCTGCTGCGCGAACCGGCACCGACCGAGGCCGTCGCGGTCCGCACCGGCGTGTTGACCCTGCTCGAGACCGTCTCCGCCCGCAGGCCGCTCGTCGTGATCGTGGACGACCTGCAGCTCGTCGACCGGGACACCGCCGAGGTGCTCACGTTCGTGCTGCGCAGGCTGACCATCGAGCGCGTCGCGCTGCTGCTGGCCGCGCGCTCCACGGTGCGTCCCCCGCGGATCGAGGCCACCGTCCCGTTGGTCGAGCTCGGTCCGCTGTCCGAGGTCGCCGCCGCGCGTCTCGTCGACGACCTCCCCGACGCCCCGACCGGCGGCACCCGGCTCGACGTCCTGCACCAGGCGGCGGGCAACCCCCTCGCCCTGGTGGAGTTCGCCGCGGTCGCGGCGCGCGAGGGCGGGCTCGGCGACACGGGCGCGGCCCCCGCCGCCCGGCTGCAGGACATGTTCGCCGCGCAGCTGGCCCGGCTCCCCGAGAACACCCGGACCCTGCTGCTCTACGCCGCGGCGGCCCAGCACGAGGACCTCGCGACCGTCATGGCCGCGGCGGGGCGCGGCGACGACCTCGCCGGGTGGCGGCCCGCCGAGGAGGCGGGGCTGGTCGCCGTCGGCAGGCGGGCGGTCGTCTTCCGCCACCCGCTCGTCCGGGCCGCGGCCTACGAGTCCGCCCCGGCGGCCCTGCGGCTGCGGGCTCACCAGGACTTCGCCGCCCTGCTCGTCGACGACCCGGTGCGCCACGCCTCGCACCTCGCCGAGGCGAGCGTCGCCCCCGACGAGGCGGTCGCCGCCGCCCTCGAGCAGACCGCGGCGGTCGCCCGGATGCGCGGGGGTGTACACACGGCGGCCAAGGCGTTCCAACGGGCGGCGGAGCGCACCCCGGACCGCGACCGCCGCGCCCGGCGCTACGCCCTGGCCATCGCCGCGGCGGACGACTACGGCGACCCCGCCTGGATCCGCGAGCTGCACGGCAGGTTCGACGAGCTCACCGCCGACCCCGACCTGCGCGGCGTCGCCGCCATCGCCGCGGGCCACGGGCTGTCGCTCTCCGGCCACCAACGCGAGGCGTTCGCCCTGCTCGACGAGCCGCTCACCCGGGCCCGACCGACCCATGCCGGGACCGCGATCTCCCTGACCGGGGTCCTCACCGCCGTCTCCGTGCAGTCCGGCCTGCCCGAGCACGCCGCCGCGGCGGCCGCCCACATCCGACGGCTGGTCCCGGGCGCGACCACGGACCCCGGCGGCCCGCTGCCACCCGCCACCCACCCGGCGATGATCGAGAGCATCCGGGCACAGCACCGGCCCGAGCTCGCGCGCGGCGTGCTGGAGAACCCCGACTCCGCCGTCCACCGGCCGCTGCCCGGCACCGCCGAGACCACCCGGCTGCTCTGCCTCGGCGCCACCGCCTGGTTCGCCGACGCCTCGGACATCGCCGTCGACGCCTTCCGCCGCGCCCGGTCCGCGGTCGGCCCCGGCGGCCCGCTCGGCTCCGTCGTCATGACGCTGCCCGCGCTCGGCTCCGCCCTCGTCGACACCGGCCGCTGGCCGGACGCCGCCATCCTGCTCGACGAGCTCGCCGACCTCGCCGTCGTCCACCGGCACCGCTACCTCGACGCGGACGTCGCCGCCCTGCGCACCGAGCTCGCCGCCCTGCGGGGGAGGGTCGGCCAGCCCCTGGACCCGGCGGCCTGGACGGCGGTGGAGCTGGACGAGAACCGCATGACCCACGCCCGGCTGCTGCGCGCCGCGGGGCTGGCCGCGGGCCTGGCGGGCGACCACGACGCCTGCTTCCGCCACCTGCGCGCCCTCTTCGACCGGGCCGGGGAGCCCCTGCACTACTTCCTGTCGGCCCGCTCGGTCGCCGAGCTCGCCGTCGCGGCCCGCGCCGTGGGCGCCCAGGACCAGGCCGCGCCCGTGGTGGCCGCCGTGCGCGCCGCCCTCGGCGACCACCCCACCACCCGCATGCGGCTGCAGCTGCACCGCGCCGAGGCGCTCCTCGGCGAGGGCCGCGCCACCGACGACCAGGTCGAACGCAGCCACCGGCTCGCCGTCATCGACCCCGCCGGCCAGCAGTGGCCGCTGGAGCGCGCCCTCGCGCGGCTGCACTACGGCCAGTGGCTGCGCCGCCACCGCAGCCCCACCGAGGCCCGCCCGCTGCTCAGCTCCGCGCACGACATGTTCACCCGACTCGGCGCCGCGTACCTCGCGGAGACCGCGCGCAGCGAGCTCCGCGCCAGTGGCGCCACCGCCCGGACCGCGCCGGCCGCACCCACCCCGACCGACCCCCTCGGCACGCTGACACCGCAGCAGCGCGAGGTCGTCCTGCTCGCCGCCCGGGGCCTGCGCAACAAGGAGATCGCCGACCAGCTCTACCTCTCCCCCAGGACCGTCGGCTCCCACCTGCACGCCGCCTACCCCAAGCTCGGGGTCACCGGCCGCCACCAGCTGCGGGAGCTGATCGGCGAGCTGCCCGAAGCCTGAACGGAGCACCGCGTGACCGACGACCTGGTCGGACGGCCCCTGGCGGGTCCCGCCCGCACCCATCCCCTGGCCAGGGCCGAGCTGGATCCCGAGCAGGCCGCCGTGCACGACGCCGTCGCCACCGGGCCGCGGGCCGCCCAGGCCCGGGTCCCGCTCGTCGACGACCGGGGCAGGCTGCTCGGGCCGTTCGGCGTCATGCTCCGCTCGCCCCGCATCGGGGGCGCGGTCCAGCAGGTCGGCGCCGCCCTGCGCACCGATCCGGACCTCCCGCCGCGGCTGCGCGAGCTCGCGATCATGACGGTCGCCGCGCACACCCGCTCGGAGTTCGAGTGGACCGCCCACGAGGCCGCGGCCCGCGACACCGGTCTCACGACACCGCAGCTGCAGGCCCTCCTCGACGGCGCCCCGCCCCCGGAGCTCACCGACGCGGAGGCGTGCGCGGTCGAGCTCGGGCGCACCCTGCTGAGCACCCACGCCGTGCCCGACGAGCTCTACGCCCGGGCCCGGGCCGCGCTCGGGGAGCGCAGCCTCGCCGCCCTGACCTGGCTCATCGGCTACTACGCCATGCTCGCGGGCGCCCTCGCCGTCTTCCGCCCCGGCTGAGCGGATGCGCCCGTCAGACCGTGAGGGGCGCGTCCGTGGCCGCGCGGACCTCGTCCTCGGTGACCCCGGGAGCGGTCTCGACGAGCGCCAGGCCGTCCGGCGTCACGTCGATCACGGCGAGGTCGGTGATGATCCGGTTCACCACGGCCCGGCCGGTGTAGGGCAGCGTGTTCTCGCGCAGGATCTTCGGCGAGCCGTCCTTGGCCACGTGCTCCATCAGCACGATCACCCGGCGGGCGCCGTGGACGAGGTCCATGGCACCGCCCATGCCCTTGACCATCTTGCCGGGCACCGCCCAGTTCGACAGGTCGCCGGTCTCCGAGACCTGCATCGCGCCCAGGACCGCGACGTCGAGGTGACCGCCGCGGATGATCCCGAAGGACAGGGCGGAGTCGAAGAACGCCGCGCCCGGCCGGACGGTCACCGTCTCCTTGCCCGCGTTGATCAGGTCGGGGTCGACGGCCGCGCGGGTCGGGTAGGGCCCGGTGCCGAGGATGCCGTTCTCGCTGTGCAGGACCACGTGCACGTCGTCCGGCAGGAAGCTCGGGATCAGGGTGGGGAGGCCGATGCCGAGGTTGACGTACTCGCCGTCGCGCAGCTCCGCGGCGGCCCGGGCGGCCATCTGGTGACGGGTCAGGCTCACGCCGACACCTCCGTGACGGTGATCTTCTCGATGCGCTTCTCGACGTCCGGGGCGTGCACCACCCGTTGGACGAACACCCCGGGCAGGTGCACCTGCGCCGGGTCGAGCTCGCCCGGCTCGACGAGCTCGGCCACCTCCGCGATCGTGACCCGACCCGCCATGGCGCACAGCGGGTTGAAGTTCTGCGCGGTCTTGTCGAACACGAGGTTGCCGTGCCGGTCGCCCTTCGCCGCCGCGACGAGCGCGAAGTCGGTGACGATGGCCTCCTCCAGCACGTGCGGGACCCCGCCGAAGTCCCGGACCTCCTTGGCGGGCGAGGCCACGGCCACGGTCCCGTCGGAGGCGTAGCGCCAGGGCAGGCCGCCGTCGGCGATCTGGGACCCGACGCCGGCCGGGGTGAAGAACGCCGGGATGCCGCAGCCCCCGGCCCGTAGCCGCTCCGCGAGCGTGCCCTGCGGGCAGAGCTCGACCTCCAGCTCCCCGGAGAGGTACTGGCGGGCGAACTCCTTGTTCTCCCCGACGTACGAGCCGGTCACCCGCCGGATCCGCTTGGCGGACAACAGGATCCCGAGCCCCCAGTCGTCCACGCCGCAGTTGTTGGACACGACCTCCAGGTCCGTCGTGCCCGCGGCGTGCAGCGTCGCGATCAGGGTCGAGGGGATGCCGCAGAGCCCGAACCCGCCGACCGCGAGGGTGGCTCCGTCGGGGATGTCGGCCAGCGCCCGGTCGGCGGTGACCACCTTGTCCATGTCGACTCCTCGTGTCGTGCGGGCCTGTCGTGCGCCCCGGGCAGGGAACCCGGCCGGGCCGCAGGCGCCAAGGTAGCGTCCGTTCAGCGGACGCTCCACGCCGAACCCGTCTGTTCCCCGGACGTAGGATCGCGGGGTGGAGGGGCCCGAGGTGTCGCACCCGAGCGGTGCGTCCGTCGTCGCGAAGGTGGGTCTGGTCCTGCGGGCGCTGGGCACCGCGGGCGCGTCCACCTCCGCGGTGGCCCGCGGCACCCGGCTCCCCCGCCCCACCGCGCACCGGCTGCTCACCGACCTCGCCGACCAGGGCTTCGTCGACCGGGACGGCGTCACCGGGCGCTGGCACCTCGGCCCGGAGCTGTTCCTGCTCGGCGCCGCGGCCGCGCCGCGCTACGACGTGAGCCCGCACGCCCGGGACGTCCTCGCCGACCTCGCGGAGCAGACCGGGGAGAGCGCCTACTTCTCCGTGCTGCGCGGCCGGGAGACCGTCTGTCTCGCCGAGTGCGAGGGCAGCTTCCCGCTGCGCTCGCACGTCCTGCACGAGGGCATCCGCTTCCCGCTCGGCGTCGCCTCGGCGGGGCTGGTGATCCTGGCCCACCTGCCGGCCGACGAGGCGGACGACTACCTCGACGCCACCGACCTCACGACCCGCTGGGGCACCGCGCACTCCCGGCGCGCCGTGCGGCGCCGGATCGCCACCACCCGGGACCACGGCTACGCCGTCAACCCGGGCCTGGTCGTCGAGGGCAGCTGGGGGCTGGGGGCGGCGGTCTTCGACGCGACCGGACGACCGACGTCCGCGCTGAGCCTGACCGGCGTCCGGTCCCGTTTCGACGACAAGCGGATCCCGACGCTCGGGCGCCTGCTCCTCGACCGGGCGCACCTGCTCAGCAGACGGGGGCGCTGATCCCGCGTACGAGCGGGTCCGGCCGGGTAGTCCCCGGACATGGCAGGCATGAGCGGGTCCGTGGTGGTCCCGGCCCTCGTCGGGCTGACGGGGTCGGAGGCCGTCGCGCTGGGCGCCGAGGCGGGGGTGATCGTGGTCACCGGCGACGGGGTCGTCGCCACGAGCTCGGCACCCGTCGTCGAACAGGATCCGGCGGCCGCCCTGTCCGTGGACCCGGGCAGCGCCGTGCGGGTCGTGCTCGGCCCCTCGGGGTCCGGGGACGCGCTCGCCCCGCCGCCCGCCACCGACCCCGACGCCCCCGGTCGGATGCACCCGCACGACGAGCCCGACCGGCTCGACCTCGTCGACCGACCCACAGGAGAGCCTGCATGAGCGAAGCCCCCGATCCCCGACCCGACGACCCCCACCACCTCGAGGAGAAGGTCGACCGGCTCGAGGAGGAGGTCCTCGGCCACCGCGTCGACCAGGACCGCCACGACGGCACCGACGACACGGACGTCGAAGGGCAGCCGAGCGCGGACGACGCCCAGGGCGCCGCCCCCGGCGACGAGCCCACCGACTGAGGAGCACCCCGTGACCGAGCACAGGACCGAGCACCCCTCCGACCGCACCGGGGACGCCCCCGGCGGCGAGGGCGACGACCACGCCCTGACCGGGGCGGGCGGCGGCACCGCCCGCGACCGCTACGACCACGAGGGCGGGACGCGCGACTCCGCCGTCCCGTCGGACGCGGGTGCCACCGACGCCGCCGCCCGGGAGCTGGACGCCGAGAACGAGTCCGAGCCGACCCGCAGCGAGTGAGCCCCATTCACTCCACGGGGTCGGGCCGGGAGAACCGGATCTCCTCCACGTCCAGCCCCGACTGGACCTGACGCAGCACGATGTCGTCGATCCGCCGCTCGTCCCGCAGCTCGAGCAGGGCCTCGCGCTTGCGGGCGATCAGCGCGAGGTGCAGGTTCGCGTACTGGTCGTCGTGGCGCAGCACCTGGTCCGCCTCGGGCCCGTCCGCGGCGGCGACCTGGCGCCGCTTCTCCATCTCGATGCGCACCCGCCGCTCGATGTCCTCGTCGACCCCGAGCTCCCGGGCCGTCTCCGGCAGCGAGTCGATCGCCGCGTCGATGATGAACACCTGGGCGTAGCGGCGTTCCTCGGTGACGGAGTCGTCCGGCGGGAGCCGCGCGAACCGCACCACCCGCGGCAGCAGCAGCGCCTGCAGCAGGGTCAGCACGATGACCCCGGAGGTGATCACGACGATGAGGTCGCGGTCCGGGAAGGGGGCGCCGGAGTCCAGGGTCTGCGGCACGGCCAGCACCGCGGCCAGCGACACCGCTCCCCGGAACCCGCTCACCGCGCTCACCGACCGCTGCCGCGCCCCGACCCGGCGCAGGCGCTGCTCGGGCCGCCGGTCGAGGGCCCGGATGAGGTACGGCATGGTGTACAGCCAGGCCCACCGGACACCGATCACCACGGCGGTGACCACCAGGATGTCGACCACCGCCCGCCCGAGCGAGGCGCTGGGGAGCGCCCGGACCGCGGTGTGGGCCTGCAGGCCCACGAGCACGAACAGCGAGCTGCTGATCACCGTCGTGGTCACCGTCCAGAACGGCACCGACGTCTGCCGGGTGACCGCGCCGGTGATGCGCGGCGTGACCTGGCTGAGGAACAGCCCGCAGGCGACGACGGCCAGCACCCCGGAGGCGTGCACGGCCTCGGCCAGCAGGAACGCCGCGAACGGAGTCACCAGCATCGCCAGGTTCTCCAGCATCGGGTCGTCCATCCGACGCCGCACCTGCCAGCTCAGCAGCCCCACGACGGCGCCCGCCAGCAGCCCGCCGCCGTAGGCCAGCACCAGCAGCCCGCTGACGTGGGCGGGTGAGAGGTACTCCTCCCCCACGGTCACCCCCACCGCGAGCCCGTAGATCACCAGCGCGGTGCCGTCGTTGATCAGGCTCTCCGCGCGCAGCGTGGTCACGGTCCGCCGCGGCAGCCGTCGGGCCAGGACGCCGACCGCGGTGGCGTCGGTCGGGGCGAGCGCCGCACCGAGCACCCAGGCGGGTCCCCACGCCAGCCCCAGCGCATGGGCGACGGCCGCCACCGCCGCCGCGGTCACGAAGACCAGGACGGTACTGGTCAGGAGCACGACGCGCAGGTTGTTGCGGATCTCGCGCAGCGAGGTCGTCAGGCTCTCCCAGTACAGCAGCACCGGGAGGAAGACCAACAGCACGACCTCGGGCGGCAGCTGCGCCTCGCGCAGGTGTGGCGCGAACCCGACGAGGACGCCGACGAGCACCAGCAGGATCGCGGGCGCGATCGGGAAGCGGCGCGCGAGGGCACCGCACAGCACCAGCGCGGCGCCCAGCACGACCGCCATCTCCAGTCCCAGCACGACGCCATCGTGACGGGTTTCGCCGCCGACGGCAGGCGTGGCGCGGAGGTGCGGGAGAATCGCCGCGGGACGGCGGGTGCGAAGGCGGGGGTGCGTGGGCGGGGCGAGCGCGTGGCTGGAGCGGCGCCAGGTCCCGATCTACCTCGCGGCCATCGCCGCGGGGCTGCTCCTCGGGCTCGTCGTACCCGGCGCGGGGCCCGGCCTGGAGACCGCGATCAACCCGGTGCTCGGGGCACTGCTCTATGTGACGTTCCTGCAGGTCCCCGCCGCGGAGCTGGTGCGGTCGCTGCGGTCCGGGCGCTTCCTGGGCGCCCTGCTCGTGACCGACTTCGTCGTGGTCCCGCTCGTGGTGGCCGCGATGGTCGGGTTCCTGCCCGCGGAGCCCGCCGTGCGGGTCGGCGTCCTGCTGGTGCTGCTCGCGCCGTGCGTGGACTACGTGATCGTCTTCTCCGGGCTGGCCGGCGCGAACAGCGGCAGGCTGCTCGCGGCCACCCCCCTGCTGCTCCTCGCGCAGATCCTGCTGCTCCCGGTGTTCCTGGCCGTGTTCGGCGGCCCGGACCTCGCGGCGATCGTGGAGGTGGGGCCGTTCCTCGAGGCGTTCGCGGTCCTGATCGTGGGGCCGCTCGCGCTCGCGTGGGCCACCCAGGCCTGGGCCGCCCGCCGCCGGACCGGGCGGCGGGTGGCGGGGGCAGCGGGCGGGCTGATGGTGCCGCTCATGGTCGCGACGCTGCTCACGGTCGTCGCCTCGCAGGTGCCGGTGCTCGGTGGCGACCTGACCGCGGTCGCCGCGGTCACCCCGTTCTACGTGCTGTTCCTCGTGGTGATGGCGCCGCTCGGGACGCTGGTGGCCCGGCTGGCGCGCCTGGGGCCCGCGGACGGCCGGGCCGTGGTGTTCAGCGGCGCCACCCGCAACTCCCTCGTCGTGCTGCCGCTCGCGCTGGCCCTGCCCGACGCGTACGCCGTGGCCGCCGTCGTGATCGTCGCCCAGACGCTCGTGGAGATCGTCGGCATGGTCGCCTACGTGCGGCTGGTCCCGCGGCTGCTCCCGGCGGGCGGCCGACTCCGCTCGTGACGGCGGGCGTGGAGCGCCGGCAGGATGCGCAGCGTTCGCCCATCCGTCCCGACCGAGGGGGCCCGCCATGACCTACGTCGTGGACTTCCAGACCGTGTCGACCGTCGGCCTCGAGTCGTCACCGGTCGCGGACGCGCTCGCCGGCCTGCGGGCGAACGAGGCCCGCTACTTCAAGAACAAGTACGACCACGAGTTCACCGTGGAGCCCGCCGCAGACGCCCGGGACACCGTGGACTGGGTCCACGAGATCCTGCGGGACGAGCGGGACATCGTCATCGACTCCCCACCCCTGGAGGCGACGGCCTTCGAGGTCGGGGGCGTCAGGTGGGCCTACGTCTTCTACGCGAGCGGCCTGTCCGTCAACGTCCTCTACACCCTCGAGGACTCCGGCAAGCGCGCCGTCGGCTTCAAGCTGTCCGACGGCATGGAGGTCCCCGAGGAGCTCGCCACCCGGTTCAAGTTCGCCCGCCAGCGCTCGAAGCTGGCCGGCACCATCCGCGGCTCCTACTTCACCATCAAGACGGAGCACTGACGGGCTTTCGTCCGTTTCGCCCGCCCGTTCGGGCGTGCGAGAACCGATCGCACATCCCCGACTTCTCGGAGCCGGGCCGATTGGTCCACGCTCGAGGGGTGGGCCCGGGCCGCTCAGGCGCGACCCGTCAGGACCGTCGACCCGCCGGCCCCCTCGGCTCAGCCCGACGTGCTCCCGCCGCGGCGCGACCCGGCCTTGGCACCCGGCCGTCCATGATCCACGCTCCGGAAGCCCGGCGGTCGACTCGCGCACGATCCTCTCCCGACGGGTGGATCATTGGCGCGAGACGGACGGGACCACGCCACCACCCATCCGACGGCCCGACGACACGCGGACTCGGTCCAGGAAGGGCCATGATCCATTCCTCGGGAGCGGCGCGGTCGGATCCCGACCGCCTTCCTCCCCACGAGCGGATCATGGGCGAGCGCGAGCGGCCACGAACGGGACAGCCAGAGATGCCTCTCCCACTCAGATCATGCATGATGTGGCAGATCGTGCATTCTTGCTGAGGAGATCCGGATGCCCCCGCTGCCCCTGGACGGGCTCGTCGTCGTCTCGTGCGAGCAGGCGGTCGCCGCCCCGCTCGCCACCCGCCACCTGGCCGACCTCGGCGCCCGGGTGATCAAGGTGGAGCGGCCGGGCGGCGGGGACTTCGCCCGCGGCTACGACCGGACCGTGCGGGGGATGTCCAGCCACTTCGTGTGGCTCAACCGGTCCAAGGAGAGCATCGCGCTCGACCTCAAGGACCCGGCGGGCGTCGAGACCGTGCTGCGGCTGCTGGAGCGGGCGGACGTGTTCGTGCAGAACTTCGCCCCCGGCGCCGCGGAACGCCTCGGGCTCGGCGCCGCCGCCCTGCGCGCCCGCTTCCCGAGGCTGGTGACCTGCTCGATCTCCGGCTACGGCGCGAGCGGGCCCTTCCGCGACGCGAAGGCCTACGACCTGCTCATCCAGTCCGAGGCGGGGCTCGTCTCGATCACCGGGACCGAGGAGGCGCCCGCCAAGGCGGGCATCCCGGCCGCGGACATCGGCGCCGGCATGTACGCGTTCAGCGGGATCCTCGCGGCGCTCTACGAGCGCGACCGCACCGGCGTCGGCACCGAGGTCGAGATCAGCCTCTTCGACTCGCTCACCGAGTGGATGGGCTATCCGCTCTACTACGCCGAGTACGGCGGCACCCCGCCCCGGCGCACCGGCACCAGCCACGCCGCGATCGCCCCGTACGGCACCTTCGCCGCGGGCGACGGGACCGAGGTCGTGCTGTCGATCCAGAACGAGCGCGAGTGGGTGGCGTTCTGCACCGACGTGCTGCGGACCCCCGAGCTGGCCGTCGACCCCCGGTTCGCCACCGGGGCCGGGCGGGTGGCCGAGCGGGAGGCCCTGCAGGCCGCGATCGACGCGGTGCTGTCGACGCTGAAAGGCGAGGAGTTCCTCGACCGGCTGGCCGGGGCGCGGATCGCGCACGCCCGGCAGCGCGAGCTCGCGGACGTCCTCACCCATCCCCAGCTGAGCGCGCGCGACCGGTGGACCGAGGTGGACTCCCCCGTCGGCCCGCTGCGGGCGCTGCGGCCGCCGATCACCCTGCCCGGCAGACCCGCCCGGATGGGCGCCGTCCCCGAGGTCGGCGAGCACACCGACGCGATCCTCGCCTGGCTGGGCGACCGGGGGTGAGCAAGCGCGACCTGGTCGTCGACGCCCTGCGTCGGGACATCCTCGCGGGGACGCTCGCCCGCGGCGCCCGGCTCCGACAGGACGAGCTGGCGCGCCGGTTCGGGGCCAGCATCACCCCGGTGCGGGAGGCGTTGGGCCTGCTGGAGGCCGAGGGGCTCGTGGTGGCCGAACCCCATCGCGGCGTCCGGGTCGCCGGTGTGGACCTGGCGCAGGTGACGGCGACCTACGTGGTCCGCAGGCTCACCGAGGCCTACGCGGTGCGCCGCGCGACGCTCCGCCTCTCCCGGCGCGACCTGGCGCGCGCCCGGGCCCTGCTCGACGCCGAGCCCACCGGGGACGCGGGCGAGGACCCGGCCGCCGCGCGCGACCGCAACCGGGACTTCCACTTCCTCTGCTACGACCGGTGCGGCATGCCCGCCCTGGTCGACCGGATCGCCGCGACCTGGCGGGCGTTCCCCTGGGACCTGACGCTGCACGAGCGCTCCGCGGCCTCGCGCGCCGAGCACGAGGCGATCCTGGCGGCGCTCGAGGCGGGCGATCCCGAGGCCGCCGCCGCGGCGACCGAGCAGCACCTGCGGCAGGGCTTCGCGTCGGTGCTGCTGCAGCTCACCGGACGCCCGGGGCCGGACCCCTTCGACATCGACGTCGACCTCGATGGGGACGCCGAGGAGGCGGCGGTCAGCCGTCGAGGGTGAGGTCCGCGACGATGGTCTTGCCCTCGCCGTCGTGGTGGACGGTCCAGGACTCGACGATCGAGTCCACCATCCGCAGGCCGCGCCCGCGCAGGGCGTGCGCGTCCACCGGCCGGACCTGCGGCGGGGCCGCGGAGCCGTCGGTGACCTCGAGGCGCAGCGCGTGCGGGCCGAGGACCGCGGTGAGCCGGAAGGGGGTCCGGGCGTGGTCGGCGGCGTTCATGGCGAGCTCGTAGGCCACCAGCACGGCGTCGTCCACCCGGTCCTGGTCCACGTCGTTGGCCTGCAGGAACGCGGCGATCTCCCGGCGGACCTCGACGCAGGACTCGGCGGTGGGCTCGTGGTCCCACACCCGCCGCTGCTCGACGGCCGGGGTGTGGGTCAGCAGCGCGACGGCCAGGTCGTCGGTCCGCAGCGGCATCCGCGCGTCGACCGCGGCGAGCACCTGGTCCAGCACCGCGCCGGGCTCGTCCTTCCAGGTGGGCCGGTTCAGCAGGCCGTCGAGCAGGTCGACCAGCCCGTCGGTCCAGAGCACGTCGCCCCGGTCGTCCCGGGCCTCGATGAGCCCGTCGGTGTAGAGCAGCAGCGCCCACTCCCGCGGCAGCGGCACCCGGACGGCGGGCCAGGTCGTCCCCAGCCGCACCCCGAGCGGCACGCCGAGCCCGCGGTCGGGGAGCAGGCTCGGGGTGGTGCCGTCGATGAGCAGCGGCGCGGGGTGGCCCGCCAGGTAGAGGTCGAGGTGGCTGCGGTCCGCGGGCAGCGAGATCATCGCGACGGTGGTGAACAGGATGGCGTCGTGCCGCTCGGTCACCAGCAGCTGGTCGAGCACCGGGAGCACGTACTCGGCGGGCATCCCGGCCAGCACCAGCGTGCGCCACGCGATCCGCAGGCTGACCCCGATCGCGGCCTCGTCCGGCCCGTGCCCGCTGACGTCCCCGACGATCGCGTGCACGCTGCCGTCCGCGATCTCGACGGTGTCGTAGAAGTCCCCGCCGAGCAGCAGCTGCGCGTTCCCCGGCTGGTAGCGGCTGGTCACGGTCAACGCGCGGTCCCGCAGCAGCGGGGTGGGCAACAGCCCGCGGCCCAGCCTGCGGTTCTCCCGCTCGTGCACCTGTGCAAGCTGCAGCTGGCCCGCCAGCCGGTCCGCGCGCCGCCGCTCCACCGCGTACTGCACCGCGCGGGTGAGCAGCGGACCGTCGACCCGCCCCTTGACCAGGTAGTCCTCGGCGCCCGCGGCGACCGCGGCCCGGCCGCGGGTCTCGTCGACGTCCCCGGTCAGGACCACCACGGCCGGGTGGTCGGGCACCTCCAACAGGCGCAGCAGCCCGTCGAAGCCCGCCGCGTCCGGCAGGTTCATGTCCAACAGCACGCAGTCCGCGGCGACCACGGCGGTCAACGCCTCGGCGAGGGTGCGGGCGCGCGCCACGTCCCGGATCTCCCCGACGTCCGCGAAGAGCTCGGTGACGAGCAGCGCGTCCCCGTCGTCGTCCTCCACGAGCAGCACGCGCACCGGAGCCTGCGCCGGTGCGACGTCCTCACCGGAGATCGCGGGCTCGGGGTCCATCATGCGGCCGCCACGGGAGGCACTCTAGCGCCGGCCCCCGGCGGGTGCAGGGCCCAGTGGTCGGCCCGCTGGCCGCTACGGATCGGCGTCCAGATCGGCGTCGTGGACGAGCAGCGCCACCTGCACGCGGTTGTTCAGGTCGAGCTTGGTGAGGATGGCGGAGACGTGCGTCTTCACCGTGGCCAGGCCGATGTGCTGCCGGGCGGCGATCTCGGCGTTGGAGCGCCCGGCGCCGATCTCCAGGGCCACCTGCCGTTCGCGCTCGGCGAGCAGGCCCAGCCTGCGGCGGGCGGCCTGCGCCCGGGTGTCGTGGCCGCCCTCGGCGACGCGGTCGATCAGCCGCCGCATCACCTCGGGGGACAGCACGGGCCTGCCCTCGGCCGCCTGCCGGATCGCCACCACGAGCTCTTCGGGCGGGGTGTCCTTCAGCAGGAACCCGGCGGCACCCGCCCGCAGCGCGCGCAGCACGTGGGCGTCGGCGTCGAACGTGGTCAGGACGACGACCTGCGGCGGGTCCGGCCGCCTGCGCAGCGTCTCGGTGGCGGTCAGCCCGTCCATCCCGGGCATCCGGATGTCCATCAGCACGACGTCCGGTGCGTGCGCCTCGACCAGCGCGATCGCCTCGGCCCCGTCCCCGGCCTCCGCCACCACCTCGACGTCGGGCGCCCCGCGCAGCATCATCGTCAGCCCGAAGCGGACGACGGCGTCGTCGTCCACGACCAGGACCCTCACCGTGTCGGCCACGGCACCCACATCCCCACCCGCCAACCCCCCGACTCCGTCGGGCCGTGTTCCAGCCTGCCGCCGAGCAGGGCGGCGCGTTCCCGCAGCCCGCGCAGCCCCTCGCCGGAGCCCGCGCCCGACGGACCGGACGCCGCGACCGGGCGCGCGTTGACCACCTCGGCCGACAGGCCGGGGCCCGGGCCGCCCTCGATCCGCACCGTCGTCGGCGCGCCCGCCGCGTACCGGCGCACGTTCGTCAGCCCCTCCTGGACGAGCCGGTAGAGGGTGCGGCCCGCGGTGGCGGGCACGTCCGCGGCGGGCACGCCCGTCTCGTCCCGCAGCTCCACGGGTGTGCCCGCCGCGCGCGTCTCCTCGACCAGCTCGGCGACGTCCGCGATCCCCGGCAGCGGCAGCTCCCCCTCGGGGGCGCGCAGCACGCCGATCACCTCGCGCAGGTCCTGCAGCGCCCGGTGCGAGCTCTCGCGGATCACCTCGGCCGCCCTGGCGACCTCCTCGGGGGTGGCGGAGCGGTGGTAGGTCAGCGCCCCCGCGTGCACGCTGAGCAGCGACAACCGGTGGCCGAGGACGTCGTGCATCTCGCGGGCGAGGGTCTCCCGGGCCTCGAGCTGGGCCCGCTCGGCCCGCAGCCGCGCCTCGACCTCCGCGCCCTCGGCCCGCTCCCGCAGCGACGCCACCAGCTCGCGGCGGCTGCGCACCACCAACCCCCACGCGACCGCGACGCTGTACCCGGTCACGCCCGCCGCCAGCACCCACTCGACCGCGATCACCGGCTCGGGCCGCAGCACCACGTACCCGCCGTACGCGAGCAGCGTCGCGGCGAGGAACGTGATCGCGACCCGCGCGGGCCGGTGCACCGCCACCGTGAACAGGGCGACGAGCAGCGGCCCCAGCACTGACTCCGCGAACACCGACACCACGACCAGCGCGGCGGTCAGCGCGACCGGGAACCGCGTGCGCCACCACAGGGCCACGCAGCCGAGCGCGCCGAGGGCGAAGTCGAGCGACAGCAGCCAGGTGGGGGCGCCCGCGGGGTTCGCCAGCCGGTACCGCGCCGCGGACAGGCCGACGAGCACGGCGACCACGAACATCGCCGCGGTCCTGGCCCGGCGCCACCCTCGCTCGCTCATCGAGGACGGAGCCTAGAGCGGTCGTCGCGGCCACACCTCCGTCCGATGGTCGACTCCGCGAGCGTCGTCTCCGTCGGAAGTCGGAGTGCGCCTCCGCCGTCGGTCACCACATCCGAGGCCGACGAGCGATCCGCAGGTGCGGGTGGTCTTCCTAGCGTCCTCGCCATGACCACAGCGACACGCAGTCGACCGACCGCCGAGTCCCGCGCCCCCGGCTGGGGCGAGATCGTCGCGGGCCTGGTGCTGATGGGGGTCGCGGTCTACCGCGTCCCGATCGCGCTGGAGCCGCAGGCCGCCGCGCTGGGACCGTGGTACGACCCGATCCTGCTGGCGCTGCCCGCGGTGGCCGCGCTCAGCGGCTTCTTCGCCGCGGCCCGGACCCGGCTCCGCGACCTCGGCGCCGTCGGGATCCGCCGGGCCTCCGGACCCGCGCTGCTGGCGGGGGCCGGGCTGGGGGTCGTCGCGCTCGGGCTGACCGTCGGCGTGACCCTCGGCCTGGAACGCCTGGGGGTGCCGTCCGGGGCCGCCGCGCCGAACACGAGCGTCCTGGGCCTGGTGATCCTGGGCCTGGTGCTGCCGCTGACCTGGGAGCTGCTGTTCCGCGGCGTGGTGACCACGGCCCTGCTGCGCCACGGCGCGGTCGTCGGGGTGCTGGGCAGCGCGGTGCTCTCCGCCGCCGCCGCACTGCTGGTCCTGTTCTTCCTCCCGACGGCCTCGGTCGGGGTCGTGTCCGCCGCCGTCGTCGGCCTGATCGCCGCCGCCCTGCTGCGGCGCACCGGGTCGGTGTGGCCCGGCGTCGTCGCCCACGTGGTGTGCCACTCGCTCGCGCTCGCCCTGGTGGTGCTGTCGTGAGGCGGCTGCTCGCCACCGGTGTCCTGTCCCTGGTGCTGCTCGCGGGGTGCGGCGCCGGGGACACCCCCGCCGCCGCGGTCGCCACGGACACCCGGTCCGTCACGCACGCGGAGAACGACCGCGTCCCCGAGGGGGCCCGCTGGACCCAGCACTACTTCCCGACGCCCGACGGAGTCGAGCTCCACGCGGACGTCCTGCTGCCCGCGGACCTCCCGCCGGACGGGAAGGTGCCCCTCGTCCTGTCCGCGGGGACCTACTTCGGCCACTCCGGCCAGCTGAGCGTGGAGGGCTTCGCCCACACCGGCCCGTCCGCCCGGTTCGACGACCTGGTCACCGAGGGCCGCCTGCTCGAGCGCGGCTACGGCCTGGTCATGGTGGACCTGCGCGGCTTCGGCGGCTCCACCGGCTGCACCGAGGCGATCGGCGGGAACGCCGACCGCACGGACGTCCGGGCGGCGCTCGACTGGGCCGCCGCGCAGCCCTTCTCCACCGGCTCGGTGGGCATGTACGGCAAGTCGATGGACGGGATCACCGCGCTGATCGGGAACAACCTGGACCATCCGGCGCTCAAGGCCGCGATCGCGCAGGAGCCCATCTGGGACATCCAGCGGAACATGCGTTCCGGCGGCGTCCCCCGCTCCACGACGGTCTCCGTGCCCTCGATCTACAACCAGCTCGCCACCCAGCCCCAGATGCCCGACGACGACCCCCGCTACCTCGCCAACGCCGCCTGGGACTCCCCCGCGGGGCCGCACCCGGAGTGCACGATCCTGAACACGGCGTCCTACATGGACCCGAACCCGGAGTCCGAGACGTGGACGCTCCGGAACCTCGCCGCGCACGCGAAGGGCACCGACACGCCACTGTTCGTCACCCAGGGCTTCCTGGAGTGGAACACCGACGCCGAGGGCATGCAGGAGTTCCTCGCGAACCACGCGGGCCCGCAGCGCGCCTGGCTGGGGCAGTGGGACCACAAGCGCGGCGGGGAACGCACCGCCGACGGCCGCCTGGAGCTGGGCCGCGAGGGCTGGTTCGACGAGGTGTTCTCCTTCTACGACCAGTACCTCAAGGGCGTCGCACCGACGACCGCGTACCCGAACGTGCTGGTCGAGGACAGCACCGGAGCGTGGCGGGCCGAGGAGAGCTGGCCGCGGGCCGACCGGACCGGGTCCGTGGCGCTGGCGGGTGGGTCGTATACGGACGATGGCGCGACCTCGTCCTACGTCCAGCGGTCCGAGCCGGTGGCACAGCCCACCCGGCTGACCAGCATCCCGCGGGTGTCGCTGACCATCCGGGGCACCGGGAACGTCATGGTCCGCCTGCACGACGTCGCCCCCGACGGCAGCGCCGTCGTCTTCGACCAGCAGGTCTCCCTACTCCAGCCCGGCGAGACCACCGTGGCGCTGCGGTCGACGGACTGGACGCTGCCCGCCGGGCACGCCCTCGCCGTCGAGATCGGGACGGTGCAGCCCGGCGCCCCGATGGTGAACGACTGGCTGCCGACCGTCTCGAACCAGGAGATCACGGTGCTGGGCGGGCGGCTGGACCTGGCGCTCGACGATCCCGCCCGGGACACCGCGCAGCCCGGGACACCCGCGCCCTGGATGGAGCTCTACCGGCTCACCCAGGCGTCCACCCCCGCGGCGGTCGCGCCGACCTTCCGACTCCCGTGAGCCCCGGTCTTGACCGTGCCGCGACGGCACAGGTTCTGCTGGGGACACCACCGACGAGAGGAGCACACCCGGTGACCACCACCGAGTCGATCGCCGAAGCCCGCCTGATCCCGCTCGAGGAGTTCTTCTCCGACCCGGAGTTCTCCGGAGCGAGCCTGTCCCCCGACGGCACCCGCATCGCCTATCTCGCCCCGGAGAGCGGCAGGCGCAACGTCTGGGTCCGCGGGATCGACCAGCACCACGCCGACGCGGTGTGCGTCACCCACGACACCCGCCGCGGCGTCGGCAGGTACCACTGGACCGACGACCCGCGCTGGCTGCTGTACGAGCAGGACACCGACGGCAACGAGGACTGGCACCTCTACCGCGTCGACCTCGACGCGCCCGACGAGCCCGCCGTCGACCTCACCCCGCTGCCGCCGGGGTCCCGGGTGGTGGGCGTCGACCTCCTGGAGGGCGTGCCCGGCAGCGTCCTCGTGCTGATGAACCGGCGCCCGCTGTACTTCGACTACTTCCGGGTCGACGTCGCGAGCGGCGAGACCACGCTGCACCTGGAGCAACCGGGTCCGGGCGAGACGGTCCTGCTGGACCCGGCGGGCCTGCCCGTCTTCGCCTCCCGGCTGGTGGACGGCGAGTGGCACGTCGCCGCGGTCGACCCGGACGGGCGGCAGCGGCCGATCCACACCGCGGGCGGGGCCGAGCACCCGGTGGGCGTCCTGCCCCAGTACGTCACGCCGGACGGCCGGGGCCTGCTCCTGGGGTCCTACGGCGACGGTGACGACCTGCAGCTGATCCGGCTCGACCACGCGACCGGCGAGCGGACCGTCGTCGCCGCCGTCGAGGGACACGACCTGGACACCCTCGGGGCGCTCGACCCGCGGCTGCCCCCGATCCTGTTCACCCGGCGCGGCAGCGGCGAGGTGCTGGCCGCCCGCTTCGTGGGCGACCGCGGCCACATCGAGGTGCTCGACCCGGAGTTCGCCCCGGTCTACGCGCAGCTCGCCACGCTGTCCGACGGCGTGCTGGGCACGCTGTCCTCCGACGAGGCGGGCCGCCGCTGGATCGCCACCTTCCTCCACGACCGCGAACCGGCCGTGACCTGGCTCTACGACCACGAGACGGGCGAGCGCCGGGAGCTGTTCCGGCCCTACCCGCACCTCGACGCGGCCGACCTGGCACCGATGCGGGCCGTCCACTTCCCGGCCCGTGACGGCCTGCCGCTGCACGGCTTCCTGACCCTGCCGGTCGGCGGGCGTCCGGAGGCGTTGCCGCTGGTGGTGCTGGTCCACGGCGGACCGTGGGCACACGACAGCTGGGGCTACGACCCGCAGGCCCAGTTCCTCGCCAACCGCGGGTACGCCGTGCTGCACGTCGAGTTCCGCGGCTCCACCGGGTACGGGCGGCGCCACCTCACCTCGGCCGTCGGGGAGCTCGCGCGGGCGATGCACACCGACCTGATCGACGCCGCCGACTGGGCGGTGGCCGAGGGGATCGCCGACCCGGAGCGGATCGGCGTCTACGGCGGGTCCTACGGCGGCTACTCCGCCCTCGTCGCCGTGACCGTGACACCGGACTACTTCGCGGCCTCGGTGGACTACGTGGGGATCTCCGACCTCGTCGAGTTCCTGCGGTCGGTCCCGGAGTTCGCGCGGCCCGGCCTGGTCGCCAACTGGTACCGCTACGGCGGCGACCCGGACGTCCCGGAGCAGCACGCGGACCTGCTGGCCCGCTCGCCCATCACGATGGTCGACCGGATCCGGACGCCGCTGCTGGTCGCCCAGGGCGCCAACGACGCCCGGGTGAAGCAGTCCGAGTCCGACAACATCGTGGCCTCGCTGCGCGAGCGCGGGATCCCGGTCGAGTACCTGCTCGCCGAGGACGAGGGCCACGGCTTCGAGAACCCGGAGAACCAGATGCGGCTCTACCGGGCCATCGAGCGCCACTTCGCCACGCACCTGGGCGGGCGTTCGGGCTGAGTCCGGCAGCCGGGGCACCCGCGGGGGTGATCTCGGGTATGCGCGGGCCGGCTGCGGGTAACGCTTCGGCATGAACGAGTCCGAGGCGACGACGCCTTCGACGGATCACCGCTGAGCGGGGGCGACGATGACGAAGCTGCTCATGCCGCCCGCGCCGGTGTCCGCCGGGCGCGCCGTCCCCGCACCGCGCACCGCGAACCCCGGCCCCGGCGGCGCCGTGGTGATCCATCCCGGCAGCCGCCGGTGGCCGGTCGAGCGGTTCGCCGCGCTGGCCCGCCGCTTGCATCCCGCGGGGACGGTGGTGCTCACCGGGCAGGCCGCCGAGCGGCCGACCGCGCTGGCGGTCGCCGCCGAGGCCGGGCTGCGCCCCGACCAGGTGCTCGCCGGGCGGACGACGGCGGCGGAGCTGGCGGCCCTCGTCGCCGGCGCCGCGCTGGTCGTGACCGGCGAGCCCCTCGTCGCGGACCTGGCCGCCACCCACGGCCGCCCGTCGGTCGTCGTCGGCGGACCGCCGACGACCAGGCCACCCGGGCCGCACCGCGCGCTCGTGCGGCATGGCGACCCGGACGGCCTGCGGATCGGGGTGGACGAGGTGCTCGAAGCCTGCGTCGCCGTCCTCTGAGGGCTGTTCCTACACGGGGAACCGGAGGATCGCGCCGAGCCCCTCGGGCAGGTCGGGGGCGGGGTCCTCGCGGTCGAAGAGCTGCACGTCCGCGCCCGCCGCGACCGCCGCCCGCAGCACCGCGGACGCGGCGGGCACCGGCCCGACGGTCCGGCTGCCCAGCGTGACCAGCTCGGCCTCGGTCAGGCCGAGCGCCCCCGGCTCGGACCCGACCCACACCGCACGCTCCCCGACGGCCTCCGGGGCGAGGAACAGGACCTCGACGGCGGACGCCCGACACGCCGCCACGACCTCCTCCAGACCGCGCGCCGCGAACCCCTCGTCGCGGCCCACTGCCCCACCACCGCGGACAGGTCGGCCACCACACCCCAGGAGGCCGCCTCGGCGGTCGGGCGCCCCCGGGTCCGGAGGTCGACCAGCACCTGCTGCGGGTCGGCGACCAGCACCCGGCCCGCCGGACCGACCGCGGTGGGCGCGTCGGTGACGGCGTCGTCGAGCCTGGTCAGGACGTCGTTCGGCGCCCCCTGATCGGCCAGCCGGTCGCGCAGCGCGCGCCACCGCAGGCGGTCCTGGTCGTCGGCGTCCTCGGTGTCGTGCGTGGTGTCGAGCACGACCGTCGCGAACGGCCCGTCGGACTCGCACACCGGGCGCAACCGGTCCAGGTGCATGTCGTCCTCTCCTCTCGTCGGCTGGAGTGCCTCGGCTACCCCGAGGAGCCCCGACGGCACCTCGGCGGCACCTCAGCGACACCTCGGCGACGTCACCCGAGGCGGTACGCGCGCAGCTTCGCGTAGAGGGCGGTGCGGGAGATGCCCAGCTCCTTGGCCACGGCGGACTTGTTGCCGCGGTGGTCGGCCAGCGCGCAGGCGATCACCGCCGCCTCGGCGCGCTCCAGCGGGGTCGGCGCCCGGCGGGCCGCGGCGGCCGCGACGTCCGCGGGCAGGTCGGCGACCTGTACGACCCCGCCGCGGGCGCGCCGCCCGGCGTCTCGCACCACCCGGAACAGCTCGCGGAGGTTGCCCGGCCAGGCGTGGCGCCGCAGGCCTGCCAGGGCCTCGACGGCGAGGGTCAGCCCGTCCGCGTCGAGGAGCTCCTGGGCGAGCGCGGCCACGGCGTCCGGGCGGCGGCGCAGCGGCGGCACCGCGACCGTCGCGGCGCCGAGCCGGTCCAGCAGCAGCGCGGCGCCCTCGGCGGGCTCGCCGGTCACGGTGAGCCCGAGGTGCGGGCGCGGCGCCCGGTCCAGCTCGGCCGCCACCGCCCGCGCGGCCGGGACGTCGAGCAGCTCGACGTGGCAGAGCACGAGCGGGCCGGGCGGCGCGGCCCGCAGGGCGCGGACCCACTCTCCCAACCCGTCCGCGGGCAGGGTCGCGGCGTCGAGGACGGTCGCGCCGGGCCAGCGGTCGCGCAGCAGGGTCAGCTTCCCGACGCCGGGCTCGCCGGTCACCGCCACCGGCTCCCCGTCCGCGAGCTGCGCCACCCGCTGCGCGGCGACCCGCCACGGATCCGGTGCCGGGGTGGACGGCACTGTTGACCCGACCGTGGACCGCACCGAAGACCGCGACCCGGACCGCGACCCGGACGGCGCACCGGACGGCACGGCCCGGGGGCGCCCGGCGACCGGGTCGACGACGGTCAGCAGCGCCCCCGTGGGCGTCGACCCGTCCCGCAGCACCTCGACGTCCGCGCGCAGCGTGCCCAGCGAGACCTCGCCGCGGTCGGGCAGGTCGCGCACCTCGGCCCAGAGGTCGCGGTGGTCCAGCCCCAGAGCGGCGCCCGCGGCGTCGGTGATCAGCACGTCCTCGCCGACGATCGCGACCGGGCCGGTCCCGCGGCGGCGGGCGTGCAGGAACGCGTCGAGCAGCAGGCGCTCCCGGCGGCTCGCGGACTGCCAGAGCGCGGCGTGGATCTCCTCGACCAGGGTCTCCACGACGACGGTGAGCAGCGGGTTCGTGTGCTCGGCCCGGCAGGTGACGTTGACCGCGCCGACCGTGCGCCGGGTGATCGGGTGGCGGATCGGCGCCGCCACGCAGGTGACGTGGTGGAAGCGCTGCACGAAGTGCTCCGAGCCGCGCACCAGGGCGATCCGGCCGGTCTCCAGCGCCGTGCCGAGCCCGTTGGTGCCGATGAACTCCTCGTCGAAGCAGAACCCCTCGACCACGGACAGGTCGTCGAGCGTGGTCCGCAGCGCGGGCTCGGACACCCAGCGCCAGAGGACGGCGCCGCGCTCGTCGGACAGGGCCAGGCACGAGCCGTCCCCGGTCAGCAGCTCGGCCATCCGGGACAGGATCGGCACCGCGATCCGCGCCAGCCGGGTGTCCGGGTCCGCGTCGGTGAACGGCACGTCGACGTGCTCGGGATCCACGCCGTGCAGCCGCGACCGTCGCCAGGAGGTGAGCACCTCCGGCCGCAGGTCGGTGGGCTCGTCCCCGGACTGGAACCGCTCCCAGGTGCTCACCGTCATGGTCACCTTCCCCGCCGAGACCGCGCCGACAGTGGCCGTCCCCGGCCCGATCATCGGCCGGGGACGGCCCGCACGTCCACTCCCCCGAAGGTCAGCCCTTCTCGGCGAGCTCCTTCTCGTAGCGCTTCGTCATGTGGTCGACGGCGTCGAGCTGGGTCTGGGCGTGCGCCTCGCGCGTGGAGGACGCGCGGTCCTTGGCGGCGAGGGTGCCCGCGGCCTGGTCCTGGAACTCCGGGAACACGTGCTGCGCGATCAGCTCGTAGGACCGGCGGGTGGCCGCCGGGCTCGCCCACTCGTGGCCCAGCAGCAGCATCGCGCCGAACCCGCCCGACTGGTCCCACAGCTTCTGGACCTGCGCCTTCGCGTCCTCGACGGTGCCGATGGCGCCGATTCCCGCCTCGTTGACGAAATCGATCATCTCGCGCAGGTTCGAGCCGTCGACGGCCATCTGCGGGAACGCCGCGACCTTCTGGAAGTACTGGAACCAGTGCTCGATGCCGTACTCGACCTCCTGGTAGGCCTGCTCCCGGGTCTCGGCGATGTGCATGAGCCCGACCAGGCGCCACTTCGACCGGTCCGGCGTCGGCCCGCCGTAGTGCGCGGCCCGCTCCTCGACGACGTTCCAGTGGTGGGCCAGGGCGTCGAACCCGTCCGCGGACAGGGTGGCGCCGATCGACAGCAGCCCGACCCCGTGCTGCCCGGCCATGCGCGGCCCGGTGGGGCTCGCGACGGCCGCGACCGCGACGTCGAAACACGGGTCGGTGTAGGGCCGCAGCTGCAGCTGGGCGTCGACCAGCTCGTGGGTGCGGGTGGTCTGGGTGACGACCTCGCCGCGCAGCAACCGCATGATGATGTCGAGGTTCACCTCGAGCAGCTCGCGGGTGTCGGTCGGGTTCAGGCCGATCATGGACGAGTCGGTGGGCAGCGAACCCGGGCCGCAGCCGAGCATCGTGCGGCCCCGGGTCAGGTGGTCGAGCAGCACCATCCGGTCCGCCACCCAGAGCGGGTTGTGGTAGGCGATCGACGTGACGCCGGTGCCCAGCTTGATGTGTCGGGTGCGCTCCGCCGCGGCGGCGATGAAGATCTCCGGGGAGGCGATGATCTCGCTGCCCGCGGAGTGGTGCTCGCCGATCCAGGCCTCGTCGTAGCCCAGCCGGTCCAGGTGCTCGACCAGCTCGAGGTCGCGCTGCAGCGCGAGCGTGGGGTTCTGGCCCGGGGCGTGGAACGGGGCGAGGAACGTGCCGAAGCGGAGTCTGGTCATCGTCGACCTCCGAGATCTGTGGACGTGCGCTGGACTGAGCTGGACTGAGCCGTGTGCTCCGGCCCACAGGATGACCCCGGGCGCTCACCCGGAGGTGTGCGGAATCCAGACACCTGTGACACCGGGGCGGACCCGTTCGATGTCCGGGCATGAAGTGGTTGCGGGAGGGCGGCTGGTACCTGGTGCTCGACGTCGTGACGCTCGGGATCGGCTCGCCCATCCCGTTCGCGCACGCCGCGGTGCGGCTCAGGCGGCCGCTCGCGTTCGTCTGGCCGGTGCTCTACGCCGCCGCGGTGGTGGCGCTGCTGGTCGCCGTCGAACCGTCCGAGACGCGCACGGACAACACCGTCGGCGGGTTGATCATCGGGTTGATGGTCGTGGCGTTCTGCCACCTGCTGTGGGTGCGGCGCCAGGTGTGGCCCGCCACCCGGGCACCCGTCGACCCCGCCATGGCCGAGGCGCTGGCCGCGCGGGAGAAGCGCGCGCAGGCGCGGCGGATCGTGGCGGAGGACCCGGCGCTGGCCCGCGAGCTGAAGATCGGCCGTCCGGACCTCGACCCGCAGTTCGACGACGGCGGGCTGGTGGACCTCGGCGGCGCCCCGGCCGCGACCATCGCGCAGGTGTGCGCCATCGACCCCGACCTGGCCGACCAGATCGTGCGCACCCGCGAGGCCCGCCCCTTCGACACCCTGGAGGACGCCTTCACCTGGGCCGACATCCCGTACGCCCAGTGGGAGCGCATCCGAGACCGAGCGGTCGTCGTGCGCTGACCCGTGCATCATCTCGATGGTGGAGATATTGTCGGGTCATGGATCCGGTACGCGTGGTCGGTGGCGGTCCCGGCGGGATGCTGCTGGCCTACCTGCTCGCCCGCGCCGGGATCCCGGTGACCCTGCTCGAAGGCCACCGGGACTTCGACCGGCGCTTCCGCGGGGACTCGCTGCACCCGTGGACCCTGGAGACCCTCGACGAGCTCGGGCTGGCGGACGACCTGCTGCGTCTGCCCCACTTCCCGGCCCGGTACTTCCGCTTCCACACCCCCGCGGGCACGCTCACCCCGACCGACTACGGCGCGCTGGACAGCCGGTTCCCGTACGTCGCGCTCATGCCGCAGGCACGGTTCCTGGAGTTCCTCGCCGCGAAGGCCGCCGAGCTGCCGACGTTCGAGCTGCGGCTCGGCGCGCGGGTGACCGGCCTGGTCGTCCGCGACGGGGTCGTCACCGGCGTCGAGGTCGGCGGCGAGCTCGGCGGCGAGCTCGGCGGCGAGCTCGGCGGCGAGGAGCTGCCGGCGAGCCTGGTGGTCGGCGCGGACGGGCGGTTCTCGAAGGTCCGCACCCTCGCCGGGCTGCCCGCGACGTCCCTGGGCGCCCAGACCGACGTCCTGTGGTTCGCCCTGCCGCGTCGCGCCGACGACCCCCCGGAGGCGGACGTCGACCTGTACTTCGGCGCGGACCGGTACGTCGGGCTGCTGGGCGGGCCGGACGAGTGGCAGGTGGGCTACTCGCTGCCCAAGGGCGGGTACGCGGCGGTGCGCGCGGCGGGCGTCGAGCCGATCAAGGAGTTCCTCCGCGAGCACGTCCCCTGGCTCGCCGACCGCGCCGACCTGCTCACCGACATGAACCGGACCACGCTGTTGTCGGTGGACATCGCCAGGGTGGAGCGCTGGTACCGCCCCGGCCTGCTGCTGATCGGCGACGCCGCGCACGTCATCTCCCCGGTCGGCGGCAACGGGATCCTGATGGCCCTGCAGGACGCCGTCGCCGCGGCGAACCGGCTGGTCCCGGCGCTGCGCGCGGGCGGGGTGCACGAGACGGACCTCAGCGCGGTGCAGCAGGACCGGGAGGCCGCGATCCGGGAGGTGCAGGCCGCCCAGGTGCGCACGGAGCGGCGGGTGGTGCGGGCCCGCGAGCGGGACCGCACCATCGCCCCGCCGCGGTTCCTGCGGTGGGTCTTCGCGGTCCCCGGGGTCCGCAAGCGCTCCGCGACGCGCAACGCCTACGGCCCGAACCCGCCCCACCTGTCCCACTCGTGAGTGGCGATGGTCGCTCCGGCGACCATCGCCACTCACGGCGTCCTTAGGGTCGGGGCATGCTGAACGGTGCCGAGCCGCTTGCGACCGTGATCCGGTCGGGCTTCCCCGAGTCCCTCCACCTGGGCCACCTCGCCGTGCTCGGCGGGGCCTCCCGCGGGAACCCCGCCGCGACCTTCCTGCCGCGCTCCTCGCTCAAGCCCGTGCAGGCCGCGGCGATGCTGCGCGCCGGGCTCGACCTCGACGGCGAGCTGCTCGCGCTCGCCGCCGCCTCGCACTCCGGGCTGCCCTTCCACCAGGAGGGTGCGCGGCGCATCCTCGCCGGCGCCGGGCTGGGCCCCGACGACCTGGACAACACCCCCGACGCCCCGCTGGCGGACGCGTGCGCGGAGGCCACCCGCCTCGCCCAGAACTGCTCCGGCAAGCACGCCGCCATGCTCGCGACCTGCGTCGCCGCGGGCTGGGACACCGCGGGCTACCGGGATCCCGGGCATCCGCTGCAGAAGGCGATCCGCCGCCACGTCGAGACCCTGACCGGGGACGACGTCACCCACACCGCCGTCGACGGCTGCGGCGCCCCGCTGTTCTCCTGCACCGTCGGCGGGCTGGCGCGGGCCTTCGCCGCACTGGCCACCGCCGACCCGGACTCACCGGAGGGTCGGGTCGCGGCGGCCGTCCGCGCGTATCCGGAGTGGCTCGGCGGCCCCGGGCGGCCGGTCACCCGGTTCCTGCAGGCCGTGCCCGGGCTGGTGGCGAAGGACGGCGCGGAGGGCGTGTTCGCCGCGGCGCTGCCGGACGGGCGGGCGTTCGCCCTGACCGTGCTGGACGGGTCGGCCCGGCCGGTCCCCGCCGTCGTCGCGCACGTGCTGGCGCAGTGGGGCGCCGAGACCGGGGACGTCGGGCACGTCCCCGTGCTGGGGCACGGCGACGAGGTCGGCCTCGTTCGGGCGATCTGACCGTTTCGGGTGGGTCGGGTCCGGCCGCGTCACCCACCCGGGGATAGCGTGGGGCGGGTGCGCTCCCTGACGCGATCCGTCGCAGGCGCGGCCCTGGTGCTGGTGGTCGCGGCCGGCTGCTCGGCCGAACCCCCGTCCCCGCCGCCCGCCACGCCCACCGCCACCCCGGAGGCGGCGCCCTCCGCACCGGTCACCCCCGGCACCGTGCTGAACCCCGGTGAGCCGCGGGAGCTGGTGACCGGGATGGAGGTGCCGTGGGGCATCGCCTTCCTGCCGGACGGGTCGGCGCTGGTCACCCAGCGGATCCCGGCCACGATCTCCCGCGTCGACCCGGACGGGCGGGTCACCGAGCTGGGCCGGGTCGAGGGCGTCACCCCCACCGGGGAGGGCGGCCTGCTCGGCATCGCGCTGTCCCCGGGCTACGCGACGGACCGCACGGTGTTCGTCATGTTCACGACCTCGAACGACAACCGGGTCGTGAAGATCGTCGCCAACCCGGACGGCACCATCGACGGCTCCCGCGGCAACCAGCAGGAGGTCGTCACCGGGATCACCAAGGGCGGCAACCACGACGGCGGGCGGCTCGCCTTCGGCCCGGACGGCTACCTCTACATCACCGCGGGCGAGGCGGGCCGCGGCGATCCCGCGCAGGACCGGGACGACCTCGGCGGCAAGATCCTGCGGGTCACCGCGGACGGCGCGCCCGCACCCGGCAACCCGTTCGGCACCCCGGTGTACACGCTCGGGCACCGGAACCCGCAGGGCCTGGCCTGGGACCCGAGCGGCCGGCTGTACGCGGCGGAGTTCGGGCAGAACAACCTCGACGAGATCAACCTGCTGCAGCCCGGCGGCAACTACGGCTGGCCGGAGGTCGAGGGGCAGGAGGGCCGGGACGGCTTCCTGGACCCGGTGGCCCAGCAGCCCGTGCGCAACGCGTCGTGGAGCGGCCTGACCTACGCGGGCGGCTCGCTCTACGCGGGCGCCCTGCGCGGCGAGCGCCTGTTCCGCTACCCGGTGAACGCCGACGGCGGCCTGGGCGAGCCGCAGGTCCTCTTCGAGGACGTCTACGGCCGCATCCGCACCGTGGCGACGACCCCGGACGGCCGCGCGATCTGGTTCACCACCAGCAACCGGGACGGCCGGGGCGACCCACGAGACGGCGACGACCGGATCATCGTCCTCCCCCTGTCCTGAGCGCGCCGCCGCCCCTTTACGGTCTCCCCATGAAGGTGGGCAGGTACGTACGGATGGTCGCGACGCCGGGGGCGGGCGCCGCCCTGGCCGACGGCCTGCTGGCCGTCGCCGAAGGGATGCGCGCGGCCGCGGGCTGCGAGCTCTACGTCGTGAACCGCACCCCGGACGAGGAGGACGTCGTCTGGGTCACCGAGGTGTGGGCGGACGAGGCGTCGAGCGACGCCGCGCTCAACCAGGACCTCGGCGAGGCGGGCCTCGGCGCCGTCCTCCCCCTGCTCGCGGCGCCGCCGGAGTTCATCGAGCTCACCCCGATCGGCGGCCCCGGGCTCAGCTGAGCCGCCAGACCGCCGCCACGGCGGCCCACTCGCTGTCGAGGGCGCGGCGGAGCAGACCTCCAGCACCGCCCCGGGCGACAACGCGCGGCGCGGCACCACCGCGATCCCCGCCCCGGCCGCGGCCAGGGCCACGACGGTGCCCGATCCGTCCGCCCGCGTCCGGTAGCGGGGCACCGGGGCGTGCGGCCCGATCCGCCCGCTGATCATCTCCTGCAGCGGGGCGTCGGCCCGCAGCCCGACCATGGGGTGCTCGACGACGTCGGACCAGGTCAGCGCGTCCCGCCCGACCAGCACCCCGCCCGCCGCACCGATCACCACCAGCGGGTCGTCGGCCGGCCGCACCGAGTCCGGGAGCCCCGCCCGCGCGACATCGGCCGAGACCACCCCCAGGTCCGCCTCGCCCGCGGCCAACCTCCCGACGGACTCGGAGCGGCACACCCGCCGAGTCCTCCAGGGCGCGCACCCGCGCGCCGGCCGACGGCAGGCTCAGGTGCACCCGCCGCGCGCCCGCGGTGATCGACCCCTCCGCCACGACGGCGACGAACAACCGCAGGTCGGTGAGGTCGTAGCGCACCCCCGGACGGTACCTACCGGGTGCGCTCGACCCGGCAGGTGCCGGACGCCGTCGTCGCACCCGGCGGCAGGGCGCCGCGCTTCTGTGCCCAGCTCGAATCCCCCGCCTGGTCGGCGGCGTAGCTGTCCTGCAGCCACTGCCCCGCCCCCGGGTCCGCCTCGACGACGAAGAGGTCCCGCACGGACCCGATCGGCGAGTCGAAGGTCAGCACGTAGGACGCGAGCCCGGTGTCCGTGCGGACCGGCGCCTTCGCGTAGAAGGGCAGCCCCTCGGTGAACAGCCGCAGCATCAGCCAGTAGGTGTCCCCGGGGGCCGCGGGCTCGATCACCTCGACGTCCACCCGGATGCTCTGCGGGATGCCCGCCGCGCCGTCCGCACCGGTCACCGCGAGGAACCGGACGGTCCCGCCCGGGCCCGGGTCGCACGCGACGCCGGTGGGGCCGACGGCGAGATCGGCGCCCGGCAGGGCGAGCGGCGACACGGCCGCCGCGGAACCCGCGCCGGACTCCGCGGGGTCGCCCGCGCGCCCGAGGTACAGCCCGAACCCGGTCCCGGCCGCGAAGAGCAGCAGGCCCACGGCGGCGAGCAGCACGGCCCGTCGGCCGCGCCGGGGAGGCGGCGACGGCGCGGCGGCGGGCTCGTCCTCGTCGCCGGGCTCCGCGTCGTCGGTCTGTGGGTCGGGCAGCGCCGCCCACGCCGTACGAGCCTCGGTCCACCGGGCCTCGTACGGGTCCGGGTCCACGCCGTGCACCACGAGGAACGCCCGCACCGACGGCCACCGCGGGAGCGCGGTGCGTCCATCGGGTCCACGGCGCGGGCTGAGCATCCGCGAGCAGGTCGCGGAGCTGACCGTCACCAGATCGGCACCCCGTGTCCGCGCGTCCACGATCGCGTCCTCGACGGACCGGAGCCGGGCGAAGGGGCCCTCGGTGTAGACCGTCCGCAGGTCCGTGACGACCGCGCGCAGGGCCGCGGGCAGCCCGTCCTGCAACGGGTCGAGTCCCTTCTGCGGCACGGCGGTCACCCCCAGCTCGATCTTGGAGGGGGTCGCCGCAATGTTGCCGTTGATTACACATCGCAGGTCAGAGCCTTGCCTTCACGCTTCCGTCACCGATGATCTGTCCATGGGGTTCGCGGGGGTGAGACGGCTGACGCTCCGGGTCGACGCGCCCGCGCGCGCCGTCGTGCAGATCGGCGAGATCGTCCTGCCCGTTCCGGAGGGGACGCCGAGCGCGCCGCCCGCCCGGCCCGGACCGCTGCTCGGCCGCGCCGGGGAGCTGGCCCGGATCGTCCGGGCGGTCGAGGGGGCCGCCCGGGCGGTCGTGGTGACCGGCGGGCCCGGGTCGGGGCGCAGCGCGACCGCCGTCGAGGCCGCCCACCGGCTGGCCCCGCGGTTCCCCGACGGGGTGCTGGCCGAGACGCTCGACGACCGGCCGGTGTCCGCCGCGGACCTCGCCCGGCGGGTGCTCATCGCGCTCGGCGAGCCGGACCCGGCGCCCGATCCCGTGTCCGATCCCGTCACCGATCCCGTGGCCGGGTGCCGCGCCGCGCTGGCCCGCCGCCGGGTCCTCCTCCTGCTCGACGACGCCGCGGACGCCGCCGCCGTCGACCTCCTCCCGCCGGGATCGCGGTCCGCCGTGCTGCTCACCGCCCGCCGCGGGCTGGGCCTGCCCCGGGTCCGGCTCGGCAGGCTCGACCCCGCGGCCGCGGCGGCACTGCTCGGCAGCGACGACCCGAGGATCCTCGCCGCCTGCGACGGCGTGCCGCTCGCGCTGCGGATCGCGGCGCTGCGCCTCGCGACCGAACCCGTCTCCGCCGTGGCCGAGGCGCTGACCCCGGCCCACCGGACCCTCTCCGCGCTGCGGGTCGGCGACCGGGGGATGCGGGAGGCGGTGCAGCGGGCGGCGGCCGCGCTCCGCCCCGGGCCCCGGGCGGTGCTGCGCGGGCTCGGGGCCTTCCCGCTGGCGGACGTGACCGCCGAGACCGCGGCCGCGCTGACCGGGATCTCCCGGGCCGAGGCCGAGTCGGCGCTCTCCGCGCTCGCCGACGCCGATCTGCTGCGCGGCCGGGCGTGGGGCCGGTACGAGATCCCGGTCCTGGTCCGCCGCTTCGCCGAGGAGGACGCGCGCGACCGCGGCGGCCCGCGTGAGACCGCCGCCGCCGGGGACCGGATCGCCCGGGTCTACGCCACGGCGCTGGAGCGCGCGGACCCGAGCTGGTGGGCGGCGGAGTGGCCGAACCTCGTGCCGCTCGCCCGGCACCTCGACGGCCGGGACCGGCACCGCCTCGACCACCTGGCGGACGTCGCCGCCGATCGCCGGCGCAGCCGGGCCCCCTGGGCGGCCTGGTCGGAGATCCAGCGGGCGGCGCTGCGCCACGCCGAGGCCGAGGGGCCACCGCACCGGCGGGCGGCGCTGCAGGTCCGGCTCGCGCACGCGCTGCGCGAGCGCGGTGATCCCGGCGCCGCGCTCGCGATGCTGGCGGGTGCCGAGGAGCGCTTCGCCGACGCGGGCGACCCGGCGGCCGCGGCCGACGCGGCCCGCGCCATCGCGGACGTGCACCGGGACCGGGGCGAGCGGGCGCTCGCCGCGACCGGCTACCGGAGGGTGCTGGGCGCGCTCGCCGCCCACACGGGCGCCGACGCGCTCCGCACGACCGCCTGGGCGCTGTCCGGGCTCGGCGAGCTCGCCGCGGCGGAGGGCGACACCGCGCGGGCGACCCGCCTGCGGCGGGCGGCGCTAGACCGCTTTCGCGCCCTCGACGACGCGGCCGGGCTCGCCGCCGTCGACTACCAGGCCTCCAGCTCCAGGGTGGTCGGCAGCGCCGCGCCATCGTGGCCGAGCAGGGCGAGCACGTCGTCCGGCTCGGGCTCGGGCGGATCGGGGTCGGGCTGGGCGGAGCTCACGGGGGCACCCTCCGGGGTCGCGAGCCACCATCGTCCACCGAATCCGGTCCGCTGATGTGGCACCGGTGCGAGAAGACGGGGGTGGGCTCAGGCGGCGCCGTCGACCCGGACGGCGAGGGCGGCCCGATCGAGCACCCGCAGCCGGCGCGGGCGCGAGCGGTAGCCGGTGTCGACGAGCCCGGCCTCCTGCAGGCGGGCGAGCTCCAGCCCCACGATGCGGGTGCCCGCCCCGACCAGGTCCGCGATCCGGCCCTGCGACAGGGGCACGTCGATGACCACGTCGTCCCCCTGGCCCGGCGTGCCGAACTCGTCCGCGTGGTCCAGCAGCACCCGCCCGATCCGGGTGCCGATCCGGCCCTGGGCGTAGCGGACCCGCCGGTCGGTGACCGCCCGCATCTTCGCCACGACGGCGGCGCTGAGCGCCTGCCCGGCCCGCGGGTCGGCGGCGAGGAAGCGGTCCAGCACCGGACGCGGCAGGACCCGACAGCGGGTGGCCGCGACCGCGCGGACCATGGCCGAGCGCGGCCTGCGGTCGAGGTACCCGAACTCGCCGAGCAGCGAGCCCGGCCCGCGGAAGGCCAGGAACACCTCGTCCCCGGCCGGGTCGGCGACGCTCACCGCGGCCAGCCCGGCCTCCAGGACCAGCATGGACTCCGACGGCGAGCCCTCGAACAGCAGCGTCTCGCCGCTCGCGAACTCGGCCTGGTGCCCGAGCCCGCACAACGCGTCCCAGAGCTCGGCGTCGAGCAGCGCGCTGCTCGGGAGAGCCTCGTGGACCGACACCCGTCACCCCCACGGTCGTCGCGCGGATCGTTCGTCCGCGCACGCAACCTACCGGCCGCCGCCGTCGGGCTCGTAGGCTCCCCGCGGGCGGTTCGGAGTTCGGGGGTGCGGATGGTCGGTCGCCGGGGGGACGGGGACACCCGGGTCTGTGTGGCCGTGGACCTGGAGGGCTACGGCAGGCGGACCGACGCGGGCCAGGAACGCGCCCAGGACGCCCTGGTCACCCTGCTCGACGCCGTGTGGTCGGGCCGGGATGTCGCCCGCCAGCCCAACGGCGACGGCGAGGTGGCGCTGCTCGGCCCCGGGGTGGGGGCCGAGGCGGTCCCCGAGGTGCTGGCCGCCCTGGCCGCGGGGCTGCGCGCGGCGAACGTGGCGGCGCCCGCCGCCGACCGGATGCGGCTGCGGGTGGCCGCGCACCTCGGCCGGGCCCGACCGGCCCGCAACGGGTTCGCGGGCAGCGGCGTGGTCCGCACCTGCCGCGTCCTGGGGGCGCGCGTGCTGCGCGAGCAGCTGCAGCTGCGCCCCGGCGTCGACCTGGTCAGCGCCCTGTCCGAGCCGGTCTTCGCCGTCGCGGCCGCCGACCTGCCGGTCGCCGAGTACCGCCGGGTGCTGGTCAGCGAGCCGGTGAAGGCCTTCCGCGGCTGGGTGTGGCTGCACGTCGGCGCGCCGCTGCCCGCCGCGGGGATCCCGGAGCCCGCCGCGCCGCCCGCGGAGTCGGGGATGCGGATCGAGATCGCGGACGGCGGGCTGGTCGGCAGCATCGTCCAGACCCGGGAGCTGCACGGCGGCCTGACGCTGCGCCGAGACGGTGCGCGATGACCGACCTGGAGCTGCGGATCACCTCCCCCGTCGACACGGTGGTGCAGGTCGGGCGGATCGTCGTGGCGCCGCGGGCGGGCACGGTGGCGGGGGTGCCCGCGGACGTGCCCGGGCGCGAGGCCGAGGTCGTCGCCGTGGTCGAGCTGGTGCGTGCGGGGGCGGCGGTGGTCGTCGTCCACGGGGCGCCCGGCTCCGGCGCGACCGCGGTCGCCCTGGCGGCGGCCACCCGGCTCGAGGCGGACTTCCCGGGCGGGGCCCGCTTCGCGCCGGACCCCGCGCGGGCCGAGCCCGCGGAGCCGACCGGGCGCCCGACCCTCCTGGTGCTCGACGACGTGACCGGCGCCGACCAGGTCCGCGCCGTGCTGCCGCGCGCCGGATCGGCGGTGATCGCGGTGAGCCCGGCCCCGCTCCCGGCCCTCGGGCTGGACGGCGGGGCGCAGGTCGCGGTGCGGGCCACGGCGATCACCGGGCCGCACGCGCTGCACACCCTGCGCTCCCTGCGCTCCCTGTCGGAGGCCGAGCGCACGGTGCTCGCCGCCGCGGTGCGGCTGGTCCGCGCGGGCGCCGCGACGGTCGACGCCGAGTCCTGCGGCGCGCTGGTCGGCGCGGACGTGACCGCGCCCCTGCGGGCGCTGCGGGCCCGCGGCCTGCTCAGCCCGCGGCCGGGCCCGGACGGCCTGACCTGTGCGGTCCCCCGCGCCGTCCGCACCGCCTTCGACGCCGCGTTCGGGGCCGCCTACCGGACCGCGTTCGGGGCCGAGCCCGAGGCCGGACCCACGAGTCCCCCACAGGCGACCCGCGAGCCGGACACCGTCGACACGGCGGCCCTCGCCGTGCCCGCGCCCGCCGTGCCCGCGCCCGCCCCGCCCGACCCGGACCTGCTCGACGCCGTCCTCACCCGCGTCGAGGCCCGCCTGCACGCCCCGGACACGGCTCCGGACCCCGTCACCGCGGCCCTCGCCGTGCTCGCCGTGGCCGAGGCAAGCGGCGACCGCGCCGCGCTCGGCCGCGCCGCCCTCGCCCTCGCCGACGCCCTGGCCGCGGGCCCCGAGCAGGACCGCGCCCGGCGGGCCTACGACGCGGTCGTGGCCACCGCCACCGACGACGACCTCCAGGCCGCCGCGCTGCGCGGCCGCGGGCTCCTCGCCGCCCGCCGCGGCCGCACCGCCGCGGCGCTCGTGGACCTGCGCGCGGCCGTCGCGCTGCAGCAGACCGCGGGGGCGGTCACCGCCGCCGCGACCTGGGTCGCCATCGGCGAGACCGAGCGGGCCGCGGGCCACCCCTGCCCCGCGGTGTCAGCCTTCCGCGCGGCGCTGGCGACCCTGGCCGAGCACGGCGACCGCCTCGCGGACACCTGGACCACCCTGGCCCGCGGACGGGTGCAGACCGGCCCGCTCCCGGCGCTGCCGCTGCCGGACGGCCTCGCGGGCCGGGCCGTCCGCGCCCTCGCCGAGCTGGACCCGACCGCCCCGGCGGCCGCCCTGGTGGTCGCGCTCAGCGCCTCCGGCGCCCGTGCGTGGTAAGTAGTGCCAGAGCACCACTTACCACGCACGAGCGGCGCAGCCGCTATTCGTGCGGGGCCTTGTACGGGGCCAGTGCGCCCGCGTCGACGACGTGGGTGGTGCCGGTGACGTAGCGGGTCTCGTCCGAGGCGAGGTAGAGCACCGCGTTGCTGATGTCGACCGGCTCGACCCACGGGACCGGGAACCCGTTGAGGGTCTGGAAGGCCGCCGTCGCGCCGGCCCGGTCCGCGCCCTCGGCGCCGCCCATGAACAGCGTGTACATCGCCTCGTTGTGGATCATGTCGGTGTTCACCGTGGTCGGGTGCACCGTGTTGCACCGGATCCCGTGCGGCGCGAGCTCGACCGCCAGGGTCCGCATCAACCCGACGACGCCGTGCTTGGCCGCCGTGTAGTGCGCGAGATTGCCGAAGGCGACCAGCCCGGCCGTCGAGCTCGTCAGCACGATCGAGCCGGATCCCTGCTCGATCATCTGCGGGATCACGGCCTTGGTCGACTTCCAGACCCCGGTCAGGTTGACGTCGAGCATGGTCTGCCAGGTCTGTTCGTCCAGCTCCCAGGCGGGGGCGAACGACGCGATGCCGGCGTTCGCGGCCAGGATGTCGATCCGCCCGAACTCCGACATCCCCGCCGCGACCGCCTCCTGCAGCGCACCCAGGTCCCGCACGTCCGCGACACGGCTGACCACCCGCCGGTCGAGGTCCTCGACCTGCTTGACCGTCTCGGCCAGGTCCGCCTCGGTGGCCCCCGCGTAGGGCACCGACTCGACATCGGTGCAGACGTCCACGGCGATGATGTCGGCACCCTCCTGGGCCAACCGCAGCGCGTGGCTGCGACCCTGCCCCCGCGCCGCCCCGGTGATCAGCGCGACCTTGCCCTCGACCCGTCCTGCCATGCTCGCACCTCGTCGGTCCCCGCGAGCCCCGTTGCCCGCACCCCCACCGTCCGCCGGACGTGCCCGATCGTCAATGGCGCCTCCGGCGCCCGTGCGTGGTAAGTGGTGCCAGAGCACCACTTACCACGCACGAGCGGCGGAGCCGCTAGACGACCCAGTCGTAGCTGCGGTCGACGGCGCGGCCCCAGTTGGCGCGCTCGCGGTCGCGGACCTCGGCGGGCATGTCGGGGCGCCACAGGGCGGCGCGGTGCCAGTTGGCGCGCAGCACCTCCAGGTCCGACCAGTGCCCCACCGCGAGGCCCGCGACGTAGGCGGCGCCGAGGGAGACCGCCTCGGAGCCCAGCGGGCGTTCGACGGGGACGTCCAGCACGTCGGCGACGTACTGCATGAGGAGGTGGTCGGCCGTCATGCCGCCGTCGACCTTGAGCCGGGTGACCGGGATGCCGGACTCCGCGTTCATCGCCTCGACCACCTCCCGGGTCTGCCAGGCCGTGGCCTCCAGCACCGCGCGGGCGAGGTGCCCGCGGGTGATGTAGCCGGTCAGGCCCACGATCACGCCGCGGGCGGTGGCCTGCCAGTGCGGGGCGTAGAGCCCGGAGAACGCGGGGACGACGTAGCAGCCGCCGTTGTCCGGGACGGTCATCGCGAGGGTCTCGATCTGGGCCGCGGTGCCGATCATGCCCAGCGAGTCCCGGAACCACTGCACGAGCGAGCCGGTGACCGCGATGGAGCCTTCGAGGGCGTAGACCGGCTCGTCTCCGATCAGGTAGCCGACGGTCGGGATGAGCCCCTGCGCGGAGCCCGCGATCCGGGGCCCGGTGTTCTTGAGCAGGAACGCCCCCGTGCCGTAGGTGCACTTGACCTCGCCCGGTGCGAAGCACGTCTGCCCCACGAGCGCGGCCTGCTGGTCCCCGAGCGCCCCGGCCACCGGGACGCCGGGCAGCACCTCGGTGCACACGCCGTAGACCTCGGCGTTGGACCGGATCTCCGGGAGCATCCGCTCCGGCACGTCGAGGGCTTCGAGGAGCTTCGGCGACCACTCCAGCGTGCGCAGGTCCATCATCATGGTGCGGCTGGCGTTGCTGACGTCCGTGACGTGCACCCCGCCCGTGAGGCGCCAGATCAGCCAGGACTCCATGGTCCCGAACAGCACGTCCCCCGCCTCGGCGCCCTCGCGCGCGCCCGGCACGTGGTCGAGCAGCCACCGCAGCCGCGGCCCCGCGAAGTAGGTGGCCGGGGTGAACCCGCTGGTGCGCGAGTAGAGGTCGGTCAGGCCCGCCTCGACCAGCTCCGCGACGATCGGGCCGGTGCGGGTGTCCTGCCAGGTGATCGCCCGCGCGAGGGGGACGCCGGTGTGCCGGTTCCAGATCACGGTCGTCTCGCGCTGGTTGGCGATGCCGAGGGCGGCGATGTTCTCGGGGCCGAGCCCGGCGCGCTTGAGCGCCTCCGGGACGACCCGGGCCACGTTGCGCCAGATCTCCTCGGCGTCGTGCTCCACACGGCCCGGCTCGGGGTAGTGCTGGCGGTGCTCGCGCTGGGCCACCGCGAGCATGCGCCCGGTGCGGGAGAACAGCAGGCACCGCGTGGAGGTGGTGCCCTGGTCGATGGCCGCCACGACCTGTGAGTGGCGAAAGTCGCCAGAGCGACCATCGCCGCTCACGGGTGTGGTCATCGGCTCACCAGCAGGGCGGAGATCTCACGGCCCGCGGCGCGCAGCAGGTCGGCCTGGGCGGGGCGGGGTTCGCCGCCGCCCCCGAACAGCTGCTCGACGGGTGCGGCGATGCCCAGCGCCGCGACCGTCAGACCGCCGCCGGACCGCAGCGGGACGGCGGCGCCACCCGCCCCGCTCTCGAACTCGCCGACGTCCGTGGCCATCCCCCGGGTCCGCGCGGCGGCGAGGTGGGCCTCGAGCATCGCCACCGTCGACGCCGTGCGGCCGGTGTAGCGGCGCAGCTCCAGGTCCCGCGGCGCGGGCGTCGACACGGGGGCGAAGGCGAGCAGGCACTTGCCCCACGCCGTGGCGTGCAACGGATGGTCGGTGTTGGTCCGCAGGGTCTGCGGCGTGCCGTCGGGGCGGAAGACGTGGTGCACGATGCCGGCCGCCGCCCCCTCGGGCACCGCGAGGTAGACCGCGCAGCCGGTCCCGCCCGCGAGCACGTCCGCCCAGTTCATGGCGCGGGCGCGCAGGTCGTGGCGGTCCCAGCCGCTGGCCAGGGTGCGCAGCCCGCCGCCGAGGCGGTACAGCGCGCTGGCGTGGTCCTGCTCGACGAGGCCCTCGGACCGCAGCGTCGCGACGATCCCGTGCACGGTCGGGCGCGGCAGGTCCAGGGCGGCGGCCAGCTCGGCGAGCGCGAGCGGGCGCCCGGCACCGCCCAGCAGACGCAGCACCGCGGCCGCGCGTTCGATCGACTGGATGGGTCCCGGCACCCCGTCAGGCTACTGTGATCCACTCGACACGAGGTGTTCGACATTGTCGAACGGCGGACGTGGACGCGCTCACCACCCGTTCCTACGTTCTCTGTGTCCGACCCCCGCCGTGCTGGGTCCCCGCACGGCGGGGGTCGTCACGACCGGAAGAAAGGGAGAGTTCGATGCGGAACTCCTATCTCGGCGAGCTGAGCGCCGAGTTCGCCGGCACGATGATCCTCATCCTGTTCGGTACCGGCGTCGTGGCCCAGGTGGTCACCGCGTCGAGCGACAGTCCCCTCGGCGACCACGACTCGATCGCGTGGGCCTGGGGCATCGGCGTGACGCTCGGCGTCTACGTCGCGGGCCGGATCTCCGGCGCGCACCTCAACCCCGCCGTGACCGTCGCGCTGGCCGCCTACCAGGGCTTCCCCTGGCGCAAGGTGGTGCCCTACGCGTTGGCCCAGACCGCGGGCGCGTTCGTCGCGGCGCTGATCGTGCGCGCCACCTACTCCGACCTGATCGCCAAGGTCGACCCGAACCACACCGTCGCCACCCAGGGCATCTTCTCCACGCTGCCGGGCAACGGCGGGGCGGGCGTCTCCATCCCGACCGCCTTCCTCGACCAGGTCGTGGGCACCGCCATCCTGGTGTTCGTGATCTTCGCGCTGACCAATGCGCGCAACAACCCGCCGCTGGCGAACCTCGCCCCGGTCTGCGTCGGCCTGCTGGTCGTCGCGATCGGCATGGCGTGGGGCGCCAACGCCGGCTACGCGATCAACCCGGCCCGTGACTTCGGTCCCCGCCTGGCCAGCTTCATCACCGGCTACAGCACCGCCTGGTCGGACCAGAACGGGACGTTGTACTTCTGGTTGCCGATCGTCGCACCGATCATCGGCGGCCTCGTCGGCGGCGCCTTCTTCAAGATCCTCATCGAGCGCTACCTGACCCAGGAGGAGGAGTTCGCGCCGCAGCCCGTCGGCCGCGAGCCCGCCCCCGAGAAGCAGTCCTGACCCCTCACCGGAGAGGATCCTCCATGCCTGAGTACGTCGGCGCCGTCGACCAGGGCACCACGAGCACGCGGTTCATGATCTTCGACCACGGTGGCAACGAGGTGGGCCGCCACCAGCTCGAGCACGAGCAGATCCTGCCCGAGGCGGGCTGGGTCGAGCACAACCCGGTGGAGATCTGGGAGCGCACCTCCTCGGTCATCCAGACGGGGCTGAACAAGACCGGCCTGTCCGCGTCGGACCTCGCGGCGCTGGGCATCACCAACCAGCGCGAGACGGCCGTGGTGTGGGACCGCAACACCGGGCGGCCCTACTACAACGCGATCGTCTGGCAGGACACCCGCACCGACCGCATCGCGTCCAAGCTCGAGCGCGACGGCCACGGCGACACCATCCGCCGCAAGGCGGGCCTGCCGCCCGCCACCTACTTCTCCGGCGGCAAGATCCAGTGGATCCTGGAGAACGTCGACGGGGTGCGCGCGGCCGCCGAGCGCGGCGACGCGATCTTCGGCAACACCGACAGCTGGCTCGTCTGGAACCTCACCGGCGGCCCGAACGGCGGCGTCCACGTCACCGACGTGACCAACGCCAGCCGCACGATGCTGATGGACCTCGAGACCCTCGACTGGGACGACGAGCTGCTGGCCCTGTTCGACATCCCGCGCGCCATGCTGCCGGAGATCCGGTCTTCCAGCTCGCCCACGCCGTACGGGACGACCCTGGCGAACGGCCCGCTCGGCGGCGAGGTGCCGATCACCGGCATCCTCGGCGACCAGCAGGCCGCCATGGTCGGGCAGGTGTGCCTGGCGCCGGGCGAGGCCAAGAACACCTACGGCACCGGCAACTTCATGCTGCTCAACACCGGCACCGAGCTGGTGCGCTCGGAGGCCGGGCTGCTCACCACGGTCTGCTACCGCTTCGGGGACGAGCCCGCGGTCTACGCCCTGGAGGGCTCGATCGCCGTCACCGGGTCGGCGGTGCAGTGGCTGCGCGACCAGCTGGGGATCATCTCCGGCGCCGCGCAGAGCGAGCAGCTGGCCCGCCAGGTCGAGGACAACGGCGGGGTGTACTTCGTGCCCGCGTTCTCCGGCCTGTTCGCGCCGTACTGGCGCTCGGACGCGCGCGGCGCGATCGTCGGCCTGTCGCGCTACAACACCAACGCGCACCTGGCCCGGGCCACCCTGGAGGCGATCTGCTACCAGAGCCGGGACGTCGCGGACGCCATGGAGAAGGACTCCGGGGTGCACCTGGAGGTGCTCAAGGTCGACGGCGGCGTGACCGCCAACGAGCTGTGCATGCAGATCCAGGCGGACGTGCTCGGCGTGCAGGTCTCGCGGCCGGTCGTGGCCGAGACCACCGCGCTGGGTGCCGCGTACGCCGCGGGCCTGGCCGTCGGGTTCTGGAAGGACACCGACGAGCTGCGCGCCAACTGGAACGAGTCCAAGCACTGGGACCCGGCCTGGACCGAGGAACAGCGCCAGACGGGGTACTCCCAGTGGAAGAAGGCGGTCCAGCGGACGTTGGACTGGGTGGACGTGGACTAGGTCCGGAGTGACCCGACCGGCTCACCCGTCCACCGGCTGTCGAAAGGAAGAAGTGTCATGAGATCCGTCGCGCTCTCCCCGGAGGCCCGTACTCAGGCGTTGCGGGACATGGCGGCAGGCGAGCTCGACGTTCTCGTCGTCGGGGGCGGTGTCGTGGGCGCGGGCAGCGCCCTCGACGCCGCCACCCGCGGCCTGCGCGTCGGACTCGTCGAGGCCCGGGACTTCGCGTCCGGGACGTCGTCGCGCAGCAGCAAACTGATCCACGGCGGCCTGCGCTACCTGGAGATGCTGGACTTCCGCCTGGTGGCGGAGGCCCTGCAGGAGCGGGGGCTGCTGATCCAGAAGATCGCGCCGCACCTGATCCGCCCGGTGCCGTTCGTCTACCCGCTCAAGCACCACGTGTGGGAGCGGGCGTACGCGGGCGCAGGCGTCGCGCTCTACGACACCCTCGGGCTGCTCTCCGGGCAGTCCCGCGGGGTGCCCCACCACCGGCATCTCACCCGGCGGGGCGCCCGCCGGATCGTGCCGTCGCTGCGCAAGGACGCCCTGACCGGCGCCCTGCAGTACTACGACGCGCAGGTCGACGACGCCCGCCACACCATGTTCGTCGCCCGCACCGCGGCGGCGTACGGGGCACACGTCGCGACCCGCGCCCGCGTCGTCGGGCTGCTGAAGGAGTCCGGCCGGGTGATCGGCGCCGAGGTCCACGACCTCGAGTCCGGTACCACGATCAAGGTCCGGGCCAAGCAGGTCATCAACGCGACGGGTGTCTGGACCGACGAGACGCAGGGGCTGGCCGGCGAGCGCGGACGCTTCCACGTCCGGGCGTCGAAGGGCATCCACCTGGTCGTGCCGCGGGACCGCATCCGCTCGGACTCCGGGCTGATCCTGCGCACCGAGAAGTCCGTGCTGTTCGTCATCCCGTGGGGGCGGCACTGGATCATCGGGACCACGGACACCGACTGGGACCTGGACAAGGCCCACCCGGCGGCGTCCAAGGCGGACATCGACTACCTGCTCGAGCACGTCAACGCGGTGCTGGAGCAGCCGCTGACCCCCGAGGACGTCGAGGGCGTCTACGCGGGCCTGCGGCCGCTGCTGGCCGGGGAGTCGGAGTCGACGTCGAAGCTGTCCCGCGAGCACGCGGTGGCCATCCCCGTGCCGGGGCTGGTCGTGGTCGCGGGCGGCAAGTACACGACCTACCGGGTCATGGCGAAGGACGCCGTCGACGCGGCCGTGCACGGCCTGGACGCCAAGGTGCCGGAGTCGGTCACCAAGGACGTGCCGCTGCTCGGGGCCGAGGGCTGGGAGGCGCTGAAGAACTCCGTCGGGGTGCTGGCCGCGCAGTCCGGGCTGCACCCGGCCCGGATCGACGGGCTGATCCACCGCTACGGCTCCCTGGTCACCGAGGTCCTGGACCTGGTGGCGCAGGACAAGCTGCTCGGCGAGCCCCTCGAGGGCGCGCCGGACCACCTGCGGGCCGAGATCGTCTACGCGGCCTCGCACGAGGGCGCCCGCCACCTCGACGACGTCCTCACCCGCCGCACCCGCACCAGCATCGAGACCTTCGACCGGGGGCTCGGCGCCGCGCAGGAGGCCGCGGACCTGATGGCGCCGGTGCTCGGCTGGACCGACGAGCAGAAGGCCAAGGAGGTCGAGCACTACCGGGGCCGGGTCGCGGCGGAGCGCGAGAGCCAGACGATGCCGGACGACGCCACCGCCGACTCCGCCCGCATGGGCGCCCCGGACGTCGTCCCCGTCGCCTGATCGCATTATGGAGCCACAACTGTCGTTTCGGGCCCCCGATTCGGCAGTTGTGGCTCCATAATGCGTGCCGTGACCACCACCACACTGACCGGCGAGCGGGCCGATCTGCTCCAGTCCCTGCGGCGGCACCGGGGGTTCCTGCGCCAGACCGCGGACGGCCTGTCCGACGAGCAGGCCCGCACCCGCAGCACCGTGAGCGCGCTGACGATCGCCTCGCTGCTCAAGCACGTCGCGGACACCGAGGAGCAGTGGATCGCCTTCGCCACCGGGGCGCCCGGGGCGATGGGCGGGGCGGAGGACGGGGACTGGGACGGCGAGTGGGACCCGAACGCCCCGGACCCCCGCTTCGTGCTGTCCGAGGCGGACACGCTCGTCGCGCTGCTCGCCCGCTACGACGAGGTCGCGGCGGCCACGGACGCCGTCGTCGAGACCGCGGACCTCGACCATGCGACCCCGCTGCCCTCGGCGCCCTGGTTCGAGCCGGGCGCGGCGTGGACCCTGCGCCGCACGCTGCTGCACGTGATCGCCGAGACCAGCCAGCACGCCGGACACGCCGACATCATCCGGGAGGCCATCGACGGCGCGAAGACGATGGGTTGACAGATGGGTTGACGAACGCTCGACCGGAAGGTCGGATGGTGATGTGAGTGCATCAACGGAGGCACGGGCGGCGATCGCCGAGGCGGTGGTCGGTCGCGAGCGCGAGCTGACGCTGGTGTTGGCGGCCGTGGCCGCCGGCCGGGACGTGCTGCTGGAGGGCCCGCCCGGCACCTCGAAGTCCACGATGCTGCGCGCGATCACCGAGCACTGGGGCGTGCCGTTCGTGCTGGTGGAGGGCAACGCCGAGCTCACCCCGGCCCGCCTGGTCGGGCACCACAACCCGGCCCGGGTCCTGCAGGAGGACTACTCAGCGGAGAACTTCGTGCCCGGCCCGCTCGTCGAGGCGATGCGCACCGGCGGGTTCCTCTACATCGAGGAGCTCAACCGGGCCCCCGAGGACACACTCAACGTGCTGCTCGGGGCGATGGCCGAGCGTGCGGTGACCGTCCCGCGGGTGGGCACGATGACCGCCGAGCCCACCTTCCGCGTGCTGGCCTCGATGAACCCGTTCGACAACGTCGGCACCGCCCGGATCTCCGACTCCGTCTACGACCGCTGGAACCGCCTCGCCGTCGGCTACCAGAGCGCCGCGGAGGAGACCGACATCGTCGCGCGGCGCACCGGCAGCACGGACGCCACGCTGAACGCCGACGGCGTGGCCCTCACCCGGGCCACGCGCACCCATCCCGAGCTGCGCCGCGGCTCGTCGGTGCGCGGGGCGATCGACCTCGTGGCCATCGCCCTGGAGCTGGCGAAGATCACCCCGGACGCCGACCGCACGCAGGTCGTGCTCGATGCCGCGCTGCTCGCCCTCTCCGCCCGGGTGGGGGTCGACGAGGCCTCCGACGCCACCCCCGAACAGGTCATCACCGAGATCTGGGAGAACCATTTTTTCTCGGCCCCCGGCGGGCAGCGCCGGGTCCGCACCGCCTGACCGTCCCGAACGCCGTCGCGCTGCCCACCGCCGACACCGGTGAGCGACGGACCCTGCAGCCGCTGCGCCGCAAGCCCAAGAAGCTCGACGCCGCGCCGGACCTGTTCGCCAAGGGCAGGGGCACCCCGGTCGTCGCCGAGCTGAACCCCGACCGCGGCGGCGCCGACACCGACCTGCCCGCGGGCGGGCAGGGCGTGCTGGTCACCGCGCAGCAGGCCGCGCAGAAGGAGCTCTCCGAGCTGCTGGAGGACGCCGCCCCCGATCCGACGGTCGTCTCGATGGCCCAGGCCATCGCCCGGCGGCTGGCGGTGCGCCGCCGCCCGCGAGACGCGCGCTCCGAACGCGGCACCGGCGCCCTGGCCTCGGTGCCCTACGCCTACCGCAGCGACGACATCGACCTGGACAAGACCATCGAGATGCTCGCCGAGCACCCGGTGCCGGAGGATACCGACGTGATCGTGCGGGAGCGGATGAGCTCCCGACGCGCGGCGGTGCTGATCGTGGACGTGTCCGGCTCCATGCGCGGGGAGAAGGTCCGCATCGCCGCCGCCACCGTGTCCGCCCTGTCCGCCGACCTGTCCGGGGCCGGGGACCAGCTCGCGCTCGTCGCCTTCTGGTCCGACGCCGCCGTCGTCAAGACGCTGACCGAGCCCGCCACCCCGACCGCGCTGCTGGACACGCTGCTGCGGATCCCCGCCCGCGGGCTGACCAACGTCGGGTTCGGGCTGTCCGTCGCCCATGCCGAGCTCGCCCGCTCCGCCGCCCGCAGGCGCACCGCGATCCTGCTCACCGACGCCGTGCACAACGCCGGACCCGACCCCCGCGACCTGGCCCGCCGCTTCCCCGAGCTGCACGTCCTCCTCGAGACCGACGGCGAGCACGACCTCCCCCTCGGCCGCGACCTCGCCCGCCTCGGCCACGGGACCCTGACCCCGGTACACACCCACCGGGACGTCGCACCGGCCCTGAACCGCATCCTCAACAGATAGGAACCGCTTGTGAGTGCCGTCATCGTCGTCGCCACCATCACGCCCAAGGCCGGCGAGGAGGCCGCCGTCAAGGAGGCCCTGCTCGCCACCATCCCGAAGGTCCACGCCGAGCCCGGCTGCGGGAAGTACGCGCTGCACGAGCGGTCCGTCGACGACGGGGCCGAGTTCGTCATGCTGGAGCGCTGGGAGTCCGAGCAGGACCTGAAGGCCCACGGCGCCGCGCCCGCCCTGGCCGAGCTGGGCGGCGCGCTCAAGGGCAGGTTGGCCGCGCCGCTGGACGTGCGCTACCTGACCGGCATCCCCGCGGGCACCGCGGAGCAGGGCACCATCTAGCGACCCCGGCACGGTGGGGGTGCAGACTCGGGATGTGAGTTCCCTGATCGGCCTCGACGCGATCGAGGCGGCCGCCCGCGAGATCGACGGGCACGTCGTGCGCACCCCCACCGTGCCCAGCCCCGGCCTGTCCGCGCTGCTCGGCGTCCCCGTCACGGCGAAGCTGGAGCTGCTGCAGCGCACCGGCTCGTTCAAGGCCCGCGGCGCCACCGTGAAGCTCCGCTCGTTGACCGCCGCGGAGCGGGCAGCGGGCGTCGTGGCGGTGAGCGGCGGCAACCATGCGATCGCGGTCGCGGACACCGCCGCGGGGCTCGGGATCGCGGCGACCGTGGTCATGCCCGAGGCCGCGTCCGCCGGCACCGTGGCGGCCTGCCGGGCCACCGGCGCCGACGTGCGCCTGACCCCGGACATCGCGGGCGCGTTCGCGCTGGTCGACACGTTGCGGGCGGACGGGCTGACCCTCGTCCACCCGTTCGACGACCCCCGGGTGATCGCCGGCGCCGGGACCGTCGGGCTGGAGCTCGCGCAGGACGCGGGCCCGCTGACCGACGTCATGGTCAGCATCGGCGGGGGCGGGCTCATCTCCGGGGTCGCGGCGGCCCTGGCCGAGCTGCGCCCCGGGGTGCGGGTCTGGGGCGTGGAGACCACCGGCGCCGAGGCGATGTCGGCGGCGCTGCGCGCGGGCGCGCCGACGACCGTCACGCTGTCGTCGATCGTCACGTCGCTGAGCGCGCCCGCGGTGTCGGAGCTCACGCTCGCGCACGTCCGGAAGCTGGTCGAGGAGGTCCTCGTCGTCAGCGACGAGGAGGCCGTGCGCGGCTCCCGGGACCTCGCCGACCACGCGAAGGTCTGGGCCGAGCCCGCCGCGGGCTGCCTGCTCCCGGCCGCCCGCCGGATCCTGGAACGCCACCCGGACGCCCGCCTGGGCCTGGTGATCTGCGGCGGGAACGTCTAGCGCCTCCGGCGCTCGTGCGTGGTAAGTGGTGCTAGAGCACCACTTACCACGCACGGGCGCCGGAGGCGCAATTCCCGGGCGGGTCGCGGCGTTGTGCGGGGTGTGGACGTCCAGGACGTGGTGGTGATCGGGGCCGGGCAGGCCGGGTTGTCGGCGGCCTACGGGCTGGCGCGGACCGGGCTGGACTTCACGGTGCTCGACGGCGAGGCGGGGCCGGGCGGGGCGTGGCGGCACCGCTGGGACTCGCTGCGACTCTCCGACGCCCACCGCGTCCACCCACTGCCCGGGATGGACTTCGCCCCCGAGGACGCGTCCCGCCCCGCCAACCGGGTCGTGCCCGAGTACTTCGCGGCCTACGAACGAGAATTCGCCCTCCCGGTCGTCCGGCCGGTGCGGGTGAGCGCGGTCCGGTCCGTCGGGGAGCTCCTGCGGGTCGAGACCGACCGGGGCGACTGGACCGCGAAGGCGCTGGTCAACGCCACCGGCACCTGGAACCGGCCGTTCGTGCCGCACTATCCGGGCGTCGAGACCTTCCGCGGGCGACAGCTGCACACCGTGGACTTCCCGGGCGCCGAGGCGTTCGCCGGGCAGCGGGTCGTCGTGGTCGGGGGCGGCAGCTCGGCCGTGCAGTTCCTGCTGCAGATCGCGCCGGTCGCCGCCGCGACCACCTGGGTCACCCGCACCCCGCCGCGGTGGCGGTCCGGGCCGTTCGACGAGAACGCGGGCCGGGAGGCGGTCGCGCTCGTCGAGGAACGGGTGCGGCAGGGCCTGCCGCCGCGCGCCGTCGTCAGCGTGACCGGGCTGCCGCTGACGGACGCCAACCGGGCCGGGATCGAGTCGGGGGTGCTGCAGCGCAGGCCGATGTTCACCGCCGTCACCCCGACCGGGGTGCGGTGGGGCGAGCACGAGGAGCCCGCGGACGTGCTGTTGTGGGCCACCGGGTTCCGGCCCGCGGTCGGCCACCTCGCTCCCCTGCACCTGCGCTCGCCGCACGGCGGCATCGCACTGGACGGCACCCGCGCCGTCGCCGACCCCCGGGTGCACCTCGTGGGCTACGGCCCCTCGGCCAGCACGATCGGCGCCAACCGCGCGGGTCGGGCCGCGGCCCGGGAGATCGCCGCGTTCCTCACGGGGTCCGCTGCCGCTCCCGGCGCAGCGTGACGTACTCGCGGATCACCAGCACGATGATCGCGACGTCCAGCGCCGCGAGGAACGGCAGCACGATCGACCCCGTGTGCACGGCGCGCAGGATCTCGTAGACGACGAACGCCCCGAGCACGAGCACCGCGACCGGGTAGGCGGGCAGCCACTTGCGCAGCAGCGCGACGACCAGCGCGAGCTTCACCACCCCGTGCAGCGCCAGGTAGAGCACCGCGAACGTGCGGTCGCCGGAGACGAACTCCGACGTGCCGGCGACGAAGTGACGGGCGAGCGAGCCGTCGGGGTCGCCGAGCAGGTCCCTGGCCAGGACCTCGGCGACGAGGCGATGGACCGTCGCGCCCGACACGACCGTCAGGAGCAGGGCGCCGAGCAGCTCCGCCGCGCCGTCGACCCCCTTCACCACGAGCGCGATGCGGAAGAGCCGCTCCGTGCGGCTCATCGCGTGATGCCCGTGTGTCCCAGGGAGTACCGGCCGGGCTGCGGCCACACGCAGAGGCCGTGCGGTCCGTCCCCGACGTCGATCTTGCGGATCAGCGAGCCGTCCGCCGTGGAGAGCACGTAGACGGCCCGGTCGTAGCGGCCGGAGAGCCAGAGCTGGGTGCCGTCCGCGGTCACGTTGCCCATGTCGGGGCTGCCGCCGCCGGGGATCCACCACTTGGCGACGGGGTCGCCGGTGTAGGCGTCGAGCACGCTGACCGAGCCCTCGTGGCGGTTCGTGACGTAGAGCCGCGTCGCGTCCCGGGAGAGGTAGAGGCCGTGGGCGCCGCCGCCGGTCGGGATCTCCCGCACGACGTGGGTGGCCGCGCCGTCCAGCACCCAGACGCCGTTCTGGTCGGAGTCGGCGATGTAGAAGACCGAGCCGTCCGGGGCGAGCTTGATGTCCTGCGGGCCCATCATCGTGTTCCGCGTCGGCAGGTCGATCATGCGCAGCAGGGTGCGGTGCTCGAGGTCGACGACGGCGACCCGGCCCGCGAACTCGCAGGTGAACACGGCCGTCCGACCGTCGGGGGTGTAGTCGGCGTGGTCGATGCCCGCGCAGTCCGGGGTCGGCAGCTCGCCCTGCTCCTGCCAGGTGTGCGGGTCGTAGAAGACCAGCTTGCGGCGGGCCTCGGCGACGGAGATCGCCGACGTGCCGTCCGGCGTCGCGTACATGTTGTACGGGTCGACGACCGGGATGGGCGCGCCCGGTGTCCCGGTCGTCGGGTCGAACGGGACGATCTTGTTCGTGGTGTCGTCGGTCGCGTAGAGGGTGCGCATGTCCCAGCTCGGGACGACGTGCTGCAACTCGCCGCCCAGGTGGTAGGTCCCGACCGTCTGGAACGTCGTGGGGTCGATGACCTGCACGTCACCGGACTTGGTCTCGGGCACGTAGACCAGCGGCTTGGCCCCGCGCACCGCGTCGGAGAGCATGTTCGCGCCCGCGGCGGCGTACACGTTGTGCGGGTCGGTCACCGGCGGCATGCCCGTCGGAGCCACCGCCGCCGTGGGCGGGGCGGCCGGTGGCGGCTCGGTCGGGGCCGGTGCGGGCGCGGCGCTGCACCCGGCCGTGGCCAGGACGAGGACGGCGGCCGCGAGCAGCCGAGAACGCATTCCCACCGAACGTGTCTCCTTCAGCCGAACAACCTGGTCGCGGTCACCGGGGTGAGTCCGCGCGCGGCGAGATCCGCGAGCACACCCGGGACGGCCTGCAGGGTCCCGGGATGGCCGAGGTGCATGCTCACGACGCTGCCCGCGGTCGCCGCCGCGACGTTGCGGCGGATCGCCGCGACGCCGGGGTCGGTGAAGTCCTGCGAGTCGACGTCGTAGCTCAGGACGGTGGGGTATCCGGCCGCCGCGGCCAGGGCGATGACCTCGGGCGTCGCGTGCCGGCTCTGGGAGGGGCGGAAGAAGGCCCCGGGCCCGCCCGTCGCGGCGGCGATGAGGTCGCGGCAGCGTTCGATCTCGCTGCGCGCGGCGGCCGCGCCGAGGGCGTCGACGTCCCGGTGCGCGTAGGTGTGGTTGCCGATCTCGTGGCCGAGGCCGGTGACGACCTTCGCGGCGTCGGGGTGCTGTTCGAGCCAGGTCCCGACGGCGAGCACCGTCACCGCCGCCCCACCCTGCTGCAACGCCGTCAGGACCCGGCGGGCCAGGTCCAGGTCACCCGCACCGTGGAAGGTGAGCGCCACCTCGGGGCGACCGGTGGTGGCCCGCTCGACCTCGCCGACCGGCGGGGCGGACGGGGCCGCCGTGGGTGCCGGGGCCGTCGAGGGTGTGGGGGTGGGTGCCTGCGGATTCGCGACGGGTGTCCCGGGCTCGGTGGCCGAGCACGCCGCGAGCACCGGGAGGGCGAGGGCCGCCCCGAGCACCGCGCGGCGCGGCGCCACCCTCTTCCCCACGCTCACGGGGCGACCCTAGCCCCCACCCTGAACTGGGGTTTCCTTGGTCGTCCCCAGGGAATTCCTTTACGGTGCGACGGCGCAGGACGCGGTCCCCGAGAAGGTCGAGCCGTCCCACGTGCGCCCGTCGAAGACGATCTCGAGGCGGCCGTCGCGCACCGTGGCGGTCGCGGTGGCGGAGCCAGCCTTCCCGTCCGAGGTCACGTACGAGGTGTCGTAGCTCCACCCGGCCCCGGTGGTGTTGAGGGAGGGCTCGACGACCGGCGTCGACCCGAGGGTGAGGTACAGCCCGTCGAGCTCACCCTGGGCCGCGGCGTCGTCACGGATGCTGACGGCCTCCGGGGTGCACCGGCCGTCGGCGGCCACGCCGGTCAGGTCGTAGGTCCGTGTTCCCGCGACGGCGCGCGGATCGGCGGTGAACCGCACCTGCGCCTGGGGCGGGGCGTCCACCGCCACGGCGGGCGCGGCGGCGGGGGCGGCCGCCGTGGCGGGGCCGGAACAGCCCCCCACGGTGACCAGGAACAGGGAGGCCAGAAGCAGTCGTCGCATGGGGGAACGCTACGAACGGTGCCCGTCCCGCCCCAGGTGATCAGCAGGCGTCCGCGCGGTGGTGGTGGCCCCACCCCGGCGGGGTCCGTGGGCGGTGGCGCGGGCTCGGCCGCCGGCACCGCCCACGGAGCGTCAGGCCTCGACCTCGGTGCCGTCCTGCGCCCACCGGGTGTGGAAGGAGCCCTCGGCGTCGATGCGCTTGTAGGTGTGGGCGCCGAAGAAGTCCCGCAGGCCCTGGATCAGGTTCGCCGGGCCGCGCTCGCGGCGGTAGCCGTCGTAGTAGGACAGCGAGCTGGAGAACGCCGGGATCGGCACCCCCTGCTCGGTGGCCTTGACGATCACCCGGCGCCAGGCGTCCTGCGCGTTCGCGACGGCCTCGGTGAAGTACGGGACCATCAGCAGGTTGTCCAGGTCGGGGTGCTCGTCGTAGGCCTCGCGGATCCGGTTGAGGAACCGCGCCCGGATGATGCAGCCGCCCCGCCAGATGGTCGCCATCTCGCCCAGCTTGAGGTCCCAGCCGTTCTCGACCGACGCGGCGCGCATCTGGGCGAAGCCCTGCGCGTACGCGACGACCTTGGAGGCGTACAGCGCCAGGCGGATGTCCTCGATCAGGGACTCGTCCACCTCCTTCGACGGCGTGGGGCCCGCGAGCACGCCCGCCGCCGCCTTGCGCTCGGAGCGCAGCGCGGACAGCCCGCGCGCGAACACGGCCTCGGTGATGCCGGTCAGCGGGATGCCGAGCTGCAGGGCGTCGATCGCCGTCCAGGTCCCGGTGCCCTTCTGGCCCGCCTGGTCCACGATGACGTCGACGAGCGGGCGCCCGGTCTTGGCGTCCGTCTTGGCGAGGACCTTGCCGGTGATCTCGATCAGGAAGGAGTCGAGGTCGCCGGAGTTCCACTCCTCGAAGATCTTGCCCACGGCCGGCGCGTCGAGCCCGACCACGTTCGTGAGCAGGTCGTACGCCTCGGCGATGAGCTGGATGTCGGCGTACTCGATGCCGTTGTGCACCATCTTGACGTAGTGCCCGGCCCCGCCCGGCCCGACGTGCGTGACGCACGGCGTCCCGTCCACGACCGCCGCGATCGACTCGAAGATCTCGCGGACCTCCTCGTACGCCGCGGGGTCGCCGCCGGGCATGATGCTCGGCCCGAGCAGCGCGCCCTCCTCGCCGCCAGAGACGCCGACGCCCATGAACCGCAGCCCGTTCGCCTCGCACTCGGCGGTGCGGCGCACGGTGTCCGGGAAGTGCGAGTTGCCCGCGTCGATGATGATGTCGCCCTGGTCGAGGAGCGGGGTCAGCTCCTCGATGACGCCGTCGACGGGCTTGCCCGCCTTGACCATGACGATGATCTTGCGAGGGGTCTCGAGGGAGTCCACGAAGTCCTTCACGGACTCCGATGCCGTGAAGTCGCCCTCGGCGCCGTAGTCGGCCATGAACTGCTCGGTCTTGGCGTACGTGCGGTTGTGCACGGCCACCGGCACCCCGCGGCTCGCGATGTTCCGGGCCAGGTTGGCCCCCATCACCGCGAGGCCGGTGACGCCGATGCGGCTCTTCTCCGCCATGGGTTCCTCTCCGTCGCCGAGGCACCCCGCCCGATCCGACCCGGGATGCCGTCCTCCGCCCATCCTGCCGCGCGCCGCCCGCCCGGGGCGAGTGCAGTGGGAAAGCGCATGCGCTAGGCCTGCCACAGCGCGTGGATGCGGGCGGCGAGGCGGTGGTGCGCGGCGACCGCGACCGGCGGCGGGGCCGTGAACAGCGGCCCGTCGGCGCCCCAGTGCCGCAGCACCTCGGCGTCCTCGCCGGGATCGAGGTCGAGCAGGCCGTGCACCAGCGCCAGGTCCCGGACCAGCACGGCCAGCGCCTCCGTGGCCACGGGCGCGGCCGGGGCGCGACGACCGGGCAGCAGCGCCGTCCCGAGCCTGCGCCCGGCGGCGCCGATCTCCGCGACGTCCTCGGGCCGGACCCGGACGAACACCAGCGGCGGGCTGAGCCTCCACGGTTCGCGCCGCGCGGTCGTCGCGGGGAGCAGCGCGGAGCGCAGTCGTCGCGCCGTCGCCCGGTCCACAGCGGACGCCACCGAGTCGACGAGCCGCCGCCAGTCCGCGGGCGCCACGGGCAGCGCCCGACGCACCTCCCCCATCCGCCCAGCATCGGTGTGCCCCGGGCCGGGGGACCATACGTGGACCTGCGTACACAGATGTGCGCACCTGCGCGGAACGCTGCGGGCCCGTCCCGCCCGGCTTGGTAGGTTTCTCGGGGAATCGGAGGTGGGCGTGGCGGCACGGGGGCCCAGGACGTCCACCAGGGTGGCCAACCTGATCGCGGACCGAGTGCTCGGCGACGCACTGCCCGAGGGCACCCGGCTGCCCACCGAGAAGGAGATGATGGCCGAGTACGGCGTCGCCCGGACGACCGTGCGGGAGGCCCTGCGGCTGCTCGAGAGCCGCGGGCTGGTCGCGATCAGGCCCGGCTCGGGCGGCGGTCCGGTGGTGAAGCGCCCGGAGTTCTCCTCCCTCGGCAACGTGCTCACGCTGTTCCTGCAGCTGGAGTCGGCCACGCTCAGCGAGGTCATCGACACCCGGCTGGCCCTGGAGCCCGTCGCGGCTCGGCTGGCCGCGGCCCGCATCACCGAGAGCCAGCTCGACGAGCTCGCCGCCTCCCTCGACGCGATCCGGGCCGCCCCCGAGGATCTCGCCGTGTTCGCCCACCACAACGCCCGGTTCCACTCCGTCATCTACACGGCGACGGGCAACCCGGTCCTGCGGATCGTGCTGGAGACGCTGTTGATGCTGGTCCGGGACGTGGCACCCGAGGAGGGCCACCCCGAGGCGACCCGGCACGCCGCCGTCGAGGCCCAGCAGGAGGTGCTCGACGCCCTGCGCCGCCGGGACGAGCCCGCGGCGGCGGCCGCGATGACCGCCTTCGTCGAGGCCACCGCCCGCTACTACCGGCGCCGTCTCGGCTCGGTCATCTCCGAGCCCGTCCACTGGCAGCTCTGAGCGGTCCCCCGGGGCCGCACCCGGTCAGGGGAGGGCGGCGAGGCGGTGGGCGGCGACGGACTCCAGCAGGTCGTCGACCGGGGTGAAGAGCTGGGCGTTCGCGACGGCGCGCCGGAAGTGGCGGTGCAGCTCGTGCTCCCAGGTGAAGCCGATGCCGCCGTGCACCTGGATGGCCTCCTCCGCCGCGGTGGTCGAGGCGCGGGTGGCGAGGACGCGGGCGGTCGCGGCGGCGACGGCGTCCTCGGGGCGGCCGACGGCGTCGAGCACGGCGGAGCGCGCCAGCTCGACGGCGACGTGGAGGTCCGCGAGCCGGTGCTTGATCGCCTGGAACGACCCGATCGGCCGGCCGAACTGCTCCCGCGTCCTGGCGTACTCGACGGCGAGGTCGAGGCAGCGCTGGGCCGAGCCGAGTTGCTCGGCGGCGACGAGCGCGAGCGTCGCCGGGACGGGCCGGGCCTGCCCCACCACCTCGGCCGCGACCCCGGCGAACCGCACCCGTGACAGCGGCCGGGTCAGGTCGAGGGAGTCCCACGGGGTGATCTCGGCCGCGGCGGCGTCCACGACCGCGATCGCCGAGCCCGCCACCACGACGAACACGTCCGCCGTGTCCGCGCCGAGCACCGTGTCGATCGCGCCGTCGAGCCTCAGCACAGCGCCGTCGCGCACCGCGGGCACCCCGCTGACCAGCGCCGCGACCCGTTCACCCGAGGCGAGGGCCGGCAAGGCCGAACGATCCGACGCGGTGGCGAGCACGGAACCGGCGAGGGCGATCGAGGCGAGGTAGGGGCCTCCGGCCAGGACCCGGCCCAGCTCCTCCACCACCACGGCCGCGTCCTTGACCGTGCCGTCCGCCCCGCCGTCCGCGGAGGCGAACGGGATCTCGGTCAGGCCCAGCTCGACGAGCCCGGCCCAGGGCGACTCGCCCGGCGCCAGGTCGGCGAGGAACTTGCGCAGCGTGTCCCGCAGGTCCTGCTGCTCGCCGGTGGGTTCGAGGGTCATCCCGCGCTCCGGGGTTCGCGCGGGAGCCCGAGCGCCCGCTCGCCGATGATGGTCCGCTGGATCTCGTCCGAGCCGCCCGCGATCCGGTAACCGGGGGCGCCCAGCAGGTGTTCGGCCCAGCCCCAGGTGTCCGGGACCCCGGTGTCGGCGAGGATCCGCGGCCCGAGCAGATCGGCCGCGACCCGGCCGATGCGCGTCAGGTTCTGGGTCCACACCAGCTTGCCGACCGAGCCCTCCGCACCCGGTGCGGCACCGGCCTGCTCACGCTCGGCGATCCGCCGGTTCCACAGTGCCGCGGCGCGTTCGTAGACCGCGGCCTCGCCGAGCGCCACCCGGACCCGGGGGTCGTCCGCCCTGCCCCGGGCGCGGGCCGACCGGACCAGGTCGTCGACGCCGCCGCCCGCGGACACCACTCCGCCCGAGGAGCTGCGCTCGAAGGACAGGGTGGTCAGGGCGACCTTCCAGCCCTCGCCCACCGCGCCGAGCCGGTACTCGTCGGACACGGTCACGTCGGTCAGGAAGACCTCGTTGAACGTCGAGCCGCCGGACATCTGCCGGATCGGCCGGATCTCCACCCCGGGGGTGTCCATCGGCAGCAGGAACGCCGTCATCCCGGCGTGCTTGCGGACCGTCGGGTCGCTGCGGGCGATCAGCAGGCCCCACTCGGCGAACTGCGCACCGGAGGTCCAGACCTTCTGCCCGTCGATCCTCCAGCCGTCCTCGGTGCGGACCGCGCGGGTGGACAGCGACGCCAGGTCGGAGCCCGCGCCCGGCTCGGAGAAGAGCTGGCAGCACAGCAGGTCCCCGCGCAGGAACGGGCGGACGAACCGCTCGCGCTGCGCCGCGGTGCCGAGCAGGTGCACGGTCGGGGCGACCAGGTCCACGGTGACCTGCAGGGTCTCGTGCCGCTCCGGCACTGCGTACTCCGCCTCGATCGCCGCGTACTCCCGCTCGTGCGCCGCGGTCAGGCCCGGCCCACCCCACTCGGGACCCCAGGTGATCGCGCCGAAGCCGGCGTCCACCCGGCGGGCCTGCCACTCCCGGCAGCGCTGCAGCAGCGCGCGCTCCTCGGCGTCCGTGCGGTCGTGGAAGATCGCGTACGAGGGTGCCTCCGCCTGCCGGGGGCCCGCCTCGGCCGCCAGCCAGGCACGGCACTGCTCGGCGAAGCTCATCCCGACCTCCTCTCGATCATGCGTACCGTGAAGGTCTGCTCGAACCGGTAGCCCGCCTGCAGGTCGAGCGGCTCGCACCCGTTGAGCGACTGCTTGGCGAGGATCACCGCGGAGCGGTCCTTGGCGGCGACCGACCGCGCGAGCCGCAGCGCCGCGGGCCGCAGGTCCTCGTGCGCCACGACCTCGACCGGGGCGCCCCACGCGGCGAAGGTGCGGGCGTCGACCGGTTCGGCGGTGAAGAACATCCGCCGCATCGCCTGCTCCGGCAGCATCCGCGCGGTGAACCGGCCGCCGCCGAGCACGCCGACGGTCATCTCGGGCAGCCCGAAGGTCGCCCGCTCCGAGGCCACCACCAGGTCCGCCGACGCGACCAGGCCCAGTCCACTGCCCAGCGCGGCACCGTGGACCGCCGCGATCACCGGCACCGCGCACTCCAGCAGCGCCGCGAAGCTGCGGCGCACGGTCTGCATGTAGGCCTCGGCCGAGGCGCCGTCCAGGACCGCGAAGTCGTTCAGGTCGTTGCCCGCGCAGAACACGTCGCCGCGGCCGGTCAGCACGACGGCGCGGATCTCCTCGTCGGCGGACACCGCGTCCCAGACCCGGCCCAGCTCCGCGTAGGTGGCGTGGTCGAGGGCGTTGACCGCCCCCCGGGCCAGCTCCAGCACCGCGACGCCGGGCTCGGGTCTGCTCACGTGGACGTGCTCGGTGGACTCCAGCCGTGCCATCTAGCGCTCCTCGCTCGCCCGGACGGTGGTTCCCGCCATCTGCTGCGGCACGGTGTCACGGTCCGACACCCACGCCCGCAGCGCGAACTTCTGGATCTTGCCGCTGGCGGTGCGCGGCAGCACGTCCACCAGGAACAGGCTCTCCGGGATCTTCTGCACCGCGACCTCGCGGGCGCGCAGGTGGGCGGTCACCTCGTCGAGGGTGAGGGTGGCTCCCGGGGCCGTGACGACGAACGCGCAGCCCCGCTCCCCCGTCCGCGGGTCCGGGCCCGCGACGACGGCGACCTCCGCCACCGCGGGGTGCTCGCCGAGCAGGTTCTCCACCTCGTACGTGCTGATCTTCTCGCCGGAGCGGTTGACGATGTCCTTGATCCGCCCGACGATGTGGATCGCCCCGTCGGCGTCGAACCGGGCGAGGTCGCCGGTCCGGAACCAGCCGTCCTCGGTGAACGCGGCCTCGTTCAGCGTGTCGTCCAGGTAGCCGAGGCAGGTGTCCGGACCGCGCCAGAGCACCTCGCCCCGCTCGTCGACCCGCACCTGCGTGGGCGCGATCGGGATCCCGTCGCTACGGGTCCGCACGGCCACGTCGTCCCAGCGGTTCGACGCCGTGACCGACGGGCCCTCGGTCGCCCCGTACATCCGGGTGATCACGCCGAGGCGCCCGGCCCGGCGGGCCAGCTCGTCCGGGATGTCCGCGCCGCCGCACACGATGTAGCGGATCGACGGGGTGTCGACCTGCGCCTTCTCGGCCTCGGCGACCAGTCCGGAGAGGAACGGCGTCGAGAAGATCATGTAGGTGGCGCCCTCGGCCGTGATCGACGCGAGCGCCTCGGCCGGGTCCCATCGGTCCATCAGCACGACCGGCCCGCCGGTGAGGAAGGGCAGGGTGAGCGCGCAGTTCACGCCGGTGATGTGGGTGACCGGAGACGGGTTGAACACCACGTCGCGCTCGTTGAGCCCGAAGGCCTCGACCATCGAGCGGTTCTCGAACAGCAGCGTGTTGTGGCTGTGCAGTGCGCCCTTGGGGTCCGCGGTCGTGCCGGAGGTGTAGAGCAGCAGACAGACGGAGTCCGGGTCCGGGTCCGTGGCGGGGACCGCGACGGGATCGCCGCGCAGCTCTTCCCAGTCGTCCAGCGAGACGACGTGCCGCAGGTCGGGGAGGTCGGCGCGCAGGCTCGCGTAGAGCTCCGGGTAGTCGACGCCGCGGTACTCGCCCGGGACGACCGCGACCGTCGTGCGGGCCTGGCCGAGGATGAACCGCAGCTCGCGGCCCCGGTAGATCGGCACGATCGGGTTCGCGACGGCGCCGAGCCGCATGATCGCCTGGAAGAGCACCACCGCCTCGGCCCGGTTGGGCAGCTGGAAGGACACCACGTCGCCCGGGCCCACGCCTCGGGCGTGCAGTCCGGCGGCGACGGCCTCGGTCTCGCGGGCGATGTCGGCGAAGGTGAGCCTGCGGTCTCCGTCGACCACCGCGAGCGCCTCCGGCCAGAGCGCCGCGGCACGGGCGAGGTGGTGTCCGACGGGCACGTCCCGCCAGGCGCCGATGCGCCGGTAGTGCTCGGCGACGGACGCGGCGGGGGGACGGGTGGGCTTCATCGCGCCTCCTAGCTTCAGTCGCGACCCTAACATGTACATATTCGCGATCAAGGCCCGTGATCGACCGGTCAGAGCGCTCTTGAACATGTACATGTTCAGCGGCTACCGTCCGCTCGCCGCGTTCTTCCACACAGAGGTCGGAGACGTCTCGTGACCGCCAGCACCGAAGTCCGTACCGACGCGAAGACCCGACGGCGGGGAGTCCTCGCCGCCGCCGTCGGGACCGTCGTCGAGTACTACGACCTGACCGTCTACGCCTACCTCGCGGTTGTCGTGAGCCCGCTGTTCTTCCCGGGCGACGACCCCACCGCCGCGCTGCTGGCGAGCCTCGCCGTGTTCGCCTCCGCCTACTTCATGCGACCGATCGGCGGCATCGTGCTCGGCCGCATCGGGGACCGACACGGCCGCAAGCGCGCGTTGCTGCTGTCCGTGCTGCTCATGGGCGTCGGCACACTGCTGATGGCCTTCCTGCCCACCTACGCGATGGCCGGGCTGCTCGCGCCGGTGCTGCTGGTGCTGGCCCGGCTCGTGCAGGGCTTCTCCGCCGGCGGTGAGCTCGGCGGCGCGCTGACCTACGTCTACGAGACCGTCGGCCGGGAGCGGAAGGGGCTGGGTGCCTCCTTCGTCGCGGTGGGCTGCAACGGCGGGTTCGCGCTGGCCGCGATCGCCGTCGGGGCCACCGCCGGGCTGACCACACCCGAGCAGATGAGCGCGTGGGGCTGGCGGATCCCGTTCCTGCTCGGCCTGCCGCTGCTGCTGTTCTGCCTCTGGACGCGGACCCGGATCGCGGACACCGAGGAGTTCGCCGAGCAGGCCGAGGTCGCGCGCACCCCGTTCCGCACGGTGCTGCGCCACCACCCGAAGCCGCTGCTGCAGGTGTTCGGCCTGGGCCTCGCGCAGAACGCGGGCGGCTACATGGTGCTGACCTACATCGGCATCCACCTGGTCCGACAGGGCGGGTACGGCCAGGCCGCGGTGGCGTGGACGACGGCCGGGGTGATCACCGTCGTCGCGCTGCTGATGCCGGTGGCCGGGCTGCTCGTGGACCGCTTCGGCAGCAGGCGGATCGTGCTCGCGGGGCTGCTGCTCACCGCGGGCGCCGCCTACCCCGCGCTCGCGCTGATGTCCGGGCACGGTCTCGCCGTGGCCGCGGTGGCGTACCTGCTGTTCGCGCTGGGCACCCCGCTGATCCAGGTCGGCACGGCGCCGCTGTTCCCGGCGCTGTTCCCCACGCCCGTCCGGCTGACCGGGGTGGCGCTGGCGTTCAACCTGGCGACGGTCGCCGCGGGCGGCACCGCCGCCTACATCGCGACCTGGCTGATCAGCGCCACCGGGAACGCGCTGTCCCCGGCGTGGTTCCTGGTCGGGGCCTGCGTGCTCGGTCTGGTCGCGCTGGCGACGGTCTCTAGAACGCAGGCCAGGGGATGGCCGGGCCGTAGCCGGAGGGCTCGGGGAAGAGCGGGACCGCGAGCATGAGGTCCACCCGCTCGGTCAGGGCCCGGATCTCGGACAGGGTGATGTGCGGGCCCAACCGGTCCTCCAGGTCGCCCGCCAGCTCGGCGCGCAGCCTGCCGAGCGCCTCGATCTCCGCCTCGGACAGCTCCTCGCCGACCCACCCCCACAGCACGGTGCGGAGCTTGTCCTCGGTGTGCATGGTCAGCCCGTGGTCCACGCCGTAGACCCGGCCGTCGTCGCCCGCCAGGACGTGCCCGCCCTTGCGGTCGGCGTTGTTGGCGACGACGTCGAACACGGCCATGGCACGCAGCCGCGGGTCGTCCGCGTGGACCAGCACGGCGGGTGCGCCGTCGTCGTCCCGCGCGCGCAGGACGCCCTTCCAGCCGGGCTTGATCTCCTTGGGCGAGCACACGTCCACGAGGTCCTCGGTGGTCTCGGTGTCCACCCAGGCCTGGACCATGCCCGGGCCGAACGGTCCGTCCCGCAGCACGGTCGGGGGCACGACGTGCAGCCCGGCGGCCTCGCTGACCAGGTAGGACGCGATCTCGCGGCCGGCGAGCGTGCCGTCGGGGAAGTCCCACAGCGGGCGTTCGCCGCGCACCGGCTTGTACACGCACTCGAAGGTGTGCCCATGGGCGGCGATGGTGCCGAACAGGGTGGCGTTGGAGGCGGCGACCATCCGCCCGGTGACCTCGATCCGACCGCGTCGGAGCACCTCGAGGATCTCGGGATCGCGCAGGTCGGGTCCGGTGTGTCCGGTCAAGGCCGTACTACTCGGCCGCTTCGTCGCCGGTCGCGCCCATCGGCGAGCGCTGGTGGAACCCATTGAGCCGCACGCAGACGTGACCCTGCGGGTCGAGCGGCTCCGCGCACAGCGGGCACGGGGCCCGGCCGGCGGAGACGACCTTCTCGGCCCGGTCCGCGAAGGCCTTGGCCTGCGTCGGGGACAGGAACACCCGCAACGCGTCCGGCCCCTCGTCGGTGTCGTCGAGGACGACGGACTCGTCGACCTCCTCCTCGGTGACCGCGAGCAGCTCCACCACGATGGACCTGCTGTCGGCGTCCCACCCCAGGCCCATGGTGCCGACCCGGAACTCCTCCTCGAGCGGCACCGCGAGCGGGTCGTTGTCCGAGGACGGCCCCGACGGCGCGACCGCGGCGGCGGGCCCCGCGTCGCCACCGAACCGGCGCTCGACCTCGGTCAGCAACGCCTCGATGCGCTCGGCGAGCACCGACACCTGCTGTTTCTCCAACAGCACGCTGATGGTGCGCGCCTCCTCGACGGCCTGCAGGTAGAAGGCCCGGTCCCCGGGCTCGCCGACGGTCCCGGCGACGAACCGCTCGGGCTGACGGAAGACGTGGATGACGCGTGACATGGCGATATCCAGACTAGGCCACGCGACGGCCACCGGCACCCCGGTATGACCAGGTCGTGGTCAGGCCCCTGTGGACCCGCCGACCACGGCCTCCTCGGCGGGCTTCTCGTCCTTCTTCGGGATCAGCGCGGCGACGTCCCCGCCGACGTCGTTCACCCGGGCCACGAACGGCCGCGTCGGGGTGTAGGTGATCACCGAGAGGGAGCAGTTGTCGACGACGATCCGCTGGAAGTTGTCCAGGTGGGTGGCCATCGCGTCGGCCACGACGGACTTGATCGGGTCCCCGTGGCTGCACGCGACCCAGACGGCGTTCGGCCCGTGCTCCTCGGCGATCCGCCGGTCCCAGCGCCGGATGGCGGCGACGGCGCGGCACTGCATCTGCGCCAGCCCCTCCCCACCCGGGAAGACCGCCGCGGACGGGTGCGCCTGGACGACCCGCCAGAGGTCCTCCTTCGCCAGGTCCTTGAGCTCGCGACCGGTCCACTCGCCGTAGTCCACCTCGGTGAGGTCCGGCTCCACCGACGGGTCCAGCCCGCGGGCCTTCGCCAGCGGCTCGACCGTCTGCGCGCACCGGGTCAGCGGCGAGGTGACGATCGCGGCGATCGGGACCGGAGCGAGCCGCTCCACGAGCTGCTCGGCCTGGCCGCGGCCCTTGTCGTCCAGCTCCACCCCGGCCGTGCGGCCCGCGAGCACGCCGGACGTGTTGGACGTCGAACGGCCGTGGCGGACGAGGATCAAGGTGGGCACGGACTCGACCCTACGTGGCGGAGACGGCGCCGATCGCCAGTGCCGCCATCAGGGCCACGCCGAGGGCGATCCGGTAGGCCACGAACACGTAGACGGTGTTCTTCTCGACGAACTTGAGCAGCCAGGCGATCACCGCGTACCCGACGACGCCCGCCACGACGACGGCGACGATCATCTGGAACGGGCTGGGCCCGTCGCCCGCGAAGACGTCCGGGAGGGTGAACAGCCCGGACGCGAACACCGCCGGGATGGCGAGCAGGAACGAGAACCGCACCGCCGCGGCCCGCTGCAGGCCGAGGAACAGCCCGACGGTGATCGTGCCGCCGGACCGCGAGACGCCCGGGATCAGGGCCATGGCCTGCGCGAAGCCGAGGATGATGCCGTCCCGCATGGTCAGTTTCTCGACCGGGCGCTCCTGCGTGCCGAAGCGCTCGGCGAGGCCGAGCAGCACGCCGAACACGACGAGCGTGGTCGCGATGAGCCACAGGTTGCGCGCGACCGTCTCGATCTGGTCCTTGAACAGCATGCCCAGCACGCCGATGGGGATGGTCCCGATGATCACCATCCAGGCCATCCGGTACTCCTGCGTCGCGCGCACCTCGGGGTCTCGCAGGCCGCGGAACCAGGTGACGACGAGGTTCCCGATGTCCTTGGCGAAGTAGACGATCACCGCGAGCTCGGTGCCGATCTGGGTGACGGCGGTGAACGCGGCGCCCGGGTCGTGGCCGAAGAACACGCCGGAGACGATCCGCAGGTGGCCGGAGGACGAGATCGGCAGGAACTCGGTGAGTCCTTGGACGAGCCCCAGGACGATGACCTCAAGCCAGCTCACGGAGCGTCACCGTAGCGGCAGCGGGGTGGCCGACCTCGCCCGCACCCCCGGATGGCACGCTCCCCCCGTGCAGCGCAGGAGGGTCGGCGGATCGGGTCTGCAGGTCTCCCGGATCGGGCTGGGCACCATGACCTGGGGCGAGGACACGGACGCGGACGGCGCGGGCGAGCAGCTCCTCGCCTTCACCGAGGCGGGCGGCACGCTCGTCGAGACCGCGGACGTCTACGGCGACGGCACCGCGCAGCAGGTCCTCGGCGGGCACCTCGCGGACGGCCTGGTCGCCCGGGAGGACGTCGTGATCGCCGCGCGCGGCACCCCCGCGGGCGGGGCCCTCGGCGAGGGCTCGGCGCGCGGCGCCCTGCTCCGCGGGCTCGACGCGACGCTGCGCAGGCTGCGCACCGACCACCTCGACCTCTGGCAGCTCCCCGGCTGGGACACCCACGTGCCCCTGGAGGAGACGCTGTCCGCGATCCAGGTCGCGGTGCTCGCCGGCAAGGTGCGCTACGCCGGTCTGGTCGCGCCGTCGGGCTGGCAGCTGGCCACCGTGGCCGAGCGCGCGCGGTCCGTCGGGAACCTGGTCGCGCCGGTGTCGGTGCAGGTCGAGTACTCGCTGCTGACCCGTTCGGCCGAGCGCGAGCTGCTACCCGCGGCCCGCCACCACGGGCTCGGGCTGCTGGCGTGGGCACCGCTCGGTCGCGGCGTGCTGACCGGCAAGTACACCGACGGCACCCCCTCGGACTCGCGGGCCGGCTCGCCGAACCTCGCCGCCTACGTCGAGGCACGGCGCAACGAGCGCAGCGCCCGGATCGTCCAGTCCGTGCTCACGGCGGCGGACGGGCTCGGGACCTCGCCCCTCGCGGTCGCCCTGGCCTGGGTGCGGGACCGGCCGGGCGTGGCGGCGGCCGTCGTCGGGGCTCGGGACGCGGCGCAGCTGGCCGCGTCCCTGGCGACGGAGAAGATCACGCTGCCGCCGGAGATCCGGGCGGCGCTGGACGATGTCAGCACCCCGTGATTTCCGTATGGTGGCTTCGTGTAACCCCCGGTTCACCGGGGGGCGCGAGCACGGCGGGAGGTGACCGGTGGCGACCGGTTCTGTGGAGGCCGTCGATCCCGACGGGAATATCACCGTGGAGGGGGACTGGGAGTACCGACCCCTCCGCATCGACGGCGACGTGCCGCGGATGACGGCGGCGGTGCGCCTGGCGATCCAGGCCGAGTACGCGGGGTGGGAGCTCTCCAGGGTGCGGCTGTACCCCGGCGGCGTCCGCAAGGTGTGGCTGCGCCGCAAGCGCACCAAACACATGCTCCCCGAACTCTCCTACTGACCCCCGGCGTCGTGGAGCCACCACTGTCGTCTTCGGGGACCGAAACGACGGTTGTGGCTCCACGATGCGGTCAGTGTTCCCAGGTCAGCGGGGGTGGGGCGGCGGAGCCCTTCGGGCCGGGGACGCCGCGGAAGCCGTAGGGGGCCGGGTCCCGGCCCGGCTGCACGAACCAGCACTCCCCCGGCTCGCCGCGCTCCAGGATCGCCTCGATCGCGTCCGCGACGTCCTCGGCGGTGAGCAGCGGGAAGTCCCCGAACTGCGCCTTCTGCTCCACGATCAGCGGGGTGTCGGCGAACCCGGGACAGACGGCGTTGATCGTGATCCCGCGCGGCGCCAGCGCCGCCGCGGCCGACCGCACGTACCCGACGACGGCGTGCTTCGACGCCGTGTACAGGGCGTCCCCGGGCATGCCCACCAGGCCGGCCAGACTCGCCGTCGCGACGATGCGGCCGCCGCCCGCCCGCGTGAGCGCGGGCACCGCGGCGGCCGTGCCGAAGACCACGTGGTCCACGTTCACGCCCATGATCGCCCGGTAGCCTGCGAGGTCGAGGTCCTCGACCCCGGACTGGCCGGAGGTGATGCCGGCGTTCAGCAGCACCGTGCGCAGCGGGCCGATCTCCTCGGCGGCCGCGACGGCCGCGGCCACCGCCTCCGGATCGGTGACGTCCGCGACGTGCGACGACCCGCCCAGCTCGCGGGCGAGCTCCTCGGCGGGCGCCCGGTCGACGATCAGGACGTGCTCGCCCGCCGCGGCGAGCCTGCGGGCGGCGGCGGCACCGATGCCGGACGCACCCCCGGTGACCAGCGCGACCATCAGACGTTCCGCAGGAAGGTGTCCATGACCCGGGCGCCGAACTCCAGCGCGTCCACGGGCACCCGCTCGTCGATGCCGTGGAACAGCGAGGCGAAGTCCAGGTCCGGGGGCAGGCGCAGCGGGGCGAACCCGAAGCAGCGCATGCCCAGCTCGCTGAAGGCCTTGGCGTCGGTGCCGCCGGAGAGCATGTAGGGCACGGTCCGGGCCGTCGGGTCCTCGGTGCGCAGGGCGGCGGCCATGGCGTCCACCAGCGGGCCGTCGAACTCGGTCTCCAGGCCGGGGAGGTCCTGGATCCACTCGCGCGTGACGTCCGGCCCCAGCAGCTCGTCGACCTCCGCCAAGAAGGCGTCTCGGCGGCCCGGGAGCACGCGGCAGTCGACCGTGGCCTCGGCCGTCGACGGGATGACGTTCGCCTTGTAGCCGGCGCTGAGCATCGTCGGGTTGGCCGTGTCCCGGACGGTCGCGCCGACCATGCGGGCGACCGGGCCGAGCTTGGCGAAGGCGCCCTCGATGTCGGAGTCCGGGAACTCCATGCCGGTCAGCTCGCGCACCGAGTCCGCGAAGGCCCGCACGGTGTCGGTCATGACCAGCGGGAAGCGGTGGTTGCCCAGCCGCGCGACCGCCTCGGACAGGATCGTGACGGCGTTGTCGTCGTGCAGGAACGAGCCGTGGCCGGGCCTGCCCTTGGCCCGCAGCCGCATCCAGGCCATGCCCTTCTCGGCCGTCTCGATCAGGTAGACGCGCTGGTCCTCGGCCAGGGTCAGGGAGAACCCGCCCACCTCCCCGACGGCCTCGGTGCACCCCTCGAACAGGTCCGGCCGGTTCTTCACCAGCCACTGCGACCCGTAGGCGCCGCCCGCCTCCTCGTCCGCCAGGAACGCGAACACGATGTCCCGCGGCGGCACGTAGCCCTCGCGCTTGAACCGCCGCGCGACGGCGATCGTCATCGCGACCATGTCCTTCATGTCGACCGCGCCGCGGCCCCACACGAAGCCGTCCTGCACCGCGCCGGAGAACGGGTGCACCGACCACTCGCTCGGCTCGGCGGGGACGACGTCGAGGTGGCCGTGGACGAGCAGCGCGCCGCGGCTCGGGTCGGCCCCCGCCAGGCGGGCGAAGACGTTGCTGCGCCCGGGGGCGCCGGAGTCCAGGACCTCGACCTCGTAGCCGACCTCGGACAGCTTCGCGGCGACGTACTCGGCGGCCGCGCGCTCCCCCACCACGGTCGTCGGGTCGCCGGTGTTGGACGTGTCGATGCGGATGAGGTCCGAGCACAGCTCGACCACCTCGTCAGCAGCGGTGACAGGGCCGGTCATGACCATGTTCCTACCACCTGCAGGCCCCCCGAACCGCTCCGCTATGCTTTCCCCGTCGCACCGGGCAGCGCCCGGTGAGGTCCGAGTGGCGGAATGGCAGACGCGCTAGCTTGAGGTGCTAGTCCCCGAGTAGGGGGTGGGGGTTCAAGTCCCCCCTCGGACACACACGCACGAATCACACGGGTCGATCCCGTGCATGCCCGGCCCGTTGTTCGGGCTGTTGAGCATTCCCTCCCCACGGCCACGGCCGTGGTGCGCCCCTCCCCCGGCCGGATCTGCTGAGGATCTGCTGAAGGGGCGGATCGTCGATCCCTGGTTGAGCCCTCCTGATCTCGCCAGCATCGATCGCGTGGCCGCCCTCCGCGGAGGGATGCGCCGTTCCCGAACCCCTGCACACCCGTGCCCGTGCGTCAGGAGTAGCCATGCCCCCACCCGATCGATCAGGAGACGGTCCGCGCGGAACGCGGGGACTGTCCCGCAGGTGGTTCCTCGGCGGTGCCGGTGCGGTCGCGGCCGGGGCGGCGGTGGTCGTGACGCCGCGCGTCGTCGAGAACGTGACCACTCCGACCGTGACGACCCCCGGCCAGAACCTGGTCGAGCTCACCCTGCGGGTGAACGGCGACCGGGTCCGGTTGGAGACCGACCCGCGCGCGACCCTGCTCGACACGCTGCGTGAACCGCTCGCGCTGACCGGCACGAAGAAGGGCTGCGACCGCGGCCAGTGCGGCGCGTGCACCGTCCAGGTCGACGGGCGCCGGGTGCTGTCGTGCCTGACGCTGGCGGCGGCCGTGGACGGCACCGAGGTGACCTCGATCGAGGGCCTCGCCGACGGCGACGAGCTGCACCCCATGCAGCAGGCCTTCCTCGACCACGACGGCTTCCAGTGCGGCTTCTGCACCCCCGGACAGATCATGTCGGCGGTGTCCCTGGTGCAGGAGGGGCGGGCGGGCTCGGACGAGCAGATCCGCGAAGGCATGTCCGGCAACATCTGTCGGTGCAGCGCCTACCCGTTCATCGTCGACGCCGTCCGGTCCGGGCGGGAGGCGATGGGCTGATGCGACCCTACGACTTCACCCGGCCCGGATCGGTGCGCGGAGCCCTGGCCGAGGCGCACGCGGGCAGCGCCTACCTCGCGGGCGGCACCACCCTGGTCGACCTGATGAAGCTCGAGGTGCTGGCCCCATCGAGGGTGGTCGACATCAACCGGCTCCCCTTCGACGGCATCACCGTCGACTCCGACGGCCTGCACATCGGCGCGCTCGAGCGGATGAGCGACGTGGCGGCGGACCAGGCGGTCCGCACCGGCTTCCCGATGATCAGCCAGGCCCTCGAGCTCAGCGCCTCACCACAGCTGCGCAACATGGCCAGCATGGGCGGCAACCTGTTGCAGCGCACCCGGTGCAGCTACTTCCGGGACCTGACCACGCCCTGCAACAAGCGCACACCGGGCAGCGGCTGCGCCGCGCTGACCGGGCACAACCGCATGCACGCCGTGCTGGGCACCAGCGAGGCGTGCGTGGCCACGCACCCGAGCGACGTCGCGGTCGCCCTCGTCGCGCTCGACGCCCGGGTACACCTGGAGGGCCGGGACGGCGACCGCACCGTCGCACTCGCGGACTTCTACCGGCTGCCCGGCCAGACCCCGCAGGTCGAGAACGACCTGCGGCCGGGTGAGCTGATCACCGGGCTGACCGTGCCCCCGCTGCCGTGGGCGTCCCGCTCGCTGTACCTGAAGATCCGCGACCGTCAGTCCTACGAATTCGCGTTGACGTCCGTCGCGGTCGCGCTCGACCTGGACGGCGCCCGCATCCGCGGCGCCCGGGTCGCGGCAGGCGGGGTCGGGACCCGTCCCTGGCGGCTCGGCGCGGTGGAACAGGCGCTGGTCGGTCGCACCGCCACCCCCGACACCTACGAGGCCGTCGTCGCGTCGGTGGCCGAGGACGCCCGCACCCTGCCGCACAACGTGTTCAAGCCGGCCCTGCTGCGCCGCACCCTGGTGCGCGCCCTCGTGACCCTGGGAGGTCGGTCGTGAGCACTCCGATCGGCAGCGACATCGCCCGGGTCGACGGTAGGTTGAAGGTGACCGGCGCGGCCCGCTACTCCGCCGACCACCCCCTCGACCGGCTCGCCCACGCCCACGTCGTGGTGAGCGCGATCAGCCGCGGCCGGGTCCGGTCGATGAACGTCGACGACGCCCGCGGCGCCCCGGGCGTGCTCGCGGTCTACACCCCGTTCGCGGCGCCGCGGCTCTACCCCGTGCCGAACGTCATGGTCGAGAACTACGCGGTGCTGCAGGACCCGGAGGTGCGCTTCCGCGGCCAGGTCATCGGCGTCGTGGTGGCCGAGACCCCGGAGCAGGCCCGCGACGCGGCCGCGCTGGTCACCGCCGAGTACGACGAGACGCCCGCCCGGACCTCCCTGTCCGCGGGCCTGCCGGGGGTGCCCGTGTTCCCGCTGGAGGAGGGCGCACCGGTCAACCCGACGGTGCTCGCGCCCGGCGTGGCCTCGATCGACGCCGCGCTGAGCGCGAGCGCGGTGGTGGTGGACGCCGCGTTCACCCAGCAGCCGCAGAGCCACGTGCCGCTCGAGCCGCAGAACACCACCGCGGTGTGGCAGAACGACCACCTCACCGTGTACTCCGGGTGCCACGTCCCCCCGCTGTTCGCGCTCATGCTCGCGACGCGGGTCGGGGTGACCCCGGACCGGGTCCGGGTGATCAGCACCTTCGTCGGCGGCGGTTTCGGGTCCAAGGTGCCGGCCTGGAGCGACGCCGCGCTCGCCGCGGTGGCGGCCCGCGAGCTGGGCCGCCCGGTCCGGCTGGTGCTGACCCGGGAGCAGAGCATGGTCCTCGCCGGGCACCGGCCGCTGATCACCCAGCGGGTCCGGCTCGGCGCCGACCGCGACGGCACCCTCACCGCGCTCGCGCACGACAGCGCCTCCGAGATGTCCGCGGTCGGCGGCTGGCCCACCGCACCCGCGGCCCAGACGAGCGGCGTCCTCTACCGCACCCGCAACCTCGCCATGGACCAGCGGCTGGTCGAGCTGGACACCCCCGCCACGCGGGCGATGCGCGCCCCGGACGAGGCCCCCGGCGCGTTCGCCCTGGAGACCGCGATGGACGAGCTCGCCGTCGCGCTGGAGATGGACCCGGTGGAGCTGCGGCTGCGCAACGAGCCGACGGTCGTGCCCGTCACCGGGCAGGCGTGGACGAGCAGGCGTCTGGCCGACTGCTACCGCATCGGGGCCGAGCGCTTCGGGTGGGGCGACCGCAATCCGGTCCCCGGCGCCCGCGTCGAGGGCGACTGGGCGTTCGGGGTCGGGATGGCGAGCGCGGTCTACCCCGCCCACGCCACCCCGACCCAGGTGCGGATGCGGATGCGGGACGACGGGACCGTCGTGGTGTCGGCCTCGACCCCCGACCTCGGCACCGGGACGTACACGATGGTCTCCATCGCGGCCTCCGACGCGCTCGGCGTGCCGATCGCGCAGATCACGCCCGAGCTGGGCGACTCCAGCCTGCCGCTGGGCGGGGCGGCCGTCGGGTCGCGGGGCACCAGCATGCTGGCGCCCGCGATCCAGACGGCCGCGCAGGCGCTGATCACGGCGCTGACCGACCTCGCCGTCCAGACCACCGGATCGCCGTTCCACGGCCGCGACCCCGCCACGCTGGCCTACCGGCAGGGCCGGATCGAGGTGGGCAGCGACTCCGCCTCGTTCGCCGAGCTGCTCGCCCTCGCCCGGCTGCCCGCGGTCGAGGTCACCCCGCCGCCGCCACTGCCGGCCGCGGGGAACCTCGCCGCGAACGGTTTCGGCGCGCACTTCTGCGAGGTGCGGGTCAACCGGTTCACCGGCGAGATCCGGGTCACCCGGTTCACCAGCGTCTTCGACGTCGGGCGCGTCATCAGCGCCCGCACGGCGCGCAGCCAGCTCGTCGGGGGCATCGTCTTCGGCATCGGCGGCGCGCTCCTGGAGGCGAACCCCATCGAGGAGGACGGCCGCTTCGCCTCCGGCAACCTCGCCGACTACCTGGTGGCCGTGAACGCCGACATCCCCGCCATCGACGTCGGCTGGCTCGACTACTCCGACACCGCCTTCAGCTCGGCCGGGGCCCGCGGGCTCGGCGAGCTCGGCAACGTCGGCAGCTCCGCCGCGGTCGGGAACGCCGTCCACAACGCCACCGGCATCCGCGTGCGCGACCTCCCGATCACGCTCGACAGGCTGATCGGCTGACCGCACACCCGTCGGCCAGCCGGACAAACCACGGAAAACGCCCGAACGGGTGACCGTTCGACGCCCGCCCACCGCGTAGACAGGAAGGGAGGACGCCCGCAGCACGGGCGACGGGGGGCGGGTGTGATCGACCGGGCCGGACTGGCGGAGTTCCTGCGGCGCCGCCGCGCGTCCCTGCAACCCGAGGACGTCGGGCTCGCGCGGGGCACGCGCCGCAGGACCGCCGGGCTGCGCCGGGAGGAGGTGGCCGCGCTCTGCCACATGTCCACCGACTACTACACCCGCCTCGAGCGGCAGCGCGGGCCGCACCCCTCCGAGCGGATGATCGCCTCCCTCGCACAGGGCCTGCACCTGTCCCCCGACGAGCGTGACCACCTCTTCCGGCTCGCCGGACACCACGCACCGCCCCGCGGCGCCCACGGCGACGCCGTCAGTCCCGGGCTGCTGCGCATCCTCGACCACCTCGTCGACACGCCTGCCGAGATCGTCACCGAGCTCGGGGAGACGCTGCGCCAGACCCCGCTCGGTGTCGCCCTCACCGGTGACCGGACCCGCTACCGCGGTCCCGCCCGCAGCATCGGCTACCGCTGGTTCACCGACCCCGCCACCCGGCTGCGCTACGCCCCCGAGGACCACGCCCACCTGTCCCGGATGTTCGCCGCGAGCCTGCGCGGGGTCGTCGCACTGCGCGGGCCGGCGTCCCCGGCGGCGCGGCTCGTCGAGCTCACCGGCGCCCGGAGTGCGGAGTTCCGGAAGGTGTGGGACGACCACGAGGTCGGCGTCCGCCCACGCGACGTCAAACGTCTCGTCCATCCCGAGCTCGGTCTGCTGGACCTGCACTGCCAGCGGCTGCTCGACCCGCAGCAGTCCCACTCCCTGCTCGTCTTCACCGCCGAACCGGGCAACGCGACCCAGGAGAAGCTGCGGCTGCTCGCCGGCGCCGGGTCGGGGTCGGCCCGCGGCTAACACCCCGCCGGTCCCCGGCGAGAACAGACCGTGCTCGTCCGCGACGTGATGTCCGCCTTCCCCGCCGTCATCCGCACCGGAGCGGACGTCCGCCGGGCCGCGGAGCTGCTCAGCGTGTCCGAGGTGGGTCACCTCATGGTGCTCGACGCGGACGACCGGTTCGTCGGCCAGCTCGCCGAGGACGACCTGATCCGGGCCCTGGTGCCCGACCTCGACGGGGTGCTCGCCGCGGGCGCCACGATGGCGGACGCCTTCCGCGTGTTCACCGAGCGGGGGCGCGAGGTGGCGGACCGCCCGATCGACCCGCTGGTCCGCCGGGAGGCGGTCACGGTGGGCCCGGACGATCCGCTCGCCAAGGTCGCGGTGGCACTGCTCGACCAGGGGCTGCGCCGGATCCCGGTGGTCGTCGACGGGGCCCTGCTGGGCACGGTCTCGCGCGCGGACGTCTGCCGGGCGGTCCTCTACCATGCCTGACGTCCGGATCCTCGTCGCGATCACGGATCTCGTCGGCGGCCGCACGGCCGAGCGGACCGTGCTGCTGCCCGTGGTGCTGGGCAGACAGGACGGCGCGGGCACGCTGACCCTGCCGGACCCCGAGGTCTCCCGCAGCCACGCCCGGCTGGAGCTGGTCGAGGGCGAGGTCGTGGTCACCGACCTGGGCAGCTCCAACGGCACCCGGGTCAACGGCGAGGTGGTCACCCGGCACGCCGTGGCGCCGACGGACGTGCTGCGGCTCGGGCGCTTCGAGCTGCGGTGGCGGGCCCCGGGGGCACAGCGGGACGCGGTGACGTTCGTCGGCACCGCCCCCGCCCCCGCCCGGCCGACGGTGTCGCCCGCCCGGGTCGTCGTCGCCACCGCGGAGCGGACCAACCGCGTGCAGGGCCACGAGCTCGACGGGTTCCTCTCCACCGAGTTCGGCCTGCTGCCGGCGGCGCCGCCGCTGCTGTCCCTGCCGGCGAGCCACGCCGCGTGGGACGAGGTGGCGGCCGAGCTCCCCCGCCGCTACGGCGGCCTGCACCTGCGCCGCCTCCTCGAGAACCTGCCCGAGCTGGACACCTCCCCCGACGCCTTGCCCGACGACGCGCTGTACCGCGCGTCGACGATCCTCGGCACGTTCGCGCACGCCTACCAGTACCTGACGACCGACCCGCCGAGCGCGCTGCCGCCCGCGGTGCTGCGGCCGTGGACCGCCGTGTCGACGCGGCTGGGCAAAGAGCTGCCGTCGATGTCCTACACCGACCTGTTCCTCTACAACTGGCGGCTGCGCGACCCCGCCGGGCCGCGGGCGCTGGACAACATGGAGCTGCTCGTCCCGAACTGGGGCAACGGCGCCGAACGCATCTTCTACCTGGTCACGACCGAGTTCGCGATGAGCCTGACCCCGGTGCTCGCGGCGATGGTCGACGCCCAGGACGCCGTGCTGCGCGAGGACGAGACCGAGGTCGGTGAGGCCCTGCTCCGCGTGCTCGACGGCCTGCGGGCCGCCACCCAGGTGATCTACCCGCAGCTGGACCCCAACCCGCGCGGCAGGCACTTCCTCGACCAGGTGGTCTGGGCGAAGACCGTCGGGACGGCCGGGGTGCCGGTCGTCGACGGCGCCCCCAGCCCCAGCGGCACGGCGCAGCCGCACGTCCACGCGATCGACGCCTTCCTCGAGCGCGCCGAGTACGGCTCGCTCGTCGGGCGGCAGAGCACCTACCTCGCGGGCCACTTCCCGCGGCACTGGACCGAGTTCGTCGCGGCGCTGCGCGAGGTCTCGGTGCGGACCTTCGTGGAGCAGCGCGGCCGCGCGGACCTGCGCGGGCTGTACAACGCGGTGCTCGACGCCTACCTCGGTGACCGCGGCTGGATGGGCCTGCACCGGATCAAGGCGTACGGGTTCCTCGAGGTCGCGTTCAAGGTGGGCAGGCAGGTCACCACCGGGGCCCGGTTCACCGGGCTGTTCAAGGACCGCACCTGGGACGCCGTGGACGGCGAGCTCGCCCTGGTCCGCGAGGAGCGCAGGCCCCCCGTGGGCAGGCCGGTGGTGTTCGGCAGGCCGGTGCGCGGCCGGCTCGTCGCGGACGCCGAGGGCGGCGGCTGGACCTGCCACCTGCAGCTCGACGTCAGCGGGCAGGGCGTCTACCACCTGCCCGGTGACCGGCTGGGTGTCCTGCCCGAGAACGACGACGACCTGGTCGAGCGGACCCTGCGGGCGCTGCAGGCCACCGGGGACGAGCTCGTCCCGCTCACCGAGCGGTGGCGGCAGGCGGTCCGGCTGCGGGCCGGGTTCTCCGACGACGTCGACGTCCTGCCGCTGCGCACGCTGCTGCGCTTCGCCCGGATCCGGCCGATGGACCGACCGGTGGCGAAGCGCCTGCTCGCGCTGTCGGCGTCCGGGGCGCTGGGCCGGGTCGTCGACGCCCGGATGGAGGACCAGTGGGAGCTGTGGGACGTGCTGAACCTGCTGCACGCGGGCGGGTTCGACGTCACGCGGCTGTGGGCGGGGCACGTCGAGGAGTCGCTCGCGGCGCTCGTGCCGCCGGAGACCTTCCGGCTGTACTCGCTGGCCGGCGCGACGGCGCCGGGTGAGCCCGCGGAGACGCTGTCGCTGGTGGTCCGCGGCCTGGGCTACACCTCCGCCCGCTCCGCCTTCTCCACCGCCCGCGAGCGCCGCGGCACGGCCTCGCACTTCCTGCGGCGCATGGCCACCGACCCGCGGCACCGCAACAAGCGGCTGTCGTTGCGGATCGTGCCCGCGCCGCGGTTCCGGCTCCCGGACGGCCCGGACACCCCCATGCTGATGTTCGCCGCGGGCTCCGGGGTCGCGCCGTTCCACGGGCTCGTCGCGGCCCGCGGGGAGCGGCCCGCGGTCCTGTACGTGGGCGCGCGCACGGCGGGCGACCTCGACCTGGCGGACTTCGACGCGGCCGCCGCCCGCGGCGGGTTCACCCTGCACACCGCGTTGTCCCGCGAGGACGCCACGCTCATGTTCGACGGCACGGCCCACGCGCCCTCCGCGGGCACCCGGGCGCGGGTGCCGGACCTCGTCGCCGCGCACGACCCCTGGGACCTGCTGCGCACCGCCCGGGTCTACGTGTGCGGGCGCACCGACTTCGCGGTCTCGGTGATCGAGGCGCTCAAGGAGGTCGCGCGGCCGCGCACCGATCCCGACGAGTTCGTGCGCAGGCTGGTCGCGGAGGACCGGCTGCAGCTGGACGTCTTCACCACCTACGGCGGGCACGCCCAGCAGGGCCGGATGCTGGAGGTCTCGGAGCTGGTCCGGCACCCCGCCACCGCCGCGACGCCGTGGATGGCGGTGAGCGGCAAGGTCTACGACATGACCGAGTTCGTCCACCTGCACGTGGGCGGGCCGCACATCGTGCTCAACAACTGCGGGCTCGACGGCACGGACGCCTACCAGCGCGTGCTGCACCACGCGCACGCCGAGATCGACGCCCAGCTCGGCATGTACGAGCTCGGCACCCTGCGCAGGCTGCGGTTCGGCGGCCGCTGGGGTGTGGTGCCCACGGCGGAGGGGCTGCGGTTCCTCTCGCTGGACGACCTGTTCACGACCTGGGTGCGCACGATCTACCTGGTCGTCGGCATGCAGAACGCGCTGGTCGCGGACGTCGGGTTCGCGGACCGGGCGGCCACCGGGCCGGACGATCCGGGTGAGCTCACGCCCTACAAGGCCCAGTTCCTCGTCGAGGGGCACCGCCGTTTCCTGGTCAGCTACCTCGACGGCCTGCTCGACGACGACCTGCGCACCCTGTGGCGGCTCACCGCCGGGTACTGCGCGGACGACGTGGACCTGCGCACGGCGGACCGGACCCTGGCCGCGCTGGCCGAGACGGCGGGCTACCGGCAGGTGCGCGGGATCGCCGCCCACCTGAAGGACCTGGTCGGGCAGGTGGAGCGGGGCGGGCGGGCGCCGAGCGCGCTGGTCCCCGCGTGCCGGCTGCTCGCGGCCGAGGACGTCCGGCTGCTGTCGGAGATCACCCTCGCCCTGCGGGAGGGGATCCTCGCGTTCGAAGAGCACGAGGAGGCGGTCCGGGAGGCGGCGGGAGCGCGGCTGGTGGCCGCCGTCGACGCCGCCTTCACGGCCGTGACCGGCTACTACGCCCGGCTGGCCACGGGGTTGGCCGAGCTGGGGATCGTGGTGCCGGAGGGGCTGCCGGACGTCGCGGACGATCCCGTGCCCGAGGACGGCGGGCTGCCCGGACACGGCGGCGCGCTCGATCGTTAACACCGGGGCCCGTCGCACCGAGGAACCGGCGAGGCGGGGGAGGCGGCGTTGCAGCAGATCGGGCACTACCGGCTGGAGGAGCTCCTCGGGGTCGGCGGGATGGGCGAGGTCTACCGCGCGTTCGACACCCGGCGGGACCGGATGGTGGCGCTCAAGCTGCTGCCGGAGGGGCTGGCCAAGGACCCGGAGTTCCTCCGGCGGTTCCAGCGCGAGTCGCACGTCGCGGCGCGGCTGCGGGAGCCGCACGTCATCCCGATCCACGACTACGGCGAGCTCGACGGCCGGCTGTTCATCGACATGCGCCTGGTCGACGGCGAGAACCTGCGGACCATGCTCGAACGCACCGGCCCGCTCGCCCCCGAGGAGGCCGTCGCGGTGATCGGCCAGGTCGCCGAGGCGCTCGAGGCGGCGCACGCGGACGGGCTGGTGCACCGGGACATCAAGCCGTCGAACGTGCTGGTGACCCCCGGCGGGTTCGTGTACGTCGTCGACTTCGGGATCGCCCGCACCGTCGGGACCGCGCGCACCTCGGTGACGATCACCGGCGTGACCGTCGGGACGCTCGACTACATGGCGCCGGAGCGCTTCACCAACCAGACGATCGACGGCCGCACGGACGTCTACTCGCTGGCCTGCCTGCTCTACGAATGCCTCACCGCGACCGGCCCGTTCCCCGGCGAGGACCTGCCGTCGCTGATGTTCAACCACCTCTACACCGACCCGCCGCGACCCAGCGAGGCGCAGGCCGGGCTGCCCGCCGCGCTCGACGACGTCGTGACCCGCGGCATGGCGAAGTCCCTGGACGGCCGGTTCCCCACCCCCACGGCCCTCGCGGCGGCGGCCAAGGTGGCGCTGCAGAGCGGGGTGGCGCCCGCCGCACCCGCGCGGCCGCTGGACCGCACCGTGCAGTCGGTGCTCGCCGCGCCGCCCGCGGACCTGCGCACCGCCACCCCGGTCGCCGAGCCTCCCGCACCTCCCCTGACCCCGGTTTCCGTGCCGCCTGCTCCCGAGCCGCCTGCTCCCGAGCCGCCTGCTCCCGAGCCGCCGGTGGCCGAGGAGCCGGTCGCGGAGGAGCCCGTCACCGCGACGGCGGACACCGCCCCGCCCGCGGACCCGGACGCGACCACCCGGATCACCCTGGGCGAGGTCCCGCCCCCGCCCGCGGGCGCGGAGCCACCGCCCACGGACGACGGCGACCGCACCGTGGTGATCGGGGCGGGGACGCCCCCGCCGCCGCTCTCCGCCCCCAAGTCCGGGCGCGGGCGGACCTGGGTGGCCGTCGGTGCGTCCGTGCTCGCCGCCGCCCTGGCCGCCGTGCTCGTCTTCGTGCTGGTGCGGCCCGGTACGCCGGCCGCCGCGACCCACGACCACGACGCGGCCGCACCGACCGGCCCGGTCCCGACCGTGGCCCAGAACGCCGCCGTGCCGGCCGCGGAGCAGGCCGCCCCGCAGGTCGCGACGGCCATCGCCGTCCCGACGGTGAACGGCACCATCCCCGTCGGCCCCACCCCCGGATACCTGGAGGTGGCGCCGAACGGCCGGTTCGCCTACATCGCCAACCGGGACGCGGGCGTCGTCACGGTGCTGGACACCAAGATCAACCAGGTCACCGCCACGATCCCGATCCCGGCCGGTCCGCCGCAGTTCGTGTCCTTCTCACCGGACGGCTCGCGGGCCTACGTGAGCATCTACAACACCGAGAAGACGGTGAACCTGATCGGCGTGCTGGACACGTCGTCGAACACGCTGCTGACCACCATCCCGGTGGGCAAGCGGCCGTTCGCGTCGGCGACGACGCAGGACGGGAAGCTGCTCTACGTCCCCAGCCACGACGACGGCAAGCTGGACCTGATCGACACGACCACGGACACGGTGGTCCAGGAGATCACCGTGCCGCCGAACCCGCACTGGGTGGTGTTCAGCAAGGACGGCAAGACGCTCTACACGGCCAACCACGAGTCCAACGTGGTCTCCGTGCTGGACGTGGCCACCAACACCGTCCGCACCACCATCCCGGTCGGGACCAGCCCGCACGCCACGGCGCTGTCGCCGGACGGCTCCCGCGTGTCGGTGGTCAACTTCGACAGCAGCACCGTCTCGGTGATCGACACCGCCACGAACGCGGTCGTCGCGACCGTGCCGGTGGGCAAGAAGCCGCAGGACATCGCCTACACCGCGGACGGGCACTACCTCTACACCGCGAACGTCGACGGCAACTCCGTCTCGGTGATCGACACCGCGACGAACCAGATCACCGCGACCATCCCGGCACCGTCGCCGACCAGCGTGTCGATGCTGCCGAACGGGCGGCAGGCCTACGTCACGCTGCTGGGGGCCGGGGAGGTCATGGTGCTCGACGCGAGCGCCACCTGAGCCCTCCCCGGCAGCCCGCTGCGCCTGCGCAGCAGGACCAGCGCACCCGGGAGCGTGCTCACCAGGGTGAGCACGCCGTAGACCACCGCGGTGCTCAAGCCCTGGGCCGCGCCCAGGCCGACCGCGCCGAAGGCCAGGGCGGCAGCGGCCTCGCGCGGGCCGAACCCGCCGACGTTGACCGGCAGGCCCATCACGAACAGCGCCAGGACCAGCAGCGGCAGCACCTCGACGGTCGGCGCGGACACCCCGACGGCGCGCGCGGCGACCAGGAACAGGCCGAGGTACCCGACCAACGCGAGCAGGGAGAGGCCGAGCACGGCCGGGGACGTCCCGCGCACGGCGTCGCGCAGGAGGGTGCCCAGTGCCGACCGGACCCGGCGGACGGCGAGGACCAGACCCACCCCGAGTCCCCCCGCCCCCAGGACGAGGGCCCACGGGATGTGGAGCACCTGCAGGACCGCGGGCTCGACGGCCAGCACCGCGACGCCGACCAGCACCAGCACGATCTGGCCCGCGGACTTCTCGATCACGACGGCGCGGGCGGAGCGCCCGACGTCTCCGGTGGCGCGGCCGTGCGCCACCGCCCGCCCGACGTCCCCGAGCACGCCCGCCGGGAGCACGGTGTTGAGGAAGAGCGCCTGGTAGCAGTCGGCGACCGCGGGGCGCAGCCGCATCGGCATCCCGAGCCTGCGCGAGACCAGGGCCCACCGCCACGCCCCGCACACCGTGGTCGCCGCGCCGATGGCCAGTGCCGCGGCGATCGCGGGGAGGTCCACTGCGCGCAGGCCGTCCAGGAACGGCCCGGCCCCGAGCCGCCACACCACGACCCCCAGCAACACCAGCGCCGCAACGGTGCGGGTGCGGGGATGGGTGAGGGCACGTTTCGTGCGCTCACTGCTGCATGATCGCGGTTTCCGTGCGCCGGCCGCGGTGTCCGCAGCAGTGAGCGCACGAAACGTGCCGGACCGGGACCGGCGCTCGGTCGTGGTCATGCGGCGACTCCCACCAGGATCGTGTGCAGCTCCCCCGCGGCCTGGGGCCAGGTCCGCAGGCCCGCGCGGCGGGCCAGGGCGGCGCGGCGCAGCGGGGCCGGGTCGGCGAGGACGCGGTGCAGCGCCGCGGCCAGCGCGGCGGGGTCCTCCGCCGGGACGAGCAGCGCCGCGTCGCCGACCGCCTCGCGCACCCCGCCGACGTCGGATGCGACGACCGGGAGGCCGCGGGCCAGGGCCTCGGTCGCCACCATGCCGTAGGACTCGCGGCGCGACGGCTGGACCAGCAGGTCGGCGGCGGCGAACTCCGCGTCGAGCGCGGCCCCGGTGAGCGGTCCGACGAGGGTGACCCGCGGGTGGCGCGCCAGCGCGGCGGCGAACTCCGGCGCCCGGTCCGGCGAGCCCACGAGCCGGCAGGTCCAGGCGGTGTCGGCGAGCCGGTCGAGGGCCGCGAGCAGCACGTCCTGCCCCTTGGTCGGGGTCAGCGAGCCGACGCAGAGCAGGGCCCCGCCGCCCGAGCCCGGCGCGACGGGGGCCGGGTCGACGCCCGGCCGGACGACCGCGACGTCGGCGAGCCCGTGCACCGCCCGCAGCCGCTCCGCCGACCACGCGCTCGTCGCGACGACCGCGGCCGCCGCGTGCAGCACCGCCCGCTCCCGGGACTCGAGCGCCGGGTGCGCGCCCGCCTCGTCGCCGAGCGGCAGGTGCACCAGCACGACCAGCCGCAACCGCGCCGCCTCCGGCACGACGACGGTGGGCGCGGCGCAGGCCACCAGCCCGTCGAGCAGGACCGTCTCGCCGGCGGGGACCGCCGCGAGCGCCGCGGCGAGCGCGGTGAGGTCGGCGGGGGCGGGATGCGGCCACGCACCCGCGGCGAGGACCTCCGCGACGGGGTAGGGGGCGCCGGGGGCCGCGAGACCCCCCAGACTCGCGGAACCCGGCGCCACCGCCGCGTCGGGTCCCGCGAGCGCGGTGAGGATCCGGCGGTCGTAGACGTTCCCGCCGCTCGGGCGGCGGGGGTCGTCGACGTCCGCGGGGAGCACCGCGCGCATCACAGCGGGCGGGTGTAGGTGGCCCAGGCGACGTGCGACTCGTGCAGCGTCACCTCGAGCGCGGTGAGCCCGCGGGCACCGGGGCCCAGCTCGTCCGCCGCGATCCGCCCCGCCAACCGGTCCGCGACGACCTGCGCGAGGAACTCGGTGGAGGTGTTGCGGCCCGCGAACTCGGGGAGGTCGTCGAGGTTGCGGTAGGTCAGCTCGGCCAGCACGGCCTTGAGCGCCTCCGACGCGAGCCCGATGTCCACGACCAGGTCGTCGGCGTCGAGCTCGGGGCGGCGGAAGGTCGCGTCCACCACGAACGTCGCACCGTGCAAGCGCTGGGCGGGCCCGAAGACCGCACCGGTGAAGCTGTGGGCGACCATCATGTGGTCGCGCACCGTGATCCCGAACATGTGAGCCCCTTTCAGTAGTCCACACGGACACAGAGGCCGGACGGTTCACCCAGGATTCCCGGCAGGCGCTCGGCCAGGGCGGAGAACGGCACCGCGTCCGTGATCACCGCGTCGAACCGCGGGTCGGCGAGCAGCCGCAGGGCGAGTGCCATCCGGTCGGCGTAGCCCCACCGGGCCCGCCGCGCCCCCGCGACCATCCCGACCTGCGAGGACCGCACGGTCAGCCGCCGCGGGTGGAAGGCGCCGCCCAGCTGCACCGACACCGGCGCGTCCCCGTACCAGGACAGCTCGATCACCGAGCTCTCCACACCGAGCAGGTCCAGGGACCGCTGCAGCCCGGCCGAGGTGCCCGACGTGTGGAACACCAGGTCGCAGTCCCCCGCGGGGTCGTCCACACAGGACACCCCCCACGGCGCGAGCACCGCGGACCGGTCCCGCGGGTCCACCACCTGCACGCGCACCCCCGGGATGTCCGAGAGCAGCGCCGCGACGCAACAGCCGACCATCCCCGCCCCCACCACGGCGATCCGGTCCCCCACCCGCGGGCCCGCGTCCCACAGGGCGTTGACCGCCGTCTCGACGGTCCCGGCGAGCACCGCGCGCGCCGCCGGCACGTCGTCGGGCACGGGCACCAGCGCGGACGGGGGCACCGCGTAGACGTCCTGGTGGGGGTACAGGCAGAACACCACCTCGCCCGCCGCCGTGCGCCCGACGTTGAGGTACCCGTACTTCACCGGCCCCGGGAACTCGCCCTCCTGGAACGGCGCCCGCATCTCCGCGGCCTGCGTGGCCGGGACCCCGCCCCGGAAGACCAGCGCCTCGGTCCCGCGGCTGATCCCGGAGTGCAGCGTCCGGACGAGCACCTCGCCCGGTCCCGGCACCGGGTCCGGGCCCTCGACCAGGGCGGCCGCGCCCGGGGTGGTCCAGAGCGCCCTCACAGCGCCCTCACAGCGCTCTCACGACGACCGGGGGAAGTACTGCAGGAACATCAGGTCCCCGATCTGTCGGGACTTGCCCAGCGTCATCCGGTTCCCGGGCCCCTGGGGGAACGCCGCGGCGTTGACGAAGCGGGGCGCCTTCGGCTGCCCCACGAAGAAGGGCGCGTAGACCACGTGCAGCTCGTCGACCACGCCCGCCGCGAGGAACAGGGTGTGCACGGCGCCGCCGCCCTCCACCATGAGCCGCTCGATCCCGCGCTCGTGCAGGTCGTGCAGCAGCCGCTCGACGGTCAGCGGGTCGCCCGCGCCGACCACGGTGGCCCCGGTGAGGGTGCGCTGCAGCCGCGCCACCTGCGCGTCACAGGTGTAGACGTACCGGGCGGTGTCCCCCGCGGTGAAGAACCGCGCGTGCGGGTCGACCTTGCCGCAGCGGGTCAGCGTGACCTTCGCGGGCGACGCGGGTCTGCCCGCGGCGACCCGCGCCGCCCGCCGCTCGGCGGAGCGGACGAGCAGCCGGGGATCGTCGGCCCGGATGGTGCCCGCCCCGACCAACAGGGCGTCCGACCAGGCGCGGACCTCGTCCACGCGGTCGAGGTCCTCGTCGTCGGACAGCAGGAGCCGCGCGTCGGCGACGTCGTCGATGTACCCGTCGAGTGAGACGGCCGCCGAGGCGATCACATACGGGCGCACGGGTCGATGGTGCCCCCTGCGCCACCGCCGACACCACGGCCGGGTCTCGGCTCCGCCGTTCGGCCCAGCAGCCGAGATCCCGAACGGCGGCGAACGTGGCCGCCGCATCCATCCGTCGGATCTCAGGTCCGGGCCCGCGCGCGCAGCGCCCAGGTCACCACCGCCGCGGAGACCATGACGACCCCCACCACCCACAGGCCGGTGCGGTTGCTGCCGGTCGCGTCCGACAACGCGCCGGTGACGTAGGGCGCCACGAACCCGGACAGGTTGCCCAGCGAGTTGATCAACCCGATCCCGGCCGCGGCCGCGGCGCCGGTCAGGTACGCCGTCGGCAGCGACCAGAAGCCGGGCAGCGCGGCGAGCACCCCGCAGGCGCAGACCGTCACGGCGACGACCGCCAACCACGGGTTCGCCATGTACAGCGCGACCGGGATGGACAGGCCGCCGACCAGCGCGGGGACGGCGACCCGGATCGTCGGGTTCGCGGCGCGCCGGGTCCAGAGGATCATCGCGACGAGCCCGACGGCGTAGGGGATCGCCGTGATGAGCCCCTGCTGCACCGTCGTGAACCGGGTGCCGTACTGCACCGCGAAGTTCTTCACGATCGTCGGGAGGAAGAAGCCCAGGGCGTACAGGCCGTAGACGATGCCGAAGTACACCCAGCTCAGCGCCAGCACCCGCGGGCTCCTGAGCGCGCCGAGGACGGACTTCGGCCCCTCCTCCGAGACCTGCGCGCCCTCGGCCGCGACGGCCCGCTCCAGGGCGTCTCGTTCGTCGGCGGGCATCCACCTCGCCGCCGCCGGGCGGTCGGTCAGCGCGAACCACACGACCACGGCCAGCAGGATCGCGGGGATCCCCTCCACCAGGAACATCACCCGCCAGCCGGACAGCCCCCACAGCCCGTGGCCGTGCTCGATGATCAGCGAGGACACGACGGCGCCGAGCGCGGTGGAGATCGGGACGGCCGTCATGAACCAGGCGGTCATCCGGGCGCGCTGCCCGGCCGGGAACCAGTAGGTCAGGTACAGGATGATGCCGGGGAAGAAGCCCGCCTCCGCCACCCCGAGCAGGAACCGCAGCACGATCAGCACGGTCGCGTTCGGCGTGAACGCCATGATCGTGGCCACGATCCCCCAGGTCACGAGGATGCGCGCGATCCAGCGCCGGGCCCCGAAGCGGTGCAGCAGCAGGTTGCTCGGCACCTCGAGGAGCAGGTACCCGATGAAGAACACGCCCGCCGCGACCCCGAACATCGTGGCCGAGAGCCCGAGCTCCTCGTTCATGCCGTTCGGGCCCGCGAACCCGATGTTGACCCGGTCCAGGTAGTTGACGAAGTACAGCACGATCAACAGCGGGATGAGCCGCCGCCCGGCCCGGCGCACACCCGAGCGGACCAGCTGCTCGTCCCGGCCGACGTCGGTGTCGGAGGACATGGGAGCTCCCCTTGTCGCTAGAAGGCCTTGCCGGGGTTGAGGATGCCCCGCGGGTCGAGAGCCTGCTTGACGGAGCGGTGCAGGGCCAGCACCGCCGGGCTCAGCTCCGCCGCGAGCCCCGCCCGCTTCAGCAGCCCGACGCCGTGTTCCCCGGTCACCGTGCCGCCGAGCTCGAGCGCCGCGGCGACGATGTCGTCGAACGCGCGCTGCGCCCGGGCGCGGGCGGCGTCGTCGCCGTGGTCGACGATCAGCAGCGGGTGCAGGTTGCCGTCGCCCGCGTGGGCGATGTTGGCGATGGTGATCGCGTGCCGCTGCGCGGTGGCCTCGATGCGGGCGAGCATCTCGGGCACCTTCGCCTTCGGCACGCAGACGTCCTCGGTCAGCACCGGGCCCAGCCGTTCCAGGGCCGGGTAGGCGAGTCTGCGGGCGGCGAACAGCGCCTCGGACTCCGCCGCGTCCGTCGCGCGCACCGCGAAGGTCGCGCCGGCGCCCTCGAAGCACTCGACCATGCGCGCCGCCGCCGACTCCCCGGCCGCTCCGGGCTCGTCGAGCCGGGCGAGCAGCACGACCTCCGCCTCTACCGAGAGCCCCATGTTCTTCCAGTCGTCGACCGCCTTCAGGCAGTGCTTGTCGACCAGCTCCAGGGCCGCGGGGGTGAGCCCGGCGGAGGCGCTCGCCGCGACCGCCTCCCCGGCGTCCACGATGGACGAGAAGTACCCGGCGACGGTGATCGAGGGCGGCGGCAGCGGGCGGAGCTTCACGGTGACCTCGGTGACGATCCCCAGCGTGCCCTCGGACCCCACCATCAGCCCGGCCAGGTCGTAGCCCGCGACGCCCTTCGCCGTGCGGCGCCCGAGCCGGACGAGCTCGCCGGTGCCGGTCACGACCTGCAGGCCGAGCACGTAGTCCCGGGTCACGCCGTACTTCACACAACACAGCCCGCCCGCGTTGGTGGCGACGTTCCCGCCGATCGTCGACCACGGCGAGCTGGCCGGGTCCGGCGGGTACCAGAGACCCTCCTTCGCGACGGCGGCGCGCAGGTCGTCGTTCACCACGCCCGGCTGGACGACGGCCAGCCGCTCGAGCGGGTCGATCTCCAGGACCCGGTCCATGCGGTCCAGGGCGAGCACGACGCACCCGTCGACGGCGTTCGCGCCGCCGGACAGCCCGGTCCCCGCCCCGCGGGCGACGACCGGCACCCCGTGCGCGTAGCAGGCCCGCACGACCTGCGCGACCTCCTCCGCGGAGGCCGCGCGGACGACGGCCAGCGGGATCCCGACGGGGGCCCACTCGGCCTCGTCGTGCGACAGGGAGGCCGTCACGTCCGGGTCGGTGAGCACCCGGCCCGCGGGCAGGTCCAGCGCGTCGAGCACGCTCGCCGCTCGCTCGGGAAGGTCCACCTGCGGATGGTAGAGCGCCTCCGGCGCTCGTGAGTGGTAAGTGGTGCCAGAGCACCACTTACCACTCACAGGCGGCGCAGCCGCAGGTCTGCCTCGGCCCGGAATCGCGCCACGTTGGCGAGCTTGATGTCCTCGTAGCCCCGCACCAGGTCGGCCAGCTCCGCGATCTCGACGAGGGCGTCCTCGTCGGCGGTGCGGGACAGCGCCTCGCGGACCAGGGCCTGGTACTCCCCCACCAGCTCCCGCTCGACGCGGCGGACCCCGGCGTAGCCGAACACGTCGAAGGCGGTGCCGCGCAGGCCCTTCGCCGCCCGCAGCCCACGGAAGGCCAGGTCGGCGGTGCGCCCGGAGAGCCGCATCTTGTTCTTCATCCCCAGGGCGCGCAGGACGGGCGGGTGCAGCAGGACCGAGACCTTCGCGTCCGGCCCGAACTCGGCGTCCCGGCGGGCCTTCTCCGCCGGGTCCAGGTGCAGGCGGGCGACCTCGTACTCGTCCTTGTAGGCCAGCAGCTTGTGCAGGCCGCGGGCGTAGGCGGCACCGACCCGCTCGCCTGCCGTCAACGCGACGCGGCGGACCTCCTCGGCGTAGCGCGCGGCCAACGCGGCGTCCTGGAAGCCGGTGAGGTCCTCGACGCGGACCGCGAGGACCTCGTCGAGGGTCTCCGCCGGGCCGGTGCCGGGCTGCGGGTGCAGGGCGGCACCGAGGGCCGCACGGACGGCCGCGGCGTCGAGCACCGCCGCGCGGCCCCACCGGAACGCGGTCAGGGTCTTCTCGACCGACGCGCCGTTGAGCCGGATCGCCTCCTCGAGGGCTCCGGCGGACACCGGCAGGCAGCCTGCCTGGTAGGCGGCGCCGAGCAGCACCATGTTGGTGGGCATGTGGTCGCCGAACAGGGTCTCGGCCACGGCCTGCGCATCCACCGCCACCACGCTCGCGGTGGCGTCGGCGATGCGGGCGACGGCGTCGTCGGCCGTGTCCAGCACCCCGCCCCGGACCATGGCGGCGGTCGGCACGACCGCGGTGTTCAGCACCGCCACGGTGTGCTCGGGCCGGGCCACGGCGAGGTTCGCCGCCGCGGCCGCGCCGAGCACGTCGAACCCGAGCAGCACGTCCGCGGTGCCGCGCGAGGCCCGCACCGCGCCGCGGACCGGCTGCTTCGCGATCCGGACGTCCGAGACGACCGGGCCGCCCTTCTGCGCCAGCCCGACCTGCTCCAGCCCCGCCGCGAACAGCCCGTCCAGGTGCGCGGCCATCTGCAGGATCTGCGAGGCGGTGACCACGCCCGTCCCGCCGATGCCGGGCATGCGGACCAGGGTCTCGTCGCCGTCGAAGCGCGGCTCGGGCTCGACGAGGGCGACCGGCAGCTCCGGCGGGGTCCGCACGACCGTGCCCGGCTCCACCAGCAGGAACGACGGGCAGTCTCCCTTGAGACAGGACAGGTCGGAGTTGCAGGACGACTGGTGGATGCGGGTCTTGCGGCCGAACTCCGTCGCGACGGGCTGCACCGACAGGCACGTCGACTGGTCCCCGCAGTCCCCGCAGCCCTCGCACACCCGCTCGTTGACCACGACCTTCTCCGCCGGCGTGGGGAGCTTGCCCCGCTTGCGCAGCCTGCGCTCCTCGGCGGCGCAGCGGTCGTCGTGGATCAGCACGGTCACCCCGTCGAGCGCGGCGAGCTCGGCCTCCACCTCGGCGAAGTCGTCCCGATGCCGCACGTCGAGCGCCGTTCCGCGGTACTTCGCGGGGTCGTCGGTGGTGACGACGATCTTGCGGACGCCCTCGGTCTCCAGCAGCGCCACGATCTCCGGGACCGACAGCCGCCCCACGGCCTGCTGGCCGCCGGTCATCGCGACGGCGTCGTTGTAGAGCAGCTTGTAGGTCATCGTCGCCCCGCCCGCGACCGCGGCGCGGATCGCGAGCGAGCCGGAGTGGTGGAAGGTGCCGTCGCCGAGGTTCTGCACGAAGTGCCGGTCGTCGGTGAAGGGGGCCAGGCCCAGCCACTGGGTGCCCTCGCCGCCCATCTGGGTCAGGCCGATCTGCGTCCCGCGGCCCTCCGGGTTGATCGCGATCATGGCGTGGCAGCCGATCCCGACCCCCACCAGCGTGCCGTCCGCGGCCTTGGTCGAGGTGTTGTGCGGGCAGCCCGAGCAGAAGAACGGGGTGCGGGCGGCCAGCGGCAGCGTGATCCGGGACGGCCGCCGCACCTCGACCAGCGGGCGCGGCAGCCGGTCCGCCCCGATCCGCGCGGCCAGCGCCTGCGCGACCTCCTCGGCCCCGAGCTGACCGCGCGCGGTGAGCAACGGGCGGTCGTGGTCGTCCCGGCGGCCGATCACCAGCGGCGCGTCCGGGACGCGGTAGAGCGCCTCGCGCAGGTGCCCCTCCAGGAACGGCACCTTGTCCTCCACCACCAGCACCTCGTCGAGGCCCGCGGTGAGCCTGCGCAGCTCGGCGGCGTCGGTCGGCCAGGGCATGTCGAGGCGGATCAGCCGGATGCCCAGGTGCGCGCACGCGGCCTCGTCGAGGCCCAGGTCGTCGAGCGCACGCTGCAGGACCGCGAACCCGGTGCCGCTCGCGAGGAGCCCACGGGTCGCGCCCGCCGGCGCGAAGACCGCGCGGTTCAGGCCGGTCTCGCGCGCGTACCGGCGGGCCAGGTCGAGGCGGCGGGTGAGCATGTCGTGCTCGGCGTCGAGCGCGGACGGCCCGACGAGTGCGCCCGCGGCCGGGCGGGCCTGCGCGGGCGGGAGCGGGATGCCGTCGCGCAGGTGCGCGAGGTCCACCGTCGCGGAGGCGTCGGCGTTGTCCGCCACGATCTTCAACCCGGTCCACAGACCCGAGGCCCGGGACAGCGCCACCGCGTGCAGCCCCAGCCCGATGATCTCCTCGACGGTGCCCGGCGCCAGCACCGGCATGACCAGGCTCTGTGCCATCGGCTCGCACGAGCTCGGCACGGTCGAGGACTTCGACGCCGGGTCGTCACCGATGATCGCCACCGCCCCGCCCAGGGTCGCGGTGCCGGCGAGGTTGCCGTGCCTGATGGCGTCCGCCGCCCGGTCGAGCCCGGGGTTCTTGCCGTACCAGAACCCGACCACGCCCTCGTGTCGCCGCCCCGGGACCTGGCCCAGCAGCTGGGTCCCCGCGACCGCGGTGGCGGCGAGCTCCTCGTTGACCCCCGGCTGGAACACGATGCCGTCGAGGAACCGCTGCGAGCGCAGCAGCTCCGAGTCCAACCCGCCCAGCGGCGAGCCCTGGTAGCCGGACACGAAGACGCGCGTGTCCAGGCCCCGGTCGGTGTCCAGGGCGCGCTGCTCGATCATCAACCGGACGAGTGCCTGGATGCCGGTCAGCAGCGCCCGGCCCCGGTGCGCGGCGTAGCGGTCGTCGAGGGTCACCATGGTCACAGTGCAGCGAGCGACGACGCGGCACGCAAGCGACTCGGGGGAAGTGCCCCCGAGAACGCAAAATATTGCCGTCCAGGCCGTCGTCAGCCGTAGTCTCTTGCGCGTGGCGGATGTGGATGACCTGGATCACCGACTGCTCGGGCTGCTCCTGGAGGACGGGCGGCGGACGTACTCGGACATGGCGGGCGTCGTGGGGCTGTCGGTGGCGGCGGTGAAGCGGCGGGTGGACCGGCTGCAGGAGATCGGCGTGATCACCGGGTTCACGGTGCGGGTGGACCACACGAAGCTCGGCTGGGGGGTGGAGGCGTTCACCGAGCTGCGCTACGCGGGCTCGACGGGGGTGGCGGACATCGTCGCCACCGCGACCACCGTCCCCGAGGTGCAGGCCGTCTACACGATCGCGGGCGACCCGGACGCGCTCGTGCACCTGCGGGTGCGCGACGTCCCGCACCTGCAGCACGTCATCGACCGGCTGCGGACCGCGGCCACCATCGCCGGCACCAAGACGCTGCTCGTCCTGGGAGCATGGACCCGCACCTGAGCCCAGCAGAGGAGTCCCCGTGCAGACCTTCACCTTCCCCGGCCGGGACGGCACCGAGATCACCGCCTACCGCTGGACCCCGACCGGCCCGCCCCGCGGGCTCGTGCAGCTCACCCACGGGATGGGCGAGCACGCCCGCCGGTACGCGCCCCTGGCGTCGGCCCTGGTGGAGCAGGGTTTCGCGGTGCAGGCGCAGGACCACCGCGGGCACGGCGCCACCGCCGTCACCCAGGGGGTGCTCCCGGGCGGCTGGCCCGCGCTGGTCGACGACATCGGGGTGCTCCTCGAGCTCGGCCGCGCGGAGTTCCCGGGCGTGCCGGTGGTGCTGCTCGGCCACTCGATGGGCTCGTTCGCCGCGCAGCAGTGGATCCTCGGGCACTCCGACGCCGTCGACGGGCTGGTCCTGTCCGGCACCGCGCTGCTGGACCTGCTCGAACCCGCGCTCGACCTGTCCGGCCCGATGGACCTGTCGTCCTTCAACGCGCCGTTCGAGCAGCGCACCGGGTACGAGTGGCTCTCCCGCGACCCCGCCCAGGTCGACCTCTACGTCGCCGACCCGGAGTGCGGTTTCGGGCTCGACGTCGAGGGCACGCAGGGCATGTTCGCGGGCGGCCGCGCGGTCGTCGACGTCTCCGCGATCCGCCCGGACCTCCCGGTGCTGATCACCGTCGGGGACGCGGACCCGGTGAACGCCGGGCTCGCCCTGGTCACACCCCTGGTCGACCGGCTCGCCGCCGCCGGGGTGAAGGACGTGACGCTCTCGGTGTGGCCCGGGGCCCGGCACGAGGTGTTCAACGAGACCAACCGGGACGAGGTCGTCGCGGACCTGCTCGCCTGGCTGGACCGGGTGGTCCCGGGCGCGTCCTCCTAGAGCAGCTCCTCCGGGATCGGGACCACGCGGCTGCGCAGGTACTCGCCCAGACCCTTGGCCTGCGGGTCGGGGCGGGTGCTCGACGCGACGCCCGCGCCCAGGATGTCGTGGACCACGACGTTGAGCGCCTTGAGGTTCGGCAGCGCGTGCACCTCGATCTCCAGGTCTGCGACCTCGGGTCCGAGCAGGTCGCGGGCGGTGTCGGCGGTGAGGAACCCGCGCAGCCAGGCGTACTCGGCCTCGGTGCGCACCCACACCCCGATGTTCGCGTCCCCGCCCTTGTCCCCGGACCGCGCCCCGCAGACCGTCCCGAGGGGCAGGTCCCTCAGCGCGGCACCTTTGCGCTGACGGCCGATCCGCACCTCGGCGCCGGATGCGGATGCGCTGTCAGTGCGGGGTGGGGCGACGGGCGCATCGACCCGCACCTCGGCAACCGATGCGGATGCGCCGTCAGTGCGGGGTGGGGCGACGGGCGCGCCGACCTCCGGGTCCGGGATCACCCGGCGCTCCCCGCCCGGCAGCACGACCGTGTGCGTGACCGCCTCCCGCGGCACGGCGGCGGGGCGGTAGACGCCGTAGGCCGACTCCGCGGTCGGCGGGGTGGTCGTGTGGAAGCCCGCGTAGCCGCCGAGCGCCAGCTCCATCGTCGCGTTCGAGAACGCCCGGCCGACCAGCCTCGGGTCCGGGTCCTTCACGGTGATCCGCAGGTGGGCGGTCGCCTGCTCGTTCGCCGGCGCGTCGGGCCGGTCGAAGCGCAGCAGCCGCACGTCCACCTCGGCGAACCGGTCCCGGCCGCCGAGCACGGAGAACAGCAGCTCCTCGGCCCACGCGGCCTTGGCCTCGACGTCCAGGCCGGTCAGGACGAGGGTCATGGTGTTGCGGTAGCCGCCCGCGTCGTTCAGGGCCACCTTGAGCGTCGGCGGCGGCGCGCTGCCCCGGACGCCGGAGATCCGCACCCGGTGCTCCCCCACCTGCGCCACCGCGATGGTGTCGAAGTGCGTGGTGCAGTCCGGCCCGAGGTAGGCGGGGGCGCCGATCTCGTAGAGCAGCTGCGCCGTGACGGTGCCGACGGAGACCAGCCCGCCGGTCCCGGGGTGCTTCGTGATCACCGACGAGCCGTCCGCCGCGACCTCCGCGATCGGGAAGCCGGGATAGCGCCGGTCGGTGATCTCGGACAGGAACGAGTAGTTCCCGCCGGTCGCCTGCGGCCCGCACTCGATCACGTGGCCCGCCACGACCGCACCGGCCAGGGCGTCGAAGTCCGCGGGGGACCAGCCGTGCCACCAGGCCGCCGGGCCGACGACGAGCGACGCGTCCGTGACCCGTCCCGTGACGACGACGTCCGCCCCGGCCGACAGGGCCTCCGCGATCCCCCACCCGCCGAGATAGGCGTTCGCGGACACGGGCTTCCCCTCGACGGGCGGGCGGACGGCACCCAGCGACCCGCGCAGGTCGTCTCCCTCCACGTAGGCCACCCGGGCCCCGGTCCCGAGCGCCTCGATCGCGGCGGCGAGGCCCGCCGGGTTGAGCCCGCCCGCGTTCGACACGACCTTGATCCCGCGTTCCAGGCACAGGGCGAGCACGTCTCGCATCTGGGCCAGGAAGGTCTTGGCGTAACCCGCGTCGGGGTCCTTGGCCTGGGCCTTCGCCAGGATCAGCATGGTCAGCTCGGCGAGGTAGTCCCCGCACAGGACGTCGATCGGGCCGCCCTCGACCATCTCCCGCGCCGCCCGCAGCCGGTCGCCGTAGAAGCCGGAGCAGTTGCCGACGACCACCGGCCGGGTCACGCGAACGTCCCCGGCTCGCGTCCGGTGCCCGGTGCACCGGCGAAGGCCTGTCCGATCTCCACCCACTCCTGCGCGGCCGGGCCGGTGACCACGAGCGCGAGGTCGTCCCGGTGCCGCCGCTGGGTGATCAGCAGTGCCCAGTCCAGGGCGGTGCCGGTGATCCGGTCCGCGGCGTCCGCGGGCCCCCAGGTCCACAGCGAGCCGTCCGGCGCGTCCAGCTCCACCCGCACGGGGGCGTCCGGCACGGGACGGCCGCGGACGGCGTGGCTGAACGCCCGCGCCCCCACCCCGATGTGCGCCACGTGCCGCAGGCGCGCCGAGGGTTCGCGAATCACGCCCAGGGTGTCCGCGACGTCCTGGCCGTGTGCCCAGGTCTCCATGATCCGCGCGGTCAGCGACGAGGCCGCGCTCATCGCGGGCCCGAACCACGGCACCCGCAGCGCCGGGTCGAGCGCGGCGAACGTGCGGACGAGCCGGGCACGGGAGGCGTCGAACCAGGCCAGCAGCTCGCCGCCGGAGAGCCCGCGGTAGCGCGCCGCGACCTCGTCCGGGTTCACCCCGCCGCGCGCCTCCAGCTCGGCCTTCTCGGCGGCGAACACCTCCGGCTCGGTCGCGGACGTGACCGTGACGTCGTCGAAGTAGGCCAGGTGGGAGACCTGGTCGGCGATGGACCAGCCCGCCGCCGGGGTGGCGCGCTTCCAGTCCGGCTCGTCGAGCTCGGCGAGCAGCGCGCGCAGCACCGCCGACTCGGCCTCCAGGTCGGCCGCGAGCAGCGGCATCGAGACGGGCACTCAGATCCCCTTCCAGACCGGGGTGCGCTTGTCGCGGAAGGCCGCCGGGCCCTCCTGGGCGTCCGCCGAACGGTAGACGGGCGCCCAGATCTCCTCGGCTCGGTCCCAGACGTCCGGCCTGCCGAGGTAGGCCGTCTCCTTGGCCGCCCGGACCGAGAGCGGCGCGTTCGCCGCGATCCGTTCGGCGAGCTCCTGGGTGCGGGCCCGCAGGTCCGCCGCGGGCACCACGTGGTTGACCAGCCCGAACGCCTGGGCGCGGGCGGCGTCGAGCGGGTCCCCGGTGAGCAGGATCTCCAGCGCGATCCGCGGCGGCACCAGCCAGGACAGCGGGGCGGCCCAGGGCGACCCGCGCCCGACCTTGACCTCCGTGACCGCGAACCGCGCGTGCTCGGCCGCCACGACGAGGTCGCACTGCTGGGCCAGCAGGAACCCACCGGCGTAGGCCACCCCGTTCACGGCGGCGATCGTGGGCTTGCGCACCTCGACGTTGCGCCCGAACTGCGGCAGGAAGTCCGGGGGCGGGATCTCCAGGGCGGTCTCCGCCATCTCCTTGAGGTCCCCGCCCGCGCAGAAGGCCTTGTCCCCCGCACCGGTCAGGACCAGCACCACCGCGTCGGGGTCGGCGACGAAGCGGCGCGTGCCCTCCCACAACCCGTCTCGCACGTCCCTGCTCAACGCGTTCCGCGCCTCGGGCCGGTCGATGGTCAGCCAGGCGACCCCGGCCACCACCTCGTACGTGACGCTCACTCGACCACCGCCAGCACCTGTCGGGTCTCCACCTGGTCGCCCTGGGCGACCCGGACCTCGGCGACGGTGCCGTCCACGGGCGCGGTCACGGTGTGCTCCATCTTCATCGCCTCCAGCACGACGAGCGGCTGCCCGGCCGTGACCGCGTCGCCCTCGGTGGCGAGCACCCGGACCACTCCGCCGGGCATCGGGGCCAGGAGCGAACCGGCGTGGGCGACGGCGTCCGGATCGGCGAAGCGGGGCACCTCGACCAGGGCGACGGACCCGTCCGGCCCGTCCACGAACGTCGTGTCGGCCACGGCGTGCACGGCGTAGTGCCGCCGCACCCCGCCGACCTCGAGGTCCACGTCGGTGGGACTCGCGGCGAGCACGCGCACCTCGAGGGGCTCGCCGTTGACCGAGGCGGTGAACCCGTCCCGACGGAACGAGTAGGAGACGTCGAACCCCTCGTAGCTGCGCCGTTGCGGCAGTCCGCCCACGTTCCGCCATCCCGATGGCAGCCCCCCGAGCACCCGCGCCGACGCCCGGTCCGCCGCCTGTGCCGCGAGCGCCGCCGCGAGCGCCCGTGCGTGGGAAGTGGTGCCAGAGCACCACTTGCCACTCACGAGCTCGGCGTGCCTGGTCAGGTAGCCGGTGTCGGTGCGGCCCGCGAGGAACTCCTCCTCGCGCAGGATCCCCACGAGCAGGTCCCGGTTCGTGGTGACGCCGTGGAGCTGCGCCTGTTGCAGGGCGCGGGCCAGGGTGCGGGCGGCCTCGGCGCGGGTGCGGCCGTGCGCGATCACCTTGGCCAGCATCGGGTCGTAGTGCGGGCCGACCACCGAGCCGTCTGCCACGCCGCTGTCCACGCGGACGCCCGGCAGCTCCGGGATGCGCACGCGGTGCAGGGTGCCCGTCGCGGGCAGGAACCCGGCCGGGACGTCCTCGGCGTAGAGCCGGACCTCGATGGCGTGCCCGTCGATTGCGGCCCGGGTGACCGACGCGGGCAGCGGCTCCCCTTCGGCCACCCGCAGCTGCAGCGCCACCAGGTCCAGCCCGGTGACCAGCTCGGTGACCGGGTGCTCCACCTGCAACCGGGTGTTGACCTCGAGGAAGAAGAACTCGCCGCGCTGGTCCATCACGAACTCGACGGTCCCGGCGCCGGTGTACCCGATCGCCTTCCCGGCCGCGACGGCCGCCGCGCCGAGCTCGGCCCGCAGCGCGGGGTCCACCGCGGGGGACGGCGCCTCCTCGACGATCTTCTGGTAGCGCCGCTGGATGGAGCACTCCCGCTCGAACAGGCTGACGACCTCGCCGTGGGTGTCCCCGAGGATCTGCACCTCGACGTGGCGCGGGTCGACGACGAACCGCTCCAGGAACACCGTCCCGTCCCCGAACGCCGAGGCGGCCTCGCGCCGGGCGCCGTCCACGGCGGCGCCCAGCTCGGCCGGGGTGTGGACCACGCGCATGCCGCGCCCGCCGCCCCCGAAGGCGGCCTTGACCAGCACGGGGTACCCGATCTCCGCGGCGAGCGCCCCGAGGTCGGACTCCGGCCCGACGGTGGCCCCGGGCAGCACCGGGACCCCGGCGGACTCCATGAGCGCCTTGGCCTCGAGCTTGGAGCCCATCGACGCGATCGCCTCGGGCGTCGGGCCGACGAACGTCAGGCCGGCCGCGGCGCAGTCCCGTGCGAACCCGGCGTTCTCCGACAGGAAGCCGTAGCCGGGGTGCACGGCGTCCGCACCGGTCGCGCGGGCCGCGGCGATCACCAGGTCGCCGCGCAGGTAGGTGTCCGACGGGGCGGCGCCGGGGAGCCGCACCGCCTCGTCGGCGAGCCGCACGAACGGGGCGTCCGCGTCGGGGTCGGAGTACACGGCGAGGGTGCCGATGCCCAGGTCGTGCGCGGTGCGCATGACGCGGGCGGCGATCTCACCGCGGTTGGCCACCAAGAGTTTCCGAATCACGGGCCTCACATCCGGAAGACGCCGAAGCCACGGCGGCCTGCGACGGTCTGGGAGTGCACGGCCGACAACGACAGGCCGAGCACGGTGCGGGTGTCCCGGGGGTCGACGACGCCGTCGTCGTAGAGCTTCCCGGTGACGTAGAAGGCGTGCGACTCCGCCTCGATCTGCTGTTCGATCGCCCGGGTGCGGGCGGCGTCTCCCTCCTCGTCGAACGGTCTCCCCTGCGACGCGGCCGACGCCCGCCCGACGATCGACATCACCCCGGCGAGCTGCGCCGCCCCCATCACCGCGAGCTTGGCGCCGGGCCAGGCGAACATCAGCCGCGGGTCGTAGGCGCGGCCGGACATGCCGTAGTTCCCCGCCCCGAAGCTCGACGCCATGTTGATCGTCAGGTGCGGGACGCGGCTGTTGGTCACGGCGTTGATCATCTTGGCGCCGTCCTTGATGATCCCGCCCTGCTCGTAGTCCTTGCCGACCATGTAGCCGGTGGTGTTCTGCAGGAAGACCAGCGGCGTGTCGGTCTGGTTGGCCAGCAGGATGAACTCGGACGCCTTCTTGGCCTCCTCGCTGAACAGCACGCCGCGGTGGTTGGCCAGGACCCCGACCGGATAGCCGTGGACGCTCGCCCAGCCGGTGACCAGGGACGTGCCGTAGAGCGGCTTGTACTCGTCGAAGTCCGAACCGTCGACGGTGCGGGCGAGCACCTCGCGCGGGTCGAAGGGCACCTTGGGGTCGGGCGGCAGGATCCCGAGGATCTCCTCGGGGTCGTAGCGCGGCGGCGCGGGGTCGCGCGCCGGGGCGGGGCCGAGCTTGTGCCAGTTGATCCGCGACAGGATCCGCCTGCCGAGCCGGATGGCGTCCTGCTCGTCGGCGGCGAAGTAGTCCGACAGGCCCGAGACGCGGGAGTGCATCTCGGCGCCGCCCAGCGACTCGTCGTCCGACTCCTCGCCGGTGGCCATCTTGACCAGCGGCGGACCGCCGAGGAACACCTTGGCGCGCTGGTCGACCAGCACCGCGTAGTCACACATGCCGGGGACGTAGGCGCCGCCCGCCGTGGAGTTGCCGAAGACGAGCGCGACGGTCGGGATCGCCAGCGACGACAGCTCGGTGAGCTCGTGGAAGATCCGCCCGGCGGGCACGAACAGGTCCGCCTGGGTGGGCAGGTCCGCGCCGCCGGACTCCACCAGGTTGATCACCGGGAGCCGGTTGATCCGCGCGATCTCCAACGCGCGCAGCGTCTTGCGCAGCGAGTACGGGTTCATCGCCCCGCCGCGCACGGTGGGGTCGTGCCCGATCACCACGCACTCCACGCCGGACACCGCGCCGATCCCGGTGAGCACCGAGGCACCCACGGTGAACTCGGTGCCCCACGCGGCCAGCGGGGAGAGCTCCAGGAACGGGCTGTCCGGGTCCAGCAGCAGCTCCAGCCGCTCCCGCACGGTGAGCTTGCCGCGCTCCCGGTGGCGCTGCGTGTAGCGCTCGCCGCCGCCCGCGACGGCGAGCTGCAGCTGCTCGTCGAGCTGGGCGATCACCTCCAGCTGGGCCGCGCGATTGTGCGCGTAGGCCTCCGCGGAGGTGTCGAGCAGGGACGTCAGCACGGTCATGAGTAGTGCTCCCCGAACCGGTCGCGGACGACGTTCTTCTGGATCTTCCCGGTCGACGTGCGGGGCAGCTCGTCGACGACGATCACGGCCTTGGGCACCTTGTACCCGTCGAGCCGGTCCTTCAGCGCCGTCCGCAGCGCCTCGGGGTCGACCACCGCCCCGGGCTTCGGGACCACGACCGCGGTGATCGCCTCGCTCCACCGCGCGTGCGGCAGCCCGACGACCACCACCTCGGCCACGTCCGGCGCGGCGTCGTACACGGCGCGCTCGACCTCCAGGGACGCCACGTTCTCGCCGCCGGTCTTGATCACGTCCTTGGAGCGGTCCGCGAACCAGAGCACGCCGTCCTCGCCGAACCGGCCGACGTCCCCGGAGTGGAACCAGCCGTGCCGGAACGCCTCCGCGGTCGCCTCCGGGTTGCGCAGGTACTCCTGCATGGTCGACGGCCCGCGGTAGACGATCTCCCCGGTCGCGCCGCGCGGCAGCAGCGTGCCGTCCTCGGCCATGATCCCGACCTGCACGCCGGTGAGCGGCGTGCCGACGGCGCCGACGTGCGTGAGCTGGTGCTCCGGCCGGAACAGCGTGGTGATCGGGGACATCTCGGTCTGCCCGAAGAGCAGGCTGAACTCGCACCGGAACCCGTCGAGGCAGGCCTTGATCTGGGACTCCGGCATCGCGGCCATGGCGTAGGTGGCGCGGCGCAGGCTGCCGAGGTCCCGATCGCCGAACGACGGGTGCTCCAGCGCCGCCCGGTACATCATCGGCAGCCCGAACACCTGCGTGATCCGCTCGCGCTCGATCGTGTCGAGGAAGCGCTCGGGCTCGAAGCCGCGGTGCACGTGGATCGTGGCGCCGACGGTGATCGCGGGCGTGCAGAAGGCGTTCAGCTGGGCGGTGTGGAACATCGGCATCATCGCGACGAAGCGGTCCGCCGCGGACCAGCCGTTGTCCAGCGCCGCGGACATCGACTCCAGGTGGATGCCCAGGTGGGTGCCCACCACGCCCTTCGGGAACGACGTGGTGCCGGACGTGTAGAGGTAGCTCAGCGGGGCGCGGTCCGGGATGTCGACCTCGACCGGGGACGCGTCCGCGGACTCCAGGTCGGCCAGGGACTCCGCCACCACCACGTCCGCGACGCCGGCCTCGGCGACCGCGGGCGCCGTCGCCTCGACCAGCCCGCGCTCCACCACCAGCCCGCGCGCCCGCGAGTGGCCGAGCACGTAGGCGACCTCGGAGGCCCGCCAGCCCAGGTTGATCGGCACGCAGACCACACCCGCCTTGGCGCAGGCGTAGTAGACGGCGAGGAACTCGGCGCTGTTCGCCGAGGCCAGGGCCAGCGCGTCCCCCACGGCGTACCCGCGCTCGAGCAGGCCGCGGGCCAGCCGGTTCACCCACGCGTCCAGCTCGGCGTAGGTCCAGCGGCGGTCCCCGTCGACCACCGCGAGCTGCTCCGGGCGCGCGAACGCGCTGCGGGTGAGCTGGTCACCCACGTTGACCCGCTGGATCAGGGAGCTCATCAGTACGACCTCGGCAGCCCGAGGCTGTGCTGCGCCACGAAGTTCAGCACCATCTCCCGGTTCACCGGCGCGATCCGCAGCAGCCGGGCCAGGCCCCAGTACGGGAGCAGGCCGAACTCCTGCGCCACGCCGTTGCCGCCGTGGGTCTGCATCGCGGCGTCGCAGGCGGCCAGCGCCGCCTCCGCGGCCCCGTACTTGGCCATGTTCGCCGCCTCCCCGGCCGGATGCCCGTGCTGGTGCAGCCACGCCGCCTTGCGGGTCATCAGCGCCGCGAGCTCGGTCTCGATCTTCGCCTTGGCCAGCGGGTGCGCGACGCCCTGGTGGGTGCCGATCGGCTTCCCCCACACCTCGCGCTCGCCCGCGTACCGCGCGGCCCGGGACAGGGCGTAGCGCGCGATCCCGACGCACAGCGCCGCGCCCGTGATCCGCTCCGGGTTGAGCCCGTGGAAGACCTGTCGGAACCCCTGGCCCTCCTCGCCGACCAGCGCGGAGGCGGGCAGCCGCACCTCGTCGAAGTGCAGCGTGAACTGCTTCTCCGGCAGCATGACGTCCACGGGCAGGATCGACTTCTGCAGCCCCGGCGCGTCCGTGGGGACCAGGAACAGCGACAGCTGCCCCTCGTCCCCGGTCCGGGCGACGAGCAGCAGCGCCTCGGCCTCGTCCACCCCGGAGATGTAGTACTTCTCGCCGGTCACCACCCACTCGTCCCCGACCCGGCGGGCCCGGGTGGTGAGCTTGTGGGTGTTCGACCCCGCGCCGGGCTCGGTGATCGCGAAAACCACCTTGCGACGCCCGCTCGCCAGGCCGGGGAGCCACTCCTTGCGCTGGGCGTCGGTGCCGTACTCGACCAGCACCTCGGCCGAGATGGCGTGCGTGACCAGCAACAACAGGATCGGCGCGCCCTGCGCGGCAATCTCCTCGCAGACCAGGGCCAACTCGACCAGCCCGCCGCCGCCCCCGCCGTACTCCTCGGGGACGTTCACCCCCGCGAACCCCGCGTCCCCGAGCGCGTGCCACAGCTCGGTGCACTCGGTGCCCGCCCGGGCGTGCTCGGCGTAGTACGCCCCGCCGAAGGGGGCGGCGATCGCGCCGACGGCGGCCCGCAGGTCGCGGTGCTCGTCGGACTCGGTGAAGTCCACCCTGACTCCCTCTGAAGTGATTTTCCGTTCACTCGTAGCGGACCGTACCGCGAGACTGTCACACTTGGCCAGGTGTCCACCGCACCCTCGCGCACGCACCGGCCCCGCCGGGACCCGGACCGCCGCGAGCGCATCCTCGCCGCCGCCGCCGAGCTCGCGGCGCGGCGCGGCTTCCACACCGTCGGCATGGCGGACATCGGCGCCGAGGCCGGGATCGTCGGGTCCGGGATCTACCGGCACTTCGGCAGCAAGGACGCCATCCTGGTCGCCCTGCTCGACCGGGTGATGGAGCGGCTGCAGTCCGGCGCCGAGGAGATCCTCGCCCGGCCCGGGAGCGACCGGGAGCACCTGTCCGCGCTGGTCGAGGACCACATCGCCGTCGCCATCCAGGACCGTGACGTGCTGGCCGTCTACCACCGGGAGATCCACACCCTGGCCGAGGAGGACCGGCGGCGGCTGCGCCGGGCGCAGCGGCACTACGTCGAGGACTGGGTGCACGTGCTCGCCCCGCTGCGCCCCGACCTGTCCGACGGCGAGGTGCGCCTGGCCGTGCACGCGGCCATCGGCGCGATCCAGTCCACGCTGTTCTTCCGCAGCGGCCTCGCCGACGAGCGGCTCGCGGCGCGGCTCGACGTGATGACCCACGCGTGTCTGGGCATCGACGTGGATCCGCGAGTGAATCTGCAGTGACTCGGGTCTTGCCGGGAGTGACTCGGATCACGCATCCTGGGCGGCATGCTGCCTGAGATCCCGCACGGCACCGCGCTGCCCGACGCCGCGACGATCGACGTCGAGACCCTGCGGGGGCGTCGCGCGGTGCACCGCTGGGAGCGGACCTCGGTCGGGGACGTCTTCGAGCGCCTGACCTGGAGCCACCCGGACACACCCGCGCTCGTCGCCGCGGACGGCGCCTTCGGCGAGTTCCCGTCGGTCACCTACCGCGAGGCGGACGCCGCGGCGAACCGGGTCGCCCACGCGCTGGCCGCGGCGGGCCTGCAGCCCGGCGACCGGGTGCTGCTGATCTGCGAGAACAGTGTCGACGCACTGCTGGTGAAGATCGGGATCGCGAAGGCGGGCATGGTCGCGGTGCCGCTGAACCCCCAGCTCGCGCCGGACGTGGTGGAGGACCTGGTCCGGCGCACCGAGCCGCGGTTCACGGTGGTCGACGCCGAGCTGTGGGGCCGGGTCGAGCAGGTGTTCGCCGTGACCGGGCTCGCGGTGGGCGCCACCATCACGGTGGGTGGGGGTCCGGTCGCCGGGAGCCCGAGCCTGCGGACCCTGCTCGCCGACCACCCGGACACCGAGCCCGAGGTCGAGATCCACGGGGACGACGTCTGGCAGCTGCTGTTCACCTCCGGCACCACGGCGATGCCGAAGGGCGTGATGGTCACCCACTCGGCCACGCACCTGGCCGCGCTGAACTTCACGGTGTCGCTGACCCGTGGCGTGCGCCACGACTCCGACCTGCGGCTCTGCACGTTCCTGCCGATGATCTACCACGTCGGCGACCAGATCTTCACCTTCTCGACCTGGCTCGCGGGCGGCACCCTCACCCTGGGCAGGCGCCCGGCGCCCGGACCGGTCGCGCAGGCCGTCGCCGAGAGCGGGGCGACCGCGCTGTGGGCCGGGTCGCCGCAGTTCGTGGCAGCCCTCGCGGACACCCTCGACCAGCGGCCGGACCTGGACGTCGGCTCGCTGACGATCCTGGTCTACGGCTGGGGCGCGCTGGCACCCGCGCTGCTGGAGCGGCTGTCGGCGCGCACGGCGGAGGGCTTCGTCGCGCTGGGGATCTTCGGGCAGACCGAGGCCATCGCGTGCCACCGGTTCTGGCCCAGCCGCTGGCCGGAGGTGCACGCGCGCACCGCGCCCGCCGTCAACTACGTGGGGCTCCCGAGCGGGATGCTGGCCTCGGACGTCGTGGACGCCGCGGGCGACCCCGTGCGCGGCGGCGAACCGGGCGAGGCGGTGTACCGCTCGCCGATCATGACCGCCGGCTACTACAAGGACGTCGAGGCGACCCGGGAGGCGTTCCGCGGCGGGTGGTTCCACTCCGGGGACTCCGCCGCGGTGGACGACGACGGCCTGCGGATCATGGTCGACCGCTACAAGGACATCGTGAAGTCCGGCGGGGAGAACGTGTCGAGCATCCGGGTCGAGGCGGTGCTGCACGAGCACCCGGACGTGCTGCGGGCCGCGGTGATCGGACTGCCGCACGCGCACTGGGGCGAGGCGGTGACCGCCGTGGTCGTGCCGCGGGAGGGGCACGAGCCCGAGGCGGACGAGCTCGTGGCCTGGTGCCGCGCGCGGCTCGCGGGCTACGAGACCCCGAAGGCCGTCGTGTTCGCCGAGTCACTGCCGGACACCGTCGGCGGCAAGATCCTCAAGTACCGGCTCCGGCAGCGCTACGCCGCCCTCTACGAGCAGGCCCCGACGACCTCCACCTGATCCCCGCGTCAGGAGAAGGCCGCGGCCAGCGCGTCGGCACACTCCCGGGCGCCGTCGGCGGGGAGCAGGAGCAGCCCGGGGACCGTGAGCGGCGGGGCGAAGGGTCGCAGCATGGCGCCGCAGGAGGCCAGACCGGCCTGCTCGCCGTAGACGACCGTCCAGTCCCGGTCGCCCGCCGCGATCTCGACCGCGGTGTCCTCGACCGACCGGACCTCCCGCCCGCGTTCGGGATCCAGGCCCTCCTCGGCGCAGCGGCCGAGCACCGCGGCCTCGAGGGCCGGGTCGGCGGGCAGCCGCAGCCGCAGGTCCTTCAGCTCGCGGACCGCGACCGGGCCGCCCGCCGCCGGGTGGGCGCGGGGCAGCACCACCCGCAACGGCTCCTCCCACAGCCGCACCGACCGCGTCCCGGGGACCTCGCCGCGGACCAGCGCCGCGTCGAGCTCGCCGCGCCGGATCGCGCGCGCGTGGTCCGCCGCCCGGCCCTCGACCAGCCGCAGCCCGAGCTCCGGCGACGACACCCGCAGCGTCCCGACGCCGCGGCGCAGCCGCTCCCCCAGCCCCGGGCTCGTCCCCAGCCGGAAGACCCCCGTCCGCCCGGACGCCAGGTCCTCGGCCACCGACCGCACCCGGTCGACCGCGGCGAGCGCGGCCCGCGCCTCGACGAGCAGCCGGGCGCCGTCCCCGGTCAGCGCGACCCGCCGCGGGGTGCGGTCCAGCAACCGGACGCCCAGCTCGCGTTCGAGGCGCCCGATCTGCTGGCTGACCGCGGGCTGCACGATGCCCAGCCGCTCGGCCGCGCGACCGAAGTGCAACTCCTCCGCGACCGCGACGAAGTAGCGCAGCTGCCGGACCTCCACGGGCACCTCCATCACCGATCGTGATCGCTGCACAGGGTAGGTGCTCGTTGCTCGGCGCGGCCGCCGCGAGTGGGCTGGGGACATGCGCATCGGACTGTGGATCGACGAACACCGCCCCTTCCCGGAGGTGGTCGCCGACATCGAGAAGGCGGCCGCGGCCGGCTACGACACGGCCTGGATCGGCGAGCGCGCCGGCTGGGACGCCCTCACCGTGTTCGCCGCCGCGGGCGATCGGGGGATCGGTCTCGGCACGGCCGTGACCACCACCTACCCGCGCCACCCGCTCGCGCTCGCCGCCCAGGCCCTCACCACGCAGGCGGCGACGGGCGGGCGGTTGACCCTGGGAATCGGGCCGAGCCACGGCCCGGCGGTCGAGGACCGCTACGGGCTGACGTTCGACCGACCGGGCACCCACACCGAGGAGTACCTGGGGATCCTGCGGCCCGCGCTGGCCGGTGCCGCGGCCGACCTGGACGGACGCGTACTGACCGGGCACGGCGGCGTCGTCGCGCCCGGGGTGTCCGCGCCGCCGGTGCTGCTCGCCGCGCACGGACCCCGGATGCTGCGGCTGGCGCGCGACCGGGCGGACGGCGTGCTCACCACGTGGACCACCCCGCGGGCGGTCGCCGAGGAGATCCGTCCCACGGTCGGGGACGACGTCGCGGTCGTCGCGGGGGTCGTGTTCGCCCTGACCGGCGACCCGGACGGCACCCGCGCGGAGATCGGCGCGGCGTTCGCCCTCGCGAACGACCTGCCCACCTACCGGCGCTGGCTGGACCTGCAGGGACTCGCGGGCGCGGCGGACACGGTCGTGGCCGGGGACGAGCAGGTCCTCGGCGACGCGGTGCGCGCCTTCGCCGACGCCGGCGTGACCGAGATCTCGGCGATCCCGGCGGGGGTCGGGGCGGAGCGCGAGCGGACGCTCGCATTCCTCGCCACGCTGCGCACCTGACCGGACACCACCGCGCCCGGAACCGGGCGAAACGCCAGGAAACCCGCGTCGAGATGTCCGGTCATTACGGGCCCGCTCTCGGTACGCGGACGTCGGCTTGTCCGGTCCACCACGGGCGTCCACCATTGGGGTATGACGACGACCGCGCCGCGCACCCTTCGTGTGCGCACCCTGCGGTCCTTCGATCTGGAGCGGTTCTGGCCGTCGCGCCGGAGCCACGCGTTCGACGAGGGGTGTCGGTAGGGAGCCGCGTCTCCCCTGCCCACCACCCGTGCGTCGACCTCCGCCGGGACCCCGGCGATCCGGGGTGCCCGCGCGTCCCCGGAAGGATCCCGAACCCCGCCATGCCCGCCCCCGCCCTGCGCCGCCTCGTCACGGTCGGTGCTGCCGCCCTCGCGGCCGTCGGTCTCGCCGCCGGTTGCTCCCGCGCCGCGGAGACCCCCGCCTCCTCGACCCCGGCGCAGAACACCACCCCCGCGGCCGAGCTGCGCCTCGGGTACTTCCCGAACATCACCCACGCCCCCGCGCTGATCGGCGTGGCGCAGAACTTCTACGCCGAGGAGCTGGGCAGCGACACCACGCTGACCACCCAGACCTTCAACGCCGGACCGGACGAGGTGAACGCCCTGCTCGGCGGCTCGCTCGACGCCGGGTTCATCGGCACCAGCCCCGCGATCAACGCCTTCGCCAAGTCGAACGGCGAGGCGATCCGGCTCATCTCGGGGTCCACCCAGGCCGGCGCCCAGCTCGTCACCAGCCCGGACATCACCTCGCCCGAGCAGCTCAAGGGCAAGATCATCGCGACGCCGCAGCTGGGCAACACCCAGGACGTCGCGCTGAAGAAGTGGCTCGGCGAGCAGAACCTGCAGATCGGTGAGGGCCCGGACAAGGTCACCGTCCAGAACATCGACAACCCGCGCACGCTGGACCTGTTCAAGCAGGGCCAGGTCGCGGGCGGGTGGCTGCCCGAGCCGTGGAGCTCGCGGCTGGTCGACGCCGGGGCGAAGGTCCTGGTGGACGAGAAGAGCCTGTGGCCGGACGGCAAGTTCCCGACCACGGTGCTGATCGTGCGCACGCAGTTCCTGCAGGAGCACCCGCAGACCGTCGAGGCGCTGGTCAAGGGGCTGCAGCGGTCCATCGACTTCGCCACGTCGAACCCCGACCAGGCGAAGACCATCACGAACGACTCGATCAGGGCGATCACGAACTCGGCGCTCGCCCCGGCCGTGCTGGACCGGGCGTTCACCGAGCTGAGCTTCGACAGCGACCCGCTCGCCTCGACCTTCCCGCAGCTCGCCGAGGACAGCGTCACCGCCGGGGTCACCCCGACGGAGACGGACGTCCACGGACTGTTCGAGCTGACCGCGCTCAACACCGTCCGCCAGGCGGACGGCAAGCCCGCGGTGAACGCCGCAGGCCTCGACAAGCAGGGGTGACGCACGTGACGGTGCAGATGGAGCAGCGTGAGGCCGTGAGCACGGCGGTGGAGTTGTCCGGCGTCGGCAAGACGTTCGGGGCGGGCGGGTCCGCGGTGACCGCGCTGCGCGACATCGACCTGCGTGTGGCCGAGGGCGAGTTCGTCTGCCTGCTCGGCGCGTCGGGCTGCGGCAAGTCCACCCTGCTCAACCTGATCGCCGGGCTGGACGAGGCGACGACGGGCACGCTCTCGGTGCGCGCTGCCCGGCCGTCGTTCATGTTCCAGGAGGCGGCGTTGATGCCGTGGCTGACCGCCACGCGCAACGTCGAGCTGGCCCTGCAGCTCGCGGGCCTCGGCAAGGCCGCCCGCCGCGAGCGAGCCGCCGAGCTGCTCGCCCTCGTCCGGCTGGACGGGGTGGGCGACAAGCGCCCGCACGAGCTCTCCGGCGGCATGCGCCAGCGGGTCTCGCTCGCCCGCGCGCTGGCCGCGGCCACCGCGCGCGGCGACCAGGGTCCGGGCCTGCTGCTGATGGACGAGCCCTTCGCCGCGCTCGACGCCATCACCCGGGACGCGCTGCAGGGTGAGCTGCTGCGCGTCTGGGAGGCCACCGGGACCACGATCGTCTTCGTGACCCACGACGTGCGCGAGGCCGTCCGGCTGGCCCAGCGCGTGGTCCTGCTGTCCTCCCGCCCGGGCACCGTGGTGCGCGAGTGGCAGGTCGACGGGGACGAGAGGGTCCTGCACGAGGAGATCACGGGCCGGCTGCGACAGGTGATCACGAGCCATGCCGCCTGAGCTCGACCAGCGCGACACCGACCGGGACACCCTCGCCGGCCTCGACGCGCTGGACACCCCCACCGTCCGCCGCACGTCCTGGTGGCGGCGGCTGAGCAGCTCGGTCCTGCCGCCGGTCGTCGCGCTGGTGCTGATCATCGTCGTCTGGCAGATCGTCTGGGCGACGGCGGTCCTGCCGGAGTACCAGCTGCCCGCGCCCGCCGCGGTGTGGGACTCGTTCCTGCAGATCGTGGCGGACGGCAGCATCTGGTCGATCCTGTGGACCTCCATCAGCCGGGCCTTCCTCGGCTTCCTGATCGCGCTGGTCATCGCCACCCCGCTGGGGCTGCTGGTGGCGAAGGTGCCGGTGGTGCGCTCGGCGATCGGGCCGCTGCTGTCCGGGCTGCAGAGCCTGCCGTCGGTCGCGTGGGTGCCCGCCGCGGTGCTGTGGTTCGGGCTGACGGACGCCACGATCTACTTCGTGGTGCTGCTGGGCTCCGTGCCGTCCATCGCGAACGGCCTGGTCGCGGGCATCGACCAGATCCCGCCGATCCTGCCGCGGGCCGGGCGGGTGCTCGGCGCGCGTGGGCTCGCCGCGGCCCGGCACGTGCTGCTGCCCGCCGCCCTGCCCGGGTACCTGGCGGGCTGCAAGCAGGGCTGGGCCTTCGCCTGGCGCTCGCTGATGGCCGCGGAGATCATCGCCGCGGGCCCGGCGCTCGGCCTGGGGCTCGGCGCGTACCTGAAGCAGGGCAGCGACTTCAACGACATCGCGGGGGTGTTCTCCGCGGTGCTGTTGATCCTCGTCGTCGGCATCGGCATCGAGCTGCTGGTGTTCCGCCCCCTCGAGCGCAGGGTGCTGCAGGCGCGCGGCCTGGCGCTTACCTGACCCGAACACTCCCCGCACCGGGGGTGCACCCGCGAGCGCGATCGTGGTCCGCATGAAGCGAACACTGATCGTGAGTGGCGTGCTCGTCGCCGGCCTGGCGGCGGGTTCGGGCATCGCCCTGGCCGACGGCGGGTCGACGGCGCCGCCGACCACCTCGTCCGCAGCCCCCTCGTCGGGGTCGGAGGCCATCTGCACCCAGCGGATCCCGAAGGCGCTCGACCGCGTCGGCAGGCTCATCGCGCGGATCGAGGGCGACGCGTCCACCACGGGGTCCACCGCCGCTCTGCAGGCCCGGGCCGCCAAGGCGCGCGCCGCCGGGCGCACCGCACTCGCCGACCTGCTCGACGCCCGCGTCCAGGACCGCCCGCAGCGGCTGCAGGACCTGCAGGACCTGCAGCACCAGCTGACGGACATCCAGACCCGGGACTGCGGGAAGTGAGGCGGGGTGCGCTCCTGCTCGGCGTGGTCGGCACGCTGCTGCTCGCGGGGTGCGGCACCGGGTCGACCCCGGTCCCACCGCCGCCACCGGCCGCGACCGCAAGCGCCGACACGCCGGAGAGCGCGGACGCCCGGCTCTCCCGGATCGAGTCCGAGCTCGACGCCGTGGAGCACGACCTCGACCTCGACGACCAAGGGGGCTGAGGTCGCCGGCACGATCGGGCCATGACCGACCGGGGCCTCGTGCTCGTCGTCGAGGACGACCGCGCCATCGCGGACCTCGTCCGCCTCTACCTGCGTCGGGACGGGTACGGCGTGCACGTCGAGGAGACCGGGGAGGGTGGGCTCGCCGCGGTGCGGCGGCTGCGGCCGGTGGCGGTGGTCCTCGACGTCGGGCTCCCCGGGCTCGACGGCATCGAGGTCTGCAGGCGGCTGCGGGCCGAGGACGACTGGACCCCGGTGCTGTTCGTGACGGCCCGGGACGACGAGGTCGACCGCATCGTGGGCCTGGAGATGGGCGGAGACGACTACGTCACCAAGCCCTTCAGCCCGCGCGAGCTGGTCGCCCGGGTCCGGACGGTGCTACGGCGCGCCGCCGCCCGCCCCGCGACGGGCGAGGAGGTCCTCGAGCTCGGCGGCGTCACGATGAACGTGGACCGCCGCCGGGTCACGGTCGGGGGCGTCGAGGTGGCGTTGACCTCGACCGAGTTCGACCTGCTCGCCCACCTGCTGCGCCGTCCGGGCCGGGTCTTCTCGCGGGCGCAGCTGCTGGGCGCGGTCTGGGGGTACACGACGGGCCCCGGCACCCGCACGGTGGACGTGCACGTGGCCCAGCTGCGCGGCAAGCTCGGCCCCGGCAGCCCGATCCGCACCGTGCGCGGGGTGGGCTACGGGGCGGACGCCCCGTGACGACGGTCGCGGTCGTCCCGGCGCGGGCGGCACGGACCGGGTTGGCGTGGCGGATCGCCGCCTGCTGCCTGCTCGTCGCGGTGGTCGCCGTCCTGGTCGCCGCGCTCGTGTCGCTGCGGCTGATCTCGCGGACCGCCGAGGAGGTCACCCGCGCGGTGCTCGCCGACCAGGCCGACGTGGTCGCCGCCCAGCTCGCCGACCCCGATGCGGCGGCGCGGCCGTGGGCGGGTCTGCGGCAGGTGGTGGCCGTGCTGCGGGGGCAGGGGGTGGCCGTCGTCGCGGTGGGCGGGGACCGGCCCGCCTTCGTCGGCGCCCCCGACCCCGCGGTCCGGGAGGTGCTGCGCCGGGCGGGCGTCGACGGCTCGGCCGTGACCGCGCCGGTGTCCGCGAGCGTCGGGGGCTGGGTGGTGGAGGCGCGCCCGTCACCGGGTGGCGGGTTCGCGCTGGTCCGCAGCGCGGACGCGGGGCCGCTGCCGAACGGGATGATCCGGCGCAACCTGGGTTTCGCGCTGCTGTCCGGCGCGGGCGTGGCGATCGTGGTCGGGCTCGTCGTCGGCGGGCTCGCGGCCCGGCCGCTGCGGCGGACGGCGCGGGCCGCCCACGCGCTGCGCACCGGCAGGCGGGACGTCCGGGTCCCGGTCCGCGGTCCGAGCGAGGTCGCCGAGGTCGCCGCGGCGGTCAACGACCTCGCGGACGCGCTCGCGCGCAGCGAGGGCCGCAGGCGCGAGTTCCTGCTGTCCGTCAGCCACGAGCTGCGGACCCCGCTGACCGGCGTGCGCGGGTTCGCGGAGTCCCTGGTCGACGGCGTGGCCGACGGTCCGACGGCCGGGCGGACGATCCTCGCGGAGTCCCGGCGGCTGGAGCGGCTGGTCGACGACCTGATGGAGCTGGCGCGGCTGGAGGCGGACGACTTCCGGATCGACACGGTGCCCGTGGACCTCGCGGCGCTGGTGACCGAGGCGGCCCCGGTGTGGGCCGAGCGCTGCCGGGTTACGGGCGCGGTGCTGAGGGTGGAGGTCGGTGGGCCGGTCCCGGTCGCCGGTGACCCCCGCCGGCTCCGCCAGGTGCTCGACGGGCTGGCCGAGAACGCCCTGCGCGTCACGCCCGCGGGCCGACCACTGGTGCTCGCGGCTCGGCCACCGGGGGTGCTGGAGGTCCGCGACGGCGGGCCGGGGCTCGCCCCCGACGACTACGCGGTGGTGTTCGAGCGCGGCACCCTGCACGAGCGCTACCGCGGGCACCGGCCGGTCGGCGCGGGTGGCGTCGGCCTGGCCCTGGTGCACGGCCTCGTCACCCGGATGGGCGGGCGGATCACGGCCGCCCACGCCCCCGAGGGCGGCATGCAGGTCACGACCGAACTCCCGCCACCCTGAGGCATTGTGGAGCCACAACTGTCGTTTCGGGCTCCGAAAACGACAGTTGTGGCTCCACAATGCGGGGAGGTCAGGGCTTCGGGCTCAGGGCGAAGCCTTCAGGGATGACGAGGTCGTCCCGGGAGAGCTCGTCGATGCCGGACTTGCCCAGGCCGAGCAGGGTGGAGTCGATGCCCTGGCGCAGGACCTCGAGCACGTTCATCACACCGTGCTGGCCTGCCGCCGCCATGCCCCACAGGTAGGCGCGGCCGATCAGTACGGCCTTGGCACCGAGGGCGAGGGCCTTCACCACGTCGGACCCACGGCGGACGCCGCCGTCCATCAGCACCTCGATCTGGTCGCCCACGGCGTCGACGATCGCGGGCAGGGCGCGGATCGAGGCGGGCGTGCCGTCGAGGTTGTTGCCGCCGTGGTTGGACACCGAGATGGCGGTGACGCCCGCGTCGACGGCCCTGCGCGCGTCGTCCGGGTGCATGATCCCCTTGACGGCGAACGGGCCGCCCCACTGCTCCCGCAGCCAGGCGACGTCCTCCCAGGTCACCGGCGGGGTCTGCATCCACTGGAAGTAGGCGCCGAAGAAGGTCGGCGGCTTCTCGTCCCCGATCGCGAGGTTCGGGGTGGTGAGGTCGGGGAGCTTCCCGCTCTTGGCGAAGTCCCACAGCCAGCGCGGCTTGCGCAGCACCTCGGGCGCGAAGTGCAGCGCCGCCTTGAGGTCCACCTTCTCCGGGATCATCGGGGCGTCCCAGTCCCGCGCCGAGTCGAACGACCAGTCCAGGGTCATGATCAGACCCTTGGCGCCCGCGGCCTTGGCCCGCTCGGCGCGGGCGAGCAGCTGGTCCCGGGAGCCGACCCAGTACATCTGGAAGAAGGTCTTGTCGTTGACCGCGGCGACGTCCTCGATGCTGCGGGAGGCGAAGCTCGACAGCCCCATGGCGACGCCCGCCCCGGCCGCGGCACGGGCGACCGCGACCTCCCCCTCCGGGTAGACGGCCTGCACGCCGGTCGGCGAGATGATCACCGGCATCGAGAGGTCCTGCCCCATGACCGTGGTGCCCTTGGCCCGCTCGGCGGGGGCGTCGGCGATGCGGGGGCGGAATCCCAGCTCGTCGAAGGCCGCGACGTTGTCCGAGATCGTCAGCCCCTTCTCGGTCCCGGCGACCAACGCCAGGTAGACCGACCGCGGCAGCCGCTTCTTCGCTCGCCGCTGGGCCTCGGCGACCGTCTCGAACCATTCCTTCGTGCTGGCCATCTCGCCTGCCCCTTCGCAGCTGGACGTCTCTGGTGGCCGCCACCCTACTATTTCGGCACTCAGTGCCATAGTGGGTTCCGGACAGACCCTGTCCGAACCGACGGGACACACCTGGACACACGAACGGCCCGCGACCGGAGAGGTCGCGGGCCGTTCGGGGCCGGGTTCTAGTCGGCGCGCCGCAGCGGGGGGTTGCGGCGCAGGGCCGACCGCGTCACCGACAGCTCGTGCGCCACCTCGGCGGCGATCAGCTCGGCGTGCAGGTCCACCTGGTACGGGTCACCGGACAGGGCGCGGTGACGGGTCACCAGGTCCTCCAGGGAGTCCAGCAGGCGGGTGACGATCTCCGTGCGGCGGTCGTCCCGGGTGGGCTTCGGCAGCCGGACGGTCGGGGGTTCCTGACTGGGGACCGACGGCGTCGGTGCCGTGCGGTCGTCTGTCGGGGCGGTCATGACGTGCTCCTACGGGGCGGACGGATCAGGGTGGCTGGGGCGGTGGCCGACGTGGTGGACCGACACAGCGCGCTCGACGTCCGCAGGTGGTCGACGGTGCGACGACGGATCAGGCGCTTCTGGTTGCGCATCTCGTTCTCCGGACGTGACGACGGGGACGGCGGTCAGCGACCGCGACACCAGCCGTGCACGGCGTGGCCGACGCGCAGCACCGAGCGGGGCGCACGAGGCGCCCGACGCTCACCACCGTTGTCGGCCACGCACCCAGGCTGCCCTTCCTCCCGCTGCGCGGCAACCGATTTCGGTGACGAAGGGTCAAGGTCACAACCGGGAACCATCGCGCTCCCCCGCACGTCTCGGGTGCCACCCACACTCCGGGCGACACGCTCGGTGACCCCCGGGCGTCAGGCGGGCTGCGGCACGGCCCGCGCAGCGAGCCGCTCGGCGTGCGTGGGCGGGTCCGACGGGACCCCCGCCGGGCGGCGCGCCTCGAACTCCGCGCGCAGCGTCGGGAGGATCTCACCGAGCAGGTCGAGCTGCTCCAGCACCGTCTTCTCCGGCAGGCCCGCGTGGTCGACGAGGAACAGCTGGCGCTGGTAGTCGCCGAAGTGCTCGCGGAAGGTGAGCGTGCGGTCGATCACCTGCTGCGGACTGCCGACGGTCAGCGGGGTGCGCTCGGTGAAGTCCGCCATCGAGGGGCCGTGGCCGTAGACCGGGGCCTCGTCGAAGTACGGCTGGAACTCGTTCCAGGCGTCCTGGCTGTTGCGGCGCATGAAGAACTGTCCGCCGAGCCCGACCGTCGCGGTGTTCGCCGGGCCGTGCCCGTGGTGTTCGAACCGCTGCCGGTAGAGCCCGATCAGCCGGGTGTAGTGCTCCGGCGGCCAGAAGATGTTGTTGGCGAAGAAGCCGTCGCCGAAGTAGGCGGCGATCTCCGCGACCTCCGGCGTGCGGATCGAGCCGTGCCAGACGAACGGCGCGACGCCGTCGACCGGGCGCGGCGTGGAGACGAACCCGTGCAGCGGGGCCCGGAAGCGGCCCTCGAAGTCGATCGGGCCCTCGGCGTCCCAGAGCGCCCGCAGCAGCTGGTAGTTCTCGACGGTGAGCGGCACCGAGTTCTCGATCTCCTGGCCGAACCACGGGTACACCGGGGCGGTGTTGCCGCGGCCGAGCATCAGGTCGACCCGCTCGGGGCCCGCCAGGTGCTGCAGCATGGCGAAGTCCTCGGCGATCTTCACCGGGTCGTTCGTCGTGATGAGCGTGGTGGACGTGGACAGCACCAGCCGCTCCGTGCTCCCGGCGATGTAGCCGAGCAGCGTGGTGGGTGACGACGGGACGAACGGCGGGTTGTGGTGCTCGCCGGTGGCGAACACGTCCAGCCCCACCGCCTCGGCGTGCCGGGCGTAGCGGACCATCGCGCGGATCCGCTCGTGCTCGGACGGCGTGACGCCCGTCGTCGGGTCCCGGGTGACGTCCCCGACCGTGAAGATCCCGAACTGCATCTCTCCCCCTCTTGTTGCAACGGCAATCATCTCAACGGTGAGCGGTCGTCTGGTGTTCCCCGGCGGTCCGCGGGCATGCACGGCCCCCGCGGCGCGCCGGGCGGCGTGCCGTCCACCGCGCGGGACGGGATAGCCGTCGACCGGTCGTCGAGGGACGGAACGCCCTTCGCTAGCGTTGTGCCCGCAGTCACCCACTGGTGTCGGGGATGGACTCTCCGGCGTCGGTGACGGACCACGTTCCCCGGCCCGTCGCCCGCCGCGAACCCGCGAGGAGGAGGCCACGTGAGCACCCAGCTCTCGGATGGACTGACGGTCCTGGCCGTCGACGACGAGGAGCCTGCGTTGCAGGAACTCGCCCATCTGCTGGGCGAGGACGCGCGGGTCGGCACGGTGCTGACGGCGCCGGACGCCACCGAGGCGCTGCGGATCCTGGGCTCGCGACCGGGTGCCAACCCGGGCGAGTCCGGCGTGGACCTGGTGTTCCTCGACATCCGGATGCCGGGACTCGACGGGCTCGAGCTCGCCCGGGTGCTGTCGGCCATGGCCGCGCCTCCGCCCGTCGTCTTCGTGACCGCCCACGACGACCGCGCCGTCGACGCCTACGAGATCGGCGCCGTCGACTACCTCCTCAAGCCGCTGCGCTCGGAGCGGCTCGCGGGCTCCATCGACCGCACCATCGCCAGCCGCGCCGGGGTGCGGCCCGCCTCGGCGCCCAGCGCCCCCGCCCCGACCGGTCGCCCCCCGGCGCCGCAGCCGCCGGAGGACGAGGTGATCCCCGTCGAGCTGGCGGGCACCACCAAGCTCGTCCCCCGCTCCTCGGTGCGCTTCGTCGAGGCCCAGGGCGACTACGCCCGCCTGCACACCACCGAGGGCAGCCACCTCGTCCGCATCCCGCTGTCGGTGCTCGAGGAGCGCTGGCGCGAGGCGGGGTTCGTCCGGATCCACCGCGCCTACCTCGTCGCGCTGCCGCTGATCACCGAGCTGCGGCTGTCCGGCTCCGGCTACGTCGTCCGCATCGGGCACGGCCCCGGCACCCCCGAGCTCCCCGTCTCCCGCAGGCACACCGCGGCCCTCAAGCGCATCCTGCGCGGCCGCCCGCCCCGCGAGGACGGCCCGACCGGCCCGCTGGCCCGCATCCGCTGAACCGGGGAGCGAGCAGTAGGTCACGGATCGTCACGATCCGCCCCGGCTCGTCCCTCCTGTCCGGCTCGGCGCGGCGACGGTGTCCCCGTCGCCGGATCGGCCGCGCCCGCAGCGCCGACAGCCGCAGTGAGCTGGGCCGGACGGCGGCCGGACCGGCCGCGTTCGGCTCACTCCGGCGAACGGTGCGGGTCGCTCGGGGCCGTCGTCGCGCGGAACCGGTAGGGGCGCCCGAACGGAGGTGGTGACGGGCAGTATCGTCTCGGCCATCTCGCCGTGGAGATTCCGACCGTGAGGACGGCAGGAGCACCCCCGCGTCTGCCGTGACCACTCCGAGCCACTCACGTGCCGGCCCGACCGCAGCCGCATGTGCAGAAAGGGGTGTCCCGGTGGCCGACGACCCGCGACGCGGACGCTCCGATGCACGCCCGGTCGAGGCGCCCCCCTCCCCCGACGCCCGCGCTGCCGACCCCCGCACTGCCGACGCCCGCGCCGCCGATCTCCGCGGTCCCGACGGGCACCGCGACCGGCGCCCGCCCCGCGCGGACGAGCCCTGGCCCCGGCGCGCCGACCGGTCGCGCCCCGAGCCACCGCCGCGCGCCGACCCGCCCTGGACCGCGGGCCGCCACGCCCAGCAGCGGCCGGACGTCCCGGGCCCGGGCGGGGCCGTGGCGCCGCGGGGTCCCGGGGCCCCCTCGCACGGCCGCGGAATGCCCGGTCCCGACCGCAGCGGCCCGGCGGGATACGCACCGCCGGGACGCGCGGGAACCGGCGGCGGGCCCGGCGGTGGAGCCCGCGGACCGGCGACCCCGAGCCGACCCGGCGGTGCCCCCGAGCGCAGTGGATCGGTGCGCGGCGGTGCGGACCCCGGCGCCCAGAGCCTCGACCGCAGCGGCTCGGGTCCGGGCGGTGCGGGTCCGGGCGGTGCGGGTCCGGGCGGTGCGGGTCCGGGCGGTGCGGGTCCGGGCGGTGCGGGTCGAGGCGGTCCGGGTCCCGGCGCACCCGGGGGGCGCGACCGCAGCGGATCCGGCGCGCCCGGTGCACCCCGCCGCCCCGACCCGAACGGCCTGCGCGGCCCTGACAGCCGACCCGCGCCCGCGGGCCCCGGCCCCGGCTCCCCCGGCTCCGGCCGCCGCCCCGCGCTCGACCCGAACGGTCCCCGCGACCGCTCCGCGCCCGGCGACCGGCCCGGCGACCGCAGCACCCCCGGCGACCGCTCCGCTCCCGGCGACCGGCGGGCGGCCGCCGGACCGGGCGCCCTCGACCGCAGCGCGCCCCGCGGCCCGGCGGGCACCGGCGCCGACCGCAGCAACGCCGACCGCAGCGCCTCCCGCGGCGGGCCGGTCGTCCCGGCCCCCGGCGGCCCCGCGGGCGACCGTTCGGCGCCCCCGCGCAGTCCCCGAGACGGCGGTCCCCGAGACGGCGGTCCCCGCGACGGCGACGACCGCCCCGGGACCGCGCGCCCGGTGGGGCGCAGCGGCCGCGGCGCCCCACCCGGCGTCCCGCCCCAGAACCGCCGCGCCCCCGTCGGCGCGGGCGGCGCCGCCGACGCACCCACCGCGCTCACCGAGCGAGCCGACCGAGCAGATCGCGCCGACCGAGCCGATCGCGCCGACTGGGGCGGCCGCTCCCGGACCACCACCCGCCCTGGCACCGAGAATCGCGCCACCGACCGCGTCGCCCGCAGGCGGGCCGAGGCGACGGCCGAGACCGCCGCGGCCTCCCCGGCCGCGAAGCGGCGCGACCGCACCGCCCGCCGGACGCTCGGCGCGGCCCTGGCCACCACGGCCGCGTCGACCCTCGTGCCCGGCTCCGGGCACCTCCTGCTGCGCCGCACCCGCACCGGGGCGGTCATCCTCGGCCTGTTCCTCCTGCTCGTGGCGGCCGCGCTCGTCGTCGCGTTCACGCTGCGCCGCACCACCCTCGTCGAGTCGGTGCTGTCCACCTCGGTCCTCGCCGCGGCCGCCCTCGCGGCACTCGCGATCGGACTGGCGTGGGTCGCCGTCGTCGCCCGGACGTACGCGCTGGCCCGCCCCCGGAACATGGGACTGGGCAAGAAGATCCTCGGCACCGGCACCGCGGCGGTGCTGTGCATGGCCGTGGCGGTCCCGTTCGGCTACGCCGCGGACCTCGCCAACTCCTCGCGGTCGCTGCTGAACGAGCTGTTCGACGGCGGCCCCGGCGGCACGGACGCGACCGTGGCGCTCGGCAAGGACCGGCTGAATGTCCTGCTCCTGGGCAGCGACGCCGGACCCGACCGCACCGGCACCCGCACGGACACCATGATGCTGGCGAGCATCGACACCACGACCGGCCGCACCACCCTGTTCGGCCTGCCCCGCAACATCCAGCGCGCCGAGTTCACCCCGGGCACCCCCATGGCGAAGGAGTTCCCGAACGGCTTCCACGACCCGAGCGACCCGCTCTCGGGGAACTACCTGCTCAACGCCGTGTACGCCTACGCGCACGACCACCCGGCCCTCGCGCCGAAGGGGCCGACCGACGACATCGGTCTGAACCTGCTGCAGGACTCGATCTCCTACATGACCGGCCTGCCCATCGACTACTACCTCGAGGTCAACATGGCCGGGTTCTCCAGCCTGGTCGACGCGATGGGCGGGGTCACGGTGAACGTCGGGCCCACGCCGATCCCGATCAACGGGGTCACCGCGGACGGGCGGCACGTCAAGCCGGACGGGTACATCCAGCCGGGCGTGCAGAACCTCGACGGCGACGAGGCCCTCTGGTTCGCCCGCTCGCGCCGCGACAGCACCGACTACGACCGGATGAGCAGGCAGCGCTGCCTGATCAACTCGGTGCTGGAGCAGAAGAGCCCCGCGGACCTGATCGCGAACTTCCAGTCGGTGGCCACGGCCACCAAGGAGAACGTCGACACCAACATCCCGCAGCAGGTCCTGCCCGCGCTCGCCGCGCTGGCCGGGGAGGGCTTCAGCCTGCAGAGCATCGCGTTCGACCCCAGCCTGCCGGACCCGTCCGAACCGGACGGCAAGTTCAACACCGGCCGCCCGGACGTCGAGTACATGCGCCAAGTCGTCCAGGACGCCCTCAACCCGCCCGCACCCACGCCCACGTCCGCGCCCGCGGCGCCCACCACCTCCCCCCGGGCGGAGTCGACGGCGACCTCGGGCTCGGACGAGACGGCGGAGGGCCGGGCGGCGCCCAGCGACCTCGCGCAGTCGTGCGCGGCCACCGCGGCCGGCGCCACCGACCAGGAACCGGACACCGGCGGGAACTGACGGCCCGTTCGCGCACCGGACACCCCGGGGCAACACACGGCGAGCACGGCGGCGTCTACGCTCTCTGCTGCGCGCGGTCCTGCGACGATGCCCGGGCTGCGGTACACCAGTGTCCGGTACGTGCCGGCGATCCCAGAGGGGCAGATCTTCCGTGGCCGAGTCGAGCAGCACCGGAGACCGCAAGCAGGTCGTCATCGTGGGCGGTGGGTTCGGCGGCGTGCGCGCGGCGAAGGCCCTGGCGGGTGCCGACGTGGACGTGACGCTCGTCGACCGCACCAACCACCACCTGTTCCAGCCGCTGCTCTACCAGGTGGCGACCGGGATCCTCTCCCCCGGCCTGATCGCGCCCGCGCTGCGCCGCGTGGTGAAGGGCCAGAAGAACACCCGCACCCTGCTGGCCGAGGTCTACGACATCGACGTGGACAACCGGGTCGTGCGGTCGCTGGGGCCCAACGCGCAGCACATCGACCTGCCCTACGACTACCTCGTCGTCGCGGGCGGCGCCGGGCACGCCTACTTCGGACACGACGAGTGGGCGCAGTACGCACCGGGCATGAAGAGCATCGAGGACGCCCGCATGCTGCGGAGCCAGATCCTCGGCTCCTACGAGCTGGCCGAGCTCTCCACCGACGACAAGGAGCGGGAGGCGCTGCTCACGTTCGTCGTGGTGGGCGCCGGGCCGACCGGTGTCGAGATCACCGGGCAGCTCGCCGAGCTCGCGCAGTACGTGCTGCCCGAGGAGTACCGCTCGATCGACACCCGGCAGGCCAAGATCATCCTGCTGGACGCCGCGCCGTCCGTGCTCCCGCCCTTCGACCCGAAGCTGCAGCGGTACACCCAGCGCAGGCTGGAGAAGATGGGTGTGGAGATCCGGCTGAACACCGCCGCCACGGACATGGACGCCGAGTCGATCACGGTGAAGGGCCCCGCGGGCGTCGACACCATCGTCAGCCGCACGAAGATCTGGGCGGCGGGGGTCAAGGCGTCCCCGCTGGCCACGACGCTGGCGAAGGCCACGGGCACCGAGACCGACCGCGCCGGGCGCCTCGCGGTCGACCCGGACTGCTCCGTGCCGAACGCCGAGGGCGTGTACGCGATCGGTGACATGGTCTCCACCGTCGACCGGCTCCCGGGCGTGGCGCAGGTGGCCATGCAGCAGGGCACCTACGTCGGCAAGCAGATCGTGAACCGGCTCAAGGGCGACACGACCACCCCGGCGCCGTTCAAGTACTTCGACAAGGGCTCGATGGCGACCATCGGCGCCCGGCAGGCCGTGGCGGACGCGATGGGCCTCAAGCTCACCGGGTGGCCCGCCTACCTGCTGTGGTGCTACGTCCACGTCGCGTTCCTGATCGGCTGGGGCAACCGGCTCGGCACCCTCTACAACTGGGTCCGCTCGCTGCGCTACGCCCGCAACCGCGGCCACCGCCTGATCGACATGACGGGCGCGAAGGCGGTCGCGGAGCAGCACGAAGCCGCCTGATGACGCCCGCCATGCAGGTGCTCGTGCGCGAGGTCGAGCGCACGTGGGACCTGTTCCGGCGGGCCGTCTACGTCGACCGGGACGTCGCGGCGGCGCTCGCCCTGCTCGACGACGCCGCGACCCTGGTCGACATGCCCGCGATGACGGGCGGGAACTCACCCGCCGAGATCGCCGAGCACCTGGCCGGTCTGGCCCTGCCCGCCGATCTCGCCGTCGAGCGGGTCTCCCGGACCGTCGACACCCGCCGGGTCGTCGACGAGCTCCGCTGGACCTTCACCCACGACCGCGAGCTGTCCTGGCTGCTTCCCGGCGTGCCCGCCACGGGGCGGCCCGCGCGGGTCCTGGGGATCTCCGTGGTGGCCGTCCGACACGCGCGGATCACCTCCGTCCGCACGCTCTGGGACGTCCGACGGGCGGAGTCCCAGGTGGGGGCCGTGGTGACCGCCCGCCGACCGGAACCGGCCGCTGACGGTTCTGTAACACCGTCACAGTCCTCGACGAGGCTCTGACGTGGGGGTTCCGTGCGCGTCGTTGCGCGGCGTCTGGCACTCTTTGGGCCACGCTGTACCAGGTACGACCACCGACGCACCCCGAGCAGGGTGGTCGATGGGAGACGAGAGGAGCACACCATGGCACTGCCCACGCTGACCCCCGAGCAGCGCGCGGAGGCGCTCAAGAAGGCCGCGGCCGCTCGCACGGCGCGCAAGGAGCTTCGCGAGAAGATCGCCAACGGCACCGAGACCATCCCCGCGGTCCTGGACCGGGCGAAGACCGACCAGATCGTCGGCAAGACCAAGGTGGCGGACCTGCTGAAGAGCCTGCCCGGCTACGGCCCCGCCAAGGTCACGGCGCTGCTGGAGCAGACCGGCATCGACGCGTCCCGCCGGGCCGCGGGCCTGGGCGACCGCCAGCGCCAGGCGCTGCTGGACGCCCTGAAGTAAGCCGTAGGCATCGCTTTCCGCCCCGGTCCGGCCTCCCGCCGGACCGGGGCGGCGGCGTCTGCGGGGGGGTCCTTAGGGTGAGCGGGTGGACATCGAGGTGGCACCCGGGGTCACGGTGTGGGCGGAGTCGGTCGGTGCGGGCGAGCCCCTGCTGCTGGTGATGGGCGCGAACGCCTCGTCCGCGGCCTGGCCCGCGGAGCTGGTCGACCGGCTCGCCGAGCACCACCGGGTCCTGCGCTACGACCACCGGGACACCGGCCGCTCCACCCACGCCTTCGACGAGCGGCCCTACGCGATCGCGGACCTGGCCGCGGACGCCGTGGCCGTGCTCGACGCGTTCGGCGTCGACCGGGCCCACGCCGTCGGGATGTCCCTGGGCGGCACGCTGGTGCAGCTGCTGCTCGCCGACCATCCGGACCGGCTGCGCTCGGCCACGGTGTTCTGCACGGCGGCGCTGAGCGGGTGGGGGGCTGTGGAGCTGCCCGGCCCCGACCCGGCCCTGCTGCGGATGTGGGGCGAGTTCACCGACGAACGCACCCGCGAGCAGGAGCTGGACTGGCGGGTGGAGCACTGGCGGCTGCTGCACGGCACCGGGGTGGAGTTCGACGCCGAGTGGTTCCGCGCCCTCGAGGAACGCGTGATGGCCCACTCCGGCCGCGAGGACAACCCCGCCGCCCACGCCGTCGCCGACCCGAGCGGCCTGGAACGGGACCTGAGCGCCAACGCGCTCCCGGTCCTGGTGATCGAGGCCCCGGAGGACCCGGTGAACCCGCCCCCGCACGCCGCGCACCTGGCGTCCACGATCGCGGGCGCCGAGCTGGTCCGGGTGGAGGGCCTGGGCCACGCCCTGGCACCCGCGCTGGTCCCGGAGCTGGCGGCGACGATCCTGCAGCACACCCGGGCGGCGGGGCGGGTCAGGCCGTGAGCACGTCCTGGACGTCGAACTCGAACCCGTCGGCACGGGCCACGTAGACCTCCTGCTGCAGCTGGTTGCCCTGCAGGCGGACCCGGCCGCGGGGTCCCTCGTAGGTGAGCCCGCCCCCCGCCGTGATCAGCTGTGGGATCTCCAGGCTCCCGGCCCGCCGGACGAGGTGGGCGAGCAGGAGCATCGCCTCGTAGCAGGACTCGCCGATGCTGTTGAGCGGAGGCGCGGACGAGCCGAACCGGCGGTAGTAGCGCGCGGCGAACTCCAGGCTCGCGGTGGTGTTGAGGCCCTCGAAGTAGCCCGCGGCGGCGAACAGGCCGCGGTTGGCCGCCGTGCTGCCCGCGAGCAGCATGTTCTCCTCGACGTGGGGACTGAGCCGTTCGACGCCCCCGACCAGCCCGTAGCGGGCGAACTGGCGGTTGAACTCGACGCCGTCGTGCCCCACCAGGAGCATCAGCACGCCCTCCGCGTCCGCCGCGTCGATCGCGCGCAGCACGGGGGTGAAGTCCTCGGTGCCGAGCGGGACGAAGAACTCCTCGACCAGGGGCGCCCCGGCCGACCGAGCGTGGGCGCGGGCCGCGGCGGCGGTACCGCGGGGCCAGATGTAGTCGTTGCCGACCAGCAGCCAGCGGCGCACGCTGAGCTCGTCCGCCATCCAGCGCATGGCGGGCAGGAGCTGGCTCGTGGGGGTCTCCCCCGCCATGAACACCCCGGGAGTGCGCTCACCGCCCTCGTGCAGCGGGGCGTAGACGTAGGGGACCCGGCCCGCGGTGCGCAGCGCCACCTCGCGCCGCACCGCCGAGATGTGCCAACCGGTCACGGCGTCGACCTCGCCGAGAGTGATCATCGCATCGACCGTGTCGGCGACCGCCCGCGGGGAGTCCGCCCCGTCGACGGGGTGGAGGCGGACCTCGCGCCCGAGCAGGCCGGAACCGGCGTTGAGCTCCTCGACGGCGAGTGTGGCGCATGCCTCACAGGACGGGCCGTAGATGCCGGCCGGGCCGTGCAGCGGCACGACGAAGGCCAGGTCGACGGTATCTCGTGCCATGCGACCACGCCCCTCCGGATGCTCCCCGCCCGGAACCGTCTGTGAGATGCTACCGGATGGAATCACCGGTCGACTCGATCAGGAGCCACGCGTGCAGGACATCACGGACCGGACCAGCCTCGCGCTCCGGCTGGCCCAGGTCGCGCGCGCGGTGAACGGCTGCCTCGCCGAGCCGCTCGCCGCGGGCGGCCTCTCGCTGGACCAGTACCGGGTCCTGCTGCAGCTCGCCGACGGCGAGGGCCATGCGATGGCGGATGTCGCCCTCGGCGCCCTCATCCCGGCCCCGACCTTGACCCGGGTGGTCGACCGGCTCGTCAACGGGGGCCTGCTGCACCGCCGGGTCGATCCGCTCGACCGCAGGCGGGTGCTGCTGTTCCTGTCCCACCGCGGACGGCCCGTCCTGCGCCAGGTCCAGCTGGCGGAGGAGGAGCTGCAGCAGCGCATCGAGGCTCGCCTCGGGGTCGCCGACCTCGGCAGGCTCGTCGACGACCTCGACCGGCTGGAGCGCTGCGTGGATGGCGGCGACAGTTAGTTCCATTTGAAATTAACACTCGTGAAACTAAATCGGGTCGAGCACCTCCTACTGTCCTGACGAGCGCGCCGACCCGGGCGCGCGGCACCTGTCGTGACGTCGAGGAGTCATCTCATGCACGGTCCGCACGACGTCGGAGGCCGAGACGGTCTCGGCCCCGTGATCGAGGTCTTCAAGGACCCGGAACAACCCGCGTTCCGCTACCCGTTCGAGGGGCGCATGCACGCGCTGACCGCGATGGCGATCGCGAACGGCGCGTTCAACCTGGACGAGCAGCGCCACGGCATCGAGCTCATGCCGTGGGCCCACTACACCGACTCGAACTACTACGAGCACTGGCTCTACTCGGTCGAGAAGCTGTTGAACGACAAGGGGATCATCACCCACGAGGAGATCGACGAGCGCGTCCGCACCCAGGCCCCCGGGCGGATCGAAGCCCACCCCGAGAAGCCGACGCCGTCCACGGCCGCGGCGGACCGAATGATCAAGATCCTCTGGGAGGGCACCCCGCACGACGTCCCGACCGACGTGCCCCCGCGGTTCGCCGAGGGCGACGCGATCGTGGTCCGCAACATCAACGTCACCACCCACAACCGGCTGCCGGGCTACCTCAACGGGGTGCGCGGCACGGTCGCCCGCCACCACGGCGCCCACCACGACCCCGCGACCAGCGCCCACGCGCAGCGGGACGTGCCGCACCACCTCTACACCGTCCGCTTCGCCAAGCTCGACCTCTGGGGACCGGAGGCCGCGGCCGAGGAGGGTGCCTACGACCTCTACGCCGACCTGTTCGAGGACTACCTCGACACCGCCCCCACGACCACCCCGGGAGAGACCGCGTGACCACCCCCGAGAAGCTCGAGTCCGGCGCACTGAGCTGGATGGACGTCGACGACATCGAGGCCCGCGTCCGCGCGCTCGAGTCGCTGCTGGTCGAGCGCGGCCTCGCCGAGTCGCAGGCGGTCGACGCCGTCGTCAACTCGTTCGAGACCGACATGGGTCCGATGAACGGGGCCCGGGTCGTGGCCCGAGCCTGGACGGACCCGGAGTTCAAGGAGTGGCTGCTGCGCGACGGCACGGCGGCGATCGCGTCGATGGGGTTCACCGGCCTGCAGAGCGAGCACATCCTCGCGGTCGAGAACACCGACTCGGTGCACAACGTGATCGTGTGCACGCTGTGCTCGTGCTACCCGTGGACCCTGCTGGGCATCCCGCCCGCCTGGTTCAAGTACCCGCAGTACCGGGCGCGGGTGGTCAAGGAGCCTCGGGCGGTGCTGTCGGAGTTCGGGGTCGAGCTCGGCGCGGACGTCGAGATCGCGGTCTGGGACACCAGTGCCGAGCTGCGCTACCTGGTCGTCCCGCAGCGACCCGCGGGGACCGAGGACTGGACCGCCGACCAGCTGGCGGAGATCGTCAGCCGGGACTCGATGGTCGGCGTCGCACTGGTGGAGGTGCCGGCATGAGACACCCTCTGTCAACCTTCGGGTCAGGCGGCTCGGCCGAGGGCTCGGTTGCGGTTGGCGACGTGGACGGCCTCGTCGTAGAGGACACCTCGGGTCAGGCAGTGCCAGAGGATCTCCAGCCAGCGGTTCCCCAGGGCCCGCAGCGCGTTGTGGTGACTCTTTCCGGCAGCGATCTTCCCGTCGTAGAACTCCCGCGCCCAGCCGCTTCGAGTAAGGCTGCAGAACGCCCATTGGTGCACGGCGTCACCGAGGTATCTGTTGTGCGCCAGGCGTCTCGCGACGACGAAGTCGCTTTTTCCCGAGCGTCGGGTGACCGGGGCTCGACCGGCATAGCACTGCAGACCGTTCGGAGAGTCGAACTGCCCGAGGTGCTCACCGATCTCACCGGCGACCCGAGCTGCGAGTCTGTCTCCCAGGCCGGGGAAGCTCAGGTAGATGTCCCCGCCCGGGAAGGCCTTCCCCGGGTCGGGCTCCTCCACGGTGTGATCACGCCGGGTTCGCCGCCCTCCCAGGAGCAGCTCACCCATGCGCTGTTCCCAGCCGCGGCGGGCCTCGTGCAGGGCGAGGAGCTGGACCGCGGCCAGCCGGATCCCGGCGGCCTTGGCGCGCACGAGGTAGTCCCGCGTGGGCAGCGACGGCACGGTCAGAGCGGCGGTGACCCGGTCGGCGAAGCGGCCGGGCCAACCGTGCCGGCCGGCGCGGGCGAACGCCTCGAGCTCGTCGCGGGTCGCAGCGGCGAGCTCGTCCTGGGTCGGCCAGCGCTCCAGCAGTCGCAGCACCGTCGGAGCACCGAGGTCCTTCCCGGCAATGATCAGCGCGGCGGGGTAGGTGGTCTGCAGGTCGGCTCGGAGCCGGTTGAGCAGGCGGCGTTGGTCACGGGCGGCGCGTTCGTCGTCGCGGCCGATTGCGCGCAGCTCGCCTGCGATCGGCCCGTGCGGGACCAGCGTCTTGAGCACGGCGTGGCGGTCGAGCGCCAGCAGACAGCAGATCCTCGCGTCCTCGGCGTCGTCCTTCTTCCGCGCCGGGCCGCGGCGGCGGGCCACCAGGTCCGGGTTGACCGGCAACACGGTGAACCCGGCGTCGAGCAGGGCTTCGACGAGCAGCCCGTGGCGGGTCTCGATGACCACCCGGACCTCGGCCGGGTCGGGCTCCAGGCGCAACGCACGCTCGACCAGAGCAGCGACACCGTCCGGTCCGTGCGCGATCCGGAACTGCTCGACCACGCCTTTCTCCACCGTGCCGAGGGCGACGTCATGAAACTCCTCAGCCCAGTCGATGCCGATTCCCAGCACCCGCTTCTCTCCTTCCGCCGATCACATTCTGCTCGCTGTGCTCGGCGGACCGGGAAGGCGCTGCGTCGTGCTGATGAACCAGTCCTCGCGGGACCACACCCTCCTGGACATCAGACCTTCGCCGGGGCCCGGCAGGGGCGCCGTCTCATGCCAGTCCTCAAGGGACAAGCGCCGAAAGCGCTCCCTGCCGGGAACCACCGTGCGAAAGGAAGGTAGAGCCATCAGCGTCACCGTGGACCTGGAGGGCTCGGCCGCGATCCCGCGGTCCAACGGCGAACCGGTGTTCGACGCGCCGTGGCAGAGCCGCGCGTTCGGCATGGTGGTGAGCCTGCACGAGTCGGGCCTCTACCCGTGGGACGAGTTCAAGGCCCGGCTCATCGAGGAGATCGACCGCAGCGGCATCGACGAGACCTGCGACCCGGCCCTGTACTACCGCCAGTTCACCGCGGCCTTCACCCGGCTGATGGTGGAGAAGGGCCTGCTCGACGGCGAGGAGATCGCCCTGCGCACCCTGGCCGAGCGCGAGGCCCTCAGCCACGACGAGTCCGACCCCGACCACACCCATCCGCACTCCCACTGACCCCGCACACACGAACGGCGCGTTCGCTCACCGGGTGTGAGTGAACGCGCCGTTCGCCGTGGGAACTCCGGACCCTAGCGCAGGGCGGCGGCGCGGGCCCGCAGGTCGGCGTGCAGACCGTCGTAGGCCCGGGCGGGCGGCAGCAGGTCCTTGCGCAGCTTGGTCAGCGCGCTGTAGTTCACGTCGACCACGTTGGCGAGCGGGGCGAGGGAGATCTGGGTGAGCAGCTGGTAGCCGTCGAGCGGGTCGAGCCCGTAGAGCTCGCCGAGCCAGCCGATCATGCCGACCTGGCTGGCCCGCCACGCGTCCTCCAGCGGCCGGGCCGACCCGACGACGACGAGGTGGTCGTCGCTCTCGATCCGCGGCCAGGACGGGGCGGGGCGGTCCGGCCCGCCCTTGACGAGGTCCACGATCAGGGTCACGTCCATCGCCCCCTCGACGGCGGTGCCGCAGGACTCCCCCTCGCCCTGCCGGTAGTGCCCGTCGCCGATCGAGAACAGCGCGCCCTCGACGTTCACCGGCAGGTAGCAGGTGACGCCGGCCCGCATCTCCGGCGTGTCCATGTTGCCGCCGAAGGTGTCCGGCACCAGGGACGAGCGCACCTCGCGCAGCGGCGGCGCGACCCCGACCGTGCCGAGCATCGGGTCGATCGGGAGCTCCAACCGCAACGGGTCGCCTCCCGCCGTGGGGTACGTGGACTCGAACAGCACGGTCCGACGGGCGCGGTCGAGCTGGTAGATCCAGGTCCGTTCGGGCAGCGCGGGGTGCAGCATCGCGGTGCGGTCGGTGGCCGTCAGCCCGCCGAAGAAGGGCACCGTGGTCGAGGCCGCCCAGTCGCGCGCGGGCTCCACGGCGACGAGGTGGATCGCCAGGGTGTCCCCCGGCTCGGCGCCCGCCACCAGGAAGGGGCCGGTCTGCGGGTTGAGGTAGCGGGTGTCGAGCAGCTCGCTCGGCCGCTGGTCGGTCCGCTGCAGCACGCCGCCGAAGGCGTCCTCCGTCCACAGCCGCAGGACGTCCCCGGGCTGCACCGTCGCGACCGGCGGCGCGCCGCCGAAGGTCCACACGAACTGGTCCGGCCGCGGGATGAAGTCGATCTCGCTCATGGTGCTCCGCATCGCTCTCAGCTGGAAGTGATGCACGTGATGGACGCTGCTGCGCCTCGCACGCACTCAGGGATGAGCATGTCAGAGGGGACGAAGCCCGTCGTTCATTCCATATGAAATTAACTCATGTGAAATGAACTCTCCCTAGGCTTTTGCCCATGAACCTCCGCCTGTCCGACAACACCGCGCTCGCCGTCAGCGTGGGGGTGCTCGGCGCCGTGTCGACCTGGCTCACCGCGACCGTGCTGCCGGTCCCCGTGTGGGTGCTGTTCCTGGCCTGGGCCTCGTTCTTCTTCTGCGGCGGTGGCCGCGCCGGCGCGGTCCGCGGGTTGCTCTGCAACCTCGCGGGCATCGTGATCGCGACCCTGACCCTCCTGGTCGTCACCGCGGGCGGGGGCTCGGTGCTGCTGCTCGGCGCAGCGGTCGGGGTGGGCAGCGCCGCGATGATGCTCAGCTCCCGGATCGGCGTGCTCGCGGCGGCGCCCGCGATCGTGTTCGGTTTCGCGATGACCGTCGGCACGATCGCCGCCACCGGCACGCCGATCACCACGGTGTCGGCCACCAATCCGGCGCTGCTCGCCGCGGCGGCCGCGGTGGCGGGCGTCGTCTTCGGACTGGCGTCCGAATGGCTGGCGGGGATGCTCCGCGGCCGTCGCCGCGACCCCGCCCCGTCCTGACCGCCCCGTCCTGACCGCCCGGTCAGCGCGCCCAGGTGTAGCGGCGCTCCGGGCGCCCGGTGCCGCCGTAGCGCAGGTGGACCCGCGCCGCGCCGGTGTCCACGAAGTGTTCGAGGTACCGTCGCGCGCTCACCCGGGACAACCGGGTCTGCTCGGCGCACTCGGTGGCCGAGAGGTCGCCGCCGTGCTCGCGCAGGACCCGCTCCACCAGGGCGGCGGTCTCACCGGTGAGCCCCTTGGGCAGGCGGGTCGAGCCCGCGCCGAAGAGGCGGTCGATGTCCTCCTGCCCCGCCCGGTCGAGCCCCGCCAGCCTGCCCCGCAGCCGTCGGGCGCGTTCGACCTGCTCGGCCAGCGCCCGCGAGTCGAACGGCTTCACGAGGTAGTGCAGCGCCCCGCCGTGCAGGGCGGCGGCCACGGTCGCGGCGTCGTCCGCGGCGGTGATCACCAGGACGGACGGGTCGTCCGGGGCCCCGGTCCGCAGCGCGCGCAGCACGTCGATGCCGGACATGTCGGGGAGGTAGACGTCCAGCAGGACGAGGTCGGGCCGCAGCTCCCGCGCCTGCTCGACGGCGTCGGCCCCGGTGTGCGCCACCCCGACCACCGTGCAACCCTCGATCCGCCCCACGTACCCGCTGTGCACCTTGGCGACCATGAAGTCGTCGTCCACGACCAGCACCCTCACGCGAGGACCGCCGTGAACGTCGAACCCGAGACGGCGACGCTGCCGGACCGGCGCAGGCACACCTCGCGGACCAGCGCGAGCCCCAGCCCGCGCCCGCCGGGCGACTCCGCGGCCTTGGTGGTGAACCCGTGCCGGAACACCTCCTCCGCCAGGTCCGAGGCCACCCCCGGCCCGGAGTCCCGCACCCGCACGTGCACCGCGCCCTCCCGTTCGGCGATGTCGATCTCGACCCAGCCGTCGGGGCCGCGGCCCGACACGGCGTCGAGCGCATTGTCGACCAGGTTGCCCAGCACGGTGACGAGGTCGCCGCCGAGCGCCGGGTCGCCCGAGGCGTCGAGGTGGGCGCCTGCGGCGAACCGCAGCTCCACGCCCCGCTCCTGGGCCAGCGAGGCCTTCGCCACCAGCAGCGCCGCCACCGCGGGCTCGGCGACCCGGTCCACCACCTCGCGGCGCCAGCCCTCCGCCGCCGCCACGACCCCGCTGACGAACCGCCGCACCTCGTCGTGCTCGCCGAGCTCGGTCAGCCCGGCGATGGTGTGCAGCCGGTTGGTGAACTCGTGGGCCTGGGCGCGGAGGGTGTCGGTGAGGCTGCGGGAGGCGTCGAGCCGGTCCTGCAGCGCGGCGAGCTCGGTGCGGTCGCGCAGCGTCACCACCGCGCCGGCGTCCAGCTCGTTGCGGTTGAGCACCAGCACCCGCCCGCCGTGCACGACGACCTGGTCCTCGCCGCGGACCGCGCCGGTCAGCACGTCCCGCAGCCGGGCGTCGAGGCCGTCCAGCGCGTCCCCGACCCGCAGCCCGAGCAGCGCGTGCGCCGCGGGGTTGATCAGGGTGACCTTGCCGCCGTCGAGCCCGACCACGCCCTCCTTCACCCCCAGCAGCATCGCCTCCCGCCGCTGCACCAGCTCGACGATCTCGGCGGGCTCGAGCCCGAGCGTCTGCCGCCGCACCCGCCGGGCCAGCAGCAGCGACCCGCCCACGCCCAGGACCAGCGCGAGCCCGAGCAGCGCGGCGACCTCACCGCGGGCCGGCGCCAGCGCCTCGAACAGGGTCGGCGCCCGGATGCCCGCGGACACCACGCCCACCACCTCGCCGCCCTCCACGACCACCGGCACCTCGGCGACCACCGAGCGCCCCTGCTCACCGGTCCAGGCGCGGCCCGCGAACGCGGTGGACTCGCCGACCTCGAACGCGGTGCCCAGCTCGGCGGGGTCCGGGGAGCTGCGGACGACCCGGCCCGCGTCCACCACCACGACGCGGTCCGCCCCGGACAGGTTCTCCGCGCTGCGGGCGAAGCTCGCCAGCAGGTCGACGTTGCGCTCGACGAGCCCGGCCCGGATCCCCGGGGTGGCCGCGACGTCCTCGGCCACCGACAGCATGCGCCGGCCCTGGGTCTCCTCGAAGGCGCTGTGCGACTGGACGGCCGCGAGCGCGGCGACCGCCGCCAGCAGGATCACGACGACGACGAGCTGCCAGACCAGGAACTGGCGGGCCAGCGGGCGTCTGCTCCCGCGGACCGCTCGGCGTCGGCGCACAGGAGCACCCTACGACCGTCCGGTCCATGACCAGAACGACCACAACCACCCTTGCGGACAGAAGCGAGACAGCCGTCACTCCCGACCCGCACGATGAGCGCACTTCGACGACGAGGGGAGACGACGGTGTCCACACGGGAGAGATCCCGCACGAGATGGTCGGCGATCGTGGCGATCGTCGCCGCGGCCGCCGCCGTCCTGTTGGTGCCGCCCGCGGTGGGGGCACTGACCGGGGGCGGCGACGGGACCCAGCTGCGCGGGCTGCGCATGCTGGTGCCGAACTCACCGGGCGGCGGCTACGACGTCACCGCCCGCACGGCGGCCAAGGCGTTCGAGGAGTCCGGCCTGACCGGCTCGGTGGAGGTGTTCAACCTCCCGGGCGCGGGCGGCACGGTCGGCCTGGGCCGCACGGTCAACGAGAGCGGCAACGACCGGCTCGTCATGTCGATGGGGCTGGGCGTGGTCGGCAGCGTCTACACCAACTCCTCGCCCTCCACCCTGGCCGACACGACGCCGATCGCGCGGCTCACGCAGGAGACCGAGATCGTCGTCGTCGGCAAGGACTCGCCCTACACCTCGCTGCCGCAGCTGCTCGCGGAGTGGAAGGCGGCCCCGGGCCGCGTCCCGGTGGGTGGCGGCTCCTCGCCCGGCGGGCCGGACCACCTGGCGCCCATGCTGATGGCCGAGGCCGCGGGGCTCGATCCGCGCACCGTCAACTACGTGGCCTACGACGGCGGCGGGGAGCTGCTGGCCGCCGTCCTCGGCGGCAAGGTGGCCTTCGGCGTCTCCGGCCTCGGGGAGTACGCCGACCAGATCGACGCGGGCGAGCTGCGCGTGCTCGCGGTGACCGCCGGGGAGCGCATCCCCGGCGTGGACGCGCCGACCCTGCGCGAGTCCGGGCTGGACGTGGAGTTCACCAACTGGCGCGGGATGGTCGCGCCGCCGGGCCTGTCCGCCGAGGGCCGCGCCGAGCTCGAGGCGGCCTACGCCGAGCTGGTCGCCACCCCGGAGTGGGCCGCCGCCCTGGAGCGCAACGGCTGGACCGACGCGTACCAGCCCGGGCCCGAGTTCGGGGCCTTCCTGGAGAGCGAGAACGAGCGCGTGGCCGGTGTGCTGCGAGAACTGGGGCTGACGTCATGACGATCACCGAGGAGCGGCCCGTCGAGCGTGCCGGGTGGTGGCGCGCGCACTCCGAGCTGGGCGTGTCGATCGTGCTCGGCGCCGTGGGTGTGCTGGTCGTCGTGGACACCGCGCTGGAGAGCGGCGGCTCGGTGTCCGACCCGCTGGGGCCGCGCACGATCGCGTTCGTGCTGGGCGGGGCGTTGTTGCTGCTGTCGGCGCTGCTCGCGGTCGACGTGCTCCGCGGCGGGCACGGCGAGGCGGAGGCGGGCGAGGACGTCGACCTGGGCACCCCCGCCGACCTGCGCACCGTCGGGAAGCTGGCCGGGGTCCTGGTCGCGACCGCGGCCCTGATCCCGATCCTGGGCTGGCCGATCGCCGGGACCGTGCTGTTCTGGGGCGCTGCGGCGACCCTGGGCTCCCGCACGCCCGCCCGGGACGTCCTCATCGCCGCCGGGGTCTCGCTCGTCACCTGGATCGTGTTCGACGGCCTGCTCGGGGTGGACCTGCCGGGCGGCCCGCTGATGGGGGTGTTCGGGGCATGATGGAGTCCCTCGCGAACCTGATGGGCGGCTTCGCGGCCGCCCTGACCCCGGGGAACCTGCTGTTCGCCGCGATCGGGGTGCTGCTCGGCACCGCGGTCGGGGTGCTGCCGGGCATCGGTCCGGCCATGGCGGTGGCGCTGCTGCTGCCCGTGACCTACGCGTTCGACCCGACCGGCGCGTTCATCATGTTCGCCGGCATCTACTTCGGCGCGATGTTCGGCGGCTCCACCACGTCGATCCTGCTCAACACCCCCGGCGAGAGCGCCTCGGTGATGGCGGCGATCGAGGGCAACCCCATGGCGCGCAGCGGACGCGGCGCCCAGGCGCTGGCCACGGCCGCGATCGGGCACTTCGTCGGCGGCGTGTTCGGCGCGATCGGGATCGTGCTGCTGGCGCCGTTGATCGCCTCGGTGGCGGTGAACATCGGGGCGCCGGACTACTTCGCGATCATGGTGCTCGCGTTCGTGGCGGTGGCGGGCGTGCTGGGCGCCTCGCGGGTCCGCGGGTTCGCCTCGCTGGCGATCGGGCTGACGATCGGCCTCGTCGGGCTCGACCCGATCAGCGGGCAGGCGCGGCTGACCTTCGGCGTCCCGCAGCTGGCGGACGGCATCGACGTCGTCATCGTCGCGGTCGGGCTGTTCGCGGTCGGCGAGGCCCTCTGGGTCGCGGCGCACCTGCGCCGCACGCACCAGGAGATCATCCCCGTCGGGCGGCCGTGGCTGTCCAAGGCGGACGTCAAGCGGGCCTGGAAGCCCTGGATGCGCGGGCCGTTCATCGGCTTCACCTTCGGGTCCATCCCCGCGGGCGGCGCCGAGATGTCCACCTTCATGGCGTACGTGACCGAGCGGCGGCTGTCGAAGCACCGCGACGAGTTCGGCAAGGGCGCGATCGAGGGCCTCGCGGGTCCGGAGTCGGCGGCCAGCGCGTCGTCGGCGGGGACGCTGTCCACCATGCTCACCCTCGGGCTGCCGACGACGGCGATCGCCGCCGTCATGCTCGCGGCGTTCCAGCAGTTCGGCATCCAGCCGGGCCCGCTGCTGTTCACCAACGAGCCCGACCTGGTGTGGACGCTGATCGCGAGCCTGTTCATCGGCCTGGTGCTGTTGCTGCTGTTGAACCTGCCGCTGGCGCCGCTGTGGGCGAAGCTGCTGCGGATCCCGCGGCCCTACCTCTACGCGGGCATCCTGTTCTTCGCCTGCATCGGGGCGTACGCGGTGTCCGGGCAGGCGGTGGACCTGCTGGTGCTGTTGGTGATCGGCGTCGTGGGATTCGTGATGCGCCGCTACGGCCTGCCGGTGCTGCCCGCCATCATCGGCGTGATCCTGGGTCCCGACGCCGAGCTCCAGCTGCGCCGCGCCCTCCAGATCGCCGACGGCGACGTGACCACGCTGGTCAGCACACCCCTCGCGATCACGGTGTACACCATCATCGCCGCCCTCCTGCTGTTCCCGCTGATCCGCAGGACGACACGCACGAAGGTCGACGCCTGACGATGCATTGTGGAGCCACAACTGTCGTTCCGGAGCCCGAAACCGACAGTTGTGGCTCCACAATGCGGGGTCAGCGGAAGAGGGCGCGGGCCAGGCCTGCGGTCTGGCGAGGGGTGAGGTCGGGGAGGTAGGCCCGGGCCAGGGCGTTGCCGATCGCCGGGAGGGCCGCGGTCTCCGGGTAGGCGAGGAACCAGGGGCGGTACTCGGGCTGGAACTTCGCCTTGAAGGCCAGCAGTGAGCGGAAGCCGTACACGGGCTCGAGCCGGCGACCGGCCCCGTCCAGCAGCTTCTGCAGGGCGGGCGGGCGCTCGCCCCGGTCCAGCCGGGCCAGCGGCGCGCCGGAGAGCGAGAGGAACTCCGCACCCTCGGCCTGACAGCTCAGCGCGGCCGAGGCGATCAGGAACTCCATCACCCCGCGGAACGCCGCCTCGTCCGAGCGCCGCCGCATGAAGTCCAGCGTCCACCCGACGATCGCGCCGTCGCGGTGCACCGGCAGCCAGCTCGTGACGCCGTGGACCGTGCGTTCGGTGTCGACGGCCACCAGCAGCCGCACGGCCGGGTCGGCCAGCTCGTCGAGCCCGCCGAGGGTGAAGCCCATCTCGGGCAGCCCCTTGTCCGCCACCCACTCCTCGCTGATCGCCCGGATCTGGTCGGTGACCGCGAGCGGCGCCTCGGCGAAGGTCGTCCACTCCGCGGTGACCCCGGCCTTGCCCGCCTTGTTCAGCGCCGTGCGGACGTCCTGCCACTTCCGCCCGGTGAAGGCGAGCGCGCCGAGCGGCAGCACGGTCTCCTCCGCCACCTGCACCGTGCGCCAGCCCAGTGCCTCGGCGTCCCCGGCCACCCGGGCGTCGACGCTGTAGAAGCACGGCGTCCAGCCCTGGTCGCGGCAATGCGCGGCGAAGCCCGCCACGGCGTGGGGGTTCCGCTCCCCGACGGGCCCGCCGGTGGTGATCGCGACCCCGCCGATCACCCGGTAGGCGACGGCCGCGCCCTCGGTGAACCAGTAGGTGTGCCCGGCCCAGGTGGCCATGTGGGCCAGGGTCCCGCCGCCGACGGCGACGAGCGCGCGCACCCGGTCGCCGTCCGGCTCGGCGGAGCGCAGCCGCGGCCGGGCGAGGGTGCGCGCCGCCGCCACGACCACCACCAGCCAGAACACCGGCCCGGTCCACTCGAACAGCACCACCGCGGGCCAGTCCACGGGCAGGAACGCCGGCGGGAACCCGACGAGGTACCCGCCCGGCACGAGCCGCAGCGGCACGTCGGCGAGCAGCGCGGCCACCCCGGGCGGCCGGTCGAACCCGGCGCGCAGCAGGAACCCCAGCGCGACGTACGCCGCCGCGGCCACCACCGCGGCCCCGACCACCGTCTTGACCAGGCCGCGGTAGGTCCCGACGGGGGCGTGGACGTCGAACACGCGGCGGGAGGCCACGAGGAGCACCGCCACCAGCAGGGGCTGCAGCAGCGGAAGCGCGACCAGCACGAACGCGTGCAGGTGCACCCCGGCGCCGAGCACGATCCGCTGCTGCATCGGGCTCGCCGCGAGCACCAGGCCGAGGGCGGTGAGCCCCAGGTTCAGCCCGAGCGCCACCCCCCACGCCGCGCGCCTGCCCCGGCGCAGTCCCTCCGCCGCGACCAGCAGCAACAGCACCGGCATGATCGACAGCAGCGCGGGGCCGAGCCCGGAGAAACGCAGCCGCGACTGCAGCTCCGCGCACTCGCGCGGCGACCCGTCCGCACACACCCCGGCGACGGTCGCCGGGTCCGGCGCGGTCGCCGCGAACACGAACCGCAGCACCGACAGCGGCCCCACCCGGGTCTGCGCCCACGCGGCGATCAGCGGCCCGAGCGCCGACGCGGCGACCACGAGGGCGACCAGCACCCGGGTCTCCGCGCGGGTCGGGCGGGAACGCCCGACCCCGCGCCGCCGCCCGAACACCACGGCACCGAGGGCCAGACCCAGCAGCCCGGCCGCGAGACGCAGCAGGTCGCCGATCAGCCCGGAGTACAGCGCGAGCATGACCAGCGCGATGACCAGCACCAAGCGCAACCTGCGGCGCCACAGCGCGGGCAGCCCGGCGCTGACCGCCAAGACGCAGCCGACGACGGCGGTCCCGGGGCCCACCGCCGTCGACGCGGCGAGCTGGTCCGCCCACCGGCCGTCCGCCAGCCGGTCCAGCAGGGCGACCGCGCCCAGCCCCACCAGCGACCCGCCCACCTGCACGACGACCGCGAGCGCCGCGGTCCGGCGGCTCCCGATCCGGCGCTCGGCCACCGGCAGCAGGGCCAGCACCATCGCCGTCGACAGCAGGTAGGAGTCCAGGCCCTGACACCACAGCGCCGAGGTCACCAGCCCCCACCAGGCGCCGTCGCGCAGCGGGCCGAGCCCGGCCCCGACGCGCGCGGCGAGCTCCGGTGCGGGGCCGTGCAGCAGGCTGCCGGTCAGGGCGCCGAGCGTCCACAACACCACGACGAGCCCGACGGTCAACGGCGCCCGCCGGACGAGCCGGAGCAGCCTGCCCCGGCGGTCGTCCGCGAGGTCGGTGGCGGGGACGGGCGTCTCGTCGACCGCCGTCGTTCCACTCACGGCCCTACTCTGGCATCCCCGGGCCGACCCCTCCCGTCGGGTGCCCTACCGGCTCAGGCCGGCAGCCGCTCCCCCGCCGCCACCGCGACGGTCAGGGTGTTCTCCGCGGGCGGCAGCGGGCAGGTGGCGAAGGCGGTGAAGGCGCAGGGCAGGTTCACGACGCGGTTGAGGTCCAGCTGCAGGTGACCGTCCGGGCCGGGCTCCCCGACCTTGAGGATGCGGCCGCCGCCGTAGGTGCTCACCCCCGAGGTCGCGTCCCGGAAGTGCAGGGACAGCCCGTCCGGTTTGCCCGCTAGGGCCACCAGCTCCTGCGGCAGGCCGTCGAGCGTGAAGCGCACGGTGCCCACCGCGGTCGGGAAGTGGTTCAGGCCCTCCACCACCGCGCCGACCGTGATCCGCCGGGGGGACGGGTAGGGCGTGAACCGGGCGTCGACGATCCAGCGGTCCTCGACGGGGAAGGTGGGGACGCCGGTGAACGCGGTCCGGGTGGGCGCCTGCGGGTCGCGTACCCGCAGGGCGTAGGCGTTCGTGCGGCGCGCGATCTCCACCGTGCGGTCCCCCACCTGCACCAGCTCGCCGGGCAGCCCGTCCGTCGGCTCCAGAAGCACGGTGCCGTCGACCGGCACCCCGCCGACGACCAGCCCGTCCGCCGCGGCCGCCGTGAGCTCGACGCCCGCGCCGGTCGCCCGCCAGGTCCCGGGCAGGCCGGGGTAGCTCGTGGGCTCCTCGGGGACCCACTCCAGCGCGGTGAGGCTCAGCCAGCCGTGCGGGAGCCGCAACTGCTCCTCGCGCTCGGCGTGCCAGGTCGTCCAGTCGAGCTCCGTCGTCGTCACGTCGGGGGAACACGCGGGCCCCCGCGCGCATTTCGCCCGTCCCGACCAGTGGACACAGGCTCGACCGAACGGCCCAATGGTCCGGACGCGTTCGACATGTGGACACCCGTTTGACCCGCTCCCCCCGGATGTGGTGTGGTCGGGTCATGGCCGGGTTCCTGCTGACGCGTCGTCGGCACGTCGATCACCTGACCGTGGTGTCCTGCGCCTGTCGCTGAGTCGAATGCCGCCTTCCCGCCTTTCGACAGGAGCACCGTGTCCACTCCCCTGAAGTTCGCCTACTGGGTCCCCAACGTCTCCGGCGGGCTCGTCACCTCCACGATCGAGCAACGGACCGACTGGGGCATCGACTACAACCGGCGGCTCGCCCAGACCGCCGAGCGCGTCGGGTTCGAGTACGCGCTGTCCCAGGTCCGGTACATGGCGTCCTACGGCGCCGACCACCAGCACGAGTCCACGAGCTTTTCGCTGGCGCTGCTGTTGGCCACCGAGAAGCTCAAGGTCATCGCCGCGGTGCACCCCGGGCTCTGGCACCCGGGCGTCCTGGCCAAGTGGATCGCGACGGCGGACCACCTCTCCGGCGGCCGCGCCGCGGTCAACGTGGTGAGCGGCTGGTTCAAGCAGGAGTTCACCGCGCTCGGCGAGCCCTGGCTGGAGCACGACGAGCGCTACCGCCGCTCCGCGGAGTTCATCCGGGCGTTGCGCGAGATCTGGACCAGCGACCAGGCCGAGCTGCGCGGGGACTTCTACCGGATCCACGACTTCGACCTCAAGCCCAAGCCGGTCGACGTGCCCGGCCGTCCGCACCCGGAGATCTTCCAGGGCGGCAACTCCACGGCCGCCCGCCGAAACGGCGGCCAGGTGGCGGACTGGTACTTCTCCAACGGCAAGGACTACGACGGGTTCACCGAGCAGGTGCTCGAGGTGGGCGCGCACGCCGCGGAGGCGGGCCGCACGGTCCGGTTCGGGCTCAACGGGTTCGTCATCGCCCGGGACACCGAGAAGGAGGCCCGGGAGCAGCTGCGCGAGATCGTCGCGAAGGCGAACCGGCCCGCCGTCGAGGGCTTCCGGGACGCCGTGCAGCAGGCCGGATCGTCCACCGGGGACAAGCGCGGGATGTGGGCGGACTCGACCTTCGAGGACCTCGTCCAGTACAACGACGGGTTCCGCACCCAGCTGATCGGCACGCCGGAGCAGATCGCGGACCGGGCCATCGAGTACAAGCGCCGCGGCGCCGACCTGCTGCTCCTGGGCTTCCTCCACTTCCAGGAGGAGATCGAGTACTTCGGCGAGAAGGTGCTGCCGATCATCCGCGAGAAGGAAGCGGCGCTCGAGCCCGCGCTCGTGAACTGACGTGCCCCTGCTGACCCGGCGCCGGGTCATCGACCACGCCCGCGCCGTCACCACGTCCTGTCCGGGCCACCTCAGGTCGCACGTTTCGTGCACTCACTGCTGCATGATCGCGAGAACCGTGCGCTGAGTGCGGTCTCGACCGCAGTCACCGCACACTTCCGGTGATCTTCGCGGGTGCGCTCATGATCGCTGTTCCTGTGCGCTCACTGCTGTTCCCGCAGCGCTCACCGCACACTTTCGACGATCTTGCCGCGCTGACGGCACGAAACGTGCAACCACCGCCACCCACACCCACACCTCCCGCGCACCGCCCGTCCGCGCCGGACACCCGCTCGCTCGGGTCGCCGGTGTGCGCACCCGACCGCCCGACGCCCCTGCGTCCCGCGGGCGGGCGTGCGCGCACCCACACACTCCACAAAGGACTCTCTCATGACCACGCTCGAAGCCCGCTTCGCCCACACCCCGACCACCGCCGACGAGTGGCTCGACCGCGCTCGCGAGGTGCGCGGGATCCTCGCCGAGGACGCCGCCGACCGCGACCGCGCGGGCCAGACCCCCTACGACGAGGTGGCCCTGCTCAAGGACTCCGGGCTCGTCACGCTGCTCGGCCCGACCGAGCACGGCGGGGGCGGCCAGGAGTGGCCGCTCGCCTACCGGGTGATCCGGGAGGTCGCCGCCGGGGACGGCTCGATCGGCCAGCTCCTGGGCTACCACCTGCTCTGGTTCTGGGCCGCCCGGCTCGTCGGCACCCCGGAGCAGATCGCGGCCGTCGAGGCCGAGGCCACCCGGAACCGCTGGTTCTTCGGCGGCGCGGTCAACCCGCGGGACGCGGACGTCCTGATCCGCGACGAGGGCGACAGCATCGTCTACTCCGGACGCAAGTCCTTCTCGACCGGCAGCAGGGTCTCCGACCTCACCGTCCTCGAGGGCGTGCTCGAGGGGACCGACACCCACGTCTTCGCGATCGTGCCGAGCGCCCAGCCCGGCCTGACCTTCCACGACGACTGGGACAACATCGGCCAGCGGCTCACCGAGAGCGGCGGCGTGACGATCTCCGACGTCCGGGTGCCGTGGGCCGAGGCGGCGGGCTTCCGCGACAAGGTCTTCGAGGCCCGCACCTACAACACCCTCAACGTGCCGATCATCCAGCTGGTGTTCGTCTCGTTCTACCTGGGCATCGCCCGCGGTGCCCTCGAGGAGGCCGCCGCCTACACCCGCACCCACACCCGTCCGTGGCTGCACGGGGGCCGGGACCGCGCCGTCGACGAGCCCTACCAGCTCGACCTCTACGGCGACCTGACCGCGAAGCTCTGGGCGGTCGAGGCCTTCGCCGACCGGGTCGCCGAGGAGGCCCTCCCGATCCACCGCGACCCCGACGCCGTCACGCCCCGACAGCGCGGGGAGCACGAGGTCCGGGTGGCCGCGGTGAAGGCGCGGGCCACCGAGGTGGCCCTGGAGGTGACGAGCCGGGTCTTCGAGGGCCTCGGCGCCCGGGCGACGACGTCGGAGCTGGGCTTCGACCGCTTCTGGCGCAACGTCCGCACCCACACCCTGCACGACCCGGTGGCCTACAAGCGCCGCGAGGTGGGCGCCCTCGTGCTCACCGACGAGGTCCCGGAGCCGACCTGGTACAGCTGACCGCCCCGTGAGCGGCGATGGTCGCCGGAGCGACCATCGCCGCTCACAGGTGGGAGCTGGTCCGTTCGGGGTGGGGGGTGCGGGGCGTGCGCACGCGCGGGAGGAAGCGGCCCGTCCGCGAGACGTAGCTCGCGTACTCCTCGCCCAGGGCCTCGGTGAGACCGGGCTCGCGGACGGCACGGGCCTGGATCTGCACCGCGGCCACGGTCAGGACCGTGGCCAGGACCCCGAGCGCGGTGGGCGCCATGACCAGCGCACCCGCCATCGCCACCACCATGCCGGTGAAGGCGGGGTTGCGGACCTTGGCGTACAGGCCGTCGCTGGTCAGGGCGAGGGAGCGGCCGTGGCGCCTGCGCGCCGACCCCATCTGCAGCAGGGCGGCCAGCACCAGCGCCAGGCCCAGCAGCGCCAGGCCCGCGCCGGTCACGATCCACCCGGGCGCGCTGAACCACGCGATCGGCTCGATCACGTCGAACGCCACCAGCAGCGGGGCGACCACGCCGAGCAGCAGGGCCGCGCCGAGCAGTGCGCGCGACCACCACGAGGCGCGCCCGGCCGGCGGGGCCGAGCGCCGCGAGCCCGCTCGCGCCCACCGCCGTCCGACGGCGATGACGGCGATCGCCACGAGCATCAGCCCCACCGCGATCCAGGCGCCGGTGTGGTGGTTCAGCGACTCGGCGGCGACGGTCCACGGGTTGCGGCCGGTCAGCTCGGCGATCGCCTCCCACAGCAGGACCACGCCGAACACGAAGAAGCCGACCGCCGCCCCGTAGCGGATGGTCCGCTCCGGCAGCCGCTTGCCGAGCGCGCGGCCGATCACGATGGCCAGCGCGTCCGCCGCGACCATGCCCAGGGTGGAACCCAGCCACACTCCGAACCACCCGTGCTGGGTGGCCAGGGTGATGGTGGCGAGCATCGTCTTGTCGCCGAGCTCGGCGAGGAAGAACGCCACCGTGACCGCGACGAGCGCGGACCGGGCGGTCTGGCCCGCCTTCTGCTTCTCCTCCTCGGTGAGCCGGTCGCCGCGCAGCGTCCACGCACCGAACACGAGGAACGCCAGCGCCGCCGCGAGCGCGATCCACCCGGTCGGGATGGTGGCGCCCAGGCCGTACCCGACGGCCACGGACACGAGGTGCACCACCGAGGTGGCGATGGTGATGCCGATGAGCACGGGCCAGGCGCGGTAGCGCGTGGCGAACGTCAGGGCCATGAGCTGGGACTTGTCGCCCAACTCGGCCACGAAGATCACGCCGAAGCTGATCAGGAAGGCGCTGAGCACGCCGTTCATGTCTCCCTACCCCTCGATCTGGGGCCGGGTCGAAGGGAGGACCACTTCGACCCGGACGATGCCGGATCGAAGGTCTCGCTCGCCCGACCCGGGGTCGGGCCTCGCGGCCGGGAGCCATGGGGCGCCAGTATGTCGACCGCGAAGTTGGGAGCTACTCCCCTTCGCTGGGCTGACTGTACCTCATCGATCCAGACCGGCGTCCAGACGGGAGTGAGCTGCTTCACCGTGTCGCGGGCTCGACGTGTGTCGTACGTTCGTTCAGGAGAGCCGACACCTGGAGGACCCATGCCAGACGCCGTCATCGTCGACGCGGTGCGCACCCCCATCGGGAAGCGCAACGGCACGCTCGCCGACGTCCATCCCGCCGACCTGGCGGGGTACGTGCTGCAGGACCTCCAGCGACGCACGGGCATCGACCCGGAGACCGTCGACGACGTCGTGTGGGGCTGTGTCAACCAGGTGGGCGACCAGGCGGCGCAGATCGGCCGGTACGCGGTGCTCGCCGCGGGCTGGCCCGAGACGGTCGCCGGCATCACCGTCAACCGGGCGTGCGGGTCGAGCCAGTCCGCCTTCGACTTCGCCGCGGGCATGGTCATGGCCGGCCAGTACGACGTCGTCGTCGCCGGTGGCGTCGAGTCGATGAGCCGGGTGCCGCTCGGCGCGGGCCGCGACCTCGGCCGCCCGTTCGGCCCGCTGGTCCGGGAGCGGTACGCGGCCGACCTGACCAGCGGCGAGTTCCCCGGCGGGGACTTCAACCAGGGCGTCGGCGCCGAGCGCATCGCGAAGAAGTGGGGTTTCAGCAGGCGGCGGCTCGACGAGTACGCGTCCCGGTCGCACGAGCTGGCCGCCGCGGCGATCGACTCCGGCGCCTTCGCCGGCCAGCTCGCCCGCATCCCGGGCAAGGAGGACTTCACCGCGGACGAGGGGCTGCGCCGCGGGACCACCCCGGAGAAGCTCGCCGCCCTCAAGCCCTCCTTCACCGCGGACGGCGTGATCCACGCGGGCAACGCCTCGCAGATCTCCGACGGCGCGTCCGCCGTCCTGATCACCACCCCGGAGCGGGCCAGGGAGCTGGGCCTGACCCCGATCGCGCGCTACCACTCGGGCGCGGTGTCCGGCGCGGACCCGCTGATGATGCTCACCGGACCCATCCCCGCCACCCAGAAGGTGCTCAAGCGCTCCGGCCTGTCGATCTCCGACATCGGGGCGTTCGAGGTCAACGAGGCCTTCGCCCCCGTCCCGCTCGCCTGGCAGGCGGAGCTGGGCGCCGAGGACAAGGTGCTCAACCCGCTCGGCGGCGCCATCGCCGTCGGGCACCCGCTGGGGGCCTCGGGCACGATCCTCATGACGCGGCTGCTGCACCACATGCGGGACAAGTCGATCCGCTACGGCCTGCAGACCATGTGCGAGGGCGGCGGCACCGCGAACGCGACCATCGTCGAGCTCCTCTGACCGGGCGCGGCGATCGTCGCCGGAGCGACGATCGCCGCGCCCGGCCGTCATGACGCCCGTTTCCCAGAACAACCACAGGGAAGTCTCAGCTTCAGGGCTCACAGTCGGTGTCATGACCGACGAGCAGCGGGGTCAGACCCGGCCCGATGGGGACGTTGCACCGCACGCCACCAGCGCCGGGGACTCCTCCACCCAGCAGACCCAGACCGTCCCGGGCGGCGGCGACGGCGCCTCCTACGAGGCCCGTTCCGGCTCGCCGTACGCCTACGGACAGAGTTCCGTGTACGGCACCCCGGGGTACGCCCAGAGCGTGAGCGGAGACCAGGGCAGGCCCTACGGCAGCCCCGCGTACGGCCCGTACGCGGGCTCCCAGCCGACCTACGGCGCGCCGGGGATGCCCGGCACCCCCGGAGACGGGCCCACCGACCCGCCGTCCGGCACCACCGCGGTGCTCGACGGGGACAAGCCCGGCAAGCCGTCGCGGCCGATGACCGGGATCGTGGTCGCGGCGCTCATCGCGGGCCTGGTGGGCGGCGGCGCCGGCTTCGGCGGCGCGTACGCCCTGCTCGACCGGCCCTCCGCGGCGTCGAGCAGCACGCTGACCGGGCAGCCCGCCACGAACGCGTCCACCGCCCCGATCGACGGGAGCGTGCAGGCCGCGGCGGCGAAGGCCACCCCCAGCACGGTCGACATCCGGGTGACGACCTCCCAGGGCACCGCCGAGGGCTCCGGGGTGATCCTCACCGCCGACGGGGACGTCCTGACCAACAACCACGTCGTCGCGGGCTCGACGGGCCGCATCCAGGTCACCCTGTCCGACGGCAGCACCCACACCGCGACGCTCGTCGGCACCTCGCCGAGCTACGACCTCGCGGTGCTCAAGCTGGACGGCGTCTCCGGGCTCACCGCCGCGACGCTCGGCCGGTCCGCGGACGTCGCCGTCGGGCAGCAGGTCGTGGCGATCGGCTCGCCGCAGGGGCTGACCGGAACCGTCACCACCGGCATCGTGTCCGCGCTGAACCGGACCGTCGCGGTCCAGGGCGAGGACGGCTCCGGCGTCGTCTACAACGGGCTGCAGACCGACGCGCCCATCAACCAGGGCAACTCCGGCGGCCCGCTGGTCAACCTCGACGGCCAGGTCGTCGGCATCAACTCGGCCATCGCGACCGCGGGGCAGAGCACCGGCTCCGTCGGCCTCGGCTTCGCGATCCCGGTCGACCAGGCGCGCCGGGTCGCCCAGGAGATCATGGACACGGGGCACGCCACCAAGCCCGTCCTCGGTGTGCAGGGGTCGACCGGGGGCTCGAACTCGGCCACCGCGGGCGCCACGGTCGAGCAGGTCACGCCCGGCGGCCCGGCCGCCGCGGCAGGCCTGGCGCAGGGGGACGTCGTGACGAAGGTCGGGGACGCGACCGTCAGCGACTTCTCCGACCTCATCGCCCGGATCGGCTCCTACAGCCCCGGTGACCGGGTCACGCTCACCCTGAGCTCGGGCCGCACCGTGGACGTCACGTTGGGGAGCACCGAGGACACCGGTGCCACCACCAGCAGCGGCGGCACCACCCAGAGCGTGCCCCAGCAGCAGAACCCCTTCGGCGGCCTCAACCCGTTCTCCCGCGGGGGCAACTGACCTCGTGAGCGGCGATGGTCGCCAGGGCGACCATCGCCGCTCACGGCTTCCCTCACGGCTGTCGCAGCCACTCCCGCACGGCGTCGGAGTCGGCGCCCAGTGCGGGCGGGGTGCGGCGGTACTGCGGCGGGGTCAGCGACCACTCCACGGGGTTGCGGACCGTCCCGACGCCCCCACCCGGGTGGACGACCGGGTCCAGGCCCAGGCTCTCCGCCAGCGCGACGCCCTGGTCCACCGTGTTGATCGGGCCGCAGGGCACCCCGGCGGCACTCAGCACGTCGAACCACTCCTGGGCGCCGCGGGTGGCCAGCCGCTCCAGCAGCAGCGGCCGCAGCTCGTCCCGGTTGCGGTTGCGGTCCACCATGGAGCCGAACCGCGGGTCCGTGAGCAGCTCCGGCACCCCGAGGGCGCCGCACAGCCTGCGGAACTGGTGGTCGTTGGCGGCGATGACGATCAGGTCGCCGTCCGCCGTCGGCAGCGGCTCGTACGGGAACAGGGACTGGTGCGCGTTGCCCATTTGGGTCGGGACCACGCCGCCCGCCACCCAGGCGGAGGTCTTGTCGACCATGCAGGACAGCGCCGTGGACAGCAGGTTCGTCTTCAGGTGCTGGCCCTCGCCGGTGGCGTCCCGGTGGCGCAGCGCCCCCAGGATGGCGGTGCTGGCGTGCAGCCCGCACATCACGTCGAACAGCGCGATCGCGGCCCGGGTGGGCTCGCCGTCCACACCCCCGGTGAGGCTCATCAGCCCGGACGTCGCCTGGACCACCAGGTCGTAGCCGCCCAGCTGCGCCCCGCCCCGGTCGCCGAACCCGGTGATCGAGCAGTAGACGACGCCGGGATTCGCGGCCCGGACGGTCGGCTCGTCGAGCCCGAACCGGGCCGTGGTGCCCGCCATGAAGTTCTCGATCAGCACGTCGGCGCGGGCGGCGAGAGCCTGGGCGGTGGCCCGGTCGTCCGGGTCCTTCAGGTCCAGGACGATCGAGTGCTTGTTGCGGTTGATCGAGAGGTAGTAGGTCGCCTCCGGCCCGTCCGGCCGCTCGACGACGGGGGGTCGCCAGGTCCGGGTGTCGTCCCCGTGCCCCGGGCCCTCCACCTTGATCACGGTGGCGCCCATGTCCCCCAACACCATGGTGGCGTAGGGGCCTGCGAGCACCCGGGAGAAGTCGGCCACCACGAGCCCGGCCAGCGGCCCGGCGGATTCCTCGTCGATCACCCCCCGACCTTAGGTCGCGGCTGCGCCGCCCGTGCGCGGTAAGTGGTGCCAGAGCACCACTTACCACTCACGAGCGGCGCAGCCGCTGTCCGGAAGGCGAGGTCAGAGGACGATGCCGAGCACGATCAGGGCCACCCCGACCAGCGCCGCGCCCGCCGCGATCCACGCCCAGATCTTCTGGCCACCGCGGGCGGAGTCGGTGAGCTCCTCCTCGGTCCGCGTGGACAGGACGAAGGGCACCGCGGACTCGCGGGGCGGGCGGATGACCAGCGGGCCGTCGCGGTCGTCCACCTCGCCGAGGACGTACATCCGGGTGCCGGGCCGCAGCACGTGCTCGGTGTGCTGGTAGCCGATCGTCTCGTCGCGGTCGCCGCCCATCAGCGCCCCCAGTACCCCGGCGACGCCGGCGGGCTGCCGGTCATGGGCCTGCTCGAAGCGGTCCAGGACCTGCTCGGCACCGTCGGGGCGGCGGCCGCCGTGGTCGACGCCGATGGTGTGCCCGTCCCGCAGCAGCGCCCAGCCGTGCGGGGAGGTCATGTCGGAGACGGTCTCGGTGCGGGTGCTCACGCGCGTGTCGCCGTCGGTGTCCCGGTCGTAGTGCTTGTAGCGGCGCTGCACCCGCGTGGAGTACCAGACGCAGTCGGTGCCGGTGAGCTCGGAGCGCAGCATCCCGATGGGCGCGGGCACGGTCTCACCGACCACCTCGCACACCTTGCGGAAGTTCCCCGGGCCCGTGAGCTCGGTGGAGATCCGCTGCAGCTCCAGCAGCTCCCGCACGGACAGCGTCTCCGCCGCCATCATGGCGTGCACCTTGCGCTGCGACCGGGCAGCGCCCCAGAGGCAGCCGGCGGCCGCCACCAGCAGGATGATCCCGATCCACAGCATGTCCCTCGTCCTCTCGCGTCGGTGAGGAGAACGCTAGGGATCGCCCGGGCCGTGGGCCTCAGTGCTACTACCACCTTCGTCGTGAGTGGTAAGTACCGCTCTGGCACCACTTTCCACTCACGGGCGCCTGCGGCGGACCGGATCCAGCCGGCGAACGACCAGCCCCGTCACGACCACGAGCACCAGCCCCATGCCCGCCAGCACACCGGCGCCGAGCAGCCAGTGCGCCGCGTCGTGGGTCCAGAGCGGGTCGGGGCCCTCGCGGGCGGTGAGGTTGAGATCGGCGGTGACCGCGCCCATCGCGTAGGCCCACCGCGAGGGCACGAGCCAGGCGAACTGCTCGAGCCCCGGCCGGTCGAACACCGGGAACAGCCCGCCGGACACGACGAGCTCGACCATGAGCACCAGCACGAGCAGCGGCATGCCGCGGTCGGCGTTGCCGATGGCGGCGGAGACGACGAGCCCGATCAGCATCGTCGCGACGGTGACGCCGACGACGGCGAGCAGCACCTCCAGCAGCCCGGAGCCGAGCAGGACCGCGTCGTCCGGCATCCGGCGCCCGACGAGCGCGAGCAGGGTGAAGACCGCCGCCTGCAGCCCCGTGATCAGGCCCAGCACCGCGAGCTTGGACAGCAGGTACGCCGGGATGGACAGGCCGATGGCGCGTTCGCGGACGTAGACGGGCCGTTCCTTGACCAGCTCGCGGATGGACGCGGCGATGCCCATCAACGCCCCGCCGAGGATCAGCACGAGCATCAGCTGGCTCGGTTGGAACTCCTTGAGCTGGACCGCCTCGCGCGTGCTCAGGCCCGAGTCCCCCGGGACGAGCCGGGCCAGTGCGGCCAACACCAGCGGCAGCCCGACGAGGAAGGCCGCGTACTGCCGGTCGGCCGCGATCACCGCGAGGTAGCGGCGGCACAGGACCGACAGCTGGGTGCCGAAGCCCTGCTGTCGCCGGGCCGCGGTCGGTGCGGCGCGCTCGACGATCCGCGGCATCCCCATCGTCGGCTGGGCGACGTACTCGGAGTGCTGTCGGGAGGCGCGGTACCGCTGGGCGAGCTGCTCCCCCGCCACCTGCTCCAACAGCAGGAACATCTCGGCGTAGTCCGGGGTGCGGAAGTACTCCAACGCCTCCCGCGGCGGCCCGAAGTAGGCCACGTGCCCGCCGGGGGCGAGGACCAGCAGCCGGTCGCAGAGGTCCAGGTTGAGCACGGAGTGCGTCACGACGACGACCGTCCGCGCCCCGTCCGCCAGCCCCCGCAGGGTCTGCATCACCGACTTGTCCAGGCCGGGGTCCAGACCGGAGGTGGGCTCGTCGAGGAAGAGCAGCGACGGCTTGGTGAGCAGCTCCAGCGCGACCGAGGTGCGCTTGCGCTGGCCGCCGGACAGGGTGTCGATGCGCTGCTCGGCCTGCCCGGTGAGGGTCAGCTCGGCGAGCACCTCGTCGATCCGCCGTTCCCGGTCGGCCTCCGGGACGTCCGACGGGAACCGCAGCCGGGCGGCGTAGCGCAGCGCGCGGCGCACCGTGAGCTGCGGGTGCAGCACGTCGTCCTGGGGGACGAGGCCGATGCGGTGGCGCAGCTCGTCGTACTCGGCGTAGAGGTCGCGGCCCGCGTACCGGACCTCGCCGACGTCCGCCGGGCGGGCCCCGGTCAGCGCGTTCAGCAGCGTGGACTTGCCCGCCCCGGACGGCCCGACGACCGCGAGCAGGCTGCGGCCGGACAGCGCGAACGAGACGTCTCGCAGCAGGGTCTTGCCCGAGTCGGTGGTGACGCTCGCGCCCTGCACCGTGAACCCGACGTCTCCGGTGTCCTCGGCGGAGACGAGCCGGTCGCCGTGCAGCTGCAGCAGGGCGTGGCCGATGCCGATGACGTCCCGCGCGCCGATGTCGGCGGTGGTGACCCGGACCCCGTTCACGAACGTGCCGTTCCCGCTGTTCAGGTCCACGATCCGCCAGCTCGCGCCGGTGCGGTGCAGCTCGGCGTGGCGGCGGGAGACGAGCAGGTCGTCCAGCACGACGTCGTTGTCCGGGAGCCTGCCGATCGTCAGCCTGCCGGTGCCGACGTGCCGGACGGACGTCTGGCCGCCCTGGCGGGTGAGGACCTCCGCCACGGGGGCCGCGGGCGCGTGCGGGGCCGGCCGCACCTCGACGATCGCCGAGTCGTCGGTGTCCCCCAGCCGGACCGACACCGGCCCGGCCAGCGACAGCGACGTGACCCGCCTGCCGTCGACCCAGGTCCCGTTGCGGGACGCGTCGGTGAGCAGCCAGCCCTGGGGCGTCAGCTCGACGACGACGTGCCGCCGGGAGGCGCGCGGGTGTCCGACGTCGAGATCCGCCTCGGGCCCGCGGCCGATCACGAACGGCCGCCCGGTGGGGACCGGGAGCGTGCGACCCCCCACGACGATCTCCAAGGGGGGCGGCGCCATGGCGGGAGAGTAGCGATGCGCGAAGTTACCCGTCAGTCATAGGATCGCGGTCACAACCGACACCCGTGGAGTCGACGATGACGAACCTGGCCGCGAACCTGGTCGCGACCGCCCGCACGCAGCCGCAGCACCCGGCGATCAAGCTGGACGAGTACGTGCTGGACTACGCCGCCCTGCACGCCGCGGCCGCGGCCGTGGCCGGGGACCTGCGCGAGCAGGGCGTGGAACCGGGCGACCGGGTCGGCCTCGTGCTCCCGAACGTGCCCGCCTACCCGATCCTGTTCTACGGCGCGCTGCTCGCGGGCGCCGTCGTGGTCCCGATGAACCCGCTGCTCAAGGCCCGCGAGGTGGAGTACTACCTGGGCGACTCCGGCATGAAGGTCGTCTACGGCTGGGACGGGTCCGGGGACGTCGTGCCGACCGCGGCCGAGGCCGTCGGGATCACCGGGATCGTCGTCCCGGCCACCGGCCCGACCGGGCTGCGGGGCACGCCCGTCGAGGAGCCGGTCGAGCGCGCGGACGACGACACCGCCGTCATCCTCTACACCTCCGGCACCACGGGCCAGCCCAAGGGCGCCGAGCTGACCCACCACAACCTCGCCTCCAACGCGGCCACCACCAGCGAGACCCTGATCGAGATCGGCCCGGAAGACGTGATCATGGGCTGCCTGCCCCTGTTCCACGTGTTCGGCCTGACCTGCGGCCTCAACGCCGCCGTCCGGGCGGGCGCCACCCTGACCCTGATCCCGCGCTTCGACCCGGCCAAGGCGCTGCAGGTGGTCGCCCGGGACGGTGTCACCGTGTTCGAGGGCGTGCCCACCATGTACGCGGCCATGCTGCACAGCCCCGACGCGGGCAGCGCGGACATGTCCTCGCTGCGCACCTGCATCACCGGCGGCTCCGCGATGCCCGTGGAGATCCTCAAGCAGTTCGAGTCCACCTTCGGCTGCCAGGTCTTCGAGGGCTACGGCCTGTCCGAGACCGCTCCGGTCGCCTCGTTCAACCAGCCCGGCCACGAGCGCAAGCCCGGCACCATCGGCTTCCCGGTCCGCGGCTGCGAGATGCGCGTGGTCGACGACGAGGGCCGGGACGTCCCCGACGGCGAGCCCGGCGAGATCGCCATCCGCGGCGAGAACGTCATGAAGGGCTACTGGAACCGCCCCGAGGCCACCGCCGAGGCCATCCCCGACGGCTGGTTCCGCTCCGGCGACATCGCCACCCGGGACGCCGACGGCTACTACACCATCGTCGACCGCAAGAAGGACCTGATCATCCGCGGCGGCTACAACGTCTACCCGCGCGAGGTCGAGGAGACCCTCTACGAGCACCCCGCCGTCGCCGAGGCCGCCGTGATCGGCATCAAGCACGCCGACCTCGGGGAGGAGATCGGCGCCGCCGTCGCCCTCAAGCCCGGCGCCGAGGCCACCGCCGAGGAGCTGCAGCAGTTCGTCAAGGAGCGCCTCGCCGCGTACAAGTACCCCCGCAGCGTCTGGCTCGTCGAGGCCCTGCCCAAGGGCCCGACCGGCAAGATCCTCCGCCGCAACGTCGAGCCCCCCACCGAGTAGCAGCGAACGGCGCGTTCGCTCACCAGGAGTGAGCGAACGCGCCGTTCGCCGGTCAGGGGGTGGGGCTGCGCCTGCGGCGGACCACCGCCGCGACACCCGCGGAGAGCGCGCTGACCACCACGACGAGCGCGGCGGCGACCAGCGACGCCACCAGCGGGTTGTCGAAGATCCCGCCCGAGAGCACGCCGAGCAGGGCGTACGCGATCGCCCACGCCACGCAGGCGGCCAGGGCGGTCGGCAGCAGCCGCCGCCAGGGGTAGCCGAGCGTGCCCGCGGCCACGAGGGTCGGGATCCGGCCCGCGGGCACCAGCCGCCCGACGACGATCAGCTGCCACCCCCACCGCGTGAACCGCACCCGCGCGGACTCCAGCTGCTCGGGCGTGCGGCCCCGGGAGACGAGCCGGACCGCCCGCTCGCCGCCGATCTTGGCGACCGCGTAGGTCACGACGTCCCCGACCCACGCCCCGAGCACGGACACGACCAGCACCAGCGGCAGGGACAGGTGGTGGGTGGTCATCGCGACGGCCGCGGCCGCGCCGACCAGGGCGCCCGTCGGGACCACCGGGACGATCGAGCCGAGCAGCACGGCGAACGCGAGCGCCGGGTACCCGATGGTCTGCGGGTCGGTCCAGTCCACGGCGAGCGTGCTCACCCGGCCCCCTGCAGCGACACGTCCTCGCCGGGCCGGGCGATGCGGACGCGGTGGGCGTTGCCGAGTTCCGCGGCCGCGGCGGCGAACCGGTGCGGCGGGTCCTGCAGCAGCGCCCGCATGCGTTCCCCGTGTCCGGCCGGGGCGCGGGTGAGGCCCGCGACGGCGAGGGTGCCCCAGTGCACCGGGACCGCCAGCCGCGGGCGCAGCACGTCCACCGCGGCGGCGGCGCGCTCCGGGTCGAGGTGCCCGGGGCCGAGGTTCGGGCCCCAGCCCCACACCGGGAGCAGCGCGACGTCGAGCTCGCCGAAGGAGCCCATGCCGTCGAACAGGTCGGTGTCGCCCGCGGCGTAGACCCGCAGCCCGTCCGCCTCGAGGATGTGGCCGAGCGCCGGGGAGTCGGGTCCGCGGGTGGAGCGCGGGCCCCAGCGGTGCCCGGAGTGGTCGGCGTAGGTCGCGGTGATCCGCAGGCCGTCGTCCACGATCGTCTGCCCGACGTCGATCTCCTCGACCCGGCGGATCCCGCGCCTGCGCACCCACTCGGCCGAGCCCCGCGGGACGATCACCCGGGTGTCCGGGCGCAGCAGCCGCAGCGAGGGGACGTGCAGGTGGTCGCCGTGCAGGTGCGAGATCAGCACGACGTCCGCGTCCGCCCAGTCCTGCGCCCGCAGCGGCGCGACCACCCGGCGCAGCAGCGAGACCCGCGAGGTCAGCACCGGGTCGGTGAGCACGACCTTCCCACCCAGCTCCAGCCGGACGGTGGAGTGGCCGAGGAAGCGCAGCGCGGGCACGCCGAGAGGCTACGCGAACCGCACGGGCTGCCCCGTCGACTCCAGCACCGCCTGCCACAGGTCGCCGTTGGGGTCGACCTGGTTGCGCTTGCTGACCGCCAGCTCCATCGGGATGTGCACGAACCGGCGCCGCACCCGCCCGACGACCATGGCCGTGCGCCCCGACATCGCCGCGTGCACGGCGGCCTGCGACAGCCGCACCGTGTACACGCTGTCGTACGGGTTCGCCGGCACGGAGCGGATCGCGTACGAGGGGTCGATGTAGCGCACCGAGGTCTCGATCTCGCGCGCCGCGAAGTCGTCCTCGATCCGCGCGCGCAGGAAGCGGCCGATGTCCCCCAGCCGTCGGTTGCCCGACGCGTCCGTGGACGAGACCTCCTCCATCAGCTCCTGCCCGGCCCCCTCCGCCACGACGACGACGGCGTGCCCGCGCTGCTTCACCCGGTCCCGCAGGTGGTCGAGCAGGGAGTCCAGCGAGAACGGGACCTCGGGGATCAGCACGACGTCGGCGTCCGAGCGGGCGAGCGAGGCGTAGCAGGCGATGAAGCCCGAGTGCCTGCCCATCAGCTTGACCAGCCCGACGCCGTTGGCCGTGGACTTGGCCTCGACGGTCACCGCGCGGATGGACTCCGCCGCCCGGGAGAAGGCCGTTTGGAAGCCGAAGCTCTGGTCGATGTAGGGGATGTCGTTGTCGATCGTCTTCGGGATGCCGACGACGGCGATCTTCAGGTTGCGCTCCCGCACGACCCGCTCGATGGCCATGGCGCCGCGCATGGTCCCGTCGCCGCCGATCACGAACAGGATGTTCAGGTGCATCCGCTCGAGGCAGTCGACGATCTCCTCGGGGTCCTGGGCGCCGCGGGAGGTGCCCAGGACGGTGCCGCCGTCCGTCGCGATGTCCCGGACGTACTGCGGGGTGAGCTCGACCTCGTCGTAGCCGTAGGAGGAGATGAAGCCCTGGAAGCCGTTGCGGAACCCGACGACGCGCTTGACGCCGTAGTGGTAGGTCAGCGAGCGGACCAGGCCCGCGATCACGTCGTTAAGCCCCGGGCACAGCCCGCCGCAGGTCACGATGCCCGCGCGGGTCTTGGACGGGTCGAAGTAGATCTTGCGGCGCGGCCCGCAGGGTTCGAGGCCGGGCAGCTCGTCGAGGGAGACGCCGCGGGCGCGGATGCCGGCGACGGTGTCGTCGAGCAGCACCCGGTCGTCCTCGTCGACGTAGTGCTCGGTGGTCGCGCGCGCGTCCAGCAGGTGAGCCATCGGGGACTCGATGCGGCTGGTGCCGAGCTTCGCGATCGCGAGGTCCGCCTGGGTGACGCCCTGCGAGCGGGAGAGGTGCACGACGTTGTCGGCCGACAAGGGGGTTCCCTCCGTAGCGTTCCCGAGCGTTCGGAATCGAATCAGACCATACCGAGCACCCGGTCGACGGTGATCAGGACGACGACGCGCTCCGGGTTCGCGCGCGGCGTGCGGTAGCGCTTCGCATAGCGTACTTCGGCGTCCCGCACCGCCTCCGGATCGTCGAGCACCACGGCGGTCCCCTCCAGCGAGGACCAGCGCCGCCCGTCGACCTGGGACACGACCACCCGCCCCGTGGCCCGCGCGTTGACCGCCTTCTGCGAACCGCCCCGGCAGATCACCCGGGCGGTGCCCTCCTCGACGTCGATCGTGGCGCCCACCGGCACGACGTGCGGCGTGCCGTCGGTGCGCAGCGTCACGAGGGTGACGAGGTGCCGCTCGGTCCAGAACTCCCGGAACTCCTCGGAGACGACGTCGGGGGCCAGCCGGGTGCGCAGGGGACGGTCCATGGCGTCATCTTGCGCCGTGGCCGGGGCGGGCCGGGGTGGGGGCGGGTGCGGGACGGGCGATCGCGCCGATGTTCGCGGCCACGACCAGGGCGATGGCCACCGCCGAGAGGACCGTGAGGGGTTGGTCGAGGACGAGGGCGCCCGCCAGCGCGGCGACGGCCGGGGACAGGCTCATGATCACGGCGAAGGTGCTCGCCGGGACCGTGCGCAGCGCGAGGATCTCCAACGAGTACGGGAGCAGCGAGGACAGCACGGCGACGGCGGCGCCGAGGGCCAGGACCGTCGGGTCCAGCAGGTCCGCCCCCGCCTCGGCGATCCCGACCGGGGCCACGAGGAGGGCCGCCACGCCGAGCCCGAGGGCCAGGCCGTCGAGCCGCGCGAAGGTCCGCCCGGCCCGCTGCGCGAGCAGGATGTAGCAGGCCCACAGCGCGCCCGCCGCCAGCGCGAACGCCACCCCGACCGGGGACAGCGCGCCCGCGTCCGCCGCCCCCAGCAGCGCGACGCCGGCGAGCGCCAGACCCGCCCACACCCACCGCAGCGTCCCCCGCGCGGTGAGCACGGACAGGGTCAGCGGCCCGAGCACCTCCAGGGTCACGGCGACACCGAGTGGGATGCGCGAGATCGCCTCGTAGAAGCACAGGTTCATGCCGCCCAGGGCCAGGCCGTAGCCCAGCGCGGTCAGCACGTCGGCCCGCGTGCGCCCGCGCAGGGTGGGCCGACAGACCAGCAGCAGCGCCGCCCCGGAGAGCCCGAGGCGCAGGGCGACCGCGCCGCCCGCGCCGACCCGCTCGAACAGCAGCGCCGCCACGGCGGCACCGAACTGCACGGAGAACTGCCCGCCCACGACCAAGCCCACACGTCCCACACCACCGACGCTAGGGACCGCGAACGCCGCCGAGAAATGCCGTTCTCCCGGTGTTTATGCTCTGCAGGCATGAGCGCGGAGCTGCGGCACGTCCGGGCCTTCCTCGCGATCGCCGACGCCGGGACGATCACCGGCGCGGCGCGCGCGCTCGGGATCGGGCAGCCCGCGCTGTCCCGCACGCTGGCCCGCCTGGAAGGCCACCTCGGCGTGCGCCTGGTGGACCGCTCCACCCACCATCTCGCGCTGACGGCGGCGGGCGCGGCGTTCCGCGAGCGGGCCCGCCGGGTGGTCGCCGAGGTGGACGCCGTGCTCGACCCGGCCCGGCTCACCGAGTGGACCACCGCTCCCCTGCGCCTCGGCTACGCCTGGTCGGCGCTCGGCGAGCAGACCCCTGAGCTGCTGCGCCGCTGGCGGGCCGCCCGCCCCGGGCTCCCGCTCGAGCTCGTCCAGATCGACACCGCGGACGTCGGGCTGGCCGACGGGCGGGCGCACGCGGCCGTCGTCCGGGGGCGGGTGCGGGTGCCGGGCACCCGGTCGGTCCGGCTGCCGGACGAGCGGCGCGTGGCCGCGCTCCCCGAGGGCGACGAGCTGGCGGCCCGCCCGTCGGTGCTGCTCGCCGACCTGGCCGCCCGCACGGTCGCGCTGAACGACGAGACCGGCACGACGACGCCCGGGCTCTGGCCCGCGGGCGCGCGCCCGTCCGTCTCGTGGGTGGGCTCGACGGCGGAGTGGCTGGTGGCGATCGCGTCCGGGCGGGCGGTCGGGGTCACGGCGGCCGCGACCGCGGTGCTGCACCGCTTCCCCGGCGTGGCCTACGTCCCGATCGCCGACGCGCCGCCGCTGCCGGTCCACCTCGTCTGGCCCGACCCGCCGACCCACCCCGCGGTCCCCGAGCTCGTCGCCCTGGTCCAGCGGGTCAGTGGGGCGGAGGACACCCCTCGGGGGTGATCACGTGGGCAGGAGGGTCACGGTGCCCGCGCCCCCGTCGACCCGGACCCGGTCGCCGGTGTGGAGGCGTGTGGTCGCGTCCCCGCAGCCGACGACGGCCGGGATCCCGAGCTCGCGGGCGACGATCGCGGCGTGCGACAGCGGCGCCCCGACGTCCGTGACCACGGCCGCCACCCGGGGGAACAGCGGGGTCCAGCCGACGTTGGTCACGGTCGTCACGAGGATCTCACCGGGGTGCAGCGCGGCACCCTCGTCGACCGAGGTCAGCACCCGCGCCACGCCCTCGACGACGCCGGCGGCCCCCGCGAAGCCCGTGATCGCGCCGCTCCGGACCGGCGGCTGCGCCCCCTCGACCCAGACGTCGGCGCGACGGTCGGGGTCCGCGGCCCAGGCGAAGGGGTCGAAGGAGCCGCGGACGAACGACGGGTACGGCGGGAGGGCGGCGTAGCGGGCGTGCACGACCCTCCGAGCGGCGGCGCGTTCACCCAGCTCGGCGGCGCCGCGAAGGCCGGAGAGCAGCTCGTCGAGCTCCAGGAAGGCGACCGGCGGCTCCAGGATCGCGTCCGCGCGGGCCGTCCACGCCCGCAGCACCGCGAACACCCGGACCACCTCGGAGCGGGAGCGCTCCCGACCCTCGGCCGCCGCGTTCCAGGACCGCACCGCGCGGCGGACGATCGGGGCGCGCCGGGCGGGCAGCCGCGCCCACGCCGCGTCCCGCGCCGCCCGGCGGGCGTCGAGCAGGGCGCCCGCCGCGGCGGCGCCGTCGACGGTCGACGCGGCTCCCGACCCGGGAGGGGTCCCGACCTCGAACTCGTCCGGGCCGCGGTGGCCCCACCGCCTGCGGTACTCCTCCGCGGTGAGCTCACCCCGCGCGACCTGCACCGCGCCGACGACCGGGCCCATGCTCGCCAGGTCGGCGCCGGTGGTGAGGGCGGCGGCGTCGGCGGGCCCGGCGAGCTTCTCGACGATCCACCGCGCGCCCAGCAGTGCCTGCGGGTCGCTGCGGCCCGCGACCTGCAGCATGTCGCTCGCCCGTTCCAGCAACGGCCGCAGCTCGGCGTCCCAGAGCGCGGCGAGGCCGGGGGCGTCGAGGTCCGCGATCCGTGCGACGAGCGCGGCGCAGTGCTCGGGATTCCCCTCGAGGAACGCCGTGACCTGCGGCTTCTCCCGCCGCACGGTGCGCAGCATCCCCCGTGCCGCGGGGATCAGCGCCCGCACCAACGCACGCCGCTCCAGCCTCGGCCGCGGCAGGTCGACGCCGGGCGGGATCCGGCCGAACGCGGAGCCGACGAGCCTGCGGAACACCGCGCGCGGCACCCCGACCGCCCCCGCGATCGCCGCGGACTGTGACAGGTCCATGTACGGGCGACCGCCGATCCGGCCGTACGCCTCGAAGCCGGGCAGCGCGGACGTCGTCATCGCGTGCGCGCTGAAGATCCGGATGAAGGACCAGGTCAACGGCGTCGGGGTGCCGGGGAGCGCCTCACCGAGGTTGGTGTTGGTCCACAGGTGGTCGCGACCGCGGGAGTCGTTCCACGGATCGAGGACCGAGGTGATCGGGCGGGCCTGGAGCAGCGCGAACGCGCCGTCCGCGAGCGCCCACTCCAGGTCCGTCGGGTCGCCGTACAGCTCGGCGACCCGCCGGCCCAGCGCCACGAGCTCGGCGATCCGGACGTCGTCGAGCACGGCGGCCCGCCGCAGCTCGTCGGGCACCGGGCGTTCCTCGGTCCCGGCCTCCGTCACCACGGTCCTGACCGCCTTGTCCCCGGTGCGCCGCTCGCGCACCGCCCCGGTCGCCGCGTCGGCCACCACCGAGTCGGGGGTGACCGCGCCGCCGACCACGGACTCCCCCAGCCCCCACGCGGCGTCGACCAGCATGCGGTCCGTCGCCCCCGTCACGGGGTCCGCGGTGAACAGCACGCCTGCGGCCTCGGCCGCCACCAGCACCTGCACGACGACCGCGATCTCCGCGTCCGCCACCCCCGCGCGGGCCCGGTAGGCCACCGCCCGCGCGTTCCCCAGGGAGGCCCAGCAGCGCTGCACGGCCTCGAGCACGGCGTCCGCGCCCCGCACGTTCAGGTAGGTGTCCTGCTGCCCCGCGAACGACAGCCCCGGCAGGTCCTCGGCGGTGGCCGAGGACCGCACCGCCACCGCCGGCGCGCCGAGCTCGGCGTAGGCGGCCCGGATCGCCGCCGCCACGCCGTCGGGCCGCGCGCGAAAGGCCTGGTGGGCCGCGATCGTCACGTGGAAGCCCGCGGGCACGGGCAGCCCGGCGCGGGCCGCGCGAGCCAACGACGCCCCCTTGCCGCCCACCGTCGCCAGGACGGCCTCGGGGCTCGCGAGCGGGAGCACGAAGGCGTCCATGGCGGAACGGTACCGCCGCGGCACATGAGAGATACTTGGCAAACGCAAGGTTATCGCTTGCCGTTGGCAACGACTCGTGGTCACCTGAAGGTGGCCCGGTCGGGCCCCGAACGGATGGAGATCACTCCCGTGAGTGCCGGCGTGGCCGAATCGCCCAGCAGTGTCGCGACCGGGCGACCGGAGAGCCCGACCGTGGCGATCCTGGTCCTCGCGTCGTGCGGCCTCCTGATCTCGCTGATCCAGACGATGGTGGTGCCGCTGCTGCCGCAGTTCCCCCGCCTGATGTCGGTGTCGCCCTCGACCGCGGCCTGGCTGGTCACGGCCACCCTGGTCGCCGGTGCGGTCTCGGCGCCGGTGCTCGGCAGGCTCGGCGACATGTACGGCAAGCGCCGCATGCTCGTCGTCGCGCTCGTGCTGATCGTGGTGGGCTCGGTGATCGGCGCAGTCGCCCCGAACATCGCCCTGCTGCTGGTCGCGCGCGTGCTGCAGGGCACGGCGTTCGGGGTGATCGCGCTCGGCATGAGCCTGATGCGGGACATCCTGCCGCCGGGGCGGGTGGGCAGCGGCGTGGGGCTGATGAGCGCCTCGCTCGGCGTCGGCGGGGCGATCGGCCTGCCGCTGACCGGGCTCGTCGCCCAGTTCGCGAGCTGGCGCTGGCTGTTCGCCGGGGCCGCGGTGATCGGCGTGCTGCAGATCGTGCTCGTCCAGCGGCTGATCCCGGAGTCGCGGGTGCGCACCGGCGGCCGGTTCGACGTCCTCGGCGCGGTCTGGCTGGGTGTCGCGCTGGTCTGCCTGCTGCTCGCCGTGTCGAAGGGCAGCGAATGGGGCTGGGCGGGTGCGCGGGTCCTGGGGCTGCTCGCCGCGGCCGCCGTGCTGCTGCCGCTGTGGGGCGTCTACGAGCTGCGCAGGCGCGGCCCGCTGGTGGACCTGCGGGTGTCCGCCCGGCCCGCGGTGCTCTGGACCAACGTCGCCACGCTGTGCATCGGCTTCTCGATGTTCGCCACGTTCATGCTGGCCACCCAGGTCCTGCAGGCCCCGGTCGAGACGGGCTACGGGTTCGGCATGTCGCTGATCGCGGCGGGCCTGGTGCTGCTGCCGCTCGGCGGCGCGATGGTGATCTTCTCGTCGACGTCCGCGCTGATCTCCCGGCTGCGGGGGCCGCGCACCACGCTCGTCGTCGGGCTGGCGCTGATGGTGCTCGGCAACGCGGGCTTCGCGCTCCTGCCGAGCTCGATCCCGGCGCTCATCGGGATCGCGACGGTCGGCTCCGTCGGCGCCGCGCTCGCCTACTCCGCCCTGCCGCTGCTGATCATGCGGGCGGTCCCCGAGACCGAGACGGCCGCGGCGAACAGCCTCAACACGCTCATGCGCCAGCTCGGCACCTCGACCTGCACCGCGGTCGTGGCGGCCGTGAGCACGGCGATGGTGATGACCGTGGACGGCGAGGTCCACCCCACGGGCGGCGCCTTCAGCGTGGTGTTCCTCGCCGCCGCGGGCGCGGCCCTGGTCGGCATGGTGATCGCGATGCTGACCCCGGCGCCGGTCGCGGTGGGCGTCCGGGCCGAGGCGACCGCCTGAGGACGGGTTGCTGGCGACAACCCAGGCGCGCGACTACCCTGGCGCGCATGCCGGACCCCGTCGACTTCGCCGAGTGGGACAGCGGGACCTGCTCGGTCGCCCGCACCGCCGCGCTGATCGGTGACGCCTGGACGGTGCTGGTGCTGCGGGACCTGTCCAACGGGGTCCGCCGGTTCGACGACCTGGCCGCGCACCTCGGCATCGCCCGCAACGTGCTCACCCGCAGGCTGGCAGGCCTCGTCGAGGGCGGTCTCGTGGTGAAGACGCCCTACCGCGAGCCCGGGCGCCGCGAACGCCACGAGTACCGGCTCACCCCGGCGGGTCGGGACCTGCGGATCGTGCTGAACGCCCTGAAGGACTGGGGCGACGAGCACCTGGCGGGCGAGGCGGGCCCGCCGAACGTCACCCGCCACGAGGGCTGCGGCGCCGAGGTGCACGCCGAGCTGCGTTGCGCCGACGGCCACTGGATCGGCCCGGGCGATCGCCTGCGTTCCGAGCCGGGCCCGGGCGCCCGCCTACGGGCCGCCGGCTGACCGACGGACCGCGCGTTCCGCTCGGGTCAGCGGGTGTCCCGGCGCAGCGGGTGCTCCGGGGGGATCTCGACGATCCCGATCACGACGCCGTCCGGGTCCGCGATCCACATCTCGTCGAGCCCCCAGGGCTCGCGGCGCGGCTCGCGGGTGACGGTCACCCCCGCGTCCACGATCTCCTTGTGCGCGGCGGCGAGGTCGCGCACCTGCATCCACAGCGCGACCCCCGTGCGCGGGCGGTCGGCCGGTTCCGACGCGTGTCCGGAGACCTCCAGGAAACCGCCGCCGAGGTGGAACACCGTGCCGCCGGGGAACTCGCGGTAGACCGCGAGGCCGAGGCGGTCCCGGTAGAAGGCGGTGGTCACGTCCGGGTCGGCCGGGCGCAGCAGCACCCGGCCGGCGAGGATCTCCATTGCGGCGACTCTACAGCCGCGCGGCGGGCAGCCCCTCCGGCCCGACGGCCTCGTCGGGGTCGATCCGCAGGGCCGTCATGATCCGGGCCAGCCCGAGGTAGTGCGCGGCGGTCAGGGCGATCTCCACGATCTCGCGCTCGGCGAACCGCGCCGCGAGCGCCGCATAGTCCTCATCGGACACCTCGCCGTCCCGCACGAAGGACTCGGTGAACACGAGCGCGGCGCGCTGCGCCTCGTCGAACACGCTCAGGTCGCCGCGGTCCAGCGCCGCGATCTGGGCGTCGGTGCCGCCCGCGGCCTTCGCGATCGGCACGTGCTGCTCCCACTCGTAGCGCGCCGCGAGCCGCCCGACCTGGAGGATGACGAGCTCGCGCACCAGCGGGTCGAGCGCGAGGTCGGACAGGATCGCGCCGCCGTACCGCAGCCACGGCCGGTAGGCCGTCTCGGCGTGCGCCAGCATCTGGAAGACGTGCAGCGCCGGCATCGAGGCGACGGTCGAGGCGACGGCGGGCGGGGCGGTCTCGGCGGTGAGGTACGTGACGCGGGCCATGGCCTGCAGACCCTACGGAGCGGCGACGACCGCCGCCACGGCACGCCGCCCCCTCCGTCCATTGCGGACGGTGTACCCCGCTCAACTGGGCGGACCCGACGGACTCGCCGGTAGAACCATTCGGTACAACTCGCCGGTAACATTTAATCGGATACCCGACAATGACGATCGGCAGACGAGTGTAGACCCAGGTCACCTTCCGATCTCCGTGCAATTCCCGCTACGGTAATCGCACCGCCCGACGTTCTCACCTGGTCCCCGCGTCGCCGTCCGCCGCCGGTCAGACCAGGAACTTCGGCGCGCCGTGACACGGAATTCCGACTGGAGGCACCGTATGAAGCCGTTCGTGGTCAACCGCCACGGTCGCCTCGTCTTCCCGGCCAACTTCTCACCCGATCTCGATTTCTCGGTACTGGACTCGGTCGCCGCCGCCGAAGCGGTCATCACGCGCGATTTCGAGTCCAAAGCCCCTACCGGAACGGACATCGCGGGGCGTACCTACACGCGCCGCTTCGATCTGCTGCGGGACCTGGGCCAGAACCTGTTCTGGGTCAACCGGTGGGCGCTGACCCTCTACGACAAGCGCCCCACGCGCTGGCGGGACCTGCCGCGCACCCGGGAGGACGTCTTCCTCCCCACCGTCACCCCGTGGGTCGACGGCGCCGCGAAGGTCGAGGCCGTCCGCGCAGCCTGGGCGGGTCTGCCCGCCGGGCCTCACGGCGAGGTCGAGGAGCGGCTCTTCGCCCTGCTGTTCGACGTCTGGGCGCACCGTCGCCACCACGCCACGGGCCTCGCCGCCGTCAAGCCGACCGTGTCGGAGTTCCTCGACACCCCCGGCGCCCTGACCTTCGTCCTGCCCGAGCTGGAGCCGGACTACCCCGTCTTCTCCACGACCGAGATCCACGACGTCGCCGAGCCCGCCCCCGAGCTGGAGGCGCTGAGCCGGTGGGCGATGGTGCTGCACAACCAGTACCCGTGGACGCGGTCGCGGACCGAGCTGCGCGAGGCGGACGCGATCGGCGACGACGACGTCGTCATCGCCTTCCATCCGCGCACCCGGGAGGTGGCGGCGTTCCTCGACCGGGTCCGCCACGGCGCGCCCCTGAGGACCCGCCCCTCCCGGAACACCCCGACGCCCGCGGCGCCCGCCACGCCGTACCCGCCGGTGAAGATCGCCGACCAGGCGGTCAAGCCGACGATCGAGGCGCTCGCGATCGTGCGCGGTGAGCACGTCTGCGAGAACGAGGACGTCGTGCGGAACTCGAGCTTCTCCTGGTCGCCGATGAGCGCCGCGGAGATCAGCACCAAGACCGGCATCGAGCGGCGCCGCTACTCCGAGTACGACATCGGGGACCTGGCGCTGGCCGCCGCGGACGCCGCGCTGGCCCACGCGGGCCGCCGGCCCGAGGAGATCGGCGCCGTGCTCGTCGCGACCTGCACCAGCGACCGGTTGATCCCGTCGATGTCGACGTGGCTGTCCGGCGAGCTGGGGATCCTGCAGACGCACTGCTCGGCGGACATCGTCGCGGCGTGCGCGGGCCTGCCCTACGGGCTCGCCGAGGCGATCCGCCAGCTGCAGGAGGTGAACCGCCCGGTCCTGCTGGTCTGCGTCGAGAAGTTCAGCGACAAGATCGGCGCGGTCCGGACCTCCCGGATGATCTTCGGGGACGGCGCCGCTGCGCTCGTCGTCGCACCCGCCGCGGAGGGGTCGGCGGGAGACGTCGAGTACGTGCAGACCTACGCCTCCGGACCGACGGCCCAGGTGAACTCGATCATCTGGCCGAACCCCGAGTTCGACAACGACATCACCGTCTACGGACCCGAGGTGAAGGCGCTCGTGGCCCGCTACCTCGAGCAGATGATCACCGAGCTCGACGGTCTCGGCGTGCTCGACGAGATCGAGCTGATCGTGCCGCACCAGGCCAACCGGACCATGATCGTCCAGCTCGCCGAGAAGGCCGGTCTGCGGGCCGACCAGCTCTACTTCGACATCGGCGACATGGGGAACGTCTCGGCCGCCTCCATCCCGATCGCCCTGTTCGACGCGGTCCGCGACGGTGTGATCGACAAGCCGACCAGGGTCTTCGCCCCGGGCTTCGGCGCGGGTGCCGTCGGCGGCTACGCGGTGCTGACCGTCGACCCGTCGATCATGGCCCCGGAGGTCGTGCTCCCCCGCGTGACCGGCGCGGTGCCCGCACCCCGCACGCCCGCGGCGCCCGCGGCGGTCGCCCCCACCACGAGCGACGACGTTCGGGTGGCCTTCGGTGCCTGAGCGGTATAGCAGGATGGGCTCCGTGAGTTTCTCCCGGATTGCGATCGTCAACCGCGGTGAGCCCGCGATGCGGCTCATCCACGCCGTGCGCGAGTGGAACGCGGCGGGACACCACCCGCTGCGCACCATCGCGCTCTACACCGCCGTGGACCGGCGCGCGATGTTCGTGCGCGAGGCGGACGAGGCCGTGCTCATCGGCCCGGACGACCCCGACCACCTCGGCCCGTCGCCGTACCTCGACTACGCGGAGCTCGAGCGCGCGCTGCGGGTCGCCCGTGCCGACGCCGTGTGGCCGGGCTGGGGGTTCGTGTCGGAGAAGGCGGAGTTCGCCGAGCTCTGCCGCACGCTCGGCATCACCTTCGTGGGGCCCTCCCCGGAGGTCATGCGGGACCTGGGCGACAAGATCGCGGCCAAGAAGCTCGCCGAGCGCGTCGGCGTGCCGCTGGCGGCGTGGTCCGGCGGCCCCGTCGCGGACCTCGCCGAGGCCCGGGAGAAGGCGGAGGCCATCGGCTACCCGCTGATGGTCAAGGCCACCGCGGGCGGCGGCGGGCGCGGCATCCGGAAGGTGAACCACCCCGACGACCTCGCCGAGGCCTTCGAGCGGGCCTCCTCCGAGGCGGCCAAGACCGCGGGGGACGCGACCGTCTTCCTCGAGCGCGCCATCTCCGGCGGCAGGCACGTCGAGGTCCAGGTCGTCGCCGACGCGACGGGTGACGTGTGGACGCTGGGCATCCGGGACTGCTCCGTCCAGCGCCGCAACCAGAAGGTCATCGAGGAGTCCGCCTCCACCGCGCTCGACGCCGAGCAGGAGGCCCTGCTGCGCAGCTCGGCCGCCGAGCTCGCCCGCGCGGCCGGCTACGTCAACGCGGGCACCGTGGAGTTCCTCTACGAGCCCAAGGAGCGGCTGCTGTCGTTCCTCGAGGTCAACACGCGGCTGCAGGTGGAGCACCCGGTCACCGAGGCGTGCACCGGCGTGGACATCGTCAAGCTGCAGCTGCACATCGCGGGCGGCGGGAAGCTCGCCGACATCGCCGCCGAGACGCCCCGCGGGACCGGCCACGCCATCGAGGCCCGGCTCACCGCCGAGGACCCGGAACGCGAGTTCGCCCCCGCCCCCGGCCTGATCCAGCACCTCGCGCTGCCCTCGGGCCCGGGGATCCGGGTGGACACCGGCGTGGCGACCGGGGACCTCATCCCGGCCCAGTTCGACTCCATGATCGCGAAGATCATCGCGTGGGGCCGGGACCGGGACGAGGCGCGGGCGCGGCTGCTGCGCGCCCTGCGCCAGACCGCCGCGGTGATCGACGGCGGCACCACGAACAAGGCCTTCCTGCTCGACCTGCTGCAGCGCCCCGAGCTCGTCGAGGGCGACACCGACACCACGTGGCTCGACGGGCTGATGGCGCAGGGCTACACCCCGCCGCGCAGGCTCGACGTCGCGCTGCTCGCCACCGCCGTCGAGGCGCACGACGGGCACGTGGCCCGCCAGCAGGACCGGCTGTTCGCCGCCGCCGAGCGCGGCCGTCCCGAGGTCGGCGCCGAGACCTGGCACCAGACGGACGTCCGGGCCGTCGGCGAGAGCTACCGGCTGCGCGTGGCCCGCGTCCGGGCCAAGCGCTACCGCGTGGAGCTCGACGGCACGCGCGTCGAGGTGGACGTCGAGCACGTCGGCCGGTTCGAGCGCAGGCTCACCGTCGCGGGCACGACCTACTCGGTGCTCGCCGCGCCGCAGGGCAGCGACTACCTCGTCGAGGTCGACGGGGCCGTGCACCGCATCTCCGGCGGCGAGGCGGGCATGGTCCGCGCGCCCGCCCCCGCCATGGTCGTCGCCGTCCCGGTCACGGCCGGGCAGCAGGTCGCCGAGGGTGACGTCGTCGCCGTCGTCGAGTCGATGAAGCTCGAGACCGCGCTGCGCGCGCCCTTCGCGGGCACCGTGGCCGAGGTCCTCGTGCCGGCGAACACCCAGGTCGAGGGCGGGACGAAGCTCGTCCGGCTGGAGCCCGCCGCGGAGGGCGGCGCCGTCGAGGCGAGCGGCGACCGCGCCGATCTCACCGCGCTGGCGGGCACATCGGTCACCGACGACCCGGCGGACGTCGCCGCGGACGTGCTGACCGCGCTGCGCTGGCAGGTCCTCGGCTACGACGTCGACGCCCGCGAGGCCGCCCCGCTCGTCTCCACGCTGGACAAGGCCCGGGCCGCGCTGGCAGGCGCCGACCCGGCCGTCCTCGCGGGCGAGACGGCCGTGCTGCGCATCTTCACCGACCTGTCCGCGCTGTCGCGCAACCGGCGCGAGCGCGCGGGCGAGGACACGGTCGAGCCGGACGACGGCCGCAACCCGCAGGAGTACCTCCACTCCTTCCTCCAGTCCCGGGACACCGAGGGTCTGCCGCAGTCCTTCGTCGCGAAGCTGCGCCGGGCACTGGCGCACTACGGGACCGGCCCGGACGGTCCGGACCTCGAGCCCGCGCTGTACTGGATGTTCCTGGCGCACAAGCGGGCCACCGCGCACGAGGCCGTGATCCGCGGGCTCCTGCAGTGGCGGCTCGCGCACCCGGAGTCCCTGGCGCACCTGCCCGAGGACTACCTCCGCACGCTGGACGACCTCGTCGTCGCCACCCAGCTGCGGCACCCCGTGGTCGGCGACCTGGCCCGCCGGGTCCGCTACCACTGCTTCGACGCCCCGGCCGTGGAGGCCGAGCGGGAGCGGGTGCGCCGCGAGGTGCGCCAGGAGCTCGACGCGCTGCCCTCGGCGGGCGACCGGGACGCGGCGATCCAGCGGCTGGTCGGCTCGTCCGAGACGATCCTCGGGGTCTTCGCGGCGCAGCACAACGCGGCCCTGCTCGAGGTCATGACCCGGCGGTACTACCGCATCCGCGAGCTCGAGGACCTGCAGGTCATCGACGCCGTCGGGTTGCCGCTGCTCACCGCGCGCTACACCCACGCGGGCAGGCCGCGCACCGTGCTCGCCACGGTGATCGACAACAACGACCCGCGCCGCGCGCTGGCCGCCGCGAACCAGATGCGGCGCCGGGTGGAGGAGCTGCCCGAGGGCGACAAGGCCCTCGTCGACCTCTACGTCACCTCGACGCACACCGACGACGGCGGCGACCCCGACGCCCGCGCCGAGCGCGTCCGCGCCGCGGTGGGCGCCGTCCCGGTGGACAAGGTCGCCCGGATCGCGGTGGCGGTGCTGCCCAACCGGGAGGCCGACGCGCTCGCCGACCCCGGCCCCGTCTGGTTCACGCTGCGGCCCGAGGCGGACGGCACGCTCGTCGAGGACCGCACGCTGCGCGGCCTGCACCCGCTCGTGGCCGAGCGGCTCGGGCTGTGGCGGCTGTCGAGCTTCGACCTGCGCAGACTTCCGTCTGAGACGGACGTTCATCTGTTCCACGCCACCGGCAAGAACGTGCGCGAGGACCAGCGGCTGATCGCGCTGGCGGACGTCCGGCGGCTGACCGTCCTGCGGGACGGCAGCGCCGACGCGCCCTCCGGCGAGCCTGCGGGCGGCGGTGTCATCCGGTCGGTGCCGGAGCTGGAGCGGGCCATCGACGCCTGCCTGGACTCCCTGCGCAGCGCGCGCAGCGCCGACCCCGCCCTGGCCAAGCTCGGGTGGAACCGGATCGTGCTGCACGTCTGGCCGGTCGTCGACATCCCGTTCTCCGAGCTCGACGCGGTCGTGCGGCCGCTCGCGGCGCGGACCGGGGCGCTGGGCCTCGAGCAGGTCCAGGTCGACTTCCGCACCGCCGAGGGCGCGCACCTGCTGCGGCTGACCCGCCCCCCGGGCGCGGGCCTGACCGTCAAGCTCGACGAGCCGCCGACCAGCCCGATGCGCGAGCTGGACGCCTACGCCCAGAACGTCATCAAGGCGCAGCGCCGCGGCGCGGTCTACCCGTACGAGATCGTCGGGATGCTGGGCGAGTTCCAGGAGTACGACCTGCTCGACGGCTCGTTCGCGCCGGCCACGCCGGTCGACCGGGCCCCCGGGCTGAACACGGCCAATCTGGTGCTCGGCACGGTCACCGCCACGACCGCCAAGCAGCCCGAGGGCATGACCCGCGTGGTGCTGATCGGCGACCCGACCCGCGGGCTCGGCTCGCTGGCCGAGGCCGAGTGCGCCCGCGTGTGCGCGGCCATCACGCTCGCGCGGGAGCTGCGGGTGCCGATCGAGTGGTTCGCCGTGTCCTCGGGCGCGCGGATCGCCATGGACTCCGGCACGGAGAACATGGACTGGATCTCCCGGGCGCTGCGCGCGGTCGTGGAGTTCACCCAGGAGGGCGGCGAGATCAACATCGTCGTCACCGGGATCAACGTCGGCGCCCAGCCCTACTGGAACGCCGAGGCCACGATGCTCATGCACACCAAGGGCATCCTGGTCATGACGCCGGACAGCGCGATGGTGCTGACCGGCAAGCAGTCCCTGGACTACTCCGGCGGCGTCTCGGCCGAGGACAACTTCGGCATCGGCGGCTACGACCGGATCATGGGCCCGAACGGCCAGGCGCAGTACTGGGCGCCGGACCTCGGCGCCGCCGTCGACGTGCTGTTCCGGCACTACGAGCACTGCTACGTGGTGCCGGGCGAGCGGTTCCCGCGGCCCGCGCCGACCACGGACCCGGTGCAGCGGGACGTCACCACCGCGCCGCACGCCGGGCCGGAGTTCGCGACCGTCGGGGAGATCTTCTCCGCCGAGACGAACCCGGGCCGCAAGAAGCCCTTCGACATCCGCTCGGTGATGCGGGCGGTGACCGACGCCGACCACGAGCCGCTCGAGCGCTGGGCGGACATGCACGACGCCGACTCGGTCGTCGTGTACGACGCCCACCTCGGCGGCCAGCCCGTGGCCCTGCTCGGCATCGAGTCCAAGCCGGTCCCCCGGCGCGGCATCGTGCCGGTCGACGGCCCCGAGCAGTTCACCGCGGGCACGCTGTTCCCCAAGTCGTCGAAGAAGACGGCACGGGCGATCAACGCGGCGTCCGGCAACCGGCCCCTGGTCGTGCTGGCGAACCTGTCCGGGTTCGACGGCTCGCCGGAGTCGCTGCGCGGGCTGCAGCTGGAGTACGGCGCCGAGATCGGGCGGGCCATCGTCAACTTCGACGGGCCCATCGCCTTCTGCGTCGTCTCCCGCTACCACGGCGGCGCGTTCGTGGTCTTCTCCGCGACGCTGAACGACTCGATGGAGGTCGCCGCCGTCGAGGGCTCGTACGCGTCGGTGCTCGGCGGGGCGCCCGCCGCGGCCGTCGTGTTCGCGGGCGAGGTGCGCAAGCGGGTGGCCGCGGACCCGCGGGTGACCTCGCTCGAGGAGCGCATCGCCGCGTCGTCCGGCGCCGAGGCCGCGGGCCTGCGGGCCGAGCTCGCCGCCGTCCGGTCGGACGTCCGGTCGGAGAAGCTCGGCGACGTCGCCGAGGAGTTCGACTCCACCCACTCCATCCAGCGGGCCCAGCGCGTCGGGTCCGTCCACCAGATCGTCGATCCCCACCAGCTCCGGCCGTACCTCGTCGACGCGGTCCGCCGGGGCATGTCCCGAGTACTCGAGCGTCAGGAGACGTAGAAGATGACGAACGCCGCCCCTGCTCCCCGCACGGACGCCCAGCCCGAACCTCGCGTCGCCGTCGTCACCGGCGGGGCCCGGGGGATCGGGGCGGCGATCACCACCGCTCTCGCCCGCGACGGCGTGCACGTCGCCGCCGGGTACTCGTCGAACGCCAAGGCCGCCGAGGACCTGGCGGAGAAGCTGGGGGCGGAGGGGGCGTCGGTCTCCGTGCACCAGGGCAACGTCGGGTCGCCCGAGGACTGCGAGCGCGTCGTCGCCGACGTGCTGGAGCGCTACGGCCGCATCGACTACCTGGTCAACAACGCCGGGATCACCGTCGACAAGACCGTGCGCAAGATGACGGTGGACGACTGGCACGCCGTGCTGCGGGTCAACCTGTCCGGCGCCTTCTACATGACCAAGGCCGTGCTGGACCACATGACCGGCAACGGCTTCGGCCGGATCGTGAACATCTCCTCCGTGATCGGCGAGTCCGGCGCGGTGGGGCAGGCGAACTACGCGGCGTCGAAGTCCGGCCTGTTCGGGTTCTCCAAGTCCCTCGCCCAGGAGGTGGCGCGCAAGGGCGTCACGGTGAACTGCGTGGCGCCCGGCTACATCGAGACCGAGATGGTCGCGGCGGTGCCCGAGGAGGTCCTGCAGAAGCTCCTCAAGGGCGTCCCGGTCGGCCGCCTGGGCCAGGCGGACGAGATCGCGCGGGCCGTCCAGTTCCTGGTCGACGAGCGGGCGGGCTACATCACCGGCTCCGTGATCAGCGTCAACGGCGGGCTGGACATGGACTGAGCCGTGCCCACCGGTTGCCGACCGGAGGATCCTCCGGTTTCATGGCGGGCGTGCGCCACTGGTTCATCACGGGAGCGTCCGGCGGGCTCGGGCGGGAGCTGACCACCCGGGCCCTGCAGCGTGGGGAGCGGGTGACCGCGACCGTCCGGCGGCCGCAGTCGCTCGACGACCTGGTCGCGGCCCACGGCGACCGGCTGACCGTCGCGGTCGCGGACCTGGCCCGGCCCGCGGACGTCGAGCGGGTCCTCGCGGACGTGGGCCCCGTCGACGTCGTCGTGAACAACGCCGGGTACGTGGTCGCCGGGGCCGCCGAGGAGATGTCCGCGGCGGACGCCCGGGACCAGGTCGAGGTGCTCCTGCTCGCGCCCATGCGGATCACCCAGGCCTTCCTGCGGCCGATGCGCGAGCGCGGCGGCGGCCGGATCCTGCAGATCTCCAGCATGGGCGGGCAGGTCGCCGTCCCCACCCACAGCGCGTACCACGCGGGCAAGTGGGGGCTCGAGGGCTTCACCGAGAGCGTGGCGCAGGAGATGGCGGAGTTCGGCGTGCACCTGAGCATCGTCGAGATCGGCGGCACCCGCACCGGTTTCGCGACGGCCATCCGGTTCACCGAGGAGACCGAGCCCTACCGGCACGGGGCGACCGGGCGGGTCCGCCGCGGCCTGGAGTCCCTCACACCCGAGTCCCTCACCGGCGACCCGGCGAAGATCGCCGCCGTGATCGACGAGCTCAGCCGAGACCCCGCCCCGCCCGTGCGCGTGACCCTGGGCACGGACTCCCACCAGGCCGTCCACGCCGCCCTGACCGAGCGACTGAACGTCCTGGAGTCCCAGACTGTCCCGTCCGTGGCCTTCACATGATCGTCGGGACTGGAGCGGGAGCCGCGCTGAGCGCGGATCCCGCTCCAGTCGCGGTGATCATGCCGCCAGGGCGAGGGCGCGTCGGACCACCGCCCGCACGTGGTCCGGCCGCTGCGTGACGTCCGCCCAGGTGAATCGCAGGACGGTCCACCCGGTGAGGGCGAGGGAGTTCTGCTTGGTGCGGTCGCCCTGGAACCGGCCCGGCTCGACGTGCCAGGCCCAGCCGTCCAGCTCGATCGCGACCCGCTGCTCCGGGAAGGCGACGTCCGCCTCCCAGGAACCGATCCGCAGGTTCGCCACCCAGCCGGTGAGGTGCGCGTCCCGCAGGATCTGGAGGAACAGCCGTTCCAGCCTCGACGCCGTCCGGTCCTGCGCCGCCACCAGCAGCGGGCGCAGCCGAGACCATCCCCGCGCGCCCAGGTTGCGGTGGTACGCGGCGACGAGGGGCGGCAGGGGGACGTGGCGCTGGAGCGCGCGGTCGAGGAAGGCTGCGCCGTCGGGCAGCGCCAGGGCGGTCTCGAGGACCGTCAGCTCGACCCCGGTGAGTCGGATGCCTCGCCGGACACCCAGATCCTCCGGCGCGAGGTCGCGACGGCGGACCGCGATCCCCGGCCGCCCCCGCAGACGACTCCGCTGCGGCACGGTCACCCCGGCGACCGGCGGGGCGCGGTCGGCGAGGCCGTGCACGAACGCCGCAGCCGGCCCGGACAGCACGCCGCGCGGGCCGAGCCACAGCGCGACCGCCCAGGTGCGGGACGTGTCGGTCCACGGATGGTCGGACGCGTGGAACACCCGCGGGTGGACCTGCCGCCAGCGCCGCGAACGCACCCGCCTGCGCACGGCATCGTCCGACAGGCCGCAGGTGAGGGCCTGCCCGAGGCCCACCGTGCCGCCCTGTCGCGCGAGTACCACCGCGAGATCCACGGCGGGGAGGATGCCCGACGGCGACGATCCCGGAGGCGGATCGGGAGAAGACGTTCACATGATCACCACGACTGGAGCGAGACCCGCGCTGAGCGCGGATCCCGCTCCAGTCGCGGTGATCATGTGCCGCGGGTGCAGAGGCCCTTCGCGGCCAGGATGCGCTCCACCGCCTGGTCGGTGTCGGGGAGACCGGCCTGCTCGACGGCGTCGAGGATCGGGCCCGGCCGTTCGACGTTGCTCACCAGCGCCATGTCGGCGCCCGCCTGCAGGGCGGCGAGGCTCGCCTGGGCGGGGGTGAAGCTGCCGCTGATCGCCTTCATGGCGCCGAGGTCGTCGGTCATGACCATGCCGTCGAAGCCGAACTCGCCGCGCAGCAGCTGGTAGACGGCCGGGGTGAGGCTCGACGGCAGCGACCCGGTCAGGCCGGGGACGTCCAGGTGGCCGACCATCACCCCGACGTGCTCCTGGTCGAGCGATCCGAGCAGGTCGGCGTAGGGCTTCAGGTCGTCCTGGCGGAGCTGGTCCAGCGGCGGCACCGAGACGCGGCCCTGGTGCGAGTCGCCGGAGGAGTGCCCGTGCCCCGGGAAGTGCTTGAGCACGCCGTAGACCCCCGCCGCGCGCTGTCCCTCCTCCCAGGCCCGCGCGTACCGCGTGACGACGGCGGGATCGTTCGAGAACGACCGGTCGCCGATGACGTCGGTGCGCGGCTGGTCGGACACGTCGACGGTCGGGGCGAGGTTCCAGGTCACCCCGCGTGCGAGCAGCTGCCTGCCGCGCTCCTCCCCCAGCGCCCGCACCTGCTCCGGGGTCCGCTGCGCCATCTGCCGGGCGCTGGGCAGGTCGCCGTCGAGGGCGTCGATGCGCTGGACGCGGCCGCCCTCGTCGTCGACCGCGACCGCGACCTTCGTCGGCGAGGCCTGCTGGACGGCGGCGAGCGCGTCGTTCTGCAGCAGCGCCGTGGGGTTGCCGCCGATGAAGATCCCGCCGACGTGGGAGTCCCGGACCGTCGCCACGGCCGCGGCCGGGTCGGCGGGGTCCACGCCGATCATCAGGCGCTGGGCCACCCGGTCCCGCGGGCTCATCGCCGCGACCAGCGGGGTGCAGGTGTTCGGGTCGGGTGCGGGGGCGGCGGGGGCCGAGGCCGGGGCAGCGGCGTCCTCCGGGGCCGGGTCGCTGTGCGACGAGAGCCCGATCCCCCCGCTCACGCCGGCGACCAGCGCCCCCACCACGAGTCCGGTGGTGAGGACGGAGACCATCCGCCGCCGTCGTCGGGGCGCGGGCCGATCGGGGTCGGTCCGCGCGGTCTCGCCGGGAGGGAAGCTCTCGATCCGCATCGCGCCCCAGTGTCCCCGACGCGGGACTCGCGGGTTCGAACCGGGGGACTCGCGCACCCGCGAGTCCCTCGGTTCGGACCCGCGGGTCGGACATCCTCAGGCGGGCGGCGGGACCTGCTCGCCCTCGACCGGGGGGCCGGGCGGGGTGCCGTCGCCGAAGGGGCGGCCACCCAGCGCCTCGCGCCCGTGCGGCTCCAGCCAGCCGGACGTGTCGGGGCCCTTCGGCACGATCCCGCTCGGGTTCAGGCTCCGGTGCACCCCGTAGTAGTGCTGCTTGATCTGCAGGAAGTCGATCGTGTCCCCGAAGCCGGGGGTCTGGAAGAGGTCGCGGGCGTAGGCCCACAGGACCGGCAGCTCGGTGAGCTTCGTCCGGTTGCACTTGAAGTGGCCGTGGTAGGCCGCGTCGAACCGGACGAGGGTGACCCACAGCCGGACGTCGACCTGGGTGATCCTGTCCCCGAGCAGGTAGCGCCGCCCCGCCAGCCGGGACGAGAGCGCGTCGAGCCGGGCGAACAACGCGTCGTACGCCCGGTCGTAGGACTCCTGGGAGCGGGCGAAGCCGCACTTGTACACGCCGTTGTTGACGTCGTGGAAGATCTCGTCGCTCAGCGCGTCCAGCTCGGCGCGGTGCTCCGCCGGGAACAGGTCCGGCGCGCCGGGCCGGTGGAACTCACGCCACTGCGTCGCGAGGTCCTCCTCCAGCTCCAGGTACGCGTTGGTGGCGACCTTCCCGCTCGCCACGTCCACGACCGCGGGCACGGTGACGCCCGCGGAGTACCCCGGCACGGCCCTTTCGTAGGCCTCGCGCAGGTACTCGATCCCCAGGACCGGGTCGACGTTCCCGGGGTCGTTGTGGAAGCGCCAGGACCGCTCGTCGTGCAGCGGACCGGCGATCCCCAGCGACAGCACGGGCTCGAGCCCCAGCAGCCGCCGGGAGATGATCACGCGGTTCGCCCACGGGCAGGCCCGGGCGCCCACCAACCGGTAGCGCCCGGGCTCGACCGGCCACGACGAGGACCCGTCCGCGGTGATCCGCTCCTGCACACCCAACGGTTCCCGCACGAAATCGCCGTCGCTCATGGTCGGAACCTACCCACGGGAGAAGAAGGCGCGCACGTCGGCGGCCACGTCTCCCGGCCGCTCCAGCGCCGCGAAGTGCCCGCCCTCGGCGAAGGTGCTCCAGTGGGTGATCGCGGAGTTGTCCCGCTCGGCGAAGGCCCGGATCGTCTGGAAGTCCGCAGCGAACACCGCCACCCCCGTGCGGGCCCGGTTGACCTGCGGTTCCGCGCCCGCCCGCGCCTCCTCGAAGTAGAACCGCGCGGCCGAGGCCGAGGTGTTGGTGAACCAGTACAGGGACGCCTGGGTCAGCACCTGGTCGCGGGTGACCAGGGACGTCCCGTTGCCGAAGCTCTCGAACAGCTCCGAGTACGCCAGCTGCCCGACGGGTGAGTCCGACAGCGCCGCCGCGACCGTCTGCGGGCGGGAGGCGTTCATCTGGTTGTAGCCGCCGACGGACTGGAACCACTGCATGAACTCCAGCGCCGCGTAGTCCGCGGGGCCGAGGTCCGCGAACTCCGCCGGGTCCCCCGAGGGGAACGAGAACAGCTGCAGGACGTGCAGGCCCAGGAACCCGGGCGGGTCCAGCAGCCCCAGCTCGCGGGCGACCATCGCGCCGGCGTCGCTGCCGTGGACCCCGTAGGAGGCGTAGCCGAGCTCCCGCATCAGGGTGTCGAAGGTGCGCGCCACCTTCGCCAGGGTCCAGCCGGTCCCGACCAGCGGCGTGCTGAACCCGAAGCCGGGGATCGACGGGATCACCACCGAGCAGGCGTCCTCGGCCCGCCCGCCGTGCGCGACCGGGTCCACCAGCGGCCCGATCACGTCGAGGAAGTCCACGAAGGACCCCGGCCAGGTGTGCACGAGCAGCACCGGGACGGCGTTCGGCTCCGCCGACGGGACGTGCAGGTAGTGGACGGTCTGGCCGTCGATCTCGGTGAGGTACTGCGGGAAGGCGTTCATCCGCTCCTCCTGCGCCCGCCAGTCGAACCCGTCCCGCCAGTACCCGACCATCTCGGCGAGGTAGTGGTTCGGGGTGCCGTAGGTCCAGTCGTCTCCGGGCGCGGGCTGCGGCAGCCGGGTGCGGGCGAGGCGGTCGGCCAGGTCGTCGAGGTCGGCCTGCGGGATCCGGACCGTGAAGTTCGTCGTCATGGGGAGGACGGTAGGAGGCGATTAGGCTAGTTTTGGTCCTATTCCACCCAGGAACCGTCTCCTGACCCTCCTCGGCCTGCTGCAGACCCGTCCGGACTGGACGGGGACCGAGCTCGCCGAGCGGCTCGGTGTGAGCGGGCGGACCGTGCGCACCGACATCGCGCGGCTCCGCGAGCTCGGCTACCCCGTCCACGGTGTCCGCGGCGGTGCAGGCCACTACCGGCTGGGGGCGGGCGCCAAGCTCCCGCCCCTGCTGCTCGACGACGCCGAGGCCGTCGCCGTCGCGATCGGCCTGCGGGCCGCCACCGGGGTCGGCGGTCTCGAGGACAGCAGCGCCCGCGCGCTGGCCAAGCTCGAACAGGTGCTGCCGGACCGACTGAAACGGCAGGTCGCGGCCGTGCACCAGGCCACCGACCAGGGGCCGCGCAACACCGACACGGCCGATCCCGACCCGGAGGTCGACCCGGCCGTGCTCACCGCGCTGGCCACGGCGATCCGGGACCGCGAGCACGTCCGGTTCGACTACCCCGGCGCGGAGTGGCCCCTGCAGGTCGAGCCCTACCGGCTGGTCAGCTGGCAGGGCCGCTGGTACCTGGTCGGCCGCACCGACACCTGGCGGACCTTCCGCGTCGACTGGCTCGGGCTGCGGATGCGCACCGGTCTCCGCTTCACGCCGACGGCGCTGCCGGGCGGCGACTACACGGCGTTCGTGCTGCGGGACGTCGCCTCCACCGGCTGGGCGGTCCACGCCCGCATCACCGTGCACGCGCCCGCGGCCGTCGTCCTGGCTCGGATCAACCCGGCGGTGGGGCTCGTCGAGCAGCGGGACGACGAGACGTCGGTGCTGGTCACGGGGGCGGACAGCGTCGAGACGATCGCGGTGTACGTGGGGCTGCTGGGGCTGGACTTCACGGTCACCGAGCCGCCGGAGCTGGTCGACCGGGTCCGGGCGCTGGCCGCCCGCTACGAGCGCGCCGTCACACCCCGGGAGTGATCGCCCTGTGGTCGAATCGGGGCCATGGTGAGTCTGGACGCCGTCGTCCGCCCCGGGTCCCGTGTCCTGCTCGGGGACGGCTGCGGCGCGCCCTCCTCGCTGTACGGCCCGCTCAGCGAGGTGGCCGACGGGGTGCGGCTCGTCCTCGGCTGGCTCCCCGGCCGCGCGGACGGCCTGGACCTGGGCGCGTTCGCGGACGTGCGGGTGCTGGGGGGCGGACCCGGGCTGCGGCGGCCGATCGAGGCGGGCCTCGCGCACGTCGTGCCGTGCAGGCTGTCGGCGATCCCGGGCATCCTGGCCTCGACGCTGCGGCCGGACCTGGTGATCGCCCAGCTGGTCCGCGGGCCGGACGGGCTGCACCTGGGCGCCGAGTCCTCCTACGTCCGAGGGGTGATCGACGCGGGCGTGCCGGTCGCCGCGGTGCTCAGCAGCGCGGCCCCGCTCGCCGAGGCGGGACCGCCGATCCCGCCGGAGCAGGTCACGATCGTCGGCGAGACCGACGAGCCGCCCGCCGTCATCCCGAACGCCACTCCCACCGCGGCGGACGAGACCATCGCCCGCCACATCGCCGCGCTCGTCCCCGAGGGCGCCCGCGTGCAGGTCGGGCCCGGGAGGCTCGCGCAGGCGATGGTCGGTGCACTGGAGGTGCCGGTGCACGTGGACTCCGGGCTGCTCCCCGAACCCGTCGTCGATCTCGACGAGAAGGGCCTGCTGCGGTCGGCGAGCGCGGCCTACCTGTGCGGCACCGAGCGGCTCTACGACTGGGCGCGCGGCCGCCGCGTCCTGCACCCCATCGAGCACACCCACGACCTCGGCCGACTGTCCACCGGGACCCCGCTGATCGCGCTCAACGCCGCCCTGGAGATCGACCTCGACGGCCAGGTCAACGTCGAGGGCATCGGCGAGGTCGCCGCCGGGATGATCGGCGGCCACCCGGACTTCGCCGCGGCGGCCGCCCGCGGGCGGGGGGTGTCGGTGATCGCCCTGCCGAGCACCGTGAAGGGCGAGCCGACGCTCGTCGAGCGCCTGTCCCGGCCCGTCACCACCGCCTCGCACGACGTCGAGGTGGTGGTGACCGAGCGCGGCGTCGCGGACCTCAGGGGCCTGGACCGTCGGGAACGCCGACACGCCCTCGCCGCCCTCTGGTCCTGACCGCGCCCGCATTGTGGTCAGGCGGTCAGGAACTCCCGTAGGGCCGCCAGCGTCGCGTCGAGGTTCTCCTCCACCAGGAAGTGGCCCGCCTCCGGGATCGCCCAGCCGGTGACCAGGGCGGGATCCGCGGCCCGGGTCCGCCAGACGTCCACCGGCGACTCGGCGTACCCGCCGACCGCGCCGCGCTCCCCCCACAACACCAGGGTGGGGCAGCGCAGCGGGCCTGCCGTGGCGTCGTGCTCCACGTCGATGCCGGCGCCCGCGCGGTAGTCCTCGAGCATCGCGTGCCGGCGCGCGGGATCCGCGAACGCCTCCTCGTAGACCGCGAGGGCCTCCGCGGGGTGCGCGTCCAGGCCGCTCCCCCAGCTGTCCAGGACGGCGTGCAGGTAGCCGATGGGGTCCCCGGCGAGCAGGTTCTCCGGGATCGGGGCGGGCTGCAGGTACAGGAACCAGTGGTAGTAGGCGGTGGCGATGCGCCGGTCCACGGTGGCGTAGACGTAGTCGGTCGGCATGATGTCCAGCAGCGCCAGCCGGGTGACCCGCTCCGGGCGGTCCTGGGCGAGCCGGTGCGCGGTCCGGGCGCCGCGGTCGTGGCCCACCACCGCGTACTCCGAGAAGCCCAGCTCGGCCATCAGCGCGGCCGGGTCCGCCGCCATCGCGCGGAACGAGTAGTCCCCGTCCGGCGCGAGCTCAGACCGGCCGTATCCCCGCAGGTCCGGCGCCACCACCGTGTGGTTCTCGGCCAACGCGTCCATCACCGGCCACCACATCACGTGGCTCTGCGGGTACCCGTGGAGCAGGAGCACCGGCGGCCCCTGGCCCGCGCGCTCCGCGTGGATCGTCGGCCCGGACCCCGATGTCGTCACCGTCTGCCTGATCATGGTGGGTATCGAACACCCAGACCTTGAGCACGAGGAAGCGCAGCAGCCCGCCCAGCACGCTCGCCGCCGTGACCGCGGCCGTCTCCTGGAGGGTGGTCGCGCCGTCGATCAGCTCGTCCACCACCAGCAACACGGCCGAGCTGTAGAAGGCGTAGAACACGACCGTGCCGAGGTCCTGGACCCAGACCCGCCAGCGGTGGGCGCTCGCACCGTCGAAGGTGAACCGGCGGTTGAGCTCGGTGCTGACGGCCGTGCTCAGCAGCAGCGCGACGAGGTTCGCCGGGATCGCCTCCAGCGCCACCCGGAAGAGCAGGTACAGGCCTGCGTTCACGGCGGTGCCGACGCCGCCGACCAGGGCGTACCGCGTCAGCTGCGCGACGACCGGCAGCCGGAGTCGCAGGTGCGAGAGGTCTCCGAACGGGGAGTGGAAGCCCGCGGCGCCGATCGCTCTGCTCGTCACCGTCGATCACCTTCCTCCGCCTCGTCCCGGTACGAGTCCCTTTATCGCACCGCGGAGTGGGCGCCCGCTCGCTCCCACCTGTGGGAACGCTGTGAAAGACGATCTCCAGTCCGCGATGTGACCAGGACTACCCGTCACCGTTCCGTGGCACGCGCGTTGACCCTGTGAGGTGGATCGCCCCCGGTAGGGTGATCCGTGTGCACTCGATCGGGGGGTCCGGAATGCGCCGCACGGTGGTGACAGTGGTCTCGACGGCGCTGCTCGCGCTGGCGGGGGCCGGCATGGGTGCGGTCGCGATGGCCCAGACCCCGGGCACCCCGCCCGGCCACGCCTACGGCACCTACGTGGCGATGAACGGCACGTCGGACGAGGGTGCGTGGTCCCCGCAGTCGGACGCGATCGTCGATCCCGAGCTCGGGACCTGCTACGACCTGACGTCCTTCGCCACCGGTCCGGCGGAGTGGACGGAGTCGGTCAACCGCACAGACGCCGTCGCGCTGTTGAGCGGCAAGTCCTGCGCGGAGCTCACCGAGGGTGAGCCGGACGCGCAGCACCACGCCCCGCGCTGGACGCGGCCGCACGAGAACTCGAGCGGGTTCACGTTCCGCTCGGTCCGGTTCAGCAACATCCCCTAGCCGAGATGAACCTCAGGGCGATCCGACGGGGGTCGGCATCGCCCTGAGGTTCATCTCGGCGGGTCAGAAGTCGAAGAACACCGTCTCCTGCGCACCCTGCAGGTGGATGTCGAAGCGGTACTCCGTCTCGCTCACCCGCTCCGCGATCAGGGTGTGCCGCCGCTCCTGCGGGACCGCGGCGAGGACGGGGTCGTCCCCGGGCTCCGGCAGGTAGATGCGGGTGACCACGCGGTCGAGCAGCCCGCGGGCGAACACCGAGACGTCCAGGTGCGGGGCCTCGCCGGGCAGCGCGCCGGGCAGCAGGGTGTGGACCTCCCAGCGGCCGGTCCCGTCGGTGCAGCTGCGGCCGAAGCCGCGGAAGTCCGTGCCGCCGGACAGCGGGTGGGGGAACCGGCCCTGCGGGTCGGCCTGCCAGGTCTCGATCATCGCGTCGGTGATCGGCGCGCCCGCGCCGTCGTAGACGGTGCCGCCGATCGTCACCCCGCCGGAGGGGACGACGTCCGGGCCGTCCGCCCAGTCGAGGCCGATCCGCAGGTAGGGGCCGACGGTCTGGGACGGCGTGAGCTCAGGCATGGGGCTCCTCGAACGGGGTCTGATCGCGGCCGCGCAGCACGATGTCCCAGCGGAAGGCCAGCGCCCAGGCGGGCTGCGTCGCGTCCATGTCGAAGGCCGAGACCATCCGTTCCCGCGCCTTCTCCGGCGCGGAGCGGTAGATCGGGTCGAACGCGAACAGCGGGTCGTCCGGGAAGTACATCTGCGTGACGAGCCGCTGGGTGAAGGCCTGGCCGAACAGCGAGAAGTGGATGTGGGCGGGGCGCCACGCGTTGTGGTGGTTGCCCCACGGGTAGGCGCCCGGCTTGATCGTGGTGAACGAGTACTCGCCGAGCGAGTTGGTGACCACCCGGCCGCCGCCGGTGAAGTTCGGGTCGAGCGGCGCGGCCCACGTGTCGTTCACGTGGGCGTAGCGACCCGCGGCGTTCGCCTGCCAGACCTCGACCAGGGTGTCCGGGACCGGGCGCCCGTCGGAGTCCAGGACCCGGCCGGTCACCACGATCCGCTGGCCCTGCGGCTCGCCCGCGTGCTGGCGGGTGAGGTCGTGGTCGTTCGGCCCGATGGTGCCGTGCAGCAGCGGGCCGGTGACCTCGGTCAGCCGCTGCGGCACGACGATCGGCGCCTGGGTGGGATGGCGGAGGCCGGTGCTCTTGTACCCGGGTGAGTCCAGCGGTGGATGGACGTCTTCGGCCCGCACGTACTGGTGCATGCGGTCAGCCTGCCCGGTCTCGCACCCCGGTTCGACATCGCTTCCGCTCTGCGGAAGAATCGCAGGCGTGAGCGTCGCCGCCCGGGTGCTGGACGTGCTCGGCGCCTTCACCGACGCCACCCCCGTCCTCACCCTCACCGAGATCAGCAGGCGCACCCGCCTGCCGCTGACCACCACCCACCGGCTCGTCGGCGAGCTCGCGGCGTGGGGCGCCCTGGAGCGGGCGGACTCCGGCGCGTACCGCGTGGGGCTGCGGCTCTGGGAGGTCGGCTCGCTGGCCCCGCGGGGCGTCGGGCTGCGGGAGCGGGCGATGCCGTACCTGGAGGACCTGCACGAGGTCACCCGGCACAACGTCGTGCTCGCCGTGCTCGACGGCGCCGAGGTCGTCTACGTCGAGCGGCTGTCCGCGCACGACGCCGTCAGCATCCGCAGCCGCGCGGGCTCCCGGATGCCCGCCACCGCGACCGGGGTCGGGCTGGCCCTGCTCGCCCACGCGGATCCCGAGCTGGTGGACCGGGTGCTCGCCGCGCCGGTCCGGCGGTTCACGCCCGCGACGGTCGTGGACCCCGCGGAGCTCCGCAGGCTGCTCGGCGAGGTCCGGCGCACGGGGGTGGCGATCAGCGTGCAGCAGATCGAGCTCGTCTCGCAGTCGGTCGGGGCGCCGGTCCGGGACGCGACGGGTGTCGTCGCCGCCCTGTCGATCGTCGTCCCGGCCGAGTCCAACCCCCACGCCTACGCCCCGGCCGTGCTGGCCGCGGCGCGCGGGATCTCCCGCGCCCTCACCGGAGCGAACGGCGCGCTCGCTCGGTAGGTGTGAGCGAACGCGCCGTTCGCGCGAGACTTGTGGGTCGACCCCGCGCAGGCCACGATCTTGCCGTGGACGTCGTCGAGTACCGACCGACCCGGGACCAGTACGTCTGGACGTTCGGCGGGGCGCCGCCGTCGCACACGATCCGGCCCGGGACGCTGCTCAAGCTCTGGACCGAGGACGCCTTCTCCGGACGTCTGACCTCGACCACGGACCGGCCGAGCGCGGTGCTGGACATGACCGAGGTCAACCCCCAGACCGGACCGTTCTTCGTCGAGGGCGCCGAGCCTGGGGACACCCTCGCCCTGCACATCGTGGACCTGCGACCGGCCCGGGACTGGGGCGCGTCGACCACGATCCCGTTCTTCGGCGCGCTGTCGGGCACCGACCGGACCGCGCTGCTGCACGAGCCGCTGCCCGAGCGCACCTGGATCTACGAGCTGGACCGGGCCCGCAACACCGTCGCCTTCCAGGCGCAGAGCGTGGACCTGCGGCTCGAGCTGCCGTGCAACCCGATGCTGGGCACCGTCGGCGTGGCCCCCGCCGGCCGGGAGGTCCGGTCGAGCCTGGTGCCCGACGCGTTCGGCGGCAACATGGACACCCCCGAGATGAAGCCGGGCGTGACCTGCTACCTGGGCGTCAACGTCGAGGGGGCGCTGTTCTCCGTCGGCGACGGGCACTACCGACAGGGCGAGGGCGAGAGCTGCGGCACCGCGGTCGAGGGGGCGATGGACGTGACCCTGCTCGTCGAGCTGATCAAGAACACGGCCACCCCCTGGCCGCGGATCGAGTCGGACACCCACTACACGGTCGTCGGGTCGTCCCGGCCGCTGGAGGACGCCTGGCGGATCAGCCAGGTCGGGATGATCGACTGGCTCGGGCAGCTCTACGGGTTCGACCGGCTCGACGCCTACCAGCTGCTCACCCAGGTCGCCGAGTCGCCGCTGGCGAACGTGGTCGACACCAACTACTCGGCGGTCACCAAGGTCGCCAAGTCCCTGCTCCCCACGGGCTCCGCCTACGGCGGCATGCACGCCCACCTGCGCGAAATCGGAGGATCCGTCTGATGGATCTGCAGCTCAGCGGCAAGAAGGCCCTGGTCACCGGGGGAACCAAGGGGATCGGCGCCGCCGTCGTCGAGATGCTGGCGGCCGAGGGCGTGCGGGTCGCGTTCTGCGCGCGCAACGAGGACGAGGTCCGCACCCGGGTCGACCTGCTCGGGTCGAAGGGGTATGACGTCGCCGGCCGGGCCCTCGACGTCGGGGACGCGGCGGCCCTGACCGAGTGGGTGTCCGACGAGGCCGAGTACGGCATCGACATCGTGGTCGCGAACGTCAGCGCGCTCGCGATCGGGCCGGGCGAGGAGAACTGGCGGAGCTCCTTCGAGGTCGACCTCATGCACACCGTGCGGATGGTCGAGGCGGCCATGCCGTCGCTGGAGGCCTCGCCGTCGGCGTCGGTGATCGCGGTGTCCAGCGTGTCCGGACGGGAGATCGACTTCGCGGACGGCTCGTACGGCGTGATGAAGGCCGCGATCGTGCACTACGTCTCGGGCCTGTCCGTCGACCTGGCCGCGAAGGGGATCCGGGCGAACGTCGTGTCGCCGGGCAACACCTACTTCGAGGGCGGCGTGTGGGCCGGGATCGAGCAGGGGAACCCGGAGCTGTTCGACACGGCCATGGGCCTCAACCCGACGGGCCGGATGGGCACCCCCGAGGAGGTGGCCTACGCCGTGGTGATGCTGGCGAGCCCGCTGGCGTCGCGGATCACCGGGACCAACCTGGTCGTCGACGGCGCGCTCACGCGGGGCGTGCAGCTCTAGTGCGCGACTTCCGACTCGACATCCCGGACGCCGAGCTCGACGACCTGCGCGACCGGCTGCGGCGCACCCGCTGGCCGGAGGCCGCCACGGTCGGCGGCTGGACCCAGGGCGTGCCGCTGGACTACGCCCGCGAGCTGACCGCGTACTGGGCGGACACCTACGACTGGAGACGCTGCGAGGCCGAGCTCAACGGCTGGCCGCAGTTCACCACCGGGCTCGACGGCGGCGCGGACGACTGCCTGGAGATCCACTTCCTGCACGTCCGGTCGCGGCACGAGAACGCGCTGCCGCTGCTGATCACGCACGGCTGGCCGGGGTCGGTCGTCGAGTACCTCGGGGTGCTCGGCGAGCTGACGGACCCGAAGGACCCGGCGGACGCCTTCCACGTCGTCCTGCCGTCGATGCCGGGGTACGGGTTCAGCGAGAAGCCCGCGGTGTCCGGGTGGGGCGTCGAGCGGATCGCCACGGCGTGGGCGCAGCTGATGGACCGGCTGGGCTACGACCGCTACGGCGCGCACGGCGGCGACTGGGGCTCCATGGTGACCAGCGCGCTGGCGTCCGGGCTGCCCGAGGCGCTGGCCGGCATCCACCTCACGATGCCGCTGGCCGACGCCCCGCCGGAGGACGAGCGCAAGCCGCTGTCCAAGGACGAACGGGCCGCGAAGATGTTCGCGAAGCGCTTCGCGGTCTCCGGCACCGGCTACTCCGCGGAGCAGTCGACCCGCCCGCAGACCCTCGGCTACGGGCTGACCGACTCCCCCGTCGGGCAGGCCTGCTGGATCATCGAGAAGTTCTGGGACTGGACGGACTGCGCGGGACACCCGGAGAACGTGATCTCCCGCGACCGACTGCTGGACAACGTGATGCTCTACTGGCTGCCCGGCACCGCCGCCTCGAGCGCGCGGCTGTACTGGGAGAGCTTCCGGCGCCAGCGGCTCGACACGGTCGAGGTCCCCACCGGGGTCACGATCTTTCCGCACGAGATGACCCGGCTGCCGCGGCACTGGCTGGAGCGGCGGTTCACCGACCTGCGGCACTACTCCACGCCGGTCGCGGGCGGGCACTTCGCCGCGCTGGAGCAGCCGGAGACGCTCGTGGACGAGCTGCGTGCCTTCTTCCGGCCGCTGCGCTGACGGGACGCTGCCACGGCAGTGACACTCCGCTGAACGGAGCAGCACTCTGCGGTACCTGAACGAGTGAGATGCGTTGCCGCTGAGAGATCGACATCACTTCTGCGTCACCGCCGTACCCCTATCGAGTGACCGTCGTTGAAGTGAACGTCTGCGGGTGGTGACACCGGCGGACATCCCCGGAAACGTTCAGGTCGCAGCCGGTGCGGTGGCTCGTGAAAGTCCACTGTGGTCGGTCGATGCGGCGCGCCCACTCCAGGAGCCGTGATGTCTCGCTTCACCCGTACCGCCCGCATCGTCGCCGTCAGCGCCCTCGGGGTGCCGCTCACCCTGGCCGGGACCGGCGTCGCCCAGGCGTGCGAGACCCACCACGACTCCGGCCCGGGCCGCCAGACCGCCGTCCAGGGCGGGAGCCTGGTGGGCCTGCTCGGCCAGGTGAACCCCGCGCTCAACGTCGGCGGCGTGCTGTCGAAGGGCTCGGTGGACCAGAAGGCGTACTCGGCGTCCTCGGCGAACTCGGGCGTGCAGCAGTCCGGTGGGCACGGCTCGGGCCGCCGGACCGCGGTCCAGGGCGGAGACCTCGTCGGCGCGCTCCTGCAGGTGAACCCGGCGGCGAACGTCGGCGGCATCGGCAACTCCGGCCCGGTGCACCAGAACGCCTACTCGGCGAGCTCGGCGAACTCGGGCGTGCAGCAGTCCGGCGGCTCGGGGCATGGGCACGGCGGGCACGGCGGGCACGACGCCAGCGGCGGCCAGGAGTCCTTCCAGGCCGGTGACCTGGTCTCCGGGCTCGTGCAGGTCAACCCGGCGGTGAACGCGGGCGGCATCCTGAACTCCGGCGACGTCACGCAGACCGCCTACTCGAACTCGTCGGCCAACTCGGGCGTGCAGCAGTCCGGTTCCGGCGGGCACGGCGGCGGGCACGGTGGCGGGCACCGCGGCGGGTCGCAGAAGGCCGCGCAGGGCGGCAGCCTGCTCGGGCTGAACCTGCAGGTCAACCCGACCGTCAACATCGGCGGCATCCTCAGCTCGGGCGACGTGCACCAGTCCGCCGCGTCGACCGGTTCGAGCAACTCGGGCGTGCAGCAGTCCTGATCGTCCGCGCCCGGTGCTGGGGAGCGCCGGATCGCGGGGCAGTCGCGTCGCTGGGGAGCGGATGCGCGGCTGCGGGCGTGGAGCGGTGGCCCCGCTCCACGCCCGACCCTCGCTGCGAGGAGCCGTGAGGAGCGGGGAGGAGCGGCCGCCGCAGGCGGACCGGAGGAAAGTGCACGGACGGGCCCGGGTCGCGCAGGCGGCCCGGGCCCGGTGCGTGGGTGGGGTCGCGCGGTGGCACCCCTACCGCGGCAGCCCGCCCGCCGCACGCAGCAGCAAATGCATCGCGAGGTCGGTGGAGCGCTCCCGGATGTCCCCGCGCGAGCCCGGCAGGACCGGGTCGCGGGTGATCACCTGGCCGTCCGCCGTCGTCACGCAGAAGCAGACGTAGCCGACCGGCTTGGCCTCGGTGCCCCCGCCGGGGCCCGCCACCCCGGTGACCCCGACGCCGATCGACGCGCCGAACCGCTCGCGCGCCCCGTCCGCCAGGGCGCGGGCGACCTCCGGGGACACCGCGCCGTGCTCGGCGATCATCTCCGCGGGCACGCCGAGCAGCGCGGTCTTGGCCTCGTTCGAGTACGCGACCACCCCGCCGTTCACGTACGCCGACGAGCCCGCGCGGTCGACCAGCCGGGCCGCGACCATGCCGCCGGTGCAGGACTCCCCCGTCGCGACGGTGAGCCCGTGCTCGACCAGCGCGGCGGCCAGCAGCTCGTCGGTGGTGGTGCCGAACGCGCTGATCAGGTTCTTGCGGTGGCGCGACACGATCTCGTCCGCGATCTCGGCGGCCAGCTCCTCCGCGCCGGGCAGCGGGTGCAGGTCCACCTCGAGCTCGGAGCGCCGCAGGCAGGTCGTGACCTCCACCGCGGACAGGTCGCGGGCGCGCTCCATCTCCCGCAGGGTCTGGGCGATCTCGGACTCCGGCAGCCCGAAGAAGCGCAGCGACCGCGGCTCGGCCCGCGGGACCGTGGCCAGAAGCTCCACCACCGGGGGCGCCGCGAGCACCGCGGGCCACATGCCCTGCAGCTCGCGCGGGGGACCCGGCAGGACCACGACGAGCGGGCCCGCGGGTTTGCGCACCACCAGCCCGGGCGCGGTGCCGACCGGCTCCAGCGGGACGGCGCCGCGCGGCACCATCGCCTGCTTGCGGGTCGCCTCGTCGAGCGCCGGGCCCGCGAATCCGGTCCGCTCGGCCCACCGCGCGACGCGGCGGTGGATGAGCGCCTGCATCGTCTCGTCGAGCTCCAGCGGCGCCCCGACGAACCCGGCGACGATCTCGGTGGTCAGGTCGTCCGCCGTGGGCCCCAGCCCGCCGGAGGTCACCACCAGGTCGAACTCCGCGACGTGCTCCAGCGCCGCGACGAGGTCCGTGGGCCGGTCCCCCACGATCTCGATCCGGGCGACCTCGAACCCGAGCTCGCCGAGCTCGCGGGCCACCCAGGGTCCGTTCGCGTCCCGCACCGTCCCCGTCAGCAGTTCGCTGCCCGTCACGACGACGCCCGCCCGCGGCCTCTGATCACTCACATCCGGACGGTACCTGCGTACTCAGTGTCGTCACAGCGGCAATCCCGCACACTCGGCGTCATGGTTCCGGAACACGGACCGACCTGGGTCGGGCGCACCGAGGTGGACGACCTGGCGGGTCTGCAGGTCGAGCCCGGGTACCGGCACGCCCGGCTGCTGGTCACCGCGGGTGGCGACGCGCTCGGCGAGATCACCGTCGGGTTGCGCCGCGGGGTCGCGGACGCCGTGGGCCGGGCCGAGGCCGTCCGGTTGCAGATCGGGCCCGTCCACGCCCGCCGCTCGGTGCCGTCCTCCGACGAGCCGCTCACCGTCGTCGTGCCGACGCGGCGGCGGCCGGAGGGCCTGCTGCGCACGGTCCGCTCGGTGCTGGCGGGCGATCACCCCGCGGTGACCGTGCTGGTCGTCGACCACGACCCGGCGGACGACCGCACCCGGCTCGCCGTCGACGCGCTCGCCGACCCGCGCGTCTACTACCTGCGGGACACCTGTCGGGGCGCGGCGGCGGCCCGCAACCGCGGCCTCGTGGCGGCGACGACGGGGATCGTCGCCTTCACCGACGACGACACCGAGGTCGATCCCGGCTGGGCCCGCCGCGTGGCGGGCGCGTTCCTGGATCCGCAGGTGGCGGGCATGACCGGGCCGGTGCTGGCGGCGCGCCTCGACCTGGACCAGGAGCGCGTCGCCGACCTCGCGCGCCCGCGCGCCCAGTTCCGGCCCCGCCGCATCGCGCTCGAGGGCACGGCCCTGCTCCCGCTCTCCCGCTCGCTGCTGGGGGCGGGCTCGAACATGGCGGTGCGGGCGGACGTCGCGCGGGCGGTCGGCGGCTTCGACGAGGCGTTGGGCCCCGGCGGGGACGACGCCGAGTTCCTCGTCCGGTTGGTCCTCGGCGGCCACGTCGTGGCGCACGAACCCGCCGCCTGGGTCCGCCACCACCACGCCACCGACGGCGAACAGGTCCGCGCCCTGGCCGAGGCCCGCGCGGCCGGCCTCGCCGGGGTGGTCACGAAGGTGCTGCTCAGCGCCCCCGGGCGGGCCGCGCTGCTGCGCCGGGTGCCCGGAGCGCTGCGCAGCACCCTCCCGCTGGAGATGCCGCGCACCGCGCTGGTGAGCGGGCCGCTGCGCTACCTGTGGGCCCGCGGGCGCGCCCGCCGCTCCGGCGGGCGGGTGCCGCCGCTGGCGGTGCCGGTCGGGGGGCGGCATCCCGAACCCGCAACGGTGTGGCCAGCACACCTCCCCGGCGCGTGATCGCCCACCTACGATCGGCCGCGTGACGATCCGAGTGGTCCTCGCCGAGGACAACGCCCTGCTCCGGCACGGGCTCGTACGGCTGATCGACGGCACCGACGGGCTCTCGCTCGTCGGTTCCGCCGCCGACCTCCCCGCCCTGCACGCGCTGATCACCGAACACGACCCGGACGTCGTCGTCACCGACATCCGGATGCCCCCGACGAACACCGACGAGGGCATCTCGGTGGCCGCGGACCTGCGCACACGGAAGCCGCAGACCGGCGTGATCCTGCTGTCCCAGTACGCGGAGGCGCAGTACGCGCTGACCCTGCTGGCCGACGGCACCGCCCGGCGCGGCTACCTGCTCAAGGAGCGGGTGGCGGACGGTGACGAGCTCGCCGAGGCGGTCCGCCGCGTCGCCGAGGGCGGCTCGGTCATCGACCCGACGGTCATCGAGGGCCTGGTCGCCGCCCAGCGCGCCAAGCCGAGCGAGCTCGACGCCCTCACCCCCCGCGAGCTGGAGGTCCTGGGCGAGATGGCCCAGGGCAAGTCGAACGCGAGCATCGCGGGCGCGCTGGTGCTGAGCGAGCGGGCGATCGAGAAGCACACCAACTCGATCTTCTCCAAGCTCGGGCTCTCCGAGGAGAAGGACCTCAACCGCCGCGTCTCCGCGGTGCTGGTCTACCTGCAGAACGCCTGAGGTCGGGCCGCGGGGGCGCGCCTACCCGAACCGGACGTCGACCCGCACCTGCCGCCCGTCCCGCACCGCCACACCGTGCCCCGGGCGCTCCGCTCCGGCCACGCGGACCCACAGCGGCGCCCCCTCACCGGTGAAGTTGCGCCACCACGTCTTGCGGTCCGGCAGCTCCACCCGGATCACCCCGCCGTCGCCCTCGGGGAGGAACGCGACGGGCAGGCGGACCTCGCGCCCCGAGCGACGCCCGACGTAGCCGATCTCGGTCATCGGCCCGAGCCTGCCCGACCGGGCGAGCGGGGAGACGACGGTGTTGACGAGGCGGGCGGCCCGCTGCAGGAGGTTCATCGACTCCCAGCGTAGGTGGACAGCACGACCCGACCGTCGAGCACGCGGGACTCGCGCAGCGTGAGCCCGAGCCTGCCCGCGCCGGAGAGCACGGCGTGGTCGCCGCCGAGGACGACCGGGTGGACCGCGATCCGGAGCTCGTCGAGCAGCCCGGCGGCCGCCACCGCACCCGCGAGCCCACCGCCGCCCATCAGCAGCAGCCTGCCGTCCAGCGCGGCGATCTCGTCGACCGAGCGCACGAGCTCCGCGCCCTCGGCCTTCTCCAGGGTCCGTGAGGCCACGACCTTCCGCGCGGCCCGCCAGATCGGCGCGTACCGCACGGTGTGCGGGTGGTCGGACTGCTCGTCGGCGGTCGGCCAGTACCCGGCCATCATCTCCCAGACCGCGCGGCCGTAGAGCAGCGTCGTGTCCTCGGTCTGCAGGCTGAAGGACAGCTCCGAGTAGTCCTCCCCGACCTGGGCCCAGTCGAACTCGCCCGCCGGTCCGCAGATGCGGCCGTCGAGCGAGACGTTGACGAAGTGGACGATGTGGCGCATCGGATGCTCCTTCACGAAAGACGGTGTCACCTGCCGGTCGGAGCCCCCGACGCGTTCTCGACATCCGTGCCCGGAAATCTGCCGCAACGACCTCAGCCACGCCGGACCGGGGTCCGGGCGTGGCTGAGGTTCGTCTCGGCGGTCGGGCCGCGGCGGTCAGGCCTGGCGGGTGCCGCAGGTGGAGCAGAACACCGCGCCGGGGGCGACGGTGGTGCCGCAGGTGCCGCACTCGATCGAGGTGGTCGGGACGGAGACCACGGTGGTGGCGCCCTCCTCGGCGGCGGTGGCGGGGACCGACGAGCCGTTCACCGTGGGGGCCGGACGCTGCGCGGCGACGATGTCCGCGGGCGTCACGATCCGGGTCTGCGCCTCGGAGTCCACACCGGACGTGCTCGGCGCGGCGGGGCGGGCGGGCATCGGCTGCGGACCCCACACCGGGGCGGCCGGGCGCTGCGGGAGGTTCGGGCCCTGGGCGCCGGGGGTCCAGGCGGCGTAGCCGTCGGTGGGCCGCGGGGCGGGCAGGGCCGGGGTCACGACCTGCGCGGCGCCACCCTTGCGGCGACGCAGGACCAGCAGCAGCGCGATCCCGCCGACGATCACCGCGGCACCGCCGCCGACGACCGTCCAGAACACCCACGGGGTCATGCCGAGGATCTCGTCACCGGACTGCGGCTGGTCGGCGGGCGCCGCCGTGACCGCGTCGCCGAAGCGCTCCTTGGCCTTCGCGGCCTCGGTCTTGAACTGCTTGGCCTGGGCGTGGTCCGGGTCGACCAGCAGCAGCCGGTCGAAGGCCGCGATCGCGTCGGAGTAGTGGCCGGTGTAGTAGTCGTTGAGGGCCTCGCGGTAGAGGGTGTCGTTGGGGCCCAGCTGGTTCTGCACGCCGTTGCGGGACATGAGCTCGGTGAGCCCGGTCGCCGGGGCGATGAAGTTGAAGGCCTGGTCGCCCTGCACGTAGGCGCTGTTGATGCCGATCACGTCGCCCTCGAGGTCGACGGTCGGGCCGCCGCTCATCCCGGGCGACAGCGACGCGCTGGTCTCGTAGAAGGGCACCGAGCCGATCGTGCGGGTCGTGCTGACCTGACCGTCCTTGTTGGACGGCTCCAGGGTCACGTCGGTGACGGCGTCGGCGCTGGCCGGGTAGCCGATCGACAGGACCGGGGTGCCGATCGCCGCCGAGGTGCCCTTGTCGACGTCCACCGACGGCAGGTCGGTCGACTCGATCTTCAGCAGGGCGACGTCTCCCTGGGAGTTCGGCCGGAAGTCGACCAGGCGGGCCGGGACCGAGGTGCCGTCCGTGGAGCTGCCGGTGCCGGAGCCGATCACCGCGGCGTACTGGACGTCCACGGGCGAGCCCTTGGCCTGTCCCTCGACCGACCAGTTCGCCATGCCGTACTCGATCACGTCGTTCAGCGGGAGGCTCGGGTCGCGGCTCACCAGGTCCTGGGCCACGGTGGTGACGAAGTCCCGCCGGATGCCCTCGGGGGTGGTGGTGTCGACGCAGTGGCCGGCGGTCGCGATGTAGCCGTTGGGGTTCACGCCGAAGCCCGTGCAGGTGCCGGTGAGCGTGATCGGCTGGCCCTGGTTGAAGTAGAGACCGTCGGTGTCGCCCACGTAGGCGGTGTAGGTGGAGGTCAGGTAGACGATCGCCGGGCGGACCTCGGCGGCGGCCTTCTCGGTGGCCGAGGCCTGCTGGGGTGAGCCTGCGGGCGGCGACTCCTGGGCCGACGCGGTGCCCGCGGCGGCGAGCGTGACGGTCGCGGCGGCGGCGAGGGCGGCGGCGGCGCGGGCGAAGGTGCCGGTCATGGCTGATGTCCTCTCTGGTGGGCGATCCGGCCGGATCGGCCCGTCGCTGACAGGGAGAACTCTGCTCCGCCGGGCAGGCCCGGACGAGGTCGTCACCTCCTCGATCGTGGGTGGGGCCAGCACCACCTCCGGGCACGCGGTGGGCCCATCGAGGCGCACGGGGTCGTGTCCTCGGCGGCGCGGGCGCGCAGGCGGCAGACTGTCCGGCATGGAGCGACAGGGAGCATCCGCGACGGGCCCCGGGCCGGTGCGCGTGCTGGTCGTCGACGACCAGCGCCCCTTCCGCACCGCCGCCGCGGCGGTGATCGCGCGGATGCCGGGCTGGGAGGTCGCGGGCGTCGCGGAGACCGGGGAGGACGCCGTCGCGGTGGCCGAGGACCTGCGCCCGGACCTGGTGCTGATGGACTACAACCTCCCCGGCATCGACGGCGCGCAGGCCGCGGCCAGGGTCCGCGAGGTCGCCCCGCGGGCCGCCACGGTCCTGTGCAGCACCTACCGCGCCGAGGACCTGCGGATCGACCCCGCGACGATCGCGGGCTACCTGCACAAGGAGGAGCTCGGGGCGCCGGTCCTGCGCGCCCTCTGGGCGCGGATCCACCCCGCCGCCTGAGCCCCGGCGTCCGACTCGCGTGATCGGGGTGTCCGACTCGCGGTCGGAGGTCAGGCCGTGTGGAGGGATCTCGCGACGGGGGTGCGGGCGAGGCGGAGGGCCGGGAGGGCGCCGAAGATCGCCGCGCCCGCCAGGACGGCGGGGACGATCAGGATGATGGGCCAGACCGGCACGGCGACGTCCGGGGCCACGCCGGTCTCGCTGGCCACCTGCCACCACAGCACCCGGCCCGCCCCGAGCCCGAGCAGCACCCCGCCGACCACGCCGGGCAGCACGGTCGTGCCGGCCAGGACGCCGAGGGCGGCCCGGACCTGACCGGGGGTCGCGCCGAGGACCGCCAGCACGGCCGCGTCCCGGGTGTGTCTGCGCACCGCGCCGACCAGGGTGTGCACCAGCCCCGCGACCGCGACCGCGGCCAGCACCAGGGCCAGGATCTCCGGCAGCCGCAGCAGGCCCGCGAGGGTGTCGATCTCCGGGGGCATGCCGGGCAGGTGCACCTCCAGGCGGTCGGCGATGTCCGCGTAGACCGACGCCGCCTGCCCCGGCTCGGCGACCAGGTGCGCGGACGCGAGCGGCTGCCGGAACAGCTGCCCCAGCTGGTCCGGGGTGACCAGGAGGCCCTCGCCGAGCGGGGCCCCGCGCTCGGGCTGGGGCACCACCACCCCCGTCACGACGAGCCGGGCGGGGACCCCGTCGGAGGACAGGACGTCCACGGTGTCGCCGATCCCCTTCTCCTCGCGCGCCGCCACCCGCGCGCCGAGCGCGACCTGGCCGGGGCCGGTCGGCAGCGTGCCGCTGACCAGCGAGATCGGGACGTCACCCTTGATCGCGACGTGCGCGTAGGCGTCGACCTGGCGCGAGCGGGACGGGTCGAGCGTGACCCGGCCGGTCTCCACCTCGGCCAGCGCCGCGACCCGGCTGTCCGCGGCGAGGGCGCGCATCTCGGAGTCCCGGGCGTCCGCGATGGTGAGATCGGAGGTGAAGCCGTAGCGGGCGGGGGTGTCGACCAGCCGCTGCAGGCTCGCGCCGAGCATCGTCGACGCCACGATCCCCGCCACGGTCACCGCGATGCCCGCGCCCGCCGCGAGGGTCGGCAGGCCGGAGGCGCCGCCCGGCAGCGCCCGCCCGCGCAGCGCCAACCGCAGCCCGACGAACAGCGCGGGCCAGCGCACCGCCCACCGGACCGACCGGTGTCGGGTCAACACCGGGAGCGTCGCGACCCCGCGGCCCGCCCACGCCGCGGTGGCCGCCGCGGCGGCGAGGAACACCAGCACGACGGCGGGCACGCCGAGCAGCACGACCGGCCAGTCCGCCCGGAACCCGCCCTCCGGCTCGAACCGGGCCTGGCTGCCGATCGGTTCCAGCAGGCCCGCGGCGAGCGTGATCCCGCCCGCGACGGCGGCCGCGGGCAGGGCGCCCGCCAGCGCCGCGAGCACGCGCGCCCCGGCCCGCTCCGCGGCGGTGAGCCCCAGCGCGTTCTCCACCCGCTGGTCCGCGCCGCCGCGCAGGTGGTGGCGCATCAGCCCCTGGCCGAGGACCACCGTCCCGCCGAGCGCCACGACCAGGGCGAACCCCCACAGGCCCAGGCGCAGCACCCGTTCCGAGGCGGCGACCGCCGGGTCGGTCTCGGTGGTCGGGAACACCGGCACCTCGGGCACGTAGTTGCCGACGAGCAGCGGCCGCGGGTGCCCCACGTAGGACGCGGCGAGCGCCGCGACGAAGTCGTCACGCAGCTGCGCGTCCGCGACGGGGTCCCCGGTGTAGGCGAGCCGGGCGAACCCGGACCGACCGCCCGCCGCCCCCGCGTTCTGCGCGGCGAAGGCCGGCGTGGACATGCTGTCCCCCAGCGGCCCCGTCCAGCTCGGCATCCGGCCGATGCCGACGACCGTCATCCGCCGGGTGGCGCCCTCCGGCGTGCCGAAGCCGACGTCGAACCGGGCGACCTGGCGCAGCGTCAGCATGCGCAGGGTGATCCGGTCGCCGACGCGCAGGCCCGCGGCCGCGGCCAGCGGCTCGCCGACCAGCAGCTCGTCGGCCGCCTCCACCCGCGGCGCCCGCCCGGCGACGATCACCGGGTCGACCAGGTCGTCCGGCCGCTCGGGGCCCGCGACGACGGCCGTGTACTGCAGGGTGGGGCCCTCGATCTGGGCGATCCAGGCGTACGCCGTCCAGCTCTCCTCGACGCCGGGCAGCCCGGCGAACCCGGCCGTGACCTCGGGCAGGTCCGCCGGCAGGTAGGCGCGGGCGTCGTCGAGCCCGGTGTCCTGGACGAGCCGCGAGTAGGCGCTGGCGGTCCGGTCGCCGACGACGGTCGCCCCAAGCAGCAGTCCGCCGACGACCCCGGCGAGCAGGCCCAGCACCAGCAGCGCCCGCCCGCCCGCGCGCAGCTCGGCCCGGGCGACGGCCAGGATCCCCGGGTTCACCACGCCCCCAGCGACGCGGTGGCGGGCAGCCTGCGCAATCGCAGGGCCGGGATCGTGGTCACCAGCACCGCCCCGAGCGGGACGGCGGCCACGACCACCGCGAGGGCCCCGACCGGCACCGCGATGTCGCCGCCCACCCCGACCGCCGTGGCGACCTCCCACCAGAACAGCCGCGCGACCCCGACGCCCAGCGGCACCCCGAGCAGCACCGCGGGCACGGCCGTGGCCACCGCGAGCACGGCCAGCGTGGTGCGGACCTGGCCGGGCGTCGCCCCGAGGACGGTGAACACGGCCATCTCGCGGGCCAGCCTGCGCGCCCCGACGAGCAGCGAGTGCACCATCCCGGTGCCCGCCACGACGACGAGGACCAGGGTGAGGATGCCGGGCAGCCGGGTGAGGTCGGCGAGGTTGCGGACGGCGTCGGGCGTCGCGGTGGGGCTCAGCTCGAGCTCCGCGGCCAGCTCGGCGGCCAGCCCCGCACCCGCGCCGGGCACCGCGAAGACGTGCGCGGTGAGCAGCGGGAGCGCGCGCGGCACGGCCACGGCCGCGAGCCCGTCGGGGGTCGCGAGCAGGTCCTGGCCCAGCTCGCCGTAGTCCTCGCGCGCGACCACCACCGCCCCGACGACGGTCATCGCCCGCGGCGTGCCGTCGGGCGCGACGAGCGGCAGGACGTCGCCGACGGCGAGCTGGCGCTGGGCGGCGAGCCGCGGGTTGACCGCGATCTCGTCCGGCGCGGTGGGCAGCCTGCCGGACACCAGCTCGACCGGCGGTGTCCCCTTGCGCACCGTCTGGGCGGCGATCCCGAGCATCCCGCCGTCCGGCTCCCTCGCGTAGCTGGTCTCCGCGAGCGCGAGGGACTGCACCCGCGGATCGTCGACGAGCCGGGCGACGTCCGGTTCCCGGGCGTCGACCAGCACGGCGTCCGCGCCGCCCGCCCACCGCCGCGGCTCCTCGACGAGCCGGTCCAGGCTCGCCCCGACGGTGACCGTCGCGACGATCCCGGCGACGGCGGCCGTCGCGGCGAGGACCGTCACCGCGGGGGGCAGCCCGCGCCGCCCGCCGGAGCCCGCCAGCCTGCTGCCCAGCAGCAGCGCGGGCCAGCGCCGCACCAGCGACCGCCGCGGCGCCGGGCCCGGTTCCTCCGCGGCGGACGCCCGCCACGTGAGCGCCGCGGTCAGCACCGCGACCAGCACGAACGTCGCCGTCAGCGCGGGCCCGCCCACCGCCGCGAGCGCCCACTGCGGGCGGAACCCGGGCGCGGGCTCGAACCGGGCCTGGCTGCCCAGCGGTTCGAGGGTGCCCGCGGCGATCACCACGCCCGCGGCGAGCACCCCGGAGACGACGGCGGCGGGGAGCGCCGCCAGGGCGCGCGCACCCAGGCTCTGCCCCAGCGTCATGCCCAGGGCGGCCTCCACCGACCGGGCCGGGCGCGCCGCGGCGCCGGTGCGCAACAGCCCGAGCCCGAGCACCTGGACCGCGCCCAGGCCGACGACCAGCGCGAACAGCCCGATCCCGACGAGGAGGGCCCGCTCGGCGGCGACGACCGCGTGGTCGGGGGTGGCCCGGGGGGTCTCGAGCGCGGGGGCGAGATAGTCGGACACGACCGAGGGGTGGCGGGCCACGGCCGCGGTGAAGGCCTCGGTGAACCGGGCGGCGGCGTCGGGGGTGTCGTCGAAGCGGACGTAGACGGCGTGCCCGATGCCGGTCCCGGCGTGCGCGGCGGCGAAGCCCGGCCCGCCGACGACGTCCGGCAGCGCGTTGCCCCAGCTCGGCATCCGCGCCACCCCGACCACCCGCAGGGTGGTCCGCGGCCCGGCCGCGGTGAACCCCACGGCGAAGTCCGCCACGTTGTCCAGGGTCAGCATCGTCACCGGCAGCACCGCCCCGAGCGAGACGCCCGTCTCGGCCGAGCGCTCGCTCACGACGACCTCGTCCGGCGCCGCGGGGTCCGGCTCCCGACCGGCCACGAGCACCGGGGCGACCAGGTCCCCGGGGGGCGTCCCGGCGATCACCGAGGAGAACCGGACGGGCGAGCCGTCGACCTGCACGATCCACGCCTCGGGCGTCCACGCCGCGGCGGCGCCCGGCATCGTCGGGACCTCCGCCACGACCTCGGGCACATCGGCGGGGACGATCGTCCGGGCGTCGTCGAGGTGGACGGCCTCGACGAGCCGGGTGTACGCCGTCGCGGTGCGCTCGGCGACCGCGCCCGCCGCCGGGACCAGACCGCCGACCAGGCCGAACACCACGCCGAGGGCCAGCAGGGCCCACCAGCGCTCGCGCAGTACGGCGCGCGCGACGAGGATCGGGCCGCCCGAGGAGAGGCGCCCCCGGCCCTCGCGGGTCCTCATCCCGCCGCGGCGGGGGCGGGGGCGGGTGCCGGGACGCGCCCGGTCAACACGGTGCCCTCGCCCGGCGTCGAGGTGAGGTCGATGGTGCCGCCGATCGCGCCGAGGCGGTCCGCCATGTTCTGCAGCCCGCCGCCGCCCGCGACCCGGGCCGGGTCGAAGCCGGGGCCGTCGTCGGCGACCCGGACGACCAGCCGGTCGGCCTCCGTGCGCAGGGTGATCGTGACGGTGGAGCCGGGGGCGTGCTTCGCCGCGTTCTGCAGGGCCTCGAGGCAGCAGAAGTAGACCGCCGCCTCGGCCTGCTCGGGCAGCCTGCCCACGTCCCCCGCGTCGACGTGCACCGTCAGCGGGCTGCGCTTGGCCGCGGCGCGCAGGGCGTCGCCGAGCCCGGCGTCCCGCAGCAGCGGCGGGTAGATGCCGTGGGCGAGGTCGCGCAGCGCCTGGATGGAGTCCCGGACGCCGCGGTCCAGCTCGTCGAGCAGCTCGGTCGTGCCGGCTCCCGCCCCGCCCCCGTCCGGTCCGTCGAGCCCGTCCCGGACCAGCCGCAGCCCCACCGCGAGGGCCACGAGGTGCTGTTGGGCCCCGTCGTGCAGGTCCCGCTCGATCCGCCGCCGGGTGGCGTCCGACGCCGCGACCAGCCGCGTGCGGGAGGCCTGCAGGTCGGCGTTGGTGCGGCGCAGGTCGGCCAGGGTGGCCTGCAGCGCCTCGTCGAGCGCGCGGTTGCGCAGCACGATCGCCAGCCTGCGCACGACCTCGGCCAGGGCCCGCTCGTCCGCCTCGCCGAAGGGGTCCGCGTCCGCGTCCCGCTCGATCACGACGAGCGCGAGGACCTCCCCGCCGTGCACGGCGGGGGCGAGCCGCAGCTGGCCTCGGCGCGCGGGCCCGTCCTCCTCGATCAGGTGCGGCAGCCACAGCTCCAGCCAGCCCGGCCCGGCGACGCCGGTGCGTTGCAGCGTGGCCAGCTCGCCCGCGTCCAGCGGCGCGGGGTCGGGGCCCTCGTCCGCCGTCGCCGGCACCACCAGCGTGCGGGCGAGCGTGCCGTCCGCGCGGTCCGCCCAGATCTGCACGCGGGCGAGCCGCCAGTCCCGGCGCATGGTCTCGGCGAGCTGGCGGAGCAGGTCGTCGACCGGGGTGCCGCGGCCCGCGCGCTCGGCGAAGTCCGCCAGCAGCTCGTCCGGCGACCGGCGCACGCCCTGCAGCGCCGACCGGGTGGCCCGCGCGGCGCGCCTGCCCAGCGGGCCGGCCAGCACCGCGACCACCAGCATCGCGACGAGGGCGGGGTCCAGCAGCGCCCGTTCCGCGCCCAGCGGCAGCCTGCCGAAGACCAGCAGCAGGACCAGCAGACCGGTGCAGACCGCGACCGACAGGCCACCGAACTCCGAGGCCCCGACCAGCACCGCCGTGCTCGCCCGCCGCGCCGCGGCGCTGAAGGTCAGCACCACGCCGACCGCGAACACCACGCCCGCGATCGCGGCCGTGACCCACCAGGCGGGGCCGCCGCCGAGGAGCCCGACGACCACGCCGGGCGCGATCACGCCCGCCGCGCCGATCAGGCCCGACAGCAGCAGGGACAGCCGGGCGCGGCGGCCGGTGCCGGGGCCGACCCGGCGGTGGGTGCGAAAGCCCGCGCCCGCGGGGAGCGGCGGCTCGGTCACGGCCGCGCCCACGGACCGCTCGCGGCCCGCAGCTCCGCCGGGACCTCGATGGAGCCCGAGGTCACCTCGCCGTCGAGCAGGATCCGGCCGTCCCGCATCCGGACCAGCCGCTGGGCGCCGTCCGCGACCTCGCGGCTGTGGGTGACCATGAGGATCGTCTGGCCGAGGGCGTGCAGGCGGCGGAACAGGTCCAGCACCTCCGCGGCGCCGTCGGAGTCCAGGGCGCCGGTGGGCTCGTCCGCCAGCAGCAGCGTGGGCCGGTTGGCCAGCGCCCGGGCGATCGCGACCCGCTGGCGCTGTCCGCCGGACAGGGCCGCAGGCAGCTCCCGGGCCTTGTCCAGCAGCCCCAGCTGGTCCAGCAGGTCTCGCGCCCGGGCCGTCGCCTCCTGCGGCCTGGCCCCGGCCACGAGCGCGGCCAGCGCCACGTTCTCCAGCGCGGACATGTGCTCGATCAGGTGGAAGAACTGGAACACCAGCCCCACGCTGCGGCGGCGCAGCCGGGCGAGCCGCTGCGGGGCGAGGTCCTCGATCCGGGTGCCGTCCAGCGCGATCGTGCCCTCGTCCGGCCGGTCGAGGCCCGCGAGCAGGTGCAGCAGCGTGGACTTCCCGCACCCCGAGGGCCCCATGAGCGCCACGAACTCACCCGCGCGCACGGTCAGGTCGACACCGCGCAGCGCACGCACCGGGGCGGTGCCCGCCTCGTAGGTCTTCCGCAGACCCCGGACGACGAGTGCGGGATCTCGCACCGACATCGGCTCTGTCACCGGCTCACCCTAGGGAGTCAGGCCGGTGCGCCGGGAGGCTTGCGTGCTGTTCAGCGCGAAGACACCGGCTGGTACACCGGTCGAGGTGGTACTGGCACCACCCTCCTCGCGAGCACGCCGCCCGGTGTTACCGCGCCTGGGGCACCGGCCTGCGAGCGGGGAGCAGCCCCAGGGCCTGGCACACCGCGGCCAGGTCGCCGTACGTGCCCGGTGGCAGCGACCACAGCTGCGCCCGGGAGACGGCGTCCGCGCCGTAGTGGTCGGCGTGGGCGACGAGCTGCCACTTGGCGGCCGGATAGGTCAGGCCCGCGAGCACGTGGCCGAGCCGAAGGACGTCGGTGCGCTGAGTCCGTCGGTACACGGGATCCTCCTGACGACCCCGTCTCCGTCGACGGGAATGCGACGGGGTGCCCCAGGTCACACGCACCCAAACCTGCCGTGTTGTGTGGTCGCAGCGGCCACCCGTAGGGTTGCCGTGCGGTTGAGGCGACAGTCCGCACGGCAGGCGAAGAGCGGAAGATGTCGAGGAGCACGGTGCAGCATGAGTGAGACACCCGCCGACGAGGGTGGCGTCGAGATCAGCGATGTCGTCCGGTTCGAGCAGGCGGGGGACGGTTCCTCGCTGGTCGCCCACGTGCGGGGCGAGATCGACACCCTGACCGCTCCCCTGCTGCGCACGGAGCTGGACGCGCGGCTGCCCGCGGCCCCGCTGGTCGTCCTGGACCTGTCGGGCGTCACGTTCCTCGGGTCCGCCGGGCTGGCCGTGCTGGTCGCCGCCAAGGACCAGGTGGACCGCAGCGGCCACAGCCTGAAGCTGGTGTGCGGCTCCCGGATCGTCACCCGCGCCCTGCAGGCCACCGGCCTGCTCGGCCTGTTCGACGTGGCGGACGGGGTCACCGAGGCCCTCAGCAGCTAGTTCCCCGTCCCCCGACGTTCCTGGACGGGGCGCTAGAACACGCCGTCGGCGTAGAAGCGCTCGATCCTCTCCGTGTGCGGGGCGAGGTCGAGGCCCTGGGCGGCGACCCAGCCGTCGTCGTAGTAGCTGTGGCGGTACCGCTCGCCGCCGTCGCACAGCAGGGTGACGACGCTCCCCCGGACCCCCTCGGCCCGCATCCGCGCGACCAGGGTGTAGACGCCCCAGAGGTTCGTGCCCGTCGAGCCGCCCGCGAACCGGCCGGTGCGGGCGTGCAGGTGGCGGACGGCGGCGATGCTCGCCGCGTCCGGCACGGGCAGCATCAGGTCGATGACACCGGGGACGAAGCTGGGCTCGATCCGCGGCCGTCCGATCCCCTCGATCCGGCCCGGCAGGCCCGTGACGTGGTCCGGGTCGCGGCTCGCCCACCCGGGGAGGAACGCCGAGTTCTCCGGGTCGACGACGGCGAGCCGGGTGGGCAGCCGCCGGTACCGCAGGTACCGCCCGATCGTGGCCGAGGTGCCGCCGGTGCCCGCCCCGACCACGATCCACTCGGGCACCGGGTGCCGCTCCTGCGCCAGCTGCGCGATGATCGACTCGGCGATGTTGTTGTTGCCCCGCCAGTCCGTGGCCCGCTCGGCGTGGGTGAACTGGTCCAGGTAGTGCCCGCCGGTCTCCGCCGCGAGCCGTTCGGCCTGGGCGTAGACCTCACCGCCGTGCTCCACGAAGTGGCACCGACCGCCGTAGCGCTCGATCAGCGCGACCTTGTTCGGGCTCGTCGAGCGGGGCATCACGGCGACGAACGGCACGCCGATCAGTTGGGCGAAGTAGGCCTCGGACACCGCCGTCGAGCCCGAGCTGGCCTCGACGACCGTCGTGTCCGGCCCGATCCAGCCGCTGACGAGGGCGTGCAGGAACAGCGACCGGGCCAGCCGGTGCTTGAGGCTGCCGGTCGGGTGTACCGACTCGTCCTTGAGATAGACGTCGATCCCCCAGTCGGCGGGCATCGGCAGCACGTGGAGATGGGTGTCCGCCGAGCGGTTCGCATCCGCCTCGACCCGCCGTACGGCCTCGTCCACCCACTCGCGGTCCACTCGCCGACGATACGGGGTGCGCTGACGCACCCCGGGTGGTGTTCGCGCAACCGGCCCGTCACACTCGGGAGTCGTGGCCACCGATCCCCCCGCCGAGCAGTCCGGCGCCTTCGAGGTCGTCCGGCGCGGCTACGCCCGCGACCAGGTCGACGCGCTGGTCCGTGAGCTGGAGCGGCGCGCCCAGGTGGCGGAGAACGGCCGTCGGATGGCCGAGCAGCACGCCGCCGCCATGGCCGAGGACCTCCGGGTCCTGCGCGCGGGCACCGCCGCCGAGGGCCTGCCCGTGGCCCCGCAGAGCTTCGGGTTCCGCGCCGAGAAGGTCGTCCGGCTCGCCGAGCGGGAGGCCGCCGAGCTGCGGGCCGCCGCGCAGCGAGACGTCGACGCGATCCTCGAGGCGGGCATGCGCGAGGTCGCCGAGCTCCGGGCCGCCGCCACCCGCGAGGCCGCCGACCTGATGGAACGCGCGCACGCGGACGCCGCCGCCGCCCGTGCGGACGCGGACGCCGAGCGCGCCGCCGCGGCCGCGGGCCGGGCCGAGCACGCCGCGGTCCGGGCCCAGGTCGAGCGCAGCGGCGCCGAGCTGCGCGCCCTGCGGGCGGCCGTCCGCACCGAGCTCGCCCGCGTGCACGACCTTCTCGGCGCGCAGCTGAAGGGGCTCGCGGAGCCCCTCGCCGGGCCGTCCGGGGCGCCGACCGACGCCCCGCGCGACGAGGCGGCCGCCGACGCGCCGGACGAGCAGGCCGAGACCGGCGTCCTCCCCGTCGCGCCCCGCGCGGAGGGCGAGACCACGCGCCCCGTCTGGACCGCCACCCCCGGCACCGCCGACCTCTTCGACACCCCGCCCCGCCCCGCCCCGCGGGTCCCGGAGCCCCGCGCCGAGTCGAGTGACAACCGCCACTCCCTGCGGTCCGGATGATCCGATAACGCGTTGACGTCCCGGAGTAGTGCACTAGGCCGTATGGGCGTTTCGTTCACTTCATCGTCATTCGCGTGACACGCATCAGTCGATCTTCACCCGTGCGGCCCAGCGCTGGGCAACGGCGAGGCAACCGCGGCGCTACGCCGTCCGAAACACCCCATTCGTAGCGTCCCGCCCCATGAGCTCACAGCGCGCGCGGCGGTCCCTGCTGACCGCCGCGTTCCTCTCCCTCGGCCTCGCCTTGACAGCCTGCGGATCCCGGGTCGACGACGCGGGGGGCGGGGCCGCCGCCGAGTCCTGCGTGGACACCAGCGGCGACAGCGTGAAGATCGGCTTCCTGAACTCCCGTTCGGGGACGATGGCGATCAGCGAGAACACGGTCTACGACAGCCTGAAGATGGCCGCCGACCAGATCAACGCGAGCGGTGGCGTGCTGGGCAAGCAGCTGAGCGTGGTCGCCGAGGACGGTGCCTCGGAGCCCACGATCTTCGCCGAGAAGGCCACGAAGCTGATCCAGAGCGACTGCGTGGCGGCGGTCTTCGGCGGGTGGACCTCGTCCAGCCGCAAGGCGATGCTGCCGGTGTTCGAGTCGAACGACGCGCTGCTGTTCTACCCGGTCCAGTACGAGGGCCTGGAGTCGTCGAAGAACATCTTCTACACCGGCGCCACGACCAACCAGCAGATCGTCCCGGCCCTGGACTACCTCAAGGAGCAGGGCGTGACCAGCCTGTTCCTGGTGGGCTCGGACTACGTCTTCCCGCAGACCGCCAACAAGATCATCAAGGCGTACGCGGCGGCCAACGGCATCGAGATCAAGGGTGAGGAGTACGCCCCGCTCGGCCACACCGACTTCTCGACGATCGTCGCGAAGGTCCGGGACGCCGGTGCCGGCGCGGTCTTCAACACGCTCAACGGCGACTCGAACGTCGCGTTCTTCAAGGAGTACCGCAACCTCGGCCTGACCCCGCAGACCATGCCGGTGCTGTCGGTGTCGATCGCCGAGGAGGAGGTCGGCGGCATCGGCGTCGACAACATCGTCGGCCAGCCCGTGGCGTGGAACTACTACCAGACCATCGACTCCCCCGAGAACAAGAAGTTCGTGGAGGAGTTCAAGACCACCTACGGCGCCACGAAGGTCACCTCGGACCCGATGGAGGCGGCGTACACCTCGCTGTTCCTCTGGAAGGGCATGGTGGAGAAGGCCAACTCCTTCGCGGTGCCGGACGTGCAGGCCGCGGCGGGCGGCGTCAGCTTCGACGCCCCCGAGGGCAAGGTCACGGTGAACGGCGACAACCACCACATCGCCAAGACCGCGCTCATCGGCAAGATCGGCCCCGACGGCCTGATCTACACCGAGTGGTCCAGCGGCGCCCCGATCGAGCCGGACCCCTACCTCAAGACGTACCCCTGGGCGAGCTCGCTCTCCGGCTGATCGCACCCCCGAAAGCGCATTGTGGCTCCACACTGCGCTTTCGGGGCCTCTCCCGGGTGCATTGTGGCTCCACGATGCGGGCCCCGGGCGGAAGGACCTCCCCTGTGGACATCCTCGTCACCCAGGTCTTCAACGGGCTCTCCGTCGGCTCGATCCTGCTGCTCGCCGCGCTCGGCCTCGCCCTGACCTTCGGGCAGATGGGCGTGATCAACATGGCGCACGGCGAGTTCATGATGGCCGGCGCCTACACCGCCTACGTGTGCCAGCAGGTGCTCGGCGACGCCGGGTTGTCCCTGCTGGTCTCGCTCCCCGTCAGCTTCGTCGTCGGCGGCCTGCTCGGGGTGCTCCTCGAGGTCACGCTGCTGCGCCGGATGTACCACCGGCCGCTGGACACGCTGCTGGTCACCTGGGGTGTCTCGCTGATCCTGCAGCAGCTCGCCCGCGACCTGTTCGGCACCGCGGGCGTCGACGTCCCGGCGCCGGGGTGGCTGTCCGGGCCGGTGGAGATCCTCGGGTTCTCCTTCCCGCGCTCGCGGCTGTTCATCCTGGTCCTGGCCATCGTCGCGGTCGTGGCCGTGACCCTGCTGCTGAAGCTGACCCCGCTGGGCCGCCGGATCCGCGCCACCGTGCAGAACCGCCAGCTCGCCGAGTCCGCGGGCATCTCCACCCGCCGCACGGACATGCTGACCTTCTTCCTCGGCTCCGGGCTGGCGGGCGTCGCCGGGGTGGCGCTCACGCTGATGGGCTCCATCTCGTCCAACCTCGGGACGAGCTACATCGTGGACGCCTTCCTCGTCGTGATCATCGGCGGCATCGGGCAGATCAAGGGCGCCGTGATCGCGGCCTTCGTGCTCGGCGTCGCGCAGTCCTGGATCGAGTACTCCACGTCCGCGTCCATCGCCAAGGTCATCGTGTTCGCCCTGGTCGTGGCGTTCCTCCAGTTCCGCCCGCAGGGGATCTTCCAGGTCCGGACGAGGAGCCTCGTGTGACCGCCGACGTCCTTCTTCCCGCGGAGGCGGCATCATGACAGCGCTGCTGCGCAGCCGGTACGCCGTCGGGATCGGGTTCCTGGTCGCGGCCGTCCTGCTGTTCGCCGTCGCCCCCGCCCTGCTCACCACGTTCCGGCTGGGTCTGCTCGGCAAGTACCTCTGCTACGCGATGGTCGCGGTCGGGATCGGGCTCGCCTGGGGCCGCGGCGGCATGCTGACCCTGGGCCAGGGCGTGTTCTTCGGCATCGGCGCCTACCTCATGGCGATGCACCTCAAGCTCGCCGACGCGGGGCCCGGCGGCGTCCCGGACTTCATGGCGCTGATCTCGTCGGACGGCGTGCCGGGCTGGTGGGAGCCCTTCCGCTCCGGCGCGGTCACGATCGTCGCGATCCTCGTGCTGCCGACGCTGCTCGCCACGCTGCTCGGTCTCGCCACCTTCCGGCGGCGGGTCCGGGGGGCCTACTTCGCGATCCTGTCCCAGGCCCTCGCGGCGGCCTTCGCGATCCTGCTCATCGGCAACCCGACCGCGACCGGCGGCTCCACCGGCCTCAACAACTTCAAGGGCTTCTTCGGGTTCTCGCTGCGGGACCCGGCGAACCGGCAGATGCTCTACTTCATCGCCGCGGGCGTGCTGCTGCTCATGGTGTTCGTGGCGTGGCGGCTCATGGTCAGCCGCTTCGGGGAGCTGCTCGTCGCCTGTCGGGACGCCGAGGAGCGGGTCCGATTCCTCGGCTACGACCCGGCGACGATCAAGACCGTCGCGTTCGCCGTGGCGGGGATGATGGCGGGCATCGGCGGGGCGCTGTTCGTGCCCATCGTCGGGATCGTCTCGCCCAACGACGTGGGCGTCGTCCCGTCCATCGGCCTGCTGATCGGCGTCGCCATCGGCGGGCGGACCACGCTCGCCGGGCCGGTGCTCGGCGCCGTCGCCGTGGCCTGGGCCGAGACCACCCTCTCCGAGCAGTTCCCCTCCGGCTGGACCTACGCCCAGGGGCTGCTGTTCATGCTGGTCGTCGCGTTCCTGCCGGGCGGTCTGGCCTCGCTGGTCTCGTGGCGGCGCCGCCGCTCGGACAGCGCCGACCCGCCTGCCGGGGAGGATCCGGAGCCTGCGCCCGCCGAGGTCCTCACTCCCGCGGAAGGGCGGACGACGTGAAACCCCGCCGACCCACTCACTCCCGCGGAGGCGGCGTGAACCCCGCCGACGCACTCGGTCCCGCGGAGGCGGCGTGAACCCCGCCGACGCACTCGGTCCCGCGGAGGCGGCGTGAACAAGGACTACCTGGAGCTGTCCGGGCTGACGGTGAGCTTCGACGGGTTCGTGGCCGTCGACGGCGTGGACCTCACCGTGCTGCAGGGCGACCTCCGCTTCCTGATCGGCCCCAACGGCGCGGGCAAGACCACCCTGATCGACGCCGTGTCCGGGCTGGTCTCGGCCACCGGGCGCGCCGAGTTCGCGGGCGAGGACCTGCTCGGCCGCAAGGTGCACCAGATCGCCCGCAGGGGCGTGGGACGCACGTTCCAGACCGCGACGGTGTTCGAGGAGCTCAGCGTGCTGCAGAACCTCGACATCGCGGCGGGGGCGGGCCGCTCGCCGTGGACGTTGCTGCGGAAACGGTCGGGGGTCCCGGAGGCCGTCACCGAGGCGATGGAGACCGTGGGGCTGGCGGACCTGCGGGACACCAAGGCGGGCATCCTCGCGCACGGCCAGAAGCAGTGGCTGGAGATCGGCATGCTGCTGGTGCAGGACGCCCGGCTGCTCATGCTCGACGAGCCGGTCGCCGGGATGAGCGCCGAGGAGAAGGACGAGACCGGCAGGCTGCTGCAGCGGATCTGTGTGGACCGCACGGTGGTCGTCGTCGAGCACGACATGGACTTCATGCGGTCCTTCGCCAAGTCGGTGACGGTGCTGCACGCCGGGAAGGTGCTCTCCGAGGGCACGGTCGCCGAGGTGCAGGCCGACCCGAAGGTGCAGGAGGTGTACCTCGGCCCCGGCCACCACTCCGCCGAGGAGGCCGCGATCGTGCTCGGGGAAGGGGTCTGACGTGCTCGTCATGGAGGAGGTCGACGTCGCCTACGGGCGGACCGTCGTCTGTCACGGGGTGTCCCTGGAGGTCCCGGCCGACGGCGTCGCCGCGGTCATGGGGCACAACGGGGCGGGCAAGACCACGCTGCTGCGCGCCGCGGTGGGGCTGTTGCCGGTCAAGCGCGGCCGGATCCTGCTCGACGGCGAGGACGTGACCGGGCTGCCCCCCAACCAGCGGGTGAAGCGGGGCCTGGCCTACGTGCCCCAGGGCCAGCAGTCCTTCGGCCAGATGACGACCGCCGAGAACCTGCAGGTGGTCGCGGACGGCCGCCGGCGCGGCGCGGCACTGATCGACGAGGCGCTCGACCTGTTCCCGGCGTTGAAGGAGCTGTCGGGTCGCCGGGCGGGCCTGCTGTCCGGGGGGCAGCGCCAGCAGCTCGCCATCGCCAGGGCGCTGATCACCGAGCCGCGGCTGCTGATCCTCGACGAGCCCACCGAGGGGATCCAGCCCTCCGTCGTCGCCGAGATCGAACGGACGATCCTGGAGCTGACCCGGCGCGGCGGGCTGTCGGTGCTGCTCGTGGAGCAGCACGTGGGCTTCGCCCTGGACGCCGCGGGCCGCTACTACGTGCTGGCCTCCGGCCGGGTCAGCGCCGAGGGATCCGGCGGGGCGACGGCGGCGGTGGACGTGCGATCGGCCATGGCCATCTGACGGGCCATCTGACGGGCCATCTGACGGGCCATCTGACGGGGCGAGCCGAGGCGCGAGCCGACGGGGCGAGCCGGGCGGGCCCTCCGCGCCAGGAGTGGCAGTGTCCGCCTGCTGCCCTTACCGTTCCGGCAATGCAGCACACGCACGACACCACCCCGGTGCAGCCCTCCGAGTCCGACGATCAGATCACCGTCGCGACCCGGGACGCGGGTGCGGGGCGGGTGGTGCTCGAGATCGGCGGCGAGGTCGACATGCTCACCTCGCCGCAGCTGCGCACGGCCGCGTTGGCGGCGTTGGCGGACGACCCCCGGGTCGTGGTGCTCGCGCTCGACTCGGTGTCGTTTCTCGGCACGAGCGGGCTGGCGGTCCTCATCGAGGTGCGCGAGGCGGCCCAGCAGGCCGGTGTCGACCTGCGGCTGGCGTGCACGGGCCGACGGGTGCTGCGGCCCTTGTCGATCGCGGGGCTGATCCCGATGTTCGACGTCCGGGACACCGTCGAGGACGCCCTCGCCTGATGTGATGTAGCTCACTATCCCACTGTTTCGACATGCGATCCCAGCGGGTTCGCGAGACTCTGACTGTGGGTCCTGACCTGCGACGATGGAGAATCGTCACCCGTCTGCACGGTCCGTCCGCTCCCGTCGACCCCACCGCTCCCCCGCGCCGCCGCGTTTGATCGCGAAAGCCTCGGGGAAAGCCGCGGCAGATCGCCCGACTCCCCGTCGGGCCTGCCGAGTGGAAGCGAAGGTGAGTCGAGTGAGCGATGTGTCCCGCCTCCCTGGCCCCATGGATCACGCCTGGCAGTGGCAGCGGCTCGGGGCCTGCCGGGGGATGGACAGCGCCGTGTTCTTCCACCCGGACGGTGAGCGCAACCCCTCCCGAGCCCGCCGCACCGCCCAGGCGAAGGCCGTGTGCGGGCGCTGTCCGGTGATGGACATGTGCCGCGAGTTCGCCCTGGAGACCCGCGAGCCGTTCGGCGTGTGGGGCGGCCTGGGCGAGTCCGAGCGCCGCGCCCTGCTGGAGCGCCGCGACCACCACCGGCAGGCGCCGGTCGCCATCTGACCTGCTCCCGTGGCGTCGGGGGCCAGGGGAGACGAGACGAAGGGGCGACGCCGCATCGCGGCGTCGCCCCTTCGGTCTGTCCAGAGTCAGTCGACGACGCTGAGCTCCAGGCTCTTGTAGCGCAGCATGGGCACCCCGTACGCCCGGCCGATCCGCTGCGCCGCGGCCACCACGGCGGACCGCTCGGGGTCGCCGGGCGCGGGCGCCGGGGAGACGCAGTAGACGCCCGGCTCGGGATCGAAGCCGACCAGCTCGGACAGGGCCGCGACCAACACGTCCGCCGCGTCGGCGCCGAGCCGGCCGGGCAGCCCCAGCCGGTGCACGCGCAGGTCCGGCAGGTCGAGCGCCGCGACGGCCGCGGCCACCCCGTCGTCCTCGTCGTCCTCGTCGAAGCCGGGGTAGTCCTCGTCCTCGTCGAGATCGTCCGGATCCACCCAGACGGCCTCCGGGGACACGAGCGGACCGGGCACCTCCGCGGGCGAGGGCGCGTCGTCCCGGGCGATCAGCAGGTCGACCCGCCCGCTCTCGCCGATGATCCGGGCCAGGTCGGACTCGGGGCGCAGCAGCTCCATCGGGCTCACGGCGACCGCCACCAGCCTGCGCCGGGGCGCGGGCACGGGCTCGGCCCGCCGTTGCACGAGCCGGCCGAGTCCTTCGACCTCCGGCACCGCGACCATCCCGCCCCCACTCCGGCACGGCCTCGTTGCCGCCCCGTCTCACAACCCGACCACTTCCTGGTCGGTGACAACGTCATCGTTTCCTGTCCGCGTCCACGTATGCGCGATTCCACGACGAATGGCCCCCGACCGTCCGTGAACGGGCCGCGCCGACGGCCGGCCGGTTCCCCCGTTCGGGCGCAGAGGTAGTCCGGGGAGGACGAACGGCGAACCGGACGTCCCGGACGTCGCCGTCGAACCCTCCCGGACGCCCGGTGCCCCGGACGAGTGATCGGCGTCGCAGACCTGTCGGGCCCACACGGGCCCGCGACCCCGCGCCACGACCGGCCGGCGCATCCGGACTGCCGTCCGACGGCGGACGGCCCAACCGGTACCCGCCGTCCGGACGCGTGGCCCCGGGAGGCGAACGCGCCGGGCACACCGGTAGCGTGCCCCGCGATCGGTTGAGACCTCAGCCGACCGGCTACTCGCGCGTCTCGAGAACCACTCGACCTCCGGTCCGTCCGGCCGCGGCAGCGCTTTCGACGAGCTGGCTTTCGACGAGCTGGAGGTGAGGTCCGCCGTGTCCGTTCCGCAGGATTCGACCCGCCCCGGCACGCTCGTCACCCGGCAGGAGCGCCACTCCTCCGGCGCCGCCGTGGTGTGGGTGAGCGGTGAGATCGACACGCTCACCGCGCCCGCGCTGGACGAGGCGCTCACCGCGCTCCTGGCCGCGGACCCCACGGACGGGGTCGTCGGGGTGGAGCTGAGCGGCGTCGGGTTCCTCGCCTCCAGCGGGCTGGCCGTGCTGATCCGCGCCGCGCACCAGGCCCGGGCCCAGGGGCGCGACCTGCACCTCGTGGCCGGGGGACGCGCCGTCGCCCGCCCGCTGCAGGTGACCGGGTCGGACCGGCTCTTCACCCTGCACGACGACCTGTCGACGCTGCCGGGCGGCGCGTCGTCACAGGTGGATTGATTTCGACGACGCTCGGGTAGCACGATGACGACGAGGGCCCCCGACAGCAGGGAGAGAGAGCGAGTGTCCGCAGTGGAGCCCACTGGCACCCCGGGCGGTGGTGGGTCGGTGGTCGAGGTCCGCACGAGCGCCACGGCCGCCCTGATCCCGACCATCCGCGCCGTCGCGTCCGACCTGGCCGCGCGCGCGGACTTCGACCTCGACGCCATCTCGGACCTCCGCATGGCCGTGGACGAGGCCTGCGCCACCCTGGTGGACGTCGCGTCGCCCGGCTCCGCGCTGCAGTGTTCGTTCACCGTGCACGGCAACGTGATCGAGGTCGAGGCCCGGGTCGACACCGCCGGACCGGAGTCCACGGTCTCCACGGACACGTTCGGCTGGCGCGTGCTCCAGACGTTGGCGGACGAGGTCGAGCTGCGCACGGACGGCGGGCGCTCGGTCGGCATCCTCCTCAACAAGCGCGCCGACCCGACGCCCCGGTGAGTGCGGCCGACTCCGAGTACGGGCACCTCACTCCGCTCCTGTCGGAGTACTCGGGGCTCGCGGCGGAGGACCCGCGCCGCGAACGGCTGCGGGACCAGCTCGTCACCGGGTTCCTGCCCATCGCGCAGCACATCGCGCGGCGCTTCGCCCACCGCGGCGAGCCGCTCGACGATCTCGTCCAGGTGGCCACGGTCGGGCTGATCAACGCCGTCGACCGGTTCTCCCCGGACAAGGGCTCGGACTTCTTCTCCTTCGCCGTGCCGACGATCTCCGGCGAGGTGCGCAGGCACTTCCGCGACCAGGGCTGGTCGATGCGGGTCCCGCGGCGGCTCAAGGACATGCACGTGTCGATCAACTCGGCCGTGTCGGAGCTGTCCCAGCAGCTGGGCCGCGCCCCCAAGCCCACCGAGATCGCCGAGCGGCTCGACGTGCCCGTGGCCGACGTCCTGGAGGGCCTGGAGGCCTCGGAGGCCTACCGCAGCTCGTCGCTGGACGAGATGCTGTCGTCCGAACAGGGCAGCGCCACGGTGGGCGAGCTCGTCGGCGAGGCGGACGCCGAGCTGGACCGGGTGGACTACCGGCAGGCGCTGCGGCCGGTGCTGGCCGAGCTCGCCGAACGCGAGCGCACGATCGTCATGCTGCGGTTCTTCGGCAACATGACCCAGACGCAGATCGCGGAGCAGGTCGGCATCTCCCAGATGCACGTCTCCCGGCTCCTCACGCAGACGCTGGGCAGGCTGCGGTCCAGGCTTGATCCGGACACCCGCACCGGGTAGTCCTGTGGCGTCGGTGAGAATGCACCCGCCGACGAAGAGGAGTGGACGTTGAGCGGTGGACCTCAGCACGTGCTGGTCGTGGGAGCGGGGCTCGGCGGGATCCGCACCGTCGAGCAGCTCCGCCAGGCCGGCTACGAGGGTCGGATCAGCCTGGTCGGCGCCGAGCCGCACCCGCCGTACGACCGCCCGCCGCTGTCCAAGCAGCTGCTGGCGGGCGAGTGGGAACCCGAGCGGGTCTCCCTCAAGGACGACGCCGCGCTCGAGGACCTCGGCGTCCGGCTCTACCTGGGCCTGCCCGCCGTGGCGCTGCGGCCCGGCGAGGTCGAGCTCGCCGACGGGTCGGTGCTCGCGGCCGAGGCGATCGTGCTGGCCACCGGGGTGGTGGCGCGCCGGCTGCCGGGTCAGCCCGACTCCGTGCACACCCTGCGCACCCTGGACGACGCGCTGGCACTGCGCGCCGAGCTCGAGACGGCGCAGTCGCTCGTCGTGGTCGGCGCCGGGTTCATCGGCGCCGAGGTGGCCAGCACCGCGGCGGCCAAGGGCGTCGCCGTCACGGTGCTCGAGGCGGCCCCGGTCCCGCTGGCGCGCGGCCTCGGCGAGGAGGTCGGCGGGCTCGCCGGCCGGTTGATCACCGAGGGTGGGGTCGAGCTGCGGCTCGGGGCGCGGATCACCGGCTTCGCCGACGGCGGCGTGGAGCTCGCGGACGGGACCCGGGTGGCCGCGGACGTCGTGGTCGTCGGGATCGGCGGGGTGCCGGACCTGGAGTGGCTGGCCGACACCGGCCTCGACCTGTCCGACGGCGTGCCGTGCGACGCCCGGGGCCGGGTCGTCGGGCTCGACGGCGTGTGGGCGCTCGGCGACGCCGCCGCCTGGGAGGGCCCCGACGGCGCCCGGCACCGCCACGAGCACTGGACGTCCACGTCGGACCAGGCGACGGTCGTCGCACGGTCCATCACCGGGACCGAGGCGCCGCCCGAGACCGTGCCCTACGTCTGGTCCGACCAGTTCGGGCTCAAGATCCAGGTCATCGGGGAGCCCGCGGCCGCCGACGCGGTGGAGCAGCTGCTCGGCGAAGGTCTGGACGGCGGCCCGATCAAGGGCACCGTCATCGGCTACTTCGCCGACGACCGGCTCGTGGCGGTGGCGGGGTTCGGCGCGGCCCGGTACGTGGTGCGCTACCGGGCGCTGCTGCAGGAGAAGGCCTCCCGCGAGGCGGCCCGGGACCTGGCCGCCTCGTTCGCGAAGAAGTCCTAGGAGAACAGCTTCTTGAGCACGGCGGCGGCGAGGATGACGCCGACGCCGATCAGCGCGTAGCGGATCTTCGGGTCGTCGAGCTTGGCCTGGACCTGCTGCTTCCCGGAGTCCACGAACCGCTTCGGGTTCGCCCGGTCGGTGAGCGCGTCCAGGCTGGCGGCGAGCGCGTCCCGGGTCTTCTCGATCTCCTGCTGGATGTTCTCGGGGTCGCGGGCCACGACTCGCTCCTGTTCCCTCGGCGAACTGCTTGGGGCACACCGTAGACGAGGCCGGTCTCCCGGGCGCGGCGGGTGCGGCGGGTCCGACGGCGGATCTGACAGGATCGGGTGATGAGCACACGCCTCGCCGTGGGCGACCCGGCCCCGGACCTCACCCTGCCCGACGCCGACGGGAAGCCGGTCTCGCTCGCCGACTACCGCGGCCGCAAGGTGATCGTCTACTTCTACCCGGCCGCCTCCACCCCGGGCTGCACCAAGCAGGCCTGCGACTTCCGGGACAACCTCGCGGAGCTCAACGGCGAGGGTGTCGAGGTCCTGGGCGTCTCCCCCGACAAGCCCGCCAAGCTCGCGAAGTTCCGGGACGCCGAGGGGCTCACCTTCCCCCTGCTCTCCGACCCGGAGAAGACGACCCTGCAGGCCTGGGGCGCCTTCGGCGAGAAGACGATGTACGGCAAGACCGTCACCGGCGTCCTGCGCTCGACCTTCCTCGTCGACGAGGACGGGAAGATCGCCGCCGCGATGTACAACGTCCGCGCCACCGGCCACGTCGCCAAGCTCCGCAAGGACCTCAAGCTCTGAGGGCCCGGGGTGGGCACGTTTCGTGCGCTCAGTGCTGCATGATCACCGTTTCCGTGCACTCAGCGCGCTCCGGACGACGGTGACGGCACACTTTCGCGGATCTTGAGTGCCTCACGGCCGCCGTACCCGGGTGCCGGACCGCTCCGTATGCTGAGTGCGCCGTCGACGACGGGGGCCGCTTCCCCCCGTACGGCGCAGCCGGCGTAGCCCAATTGGCCGAGGCACACGGTTTAGGTCCGTGACAGTGCGGGTTCGAATCCCGCCGCCGGCACTCGGCCCGTCGTGACGGCGGGCCCGCAGGTCACTGCGGGGTCGCCGCCTCCGCAGACTCCTCCTCCGGGACGGGTCTGCGGGCGGCGACGACGATCCCCGTCAGGCCGATCAGCCCGCACACCACGGACGCGACGATCGTGGCCGTGGAGGGCCGGCCCGTCACCGCGTCGCCGAGCACCACGATCGCCACGGTGCCCGGCACGATCCCGACCACCGTGCCGACGAGGTAGGGCCAGAAGCGCACCGAGGACAGCCCGCACACGTAGTTCAGGGCGAAGAACGGCACGGCCGGGACCAGCCGCATCGAGGTCACCGCCAGCACGCCGTGGTGGTCCAGCCTGCGCCGCGCCCAGCGGACCGCCGACCCCCGCACGTACCGCTCGACCAACCCCCGACCCGTCACCCGCACCAGGCCGTAGGCCAGCACGGCGGCGAGGGTCGTCGCGACGATCGTCACGGTCAGGCCGAGGGCGGAGCCGAACAGGGCGCCCGCCGCGATGGTGAACACCGTGCGCGGGACGGGGGTGACGCAGACGAGCGTCTGGAGCCCGAGGAAGAGCAGCGGCGCCCACATCCCGGCCTCGCCGGTGATGCGGCGCAGGTCCGAGACCTTCGGGACGCCGTAGACGTGCACGACCAGCAGCCCCGCCCCGACGAGGACGACGAGTCCGCCGAGGGCCGCCGCGACCCGCCACCACCTCACGTGGAACCACGGTACCGACCCGGGGCGCGCACCCGTCCCCCGGGAGCAGGCCCTGCGGCGTCTAGGGTGCCGCCGTGAGTACCGACAAGCGCGATCTCGACCTGGACCCCGCAGGCCTGGCTGTCCGCCGCGAGGTGTTGGGCGCCGCCCACGTCGACGCCTCCCTGGAACGGGCCGACGAGATCACCGGCGAGTTCCAGGAGATGATCACCCGGTACGCGTGGGGCGGGATCTGGACCCGACCCGGCCTCGACCGGCGGATGCGCAGCGCGGTCACCCTGACCGCACTCGTCGCGCACGGCCACCTCGCCGAGCTGGAGCTGCACCTGCGCGCCGCGCTGCGCAACGGGCTGTCCCGCGAGGAGATCGTCGAGGTGCTGCTGCAGAGCGCGATCTACTGCGGGGTCCCCGCGGCCAACAGCGCCTTCGCCGTGGCCAAGCGCGTGCTCGCCGAGCCCGACCCCACCGACTGACCTCGTGAGCGGCGATCGTCGCCATGGCGACGATCGCCGCTCACAGGTACGGGAGCAGGGCGCGGAAGGCGAGGCCGCGGTGGCTGGCCGCGTCCTTCTCGGCCGGGCTGAGCTCGGCGCTGGTGCGGGTCTCCCCGTCCGGGACGAAGATCGGGTCGTAGCCGAAGCCGTTGGTCCCGCGCGGTTCCCGGATGATCCGGCCGCGCCACTCGCCGTGCACGACCGTCTCCCGCCCGCCGGGCAGGACGAGGGCCGCGGCGCAGATGAACGCGCCGCCCCGGCGTTCGTCGGGCACGTCGCCGAGCTGGCCCAGCAGCAGGTTCAGGTTCGCGAGGTCGTCTCCGTGCTTGCCCGACCATCGGGCCGACAGGACACCCGGCATGCCGTTGAGGGCGTCCACCGCCAGGCCGGAGTCGTCCGCGACGGACGGCAGCCCGGTCGCCGCGGCGGCGTCCCGGGCCTTGGCCAGGGCGTTCTCCGCGAAGGTCGCGCCGGTCTCGGGGGCCTCGGGGAACTCGGGGACGTCGGCCAGGCCGACGACCTCCAGCCCGGTGAGCAGCCTGCGGAACTCGACGAGCTTGCCCGCGTTCCGGGTGGCCAGCAGGATCGTCACGCCAGCGCCTCCCGCTGCAGCCGGGTCAGCTCCTCGATGCCCGCCAGCGCGGAGTCGAGCATCGCGTCGAGGGTGGCGCGGGTGTAGGTCGCGCCCTCCCCGGTCCCCTGCACCTCGACGAGCGTGCCGGTGTCCGTCGCGACGACGTTCATGTCGACCTCGGCCCGCGAGTCCTCCTCGTAGGGCAGGTCGAGGCGCACCCGCCCGTCGACGACCCCGACGCTGACCGCCGCGATCTGGCAGGACAGCGGCTTCGGGTCCGCCAGCGCGTTGCGGGCGCCCAGCCAGCTCACCGCGTCGGCGAGGGCCACGTAGGCCCCGGTGATCGCGGCGGTGCGGGTGCCGCCGTCCGCCTGCAGGACGTCGCAGTCCAGGGCGATCGTGTTCTCGCCCAACGCCTTCAGGTCGATGCACGCCCGCAGCGACCGGCCGATGAGCCGGGAGATCTCGTGGGTGCGGCCACCGACCCGGCCCTTGACCGACTCCCGGTCGGAGCGGGTGTTCGTGGCGCTGGGGAGCATCGCGTACTCGGCGGTGAGCCAGCCGAGCCCGGAACCCTTGCGCCAGCGGGGCACGCCCTCGGTCACGCTGGCGGCGCACAGCACCTTCGTGTCCCCGAACTCGACCAGCACGGACCCTGCCGGGTGCTTCTGGAAACCACGGGTGAGGCGCACGGGGCGCAGCTGGTCGTCGGTCCTGCCGTCGGCTCGCGTCACCCGGTCAGTTTCGCAGGACGGCGTACTCGCCGTCCGCGCGGACCAGTTCCACCGGTCCGTCGAACGCGCCCTTGGCCTCGGCGAGCACCGCCTGCGCGTCGATCCACGCCGGGACGTGGGTGATCAGGAGCGTGCCGACGCCGGCGGCCGAGGCGTGCTCCCCCGCCTGCCTGCCGGAGAGGTGGACCCCGCTCGGCATGTCGGGCGTGTGCGGCCAGGAGGCCTCGCACAGGAAGACGTCCGCGCCCCGGGCCAGCTCGACGAGCCCCTCGCACGGCCCGGTGTCGCCGCTGTAGACCAGGCTCCGCCCCCCGTGCTCGACGCGCAGGGCGTACGCCTCGCACGGATGGTCGACCGCGGCGGTGCGCAGCACCACGTCGCCGACGGCGGTCCGTGGCACGTGGGTGTGGAACGTGTAGACCCCCGCGAACTCGCCGGACCCGCGCTGCGCGGCGCCGGGGGCGTACTGGGCCGCGAACCGGTCCTCCGCCTCGGCCGGGCCGTAGACCGGCAGCGGGACCGCGGGCGGGGCCGCGGGGTGGTAGCGCCGCCACACCGACAGGGCCGAGAAGTCCGCGCAGTGGTCCGGGTGCAGGTGGCTGAACACCACGGCGTCGAGCGCGAAGGGGTCGACGAACCGTTGCAGCGCACCGAACGTGCCGTTGCCGAGGTCGAGCACGAGGCGGGTGTCCCCCGCCTCGACGAGGTAGCCGGAGGCGGGCGAGGCCGGCCCCGGCCCGCTGCCGGAGCACCCCAGCACCACGAGCTTCATGGTCAGGAGGCTAACCCGGGCGTCCGGTCCGCCGCAGCCACCACAGTCCGATGAACGGAAGCACCAGCGGGATGAACCCGTAGCCGCGGCCGTAGACCGACCACACGGTGTCGTCGGGGAAGTCCCCGGCGTCGAACACCGTCAGCGTGCCCACCACGAGCACTCCGACCAGCTCGAACGCCACCGCCGCCCAGGCCAGCCGCCGGTGCCACGGCCTGCGGCCTGCGAGCCCGATCGTCGCGAGGATGTAGACGACGCCCGCGGCCAGCGACAGCACGTACGCCAGCGGCGCCTCGGAGAACCGGCCGACGATCTGCACCAGGGCGCGGGCCGTGGCGGACAGCGCGAAGATCGCGTAGACGGCGACGAGGACCCGGCCGGGTCCACTCGACGTCGGGCGGGGTCCGGGCTCAGACACCGGCCACCCACAGCCCGTGGAGCCGCCACACCGCGACGGCGGTGCCGACCGCCCCGACCGCGATCACCGTGCCGCCCCACCTCGTGGGCTCGGCCGTGGCGAACTGCAGCGCGATCGGCATGACGCACACGCTGACCAGCAGGTAGATCAGGAACGTGGTCTGCTCCGGCAGCGTGACCCCGCCGAAGAACACCCGGCCCGCGGCGATCAGCGCCTGGACCACCAGGACCGCCTCGAACGCCCCGACCGCCCAGCGGTGGGTCTTGTCCGGCGCCCTGCCCCGCACCGTGGCGACGATCCCGTGGACCGCCACCACCGCCGCCGCGACGTACGCGACGATCTCCAGCCAGCCGAACACGCTGCGACGCTACCGGAGCACCCGCTCGCCCAGCGCCTCGACCCGGCCGATCTCGGGGCCGAGGAACCGGCGGCCCAGCCTGCGGAAAGGTTCCGGGTCCCCGGTCGCGAGGAACTCGTGCGGCCCCAGGACGGGGTCGGTGGGTTCGCGGGCGAGATCCTCGGCCATCAGGGTGCGGACGACGTCCTTCGCCGTCTCGTCCGCGCTGGAGACCAGGGTGACGTCCGGGCCCAGCACGATCTGCAGCACGCCCGCGAGCAGCGGGTAGTGCGTGCAGCCGAGCACCACGGTGTCCACCTCGGCCTGCTGCAGCGGCGCGAGGTAGCTCTGGGCCAGGCCCAGCACCTGCCTGCCGCTGGTCATGCCGCGTTCCACGAAGTCCACGAACCGCGGACAGGCCACCGCGGTGATCTCGACGTCCCGCGCCGCGGCGAAGGCGTCCTGGTAGGCCCCCGACGCGATGGTGGCGCTCGTGCCGATCACCCCGATGCGGCCGGTGCGGGTGGCGGCCACCGCGCGCCGGACGGCGGGGCGGAGGACCTCGATGACGGGCACCGGGTAGCGCTCCCGGGCATCCGCCAGACAGGCCGCCGCCGCCGTGTTGCAGGCGATGACCAGCAGCTTCACCCCGCGCTCGACGAGATCGTCCCCGACCGCGAGGGCGTGCCTGCGGATGTCGGCGATCTTCAGCGGGCCGTACGGGCCGTTCGCGGTGTCGCCGACGTAGACGATCCGCTCGGTGGGGAGCTGGTCGATCACCGCGCGCGCGACGGTGAGCCCGCCGACGCCGGAGTCGAAGATGCCGATCGGCGCGTCCTTCACGGCCCTCCTCAGATCGCGGTTCTCCGGTCCGCCTTGGCCACCAGCCAGGCGGCGAGGATCCCGAACACGGCACCGAACAGGTGCGCCTGCCACGAGATCCCCGGGGTGCCGGGGAGCACGCCGAACAGCATGCCACCCTCGAGCACCAGCAGGACGAGCCCCAGCAGGATCTGCTTGCCCGACCGGGCGAAGAAGCCGCGGACCAGCAGGAACAGCAGCCAGCCGAAGATCACCCCCGACATGCCGATGGTGGAGACGAAGCTCGGTGCCGTCAGCCAGACCATGACCCCGCTGCCGATCCAGATCAGCGCCGTGACGCCGACCCACTGCCGCAGCCCGCCCGCCATCGCGAGCCATCCGAAGACCAGGAAGGGCAGCGTGTTCGCGATGAGGTGCGGCCACCCGCCGTGCAGGAGCGGGGCCCAGACGATGCCCCACAGCCCGTCGAGGTTGCGGGCGATGATGCCGTCGTTGTCGAGGCCCTCGCCCGTGGCCTGGTCGAACAGCTCCAGGGCGTAGAGCGCGCCCGTGAACACCAGCATGATCACCGCGGCGCGCAGCGGGTGCGGCGGGATGATCCGCGAGAGGCTGCGGGGCGGGGTGGGCGCGGGGACCTGCGGCAAGGTCATGCCTTCGAATGTAGCGGGATCCGGTGTCACCCAGCCGTGAAAGCCCTGAGAACCGAAACCGTCGGACCGCGTCGGCAGAATGATCCGTATGTCCACCCCCGCCCCGCACCCCGGCCGCTGGGCCGCGCTGTTCGTGATCGCGCTCGCCCAGCTGATGGTGGTGCTGGACGCGACGATCGTGAACATCGCGCTCCCCCAGGCCCAGGCCCACCTCGGTATCTCCGACGCCGACCGCCAGTGGGTGGTCACCGCCTACACGCTGGCGTTCGGCGGGTTGCTGCTGCTCGGCGGGCGGATCGCGGACTTCTGGGGGCGCAAGCGCACCTTCGTGGTGGGGGCGCTGGGGTTCGCCCTCGCCTCCGGTCTCGGCGGGCTCGCGCAGGACGCGCTCACCCTGTTCGCCGCCCGCGGCCTCCAGGGTGTCTTCGGCGCGCTCCTGGCCCCGGCCGGGCTGGCGCTGCTCACAGTGCTGTTCACCGAGCCCGGCGAGCGGGCGAAGGCGTTCAGCGTGTTCGGCGCGGTCGCGGGCGGCGGGTCGGCGGTCGGACTGGTGCTCGGCGGGGTGCTCACCGAGTACGCCGACTGGCGGTGGTGCCTGCTGGTCAACATCCCGATCTCGGTGGTCGCGGTGGCGCTGGCGCTGGTGTTCGTGCCGGAGAGCCGCGCGCAGGGGGACACCCGGTACGACGTGCCGGGTGCGGTCACGGTGACCCTCGGCCTGGTCGCGCTGGTCTACGGCTTCACCCGGGCGTCGGAGGACGGTTGGTCCGCGCCGTGGGCGCTGGGCAGCTTCGGCGCGGCCGTGGTGCTGCTGGTGGCGTTCGTGGTGATCGAGCAGCGGTCCTCGCACCCGCTGGTACCGCTGGCGCTGCTCGTGCAGCGCGACCGCGGCGGGGCCTACCTCTTCTCGACGCTCGTGGGGGCCGGCCTGCTCGGCGCGTTCCTGTTCCTGACCTTCTACTTCCAGATCGTGCTGGGGTACACGCCGCTGCAGGCGGGGCTGGCGTCCCTGCCGGTCACCGGGGGTGTGCTCGTCGCGGCGGGCGTCGCCTCCCAGCTGATGCCGCGGATCGGGCCGAAGCCGCTGATGGTCACGGGCGGGCTCGTCGCGGCGGCGGGGATGATCCTGCTGACCCTGATCACGCCGGACAGCTCGTTCCTGACGTTGCTCCTGCCCGCCCAGCTGGTGCTCGGCCTCGGGCTCGGGCTCTCGTTCGTCCCGCTGGCGAGCCTCGCGCTGGTCGGGGTCGGCAACCAGGACGCCGGGGCGGCCTCCGCGGTGCTCAACGCCACCCAGCAGGTCGGCGCCTCGCTCGGCACGGCCCTGTTGAACACGATCGCGACCACCGCCGCGGCGAGCCGGCTCGCGGAGCACCCGATCACCGACCCGTCGCAGATGGCCGAGGTGGCGGTGTACAGCTACGTCGTCGCCTTCGCCTGGGCCGCCGCCCTGCTCCTGATCGGCACCGCGCTGATCATGGTCCTGGTCCGCGCGGGCACGCGGGAGGTCACCACCCCGCAGGTCGCCCACCTGGGCTGACCGCCGCGGTGATCACCAGGCGCTGAGGGCTCAGGCCCAGAGGTGGCCCTCGATGCCTTCGGCCGCGTCGTCCAGCGCGCCGCTGTAGGCGCCGGTGGAGAGGTACTTCCAGCCGCCGTCGCACACCACGATCACGATGTCCGCGGACTCGTGGGAGCCTGCGGCCTTCTCAGCGACGGCGAGGGCGGCGTGCAGGATCCCGCCGGTGGAGATGCCGGCGAAGATCCCCTCCTTCTCCACCAGCTCACGGGTGCGACGCAGCGCGTCGTAGCTGCCGACGGAGTAGCGGCCGGTCAGCACGCTGGGGTCGTAGAGCTCCGGGACGAAGCCCTCGTCGAGGTTCCGCAGGCCGTACACCAGCTCGCCGTAGCGCGGCTCGGCGGCGATGATCTGCACGTCCGGCTTCTGTTCGCGCAGGTAGCGGCCGGTGCCGACCAGCGTGCCGGTGGTGCCCAGGCCCGCCACGAAGTGCGTGATCTCGGGGCAGTCCCGCAGGATCTCGGGCCCGGTGGTGCGGTAGTGCGCGTCCGCGTTCGCCGGGTTGCCGTACTGGTAGAGCATCACCCAGTCGGGGTGCTCGGCGGCCAGCTCCTTGGCCATGGCGACGGCCTGGTTGGAGCCGCCGGCCGCAGGCGAGGAGATGATCTGCGCGCCGTACATGGACAGCAGCTGGCGACGCTCCTCGGAGGTGTTCTCCGGCATCACACAGACGATCCGGTAGCCCTTGAGCTTCGCGGCCATGGCGAGCGAGATGCCGGTGTTGCCCGAGGTCGGCTCCAGGATGGTGCAGCCCGGTGTGAGCAGCCCGTCCGCCTCGGCCTTCTCGATCATGGCCAGGGCGGGCCGGTCCTTGATCGAGCCGGTCGGGTTGCGGTCCTCGAGCTTCGCCCACAGGCGGACGTTCTCCGCCGGGGACAGCGACGGGAGCCCGACGAGTGGGGTGTCCCCCACCGCCTGCAGCAGGGAGTCGTAGCGCGCCATCGCTCCTCCAGGGCGGCCTGGGCGGCGGGGATCACCCGCCGCCGGTGCCGTCAGCTCAGCGCATGCCGCCGGCGACGGCCGGCAGGATGGTCAGGGTCGAGGTCTCCTTGACCGGAGCCTCCAGGCCGCCGGCGAAGCGCACGTCCTCGTCGTCCACGTAGATGTTGACGAAGCGGTGGAGCTTGCCGTCCTTGAGCAGCCGGTCCTTCAGGCCGCTGTGGCGCGACTCGAGGTCCTCGATCACCTCGGCGACGGTGCTGCCCTTCGCCTCGACGGCCTTCTCGCCCCCGGTGTGGGTGCGGAGGATGGTCGGGATGGAGACGGTGACGGCCATGGTTCTTCGGTACTCCTGATCGTGTCGAGACGTGCGGTGGCGAGGGCGGGTCAGCCGAGGTCGGGGACGTCGTCCGCGCCCGTGTGCGCGAACATATAAGTCTCCACGACCTGAACTTCTTCCTCGGTCACCACACCGTCGACGATCCGGAACGACCGGAACTCGTGGCCCGTGTGGTTCGTCTCCGCCGAGTCGCGGGTGGAGACCAGCACGTAGTGCGCCTCGGGCTCGGAGGCGTAGGAGATGTCGGTGCGCGACGGGTACGCCTCGGTCGCGGTGTGCGAGTGGTAGATCACCACGGGCACCTCGTCGTTGGCGTTCATCTGCTTGTACAGCTGGAACAGGTCACCCGAGTCGAACTCGTAGAAGGTGGGCGACCGCGCCGCATTCAGCATCGGGATGAAGCGCTCCGGCCGGTCCGACCCCTCCGGGCCCGCGACGACGCCGCACGCCTCGTCCGGGTGGTCCCGGCGGGCATGCGCGACGATCTCGTCGAGGAGATCCCTCCGGATGACCAGCACGCGTCCAGCCTACGTAACACCCCCGACAAGAGCACACACCCCCGGCGAGACTCACACGTCCCGGCGGCCGAGCACCGGCGGACAGTGGTCCGGCACGTCCGCCGCCCACGCCCCCTCCGGGTCCTCCTCGACCAACCAGCCGGGCCGCCCCCGGCTCTCCCCCGGCCGCGCCCCGGCCCCCGCACCGGGGACCAACGGCAGGTGGGACGACGACGTCGACCGCGGGGTCGGCCGCGCCTCCTCCGCCCCGAGCACCCCGGCCCGCTCCCCGACCGCACCCCGCGGGGCCGGTTCGAGCACGCCGCGCCCCGGGATGCCGCGACCCGCGCCCTCCGCGACCCCGCCGCCCGCCCGGCCGACCCCCACCCCGTTCGTCCCACGCCCCCCGACGGTTCCCGCCCCGCGCCCGCCCGGCTCGCCGCCGGTCCCCGGCCGACCTCGTCCGGTCCACCCGGTGGCCCCGGCTCCCGACGGGCCGCGCCCGAGGCCTGTGGATCCGATCGGGCCGGGACCCGAGGCCGAGCCGGCCCGCCCTCCGGGGCCGGCGGCGCCGGGAGCACCGGGACCGCGTCCCGCCTGCGCCCCCGACGGGGCCGTACCGAGCCCCGTCGATCCGAGCCCGTCGACGCGCGGGCCGCCGGACGATCCCCCCGATCCGCCGCCGGAAGCGCCGGGCTGCGCGCCCCCGACGGCACCGGCCTGCGACGGAGCGACCTCGGGAGCCCGTGCCCCGCTGTCGACCGGGGTGACCGGCACGCCCGTCACCTGGGCGGGGGCGAGCGGCACCGACCCCGCCCCGACCGACCCGGCCTGCGGGAACTGCGGCGCCGGGCCGAGATCCACCGGTTCCCCGTTCGGGGGCTGGATGCCGACCGGGGTGAAGGGCTCGAAGGCCTGCACCAGGTTCTGGTTCGACGCGTTCTCGTAGCGTCGCGCCACCGACGCCGCCTGGTCACGGTGTCGCCGACCGAGTTCCGCGGCGGTGCGGGCCGTCGACGGGGTGGCGGCAGGCTCGACGGCCTCCATGCCGGTGCGGGCGAGTTCGTAGTGCTCGGCCTGCTCCCGCAGGGCCCGCACGGCGCTCGGGAAGGTGAGCGCGCCGAGGCGGCCCGGTTCGCCGAGCACGCGCAGGAAGCTGCGGGTCCGCTCGGCGGTGTCGCCCTGGTGGGCCTCGGCATAGGCCCGCTCGATGCTCGCCATCTCGCCGTTGAGCGCGTCGAGCCTGCGCCCGACGTCCTCCAGCGCGTCCGCCGCGACCCGGATCGATCCGGCCCCCGCCCCCGCGACGACGGGCTCACGAATGTCCTTCAACGACATCGACTCGAACGGCGTACTGGTCCCCTCATACCTGGCCATACGCGGACGATCCCCCACCCGACGACGAGCCGGGCGCGAACCCGCGAAGTCGTTCGCTATCGCGAACGCGCCGCGAGCGCGTCGATCACGGCCCCCGCGAAAGCACCCGCCCTCTCGCACGGGCGCGGCGACTCGGGCGACCGCGAGCCCGACTGGGCCGAGATCACCTGGTCCTCGCCGACGGCGACATAGACCGTGCAAATAGTTGCGTCGACGCCTCCTTCGCGGACGGCCCTGTAGCCGTCGATTTCAAACCTTTCAGATCCGCCTATCGAGTCTGCAGCAGCATAGATTCGCTCTATGTTGTAGTCGACGTTGATAAGCAGACTTAAGGAATCGGCACCGTCAGCTGACTGCCAGTCGCATCGCGACGCCAGCTCGTTCGATGCATCAGTGGCCGTACCAGGCTCAACTCTGGCCGCCTTGAGTGCACTCGGGTCGACAACGTTGCACGCCACAAGACCCCGAGCGTCAAGGGGTGGCGCGACCGACTTGTCCACGACAGGTTCGGGCGAACCGCCGGAGCAAGCACTCAGCCAGAAGAGTCCGAACACCAGAAGCAGGCCACGCGCGCTCACAAACGTGCCGCGTTCCGTCGGTCAGCCTCGACGAAATCTGCGATTTGCTGCCGCAAGGCATCTATTCCCGCCACAACATCGTCGTGCCACGATCGCAGGTAGGCGCGGCTAGCGAAAATCATTCGGTCCGACTGCGCTGCAGCGTTGCGACTTACCGGGTCATGCCCGGGGGGAACCACCTGAATCATCGCGAGCCGCTCGACCTCGCTTCGCAACTCGTCCGCGACAGCCTCCAACCTCCCCACCACCTCCCGCGCCCGCTCCACGTCGATCGCGAGAGCACGACCCGTGAGCACCGGGGCATACCCCTCCTGCGCGTGGTCCAGCAGGCGGGCATAGCCCACGTTCGGCGCGGTCATACGCCCGATGATCTCAGCGGCCCACCCAACGGGGAAGCAAAATCCCCACACCGTTCACGATCGCGAATCAGAGCAGGGGCAGCCGAGCCCGGACCTGCAGGCACCCCGTGCCTGGCCAGGCATGCCTCATCACCTGCCGACAGCGAAAGAAGGCGTCCGCTACCGCGAACGCGCCGCAAGGGCGTCGAGCGCTGCGAGGGCAGCCAGCTCGGCGCGATCACACGCTGCGAGAGCTGGGCTTTCGGCACGCGAACTGACTTCCGTGGAGAAGACTTGAGTCGATGCGATAGCGACGTATGTAGTACAGATGGATGAGTCGATCGCACCCTCACGAACCGACGGAAATCCGCGGAGCTCTCCCGCCACGTAGTCGGGAACAACACCGACCGACGCATCCATGACCTCTACCGGCATGCCCAGGTTCAGCACGAACTCCAGAGTCTCCGCGTGATCACTTGAGCGCCATAGACATCCCGTTGCAGATGCACTCGAGGTGTCGGTTGCCGAGCCCGGCTCCATGCCTGCGTGCTGAAGTGCCGCAGGAGCAAGGAGATCACAGGCGGCCACGCCGTGAGCGTCGAGCGGATCGGAGACCTGTCGCGACGGAGCCGGAGTCGTGTCAGCCGGCGAGGCGCTTCTCTGCTCACCCACTGGGGAACATGCAGTGATTGTGGCGAGGAGAACAGCGAACAACAGAAGACGTCTGACCAGCACGATCATGGTCGAGCGGCGTTTCCGCGGTCCGCGGCGGCATAGTCGTCGACCTGCTGCTTGAGCGCCCGTATCGATGTCACGATGTCCTGGTGCCACGCGCTCAGATAAGAGCGGCCTGCCGTGACCATTCGAGCGCTCTGCATAGCAGCATTGCGGCTGACGTCGTCGTTGGCCGGTGGTTCGATTCGCACCGCCGAGAGCTGACGGTGCAGCTCCCCGACCTCGTCCGCCACCGCCTCCAACCTCCCCACCACCTCCCGCGCCCGCTCCACGTCGATCGCCAGAGCACGGCCGGTCAGGACCGGGGCATACCCCTCCTGCGCGTGGTCCAGCAGGCGGGCGTAGCCGACGTTCGGCGCGGTCATGCAGCCGATGATCTCAGCGGCTCACCGAACGGGGAAGGAAAAGGCCCACACCGTTCGCGATCGCGAATCAGAGCAGGGACAGCCGGGCCTGGACCAGTGAGTCCTGCACGAAGGTGAGCCAGTGGTAGACGCCCAGGTGCGGGCCACGGGGGTCGTCGTCCGGGAAGGAGTCGGGGGTCTCCTCGGAGACGTCGAGGGCCGTGCCCAACGCCAGCCGGACGTCGTTGAGGGCGGCGAGCCAGACGTCCGCCTCCTCGACCGACAGCTCCACCCGCCCGCCCCGCGGCGGCAGCCCGCGCAGCACGGTGGTGGCCGCGTCCCGCTTGGCCTCGATCAACGACGGCTCGTGCAGCGAGCGCAGGCCGGCGGCGAGGTCCGCGTCCTCCATCGTGAAGTCCGGCAGCAGGCGGGCGAGGACCCGGTCCTCGGGGCGCTTCGACGGCCCGGTGCGCATGCCGGTGAGCTCGGCCAGCTCGTCCGCGGGGGACTCGGCCTCGCGCCCGTCGAGCATCTGGACGACCTCGCCGACCAGTCCGCGCAGGACGGACGCCTCCTGCTCCTCCATGGTGGCGACGAGCCGCACGCGCGCGCCCCGCCCGGCCTTCTTCCAGCCGTTCACGTGCGCTGCATGGTCGCCCAGAGCCCCGCGGCGTGGAGCTTGGCGACGTCGGTCTCGATCTTGTCCTTGTCCCCGGCGGAGACGGCGGCCTTGCCCTTGTGATGCACGTCGAGCATCAGCGCGGTGGCCTTGGGCTCCGGGTACCCGAACACCTTCTGCAGCACGTAGGTGACGTACGACATGAGGTTCACCGGGTCGTTCCACACGACCGCCTGCCACGGCGTGTCACCGGCGACGTCCTCGTCCAGGTCGGGGTCCACCTGGGTGGTGGGCGAGCTCAGCGGCGCGGACATGTCTCCATGGTGACACGCTGCCCCATCCGCCCAGAACGCCGCATAGGCTCGCGACATGAGCGGCAACGGGAGCACCGCGCTCCTCACCGACATGTACGAGCTGACCATGGTCGCGGCAGCGCTCGCGGACGGCACCGCGGACCGCCGGTGCACCTTCGAGCTCTTCGCCCGCAGGCTGCCCGACGGGCGTCGGTACGGCGTCGTCGCCGGGACCGGCCGGGTACTGGAGTCTTTGCAGGACTTCCGCTTCGGGGACGCGGAGCTGGCCAGTCTCGAGGGCAGGCTCGACGAGCGCATGCTGAAGTGGCTCTCCGGCTACCGGTTCTCCGGAGACATCGACGGCTACCCCGAGGGCGAGCTCTACTTCCCCGGCTCCCCGATCCTGACCGTCACCGGCACGTTCGCCGACGCGTGCGTCCTGGAGACGCTCTTCCTGAGCATCCTCAACCACGACAGCGCCATCGCGAGCGCGGCCGCGCGGATGGTCACCGCCGCGGGTGGCCGACCCATCATCGAGATGGGCAGCCGCCGCACCCACGAGGAGGCGGCCGTCGCGAGCGCCCGCGCGGCCTACCTGGCGGGCTTCGCGACGACGTCGAACCTCGAGGCCGCCCGCCGCTACGGCGTCCCGGCCGCGGGCACCGCCGCGCACGCGTGGGTCCTCCTGCACGACGACGAGCTGGGCGCCTTCCGGGCCCAGGTCGAGGCCCTGGGCACGGACACGACGCTGCTCGTCGACACCTACGACATCCACCGCGGCATCGAGCTGGCCGTCGAGGCGGCGGGCCCGGAGCTGGGCGCGATCCGGATCGACTCCGGCGACCTGGGGGTGATGGCCCACCAGGCCCGCGAGCAGCTGGACTCCCTCGGTGCGACGAACACGCGGATCGTCCTGTCCGGCGACCTGGACGAGTACGCGATCGCGAGCCTGCGGGCCGAGCCGGTGGACTCCTACGGCGTGGGCACGAGCGTGGTCACCGGGTCCGGCGCCCCGACGGCGGGGATGGTCTACAAGCTCGTCGAGGTGGACGGGCGCCCGGTCGCGAAGCGGTCGTCGAGCAAGGAGTCCCGCGGCGGGCGCAAGTCGGCGCTGCGCAGGCACAAGCCCACCGGGACCGCCGTCGAGGAGGTCGTGCACCCGGTGACGATCGCGCCGCAGGTCGGCCCGCACGACCGGGTGCTCCCGATCCCGCTGGTCCGCAGCGGTGACGTCGTCCCGGACGTCCCGACGCTGGCCCAGGGTCGCGAGCGGCTGCGCCAGGCGCTGGTGTCGGTGCCGTGGGAGGGACTCAAGCTCTCCCGTGGGGAGCCTGCGATCCCGACCGTCTTCCCGACGGAGGCCTGATGCGCGCGTTGATCGTCGTCGACGTGCAGAACGACTTCTGCGAGGGCGGCTCGCTCGCCGTCGCGGGCGGCGCCGCGGTGGCCGCCGCCGTGTCGGAGCAGGCACGCAGCGGCGAGTACGCCGCCGTCGTCGCGACCCGGGACTTCCACATCGACCCGGGCGACCACTTCAGCGAGACCCCGGACTTCGTCCACAGCTGGCCGGTGCACTGCGTCGCGGACACGCCGGGGGCGAGCTTCCACCCGGCGCTGGACGTCGCGCGCATCGAGGCGGTGTTCGACAAGGGGCAGTTCACCGCGGCGTACTCCGGGTTCCAGGGCGCCGAGCCCGGGCACGTCGCGCTGCGGGAGTGGCTGCACCACAAGGGGATCGACGCCGTGGACGTCGTCGGCATCGCCACGGACTACTGCGTGCGCGCCACCGCGCTCGACGCCCTCGGCGCAGGCCTGCGCACCCGGCTCCTGCCGGACCTGTGCGCGGGAGTGGCCCCCGAGTCCACCGCACGCACGCTCAAGGAGATGCGCGAGGTCGGCGTCATCCTGGCCTGACCCGTGCGCGGCGATCGTCGCCATGGCGACGATCGCCGCGCACGGGTCAGGCGGTCAGGACGGACTCGACGGTCCGGGACTCCAGGCCGTGCGCGGCGGCGACCTCGGCGTTCGTCAGCACGCCCGCCCAGGTGTTGAGCCCGCCCGCCAGGGCCGGGTCGTCCCGCAGGGCCTGCTTCCACCCCTTGTCCGCCAACGCGATCGCGTACGGGAGCGTGACCGCGGCCAGCGCGTGGGTGGAGGTGTGCGGGACGGCGCCGGGCATGTTCGCGACGCAGTAGAAGACCGTCTCGTGCACCCGGAACGTGGGCTCGGCGTGCGTGGTGGGGCGGGTGTCGGCGAAGCAGCCGCCCTGGTCCACCGCGATGTCGACGAGCACCGCGCCGGGCTTCATCCGCGCGACGAGCTCGTTCGACACCAGGGTCGGGGCCTTCGCCCCGGGCACGAGCACGGCGCCGATGACGAGGTCCGCGTCGAGCACCGCCTTCTCGATGGCGTACGCGGTGGAGTGCACGGTCTCGACGCGGCCCTGGTACTGCGCGTCGATCCGGCGCAGGGCGTCGACGTTGAGGTCCAGCACGGTGACCCGGGCGCCCATCCCGACGGCGATCTGCACGGCGTGCGAGCCGGAGACCCCGGCCCCGAGGACGACGACGTGCGCGCGCGGCGCCCCGGGGACGCCGCCCATCAGCACGCCGCGGCCGCCCTGCGCGCTCATCAGGTGGTAGGCGCCGACCTGCGGGGCGAGCCGCCCGGCGACCTCGCTCATCGGGGCGAGCAGCGGGAGGCGGCCGTCGGCGGTGCGCACGGTCTCGTAGGCGACCGCGGTGGTGCCCGCGGCCAGCAGCGCATCGGTGCAGGCGCGGGAGGCGGCCAGGTGCAGGTAGGTGAACAGGGTCAGGTCGGGGCGCAGGCGGTGATACTCGGACTCGACCGGCTCCTTGACCTTGAGCAGCAGCTCGGCGGCGTCCCAGACCTCGTCCGCACTCGCGCGCAGCTCCGCGCCCGCGGCCTTGAACTCGTCGTCGGTGATCGAGGAACCCAGGCCCGCGCCCTGCTCGACGACGACCTCGTGACCGCGTCGGGTCAGCTCGTGCACGCCCGCGGGGGTCAGGGCCACCCGGAACTCGTTGTCCTTGACCTCTGCCGGTACGCCGATCCGCATGCCCAGTCCTTCCCGATCCGCCGGTGTCGGACACCAGTATCGAAGAAACGTCGCCAGAGCGGGAACTGAACGGTGGAAGATTCTGTAACCTCGTGGCATGTCGGAAGAATCGTCAGCGAGTGCGGCTCGGCGGGGTGCCTCACCGAACGATGTGCGGCTCGACCCGGTGGACCGCGCGATCCTGCGCGAGCTGGAGCTCGACGCACGCATCCCCAACAACGCGCTGGCCGAGCGGGTCGGGGTGGCCCCCTCGACGTGCCTGACCCGGGTCCGGTCGCTGCGCGAGCGCGGCGTGATCCGCGGCTTCCACGCGGACGTCGACCCGGCCGCGACCGGACGGCCGTTGCAGGCCATGGTGTCGGTCCGACTGCAGGCCGCGGCCCGACGGCGGATGCGCGAGTTCGAGGACGTCCTGACCCGGCTGCCCGAGGTGCGCGCCTGCTGGTTCCTCGCAGGCGTCGACGACTACCTGCTGAACGTGGCCGCGGCGGACTCGGCGGCGCTGCGGGACTTCGTGGTGGCGCTGAACTCCCGTGAGGAGGTCGCCAACACCCAGACGAGCCTGATCTTCGAGCAGGTCAGGAGGCGACCCGCGAACGATCCAGGTCCGGCTCGAGGTAGATGACCCGGGCCTCGGGCACGGCACCGCGGACCCGGGCCTCGGCCTCGTCGATCGCCGCGGCGACGGCGTCGACCGGCAGGCCCGACGTGAACCCGAGCTTCGCCGCCACCATCAGCTCCTCGGGGCCCAGGTAGAGGGTCTTGATGTGGATGACCCGCTCCACCGCGACGCCCGCCTCGAGCTCCCGGACGATCGTCGAGAGCAGCGGGGCGGCGGCGCCCTCGCCGATCAGCAGGCTCTTCATCTCGACGATCAGGATGATCGCGATGACACCGAGCAGGGTGCCGATGCAGAGCGTGCCGACGGCGTCCCAGACCGGGTCGCCCGTCAGCACGGTCAGGCCGACGCCCGCCAGCGCGAACACCAGACCGACCAGGGCGCCGGTGTCCTCCAGCAGCACCACGGGCAGCTCGGGCACCTTCGCCTGCCGGATGAACTGCCACCACGTCAGATCGCCCTTGAGCGGCGTCGACTCGCGCATCGCCGTGCGGAACGAGTAGCCCTCCAGGCACACCGCGACCAGCAGGATGATCACGGCGACCAGCGGCGAGGTCAGCGGCTCGGGCTCCTCCAGCTTGTGGATGCCCTCGTAGATCGCGAAGACCGAGCCGAGGGTGAAGAGCAACAACGCGACGACGAACGAGTAGAAGTACCGGTCCCGGCCGTAGCCGAAGGGGTGCTCCGGGTTGGCCCGGCGCCGGGCGGTCCGCCCGCCGAGCAGCAGCAGCCCCTGGTTGGCGGTGTCCGCCACCGAGTGCACCGCCTCCGCGAGCATGGACGACGACCCGGTGACCAGGTACCCGATGAACTTCGCCAGCGCGATGCCCGCGTTCGCCCCCAGAGCCGCGAGAATCGCGCGGGTCCCACCACCAGCCGACACGGCTCCCCCGTTCCGCCACGCACCGTTTCGTGATCGAACGCAGCCTAGCCCGGGTTGTCGAACTCCAACGCCCACCACACCTCGGCGAGCGTCTCGGTGTCGGTCAGGTCCGCCCCGGTGATCTCGACGAACCGCTCGACCCGGTACCGCACGGTGTTGGGGTGGACCGTCAGCACGCGGGCCGTCTCCGCGACGGACCGCCGGTGGGCGAGATGGACCCGCAGCGTGCGGAGCACGTCCCGTCCCATCCGGGTGCGCTGCAGCGGCCGGATGTAGCGCGCGCAGAGATGCTCACCTACATCCCGACGGTCGTACACGGCCAGCCGCAGACCCAGGGACGCGCGATCGACGATCCCGCGCCTGCCGGCCCGCAGTCCTCCGGCGAGCAGCTCCCCGGCGGCGCCGTAGACGTCGTGCAAGTCGGCGGGCACCCCGGGGCCGTCGACGGCGACGAGCCCGCCGCAGGGGAGGTCCGCGGGCGGCGGCGCACTCAGCACACCGACCACCTCGTCGTCCACCGGACCGAGCAGTGGGTCCGGGACGCCCGCCGTGCGAGCTGCCGCGAGCAGTTGCCGGGACAGCGGTCCACCCTCCTCGGGCCCGACACGCGCCCGCACCACCCAGTACCGGCCCGACCGCCGCAGCCCGTAGCCGAGCACGTCGTCGTCCGCCGAGGCGGGCGGCGGGAGCGTCCCCAGCAGGAGCGCCGTCAGGAAGGACACCCGCCTGCTCTCCTCGGCTCGAACCTGGTCCAGCTCGGCGCTGTGGTAGCCGGTCAGCATCGTCGTCGCAGTCTCGTCGGCGGACTGCCAGAGCCACTGCAGGCCGGTCACCAGGGCCTCGACGCCGACGCCCTCGGCCCGCCCCGTCTCGACGACGGCGTCCCGCAGCACCCCGTAGACCTCCCGGAACAGCGTGGTCATCGCCTCGGCGGGGATGCCCTGCCGGGCCCGCCTGCGACCGGTGGCGAACTCGTCCTCGGTCACCCGCTCCTGCGGTCGCGGATCACCACGCAGGACGGCGACCGCCCGCGAGACGTTGCGCCGCCCGGACGCCCGCAGGTCCTCCTCGTCGATCACGGCGTACGACGGGTGCTCCTGAGCCCGCGCCCATTGCCGGGACACGATCTCCTCGGCGCGGGCCGCCATGGCGGCCGCGATGGCTTGCAGCTCGGCGGCGACCTCGGCAGGCACACCTTTTGGCTCCAGCTCCAAACGAAGCGCCTCCTTGTTAGTCCGATCACCATACATTTCGTAGCCGAGCGCGAATACCGTCCGGACCACTACCGAACCAATGAAGGTGGGGAGTCCCGGATGTCAGTGACCTCGGATCCGTCGCCCGGTGCGGCGGCGACACCGCGCCGCGCCATCGTGGCCTCGGCGATCGGCAACGCCGTGGAGTGGTACGACTTCGCCGTCTACGGCTTCGTCGCCGTCTACCTCGGTTCGCTGTTCTTCCCGACCGGCGATCCCGCCACCGAGCTGCTGGCGGGTTTCGCGGTGTTCGGCCTGACGTTCTTCGTCCGACCGCTCGGCGGGCTGGTGCTCGGCCCGATCGCGGACCGACTCGGCCGCCGCGGCGTGCTGATCTTCGCCCTCACCATGATGGCGGCCGCGACGACCCTGATCGGTGTCCTGCCCACGTACGCCACCATCGGCATCGCGGCGCCGATCCTGCTGGTGTTGCTCCGCTCGTTGCAGGGCTTCTCGGCCGGCGGCGAGTACGGCAGCGTGACCAGCTACGTACTCGAACACGCCGGTCCGGCCCGCCGCGGGTATGCGATGTCTTGGATCATGTTCGCCTGCGTGGTCGGGTTCGTGCTCGGCGCGGTCGTCGCGACCGGGCTGGGCGCGGTCCTCGGCACCGAGGCGATGGCCGCCTGGGGCTGGCGGGTCCCGTTCCTGATCGCCGGGCCGCTCGGCCTGATCGGGCTCTACATCCGGCTCCGGCTGCAGGAGTCGCCGGAGTTCGCCGCGATCGCCGAGCGCGCCGAGACCACCCGCGCGCCGCTGAAGGACGTCTTCCGGTACCGCCGCAGCCTGGCCGCCGCGCTCCTGATCGGCGCCTTCCACTCGGCGGCCTTCTACACCGTGATGACGTTCCTGCCCTCCTTCGTCGGCAGGACGGTCGGCCGGGGTGCCACGGTCGCGTTCTGGGCCTCGCTGGCCGTGGGCGCCGCGACGATGGCGGTGATGCCGTACCTGGGCGGGCTCAGTGACCGGATCGGGCGCAGACCGATCCTGGTGGGCGCGGCCATCGGGTTCGCGGTGCTGTCGGTCCCGCTGCTGATCGCCGTCCGAGACGCCCCGACCGGCCTGGCCGTGGCCGCCCAAGCGGTGTTCGGCCTGCTCCTGGGGGTGTTGATCTCCACGACGCTGGTCGCGATGACCGAGATCTTCCCGACGGCGGTCCGCTCGACGGCTGCAGCCGTGGGCTACAACGTCTCCGCCGCGGTGTTCGGCGGGACCGCCCCGTTCATCGCCACCCTGCTCGTCGGGCTCACCGGGACCGTCATCGCGCCCGGCTACTATCTCATCGCGACGGCGCTGCTCGGGCTCGTCGGAGCCCTGATCCTGCCTGCCCCGGCGGCGGCCGTCGTCCTCGGGCAGGACCGGGTGGCGAGCCGATGAGCGCGATCTCGGCCGCAGCCGAGGCGGGCGCGGTGGAGACCCTGTGGCCTGCCCTGCGCCGGAGTCTGTGGCTGCACCGGACGAGCCCCGCGCTGCGCTGGGCGGACGCGACCTGGACCTACGACGACCTCGCCGCCGCCGTCGCGGACCGAGCCCGCGCGCTGACGGCGGCCGGGGTCGGGCGCGGCGACCGGGTCGTGCTGGTCGTCGCCAACGGCCCCGGCTATCTCGTCACCGATCTCGCGCTGCTCGCCGTCGGCGCGGTGAAGGTGCCGGTCAGCGCGATGCTGTCGGCCCCCGAGGTCGCCGCGATCGCCGACCGGGTCCGCCCGGCGGCCGCCGCGGTGTCCGGGGACACGGCGCCCCTGCTCGCGGACCTGCCCGACCTGCCTCGGCTCGTCGTCGACCACGAGCGGGCGCCGGCCGCACCGGACGCACACGCAGCGCTGGCCCGTCATCCCGGAGCGACGCCGGACGAGCCCGCGGCGATCTACTTCTCCAGTGGGACGACGGGTGCGCCGAAGGGCATCGTGCATTCCGGCCGCGGGCTGCTGGCCAACCTGTGGTCCCACGTCGTCGAGGCCGGGATCGGGGCGACCGACGTCCTGCTGCTGACCTCCCCGATGGCCCATGCCGCCGGTCTGTTCGCGCAGGTGGGGCTGCTGCGCGGGGCATGCGTGCGGATCGAGGCCGGGTTCGACCCGGCCCGCTTCCGCGATCGGGTCGAGGGCGATGGCGTCACCTGGACCTTCGCCGTCCCCACCATGATCAACCGGTTGTTGGACCTGGCCGAGGAGCAGGACTGGACTCCCACGACGCTGCGCACGGTGCAGTACGGGGCCGCCCCGATCTCCCCCACACTGCTGCGTCGAGCGCTCGGCCGTTTCGGCCCGGTGCTGCAGCAGCTCTACGCCCAGACCGAGTGCCCGAACTACGCGACCGTGCTGTCCAAGGCCGACCACGTCGCCGCCCTGGCGGACGAGACCCTGCTCGGGTCCGCGGGCAGGCCGGCACTGATGTGCGAGGTGACCGTCCGCGGGGACGACGGCGCGGCACTGCCGCCGGGCGTGACCGGCGAGGTCTGCCTGCGCTCCCCGTACACGATGACCGGCTACTGGGAGGACCCGCAGGGCTATCGGGACCGCTTCCACGGGCGGTGGTTGCGCACCGGGGACGTCGGCTACCTCAGCGCCGCCGGCTATCTGTACCTCGTCGACCGGAGGAACGACATGATCGTGAGTGGCGGGATGAACGTGCACTCCATCGAGGTGGAGCAGGCCGTGCAGGCGGTACCGGGGGTGCGGGCCGCGGCCGTGATCGGGACGCCGCACCCGGACTGGGGCGAGGCGGTGCACGCCGTCGTCGTACCCGATGCGGACACCGACCCGGAGGCGTTGCCCGCACGGGTGCTCGCCGAGGTCCGGCAGCGGCTGGCGGGTTACAAGCGGCCGAAGACCGTGGAGCTCGTGGCGGATCTGCCCGTGACCCGTTACGGCAAGGTCGACAAGAAGGCGCTGCGCGCCCCCCACTGGGCCGGCTCCACGCGGGCGATCCACTGATGGCCGCCGCCTACGGGGTGCGCCTCATCGAGGACGCCGTCGAGGGGTCCTCCTGCCCGCGCTGCGGATACGCGTGCGCACCGGCGATCCCGCGGTGTCCGGCCTGCGGCGGCACCGCCGTGGCCGCCCGCTTCGACCCCACCGGCCGAGTCTGGTCGGCGACCGACGTCGCGCTCAGCGTCGCCGCATTCGGTCCCGGGACGCTGAGCTACGTGGACCTGGACGGCGGCCCGCGGGTGCTCGTCCGCGGCACCCGCCCACCCGCGGCGCCGGGCACCCGGGTGCGGCTCGTCGCGTCCGAGTCCGGGATGGAGGTCGAACCGTGCAGGTAGCGCTCCAGGGGGCGGGCATGGCCCGCTTCGGCAAACAGCCCGAACGCCGCGCGGAGGACCTCGCAGCCGAGGCCGTCATGCAGGCGTTGGAGCGAGCGGGCGTCGAGCCCGCCGACGTCGGCGCGGTCTACGTCGGGACCGCCCTCGGCGCCGTCGGCGTCGGCCCGCGGATCGCGCGGGCGAGCGGTCTCACCGGCGGGCCTGCCCTCTCCCTCGAGGCCGCCTGCGCGAGCGGGACGGTCGCCGCGCACCACGCGCTCGGCGCGGTGGCCCGCGGCGAGCATCGCTACACCGTCGCGCTGGGTATCGAGATGCTGTCGTCGCGGTTCCGCGGAGCGCTCGTTCCCGAGCCCACGGACGCGGACGGGGCCGTCGGGCTGCCGCTTCCGGGCCTGTACGCCTTGCAGGCGCACTGGTACGCCGCACGGTACGAGGTCGACCTCGACCGTCTCGCACTGGTCTCGGTGAAGAACCGGGCCGCGGGAGCGCTCAACCCGCGCGCCGTGCAGCGCACCACCACGACCGTCGAGGAGGTGCTGGCCAGCAGGCCGATCGCCGACCCGCTGACGTTCCTGCAGTGCTGCCCGATGGTGGACGGCGCGGCGGCCGCCGTGTTCGGCCCCGCCTCCGGACGCCCGGACGAGGTCGTGGTCGCCGCCTCCGTCGTCGAGGGTGGGCGGGCCTGGCCGGACCCGCGCGAGGACCGGCCGTGGGGGTGGGCCTGCGTCCGCCGGGCGGCCCAGGCGGCCGAGCGGATGCTCGGCGAGCCGCTTTCGACGGGATCGCTGTTCGAGGTGCACGACGCGTTCACGGTCGGCGAGGTGCTCACCGTCGAGGCACTCGGGCTGGTCGGGGAGGGCACGGCGCTCGACGCCCTCGCCGACGGTGTCTTCGACCGGGACGGCGCGATCCCGGTGAACCCGAGCGGTGGGCTGCTGGCCCGCGGACACCCACTCGGCGCCACCGGGGTCGCCCAGCTCACCGAGAGCTGGCTGCAGCTGCGCGGCGAAGCGGAGGCGATCCAGGTCCCGAATGCCCGGCGCGCGGTCGTCGAGACAATGGGCGGCGGGGCGAGCGGCCTGGACGGCAACTGCGCGGCTGTGATCGTCCTGGATCGCGTGTGATCGGTGCCCGGGTGGCGCTCCGCCACCCGGGCCGCACGCGTCAGAGCGCGTCGCCCGCCAGGTAGAGCTGCGTGCCCGGCTCCGCGCTCTCGATCTCCACGCCGTGCTCGGCCGCGCCGAGGAACAGGGCACGCCCCTTGGTGAGCCCCAGCACCGCGTCCCCCGAGCGCACGCAGGCCTTGCCCGCCGTGCAGAGGAGGATCCGCGGGCCGCCCGCGGGGACCGGCAGCCGCGCCGTCAGTCCGTCGGCGCCGTGCCAGGCGCGCAGCAGGAACTCCTCGGCCGGGGTGTCGTAGCGCAGCCACTCCCCGTCCGGGGTGCCGGCGTGGATGGGCGGCGGGCCCGCGGTGAAGTCCAGGACCCGCAACAGCTCCGGGACGTCGACGTGTTTGCTGGTCAGCCCGCCGCGCAGCACGTTGTCGGAGTTCGCCATCAGCTCGACGCCCGCGCCCTGCAGGTAGGCGTGCAGGTTCCCGGCGGGCAGGTAGGCGGCCTGCCCCGGCTGCAGCACGACCCGGTTGAGCAGCAGGGCGGCGAGCACACCGGCGTCGCCGGGGTAGCGCTCGGAGAGCTCCAGGGCGGTGCGGGCTTCGAGCGCCCAGCCGTCCGCCGCCCCGGCGAGGCGGACCGCGGCCTTCTGCAGGGCGGGGACCAGCTCGTCGAGCATCCCCTGCGGCAGGGTGATCCAGGTGGTGAAGAGCGCGCGCAGCCCGTCGGCGTCCGGCTGGGCGGCGAGCAGGTCGACGTGGGCGGCGAGCTCGGGCACGTCGAGCGCCCGTAGCAGGCCGAGCGTCTCCACCGGGTCCCGGAAGCCGACGAGGGCGTGGAACTCGGTGAGCGCGCAGATCAGCTCGGGCTTGTGGTTGGGGTCCTTGTAGTTGCGGTGCGACGCGTCGAGCGGGATGCCCGCGGCGTTCTCCCGCGCGAAGCCCTCCTTCGCCTGGCCGAGGCTCGGGTGGGCCTGCAGGCTCAGCGGCTCGTCGGCCGCGAGGACCTTGAGCAGGAACGGCAGGGTGCCCGACCAGCGCGCCGCGCGCTCGGTCCCGAGGTGGGTCTCGGGGTCGGCGGCGAGCAGCTCGAGCAGGCTGGCGCCGTGGGCGAGCCGCGACGGATCGCCCGGGTGGGCCCCCAGCCACATCTCGGCCTGCGGGTGCGGGCTCGGGACGGGTTCGCCCAGCAGCTCGGCGATGACCGTGCGCGAGCCCCACGCGTACGGCCGCACCGGGTTCTCCAGAGACTCCAACGGACTTCCCCTCAGGCGGGCTCGATCGTGCGGGTCGCCAGACCCAGGTAGACAGCGGCCGCGTCGAGTCGCGAGGCGAGCACGGCGGCGCGCAGCAGCCCCGCGTCCCGGGTGCCCCGGGCGATCTCGTCGACGGGATGGTGCAGGTCGGCGGGCCAGCCGCGGCCGGTGCGGCGCACGGCGACCTGGCCCGGGTCGTCCTCGCCGGTGGCGAGCAGGACCAGGCGTACCGGCGGCGCGTCCGGGCCCGGGTCGTCGAACGGGTCCCGGAAGACGTCCGTGCCCTGCTCGGCGAGGTCGACGGCCCGGCGCAGCCCGGTCGCGGTCGCGGCCTGGGCGATGTCGGCGGAGTAGGCGACGACACCGGCGTGCGTGGCCAGCGCGGTGGCCCCGTGTCCGGCGACGGCGGTCGCGGCGGGGTCGGTCCCCCACAGCAGCGGGGTGTGCTCGGCGATCCGCAGGGCCAGGGACTTCGCCGGGTTCATGAACGGCTCGTGGCCGGGTTGGTTGCGCTCGGCCTCGGCGTCGAGCGCGTCGGCCAGGGAGTCGAGGTGTGCGTCCAGGCCGCCCGGCCACAGCTGCAGCGCGGACGCCACGGACAGCCCGACGGCGAGGGCGCGCGGCAGGTCCAGACCCGGGGGCACCGGGATCCGCGGCTCGACGAACCGCGCGCGGCCCGCCCCCGCGCTGGCGACCGGGCCCTCGGCGGGCGCGGAGAGGACGACCTCGGCGCCGCGCGACACGGCGCGGGCCACGGACTCGGCGAGCTCGGTGTCGGTGGGGTCGGCCGACTGGGCCAGCACGACGTCGAGCGGGCCGACCCAGGACGGCACCACGTCGGTGAGTACGAAGGGCACCGGGCTCTGCGCGCCGAGCAGGGCCCCCAGCAGCTCCCCCGCCGCACCCGAGGCGCCCGGCCTGCGCAGCACCACCAGGGCGCGCGGTCGGTGCCCCGCCAGGTCCGCCAGCCCCGCGTCGGCGGCGGACTGCGCCGCCGAGCGGACCTGCGCGCCGGCCGTGGCGACCGCGCGCAGCACGCCCGCTCCGTCGGCGGTGGCCAGCGCGGCGGGGTCGGCGAGGAGGGTGTCGTCGAGCACCGGGATCACCCGGTGGATTCGTCGGCCGTGCCTGCAGGCTGCGCCTCCGACAGCAGCAGCACCGGGATGCCGTCCACGATCGGATAGCGACGCGCGCACACCGTACACACCAGCTCGGCCGCCTCCTGGCGGAGCGGAGCGTGATCCTCTGCGGGGCAGGCCAGGATCTCCATCAGCCGGTCGTCGAGCGCGTGCATGCTTCTCCTCACGTGACCTGTCCACAATGCTGCCAGGGCAGGCGGCAGAGCGCCGGGTCCGTACGGGTACTGAGCGGGCGGGTCGAGTGTCCTCAGGCGCGGACGATCGCCAGGACCTCGTCCCGCAGGGCCGCGACGGCGGCGGGGTCGGCCGCCTCCACGTTCAGCCGCAGCAGCGGCTCGGTGTTCGAGGCACGCAGGTTGAACCAGGCCCCGTCCGGCTGGAAGACGGTCAGCCCGTCGAGCCCGTCGAACGTGACGCCGGGGCGCGCGCCCCAGACCTCCTTGACCGCCGCGACCCGGTCCGCCTGGTCCGCGACCGTCGAGTTGATCTCGCCGCTGGCCGAGTAGCGCTCGTAGACGCCCATCAGCTCCGACAGCGGGCCCGCCTGCTCCCCCAGCGCCGCCAGCACGTGCAGCGCCGCGAGCATGCCGGAGTCGGCCTTCCAGAAGTCCTTGAAGTAGTAGTGCGCGGAGTGCTCGCCGCCGAACACCGCGCCGGTCTCGGCCATCGTCTGCTTGATGAACGAGTGGCCGACGCGGGTGCGCACCGGCTGCCCGCCGTGCTCGCGCACGAGCTCCGGCACGGCCTTGGAGGTGATCAGGTTGTGGATGATCGCGGCACCGGGGGCCTTGGCCAGCTCGCGCACGGCGACCAGGCCGGTGATGGCGCTGGGGCTGACCGGCTCCCCGCGCTCGTCGACGACGAAGCAGCGGTCCGCGTCGCCGTCGAACGCCAGGCCCAGGTCGGCGCCCGCGGCGACGACCGCCTTCTGCAGGTCGACGAGGTTCGCCGGGTCGAGCGGGTTGGCCTCGTGGTTCGGGAAGGAGCCGTCCAGCTCGAAGTACAGGGGCACGACGTCGCACGGCAGCCCGCCGAGCACCTCGGGCACGGTGAACCCGCCCATGCCGTTCCCCGCGTCCACCACGACCTTCAGCGGCCGGATGCCGGTGAGGTCGACCAGGCCGCGCAGGTACTCCGCGTAGCCCTCGACCATCGCCTGGCGCCGCACCGACCCGCCGCCGGGGCCCGCGGGGACACCCTGCTCGACGGCCTCGCGGATCGCGCTCAGGCCGGTGTCCTGCCCGATCGGGGTGGCCCCGGCGCGACAGAGCTTGATGCCGTTGTACTTGGCCGGGTTGTGGCTCGCGGTGAACATCGCACCCGGGACGTCCAGCGTGCCCGCCGCGAAGTAGAGCATGTCCGTGCTGGCCAGGCCGATGTCCACCACGTCGAGCCCCTGGCCGGTGACCCCCTCGGCGAAGGCCTCGGCGAGCCCGGGACTGGAGTCCCGCATGTCGTAGCCGACCGCGACGGTGCGCGCCCCCTCGCCCCCGACCAGTCGGGCGAGCGCCGCACCGATCTCGCGCACCGTGGAGGCGTGCAGCTGCTCGCCCACGACACCGCGGATGTCGTACGCCTTGACGATCTGGCTCAGGTCCACCTCGGGCACGATGAGCAACCCTAGGGCATGTCACCCCGGGTGATCGCCTCAGTCCTCCGGCGGAGTGGGCAGCACCCGCAGGTGGCCGCGGCGGCCGGTGGGGCCACCCGGCCCGGCCGTGACGTCCACGCTCGCGATCTCGATCGGGCGATCCATCCGCCCCGCCTCGCGGACCGCCTCGGCCAGCGCGGTGAGGTCGTCTCCGGTGTGCTGCGGGGGCGCGAACTCGCCCTCGAACCGCACGACCTCCCAGCCGCGGGGGGCGGTGAGCCGGTGGGCGTGCGCGGTGCACAGGTCGTAGGTGTGCGGCTCGGCCTGCGTCGCCAGCGGCCCGACGACGGCGGTCGAGTCGGCGTAGACGTAGGTGAGAGTGGCCACCGCGAGCTCGGTGCAGCCGCTCCGCGAACACCTCCGGACACTCAGCACGTCCGAGACGATAACCCGCGGGACCCGCCGCACCCCGCTGCGACGCGCGGGTGCATGTCCCCCGCACCGGGGCGCCGTACCATTCCGTCCGTGCCCGACCCCAGTCCGCGTTCGACCCACCGGTCGCGTCGCTCCCCCCGCCGCCGCGACCGGCGGGGCCGGAGCCTGCGCGGTCTGCTCTACCCGGTGACCACGCCCTCGTTCAAGACGCGGGCGGAGCGGTTCGACGCGCGGGTGCTCGAGGCCCTGGAGCCGATCGAGCTGCGCTGGGGGCCGGAACTGGTGGATCTGGACCTCGCCGTGGACGAGGTGCCCGAGGTGCGGCAGACCTCGCCCGAGGAGGTCGTCTGGGGGGCGGGTGTGCTGGCCGACGCGGGGGTGCCGCTCGCGCAGCTGGTGCCCGCGGGCGTGGACCCGGCGGGGCTGCCGTCCCGGGCCCGGATCGTGCTCTACCGGCGGCCGCTGGAGGCGCGGGCACGCGGGGGCGCGGATCTGGGCGAGCTGCTCCACGAGGTGCTGGTGGAGCAGGTCGCCGAGTACCTCAACATCGAGCCCGACGCCGTCGAGGGCGGCGCGGACTAGCGGCACGGACCGGCGGCACGGACCGGGGAACGTCCCGAGGGGCCTGCAGCCCCCCGGGAAGGACGGTCCTAGACCGCCGCGCGGCGCAGCCGACGCCGCTCGCGCTCCGAGAGCCCACCCCAGATGCCGAACCGCTCGTCCTGGGCCAGGGCGTACTCGAGGCACTCGGCGCGGACCTCGCAGCCCGCGCAGATGCGCTTGGCCTCGCGGGTGGAGCCGCCCTTCTCGGGGAAGAACGCCTCCGGGTCCGTCTGCGCGCACAGCGCGCGCTCCTGCCAGTCCTCGAGCTCGCCGTCCTCCTGGCCGTCCAGGAGGGTCCCCCGCTCGACCAGTGTGTCGATGAGCCGCAGCCCCTCGTGGGGGCCACTCCGCTCGCCGATCTCCGCTGCGCCGCCGAACGGCTCCGCGTCCTCGATCGCGCCCGTCCCTGCGACGAACACGGTGTCCGTGAAAACGTCCACTCGCCCACCTCCCCGCGCCCCGGCGAATGACACCGACGTAAGTACAGCGGTGAAGGCACCCTTCACGCAACCCGGCGCTGCCGACCGGGTGACGGGCTCCACCCCTTCGGTCCCCCGTTCGGCACAATGGGTCAAGTGCGTGCTGCTCCGACCCGAATAAGTCCGTGGTTCCTGCTGCTGGTGGCGGTGACCGCCGTCGGCGCGGTGCTCTGCGTACTGGGCACGGCGCAGGCGCGCGAGGGGTCGTTGGCCCTGCTCACGGCGGGTGTCGTGCTCCTCGTCCTGGGCGGCTGGTGTGTGTCGCTGTGCCTGCACGAGTGGGGCCACGCCTACACCGCCCACCGCGGCGGGGACGACGGGATCGAGAACCGCGGGTACCTCACGCTGGATATCCGGCGCTACGCGAACGTCGGCCTGTCGTTCGTGCTGCCCGTGGTGTTCCTGCTGCTCGGGGGCATCCCGCTGCCCGGCGGCGCGGTGTGGATCAACCAGTGGGCCCTGCGCAGCAAGCGGATCCGCTCGCTCGTCTCGCTGGCCGGACCGGCGATGAACCTGGTCATCGGGGTGCTGCTGAGCCTCGCGGTGATCTTCGTCCCGATGTCGCTGGGGCTCGCCGTGGGGCTGTCCTGTCTGGCCCTGATCCAGATCCTGGCCTTCGTGCTGAACATCCTGCCGGTGCCCGGACTGGACGGGTACGGGGTCGTCGAGCCGTGGCTCTCACCCTCGGCCCAGCGGCTCGGCGCCAAGGTCCGGCCGTGGGCCCCGCTCGTGCTGTTCGTGCTGGTCATCGGCGTGCCGGGAGTCGCTCAGGCGCTCTTCGGGGTGGGCCAGATCCTGTTCTCGGCGATCGGTGGGGACGCCGACTACGCCGCCACCGGCTACTCCCTGCTGCTGTTCTGGCGCTGACTCTCCCCAACGGTCGACCCGTTGCGCCGAATGGGGGATACGGTCATCCAGCGCTGAGACGGGCCGACTCGACCATCGTCGAAACGGTGTCACTGTCGGCCGGAAGGCCGTCGAGCGGCCACCAGGCGAGATCGGTGGACTCGTCCGAGATCACCGGGACGGCGCCGGCGGGTGCGCGCACCAGGTACCGGACGTCCAGGTGCCGGGTCGGGAGGCCCAGCGAGCACGTGACGGGATGGACGTCGAGGTGCAGCGGGTGCGCGGCGATCTCCAGCCCGGGGATCCCGGACTCCTCGGTCGCCTCGCGCAGCGCGGCCTCCCGCAGGCTCGCGTCCCCGGGCTCGCAGTGACCGCCGAGCTGGATCCACCGCCCGACGCGCGGGTGCAGGGTCAGCAGCGTCCGCTCCCCGGTGTGGTCCAGGACCAGCGCCGAGGCCGTCAGGTGCCCGGGCTCGCACTCGCGCAGGCAGGCGTCGTCCGGCCGGGCGAGGCAGAAGGCGACCAGCGCCTCGCGCAGCGCCGCCTGCGCCTCGTTCGGCGGCGACCAGGCGCGCAGCTCCTCGATCGCGACGGCGGGCTTCACCACTCGAGGAGCCCGTCCGCCGGGTCCTTCGGTGCGCGCGGGGCCAGCGGCTCCACCGGAGCGCCCACCGCGACGGCGCCCAACGGCTGCCAGTCCGCGGGCAGGTCCAGCACCTCGCGCACCGTGTCCGGGGCGAAGATCGTGGAGCCCACCCAGCAGGACGCCAGGCCCTCGGCGGCCAGCGCCACCAGCAGGGACTGCACGGCGGCCCCGCCCGCGACCGTGAACATGTCCCGCTCCGCGGCGTTGCGGGCCGCGTCCGGGTAGGTGTGCGCGCCGTCGCCGGTCAGGAACGCCAGCACCAGCTCGGGGGCCCGGCGCAGCAGGTCGCCGCGGGCGAGGCGCCGCGCGATCTCCTCGGCCGGACGGCCGTCCCGCGCCAGGTCCGCCTCCCAGCGGACCCGCATCGCGTCGAGCAGCGCGTCCCGGGAGCGCACCCACACGAACCGGAACGGGGTGCTGTGGTGCGGCGCGGGAGCGGTCAGCGCGACCCCGACCGCCCGGCGCAGCGCGGCCGGGTCGACCGGCTCCGGCCCGAACTCGCGGGTGCTGCGGCGCAACAGGACCGCCTCGGACCGGCCCTGCGCGATCGCCTCGTCCGCGCCGAGCCGGAACAGGTCGTCCTCGACCGGGCGGACGAGGTCGCGGGCGGTCGAGCCGTCGTCCCGGCTGCCGAGCCCGCGGACCACCGCGACCGGCAGCGCGCCGAGCTTGCCCTTCACCAGGTCCGCCGCCCCGGCCACCTCGTCCGCCACGGCGACCTCGGTGACCAGCAGCTCGTTGCCCTCGGCGTCGTGCGCGCCGGCGTAGCGGTGGATCACGGTGAGCCCGGCGGAGCCGATCGCGACGTCCGTCTGCCCGACCCGCCAGGAGCGGCCCATCGTGTCGGTGACCACCACGGCGACGTCCACGCCCAGCGCGTCCCGCAGGCCGGTGCGCAGCCGGGCCGCGCTGCCGTCCGGATCGACCGGCAGCAGGGCGAGCTCGTCGGTGCGCACGTTCGAGCCGTCGACGCCCGCCGCGGCCTGCACGATCCCGAGCTTCGACGCGACGATCAGCGTCCGGCCCTTGCGGGCCAGCACCCGCTCGGTCTCCCCGTCGATCAGCCTGCGCCGCAGCGCGTCCCGCTCCTCGGGGTCGGTGGGTGCGGGCACGAGCCGGCCCTCGGCCTTGGAGAAGATCTTGCTGGTCACCACGACGACGTCGCCGTCCGCCAGCCACGGGGCGGCCGCGGCGATCGCGGCGGTCACGTCGTCCCCGGGGCGGAACTCGGGCAGGCCGTGGACCGGCAGGATCTCGAGCCCCTCCGCCGCGCGGTGGTCCGCGAACCCGGGCGAGCTCACGGCGTCACCCCGGCCAGGTCGAACGCCGCTCGCACCATGTCCGCGGTGACCTCGGGCGAGCTCATCAGCAGCGGCACGGCCCGGACCTCCGCGCCGTCGATCTCGGCGGAGTCCCCGGTGTGGACCAGCCAGCCGTCGAGCAGGCCGCCCTTGGACCGGGCCCCGTAGTGCCGTCCGACGCCCTCGGCGCTGGTCTCGACGCCGATCGCGGACAGGCACTGGTCCGCCATGCCGCGCAGCGGGGCGCCGTCGATGATCGGCGACACCCCGACGATCCGGCCGCGCGCGCCGACCAGGGCCTGGGGCATGCCCGGGATCTGGATCATGGTGCCGATGCTCACGACGGGGTTCGACGGGGCGACCAGCACGACGTCCGCGTCCCGGATCGCCTCGGCGGCGGCGGGCAGCACCGTGGCCTCCTCCGCACCCACCGACGCGAAGCGGTGCGCCGGGTACTTGGCCTGGTAGCGCACCCACCACTCCTGGAAGTGGATCGCGATCTGCGGCGGGCCGTCCTCGGTCCGCGCCGGGTTGTCGATCACCACGTGGGTCTCGACCCGGTCGTCGGACGCGGGGAGCAGCCGCACGCCGGGCCGCCACCGGTCACACAGCGCCTCGGTCACCTGGGACAGCGGGTAGCCGGCACGCAGCATCCGCGAGCGGACCAGGTGGGTGGCGATGTCCTTGTCCCCCAGCCCGAACCAGCTCGGCTCGGCGCCGTACGCGGCGAGCTCCTCCTTGACCGTCCAGGTCTCGCCCGCGTGCCCCCACCCGCGTTCGGTGTCGATGCCGCCACCGAGGGTGTACATGCAGGTGTCCAGGTCCGGGCAGATCCGCAGCCCGTGCATCCAGATGTCGTCCCCGACGTTGACCACCGCGGTGATCTCGTGGTCGTCTCCGCGCGCCGCCTGCAACGCCGCCTTGACACCGAGCAGGAACCGCGCGCCGCCGACGCCTCCGACCAGGACCGTGACCTTCACGGTGTCAGGCTACGACCCGGTCGATCGCGGCCACGATCTCGTCCGACTCCGGCTCGGTGCGCGGCCGGAAGCGGGTGACGGCACCGTCCGGGGCCACGAGGAACTTCTCGAAGTTCCACTGCACGTCGCCCGCGGCGCCCGTGGCGTCCGCGGTCTCGGTGAGCTCGGCGTAGAGCGGGTGCCGGTCCGGGCCGTTGACGTCGATCTTCTCGGTGAGCGGGAAGCTCACCCCGTAGGTCGCCGAGCAGAACGTGGCGATCTCCTCGGGCGAGCCGGGCTCCTGCCCGCCGAACTGGTTGCAGGGCACCCCGAGCACGGTGAAGCCACCGCCCCCGAAGCGTTCCTGCAGCCGCTCCAGGCCGGAGTACTGCGGGGTCAGGCCGCACTTGCTGGCGACGTTGACGACGAGCACGGCCTTCCCGGAGAGGTCCGGGAGGGCGGAGCCGTCGAGAGCACGGAGAGCGGTGAGGGAGCCGAGGTCCACGCGATCGAAACTACATCGCGCGGTAGTCGCGCGGGCTGAAACGTGGCCCGAACCGGGGACGTTGGAAGCCGGACACCTCCACCAGCCGCACCGCCCGCTGGCGTTGCGGCCGGTAGGGCTCGAGGACCTCGAGCATCCCGGCGTCGTCCAGCGGGCGACCGACCAGTGCCCAGCCGACGACCGTCGGGATGTGGAAGTCGCCGAAGCTGACGGCGTCGGGGTCGCCCCACGCCCGCTGCGCCACCTCGGCCGCGGTCCACACGCCGATCCCGGGGACCTTGCGGAGCAGGATCCGCCCGTCTTCGCCGCCGAGCTCCACGGCGGCCTCCAACCGGTGCGCGACGGCGGCGGCGGCCAGGATCGCGCGGCGGCGCGCGGAGTCGACGCCCGCCTTGTGCCACTCCCAGTCCGGCACCGACCGGAGCTGCGCGGGGGTGGGCGGGACCCGCATCCCCTGCGGAGCCGGGCCCGGAGCGGGGTCCGCGAACCGCCAGGCGAGCTCGCGCCACGACCGGCGGGCCTCGGTGCCGGTGACCTTCTGCTCCAGGATCGCCGGGACGAGCTGGTCCCAGACCCGACGCGTGGCGCCGAACCGCAGGCCGGGGCGGCGGCGGGCGGAGTCCTCGATCAGCGGGTGGTGGGCGGTGAACGTCTCGGGGGTGTCGTTCGCGCCGAGCAGCGCGGGCAGCCCGTCGAGCTCCCAGGTCGCCCCCGGCCCCCACCCCTGCGCGACGACCGTGCCGTCGGTGCGTCGGGCGATCCGGACGGTCGCGGGCCCGTCCGGGGTGGTGGAGGTGCGCCAGATCCCACCCTCGTCCTGCCGCCACGAGGGATCGCCCCGGCCCCGCCGCAGCGGGACCAGCACTGCGTGCACGTCGAGCGCGAAGCCCGGCGTCCACTCCCGTTCGATCATGGTTGTCGCGCCTCCGGCGCTCGTGCGTGGTAAGTGGTGCCAGAGCACCACTTACCACGCACGGCTAGACGTCGGCGGAGAAGCGGATGCCGTGCGGGGGCAGCTGCACGTCGGGCCAGATGCGCATGCCGCCCTTGATCTCGCAGTGCGCGCCGACGACCGCGCGGTCCCCGATCACCGCGTCCCGCACGTGGGCGCCCGCCTCGATCCGCGCCCCCGCACCGACCACCGAGGACTCGACGATCGCCCCGGCGGCGATGACGGCGCCGTCGAAGAGCATGGAACCCTCGACCTTGGCGCCCTCCCCGACGACCACGTCCCGCCCCACGGCGGTGCCGCCGAACACGAACGCGTCCTTCGCCACGTCCGCGCCCTCGAGCACGATCGACTCGCCGACCGGACCGGGCAGCGCCGCGGAGGGCGCCACGCCGCGGACCAGGTCCGCCGAGCCGTGCACGAGGTCGCCGGGGGTGCCCATGTCGCGCCAGTAGGCGTTGTCGACGTGCCCGCTCACCCGGGCGCCGCGCTCCAGCAGCCCGGGGAACGTCTCGCGCTCCACGGACACGACCCGCCCGCGCGGGATCTCCTCGAGGATCGAGCGCTTGAAGACGTAGCAGCCCGCGTTGATCTGGTCGGTCGGCGGGTCCTCGGTCTTCTCCAGGAAGGCGAGCACGCGGCCGTCGTCGTCGGTGGGGACGCAGCCGTAGGCGCGCGGGTCCTGCACGCGCACCAGGTGCAGCGTGACGTCCGCGTCGGTGTGCCGGTGCGTGTTCACCACCGCGCCGAGATCCGTGCCGCACAGCACGTCCCCGTTGAACACCATCACGTTCTCGCTGGTCAGGTGCTGGGCGACGTTCGCGATGCCGCCGCCGGTGCCCAGCGGGGCCTCCTCGACGACGTAGGTCAGCTCGAGCCCCAGGGACTCCCCGTCCCCGAAGTGCTCCTCGAACGTGGAGGCGAGGTAGGACGTGCCGAGCACGACCCGCCGCACCCCCGCGGCCCGGATCCGGGACAGCAGGTGCGCGAGGAACGGCACCCCGGCCGTCGGCAGCATGGGCTTGGGCGCGGACAGGGTCAGGGGTCGCAGGCGGGTTCCCTTGCCCCCCACCAGCACCACGGCCTCGACGTCGTCCAGCACAGTTTCGGTCTCCTCTTAACGGCTCGACACTCGCGACCGCACCGCGAGGCCCGCCCTGACGGCGGCCCGCAGCGGGGCGTTGACCGGTCCCGGATGGCGGTCGGCGAGATAGCGGTAGGCACTGCGGTGGTGCTCGGCGAGCATCCGGGCCGACACGTCGGCCTTGCTGGTGGACACCCCGCCGGTGTGCACGACCTCGGCGGTCGGCACGTACACGTTCAGCCAGCCCGCCCGACCGAGCCGGTCCCCGAGGTCGACGTCCTCGAAGTACATGAAGTAGCGCGGGTCGAAGCCGTCGACGGAGTCGAACGCGCTGCGCCGCACCAGGAGGCAGGAGCCGGAGAGCCAGCCCGCGGGCCGCTCCTCGATGGCCGCGGACTCCTGCCGGTAGGTCGTGGACCAGGGGTTCTGCGGCCAGATCCGGCCGAGCACCGCGTGCCCCGCGCCGGTCGCGAGATCCGGCACCCGCCGCGCGCTCGGGTAGACGTGCCCCTCGGGGTCGCGGATCAGCGGGCCGAGCGAGCCCGCCCGCGGGTGCCGCCGCGCCGCCTCGAGCAGGACGTCGATCGAGCCGGGCCCGAAGACCAGGTCCGGGTTCGCGACGACGACCCAGCCCACCTCGGGCCCCAGGCCCGCGACGGCGCGGTTGGCGGCGGTGCCGTAGCCGACGTTCTCCCCGATCCGCAGCAGCTCCACGCCCGGGCGCTCGGCGGCCGCCTCGGGGGCGCCGTCCACGGAGCCGTTGTCCGCCAGCACGACCCGCAGCGGGCGGGTGGTGGCGGCGGGGATCGAGTCGAGGAACGCGGCCAACGTCTCGCCCGGCGAGTAGGTCACGGTCACGACGGCGAGCTCGTCGCCGTACGTCCGCACCGCGGTCCCGCCGGTCGGTCCCTCCGGTTCCATGGGGCCCGAGGGTATCGGGGACGCGGCGGCGGCTCGCGCCCGCGTCAGCGTAGCGGCGTCCGGACACACTCCGGCCCCGGTTCAGTCGTCCGAGGGATCCTCGCCGTTCAGCTCGCCCAGCAGGGCCGCGGCCTCGCGGTCCCCCTGGCCCGACCCGATCTCGAGGTACCAGCGGGCGACCTCGGGGCGGCCGACGTCCAGCAGGAAGCGGCCGATCGTGACCGCCCACCGGGGTTCGTTGTGCCGCTCCGCCTCCCGGAACTCGTGCTCGGCGGCGGTGACGTCCCCCTGGGCGACCAGGAACCCGCCGTACGCGGTGTGGGCGCGGACGGCGCCGAGCCCGCCCGCGCGGCGGTAGAGGGCGTCCGCCTCGTCGTCCCGGCCCTGCGCGGCCCGCACGTCCGCCAGGGCGACGAGGGTGTCCGGGCGGTCCTCGGCCGCGTACCGCTCGGCGACGACGGCGGCGCCCGCCAGGTCCCCGTCCTCCAGGTGCAGGGCGACCAGGTTGTCCGGCGCGCTCGGGTCGCCGCGGTCGGCGGCGTGCGTGAGGACCTGCACCGCCTCGCGCAGCCTGCGGTCGGCCACCAGCAGCAGCGCCAGGTCGTTCGCGGCGGCGGTCTCGCCCGCCGCGACCGCGGTGCGCAGCATCTCCTCGGCGCGGACGTGGTCGCCGAACTCCGCGAGCGCCACCCCCAACCTGCCCGCGAACGCGACGTGCCCGTCCGCGACCAGCGGCGTCAACCAGTCGATCACCGCGGACCAGGCGCCCGTGTCGAGGTAGGCGCCGACCAGCAGGTCCGCCGCCCCGGGTTCGGCGGAGGCGACCGCGCGGCGCAGGACCTCGACGGCCTCGCCCGCGCGGCCCCGGTCGAGGAGCGAGCGCCCCTCGTCGGACAGCGGGGTCGCCTGCTCCGCCGCGCCGGTCTCCACCGCCTCGGCGACGGCCTCGCTGACCGCCTCGGCGATCGTGGCGGGCCGGTCCGGCTCGGGGAGGATCGGGCTCCGGGGATCGGGCAGGGTCACGGGCAGGGTCGGCCCGGGGGTCTCGGGCTCCAGCTGCGCGGTCATCGCCGTCCCCTCGTCCGGAAGGTGTCCAGGGTCTCACCCGATCGGGGATCCGGCAGCGCGACACCATGATCACCCGCGGCCACCGACCGCTCACCCTCCGGGGTGGACCCGGGGTGCCCGCGCACACGAGCCGCCGACACGCCGGGCGACGCGGCGCGATGATCGCCCCGGATGATGCACCCTCTCTCCGACGGTTGTGTCCTGAACGAGTGGAGACGGCATGGACGCGGCAGACCCGCCCGCAGGTGCCCGCGCCGCGCGGGACCGCCGGGCAGGCGCGTCCGCGCTGTTCGGTGAGGGTGGGGCGCTGTCCTCCGCGTCGGCGCGCACCTCCACCGCCCGCACCTCCACCGCCCGCACCTCCACCGCCCGCACCGCCACCGCACGCACCTCCTCCGCGCGGGCCTCGGGGCCCCCGCCCAGCGCCCGCCGCACCCCGGCCGCCGGCAGCGCCTCCGCCCGCGACCTCGGCCGCGGCACCCCGGCCCGCCCGCCGTCCCGACCGCGGCCGTCCACCCGCCCCCGTCCGGCCGCTCCCGCCGCGCCGCCCACCGGCCGCGCCACGCTGGTCCGGCGCACCCGGCTCACCGTCTGTGTGCTGTCCGCGCTGGTCCTGATCCTGACGGGCACGGCGTGGACCTTCTACCGGGACGTCACCGGCGGGATCACCACCACGAACGTCATCACCGGCGGCTCGTCCGGCGGCGAGCAGAACATCCTGCTGGTGGGCGTCGACAGCCGCACGGACGCGCAGGGCAACCCGCTGCCGGACGACGTCCTGGCGACCCTGCGCTCCGGCGCCGAGTCCGGCGTGCTCAACTCCGACACGATCATCGTGCTGCACCTCCCGGCCGACGGCGGCGGCGCGACGGCCTTCTCCATCCCCCGCGACAGCTACGTCGACATCCCCGGCTACCGCAAGGACAAGATCAACGCGGCGTACCCGGCGACGAAGGCGCTCAAGGCCGACGAGCTCGTCGCGGGCGGGATGAGCCAGAAGGAGGCCGACACCCAGTCGTCGGCCACCGGGCGGTCCACGCTGATCGAGACCGTGCAGAACCTGACCGGGCTGCAGATCGACCACTACGCCGAGATCAACCTGCTCGGCTTCTACAACCTCACCCAGGCGGTCGGCGGCGTGGACGTCTGCCTCAAGAACCCGGTGAACGACGAGTTCTCCGGCGCCGACTTCCCCGCGGGCCCGCAGACGATCTCCGGCGCGGACGCGCTGGCGTTCGTCCGACAGCGGCACGGGCTCCCCGAGGGCGACCTGTCCCGGATCCGCCGCCAGCAGGTCTTCCTCGCCGCCGTCGCGGACAAGATCCTCTCGACGGGGACCCTGACGAACCCCTCCACCCTCTCCGCCCTGATCGACTCGGCGGAGCAGTCCCTGGTCATCGACCAGGGCTGGGACCTGCTCGGGTTCGCCCGGCAGGCGAGCGACATCGCGGCGGGCAACATCGACTTCATGACCATCCCCACGCAGGGTGGCGCGCACAACGAGCGCGGGGACGTCGTGCTGGTCGACCCGACCCAGGTGCAGGCCTTCGTCGAGGAGAAGACCACCCCCGTCGAGGAGAGCACGGCGCCGGCCCCGCCGCCCGCACCGGCCTTCGACGCGAAGGCCTACACCCTGGACGTCGGGAACGGCTCCGGCGGCACCGGCCTCGCCGCCCAGGTAGCGGACCAGCTCGGCGCGGCCGGGTTCCGACGCGGGGTCGTCGAGAACGCCGCGAGCCGCACCACCAGCGTCGTCCGCTACTCCGGCGACGGGCAGGCCGCGGCCCAGAACGTCGCCGCGCAGCTCGGCGGGCTCGGCGTGGAGCAGTCCGGCGACGTGCAGCCGAACCACCTGCAGGTCCTGCTCGGCACGGACTACGCGGGCGCGGCCCCGGCCACCCCGGAGGCCGCGGCGGCGCCGACGCAGCCGCCCGCGGTGAACGCAGCCCGCGTCCCCTGCATCGACTGACCGGCACTCGGGTAGAACCACCTGGTGTCCCTGACCTCCGCGCTGCTCGACCCGATCCTGCGCGCCGCCCCCGCCCGGCCCCTGATCACCTTCTACGACGACGCCACCGGCGAGCGGATCGAGCTCTCCGCCGTCACCACCGCGAACTGGGTGGCCAAGGCGGCGAACCTGCTGCGTGACGAGTGCGACGTCGAGCCGGGCGGGCGGGTCGCCGTGCTGCTGCCCGCGCACTGGCAGACCGCGTCGGTGCTGCTGGCGGCGTGGTCCTGCGGCGCGGAGGTGGTGGGCGAGCCCGCCGAGGCCGACTGGGTCCTGTGCGACCGCGACCGCCTGGACCTGGCACTGGCCGCCGCACCCTCGGGCGGGGTGCTCGCGCTCTCGCTCGACGCCTTCGGCCGCGGGATCGACGGCCTGCCCGACGGAGTGATCGACTTCGCCACCGAGGTGCGGCTGCACGGCGACGAGTTCGTGCCGTGGTCGCCGGTCCCGCTGTCCGACCCCGCGCTCGGCGGGCTCTCCGCGGACGACCTGCTCGCCCGGGCCCGGGCCCGCGCCGCGGACCTGGGCCTCGACGCGGGCTCCCGGGTGCTCTCGGTGAAGGACTGGTCCGCCCGGGAGGACCTCGTCGACGGCCTGCTGGCGGTCCTCGCCGCGGGCGGCTCGCTGGTGCAGGTCGCGCATCCCGACGAGACGCGGCTGGAGCGGAAGTACGAGTCCGAGAGGTGCACCACGCGCCTGTAGCGCCGCGCATGACCTGCGCGACTCCGGCCGGGACCGCCGATTACGGTGTCACCGTGAGCAGCGCCCCCTCCGTGACCGTGACCGCCGCCGACGTCGACGATGCCGCCGGGCGACTGCGCGCGGTGATCGGGCCGAGCCCGCTGCAGATCTCGGCGCGGCTGTCGGACTCCGTCGGCGGCGAGGTCTGGCTCAAGCGCGAGGACCTGCAGCCGGTCCGGTCCTACAAGATCCGCGGCGCCTACAACCTGATCGCCCAGCTCAGCGACGAGGAACGGGCGCGCGGCGTGGTGTGCGCCAGCGCGGGCAACCACGCCCAGGGCGTGGCGTTCGCGTGCGCGCGGCTCGGTGTCACGGCCCGCATCTACCTGCCCCGCACCACCCCGCGCCAGAAGCGGGACCGGGTGGCCCGGCTGGGCGGGAAGGTGGTCAGCACGATCGTCGTCGGCAACACCTACGACGACGCCGCGTCCGCGGCCGCCAAGGACGCGACCGACACCGGCGCCACCCTCGTCCCGGCGTTCGACGACCCGCGCACGGTCGCGGGCCAGGGCACGGTCGTGCGCGAGGTCCTCAGCCAGCTCGCCGACCCGCCGGACCAGATCGTGGTCCCGGTCGGCGGGGGCGGCCTGCTCGGCGGCACCCTCACCTACCTGCGCGAACGCCACCCGGACGTGCGTGTGATCGCCGTCGAGCCCGCGGGGGCGGCGAGTCTCGCCGCGGCGCTGGCGGCCGGCGCGCCGACCACGCTGGACACCATCGAGCCCTTCGTCGACGGCGCGGCGGTCCGCCGCGTCGGCGACGTGACGTTCCCGATCGCGCAGGACGCCGGCGTCGAGCTGCACCAGGTCGACGAGGGTCGCATCTGCGTCGAGATGCTGGCGCTCTACCAGACCGACGGGATCATCGCCGAGCCCGCGGGCGCGCTCGCCTCCGCCGCGCTCGGCATGCTCGACATCCCCCGCGACTCCACCACGGTGTGCCTGCTCTCCGGCGGCAACAACGACGTGAGCCGGTACGCGGACATCGTCGAGCGCGCCCTGGTCTGGGAGGGCCGCAAGCACTACTTCCTCGTCGAGTTCCCGCAGGAGCCCGGTGCGCTGCGCCGCTTCCTCGACGAGACCCTCGGCCCGGACGACGACATCACGCTCTTCGAGTACACGAAGCGCAGCAACCGCGAGACCGGCCCCGCGCTCGTCGGCATCGAGCTCGGCGACCCCGACGACCTGCCCGCCCTGCTGGAGCGGATGGCGGCCGCGCCGCCGCAGATCGAGCGGATCCCGCCGGACTCGCCGCTCTTCCGCTTCCTGCTCTGAGACCACGCCGGGATCGGGTCCGCGGTGACACCGACCCCGGCGGGAGGCTCAGCTCACTTCAGCAGCGCCCGCGCCATCACCATGCGCTGGACCTGGTTGGTGCCCTCGTAGATCTGGGTGATCTTCGCGTCCCGCATCATGCGCTCGACCGGGAAGTCCTTGGTGAAGCCCGCGCCACCGAACAGCTGGACGGCGTCGGTGGTCACCGACATCGCGGTGTCGGAGGCGAAGCACTTGGCGGCCGCGGAGATGAAGCCGAGGTTCTTCTCGCCCCGCTCCGCGCGCGAGGTCGCGACGTACACGAGCTGGCGCGCCGCCTCCACCTTCATCGCCATGTCGGCGAGCATGAACTGCACGCCCTGGAAGTCCCCGATGGCCTTGCCGAACTGCTTGCGCTCCTTGACGTAGGCGACGGCCTGGTCGAGCGCCCCCTGCGCGACGCCGACCGCCTGCGCCCCGATCGTCGGGCGGGTGTGGTCCAGCGTGGCCAGGGCCGTCTTGAAGCCGGTGCCCTCCGCGCCGATGATCCGGTCGCCGGGGATGCGGCAGTCGGTGAAGTGGATCTCGCGGGTGGGCGAGCCGGTGATGCCGAGCTTGCGCTCCTTGGTGCCGACCTCGAAGCCGGGGTCGTCCTTGTGCACCACGAACGCGGAGATGCCGTTGGCCTTCTTCTCCGGGTCGGTCACCGCCATGACCGTGTACCAGCTGGAGACGCCGGCGTTCGTGATCCAGCACTTGGTGCCGTTGAGCACCCAGTCGTCCCCGTCGCGGCGGGCCCGGGTCCGCATCGACGCGGCATCCGAACCGGCCTCGCGCTCCGACAGCGCGTAGCTGATCATGGCGTCGCCCGCGGCGATCGAGGGCAGAACCTGCTTCTTGAGCTCCTCGGACCCCGAGAGCAGGATCGGCACCGAGCCCAGGCCGTTCACGGCGGGGATCAGCGACGACGACACGCAGGCCCGCGCGACCTCCTCGATGACGATGCAGGCGGCCAGCTCGTCCGCGCCCTGCCCGCCGTACTCCTCGGGGATGTGCACGGCGTGGAACCCGGCCCTGGTCAGCGCGTCCTGCGCCTCCACCGGGTAGCGGGCCTGCTCGTCGACGTCCGCGGCGTGCGGCGCGATCTCCTTCTCCACCAGGGCGCGCACCGCGTCGCGCAGGGCCTCGTGCTCCTCGCTGAGCCGGTAGGCCTCGAAGTCGCCGTCAAGCATCTGTTCTCCACACGTCGATGTCCGGGGGTGCGCCCAGCCTAACGGCACTGCGTGCCATGAGACAACGACGTTGCTACCCTCCGTGCCATGACGGAGGGCACAGTCTCGCGCCGGGGGGTGGACGGCGGCGGAGCCGTCGGGGTGGGTAGACGCAGCGGCCGGTCCGCCGAGGGCCGGGCCGAGGTACGCCGGGACCTGGTGCGCGCCGCCGTCGAGCTCTTCACCGCGCAGGGCTACGACGACACGACGGTGGACGACATCGCCGCCGCGGCGGGCGTCGGGCGCCGGACGTTCTTCCGCTACTTCGCGGGCAAGGAGGACGCGGTCTCCCCCGACCACGAGCTGGGCCTCGCCCGGATCGCCGAGGTCTTCGCGTCAGCCCACCCCGACGAGCCCCTGCTGTCGCTGACCCTGCGCGCGGGCGAGACCGTCTTCGACCTGTACCTGACCGACCAGGACACCGCGCGCAAGCGGTTCGCCCTGGTCCACGCGGTCCCGGCGCTGCGGGACCGGGAGGCGGCGATGGTCCACCGCTACCGGCGGCTGTTCACCCGCGAGCTCACGGCGCGCCTGCAGGGCGTCGAGGACGGCGACCTGCGGGCCGCCGTCACCGCGGCGGCGGTGGTCGCCGCGCACAACCAGGCGCTGCGCCGCTGGCTCGCCGAGAGCGGCACGGTGGAGGGCTGCCTCGCCCACTTCCGCAAGGTGGCCGACATGATCCCGCTCGGCGCGGGCGCGGGTCCGGACCTGGAACAGGTCACCCGTCGCCTCGAGCACGTCGCGGCGGCGCTCGAAGGGCGGTGATCCACCGCGCGGGAGCGGGGAGGTCGAATCCCGACCGCCGCGCTCCCCGAGCGTGGATCACCCGGGGCGAGACGTGGTCTGGACATGGGTGATCCCCGGGCCGTCTCGGGTGAGACGCGAACCGAGCTGGACTGGGCTCGGGCCCGGGGATCATCGGTGACTGCCGGGGATTCGCCGAGGCTCTCGGCTTCCACGACCGTCAGGAGTTCGTCCTGTGGTGCCTCAGCGGGCAGCCACCTCACAAGTCCTCGTGGAAATCAACGTCGGACCACCTCCCTTCTTGTGTACGACCAGCCTACGTATCGGCGGGAGGGCGCGCCACGAGTTTTTCGCGCAGCAGCCGATCCTTCTCGAGGACCATGTCCGACAACGACTCCTGGAACTCGACCATGCGCGCCCGCAGGCCCGGGTCCGAGGCCGCGAGGATCCGCACGGCCAGCAGGCCCGCGTTGCGGGCGTTGCCGACCGCGACCGTGGCCACCGGCACCCCGGCGGGCATCTGGACGATCGACAGCAGCGAGTCGAGGCCGTCGAGCACCTTCAGCGGGACGGGCACGCCGATGACCGGCAGCGGGGTCGCCGCGGCGACCATCCCCGGCAGGTGCGCCGCGCCGCCCGCGCCCGCGATGATCACGCCGATGCCGCGGTCCGCCGCGGACGTCGCGTAGTCGAGCATCCGCTGCGGGGTGCGGTGGGCGGAGTAGACGCCGACCTCGTACGCCACGTCGAACTCGGCGAGCGCGGCCCCGGCGGCCTCCATGACCGGCCAGTCCGAGTCGCTGCCCATGATCACGCCGACCTGCACGCTCATGCCCGGTCCCCCAGTCCCTGCGTCCCGGTGTGGACGGACCACCCGTCCTCCCACTCCGCGGTGGCCAGCCAGTGCGCCGCCAGCACCGCGGTCCGGCGGACCTCGCCGAGGTCCGACCCGAGCACGTTCACGTGCCCGACCTTGCGCAGGGGCCGCTCGCCCTTGCCGTACAGGTGCACCTTGACCTGCGGGAACCGCGCGAAGAGATGATGGATGCGCTCGTCCACCGTCATCTCCGGGGTCTTCTCGGCGCCCAGGACGTTGGCCATGACGACGACCGGCGCCGTCATCGTCGTGGTCCCCAGCGGGTAGTCGAGCACCGCCCGCAGGTGCTGCTCGAACTGCGAGGTCCGGGCGCCCTCGATCGTCCAGTGCCCGGAGTTGTGCGGCCGCATCGCGAGCTCGTTGATCACCAGCCCGTCGGCGGTCTCGAACAGCTCGACGGCGAGCAACCCCGTCACGTCGAGCTCGTGCGCGATCCGCAGCGCGATGCCCTGCGCCTCCAGCGCGCGCTCCTCGGACAGTCCCGGGGCGGGCGCGAGGACCTCCACGCACTGCCCCTCCTCCTGCACCGTCTCGACGACCGGCCACGCCGCGGCCTGCCCGAACGGCGACCGGGCGACCTGCGCGGCCAGCTCGCGGAACATCTCGACGGCCTCCTCCACCAGCAGCGGGGTCCCGGCGTCGAGCAGCTCCCGGACGAGCTCGGGGTCGGCCGCGCGCAGGAACCAGACCCCGCGGCCGTCGTACCCGCCGCGGGCGGCCTTGAGCACCACCGGCCAGCCGTGCTCGGCGGCGAAGTCGGCGACCTGGTCGGGGGCGGTGATCTCGGCGAACGCCGGGACGGGGAGGCCCATCTCCGCGAGGCGCCGCCGCATGACGAGCTTGTCCTGCGCGTGGAGCAGCGCGTCCGGGTGCGGCCGCACGGCGACCCCGTCGGCGACGAGCGCGCGCAGGTGCTCCTGCGGCACGCCCTCGTGGTCGAAGGTCACCGCGTCGCAGCCGACGGCGAGCGCGCGCAGCGACGCGAGGTCCGGCCCGCCCGCCACCACGTCCGGAGTGACGAGCGGGGCGGGCTCGTCCGGCGAGACGGCGAGCACCCGCAGGGACTGCCCGAGGCCGATGGCGGCCTGGTGGGTCATCCGCGCGAGCTGGCCGCCGCCGACCATCCCGACGACCGGGAAGTCACGTGAGGGGGTCTCCACGGAGAGGGAACACTACCTGCGCCCTCGGTGTGACCTGCGGCCCCGATCGGGTGTCCGGTTCCTCCCTCTGGGACGATCGAGAGCGTGTCCCTGGTCGAAGCGACGCTCGCGCGCATCCCGCAGCCGTACCGCGACATGGCCTTCCGGCACCGTGAGCTGCTGAAGTTCGCCATGGTCGGCGGGTCGACCTGGGTCATCGACACCGCCGTGTTCCTCATCCTCAAGGGCACGGTGCTGGCCGAGAAGCCGCTCACGGCGAAGATCATCGCGGTGCTGGTGGCGACCATCGTGTCCTACGTGCTCAACCGCGAGTGGTCCTTCCGGACCCGCGGCGGGCGCGAACGCCACCACGAGGCGCTGCTGTTCTTCCTGATCAGCGGGATCGGGGTGGCCGTGTACTCGGCGCCGCTCGCCGCCTCGCGCTACCTGTTCCACCTGCAGGTCCCCGAGGTCTCGCTGCTCACCCAGGAGGTCGCGGACTTCGTCAGCGGGCAGATCCTGGGCACCCTGGTCGGCATGGCGTTCCGCTGGTGGGCCTTCCGCCGGTTCGTCTTCCCGGAGAAGGACGTCCGCCGCCAGGTGGCCGAGCAGGTCTAGAGGCTCCCCAGGAACGTCAGCAGGGCCGCGTTCACCTCGTCCGGCCGCTCCTGCTGCACCCAGTGGGCCGCGCCCTCGATGACCACCTCCCCGCGCAGGTCGTCCAGGTAGGCGGCCTGGCGGTCCGACGGCATCATCCGCTGCACCGGGTCCTCCGACCCCGTCACGAACAGGCTGGGCATCGTGACGTGGGCCTCCGCGAGCTGCGGGGTCGTCTCCCAGTTGCGGTCGAAGTTGCGGTACCAGTTGATCGCGCCGGTGAAGCCGGTCCGGGCGAACTCGGCGACGTAGTGGTCCAGCTCCGCCTGGGTCAGCCAGTCCGGGAGGGCGTCCGGCTGCGGCAGGCGCTCGACGAAGCCGCGGCCGTCGTCCGGCCCGACCAACTCCGTGCCGTCGCCCGCCCTGGCCCCGCACAGCATGCCGCGCATGGTCCGCGCGGGGTCCGCGGCCATGTTCGCGTCCGCGGTCCCGGGCTCCTGGAAGTGCAGGATGTAGTAGAAGCGACCGGCGAGCGCCGCGCGCCAGATCTCGGTCGGCGGGCGCTTGGCCCGCGGGGTGAACGGCACGCTCATCCCGCAGACCGCCGCCACCCGCTCCGGGTGCAGCAGCGCCGTCTGCCAGGCCACGATCGCGCCCCAGTCGTGTCCCACGACGACGGCCTGCTCCTCGCCCAACGCGTCGAGCAGACCGACGACGTCCCCGCTCAGGTGGTGGATGTCGTAGTCCTCGACGGCCGCCGGACGCGACGAGCCGCCGTAGCCCCGCATGTCCGGCACGATCACCCGATGGCCCGCGGCCGCCAGCGCGGGCACCTGGTGGCGCCAGGAGTAGCCGAGCTCGGGGAACCCGTGGACCAGGACCACCGCCGGGCCGGAGCCCTCCTCAGTGACCTGCAACTCGACCCCGTCGGGGAGGGTGACCGTCCGCTGCATGCCCGCACCCTACTGAACGGACGTTCAGGTGTCAGCCCGCCGCCCGAACGGGTGCGGACACCTCGGCGGCGACCTCGCTGATCTGCTCGCGCAGGAAGGTGTGGCCCGGATCGCCGTCGAAGCGCGCGTCCCAGTACATCGCCTGGTGGATGTCCGGGAGCGGGACCGGGGGCGGGAGCAGGCGCACGGCCGGGCCCACCCGGGTCGCCCACGCGCCGCGTTCCAGCAGCAGGCTCACCGCCGAGGTGCCCTCGAGCAGCACCGGCACCATGAGGAAGCTCTCGACGCTCGCGGCGACCGTCCGGTCCGGCGCCATCCGCGCCAGGTGGGCGTCCGCGATGCTGGGACCGGCGCGCCCCAGGCTGTAGACGACCTGGGGTAGCCCCCGGAACTCGGCGAGGGTGAGACGGTCGCCGACCGTCGGGTGGTCCGCCCAGACCGCGCACAGCCAGCGGTCGACGAAGAGATCGCGCGAGGGCATCGTCACGTGCTCGAGCTCGCGCGGTTGCACGATCACGTCGATGCCCTCGTCCACCAGCGCCGCCGCGGTCCGGCTGAGCGGGCGGGCGTCGATGCGCACCTCGGGGGCTCGCCTGCGCAGCCGCTCCAACAACGAGGGCAGCAGCACCAGCATGGTGTAGTCCGATCCCGCCACCGTGAAGACGCGGCGGCCCGGCTCGCCGGGCCCGACCTCGAAGAGCCCGCGCACACCGACGAGGAGCTCCGCCACCTCGCCGCGCAGGCGGACCGCGAGCGGGGTCAGCCGCAGGTCGTTGCCGGTCCGCACCAACAACGGGTCGCCGAACAGCTTGCGCAGCCGCGCGAGCGCGCCGCTCATCGCCGACTGGGACAGGTCCAGCCGCCGCCCCGCGCGCGTGACGTTGGCCTCCTGCAGCAGCGCGTCGAGCGCGACCAGGAGGTTGAGGTCCAGCGAGCTGAGCTTCATGGCGTCCGGAGTGTGCGGGCTCCACCGTCTCGTCTCGGTTTCGCGTCCGTTACCGCCCTGGCACATCGCTCACGGCGATGCCCGCCAGCGCGCAGAACTGTTTCCCACCTGCGCGGATCCGGTCCTAGCGTCGTCCGGCATGGAGAACCCGACCGACACGTTCCGCGCCGCGATGCGACGCCACGTCACCGGCGTCACCGTGGTCACGACCCGGCTGGACGGGCGGGCGTGGGGCATGACGGTGAGCGCCTTCACCTCGGTCTGCCTCGAACCGCCGACCGTCCTCGCCTGCCTGCGCCGCACGACGGCGGCCGCCGAGGAGATCCTGCGCACGGGCCGGTTCGGCGTGAGCCTGCTCGCCGAGGACCAGGACGAGATCTCCCGGCGCTGCGCCGCCCCCGGCGCGCCGAAGTTCCTCGACGACGTCTGCGGTGCGGCACCGACGCACAGCCCGGTCGTCGACGGCGCGGTGGTGGGGTTCGACTGCGTCCTGGTCCGCTCCGCCGAGCTCGGCGACCACGTCGCGCTGTTCGGCGAGGTCGCCGCCGTCGTCTCAGGTCCGACCCCCGGAGCCCACCCGCTGCTCTACACCGACGGCGACTACCTGTCGCTGCCCCCGCGCACCGCCGCGTGACCCCGACCCCCCGCAAGAGAGGCCTGTCCATGAAGACCGGAGCCGAGTACCTCGAGTCCCTGCGCGACGGCCGCGTCGTCTACTGCGGCGGCGAGCGCATCGACGACCTCACCACCCACCCGGCGACGGCGGGCTACGCCCGCGTGATCGCCGAGTACTACGACCTCCACCACGACCCGCGTCTGCGCGACGAGCTCACGTTCGTCGACGAGGACGGCGAGCGGCGCGCGCTGCACTGGATGATCCCGCGGGACAAGCAGGACGTACAGCGTCGCCGCCGGTACCACGAGTTCTGGTGGCGCCACTTCGCGGGCGGGATGTTCTGCAGGCCGCCCGCCTCCACCAACTGCGTGCTGTTCGGGGTCGTGGACGACCCGCAGCCGTGGGAGGACAACTCGGTCGGCCACGGCGGTCGCCCGCTCGCGCAGCACATCCGGGACCTCTGGGCGCGGGTGCGGGCCGAGGACTCCTTCCTCACGCCCATGTTCGTCGACGTCCAGTACGACCGATCCCGGCCGGACTCGGTCGCCGAGTCGCCCGCCCTGGAGATCGTCGACCGCACCGAGGAGGGGATCGTCGTCCACGGGTGGAAGTCCGTCGGGACCCCGCCGGTGTTCGGCAACGAGGTGGTCTTCGGCGTGTTCTGGCGACCGGGCACCACCGAGGAGCAGACCGTGTACGGCGTGATCCCCGCCAACACGCCCGGACTGGTGCACGTGGCGCGGCCGTCCACCGCCGCCGAGGGCGCCTCGAGCGTCGACCGGCCGTTCGCGGGGATCGGCGACGAGCTGGACTCGATGGCCTTCTTCGACCACGTCCTCGTCCCCTGGGAGCGGGTGCTGCACGTGGGGAACCCGGACCACGCCAAGCACTTCCCGCAGCGGCAGTTCGACTGGATCCACGTGGAGACCCAGATCCGGCAGACCGTGAACGCCGAGCTCCTCGCGGGCCTCGCGCTGCTGGTCACCGAGGCCCTGGGCACCGCGGCGGCGCCGGTCGTCGCCTCCCAGCTGGCCGACCTCGTGCGGTTCCGGGAGACCTGCCACGCCCTGACGCTCGCCGCCGAGGAGACCGGGTTCCACACCGAGCACGGGATGTACAAGCCCAACCCGCTCTACGTGAACTTCGGCCGCGCGCACTACCTGGAGAAGGCCTCCGCCATGATCGACCTGCTCCTGGAGCTGTGCGGTCGCGGGGTCGTGCTGTTCCCCACCGAGGCCGAGCTGGCCGACCCGTACCTCGGGCCGCGCCTGGAGGAGGCCCTGCGCGGTCGAGACATCGGGGCCCGCGAGCGGCTGCGGATCTTCAAGGTGATCCACGAGCGGTTCCTCACCGAGTGGGGCACGCGGCACACGATGTTCGAGAAGTTCAACGGGACACCGCTGCACGTGATCAAGATGCTGACGATGCAGCGGGCGGACTACCGCCCGGACGGCCCCCTCGCCCGTCTGGCCCGGGACGTCGTCGCCGGTCGGGACCCGGCCCTCCCGACCGCCGAGGCGGCCGAGGGCAACGACGGACCGGGGGCGCCGGGGACACCCGGGGCGGTCGAGCGGGCGGCCTGAGAGTCCGCCCGCAGGTGCCGCGCCCCCGCCCGCGGACCACGCGCCCAGCCGGCCGGACAGGGCTCGATCCCCGGCCCGCGCCGCTCGCCGCGGACCACGCGCCCGGCCGTCCGGGCCCATGATCCATGGTGCGGGCGCGGAGCGGTCGAATCCCGACCGCCCCGCGCCCGAAACGTGGATCACGGGAGGGCGGGCGAGCGGGCGGGTCGGCCGACCCACCCGGCCGTCGAGTGGGCTGATCCACAGCCTGGGAGCGAGGCGGTCGGATTCCGACCGTCTCCCGCCCGAAGTGTGGATCAGGCGGCGGCGTGGTCAGCGGGGGGTGGTGGCGGGCCTCGGCGTGGTGACGACGTCGTCGGCGCGGGCGGGCGGGAGGAACAGGGCGAAGGTGGGTGGGCGGGCCCGGGAGAGCTCCAGCCGTCCCCCGTCCGCCTCGACCAGCGCCCGGGCCAGTGCCAGCCCCAGGCCGGTCGAGGACTGCACGGACACCCCGCGGTCGAACACGTGCGGCACGAGCTCCTCGGGGACCCCGGGTCCGGTGTCGGACACCTCGACGACCAGCGCGTTCGCCCCCTCGCGGGCGGAGATCGTGACGGTGCCGTCGCCGTGCTGGATGGCGTTGTCCACCAGCGCGCCCACGGCCTCGCGGATCCGGGCGGGGGTGACGCGGGCGAGCAGCCCGTCGGGCACCCGCAGCTTGAGCCGCCGCCCGACCGACTCCAGGGCGGGCCGCCACTCGTCGGCCACCTCGGTGAGGCCCGTGCGCAGGTCCACGGGTTCCGCGCCCGCGGCCCGGGCGGCGCGGGCCGCCTCCAGGAGCTCGTCGAGCACCTCGGAGAGCCGTTCGGTCTGCTCCAGTGCGGCGAGGGCCTCGCGACGGGCACCGGGGTCCGGGTGGGTGGAGAGCTCGTCGAGCCGCAGGACGAGCGCGGTGATCCGGCTGCGCAGCTGGTGGGAGACGTCCCCGACCAGGGCGCGTTCGCGTTGGACGAGGTCGGCGAGCGCGGTCGCCGAGGTGTCGAGGACGTCGGACACCCGGTCCAGCTCGGGGATGCCGTGGCGGTGCGGGGCGCGGCGGAAGTCCCCCGCGCCGAGGCGGGCGGCGCGGTCGGCGACGTCGAGCAGGGGTTCGGCGAGCCGGCGCGCGGTGACCGTGGCGACCACCGCGCCGGTGCCGACCGACAGCACCACCAGCAGGATGACGACGACCGTGACCTGCACCTGTTGGGTCCGCATGACCGAGATCGGCTCGGACAGCGTGATGGACCCGCCCTGCCCGAACGGCAGCGACTCCGCGATCGTGCCGTCCTCCGGCGGGTCGCCGACGGTCTGCACCGAGACTCCCGGCACGCTCACCACGAGCTGTCCCTCCGCGGGGACGGCGAGCGCGATCTCGGCCCGGTCGATCGGGGTGCCCGGCGGCTCGTCGTCGAGCCGGTCGGCGATCCGCTCGAGCCGCTGGATCAGCTCGGCGCGGGTGAAGTCCTCGACCAGGCGCCAGGTGGTGAACGCCAGCGGCCCGCCCAGGACGAGCGCCGTCACCGCGACGACGAACAGCGTCGAGAGCAGGATGCGGCGCCTCATGTGTGGTTGAAGCGGAACCCGACCCCGCGGACCGTCGCGATCCGGCGCTCGCCGCCGATCTTGCGGCGCAGCCAGGACATGTGCATGTCCAGCGTCTTCGAGGTCTTCATGTCCGGGTCGTTCCAGACCTCGCGGAGGATCTCCTCGCGAGTCACGACCTGCCCGGCCCGCAGCAGGAGCACGCGCAGCAGCTCGAACTCCTTGTTCGCGAGCCCGACCTCCTCACCGTCGACCAGGACGCGGCGGCCGGAGAGCTCCATCCGCACGCCGCCCACCTCGACCGTCTCCGGGGTGAGCCTGCGCAGCAGCGCCCGGACCCGGGCCAGCAGCTCGGCGAGGCGGAAGGGCTTGCCGACGTAGTCGTCCGCGCCCGCGTCCAGCCCCACGACGAAGTCGACCTCGTCGGTGCGGGCCGTCAGCATCAGGACGGGGAGGTCGGGGAAGTCGGGGCGCAGCCGCCTGCAGACCTCCAGCCCGTCCATCCCCGGCAGGCCGAGGTCGAGCACGAGGAGGTCGACGTGGCCCTGGCGGACGACGTCGAGCGCCGTGCTGCCGTCGGACGCGACGTCGACCTCGTAGCCCTCGCGTTGCAGGGCCCGGGAGAGCGGCTCCGCGATCGCGGCGTCGTCCTCCGCCAACAGGACGGTGGTCACGGGTCGAGAGTATGCCCGCCCGGGATGGCATGCTGACCCGCCGTGAGCAGCGCCGTTACCGAACCGGACACCCGTGCCGATCTCGCCCTCGCCCTCGAGCTCGCCGACCTGGCGGACGCGATCACCCTGCCGCGCTTCCGGGCCGCCGACCTGCGGGTCACGCGCAAGCCGGACCGCACGCCGGTGACCGACGCGGACACCGCCGCCGAGGAGGCGCTGCGGGCGGCGATCGGCGGGCGGCGGCCGGGGGACGCGATCCTCGGCGAGGAGGGCGGGGGGTCCGTCGGGGAGGGCCGCGGCCGCGGCTGGGTGCTCGACCCGATCGACGGCACCAAGAACTTCTCGCGCGGCATGCCGGTGTGGGCGTCGCTGATCGCGCTGTGCTCGGGCGGCGTCCCCGTGGTCGGGGTGGTGTCCGCGCCCGCGCTGGGCAGGCGGTGGTGGGCCGCGGCCCGGCACGGGGCCTGGACCTCCGAGCGGGGTGGGGAGGCGCGGCGGATCTCGGTGACCGGGGTGACGGCGCTCGAGGACGCCTACCTGTCCACCACCAACCAGGAGACCTTCCGGGAGTTCGACGGCATGGACCGCTGGCTGGCCTTGTCCCAGGCCTGCTGGGAGACGAGGGCCTTCGGCGACTTCTGGCAGCACTGCCTGGTCGCGGAGGGGGCGATCGACCTGGCCGTGGAGCCCGCGGCGAACCCCTGGGACCTCGCCGCGGTGCAGGTCCTGCTCGAGGAGGCGGGCGGGCGGCTCACCGACCTGCGCGGCGTCCCCGGCTTCGCGGGCGGCGACGGCCTGGCGTCCAACGGCCACCTGCACGAGGCCGCGCTGCGCGTCCTACAGTCGGCGGAATGATCGCCTTCGAGGACCTGACGCCCGGACGGGTGTTCGACCTGGGGTCCGTCACCGTGGACCGCGACGAGATGATCGCCTTCGCGCGCCGGTTCGACCCGCAGCCCTTCCACCTGGACGAGGAGGCGGGCCGGGCGTCGGTGTTCGGCGGGCTGGCGGCGTCGGGCTGGTTCACGGCGGGGCTGTGGATGCGGCTCTACATCGACGAGCTGGTCTCGAAGGCCGAGGGGCTGGGCTCGCCGGGCGGGGACGAGATCGCCTGGCCCGCACCGGTCTTCGCGGGCGACCGACTCTTCGCGTCCATGGAGATCGTGACGGCGCGGCGCTCGTCGTCGAAGCCGTGGATGGGGCTGGTGACGCTGCGGGCCTGGATGCGCCGCGGCGCCGCGGACTCCGACGACGTGGTCTACCGCGCCCGCTTCACCGGCATGTTCGGCTCGCGGGAGCACCCCCGGCCCTAATCGGCCCCGGCCAGCGCCTTGACCACGCGGGAGGGTGACGGGCGGCCGAGCTTGTCCGCCATCCACACACTCGTCTCAACGAGGTCGGCGAGCCGGGCGCCGTGGCTGACACCCAGGCCGTCGAGCATCCAGACGAGGTCCTCGGTGGCGAGGTTGCCCGTCGCGGACTTGGCGTAGGGGCAGCCGCCGAGGCCGCCCGTCGACGCGTCGACCGTGGTGACCCCGCGGCGCAGCGCGGCGAGGGTGTTGGCGAGGGCCTGCCCGTAGGTGTCGTGGAAGTGCACGGCGATCTGGTCGATCGGGACCCCGCCCGCCACGCAGGCGTCGATCACGGCCTCGGCGTGCCCGGGGGTGCCGGTGCCGATGGTGTCGCCCAGGGACAGCTGCCTGCAGCCCATCTCGACCAGCCGACGTCCGACGGCGGCGACCTGCGCGGGGTCGACGGCCCCCTCCCACGGGTCCCCGAACGCCATGGAGACGTACGCCCGGACCCGCAGCCCCTCGGCGAGGGCGCGCTTCACCGTGGGCTCGAACATCGCGAACTGGGAGTCCAGCGTGCGGTTGAGGTTCTTCTCCGCGAAGGTCTCGGTGGCGCTCGCGAAGACCGCGATGTGGTCCACGCCCGCCTCGACGGCCCGGTCGAGCCCGCGCTCGTTGGGCACCAGCACGGGGTAGTCGACGCCGGGGCGCCGCTCGAGCATCGCCAGCAGCTCCGCGGCGTCGGCGAGCTGGGGAACCCACTTCGGGTGCACGAAGCTGGTCGCTTCGAGGGTGGTGAGGCCCGCGTCGGCGAGGCGGTTCAGGAACTCGGCCTTCACCTCGACCGGCACGATCGCCTTCTCGTTCTGCAGCCCGTCCCGCGCACCGACCTCGTAGATCGTGACGTGGGCGGGCAGCCCCTCGCTCGGCAGCGTCATGGGCAAGTCAGGCATCGTCGGCGACCTCCTGGTAGAGCAGCGCGTGGACCCGCTCGACGGCCGGGATGTCCGTGAACTCCAACGGATCGTCCGACGCGGACTCCACCACGAGTGTGCCGCAGCCGAGCACCCGTTCGAGCACGGTGTGACGGAACTGCACCGTGTTGATCCGCGACATCGGGATGTCCATGCCGCTGCGGGAGAACACGCCCTCACGAACCAGCACCCGCCGGGTCGTCACCACGAAGTGGGTGGTGCGCCACCGCACGAACAGCAGCACCGTGAACCGGCCGACGAGCCCCACCGCCACCACAGCGAGCGCGATCCACGCGACGAGGGCCCAGCTCTGCGCGCTCACCAGCGCCGCGAGGAACGCCGCCGCCCCGACGGTCACCAGGAACACCAGCACCGGGCCGATCAGCATCTTCCAGTGCGGGTGGGTGTGGAGCACGACCCGCTCCCCGGCAACCAACAACTCATCGGGGTAGGCCACCCCACGACCCTAGGCATTGTGGAGCCACAACTGTCGTTCCGACGCCCCGAAGCGACAGTTGTGGCTCCGCAATGCGCTCGGTCAGGGCTGGGCCGGGCGGAGGTGGACGATGTCGCCGGCTGCGATGGGGCGTCTGGTGCCGTCGGGCTCCAGGACCAGCAGGTGGCCGCTGGTGTCCACGTCCTCGGCGATCCCGACGATCGCGGAGCCGCCGGGCATCTCCACGCGCACCTCGGAGCCCAGGGACAGACAGCCCGAGCGGTAGTCGCCGCGCAGGCCCGACTCGTCGGCGTCCCCGCCCGCGGCGCGCCACGCGGCCTCGCGCTCCCCCAGGTTGTGCAGCAGGGTGACCAACAGCTCGGTGCGGTCGACGGCGGCGCCCTGGTCGGCCAGCGAGGTCCCGGTCTCGGGGGCCCACGCCACGTTGACCCCCATGCCGAGCACCACGCCGGGCCCGCCGCCGGACACCGCCGTCATCTCGGCGAGGATGCCCGCGCCCTTGCGCCCGTCGAGCAGCAGGTCGTTGGGCCACTTCAGCCCCGCGGGCACGCCGGGGGCCAGCGCGCGGACCGCGTCGAGCAGGGCGACGCCCGCCAGCATCGGGATCCAGCCCAGCTTCTCGGCGGGGATGCCCTCGGGCCGCCACAGCACGCTGACCGCGATCCCGGAACCGCGCGGCGCCTCCCAGGTGCGGTCCAGCCTGCCGCGCCCGCGGACCTGGTGCTCGGTGACCAGCACGGACCCGTCGGGCGCGCCCGCGGCCGCGGCGGCGACCAGGTCGGCGTTGGTGGAACCGGTCTCGTCGACGACGTCGACGCGCGTCCAGCGACCCGCCGGGCCGAGCAGGCGGTGCCGCAGGTCGTGGACGTCGAACGGGACCGCGTCGACCGGGTCGGTGGAGCTCACGGCCGGCAACCTATCCTCCGCCGGTCCGGCTGTTCGGACGTTTCCGACGGTGAAGGCGCCCGACGGTGCGGCGCACGCGACCGGTGCACCCTGGGTTGCGCCGAACGAGCGACGGACGGTACGTGATGCAGACCGCTCCGACGAACCGGTCACGGGTGACTGTCTCAGGTTAAGGTCCGTGGTCATGAGCGCTGCAACGGAGCCGATGGGGGACCCGTCGAACGCCCCGGACGTCGAGCCGGACGTGCACACCACGGCGGGCAAGCTCGCCGACCTGTACCAGCGGTTCGCCGAGGCGCTGCCCTCGGAGGCGGCCGCCGAGCGCCAGCACGCCAAGGGCCGCAAGACCGCCCGCGAGCGGATCGACATGCTGCTGGACCCGGGCTCGTTCGTCGAGCTGGACGCGTTGGTGCGGCACCGCTCCACGAACTTCGGCATGGAGGCCAAGCGGCCCTTCGGCGACGGCGTGGTGACCGGCACGGGCACGATCGACGGCCGTCCGGTCGCGGTGTTCTCCCAGGACGCGACGGTCTTCGGCGGCTCGCTCGGCGAGGTCTACGGCGAGAAGATCGTCAAGGTCATGGACGTCGCGGCCAAGATCGGCTGCCCCGTGGTCGGGATCAACGACGGTGGCGGCGCGCGCATCCAGGAGGGTGTCGTCGCGCTGGGGCTCTACGGCGAGATCTTCGTACGGAACGTCCGGGCCTCCGGCGTGGTCCCGCAGATCTCGCTGATCATGGGCCCGTCGGCGGGCGGCGCGGTGTACTCCCCCGCGCTCACCGACTTCACCGTCATGGTCGACGAGACCTCGCACATGTTCATCACCGGGCCGGACGTCATCAAGACGGTCACCGGTGAGGACGTCGGCATGGAGGAGCTCGGCGGCGGCCGCGCCCACAACTCCAAGTCCGGGGTGGCGCACTACCTCGGCTCCGACGAGCAGGACGCGATCGACTACGTGAAGGAGCTGCTCTCCTTCCTCCCGTCGAACAACCTGTCCGAGCCGCCGACCTACCCGGCGCCGGAGCCCGTCGCGGGGTCCATCGAGGACGGGATCACCGACACCGACCGCGAGCTGGACACGCTCATCCCGGACTCGGTCAACACCCCGTACGACATCCGCGAGGTCATCACCCGCGTGGTCGACGAGGGTGAGTTCCTCGAGGTCCAGGAGCTGTGGGCGGCCAACATGGTCACCGGCTACGCCCGCGTGGAGGGCCGCTCGGTCGGGATCGTCGCGAACCAGCCGACGCAGCTCGCGGGCTGCCTGGACATCGACGCCTCCGAGAAGGCCGCGCGCTTCGTCCGCACCTGCGACGCGTTCAACATCCCGATCCTCACCTTCGTCGACGTCCCGGGCTTCCTGCCGGGCACCGACCAGGAGTGGAACGGCATCATCCGCCGCGGCGCCAAGCTGATCTACGCCTACGCGGAGGCCACCGTCCCGAAGGTCACCGTGATCACCCGCAAGGCCTACGGCGGCGCGTACGACGTCATGGGCTCCAAGCACCTCGGCGCCGACGTCAACATCGCCTGGCCGACCGCCCAGATCGCCGTCACCGGCGCGCAGGGCGCGGTGAACATCCTGTACCGCAAGGAGCTCAAGGGACTGGAGGGGGACGAGCTCGCCGCCAAGCGCGCCGAGCTGCAGCAGGACTACGAGGACACCCTCTGCAACCCCTACATCGCCGCGGACCGCGGGTACATCGACGCGGTCGTGCCGCCGTCGCACACCCGCGGGTACGTCGGGCGGTCGCTGCGGCTGCTCGCCACGAAGCAAGAGCAGGGCCCGGCGCGCAAGCACGGGAACATCCCGCTGTGAGCGAGTCCGTGGAGGAACAGACCCCGGAGGAGCGCCGCGCGTTGTTCCGGGTGGTCTCGGGCGATCCGTCGCCCGAGGAGCTGGCCGCGCTCACCGTCGTCCTCGCGGCGGCGACGAGTGGGGGCGAGGACCCCGCCCCGACGCCCCACAGCCTTTGGGGCCATCCGGCCGCGGGTGTCCGCAGGCCCCTCACGGTGGGCCCAGGCGCCTGGCGCGCCCAGGCCCTCCCCCGCTGAGCCGAAGGGCCACTTGGGCGGCCCAAGTGTCATTCCCTGGCACTTGGGCGGCCCGAGAGTCAGCGCCCGTCGACACTTGGGCGGCCCAAGTGTCATTCACTGACACTTGGGCCGCCCAAGTGGCTGCGGCGAGGGCGGACGACCAGGCCCACGTCGGGGGTCCCGGCGCGTCAGCCCGCGACGGCCGTGCGCGACAGCGCGTGGTCGACCAGCGCCACCAGCGACCTCAGGCTCGAGCCTGCCTCGCGGGCGTCCATCCAGACGACCGGTGTCTCGGGGGCGACCGCGAGTGCGTCCCGGACGTCGTCCTCGGTGTGGGCCTCAGAGCCAGGGAACCGGTTGACCCCGATGACGTACGGGATCCGCCGGTCCTCGAAGTAGTCGATCGCCGGGAAGCACTCGTCCACCCGACGCAGGTCGACCAGCACCACCGCCCCGACGGAGCCGCGGGCCAGCTCGTCCCACATGAACCAGAAGCGGGACTGCCCGGGCGTGCCGAAGAGGTACAGGATCAGCGAGTCGTCGACCGTGATCCGGCCGAAGTCCATGGCCACCGTCGTGGTGACCTTGTCCGGCACCGCGGCCGTCTCGTCCACCCCGATCGACGCCGAGGTCATCGGCTGCTCGGTGAGCAGCGGTGGGATCTCAGACAGCGATCGGACGAACGTCGTCTTGCCGACGCCGAAGCCGCCTGCCACGAGGATCTTGAGCGGGTACAGCTCACGCCGATCGCGCACGGAGTCCCTCCAACAGTCGCTCCAGGACTTCGGGCCCGGGTGTGCCGTCCCGATCGACCATCGGCCGGTGGACCGCGACATGGCCCGCATCGGCGAGGTCGCCCACCAGGACCCGGGCCACGCCCACCGGGACGTTCAGCACCGCGCCGATCTCGACCAGCGAGACGGGCGCCGTCGCCAGGCCGAGGATCGTCCGGTACTCGAGCTGGAGATCGGCGGCGTGGCGCCCTGACACGGTCACCGTGACGATCGACTCGAGGGGCAGCTCCTCCCCCGCGGACCGAGTCCGTCCCCCGGTGACTGCGAAGACCGGCACCACCCGCCCCGCAGACCCTCCCGAACCCCCGACGGCCACCGCTCAGCCACCGACGGGGTTGCGCGGCGCGGGGGTGAGCACATGACCCACCCGGGCGGCGAGCATCGTCATCTCGTAGCCGATCATGCCGATGTCGCAGGTCTTCGTCGCGTGCACGGCGAGCGTCGCACCCCGGCTGACGGCGGTGACGAACAGGTAGCCGGTCTCCATCTCCAGGATGGTCTGGTTGACCGCTCCCGCCTCGAGCAGGCGCGCCGTGCCCGTGGCCAGGCTGACCAGACCCGACGCCGCGGCCGAGAGCTGGTCGGCGAGGACGACGTCGACTCCGGGGGACACCGCGAGCCGCAGCCCGTCGCCCGAGACCACGATGGCGTTGAGCACTCCCGGAACGTCACGGGAGAACTCGACGAGCAGCCAGTCCAGCTGGCCGGTGGAGGTTCTCACGGGGCAGCACTCCTGTCGTTGTCGGCGTCGGCGGGTAGGGGCGTGCCGTTGCGGAGCTCCCCGTCCTGATGCTTCTCGGCGTCGGCCTGGGCCGCCTGTCTGCTGGACTGGTAGCGCGACAGCGCCCGGGCCGCCTCCGCGCCCGCGACGGGGTCGGTTGCGGGCGAGCTCCCCGAACGCGCGGCGGAGCGCAGCTCCGGCGCCAGCGAGGCCTGCGGCACGCGGCGGCGCAGCCCGCTGGAGCCGGTGGTCGCAGGCTCCGCCGAGCTCTCCCGGCGGGGGTGGGGGATGGTCGGGTCGGGCCCGGTCCGACCGTCGTCGTGAGTCCGGTCGTCGTGAGTCCGGTCGTCGTGAGTCCGGTCGTCGTGAGTCCGGTCGTCGTGAGTCCGGTCGTCGTGAGTCCGGTCGTCGCGGGCGGAACGGGGCGGCCCGGAAGCGTCCGGGACCGGGGTGGTGGCCGGGGCCTCCGGCACGACGCCGTCGCCGGTCCTGCCGGTGGTGTGCGGCCCGCGCGGGTGGTCGACCGCCGGCAGACCACCCATCGCTGCCGCGGGCTCCGGTCCTCCGGGGGCGAGGGCGGGCCGTTCACCGGACTCCTGCGGTGCCGGGCCACGGACACCCGGGTCCTGCCCGTTCCGGCCCCGGTCGGTGGCGACCGGGCTCGGGCGGTGGTGTCCGTTCACGCCCCGGGAGCCGGCGGGTGGTGACGCGGTGCTCCAGACGGGGGCCGGGGCGGCGCTGGGCGCCGCCTGACGATCCACCGGCGCCGGGTCCCACCAGCCGGACCAGTTCGCGCCGGGGGCCGCGGGCCGAGACGCGGGCTGCTGCGACGGTGGAGCCGTCCGCGGCCGGTCCGCCGGCGGCGGCGTCCACACCGCCGCAGCGGCCGCCGGCCGGTCCGTCGGCGGCGTCCACGCGGCCGCGGCGGCGATGCCGGGCAGCTCCACGCCGAGTGCACCGCGCTCGGCCTCGGCGCGGACCTCGTGGACCGCGTCGGCCCGGCGGGTCCGTTCCGGCCCGCTGCCGATGCCGCCGTGCGGCCCGGACTGTGGGTCGGAGACGAACAGCGCGGCGGGCAGCAGGACGACGGCGGTGAGCCCGGACCCCGGGGTGGCGCTCAGCGAGACCTCGATGCCGTGCCGCGCGGCCAGCCGGGCCACGACGTGGAACCCGAGGCGCTGCGCGACCGACAGGTCGACGTCCTGGGGACGCAGCAACAGCTCGTTGGCCGCGACCAGCTCGATCTCCGGCATGCTGACGCCCCAGTCCTCGACGGTCAGCACCTGACCACCCCCGTCGACCCGGTTGGGCCTGCTGTGGATCGTCACCGGGGTGTCGGGCGGGGAGAACCGGACCGCGTTCTCGGTGAGCTCGGCGAGCAGGTGGGTGAGGTCGGCGACGCAGTGGCCTGCGACGGCCACCCGGGCGTCCACGGAGAACTCGACGCGCTCGAGGTCCTCGGTCTCGGCGATCGCCGCGCGGACGACGTCCCGGATCGAGACCGGGGCGGCCCAGATCCGCGGGGGCTGCTCGCCGGAGAGGACCAGCAGGCTCTCCGCGTTGCGGCGGACCCGCGTGGCGAGGTGGTCGAGGGTGAACAGCTCGGCGAGGGCGTCCGGGTCCTCCTCCTTCTCCTCGAGCTGGTTGATGATGTCCAGCTGCCGGTAGAGCATCGCCTGGTTGCGACGGGCCAGGTTCACCAGCAGGTCCGAGGTGAACTGCCTGCGACCGTTCTCCACGTCGACCTCGGCGAGCTCACGCCCGAGTCGCTGCCTGGCGACCTGCTCGTCCTCGGTGACCCTGGCGAACACGATCCCGCCCACACTCGCGACGAGCAGGGCGCCACCGTGGATGAGGGCCCAGGTCCAGGGGCTCGCCTGCGCGGCGGGGTGGCTGAAGATCTGGTTCGGGTAGAACGTGGCCCCGATGCCGTGGCTGAGCACGGTGAACACCACGTTCCACAGCAACGGCACCCAGTCCTGGTAGAGCGCCAGCAACCCGACGATGACGAAGAAGTGGAAGTGCGCCTCGATGGAGCCGCCGGTCAGCCAGACCAACGCGATGGAGCAGTAGGACAGCCCCGCCGCGACGAGCGAGGACGCCACCCGCCGGGTCGGCACGACCCGCTCCACGAGCAGCAGCAGCGCGGGCGGCAGTGTGGCGAGCAGGATCTCCAGGGGCGCCCGGCCCAGCACCACCCCGAGGACCACGAACGCCGGCACGTGCAGCGCGAGCACCACCTCGATCAACCGGTGGCGCCGCCTCCAGGCCGCGTCGTCGAGCGTGGCGCCCGTCGGCAGCATCGCGGTCAGCTTCGTGAGCACTCGCGCACCCTTTCCTCGCTCCCGCTCCGAGGTGAGCGACGGCAGTCGTCCCGTGCGACCACCCGTCCGGGTGGACCTGTACACCACCGTCGGTGACGGCGACCCGCAAAGTACACCTCTCACTGCCCGAGACATTCCCACGTTCGCGTGACAGTCGGATGGGATCGGTACGCAAGCCCGATGGCCGCAGGCGGCCTACCGTTCGTCGCCCTCCGTGCTCGGTCGATCGCACACGCGCACCGCGACACCCGTGGCGGGCGCCGGTCAGAGGCGGATCCGGCGCGGAGCCGACCGTTCGGCGCCCTCGACTCCCCGCTGGGCTCTCGATCAGAGGTCTCCGCCCCGACGCGGCGCGACACGACGCTGTCCCGAGCGGTCCTCGCCCAACGCATCGACGAGGTCCGCCAAGGCGCGGAGGTCATGGGCACTCACCACGACGTCGCAGTACGGCCAGGCAGCCGCCATCCCGCCCGCCAACGGGCGGTAGCGCGGGTCGGCCGTTCGCGGATTCGCCCAGACGACCCGATGGGCCCGCCTGCGGAGCAGCGCCATCCGGAGGCCGAGCGCGGCCGGGTCCCCGGTCTCCCAGCCGTCGCTGACGATGAGGACGACCGCCCCGCGTACCGCGGCGCCTCCCCGGAAGCGCTGCAGCTCCGCGAGCGCGGGGGCGATCCGGGTCCCGCCCGACCAGTCCGGGACCAGCGCCGCCGCGCGACGCAACGCCACACCGGGGGTGCCACGGCGCAGCGCGGCGGTCAACCGGGTCAGCCGGGTCGCGAACGTGAACACCTCCGCGCGCTCGGTACCCGCCGCGCTGGAGAGCAGCAGCAGGACCGCCCGCGCGTAGGGCGCCATCGACCCCGAGATGTCGCAGAGGACGACCAGCCTGCGGGGCCGCACCCGCGGGCTGCGCCGGGCCAGGATGACCGGGTGGCCCGCGGTCCGACGGGCGTCGGCGAGGGTCCGGCGCATGTCGACGCGATCACCGTGCGCGGCCCGCCGGGTCCGCCGCGACCGACGTACCGGGAGCACGATCCGCAGCCTGCTCATCAGGTCCGCCAGCTGAGCGAGCTCGTCGGGATCCAGATCGGCGAAGTCCCTGGTCGCGAGCTGCTCGGCCGCAGATCCCCACACCGGCACCGCCGTCTCCCTGAGGTCCGAGGCGCCCGCGCGGGTGAGGTCCCCCGGGCCGCCGCCCGCGGAGGGCGCCGCGGCTCCGCGCTCCGGCTGCCGGGCGGCGGCGTCGGGCGGGTCCCGCGAGGGATCGCCACCCGGGTCGCCGCGCCGCACGTCGGGGGAGACGTCGTCGAGCGGGTCGCCGAAGACCGACGCGAAGACCCGGTCGAGGACCTCGAGCTGGTCGGGGCCGGACACCAGCGTCGCCCGGGCGCAGGCGTGCAGCCGAGGCATCGTGGCGGGCCCGACCGCGAGGACGGCGCGGGTGAACCGCTCGGCCCGATCGGCTCCGCCGGGCAGGCCCGCCGCGCGGCAGGCCGTCACGAACCGGGCCGCGAGCGCAGGCAGGTCGGGCGGGTCAGGCACGGTCGAGCAGCCCCGCGAACCCCACCGCGCGAACCGTGTCCAGGTCTTCAGGGTACTTCAGCACCGCGCCCGCGGTCCGGTCGGCCGCTGCCGCGTCGAGGTCGTCGAGGCCCAGGGCGGCGAGCGCCCGCGCCCAGTTCACCGCCTCGGCGACCCCCGGCGGCTTCAGCAGCTCGAGGCCCCGCAGCCGGTGTACCGCCCGCGACACCCGGGCGGCCAGCCAGGGACCGGTGTCGGGGACCCGGAGCCGGACGATCTCCTCCACCCGAGCGGTCTCCGGATAGCCGATCCAGTGGTAGAGGCAGCGGCGCTTGAGCGCGTCGTGCAGGTCCCGGGTGCGGTTCGAGGTCAGGACCGTCACCGGGGGAACGACCGCGCGCCGGGTGCCGAGCTCCGGCACGGTCACCGCGCCCTCCCCCAGCATCTCGAACAGGAACGCCTCGAACTCGTCGTCGGCGCGGTCGATCTCGTCGATCAGCAGCACCGCGGGCCGAGGCCCGGGATGGTCGACCGCGGCGAGCAGCGGCCGGGCCAGCAGGTAGTCGGGGGTGAACAGGTCGTCCTCGACCAGCCGGTCGCCGCGCCCCTCGGCGAGCCGGACCGCCAGCAGCTGTCGGGCATGGTTCCACTCGTAGAGCGCCTCGGCCGCGCCGATCCCCTCGTAGCACTGCAGCCGCAGCAGCGGGGTGTCGAGCACCGCCGCGACGGCGACGGCCGCCTGGGTCTTCCCGACCCCGGGCTCCCCCTCGAGCAGCAGAGGAAGCCTCAACCGGATGGCGAGGAACACCGCCGTCGCCAGGCCGTCCTCGGCCAGGTAGCCCGCGCCCGCCAGCCCGGCGGTGAGCGACTCGACGTCCGACGGCAGACCCGGTGCCACGCCGCCGGTCACCCGGTGTACCCCACCGGATCGGCGAGGAAGGCGTCCCGGCAGCCGGGACCGCAGAAGTAGACCGTCTGCGATCCGTGCACCACCGACTCGCTACCCGAGACCGCGGCGACCGTCATGCCGCACACCGGGTCGACCGCCCGGCTCGGCGGCCCGTCCGACGACGGGAGGGGGGCCCGCGCCCTCGGCCGCACCCCGAGCAGCTCTGCGTAGATCGACAGGGCGATCTCCGCGGGCGAGCGGGCACCGAGGTCCAGGCCCGCCGGTGCGTGCACGCGGGCCCGTTCCTCCTCGGTCACGTCCAGCCCGGCCAGCACCGCGACCGCACGGCGCCCGCTCGCGACGAGCGCGACGTACGGCACCCCCGCTCGCAGCGCCGCGGTGAGGACCACGGGCTCGTCCCTGCCGTGCGACGCGACGATCACCGCGTCGACGTCCGCGGGCAGGTCGGTGCCCACGCCGCGCACCTCGTGCTCGAGCGCCGCCCCCACCCGCACCAGCGCCTGCGCCACCGGGTCCGCACCGACCACGCCGACCAGCAGCGGCGGGAGCACCGACTCCAGGAAGATGTCCAGCGTCCCGCCCGACAGGCAGGGATTGGCCACGGTGCGCAGCCCCGGCACGGCCTGGTCCGCGCCGTCCGCGCCGTCCGGGGTGATCCGGAGCAGCCCGGACTCCCCGGCGGCCAGCAGCCGCAGGCCCTCGGCCCGCATGGTCGACTCCGCGCAGACTCCCCCGACGAAGCCCTCCAGGGTGCCGTCGGGCAACAGCAGCGCCGAGTCGCCCGGCCGCGCGCTGGTCGGGCGCTCGGCGCGGACGACCGTGGCCAGCACGTACGGCGTCCGCCGCCCGCGCAGCTCGTCCGCCCGGGTCAGCAGCCGACCGTCGGTCATCTCGGCCCCGCCCTCACGAGATGGCCAGGTCCGTGCGCAGCGGGTCGCCGCGCAAGGCCCGCCACACGGCGGCGGGGGTGAGGGGCATGTCCGCGTGCCGCACCCCGATGGCGTCGAGCACCGCGTTGACCACGGCGGGCGGTGACCCGACGGTCGCCGACTCACCGACGCCCTTCGCGCCGATCGGGTGGTGCGGCGACGGGGTGACGGTCTCACCCAGCTCCCACGAGGGGCACTCCATCGAGGTGGGCAGCAGATAGTCCATGAACGACGCCCCGAGGTGGTTGCCGTCCGGGTCGAAGGCCATGACCTCCATCAGGGCCATCCCGATGCCGTCGGCGAGCCCGCCGTGCACCTGTCCCTCGACGATCATCGGGTTGATCCGGACGCCACAGTCGTCCACGGCGACGAACCGCCGGACCGCCACCTGTCCGGTCCCCGGGTCGACGTCGACCACGCACACGTAGGCGCCACACGGGTAGGTCAGGTTCGGCGGGTTGTAGACGCACGTGGCGTCCAAGTGACCCTCGACCCCCTCGGGCAGCTCCAGGTCGGAATGCGCCGCCATGGCGATCTCGTTCATCGTCCGGACCGCCGCCGGATCGCCCTTGACGTGGAAGGCGCCCTTCTCCCACTCCAGGTCGTCGGCGGAGACCTCCAGCATGGCCGCGGCGACGATCTTGGCCCGTTCCCGGACCTTGCGGGCGACCATCGCGGTCGCCGCCCCGGAGACCGGTGTGGACCGCGAACCGTAGGTGCCCAGCCCGAACGGGGTCTGGTCGGTGTCGCCCTGGACGACCTCGATGTCGTCGGGTGAGATGCCGAGCTCCTCGGCGACGATCTGGGCGAAGGTCGTCTGGTGGCCCTGTCCCTGCGTCATGCAGGACAGCCGTAGCACGGCCTTGCCGGTCGGGTGCACCCGCAGCTCGGCCCCGTCGGCCATGCCGAGCCCGAGGATGTCCATCGTCCGCCGGGGGCCGGCGCCGACCGCCTCGGTGAAGAAGCTGAGCCCGATGCCCATCAGGGTGCCCGTGCCGTCGCGCTCGTAGGCGGCGCGCCGCTCGGCCTGCTCGCGGCGCAGCTGCGGGTACCCGGCCTTCTCCAGGGCCAGGGTCAGGGTCCTCGGGTAGTCGCCGGAGTCGTACTCCCAGCCCAGCGGGGTGGTGTACGGGAACTGCTCGGATCGCAACAGGTTGTTCATCCGCAGCTCGGCCGGGTCCCAGCCCTGGTCCTTCGCGAGCACGTCGACCAGGCGTTCCACCAGGTAGACCGCCTCGGTGATGCGGAACGAGCAGGCGTAGGCCACCCCACCCGGGGCCTTGTTCGTGTAGACGCCGGTCACCGAGCAGTGAGCGGCGGGCATGTCGTAGGAACCGGAGAAGACGTGGAACAGACCCGCGGGCATCTTCGAGGGCTGAGCGGTGCCGTTGAAGGCCCCGTGGTCGGCCAGCACCTTCACCCGGACCCCGAGGATCCTGCCGTCCGCGGTGGCCGCGATCTCGCCGTGCATGTGGTAGTCGCGGGCGAACGAGGTGCTCATCAGGTTCTCGGAGCGGTCCTCGACCCACTTCACCGGAGCACCCGCGACGATCGACCCGACGACCGCGCACACGTAACCGGGATAGATCCCGACCTTGTTGCCGAAACCGCCACCGATGTCGGGGGAGATGATCTGGATCTTGTGTTCGGGCAGCCCCGCCACCAGTGCGTATACCGTGCGATGCGCGTGCGGGGCCTGGGTGGTGGTGTAGACGGTGAGCTTCCCCGACACCGGGTCCATGCTCGCGATCGAGCCACAGGTCTCCATCGGAGCCGGGTGCGAGCGCGGGTAGAGCATGTCGCAGGTGGACACGACGTCGGCGCGGGCGAACACCTCGTCGGTGGCGGCGGCGTCGCCCGCCTCCCAGTCGAAGATGTGGTTGTCCGTGCGTCCGTCGAGATCGTCGCGGATGACCGGGGCCCCCGGGTCGAGCGCGGTGCGGGCGTCGACGACCGCGGGCAGCGGCTCGTACTCGACCTCGATCAGGCTGAGCGCGTCCCGGGCGGCGTAGCGGTCCTCCGCCACGACGAAGGCCACCTCCTGGCCCTGGAAGCGCACCTTGTCGGTGGCCAGGACCGCCTGCACGTCGTGGGAGAGGGTCGGCATCCAGGCCAGGCCGAGACCCGTCAGCGTCTCCCCGGTGACGACCGCGCGCACCTTGGGGTGTGCCTCGGCGGCGGAGGTGTCGATGGAGACGATCCGGGCATGGGCGTAGGGGCTGCGCAGGATCGCCGAGTGCAGCATCCCCGGCAGGGTGATGTCGTCGAGGTAGCGGCCCTTGCCCCGGATGAACCGGGCGTCCTCCTTGCGCCGCATGGACCCGTAGCCCATGGGCGTGGTGGCGGCGGCGTCGGTGGAGGCGGTCATGCCTGTGCTCCCTCGGTGCGGGCGGCCCGCTGCAGCTCGGCGGCGGCCCGGACGGAACGGACGATGTTCTCGTAGCCGGTGCAGCGGCAGATCTGGCCGGAGATGGCTTCGCGGACCGTCTCCTCGGACGGGTCCGGGTCGTGGTCGAGCAGCCACCTGCTCGTCATGAGCATCCCCGGGGTGCAGAAGCCACACTGCAGGCCGTGCTTGTCGGAGAAGCCCTGCTGGACGGGGTCGAGGCCCTCGGCGGTGGCCAGCCCCTCCACGGTGCGGACCTCGTGCCCGTCCGCCATCGCGGCGAGCACGGTGCAGGACTTGACGGGGACATCGTCGAGCCAGGTCACGCACGTGCCGCAGTTGGAGGTGTCGCAACCCCAGTGGGTGCCCGTCAGCCCGAGGGTGTCGCGCAGGAAGTGCACGAGCAGCAGCCGTGGCTCGATCTCGCGGACGTACTCGGTGCCGTTGACGACGACGGTGACCTGCATGTCAGCGCACCTCTCCGTGGGCAAGCCCGCGTGCCCGGGCCGCGGCGGTGCGAAGCGCCCTGGTCGTCAGCTCGCCCGCGAGGTGACGTTTGTAGTCCGCCGGCCCGCGCTGGTCGGCCGAGGGACGGCAGTGCTCCGCGGCCACCCGGCCCGCCGCGACGAACGACTCCTCGGTCGCGGGCCTGCCGCGGAGGAACTCCTCGGCCTCCGGGGCGGCGAAGTGCGCGGCGCCCACGGCGGTCAGCCCGATCCCGACGTCGGCGACCAGGTCACCGTCGGTCCACAGCGCCGCTCCGGCCGCGGCGACCGCCCAGTCCCCCACCCGGCGCTCGACCTTGGTGTAGGCGCTGCCCCCGCCGGGGCGGACCGGCACCTGGATCTCGAGCAGGATCTCGGCGTCGCCGACCGCCGTCTCGTACGGGCCGTCGTGGAAGTCGCGGACGTCCACCGTGCGCTCGCCGTCGAGCCCGCCGATGAGGACGGTCGCCCGCAGCGCGCTGAACGCGGCGGAGAGGTCCTCGGACGGGTCGGCCTGGCAGAGCGAACCGCCGACGGTGCCCCGGTTGCGCACGACCGGGTCGGCGATCACGCGCTCGGCGTCGCGCAGGATCGCGGCGTGCTCGGCAACCACCGCCGAGTCCAGCAGCTCCGCATGTCGGACCATCGCGCCGATCCGGAGCCGATCCCCCTCCAGCCGGATCCCGCCCAGCTCGGTGAGGCCGTTGATGTCGATCAAGGTCTCGGGGGCCGCGATGCGCAGCTTCATCATCGGCAGCAGGCTGTGCCCGCCTGCGACGAGGCGAGACTCCGGTCCGTAGCGGGTCAGCAGATCGAGGGCGTGTCGCACGCTCGTCGCTCGCTCGTACTCGAACTGGGCAGGCACCTGCACTGGCGCTCCCGAAGGTCGGACGCGGAGCCGTCCGGCCCGCGTCGGCGTGGTGGTGGACGAGATCCTGGCCGCGCGAGACACCCTCGGCAAGGGATCGATAACCCTTCACTTAAGAGCCTGCACGGGCCACTCTGACTGGATGACCTTAACCCAGTTGAGCGCGTTCGTGCTGGTCGCACGCTTGGGCTCCGTCCGGGCGGCGGCCACGACGCTCGGGGTCAGCGAGCCTGCCGTGTCACAGGCGATCTCCGCACTTCGGCGGCATTTCGGCGACCAGCTCCTCATCCGAGGAGAAAACGGCATGGTGCTCACCGCAGGTGGCCAACGGCTCGTGGGGATCGCGGCGCAGATGGTGGGACTGGGTGCCGAGGCGGAGTCCGCCGTCCGTTCGGCGCACGGCGCGCCCGAGCGACTGCGGCTCATCGCGCCGAGCGACGTCGTCGAGTTCGTGTCCGGGCCGCTCGCCGAGGCGTTCGGCGAACGGGCGGGCGGCCGGGTCGAGACGACCTCCGGGGTCGCCGGGGTCGCCGAGATGGCGGCGCTGCTGTCGCAGCGGCTGGCCGACGTGGCGCTCGGTCCGCAGCTGACCGACCGCAGCCTCGGGCTCGTCAGCGAACCGATCTTCCGCTGCAGGCTCGTCGTGCTCACCGGCCCCGGGGCCCCACCGAGTGGCGCCCCCACCCGGTGGCCCTGGCTCGTCGATCCCTCCGGCGCGGATCGAGACGGCGAGGTCGGCAGGCTGCTGAACCGGCTCGGGGTGCCGGAGACGCGGCTGCGCGTCTTCCCGAACCAGACGGCGGCCTGGGAGGCCGCGGCCCGGGGGGACGGGGTCGCCCCCGGCATCGCACACCTGGCCGCCCACCAGCTGCGACGAGGAGAGTTGCAGGTCGTCGAGCTCGCCGGCACCCCCACCGAGACCTGCTGGTACGCGACGACGTTGCCCCCGGAACGGCGCTCGGCCGCCGCGGGCTCGCTGCGCCGGTTCCTCGACACCCCCGACGCGATGCGCCTGCTGCGCGCGCCCGGCGCAGGCGTGCCGCCGTCGCGGTTCACGCCGCCGGTCTACGTGACGATCTGGAGCTGACCACGCCCGCAGGCTCAGCGGCGCCCGAACGGCGGCAGGAACGCGGGCCGGGCGTCGGGGTCCGGCGCGTCGTAGTACCGGTGGAAGACCGAGGTCGTGCCGCCGGAGATCGGCGGCACGATCCAGGACCAGTCGGCGGGGCATCGCCTGCCCGCCCGTTCCTCGCGACGAACGTGCATCAGGAACCGCTCGGACTCGGTGTGGTGGTCGGTCAGCGACACGCCGGCCGAGTCGAACGAGTGGTGCACGGCCCGGACCAGCTCGACCAGCGCACGATCCCGCCACAGCGTGCGGACCGACCGCGTGTCGAGGCCGAGCCCGGCGGCGATCGCGGGGAGCATGTCGTACCGGTCGGTGTCGGCGAGGTTGCGCGCACCGATCTCCGAACCCATGTAGTACCCGTTGAACGGCGCGGCCGGATACCGAACCCCGCCGATCTCCAGCGCCATGTCGCTGATCACCGGCACCGCGTGCCAGCGCAGCCCCAGCTCGTCGAACCACGGGTGCTCCGGGTGGCTGATCGGCACCTCGAGCACCACGTCGTCGGGGATCTCGTGGACGCCCGTGACACGGTCGGCACCGGTGACCACGAGCGGCAGGACGTCGAACCGACCCGGGGTCGCGGGTCGCCGCCACCCGGCCGCCTCGGCCTCGGCGGTGAGGTCGACCGTCCGAGGATCCCCGAGCACGGTGCCGTCCGGCTGTCGGTACCCGGCGTACCGGATGAGCTGCTCGTTGTGGATCCGGGGGCCGAGCCGCACCGGGCTGTCCGGCGCGAAGATCGTGATGCTCGAGCGGATGCTGCCGTCGCGCGTGCTCTCCGCGAGGTGGCGGACACACTCGAGCGCGACGTCAGGCCCCGCCGACACCGACCTGCGGTCGCGGACGTGCAGGCTGTTCCAGTAGAGCCTGCCGATGCACCGCGCCGAGTTGCGCCAGGCGACGCGGGCGCCGAAGAGCAGCTCGTCCGCCGAATGCTCGTAGGTCCCGGTCGCGTCGATCTCGGCACGGACCGCGGCGAGCCGGACCTCGTAGGGCACCGACGGGCTGACCTCCGCGTAGAACAGCCGGAGGAAGTCCTCGGCCGCGGCCAGGTCCACGGGCTCCACGGCCGGACGGACCGCACGGTCCACCTCCCGGACCGCGGTTCCTCGGCCCGAGTACGGGCACGAGCCCGTGAGCGCCGACCGGGACGTCGGCTGGGGGACGCGAGCCCCGTCGGCTGCGAGATCGGGCGCGTCGACGTGGGCACCGGCGAGAGCGGTCACGGGTTCCTCCGGCGGTCGCGGCGCGCGGGAGCGGTCCGTCCGCACGCCGAGGAGCCGTCGGCGTGCCTGACACGCCGACAGGGTGATGGAGCTGGCAGTGGGTCCGGGACCCTCAGGTCAGGGTCGTCCGCCCCACCCGGTGGCCGCCGCGGGACGGCGCCGCGCGCTGCGCGGGCACGGGGGTCTCGACCCGACCCGCATCCGCGATGGCGGCCCTGGCCCCCGCACACATGTGCCCGGTCACCCACTGGCAGACCGCGATCCACGACGAACTCAGGTAGCTGCTGTACTCCCAGCCCGCGACCTCCCGGACCGCCCGCGTGAGCGCGTGCGCCACGTAGAGGTAGTGCTTGGGCTCCACCTCGTAGCGGGTGTAGTGGTCCTGGCCCATCTGGTACAGCAGGACCTCGAGGTCGGCCGTGTCGACCGTCGTGAGCTGGGTGATGGCCGCCAGCAGTGTGTCGGACATCTTCTGCATCTGCTCGGTCATGTCCGGGGCGAACATCGGCCGCAGCCAGGGCGCCATCGCGAAGAGATGGCTGTAGAAGACCTCGGCGAGCCGGACCGGCCGGTCTGCGACCGCCTGGCACGAGGCGACGACGACGTCCATCACGTCCTGCGAGGGTCGACCACCCTGCCCCGCCCGCGAGCGGTTCCCGTCCTGCAGCGGATTCGAGCCTGAGCGCGCGACCAACGTGACTTCCCTTCGACCCGACACCACCAGCGGCCGGGACCGAGGGCCCGACGACTCGTCCATCGAACCCCGGTTGCGGAACGTTTCACAACCGTCGCGGTCCGTTGTCTCACCTCTCACGTCCGAAGAGGGGTCATCCGCCTCAGGATCGTGTGGGCCATTCGGCGTAACTACAAGGGAAGCATTCGTCTTCCGGCGCGGCGCCGCTCGGCGAGGACCCCTCAGCCGCGGGCACCGCCACCGGACGAGAGCGGCGGTTCCTACGCTGACCACGTGCGCCTCGTCCTCGCCTCCGCCTCCCCCGCCCGCCTGGCCGTCCTGCGGTCCGCAGGCCTCGATCCCGCGGTCCGGGTCTCGGACGTCGACGAGGACGCCCTGCTCGCCGCCATCCCGTCGGCCACGGCCGCGGAGAAGGTGACGCAGCTGGCCGCGGCCAAGGCGACCACCGTCGCGCGCACGCTGGGCGACGCCCTGGTGATCGGCTGCGACTCGATGCTGCACATCGACGGCGAGCTGGTCGGCAAGCCGCACAGCGCCGACGTGGCGCGCTCGCGGTGGCGGGCGATGGCGAGCCGCACCGGCGAGCTGGTGACCGGGCACGCGGTGCTCGAGGTCGTCGAGGGCGAGATCGAACGGGTGGCCGAGGGGCACGCCGTGACCACCGTGCGGTTCGGTAGCCCCACCGAGGCCGAGATCGAGGCCTACCTCGCGACCGGGGAGCCGCTCGCCGTCGCCGGGGCGTTCACGCTCGACGGGCTGGGCGGCTGGTTCGTCGACGGGATCGACGGCGATCCGTCCAACGTCATCGGCATCAGCCTGCCGCTCGTACGCAGGCTGCTGGGGTCGTTGGGGATCTCTCCCGTGGACCTGTGGACAACTCGCTCCGCTTGACGGTTCCCGGCGGCACCGAGAGGGCCGCCGGGACTATCGTCGCGAGCATGGCTGACAGTGATCCGGACCCCAAGCTCGCCGAGTACGCGCACCCCGAGCGGCTCGTCACCACCGGCTGGCTCGCCGAGCACCTCGGCGACCCGGACCTCGTGGTCGTCGAGTCGGACGAGGACGTGCTGCTCTACGACACCGGGCACATCCCAGGCGCCGTGAAGGTGGACTGGCACACCGAGCTCAACCACCCGGTGACCAGGGACTACGTCGATCCCGAGCAGTTCGCGCAGCTCTGCGGCGAGCGCGGCATCGCCCGCGAGACCACCGTGGTGTTCTACGGGGACCGCAACAACTGGTGGGCCACCTACGCGCTGTGGGTGTTCCGGCTCTTCGGCCACGAGGACGTCCGGATCCTCGACGGCGGGCGGGCCAAGTGGATCGCCGAGGGCCGCGAGACCACCACCGAGCAGCCCAAGCCGAACCCGGTCGAGTACCCGATCGTGGAGCGGGACGACATCGCCATCCGCGCCTTCAAGGAGGACGTGCTGGGCCACCTCGGCGGCCAGCTCGTGGACGTGCGGTCCCCCGGTGAGTACTCCGGCGAGCTGCTGCACATGCCGGACTATCCTCAGGAGGGTGCGGTCCGCGGTGGGCACGTGCCCGGGGCCGCGAGCGTGCCGTGGGCGCGGGCGGCGAACGAGGACGGCACCTTCAAGTCCCGCAAGGAGCTCTCCGAGATCTACGAGGACGAGCAGGGCCTGTCGAAGGACGCGCCGACCATCGCCTACTGCCGCATCGGCGAGCGCTCCAGCCACACCTGGTTCGTGCTGTCGTACCTGCTGGGCTTCGAGGGCGTCCGCAACTACGACGGCAGCTGGACCGAGTGGGGCAACTCGGTGCGGGTGCCGATCGCGCAGGGCCCCGAGCGAGGGTCTGCGTGAGCCTGACCCCGGCGCTGGAGGAGCTGGTCGAGGACTTCGGGTCGGTCGGCACCAAGGACAAGCTGCAGCTGCTGCTGGAGCTCAGCCAGGAGCTGCCCGCGCTCCCCGAGCGGTACGCGGACGCGGCGGACTCGATGGAACAGGTGCACGAGTGCCAGTCCCCGCTGTTCCTCGCCGTCGAGGTCGACTCCGACGCCGAGCAGCGCGTGCACCTGTTCTTCTCCGCCCCGCCGGAGGCGCCCACGACCCGGGGCTTCGCGTCGATCATGCACACCGGCCTGGACGGCGAGCCCGCCCGGACGGTGCTCGACGTGCCGGACGACTTCTACACCGCCCTCGGCCTCACCCAGGCCGTGAGCCCGCTGCGGATCCGGGGCATGGCCGCGATGCTCGCGCGGATCAAGCGGCAGGTCAGAGCGGCGGTCGGCGAGTAGGCGCCGAACCCTAAGGCTTCGTCAAAAACGTTCCGTCGTGGCCTGGGCCACCCCCATCCTGAGCGCGTCACCGAAGTCCCCCGAGGACGGGCGACGACACGGGGGTGGTTCAGATGAGACATGCACTCTCCGCTCCGGGCGACACCTGGGGCATCAGCGGCCCGACCTTCCTGCTGGTCTACACCGCGCTGGGCGTGGCCGTGCTGGTCGCCGGGACGCGTGAGCGCCGCAGGCTCGCGCGGGCCGACCGCACGGCGGCGCAGGGTCGGGACTGGGCGAACCTGCCCCAGGAGATCGCCTACCTCAACGGCGGCGCCGACCTGGCCGTCTACTCGGCGGTCAGCGCGCTGCACCTCGCCGGGGTCCTGCACCCGGCGGGCAAGGGACAGGTGCAGGCCGCCGGGCGGCTCGGCGCCGACGCGACACCGCTCGAGCGGGCCGTGCACTCCGCCGCGGTCACGCCGATCGCGCTGCGGCGGCTGCCGTTCCACAGCGCCGTCGCGGGGGCGCTGACCGCGACCCGGGAGCGGCTCGTCGCCGACGGGTTGCTGCTCACCCGCGAGCGCCGGGAGGCGATCCGCCGGGTCGGGCTGTGGATGCTGCTGGTGGCGGGGTTCGGGCTGGCCCGGATCGTCGCGGGCGTGGCGAACGCCCGCGCCGTCGGGTTCCTGGTGGTGCTGGTGATCGGCGCGGCCGTGATCAGCGTGATCTGGTTCGCGCGGGCCCCGGAGCGCACCTCGGCCGCAGGCCCGCTGCTGGCGGAGCTGCGCGGTCGGTTCGACGCCCTGCACCCCACGATGCGCCCGGACTGGGTCGCGAACGGCGCCCGCGCCGCCGCCGTGGCGGTGGCGGTGTTCGGGGTCGGGGCCCTCTGGGCCTCCGCCCCCGCCTTCGCGGACGAGCTGGAGCTGCAGAAGGCCGCGGCCCTCGGCGGGAGCAGCGGCGGATCCGCAGGCGGCTACGTCGACGGCGGGGGTGGCGGCAGCAGCTGCGGCGGGGGTGGCGGCGGCTGCGGAGGAGGGGGCGGCGGTGGCTGCGGCGGCTGACCCCGGTTCCGTGCGTCCGGTGGCCCCCGCCAGCCCGGTGGTGGCGGGGGTGGCGACGGGCTCCGGGTCACTGGGTCCGGCGGCGCCCGCCGGCCCGGCGGGCGGTGTGGTGGCGGGGGTCGGGATCGGGTGGCGAGCCGAGATCGCGCAGGTCGTGGCCGGGATGGAGGGCCTCGGCTTCTGTGAGGTGATCGCCGAGGCGATCACACCCGCAGCTCCGCCTCGAGGGGTGGCGGAGCTGCGGGCGCGCGGGGTGGCGGTGATCCCGCACGGGGTCCGCCTCGGGCTGGGCGACGCCGAGGGCGTCGCCCCGGCTCGCGTCGCGCATCTCGCGGCCTGCGCGGAGGCGGTGGGCGCGCCGCTGGTGAGCGAGCACGTCGCGTTCGTGCGGGCCGGGGGTCGGGAGGCCGGTCATCTGCTCCCGGTCCCGCGGACGCGGGAGGCGCTCGCGGTGCTGGTCGAGTCCGTGCGGCGCACCCGGGCCGAGCTCGCGGTGCCGCTCGCGGTGGAGCCGATCGCGGCGTTGTTCGACTGGCCGGAGGACGAGTTCGAGGAAGGTGACTTCCTCACCGAGCTGCTCGACCGGACCGGGGCGTTGCTCCTCCTGGACGTCGCGAACGTCTACGCGAACGCCCGGAACCGGGGGCAGGACCCGTCGGCCGTGCTGGACCGCTTCCCTCTCGACCGGGTGGCGTACGTGCACGTGGCGGGCGGGGCCGTGCACCCCGACGACCCCACCGGGCTCTACCACGACACCCACGTCGACCCGGTCCCCGGCGAGGTCCTCGTCCTGCTCGACGAGGTGCGCGAACGGGGCGCCGGCCCGGCCGTCATGCTGGAGCGCGACGGCCGCTACCCACCCGCCGAGGACCTGCGCGACGAACTGGCCGCGATCGCCGGAGCCCAGCACCCCCACCCCACCACCCGCGAGTCCCCCACCAGACCGCGCGAGTCCCACACCCCGCCCCGCGAGTCCCACACCACGTTGCGCGAGCCGCACCCCACCGGCCGCGAGTCCGACACCGGACTGCGCGAGTCGCACGATCCGGCGGGCCTCGGGGCCACCGAGGTTCCGCGATGAGCCCGCCCGGCGGGCTCGCCGCTCGTCAGGCCGCGTTGGTGGAGTCGCTGGTCGCCGGGGGTTCGGATCCCGCGGGGCTCGATCCCGTTCGGCTGGCGGCCACCCGCCGCGCGTTGTTGCGGAAGCGGGCGGGTGAGGCCGCGAAGTACTGGCCCCTGCTCGCGGCGGGGTTCGGTGCCGAGTGGACCGCCTTCGCGACCCGGGTCCTCGCCGACCGTCCGGTCGCCGGCGGTCTCCAGGACGGCTGGGACGTCGCCCGTGCCGCCGAGGGCCGCCTGACCGAGGGCGCCCGCCGCGAGCTGCGCGCCCGGGAACGTTCCCACCGCTACACCGGGGACGGCCCACCGCGCCCCCGACGGCACCGGCTGCCCTGGTGACGCGTCCGCGCCGGCGTCGCGGCAGTCAGCCGTGACCGGTTGATGACGGATCCCACACCTGATCTCGTTCTGTGTTCGCCAGGTGAACTCCTAGACTCCCCGGGTGACCAAGGCGTCGGCGCAACGGGGGCCGGCGAGGACCACGAGGAGCCGAAGGTGCCTGCACTGCGCAAAGTTCTCGTCGCCAACCGCGGGGAGATCGCCGTCAGGGTGATCCGGGCCGCCAAGGACGCGGGCCTTGCCAGTGTCGCGGTCTACGCGGAGCCGGACCGGGACGCGTTGTTCGTCCGGCTGGCGGACGAGGCGTACGCCCTCGGCGGCACCACCGCCGCCGAGTCGTACCTGGACTTCGACAAGGTCATCGGCGCGGCCAAGCAGGCGGGCGCGGACGGCATCCACCCCGGCTACGGCTTCCTGAGCGAGAACGCCGACTTCGCCCAGGCCGTGATCGACGCCGACATCACCTGGATCGGGCCGTCGCCGCAGTCCATCAGGGATCTCGGCGACAAGGTCACGGCCCGGCACATCGCCACCCGCGCGGGCGCCCCGCTCGTCCCCGGCACCAACGACCCGGTGTCCGGCGCGGACGAGGTGATCGAGTTCGCCAAGGAGTACGGGCTGCCGGTCGCCATCAAGGCGGCGTTCGGCGGCGGCGGGCGCGGCATGAAGGTCGCGCGCGAGGAGAAGGACATCGCCGAGCTCTACGAGTCGGCCGTCCGCGAGGCCACCGCGGCGTTCGGTCGCGGCGAGTGCTTCGTCGAGCGTTACCTGGACAAGCCGCGGCACGTCGAGACCCAGGTGCTGGCCGACCAGCACGGCAACGTCATCGTCGTCGGGACCCGGGACTGCTCGCTGCAGCGCCGCTTCCAGAAGCTGGTCGAGGAGGCCCCCGCGCCGTTCCTCACCGACGAGCAGCGCAAGACGCTTTACACGGCGTCGAAGGACATCGTGAAAGAGGCGGGCTACTACGGGGCGGGCACCGTCGAGTTCCTGATCGGCCAGGACGGGCTGATCACGTTCCTCGAGGTCAACACCCGGCTGCAGGTGGAGCACCCGGTCTCCGAGGAGACCTCCGGGCTGGACTTGGTGCGCGAGCAGTTCCGCATCGCCGAGGGCCTCGAGCTCAACCTGCTCGACGACCCGGAGCCCCGCGGGCACTCCATCGAGTTCCGGATCAACGGCGAGGACGCGGGCCGCAACTTCCTGCCCGCCCCCGGCACCGTCGGGAGCATCGCGTACCCGGCGGGCCCGGGTGTGCGGGTCGACGCCGGCGTCGAGGCCGGTTCGGTGGTCGGCGGGCAGTTCGACTCGCTGCTGGCCAAGCTGATCGTCAGCGGCTCGGACCGCAGCCAGGCCCTGGAGCGCTCGCGGCGCGCGCTGGCGGAGTTCCAGGTCACCGGCATGGCGACGGTGCTGGAGTTCCACCGGCTCGTCACCGCCGACCCCGCGTTCACCGCCGAGCGCGAGGAGGACTTCACCGTCCACACGCGCTGGATCGAGACCGAGTGGAACAACACGGTCGAGCCGTTCACCAACCCGGCCGAGGCCGACGAGGAGGCCGCGCCGCGGCAGAACGTCGTGGTCGAGGTCGGCGGCAAGCGCCTCGAGGTCTCGCTTCCCGGCGACATCTCCTTCGGCGGCGGTGGTGGCGCGGCGGCGAAGGCCAAGCCGCGCAAGCGCGCCGGTGGGGGCGGCGGGGCGAAGGTCTCCGGCGACGCGGTGACCGCGCCGATGCAGGGCACGATCATCAAGGTCGCGGTCAACGACGGCGACACCGTCTCCGCAGGCGACCTCATCGTCGTCCTCGAGGCCATGAAGATGGAGAACCCGGTCACCGCGCACAAGGACGGCACCGTCTCCGGGCTGTCCGCCGAAGCGGGCTCCACGATCTCCCAGGGCGCCGTCGTCTGTGAGATCAAGGACTGATTGACGCGTCCCCGCCGGGGCGGTTGAATCCTGGACTGCCAGGTTCGACCGTCCCGGTCGTCGTCACTGCACAAGTACACAGCGAACGAGACGCACCCGTGTGAGTCACCCACGGGGCCCGGTTCTCCGCCACGCGGACACGGACCGCGCCGCGGATCCGTCCGACCCGAGTCGCCTCGGCGCGGACACGTCCTCGTCGGTTTTCGAGCACAGGATCCGTCATGCCCCCCGAGTTGCACGTCACGACACACATCCACACCGACGGGCCCATCCCGGGTCCGCACTCCCTGCTCACCCTGACGGCCGCGGCACACACCGCCGCGGGCGTCCCGATCGGCACGTTCACCGTGAACCTGCGGGAACTGCCCGGCGCCACCCTGCATCCCGCGTCGTTGCAGGACTGGCGCACGAAGGCCGAGGAATGGCTCTCCACCCGGCGAGCCTCCAAGCCCCCGGCCCTCGCGACGATCGCGTTCACCCGCTGGGTCAGCCGTCTGCCCGGCAGGCCGGTGTTCGTCGCCGAACCCGAGGCCTACCTGTTCGTCTACTGGTACGCCCAGCGGTTCACCGACGGCTGGCCCTTCGTGGGGACCCTCCCCCCGGAGGCGGTCGCCGACCGCTCCGCCGCCGCCCGTTCCTGCACGTTGGCCTCCTGCCGCGCGCAGTTGGCCACGGCGGGCTGAGCACCCGTCGCACACCCGATGCCCCCGGGGACACCGTCCGCCGGGGGTATCGGCATGCCGCGAGTCCCGTCCTCGCCGCCACCGCTCAGCGGCCCGGGCGCACCTCGGGTCGACCGAGTACCGCACCGCCGACGCCCGCGACCACGGTGATCCCCGCCAGCAGGATCGTGACCAGGCCGAACCCCGAGAGCAGCAGCCCGACCCCCGCGGACACCGCCCCGATCGCGAGCCCGGCGCGCGGCACGGCGGCGCCGTCGAGCCGCCTGGTGGCGATCTTCGCCGCGAGCGCGAGGACGGCGCCCACGCCGGGAACGGCGGGGAGGACGGCGAGGAGGAGAGCACCGGCGACCTGCGCGCCGACGCCGGCCGCGGCCACCGGCAGGACCGGCACGCGGGTGGGGACAGGAGTGGCCATGGCGTCCACCGTCCGCCACGTCCGGGTGCGGCGGATCCGGGGAACCCCGAGTCGACCCCGGGATCAGCAGTACGGGCACTCCCCGTCGGTCTCAATCCAGGTCGGAGTGCTGCATGAGCTGGCGGCCCGCCTCGGTGATGGAGCCCGACAGCGACGGGTAGACGGAGAAGGTGTGCGCCAGGTCGTCCACGCCGAGCCCGTTCTGCACGGCCAGCGCGATGGGCAGGACGAGCTCGCTCGCCACCGGCGCGACGACGACGCCGCCGATCACCACACCGGTCGCCGGACGGCAGAACAGCTTGACGAACCCGCGGCGCAGCCCCCGCATCTTCGCGCGCGGGTTGGTGGCCAGCGGCAGCATCACGGTGCGGGCCGGGACCTCGCCCGCGTCGATCGCGCGCTGACTGATGCCGACGGTCGCGATCTCCGGGCGGGTGAAGACGTTCGAGGCGACGGTCCGCAGCCGGATCGGCGCCACGCCCTCGCCCAGGGCGTGCCACATCGCGATGCGCCCCTGCATGGACCCGACGGACGCCAGCATGAGTAGGCCGGTGCAGTCGCCTGCGGCGTAGATGCCGGGCACGGACGTCCGAGACACGCGGTCGACCGGGATGAACCCGCCGCGGTCGGTCTCGATGCCGATCTTCTCCAGGCCGATGTCTCGGGTGTTCGGCACCGAGCCGACGGTCATCAACGCGTGGGAGCCCCGCACGACCTGCCCGTCGGCGAGGGTGACGACGACCTCGTCCCCGTCTCGCAGCACGGACTCGGCCCGGGCGTTCGGCAGGATCGTGACCCCGCGCTCGGCGAAGACGTCCTCCAGCACGGCGGCGGCGTCCGCGTCCTCGCTCGGCAGCACGCGGTCCCGGCTCGAGATCAGCGTGACCTTGCAGCCCAGCTCCACGTACGCCGACACGAACTCGGCCCCGGTCACCCCGGACCCGACGACGACCAGGTGCTCGGGCAGCGCGGGCAGGTCGTAGAGCTGTCGCCAGGTGAGGATGCGCTCGCCGTCCGGTCGGGCGGAGTCGAGCACGCGGGGCGTGGCGCCCGTCGCGATCAGGACGGTGTCCGCGTGCAGCTTCTCGACGGTGCCGTCCGCGTGGCGGGCCTCGACGGTGTGCGGCAACCGCCCGGACGTCTCGTCCAGGAAGGACGCGTGGCCGTGGATGATCCGCACGCCCTCGGACTCGACGCGCGCCCGGATGTCCGCCGACTGGGCCTGGGCCAGCCCCTTCACCCGGCTGTTGACCTTGAGCAGGTCGACGCCCTCGGTGTCGCGGTCCAGCAGCACCCCGAGGTCCTCGGCGCGGTGCAGGTCCACGCGCACGGCGGCGGAGGAGATGAAGGTCTTCGACGGCACGCAGTCGTGGATCACGCACGCGCCGCCCATGCCGTCCGCCTCCACGACGGTGACGTCACTGCCGTGCTGTGCGGCGACCAGCGCGGCCTCGTACCCGGCGGGTCCGCCGCCCATGATGACGATGCGGGTCACGTCGTCCCCTCGATGTGGTGGTGTCGGCTCAACCCTAGGCCGTGCCGGCGGTCACCCGCCTGGTGGTCGCCGTTACCCTGTCCCCCGTGCCGCTCTACGCCGCCTACGGGTCGAACATGGACCCCGCCCAGATGAAGGAGCGCGCTCCGCACTCGCCGATGGCGGGCACGGGGTGGCTGATGGGGTGGCGGCTGACCTTCGGCGGGGAGGACTACGCCTGGGAGGGCGCACTGTCCACGGTGGTCGAGGACCCCGACTCCCAGGTCTTCGTCGTGCTCTACGACGTCCCGGACCACGACGCCGCCCAGCTCGACCGCTGGGAGGGTGGCGAGCTGGGTCTGCACAAGAAGCTCCGCCTGCGCGTCCAGACCCTCGAGGGCAGCGCCCTGGCCTGGATCTACGTGCTCGACGCGTACGAGGGCGGCACCCCGAGCGCCCGCTACCTCGGCGTGATCGCGGACGCCGCGGAGCAGGCGGGCGCCCCTGACGACTACGTCACCGAGCTGCGCAACCGCCCCAGCCAGAAGAGCTCCTGACCCGCGAGTCCCCCATCCCGGACACGCGAGTCCCCCGGTCGAGACACGCGAGTCCGACACGTCGGTCACCGCGGCGTCCACACCCGCTCCCGATGTCGACGCGCCTGGAGCGCTCCCCCCGCGCCGGCGTCTCGACGGAGCGGGAACCCGCGTGCCCGGAACGCCGCCGCCAGGTCCTGCTGGACCCTGGTGATGTCCGTCATGTCGTCTGTTGTGACCCGGATGACGAGGTAGCCGCGGCGTTCGAGTTCTCGTTGGCGCTCCGCATCGGCGAGCTCGCGTCCGCTGTGCGTCTCGTGACCGTCGTACTCCAGGGCGATCCGCAGCCCCGGCCAGGCGAGGTCGACCAGGAAGACCACGCGGCCGTTCCCGTCGTGGATCGGGTGGTTCAGCACGGGGTTCGGGAAACCGAGATCCACGATCCGGAACTGCAGTCTGCTCTCCGCAGGCGAGCGAGGGCGCCCGCCCGCCAGCTCGACGAGGATCGCGGCACGTCTCGTTCCGCGTCGATCGCTCCGTGTCGCGATGCGGTGCCGCACCTCTGCGCGGAGGGCCTCGACGTCCTCGGCGATGCTGAGCGCCTCGTCGAAGCCGGCGAACCCGGTCGGACCGTGGTCGCGGCACAGCAGGTCGCCGAGGACACGGTCGAGCGCGAGGACGGGCAGACCCGCACGCTCCACCGTGTCCGCTCCGAACCCGCGGCCGTTGTGGACGGCCGCGCGAACGGCCCGCTCGCCGAGGATGTCGACCAGATCGCTCCGCCGGATCGCGCTGTGGAGGTTCGTGAGGGTGTCCATGGCCGGAGACCATGCCGGAGATCGACGGCCCGTCGCCGAGATTGTCCACAGGGCCGAAAACCTGTGGACAACCCCGTCCGACTCGCGTGTCCGAACTCGGAGACTCGCGTGTCCGAAGTGCGGGACTCGCGGGTCAGTAGGACAGGGCGGCCAGGGCGCTGTTGACCAGGACGCGGACGCCGAAGGGCAGAGCGCGCTCGTCGAGGTCGAAGGTCGGCTGGTGGATGTCCTTCATCGGACCCACCCCCGACCAGACGCCCAGCCGGGCCATGGCCCCCGGCACCTTCTCCAGGTACCAGGCGAAGTCCTCGCCGCCGGAGGACTGCTCGGTGTCCGCCGCGGCCTCCATGCCACCGGTGAGGATGGCGGCGTCCCGGAGGATGCCCGAGCTGTCCGCCTCGTTGACCACGGGCGGGACGCCGCGGACGTAGTCGATCACGTACCCGACACCCAGCGGTGCGAGCACGGCCGCGACCAGCGACCGGAACTTCTCCTCGACGACCGTCCACGTGGCGTGGTCCGCGGTGCGCAGCGTGCCGCGCAGCACGCCGTGCTGCGGGATCGCGTTCGCCGCGGCGCCGGACTGCACCGCACCCCAGACCAGGACCGTGCCGGAGCGCGGGTCGACCTGCCGGGTGAGCAGCAGCGGCAGCTGGGTGATGAGCAGCCCCAACGCCTCGACGAGGTCCGCGGTCAGGTGCGGGCGGGCGGTGTGGCCGCCGGGCGAGGTCAGCCGGATCTCCACGACGTCGCACGCCGAGGTGATCGGTCCGACGCGGGTGCCCAGCCTGCCGACCTCCAGGCGCGGGTCGCAGTGCAGCGCGAAGATGCGCTCCACGTCCCCCATCGCCCCGTCGGCGACGACGTCCAGGGCCCCACCGGGCTGGACCTCCTCGGCGGGCTGGAACACCAGCCGCACGCGCCCGGGCAGGGACGGCGCCGACGCCAGCGCGAGACCCGCGCCCAGCACCATGGCGGTGTGCGCGTCGTGTCCGCAGGCGTGCATCACGTTGGGCACGGTGGACGCGAACGGCAGCCCGGTCTCCTCGGGCAGCGGGAGCGCGTCGAGGTCGGCGCGCAGCGCCACGCAGCGGTCGCCGCGGCCCACGTCGCAGACCAGGCCGGTGCCGCCGGGCAGCGTGCGCGGCTCGAGACCGGCGGCCAGGAGGCGGCGGGCGATCAGGGCCGTCGTACGATGTTCGTCGCGGCCGAGCTCGGGTACGGAGTGCAGCGACCGGCGCACGGCGACGACGTCACCGCGGTGGGCCTGGAGCCACTGGTCGAGCCAGGCCGGGCCGGTGCCCGCGCCGAGGTCGGCGACCACGTCGTCGTCACCCCCGGCCGCGAGCTCGGGGTGCGCCTCGAGAAGGGTCATCGAGCACCGCCCGGGACCGCCTCCGAAGAGCTCTTCGCTCTGTCCTGCATGCACCCATGGTGCTCACCCGGACAGCGGTGTACCAACCCGAAACCGGGAGTTCACCGGGTATCCGCGCCGAGGGGTCGGTGCTCTGCTGCGGGCGGACGACCACCCCGTGACGAGCGGTTGCCGGCGGCTGCGACGAACGGGCGGACCCGCCGTTCGGCGTGCCCAACGGGGCTGCACAGCGTTGTCACCCGGTCACGTGAAGCGACCGTTTCTGCAGGTCAATGCCCCCGACGACGGACCCCGAGTCACCGCCCGCACCGGCATCGGGAGAATGGGCGCGTGTCCACCCAGGAAGACGAGCAGCCGGGCCGCGTCGTCGGCGACCGGTACCGCCTCTCCGGGCAGCTCGGCGCAGGCGCGATGGGCACGGTCTGGTCGGGTTTCGACGAGGTGCTCCGCCGCCGCGTCGCGATCAAGGAGCTGAAGGTCCCGCGCGGCATCCCGGAGCGCGAGGCGCTCGGCATGCGCGAGCGGATGCTGCGCGAGGCGCGCGCGCTCGGCGGCCTGTCGCACCCGAACGTCATCACCGTGTTCGACGTCGTCGACGCGGAGGGCGAGCCCCTCGTCGTCCTCGAGATGGTCCCCAGCCGCAACCTCGCGACGCTGATCCAGGAGAACGGCAGGCTCTCGGCGGGCCAGTCGGCCGTGATCGGCTACGCCGTGGCCGCGGCGCTGCGGGCCGCCCACCGCGCGGGGATCACGCACCGGGACGTCAAGCCCGGGAACGTGCTCGTGGCGCACGACGGGCGGATCAAGCTCACCGACTTCGGCATCGCCCGCAACTCCTCGGACGCCCCCATGACCACGGCGGGCCTGGTCCTCGGCTCCCCCGCCTACATCGCCCCCGAGGTCGCGATGGGCAGCGCGGTCACCCCCGCGGCGGACCTCTGGGGCCTGGGCGCCACGCTCTACGCGGCCATCGAGGGCCGCCCGCCCTACGACGTCAAGGGCGACCCGGTCTCGACGATCACCGAGGTCGTGGACGGCGACGTGCCCCGCCCGCGGGACGCCGGGCCGGTGTCCGAGGTCATCGCGGCCCTGATGGTCAAGGAACCCGACCAGCGGATGCCACTGGAGGAGGTCCGCCGCAGGCTCCGCCCCCTGCTCGACGACCCGGACGACCCGCTCTACCCCGGCTCGCCGGACGCGCCGACCTCGTACTCCCTGGTCGCGCCGCGCCCCGAGCCGGTGCCCGAGCCCCGGGTCGCGGCCTCGGGCCCCGTCTGGGAGCCCAGCGCGCGGATGCCCGCACGCGGCGCCCCGCTGGCCGCCGCGCCCGGTCCGCTGCCCAGCGGCTCGTACGCCATGCCCGCCCGTCCGCCCGTGCACGTCGAGACGCCCGTGCGGCCCCGGCCCCCGCAGCCGCCCCCGGGCCTGCCCGCGCGCTGGGCCGTGCCGCTCGCCGTCGCCGGGGCCCTGCTGGTGCTGCTGGGTGCCGCGGGCGGCTACGCGGCCACCCGGACGCTCGGCGGGCAGTCACCGCTGTCGACGGTCACCGTGACCACCGCGACGGACGCGACCACGCTGGTCAGCGAGGGGTGGACGATCGCGGTGCCCGCGGGCTGGGAGCGGGCGGACCGGGACGGGCTGGTGCGCTGGCTGAGCCCGGACTCGTCCGAGGAGCTGGCGCTGTGGCGCACCGGCACGGTCGAGGCCGTCGCGGCCGGGTTCACCGCCGAGCGGCTCGGGGTCGACACGGTCGTCCAGGGGGCGTCCGGGCCGGTCGTGGGCGGGCAGCCGGGCGCCGTCGAGACGCACTACACCTCGGTCCTCGGCGGCGTCTCCCGCTCGACCGTCGTCCGCACGATCCCGGTGCCCGACGGCGTGTGGGCCGTCGCGCTCACCGTGCCGACCCCGCACGCGGGCGGCCGGTCCGAGGCACTGGAGACCGCGGTGGCGAACAGTTTCACCGCTCCGAGCTGAGATCTGTGGACAACTCGGGCCTCCCGGGCCCGTTCTGATCTTCCCGGGGCGTCCCCGCCCTTAGTGTGACGGCCATGAGCAGCGATCTCGCACAGGAGGCCGCCGGGGCGTTGGCCCGGGCGACCGGGGTGGCCGCGCACGACGTGGCGGTGGTCCTCGGCTCGGGCTGGCGCCCGGCGGCGGAGGTCATCGGCGGCGATGCCGAGGTCCCGATGGACGCCCTGCCGGGGTTCGTCCCGCCCACGGTGCAGGGGCACGGCGGCACGATCCGGTCGGTCACCGCGGGCGGCCGGCGGGTCCTCGTGCTGCTGGGCCGCACCCACGCCTACGAGGGCCATCCGGTCGAGGCGGTGGTGCACGGGGTGCGCACCGCGGTCGCGGCGGGCTGTCGCACCGTGGTGCTCACGAACGCGGCGGGCGGCATCCGGGAGGGCATGTCCGTCGGGCAGCCGGTGCTGATCTCCGACCACCTGAACCTGCTCGCCCGCTCGCCGCTGGTCGGGCCGCGCTTCACCGACCTGACCGACCTGTACTCCCCGCGGCTGCGTGCGCTGGCGCGCGAGATCGACCCCTCGCTGGAGGAGGGGGTGTACGCGGGCCTGCCCGGCCCCCACTTCGAGACGCCCGCGGAGATCCGGATGCTGCGCGGGCTGGGCGCCGACCTGGTCGGCATGTCGACGGTGCTGGAGGCGATCGCGGCCCGGGCGGAGGGCGCGGAGGTGTTCGGGCTGTCGCTGGTCACCAACCTCGCCGCCGGGATGACCGGGGAGCCGCTGAACCACGAGGAGGTACTGGAGGCCGGCCGGGCCTCGGCTCGGCGGATGGGCGAGCTGCTCCGCGACCTGGTGGCGCGAGTCTGATGGACCCCACCCTGCGGGACCGCGCGCTGCGCTGGATCGCGGACGACCCGGATCCGGAGACCCGCGCCGAGCTCCAGGCGCTGGTGGCCGCGGGGATGACCGGTGGCGACACGGGCGCGTTGGCGGCGGCGATGGCGGGGCCGCTCACGTTCGGCACCGCCGGCCTGCGCGGGCCCGTGCGCGCCGGCCCCGCGGGGATGAACGTCGCGGTGGTGCGGCGGGCGACGGCGGGGTTGGCGGCGTGGTTGCGGGCGCGGTGGACGGCCGGCGGGACCGGCGGCGGGTCGAGCGTCGGCGCGGGCGCGGGGCCCGGGTCCGGCGGGGCCGGGGCCGGGGCGACTGGGCCGGTCGTGGTCGTCGGGCGGGACGCGCGGCACGGTTCGGAGGTGTTCGCCGCGGAGGCGGCCGGGGTGCTGGCGGCCGCGGGGTTCGCGGCCCACGTGCTGCCCGCACCCCTGCCCACGCCGCTGCTGGCGTTCGCGGTGCGCAGGTTGGGGGCGGTGGCCGGGATCCAGGTCACCGCCTCGCACAACCCCAAGGCGGACAACGGCTACAAGGTCTACCTGGAAGACGGTGCCCAGCTCGTCCCGCCCGCGGACGCCGAGATCGAGGCGGCGATCGCGGCCCAGCCCGCGGCGGTGTCGATCCCCGTCGGCGGCCCCACCGTCGAGTACGACCCGACCGAGGAGTACCTGGCCCGGGTCGCGTCGCTCGGCCGGGCCGGGGGTGAGCTGCGGCTCGCGCTCACCCCGCTGCACGGGGTGGGTGGGGCCCTGGCGGTGCAGGCGCTGTCGCGCAGCGGTTTCACGGACGTCCACGTGGTCCGCGAGCAGGCCGCGCCGGATCCGGACTTCCCCACGGTGGCGTTCCCGAACCCCGAGGAGCCGGGCGCCACCGACCTGCTGCTGGCCCTGGCCGACCGGGTGGGCGCCGACCTCGCGATCGCCCTGGACCCCGATGCGGACCGCTGCGCGCTCGCCGTCCCCACACCCGCGGGGTGGCGGCTGCTGACCGGGGACGAGACGGGGGTGCTGCTCGGCGACGCGATCCTGCGTGAGCGCAGCGGGCTGGTCGCCACCACGGTGGTCTCGTCGAGCATGCTGGCGCGCGTCGCGGCCGCCCACGGGGCCGGGTTCGCCGAGACGCTGACCGGGTTCAAGTGGATCGTCCGGGGCGGGCCCGACCTCGTCTACGGGTACGAGGAGGCGATCGGCTACTGCGTGGACCCGGAGGCGGTGCGGGACAAGGACGGGATCTCCGCCGCGGTGGTCGCCGCGGGTGTCGCGGCCGAGCTGCGGGCGCAGGGCCGCACCCTGCTCGACCGGCTCGACGAGCTGTCCCGGGCGCACGGGGTCCATCGCACGGTGGGGATCTCCCGGCGGATGGAGCCCGCCGCCGGCGCGGCGGCCGTCGCCCGGCTGGTCGCCGACCCGCCCGCGGGCTGGGCGGCCGACCGCCCCGCGCCGGACGTGCTGCGGCTGCGGCGGGCGGGCGCACGGGCGGTGGTGCGCCCGTCGGGGACCGAACCCAAGCTGAAGATCTACCTGGAGGTGGTGGAGGACCCGACGGACGACCTGGCGGGCGCCCGGGCGCGTGCCGACACGCGGATGGCCGCACTGCGGGAGGAGGTCGAGGCGCTCATCGGGTAGGACGGGTGGCGTGGCCACCCTCCTGATCGTCCACCACACGCCCTCCCCCGCCTGCCGGGAGCTGTTCGACGAGGTGCGGCGCGGGGCGTCGGACCCGGAGATCACCGGGGTGGAGGTGCGGGCGCGTGCGGCGCTGGCCGCGACGGCGTCGGATCTGCTGGCGGCGGACGCCGTCGTCCTCGGGACCCCGGCGAACATCGGCTACATGTCCGGCGCGCTGAAGCACTTCTTCGACACCGTGTTCTACCCGTGCGGGGAGGACACCCGCGGTTTGCCCTTCGGGGTGTACGTGCACGGCAACGAGGGCCTCGAGGGCGCGGTCCGGGCCGTCGACGCGATCACCGCGGGGATGGGGTGGACGCGCGTCGCGCCCACGGTGGAGGTGGTGGGCGCGCCGGACGCGGCCGCCCGCGAGGCCTGCTGGGAGCTGGGCGCCACGGTGGCGGCCGGGATCAGCGGCTGAGCGCGACCCACGGCTGAGCGGGATTCACGACCGAGCGGGATTCACGACCGAGCGGGACTCACGACCGAACGGGACTCAGGACGACGAGGGCGCGAGCGGGGCCGCCCGGCGCGCCGCGAGCCAGCCGGAGATCTCCGTGGACCACATCGTGGCGATCTTGGCGTAGCCGCCCGCGTTGGCGTGGAGTGCGTCGGTGAAGTCCTTGCCGCCCAGCAGGTTCGAGGTGTCCACGAACTCGATCGACCGGCCCTGCGCGCGGTAGTCGGCGACGATCCCGGGGACCAGCCGGGCGAACTCGGCCCGGTCGGCGAGATGCGTGGGCAGCGCGGCCCAGATGCCGGCCACGATCACGTGGGTGCGGGGCGCACCTGCGAACACCTCGCCCAGCAGCCGGTCCAGCCGGGCGGCGGCGGTGGCCCCGGAGGCACCGGTGTTCACGTCGTTCGTCCCCATGTGCAGCAGCACGACGTCCGGGTCGGCGGCGGCCACCCAGCCGCGAGCCCGCGGGATCATGCGTTCCAGGGTCCAGCCGGAGTGGCCCTCGTTGTCCGGGTCCGCCATGCCGGGGAAGCCGGTGTGCTGCGAGCCCACGTAGTCGACGCGGATCCCGTCCGCGGCGAGGTCGGTGTAGAGCGGGCCGCGGTACCCCGCGGTCGCCGGGCTGCCGAGGCCCACGGTGCTCGAGGCACCGAGCGGCATCACGCGCAGCGGCAGGCCCGCCGTGCCCAGGGCGCTCTGTCCGGTCGTGCGCACCGTGGGCGGGATCGTCTCGTCCGCGGGCGCCGCGACGAGCACCAGACCGGCGAGCACCAGACCCGCCAGCGGAACCCGGACGAACCGCAGCCGGCCGAACCCGCGCATTCCCGCCTCCACCGCGACGGCGGGGCCCGAGCGGGTCCCGTCCTCCCGGTTGATCTGTCGGGGGGGCTCCGGCGTTACGTGCGGATCGTCACCGCTCCGTCACGCCGGCGTGTCCTGGGCGTGACACACCGATCGGCTCGGCTTGCCGGGCGGACCCGCCCGGTTCGGCGGTAGTGTCCGCCGCGTGCCACGGCCCAAGGTCCACGACGACGTGTTGCGCGCCAAGCTCCGCACCCGCGCGGGCGAGCTGCTCAGCGAACACGGCGTCGCCGGTCTGTCGCTGCGGACGCTGGCCGCGGACGTCGGCACCTCCACGACCGCGGTCTACGCGCTGTTCGGGGGCAAGCCGGGCCTGGTGAAGACCGTGGTGGACGACGCGTTCCGCCGGCTGCGGCACACCCTGGCCGACGTGCCGGAGAGCGCGGACCCGGTGGAGCGGCTCGTCGCGATCGCCGAGGCCTACCGGGCGGACGCCCTGCACGACCCCCACCTGTACGACGCCATGTTCGACCGCGACCGGCTCGACGAGGAGTCCCGCGCCCTGCAGGAGGAGGCGCTGGAGCCGCTCGTCTCCGCCGTGGCGGCGGCGCGGGACGCCAAGGCCCTGCGGGACGACGCGGACGCGGGCACCGTGGCCCTGGGCCTGTGGTCCGCCCTGCACGGGCTCGTGTCGATCCAGCTGCACGCGCACACCCCGACGGACATCGACGACCCGGCCGACGGGTCGCCCGAGGTCCTCCGCGCCGTCGTCGACGGCTGGCGGGCCTGACCCACCCGTCAGACGGCGCCGAACTGGCGGTCCCCCGCGTCGCCGAGCCCGGGGACGATGTAGGCGGAGTCGTTGAGGCGCTCGTCGATCGAGCCGGTGACCAGTCGCACCGGCAGACCGCTGTCCGCCAGCGCCCGCACGCCCTCGGGTGCGGCGAGGACGCAGACGGCCGTGACGTCGTCCGCGCCGCGGGCGGCGAGCAGCTCGACGGTGTGCACCATCGAGCCCCCGGTCGCGAGCATCGGGTCGAGCACGAACACCGGCCTGCCCACGAGTGTCGGGGGCAGCGACTCCATGTACGGCGTCGGGAGGTGGGTCTCCTCGTCCCGGGCCATGCCGACGAACCCGACCTGCGCCTCCGGCAGCAGGCTCTGCGCGGCGTCGACCATGCCGAGGCCCGCGCGCAGCACCGGGACCAGGATCGGCGGGTTCGCCAGCCGGTGCCCCTCGGTGCGCGCGACGGGGGTGTGGATCGGGAACGTCGCCGTCCCGAAGCCCCGGGTCGCCTCCACGACCAGGAGCAGGGTCAGGTCACGCAACGCGGCACGGAAGGCGGCGTTGTCCGTGCGGGCGTCCCGCATGGTCGTGAGTCGGGCGAGGGCCAGCGGGTGCTCGACGACGCGGACGTCCATGACCGGGAACCGTAGCGAGCCCACCGGTGGTGGAGATGAACGGCCAACGATCGTGGTCGAACGGTCACTCTGCGTCTCCGAACGGTGGTTCCCGTACTGCCGCAAGGGGTCCCCCGTACCCCGGTCGCGCAGGTCGGCCCGCACACGGTGCGCACACGAGACACCAAGATCGACATCGTCCCCCGGCGATCGGTCACGATGCGTGCTCGCCCGGCGACGATGACACCAGTGATCATCCCGAATCCTCGCGCTGCGTCCCGAGCCCGGGACCCACGGTGACCACAGGGAGATTTCTTCGCACCCGAACGGGTGGTCTGGCACGAACACTGTCACGCCGGACCCGCCTCCGACGCTGTACTAGGTGACAAGGAGGTGATCCGGTGCCGGAGAACACGACCTCGGAGGAGCAGACCCTGGTGGCTGCCGCCGAGAAGCTCACCCAGTGCGACGGGTACGTGGTGCTCGCCGTCGACCCGCAGACCGGGGAGGTGGACGCGCACGGCCCGTTCGACGGGCTGACCGCGACCGTGAAGGCCGACCAGCTGCGTCGGGACTTCGACCGTGGTGGTCTGGAGGACGTCACCGTGGGCGTCGTCCGCCTGCACAGCTCCACCTGATCCACCGCCGGCGTCGGGCCCCACCGAGCCCTCCGCCGGCAGCCGGACCCCGCACGCTCCCCGATCGGCTCCCCGAGGGCCCCGGGGTCACACTCCCCGCGTGCGGAGCCGGCCGCAGCACGACCAGCCCGCACCGGTCCGCGTCCCGCGGTGGGGACGCGACCGGTGGGCCGTGCACCCGGGCGGCGGAGCGATCAGCCGCCCCTCAGCAACGGCCGCTAGTCTCGCGCCGTGGCCAGTGACATCGTCCCCATCCAGCTCTCCCTCACCGAGGGGGACCTCGTCACGCTCTGGGCGCCGCGGTGGCGCGAGGACGGTGAGGACTGGGAGGCGTTCCTCGGCGACGAGGACGCGTTGTTCGGCTTCCCCGAGGTCGCGCAGCTGGCCGCGTTCGTGCGCACCGCGCCCGAGCACGACCTGGTCGACCACCCCGCCTGGTCCGAGGTCCCGAGCCTGACGGTCGCCGAGCTCACCCCCGAGGAGAGCCGCCGGTTCGACATCATCGGCGTGCCCGAGCTGGTCGCCGAGGAGCCGGACACCTGGACCATCGGCGAGCTCGCCGAGATCGTGGCGATCGTGCGCTCGCTGGCGGACGTCTGCGATCTCGAGCTCGTCGACCGGATCCTCGACTCCACCCCCGGCTTCGCTCTGCTGGACCAGGGCACCCTGCCGTTCAGCGGCCGGGAGGGCGCGCGGCTGTGGATGCAGCTCGCCCAGACCGTGGCCGACCGGTGGGACGAGGTCGTCGACGCGCTCGACGAGATGGTCGCCACCCCCGCGGTCGACGCGGCGGCGCTCGCCCGGGCCGAGCAGGAGGCCGCCGAGCTCGCCGCCCGCCTCGCGGAGGCCGAGGAGGGGCTCACCGACCCCGAGGACATCGAGGCGGCGGACGAGGAGGCCATCGACGACCAGGTGGCCGAGGACGAGGCCGAGCTCGCGCCCACGGGCTTCTGGGAGGACATCGGCATCGACCCGATCCGGGTCACCACGACCACCGGCTCGATGGTCACCCTGCGCTGCTATCTCGACGACAAGCCCGTCTTCCTCGGCTCGGACGGCCGGATCGACGCGTTCGACTCCGAGCGCGCGCTGGCCCGCTGGCTGGCCGACGGCGGCAAGGACGACAACGACCTCGTCGCCGCCTCGACCTGGCAGGACGTGCTCGACAAGGCCGCCGTCGGCGAGCTGACCGTGACCGTGGACCCGATGAACGACTACGTCCTCGTCGGGATCGACGAGGACATCGCCGAGGGCACCCTCGAGGTCGATCCGACGCAGCTGGAGCTGGCCACGGAGCTGGTGCTGGACGTCGCGGAGTGGGCGGGCGACCCCGCTCCCGCCGAGGCGCTGGCCGAGTCGCAGAGCCTCGGCTGGCTCGTCTCGTTCATCATCCGGCCGAACCCGACCCGCCTGGCCCCGAGCCCGCCGTTCACCGCGGAGGCCGCGCGCTGGCGCGACCTCGCCCAGGCCACGGAGGCCCGCTTCCGGTCGCCCGCCTGAGCCGGCGGGCGGCGCGGTCGCTATCGGGAGCGGGCGGCCAGCAGGGCGAGCTGGGTGCGGTTCTGCAGGTCCAGCTTCGTCAGCGCGCTGCTGACGTAACCCTTGACCGTCGCCTCCGTCAGGTGCAGACGCTGCCCCACCTCGGCGTTGGTGCAGCCCTCCGCCAGGAGGAACGCGACCTCGCGCTCGCGGGCCGACAGGACCGCGAGCCGGTCGTCCGCGGGCGGGCCCGCCAACCCGCCGACCGTGGCGCGGGAGAACACCGCGTGCCCCTGCGCGGCGACCCGCACGAGGTCCGCGAGCTCGGTGGGCGGCGTGGACTTGAGCAGGTACCCCGCGGCCCCGGCCTGCAGGGCGCGCCGGACGTGGGCGTCCGCGGCGAAGGTCGTCAGCACGACGACCGTGGGCGGGTCGGCCATCGCCGCGATCCGTGCCGTGGCGGCGATCCCGTCCACCCCGGGCATCCGCAGGTCCATGAGCACGACGTCCGGGGCGTGCCGCACGACCAGCTCGACGGCCTCGGCGCCGTCCCCGGCGGTCGCCACGACGTCGAGCCCCGCGGCGTCGAGGATCGTGGTGAGGTGGGCGCAGACCATCGGCTCGTCGTCCACCACGAGGACGGTCACCATGCCGCCCGCACCTCGAAGCCCCCGTCGGCGGTCGGGCCCGCGTGGAAGGTCCCGCCCGCCACCTCGACGCGTTCCCGCAGCCCCCGCAGCCCCACGCCGCTGCCGGACCCGGCCAGCTCGGGGTCCGGGTCCGCCGCGCCGTTGACCACCGCCACCCCGCGATCGTCCACGGTGATCCACACGTCCGCACCACGGGCGTGCTTGTGCGCGTTCGTCAGGGCCTCCTGGACGACCCGGTGCAGCGTCCGCCCCCGCGGCCCGGCGGGCAGCTCGCCCTCGAGGTGCACCGTCATGCCGGCGGCCGCGGAGGCCTCCACCAGCGCGCACAGGTCCGGGGCGGGCGCGTCCGGGCCGACCCGCGGCGAGGGCCCCTCGGGCACCGACAGCACCCGGACCAGGCCGCGCAGCTCGTCGAGCGCCTGCATGCCGGTCTCGCGCAGCGTGCGGGCGCGCTCGTCGCCGGTCACCTCCATGGCCCCGGCCTGCAGGACCATCAGGGTGATCCGGTGGGAGACGACGTCGTGCATCTCGGCGGCCAGCCGCGCCCGCTCCTCGGCGCGGGCCTGCTCGGCCAGCAGGTGCTGCTCGCGGTCGGTGCGCTCGGCGCGTTCGACCAGGTCCGCCATGATCCGCCTGCGCGCGGCGACGTAGCGGCCCGCCAGCGCGGGCACGGCGGTGGCGAGCAGGCCCAACGGGACGGAGTCCCAGCCCGGGTCCCAGACCCGCACCGCGAACAGGGTCAGCGCCGCGACCAGGATCCAGGTCGCGCGCCGGTCCCGGACCTGGACCAGCACGAAGATCGCCGCGGTGGTCGGGGCGAGCAGCATCGCGCCGCCGTTCACGACGACGGTCGGCACGAACGTCTCCGGCGCGACGACCGCCGCGACCGACCCGGCCGTCAGGAAGGCCAGGACGGCGTAGGGGGCGCGCAGCACGACCAGCAGCGCAAGGTCGGCCGCGAGCTGCAGGGCGAGGCCCGCCCACGGGCCGAGCGCCCCGGTCGTCCGGCCGCCGAGCAGGGCCGCGAGCACGTCGAGCGCGACGAACAGGGCCGTCAGGCCGATCAGCATGCCCGCCGCGCGGCGGTCCGGGAACATGCCCCGAGACTAGGACTCGGAAGGCGCCGGGCACCGCCCACCGAGGGCGGGTAGGGACCCTACTTTCGTCGGGTCGGCTCCCCGCTCCCGACGCCGGCGGCGCGGGCCCGCCGCCCCGTCTCCTGGTGCCATGATCTCTCCACCCGCGAGTCCGGAGCGCAGCCGCGCCGGCGCCGCCCCGTTCGCCACCGCCCCCGTCCTGTTCCTCGGCGCCGCCGCGACCCTGGTCCTGGTGCTCGCCTCGCGCAGCCCCCTGTTCTTCGACGAGCAGTACTTCCTGGCCGCGGGCCGCCTGCACCTCGCGTGGGGCTACATGGACCAGCCGCCGCTGGTCCCCGCGCTCGCCGCGCTGTTCGGGTCCTGGCTGCGGGTGGCGGCGGCGGTGGGCGGCGGGCTCACCGTGGTCCTCGCCGGGGCGATCGTCCGCGAGCTGGGCGGGGGACGGTCCGCGCAGGTCCTGGCCGCCGCGGCGACCGCCTGCTCCGGGGTGCTGCTGATGAGCCACTGGCTCGCCACCTACTCCCTCGACCCGCTCTTCTGGACGGCGATCGTGTGGCTCGTCGCACGGCGGCTGCGGACCGGCGACGACCGGCTGCTCCTCGCCGCGGGTGTGGTCACGGGGCTGTCGCTGAACACCAAGTTCCTGGTCCCGGTGTTGTGGGTGGCGATCCTGGCGGGCGCGCCCGCCCTGCTGAGGGTCCGCGCGGTGTGGGCGGGGCTGGGGATCGCGGCGCTGATGACCGTCCCCACGCTGGTCTGGCAGGCGCGGCACGGCTGGCCGTACCTCGAGATGGCGGCCGTGGTGCGGCGGGAGTCGGAGGCGCCGCTCGCGTTCGCGTTCACCGGCCTCGCCCTGTTCGGGCTGGTCGGGCTGGTGTTGCTGGTGGTGGGGATCGTCCGTGGCCCGTGGTGGCTGCGGATCGTCGTGGTGCTGGTGCCGGTCGCGATCGTGCTGGCCGGTGGCCGCGCGTACTACCTCCTGGAGATCGTGCCGACCGCGATCGCCCTGGGCGCGGCCCGCTTCACCGGCGGACGGGTGCGGTGGGTCCTCGCGGGCGCCGGGCTCGCGGCGACGGCGGCGGGCCTGGCCGTGCTGTTGCCCCTGCCCGGCTCACCCGGCCTGATGGCGGCGGGCGAGGGGACGATGCAGCCCGCGGCGGACGTCGTCCGGCAGCAGTGGCGGGGCGAGCCGGTGGTGGCCCAGATCTACCCGCTGGCCGCCGCGATCGACCTGGAGGGCATCCCGGCCTACAGCGGCCACCGCGGCTACGGCTACTTCGCCCCGCCCGGCGACGGGAGCGACGACGCGCTCTGGATCGGCGTGGACCCGATGCCACAGTCCTTCCGGGACGGGTTCACCACCTGCACCGAGATCCCGGCCGACGGCCTCCACCTGCAGCGCTGCACCGGCCGCACCGCCCCCTGGTCCGCCCTGCTCACCCCCGTCTCGTGAGTGGCGGCCGGGGGAGGCGGTGAGTGGCAATAGTCGCCATGGCGACTATTGCCACTCACGGGTGAGGCGGTCGTACCCGGGCTTGATGATCTCGTCGATGATCGAGAGCCTGCGGTCGAAGTGGACGAACGCGCTCTTCATGGCGTTCGTGGTGAGCCAGCGCAGGTCCGCCCAGCCCCAGTCGAACGTCTCGACCAGCGCGGTCATCTCCGACGTCATGCTGCAGCCGGACATCAGCCGGTTGTCCGTGTTCACCGTGACCCGGAACCGCAGGTCGCGGAGCAGGCCGATGGGGTGCTCGGCGAGGCTGGTCGCGGCGCCGGTGTGGACGTTGGACGTCGGGCACATCTCGAGCGGGATCCGCATGTCCCGCACCCAGGCGGCGAGGCGGCCGAGCTGGGGGACGCCGTCCCGCATCACGATGTCGTCCACGATCCGGACGCCGTGCCCCAGCCGGTCCGCCCCGCAGATCTGCAGCGCCTCCCAGATCGACGGCAGCCCGAACGCCTCGCCCGCGTGGATCGTGACGTGCGCGTTCTGCTGCCGGACGAACTCGAACGCGTCGAGGTGGCGGGTGGGCGGGAAGCCCTTCTCCGCACCCGCGATGTCGAACCCCACCACGCCCTCGTCCCGATAGCGCACGGCCAGCTCGGCGATCTCCCGGGACCGGGCCTGGTGGCGCATCGCGGTGAGCAGGCACCGCACGGTGATCGACGGCGGCCCGGCGGCGAAGCCCTCCAGGACGGCCTGCACGACGGCGTCGAGGTCCAGCCCGAGCTCCACGTGCAGCTCGGGGGCGAACCGGATCTCCGCGTACACCACGCCGTCCGCCGCCAGGTCCTCCGCGGCCTCCCGCGCGACGCGGGTCAGCGCCTCGCGGGTCTGCATGACCGCGACCGTGTGCCCGAAGGTCTCCAGGTAGCGGACCAGGGAGCCGGAGTGGGCGGCGCCGAGGAACCAGCCCGCCAGCTCCTCGGGGTCCCGGCTGGGCAGCGCGTCGTAGCCGACGGCGTCCGCCAGGTCGATCACGGTGCCCGCGCGCAGGCCCCCGTCGAGATGGTCGTGGAGGAGGACCTTGGGGGCCCGGCGGATGTTCTCCGGCGTCAGAGCGGCCATCGGCGCACGCTATACCTGCACTGATCGGGGCAAACAGCCACCCGGATGGCCTAATGGTGACGCGCTGTCGAGGGGAAATGTGGGGGTCGCTACCCTCAGTGCAGCGTTCCCCGCTCCCCCATCCGCGTCACAGGAAGCAACACACCCTATGAGCGATCAGTCTTCGATGTCGTTCGACCGGATGCGCGGCATGCTCATGCGCGCGGCCGAGATCCGCGACAGCGAGCAGCAGCAGGTGTTCGACTCCCTCGATGAGATCCACGCCCGGCTCTCCGCGCTCGACGCGCTGGGCACGGTCCGCAAGCGCCTCACCGAGCTGCCCGACCGCACCGAGGTCGGCGTGCTCGCCGAGCGCCTCGACGAGACCGTCGCCAAGGTGGACGCGCAGGACGCGGTCCTGGCCACCCTGCTGCGGGCCGTCGAGTCGCTGCCGGACAAGCTCGCCAAGCCGTTCGCCCAGCTCGACGGCAGGCTCGACGGCATGGGTGGGCGCCTCGAGGGCGTCTCCGGCCGGATGGACGGCCTGGACGACCGCCTCGGCGGCCTCCACAAGCGACTCGACGACCTGGACAACCGCCTCGACCGCCACGAGATGCGGCTCGACGCGATGCCGAACGCCGTCGCCACGCCGATCCGCGAGCGGATCGAGGGGGTGGAGAAGACGGTGCGCGAGCAGCTCGACGGCGCCGTCCGCTCCGTCGAGGAGAACAACGAGGGCGTGCGGAACCTGCTGGGCGACACCAGCGTCGGCCTGCACCGCAGGCTGGAGGACCTGGCCGGGCGGCCCGCCGTCGACCCGACCGAGGCGCTCGACTCGCTCGCCGAGCGGCTGGAGATCCTCGCGGGCAGGCTCGAGGCCGTCGCGAACCGGGTGGACTCGGTGGAGACCCAGCTGGTCGACAAGCTGGACAACCGGCTCACCGAGGTGGACGGCAAGCTCGGCGACCTGGACTCGGTGCTGCGCGCCCGTCCGGACGAGAGCTCGCTGACCGCGCTGGTCGTCAAGGCCAACGAGGACTCCGAGCGCCGCAACGCGGGCCAGCTGGACGAGGCGATGGCCACCTTCGCCGAGCTCATCCTCGGCCGGGGCAACGGCGGTGGCGCCGCCACCCCGCCGCCCCCGCCCCGCCCGGCGCAGCGCCGCAGCACCCGCAGCCGCGCCGCGGTGAAGGCGAGCTCGAACGGCCACAGCACCACGACGGTGGACGACGACCCGGACGACTGAGTCCCTCCCGCGTCCCTCCCGCCTGCGCGAACGGCGCTCTCGCTCACCCCTGGTGAGTGGGAGCGCCGTTCGCGCGTTCCGGGGCGGTGCCGCTCCCGGGTGCCGGGTCAGAAGGGGAGCCGGCGCCAGAGCGGGTCGAGCTCCCGGACCTTCAGCAGCCTCATGACCAGCAGCATGATCGGGCCCGCCACCGCGAGCGCGAGCAGCAGGACCAGCCAGGCCGCGCTCGCCGACATCCCGGTCCAGCCCTCGACGACCGTCCCCACCGCCCACGCGGCCCCGCCGCCGACCAGCGAGGCCAGCACGGTGCGCCACAGGGTGGCGAGGACCTCGCGGGTGCGGACGTGGCCCAGCCTGCGCGCGATCACGACCTGCCCGATCACCGCCCCGACGACGTAGGACAGGCTGTTCGCCGCGACCAGCCCCAGCACCACGTCCTGCGGCGCCAACAACACCGGGCACAGCAGGAGCAGCGGGATCTTCACCGCGACGATGCCCACCATGATCAGCGTGGGGGTGCGGCTGTCGGTCATCGCGTAGAACACGCGCAGCTGCAGCAGGGTGATCGCGTACGGCAGGAGCCCGAACGCCGACCAGGCCAGCGCGGTGCCGAGCTTGGCCGCGCCGCCGCCCGCGTTGCCCGCCCCCAGGGAGAACAACGCGAGACCGATCTCGGTGCCGAAGAAGGTCAGCAGCGCCGAGATCGGCACCAGGAACACGGTGCTCAGCCGGGAGCCCAACGACAGGTCGGCGACGACGGCGTCGTACCGGTTCTCCGCCGCCGCCCGGCTCATCCGCGGCATCAGCGCGGTCAGCAGGGAGACGCCGAGCACCCCGTAGGGCACCTGCAGGAGCAGCCAGGCGTTCGAGTAGATCGCGTACGCGCCGGGGTCCGCGCCCGTCGCAACCCGGGTGGTGACGATCAGCCCCGCCTGCCCCACCAGCACGTACGCCACGACCCACAGCGCCAGCCCGCCGGCCGAGGACAGCCGCGGGTCCCAGCCCCACAGCGGCTTGAGCGACACCCCGGCCCGCGTGATCGCCGGCAGCAGGATCAGCGCCTGCATCGCGATGCCCAGCGTGGTCCCGACGCCCAGGACCAGCAGCTTCGCGTCCCCCATCCGCACCGGGTCGAGGCTGATCTCCCCCGGCACCAGCACGTAGACGACGAGCACGCCGAACATCACGACGTTGTTCAGCACCGGCGCCCACGCGAACGCCGCGAACCTGCCCTTGCTGTTGAGGATCGCGCCGAACAGCGCCCCGATCCCGTAGAAGAAGATCTCGGGGAGCAGCAGGACGGCGAACGCCCTGGTCAGCTCGGGGTTCGCCGACTCGGTGGTGGCGCTGCCCATGTAGAGGGAGACCAGGGGGCCTGCGGCGAGCACGGCCAGGAGCGTCGCGACGAGCAGGGCGCAGCCCGCCATGGTGACCAGGCGACGGGTGTAGGCCTCGCCGCCGTCGGGATCCTCCTTCTGGGCGCGGACCAGCAGCGGGATCATCACGCTGGTCAGGACGCCGCCGATGAGGAACTCGTAGACGATGTTGGGCAGCGTGTTCGCGATCGTGTACGAGCTGTTGACCAGGCCGAAGGACAGCACCGCGGCCAGCGCGATCTGCCGCAGGAACCCGGTGACCCGGCTCGCGAGGTTCGCGACGGCCATCATCCCGCTCGACCGCAGCAGGGACGGCCCCTTCGGCTGCTCCTGCTGCCGCTGCGGGACGGGCGCGCTGAAGTCCGCCGTGACCGGCTCGATCACGACGGTCGGCAGGTCGAGCGGCGCCATCAGGCGGGTGGGGTCGTCGTAGTTCGCGCCGGGTACCCGCTGCCAGGGCGGCGGGACCGGGCGACGGACGGGTCCGCGGCTCACCGCGCCGCCGGGCGGCGGCCGGTACCCGGGCGGCGGGCCCGGGGGCCGGGCACCGGGCGGCGGTCCGGGTCGGGGGCCCCACGGCCGGGGGCCCTGCGGATCCGGGCCGGGACCGTGCGGGGGGCGCGGCGGTGGGGTGTGTCGGGGGTCGACGGGCGGCGGGCCCGGGGACGGCGCACGCGGATCGGGGCCGCCCCAGGACGGCGGCGCGGCCGGGCCCCGGGAGCGCGAGCGCGGGTCCGGCCCCGCCGGGCCGCCGCGGGAGCGGCTCCACCCCGACCGGGAACGCGGGTCCGCGCCGGGGACGCCCGGTGCGCCACTGCCCGGGTGGCGTGCCTCGGTCGGTCCCCCGGGCTGCCCCTCGCGCTGTGCATCACGCTGCCCCTCGCGCTGTCCCTCGCGCGGCCCCGCGGCGCCCTGCGGACGGTCGTCGGCACCGTCGGGACGCGGTCCGGACGGCGCGTCGGGAGTCCGGTGGTCGCGCATCCCACCCATGGTGCCGCACGGGTCCACCGGCCGCCGCCAGGGCCTCCCGGCGCGCCGGTGCGGACCGCACCCGATCGGGGACGGCGCCGCCCCGCACAATGCGGGTGTGGACGAGACGAGCGTCGTCGTGGACGCGACCCCGGACGAGGTGTGGGACCTGGTGTCCGACCCCACCCGGATCGGCGAGTGGAGCCCGGAGTGCACCGGCGGTGCCTGGACGACACCCGGGCCCGCGGTGGGCGCCCGGTTCGTCGGGCACAACCGGCACGGCCGGATCCGGTGGAGCACGCACTGCCGCGTCACCGAGTGCGTTCCCGGCGAGCGGTTCACCTTCACGGTCCTCGAGAGTGCGATGACCTGGGGTTACCGGATGGAGCCCGAGGACGGCGGCACCCGGCTCACCCAGTGGCGCGAGCGGCGCGGCGGCGTCGTGGCTCCGCTCGCCAAGGCCTTCGCCGCCACCGGGCTGCTCGGCCGGGACCGCGAGGCGATGATGGTCGACGGCATGCGCCGCACCCTGGAGGGCATGCGCGCGACCCTCGAACGGGCCTAGATTCCACCCCGTGCGGGTGGGGGCGGCGGTCGCCGCGGCCGTGGTGGTGCTCGCCCTGGTGTCCCCGGGGACCGCCCGGGCCGCCGGGGTGTGTCTCGGACACGAGGCCCCGGCGGGGCCGCCCGCGCGGGAGGAGGTCGTCGCCGTCCCGCCGCTGCCGGTCCCGGCCGAGCCGGTCGGCGGCCCCGCGCTGGGCGGCTGCGGGGACGTCCTCCCGGAGGGCGCGCCCCCGCCGCCCCCCGTGTCCGCCGCGGGCTGGGTCGTGGCCGACCTCGACTCCGGCGCCGTCCTCGCCGCGCACGATCCGCACGGCAGGCAACGGCCCGCCTCGACGCTGAAGATCCTCACCACGCTCGTCGTGCGCGAGCGGCTCGATCCCGACGCCGAGGTGGTCGCCGTCCCGGAGGACGTCGCGGTGGACGGCAGCCGCGCCGGGATCGGCCCGGGCGGGCACTACACCGTGCGGCAGCTCCTGGCGGGCCTGCTCCTCAACTCCGGCAACGACACCGCGGCCGCTCTGGCACGCACCCTGGGCGGGACCGACGCCACCCTCGCGGCGATGCAGGCCCGCGCCGAGGCCGCCGGGGCCCTCGACACCCGCCCCGCCACGCCGTCCGGGCTCGACGGCCCCGGCATGTCCACCTCGGCCTACGACCTCGCGCTGCTCTTCCGGATCGCCCTGCGCGACCCGCTGGTCCTGCAGACCCTGCAGACCCGGACCGTGCCGTTCCCCGGCTTCGCCGACAAGCCCGGCTTCCTGCTGTCCAACGACGACCCGCTGCTGCGCGCCTACCCGGGCGCGCTGGCGGGCAAGACCGGCTTCACCGACGCGGCCCGGCACACCTTCGTCGGCGCGGCCGAGCGGGACGGCCGACGCCTGGTCGTCGCCCTGGTGCGCGGGGAGCAGCAGCCCGTGCGGATGGTCGGGCAGGCCGCCGCGCTGCTCGACTACGGCTTCGCCCTCCCGGCGACCACGCCCGTCGGCACCCTGGTCGACGCCCGCCCCGCGCCGCCGACGCCGCCCGCGCCGGCCGCCGCGGCGCCGGAACAGCCGACACCGGGACGCACCGACTTCCCGATCTGGCTGGCGACCGCCGCCGCCGTCCTCGCCCTGGGCGTCGCAGCGACCGCAGCCCTGCGCCGCCGCCGCTGAACCCCCGAGCCTGACGTCAGCGGCGGCGGAAGGCCCGGACGCCGAGGAGGCCGCCCAGGGCCGCGCCCGCGCCGACCAGGCCCGCCGCCGCGGCCGGGCTGGGCCCGCTGCGCACGATGACCTCGGGGCGGATGACCGCGGGAGCCGGGACGTCGACCGGCTCGTCCTGCTCGTTCTCCTTCGCCGTGGCCGCCCAGGCGGTCACGAAGAGGATGAAGCGCGACATGAAGAACGCGAAGACCATCAGACCGATGATCGGGCCGAACGCCGCGCCCGCGGGCGAGCTGGTCACCGACGACAGGTAGACCTGCATGACCTGCTTGAGCACCTCGAACCCGATGGCGCCGATGATCGCCGCCCGCACCGCGCTGCGCGCCGCGACGGGTGCGCGCGGCAGCCGCGCGATCACCCACATGAAGACCAGCCAGTTCGCCGCCAACCCCAGGAGCACGGCGAAGACGGCGAGCAGGAACCGGGCCCACCCCTGGTCACCCAGCCCGACGAGGTCGAGCAGCAGCGCGCCGAACGCGTTCCCCGCCGCGGACACGGCGAAGGACACGATCATGGCCAGCCCGAGGCCGATCAACGCGAGCAGGTCGAACACCGTCTTCTTCACGACGTTCGGGGTCTCCGGCGGCTGCGCCCACTGCTCGGACAGCGCCTCGCGCAGGTTCCCCATCCACCCGATGCCGGAGTAGAGCGCGCCGACCAGGCCGAACGCGCCGACCGCGCCCGCCGAGCTGATCGCCTGCTCGATGACCTGGTTGATCGTGTCGCCGAGCTGCCCCGGGACCTGCGCGGTGATGCCGGCCTGGATCTGGGCGAGCAGGTCCGGCTGGCTGCGCAGGATGAACCCGGCGATGGCGAAGGCCACCATCAGGATCGGGACGAGCGCCAGCACCGAGAAGTAGGTGATGGCGGCGGCGTAGTGGTCCCCGTGCCGGTCGGTGTAGCGCTCCCCCGCCCGGACCAGGTGGTCCAGCCAGGGGTAGCGCTCCCGGGCCTTCTCCATGGCGGTCGGTTCGGCAGGCTCGTCCGCCATGGCGCACACCCCTCAGGTCGACTTGGGCAGGAACCCGATCTTCTCGTGAACGAGCGCCAACGTCTCGCCGGCGACCTCACCCGCTCGGGTGGCGCCGCGGGCGAGCACCCGGTCGAGCTCGGCGGGGTCGTCCATCAGGCCCTGTACCCGTTCCCGCAGCGGCTCAACGAACGCGACGACGACGTCCGCCAGGTCCTTCTTCAGGTCACCGTAGCCCTTGCCCTCGTAGTCGGCCTCGAGCTCGGTGATCTTCCGGTCGCTGAGCGCCGAGTAGATGGTCAGCAGGTTCGCGACGCCGGGCTTGTGCTCCGGGTCGTACCGGATCTCCCGCTCGTTGTCCGTGACGGCCGAGCGGAACTTCTTCGCGATCCGCTTCGGGTCCTCGAGCAGCTCCACGATCCCGCCGGGCGCGGACGCCGACTTGCTCATCTTCACCGTCGGGTCCTGCAGATCCTGGATCTTCGCCGCGCCCGGGGGGATGAACGGCTCCGGCACCCGGAAGGTCTGGCCGAAGCGCTGGTTGAAGCGCTGGGCGAGGTTGCGGGTCAGCTCCAGGTGTTGGCGCTGGTCCTCGCCCACGGGCACCCGGTGCGCCTGGTAGAGCAGGATGTCCGCGGCCATCAGGTCCGGGTAGGTGAACAGGCCGACCGACGCCCGGTCGGCGCCCTGCTTGGCGGACTTGTCCTTGAACTGCGTCATCCGCGAGGCCTCGCCGAACCCCGTGTAGCACTGCAGGATCCAGGCCAGCTCGGAGTGCTGGGGCAGGTGCGACTGCACGAAGATCGTGCAGCGCTCCGGGTCCAGCCCCAGCGCGATGAGCTGCGCGACGGCGTTGCGGGTGCGGGCCGCGAGCGTCTTCGGGTCGTGGTCGACGGTGATCGCGTGCAGGTCGGGCACGAAGTAGAACGCGTCGTGGTCCTCCTGCAGCGCCACCCACTGCCGCACCGCGCCCAGGTAGTTGCCCAGGTGGAACGAGTCGGCGGTCGGCTGGATCCCGGACAGCACCCGGGGCCGCGAGGGGACGCTCATGCCCTCAGTCTCTCAACCCGCGGCGACGGATATACGGGGGCCGGACGATGAGTCTGCCTACACGTGCAACCGACCCCTTTGGACCATCCGCGACCAGCGGAGATGCACGCTCCGCGACCGTTGATGCAACTGTCTTCACCCTCGGGGACCGGGCCTGCCGGCCAACAATGAGGAGCCCACCCGAGGAGAGACGTGATGCGCCGCAACCGTTCCTGGTGACTAGGCCGACACCGCGACGGTGCTCCGCGCGCCGCGGGTGAGCAGCAGCGCGGCGGCGAGCACGAGCCCGCCCGCTCCGCAGACGGCCACGGCGATCGCCGACGTCGACGCCTCGGCGACGAGCCCGCACACCAGGATGGCGAGCCCCTGCGCCGCGATCAGCCCGGACGCGGCCAGCCCCGTCGCCCGCCCGCGCACGGGCTCCGGGCAGGTCCGGACGAACGAGGCCTGCGCCGGCACGAGCGCCGCGGTGCACAACGCGCCGGTCAGCGCCCACAGCACGACGACCGTCCACACCCAGGGCGTGAACGCGGACACCACCAGCGGCACCCCCGCGAGCAGCGCGAACGGGATGATCATCCGCTCGCGCCACGCCTCCGGCACCCACCGGCTCACCACGATCGCGCCGAGCACGCTGCCCGCCGGGTCCGCCGCCATCAGCAGCCCGACGGCGGCGGGGCCGGCGCCGAGCTCGTCGGACAGGGGCGCGGCGAGGGCCTCCGGGGCGACGTAGCAGCCGACCAACCACACGGCCAGGGCGAGCGTGCGCAGTCGCGGGTGCGCGAACACCGTGCGCGCGCCCTCTCCGATGTCTCGCACCCAGGCCCCGAGGCCGCCGTCGGTCGACCCGCCGGTGGGCGCGGGGCGGGCCCGCACCCCGAAGCGGACGAGGAGGGCCGAGAACAGGAACGTGCCCGCGTTGGCCAGGATGGCGACACTGGGGTCGATCCACACGAGCAGGGCCCCGCCGAGGGCGAACCCGGCGATCTGCGCCGTCTGGTTCGTGATCTGGCGGACGGCGAAGCCGCGCTCGAGGGCGCTCTCCCCCCGCAGCACCTCCGGCAGCAGCGCGCCCTGCGCCGCGCTGTGCGGGGCGGCGAGGACGACCACGAGGACCAGCAGGGGACAGAGCAGCGCGAGCGGGATGCCGGGGACGGCGAGCGGCACGACCAACAGCGCGCGGGCGACGTCGGAGACGACCATGACCTCGCGGCGGCGGAAGCGGTCGGCGACCCAGCCGAGGAGCACCCCGCCGAGCAGGGCGGGCAGGAAGGTCAGCGCGTAGACGACCGCGGCCCAGGCGGCCGAGCCGGTGCGCCCGTAGACGAGGACGGAGAAGGCGACGCGGGCGAGCTGGTCCCCGCAGATCGACACGAGCTCCGCCGCCCACAGGGCGCGGAACTCGGGGACGCGGAACACGCTCGCACCCGGTCTGGACTCAGCTTCCGGCACTGCTCCCCCGACGCGGTCTCCGGCGAACCACCCGGCGGTCCCGGGTCACCCGATCGATACGGAAAGTGACCGATCAGTCTCCGAGAGTCTAGGCATACGTCTCGCCGGACGGTCGGCGCACGGCGCCGGCCGGTGTGCCGAGGGTAGGGAATCCGCCGGTGTGGGCGTCCGGAGCCACCCGTGCGGGTGGTGGGACGAGGTGTGGGGCGGGCCGTCGACGCCGCCCGGGTTCGGGAGCGGGGGCGTGGGCCTGCGGTGTGTCGTACCGGCGGAACGCGGGTCTCACCAGGCGCGGTTGCGCATTGCGGGGTCCTCTCGGGTCCGTGGGGTCGTCGGGGGCTCGTGTCACCAGGCGCGGTTGCGCATCGGGCACTCCTTCGGCTGTCGGGGTTGTCGGGCGGCTCGTGTCACCAGGCGCGGTTGCGCATTGCGGGTCCTCTCGGGTCGGTACGGGCGGCGGACGTCTCGGCTCACCAGGCGCGGTTGCGCATCGGGCACTCCTTCAGCTGTTGGGGTTGTCGGGCGGCTCGTGTCACCAGGCGCGGTTGCGCATTGCGGGGTCCTCTCGGGTCGGTGGGTCGTCGGGGGCTCGTGTCACCAGGCGCGGTTGCGCATCGGGCACCTCTTTCGGCTGGAGGGTCGTCGGGGGCTTGGCTCACCAGGCGCGGTTGCGCATTGCGGGTCCTCTCGGGTCGGTACGGGCGGCGGACGTCTCGGCTCACCAGGCGCGGTTGCGCATCAGGCACCTCTTTCGGTCGCAGGGACGACGATCAGGGCTCTCACCAGGCGCGATTACGCATCTCGGTCCTTCAGGTTGCAACGATCGGCGGAATGTCGGATGCTCACCAGGCTCGGTTGCGCACGACGCCTCCTCTCACACCGGGGATTCGACGCTGTCGTCGCAGGACACGACGCCAGGCGAGAGAGGGTTCGATGAGGCCGCGGCACACACCTGCCTCCTTCCCGCCGTAACACACGCTCGCCCATCCCCGATCACATGAGCGCCGGCAGTCCCAGGAGTGGCGGACGTCGCACCCGGTACAGCTGGCAACGACGGCCGACTCGGACGGGTACGGCGACCCACGAACGCGTGTTCCTCCGCCTCGGAAGTGGATCTCCGAGGCGTGTGTCACCCAGAGTAGTCGAGAAACTCGATTCGGTACCGGTTCGGGGCATCCGGGTCGAGTGACCCGATGACTACGCTCGGATCATCACGACATCAGTCTGACCGGACGGGAGAGCATCTCGTGGCAGAGTCACCTCGACGGAGGTGCAGCGTCACCCGATGGGCGGTGTGGGCCCAGCCCACCCGGGTGATCGCTGTCCTCGGTGTCGTCGAGATGCTCGCGCTCGTCCTCATCGGCGTCGCCTGGGTGCAGTTCCGGCCGACGTTCGAGTCCGTCGTCCTCGCGGTCCTCCTGGCCGCGGCGGGCATCGTGCACACCGAGGTGGCCACGGGCGTCGAGCGGGCCCGCCGCCAGGTGGGCGAGAAGTCCTACACCGACCTGTCCACCGTCTGGACCTTCGCCGCCGCCCTGCTGCTGCCCCCCGCGCTGGCCACGGCGACGATCGTCGCCGTCTACACCCACCTGTGGTTCCGGGTGTGGAAGCCCGCCCGCTACCCGCTCTTCCGCAACACCTTCACGGCGACCACCGTGCTGCTGGCCGCACTGGCCGCGCAGGAGGTCGTCCGGGTCACCGGCGGCACCGACACCTGGGCGAACGGGCTCGCCGGGCTCGCGGCGCTGAGCGCCGCCACCCTCGCCTACGCCGCGGTCAACTCGCTGCTCATCGCGTTGGCGGTGGCCGTCAGCACGCCGGACGCCACCCGCGAGAACCTGTTCGGCCAGCTGGACGAGATCGCCGTGGAGCTGGCGACCCTCTGTCTGGCGGCGATGCTCGCGCTCACGCTCACCGTGTCCTGGTGGTTCGTGCTACTCGTGTTCATCCCTATCCTGGTGCTGCAGCGGGCGGTGCTCTACCGCGAGCTCGCCGCCGCGGCCACCACCGACGGCAAGACCGGCCTGCTCACCGCCACCGCCTGGAACGCGCGGGCCGTCGAGGCCATCGACCGGGCCCGCCGGGAGCGCTCGACCCTGGCCGTCCTGGTGCTCGACCTCGACCACTTCAAGCGCGTCAACGACACCCACGGGCACGTCGCGGGCGACCGCGTCCTCGCCGCGGTGGCCGACGCGGTGCGCGCCGAGGTCCGCGGCGACGACCTCGTGGGCCGCTTCGGCGGCGAGGAGTTCGTGGTGCTGCTGCCCGGGCTGCCCGAGGCGCGGGCGACCGCGGAGCTGGAGGCGGTCGCCGAGCGGATCCGCGTGCGGGTGACCCACCTGGCCGTCCCGGTCGAGACGCCGGACGGGCCGCTGACGATCTCGGACCTCAGCATCTCCGTGGGCGGCACGATGGTGCCGCACACGCCCGGCACCACGGTCGAGCAGACCATCGCGCTGGCCGACCGCGAGCTGTACCGGGCCAAGGACTCGGGCCGCAACGCCGTGCGCATCGCGACCGCGACCGAGATCCCGACCCAGCGCGCCGAGGAGCCCCGGCCCGCGCCGCGGCCCGAGGTGTCCCCGGAGTCCTGACGGGCAGGCGGTCAGTCCTCCTGCGCGGTCCCGTCCACGTCGCCGGCGGGGTTCTCGGGGGCGGCACCGGTCCGCACCACGGTCACCGTGCCTGCCTCGAGGTCGATCGGGCCCAGGCGGAAGGCCGGCGGCTCGCCGGTGCCGGCCTCGCCCGCCTCGTCGGAGATCTTCGGACCCGGGAACAGCTGACCGAGAACACCCATGCGCCCGACCCTACGCGAGCGTGAGGGGCAGGGACGCCGGCAGCAGGCGCTGCGGGCTCCCCTGGTAGGTCGTGGTGCGCTGGCGCACCGGACGCCCGGCGGAGGCGGCGATGGCGGCGAGCTCCTCGACGGAGCGCTCGGAGCCGTTCTCCGAGCCCGCCATCCGGGAGATCGTCTCCTCCATCAGGGTGCCGCCCATGTCGTCCGCACCGCCGCGCAGGATGTCCGCGGCGAGCGAGTCGCCGAGCTTCACCCAGGAGCACTGGACGTGGTCGATGCGCCCGTGCAGTGCCAGCCGGGCGAACGCGTGCACCGCCCGGTTGTCCCGCTCGGTGGGGCCCGGCCGGGCCAGCCCGGCGAGGTAGATGGGCGCGTTGTGGTGCACGAACGGCAGCGGCACGAACTCGGTGAAGCCGCCGGTGCGGTCCTGGATCGACGCGAGCGTGCGCAGGTGCCCGAGCCAGTGCCGCGGCTCGTCGACGTGCCCGTACATCATCGTGGACGACGACGGGATGCCCAGCCGGTGCGCCGTGGACACGACCTCGATCCACTGCGCCGCGGGCAGCTTGCCCTTGGTCAGCACCCAGCGGACCTCGTCGTCGAGGATCTCCGCCGCGGTCCCGGGGATCGAGCCCAGCCCGGCCGCCTTGAGTTCGGTCAGCCACTCCTCGATGGACACGCCCGCCTTGGCGGCGGCCGACACGATCTCCATCGGCGAGAACGCGTGCACGTGCATGCCCGGCACGGCCTCGCGGACCGCGCGTACCAGGTCGGCGTAGAAGGTGACCGGCAGCTTCGGGTCGATGCCGCCCTGGATGCAGACCTCGGTGGCGCCGTCGCGGGCCGCCTCGACCGCGCGCGCCGCGATCTCGGGCAGCGAGAGACGGTAGGCGTCCGCGTCGCGCTCGCGCTGGGCGAAGGCGCAGAACCGGCAGCCGACGTAGCAGACGTTCGAGAAGTTGATGTTCCGGTTGATCACGTAGGTGACGTCGTCGCCGTTGACCTGGCGGCGGACGTCGTCGGCCAGCTTCACCAGCTCGAGGAGCGCGGGGCCCTCGGCCGTCAGCACGGCCATGGCCGCGTCCTGGTTCGCCGGGTCGAGCAGCGCCGCGGGGTCCGACGCCGCCAGGTCGAGCCCGGCGTGGACGTCTCCGGGGAGCCGCTCCGGGGCGGCGGCCCGTTGCGCCGCGAGCTCGGAGCGCAGCTCGTCCCAGTCGCCGTAGACGGACGCGAAGTCCCCGCGGCGGTCCTCGGTGCGTCCGGTGGTGTCGATGGAGGCGTGCAGGTCGGTGCGCCCGGTGGACTCGAAGCCGCCGTCGGGCTCCTGCCAGGACCGGCCCTCGACCGGCGCGTCCTCGTTCGCCAGGCCGGTCTCGGGGTCGGCCAGCGCGGCGACGTGCGCGTGCAGTCGGGTGTCGATCCACGGCGACCCCGCCAGCACGTACTTCGGGTAGACGGTCAGCCGCTCCCGCAGCGTGAACCCGGACTCCTGCGAGCGTGCCGCCAGCTCGTCGATCGCGGGCCAGGGGCGCTCGGGGTTCACGTGGTCCGGGGTCACCGGCGAGACGCCGCCCCAGTCGTCGATACCCGCGCGCAGCATCAGGGCGAACTCGTCCCCGACGAGGTTCGGCGGGGCCTGCACCCGCATCTTCGGCCCGAGCACCAGCCGCGTGACGGCGATGGTGGCGGCCAGGTCGTCGAGGTCCGCGTCCGGGTCGTTCGCCATCGCGGTGTCCGGCTTGGCCCGGAAGTTCTGCACGATGACTTCCTGGATGTGCCCGTGCGCCCGCGAGGACGAGCGGATCGCGAAGATCGCGTCCGCCCGCTCGGCACGGGTCTCCCCGATGCCGATCAGGATGCCGGTGGTGAACGGGACGCCCACGCGTCCGGCGTCGGTCAGGGTGCGCAGCCGGACCGCGGGCTCCTTGTCGGGCGAGCCGTAGTGCGGGCCGCCCTTCTCCGACCACAGCCGGGTCGCGGTCGTCTCGAGCATCATCCCCATCGACGGGGCCACGGGCTTGAGCCGCGTGAGCTCCTCCCACGACAGCACGCCCGGGTTGAGGTGGGGCAGCAGCCCGGTCTCCTCCAGGACGGCGATCGCGCACGCCCGCACGTACTCCAGCGTGGAGCCGTAGCCGCGCTCCTCGAGCCACTCCTGCGCCTGCGGCCAGCGGTCCTCCGGGCGGTCCCCGAGGGTGAACAGGGCCTCCTTGCAGCCCTGGGCCGCGCCCTGGCGGGCGATCTCCACGACCTCGTCCCGCTCCAGGAACAGCGAGTCCAGCCTGCCGGGCACCGTGGCGAAGGTGCAGTAGTGGCAGCGGTCCCGACACAGCCGGGTCAGCGGGATGAACACCTTGCGCGAGTACGTGACCACGCCGGGGCGACCGGCGTCGACCAGGCCGGCGTCGCGCACGGTCGACGCCGCCGCGAGCAGCGCGTCGAGATGCTCGCCGCGCGCGGCCAGCAGCACCGCGGCCTCGTTCACGTCGAGCACCGCGCCGTCCCGGGCGCGCCGCAGGGCGCGCCGGATTGCGGAGTCCGCGGGCGCCTTCTCGGCGGGGGCGGGTGGGACAGGCGCAGGGAGCGGCTCGGCCATCCGTCCAGACTAGGTCGGGTGTGGGCCCCGGTCGACCAGCGATCATCACGTCGATCCGGGGAATACTCCGGGACCGCGCCACGCGGGACACTGCTCCTGATGCGCCGACTCCTCCCGTTGCTGCTCCTGCTCGCCGCCTGTGCGCCCGCCCCGCCCGCGCCGGCGCCCGCCCCGCCCGCGCCGGCCCCGGGGAGCACGGTCACGCTCACCCGTCCGGAGGGCGCGCGGCAGGCGATCGTGGTGCGGCCCTCGTCCGCAGGCGCGGAGGCCCCGCTCGTGCTGGTGCTGCACGGCAGCGGCGGCACGGCACAGGAGATGCAGGGGCTCGGCTTCGATCCGCTCGCCGCGCGGGACGGGGTGGTCACGGCCTACCCGCAGGGACTCGACGGGACCTGGAACGCGGGCGGCTGCTGCGGCTCCGCGGTGCGGAACGGGGTCGACGACGTGGGCTACCTGACCGCGCTCGTCGCCGACCTGGTCGCGCAGGACGGCGTGGACCCGCACCGCGTCTACGCCGTCGGCTTCTCCAACGGCGCGATGATGAGCTACACGTGGGCCTGCGCGGGCGGCGCGCTCGCCGGGATCGGGCCGGTCGCGGGCGCGCTGACCGGCCCCTGCCCGAGACCGGCCCCGGTCTCGGTCGTGGCGCTGGCGGGCACCGCGGACGACCGGGTGCGCATCGAGGGCCGCCCCGACCGGGGCTGGGCCTCGCTCGACGCCACCCTCGCCCCCTTCGTCGCCGGCTGCGACGCCCCCGTGACGCGGACCGCGATCACGTCCTGGGCCTGCCCCGGCGGGCGCACCGTGACCCGGGAGATCCTCGACGGGCAGGGGCACTCCTGGCCGGACTCCGCGACCGCGTTCCTGTGGGAACGGTTGATCATGGGCCACACTGGGTCCTGATGCGCCGCCTGCTCCCGCTGTTGTTGCTCCTCACCGCCTGCGCCCCCGCCGAACAGGCCGCCGTGCCGCGCGCGGGCGAGCGATCGCTGAGCATCCCGACCCCCGACGGCACCCGCACCGCGACGGTCGTCCACCCGGCCGCCGCGGGCCCGGGCGCGCCGCTGGTCGTGGTGCTGCACGGGCGCGGCGGCACCGCGTCGGCCATGCGGTCGCTCGGTTTCGACGACCTCGCCGCACGCGACGGCGCCGTCGTCGCCTATCCCCAGGGCGTCGGCCGGAGCTGGAACGCGGGCCGCTGCTGCGGCACCGCCCGGTCCCAGGGGGTCGACGACCTCGGCTTCCTGGACACCCTGGTGGCGACCCTCGTGCGCGACGACGGCGTGGACCCCCGTCGCGTCTACGCCGTCGGCTTCTCGAACGGCGGGCACCTCAGCTACGCGTGGGCCTGCGCGGGCGGGGCGCTCGCCGGGATCGCGCCGGTCGCCGGGGCCCTGACCCGGGAGTGCCCGGACCCGACACCGGTGTCGGTCGTCGCCGTGGCGGGGACCGCCGACCGGACGGTGCCGGTGGCGGGCCTGGCGTCGCTGGGCAAGGCCTCGCTCGACGCGAGCATCGCCCCGTTCGTGAGGGTGGGCGTCTGCGGGAGCCCGGTGACCCGCGTCGACGGCGACGCGACCCTGACGACGTGGGACTGCGCCGGCGGGCGCACCGTGACCAAGGACGTGATCACAGACCAGGAGCACGCCTGGCGCCCCGGCACCCGAGACCTGCTGTGGGCGACCCTCCGCATCGGCGCCCCCGCCTGACGGGTCCGGGGGCGGTCGTCGCGCTCCTCGCCGGCAGGTGGATCACCAGGCTCAGGTTCCTGACAGTCCAGGGCGCCGACCATCCGAGCCCCCTCCGACCCGACACCGGCATCGCCGCGCGAAGCTCAGGTTCCTGACGGTCCAGAGACCGCACCATCCGCGCCCACCCAGACCCGGCTGCGGCATCGCCGCGCGAAGCTCAGCTTCCTGACGGTCCAGAGACCGCACCATCCGAGCCCACCCAGACCCGGCTGCGGCACCGCCGCGCGAAGCTCAGCTTCCTGACGGTCCAGAGACCGCACCATCCGCGCCCCCTCCGACCCGGCCTCGGCATCGCCGCGCGAAGCTCAGCTTCCTGATGGTCCGGCGGCCGCACCATCCGAGCTCCTCGGACCCGGCTGCGGCATCCGGGCACGAAGCTCAGGATCCCGACAGTCCGAAGCCCCGACCATCCGAGTGCGGTCTGACCCGCGAACAGCATCGCGTCACCAGGCTCAGGTTCCTGACCATCTCGCACCCGACGGTCCTCGGGCCGGATCGATGGGCTGCCGGACCATCAGGAGCCTGAGCTTCACACCGCCCCTCCATCCACCGACGCAGCTGACAGCAGCGCCGGACGATCCGCCCCGCCGACCGTCGGGTGCGAGATGGTCAGGATCCTGAGCTTCGCGGCGCGAAACCCGCGCCGGATCAGCCCGTCACCGGACCACCGGCGCCCTGGACCGTCAGGAACCTGAGCTTCGCGCCACAACGCCCCTGCCGGGTCAGACCGCACTCGGATGGTCGACACCCAGGACCATCAGAAAGCTGCGCCACGCGCCACCGCACGTCCATCAGGTCGACCCCCCGCCGGACCACCAGCACCCCGGACCATCAGGAACCAGAGCTTCGCGCCACAACGCCCCTGCCCGGTCAAACGGCGCTCGGATGGACGGGGCCTCGGACCGTCAGAACGCGGATCATCAGAAAGCTGCGCCACGCGCCACCACCAGGCCACCCATCCGAGCACAGCGGGCCGCGGCTCGGTGGGCCGTGCGTCGGCGTCCTCGTTCTAAGCGCGTCGGAAGCCGAACCAGGTCCGGCGCCGCTCGCCCGCCTCCTCCAGCTCGGCGAGCGCCTCGTGCACGGTCGGCGGCTCGGCGGAGCGCAGCCGGTCGACGACGTCCGCGAACGGCGGCTCCAGCGCGGCGGTCCGGGCGAGGGTCTCACCCAGGCCACGCAGGTCGTCCGCGGCGCTCACGGGTTCGCCGGTCGCATCGACGGCCAGCCGCGCCCGGGCGAGCCCGGTGTCCGTGAACGCGATCCGCCCGCCCTCGGCGAGCACGACCGCCGCGGGCCGGATCGCCCCGTGCACCAGCCCGACCTCGTGGGCGCGGCCGAGGGTGCCCAGCAGCCTGCGCGCGAGGTCGAGGGCGTCCTCGTAGGACAGCCGACCGCCGGAGGAGGTGTGGTCCGAGAGCCGGACGCCGTCCGTGTACTCCGTGACGAGCAGGTCGAGCTCTCCGTCGGAGAGCACGTCGTGCACGGTGAGCAGGCCCGGGTCGCGCAGGGCGCCGATCAGCCGCGCCTCGCGCAGCAGGGCGTCCCGGAAGCGGGTGTGGTCGGCCGCGGTGGGGCGGCCGGGCAGGTGCAGCTCGCGGACGACGACCGGCCTGCCCGTCACCTTGTCCTGGGCCCGCCAGACCGGTCCCATGGCGCCGGCACCGAGGCCGTCGAGCACGAGGTAGCGGCCGCCGACCAGGCGGGAGGGGATCATGCGAACGTGACCAGGACGGGTGCGTGGTCCGACCAGCGGGTGTCGTAGCTCGCGGCCCGCTCCACCCGCGCCTCGACGGGGGTCAGCCCGGGGGTCGCCAGGACGTGGTCGATGCGCCAGCCCGCGTCGTTGTCGAAGGCCCGGCCGCGGTAGGACCACCAGGTGTACGGGCCCTCGACGCCGGGGTGCAGGGCGCGCACGGTGTCCTGCCAGCCTGCGGCGTGCAGGTCGGCGAGCCAGGCGCGCTCGTGCGGGAGGAACCCGGAGTGGGCGAGGTTGCCCTTCCAGTTCCGGATGTCCGCCTCGGCCGGGGCGATGTTGAAGTCCCCCGCGACGACCGTGTGTCCGCTCGTGCCCGCCAGGTGTTTGGCGAAGGAGGTGAGGAAGCGGTCCTTCTCCTCCTGCTTCGGCGTGCCCGCCGCGCCCTTCGGCAGGTACAGCGACCCGACCGTGACGCCCGGCAGGTCCACCTCGACGTAGCGGCCCTGCTCGGCGAACTCCGGGTCGCCGATCCCGGTGCGCACGGCCAGCGGCTCGTCCCGACTGAGGATCGCGACGCCGTTGCGCCCCTTGGCCGACGCGCCCTGCGCGGGCTCGAGCGTGAGGTGCCACCCGGTTCCGGGGAAGCCCGCGGGCAGCTCATCGGGCCGGGCCCGCACCTCCTGCAGGCAGACGACGGTGGCGGGCGTGGTGGCGAGCCAGTCGAGGAACCCCTTGGCCGAGGCCGCCCGGACGCCGTTGACGTTCGCCGTGGCAAGAACCAACACGGTCTAGCAGGTGCTCCCCTCGGTCGCCGCCAGCCGCTCGTTGACCGCCCAGCGGTTGTCGCCGAGGAGCTTGCGGAACCCGTTCTCGATCAGTCCGGGCTCGGCGTCCACCCGGGCGCCGGGGGCCAGCTGGTCGACGGGCTCGAACTGGGTGCTGGCGCTGCGGTAGACGTCGAGCGGGGCGGCACCCTGGACGGCCATCACGCAGCCGGTCTCGTTCGTGGTGCCCGATCCCTGGGTGAACATCGCGACGACGGCGAGCACCGTGCCCGCGATCAGCACGAACGTCCACCCCTTGAAGGACGACGCCTCCAGCTTGGGCACCGTGAACTTGGGCCGCAGCGCCATGATCGCCCCTCCCCGTGACACCGTGGGTCCCCACCGTAGCCCAGTGCGATGTCGGCGACCTCGGGATGAAACAGGACGCGCGTACGGTATAGCGTGGGCGCCGAGAGAAGTCGACGGAGTCTGCGGAGATTTGGAGCGGCGTGCAGTGAAGGTCATCTACACCTATACCGATGAGGCGCCTGCCCTGGCGACCCACTCCCTCCTCCCGGTCATCGAGGCCTACGCCGGAAAGGCGGGGATCGACGTCGAGACCCGGGACATCTCGCTCGCCGCCCGGATCCTCGCGCAGTTCCCGGACCTGCTGAGCGACTCGCAGCGGGTGTCCGACGCGCTCACCGAGCTCGGTGAGCTGGCCAAGACACCCGAGGCCAACATCATCAAGCTGCCGAACGTCTCGGCCTCGATCCCCCAGCTCAAGGCCGCGATCGCCGAGCTGCAGGCGGCGGGCTACGCGGTGCCGGACTACCCGGAGAACCCGCAGTCCGAGGCCGAGAAGGCCGCACGCGCCGCGTACGACGCCGTCAAGGGCTCCGCGGTCAACCCGGTGCTGCGCGAGGGCAACTCCGACCGCCGCGCGCCCGCCTCGGTGAAGAACTTCGCCAAGAAGCACCCGCACTCGATGGGCGCCTGGTCGCCCGAGTCGAAGTCCCACGTCTCGACCATGAGCGACGGGGACTTCCGGCACTCCGAGAAGTCCGTGACGCTCCCCGCGGCCACCACGCTGCGGATCGTGCACACCGCCGCCGACGGCACCGAGACCGTGCTCAAGGACGGGCTGAAGGTCCTCGAGGGCGAGGTCGTGGATGCCGCGGTCATGAGCGCCGCCGCGCTGAACACCTTCCTCGCCGAGCAGGTCGCGGACGCCGCCGAGCAGGGCGTGCTGTTCTCCGTGCACCTCAAGGCCACGATGATGAAGGTGTCCGACCCGATCCTGTTCGGGCACGCCGTGAAGGCGTACTTCAAGGACGTCTTCGCGCAGTACGGCGAGGACCTGGCCTCGGTCGGCGCGTCGCCGAACGACGGGCTCGCCTCCGTGCTGACCGCGCTGGACAAGCTCCCGGCCGACAAGAAGCAGGCCATCAGCGACGCGATCGAGGCCGGCTACACCTCCGGTCCGCGCCTGGCGATGGTCGACTCCGCGCGCGGGATCACCAACCTCCACGTGCCGTCCGACGTCATCATCGACGCCTCGATGCCGGCCGCCATCCGGTCGTCGGGCCAGATGTGGAACGCGGACGACGCCCAGCAGGACACCAAGTTCGTCATCCCGGACTCGTCCTACGCGCCGCTCTACGCCGAGACCGTCGACTTCTGCCGCGAGCACGGCGCCTTCGACCCGACGACCATGGGCACCACCCCCAACGTGGGCCTGATGGCGCAGAAGGCCGAGGAGTACGGCTCGCACGACAAGACGTTCGAGATCGAGACCGCGGGCACCGTCCGGGTCCTCGACGGGGACGACGTGCTGCTCGAGCACGCCGTCGAGCCGGGTGACATCTGGCGTGCCTGCCAGACCAAGGACGCGCCGGTCCGCAACTGGGTGGAGCTGGCCGTCGGGCGGGCGCGGGCCACCGGCTGGCCCGCCGTGTTCTGGCTGGACGAGACCCGCGGCCACGACGCGGAGATCATCAAGAAGGTGCGGGCCCAGCTCGGCGAGCTGGACACCGACGGCCTCACGATCGAGATCCTCCCGGTCGCCGAGGCCACCCGGTACACGCTGCAGCGCGCCAAGGCGGGCGAGGACACCATCTCGGTCACCGGCAACGTGCTGCGCGACTACCTCACCGACCTCTTCCCGATCCTCGAGCTGGGGACCTCGGCGAAGATGCTCTCGATCGTCCCGCTGATGAACGGCGGCGGCCTGTTCGAGACCGGCGCGGGCGGCTCGGCGCCGAAGCACGTGCAGCAGCTGGTCAAGGAGAACCACCTGCGCTGGGACTCCCTCGGTGAGTTCCTGGCGCTGGCGGTCTCGCTGGAGTTCCTGGCGGAGAAGACCGACAACGAGCGGGCGAAGATCCTCGGGGCCACGCTGGACGCCGCCACCGGCACGCTGCTCGAGACGGGCAAGTCGCCGTCGCGCAAGGTCGGCGAGCTCGACAACCGCGGCTCGCACTTCTACATCGCGCTGTACTGGGCGCAGGAGCTGGCGCGCCAGACCGCCGACCCGGAGCTCGCCGCGATCTTCGCTCCGCTGGCCGAGAAGCTGGCCGCGGACGAGTCGACCATCGTGGAGGAGCTGAACGCGGTCCAGGGCTCGCCCGTGGACCTCGGCGGCTACTACTACGTCGACAAGGCCAAGACCGACGCGGTGATGAAGCCGAGCAAGACCCTGAACGAGGCGCTCTCCTCCTTCTGACCCGCCGCTCCGCGGCCCGTGAGTGGTAAGTGGTGCCAGAGCACCACTTACCACTCACGAGCGCCGGAGGCGCCGCTCAGCCGACGGTGAGCGAGCCGCGGGTGATCGTGAGGGCGAGCAGCAGCACCGCAATGCCGAAGCCCGTGTAGCAGACGACGTCGACGATCCGGCCCCGGATCGCGAGCAGTCCCGCCCGCGGGGGCGGCAACACCCCGCGCAGCACCGCGGCGACCAGCAGCGACCCGCCCAGCAGGGCCGATCCCTGCCGCCAGTGCTCGGTGAGCACCTGCACCATGCCGAACGCGGCGATCAGCAGCACGATCAGCAGCGCGCCGTGGGTCTCCAGCCACGCCCGCGCCCCGACCCGGGTGGGCGTGGTCCGCGGCACGTCGGTGGAGTGCGGCCCGCCTGCCCCGAGGGTCTCGGCCTCCGGCGGCATGGGCGTGCCGGTCCGGCGTTCGGCCGCGGACCGGACGACCGGGGTCGGCTGGGTCCGGGCGCTAGGCCCGCCCACCCCGCCCTCCAGGATGACGGGCGACGGGTTCGGCGGCGGGTTCGTCGACGAGCCGCCCTGCGGGGGGTTCTTCGACGGGCTCGTCGCCGGCCCACCCTGCAACGGGCCCTGGGACGGGCCCTGCGACGGGTTCGGGGGCGGGCTCGGGATTCTCCACGGCGGACCGGCGGGCGGACCGGCCGCCTGGGTGGCAGGCCGAACCGTCGGCCGGCCGGGCGGCGGGCCCGACGAGGCGTCGGGTCGGGCGGCGGGCGGGTCGACGGGCAGGGCGGCGGGCGCGGCGGCGGACTGGGCAGCGGGCCAGGGCCTGCGGGACCAGCCGGGCCGGATCGCCGCGTCACGTTCGGAGGGGTGCGGGGCAGAGGCCGGATCGCTCGCCGCCCGGCGGTCCCGCTCGGAACGGGCGGGCCAGACGTCGGCACGGTCGGGGAGATCCGGCTGGTCGGGTTCCTCCTCGGCGCGGCTCACCGCGTCGCCCCCGCGGCGGGCAGGGCGCACCGCGTCGCCGCCGTCCGTCTCGCCGTCACGGGGCCATCCTCGCAGAACCGTCGGGACCGGGCCGGGGCGCCGCCCGCGCGCCCCGTTCACCACGTCGTGGCTGCCCGAACGGTCAGCTCACCCCGCCGACCGAGACGGTTGCACCGAGAAAGTCGAGGTCGGGGTCTGCCCGTTCGTAGGGTCCGCCGCGTCTGTGACGCCGCGCACAATCGCTGCGCCGGCGCTGACGTCCCGTCTCCGGGGCAAGCCCTGCCGGCTGACTCGACGAGGAGCATTCATGACTGTCGAAAGCGACGTGCAGACCGGGGCGCATGCCGCACCAGAGGCCCCGGTGGCCCCCGCTCCGGCGGGCAATCCGGCGCTGCTGGGCCTGATCACCTTCCTCCCTTCGGGCGTCACGCTCGGCCTGTGGTTCCTCGGCTACCTGGACACGGCGGCCCTGCCGGGCGGCATGATCCCGATCGTCAGCCTGTCCGCGGGCCTGTTCCTGATGATCTCGGCGGTGTGGGCGGCACGCCTGGCCGCCAACACCGTGGCCGCGATCTTCGGGGTGTTCTCGGCGTTCTGGCTCAGCTTCGGCGCGCTGCTGACCGGCCTGACCAGCGGCTGGTGGGGGGTCGCCGACGCCGCGGCCGTGGCGAACGTGCAGCGCACCTACCTGCTGTCGTTCACCCTGGTGTTCATCCTGCTGACCCTGGCGACGCTGCGGCTGCCGATCGCGTTCACCGCCGGCTTCGTGTTCGTGGACATCACGTTCGCGCTGGCCTTCCTCGGCGTGAGCACGGGCAACGCCGGGCTGTTCCCGATCGCGGGCATCACGACCCTGATCTTCTGCGCGATCTTCGCCTACATCCTGTTCGACGGGTTCGCCCAGGACCTGGGCGGGAAGGCGATGCCCCTGGGCAACGCCCTGGTGAAGTAGCCCCCGCACCCCGACGACGAGCCCGGGCACCCGCCCGGGTTCGTCGTCGTGTGTCAGATCGAGACAGCGGCACCGCCCGATGTGGACGTTAATACGTGTGACGGAGCACACAGCACACCCGCGCCCGTGCTCGCTCCGCGCTCGGATCAACGACGTCTGGAGCGTGTCATGACCACTGAGAGCCCCGCGAGCACCGCGACCACGAGCCCGGTGGAGGCGCCACCCGCAGCGCCGACCGGCAATCCCGCCCTCCTCGGCCTGCCCGCCTTCCTCGTGGGCGGGATCGGCCTGACGCTCTACCTGTTCGGATACCTGCCCGCGGCGGCGGTGGGCACGCTCGTCCCGATGACGCTCGTCGTCTCGGGTCTCGGCCTGCTGGTGGCGGGCTGGTGGGCGATCCGGATCGGGCAGGGCGCCGTGGGCGCGATCTTCACCGTGTTCGCGACCTTCTGGCTGAGCTACGCCTACCTCGTCCTCTCCCTGGTCAACGACTGGTTGAAGATCCCGGCGGACGACACGGCCACCGCGCAGGCGACCTTCCTGATCGGCTGGCTCGCCGTCTTCGCGGTGCTCACCCTGGCCACGCTGCGGCTACCGCTGGCCTTCACCACACTGTTCACCCTGGTCACGATCACGGTGGCGCTCGTCCTGGTGGCCACCCTGACCGGGAGCACGGGCCTGCTCACGATCGCGGGGATCGGCGCGGCGCTGTTCTGCCTCGTCGCGATCTACATCTTCGTGGACGGCATGACCCAGGAACTGGGCGGCCCGGCCCGTTCCATGGGCAACCCGCTCGTCCACTGAGGCTCGGGGCGCGGCCGGCCGCTCGAGCCCGGCCGCGTCCCGTCTCACCGGAAGTCCCGGGACTTCACCGCGACCGTCAGCGGGAGGCGCTGGAGGCGGTCCGCCAGCAGGTTGAGGACGCCCTCGGGGCTTCGTTCCAGCCTTCCCCGCACCAGCAGCGCCGCGCTGCCCAACGCCACGGAGCGGTACCGGGCCCACAGCCCCTCGGAGCACGTGACGTTGAGCATCCCGCTCTCGTCCTCCAGGTTCACGAACGTGACCCCGCGGGCGGTCGCGGGCCGCTGCCGGTGCGTGACCAGCCCGCCGACCAGCACCCGCCGCGGCGGGCGGTCCGGATCGTGCGGGTCCCCGCCCAACGGGTCGAGCCGGTCGATCCGGACGGCGCCGAGCCCGTCGAGCTTCTCCCGGAGGTGCTGCATCGGGTGGGAGTCCGGCGAGACCCCGGTGGCCCAGACGTCCGCCACCGTCTCCTCGACGTCCGTCATCCCCGGCAGGGCGGGCGCCGCCAGCCCGACGGCCGCCCCCGGCAGGTGTTCCGGGCGGACCCTCGCGACCACCCCGGCCGCCCACAACGCGGCCCGCCGGTCGATCCCGAAGCAGCCGAACGCCCCCGCCGTCGCGAGAGCCTCCGCCTGGGGTCCGGTGAGCTGGACCCGGCGGGCCAGGTCGGCGAGGTCGGCGTACGGGCCGCCCCGCACGCGCTCCTCCTCGATCCGCTCGGCGAGCTCGGTGCCGATCGTGCGGATCTCCCGCAGTCCGGTCCGGACCGCCCAGCCGCCGGCGCTCGCGGCGTCGGGTTCGAGGATCGCGGCCGCGCCGCCGCGGTTGACGTCCGGACCGAAGGCCTTCACCCCGTGCCGCCGTGCGTCCGCGACCAGGGACTGCGGCGAGTAGAACCCCATCGGCTGGGAGTTGAGCAGCGCCGCGCAGAAGGCGGCGGGGTGGTAGAGCTTGAACCAGGAGCTGGCGTAGACCAGCGAGGCGAAGCTGATCGAGTGGCTCTCCGGGAAGCCGAAGTTCGAGAAGGCCAGCATCTTCTGGAAGATCGTCTCCGCGACGTCCGGCGGGATCCCCTTGTCCGCCATGCCCGCGAAGAACCGCTCCCGCAGGTTCTCCATCCGCTCCGCGGACCGCTTGGAGCCCATGGCGCGGCGCAGCTCGTCCGCGTCCGACGCCGAGAAGCCCGCCACGTCCACGGCGATCTGCATCAGCTGCTCCTGGAACAGCGGCACGCCGAGGGTCTTCTCCAGCGCCCCGACCAGCAGCGGGTGGTCGTACTCCCAGGTCTCCAGCCCGTTCCGGCGCCGGATGTAGGGGTGCACCGACCCGCCCTGGATCGGCCCCGGCCGGATCAGCGCCACCTCGACCACGAGGTCGTAGAACTCGCGGGGCTTCAGCCGCGGCAGCGTGGCCATCTGGGCCCGCGACTCCACCTGGAACACACCCACGGAGTCCGCCCGCTGCAGCATCGCGTAGACGGCGGGATCGCTCTGGTCGAGATCGTGCAGCTCGACCTTCGTGCCGTCGTACCGCGCGACGAGGTCCTGCATGAGGTGCAGTGCCGTGAGCATCCCCAGCCCGAGCAGGTCGAACTTGACCAGCCCGGCCGCCGCACAGTCCTCCTTGTCCCACTGCACGACGGTCCGGTCCGCCATCCGCGCCCACTCCACCGGCACCACCTCGGACACCGGACGGTCGCAGATCACCATGCCGCCGGAGTGGATCCCGAGGTGGCGCGGGAACCCCAGCAGCTGCCCCGCCAGGTCCAGCACCGGCTGCGGCAGCCCCTCGTCTCCCGACAGCCCGCCCCAGCGCTCGATCCGCTTGCTCCACGCGTCCTGCTGGCCGGGCGAGAAGCCCAGCGCCTTCGCCATGTCCCGCACCGCCGAGCGGGGCCGGTAGGTGATCACGTTCGCCACCTGGGCGGCGTGGGTGCGCGCGTACCGCTCGTAGACGTACTGGATCACCTCCTCCCGACGGCCGGACTCGATGTCCAGGTCGATGTCCGGGTAGCCGTCCCGGTCCGGGGACAGGAACCGCTCGAAGAGCAGACCGTGGCGCACCGCGTCGACGTGGGTGATCCCCAGCGCGTAGCAGACCGCGGAGTTCGCGGCGGAGCCCCGGCCCTGGCAGAGGATGTTCGCGCGGCGGCAGAACGCCACGATGTCCGCGACGATCAGGAAGTAGCCGGGGAAGTTCTTGCTCTCGATGATCTCCAGCTCGTGCTTCACCATGTCCGCGGCGAACCGGTTCTCCGCACCGCTGCCGTACCGCTGCATGACCCCCCGCCAGGTCAGCGCCCGCAGCCAGCTCGCCTCGGTCTCCCCGGGCGGGACGTCGAACGGGGGCAGGTCCGGCGCCACCAGCCGCAGCTCGAACGCCAGCTCCCGACCCAGCACGGCCGCGCGTTCGACCGCCCCCGGGTAGCGGGCGAAGCGCCGCGCCATCTCGTCCCCGCCGCGCAGGTGCCCCGAGACCGCGGCGGGCAGCCAGGGGTCCGCGTCGTCCAGGCTGCGGCGGGCCCGCACCGCCGCCACCGCGCTCGCCAGCGGGAACCGCTCTCGCCGCGCGTAGTGCGCCGCCGTGGTCGCGACGACCGGGACGCCCTCCTCGGCGGCGAGCGCGGCCAGCAGGTCGTTCCGTTCGGTGTCCTCGGGCAGCGCCTGGTGGGTCAGCTCGACGACGACGTGCTCCCGGCCGAACCGGTCCACCAGACCCCGTAGCGCCTCCGCCCCCGCCCGGGGACCGCCGCGGCGCAGCGCCTGCTGCACCGTGCCCTTGCGGCACCCGGTGAGCGCGACGACCCGCCCCCGCACGTCTTCCACGACCTCCGCCGGGGCATAGACCGGGCGGCCCTTCTCCGCCCCGCGCAGCTGCGCCGCGCTGATCGTGCGGCACAGCGCCCCGTACCCCTCCGGGCCTCGGGCGAGCAGCAGCAGGTGGCTGCCCTCCGGATCGGGCACCCCGTTCTGCGGCGCGGACAGCCCCACGCTCAGCTCGGCGCCGAAGACCGTGCGCATCCCCAGCCCGCGCGCGGCCTCGGCGAAGCGGACCACGCCGTACATCCCGTCGTGGTCGGTGAGCGCGAGCGCCTCCAGACCCAGCTCGTGAGCCCGTTCGACGAGCTCCTCCGGATGGCTCGCCCCGTCGAGGAAGCTGAAGTTCGAGTGGCAGTGCAGCTCCGCGTAGGGCGTGGCGGACTCGCCCCGCTCCAGGGGTGGCGCCTCGTACGGCCCACGCCTGGCGGACCAGGCGGGCGAGTCCCCGCCGTCCCGCTCCGGGCCGCCCGTCAGGCTCGCCCCGGAGCGGCCCGAGAGGATCCCCTCCAGCTCGCGCCAGCTGACGTCCGGGTTGCTCCACCCCATCCCCCCACTCTACTCGAACATGTGTTCGATCAGGCGACCACCGGGAGGAACGGGCCCAGCCAGGATCGGAGCGCCGCCTTCGGCCGCGCACCCGTGACCTGCGCGACCACCGCACCGCCCCGGTACAGCGCGAGCGTGGGCATGCCCAGTACCCCCGCGGCGGCCGCGGTGCGCGGGTTCTCGTCGACGTCCAGCGCCACGATCTCGACCCGCCCCGCCAGCTCCTGCGCCAGCTCGGCGAGCACCGGCGCGATCATCCGGCACGGCGGGCACCAGGTCGCCGTGAACTCCACCAGCACCGGCAGCGGCGACTCCAGCACCCGCGGCGCGAACCCCGCGTCCGTGACTTCCTCGATCATGTCTCTCCCCCGGTGAACTGGCAGCGGGCCTGTTCCAGCTGCCCCTCGAGCTCGGCGCGGATCGCCTGCAGCCGGGCCAGCGACGCATCGACCTCGGCGAGCTTCGCCCGGTAGACCGCGATCGAGTCCGGACAGCTCCCGCCGCTCGGGTGCCCCGCCCGCAGGCACTCGACGAACGGGCGCGTCTCCTCCAGCGACATGCCGAGATCCACCAGCGCCCGGATCTCCGCGACCGCCGCGACGTCCTCCGCGCCGTAGGCCCGGTACCCGTTCGCCGCCCGCCGCGCGGGCAGCAGGCCCAACTCCTCGTAGTGCCGCAACGCCCGCGGGCTCACCCCCGCGCGCTCGGCCAGCTCCCCGATCCGCATGGGCGCGACGCTAGACCTTGCCCTCGACGAGAAGGCCAGCCCGAAAGGCGCGACGGCCGAGTCATCCACAGGTTCGGACGAGTGCCACCCGAACGGACCACCGCCGGGGACGTCCGTGCAGCGCACAGAGCTGACCGGATGACACCGGCCGGGCCGCTCCCCAGCCCCCGACCGGCGTCATCCGGTCCGACGGGGGGCGCGGACCCGGGGGCTCCCCAGCTACCGGTCGCGCTCACTCCCGATGCTTCTGATTCCACTCCCTCAGCCTGAGAGGAGCCTGTGCCGCAGCCGTGGAGCGTCCGTGGATACTCCGGCCCGGCACACGGCGCCCGAATGGCGGACACTGATCGAAACCGGACGAACGGGGTATCGATGCGCGGACGACTGGCGGGGCTCGTGGGGCTCGCGGGACTCACGGCCCTCCTGGTGGGCTGCGGTGCAGCCCCGGCACCCGCCGCGGCGCCGGCGAGCGACCCGACGCTGCCCGCGCGACTCGTCGCGACCGCGAGCGGCGACCGCGCCCACGCCCACCTGGAGCGGCTCCAGGCGATCGCCGACGAGCACGGCGGCAACCGCGCCCTGGGCACCCCGGGCTACGACGCGAGCGTCGACTACGTGGCCGAGACGCTGCGAGCGGCGGGCTTCACCGTGGACACCCCGTCGTTCGACGTCCGGGCGTTCGCGGTCCAGGACAAGCGGCTGACCGTGGACGGCGCCCCGGTCGAGGCGGGGGCCATGGGTTTCTCCCCCGCAGGCGAGGTCAGCGCACCGCTGCACGTGGCGGGCACGCTCGGCTGCACACCGGAGGAACTCGCCGGGACACCCACGGGCGCCGTCGTGCTCGTCCAGCGGGGAACCTGCCCGTTCGGGGTGAAGTCCCAGAACGCGCGCACGGCGGGGGCCGCCGCGTTGATCGTCTCCAACAGCGAGGACGGCCCGCTCGACGGGACCCTCGGCGACCTCGACGGCACGGTCCCGTCCCTGGGCGTCTCGAAGGTCGTCGGGGAGCAGCTCGCCACCCGCGCCGGGGCGCCGGTCACCCTGCTCGTCGCGGCCACGACCACCGAGACGACCAGCCGGAACGTCATCGCGCAGACCACCACCGGGAACCCGGACCGGGTCGTGATGGCCGGGGCGCACCTCGACTCCGTGCCGGAGGGACCCGGGATCAACGACAACGGCACCGGATCGGCCGCGCTGCTGGACGTCGCCCTGGCCCTGGGCCCCGCCCCCGCCGCCGAGCAGGCCGTGCGGTTCGCGTGGTGGGGCGCCGAGGAGGTCGGCCTGGTCGGCTCCACGCGGTACGTCGAAGGACTCGCACCGGAGGATGCGGCGCGGATCGCGCTCTACCTGAACCTGGACATGGTCGGGTCGCCCAACCCCGGCTACCTCGTCTACGACGGCGACGACTCCGACCGCGAGGGCGAGGGCCCGGGCCCGGCGGGGTCGGCCGCGGTGGAGCAGGTGCTGCTCGAGCAGCTGGCCGCGGTCGGGGTGCAGGGCTCCGGCACGGACTTCGACGGCCGCTCGGACTACGGCCCCTTCATCGAGGCGGGCATCCCCGCGGGCGGGCTGTTCACCGGCGCGGAGGAGGCGAAGACCCCCGAGCAGGCGACACAGTGGGGCGGCACGGCGGGCACCCCGTACGACGCCTGCTACCACCAGGCCTGCGACACCCTCGCCAACGCCGACCGCCAGGCCCTGGACCGCAACGTGGACGCCCTCGCGGGCACGATCGGCCGCTTCGCCCTCACCCTGAACGGCGTCCCGCCCCGCTGACCGCGAGTCCCCCACTCCGGACACGCGAGTCGGACATCGGGCGGGCACCGCGGCCGACGGGTCCGGCGGCGCGACCACTCCGGGCCCGGCTCAGTCGTAGATCCCGACGACCCACCAGCGCTGCTCCCGGTACCGGAGCAGGAGGGCGACACCGTCCGACAGCTCGACCTGCAGCCGGGAACCCACCGCGCCCTCCGGCGACCACCAGCGCTGCACCACCGGCCACGGCCCCGCCCAGCCGCGGATCTCCCGGGGCGGGTGCGGCGGCAGCAGCAGGCGGTGCGGGTCGGCGCTGAGCAGGTCCGGTTCGGGCAGGTGGACGGGCTGGTCCGCGGCGTCTCGCAGCTCGACGGGCAGGGGTTCGGCGGGCACCGTCGCGGGCGAGGGCGCGGGCAACCGGCCGGGCCAGGCGGGCACCGGGTCCCGCGCCGCCGCGGCCGTGCGCACCGCCTGGGAGCGGGCGGGCCCGCGGGCCACGGGCTCCTTGTGGTTCGCGGGTGCGGTGCCGCGCAGCGCGGCCTCCGGAGCGTCCGGGGCGAACCCGCGCGGGGCGGCGCGCTCGAGGGGACGCGGGGGCTGCGGCGCCGAGTCCGGCGTGGCACCCGACCCGACACCCGCGGGGGCATCACCCGAGACCTCCTCTCCAGCGCCGGTGTCCGACTCGCGAGCCTGCAGCAGAGGACTCGCGGGCTCGGTGAGGGGGACGCGCGTGTCCGGACCGAGGGGCTCACGGGTCCGGTCCGGGGGACTCGCGGGTCCGGGGTGCGGGACTCGTGTGTCCGAGGTGCGGGACTCGCGGGGCCGGGGTGCGGGACTCGCGGGGCCGGAGTGGGGGACTCGCGGGTCCGGGGTGGGGGACTCGCGGACGAGGTGGAGGGCCGGGGGTGTGCGGACGCCCAGCGCTCGGCCGGCAGGGTGGGCGAGCACGGACCGGCGCAGGGCGTCCGGGTAGGGGCCGTAGCCGGGGGTCGGCACAGGGGCGGGCGGGCCCTCGAGCGGACCGGCGCCGCGGGTGCCCGCCTCGCGGTCGTCTCCCCACGGCACGAGCCGCACCCGCTCCCCGGGATCACGGCCGCCCGTCAGCACCGCCGTGACCACGGACTCCGGCCCGAGCAGGGCCTGCACCCGGACCAGGGCGCGGCCTGCGCGCTCGTCGGACTCCCCGACGTCTCCCCACAGCCCGAGCTGCAGCGCCCCCGCGGTGACCGTCTCCTCCGGGGTGAGCCGCAGCGCGACGACCGCGCCGGAGCCGCCGCGGGTGAGCCAGGCGTCGAGCTGCCAGCGGACCCGGTCGACCGTGCCCGAGGGGGTGAGCGGCTCCGCGCACCGCCACACCCGCACCAGCTCCTCGCCCTGCTCGGTGCGCGCCCACACCCCGAGCCGCGTGCACGACAGACCGTGCCCGGCCAGCGTGCGGTGCAGCCGCTCCGCGAGCGACCGGGCGGCGAACGCGGCCGCGTCCACCCGCTCCACCGGCGGGTCCAGCTCGACCTCGGCGGCCAGCTCCTCCGGCGGTCGACGACGGACGGGCGGGCGGGGGTCCAGGCCGCGGGCGAGCCGGTGGGCCAGCACCGCGTCGGCGCCGAAACGGGAGGCGACGTCCGCGGCCGCGAGCGCGCCGAACGCCCCCAGGCTCCGCAGCCCCAGGCGGCGCAGCAGGTCGACGAGCTCGGCCCGGTCGACGTCCGGCTCCCGGTCGAGCTCCGCCACGCTCAGCGGGGCGAGGAACTCCGCGCTGCGCCCGGCCTCGACGCCCACGCCGCGCCGCGCCGCGAGCACCGCCGCGAACAGCCCGTCCGCGAACCCGATCTGCACCTCGACGCCGGTCCGCGCGGCCACCTGGTCGACCAGCCGCTCGGCCGCGGCCCGCTCGCCGCCGAAGTACCCGACCGGGCCCTTCGCGGGCAGCACGAGCAACCCCGGCCGGACCACCTCCACGCCCGGCGCCAGCTCCTCCACCGCGACGACGACGGGCTCGAACGCCCGCGTGTCCCGCTCGGTGTCCGGGGTCAGGACCGCGATGTCGGGACACCGTGCCTGCGCCTCGCGCCGGCGCAACCCCCGGCGCACCCCCGAGGACCGGGCCCCCGCCGAGCACGCCACCACCCGGTTGGCCAGGAACACCGCCGCGGGCCGGTGGGGGGACACATGCGCGGCCTTCATGGCCGCGACCACCGGCCAGTCCGGCGCCCACACCGCCACCACCCGCTCCGCGCTCATCGGGGCCACCCGATCGCGGCCTGCGGTGCATAGGTGCCGTATCCGGCACCTGCGCGCCGCGGACGGCGATCGTCGGCGCCGCCGCTCACGACACCGCCGCCCGGGCCACCGGCTCCTCCGCGCCCGGGCCCGCGCCGGGCCACCCGGGATCGGCCACACCGGGATCGGCCACGTGCCCCACCTCCGCGACCCCCCGCGCACCCGGCAGCAGCAGTTCCGCCTCCCGACCCGCGACCCCCGTGCCCCGGCCGCCGCAGTGCACCACCGCGCGGCGCGCGCGCAGCCTGCCCGCGCCCCGATCGGTCCCGCGCCAGCGCACGTCCCGACAGCCCAGGGTCAGGTCCGCGCCGGGCCAGGGGCCCAGCGCGAGCAGCACCGACCCGCGTTGCCGGGCACGGGCGGCCAGCCGCTGCCGGTCCCCCGCCCGCACCCCGCGGGCACCGGCCAGCACCACGAGGTCCAGCCCGTCGAGCAGCGCGGACGCCACCGCCACCAGGTCCGCACCCGGCTGGGGCACGAGCGCGAGCCGCTCGAGCCGCACCCCGGCCTCCGCGGCGGCGACCGCACCGAGCCCGGGCACCCCGACCACCCCCGCCCACGCGCCCTCCGCCGACGCCTCGGCGAGCAGCGCGAACAGCAGGGACAGCGACCCGGGGCCACCCGCGACCGCCACCGTGCTCCCCCGCCGCAGCCCTCCCGCGGGCAGCAGCGGGGACAGCGCCGCCGCGACCGGGAGCACCCGGCCGTCCTCCCCCGGAGCGGGTGCGGGGCGCTCCGTCCCGGCGGTCCGCTCCTCCATCCGGCGCAGCAGCCCACGGGCCGCGGCGAGCCGGTCGGCGGCACTCTCCCCCGAGCGCGCCGCCGACCGCTCCGGGCCCGCGGACCGGCGGGCCTCCTCCGGGTGGCTCCCCGGCCCTCGCGCCGCACCGGGCGGACGGCCGCTCCCCACCACCGTGCCGCCAGGCTCCTGCTCGGGCCAGTCCGTCCACTCCGCGGGCGGCCACGGCTCCGCCGCCCTCACCGGTCCCCCGACCCGGCGTGACCACCACCGCGCTCCTCGTCACCCTCCCGGGTGGTCTTCGCCGAGCGGATCTCACGCAGAGCATGCCCGCCCGCACTCTCCGACCACCCCGCACGGCCCGGCCGGCGACCCGCATCGCCGACACACACCCCGCCGCGGACCCCTCCGGCGACGAGCCCGCCCAGCGACCGGGGAGACCCCTTCCCACCAGCAACGACCCGGACACCACGACGGCACACGGCGACACCTCTCCCACGCGACGAGCGACACCGCGGGGAGACGGTGTTCGAACTGACGTTCGAACTCTAACGCAGCCGCCCGGCTCGCTCAAGCCACGATCGGGTAGCCGAAGATCCGCGAAAAGACAAGATGGCCTTGAGGCTGTACGGCGCAGCAGGATTGCGCCTGATGGAGCACACACGGATCGTCGCGCTGGTCCCCGCGCACGACGAGGAGCGCGCCCTGCCCGCGGCCCTGGCGTCGCTGCGGGCACAGCGCGTCGGCCCGGACCGGGTGGTCGTCGTGGCCGACGGGTGCACCGACGGGACCGCGGCGGTCGCCCTCGCGCACGGCGCCGAGGTGCTCGAGACGGTCGGCAACACCGATCGCAAGGCGGGCGCCCTGAACCAGGCCCTGCGCGTCCTGCTCCCCACCCTCGACGACGCCGACCTGCTCCTCGTCCTCGACGCCGACAGCGCCCTGAGCAGCGACTTCCTCGCGCTCGCGCGCGCCCACCTCGACGACCCGACCGTCGGCGCGATCGGCGGGATCTTCCACGGCCGCCCCGACGACGCGCACGGCCTGCTCGGCGAGCTCCGGCTCCGCGCGCTGCCGGGCGCCCTGCAGCGCAACGAGTACACCCGCTACGCCCGCGAGATCGCCCGCCGCGGCGGCCGCGCCCGCGTGCTCACGGGCACCGCGACCCTCTTCCGGGTGCGCACCCTGCGCCGCATCGCCGCCGAGCGCGGCACCGGCCTGCCCGGCCGCCCCGGCGACGTCTACGACTCCCGCGCGCTCACCGAGGACAACGAGATCACCCTGGCCGTACGCACGCTCGGCCTGCGCGCCGTGTCGCCTGCCGGGTGCACCGTCGAGACCGAGGTCATGCCGACCTGGCGCGACCTCTGGCACCAGCGGATGCGCTGGCAGCGCGGTGCGCTGGAGAACCTGCGCGCATACGGCTTCTCCCGGGTCACCGCGCCGTACTGGCTCCAGCAGGTCGGAATGTATCTCGGCATCCTCGCCGTGGTGCTGTTCCTGCTGGCCACGGCGCTGTTCGCGGCGTTGGGCGAGCTCGGGCCGCCGCGCGATGTCTGGCTGCTGGTCACCGCGGTGTTCGTGGTCGAGCGGATCTGGACGGTCCGCCGCCGCGGGTGGCGCGGGATCCTGCTGGCCGCACCGATCGTCGTCGAGTTCGGCTACGACCTGTTCCAGCAGGCCGTCTACCTCGCCGCCGCGACCGCCCTGGCCCAGGGCCGCACGGCGCGCTGGCACCATCTCAGCCCGGCCCCGATCTGATGTACGGGAGGGTCGGTGACACCGCGCTCACGGCCGCGCCCGCGGGCGCCCTCGCCGTCGGCGGGCTCGACGTCCTGTGGTGGGTGGTCGCGATCAGCACCCTGATCGCGGCCACCCTGGCCCTGCTCCGGCTGCTGCCCCGCCGGGTCAGTGGGCGAAGTGCCGGGTCCCGGTCAGGTAGAGGGTCACGCCCGCGGCGGCCGCGGCGGCGGTGACCTCCTCGTCCCGGATCGACCCGCCCGGGTGCACGACGGCCCGCACGCCGCCGTCGATCAGCACCTGGAGGCCGTCGGGGAAGGGGAAGAAGGCGTCCGAGGCGGCGACCGAGCCCTCGGCGCGGTCCTCGGCGCGGGTCACCGCGAGCCGGCAGGAGTCGACCCGGTTGACCTGCCCCATCCCGACGCCGACAGCCGCCCCGTCCCGCGCCAGCAGGATCGCGTTGGACTTCACCGCGCGGCAGGCCCGCCACGCGAACGCCAGGTCGGCGAGGGTCTGCTCGTCCGCGGCCTCGCCCGCGACGAGCTTCCAGGACGTGGGGTCGTCGCCGGGGGCGTCGATCGCGTCCCGCTGCTGCATGAGCAGCCCACCGCTGATCGGACGCATCTCGGCACCCGTCCGGACGACCTCGCCGGGCAGCCGCAGCAGCCGGATGTTCTTCTTGGTCTGCAGGATCTCCAGCGCCTCGGGGGCGAAGCCGGGGGCGAGCACGACCTCGGTGAAGATGTCCTTGACCTGCCGCGCCATCTCGGCCGACACCTCGCGGTTGGTGGCGATGACGCCGCCGTACGCGCTGACCGGGTCGGTGGCGTGGGCCTTGCGGTGCGCCTCGGCGACGTCCGCGCCCACCGCGATCCCGCACGGGTTGGCGTGCTTGATCACCGCGACGGTCGGCTGGTCGCCGTGGTCGTGGGCGGCCCGCCAGGCGGCGTCGGCGTCGACGTAGTTGTTGTAGGACATCTCCTTGCCGTGCAGCTGCTCGGCGGCGGCGAGGCCGGGCGTGCCGTTCGCGTACAGCGCCGCGGCCTGGTGCGGGTTCTCGCCGTAGCGCAGCGACGCCGTGCGGGTCCAGGTCGCGCCCGCCCACTCGGGGAAGGCACCGTCCCCGGGGGCCAGGACGCTGCCCATCCAGGAGGCGACCGCGACGTCGTAGGCGGCGGTGTGCCGGAAGGCCTCGGCCGCGAGCGCCCGCCGGTCCGCCAGGGTGAACCCGCCCGCGCCGATCTGCTCCAGCACCCACCCGTAGCGCGTCGGGTCGGTGATCACGGCGAGGCTGTCGTGGTTCTTCGCCGACGCGCGGACCATCGCCGGCCCGCCGATGTCGATCTGCTCGACGCACTCGTCCGGCGTGGCGCCCGACGCCACCGTCTCGGTGAACGGGTACAGGTTAGACACCAGCATGTCGAACGGCGCGATGCCGAGCTGCTCCAGCTGGGCGAGGTGCTCCGGCTTGCGGGTGTCCGCGAGCAGGCCGGCGTGGACGCGCGGGTGGAGGGTCTTGACCCGGCCGTCGAGACACTCGGGGAACCCGGTCAGCTCCTCGACGGGGGTCACGGGAACGCCCGCGTCCGCGATGCGCTGGGCCGTGGACCCGGTGGAGACGATCTCGATCCCGGCGGCGTGCAGCCCGGTCGCGAGGTCGAGCAGACCGGCCTTGTCGTAGACGCTGATCAGGACCCGCTTGATGGGACGGCGCTCGCTCACTGGTCTCTCTCTCCGTTGCACAGCTCGGCGACGGTGGACAGCAGCAGCCGTCGCTCGGTGATCTTGATGCGGTCGTGGAGGGTGGCCTCGGTGTCCCCGGGCAGCACCGGGACGGCCTCCTGGGCGAGGATCGGGCCGGTGTCGACCCCGGCGTCCACCAGGTGCACGGTGCTCCCGGTGACCTTCACGCCGTGGGCCAGGGCGTCCCGGACCGCGTGCGCACCGGGGAAGGCGGGCAGCAACGCGGGGTGGGTGTTGACGATCGGGCAGCCGATCCCGTCGAGGAACGCGGCACCCAGGATCCGCATGAACCCGGCGCAGACGACCAGGTCGGGGCGGTGCGGACGGGTCGCCTCCAGCAACGCGAGGTTCCAGGCGGCGCGGTCCGCGTGAGCCTTCGGGGGCACGGTGAACGTGGCCGTGCCCACGCGGTCCGCGCGGTCGAGGGCATGGGCGTCCGCCCGGTCGCTGCCGACGGCGATGACCTCGCCGGGGAAGTCCGCGCCCGCGTCCAGCAGGGCCTGCAGCAGAGTGCCTGCTCCGGAGGCGAGGACGACGAGCCGGGCTCGGCCGGGTACGCGGGCCCCCGCGGTGGGGTCTGCGCTCGACGAGGCGGGCACCTGTCTCCTCGGGCCGGGTTCGGTACCCCACCAGCGTAAGCCGCGACGGCGGTCACAGCGCGGGGACCTGCCCTTTCGGGTCCGCCGACGCGCTCGGGCCCGCTCAGTCCTCGGCTGGACGAGCGGCCTCGGCCTGGCGTTTCCGCAGCGCGACGAGCTCGGCCACCGTCCGCGGGGCGGGCTCGGTCTCCTGGGCGGCGGGGGGCGTCCGGCCCGGTGGGTCCGTCTTCTCCCGGGGGTCGCGGCGGCGGAGCAGTCCGCGTCGTGCGGTGGGGGGTTGGTCGGGACCGGGCTGTTCGGTGCTCGAGTGTTCGGTGCTCGAGTGTTCGATGCTCGCGTGCTCAGGGCGGGGCTGCTCGGCACGGGGCCGGTCTGCGCGCGTCGACTCCGCGCGAGGCCCGTCGCTGTTGGACTGCTCGGCGCCGCGCCCCTCGGGCCGCGGCTGCTCAGCGCGGGGTCGCCGGGAACGCGACTGCTCGGCACGGGGCTGGTCTGCGCGCGTCGACTCGGCGCGAGGCCCGTCGCTGCTGGACTGCTCGGCACGGGGCCCCTCGGCGCTGAGGCCCTCGGCACGCGGCCGCTCGACCGCCTCCGACCGCGGGGTCTCCGCTGCGGCGCCACGGGCCAAGCGGGCTTCGCGCCGGCGTCGGGCGGCGTCGACCGCTGCCGTCCGGTCGCCGCGGCGACCACCGTGCCCCCGCGGGCCCGCGGCGGCCGAACGCCGCCCCCGACCCGGGGACGTCGCACCGCCCGTACGACTGTCCATCCCGTCGCCGTCGTTCTCCGGGGCCGGCGCCGCGGCGGGGTCGCCGTCCTCCGATCCCTCCTCCGCGGCGGGGCCCTCGGTGTCGGCGGCGTCGGCGTCGGCGCTGTCGAGGCCGTCGGTGCCCGCCCGGTCGTCGCCGCCCGAAGGCCCGCTGAACTCGAGGTCCTCGACGGTGTCGGCCGCAGGCGACGCCTCCTCGTCCCGCGCGGCCTCGTCGTCCTCGACCAGCGGCTGATCCTCGGTGTAGCCGTCGCGGTACCAGGCCAGGTCCTCGTCCGCGGAGTCCGACCGGGCAGGCGGTCCGCCCCGCTGCACGAGCGCGACGACCGCCGCCGGGCCACCGACCCACACCAGCACCGCGAGGACCGTCAGACCGGCGGGCATCGCCACGGGGTCGAAGTCGCCCGCGGAGAGCCGCCCGCCCGCCGCGAGGGCGACCACCGCGGCACCGAGCGCCAGCACCCCCGTCGCGACGCCGACGGCACGCAGCCGCTCGGCGGCCGTCGCGCCGCCGAGGGCGGTGCGGCAGACCCCGCCGACCACGAGCCCGATCCCGACCGGCACCACCACCACGACGACCGCCCAGGCCGGGGACGGGACCGTCGGCAGGGCGGCGAGCAGCGGGAACGGCGGCACCGCATCGGGCGCACCGCCGAACGGGGTCCAGGCCCCCAGCCCGATGTCGACGCCCGGGCCGAGCAGCCAGGCGGCCCCGCCGACCACGGCGTTGGGGAGATAGGCGATACAGAGCAGGGTCAGGCCCAGCGCGCCGCCCCCGGTGGGGGTCAGGGACTCGAACATGTCGTGGGCACGGCCCGCGCCGAACACCAGCCCGACGACGAGCACGATCGACCCGGCGAACGCCAGCGCCGCACCCCCGACCACGGCCCCGGCCAGGCCCGCGGCGGGCCAGCCCTGCAGTCGTGCGCGCCAGCTCTCGGGGAGGGTGCACGCCCGCAGCACGCCGGCCCCGGCGCCGATGGCGGCGACCAGCCCGGCGCCGAGCATGGCCGCCCAGGGCGCGGCACCGACCTCGGCGGCGCTGGGCAGCAGCGCACTGCCCAACACCGCGACGGCGGCGTGGGCCCCGGCCGAGGCGGCGACGACGGCACCGGCGTCGTGCCGGAAGCGGCCCCCCAGCCTGCGCACCGCCCAGCGCGCCCCCACCGACACGATCGCGACGACGAGGAGCGCGGGCAGCAGCGGGAGCACGCTCAGGGGCTGGCCCTGCAGGTCCAGTGGGATCAGGTGCGCGGCGAGCCAGAGCGGGATGGCCGCGGCGAACGCGCCGTCCACCGAGCCGCCCCCGCCGCCCGCCAGCACCACGACCAGCGCGGGCGGGACGAGCAGCGCGTAGCCGACGAGCACCGTGCCCATCGCCGCGGCGAGGACGATCCGGAACCGGTCCAGCCCCTCGGGCGGTCGGGGCCCGCGCGCCTCGTCGGCCGCACCGTCGGACTCGAGATCGGCGTCGGGATCCGGGTCGCGGCCGACGCGCGAGGAGCCCGCCTCGGCGGCGCGGGGTGCACGCAGCGATCGGGTCATCCCCCGAGCCTTACAGCGCGACCCCCGAGAGTCAGCCCGCCACGCCGCAGCGGCCTGTGGCGAGCCGGGTCGTCGAGCATCGAGAACCGGGCGCAGCACCCGAGCCGAGCCGGATCCCGACAACCCGCCCATCCCGCACCCCGGCACCCCGGCACCCCGGCACCCCGGCACCCCGGCACCCCGGCCATGATCCACGAGCCGGGAGGGCAGCGGTCGAGTTGCGACCGGACCGCTCCCCACGAATGGATCATGGCGGTCCGGGTGGGCGGCCGAGGTTCCGCACCGAGGGCCGCCGGCCCCGAGGTTGACGAGCACCCGGCAACCCGGCGGCCTGGGGACCGTCGCCCGAGCCTCGACCTCGTTGCCCGACCCCTCGAGCGTCGCCATCCCGGCACGGGCCGACCCGCGCCCGCCGACCCGCCGACCCGCCCGACCCGGCGACCCGGCGACCCGCCCGACCCGCCGACCCGCCCGACCCGGCGCCCCGGCGACCCGGCGACCCGGCGACCCGGCGACCCGGCGACCCGGCCATGATCCACGAGCCGGGAGAGCAGCGGTCGACTCGCGACCGGATCGCTCCCCACGAATGGATCATCACGTTCCGGGCAGGCGGCGGAGGTTCCTCGCCGCGCGCCCCGACCCCGAGGTCAACGAGCACCCGCACCACCCCGGCGAGCGGGGAGGACCGCCGCCCGTCCCTCGTTCTCGTCGCCCGACACCCCGCCGAGCTCGGCGTCCCGCCGTCCCGCCGTCCCGCCGTCCCGCCGTCCCGCCGACCCGCCGACCCGCCGACCCGCCGACCCGCCGACCCGCCGACCCGCCGACCCGCCGACCCGCCGACCCGGCCATGATCCACAATCCGGGAGGGCAGCGGTCGATTCGCGACCGGACCGCTCCCTAAGAGTGGATCTTTCCAGCCTGGGCGGCGGCAAGGACACCTCACTGAGGGCCGGCAGCAAGCGCGACGAACTCGACCCGGGTCGAACCGGTGACGCGAGACATGCCTCAAGCCCGCGTCTCGCGCATCAGAAGCGCGAGACTCGCGGGGTCGAACGCGGGACTCGCGGGGTTGAGGCGCGAGACTCGCTGGGCTCGAACGCGAGACTCGCGGGGTTGAGACGCGAGACTCGCGGGACCGGTCCGCGCGCCTCGAGCGCCCCACTCGCGGAGCCGAATCGCGAGTCGCGCAGAAGCGCGCGAGTTCCGCACGACCGGAGCGCGGGACTCGCTCAACCGGAGTGCGCGGCTCCCTGAGCGTCAGGTGTCGCGGCGCTCCGGGTCGACGGCGATGGTGGTGGTCCGGTCGCTGTCCGGGACGCCGCCGGAGTGCCTGCCTTCGGCGGGCGACTCGATGCGGGTCTGCTCCACCTCGGTGGGGGTGTGCTGACCCGCGGGCGGGGTGGGCGGGGCGGGCGGGGATCCGTGTTGCGGTCCGGGCTGGGGGTGGGCACCCGGCTGGCCGTACGCACCCACCGGAGCCGGCTGGCCCGGCTGACCCTGCTGCCCCGGCTGACCCGGCTGACCCGGCTGACCCGGCTGACCCCCCTGACCCGACCAACCCGTGGCGGGCGGCTGACCGTAGCCGGCCTGCGCCTCGGCCGGGCCGCCCCAGCCCTGCGGGGGGCCGTAACCGGGCTGCTGCGGGTAGCCGCCGTAGGGCTGCTGCTGCGGCGGGTAGCCGTAGGAGTACGGGGTGGGCTGCTGCTGGTACCCGCCGCCCTGCGGCGGTGGGTACTGCCCGCCGTAGTACGGCTGCGGCGGGGCGGCGGGCTTCGGGGCGGGCAGCGAGACGACGCCCGCCTCCAGCAGCACCGCACCCACCAGCACGGCGGCCTCGAGGAACGCCAGCACCAGCGCGGCGATCTCGATGCCGCCGAGCGAGCCGCCCGCCAGCCCGGCGACCTGCGAGCCGAGCACTCCCAGCTGCACGAACAGCAGGAACCCGACGGCGGCCAGCACCGCCGCGGGGATCAGGAAGCGGTCCGCCCGCGGGAGCAGCGCCACCGCGGCCAGCGCGCCACCGCCGAGCAGCAGCGCGGGCGCCACCTGCACGATCGGGAAGACCGAGAAGAAGCCGAGCAGCCACACGACCACCGCGAGCCCGGCGCCCGCCATGACCATCGTGCGTGCAGGGCCCGCCAGTGCGGCCCGTTCCGGGTTGGGACTCTCGCTCATCACCGCTCCTCGAAGACTGCCCCGACGCTAACCCACCCGGATGAACGCGTGAGCCCCGGGAGGGTTCCCTCCCGGGGCTCACGTGACGATCGGACCTCAGAGCCGTGTCACAGCGCTGCGATGATCTCCTTCATCAGCGCGGCGGTCTCGGACGGCGTCTTGCCGACCTTGACGCCGGCGGCCTCGAGGGCCTCCTTCTTCGCCTGCGCGGTGCCCGCCGAGCCGGAGACGATGGCGCCCGCGTGGCCCATCGTCTTGCCCTCGGGGGCGGTGAAGCCCGCGACGTAGCCGACGACCGGCTTGGTCACGTTCTCCTTGATGTACGCGGCGGCGCGCTCCTCGGCGTCTCCGCCGATCTCGCCGATCATCACGATCGCCTTGGTCTCGGGGTCGGCCTGGAAGGCCTCGAGGGCGTCGATGTGCGTGGTGCCGATGATCGGGTCGCCGCCGATGCCGATGGCGGTGGAGAAGCCGAACTCCTTGAGCTCGTACATCATCTGGTAGGTCAGCGTGCCGGACTTGCTGACCAGGCCGATCGGACCGGGGCCCGCGATGTCCGCCGGGATGATGCCCGCGTTGGACTTGCTCGGGGAGATGATGCCGGGGCAGTTCGGCCCGATGATCCGGGTCTGGTTGCCCTTCGCCACGGCGTGCGCCCAGAAGTAGGCGGAGTCGTGGACCGGGATGCCCTCGGTGATCACCACGGCGAGCGGGATCGCGGCGTCGATGGCCTCGATCACGGCGTCCTTGGCGAACTTCGGCGGCACGAAGATGACCGAGACGTCCGCGCCGGTCTCCTTGATGGCCTCCTCGACGGTGCCGAAGACCTTCAGGTCCTTGCCGCCGATGGTGACCGTGGTGCCGGCCTTGCGCGCGTTCACGCCGCCGACGATGTTCGTGCCCGCCGCCAGCATCTTGGTGGCGTGCTTGGTGCCCTCCGAGCCGGTGAGGCCCTGGACGATCACCTTGGAGTTCTCGTTCAGAAAGATCGACATGTCAGGTTCCCTCAGACCGCAGCGGCGAGCTCGGCGGCCTTGTCGGCCGCGTCGTCCATGGTGCCCACGACGGTCACCAGGGGGTGGTTCGCGTCGGCCAGGATCTGGCGACCCTCGACGACGTTGTTGCCGTCCAGCCGGACGACGAGCGGCTTGGTGGCGCCGTCACCCAGGATCTTCAGGGCCTCGACGATGCCGTTGGCGACCGCGTCGCACGCGGTGATGCCGCCGAACACGTTGACGAACACGGACTTGACGTCCGGGTCGCCCAGGATGACGTCCAGCCCGTCCGCCATGACCTGCGCCGACGCGCCGCCGCCGATGTCGAGGAAGTTGGCGGGCTTCTGGCCGCCGTGCTTCTCGCCCGCGTAGGCGACGACGTCCAGGGTGCTCATGACCAGGCCCGCGCCGTTGCCGATGATGCCGACGGTGCCGCCGTCGAGCTTGACGTAGTTCAGGCCCTTGGCCTTCGCCTTCGCCTCGAGCGCGTTCTCGGTGCGCTCGTCGACGAGCTCGGCGTGCGCCGGGTGCCGGAAGCCGGCGTTCTCGTCGAGGGTCACCTTGCCGTCGAGGGCGATGACCTTGTCCTCGGGGTCGCGCACCAGCGGGTTGACCTCGACGAGGGTGGCGTCCTCGGCGACGAAGGTCTCCCACAGCTTCACGATGACGTCCGCGGCCTGCTCGGCCACCACGGCGGGGATCTTGCCCGCGGCGACGATCTCGTCCGCCTTCGCCTTGTCCACACCCGCGATCGCGTCGATCGGGATGCGCGCCAGCGCGTCCGGCCGCTCGACGGCCAGCTGCTCGATCTCCATGCCGCCCTCGGCCGAGCACATGGCCAGGAAGGTGCGGTTGGACCGGTCGAGCAGGAAGGAGAAGTAGTACTCCTCCGCGATGTCGCTGGCCGTGGTCACCAGCACCTGGTGCACGGTGTGGCCCTTGATGTCCAGGCCGAGGATGGCGGTCGCCTTCTCCTTGGCCTCGGCGGGCGACTCGGCCAGCTTGACGCCGCCCGCCTTGCCCCGGCCACCCGTCTTGACCTGGGCCTTCACCACGACGGCGGTGCCCAGCTCGGCGGCGGCGGCCTCGGCGGCCTCGGCCGTGTCCACCGTCTTGCCCGGAAGCACCGGGACTCCGTGGGCGGCGAAGAGGTCCTTCGCCTGGTACTCGTACAGGTCCACTCGGCTCTCCCGATTCAACACGTCGCTGTGCCGGCTGCGCGGGGAACGATGCGCCCGCGCGAATGCCCGCACGTCAGAGACCTACTCCGGTCCAGGACCCTAGCCATGCGGGTCGGCCCACATGACATCCGCCCAGGTGAGCTGCCTCACCGCCACCCTGCGTGCACGTCCCGTGCCAGGCAGAGCGGGTCGGCGGGGGCCACCGGTGTGACCAAGGCGTCGTCCGGTCGACACGTCCTCGTCACAGAGAGCGAGGAGAACGGGACACTCGGATGTTTCCTGCGCGTTTCCGCGCGAGAGCGACGTGGCCCGGTTACTCTTGGGTATGGCGACGGTCCGGGCCGGACTGCACCGCCTGGCCACGGCGGCCGGCGGTGGGTTCTCCGCTGTCTCCTACGCCGCCCGCGCCCTCGCCTCCCCCGCCGGGGTCCGCGGCATCGCCCTCGAATGGGCCTGGCTGAGCGCGCACGTGGCGCTGTACCCGGTCGGCCTGGCGGGCGAGAAGATCGCGCCGCGGGACCTGTACCGCACCGACGACCTGGACCCCGTGCAGCGCAGCCTCGTCTGTGCCGACCCGCACACCGCGGGCACCCCGATCCTGCTGATCCACGGGATCATGGACAACCGCTCCGTGTTCACCGTCTTCCGCAGGGCGCTGCGCCGCCGCGGCTTCGGGCTGGTGCACGCCGTCAACTACAGCCTGTTCACCGGCGACCTGCGGTCGGCGGCCCGCGAGGTGGCCGAGCACGTCGCGCGGCTGCGCGAGGCGACCGGCGCGGACCGGGTCCACATCGTCGGGCACTCGCTGGGCGGCGTGATCGCCCGCTACTACGTGCAGTGCCTCGGCGGGGCGGAGTCGGTGGACACGCTCGTCACGCTCGGCAGCCCCCACACCGGCACGAACACCGCCTACCTGCTGCCGACCCCGCTGGCCCGGCAGCTGCGGCCGGGATCGGACGTCATGGCCGAGCTCGCCGCCCCCGCCCCGGACTGCCCGACCCGGTTCGTGGTCGTCTGGAGCCGGATCGACGAGATGATCGTCCCGCAGCGCAACGCCCGGCTGCGCCATCCGGACCTCCTGGTGGAGGAGCTCGAGGTCGACGACGTCGGGCACCTGGCCATGCCCGTCGACCCGCGGGTGGTGCACGGGGTGGTCTCCCGGCTGGCGCACGGCGCGCTCCCGCTGCACCTCGCGCGCAGGCTGCGCAACCGTTCGTCGACGGAGAACGCGCGCTCCTCGCCCGCCTAGTGACCGGAGCGTGATCGGGTCGCGACACACCGCACCCCGGGTTGGACGGCCGCCGGACGGCCCGCTACCTTTGCTCCGTTCGTGTCACAGCGCGATCACGACGACGCGGTGCCGACCCCGAATCGGCACCGGACGGGCCTCCCCAGCCCACGCCGTCACGCGAGGTGGTGCGGACCCGACAAGAAGGGCAGGTCGTGGCGCGCCACCGCTCCCCAAGCGGCGCTCCCGGACCGGTCCCGCAGGCGACCGCATACCCCCGTGCGGCCCGACCGGCGGGAGGACACCGGCTCCCGGCGCCCCCCAAGACGTCACTGCGCGTGCGCGCGACCGTCGCCGCCTGTGCGGGCGGCGCGCTGGTCGCCGCAGGTCAGACGGTGTTGACCGCGCTCGCCGGGCCCGCCGTCGCCGCCGACCCCTACGAGCGGCTCGCGGCCAACGCGATGCTCCCGGTCGTGGACGACATCGCCGCCACGACCTCCCCCTCCGCCGATCCCACGACCGCCGTCGCCCGCCCCATCGGCGCCGACCAGCTCACCGCCGCGACCCCCCAGGCCGTTCCGGTGCTCGACGAGCACTCCGAGGTCGAGGTCGCGAGCCTGACGAAGGCCGCGGCGATCGGCGAACAGCTCGCCCAGACCGCACAGGCGATCCGCGCCGCGCTCGCGGGCGGCGCCCCGCAGGCGGTGCTGTCGAAGGGCGAGGCCTACGTGCTGCCCACCCTGGGCCGCTTCACCTCCGGCTTCGGCGCCCGCTGGGGCGTCACGCACTACGGCATCGACCTGGCCGCCCCCATCGGCACGCCGATCTTCGCGTTCACCGACGGCGTGGTCGAGGAGTCCGGTCCTGCCAGCGGCTTCGGCATGTGGGTGGTGCTGCGCCACCCGGACGGCACCCGGACCGTCTACGGGCACATCAACCGCTCGCTGGTCTCGGTCGGCCAGACCGTGCAGGCGGGCCAGGAGATCGCCGAGGTCGGCAACCGCGGCCAGTCCACCGGTCCGCACCTGCACTTCGAGATCTGGGACGCGAGCGAGAACAAGATGAACCCGCTCCCGATCCTCACCCGCCTGGGCCTGTCGGTCACCGGGGACGGCGGCGAAGCGCCCAGCGCCACCTACTGACCCCGGTACCCCGGTACCGGGGCTCCCGGCGCTACAGCTTCTGCAGCGGGACGCCGCCGATCAGCATCAGGCGGACGGTGCCCGCGCTGCCGAAGTCGATCGTGACGGTGGCGCGGTTGCCCACCCCGTCGGACGCCGTGACCGTGCCCAGCCCGTACTTGTCGTGGTTGACCCGGTCGCCCACCTCGAGGTGGATCTCCGCGTTCATGGTGCGCTGGGGCACCTTCCAGTCCCCGCGGTCCGTCGCGGTGGACCGGCGGCCGAAGCCGAAGCGTCCCACGGGTGCGGACGGGCGCTCGGGCTCGGAGCGCTCCCACTCGACGAGCTCGGCCGGGATCTCGTCGAGGAACCTCGACGCCGGGTTGGTGCTCGGCTGCCCGAACGCGGACCGGACGATCGCGCGGGACAGGAACAGCCGCTGCTGCGCGCGGGTGATGCCCACGTACGCCAGCCTGCGCTCCTCCGCCATCTCGTCCGGATCCCCCAGGGTGCGCATGTGGGGGAAGATCCCGTCCTCCCAGCCGGTGAGGAACACGACCGGGAACTCCAGGCCCTTCGCGGTGTGCAGGGTCATCAGGGTGACCATGCCCTGGTCGTCGTCCGGGATGGAGTCCGCGTCCGCGACGAGCGCGACCCGCTCGAGGAAGGCGGCCAGCGAGCCGGGCGGCGGGGCGCCGACCTCCACGTCCGAGTCGTCCAGGTCCGCGACGGCCGCGTCCCCGGCGAACTCCCGGGCGACCGTGACGAGCTCGGCGAGGTTCTCCAGCCGGGTGCCGTCCTGCGGGTCCTCGCTGGCCTCCAGGGCCTCGGTGTAGCCGGTGCGGCCGTAGACGTTCTCCAGGATGTCCGCGGTCTCGTCCCCGCGCTCCACGCCCTCGCGCAGGTCGTCCAGCATCCGCTGGAACCCGGCGATGTTCCGCTGGGACCGGGTCGCCAGCTCGGGCAGCCGCGAGGGCTCCTCGGCCGCGACGCGCAGGGCCTGGCTGAACGAGATGCGCTCCCGCTCGGCGTAGTCCGCGACCAGCCCCTCGGCGCGGTCCCCGATGCCGCGCTTGGGCACGTTGAGGATCCGGCGCAGGCTGACGGTGTCCTCCGGGTTGGAGAGCACGCGCAGGTAGGCCAGCGCGTCCCGGATCTCCTTGCGCTCGTAGAACCGCACCCCGCCGACGACCTTGTACGGCAGCCCGATCCGGAGGAACACGTCCTCGAACACGCGGGACTGCGCGTTGGTCCGGTAGAAGACGGCGATGTCGGAGTTGCGGAACTCGCCCGAGTCGACGAGCCGGTCGACGGTCTGCCCGACGAAGCTCGCCTCGTCGTGCTCGTTGTCCGCGACGTAGCCGACGATCTTCGCCCCGTCCCCCTGTTCGGACCACAGCCGCTTGTCCCGCCGGTTGGGGTTGCGCGCGATGACCTGGTTCGCGGCGGTGAGGATCGTCTGGGTGGAGCGGTAGTTCTGCTCGAGCAGGATCGTGTGCGCGTCCGGGAAGTCCTGCTCGAACTCCACGATGTTGCGGATGTTCGCGCCGCGGAAGGCGTAGATCGACTGGTCGGAGTCGCCGACGACGCAGAGCTCGGCGGGCTGCGCCCCCGCCGTGGCGGGCGCGACCAGCTCGCGGACCAGCACGTACTGCGCGTGGTTGGTGTCCTGGTACTCGTCGACCAGGACGTGCCGGAAGCGGCGGCGGTAGTACTCGGCGACGGCGGGCATCCGCTGCAGCAGCGAGACCGTCTCCATGATCAGGTCGTCGAAGTCGAACGCGTTCGCCTGGCGCAGCCGCTCCTGGTAGGTGGCGTAGACGGCGGCGATCCGGCGCTCGTGCTCGTTCGAGGCGCGCGCGGCGAAGTCCTCGGCGTCGATCAGCTCGTTCTTGAGGTTCGAGATCTGGGCCGCGAGCGCGCGGGGCGCGAACTTCTTCGGGTCCAGCTCCTGGTCGCGCGCGACGATCCCGATGAGCCTGCGGGTGTCGTCCGCGTCGTACACCGAGAAGGCGCTGCGCACGCCGAGGTGCTTGGCCTCGCGGCGCAGGATCCGCACGCACATGGAGTGGAACGTGGACACCCACATGGCCATCGAGCGGCGCCCGACCAGCGCGTCCACCCGTTCCTTCATCTCGGCCGCGGCCTTGTTGGTGAAGGTGATCGACATGATCTCGCCGGGGTGCACGCCCCGCTCGGCCAGCAGCCAGCCGATCCGGTGGGTGAGGACGCGGGTCTTGCCCGATCCCGCGCCCGCGACGATGAGCAGCGGGCTCCCCGCGTGCGTGACGGCCTCGCGCTGCTTGGGGTTGAGCCCCTCGAGCAGCGCGGCACCGCGCTTGGTCTTCGGCTCACGCACAGCCATGCCGGGAAGTTCGAACAGAGCGCTCATCGTGTCGAACACGGTACCGCCGACCCCCGACAGAGTGTGGCAGACTGTCCGTCGTGCACCGCGAGCAGCGATTTCTCTACGGGTACCGGATTCCGGCACCCGTGGACGGCACCTGACGCGCTGCAGACCACGAACCCCGGAGTCCACCGGACCCGGGGTTCTCGCACGACCGGCCGGTGGACTCCACTCACCGAGGAGTAGCTCGATGTCCGTTCCCACCGACGCCCCCACCGACGCCGAGATCGCCGAGCTCCGCGTCGAGATCGACCGGCTCGACGCCGAGATCCTGGCCGCCGTGCAGCGGCGCTCCGAGGTCTCGCAGCGGATCGGCCGCGCCCGGATGGCCGCGGGCGGGCCGCGGATCGTCTACAGCCGCGAGATGAAGGTGCTCTCCCGCTTCCGCGAGCTCGGCCCCGAGGGCCGGGAGCTCGCCATGCTGCTGCTGCGCTTGGGACGAGGGCGGCTCGGCGCCGAGCGATCCTGAGGGATCCCCTGAGGAATCCCCGGGGGAATCCCCCGCACGGAGCACCGTGCGCGTGGCACTGTGGTGGGCATGGGGATCGTCTTCACGCTGGTCGCGCTCGTCGGGCTGCTGGCCGCACTCGGACATGTCGGTTACGTCGCGATGTTGAACAACGCGGCCAAGAAGAAGGGCGCCGCGGGCGCCGAGATCGCGGCCTACTCGAAGAGCAGGCTGCCGGTCGCGGGCGGCGCGGCGGGCGTGGCACTGCTGGGCCTGCTGTTCACCAGCGGCGGCTTCGGCATGGACGTGATCGGCGTGATCCTCGCCCTGGGCGGTGGGTTCGTCGGTTACCGCGGGCTGCAGCAGGAGCGCGCCAAGTACCCGACCGGCGGCTGATTCGTCCGAATTGATCACTTCACGCTGAGTGCACCGCGGCGACGCCGCGATCACCGTGCGTGAACAGGTCGTTCTCCCCGTGACAACGGCCTGACCTGCGGGTATGGCAGAACCCCACAGGGTGCGGACGGCGAGCGGTACCAGGGGTTCGACGAGCGGGTCGTCCCCCGAACGTGTTACCGGCGGTGAACGGGCGAATGACACTTGGTGAGGGCTTCCGACTCGGGTACACCTGATCGGGTCGCTGTCCACCCACTAGGAGGTCGTCGGTCCGTGGCCACGAACGAACACCGCGTCGGCAACCCGGTGCCGCCGCAGCACCCCGTGACGGTGGCCGAGCTGCTGCGCCGCAGCGCTCCGGCCCAGCGCACCGCCGCGGACCGGCCGACGGACACCGACCGGGTCGGGGGCGACCATCGGCGACTGCCCCGGATCCCCGACCCGCGACCCGCCCCCGAGCAGGCCGCGGTGGCCGAGCCCGCCCACACCCACGCGACCCCGGAGCCCGGCGAGTCGCTGACCGGGCAGATCATCTCCGTCGGCGCCCTGCTGCGCCGGGAGGGCCGGGCCCCGCACGCGCTGGACCGGCCGATCCAGCCCCGGCCCGCCCAGCTCGGCAAGCGCTCCCCCGCGGCCGCCCGCCGGGCCGCCGTCGCGGCGGGAGCCCTGGTCGCCACCGGCAGCGTGCTCGCCGCCGCGGTCCTGACGAACGCCTCCGACGGCAGCTCCGACGCGCACTCCACGGCGGACGGCAGCTTCCCCGGCATGCGTCTGCCCGACGGGTCGAGCGTCCTCGCCGCGGACGCGCTCGACGCGGGCCTCCCCGCGCCCACGGCGTGGGCGAACGTCGCCTTCCCCGCCGTCCTGCTCGACCCGGTCGCCCCCGCGGTCGGGGGAGCACCCGCCGCCGCAGCCGCCCCCGTGCAGGGTCCGCGGCTGCCCGGGGCGGCCGCGCCGGTCGCCCCCGTCGCGCAGGCCCCGGGCGCCCCGGCACCCGCGGGAGGTGCCGGCACCCCCGGCACCGGCACGCCTCCGAACCTGCTCACCCCGGCCTTCGGCGGCTCCGGCTCCCCGGCCGCGCAACCCCCGACCAGCGTGGTCGGCGGCGTGGTCCAGGCGGTCGGCGGCGCGGCCGGTCCCGTCCTCGGCGGGGTGACCGGACCGGTGGGCGCCGCGGTCACCCCGATCACGCAGGGCGCGGCGAACGGGCTGGCCCCGGTCGTCGGTGCCGTCGGCGGCGCGGCGGGCGGCCTCACCGAGGGTCTCGGCGGCACCGTCGGGGCGGTGGACCGGGCCACCGCGCCCGCGCTCGTCCCGGTCGTGAACACCGTCACCGGTGCCACCGAGGCGGTCACCCGGACCGCAGCCCCCGCCCTGGCCCCGGTCACCGGCGCCGTCGCGGGTGTCGGTCAGGCGGTGCAGCCGGTGGTCGCGCCGGTCGCGGGCGTCGTCACCGGCACGGTGAGCGAGGTCGGTGGCGGGGTGGCGCAGGCCGTCGCGCCCGCGGTGGCCCCGCTGGCCGCGGCCGCGGCGCCGCTCACCACCCCCGTCGCCGAGCAGGTCGTGGCCCCCGTGGTGACGAACGTCGTCGCGCCGGTCGCCGAGGCCGTGAAGCCCGCGGTTACGCCGGTGGCGGACCTCCTCGCCCCGGTCACCACGCCGGTCCTCAAGGCCGCGGCCCCGCTGACCGCGCCCGTGCTGAAGGCCACCGAGCCGGTCACCGGCCCGGTCCTCGGCGCGCTGTCCCCGGTCACCGGCCTGCTGGACACCTCGTCCGGCGGCAACGCCGCGACCGGCGAGTCCACGCCGTCGGACAAGGGGTCCGAGGAGAAGAGCACGAACAGCACCGAGGGCAAGTCCAGCACCGAGAGCACGGTCGGCGCGGTCGGCGACGGCGTCGGCAAGACGCTGGAGCCCGTCCAGGAGACCCTGGCGCCGGTGACGAACGCCGTCGGTGGCCTGCTCGGCGGCAAGTAGCGGAAGGATCCCGCGTCCGGTGTCACCCGAGACACCGGACGCGGGATCGTGCGCTCAGACGAGGCGGCGGTCGCTCGCCCAGCGGCTGAGCTCGTAGCGGTTCGACAGCTGGGTCTTCCTGAGCACGCTGCTCACGTGGGTCTCGACCGTCTTCACGCTGATGAACAGCTCGCCCGCAATCTCCTTGTAGGCGTAGCCGCGGGCCAGCAGCCGCAGGACGTCCCGCTCCCGCTTGGTCAGCAGGTCCAGCTCCGGGTCGACGGCGGGGGCGGCGCCGGGGCGGTCGGAGAACGCGTCGAGCACGAACCCGGCCAGGCGTGGGGAGAACACCGGGTCCCCGGCCTTGACGCGGCGCACGGCGTCCCCGAGCTCCCGCGCGGAGATCGTCTTCGTGACGTAGCCGCGGGCGCCGCCGCGGATCACGGCGATGACGTCCTCGGCGGCGTCGGACACCGAGAGCGCCAGGAACACGACGTCCGGCTGCGCGGGGCGCACGCGGGCGAGCACGGCCGCGCCGCCGCCGTCGGGCATGTGGACGTCCAGCAGCACGACGTCCGGCTTGAGGTGCGCGATGCCGGCGACGGCCTCGTCGACCGACCCCGCCTCGCCCACGATCTCCAGCGGCGGGTCCCCGGCGGCGCCGCGTTCCAGCTCGGCCCGCACGCCCGCGCGGAAGAGCCCGTGGTCGTCCACCAGGAAGACCTTGATCGTCATGCCTTCTCCTCCTGGAGGACGGGGATCGCCAGGTGCACCTCGGTGCCCTCGCCGGGTGTGCTGCGCAACCGGACCGTACCGCCGTGGCGGCCCATCCGGCCGTGGACGGAGTCGGCGAGCCCGTGGCGGTCCGCGGGCACGTCCTCGGGATCGAAGCCCTTTCCCCGGTCCCGGACGAACACGTTCACCTCGTCCGGCTCGACTTCGGCGTACACGCTGACCTCGTCGACCTGCGCGTGCTTGGCCGCGTTGACCATCGCCTCGCGGGCGGCCAGGACGAGCGCCCGCAGCCCGTCGTCGAGCGGGCGGTCGCCGACGATCACGGGGTTCACGGTGATCGCGTAGGTGTCCTCGATCTCCGCCGCGGCCACCTGCAGCGCGGAGGCGAGGCTCTCGTCGAGGGCGGGGGTGCTCCCGCCCCGGCCGTAGCCCTGCGGGCCGTAGAGCCAGTGCCGCAGCTCGCGCTCCTGGCCGCGGGCCAGGCGCTGCACCTCCCGCGGGTCGTGCGACTGCTTCTGGATCAGGGCGAGGGTCTGCAGCACGGAGTCGTGCAGGTGGGCGGCGATCTCGGCGCGTTCCGCGGTCACGATCCGGGCCCGGCGCTCCTCGCCGAAGTCCCGGGCCAGCCGCACCCACCAGGGCACGGTCAGCACCCCGATGCCGACGACCGTCGTCAGCACCACGAGCACGCCGAACTGCACCTGGCCGAGGTTGAGGTTGCCCAGCAGGAACACCGCGATGCCCGCGGCCACGAACACCCCGCCCGCGACGACCCGCAGCACCGCGTTGCGCCCGCCGCCGAGGAAGCCGCTGCGGGCGCCGGTGGTCCACCGCCTGCGTTGGGCCTCGTCGGCCTCCCGCCAGACGACGGCGGCGCCGACCGCCGCGACCCCCAGCGGCCCGACGATCCAGCCCACGATCTGGTTCTGCAGCGCGGCCCCGACCAGGCCGATGCCGATCCCGAGCGCGGCCAGGCCCATCGCCTGCTGGCGTTCCTTGGCCGACACCTCGCGGGTGACGTCCGCGGCCTCCTGCCGCACGAACACCCAGAGCAGGCCGTAGGCGAGCATGCCCGCCCCGTTGACCGCCGCCAGCACGACGAACGCGGCCCGCACCCAGAGGACGTTCACGCCGAGGTGGTCGGCCACCCCGCCCGCCACCCCGGCGACGAGCCGCCCGGAGCGGCGCCGCACGAGCGGCTCACGGGTGGGCACAGCCGGGCTGGTCATGGCTCCATGGTCACACGCGCGCACCCCGGGGACACCGGGGTCGATCCCCGGGGCTTCTCGGGGTCGGCCCCGATACCGTGGGTGGGACGCGCGAGGGAGGGTCGGTGGCATGAGCAAACTCGACACCGCCGACGTCGGCTCGACGTTGCGGGACATGTGGGAGACGCGTCCCGCGCGGCCGCGCCGGGACCGGAAGGTCGCGGGTGTGGCCGCGGCGATCGCGCGGCGCTACGACATCGACCCCGTGCTGGTGCGCGTCGGGTTCGCGGTCGCGGCGGTGTACGGGATCGGGATCGCGTTCTACGTCGCGGGCTGGCTGCTGCTGCCCTCGGCGGAGGAGGACGACCCGCTCGACGGCGCGGGCGCCCGCCCCGCGGGCCACAGCATCGGCCCGGCGGCGTGGATCGCCGCCTGCGTGGTGCTGGTGGCGACCGGCGGGATCTTCTGGGGGGACAACGGCGGGTTCGTGCTCCCGGTGCTCGCCGTGCTGGTCCTGTTGTTCCTGCTGCACCGCAGCCGCGGCTCCCGGGGGCTGCCGCAGACCGATCCGGCGGCGGGTGCGGTGGGCGGATCCGCGGGCCGCACTGGCAGCGGATCCGCGGCCAGTGCCGCCGGGGGCGGATCCGCGGCCAGTGCGGGGGGCGGATCCGCTGCCAGTGCGGCAGGGAGCGCATCCGCTGCCAGTGCGGGGGGCGCATCCGCTGCCAGTGCGGCCGGGAGCGCATCCGCGGCCAGTGCAAAGGACGCGGCCGACACCACCGTCCCCGTGGACCCGGACGCCCCCACCGCGCACCTCGGCGTCGGCGCGCCCGAGGTCCACGCCGATCCCCTCGACCGCGGCACCCCGCCCGGGTGGGACCCGCTCGGCGCGGCCCCGTTCGCCTGGGACCTGCCCGAGCCCGCGCAGCCCGAGCCCGCTCCCGAGCCCGTGCGCCGCCGGTCCCGCCTCACCCCGATCACCCTCGCGCTGGCGCTGCTGGGCGGCGGTGTCGCGGGCGTGCTGGTGATGCTCACCTCCGGCCTGATGGGCCTGCCGATCGTCTTCGCGACGGCGCTGGCGATCGTCGGCCTCGGGCTGGTGGTCGGCTCGTTCGCCCGCACCGGCCGCGGCCTGATCCCGTTCGCCCTGGTCCTGGCCCTGCTGACCTGGGGTGCGGTCGAGACCCGCGGGATCCTGCCGACGCTCAGCCGAGACGTCGGGGAGATCAGCGTCGCCCCGACGGACGCCGCCGCGCTGGCCCCGCGCTACGACCGGAGCGCCGGGAGCATCACCCTCGACCTGTCCCAGCTGGACACCACGGTGCCCTCCGGAGCCGACGCCACCCCGATCCGCACGGCGGCGAGCGTCGGGCTGGGCGAGATCGTGGTGACCGTCCCGGCCGACGCGGACCTGACCGTCCGCGCCCACGCGGACCTGGGGGACGTCTCGTACGGCACCACCGACCAGGGCGGCACCGACGCCCAGCTGTCCGTGGTGGACGACCTGGGGGCGGACGGCGTCCGCTCCGGGCGACCGATCGAGCTCGACCTGCAGGCCGGTCTGGGCAGTGTGGAGGTGCGTCGTGGCTGAGCAGCGACCCGCTCGGACCCGGCGGATGCCGGACCTGTTCACCCTGCTCCTCGGGCTGGTGGCGCTGGGGGTCGCGGCCTCGGGGTTCGTCGGCCGCACCCCGGCGGACTTCGGGGTCGACGGCCGCTGGCTCCTCGCCGGGGGTGCGATCGCCCTCGGCCTGGTGCTGCTGGCCGCCAGCGTCAGCCGGCGCTGAGCCCCGCGCTCACTCCCACTCGATGGTGCCCGGCGGCTTGCTCGTGACGTCGAGGACCACCCGGTTCACCTCGGCCACCTCGTTGGTGATCCGGGTGGAGATCCGCTCCAGCACGTCGTAGGGCAGGCGCGTCCAGTCCGCGGTCATCGCGTCCTCGGAGCTCACCGGCCGCAGGACGACCGGGTGGCCGTAGGTGCGGCCGTCGCCCTGCACGCCGACGGACCGGACGTCCGCCAGCAGCACCACGGGGCACTGCCAGATCGAGCGGTCGAGGCCCGCGAGCGTGAGCTCCTCGCGGGCGATCGCGTCCGCCGCCCGCAGCGTCTCGAGGCGCTGCTTGTCGACCGCGCCGATGATCCGGATCCCGAGCCCGGGGCCGGGGAAGGGCTGGCGGGCGACGATGACCTCGGGCAGGCCGAGCTGGGCGCCGACCGCGCGGACCTCGTCCTTGAACAACGCCCGCAGCGGCTCGACCAGGGCGAACTCGATGTCGTCCGGCAGGCCGCCGACGTTGTGGTGGCTCTTGATCGTGGCGGTGCCGGTGCCCCCGCCGGACTCGACGACGTCCGGGTAGAGCGTCCCCTGCACCAGAAAGTCGACAGTGTGCCCAGCGGGGTGGTCGGCTCCGTTGTTCGCGATCACGTCCGCGGTCGCCGCCTCGAAGACCCGGATGAACTCCCGGCCGATGATCTTGCGCTTCTCCTCGGGGTCGGTGACCCCGGCGAGCGCGGCCAGGAACCGCGCCTCGACGTCCACCGTGTGCAGTGTGGCCCCGGTCGCGGCGACGAAGTCCTTCTCGACCTGCTCGCGCTCCCCGGCCCGCAGCAGCCCGTGGTCGACGAACACGCAGGTCAGCCGGTCGCCGATGGCCCGCTGGACGAGCGCGGCGGCCACCGCGGAGTCCACCCCGCCGGAGAGCCCGCAGATCGCGTGCCCGTCTCCGACCTGTTCCCGGATCGCGGCGACGGTCTCGTCGATGATCGAGGCGGTGGTCCACGACGGGCGGATTCCCGCGACCTCGTGCAGGAAGCGGCGCAGCACCTCCTGGCCGTGCGGGGAGTGCCCGACCTCGGGGTGGTACTGCACGCCGGCGAGCCTGCGCTCGGTGTCCTCGAAGGCCGCCACCGCCACGCGGTCCGTCGACGCGGTCACGGTGAAGCCCTCGGGCGCGCGGGTCACGGAGTCACCGTGCGACATCCACACCGGGTGCTCGGCGGGCAGGCCCGCGTGCAGCACCCCGGAGGCCTCGACGTGGACGGACGTGCGCCCGTACTCGCGGGTCCCGTCCGGCGCGACCTCGCCGCCGAGGGCCTGCGCCATGGCCTGGAAGCCGTAGCACATGCCGAAGACCGGGATCCCGGCCTCGAAGAGGGCGGGATCGACCGGCGGCGCCCCCTCGGCGTAGACCGAGGACGGCCCGCCCGAGAGGATCACCGCGGCCGGTCTCCTGGCGATGATCTCGGCGACGGGGGTCGACGACGGCACGATCTCCGAGTAGACCTGCGCCTCCCGCACCCGACGGGCGATGAGCTGCGCATACTGGGCGCCGAAGTCCACGACGAGCACGGTGGGTGTGTCCACCCCACCAGGGTAAACGGCGACCGCCGTCACTCCGCCCCGGCGGGCTCCCCCTGTGATCTGTCACCTGTGCGCAACGTCCGACGGGCCCGGACCGGGAACAATCCACCCACGTGAGCATCCGCGTGGCCCTCGAGCACCGCACGCACTACGCGTTCGACCGTCCGGTGAAGATCGGGCCGCACACCGTGCGCCTGCGTCCCGCGCCGCACTGTCGCACGCCGGTCGAGAGCTACTCGCTCACGGTCGAGCCGTCGCCGCACTTCGTGAACTGGCAGCAGGACGCGCACTCCAACCAGCTGGCCCGGGTGGTCTTCCCGGAGCCCGCCACGAGCCTCACGTTCACCGTCGACCTCGTCGCGGACATGACGGTGATCAACCCGTTCGACTTCTTCCTCGAGGAGTACGCCGAGCGCTTCGGCTTCGCCTACCCGGCCGAGCTCGGCGCGGACCTGGAGCCCTACCTGCGCCGGGTCGAGCACGGCGCGCCCCTGCAGACGCTGCTCGGCCGCATCCCCCGGTCCGACGCCCCGATCGTGTCCTTCCTCGTCGACGTCAACCGCGCGGTGCGTGACGTCGTGGACTACTCGGTCCGCATGGAGCCCGGCGTCCAGACCCCGGACGAGACCCTGACCCGGGGCATCGGGTCGTGCCGCGACTCGGCGTGGCTGCTCGTCGCGCTGCTGCGCGAGCTCGGCCTGGCCGCCCGGTTCGTGTCCGGCTACCTCGTCCAGCTCGCGCCCGACGCCGTGCCCGGGGTGCCCGCGCCCACCTTCCACCAGGACTTCACCGACCTGCACGCCTGGGCCGAGGTGTTCGTCCCGGGCGCCGGGTGGATCGGGCTCGACGCCACGTCCGGGCTGCTGGCGGGCGAGGGCCACATCCCGCTCGCCGCCACTCCGTCGCCCCGGCACGCGGCCCCCATCTCCGGGCTGATCGACCCGTGCGTGTCCACCCTGGACTTCTCCAACACGGTCACCCGGATCCACGAGGACCCGCGGGTCACGGCGCCCTACTCGGAGCCGCAGCGCGAGCGCATCGCGGTGCTGGGCGGCCGGATCGACGACCTCCTCGAGGCGGGGGACGTCCGGCTGACCATGGGCGGCGAGCCGACCTTCGTCTCGACGACCGACATGGCCAGTCCGCAATGGACCGTCGCGGCGGACGGCGAGGACAAGCGCCGCATGGCGGACGCGCTCGCGGCGAGGCTCAAGGCCCACTACGCCCCCGACGGCGTGGTCCACCGCGGGCAGGGGAAGTGGTACCCGGGCGAGCCGCTGCCGCGCTGGCAGACCGCGCTGATCTGGCGGGCGGACGGCGAGCCGCTCTGGGGCGACCAGTCCCTGCTGGCGACCCCGTCCGAGCCGGGCACGGCCACCGCGGCGGACGCCGCCCGGGTCGCCGCGGGCAGCGCGGAGCTGCTGGGGATCGAGCCGGAGCACGTCCACCCGCTCTACGAGGACCGGCTGCACGAGGTCGTCGCCGAGGCGCGGCTGCCCGACGGCGAGCCGCCCGCGGCGGACGTCGACCCGGAGGAGCCGCTGGACCGGGACGCGCGCCTGGCGATCGTCGACCGGCTCGACGCCGCCACCCCGGAGCCGGTGGCCTGGGCGGTCCCGCTGCACCGCACCGAGGAGGACACCTGGGGCACGACGACCTGGACCACCCGCCGCGGCCGGGTCACCCTGGTCCCCGGCGACTCCCCCGCGGGCCTGCGCATGCCCATCGCGGCCCTGGCCTGGACCCCGGCGCCGGGGCAGCCGGACCCGTCGAGCTTCCGCGTCCGCCCGCCGCTCCCGACCACGTCCCCCGGCACCGTCGCCACCCCCGCCACGGTGGTCCCGCGCGAGGAGGCCCCGACCACCGCACTGGTCGTCGAGGAGCGGGGCGGGCACGTCCACGTCTTCCTGCCCCCGCTGGCCGAGGCCGCCCACGCCGTCGAGCTCCTCGGGGTGGTCGAGCACGCCGCCCGCGAGGCCGGCGTGCCGGTGGTGCTGGAGGGCTACGCCCCACCCGGCGACCCGCGCACCCGCACCCTCACGGTGACCCCGGACCCCGGCGTCATCGAGGTGAACGTGCACCCGACCGGCAGCTGGCCGGAGCTCACCGAGCTGACCGGCACGCTGCACCGGCTGGCGCACGAGGTCGGGCTCGGGGCGGAGTCCTTCGCCCTCGACGGCCGCCACACCGGCACCGGCGGCGGCAACCACATCACCCTCGGCGGCCCCACCCCGGCGGACAGCCCGCTGCTGCGCAGACCGGACCTGCTCGTCTCGATGCTCACCTACTGGCAGCAGCACCCGAGCCTGTCCTACCTGTTCAGCGGCACGTTCATCGGCCCCACCAGCCAGGCGCCGCGGGTCGACGAGGGCCGCCACGAGACCCTCTACGAGCTGGAGATCGCGTTCGCCGAGCTGGACCGGCTCGCCCAGAAGAACGACGGCACGGGCGAGATCCGGCCCTGGCACGTCGACCGCGCCCTGCGCCACCTGCTGACCGACATCACCGGCAACACCCACCGCGCCGAGTTCTGCATCGACAAGCTGTTCAGCCCCGACTCCGAGCGCGGCAGGCTGGGCCTGCTCGAGCTGCGCGGCTTCGAGATGCCCCCGCACCCGGACATGGCGCTGGTCCAGGCGCTCCTCGTGCGGGCGCTCGTCGCGCGGTTCTGGGCCGACCCCTACCGCGGGAAGCTCGTCCGCTGGGGCACCCGCCTGCACGACGCGTTCCTGCTCCCGGCGTTCGTCGAGGCGGACGTCACCGAGGTGGTCGCGGACCTGAACGAGCACGGCATCGCGTTCGAGAAGAGCTGGCTGGACCCTTTCCTGGAGTTCCGCTTCCCGCGGCTGGGCCGGGTCGAGGTGGCGGGCACCACCCTGGAGCTGCGCAGCGCGATCGAGCCGTGGCACGTGCTGGGCGAGGAGATGTCCTCCGGCGGCGTCGCGCGGTACGTGGACTCCTCCGTCGAGCGGGTGCAGATCGAGGTCACCGGGGCGCTGTCGGAGCGCTACGTCGTGACCTGCAACGGCGTGCCGGTGCCGCTGCACCCCGCCGCGACCTCCGACGGCCGGGTGGCGGGGATCCGCTACCGGGCGTGGGCCCCGCCGTCCGCGCTGCACCCCACGATCGGCGTGCACTCGCCGCTGGTCTTCGACCTGGTCGACACCTGGAACGAGCGCTCGCTGGGCGGCTGCACCTACCACGTCGTCCACCCCGGCGGCCGCGCCTACGAGCACTACCCGGTCAACGCGAACGAGGCCGAGGCCCGCCGCAACGCCCGATTCACCCCGTACGGGCACTCGCCCGGACCCGTCGACACCAGCCTGTGGAAGGCTGACCCGACCGGCGAGTACCCCCGAACCCTCGATCTCCGCCGCCACAACCAGAGGTGACCGTGCACGACGAGATGCGGGACGGCACCGGCGCCGTCCGGCCTCTCTGGGCCGGGCTCGCCGGGGTGCTCGACGGCGCGGGTCCGGACGGCCTGGCGGCCCGCCGGGCGGACACCCGGCGGCTGCTGGCGGACGACGGGGTCGCCTACCACCCGCCCGGTGCCGAGACCGAGCAGCTCTGGGAGCTCGACCCGCTGCCGCTGATCATCGACGGCGCCGAGTGGGCGGGCCTCGAACGCGGCGTGGCCCAGCGGGCCGAGCTGTTCGACCGGCTCCTGCGAGACCTCTACGGCCCCCGCTCGGTGATCACCCGCGGGCTGCTGCCGGTGGAGGTCGTCGACGGGCACCCGGGCTACCTGCACGCGTGGCGCCGCCCCGCCGGGGCCCCCGCACGCCGCGAGCTGTTCCTGTCCGCGGTGGACCTGGGCCGCTCCCCCGACGGCTGGGTGGTGCTCGACGACCGCGTCCAGGCCCCGTCCGGCGCCGGGTACGCGATGGCGAACCGCCGGGTCGTCGCGCGGGTGCTCTCGGCGCTGCACCGTCGCTCCGGGATCCGGAGGCTGGGCCCGTTCTTCGAGGCCATGCGCACGGGCCTGCGCGGCGGGCGGGATCCCGAGGACCAGCGGGTCGTGCTGCTCAACCCCGGCCCGGACTCCGAGACCGCCTACGAGCAGGCCCTGCTGTCCGCGCTGCTCGGCGTGCCGCTGGTGCTCGGCTCCGAGCTCACGGTCCGCGAGGGCAGGCTCTGGCAGCACACGCTGGGCAGGCTGGACCCCGTGGACGTCGTGCTGCGCAGGCTCGACGCCGAGTGGTGCGACCCCCTCGACCTGCGCCCGGACTCCCGGCTCGGGGTCCCCGGGCTGGTCGAGACCGCGCGGCTCGGCACGGTCTCGGTGCTCAACGGCCTCGGCGCGGGCGTCGCGGAGAACCCCGGCCTGGTCCCGTTCCTGCCCGCGCTCTGCCGCGCCCTGCTCGGCGAGGAGCTGCTGCTGCCCGGGACACCCACCTGGTGGTGCGGCGACCCGCGGGCGTTCGCCCACGTCCGCGCCCGTCTCGACGAGCTGGTGCTCACCCCGGTCGTCCGCGGCGGGCAGGCCGTCCGCGGTGCGGGGCTCTCCGGCGCGCAGCGCGAGGACCTGCTCGCCCGGATCGCCGCCGAGCCGCACGCCTGGGCCGCACAGCGCGAGCCCGTCCTGTCCACGGCGCCCACGATCACCGACGCGGGTGCCGCGGACCGGCCGGTCGCGTTGCGGACCTTCACCGTCGCCTCCGGCACCGGCTGGGAGGTGCTCGACGGTGGCCTGGGCTCGGTCCCGGCGGGCACCCTGCTCCGCGACGGGGTCGCGACGCCCGCCAAGGACGTCTGGGTGGTCGGCGAGCGCGCCGAGCCCACCGGGCGGCCGGTGTTCGGCACCGACGAGGCGGTGCCCGCGCCTGCGCCCGGCGGGGTGTCCCCGCGCGTCGCCGAGGACCTGTTCTGGCTGGGCCGCTACTCGGAGCGGGCCGAGGACACCGCGCGGCTGCTGCGCGCGGTCACCGATCGCTGGGCGGACTTCCAGTCCACCCCGGATCCCGCGGGCGCCAACGCGCTGCGCGCCCTGCTGACGGCCACCACGGCGACCACCCGCACCGCACCGGGCTTCGGCCCGCTGCTCGCCGACGCCCACCGGGTGGCCCCGGACGGCCCGGCCGCGATCAGCGCCGAGCTGCGGTCACTGCTCCGCGACCGGGACCGCGCGGGCACCCTCGGGTTCGCCGTGCACCGGCTCACCCGCGCCGCGCAGGCCGTCCGCGAGCTGCTGTCCACCGACACCTGGCTGGTCCTGGGCCGGCTGGACGCCGTGCTCGCCGACATCACCACCGAGGACGCCTCGGACGGGCTCAACCGGGTCCTGGAGGCGCTGCTGGCCCTCGCGGGCATCGCCGCGGAGTCGCTGGTCCGAGACGCCGGGTGGCGGCTGCTCGACGCGGGACGCCGGATCGAGCGCGCCCAGCACGTCGTCGCGCTGCTGGGGGCGACGCTGTGCGACGCGCCCCGCGGCACGGCGGACCGGCTCGTCGTGGAGTCGGTGACGATCGCCGCCGAGTCCGTGATCACCCACCGGCGGCGCAACGCGGGCCGACCCGGCGTCGCCCCCCTGCTCGCGCTGCTGCTCACCGACGGGGAGAACCCGCGCGCGGTCGCCTACCAGCTCGCCCGGCTCACCGACGACCTCGCGCACCTGCCCGGCACGGTCCCGGAGGCGCTCGACGCCGCGGTCCGCGCCCTCGCCGAGGCCGACCTCGTCGCCGTCGCGGCCCGGGACTCGGCCAGCGGCACCCGCCCCGCGCTGCGCGCCCTGCTCACCGGCCTCGGCGCCGACCTCGACCGACTGGCGGACGAGATCGCCGCCGCGCACTTCGCCCCCGCCCCCGGGCCGCGGCCCTACGACCCGCTGGTGGCGGTGGCCTCGTGACGACCTACCGGGTCACCCACCGGACCACCTACACCTACGACGACGACGTCACGACCAGCTTCGGGCGCGCCCACCTGCTCCCCCGCACCCAGCCCGACCAGCGGTGTGCCGACGCCCGGGTGCGCCTGGACCCGGAGCCGGACGAGCTGCGCGAGCACACGGACGCCTTCGGCAACCGCTCCACGTACTTCTGCGTGCGCCGCCCGCACCGCGAGCTGACCGTCCTCGCGCAGAGCACCGTCACCGTGGACCGGGCGGTGGTGCCGCCCGCGCTGCGGCCGTGGGAGCAGGTGCGCGCGGCCGTGCCCGTCGAGGCCCGGCCGTTCGTCCTGCCGAGCCCCCGGCTGCCGGTGCAGGTGGGCGTCGCCGCGTACGCCGCGCCGTCCTTCCCGCCCGGGCGCCCGCTCGGGGAGGCCGCCGCGGACCTGTGCCGCCGCATCCACGACGACTTCGACTACGTCTCCGGGTCGACCACCGTCCGGTCCACGGTCACCGACCTGCTGACCGGCGGCGAGGGCGTCTGCCAGGACTTCGCGCACCTCGCGGTGGCCGGGCTGCGCAGCCGCGGGCTGCCCGCCCGCTACGTCAGCGGGTACCTGGAGACCCTGCCGCCGCCCGGAAAGCCGAAGCTGCGCGGCGTCGACGCCTCGCACGCGTGGTTCTCGGTGTGGACCGGGGACGGCTGGCTCGATCTCGACCCGACGAACGACCGCGTGGTCGACGAGCAGTTCGTGGTGCTCGCCCACGGCCGCGACTACGGCGACGTGCCCCCGCTCAAGGGCGTGATCTTCACGGACTCGGCCGAGAGTGTGATGGCGGTGTCCGTGGACATGGAACGGGTCGAGGAGGGGTAAGAAGCGCCGTGCGCGCCTTCTCCTGCCCGAACTGTTCCTCGCTCGTCTACTTCGAGAACTCCGTCTGTCTGCACTGCTCCACGGAGATCAGCTACTCCCGCCCGGCCCGGGCGATGGTCCGCACGAGCGAGGGCACGCCGTGCGCGAACGTGGTCGCCGCGACCTGCAACTGGCTCGCCGACCACGGCCCGCTCTGCGACTCCTGCGCGCTGACCCGGACCCGCCCCGCGGACGACGACGCGGACGGCATGGCCGCCTTCGCCCTCACCGAGCAGGCCAAGCGCCGCCTGGTCTACCAGCTCGACGACCTGGGCCTCCCGCTCGCCGACCGGGTGACGGACCCCGTCGGGGGCCTGGCCTTCGACCTGCTGTCCAGCGCTCGGGAGCCGGTGACGACGGGACACGCGTCGGGCGTGGTGACCCTCGACCTGGCCGAGGGGGACGCCGGGCACCGCGAGCAGATGCGCGTGCAGCTCGCCGAGCCCTACCGGACCCTGCTCGGGCACCTGCGGCACGAGACCGGGCACTGGTACTGGGAGGTGCTCGTCGGCCGGGGCGGTCCGCTCGCGGAGTTCCGCTCGCTGTTCGGCGACGAGACCTACTCCTACGCCGAGGCGCTCGAGAAGCACTACGACTCCACCCCGACCGGCTGGGAGGACACCCACGTGTCCGCCTACGCCACCATGCACCCGTGGGAGGACTGGGCGGAGACCTTCGCCCACTACCTGCACATCCGGGACACCTCGCAGACCGCCGCGGCCTTCGGCATCAGCGTCGACGGCCCGCTCTCCGCCGAGCCCGAGGAGTCCGAGAAGGACTTCGACGCGATCGTCGCGGCCTGGCTGCCGCTCACCACGGCGCTGAACATGGTCAACCGGTCGATGGGCTACGAGGACCTCTACCCGTTCGTCCTCGCCCCCGCGGTGCTGGACAAGCTCCGGTTCGTCCACGACCTCGTGGTCGCCCGCCCCGCCTACACCCCCGCCTGACCCCGCCCGTGCGTGGTAAGTGGTGCCAGAGCACCACTTACCACTCACGAGCGGCGGAGCCGCATACTCACGCTCGTGACCCATCCGCTGGATCCGCTGTCCGCCGACGAGATCCGCGCCGCCGCCGCGATCCTGCGCGCGGAGGGCGTCGCCCGGCCGGACTGGCGGATCGCCACGATCGCGCTCGTCGAGCCGCGCAAGGACGTGGTCGCCGGGCACCGGCCGGGGCACTCCGTGCTGCGCGAGGCCGCGGTGACCGCGTGGAACCTGCGGGAGGGGACCGTGGTCCGCGCCGTCGTGTCGCTGACCGGCGGGTCCGTCCTCGACTGGGCGATCGTGCCCGGGGTGCAGCCGAACGTCACGGTGGACGAGTGGCACGAGTGCGACGCGGCGATGCGGGCCCACCCCGACGTGGTCGCCGCGCTGCGCGGGCGCGGGATCGACGATCCGTCGCTGACCCTGGTCGACGTCTGGACCTACGGCGCGGACGCCCCCTACCCGGGCCGCGTCGGCTGGTGCGACGTCTGGCTGCGCGCGGCCCCCGGCGCCAACCCGTACGCGCACCCCGTGGCCGGCCTGAAGCTGATCGTCGACCTGAACACCATGGAGCTGCGCGAGATCGTCGACCGCGGCGACCCGGGGCGCCCGGAGGTCACCGCCGAGTACGCCGCCGATCACACCGACCTCCCGACCCGCGAGCCGCTGCGGCCCCTGCACATCCACCAGCCGGACGGCCCGTCGTTCGCCCTCGACGGGTACGGGCTGACCTGGGCGAACTGGAACCTGCGCGTCGGCTTCACCCCGCGCGAGGGGCTGGTCCTGCACCAGCTGCGGTGGGACGAGCGGCCCGTCGCCCACCGGCTGAGCTTCGCCGAGATGGTCGTCCCCTACCGTGACCCGACGCCCGAGCACGCCGACCGCACCGCCTTCGACATCGGCGAGTGGGGCCTCGGCTTCATGACGACCTCGCTCACCCTGGGCTGCGACTGCCTCGGCGAGATCCGCTATCTCGACGCCTGCGTCAACGACTCGGCGGGCGAGCCCGTCGAGATCCCGAACGCGATCTGCCTCCACGAGGAGGACGACGGCGTGCTGTGGAAGCACGTGGACGGCGAGCGGGGCGCGGAGGTCCGCCGGTCCCGGCGGCTGGTGATCTCCTCGCACGTCACCGTGGCGAACTACGACTACCTGATCTACTGGCGCCTGTACCTCGACGGCCGCATCGAGTGCGAGGTCCGCGCCACGGGGATCATGGTGACCACGCCGTTCGTCGGGGAGGCGCCCGAGTACGGCACGGTCGTCGACACCCGGACCTACGCGCCGATCCACCAGCACTTCATCGTCGCGCGGCTGGACCTGGACGTCGACGGCGAGCGGAACACCGTCGTCATGAGCGAGACCGAGCTCGTGCCGGACGACCCCACCGGCATGGGGCTGCGGCAGCGCCGCGTCCCGCTGCGCACGGAGCAGGAGGGGATCCAGGACGTGTCCTGGGCGACCCAACGCACGTGGAAGGTCGTCAACCCGGAGCGTGGGACCGCGTACACGCTGGTCCCGGGCGCGGCGATCCCGCCGCTCCTGCCCGAGCACGCCCCCGTCCTGCGCCGGGCCCGGGCCATCGCCCACCAGCTCTGGGTGACCCCCTTCGCGCGCGACGAGCGGTGGCCCTGCGGCGAGTTCGTGGTGCAGTCCGCGGAGGACACGGGCCTGCCCGAGTGGACGGCGGAGGACCGCGGGATCGAGAACGAGGACGTCGTGCTCTGGTACGTCTTCGGCATCCACCACGTCCCCCGGCCGGAGGACTGGCCGGTGATGCCCGTGGACACGGTGCGCTTCGACCTCAAGCCGACGGGCTTCTTCCGCAGCAACCCGGCCCTCGACCTCCCCGGCTGAACGCATTATGGAGCCATAATGGCCATTTCCGGGGGTCGACACGGCAGTTATGGCTCCATAATGCGGTCCTCGCGGAGCGCCCAGGGCGAGCCGTAGGCCGTCAGCAGGTCGAGGAACGGTCGCGCGTCGAAGGACTCGGGGCCGCGGACCCCGGCGCCCGCCCACACCCCGGTCACGATCAGCTCCAACGCCACCACCGGGTTGACGCCGGTCTGCCACACCACCGCCTGGCAGCCGTACTCGCGCATCGACCACTCGTTGTCGACGACGTGGTGCAGGTAGACCGCGCGGGGCGCGCCGTCGGGGCCGAGCCCGGTCACCCGCACGCCGGCGCAGGTCGTGCCGGTCATCTCCAGCGTCGCCGGGTCCGGGAGGCAGGCGGCGACCACCTCGCGCGGGCTGACCTCGGCGTACCCGTCGCCCGCGCGGACCTTCACCGGCGTGGTCGCGTCGAGGCCCAGCTCGTGCAGCATCCGCAGCACCCCGATCACCTCGGCGCCGAGGCCGTACTTGAACGTGACCCGCTGCGCGTCGAGCCACCGCGGGATCAGCAGCACCTCCTCGTGCTCGACGTTCACGCACTCCAGCGGCCCGATCCCGGCCGGGAAGTCGAACACCTCGGGCTCGGAGAACGGCTCGGTGGTGAACCAGCCGCGCCCGCGCTCCCAGACGACCGGCGGGTTCAGGCACTCCTCGATCAGCGTCCAGATCGAGAAGGGCGGGGCGAATCCGCGACCGGGCACGGCGAGGTTCGCGCCGTCCCGGACGTCGAACGCGTGCACCTCGGAGAACAGGTGATCGGCGGCGTAGCGGGCGAAGACGTCCGACAGCCCGGGCTCCACCCCCATCCCCACCAGCGCCAGCACGCCCACCTCGGCGAACCGCTCGGCCAGCGCGAACTGCTCCTCCCCGAGCATCCGACCCGACGCGACGTCCGACATGGACATCGCCATGTCCAGATAGGTCACCCGGGTGGCGAGACAGGCCCGGAACAGCGGCATCACGAAGCGGGGGTCGCAGGCGTTCAGCACGGCGTCGACCCGGTGCGCCCGGATCAGCTCCTCGACGGCGCCGCGGTCCGCGGCGTCGACCCGCGCGGCGACGAACCGGGGATCACCCACCTTCGCGACGACGGCCTCGGCCCGGCCGAGCTCGTAGTCGGCCACCACCATCGCCTCGACGAACCCCCGGCGGGCCGCCACCGCGGCGCTCGCGCCCCCGACCCCGCCCGCACCGACCAGAAGGATCCGCATGCCTGCGGATCGTGGCGGGCCGTTCCCGATCCGGTCAATGCTCGCTAACCAGACGTAACCCGCCGACACTTGTGGGAGACACGGTCGTGCGGCCCAATGATCCGATGACGACCGCACCCCCGGACCGGGCGGAGCTGAAACCGGGCGCCATCACGTTCCTCGACGCGCTGGTCATCGGGCTCGCGTCGACGAGCCCCGCCTACTCGCTGGCGGCGGTGATCGGGCCGGTGGTCGCGCTCGTCGGGGTCTACGCGCCCGGCGTGCTGCTGGCCTCGTTCGTCCCGATGCTGTTGATCGCCTCGGCCTTCTTCTACCTGAACAAGGTGGACCAGGACTGCGGCACCACGTTCTCCTGGGTCACCCGGGCCCTGGGGCCGTGGCTCGGGTGGATCGGCGGCTGGGCCATCGCGATGACCGGGGTGCTGGTCGTCGGGTCGCTGGCGGACGTCGCGGTGCGGTTCGGCCTGCTCACGGTGGGTCTCGACGCCTGGACCGAGAGCACGCCGCTCGTCGTCACGCTGAGCTGCGTGGTCATCCTGATCATGACCGCGGTGTGCGTGCTGGGCACCGAGATCTCGGCGCGGTTCCAGAACGTCCTGATCCTCGCCCAGATGGTCTCGCTCCTGGTCTTCGCCGGGGTGGCGCTGGGGCGGGCCGTCGCCGGGGACGCGTCGGAGGACGCGCTGACGCCGTCGCTGTCCTGGCTGAACCCGTTCGGCGAGGGCGGGTCCGCGCTGACGGCCGGCCTGCTGCTCGGGGTGTTCGTGTACTGGGGCTGGGAGTCCGCGGTCAACCTCACCGAGGAGACCGAGGACTCCGCCACCGCCCCCGGCCGGGCGGGCATCTTCTCGACGATCGTGCTGCTGGTGACCTACCTGGCCGTCGCCTACGCCGTCGTCGCGTTCGCGGGGACCACGTTCCTGGCCGACAACGCGGGCGAGGAGGAGCAGATCTTCGCCGTGCTCGGCGAGCAGGTGCTCGGCGGGTGGGACTGGGTCCTGCTGCTCTCGGTGGCGACCTCGGCGCTGGCGTCGACCCAGACGACGATCATCCCGGCATCGAGGACCGGGCTGTCGATGGCGCGTCGGGCCGCCCTGCCCCGCCGCCTCGCCCACATCAGCCCGCGCTTTCGCACCCCCGACGTCTCGACCTGGGTCGTCGCCGCCATCGCCATCGGCTGGTACGTGCTGGCCAACATCATCAGCGAGAACGCGCTGTTCGACTCGCTCACCGCGTTGTCGCTGCTCATCGCGTTCTACTACTCGCTCACCGGCATCGCCTGCGCGGTGTACCACCGCGAGCAGCTGTTCCGCAGCGTCAAGAACCTCCTGCTCATCGGGCTCGGCCCGGTGGTGGGCGCGGGCCTGCTGATCTGGCTGCTCGTCCGCTCCGTCTCCGACCTCAACGACCCCGAGGCCAGCTCCAGCGGCACCACCTGGTTCGGGCTGGGGCCGCCGCTGGTCATCGGCATCGTGATCTTCCTGATCGGTATCGTCGTGATGGTCGGCTGGCGGCTGCGGGACCGCACGTTCTGGCAGGAACGACCCGGCGTCGCGCCCGAGGAGGTCTCGTCGTGAGCGCGATCGTGCTGGGTTACGACTCGTCCCCGGGTGCGGCGCGGGCGCTGGACCTCGCGGTCGAGCTGGCGTCGTCGCTCGGGGCCCCGCTCGTCCTGGTCCACGGGGTGGCGCCACCCGGGCAGGTCGGCGAGGAGGCGGGCGAGGCGCGGCACGCGCTCGAGTCGCTCGCCCAGGAGATCCTGGCCCCGGCGGTCGAGACCGCGCGGGCCGCGGGCGTCCCGGTCACCACCGAGCTCGTCGCCGACCAGCCCGCCGCCGCGCTGGTGAAGGTGGCCGACGCGCACGACGCGCGGGTCATCGTCGTCGGGACCTGGAACGAGAGCCCCTGGCGCGGGGCGCTGTTCGGCTCGGTCGCCCACAAGCTGCTGCAGGTCTCCGACCGCCCCGTCCTCTGCGTGCCCGCCGCCGTCTGACGCGCCGACCCCGGTTGCGGAGCCCCGGTGGGCGCCGCAGGGTGGCGCCGTGCGCCTGCTCCTCGTCCTGCTCGCGGTGGGGCTGCTCGCCGGGTGCACGGCGGCCCCCGAGCCCGGGCTCACGTGGGAACCCTGTGCCGGGCGACCCGACTCGCGGTGCGCCGACCTGCGGGTCCCGCTGGACTACGCGGACCCCGACGGCCCGACGACCACGATGCGCGTCTCGCTGCGGCCCGCGACCGGCGAACGGCGCGGGGTGCTTCTGACCAACCCCGGCGGGCCCGGCGCGCAGGCCCTGCACAACACCCTCGGCGTCGACGCCCTCACCGGGGGCGCGCTGGCCCCGCACTACGACCTGGTCGGCCTCGACCCGCGCGGGGTCGGCGAGAGCGCCCCGATCTCCTGCGGCCTCACCCCGGAGGAGGTGGGTCGGGCCGGGGTGGACGACGCGCCCAGCCCGGACGCCGAGTCTCTCGCCGCGTCCACGGCACGGGCCTGCATGACGAACGCGCCCGAGCTGGTCCACACGACGACGCCGAACCTCGCCCGCGACATGGACCGGCTGCGGGAGGCCCTCGGCGTCGCGCGGATCTCGTACTACGGCACCTCGGGCGGCACGACCCTCGGCACCACCTACGCCTCGCTGTTCCCCGACCGCGTGGACCGGATGGTGCTCGACAGCGTGGACGACGACACCGTCGGCAGGCAGGCGGCCTTCCGAGCCGCCGACCGGGCGATCGACGCCCGGTTCGCGCAGCTCCCGCTGCCCGGCCCCGATCCTCGGGCCCGCTACCTCGCCCTGCTCGCGCGGCTGGACCGCGAGGTGGTGCTGTTCGACGGCGTGCGCGCCACCTCCGACGCGCTGCGCTCGCTCCTCGCCGCCGCCCTGCGGTCCGACGCCGCCGTCCCCCTCCTCGTCGACGCCGTCCGTCACCTCGACGGGCTGCCCGGCGCCCCGACCGAGGCCGAGCTCGCGCAGCGCCTCGGGCCCGAGCCCGCCCCCGATCCCGGCGCCGAACGCGTCGCCTCCGCCTTCCTGGGCATCACCTGCGCCGACCCGGACTGGTCCCACGACCCCGCCGACTACCGCGCCGCCGTGGCCGCGGACGCCGCCGCCTACCCGGTGAGCGGGGGCGCCCGCGCTGTGATCACGGCCTGCGCGTACTGGACCGGCCCCCCGACGCCGCGGGTCCCGCTCACCGACTCGGGCCCCCGGAACATCCTGATCCTGCAGAACGAGGTGGACCCCGCCACCCCGCTCGACGGTGCCCGTGCCACGCGCGCGGCCCTCGGAGACCGCGCGGTGATGATCACGACCGGGCCGGGCGGCCACGGGGTGCTGGGACACTCGCCCTGCGCCACGGACACGGCGGTCGCCTGGCTCGTCCGTGGCGAGCTCCCGCCCGCGGACCGGAGGTGCTAGGCCTCCCGCTTGACGATCCGCCGCTCCGCGCCGCCCCTCCAGGTGGTGATCACCAGGCCGCCGTCGATGTCCACGCTCGCAGCGCCCAGGATGTCCGCGACCAGGAAGTGTTCGATCGGACGGCCGCGCAGGTCGTAACCGGTCGTGGCGTAGAAGTCCTCGGCGTAGCGCGCGTGCAGCGCGGGGTCCGGGTCGTGCGCCACGGTGCCCCACACCTTCGCGTCGCCGTCCGAGACGCGCGTGTCGACGGTCGCGGTGTGCAGGCTGAAGCGGGGGTCGACGTCGAGGTCCCGGAACTTCGCGGTCCCCGGCATACCGCCGATGATCAGATCGCCCTCGTAGAACGCAGGCTCCATCGGGCTGACCCGCGGGAACCCGTCGGGCCGGATGGTCCCGAGGAAGCACAGCTTGCCGACCGCGGCGTACCTGCGCTCGAACACCCCGGCGATGTGCGGCGCCGCCTTCGCGAATGCGTCCCAGTTCATGACGCGGACGCTAGGACCGAACCCTGACAGGGCCGGTCAGTCATACGGCGACGCTCAGCCGCGGACGGTCAGCCCCACCCGCTGGAACTCCTTGAGGTCCGAGTAGCCGGTCTTGGCCATGGCCCGGCGCAGGGCGCCGAAGACGTCCACCGTGCCGTAGGGCGTGCTCGACGGCCCGAAGAGGACCTGCTCCAAAGTCCGATCGCTCGGGGCGAACCCCGTGACGTCCGAGCGGGGCAGGCTCGGGTGGGCGGCGCTGGAGGTCCAGTACAGGCCGTCCGCCGGGGAGTCCGCGGAGTCGGCGAGCTGCTCACCGAGCATCACCGCGTCCGCGCCGCAGGCGATGGCCTTCGCGACGTCCCCCGAGCCGTTGATGCCGCCGTCCGCGATCACGTGGACGTAGCGGCCACCGGTCTCGTCGAGGTAGTCCCGGCGGGCGGCGGCCGCGTCGACCAGGGCGGTCGCCATCGGGACGCCGATGCCGAGCACCTCGTCCGTCGTGGTCGCGCTCGACTCGCCGTAGCCGACGATCACACCCGCCGCGCCGGTGCGCATGAGGTGCATCGCGGTGCGGTAGTCGCCGACCCCGCCCGCGACGACCGGGACGTCCAGGGAGTTGATGAACTCCTTGAGGTTCAGCGGCTCACCCTTGCTGACGTGCTCGGCGGAGATGATCGTGCCCTGCACGAACAGGATCTCCACCCCGCCCGCCAACAGCGCCGGGGTGAGCTCGCGGGCGCGCTGCGGGCTGACCCGCGCCGCGACCGTGACCCCCGAGTCGCGGACCGTCCGCAGCGCCTCGGCGATCAGGTCCGGCTGGATGGGCGCCGAGTGCAGCTCCTGCAGCATCCGCACCGCGGCGGACGGGTCGTCGGAGTCCGCCGCCGCGACGACCTTGGCGAGCGCGCCCTCCGCGTCGGCGTGGCGGGCCCAGATGCCCTCGGAGTTCAGCACGCCGAGGCCGCCGAGCTTGCCGACCGCCACCGCCGTGGCGGGCGAGACGACCGCGTCCGTGGGGTGGGTGACCAGCGGGATCTCGAACCGGTACGCGTCGAGCTGCCAGGCGGTGGAGACCTCCTTGGAGCTCCGGGTCCGCCGCGACGGCACGATCTCGACCTGGGTCAGGTCGTAGGCACGACGGGCCTCTCGGCCCATCCCGATCTCCACGAGGTCACGCACGTTGCGAGACCCTATCTCGCGGCGTAGTTCGGCGCCTCGACGGTCATGGTGATGTCGTGCGGGTGGCTCTCCTTGAGCCCGGCCGCGGTGATCCGGACCAGCTGCGCCTGCTGCAGCTCCGCGATCGTGTTGGCACCCGCGTAGCCCATGCCGGACCGCAACCCGCCGACGAGCTGGTGGATCACCGACGCCAGCGGGCCGCGGAACGGGATCCGGCCCTCGATGCCCTCGGGGACCAGCTTGTCCTCGCTGAGCACGTCGTCCTGGGCGTAGCGGTCCTTGGAGTACGACTTGCCGGACCCGCGGGACTGCATGGCGCCGAGCGAGCCCATGCCGCGGTAGGTCTTGTACTGCTTGCCGCCCACGAAGATCAGCTCGCCCGGGGACTCGGCCGTGCCCGCGAGCAGGCTGCCGAGCATCACCGTGGACGCGCCCGCGGCGATCGCCTTGGAGATGTCACCCGAGTACTGGATGCCGCCGTCCGCGATCACCGGGACGCCCGCGGGCGCGCAGGCCCGCGCGGCCTCGTAGACCGCGGTGATCTGCGGCGCACCGACCCCCGCGACCACGCGGGTGGTGCAGATCGACCCCGGCCCGACGCCGACCTTCACCGCGTCCGCCCCGGCCTCGACCAGCGCCTGGGCGCCCGCGAAGGTCGCCACGTTCCCGCCGACGACGTCCACCGACTCGCCGACCTCGGCGCGCAGCTTGGCCACGGTGTCCAGCACCCGCCGGGAGTGCCCGTGCGCGGTGTCGACCATCAGGACGTCCACCCCCGCGTCCACCAATCCCATCGCGCGGGAGTACGCGTCCTCCCCCACGCCGACGGCGGCCCCGACGACCAGCCTGCCGTCCGGGTCCTTCGTAGCCAGCGGGTACTTCTCGGTCTTGTTGAAGTCCTTGATGGTGATCAGGCCGCGGAGCACGCCGCCGCCGTCGACGATCGGGAGCTTCTCCAGCTTGTGCCTGCGCAGCAGGCCCAGCGCGGCCTCGGCGGTGACCCCGACGCGCGCGGTGATCAGCGGGGCCTTCGTCATCACCTCGTGCACCGGGCGCGCGAAGTCCACCTCGAACCGCATGTCCCGGTTGGTGATGATGCCGACGAGCTTGCCCTCCCCGTCGGTCACCGGGAGGCCGGAGATGCGGTACTTCCCGCACAGCTCGTCCACCTCGCGCAGCGTGGCGTCCGGCGAGCAGGTGACCGGGTCGGTGACCATGCCCGCCTCGGAGCGCTTGACGACCTCGACCTGCGTGGCCTGGTCCTCCGCCGAGAGGTTGCGGTGCAGGACCCCGAGGCCGCCCGCGCGGGCCATGGCGATGGCCATCCGCGCCTCGGTCACCGTGTCCATGCCGGACGACACGATCGGCACCTTGATCCGCACGCGCCGGGACAGCTGGGTGGAGGTGTCGACCCCGCTGGGGATGACGTCCGACTCCGCGGGGAGCAGCAGCACGTCGTCGAAGGTCAGGCCGAGCATCGCGAACTTCGGCGGTAGTCCCGTGATCTCGCTCGTCATGGCTGGTCGTGCACCCTTCACCGACGTCTCACGCCCGGAGGGGGCGTCACACCATCCCATCGTATCCGCGCGAGACGGTCGTTCCGGGAGTCGCCCGCCACACCGAGTTGTCCACAGCCGGGGTGGTTGTCCACAGGCCTGTGGGTGGAGCGGTGGATACCCCGGCCGACGCGGTACCGTGTACACGTGGCGTTCGACGGCCTACCCCCTGACCCCTTCGCGGGCGACCCCTACGACCCTGCCCTCTCCCTCGACGAGGAGGCGGGGCCCGACGAGCACGACGAGCTGTCCGCCGCCGAGCGCGAGGAGGTCGTGGCCGACCTGGCGGACCTCGCCGTCTACCAGGCGCTGCTCGAGCACCGCGGGATCCGCGGGATCCTGGTCGACTGCGCCGACTGCGGCGAGCAGCACTTCCACGAGTGGAACCTGCTCCGCGCGAGCCTGCAGCAGCTGCTCGACGAGGGGCAGATGCGCCCGCACGAGCCCGCGTTCGACCCGGACCCGGCGCACTACGTCACCTGGGAGTACTGCCGCGGCTTCGCCGACGCGGCGCTGGGCGAGGACTGACCGCCCACCGAGCTCCGCGGGCCCCGACCGTTCGGTCGGGGCCCGTCGTCGTTCCGGGGGCCCCGCCCGCCCTCCATGATCCACCCTTCGGGAGGAGGGCGGCCGATTCCCGACCGGCCTGCTCCCCGAGCGTGGATCATGGGATGAGCACCGGCCGGCCGCGACCCGCCCGGACCGTCGACCCCGCCCGGACCCGACCCGGCGCAGCCCGCCTCGACCCGGCGCAGCCCGGCTCGGCTCGCTACAGCCCGGCCAGCTCGGCGCAGCTCACCATGGCCCGGCTAGCCCGACCCGACCCAACCCGACCGCCCCAACTCGGCCCGGCCCCGCCCGACCCCGGTCCGACTCGACCCGGCTCAGCCCCCCGCGACCCGTGGCCATGATCCACGCCTCGGGAGCCGGGCGGTCGATTCCCGACCGAACCGCTCCCCGCCGGTGGATCATGAGCGCGACGAGTAGAGCCGAGTCGCGCCCGGATTCGCGCCCCGTACCGCTCGCGAGCGCCGCCCGCCCACCCATGATCCACACCTCGGAAGCCGGGCGGTCGAATCTCGACCGCCCCCCTCCCCACGACCGGATCATGAGCGATCAGGGACGGGCGAGCGGGGCGGGGCGGGTGACGAGGGCGCCGAGCTCGTCGAGCAGGGCGTGGGCGATCTGGTCGAACGGGCGGGACTCGGCCGGGTCGAGCCACCGGCCGAAGGTCGCCCCGAAGACCATGACGGCGGTCCCGGCGGCGAGCGTGGCCGCCGGGTCGGGGACGCCGCGGTCCCGCAGGGCCGCGGTGAGCAGCCCGCCGATGGTGGCCAGCTTCGACAGCTCGCGCTCCTGCAGGGCGGGGTTGGCGTCGATGACGGCCTGGCGGGCGCGCGACCAGGGTCGGCGTTCGTCGGAGAAGAAGGAGGCGACGCCCTGCAGGGCGCCCGCCACCAGGTCGACCGGCGGGGCGTCGGCCGGGCAGCGGCGCATGCCGCCGAGGAACGCCTCGAGCAGCACCTCCTGGCCGTCGAACAGGACCTCGCGCTTGTCGCTGAAGTGTCGGTAGAAGGTGCGCTCGGTGACGCCCGCGGCCTCGGCGATCTCGGTCGCGGTGGTCTGCTCGAAACCGCGGGTGGCGAACAGCCCCAGCGCGGCCTCCTGCAGCCGCTCGCGCGTGCCGGGCCGCCACCGTGCCATGCTCCGATGATAGGCGATGACAGTCACTGACTTCGCGGCGTACAGTCGACGTCAGTCACTGACATCGGAGGACATCATGCGCGTTTTCGTCACCGGGGCCTCGGGCTGGATCGGGTCGGCCACCGTCACGGAACTCCGCGCCGCGGGGCACGACGTCACGGGGCTCGCCCGGTCGGACGCCGCGGCCGCCGCACTCGAGGCCGAGGGCGTGCGGGTGCTGCGCGGGGACCTCGACGACCTCGCCACGCTGCGCGCCGGCGCGGAGGCGGCCGAGGCCGTGGTCCACCTGGCCAACAAGCACGACTGGAGCGACCCCGCCGCGTCCAACCGCGCCGAGCGGGCCGCCGTCCAGACCTTCGGCGAGGTCCTGGCGGGCAGCGGCCGTCCGCTGCTGCTGGCCTCCGGCGTCGCCATGCTCGCCCAGGGCAGGCCCGCCACCGAGGCCGACCCCGCGCCGTTCCACGGCGTCGACTCGCCGCGCGGCGGGGCCGAGAACCTCGCGCTGGAGTTCGTGGAGCGCGGAGTGCACACGGTGAGCCTGCGGTTCGCCCCGACCGTGCACGGCGCGGGCGACCACGGGTTCATCTCGGTGATCACCGCGGTGGCCAGGGAGAAGGGGGTCGCCGCCTACCCGGGCGACGGGACGAACCGCTGGGCCGCGGTCCACCGCGCGGACGCCGCCCGGCTCGTCACGCTGGCCCTGGCGAAGGCGCCGGCCGGGTCGCGACTGCACGTCGTGGCCGAGGAGGGGGTGTCCACCAAGGACATCGCCGAGGCCATCGGCCGGGCCCACGGGCTGCCGGTCCGGTCGCTGCCCGCCGAGGAGGTCGGCGCGCACTTCGGCTGGATCGGGGGCTTCTTCGGGCTCGACCTGGCCGCCTCCAGCGACGCGACCCGCGAGCTCCTGGGCTGGACCCCGACCGGCCCGACCCTGATCGAGGACATCGACGGCGGCGGGTACTGACCGCCTGAACGCCACGAAGGCCCCCGGACACCGGGGGCCTTCGTGGTCAGCTCGGGGTGGTCGTGGCCTCGGCGCTGTCCGAGGTCGTGGCCCCCATCGAGGTGGTGGACGTGCCGGGCGGCGGCGTGGTCGTCGTGGTGGCCGGGTCCTGCCCGCCCTCCGTGGTCGGCGGCCGCGTCGGCGGGCTCGTCTGGGTGGACGAGCTCGGCGGCGCCGGGTTGACGGCCGGGTTGCCCGCGACCCGCGGGTCCTGGGTCTCCGGGCCCGGCTTGGTCGGGTCGTTCCCCACCGTGCCGGAGGACGGCGGCGGCGCGCTCGGCGACTCCGACGTGCTGGACGCCGGGTTCGACGAGCTGGACTCGGCCGGGTCCTGGCCGCCCTCGGTGACCGGGGGCTTGGGCCGCGGGGTCCCGTTCTGCAACGGGGCCTGCGGGTCCACCGGGACACCCGGGGGCGTCTCGGCCGCCTTCGCCGCGAGGAAGGTCTGCTCGGAGGCGAGGTAGGTGCGGCCCTCCTCCGGGCGGATCTGCTCCAACAGCGGCGCGAGCGCCGCCAGGTCCTGCTGGGCGCCCACGCTGTCGCCGCTGGCCAGCTTGGCGTTGACCTGCTGGATGCGCTGCTGGACCTCGACCTTGGCGACCTTCGAGTTCGCCGCGTCCTTGTAGAGCACCTGCGTGACCGGGAACAGGGCGTCTCCCGGGTCCGCGCTCTGCGCACCGATCGAGACGCCCGCGATGCTGAAGACCAGCAGCGCCGCCGCACCCGCGAGCGGGATGAGGTGCCTGCGCCTGCTCGACGGCCGAGCGGCCGGCGAGCCGGACTCGATCGCGGCGACCGCGGTGTCGAGGTCCATGAGCTGCGGGATCGGGTCGTCGTCGACCTCGGCCTTCCAGGCGGCCAGCATCGCGACGACCTTGTCGTCCGCGTCGTAGCCGTGCCTGCCGGGGGCCGAGACGGTCATCCCCGCGGCGAGCGCGCTGATCAGCTCGTCGTCCGCCTGGACGGCGACGAGGTCCAACGGCTCGTCGGCGAAGTCGTCGTCGAACTCGGGGCGCGAGCCGCCGCGCCTGCCGCCCACGGGGAACTGGATGGGCCGGTTGGGGATGCCGTGGGGCCGCCCGGCGCCGTTGTGGCCGTTCGAGCCGCCGTTCGCACGGTGCCTGCCGAAGGGGTGGTCGGGGCCACCGGGGTTGCGCGGGTCGCTCATCTCAGACCACCTCCTCTTCGGGCATGTTCTTGCGCAATCGGGCGAGTGCCCGGTGCTGGGCCACGCGGACCGCGCCGGGTGTGGACCCGACCGCGTCCGCAGTCTCCTCCGCACTCAGTCCCACGACCACTCGGAGGACGATGATCTCGCGCTGCTTCTCGGGGAGCTGGTCGAGCAGCCGCGACATCTGTTCGGAGAGCTCCACGCGCAGCGCTCGCTGCTCGGGACCGTCTCCGTGGTCGGTGGAGTCGGGGACGTCCGCCACCGGCTCGGACTTGTTGCGCCCGGCGGCGCGGTGGGCGTCGATCACCTTGTGCGAGGCGATCCCGTACACGAACGCCAGGAACGGGCGCCCTTGTACGCGGTATCCGGGCAAGGCCGTCAGCACGGCCAGACACACCTCCTGCGCGACGTCGTCCGCCGAGACGGACGACCGGTCCATCCGTCCGAGGCGCGCGCGGCAGTAGCGCACGACCAACGGCCGGATGGTGGCCAGTACACGTTCGACCGCTCCGCGGTCACCTGCCATGGCAGATGCCACCAGCTCGTCGAGAACGTCTGTCGGTTCACTCATCGCGCAGAGTCGTCCAGGCGTTACGCAGCATGTTCGTCTTCATCCGTTCGGTGAGGCCGACTACGGAGAGTGCTGAATCGACCTCAGTGCCGACCACCGTAGCGAAGCCCCGGGGGGATACGGGAACCGCTCTCACCGGTGTCGACGAGCGACCACGCTACTAGTTGCGGTCCGTAGACGCCGGGACGGCGATCTGCGCCGGGCGGTCGGCGAGCGGTCGACCGTCCGCGTGACGCACGCGCGGAGGGTGAGCGAGCAGTACCCGGACGAGTCGATCACTCGCGAGGACGCGCGGACCGGGCGTCGTCACGGTCCGCAGCCTCCCGGGGGCCTGAGCCCGCACCGGGGAGGCGATGTCGTCGGGCCCGCCGGGGCGAGGGCGGGCCTGGCCGTCGTCGGCGACGGCCGCTGTCGGCGGTGCGCACACCGCGCGGGTCCACGGCGGCACGGCAGCCGGCCGTCGAACCCGATCCTTACCCACCGCGCCCGCGAACGGCGCGATGGTCGTTGCCTCCCGGACCGGGGGTCCGGGCCGTGCGTGGAGTCCGCCTAGGAGACGAGACCGCGACGGAAGCCGTGGGCCACCGCCTGGGCGCGGTCACGGACGCCGAGCTTGCGGAACAGCCGCCGCGCGTGCGTCTTCACCGTGTCCTCGGAGAGGTAGAGCTCGCGGCCGATCTGGCCGTTGCTCTTGCCCTGGCTCATCCCGCGCAGCACCTGCAGCTCGCGCTCGGTGAGCTGCACGCCCGGGTCCGCCGGGGTGCGCGGGGTGGGCACGGCGGTCGACGCCAGCGTGTGGGCCAGCGCGGCGACCAGCTCCGGGCGGGACGCGTCCCACCGGAGGTAACCACGTGCGCCGCCCGCGATGGCGGCGGCGATGCTGCCCGCGTCGTCCGGGGCGCCGAACACGATCACGTTCGCCTGGGGGTGGGCCGCGACCAGTCGCCTGGTCGCCTCCACCCCGGTGGGCACCGCACGCTGGGTGCCGACCAGGACGACGTCGACCGGCTGCCGGGAGAACCGGGCCAGCAACTCGTCCCCGTGGGCGACGCAATCGATCCGGTGCACCCCGGGCACCGCGGACATCACGCGGGTGAGACCTTCGCGGACGCTGCGACGATCGTCGCAGATGAGTACCGTCGTCACGACGATTCCTTCCTGCAGCTTCCTGCAGCCGGGTGATGTGTCACCCTCCGCATCGGCGAGTGACCGGACCACCTTGACACGATCAGGGCCACTTTGTGGCCTCCATTCGAGTCCCTTGCGCCGAGTGGCACTCGTCATGTGGGTGACTAGAGACCGAATGGAGTAATTACATTACCGCGAGCCTCTCAGGCGCCGACGCCGCCTCCCCCCATCAGGCGCCGCCCACGTGCCTCGGACCGGTCGAGGATCACGCTCAGCGCAATACTCGCGGCGTGTCGCCGGCGTGGCGCGCCGCCGGGCGCACCGTTCGTCGATTCGCGCATCTCTTCACGCCTCCGATCGTGGGACTCATCCGACCCGATCGGACGGATGGACGGTCGTCCCGGGACTCCCGGCGGACCACCGTCCGCCGTGGGGCCAACGATCACCGAAGGGTGAGGTTTCGCCCCGGAACGGCGTGAGGGTGACCGCACGCCCGGCGGGGTCGCGGTTCCGGCCTCCAGGGCGTCCGCCGCGTCCGCCGCCGCCAGCGACGCGGCCCAGTGGAGCGGGACGAGCCCGGCGTCGGCCGCCTGCGCGGCCACCCCGTCGAGGGCGGCGAGGGCGGCCGCGAGGGCCGTCGGGTCCGCCGCCCGCAGCCGCGCGGTCACCGCGGCCAGGAGCCGGGACTTCACCAGATGGCGGTGCGAGCCGGCACCCGCGGCCCCGGCGACGGCGGCCGCGGACTCCCGGGCTGCCGTGTCGAGATCACCGCGCGCCAGCGCCACCTCCGCCCGGACCCAGCGCAGCCGCACCCGGGGCCGCCAGCCGACCGCCCAGTTATCCGCCCTGGTCAGGAGCCGATCGCTCGCGCCGAGATCACCCCGCCCCAGCGCGTCGGCGGCCAGCCCGACGAGCGCGTCGGCCCGCGCGGAGCCCAGGTCGACGCAGAGGTCCGCACCGGGCTGCGGCAGGTCGGCTGCCACCCCCGCACACCCCGCCGCGAGGCTCAGCGCCTGCCCGTCGACGCGGGCGGCGCGGGCGTGGCCGCCCTGCTGACGCAGGTGCGAGGCCCGCGTCACCAGCGCGTGCGCCCGGATCGCGACCGGTGTGCGCGGGTCGCGCACGAGTTCCTCGAGCAGGGCCGCCGCGGCGGCGTACCGCCCCTGCCCACCGAGGGCCACGGCCGCCGTCCAGCGCGCGAGCGGCTCCGCTCGTCCGGTCCCGACGACCGACACGCCGGGATGGGGCCCCATCGCGATCACCCACCAGGGGTTGTCCGCCATGTGGGTGGCAGGTCTCAGAGAGTGCGCCATACGGCAACCCACATGGGCTAGTTCCTGTGGGTGACACCCAGGAAGACGCACAGGGTGTCGACGGCCTCGGTCAACGAGCCCAGATGCGTGACGGACGCCGGGGTCGACTCCCACCCCGGCCCTGCGGTGAACGAGCGGAAGGCCGGGCGGGTTCGGGGGAGCCCGTCGATCGCGGCGGGATCGGCCGTGCGCCGCTCCTGTGCCCAGAGCACGACGGCGGCGGGGGCGCTGCGTTGCACGGCCGCGACCAGCGCGTCGAGCGGGAGATCCGCGCCCAGGGGCCTGCACGGCACGCCGCACTCGGCGAGGACCGCGGCGAGCACCGAGAGCGGGAGGCTGTGCCGCTCCCCCGGCGTGCAGGCCAGCAGCACCGGCCGCACCTCGGCCGGGGGTCGCGGCGCGGCGAGCGCCCGCGCCCCGTAGACGGCGATCACCGCCTCGCTCACCAGGTGCTCGATCTCCACGCCCGCCCCGGTCGACTCCCACCGTTCGGCGATCGCGCCGAACACCGGCCGCACCACGGTGTCCCAGGTGGGGACGAGGCCGTCCGCCGTCACGGCGTCGTCGACCAGCCTGCGGACGGCCGCGGCGTCCATCGCCAGCGCGGCCCGTCCGATCCCGCGGGCCCGCCTGCCCGCGCCGCCGAGCCGCAGCACGCTGCCGCCGACCCGGGCCTGGTCGGCGACACCCGGGGTGGCGCTGAGCAGGACCGGCGAGGACGGGGCACTCCCCGGCCCCAGCGCCAGCCGCGCCGCCTCGGCGGGGGTGACGCCCTGGAGCAGCGCCCGCTGCATGACCTCGAGCCGGGCGAGGTCCGCCGGTCGGTACCGGCGGTGCGAGCCCGCCGTGTGCGCCGAGGGCCCGAGGCCGTAGCGGCGGTCCCAGGTCCGCAGCGTGGCCGGGGCGATCCCGAGGCGCCGCGCCACCGCCGCGACGGTGAGCCCGGGGGTGTCGGCGCCCGGACGCGGGGTATCCGGCTGCGTCGTCACCCGGACATGGTCCGGAGCCGGCCGCCCCGGCGCAACTTTTCCCTTGAACAAGGTTTGGCGCGTTTCTAGGGTGGGCATCTCGCTGCTGAGCAACGGCGGCGTGTCGAACGGGGTGAAGTGAGATGGCGGACATCAGGCGACTGCCCGGGCCGGTCTCGGACGTCTGGGACTGGCAGATGCAGGGAGCCTGCCGGGGTATGGACTCCGGCTTCTTCTTCCATCCCGAGGGCGAGCGCGGACCCGCCCGGGCGAACCGGGAGCAGCGGGCCAAGGAGATCTGCGGGACCTGCCCGGTGCTGGAGATGTGCAGACGGCACGCCCTGGAGGTGCAGGAGCCCTACGGCGTGTGGGGCGGCCTCTCGGAGCACGAGCGGGATCTGCTGATCCGCGGCCGCTCCCGCAGGCTGAAGGTCGACCGCGCAACGGTCTGACCGACACCACCCCGCACGAACGCCGAAAGGGCGGGCGACCGGTGAGGTCGCCCGCCCTTTCGTGTGGATGGACCTAGTGTCCGTGTCCGTGGCCGCCCGCGGCCGGAGCCGGCGGAGCCTCCTCGGGCTTGTCCACGACGGCGCTCTCGGTGGTGAGCACCATCCGCGCGATCGACGCGGCGTTGACCACGGCGTTGCGCGTGACCTTGACCGGGTCGATGACGCCGTCGGCCAGCAGGTCCGAGTAGGTCAGCGTGGCGGCGTTGAAGCCCTGCCCCCACGGCTGCTCGGCGACCTTGGCCGTGACCACGGCACCCTCGAGACCACCGTTGGCGGCGATCCAGTAGAGCGGCGCGGTCAGCGCCTTCTTGACGATCGCGACGCCGGTCGCCTCGTCACCCGCGAGCGACAGCTCGTCGAGCGCCTTGGCGGCCTGCACGAGCGCGGTGCCGCCGCCGGGGACGATGCCCTCCTCGACCGCCGCCCGGGTCGCCGCGACGGCGTCCTCGATGCGGTGCTTGCGCTCCTTGAGCGCGGTCTCGGTGGCCGCCCCGGCCTTGATCACCGCGACGCCGCCGGACAGCTTCGCGAGGCGCTCCTGGAGCTTCTCGCGGTCCCAGTCCGAGTCCGTCGACTCGATCTCGCCCTTGATCTGGGCGATGCGACCCTCGATGTCGGCGGCCTGGCCGCCGCCCTCGACGATGGTCGTGGCGTCCTTGGTGACGACGACCCGGCGCGCCTTGCCCAGCAGGTCCAGCCCGGCCTCGGACAGCTTGAGCCCGACCTCCGGGTTGATGACCTGACCGCCGGTGGCGATCGCGAGGTCGTCCATGAACGCCTTGCGGCGGTCACCGAAGAACGGCGACTTGACCGCGGCGACCTTGACGGTCTTGCGGATCGAGTTGACCACCAGCGTGGACAGGGCCTCGCCCTCGACGTCCTCGGCGATGATCAGCAGCGGCTTGCCCTCGCCGAGCACCTTCTCCAGCAGCGGGAGCAGGTCCTGGATCGAGCTGATCTTGTCGCGGTGCAGCAGGATGTAGGCGTCCTCGAGGACGGCCTCCATGCTCTCCGCGTCCGTGACGAAGTAGGGCGACAGGTAGCCCTTGTCGAACTGCAGGCCCTCGGTGATCTCGAGCTCGGTGGAGAGCGTGGAGCCCTCCTCGACCGTGATCACACCGTCGGAGCCGACGGAGCCGATCGCGTCCGCGATGAGCCGGCCGATCTCCTCCTCGCGGGAGGCGATGGTGCCGACCTGCGCGATGTGCTCGGCGCCGTTGACCGGGGTGGCCTTGGACAGCAGCCACTCCGAGACCTTGTCGGCCGCGGCGGCGATGCCCTTGCCCAGCGAGATCGGGTCCGCCCCGGCCGCCACGTTGCGCAGGCCCTCGCGGACCAGCGCCTGGGCCAGCACGGTGGCCGTGGTGGTGCCGTCGCCCGCGACGTCGTTCGTCTTGGTGGCGACGGTCTTCGCGAGCTGGGCCCCGAGGTTCTCGTACGGGTCCTCGAGGTCGATCTCGCGCGCGATGGTCACACCGTCGTTGGTGACGGTGGGCCCACCGAACTTCTTGTCGATGACGACGTGTCGGCCGCGCGGGCCGAGCGTCACCTTCACGGCGTCCGCGAGCTGGTTCACACCACGCTCGAGCGCACGCCGGGTGTCCTCGTCGAAGCTGATCTGCTTCGCCATCTACTGCCTCTCTCGAAGGTCGGAACGACACCGCCCCGACAGCCCGGAAGGCCGCCGGGGCGGAATCAGACGCGGAAGGTCAGTTGACGACCGCGAGCACGTCGCGAGCGGAGAGGATCAGGTACTCCTCGCCGTTGTACTTGACCTCGGTGCCGCCGTACTTCGAGTAGATGACGACGTCGCCCACGGCCACGTCGAGCGGCACGCGGTTGCCGTTGTCGTCGATCCGGCCGGGGCCGACCGCCAGGACCTTGCCCTCCTGGGGCTTCTCCTTGGCGGTGTCCGGGATGACGATGCCGGAGGCCGTGGTGGTCTCCGCCTCGCTGGCCTGGACGACGATCTTGTCCTCGAGCGGCTTGATGTTCGCCACGATGACCTCGCCTTTCTGGTGCTGAAGTCCGTCAGTGAAGTACCGACAGTCGACCAGGGGGCCCCGCCGTCGCGGGTGCCGGGGCAACCCGACCTGAACTGTGCGTTGGCACTCTACCCACGAGAGTGCCAGACCCTCAACAGGCCCGCCACCGTAGGCTCACGGCATGCCTTCGGTCTCCGGAATCGACGTCTCGCCCCTGTGCCTGGGCGCCAACGTCTTCGGTTGGTCCGCCGACGCCGACCAGTCGTTCGCCGTGCTCGACGCCTTCGCCGAGGCGCAGGGGACGTTCGTCGACACGGCGGACTCGTACATGTGGCGCGCGCCCGGGAACTCCGGCGGGGAGTCCGAGACGATCCTGGGCGACTGGATGGCCGCCCGCGGCAACCGCGACCGCATGGTGATCGCGACGAAGGTGGGCAGCCTGCCGTCGCGCCCCGGGCTCGGCGGGGAGAACATCAAGGCCGCCTGCGAGGACTCGCTGCGCAGGCTGCGCACCGACCACATCGACCTCTACTACGCGCACCGCGACGACCCGGACACCGCGCAGGAGGAGACCCTCGACGCGTTCGACGCCCTCGTGCGGGAGGGCAAGGTCCGCGCGGTCGCGGCCTCCAACTTCTCCGCCGCGCGGCTGCGGGAGGCCCTGGAGATCTCCGACCGGGACGGGCTCACCCGCTACACGGCGGTCCAGCCGCACTACAACCTGATGGAGCGGGGCGAGTACGAGTCCTCCCTCGCCGATCTCGTCGCCGCCGAGGAGCTGGCCTGCTTCCCCTACTACGGCCTGGCCGCCGGGTTCCTGACCGGCAAGTACCGGGGCGCGGCGGTGGACTCGGTGCGGGCGCAGGGCGCCGCGAAGTACCTCGACGACCCCCGCGGGCCCGCCGTGCTGGCGGTGCTCGACGAGATCGCCGCGGGCCACGGGACCACCCAGGCCGCCGTCGCCCTCGCCTGGCTCGCCGCGCAGCCGACGGTGACCGCCCCGATCGCCAGCGCCCGCACGCCCGAGCAGCTGGCGGGCATCCTGCCCATGATCACCCTGGCCCTCACCGACGACGAGATCCGCCTGCTGTCCCACGTCAGCGCCTGACCCCGACCCGTGAGCGGCGATAGTCGCTATAGCGACTATCGCCGCTCACGGGGTCAGACCAGCACATCCGTGACCGGCATGCTCGAGTTCGCGGGGATCCCGAGGTCGGAGGGGTGCGCGCCGGTGTGGACGAGGTGGGCGCCGAGCGCGGCGACCATCGCGCCGTTGTCCGTGCAGAGACCCGGGCGCGGGACCCGCAGGGTCAGGCCTGCGGCGGTGCAGCGCTCCTCGGCCATCTCCCGCAGCCGCGAGTTGGCCGCGACCCCGCCGCCGAGCAGCACCGTGTCCATGCCGAACTCCTGCGCGGCGCGGACCGTCTTCATGGTCAGCACGTCGGTGACGGCCTCCTGGAAGCTCGCCGCGACGTCCGCGACCGGGACGTCGCCGTCCAGGGACTCGACGTGGCGGGCCACCGCCGTCTTGAGGCCGGAGAAGGAGAAGTCGTGCTTCGCGTCCCGCGGGCCGGTGAGACCACGCGGGAAACGGATGGCGTTCCGGTCGCCCTCGCGGGCGGCCTTGTCGATCCACGGGCCGCCGGGGAAGGGCAGCCCGAGCAGGCGAGCGACCTTGTCGAAGGCCTCGCCCGCGGCGTCGTCGATCGTGGAGCCCAGCGGCGTGACCGGCCCGGCGAGGTCGGGCACGGCCAGGATGCTGGAGTGGCCGCCGGAGACGAGCAGGGCGAGCGCGGGCGGCAGCGGTCCGTGCTGCAGCGTGTCGACGGCGACGTGCGCGGCCAGGTGGTTCACCCCGTACAGCGGGACGTCCCACGCCGCGGCGTAGGCCTTCGCCGCCGCGACCCCGACGAGCAGCGCACCGGCGAGCCCGGGACCGGCGGTGACGGCGACGGCGTCGACGTCTCGCCCGGTCAGCCCCGCGGTGGTCAGGGCGCGGTACACCGCCGGGACCATCGCCTGCAGGTGGGCCCGGGACGCCACCTCCGGCACCACGCCGCCGAACCGCGCGTGTTCCTCCACACTGGACGCGATCTCGTTCGCCAGCAGCTCGGGGACGCCGGAGTCCGGCATCCGCACGATCCCGACGCCGGTCTCGTCGCAGGAGGTCTCGATACCGAGGACGATCGTCACCGCGGGTCCCTCTTCATCGTGTAGGCGTCGGCCATGCTCGGCCGGTAGTAGCGCTTGCGGAGCCCGACCGTCTCGAACCCGGTCTTCTCGTACAGCCCGATGGCGGGCTCGTTGTCCGTCCTGACCTCGAGGAACACGGTCGCGTGCACCGCGTCGGCGGTGTGCAGGAGCGCGTCGAGCAGCGCCCGGCCGATGCCCTCCCCCTGGTGCGCCGGGTCGACGCCGATGGTGTGCACCTCGGCCTCGGCCTGCGGGGGGCCCGCGGTGAACCCGAGCCCCGCGTACCCGACGAGCTCGCCGTCGATCCGGGCGGCGAAGTACGGCAGGCCGCGGGACACCTCGTCCCGGAAGGCCTGGGCGGACCAGGGGTCGTCGCCCGGGAAGAGGATCTTCTCCAGCTCGGCGCAGCGTTCGGCGTCCGCGCGGTAGAGCGGGCCGATCACCGCGCGACCTGCTTCCGCTCCCCCGGCGGGACGGCGTCGGGTCGACGCAGGTAGAGCGGCTCCAGCGGGCCGGGCGCGCTGTGCAGCGGCGCCACCGCGACCAGGCCCGCGGGCGACGGGGTGGCCTCGTGGACCGGCAGGCCGAACCCGGCGGCCATCGTCCCGGCCGCGGCGACGAGCCGCAGCCCGGGGAGTCGCTCGCGCAGGGCGTCGGGCGACTCGACGGTGGGCCCGCTCAGCCGGGCGCCCTCGGCCTCGTAGGCGGCCCAGTAGACCTCGCGGCGCCGCGCGTCCGTGACGACGAGCAGGTTGCCGGTCAGCGGCCCGTCCGCGACCACGGCTGCGGCGATGGCGTCCAGCGAACAGACCCCGTGGACGGGGATCCCCAGCGCGTCACCGAGCGCGGCCGCGGTGACCATCCCGACCCGCAGCCCGGTGAAGGGTCCCGGCCCGGCCCCGACGACGACGGCGTCCAGCTCCCGCAGCGCCACCCCCGCCCCGGCGCACACGGCCTGCACCGCGGGCATCAGCAGCTCGCCGTGCTTGCGACCGTCCGTCTCCACGCGCTCGGCCACGGTCACCCCGTCCCGCACCAGTCCGGCGGTGACGGCGGGGGTGGAGGTATCGAGCGCCAACACGAGCACGAACCCACCCTACGAGCCCCGGTGAACCATCCGACCTCGCGGGCCGGGATGTCCGACTCGCTACCAGTGCTCGATCAGGTCCGGCAGCTCGGCGAGGCGCTGGATCACCCCGTCCGGGGACACGTCCACCGGGACCTGCTGGTCCACCGGGATGTCGCTGTGCGGCACCAGGACCGCGCGCATGCCGATGCCCTTCGCCCCGCTGATGTCGTCGTAGGGACGGTCGCCGACGTAGACGCACCGCGCGGGGTCGGTGGCGCCGACCGCCGCGAGGGCCGCCTCGAAGGCGGTGGGGTGCGGCTTGGTGAACTCGAGGTCGCTGCTCCAGGTGACGCCGTCGAAGTAGTGCAGCACCCCGTCCCGGCGCAGCCACTCCTCGTGCCACTCGCCCGGCCACATCGTCGAGGACAACACCCCGAGCTTGATCCCCCGCTCCTGCAGCGCGGCGAGCATGGGCGCGGCCTCGGGATCGGTGTGGGTGGCCTGCACCCAGAACTCCCGGTAGGCCTCCAGTGCCCGGCCGTGCAGCTCGGAGGAGGTGTCGACGGCGGCGTCCGCCAGCACCTCGCCGAGGTGGAAGGCCTTCGCCCCGTCCTTCACCGCGGCCCAGCGACCGGTGTCCGCCGCGGCGAGCGCGCTCGCGACCTCCCGGGCGAGCAGGGGGTCCTCGGCGTGCAGGATCGAGGTGTAGGTCTCCCAGCCGGCCCGGAAGTCCATGGTGATCCAGGGCGTGAGCGTGCCGCCCCAGTCGAAGACGACCGCCTCAACCACGGCTGACCCGGGCGACCCGCACGTCGTCCTCCCTGCGCTCGAGCTGCACGAGGACGTGGTGCTCGGCCAGCCGCTCCGCGACGCCCTCGCCCCATTCCACCACCACCACGGCCTCGGTGAGGTCGGTGTCGAGGTCCAGGTCGTCCAGCTCGGCGAACCCGCCCAGCCGGTAGGCGTCGACGTGCACCAGGGGCACTCCGGGCCCGCCCGGCAGCGGCGCGTGCTCCCGGGCGATCACGAAGGTCGGCGAGGTGATCGGTCCCGCGACCTGCAGACCCCGGGCCAGGCCCCGGACCAGTGCGGTCTTGCCCGCCCCGAGGGGCCCGGACAGCACCACCAGGTCCCCGGCGCCGAGCGTGCGCCCCAGCTCCTCGCCGAACGCCTCCGTGTCCGCCGTCTCCGGCAGCTCGACGGCCGTGTCCGGTCCGCCCTCCCCGGTGATCACGCGCGCCTCCGTCCCGTCTCCTGCGGCAGCCGGGCGGCGGACCGCCGGATGAGGTCCTCGATGGCCGCCTCGACCTCCTCGTGGCGCTCCAGCATCGGCATGTGCCCGACCCCCTCCAGCTCCAGGAACTCCGCCTTCGGCAGCTCGGCGGCGATCAGCTCGCCGTGGGAGACGGGGATGACCTGGTCCGCGGTCCCGTGCACGACGAGCAGCTCGCACGTCGCCAACGCGGGCAGCGCGGCCACCCGGTCGTGGGTGCCGACGGTGCCCACGAAGTCCATCAGGGCGTCGACGGCGTTGGCACTGATCATGGTGTCCACGAGGTCGACGAGGGCCTTGTCCACCTTCTGGTCGCCGAACGCGAACTTCCGCGTGATCGACCAGATGACGTCCCCGAGGGCCTTCCGCCCGGTCTCCACCAGCTTCGGCTGCAGCGCGGCCAGGGCCCCGAGTGCCCTGGTCGCGGGGTTGAACCGGGACAGCAGGCTGCCGGAGAGCCCCGCCGAGCCCAGCTCGCCCGCGCTGGTCGACACCAGGCCCACGCCGAGCACCCGCTCGGTGAACAGCTGTGGGCGCTGCTCGGCCAGCGCCATCAGGGTCATGCCGCCCATCGAGTGCCCGACGAGCACGAGCGGCCCCTCGGGCGCGAGGGCCCGGATGACCGCGTCCAGGTCCCGCCCGAGCTGCTCGATCGTGCAGCTGTCCTTCGGGGCGCGCTCGGAGCGGCCGAGGCTGCGCTGGTCGTAGAGCACGGTGCGGACCGCCGGATCGGTCATCCGCGGCAGGTCCCGGGCCTGGAAGTGCCAGGTGCGGCGGTCCAGGGCGAACCCGTGCACCAGCACGACCGTGAGCGCGGGGTCCCCGGTGCGGGGCGCGAGCTCCTCGCAGGCCAGCCGGATGCCGTCGTCCGCCATGACCGACGACGACGTCCGCGGCGGCTGCGCGCCCGGCTGCCCGCCCTCGGCGTCGAGCTCCCCCGCCAGGCGGCGCCGGTCCTTCGCGATCTCGTGCCGCTTGTGCGTGGCCACCCCGACGCCCACCGCGGCGCCTGCCGCCCCCGCGATGCCGCCCGCGACGCCGAGCGCCTGCCAGAGCTTGCGGCTGACCATGCTCATTCCTCCGAGTAGGTCCGCCGCACGCGGGTGCCGTGCACCCCGGTGGCGACCTCGTAGTGGATGGTGCCGAGCTCCGTCGCCCAGTCCTGTGCGGTCGGCCCCTCCGCGTGCGCGCCGAAGAGGACGGCGGTGTCCCCCTCGTGGACCTCGTCGTCTCCGCAGTCGACGACGACCTGGTCCATGCACACCCGCCCCACCACGGGGCGCACCCGCCCGGCGAGGCGCACCCGCATGCGGCCGCCCGCGTTCAGCAGGCGCGGCACCCCGTCCGCGTAGCCGGCGGGGACCAGCGCGAGCGTGGTCTCCCGCTCGGTGGTGTGCTCGTGCCCGTAGGACACCCCCTCGCCCGCGGGCACCCGCTTGACCAGTGCGACGCGGGCGCGGAACTCCATCGCGGGCCGCAGCGGCGACTCGGGCACCGGCCGGTCCAGCGGGTCCAGCCCGTACACCGCGATGCCGGGGCGGACGAGGTCGAGGTGCAGGTCGCGGCGGGTCATCGTGGCCGCGGAGTTGGCCAGGTGCCGGATCGGGGTGAAGCCGCGGGCACGGGCCAGCTCCCAGGCCTCGTTCAGCCGTGCGAGCGCCCGGTCGACCGAGGGGTGGTCCGGCTGGTCGGCGTAGGCGAGGTGCGACCAGACGGCGACGACCTCGACCTGGTCACCCGCCTTCTCCACGGCGTCCAGCAGGGCGGGCCAGTCCGCGGGCGGGCAGCCGTTCCGCGACAGCCCGGTGTCGATCTTCAGATGGAGCCTGACCCGCCGGTCCGTGGTGGCGAGGATCCGAGCGAGGTGCCGCTCGGAGGACACCGACAGGTCGATCCCGGCCTCGGCGGCGGGCCCGAAGTCCTCGTCGGCGAGATGGAGCCAGGACAGGATCGGCGCGGTGATCCCGGCGGCCCGCAGCTCCAGGGCCTCCTCGAGCGTGCACACGCCCAGCCAGGTCGCCCCGGCCGCCAGCGCGGCGCGCGAGACGGCCACGGCGCCGTGCCCGTAGCCGTCCGCCTTCACCACGACCATGGTCGCGGCACCCGACTCCGCGGCCGCTCCGGAGAGCAGCGCGACGTTGTGTCGGATGGCAGCGAGGTCGATGTGCGCCTCCAGGCGCGGGAGCGGGGCCACGTCCGCATTCTGACATCCGGTACCGACGGTCCACCCGCCTCGAGGCCCTACCGCCCGCGGACCTCGCTGATCGCCGCCGGGACGGTGTGCTGGATCACCGACGCGGGCGCCGGGACCGGCGCGCCCCCGGTGCGGTGCGCGGCGAGGGTCGCCGCCCGGGAGTGGACGAACGCCGCGCACCCCGCCGCCCACCAGGGTTCGAGGCCGGCGGCGAGCAGGGCGCCGATCAGCCCGGAGAGGACGTCGCCGGAGCCTGCCGTCGCCGCCCACGCGTCGTCCGAGGGGTGCACGAGCGCGCGCCCACCCGGGTCCGCGACGACCGTGGCACTGCCCTTGAGCAGCACCGTCACCCCCAGCTCGGCGGCGGCCCGGCGGGCGGCGGCGACGCGGTCCGGCCCCACCTCGCCCGCGATCCGGGCGAACTCCCCGGCGTGCGGGGTGAGCACGATCGGCCGCCCGGCGAGGCGTCGGCGCAGGTCCGCGTGCCGGGCGAGGAGGGTGATCGCGTCCGCGTCGATGCAGGTCGGGACGTCCCGGTCGAGGACGGCCTCGAGGAGGGCGCGTCCCGCGTCGTCGGTCCCGATGCCCGGGCCCACGGTCCAGGCCTGGGTGCGCCCGGCCCCGTCGATCGAGTCGGTGGCGACCACCTCGGGCCAGGACTGGCCGACCCGTTCCCGCGCCGAGCCCGCGAACCGGACCATCCCGCTGGTGGCGAGCACCGCGGCCCCGGTCGCGAGGACGGCCGCGCCCGGGTAGGTCGCGGAGCCTGCGGCGATCCCGACCACGCCCTGGGTGTACTTGTCGTCCGTGGGGCCGGGGATCGGCCAGCGCGCGCCGACGTCCGCGGCCTCGAGGACCCAGGCGTGCGGCTCACCCTCGCCGTGCACCCCGATGTCGATCACCGTGACCTCGCCGCACCGGGGGCGGGCGAGCACGTGCACCGGCTTGAGGCCGCCGAACGCGACCGTGCGGTGTGCGGTGACGGCGGGGCCGTCCGTGGCGCCGGTGTCCGCGTCCACGCCGCTGGGCAGGTCCACGGCGACGACGGGGGCGCGCGCCGCCTCGACCAGGCTCGCCGCGGGTTCCCGCAGGCCACCGCGACCGGAGATCCCCACGATCCCGTCGACGAGCACGTCCGCCGAGGTCACGGCCTCGCGGGCGGTCTCGGTGTCGGCGGACACCACGCGCCCGCGCGCCCGGCGCAGCGCGGCGAGCCCGCGCGGATGGGCACGCTCCGGGTTCGTCAGGACCGCGGTGACCGCGATCCCGGCCCGGCGCAGCTCCACGCCCGCCCAGAGCGCGTCGCCGCCGTTGTCCCCGGACCCGACGAGCAGGGTGACCCGCCTGCGCCCCGCGAGCACCCGCCGGACCTCCCGGGCCAGCCCGTACGCCGCACGACGCATGAGGCCGTCCGCCGGCATCTCGGCCAGGAGGACGGCCTCGGCGTCGCGGGTCTGCTGCGCGGTCCAGACGGGGAGCACCCCGCCATTAGACCTCGTTGATGTCGAACTTGACGTCCGAGCCGTCGACCGCGGTGACCGTGGCCACGACGTCGAAGTTGCGCACCGGGCTCTCCACGGTGCAGGTCAGCGTGGCGCCGACCTTCGCGTCCAGGTCGGACGGGCAGTCCACCTTCGTGGGGTCCGTCTGCAGCTGCTCCTTCACCATGGAGGTGATCTCGGACTGCACGTCCTCGCTCGAGACGCTCATGCTGCAGGCGGACAGCCCCAGGAGCAGGCCCCCGGCGGCGACCGTCGTGCCGATGATGCGGGCGATCCTGGCGTTCATGTCTGGTCCCTCGTGTCGGTCCTCGCCGGAGGTGTTTCCGGCCTGGTCAGAACGCTATTTCGCCGAGGGCTCCCGGACAGGAGTGGTGCCACCACACCCGGCGGGCGGGTCACCCACCCTTCCCGGGTACGGGTTCGGCGCCCGGCGGGCCGCGGCGGTAGGTTTCCAGTCGTGGCCAGGACCAGCACGTTCACCCGTCCGCCCGCCCTGCGGAACACGAAGGACGCGCTCGAGCAGCTCTCCCGGCCCGGGCCGAACGAGGTGCTGCGCGGGGACCTCGGACTGATCGGGACGCCGGGCGTGGTGTTCGCGCCCGCGTCGGGGCTCGGGCTGCCCGCAGTGGTGTTCGGGCACGACTGGATGCAGCCGACGTCGCGGTACGCCGAGCTGCTGCGCCATCTCGCCTCGTGGGGGATCGTCGCCGCCGCACCCGGGTCGCAGGGCAGCCCCCTCCCCTCGGTGTCGCGGTTGTCCGCGGACCTGCGCACCACGCTCGAGGTGTGCGTGGGGGTCCGGCTCGGCGACGGGGACATCAGCGTCGACTCGCGGCGGACCGCGCTGGCCGGGCACGGGATCGGGGCCTCGGCGGCGCTGCTCGCCGCGGCCGGGCACCCCAAGGTGGCGGCGGTCGTCGCGATCGCGGCCTCGCAGACCCGGCCCTCCCCGGTCGAGGCCGCCAAGGCGATCTCCGTGCCGGGGCTGCACATCGTGGCGGGGAACGACACCGTCGCCCCGGCCGCGGGCCACGCCGAGCAGATCGCGGAGGCCTACGCCGGGCCGCACTGGATCCGCACCCTGCCGAAGGCGGGCCACACGGACTTCCTCTCCGGGGTCCACTGGTCGGACCTGGTCCTCTCCGGCGGCCCGAACACCAAGGTGCGCCGGGTCACCCGCGCGCTGGTCACCGCGTTCCTGCTCAAGGAGCTCTGCGGCGAGGACCGCGTCGACGATCTGGTGGACGGCAAGGTGGGCGGCACGATCCTCACCGCCCACCCCTGACCGCCCCACCCGAACCCCGCGAGTCCCCGGTATCGGCGCGAGCCGCGCCCGTGCTCGTTCGCGATCGTGAACGAGCGCGGTCGTTCCCGCCCGCCGGCCGGACGGGCGCGGGATCATCGCCGCGTGACGTCCGACCTCCGCCTCGACCCCGCCGGTGTCGCGGCCGCCGCCGCCCGCGCCTCCCTGCTCGCCGACGACCTGGAGGTCCTCGCCCGCCGGGCCGCGGAGACCATCGGGGTGACCGATCTGCCCGATGCGCTCGCCGGCGCCCAGCGGATGCTGCACGACACCGCAGCGGTCCTGCGCCGGACGGCGGCAGGCGCGGCGGCGGCGGACACGCTGGCAGCGCAGGCGTTCGGCGATCTGCGGCGATGAGGGACTCGGGGGACGCCCTGGCCCGGGAGCTGGCGGCCGCGGCCGCCGAGGCCGCCCGGATCAGCAGGCTGATCAGCGACAGCTGGTGGGACGACCGCGGTCGCGAGCTGGCCGACAGTGTCGCGCGGGTCGGACACGATCTGGACGTCCAGGCCCGGCGCGCCGCCCGGGTCGCCGAGGAGATCGCCGCCGCGCTGACCTCGGCGCCGACGGCACTGCGGCTCCCGAGTCCGAGCGTCCGCCGCGAGAACGACGACCGCGGCGTCCGCCTCCCGCTGTTCGACGACGGCGACCCGGACCGCGCACCGTCCTGATCGTGTCCTGCGCTCCGGCCGCTCCCGGACATCACGTCCGCAGCGCCCGAGTGTCGGACTCGCGTGTCCGAACGCGGGGACTCGCGGGTGGGTCAGGCCTCGGCGACCACGGCGGCGAGGGCCGTGGCGATGCGGTCGGCGGTGTCCTGGGTCGGGGCCTCCACCATCACCCGCACCAGCTGCTCGGTGCCGGAGGGGCGGAGCAGGACGCGGCCGGTGGAGCCGAGCTCGGCCTCGGCGCGCGCGACCGCGGCGGCGACCGCGGGTGAGGCCGCGACCGCCTCCTTGTCCGCGACGGCCACGTTCTGCAACACCTGGGGCAGGACCGTCACGACGCTCGCGAGATCGGCCAGCGAGCGGCCGGTCGACGCCATGCGCGCCATCAGCCGCAGGGCCGTGAGCAGACCGTCGCCGGTCGTCGCGTGGCCCGGCAGGACGACGTGCCCGGACTGCTCCCCGCCCAGGCTGAAGCCGTGTTCGCGCAGGTCCTCCAGCACGTACCGGTCCCCGACGGCGGTGGTGCGCAGCGTGATCCCGGCCTCGGACATCGCGATCCGCAGGCCCAGGTTGCTCATCACCGTGGCGACGAGCGTGTCCTCGACGAGCTCGCCCGCCTCCCGCATCGCCAGCGCGAGCACCGCCATGATCTGGTCGCCGTCCACGATCCGGCCGGTGGCGTCGACGGCGAGGCAGCGGTCGGCGTCCCCGTCGTGGGCGATGCCCAGGTCCGCGCGCTCGCGCACCACGGCCTCGCACAGCGACTCCATGTGCGTGGACCCGACGCCGGCGTTGATGTTCAGCCCGTCCGGCGACGCGTGCAGCGCCACGACCGACGCCCCCGCCTTCGCGTAGGCGGCGGGCGCGGCCTCGGACGCGGCCCCGTGCGCACAGTCGACGACGACGCGCAGCCCCGCCAACGACGTCGGCGTGCTCGCGAGCAGGTGGGCCAGGTACCGGTCGAGGGCGTCCGGCAGGTCCCGCACCCGGCCGATGTCCGCGCCGGTCGGACGGGCCCCACCCGCCGCGAGGCCCTGCTCGATCTCGAGCTCGAGGGCGTCCGGCAGCTTGTGCCCGCCGGCGGCGAAGAGCTTGATGCCGTTGTCCGGCATGGCGTTGTGCGAGGCGGAGATCATCACGCCCAGGTCGGCGCCGAGGGTGCCGACGAGGTGGGCGACCGCGGGCGTGGGCAGCACACCCAGGCGCACCGCGTCGGCCCCGGCGGAGGCGAGGCCCGCGCACACCGCGGCCTCGAGCATCTCACCGCTGGCGCGGGGGTCCCGCCCGACCAGCACGGCCGGTCGGTCCTTCCCGGAGGCGAGCACGCGGGCGGCCGAGGCGGAAACGGCAACGGCGAGCTCCGGAGTGAGGAGCTCGCCGTTGGCCAGGCCTCGGACGCCGTCGGTTCCGAAGAGTCGACGCATCCGGGTCGTGATCAGCGCTTCGAGTACTGAGGCGCCTTGCGGGCCTTCTTGAGGCCGTACTTCTTGCGCTCGGTGGCGCGGGCGTCCCGGGTGAGGAAGCCGGCCTTCTTCAGCGGCGGGCGGTCCTCGGAGTCCAGCTCGACCAGCGCACGGGCGATGGCCAGGCGCAGCGCACCGGCCTGGCCGGAGGTGCCGCCGCCGTGCAGGTTGGCGAAGATGTCGAACCGCTCGGTCTTCTCGACCGTGACCAGCGGCTCCTTGATGAGCTGCTGGTGGAGCTTGTTCGGGAAGTAGGTCTCGAGCGACTTGCCGTTCAGCGTGAAGTTGCCGGAACCGGCGACCAGGCGGACCCGGACGACGGCCTCCTTGCGGCGACCCACGGTCTGGACCGGGCGGTCGAGCACGATCGGGGCCTCGACCGCGAACTCGTCCGCGACGGCGTCGGTCTCGTCGCCCGCCTCGAACGCGGCGGCGTCGCCGATGGTGTAGTCCAGGCTCTCGCCCGCGGCGGCCTCGTCGGAGACGTAGACCTCCTGCTCGGCAGCGCTGTCCTCGGGGGTGCTCACGCTCTGTCCCTCTTCGTTGCTCGGGTTGGTCACTGCGCGACCTGGGTGATCTCGAACGGCTGCGGCTTCTGCGCCTCGTGCGGGTGCGACGGGCCGGCGTAGACCTTGAGCTTCTTCGCCATCGCCCGGCCGAGCCGGTTGTGCGGCAGCATGCCCTTGATGGCCTTCTCGACCAGGCGGTCCGGGTGCGAGTCGATCATCTCGCCGACCGAGCGCTGCTTGAGCCCGCCCGGGAAGCCGGAGTGGCGGTAGACGAACTTGTCGTCCCGCTTCTTGCCCGAGACCGAGATCTTCTCCGCGTTGATGATCACGACGAAGTCGCCGGTGTCCATGTGCGGGGCGTAGGTGGGCTTGTGCTTGCCGCGCAGGAGCGTGGCAGCGTGGGTGGCCAGGCGACCGAGCACCACGTCGGTGGCGTCGATCACGTGCCAGGCACGGGTGATCTCGCCGGGCTTGGGGCTGTACGTGGGCACGGGTCTACCTCGTCGTTCTCGGGCTCGGAGCTGCCTGAAAAGTCAGTCTCTGTCTCTCGTGCGTCGGTGCGGACGCCGACCGATCACCGCGGGGGTGACGGCACGGGTCTCCACCCGTCGCACATCGAACAGTCAGGTTACCCGCCGCCTCCGAGCGAGGTCAAAAGACCCCCTCCTGGCGACGAACTCCCTGCTCGGACGAGGGTACGCGGCCCTCGTCCGAGCCGCGGAGCCGGGTCGGGCGCAGCGGCTCACCCCCACCGCTGCGCGTTGGCCTGCTCGACCTGGCGGTAGCCGTCGTTGGCCTGGCCCAGCGCGGTGCCGATCCGGGCGAGCACGGCGGCGAGGTCCGCCGCAGCGGTGTCCCACTGCCGCTGCCGGGCCGCGTAGTCGGTGGCCGCCCGGCCCTCCCAGGTCGCGACGAGCGGGGCGAGCTCGCGCTTGAGGTCGTCCAGCCGGGCGGCGATCGACGACGCCGTGCCGGCCACCGCCGTCTGCGCGGCCGCGAGCTCCGCGAACGTGACTCGGATCTCCACGGCGCTCAGCCCAGGGCCGCGCGGATCGCGGACAGCCCGGCGGAGCCGTCCTCCTCGGCGCGGGCGTAGCTCACCCCGGACCCGACGATCGCCTCACCGATCCCGCGGAGCGCCGCGGAGAGGGCTCGCGCGTCGGCGTCCCACCGGGCCATGAGGCCCTCGAACGCGAGCGCCGCCTCGCCGCGCCACGCCCCGGCCAGCGGGGCGAGCTGCCCGCGCAGCGCCGCGAGCTGCGCCTGGACCTGGTCGTCGGTCGCGAGGACCTGACGGCCCGCGCGCGCCATCTCCTCCGTGGTCGTGCCGAATCCGCCGGTCATGGCGGCTCCTCTCGTCGGGTGCGCGGAGCCTCGCGCGCCGGGCCGCCGCCCGGGCCGGAACGCGCGGAAGGCGTTAGCGATCGCGAACGAGGGACTCCCGAACGACGGCGCACGCCTGCGCCGCCGCGCGGCAGCCGACGGCGAGCTGGTCGGTCCGGTCGAACCGCACCCACCATTCGACGTCACCCTCCCGGTAGCGGGTCCACACCCCCTCGGCCCACAGCGCGAGGGCGGGCGGCGCCAGCGCCCGCAGCTCGGCCGCCGCCCGCGCGGGCTCGACGTCCGCGTCGTACCCCAACGGGGTCCGCTCGACGACGATCGCCGCCGTCGCGTCGGGCTGTCCGGCCGGGGTGAGCAGGACCCGCCGCAGCTCGGGAGCGCCGCCGGAGTGGACCCATCCCGGCGGGACGGCGAGGCGGTAGCCGTGCGCGACGAGTCCGTCGGCGGGCACCGGCAGCAGGGTCCCGAGGCCGAGCAGCGCGACGGCGGCGAGCAGCCCCGCGACGACGGCGAGGACCCGGGGCGTCCGGGAGCGGGGCGGGGGCGCGGGGAGGGCGACCCCCGCACCCGCGATGTCGGCAGGCGCCGGGCCCGGCTCCGGCAGCGGCGTCTCGAGCGGCGTCTCGAGCGGCGTCTCGAGCGGCGTCTCGAGCGGCGTCTCGAGCAGGGTCGACTCGAGCAGCGCCGTCTCCGGCCGTTCGGCCACCCGCACCGGACCGACGCCCGCCGCGTCGCAGAGCTCCGCGAGCAGCGGGGTCCGCGCCACGCCGCCGACCAGCAGCAGCGGCCGTCCCCGCGGGAGCCCAGCGACGACCGCGGCGAGGACCGGGGCGAGCGCCGCGGCGAGCTCCTCCCGCGTGACGCGCACCGGGCCCGCCGCGGTCTCGACGGTCGCCGCGGGACACAGCGACAGGGCCTCCCGAACCACGCGCGCCTCCGCCTCGGGGAGCGCCGCAAGCGCCGGAGACCCCCGACCGACCCGCTCCGCCACGAGCTCCTGCACCGCCCGGTCGAGGTCCCGGCCGCCCACCGGGATCGCCGCGACCACCCGGCCGTCGTGCCGCACGCGGGTCCCGGTGGCGCCGAGGTCCACGACCGTCCCCGGCGGCCCCGCCGCCGCGACCACGCGCGCGCCGGGTCGCAAGGCGGTCGCCGGCACGCCCGCGGGGAGGACGCCGAGCAGCTCCACCCGCCCGTCGCGGACCTCCCCGACCCGCCGCCCGTCGACGACCACCACCGTGCTCACCCGGCCTGCGCTCACGGCTCCCGCCACCCGAGCTGCACCGGCCGGGTGCCCGCCCGATCCACCCACACCCCGCGCCCCGGGGGTTGGGCGCTCGCGCGGACCGAGCCGACCAGCGGCCCCTCGTCCGGCGAGCCGTGCAACACGATCGCGGGCCCGCCCAGCTCCCGCAGCCGTCCGAGCACCGGGTCGAACAGGGCCCGGGAGGCACCCGCGACCCGGCGGGCCAGGACGACGTGCAGGCCGAGGTCCGCGCCGTCGGCGAGCAGCTCGGCCAAGGGCGCCAACGGGTTCGCCGCCGCGCCGGGCGGGACCGCGAGGTCGTGGTCGTCGACGAGGACCCACACCTCGGGCCCGCTCCACCAGTCCCGCGCCCGGAGCCGCTCGGCGGTGACCTCGGGGCCCGGCCTGCGCCGGGTCAACGAGGCGACCAGATCGCCGACGGCGGCCGCGATGGCCGTGGGCGTGACCGCGTGCTCCAGGACGTGATCGGCGGGCAGCGCACCGAGCAGGGCGCGGCGCGGGTCGATCGCGACGATCCGCGCGTCGGTCCGCGCGACCCGGTCCGCGACGAGGCGGAGCAGCCCGGTCTTGCCGCTGCCGGGGTCGCCGAGGCAGAGCAGGTGTCCGGCGCCGAGCGGGACGGGGTCCCCCGCCTCGTCGACGCCGATCGCGTCGGGCGGCAGGGCGTCCGCGGCGATCCGGGCCGGGAGGACCCGGACCGGCGGGAAGGCGGGACCGGGGGCGACCGGCGCGGTGCCGTGGGCGAGCACCATGGTGTCTCCGTCTGGGGCGAGCCCGTGGCCGGGCCGGGCGGGGACCGCGGCCGCCCGACGGCGGTCCACATCGGAGTCCCCCGGCTCGCCGAGCCGCAGCTCCAGCCGCAGCCCGAGCTGGTCGCGCACCGCGGGCCGCAGCTCACCCCAGCGGGACACCGACACCGCGAGGTGGACGCCGTAGGCCAGCCCGCGGTGGGCGATCGCGGCGATCCATCCCGCCGCCTCGTCGGCCGCGGCCCATCCCCCCGCCCAGTCCGCGGTGGACGCCGCGAGCCCGTCGACCACGAGCAGGACGTCGGTGGCGGGCTCGCCGAACGACTCGCCCGCCGCCCGCCGGGCCCGGAACTGCGCGACCGACCCGATCCCCTCGGCCCGGAACAGCCCCTCGCGCCGCGCGAGGACGCCCGCCACCTCCGCGAGGACCCGGCGCACCCGGTCGGGCTCCGCGCGCCCCGCGACCGTGCCGACGTGCGGGAGGTCCTCGAGCGCGGCGAGCGCTCCGCCGCCGAGGTCGAGGACGTGCACACCCAGCTCGGTCGGGTCGTGGGCGCGGGCGAACGCCCGGACGAGCGTCGCGAGCGCGGTGGACTTCCCCGACCGCGGCCCGCCCGCGACGGCGACGTGCCCCGCCGGCCCGGCCAGGTCGACGACGAGCGGGTCCCGCCGCTGCCGCGCGGGCCGGTCGACCAGACCGACCGCCACCCGCAGCCCGGACCCGACCGGGAGGTCGGCGAGCGCGGGTGAGACGTCGAGCGGCGGGAGCCAGACCCGGTGTGCCGCAGGGCCGCCGAGTGCCGTCACCGCCGCGACGGCGGTCGTCAGCACCGAGTCCTCGACCGCCTCCTCGCGCGGTGCGGGCGCGGCCACCGGGGCGGCGGTGAACCGGTGGATCCGCCGCGCGCCCGCCCGGACCCGCCGGGTCCCGCCCGAGACGAAGGCCCCGCGGAAGCGCACCAGCTGGTCGGTGCCCGCCGCGAGGATCGCCGAGCCGGGGGTGGGGGGCAGGGCGTGGGCGTCCGGCACGCCCAGCACCGCCCGGGACTCCGACGCCGAGAACGTCCGGAGCGCGATCCGGTACGACAGGTGGGACTCCAGCCCCCGCAACCGGCCCTCGTCGAGCCGCTGGGACGCCAACAGCAGGTGCAGCCCCAGCGAGCGGCCCAGCCGCCCGACGGTCACGAACAGGTCCACCAGCTCCGGGCGCCGGGCCACGAGCTCGGAGAACTCGTCGACCACGATCATCAGCACGGGCAGCGGGGCCAGGCCGGGGTCGGCGAGGCGGGCCGCCTCGTACTCGGCGATCCCGGCGAGGTTCCCGGCCGCCCGCAACAGCTCCTGGCGCCGGGTGATCTCGCCGCTGACCGCGTCCGCCATGCGGTCGACCAGGGTCAGCTCGTCGGCGAGGTTCGTGATGACCGCCGAGACGTGCGGCAGCCCGGTGAGCCCCAGGAAGGTCGCGCCGCCCTTGAAGTCGACGAGCACGAGGTTCAGCTCGTCCGGCCCGTGCGCGAGGACCAGGCCGACCACGAGCGCCCGCAGCAGCTCGCTCTTGCCGGAGCCGGTGGCACCCACGCAGAGCCCGTGCGGGCCGCTGCCGCCGAGCGCGGACTCCTTGAGGTCCAACAGGAGTGGGCGACCGGCGTCGTCGACGCCGAGGGGGACCCGCATCCGGTCCGCGGCCGAGCGCCGGGCCCGCAGCGCCGCCACACCCGCCGGTCCGGGGCCGGGCAGACCCAGCAGGTCGAGCAGGCCGTGGGCGGTGTTCCCCGGGCGCCGTTCGGCGCCCTCGGGCCGGTACCGCGCGAGCCGCCGGGCCGCCGCCAGCGCCTCGTCGGCGGTCAGCGCGTCGAGGGTCTCGACGGGCGCGGGGTCGGCGAGTCGCACCCGCACCACCGACGGGCCCTCGCGGCGCCCCGCCGCGACCCCGACCCGCAGCACCCCGACCCCGTCGGCCGCGGCCCACGCCCCGGGGCCCTCCGGCCCGTCGACCACGACCAGCAGCTGCCGGGGCTCCGGGTCGGCGGCCCACCACCGCCGGAGGACGTCCGGGTCGCCGGTCAGCATCCGGACCGGGCCCAGCGCATCCTGCTCGACCGCGTGGGCCGTGTGCGGCAACCACTTCACCCAGTCCCATGTGGAGTCGCCGAGCACCGCGACGCGGGCGTCGGCGGGCGAGTGCCACAGCGCGAACCCCACGACGAGGGCGCGGGCGACCGCCCGGGCCTGCTCCGGTGGCCCGTCCAGCCACACCGGGGCCCGCAGGTCGACGGCGACCGGCAGCCCGGGGACCACCGAGTGGTGCGCCAGCAGGCGCCGGACCGCCTGCGCCGCAACGGGTTCGACGCCGTCCACCGGCCCGGTGCGGGGCGCGACCAGCGGGGTGGCGAGGCGCTGCGGGCCGAGCCCGATCCGGACGTGGGCGAAGTCGTCGTCCTCCGGGTCCCGCTCCCAGAGCCTGCCCGCGGCGAGCACCTCCGGCCACGCGGTGACGGGGGGATGGACGTGCTCGACCGCGCGGCGCTGGGTCGCGGCGACCGCCCGCGCCCGCCTGCGCAGCCCGGCGAGGTAGCGGAGGTAGTCGCGGCGGTCCTCGTCGAGCGAGGCGGTCCGTTCGGCGCCGCGGGCGGTCCCGCCGCCCATCAGCATCCCGACCGACGACATCGCGAACATCCCGCCGAACACCCACGACGTGGGGTGCTGGACCCCCATCACCGCGACGATCCCGGCCGAGCCGAGGAGCATCGCGACCGGCAGCACGCGGGCGAGCACACCGGGCGGGACCGCGCGCTCCGGCTCCGGCGGCGGCTCCAGGTGCAGCTCCCCCGACGGCACGGGCGGCACGTCGCGCCGTCTCCTGCGCACCGCGATCGTGCCCATCTCGCCCCCAGTGTCGCCAAAACGCCCCGCGCGGGTGCCCGGTCCGCCGATACTGCGGCAGACCCCCGCTCCCGCGAGGCGTTTTGGAGGAACCGGTGGAGGGTTACCGGCGGGTGACGGTGCTCGGGCCGCGGTCCACGGTGGACGTCGCGCTGCCCGCGGACGTCGCCGTGGCGGAGCTGGCGCCGATGCTCGTCGAGCTGTTCGACGAGCCGCCGTCCGGCGCGCCCGCGCCCTGGCGGCTGGACGGTGTCGCGGGCGCACCGCTGCCGCCCTCGGCCACGCTCGCCCAGCTCGGCGTGCTCGACGGGGAGCTGCTCCGGATCGGCCCGGCCCGCCCGGCCCCCGCCCCGCCGCGCTTCGACGACCTGCCGGAGGCGGTGGCCGCCGCGGTCGCCGACCGGGCCGGGGGCGCGGACCCGACACCGGCCTTCGCCTGCCTGGCCGCGGCGCTGGTCCTGGCCCTCGGGCTGGCCGGCCTGCGGTCGGACCCGACGTGGTCGGTCGTCGGCGCCGTGCTCGGTCTGCTCACCTCCGCCGCGCTGCTGACGGCCGTGGCGCGCACGATCACCCGCGAGCCGGACGCCGGCCGCGCCGGGCCGGAGGGTGGGCACCCCGGACCGGGCGACGGACCGGACGCCGCCCGCCCCGAACCCGAGTCGCTGACCGGCGCGGCCGGACCCGCCGCGGGCCGCGCCGCGCGCACCGCCTGGGCACTGGCAGCGGTTCCGCTCGCCGCGGCGGCCGGATGGCTGGCACTCCCCGGCCCGGCCGGACCGCTGGGCGCCGCGGTGGCTGCCGCGCTCGCGGCGTTCGCGGCGCAGACCGTGCTCCGGGTCGTGGCGCCCGTGGTCCTCGCCGTCTTTCTCGTCCTGTCGACGACAGCACTGGGAGCCGCGTTCGCGCTGGTCAGCGGCGCCTCACCAGCGGGGGTCGGGACCGCGACGGCGTTGCTCGCGCTGCTCGCGGCCCCGCTGGCGCCGCGGTGGGCGCTCGGTCTGGCGGGCCTGAACCCGGCGGGCGGGTTGCCCGACGGCGCCGTCGCGCTCGCGCGCGGCCACCTCGCCGCGCTGATCCTCGCGGTCGCGACCCTCGTCGCGGGCGGCGCGGTGCTCGCCGCCACCGGTTCCGGCTGGTGGGGGCCCGCATTCGGGCTCGTCTGCTGCGTCGTGCTCGCCCTGCGGGCGCGCGGCTTCGCCGACGCCCTGCCCGCGCGGGCCCAGCAGGGCGCCGCGGTGCTCGCGGCCGCGGCCATCGCGGTGGTGGCGCCGGGCCCGCAGGGGCTCCGCCTCGCCGCGCTGGCGGCGGGACTCGGCGGGCTGCTCGTCGTCGCCACGGTGTCCCGGCCACCGCTGGGGCCGGTCGCCCGGCGGACGGTGGATCTCGCCGAGCTCGCGCTGACCGCCCTCGCCGTGCCCCTCGCCGTCCTCGCGCTGGACCTGTTCTCCCTGGTCCGCGGCTCATGATCGCCCTCCGGTCGCTGGCCGCGGTGCTGCTCGCGCTCGGACCTCTCGCACCCGGCCCCGCGCCCGGGCCCGGGCCCGCGGACGGGCTGCGGCAGGTCACCGAATGCGTGGCGCCGGGGAGCACCGGAGGGGGCGGCGGGCTCGCGTTGCGCGAGGTCCACGCCCTCGCCGACGGCGCCGGGGTGCGGGTCGCGGTGATCGACACCGGGGTCGCGCCGCATCCGCGGCTGGCCGCACTGACCGGCGGCGGCGACTACCTGACCGGCGGCGACGGCCTCACCGACTGCGACGGCCACGGCACCGCGGTCGCCGGGGTCCTGGCCGCCACCCCCAGCCCGGAGGACGACGTCGTCGGGGTCGCACCGGGGGTCGAGGTGCTGTCGATCCGCCAGGCCAGCCCGTCGTTCACGGTGCCCGTGGGAGACGGCGCCCGGGCGGCGGGGGACACGGGCACGCTCGCCGCGGCGCTCGGGCGGGCGGTGCGCCTCGGTGCCTCGGTGGTGACGGTCAGCGAGACCGTCTGCCTGGACGCGGCGCGCGCCGAGGCCGTCGGACGGCCGTTGGCGGCGGCGCTGCGGGCGGCGGCGGAGGCGGACGTCCTCGTGGTCGCCGCCGCGGGCAACGTCGGCTCCGGCGGCTGCACCGGCGCCCCCAGGGAGGTCCCGCTCCCCGCGGGCGTGGGGACCGCGGCGGGCGGGCCGCTCGCGGACGGCGTCCTCGTCGTCGGCGCCACCACGCCCGACGACGCTCCCGCGGCCTTCACCGTCCGCGGGCCGTGGGTCGATCTGGCCGCCCGCGGCACCGCGCTGCGCTCGCTCGCCGCGGGGGGCGGCCTGACCGCGCCGACCCTGCAGGGCACGAGCCTGGCGGTGCCGGTGGTCGCGGGGGCGGCCGCGCTCGTCCGGCAGCGCTTCCCGGGCCTGTCCGCCGCCGCGGTCGCCGACCGCCTCGTCGCGACGGCCCGCGTCCCGGCCGCCGACCCGGAGGCGGTCGGGGCCGGGGTCGTCGACCCGCTCGCGGCCCTGACCGCGCTGCCCCGGCCCGGTACCGCCGCCGATCCGGTGGCCCCCCGCCCCGCCGCGGCCCCGGCCGTCCCGCGGCCGCGGATCCCGACCTGGGTCCCGCTGCTCGCGGTGGCGGCGGTGTCCGCCCTGGTCGCGGCGCTGCCGTTGCTCGCCCGTCGCCTGCGCTCCTGAACGGTCAGCCTGCCCCGACGGCCTGGGCCAGGTCGACGGTGCCGCCCCGGGGCAGCAGGCGGAGCAGGCTCTCGGGCACCTCGGGGAGCGCAGGCGGCAGGCCGAGGGCGGCGGCCGTGGCCGCGTCCGCCACGCCGTAGGCGACGCCGGCGGCCGAGACCAGCCACACCGTTCCGCCGCCCGTCGGCGAGGTCGACCGGACGGCACCCGCGCCCGCCACCAGCACACCCTCGACCTGCGCGGCACCGGCCGCGATCGGCGGCTCCCCCGCGCTCAGCCCCCAGCGCCCCGACCAGGTCGCGCACACCGGTCCGGTCGGTTCCTCCCACGTCGGCGCGGCGCCGGGCCAGGCCGCGACGGGCAGGACGCTGCGCTGGGGCGCCTCGGCCACCACGGAGGGCGCCACCTCCCGCGGTCCGGCCCCGCCCCGCGCCCGGAGGACCTCGGCGACGGTCGCGGGCACCTCCTGCACCCCGCCGGGCAGCACCGCGTACAGGCGCACGCGGCCGTCGACGCCGGTGGTGCTCAGCACGTCCCCCGGCCGGCCCGGTACGGCGGCGGGGCCCGCTCCCCCGGCGACCTCGGGCAGGGCGAACGCGGGTCCCTCCGGGAGGGCGGACAGGACGGCCGCGGGGACCGTCACCGGCGACCGGGCGCCGAGCCCCAACGCGGTGCGCACGGACTCGTCCCCGACCGGGTGCCGCACGCCGTCCACCACGGCGACCATGTCGCCGCCCGGCGTCCGCGCCCAGAGCGCCCGCACCGGTTCGCCGCCGCCGGTCGCCGCGCCCGCCAGGACCACCACTCCGTCGGGGCCGTCGCACACGCCCCAGCCGCCCGGCATCGGGGCGGGCCGCACCCCGGTGGCTCCCGCCACCGCGGCGGGCGGGGTGCGCGCGGCGGTGGCGAGCACCTCGTCCGGCACCAGTCGCGGCTCCCCGGGCGGCTGTCCCGCCGCGGCCAGGACCAGGCGGGCCGCGACGGCGTCCACCACCGGGACGAGCCGGTCGGGGTCGCGCAGCACCGCGAACACCGCCCCCGACGGCGTCCCGACCACGATGGACTCCCGCGACCAGTCGGGCCGCGGCGCGAACGCGGCGTACACGGCCACCGCGACCAGGCCCAGCACCGCCAGCACGGCGCCGACCAGGGTGGCGCGTCGCTGGGACCGCAGCTGCTCGTGCAGCGGCACGGGGTCCGCGCGGACCAGCGCCGCCTCCAGCCGGCGCAGACCGTAGCGGTGGGCGTCGGCCTGGTCCCTGGTCGCGGGTGGGCGGGGAATCATGACAGCGCGGGTGGGCGGGGGATCACCACCGCCGGACGGTAGCCCGCAGGGACCGCTCCCCGGGGCGGAACGGAACTATTCGGCGACCCCGATGTCCTCGTTCCACAGCTCCGGCCGCGCGGCGATGAAGTCCTCCATCAGCCCGACGCAGCGCGGGTCGTCGAGCACGGTGACCGCCACGCCGTGCTCGGCGAGCCAGTCGTGCCCGCCGTGGAAGGTCCGCGCCTCGCCGATGACCACCGCGCCGATGCCGAACTGGCGGATCAGGCCGCTGCAGTACCAGCACGGCGAGAGGGTGGTGACCATCGTGGTGCGCCGGTAGTCCCGCTGGCGGCCCGCGTTCCGGAAGGCCGCCGTCTCCCCGTGGACCGACGGGTCGTCGTCCTGGACCCGACGGTTGTGGCCGCGGCCCAACACCTCGCCGTCCGGCCCCAGGAGCGCGGCCCCGATCGGGATCCCGCCCGACGCCAGCCCCGCCCGGGCCTCCTCCAACGCGATCTCCAGCCCATGGTTCATGGCACGAACGTAATACCCTGGCGGCGTGGAACCAGCGGACCTCGACCTCCTCCGCCGGTACGAACCGATTCTGCGCTACACCCACGGCGAGCTGTTCCTGCCGATCGCCGTGGACGACTACGTCGCCCGCTGCTCGCTCTGGGACGAGCGGGACAGCCCGGTCGTGCCCGCCGGGGAGCTCACCCTGGAGTCGCTGGCCGAGCAGGGGCGTCGGCGCCGCGAGCACCGGATGCACCTGCGGTTCGTGCAGAAGTCCCTGCGCGCCAAGGAGGTCCGCCGCTGGCGGCGCACGGACCGGCCGCGGGTCGGCGGGATCGGGCGGTTCGCCGCGGTGGGGGTGATCGCCCGGCTGATCGACGTCCTGCTGCGGCTGTCGCTGCTGGTGCGCGGCAAGGTCCCGAACGGCCTGGTCGCGGCGGCCCACCAGGGCAGCAAGGACCTGCACGGGGCGACCTACTACGGGCGGGTCGTGCGCAGCGCGGGCTACACCGTGCTGCAGTACTGGTACTTCTACGCCTTCAACGACTGGCGCTCGACCTTCCACGGGGTCAACGACCACGAGGCCGACTGGGAGAACGTCTGCGTCTACCTCGTCCCGGGCGAGAACGGCGGCGAGAACGAGCTCGTGCCCGCCTGGGTCGCGGGTTCCTCGCACGACCACACCGGGGACGACCTGCGCCGCCGCTGGGACGACCCGCTGCTGGACCGGTCCGGTGACCACCCGGTCCTCTACCCCGGCGCGGGCTCGCACTCGCACGCGTTCGTCGCCGGGGACTACGTCGTCAGCGTCGGGCTGCCCGCGCTGCGTGCGGTCCTGCGCACGATCCAGCGGATGCGCCGCTGGCTGATGCCGTTCGCGCCCGAGCCGGGCACCGGCAGCTTCGACATCCCGTTCATCGACTACGCCCGGGGCGACGGCGTCGCGCTCACCGCGTGGACCCGGGTCCCGGTGGACGACGGCACCCCCTGGATCCGGGACTACCGGGGCCTGTGGGGCCTGGACACGAAGGACTCCTTCGGCGGCGAGCGGGCGCCCGCGGGACCCCGCTACGAGCGCGACGGGTCGGTCCGCCGCTCCTGGGCGGACCCGCTCGGCTGGGCGGGCCTGGACAAGGTGCCCGCCACCGCGGACGAGGAGGTCGCCGCGCTCGAGGAGCGGATGAAGCTCCTGCAGGTCCGGGTGGACGAGCTGGAGACCGAGATCGCGGGCGAGCGGCTCGCGGTCCGCGGGCTGTACGCCGAGATCCGTTCGCTCACCGCCCACACCGACGCCGCCCCCGGCCGTCCCGCGCACCTCGAGGAGCTGCGCGCCCGCGAGACGGCCCTGGCGGGGCTCGTCGCCGAGCGGGTGCGGCTCACCGAGGAGATCGACGTCCAGTCCGACCGGCTCGCCCGCCCCCGTCCGCCGGGCCCGCCGGACGCCCATCTGAATCGCCCGCACCTGCCCTACGTGGTGCCCGCGGACCTCCGGTCGCGCTTCCTGCGGGTCTGGGCCGCGCTGTCCATCCCGGTGCTCATCGGTGGGCTCGGCGCGTTGCTCTACTGGCCGCACCTGTCCACGCTGCTGTGGTTCGCGGTGGGGCTCGTCGCGTTCGCGATCGTCGAGTCGGTGGCGCGGCGGCGCTCCGTCGAGTTCGCCGCCAGCCTGGCGGGGCTCGCGATCACCGCGTTGGTGGTGACGGGCCTGGTGATCGCCCTGCTGAGCGGCTGGAAGATCGTGCTGGCGGGCTCACTGGCCCTGGCCGCGCTGCTCCTGCTGGTGGTCAACGTCCGCGAGCTCCGCGGCCGCTGACGCGCCGTTCACCGGGTGCGGACGTTGCGGGTGATCTCGGTGCGCGCCGCGAGCTCGGCGTCGGCGGGGTAGTCCACCCCCACCAGCGTCAGGCCGTGGGCGGGGGCGACCGGGATGCCGGACTCGCGCTCCCGGCGGGCCAGCAGCGAGGCCGGCCAGTCGACCGGCTTGCGGCCCCGGCCCACCTCCAGCATCGCGCCCACGAGGCTGCGGACCATGCTGTGGCAGAAGGCGTCCGCCGAGACGTGCGCGGTCAGCACGCCGTCCCCCGCGGACCAGGTGAAGCGCTCCAGCCCCCGGACCGTGGTGGCGCCCTCGCGGTGCTTGCAGTAGGCCGCGAAGTCGTGTTCGCCCACCAGCAGGGCCGAGGCGGCGTTCACCGCCTCCCGACTCACCGGGTACGGCCAGGACACGGTGTCGCGGGCGCGCAGCGGATCCGCACCCCACGGGGTCACGGCGACGCGGTACGCGTAGTGGCGGCGCAGGGCCGCGAACCGGGCGTCGAACGCGGGGGGCACGGGCGTCACGGCGCGCACCCGGACGTCCGGCGGGAGGATCCGGGCCAGCCGACGCACCAGCCAGACCGGGTCGAGGGAGTCGTCGAGGTCCGCGTGCACGACCTGGCCCGACGCGTGCACCCCGGCGTCCGTCCGGCCGGCGACGGTCAGCGAGACCTCGGCGCGCAGGACCCGGGACAGCGCGTCCGTCAGCACGCCCTGCACGGTCCGCAGACCGGGCTGGACCGCCCAGCCGGAGAAGTCCGTGCCGTCGTAGGAGACGTCCAGGCGAAAGCGAGCGAGCCCGCCGTCCGGGAGGACGGCGGGCTCGTTCACAGGGGAGGACTCACTCAGAGTCGGTCTCCTGCTGGGACTTCGGCAGCGAGAAACCGGCGGCCTCGGCGGCCTCCGGGGTGGCGAACCAGACCTCGGCCACGGTGCGGTCGTAGTGCGACGAACCGGGGACGTGGTACAGCATCGAGTCCGCGTTGCCCTTGATCTCGAAGCCCTCGGGGGCCTCGGCCGGGTCCTCCAGCGGGGCGTGGCTGCCCTCGCCGTAGGGCGCCTCGTTGGTCGACGCCGACTCCTCGACCTCCGCGACCTGCAGTGCCTCGGCGGCCTCGGTCGAGTCCGTCTGAGCGGCCTCGATCTTCTCCTCGGTCACCTCGGGCTCGGCGGTGGTGGCCGCCTGCGAGGCCGCGGCCCGGCGAGCACGGTTGGCCTCGTCGGTGACGGTCTTCTGCTGGATCAGCTCGATCACGGCCATGGGGGCGTTGTCGCCCTTGCGCGGCATGGTCTTGGTGATCCGGGTGTAGCCGCCGTTGCGGTCCGCGTAGAACGGGCCGATCTCCTCGACGAGCCGGTGCACGACCGACTTGTCGCGGATGACCTTGAGGATCTCGCGACGGTTGTGCAGGTCACCGCGCTTGGCCTTGGTGATCAGCCGCTCCGCGTAGGGGCGCAGCCGACGGGCCTTGGCCTCGGTGGTGGTGATCCGACCGTGCTGGAACAGCGCAGTGGCCAGGTTGGCCAGGATCAGCCGCTGGTGGGCGGGTGACCCGCCGAGGCGGGGACCCTTGGTGGGCTGAGGCATGGCTTACAACTGCTCCGTTTCTGCGTAGTCCTGGCCGTCGTCGCCGAACGGGTCGGCGTCGTAGCCACCGTCGCTGCCGTAGTCGGAGGCAGCGGCGGACGGGTCGAACCCGGGCGGGCTGTCCTTCAGGGCGAGGCCGAGGCCGACGAGCTTCATCTTGACCTCGTCGATCGACTTCGCGCCGAAGTTGCGGATGTCCAGCAGGTCCGCCTCGCTGCGCCCGACGAGCTCACCCACGGTGTGGATGCCCTCGCGCTTGAGGCAGTTGTACGACCGGACCGTGAGGTCCAGCTCCTCGATCGGCATCGCGAAGGCCGCGATGGTGTCCGCCTCCTGCGGCGACGGACCGATCTCGATGCCCTCGGCGTCGACGTTCAGCTCGCGGGCGAGGCCGAACAGCTCGACGAGGGTCTTGCCCGCCGACGCCAGGGCGTCCCGCGGGCCGATGCTGGGCTTGGTCTCGACGTCCAGCACCAGCTTGTCGAAGTCCGTGCGCTGCTCGACACGGGTGGCCTCGACCTTGTAGGTCACCTTGAGCACCGGCGAGTAGATCGAGTCGACCGGGATGCGGCCGATCTCGGCGCCGGTGGCCTTGTTCTGCATGGCCGGGACGTAGCCACGACCCCGCTCGACGACGAGCTCCACCTCGAGGCGGCCCTTGTCGTTCAGCGTGGCGATGTGCAGGTCCGGATTGTGCACGGTGACGCCGGCCGGGGGGACGATGTCCCCCGCGGTGACCGCGCCGGGGCCCTGCTTGCGCAGGTACATCGTGACCGGCTCGTCCTCCTCGGAGGAGACCACCAGCTCCTTGAGGTTCAGGATGATGTCGGTGACGTCCTCCTTCACCCCCGGGACCGTGGTGAACTCGTGGAGCACGCCGTCGATGCGGATGCTGGTCACGGCCGCGCCCGGGATGGACGACAGCAGCGTGCGGCGCAGCGAGTTGCCCAGCGTGTAGCCGAAGCCGGGCTCGAGCGGCTCGATGACGAACCGCGACCGGGTCTCGGTGACCGAGTCCTCGGTGAGGGTGGGGCGCTGAGAGATCAGCACGGTGTGACTCCTTCGTAGGCCGCGACACCCACTATTTGATGCCGCAGTGAGCCCCCCGCCCCACTGCAGGGCGGGGGGACCGGACGCACGCGCCCGGGGGATACAGCCCTACTTCGAGTAGAGCTCGACGATCAGCTGCTCGGTGACCTGCGTGTCGATCTGCGCCCGCTCCGGGAGCTGGTGCACGAGGATCCGCAGGGTCGACGGCACGACCTGCAGCCAGGCCGGCACCGGACGGTCGCCGACGAGCTCCTTGGCGATCACGAACGGGTCCAGCGCCAGGCTCTTGGGCTTGACGTCGATGATGTCGTACTGCGAGACGCGGAAGCTGGGGATGTTCACCTTCTGGCCGTTGACCAGGAAGTGCCCGTGGTTCACCAGCTGGCGCGCCATCCGCCGGGTGCGCGCGAGGCCCGCCCGGTAGACGACGTTGTCCAGCCGCGACTCGAGGATGCGGAGCAGCTCGTCACCGGTCTTGCCGGAACGGCGGTTCGCCTCCTCGTAGTAGCTGCGGAACTGCTTCTCCAGCACGCCGTAGGCGAAGCGCGCCTTCTGCTTCTCCTGCATCTGCAGGAGGTACTCGGTCTCCTTGATCCGGATCCGGCCGTGCTGGCCGGGCGGGTAAGGGCGACGCTCGAACGCCTGGTCGCCGCCGACGAGGTCGACCTTCAGTCGGCGGGACTTGCGAGTCATGGGTCCGGTGTAACGAGCCATGAGTTGTTACTCCCTTTCCCTTAGACCCGGCGCCGCTTGGGCGGGCGGCATCCGTTGTGCGGCTGGGGGGTGACGTCCGAGATCGTCCCGACCTCGAGGCCTGCGGCCTGGAGCGAGCGGATCGCGGTCTCGCGGCCCGAACCCGGGCCCTTGACGAAGACGTCGACCTTCTTCATGCCGTGCTCGGCCGCCTTGCGGGCGGCGGACTCGGCGGCCATCTGCGCCGCGAACGGCGTGGACTTGCGCGAGCCCTTGAAGCCGACGTGACCGGCCGAGGCCCACGCGATGACGGCACCGGTCGGGTCCGTGATGGACACGATGGTGTTGTTGAACGTCGACTTGATGTGGGCGTGGCCCAGCGCGACGTTCTTCTTCTCCTTGCGGCGGACCTTCTTGGGTCCCGCCGCACCACGGGTGCGGGGCGGCATTACTTCTTACCTGCCTTCTTCTTACCGGCGACCGTCTTCTTCGGGCCCTTGCGGCCGCGCGCGTTGGTCTTGGTGCGCTGGCCACGGACCGGAAGTCCGCGACGGTGCCGGATGCCCTGGTAGCACCCGATCTCGATCTTGCGACGGATGTCGGCCTGGACCTCGCGGCGGAGGTCACCCTCGACGCGGAGGTTCGCCTCGATGTACTCGCGGAGCGAGGCGAGCTGCTCGTCGGTCAGGTCCTTGCTGCGCAGGTCCTTGCTGATGTCCGTCGCAGCCAGGATCTCGAGGGAGCGGGAACGCCCGATCCCGTAGATGTAGGTCAGTGCGACCTCCATCCGCTTGTCGCGGGGGAGATCGACACCAGAGAGTCGTGCCATGCGGCTGGTGTCTCCTTGTGTCGTGCCGGGTACTCCCGACGGCCGTCCCCACTGACTAGGTGGGGCACCGGCCCGGTTCCGGAGGTGTCACCGCAACTCGTGTGTCGCGGCAGGTCCGTCGGGTTCCTCTGTGTCGCCTGGTCGGACCCTGACAAGCAGGTCCTGTGTTGAGCAGCTTTCCGCGAAAGCGGGAGATCAGCCCTGACGCTGCTTGTGGCGCAGGTTCTCGCAGATCACCATGACCCGCCCGTGACGGCGGATCACCTTGCACTTGTCGCAGATCGGCTTGACGCTCGGCTTGACCTTCACGTCTGTCGATCCTTCTGGTCGTGAGTCGTCACTTGTAGCGGTAGACGATGCGGCCGCGGGAGAGGTCGTACGGAGAGAGCTCCACGACCACCCGGTCCTCAGGGAGGATTCGGATGTAGTGCTGCCGCATCTTCCCGCTGATGTGCGCGAGGACTCGGTGCCCGTTCTCCAGCTCCACGCGGAACATCGCGTTCGGCAGGGGTTCGACGACCCGGCCCTCGACCTCGATCGCCCCGTCCTTCTTGGCCATAGCCTCCGCGTTCCGTGACAGGTTTCCTGTGGGTGGTGCAGGCACGCAGGGCAGCGGGGGCGGGACCAGAGGGCACGAGACACGACCGGAACCGGCGCCACACGGCGCGCCGATGGTCCAGTGTACGTGTGCTTGACGGCACGTGCGCAGAGGGGGTACGCGCGCACGGGACCGAGGGGGATCGGCGGGGAATCGGCTTGACCTCGACCCCGGTGCAGGTGGTCCAGTATGCCCGTGACGACCGGTACGTCCCGCCTCCCCCGCGCGCTGCGCCCCTTCCGGCACCGCGACTACGCGCTGCTCGCCGCGTCCATGGCGGCGAGCCTGTTCGCGAGCGGGTTGTGGATCGTCGCGCTCGTCTACCAGGTCATCGAGCTCGGCGGCGGGCCCGCGCAGCTGTCGCTGGTGAGCGCGGCGGCGGCCACCGGGCTGCTGCTGTCGGTGCTGCTGGGCGGGGTGGCCGCGGACCGGATGTCCCGACGGCTGCTGCTCCGCCTCGTCGAGACCGTCCGGATCGCGATGGCCGGGCTGGCCGCCGCGCTCGCCCTGACCGGCACGCTGGAGCTGTGGAGCCTCGCCGCCGTCGCGTTCGTGGTCGGCGCGGCCGAGGCGTTCTTCTTCCCCGCCTACTCCGCCATCCTCCCCACGCTGCTGCCCGCCGACGAGCTGCTGGCGGCCAACGGCCTGGAGGGCATCCTGCGCCCGGTCGCGATGTACGCGGCGGGGCCCGCGCTCGCGGGTGTGCTGGTCGCCGGGTTCGGGCCGGGGTACGCCCTCGGCGGCGCCGCGGCGGGCTACCTCCTCGCCCTGGTCCCGCTGCTGGTCATGCGGGTGCCGCCGGAGACCGAACGCGAGCCGTCGTCGGTCCTGGCCGACCTCGGCGAGGGGTTCCGCTACTTCCTGCACACCGGCTGGCTGTTCGCCACGCTGCTGTTCGCCGTGCTCCTCGTGCTGCTGGTGATCGGGCCGATCGAGGTGCTGCTGCCCTTCGCCGTCCGGGACCAGACGGCGTCCGGGCCGGGCGGGTACGCCCTGGTGCTCGCCCTGTTCGGGGCGGGCGGCGCGGTGGGTTCCCTGCTCGCCAGCGTCGGCCGCATGCCGCGCCGCTACCTGACCGTGATGATCCTGCTGTGGGGCGTGGGCGGGGTCCCGCTGGCCCTCGTCGGGTTCGCCGACCGGCTGTGGACGATGGGCGCGATCGTCGCCGTCGTGGGTGCCGCGCACGGCGCCGCGATGGTCATCTGGGGCACGCTGCTCCAGCGTCGGGTCCCGCCGCACCTGCTCGGCCGGGTCTCCAGCCTGGACTTCTTCGTGTCCCTGGCCCTGATGCCGGTGTCGACCGCGCTCGCGGGCCCGGTCGGCGAGGCCGTCGGCATCCCGACGACGTTCCTGCTCGCCGGTCTCGTGCCCCTCCCCCTGGCCGTCCTCGCCCTGCTGATCTGGCGCCTGCCGAAGGACGAGCTCGCCCACCCCCTGTGACCTGCGCCGCCGGCACTCGTGAGTGGTAAGTGGTGCTGGAGCACCACTCGCCGCTCACAGGCGGCGGAGCCGCTACGCCGGGAGGGTCAGGACGCTGTGGCCGCTCTCGGTGACGGCGACGGTGTGCTCCCAGTGCACCGCGCGCGAGCCGGACTCCGTGACGACCGTCCAGCCGTCGTCGAGCTCGCGGGTCTCCGGGTCGCCCGCGGTCAGCATCGGCTCGATCGCCAGCGCCATGCCGGGGACGAGCTTGGGGCCCTTGCCCGGCTCACCGTGGTTGGGCAGGAACGGGTCCATGTGCATCGAGGTGCCGATGCCGTGGCCGCCGTACTCGGCGACGATCCCGTAGTCCGCCCGGTCCGCGATGGCGGCGGCCTTGCAGGCCTCCTGGATCGCGTAGGAGATGTCGGTGAGACGCCCGCCGGGGCGGACCGCCTCGATGCCCGCCCACATCGCGGCCTCGCAGGCCTTCGACAGGGCCAGGTCGGCCTCGGACACGCTCCCGACGGCGATGGTCACGGCCGAGTCGCCGTGCCACCCGTCGAGGATCGCCCCGCAGTCGACGGAGATCAGGTCCCCCTCGGCGAGCACGTCGCTCGCCGAGGGGATCCCGTGGACGATCCGGTCGTTCACCGACGCGCAGATGCTCGCCGGGAAGCCGTGGTAGCCGAGGAAGGACGGGACGGCGCCCGCGTCGCGGATGACCTGCTCGGCCACCGCGTCGAGCTCGGCGGTCGAGACACCGGGCTTGGCCTGCTCCGAGACCGCCGCCAGCGCGGCCGCGACGACCGCCCCGGCCGCGCGCATCGCCTCGATCTCGGTCGGGCTCTTGAGCTCGATGTCGCGCCCCCGCAGTCGTGCCAGCGCGCCCAGCACGCCGCCTCGTCGTCCAGCCAACTCGGTCGGTGCCCCTACTTGTCGAGTGCCGCGGTGACGCGGTCGGTGACCTCAGAGACCTCGCCGACGGCGTCCACCACGACGAGTCGGTCGGCGTAGTACTCCAGCAGCGGCGCGGTCTCGCTGCGGTACACCTGCTGCCGGTTGCGGATGACGTCCTCGGTGTCGTCCGAGCGCCCCCGACCGAGCAGCCGCTGCACGAGCTCCTCGTCCGGGACCTCGAACTGCACGACGGCGTCGATCTCGACGCCGAGGCCCCCGAGGATCTCCGCCAGGGAGTCCGCCTGCGACACGGTGCGCGGGAAGCCGTCGAGGATGAAGCCCTTCGCGGTGTCGGAGTCCGCCAGGCGGTCCTTCACCATGCCGACGGTCACCGAGTCCGGGACGAGGTCGCCCGCGTCCATGTACTTCTTCGCCTCGAGGCCGAGCGGCGTCTCGTCCTTCAGGTTGGCGCGGAAGAGGTCGCCCGTGGAGATGTGGGGGATGTCGAGGGTCTCCGCGAGGCGCGCGGCCTGGGTGCCCTTCCCGGCTCCGGGCGGGCCGACGAGAACGAGTCGCACTGGGTACTCGACCTCCTAGCTTTCTGCTCCTGGGCCACCGACGGTGGCGGCGTACGCGAGTCCCGGAGGCCTGAGGGCCGCGGGCCTGTCGATGATGCAACTTCGACGGCCTGTCGAACAAGGCCCCCTCATCGCACTCTAACGCAGGAAACCCTCGTAGTTCCGCTGCATCAGCTGGCTCTCGATCTGCTTCACGGTGTCCAGTCCGACCCCGACCATGATCAGCACCGCGGTGCCGCCGAAGGGGAAGTTCTGGTTCTGACCCGAGCCCGTCACGCCCAGGAAGAAGTTCGGCAGGACCGCGATGATGCCCAGGTAGAGCGAGCCGGGGAGGGTGATCCGGCTGAGCACGAAGTTCAGGTACTCCGCGGTCGGACGACCGGGCCTGATGCCGGGGATGAAGCCCCCGAACTTCTTCATCTCGTCCGCCCGTTCCTCCGGGTTGAACGTGATGCCCACGTAGAAGTAGGTGAAGAAGATGATGAGCGCGACGTACAGGAGGATGTGCAGCCAGTTGGACTGGTCGACCAGGTAGGTCTGCACGAACTGCTGGAACCAGCCGCCGTCGTTGCCGACGAGCCGGGCCACGAGGTCCGGCAGGTACAGCAGCGAGGATCCGAAGATCACCGGGATGACGCCCGCCTGGTTGACCTTCAGCGGCAGGTACGTCGACGTGCCGCCGTACATCCGCCGCCCGACCATCCGCTTGGCGTACTGGACCGGGATGCGGCGCTGCCCCTGCTCCACGAACACGACGCTGACGATGATCGCCAGACCGAACACGCAGACGCCCGCGAAGACGAGCGGGCCCGCGTTGTTCAGGATGTTCATGCCCTCGGCGGGGATGCGGTGCGCGATCGAGGCGAAGATCAGCAACGACATGCCGTTGCCGACGCCCTTCTCCGTGACCTGCTCGCCCAGCCACATGACGATGGCCGTGCCCGCCGTCATCACGATGACGATGACCGCGAGGTTGAAGACCGAGTCGTCCGGGATGATGCCCGGGCAGTTGCCCAGCAACGCACCGGAGTTCGCCAGCGACACGATGCCCGTGGCCTGCAGGATCGCCAGGGCGATCGTGAGGTAGCGGGTGTACTGCGTCAGCTTGTTCTGGCCGGACTGGCCTTCCTTCTTCAGCGCCTCGAACCGCGGGATGACCACGGTGAGCAGCTGGATGATGATCGACGCCGTGATGTACGGCATGATCCCCAGCGCGAGGATGGACAGCTGCAGCAACGCGCCGCCGGAGAACAGGTTGATCAGCGAGTAGATGCCCGCGTTCTCACTGCCCTCGACCTGCCGGAGACACTCCTGCACGTTCGGGTAGGACACGCCGGGCGACGGGATGTTCGCCCCCAGCCGATAGACGGCCACGACCCCGAGGGTGAAGAGGATCTTCTTCCGGAGATCCGGGGTCGTGAGGGCCGCCCGGAAAGCGCTGAGCACCTCGGTGATCCTCCTGGTCTGCCCATGAACCTGGGCGGGAACCGACTCTAACAGCGACGACGCCGCCCGTTCGGCGGCCCCTCAGGGGGCCGGACCGTACGGACGGCGTCGCCGGTGGTACTGCCTCAGAGCGCGGTGACGGAGCCGCCCGCGGCCTCGATCTTCTCCTTGGCGGAGCCGGAGAAGGCGTTGGCGGACACGGTCAGCTTGACACCGTCGAGCTCGCCGTTGCCGAGGACCTTGACCGGCTGGCCCTTGCGGACCGCACCGGCCTCGACGAGGGCCTCGGGGGTGACCTCGCCGCCCTTCGGGAAGAGCACGGCCAGGTCGCCGACGTTCACGACCTGGAACTCGGTCCGGAACCGGTTCTTGAAGCCCTTGAGCTTGGGCAGCCGCATGTGCAGCGGCATCTGCCCGCCCTCGAAGGCCGGGGACACGGTCTTGCGGGCCTTGGTGCCCTTGGTACCGCGACCGGCCGTCTTGCCCTTAGAGCCCTCACCACGACCCACGCGGGTCTTGGCGGTCTTGGCCCCGGGGGCCGGACGCAGGTGGTGAACCTTGATCGAGTCGCTCATCAGGACTTCACCTCCTCCACGGTCACCAGGTGACGCACGGTGTTGATCAGCCCGCGGACCTGCTGCGTGTCCGGCCACTCCTGGGACTGGCGGATCTTGCGCAGGCCGAGGGCCTTCAGGGACTCACGCTGGTTGCGCTGCCCGCCGATGGCGGACTTGACCTGCGTGACGATCAGCTTCTTGTCGGCCATCACGCCCTCGCAGCCTGGGCCGCCTCGGCCCGTGCACGCAGCATGGAGGCCGGGGCGACGTCCTCGAGCGGCAGCCCGCGGCGGGCCGCCACCTCCTCCGGACGCTGGATCTGCTTCAGCGCGGCCACCGTGGCGTGCACGATGTTGATCGCGTTGTCCGAGCCCAGCGACTTGGAGAGGATGTCGTGGATGCCCGCGCACTCCAGCACCGCGCGGACCGGGCCACCGGCGATGACACCGGTACCGGGGCTGGCCGGGCGCAGCATGACCACGCCCGCCGCCGCCTCGCCCTGGACCCGGTGCACGATCGTGCCGCCGATGCGGGGGACGCGGAAGAAGTTCTTCTTCGCCTCCTCGACACCCTTGGCGATCGCGGCCGGGACCTCCTTGGCCTTGCCGTAGCCCACGCCGACGAGACCGTCGCCGTCGCCGACGATCATGAGGGCGGTGAAGCTGAAGCGACGACCACCCTTCACGACCTTGGCGACACGGTTGATCGTGACGAGTCGCTCGATGTACGGGGTCTTGTCCTGGGCCGCCCCGCCACGGCCTCCGTCACGGCGGTCCCGACGGTCGTTGCCACCAGAGTTCTGGCCGCCGCCGGGTCCACCGCCCTCGCGCCGCGTACGTCCCGGCATCAGACGGTCCCTTCCATCTCGAACTTGTGCATCAGAACTTCAGGCCTCCCTCGCGGGCGGCGTCGGCGAGGGCCGCGATCCGACCGTGGTAGCCGAAGCCACCGTGGTCGAACACGACCGCCTCGACGCCTGCGGCCTTGGCCCGCTCGGCGATGAGCTCGCCGACCTTCGCGGCCTTGGCCTTCTTGTCGCCCTCGAGGGCGGCGACGTCCGCGTCGAGCGTCGACGCGTGGGCCAGCGTGTGGCCCGCGACGTCGTCGATCAGCTGGACGTGCAGGTGGCGGGAGCTCCGCTTGACCGCGAGGCGCGGACGGGCGGGGCTGCCGCTGATCTTCTTGCGCAGCCGGGCGTGCCGGCGGGTGACCCCACGCCGACGGGTGGCGGACACCCGCGAACCGGTGCGCTTCTTGGCGTTCGCAGAAATCGTCTCGGCCATCACTTACCCGTCTTCCCGACCTTGCGGCGGACGTTCTCGCCGGCGTACCGCACGCCCTTGCCCTTGTAGGGCTCCGGCTTGCGGATCTTGCGGATGTTCGCCGCGGTCTCGCCGACCAGCTGCTTGTCGATCCCGGAGACCGAGAACTTGGTCGGCGACTCGACGGCGAAGGAGATCCCCTCGGCCGGCTCGACGACGACCGGGTGCGAGAAGCCCAGGGCGAACTCGAGGTTCTGACCCTTGAGCGCCACGCGGTAACCGACGCCGACGATCTCGAGCTTCTTCTCGTAGCCCTTGGTGACGCCCTCGACGAGGTTGTTCACCAGGGTGCGGGACAGGCCGTGGTAGGCCTTGGTCTTGCGCTCGTCGTCAGGCCGCTTGACCTGCACGACGCCGTCCTCGAGCACGACCGTGATCGGCGCGATGACGGTGTGGGACAAGGTGCCCTTCGGGCCCTTGACGGTGACGGTCTGGCCGTCGATCTTCACGTCGACACCGGCCGGAACGGTGATCGGCAGCTTCCCGATGCGGGACATTCGCTACTCCCCTCTCACCAGACGTAGGCGAGGACTTCCCCGCCCACGCCGCTCCGGTACGCCTGCTTGTCGGTCATGAGGCCCTGGCTCGTCGAGATGATCGCGATGCCCAGGCCGCCGAGGACGCGCGGCAGGTTGGTCGACTTCGCGTAGACCCGCAGGCCCGGCTTCGAGACCCGGCGGAGCCCGGCGACGCTGCGCTCGCGGTTCCGGCCGTACTTCAGCTCGACAACCAGGGACTTGCCGACCTCGGCGTCCTCGGTGTGGTGGCTCGCGATGTAGCCCTCCTTCTGCAGGATCTCCGCAATGGCGACCTTCAGCTTGGAGTGCGGCATCGTGACCTGGTCGTGATAGGCCGAGTTCGCGTTCCGCAGACGCGTGAGCATGTCTGCGATCGGATCGGTCATCGTCATAGTCGGTGTCTCTTCCCCGCCGTGGTTCCCCGGCTCGGGCCGGGGCCTACGGCGACTCATGCCACTTCGTGGCCTGTGAGTGGCGAGTGGCGCTCTCGCGTCACTGATCACTCACAGGGTAGTTCTGGTTGTGAGTGGTCAGTGACGCGGTAGCGTCACTCGCCACTCACAGGCAGCTTGCTGCCTTACCAGCTGCTCTTGCGGACGCCCGGCAGCTCGCCGGCGTGGGCCATCTCGCGGACGCACACGCGGCACAGGCCGAACTTGCGCAGGACCGCACGCGGACGCCCGCACTTCTGGCAGCGGGTGTAGCCGCGCACCTTGAACTTCGGGGCCTTGGCGGCCTTGATCTTGAGCGCCTTCTTCGCCATCTGCTCAGTTCTCCTTGAAGGGGAAGCCGAGGCGGCGCAGGAGCGCCCGGCCTTCCTCGTCCGTGGTCGCCGTGGTCACGACGGTGATGTCCATGCCACGCGGCCGGTCGATCGAGTCCGGGTCGATCTCGTGGAACATGCTCTGCTCCGTGAGACCGAAGGTGTAGTTGCCACGCCCGTCGAACTGCGTGCCGGACAGGCCACGGAAGTCGCGGATGCGCGGCAGCGCGATGGTGAGCAGCCGGTCCAGGAACTCCCACATCCGGTCGTTGCGGAGGGTGACCTTCGCGCCGATCGGCATGCCCTCGCGCAGCTTGAACTGCGCGATGGACTTCGTGGCCCGGCGGACCTGCGGCTTCTGGCCGGTGATGGTGGCCAGGTCCCGCACGGCACCGTCGATCAGCTTCGAGTCACGGGCGGCGTCTCCGACACCCATGTTCACGACGACCTTGACGACGCCCGGGATCTGCATGACGTTGCCGTAGGAGAACTGCTCCTGCAGCTCGCCCTTGATCTCGTCGAGGTAGCGCTGCTTGAGGCGCGGGTTGACCTTCTCAGCGGTGGTCATCAGATCTCCTTCCCGGACTTGCGGGAGATCCGGACGCGACGGGCCTTCGCGCCGTCCTCGCCCTCGACCAGCTTCTTGCCGACGCGCGTCGGCGTGCCGTCCGAGTCGACGACCATCACGTTCGAGACGTGGATGGGCGCCTCCTGGGTGACGATCCCGCCGGACTGCGCGCCCCGCTGGTTCTGGCTCACCCGCGTGTGCTTCTTGATCCGGTTCACGCCCTCGACGAGGACCCGGTCACGCTCGGGGTAGGCCTGGATGACCTTGCCCTTGGCGCCCTTGTCCTTGCCGGCGATGACGAGAACCGTGTCGCCCTTCTTGACCTTCATCTCACAACACCTCCGGGGCGAGGGAGATGATCTTCATGAACTTCTTGTCGCGAAGCTCGCGACCGACCGGACCGAAGATGCGGGTCCCCCGCGGCTCGCCGTTGTCCTTGATCAGGACGGCGGCGTTCTCGTCGAACCGGATGTAGCTGCCGTCCGGACGACGCTTCTCCTTGACGGTGCGGACGATGACGGCCTTGACGACGTCACCGCGCTTCACACCGGCGGCCGGGATCGCGTCCTTCACGGTGGCGACGATGGTGTCGCCGATGCCCGCGTAGCGCCGCGCCGAACCGCCCAGCACCCGGATGCACAGGATCTCCTTGGCACCGGTGTTGTCGGCGACGCGCAGCCGCGACTCCTGCTGGATCACTTCGCCTTCTCCAGGATCTCGACCAGCCGCCACCGCTTGGTGGCGGACAGCGGCCGGGTCTCCATCAGCCGGACGCGGTCGCCGACGCCGGCCGTGTTGGCCTCGTCGTGCGCCTTGACCTTGCTGGTCCGCCGGATGACCTTGCCGTACAGCGGGTGCTTCACGCGGTCCTCGAGGGTGACCACGATGGTCTTGTCCATCTTGTCGGACACGACCAGGCCCTCACGGACCTTCCGCTCCCCGCGCGTCTGCGTCTTCTCGTCGCTCATGCCGCGCCCTCATCGTCGCTCGGTGCGGCCGACAGACCCAGCTCGCGCTCGCGCATGACCGTGTAGATCCGCGCGATGTCGTGCCGGACGGTACGCAGCCGCCGGTTGTTGTCCAGCTGCCCGGTCGCCATCTGGAATCGGAGGTTGAACAGCTCCTCCTTGGACTCCTTGACCCGCAGCACGAGCTCCTCGTCGGTCAGCTCACGCAGCTCGGCAGCAGTGGTGGCCGCCATCAGATGTCACCACCCTCACGGGTCACGATCCGGCACTTCATGGGCAGCTTGTGGATCGCGCGGCGCAGGGCCTCGCGGGCAAGCTCCTCGTTGGGGTAGCTCATCTCGAAGAGCACCCGGCCGGGCTTGACGTTGGTCACCCACTTCTCGGGCGAGCCCTTACCGGAACCCATGCGGGTCTCGGCGGGCTTCTTGGTCAGCGGGCGGTCCGGGAAGACGTTGATCCAGACCTTGCCACCACGCTTGATGTGCCGGTTGATCGCGATACGCGCCGACTCGATCTGGCGGTTGGTGACGTAGGCCGGCTCGAGCGCCTGGATCCCGAAGTCGCCGAACGTGACCCGGGTGCCACCGGTGGACATCCCCGTCCGGTGCGGACGGTGCTGCTTGCGGTGCTTCACCTTGCGGGGGATCAGCATGGCTCAGTTCTCCCCAGAGGTCTCGGCCGGAGCCGCAGGAGCCTCGGTCGCGGTGGCGGTGCCGCCACCGGACTGCTCGGCCGCTGCGCGCCCGGCGTCCGTGCTGGTCGCCGTGGTGCCCGAGGCACCGGAGCGACGGCGGGCCGGACGCTCGCGGCGCGGGCCACGGCCCGGCGCCTCGGCGGCGGCCGGGGCGCCCTCGCGGCGACCGCCGACGACGTCACCCTTGTAGATCCACACCTTCACGCCGATGCGACCGAAGGTGGTGCGGGCCTCGAACAGGCCGTAGTCGATGTCCGCGCGCAGCGTGTGCAGCGGGACGCGACCCTCCCGGTAGAACTCCGAACGCGACATCTCCGCGCCGCCGAGACGGCCGGAGCACTGCACCCGGATGCCCTTGACCTGCGGCGAGCGCATGGCCGACTGGATGGCCTTGCGCATCGCGCGCCGGAAGGCGACACGGTTGGACAGCTGCTCCGCGACACCCTGCGCCACGAGCTGCGCGGTGGACTCCGAGTTCTTGACCTCGAGGATGTTCAGCTGCACCTGCTTCTTGGTGAGCTTCTCGAGGCTGCTGCGGATCCGGTCGGCCTCGGCGCCGCGGCGCCCGATCACGATGCCCGGGCGCGCGGTGTGGATGTCCACCCGCACGCGGTCCCGGGTGCGCTCGATCTCGACCTTGGCGATGCCGGCCCGCTCCATGCCCTTGGAGAGCATGCGGCGGATCTCGACGTCTTCCTTCACGTACTCCGCGTACTGCTTGTCCGCGTACCAGCGCGAGCTCCAGTCCGTGGTGATACCCAGGCGGAAGCCGTGCGGATTGATCTTCTGACCCATCAGCGGGCCCTCCCCTTCGCAGCACCACGACGGGCGGTCTTCGCCGGGGCGGACTCGACCTCGATCGTGATGTGGCTCGTCCGCTTGCGGATGCGGTACGCACGCCCCTGGGCGCGCGGCCGGATCCGCTTCAGCGTCGGGCCCTCGTCGACCATGGCGACGGCGACCACGAGGGTCTCCGGGTCCATGTCGAAGTTGTTCTCGGCGTTCGCCGCGGCGGACGCCACGACCTTCGCCACGGGCTCCGCCGCGGCCTGCGGCGAGTACCGCAGGATCGCGAGGGCCTCGTTCACCGGCAGGCCGCGGACCAGGTCCACGACACGACGGCACTTGGTCGGCGACATGCGCACGAACCGCGCCTTGGCCAGCGCTCGAGCGGGCTCGAGCGCGGCGTCGGCGGTGCTGCTGGCTGTGTCGGCCATGCTGTTCTCCACCTCTCCTTACGCTGCTACTCGGTCCGCTTAGCGCCGACGCGCTTTGCGGTCGTCCTTGATGTGGCCACGGAACGTGCGGGTGGGAGCGAACTCCCCCAGCTTGTGGCCGACCATCGAGTCGGACACGAACACCGGGACGTGCTTGCGCCCGTCGTGCACGGCGATCGTGTGGCCGATCATGTCCGGGATGATGGTGGACCGTCGGCTCCAGGTGCGGATGACGGTCTTCTTGCCGGACTCGTTGAGGGCGTCCACCTTCTTGAGCAGGTGGTCGTCGACGAACGGGCCCTTCTTCAGGCTGCGCGGCATGTCTTACCTCCTGCTCTAGCGCTTCTTGCCGGTACGACGCCGGCGGACGATCAACTTGTCGGACGGCTTGGTGCGGCGGGTGCGGCCCTCGGGCTTGCCCGCGGGGTTGACCGGGTGGCGACCACCGGAGGTCTTGCCCTCACCACCACCGTGCGGGTGGTCGACCGGGTTCATGGCGACACCACGGACGGTCGGGCGCTTGCCCTTCCACCGCATGCGGCCCGCCTTGCCCCAGTTGATGTTGGAGTGCTCGGCGTTGCCCACCTCGCCGACGGTGGCGCGGCAGCGCACGTCGACGTTGCGGATCTCGCCGGACGGCATGCGCAGCTGCGCGTAGGGGCCGTCCTTCGCCACCAGCTGCACGCTCGAGCCGGCCGACCGCGCGATCTTGGCGCCGCCACCGGGGCGGAGCTCGATCGCGTGGATCACGGTGCCGGTCGGGATGTTGCGCAGCGGCAGGTTGTTGCCGACCTTGATGTCGGCGCGGGGGCCGGACTCGACCTTGTCACCCTGCTTCAGGCGGGCGGGCGCGATGATGTAGCGCTTCTCGCCGTCCGCGAAGTGCAGGAGCGCGATCCGAGACGTCCGGTTGGGGTCGTACTCGATGTGCGCGACGGTGGCCGGGATGCCGTCCTTGTCGTTCCGCCGGAAGTCGATCAGGCGGTAGGCACGCTTGTGGCCGCCGCCCTGGTGGCGGGTGGTGACCTTGCCGTGCGCGTTGCGACCGCCCTTGTTGTGCAGCGGACGGATCAGCGACTTCTCCGGCGTGTCGCGGGTGATCTCCGCGAAGTCGGAGACGCTGGAACCGCGGCGGCCGGGAGTCGTCGGCTTGTACTTACGGATACCCATGAGTCAGCTCAATCCCTCAGCTCGCCCGGGCACCGAAGACGTCGATGTCCTTGCTCTCCTCGGAGAGCGTGACGATCGCGCGCTTGGTGTCCTTGCGCTTGCCGTAGCCGGTCTTGGCGCGCTTGCGCTTCCCGGGGCGGTTCAGCGTGTTCACGCTGACGACCTTCACCCCGAAGACCTTCTCCACAGCGATCTTGATCTGCGTCTTGTTCGCGTCCGGGTGGACCAGGAAGGTGTACTGCTTGCCGTCCAGCAGGCTGTAGCTCTTCTCGGACACCACCGGCGCGAGCAGGATGTCGCGCGGGTCGGGGATCACTTGCCCGCCTCCTTCTCCGCGCGCTCGGCACGCTTCGTCTTGACCGCGATCGGGCCGGCCAGGAACGCGTCGAGCGAGGCCTGCGTGAACAGCACGACGTCGTTGACCAGCACGTCGTAGGTGTTCAGCTGGTCCGGCGCGATCAGGTGCACCTCGGGGAGGTTGCGCAGGCTCAGCAGGTTCACCGAGTCGTCCCGGTCGACGACCGCGAGGACCTTGGTGTCGGCGCCCGCGACGGCCGCGAGGGCCTGGCGCGCCGACTTCGTCGACGGGGTGTCCCCCTCGACCAGCCCGGAGACGACGTGGACCAGCCCGGCGCGGGCGCGGTCCGACAGGGCGCCACGCAGGGCGGCGGCCTTCATCTTCTTCGGGGTCTTCTGGGCGTAGTCGCGCGGCGTCGGGCCGTGGACGGTGCCACCGCCCGCGAACTGCGGCGCGCGGGTCGAGCCCTGGCGGGCCCGGCCGGTGCCCTTCTGGCGGTACGGCTTCTTGCCGCCGCCGCGGACCTCGCCCCGGGTCTTGGTGTCGTGCGTGCCCTGGCGGGCGGCCGCCTGCTGGGCGACGACGACCTGGTGCATCAGCGGGACGTTCGCGGTCACGTCGAAGACGTGCTCCGGAAGCTCGGCCGAACCGGTCTTCTCGCCCTTGGCGTCGACCACGTTGACGGTGGCCATTACTTCGCACCACCCTTCGCAGCGCTCTTCACCACGACGAGGCCGCCCTTGGGGCCGGGAACGGCGCCCTTCAGCAGCAGCAGGCCGCGCTCGGCGTCGACGCGGTGGATCTTCAGGTTCTGCGTGGTCTGCCGCGCGACACCCATGCGACCCGCCATCCGCACGCCCTTGAAGACGCGACCGGGGGTGGCACACCCGCCGATCGAGCCGGGCGAGCGGTGCTTGCGCTGGGTACCGTGCGACGCGCCCAGGCCCTTGAAGCCGTGGCGCTTCATGACACCCGCGGTGCCCTTGCCCTTGGTGGTACCGACGACGTCGACGATCGCACCGGGCTCGAAGGCCTCGGCGGTGATCTCCTGGCCGAGCTCGTAGCTCGCCGCGTCGGTCGTGCGCAGCTCCACCGTGTACCGGCGCGGCGTGACGCCCGCCTTGGCGAAGTGGCCCGTCTCGGGCTTGTTCACCTTGCGGGGGTCGATCGCACCGAAGGCGAGCTGGACCGCGACGTACCCGTCCGTCTCCTGCGAGCGGATCTGGGTCACGACGTTCGGCCCGGCCTGGACCACGGTGACCGGAACAACGCGGTTGTTCTCGTCGAATACCTGGGTCATCCCGAGCTTGCGCCCCAGGATCCCGGTGATCTGCCTGTCGCTCATCGGTGCCCTACTGGATGTTGACGTCGACACTGGCCGGCAGGTCGATGCGCATGAGCGCGTCGACCGTCTTCGGCGTCGGGTCGAGGATGTCGATCAGCCGCTTGTGCGTGCGCATCTCGAAGTGCTCGCGCGAGTCCTTGTACTTGTGCGGCGAGCGGATGACGCAGTACACGTTCTTCTCGGTGGGCAGAGGCACAGGGCCGACCACACGAGCACCGGTACGCGTCACCGTCTCCACGATCTTGCGAGCAGACGCGTCGATTGCCTCGTGGTCGTAGGCCTTGAGCCTGATGCGGATCTTCTGTCCCGCCATGGTCGTGGGTCGTCCTCTTCTTCCTGCCGCCGTTGCGGTGTCTCCGGGTGTCCACCCGTCTGGGGAGCCCCGACCAGCTCGCTCGCACCACAAGTGATCGACGCACGGTTCTGCCGTGGCATCCGATGCGGATCTGGTGCGTCCGCGCTCTGTTCACGTCTCACCCAGTGGGCTCCGGTCCACGAGGTCGGGCGTGTCGCCCTACGCTTCGCATACCGGTCCCCGGGACTCCGCTCACCCCCCAGGGGGATCACTTCACTCCGGGGTCGGCACGGCGGGTATGTCACGGAGTATCGGAGGCCGACTTCCGCGTGCGCACCCGTCGCGCGCAACCCGTCAAGGATGCCACACCGATAAATGTGGCCCTCAACCGGGGTGCGGCCCGTGCCCCACCAGGGGGCACGGGCCGCAGAAGGGTCTTACTTGACGATCTTGGTGACCTGGCCGGCGCCCACGGTCCGCCCACCCTCACGGATGGCCAGCTGGAGGCCCTCCTCCATGGCGATGGGCTGGATCAGCTGGACGCTGATCTCCGTGTTGTCGCCCGGCATGACCATCTCGGTGCCCTGCGGGAGGGTCACCACGCCGGTCACGTCCGTCGTCCGGAAGTAGAACTGCGGACGGTAGTTGTTGAAGAACGGCGTGTGACGGCCACCCTCGTCCTTGCCCAGGATGTAGACCTGGGCCTCGAACTCGGTGTGCGGGGTGATCGAGTTCGGCTTCACGACGACCTGGCCGCGCTCGACGTCCTCGCGCTTGATGCCGCGGAGCAGCAGGCCGACGTTCTCACCCGCGCGACCCTCGTCGAGGATCTTCCGGAACATCTCGACACCGGTGACGGTGGTCGTGGTGGCCTTCTCGCGGATGCCGACGATCTCGACGGTCTCGTTGACCTTCACGATGCCGCGCTCGATACGGCCGGTGACGACCGTGCCGCGCCCGGTGATGGTGAAGACGTCCTCGACCGGCATGAGGAACGGCTTGTCGGTGTCGCGCTCCGGCTCCGGGATCGACTCGTCCACGGCGTCCATGAGCTCGAGCAGCTTGCCGCCCCACTCCGCGTCGCCCTCGAGCGCCTTGAGCGCCGAGACGCGGACGATCGGGAGGTCGTCACCCGGGTAGTCCTGCGACGAGAGGAGCTCGCGGACCTCGAGCTCGACGAGCTCCATGATCTCCTCGTCGTCCACCATGTCGGCCTTGTTCAGGGCCACCACGATGTACGGCACGCCGACCTGGCGGGCGAGCAGCACGTGCTCACGCGTCTGCGGCATGGGGCCGTCGGTCGCCGCGACCACCAGGATGGCGCCGTCCATCTGCGCCGCACCGGTGATCATGTTCTTGATGTAGTCGGCGTGACCGGGGCAGTCGACGTGCGCGTAGTGCCGCTTCTCGGTCTGGTACTCGACGTGCGCGATCGAGATCGTGATGCCGCGCTGACGCTCCTCGGGAGCCTTGTCGATCATGTCGAACGCCGAGGCCTCGTTGAGGTCCGGGTACTTGTCGTGCAGGACCTTGGTGATGGCCGCCGTCAGCGTGGTCTTGCCGTGGTCGATGTGACCGATCGTGCCGATGTTGACGTGCGGCTTGGTCCGCTCGAACTTCGCCTTCGCCACTGTGCTGTCCTCCTGGACTTGGTATTCGTACTCCGCCGTGCTGACGGCAGGTCTTGGATTGAGAAGGTGGGGGCCGGGAATTGGCGGAGACCCTACCGATCCCCGGCCCACACCTCGCGAGCGGTCCGGACTACTCGCCGGTCGCCTTCGCGATGATCTCCTTGGCCACGCTCGAGGGGACCTCGGCGTAGCTGTCGAACACCATCGTGTAGTTCGCCCGGCCCTGGGTCCGCGACCGGAGGTCACCGACGTAGCCGAACATCTCCGACAGCGGGACCAGCGCCTTGACGACGCGGGCACCCGCACGCTCCTCCATGGCCTGGATCTGGCCGCGGCGGGAGTTGAGGTCGCCGATGACGTCGCCCATGTAGTCCTCGGGCGTCGTGACCTCGACGGCCATCATCGGCTCGAGGATCGCCGGGGAGGCCAGCCTCGCGGCCTCCTTCAGCGCCATCGAGCCGGCGACCTTGAACGCCATCTCGGACGAGTCGACCTCGTGGTACGCACCGTCGACGAGGGTCAGCTTGATCCCGACGAGCGGGTAGCCCGCGAGGATGCCGTACTGCATGGCGTCCTGCGCTCCGGCGTCCACCGACGGGATGTACTCCCGCGGGATGCGGCCACCGGTGACCTTGTTGTCGAACTCGTAGAGCGCACCGTCGGTCGTGTCGAGCGGCTCCAGGTTGATCAGGACCTTCGCGAACTGCCCCGACCCACCGGTCTGCTTCTTGTGCGTGTAGCTGTACTTCTCGACGGCCTTGCGGATCGTCTCGCGGTACGCCACCTGCGGCTTGCCGATGTTGGCTTCGACCTTGTAGTCGCTCTTCATCCGGTTGACGAGCACCTCGAGGTGGAGCTCGCCCATGCCGGCGATGATCGTCTGTCCGGTCTCGTCGTCCAGGGAGACCTGAAACGTCGGGTCCTCTTCGGCGAGCTTCTGGATCGCGATGCCCAGCTTCTCCTGGTCCGCCTTCGTCTTGGGCTCGACGGCGACCTGGATGACCGGGTCCGGGAAGGTCATCGACTCGAGGACGATGGGCGCCTGCGGGTCGCAGAGCGTGTCGCCCGTGGTCGTGTCCTTCAGCCCGATGACCGCGTAGATGTGGCCCGCGAGGGCCTCGTCCACCGGGTTCTCCTTGTTGGCGTGCATCTGGAAGAGCTTCCCGATGCGCTCCTTGCGGTCCTTGGTCGAGTTGACGACCTGGGAGCCCGCGGCGACCCGGCCCGAGTACACCCGGACGTAGGTCAGCTTGCCGAAGAACGGGTGCGCGGCGATCTTGAAGGCCAGGCCTGCGAAGGGCTCGTCCTTGCTGGGCTTGCGGCTGGCCGGGGTCTCCCCGTCGGTCAGCGTGCCCTCGACCGGCGGCACGTCGTACGGCGAGGGCAGGTAGTCGATGACCGCGTCGAGCATGGGCTGGACGCCCTTGTTCTTGAACGCGGAGCCACAGAGCACCGGGTACGCCGAGCGGTCCTTCACGATCCGGCGGATGCCCGCCTGGATCTGCTCGACGGTCAGCTCCTCGCCACCGAGGTAGAGCTCCATGAGCTCGTCGTCGGTCTCGGCCACGGCCTCGACGAGGGCGGTGTGGTACTCCTCCGCGCGCTCCTTGAGGTCCGCCGGGATCTCCTCGACGGTGTAGTCCTCGCCCTTCTGCACGTCCCCACGCCAGGTGAGGGCACGCATGCGGACCAGGTCCACGACGCCGATGAAGTCGTTCTCCGAGCCGATGGGCAGCTGGATCGGCAGCGGCGTGGCGCCGAGCCGGTCCTTGATGGTGCCGACGGTGAAGTAGAAGTCCGCGCCGAGCTTGTCCATCTTGTTGACGAAGCAGATGCGCGGGACGTCGTACTTGGTGGCCTGCCGCCAGACCTGCTCGGACTGCGGCTCGACCCCCTCCTTGCCGTCGAAGACCGCGACGGCGCCGTCGAGCACGCGCAGCGACCGCTCCACCTCGACGGTGAAGTCGACGTGGCCGGGCGTGTCGATGATGTTGATCTGGTGGTCTTTCCAGAAGCAGGTCGTCGCGGCGGACGTGATCGTGATGCCGCGCTTCTGCTCCTCCTCCATCCAGTCCATCGTGGCCGCGCCGTCGTGGACCTCACCGATCTTGTAGTTGATCCCCGTGTAGTACAGGATCCGCTCGGTGGTGGTGGTCTTACCGGCGTCGATGTGGGCCATGATGCCGATGTTGCGGACCTTGGTGAGGTCCGTCAGCACATCCTGTGCTGCCACTTCTCAGCTCTCCCTAGACCAGGTTGGCGCGGACGATCGGCCCGTCACCAGCGGTAGTGGGCGAAGGCCTTGTTGGACTCCGCCATCTTGTGCATGTCCTCGCGACGCTTGACGCTGGCGCCGAGACCGTTGCTCGCGTCGAGCAGCTCGTTCATCAGGCGCTCGACCATCGTCTTCTCGCGGCGCTGGCCCGCGTAGCTGACCAGCCACCGCAGACCGAGCGTGGTCTGCCGGACGGCACGCACCTCGACGGGCACCTGGTAGGTCGCGCCACCGACACGGCGGCTGCGGACCTCGAGGGCCGGCTTGACGTTGTCCAACGCGCGCTTGAGCGTGACGACCGGGTCGGTGCCGGTCTTGTCCCGGGTGCCCTCGAGCGCGGCGTAGACGATCCGCTCGGCGAGCGAACGCTTGCCGTCCTTGAGCACCTTGTTGATGAGCTGGGTCACCAGCGGCGAGCTGTAGACCGGGTCCGAGACGAGCGGACGCTTGGGAGCGGGGCCCTTGCGAGGCATCAGCTCTTCTCCTTCTTCGCGCCGTACCGGCTACGGGACTGCTTGCGGTTCTTGACACCCTGGGTGTCGAGCGAACCGCGGATGACCTTGTAGCGGACACCCGGAAGGTCCTTCACACGGCCGCCACGCACGAGCACGATCGAGTGCTCCTGCAGGTTGTGGCCCTCACCCGGGATGTACGCGGTGACCTCGATGCCGGAGCTCAGCTTGACGCGAGCGACCTTCCGCAGCGCGGAGTTCGGCTTCTTCGGGGTGGTGGTGTAGACGCGGGTGCAGACCCCGCGGCGCTGGGGCGAACCCTTGAGCGCGGCGGTCTTGGTCTTGCTGACCTTGTCCTCGCGGCCCTTGCGGACCAACTGCTGGATCGTGGGCATGAACCCTCTGTTCTCTTCCCTGCTCGTGATGCTCAGGTGTCTCACCCGGGCGGAGGCCCGGCTGGGCGGATCGTGCGTGCCCGCTCGGGTCCGGGAGCCCCGGTTCCACTCCGGGTGCCGACCCCCGAGGTCGGGCGTGTCGCGACTCGTGCACCCACCGGGAGTCGGGGAACCCTCGGGAGCGTCCGGGACGGACGGAGGGCACGCGAATGAACGCGCGCACGTCACAAGGGTACGCGGCCCCGGAAACGAGGGTCAAAACGGGTCCACACCCGCACGCCTCGTCCGCCCGCCGGTCGTCTGCCGGCCACCGCCGCGTTCCCCGCAGGGTGCCGCATCCGCCCGACGCCGGGCAAGGCGACTCACCCGCTCGTCGCAGATCGACTCGCGCTCGCCGCACCCGACGCCCCTTCGGGCCCCGCCGGTGCCAGGGACGGCCCGTGCGGCCCCTCGGCTGTCGTGACCTGCATCGTTACCCTCCCCGATCATGCGCCTCACACTGCCGTGTGCCGCTGTCCGCACGGCGACCCGACTGCTGGTCGCCCCGTCGCTCTCGCCCCGACTGCCGACGTCGGTCGCCCGCAGGCTGGTCGACGTCCAGGGCAGACTGCTGCCCGTCCCGCGCGGGACCCGGACGGACCGGACCGCGGACGGACTGCGCGTCCGGACCCCCGGGGCCGACCCGCAGCGCCGCGTGCTGTTCCTGCACGGCGGCGGCTACATCGTCGGTTCGCCCTGGTCGCACCGCTCACTGGCGGCCTGGCTCGCGGAGTCCACGGGCGCGCCGGTCGACCTGCTCGACTACCGGCTCGCCCCGGAACACCCGTACCCGGCGGGGCTGGACGACGCGGAGCAGGCCTATACCGCCCTGCTCCGCACACACTCTGCTCAACACCTCGCCCTCGCCGGAGATTCCGCGGGGGGCGGGCTGGTTCTCGCGCTGCTGCTCCGCCTGCGCGACAAGGGGATCCCGCTCCCCGCGACCGTCGGGCTGATCTCGCCGTGGGTGGACCTCTCGCTGACCGACCCGCACATCGAGGGCAACGCGGGCTCCGACGCGATGCTGGGCCCGGGCCTGCTCCGGGCGGGACTCGACGCGTACCTCGGGGGCCGCCCGGTCCCGCCCGAGCTGCGTCCACTGGAGGCCGACCTCTCCGGCCTGCCGCCGGTCCACGTGCTGGCGGGCGCGGACGAGGTGCTGGTCGGGGACGCGGACCGGCTGGTCGAGAAGCTGGAGCGGGTCACCTACCGCCGCTCCCCCGGCATGTGGCACGACCACGCGCTCGAGGCGGGCCTGCTCGACCGCGCGCACGCGGACCTGCGTGAGCTCGGCCTGGCGCTGCGCCGCGACCTGGCCGCCCGACGGCCGCGGGTCGCCGTCGTCGGGGCGGGGTTCGGCGGCATCGGGATGGGCACGGCGCTGCGGGAGGACGACCTCGGCGGGGTCACGGTGCTGGAGAAGGCGGCGCGGCCGGGCGGGGTGTGGCGGGACAACACCTATCCCGGCGCGGCCTGCGACGTCCCCTCCCACCTCTACTCGTACTCGTTCGCCGCGGGTGACTGGAGTCGCCGCTTCGCCCCGCAGCCGGACATCCTGCGCTACCTGGAGGGGGTCGCGGGCGAGCTCCCCGTCCGCTACGACACCGAGGTCACGTCGGCGAGCTGGGACGACGCCGCGGCGGTGTGGCGCCTGGCCACGTCCGACGGCGAGATCGAGGCCGAGGCCCTGGTCTCCGCCTGCGGGCAGCTCTCCCACCCCGCCGTCCCCGAGCTGCCCGGCCTGGGGTCCTTCACCGGCCCCGTCTTCCACTCCGCCCGCTGGGACCACTCGGTGGACCTGCGCGGCAAGCGGATCGGCGTCGTCGGCAGCGGCGCGAGCGCCATCCAGTTCGTGCCGGCGATCGCCCCGGACGCCGCCCGGGTGACGGTGTTCCAGCGCTCCGCGCCGTACGTCATCCCGAAGACCGACCGCCCCTACCGACGGCCCGCCTCGCGCCTGCGCGCCCGGCTGGCGCGCACCTTCTGGACCGGGTTCTTCGAGTTCGGCGCCCTCGGCTTCACCGCGATCAAGCCCTTCGCCCGGGTCTTCGCCCTGGCCCACCACGCCCAGCTGCGTCTGCAGGTGCCCGAGGCGGGTCTGCGGTCCCGGCTCGCGCCCGACTATCCGGTCGGGTGCAAGCGGGTGCTGCTGTCGTCGGACTGGTTCCGGGCGCTGGCCCGGCCGAACGTGGAGGTCCGGACGGAGAAGATCGTCGAGGTCACCGCGGAGGGCCTGCGGACCGCGGACGGCGTGCTGCACCCCTGCGACGTGATCGTCTTCGGGACGGGGTTCCGCACCCAGGACTTCCTGGCGCCGATGCGGGTGACCGGCCGTGCCGGGCGGGAGCTGTCCGAGGAGTGGCGGGACGGGGCTCGGGCGCACCTGGGCGTGACGGTCCCGGGCTTCCCGAACCTCTTCGTGCTCTACGGCCCCAACACCAACGTCGGGTCCGGCTCGATCGTGCACATGCTGGAGTGCCAGATCCGCTACGCGCGGGAGGGCATCCGGCGGCTCGCGGGCGGCGCCCGCTCGATCGAGGTCCGCCCCGACGTGGCGTCCGCCTACGACGTCGAGATGCAGGGCAGGCTCGGCGACAGCGTCTGGACCGAGTGCACCAGCTGGTACCGCACCGACTCCGGCCGCATCACCAACAACTGGCCGGGCACCATGCGCGAGTACGCCCGCCGCACCGCCGTCTTCGACCCCGCCGAGTACGTCGTCGACTGAGGGGCGGGGCGGGTGCATGTTTCGTGCTCTCAGCGCTGTCCGAGCAACGCTGAGGGCACGCAAACGCTGATCATGCCGCGCTGAGCGCACGAAACGTGGGCTCTCAGTGCGCCCGGCGCTCAGCGCGCTCCACGATCCCGCCCGGCTACCCGCGGGCGGCGCGGGCGGCGAGCTCGGTGCGGTTCTGCACGCCGGTGCGGGCGAAGATCCGCTTGAGCGTCTGCTTCACCGTGTTCGCGCTGATGTGCAGCGCGGCGCCGATCTCGGCGTTCGTCCGGCCGCGCACGACGAGCGCCACGATCTCGCGGTCCCGCGCGGTCAGCGGCAGCGCCGCCCCCGGCTCGACCGGCTCGGCGGGGAAGCGGGCGACGAGAGCGGACACGTGGTGGGCGAGCGCGGCGGCCCGGCCGATCTCCGCGGTGCTGAACGGTGCCGCGCCCCGCCGCCGGGTGAACCCGAGGGTTCCCACGATCCGCCCCTGTCCCAAGAGGGGGGCCGCGATGTAGTGCTCCAGGTCCGCGGGCGCCATCACGTGGTCGTAGAGGTCCGTCGCGTGCCAGCGATCCGACCCGAGCAGGTCCAGCGCGCTGACCGCGACGTGCTCGGCGACGATCAGGTCGAGGACCGGGTCACAGTCGCGGCCGAGCTCCTCGTAGCGGCGCAGCACCGAGTCGCTCAGGCCGACCGCGTCCGCCGAGACCGGGCGGTCGTCCGGTCCGTGCAGGTAGATGGCCCGCACATCGCTCCCGAGGGCCGCTCCCGCATGCTGCAGGAAGGCCGTGCGCACGTCCGCGACAGAGCCGGCGGCCGCCATCCGGTCCGCCACCACCTGGAGCGCGCTCATCGAAGTACTCACCCGGGTACTAGCTCGGAAGCGTGTGTGGATCCGAGTATGACAGCCCGTCCGCAGCCCAGGGGGGTGCCGCGGGCGGGCCTACAGCTCGCGAGACGACGAACGGGCCGGCCACCCGAAGGTGACCGGCCCGTTCGCGTGCTGCGGACTAGCGGAAGTCCCGACCGAAGTCGTAGTCGTCCAGCGGGACCGCCGCACCGGTGCCGGTGCCGAACACGTCGGGGCTGTAGTAGCCGTCGTCGTAGCTCGGCAGCGCGTAGGCGGCCGCGCGGGCCTCCTCCGTGGGCTGCACCTGGATGTTGCGGTACCGGCCGATCCCCGTGCCCGCGGGGATCAGCTTGCCGATGATCACGTTCTCCTTCAGCCCGACGAGCTTGTCGCGCTTCCCGTTGATCGCGGCATCGGTGAGGATCCGGGTGGTCTCCTGGAACGAGGCCGCGGACAGCCACGACTCCGTCGCCAGCGAGGCCTTGGTGATCCCCATGAGCACCGGGCGGCCGGAGGCCGGCTCGTTGCCCTCGGACACCACGCGCCGGTTCTCCGACTCGAACTCGCCCCGCTCGGCGAGCGCGCCGGGCAGGAACTCGGTGGCACCCGAGTCGATGATCGTCACCCGGCGGAGCATCTGCCGGACGATGACCTCGATGTGCTTGTCGTGGATGTCCACGCTCTGCGTGCGGTACACCTTCTGCACCTCACGCACGAGGTGCAGCTGCACCTCACGCGGACCCATGACCCGCAGGACCTCGTGCGGGTCCGCGGTGCCCTCGAGCAGCAGCTGCCCGACGGCCACGTGGTCACCGTCGCGGAGCGGGCGCTCCTCGCCGTCGACCACGGTCATGGCCAGCCACTGACGCTTCGACAGCTTCTCGTAGACGATCTCCTCGCCGCCGTCGTCCGGCGTGAGGGTGATCTTCCAGAAGCGGTCGCCGTCCTCGATTCGGATCCGGCCGTCGACGTCCGCGATGGGCGCCTTGCCGCGCGGCACGCGAGCCTCGAAGAGCTCCGTGACACGGGGCAGACCGGTCGTGATGTCGTCACCGGCGACACCACCCTGGTGGAAGGTACGCATCGTCAGCTGCGTACCCGGCTCACCGATGGACTGGGCGGCGACGATGCCGACGGCCTCGCCGACGTCCACCAGCTTGCCGGTGGCCATCGAGCGGCCGTAGCACATGCCGCAGATGCCGGTGGTCGACTCGCAGGTCAAGGCGCTGCGCACCCGGATCGACCGGATGCCCGCCGCCACGAGGGCGTCGAGTGCCGGGTCACCGAGGTCACCGCCCTTCTCCACGATGACGTTGCCGTCCGCGTCCCTGACCTCGTCCGCCGAGCAGCGGGCGTACACCGACGTGCGGATGTAGCGGTGCGGGATCAGCGTCCCGTCCGCCGTCTCCTCGGTGACGGCCATGTTCACGGCGCGGGAGGTCCCGCAGTCGACCTCGCGGACGATGACGTCCTGCGAGACGTCGACCAGACGACGGGTCAGGTAACCCGAGTCGGCGGTCCGCAGCGCGGTGTCCGCCAGACCCTTCCGGGTGCCGTGCGTGGAGATGAAGTACTCCAGCACGGTCAGGCCCTCGCGGAAGTTCGCCTTGATCGGGCGGGGGATGTACTCACCCTTGGGGTTGGCGACCAGACCACGCATGCCGGCGAGCTGCCGGACCTGCGTCATGTTGCCCGCCGCGCCCGACTTCACGATCATCGGGATCGGGTTGTCGTCGGGGAAGTTGTCCTCCATGGCCTTGGCGACCTCTTCGGACGCCTGGGTCCAGATCTTGACCATCTCGTCGTTGCGCTCCTGGTGGGAGAGCGCACCGCGCTGGTACCGCTTGTTGACCTGGTCCGCCTTGGCCTCGTACGAGTCCAGGATCTCCTGCTTGTTCGGCGGCACCACGACGTCGTCGATCGCGATCGTGACGCCCGAGCGGGTGGCCCAGTAGAACCCGGCGTCCTTCAGGCGGTCGAGGCACTGCGCGACCTCGGTCATCGAGTACTGCTCGGCCAGCTCGTTGATGATCGCGGCCTGACGCTTCTTCGGGAGCGCCTCGTTGACGAACGGGTAGTCCGCCGGGAGGAGCTCGTTGAAGAGCACCCGGCCCAGGGTCGTCTCGGCGAGCCAGACCTCTCCCTCGGGCACCTCGATGCCGGCGACCGGGGCGACCCCGGGGAGCCGGATCTTGATGGGCGCCTGCAGGTGCAGGGCCTTGCGGTCGTACGCCATGATCGCCTCGGCGACCGAGCTGTAGGACTGCCCGTTGCCGAAGGCGTCCGGCCGCTCGCGGGTCAGGTGGTACAGACCCGTGACCATGTCCAGACGCGGCATGGCGAGCGGACGACCCGACGCGGGCGACAGGATGTTGTTGCTCGAGAGCATCAGCACCCGGGCCTCGGCCTGGGCCTCGGCCGACAGCGGCAGGTGGACGGCCATCTGGTCACCGTCGAAGTCCGCGTTGAACGCCTCGCAGACCAGCGGGTGCAGCTGGATGGCCTTGCCCTCCACCAGCTGCGGCTCGAAGGCCTGGATGCCGAGGCGGTGCAGCGTGGGCGCACGGTTGAGCAGCACGGGGTGCTCGGAGATGACCTCCTCGAGCACGTCCCACACCTGCGAGCGCCCGCGCTCCACCATCCGCTTGGCGGACTTGATGTTCTGCGCGTGGTTCAGGTCGACCAGCCGCTTCATCACGAACGGCTTGAACAGCTCCAGCGCCATCTGCTTGGGCAGACCGCACTGGTGCAGCTTGAGCTGCGGGCCGACGACGATGACCGAACGGCCGGAGTAGTCGACGCGCTTGCCGAGCAGGTTCTGGCGGAACCGGCCCTGCTTGCCCTTGAGCAGGTCGGACAGCGACTTGAGCGGCCGGTTGCCCGGGCCCGTCACCGGACGGCCGCGGCGGCCGTTGTCGAACAGCGCGTCGACGGCCTCCTGCAGCATCCGCTTCTCGTTGTTGACGATGATCTCGGGCGCGCCGAGGTCGATCAGTCGCTTGAGGCGGTTGTTCCGGTTGATGACCCGGCGGTACAGGTCGTTCAGGTCCGACGTGGCGAAGCGGCCACCGTCGAGCTGCACCATGGGGCGCAGGTCCGGCGGGATGACCGGGACGCAGTCGAGCACCATGCCCATGGGCGAGTTGCCCGTGGTCTGGAACGCGGCGACGACCTTGAGGCGCTTGAGGGCGCGGAGCTTCTTCTGCCCCTTGCCGCTGCGGATGATCTCGCGCAGCTTCTCGGCCTCGGCCGGGATGTCGAAGGTCTGCAGCAGGTTCTGGATCGCCTCGGCACCCATGGCGCCGGTGAAGTAGTCCCCGTACCGGTCGTACAGCTCGCGGTACAGCGACTCGTCCGGGATCAGCTGCTGGACGTCCAGCTTCGAGAACGTCGTCCAGATCTCGTCGAGCCGGTCCAGCTCACGCTGGGCGCGGTCGCGGAGCTGGCGCATCTCGCGCTCGCCGCCGTCCTTGACCTTGCGGCGCACGTCACCCTTGGCACCCTCGGCCTCGAGCTCGGCCAGGTCGGCCTCGAGCTTCTGGGCCCGGGCCTCCAGGTCCTGGTCGCGGCGCTGCTCGACCCGCTTGCGCTCCACGCTCATCTCGTTCTCGAGCGTGGACAGGTCCTGGTGACGCAGCTCGGTGTTCACCGAGGTGATCACGTAGGCGGCGAAGTAGATGATCTTCTCGAGATCCTTCGGCGCCAGGTCGAGCAGGTAGCCCAGCCGGCTCGGCACACCCTTGAAGTACCAGATGTGCGTGACCGGGGCGGCCAGCTCGATGTGGCCCATCCGCTCACGACGCACCTTGGCGCGAGTGACCTCGACGCCGCAGCGCTCGCAGATGATGCCCTTGAACCGGACGCGCTTGTACTTGCCGCAGTAGCACTCCCAGTCCCGGGTCGGACCGAAGATCTTCTCGCAGAAGAGTCCGTCCTTCTCGGGCTTGAGGGTGCGGTAGTTGATGGTCTCCGGCTTCTTGACCTCGCCGTGCGACCACTGGCGGATGTCCTCAGCGGTAGCCAGGCCGATCCGCAGCTCGTCGAAGAAGTTGACGTCGAGCAAGATTGACTTCCTTCTCTACGGTTCGGCCGGGTCAGTTGACGACGTCGTCGACGGTCATCGAGTCGCTGCCGGGGCGGCTGGACAGGTTGATGCCCAGGTTCGCCGCGGCGCGCTCGAGGTCCTCGTCGTCCGTGTCGCGCATCTCGATGGCGGCACCGTCGGAGCTGAGCACCTCGACGTTCAGGCAGAGCGACTGAAGCTCCTTCAGCAGCACCTTGAACGACTCCGGGATGCCCGGCTCGGGGATGTTCTCCCCCTTGACGATGGCCTCGTAGACCTTGACCCGACCCACCACGTCGTCCGACTTGATGGTGAGCAGCTCCTGCAGCGTGTACGCCGCGCCGTAGGCCTGCATCGCCCAGCACTCCATCTCACCGAAGCGCTGGCCACCGAACTGGGCCTTACCGCCGAGCGGCTGCTGGGTGATCATCGAGTACGGACCGGTGGAACGCGCGTGGATCTTGTCGTCCACCAGGTGCGCCAGCTTCAGGATGTACATGTAGCCGACGGCCACCGGGAACGGGTACGGCTCGCCGGAGCGCCCGTCGAACAGCTGCGCCTTGCCGTCCGGCCCGACCATGCGGTCGCCGTCCCGGTTCGGCCGCGTGCTCGCCAGCAGCCCGGTGATCTCGTTCTCCTTGGCACCGTCGAACACCGGGGTGGCCGTGTTCGTGTCGGGGGCCACGGAGTAGAGCTCCTCGGGCATCTTGGACGCCCACTCGGGCTTGCCCTCGATCTCCCAGCCGGACTTGGCGATCCACCCGAGGTGGGTCTCCAGGACCTGGCCGATGTTCATCCGTCGCGGCACACCGTGCGTGTTCAGGATGATGTCGACCGGGGTGCCGTCCGGCAGGAACGGCATGTCCTCGGCGGGCAGGATCTTGCCGATGACGCCCTTGTTGCCGTGGCGCCCGGCGAGCTTGTCGCCGTCGGAGATCTTGCGCTTCTGGGCCACGTAGACGCGGACCAGCTCGTTCACGCCGGGGGGCAGCTCGTCGTCGTCGTCCCGCGAGAACACGCGGATGCCGATGACCTTGCCGTTCTCGCCGTGGGGCACCTTCAGCGACGTGTCGCGCACCTCGCGCGCCTTCTCGCCGAAGATCGCGCGGAGCAGGCGCTCCTCCGGGGTCAGCTCCGTCTCGCCCTTGGGCGTGACCTTGCCGACCAGGATGTCGCCGGGCTGGACCTCGGCACCGATCCGGATGATGCCGCGCTCGTCCAGGTCCGCGAGGACCTCCTCGGAGACGTTCGGGATGTCCCGGGTGATCTCCTCGGCGCCGAGCTTGGTGTCCCGCGCGTCGATCTCGTGCTCCTCGATGTGGATCGAGGTGAGCACGTCGTCCTGCACGAGGCGCTGCGACAGGATGATCGCGTCCTCGTAGTTGTGGCCCTCCCACGGCATGATCGCCACGAGCAGGTTCTTGCCCAGGGCCATCTCGCCGTTCTCGGTGCACGGCCCGTCGGCGAGCACCTGGCCCACCTCGACGCGCTGGCCCTCGTCGACGATCGGCTTCTGGTTGTTGCAGGTGCCCTGGTTCGAGCGCCGGAACTTGTTCAGCCGGTACGTCTGCCGGGTGCCCTCGTCCGCCATGACGGTGATGTAGTCGGCGCAGAGCTCCTCGACCACACCCGCCTTCTCGGTGACGACCACGTCGCCCGCGTCGACCGCGGCGCGCAGCTCCATGCCGGTGCCGACGAGCGGCGACTCGGAGCGGAGCAGCGGCACGGACTGGCGCTGCATGTTCGCGCCCATGAGGGCACGGTTCGCGTCGTCGTGCTCGAGGAACGGGATGAGCGCGGTCGCGACCGACACCATCTGCCGCGGCGAGACGTCGATGTAGTCGACGCCCGTGGGCGAGATCAGGTCGACCTCGCCGCCCTTCATGCGGACCAGCACACGGTCCTCGGTGAAGGAGCCGTCCGCGTTCAGCGGCGCGTTGGCCTGCGCGACGACGAAGCGGTCCTCCTCGTCGGCCGTCAGGTAGTCGATCTGGTCGGTGACCTTGCCCTCGACGACCCGGCGGTACGGCGTCTGGATGAAGCCGAACGGGTTGACCTGGGCGAACGTGCTCAGCGAGCCGATCAGGCCGATGTTCGGGCCCTCAGGGGTCTCGATGGGACACATGCGGCCGTAGTGCGACGGGTGCACGTCTCGCACCTCGAAGCCCGCCCGCTCACGCGACAGACCACCCGGACCCAGCGCCGAGAGCCGCCGCTTGTGCGTCAGCCCGGCAAGCGGGTTGTGCTGGTCCATGAACTGGGACAGCTGCGAGGTGCCGAAGAACTCCTTGATCGCGGCCACGACGGGCCGGATGTTGATCAGGGTCTGCGGCGTGATGGCCTCGACGTCCTGCGTGGTCATCCGCTCCCGGACGACGCGCTCCATCCGGGACAGGCCCACACGGACCTGGTTCTGGATGAGCTCGCCGACGGTGCGCAGACGACGGTTGCCGAAGTGGTCGATGTCGTCCGTCTCGACGGGGATGTCCCGCCCGTCCTTGGCCGCCATCTCCGTCTCGCCCGCGTGCAGGCGCACGAGGTACTCGATGGTGGTGGCGATGTCCTCCTCGGTCAGCGTGCCGACCTCGGTGGGCTCGGTCAGGCCGAGCTTCTTGTTGACCTTGTACCGGCCGACCTTGGCGAGGTCGTAGCGCTTGTCCTTGAAGAACAGGTTCTCCAGGAGCGTCTGCGCGCTCTCGCGAGTCGGCGGCTCGCCCGGGCGCAGCTTGCGGTAGATGTCCAGCAGCGCCTCGTCCTGCCCGGCGGTGTGGTCCTTCTCCAGCGTCGCGAGGATGGTCTCGGAGAACCCGAACCGCTCGCGGATCGCCTCGGTGGTCCAGCCGAGCGCCTTGAGCAGCACGGTGACCGGCTGGCGGCGCTTGCGGTCGATGCGGACACCGACGGTGTCGCGCTTGTCCACGTCGAACTCCAGCCACGCGCCGCGGCTGGGGATGACCTTGACCGAGTAGACGTCCTTCTCGGTGGTCTTGTCGATGGCGTGGTCGAAGTAGACGCCCGGGGAACGGACGAGCTGCGACACGACGACGCGCTCGGTGCCGTTGATGATGAACGTGCCCTTGTCCGTCATCACCGGGAAGTCACCCATGAACACCGTCTGGCTCTTGATCTCGCCGGTGGTGTTGTTGGTGAACTCCGCGGTGACGAACAGCGGGGCACCGTAGGTCATGTCCTTGTCCCGGCACTCCTCGACGGAGGCCTTGACCTCGTCGAAGCGCGGGTCGGAGAAGGACAGCGACATGGACCCCGAGAAGTCCTCGATCGGAGAGATCTCCGTCAGGATCTCCTCGAGCCCGCCGACGGGGTTCTCGTCCCCGGCGTCGATACGGCGCTGGAACCACGCCTCGTCGCCGACCAGCCACTGGAACGACTGGATCTGCAGGTCCAGGAGGTCCGGGACCTCCAGGGGCTCGGCGATCTTCGCGAAGGAGACGCGGGTGGGTGCGCCGGGGAAGTTCGGGTTCGCCGAGACGACGCTCCCAGGGGTCGCAGTGGTCACGGTGGCGCGGGAGACAGCCAAGATGCGTCCTTCCGAGAACTACGCTCTCGTCTGGCGAATGCGGCCCCGCAGGCGCTACCGTCTTCGTCGTCCGCACCGGGTACCGGGCCGTACCGTGGCCGATCCGGGCGACGTTGTCGGGTGTCACCGGGGAGCTGAACTCGCCGTCTGTTGTCAGGGCGCAGCCACCCGACCAGGTCCGCCGAGCACGATGACGGACCTTCCGACCGGCTCGAAGACCGGTGAGACTTCCGACAGCGTGCACGCCGAACCTGGGCGGAGGCAGCGCAAAGAGTCAGTCTAGCCGCCGATGCAGCCGCTGTCGAGACACGTCGCTCAGCTCACCAGGGTCAGCCAAGCACCGTGACGTAAGAGTGACCTGACAGGCGCACCGAGTCAAGACCGTACGCGTCGGTAAGTGGTCCTTCTCGGAGGACGACCGGCACAGACGTGGTGGCGACCACCCGGTCGACGGTCGGCCCGCCGCGCGTCACCATCTGCCGCTCGGCCGAGAGTTCACTCTTCCGGACCATCCGAGGGACCAGTTTACGCCTCCGTCGCGAGGGGCGATCATGGGACCTGCTCCCTCACCGTCGACGGAGGACCACTCGTGAGCGTCTACGACTCCAAGCCCTGGCTCGCCCGCTACGACGACGGGCAGCCCGCCTCGCTGACGCCCGAGTTCCCGGACATGGTGTCGCTGCTGCGGGCCACCGTCGCCGCCCACCCGGACGCGGACGCGATCCGGTACTTCGACGGCCGGATCAGCTACGCCGAGCTCGATGCCCGGTCCGACGCCCTGGCCGTCGGGCTGCTCGACGCGGGGTTCGCCCCCGGCGAGCGCGCGGCCCTGTTCGTGCAGAACGACCCGCAGTACGTCATCGCGCTGATCGCGGTGTGGAAGGCGGGCGGGATCGCCGTCAACGTCAACCCGATGAACCGGGAGCGGGAGCTCAAGCTGCTGCTCACCGACTCCGGGGCAGCCGCGCTGGTCACCCTCGAGTCCATGTACCCCGTCGCGGCGGCGGTGCTGGCGGAGACGGACGTGCGGATCGTGGTCACGACCTCGGAGCTGGAGGACCAGACCCGGAACGACCCGCGGATCCTCGGCGGCGTCTCCCGGGTCGCCCACGAGGGCACGCTGGACCTGGCCGAGCTCGTCGCGCGGTTCCGGGGGCGGCGCCCGCCCACGGTCGACCTCGCGCCGGAGGACACGGCCGTGCTCACCTACACCTCCGGCACCACCGGGCCGCCCAAGGGGGCGATGAACACCCACGCCAACCTGGTGTTCAACTCCCAGACCTACCGGCAGCTCTGCGAGCTCGGGCCGGACGACGTGATCCTCGGCGTCGCCCCGCTGTTCCACATCACCGGGCTGATCGGACACGTCACCGCCGCGCTGCTGCTGGGCTGCCCGCTGGTGCTGTTCCACCGGTTCGACCCCGCCGTGGCGCTGGAGGTCATCGAGCAGGAGCGGGCGACGTTCACGGTCGGCTCCATCACCGTGTTCATCGCGCTGATGAACGCGCCCGGCGCGCGTCGGGAGTCCCTGTCCAGCCTGACGAAGATCTGGTCCGGCGGGGCGCCGATCCCGCCGTCGACGGTGAAGGCCTTCGAGAGCACGTTCGGGCAGTACATCCACAACATCTACGGGCTCACGGAGACGACCTCGCCGAGCCACGGGGTGCCCGCGCACGCGCAGGCACCCGTCGACGAGGCCTCCGGGGCGCTGTCGGTGGGCGTGCCCGTCTACGACACCGTGGTGCGGATCGTGGGCGAGGACGGCGAGGACCTGCCGCCCGGCGAGGTGGGCGAGATCGTCACCACCGGGCCGCAGGTGGTGAAGGGGTACTGGAACAAGCCCGAGGAGACCGCCAAGGCGCTGCCCGGCCGGTCGCTGCACACCGGCGACGTGGGGTACATGGACTCCGACGGCTGGTTCTACATCGTCGACCGCAAGAAGGACCAGATCAACGTCTCGGGCTACAAGGTGTGGCCGCGCGAGGTCGAGGACATGCTCTACGAGCACCCGGCCGTGCGCGAGGCCGCGGTGATCGGGGTGCCGGACGACTACCGGGGCGAGACGGTCAAGGCCTTCGTCTCGCTGCGGCCGGGGGCCTCGGCGACGGCCGCGGAGCTGATCGCCTTCACCAGGGAGCGGATGGCGGCCTACAAGTACCCGCGGCAGGTGGAGTTCCTCGACGAGATCCCGAAGACGGTCAGCGGCAAGCTGCTGCGCCGCGAGCTGCGCGACCGGCCCTGAGAAGCCCGAAGGGCGGGCACCCGAGGTGGGTGCCCGCCCTTCGCGCGTGGAACGGCTGTCAGGTCAGCGAGACCTTGGCGCCGGCCTCCTCGAGCTTCGTCTTGGCGGCCTCGGCCGCATCCTTGGCGACGCCCTCGAGGACGGGCTTCGGGGCGGACTCGACGAGGTCCTTGGCCTCCTTGAGGCCCAGGCCCGAGACCAGCTCGCGGACGACCTTGATGACCTGGATCTTCTTGTCACCGGCGGCGTCGAGGACGACGTTGAACTCGTCCTTCTCGGCCTCGGCCTCGGCCGGGGCACCACCGGCGGCGGGGCCGGCGGCCGCGACGGCGACCGGGGCGGCCGCGGTGACCTCGAAGGTCTCCTCGAACTTCTTCACGAACTCGGAGAGCTCGATGAGGGTGAGCTCCTTGAACGCGTCGAGCAGCTCGTCGCTGGACAGCTTCGCCATGACTGGCTCCTTCTGTGTTGCTGAGTGTGTGGGGGTGGTGGAGCCGGATCAGCTCTCGGCGGCGGCCGCGTCGGGCTCGCCACCTTCGGCGGCCTTCTTGTCGGCCAGGGCCTGGACCAGACGCGCGACCTGAGACGCCGGAGCGTTGAACAGACCGGCGGCCTTGGCGAGGTTGCCCTTCATCGCGCCGGCCAGCTTGGCCAGCAGGACCTCGCGGGACTCGAGATCGGCGAGCCGCTCGACCTCCGTGCCGGTGAGGGCACGGCCGTCCATGTAGCCGCCCTTGATCACCAGGCCCTTGTTGTCCTTGGCGAAGGTCTTCAGCGCCTTGGCGGTGTCGACTGCCTCGCCGGTGACGAACGCGATCGCCGTCGGGCCGGCCAGGAGCTCGTCGAGGCCGTCGATTCCCGCATCCGCCGCCGCACGCTTGACCAGCGTGTTCTTGGCGACGCGGAAGCTGGCATTCTCGCCCAGCGCGCGCCGCAGCTCCTTGAGCTGCGCCACGCTCAGACCGCTGTAGCCCGTGACCACCGAGGCGGACGAGCCCCTGAAGCGCTCGGCGATCTCCTCGACCGCCTCGACCTTGTCGGGACGTGCCATGTGGTGCCTCCTCTCGGGTGTCGGGTGGGACCACCGCATCCGGTCCGGAGACGACGAACGCCCCGTGCGCAGGGCACGGGGCGTAGGAGGCGCACGACGGCGCTACTGCAACCTCGTCCTCCTGCGCGGGCCGCCCGGCGAGCCGGACCTTCGTATGCCCCGAGGGGCACAGACCTGCGGTCTTCGGTGGAACTGACGACAAGCATACGCGCGGCCGTCCCGGCCCGACGCCGGGGGGTCGAGATGAACCTCAGCCACGTCGCGAGGGGTCGCGGACGTGGCTGAGGTTCATCTCGGTCAGGCGACCTGGACGTCCGCGATCTTCCACTGCCCGTCGACGTACTGGCCGGTCACCGTCAGCCTGCCCGCCGCGGCGACCTGCTGCTGGTCACCGGCCGCGCGGGTGGCCTGCTGGTCGAGGAAGACGACCATCGTCGCCCGGTCGCCCTCGATGGACTCGACGGCGGACTGGCTGATCGTCGCCGTGACGACGGCCTGCTGCTGCGGGGCCAGGTTCCGGACCTCGCCGAAGAGCTGGTCGAACTGCTGCCCGAACTCCGGCGTGATGACCGCGCGGGCCGCCGCCTCGTTCTGGTCGAGCCGGGTGAAGTCGTAGGAGTAGACGGTCTTCACCGCGTCCCCGAGCTGCTGGCTGACCTGCGTGGTCGCCGCGACGTCCACCAGCGCGGTGTTCCGCGCCGCCGGGGTGTGGCTCATCGTCCACCAGCTCACCCCGGCCAGCACGGCCAGCGCGACGAGGACCACGGTCGCCCCCGCCAGGACCGCGGTGCCGCGCCGGGTGGTGGGCGGGGCGGGGAGCCGCAGGCGCCGGAGCGCGCCGAACCGCCCGCCTGCCGGCGCCGCGGAGGTCCCCGACGCTTGGGCGTCCCGAGCGTCGCTGGGTGGTGCTTGGGCGTCCCGAGCGTCGACGGCGTCGGGGGCCTCAGTGGAGTCGGGGGCGGCGCGCTCGGGGCGGGACGACGGGCGACCCGCGACCGTGGGGCGGCGGATGCCGGTGCTCGCGCGGCGCCGCTTGCCGGTGGTGGTGCCGTTCTGGGGAGTCATGACCTGTTCCTCCTGGTCAGCTCGCGCCACCGGGCGCACGGACCGGGGCCAGCTTGCTGACCTTCCAGCCGTCGTCCGTCTTGGTCATCTCGAGCTGGAGGCGCTGTCGGGTGGTGATGGGCTGCTGGCCGTCCGGGGTGACCTGCACGTCCACCCCGACGAGCACCCGGGCGATCCCGGCCTGCTCGTTCAGCTCGCTCACGGCGGCGTCGGACACCGTGGCGGCGGTGGTGCGCTTGGACTCCCCCACGAACTGCGCGTACTGCGCGCGGTTGGTGCGGAACTCGTCCAGCACGGCGCCGGTCGAGGTCTGCTCCCAGCGGTCGAGACCGCCGTCGACGTCGTGGAAGTCCAGCGTGTTCAGGCTGATCGCGGCCTGCCGGGCGGCGACGAGGACGTCGTCTCGCTCCTCGGCGAGCGTGCGCCCGCCGCTGAGCAGCGTGGTCAGCCAGAGCACCCCGAAGACGACGGCGGCCAGCGCCGCGACGGCCGCGGCCAGCTGCAGGGCACGGCCGCGACGCGAGGGGGCGGCGTCGGGGGTGGGGGCGTCGACCTGACGCTCTGACACGGGGGCTGTCATGCGTGGTTCTCCATCCGGTGGGGGAGCGACCTCAGGCGAGGATCCCGGCGGGAGTGCTGAGGGGGAGAGTAGGCACCACAGGACCGTCCGCACCCGCCGGGAGCGGCTGTTCGGCGGACGGGTTCCCACCGGCGGTGGCCGGTGCGTTCGGCGTGGTGGAGTCCTTCTGCCGGGGCGCGTTCTGGGCCCCGCGGACGTTGGTGGGACTGCCCTGGGGCTCGGCGCAGTAGGCCTTCGCGTTGGCCGGGATGTCGCTGACGTCGCTGCCGGCGCGGTGCGGGGTGCCCTCGTACCCGGCGACACAGGGGACGGGGTCGAAGACGTTGAGCACCAGCCCGAGGTGCGCGGTGCCGTCGTTGGGCGCCACCGTGTACGAGTTGGCGACGGCACCGGGGTAGGTCGCCAGGATCTGGTTCAGGTTCGCCTGTCGGGGCTCCGCGATCCGGGAGACGGTCAGCAGGTTGGCGACCACCTCCGACAGCCCGCCGCCGCTCTCGCGGAGCAGCCCGCGGATCTGGTCGGCGGCCTGTGGCGCGGTGTCGATCAGCCGGCGCAGGTCGGGGTCGGAGGTCTTCAGCTGCTCGGCGAGCAGCTTGAGCGAGGACGCGAAGTCCGCGAACTGGCCCGCCGTGTCGTTCTGCGTGGTCAGCACGGTCCGGCCGTCCCGCAGCAGGTCCCGCGTCTGCGGCAGGGCCTCGATCGCGGCGCGGGAGAACTCGTCGGTGGTGTCGAGCAGCCGCTGCAGCGGCACGCCGGTGTTCGCGAAGCCCTGCCCCAGCTCGTCGACGACGGTCTGGAGGCTGTCCAGCGGCACCGACCGGACGAACCCGTCGAGGCTGCCGACGAGCTCGTCCACCTGCACCGGGACCGTCACCCGGGAGGCCGGGATCACCGTCCCCGACGCCAGCACGGGGCCGCCGTCGGACGCGGGCTGCAGGTCCACGTACTGCTCGCCGATCGCGGAGAGGTTGCGCACGGCGGCGTTGAGGTCCGCCGGGATGTCCGGGCCGCTGCGGTCGAGGTCGAGCTGGACGTCGACGCCGTCCCGGGTGAGGGTGAGCGGGCCGACCCGCCCGACGCTCACTCCGCGGTAGGTCACGTCCGCGCCGGTGAAGATGCCGCCGGAGTCTCTGAGCGACAAGATGACCGGGTAGGTCGTGGCGCCGAAGACCCGTCCGAGGTCCGCGTAGCGGAAGCCGACGTAGCCCACGCCGACGACGGCGATCACCAGCAGCGCGAGCAGCTGGAGCCGAATGGTCCGGGTGATCATCGACCGCCTCCCAGCAGTCCGCCGAGCAGGCCGCCGCGCCCACCCGAACCGGTCGGCGCCCCGGGGTCGCCCGAGCCGTCCGTCGGCCCGGGCGGGACGGGGGTGGCCGTGCGCGGGACCGTCGACGGCGGCGGGTCCGCCTGGCCCTGGCCGGTGGTCGTCGGGACCGGGCCGAGCAGCGGGATCTGCGGCTGCCCGGACCCGTTGCCGCCCACGAGCGGGGCGAGCAGCTGGGCCGTGGGCGGCAGCTGACCGAGGATCGGCAGGTCCGGGCTGAGCGGGGTGTTGCCGCGGATCAGGTTGTCGAGCAGGTTCTTCGCGTCGGCGTCGACCCGCACGTAGAGGTTCGCGTAGTCGCCCGCGAAGGCGTCCTTGCCCGCGTCGGTGAACGGGAAGGAGCCGATCAGCTGCAACGAGTTCGGCAGGTCCTGACCCGACTCGGCGAGCTTGGCCAGAGTGGGCTGCAGCGCCTTGAGGTCGGCGAGGACGTCCTCGCGGCTCCGGTCGATCGTGTCGGTCGCCGTGCCGGAGAGCCGGTCGAGCGCCTGGAGCATGTCGACGAGCTGTCCGCGCTGGCGCTCCAGCTCGGCGATGCCGGGCTCGAGGTTGTCGAGCGCGTTCTCGATCTGGGGCCGCCGGTCGTTCAGCGTCGCGGCGAGCCGGTTGATGCCGTCGAGGGCGCGGGTGATCTCGCCCTTGCGGTCGTCGAGCGCGCCGACGAGCGTGTTCAGGTTGTCCAGCAGCGAGCGGATCTGCGGCTCGCGGCCGGTCAGCGCCGCGTTCAGCTCGGTGGAGATGGTCTTGATCTGCGCGACGCCGCCGCCGTTGAGCAGCATGGACAGCGCGCCGAACACCTCCTCGACCTCGACGGCGCGGCCCGCGCGCTCGATCGGGATCTGCCCGCTGTCCCGCAGCGAACCGGTGGCACCCTGCGCGGGTGCCGCGAGCTCCACGAACTTCTCGCCGAGCAGCGACGTCGTGCGCACCCGGGCGGTGGCGTCGGCGGGCAGCGCGACCGCCCCGTTCACGGCGACGGTGACGCGGGCGTTCCAGCTCTGCGGGTCGACGTCGATGCTGCGCACGGTGCCGACGCTGACGTCTGCCACCTTGACCAGGGACTGGGGCACGAGGTCCACGACGTCCGGGAACTCGATCGTCACCTGGTACGGGTCGTCGCCGAGGTCCGCGCCACCGGGGAGCTCGACGCCGCGCAGGCCGCCGGAGAGCACCCCGCAGCCGCTGAGCGCGAACGTGGCGACGGTCAGCGCCGCGACCAGCCGCTTCACGAGCCACCTCCGAACAGCTTGGAGAAGAAGCCGCCGATGCCGCCGGAGTCCTGCGGGGCCGCCGGGGCCGCCGGGGCCGTCGGCGCCGTCGTCGGCGCCGCGGGCAGCGGGGCCGCCGGAGCGCCACCCTGCTGCGGGGCGGGTGCCGCGGGGTCCGGGTTCTGCCCGGTGGGCGGCGGGATCGTCGGGATCGCCAGACCGGCCACCGGGATGGGCCGGCCCTTGTACAGCGAGTCGAGGATCTGCACCGGGCTCGGGATCGCGCCCGCGGCCGGGAGCTGCCGGCAGGCGTCGAGCAGGCCGGTCAGGGCCTGCAGCTGCTCCGGCGTCGCCGTCTTGACCTGGTCGCAGACGATGTACAGCAGGCCGCCGCTGCCCAGCTCGTTGAGGTTCGCCCGGGTGTCGAGGGTGCCGCTCGCCCCGTTGTAGGTGTTGGCGAGGTTGGAGACGCCCAGCGGCGCGACGTCCAGGATCTCGGTGAGCGCCCGGCGCTGCTCGACGAGGGTGGAGGTCACGTCGCTCAGCCGGTCGACGTTCGATTGCAGGATGTCCCGGTTGTCCCGGACGAAGCCCGCGACGTCCCCGAGCGCGATGCCCAGGTCGTGCAGCGCGCCGCCGAGCTCCTCGCGGTCGTCGGCGAGGAAGCCGGTCACGTCCGCGATGCGGCCGTTGAACTCGCGCACCTTCGCGTCGTCCTGGGCGAGGGTCTGCGTGAACTTCTGCAGCTCGGTGACGGTGCCGTAGAGATCGTCACTGGACCCGGCGAGTGTCGAGGACAGGTTGCCGAGCCCGGTGATCGTGTCGTTGAGCGCCTGGCCGTTGCCCGCCAGGTTCTGCGCGCCGACGTCGAGGGCGTCGGACACCGCGCCGTTCGCGTTCGCCCCGTTGGGCCCCAACGCCTTCGACAGCTCCGTGGCCGTGCGCGCCAGGTCGTCCACGCCGAGCGGGACGGCGGTGCGCTCGAGCGGGATCGTCGCCCCGTCCGGGAGCTGCGGCGCGTCCTCGGCGACGGTCGGGAAGAGCTGGACGTAGCGGCCGGTGACCAGGCTCGGCGACACCACGGCGGCCTTCGCGTCCGGCGCGAGGTGCACCTTCGGGTCGGTGATGGTCATGTCGACCTTCACCTGCGTGCCCTCGGGGGTGATCGTGTCGATCGTCCCGACGGGCACGCCCAGCACGCGCACCTCGTTGTCCTCGAACAACGCCGAGGCGTTGGTGAAGTACGCGGTGACCTTCCGGCCGCCGCCGGAGTTGATCAACCACACCCCGGTGGCCGCCAGCACGGCGATGACGGACCCGAGCGCCACGATCTGGATCAGGCGCTTGTCCCCCGCCCACGATCCGGCCATCAGCAGCCTCCCGGGTTCAGCGGGCCGAGCGTCGGGACCGGCAGCAGACCGCAGATGTAGTTGTCGAACCAGCGCCCGTTGCCGAGGGCGTTGGAGAACAGCCGCACGAAGACCGCCTCGTTCTTCAGCGTCTCGGCGAGGTTGTCCTGGTTGCGCTGCAGCACCGCGACGACGCGGTCGAGGGTCTCCAGCGTCGGCCGCAGCTGCTCCCGGTTGTCGGCCACCAGGCCCGACAGCTGCTGCGAGAGCAGCCGGGTGCCGGAGAGCAGCCGGTCGATCGCGTCCCTGCGCTTCTGCAGCTCGCCGAGCAGCAGGTTGCCGTCGGAGAGCAGCTGGTCGAAGTCCTGCCTGCGGTCCGCGAGGATCCCGGACAGGTTCCGGGCGCCCGCCAGGAGCTTCCGGATCTGCTCGTCCCGGCTGGAGATCGTCGTGGACAGCCGGGACAGCCCGTCGAGGGTGCCGCGGACGTCGTTCGGGGTGTCGCGGAAGGTGTCCGAGAGCGTCTCCAGGCTGGTGGCCAGCTGGGCCGTGTCGATCTGGTCGATGGTGCCGGAGAGCCCGTTGAAGGCCTCGACGACGTCGAACGGCGAGATCGTCCGCTCCCGCGGGATGGCCACGGACGGGTCGAGCTCCTGGTCGCCCTGCACGTCGAGGGCCAGGTACTTCGAGCCGAGCAGCGTGGCGATCTCGATGGAGGCCGCGGTGCGGTCCCCCACCCAGGCCGAGTCGACGCGGAAGTCGACGGCCACGTGGTCGCCCTCGAGCTCCACCGACGTCACCCGCCCGACCTCGACGCCGGCGACGGTCACCCGGTCGCCCGACTGCAGCCCGGCGGCCTCGCCGAACTCGGCCTGATAGGTCCGGCCGCCGAAGAGCGACGGGGCCTGGAAGGCGACGACGGCGACCACGGCGATGAGCACGAGCCCCACCACGGCGAGCAGGACGGGACGGCGGGTCATCGGTTCCCTCCCGTCAGCGGGGCGAAGATGGGCAGGTCGGGGGCACCGGGCGGCACCAGGCCGTTCGCCAGCTGTTGCAGCGCGGGCGGCACGCCGGGCACCAGCGGCGGGGACTGGCCCTGCACGCCGTCGGGGTCCGGGCCGCAACGCGGCGAGTCGGACTTGAACACGGGGATCTCGACGGCGGGCAGGAGGTCACCCAGCCCGATCGAGCCGGAGGCCCCGCAGAGGTAGAACTGGAACCAGCTGCCGTAGCTCGCCGCGCGGCTGATCGTGTTCAGCTTGCCCGGCGCGAACTGCAGGAACCGCTCGATGGTCGGCTCCGCCCGGTCGAGCTGGCCCGCCAGGTCACCGAGTGCGGAGACGTCCTGGCGCAGGGGCTCGCGGGCCTCGCGGAGGAAGCCGCCGGTGGTCTCGGTGAGGTCGCCGAGCGAGGTGATGGCGTTCCCGATGGGCTCGCGGTCCTGGGCGAGCCCGGACACCAGCTGCCGCAGCGAGATCACCAGCTGGTTGAGCTGCTCGTCGTGGCTGTTGACGGTGTCGAGCACGCCGTTGAGGTTGTCGACGACCTGGCCGATGACCGCGTCCCGGTCGGCGATGGTGCTGGTCAGGGACGCCGTGCTGGCCAGCAGGCTGTCGATGGTCCCGCCCTGCCCCTGCAGGGTGCTGACGATCTCGTTCGACAGCCGGTTGACCTGCTGCGGGTCGAGGCCCTGGAACAGCGGCTTGAAGCCGTTGAACAGGGTCGTCAGGTTGAGCGGCGGCCGGGTCTGCGCCACCGGGATGGTGTCCCCGGGGGCGAGCCTGCCGCTGCCGCCGCCCTGGGCGAGGGAGAGGAAGCGCTGCCCGATCAGGTTCTTGTAGAGCACGCTCGCGGTCACCGACTGCGGGACGGCCAGGGTCGAGTCGACGCTGAAGTCCACCTGCGCCTCGCGCCGGTCCACGATCTCGATCTTGTCGACGGAGCCGACGGCCACCCCCGCGATCCGCACGTCGTCCCCGACCAGCAGGCCGTTGACGTCGGTGAAGCGCGCTGAGTACGTCGTCTTGTCCCCGCCCTGGCTGTTGGCGATGGTCAGCGCGAGCACGGTCGTCGCCAGGGCGGTGACCAGGGCGAACGCGAGGAACTTGGTGAGCGGTCCGAGCGGGAGCTGCTTCACGTGAAGGTCACCTCCGCACCGCGGTAGAGCGGGCCGACGAGCACGGAGCCCCACTCGGGGACCTCACCCGGCGCGACGCCCTGCCGGGCCCCGACGAGCTCGGCGATCTGCTGCTGCTCCCCCGGCGAGTTGGTGATGCCCATGTCGTACGAGATCGGCTTCACCGTGCCGCCTGCGCCGACCTGGGTGCCCGGCCGCCACGCGAAGCCGCGGACCAGGTCCCACGAGTACGTGCCGTCGAACGTGCCGTAGTCCTCCACGCCGAACTGCGCGGGCGGCCCGACGGGCTGGCCGACGGGCGGGGCGGGCGGCACCGCGCCGTCCCGGAACGGACCGTCCGGCGGGTACTGCGGCCCGGGGTCGATCATCGGGTAGCAGCGCGGGCCGCGGTCGTCCCGGTACTCCGGCTCGTCCTGGTTCGGGATGTACTTGCCCATCGTCGGGCCGATCTCGAGGGTGATGTGCACGCCCGGCTCGTTCGTCCCCTTGCCGAAGACCTGGTCCAGGTACGGGATCAGGCCGGTGACCTGGGAGAAGAAGCACGGCAGCTCGGGCGAGTAGCGCCGCAGCGTCTCCAGGGTCGGCCTGCCCGAGGCGGCGAGCCGGATCAGGTTCTCCTTGTTGGCGTCGAGGAAGGCCCGCAGGTCGTCCGAGGCGCCGCCCACGGAGGCGTAGAGCGCGCGCAGGTTCGCCGCCTCGTCGGTGATGGTCCGGCTGGTCGTGGTGAGCGCGTCGAGCGCGTCGAGCAGGTCGGGTGCGGCGTTCGACAGGTTCTCGGAGAAGTCCGCGAGCTGGGAGATGTCCTCCTGCAGGTCCGGGATCGCCGGGCGCAGGCCGCCGGTCAGCGTGTTCAGCTGCTCCAGGGTCCGTCCGAGCTGGTCGCCGCGGCCCTGCAGCCCCTGCGACAGCGCGCCGAGGGTCGTCGCCAGGTCCTGCGGCTTGACCGCCTGGAGCAGCGGGAGGAGGTCGTCGAGCACCCGCTCGACCTCGATGCCCGCCACGCTGCGGTCCTGCTGGATGGTGTCGTAGGAGGCGAGCTTCACGGCCCCGGGGTCCGAGGGCGGGACCAGCGACACGAACTTCTCGCCGAAGAGCGTCTTGGGCAGCAGGCGGGCGGTGACGTTCGCCGGGATCAGGTCGGCCTTGTCCTCGTCGATCATCAGCTCGACGTCCGCGCCGCTGCCCGTCGTGCTGATCTGCTCCACCCGCCCGACGATCAGGCCCCGGATCTTGACGTCCGCCTTCTCGTTGAGCTGCGTCCCGACCCGGTCGACGTGCAGGGTCACCGGCACGCCGCCGCGGAACGCACCCGCGTACTGGGCCACCGCCAGCCCCAGCAGCAGCGCGATGACCAGCACGAACACCAGCCCGCGCAGCGCCTTCCCACCGTCGACCGTTCTCATCCCGCGACTCGCACGCTCGTGTCCGTCCCGAACAGGACCAGGGTCAGGAAGAAGTCCAGGATCGCCGTGCTCACGATGGACAGCCGGACCGCGCGGCCCACGGCGACGCCGACGCCCGCCGGTCCGCCGCGGGCGTGGTAGCCGTAGTGGCAGTGGATCAGGATGACCACCGTGGCGAAGATGATCACTTTCAGGTAGGACGCCAACACGTCGCTGACCGGTAGGAACAGGTCGAAGTAGTGGTCGTACGTGCCACCCGGCAGCCCGTTGATCACGGTCACGTTGATCCGCGCCGCGGCGAAGCTCATGAGCAGGCCGATGGTGTACATCGGCAGCACGGCGATGATCCCGGCCAGCACCCGCGTCGTCACGAGGAAGGGGACCGACGGGACGGCCATGACCTCCAGCGCGTCGACCTCCTCCGAGATCCGCATCGCGCCGAGCTGGGCGGTGAAGCCCGCCCCCAGGGTCGCGGTCAGCGCGGCCGCCGCGACCAGCGGCGCGATGTCGCGGGTCGTGAAGTACGCGGTGATGAAGCCGGTCAGGGCCTCGACGCCCAGCGAGTCCAGCGCGCGGAAGCCCTGCAGACCGACGAGCGAGCCGACGAACAACGACAACGCGGCCATGACGCCCGCGGTGCCGAGGATGACGATCAGGGCGCCCGAGCCGAAGCTGACCTCGGCGAGCAGCCTGCCGATCTCCTTCGGGTAGCGGCGGACGGTGCGCGGGATCCACGCGATCGCGCGCGCGTAGAGGGACAGCTGGTCGCCCAGCTCCTCCAGCTGTCGGACCGGCTCGCGGACGAGCTGCGCTGCACGTGCCACGTCAGATGCCCTTCGGGGGAACGAGCTCGAGGTACAGGGCCGTCAACACGAGGTTGATCAGGAAGACCAGGACGAAGGAGATGACCACGGACTGGTTCACCGCGTCGCCGACCCCCTTGGCACCCGGCGGCGGGTTGAGCCCCCGGTAGGCGGCCACGATCCCGGCGACGAAGCCGAACAGGAACGCCTTGACCTCGCTGACCACGATGTCGCTGACCTGGGCGATCGCCGAGAAGCTCGCGACGTACGCGCCGGGCGTCCCGCCCTGGATGATCACGTTGAAGAAGTAGCCGCCGCCCACCCCGACGACGGTCGCGAGGCCGTTGAGCACCACCGCGGTGGTCGCCATGGCGAGCACCCGCGGCACGACGAGGCGCTGGATCGGCGAGATGCCGAGCACCTTCATCGCGTCGATCTCCTCGCGGATGGTGCGCGCCCCCAGGTCCGCGCACACCGCGCTGCCGCCCGCGCCGGAGATGAGCAGTGCGGTGACGATCGGCGCCGCCTGCTGCACGATGGCGAGCACCGAGCCCGCGCCCGTCTGGCTCTGCGCCCCGAACTGCTGGGTCAGGGACGCCAGCAGCAGCGCGATCGTCGCGCCGAACGGGATGGTGAACAGCGCCGTGGGCAGCGCCGAGACCTTCGTGACGAACCAGGTCTGCTCGATGTACTCGCGCAGCTGGAACGGCGGCCGGAAGATCTGCTTCGTGATGTCCAGGCCCAGCGCGAACAGCCGGCCCACGGGGGTGAGGGCACGGGTGATCGGGCTGGGGCCTGCCTGCTGGGGAGCGGACACGACATTCCTCGGGGAGCCTGTGCGTGGCGATCGTCGCCAGGGCGACGATCGCCGCTCACGAGGGGCGGGCGGGGAGCAGGTTCGCGGTGGATCTCGGGGGATCCCCCGCGACGGGGCGCGGTCGGGGCCGGGTGGGGAGCCCGGCCGGGTGGGCTAGCGGAATCGGTGCCGACCGGGGCCCGCGGTGGGCCCGGACGGCGGTCGGGTGGTGATCGGGGAACCGAGCGGAGGTTCGGGGGCCTCCGGGTTCTCGGGGTTCCGGGGGTGCGCGGGGGCCTGGGGGGCGTCGAGCCGCGGGATGGTCTGCGTCGGCGCCTCGGCGGCGGGAGCGCTGTAGGGGCTGGCTCCGACGGCGGTGGCGCGCTGCGGGGTCTCCGGCTGCTGCGACCGCAGGATGGCCTCCTGCGCGGCGGGCGGCAGGGTGTGCATCATGTCCCGCACCCGCGCCTGCCTGCGCTGCACCGCCTTGCGCTCCGGCAGCCCCGCCGTCGCCTCCAGCTGCGGCTTGACCGGCGGCAGGCCCTCCAGCTCCTCGATCTCGGCCATCTCCCGGGCCGCCTGCGCGGTGTCCTTCTCCTCCGACATCCCGATCGGACCCTGCCGACGGCCGTTGAGGAACTGCGCGACCACCGGGTCCTCGCTGGTCAGCAGCACCTCGCGCGGGCCGAACATGGCCAGGTGCTTGCGGTAGAGCATGCCGATGTTGTCCGGCACGGTCTGCGCGGTGTTGATGTCGTGGGTGACGATCAGGAACGTCGAGTCGGTCTGCGCGTTCAGGTCGATGATCAACTGGTTCAGGTACGCCGTGCGGACCGGGTCCAGACCGGAGTCCGGCTCGTCGAACAGGATGATCTCCGGGTCCAGCACCAGCGCCCGGGCCAACCCGGCCCGCTTGCGCATCCCGCCGGAGATCTCCCCCGGCAGCTTCCCCTCGTCGCCCTTGAGGCCCACCATGTCCATCTTCTCCGCCACGATGTCGCGGATCTGTGCCTCGGACTTCTTGGTGTGCTCCCGCAGCGGGAACGCGATGTTGTCGTAGAGGTTCATCGAGCCGAACAGCGCGCCGTCCTGGAACAGCACCCCGAACAGCTTGCGGATCTCGTACAGCTTCGACTCGCTGCACCGCACCAGGTCGGTGTCGTGGATGACGATCGAGCCCCGCTCGGGCTTGAGCAGCCCGATCAGCGACTTCAAGAACACCGACTTCCCGGTGCCCGACGGGCCGAGCAGCACGCTGACCTCACCCGGCGGCAGCGTCAGCGTGACGTCCGACCAGATGTTGGCGCGCCCGAAGGACTTGGTCAGCCCCTCGACCTTCACCTCGACACCAGGCACGTCGCCTCCTTGCGCGTTCCGGGCGCCCGACCGTGGGCGCACCCGTCCTGGAGCGTCCAACGACGCCGACCCAGTCTGGTTACTCCTCGGTATCCCCGTCTCACCAGGGGGTCGGTTCGCGACCTGAGAACGCCGGCGACGGGCCGTGACGGCGACGCGGCGGTCCGTCGCCGTGTGCGCACGCAACGACCCGTCGCTACTCCGTCCGGCCCCATGCCGGTACAACCGGGTTCTCAGGTTGCGGATGGAGTGACAGGGCTCGAGTTCACTCGATCGGAGTACGTGTCGTGCGGGACCGGGCAGCCCCGCGGGAAGGTCCCGAGCTGTCGGACGTCGTAGCCGTTCGGGTAGCTCCGGATGTTCGGCGAGTCCTTCACGAAGTGGGGACGGGTGCGGACCGGGAACCGGCGCAGCAGCCGACCGCGCGCCCGCAGCGCGCCCCGCGACAGTGCCTGGAACCACCGCGGCGGAGCCGGGTAGCGGAACGCCTCGCGCAGCGGGGCGTCCATCAGGGACCGGGAGAAGGCGTCGATCAGCGCCGCGGGCGCCTTGTCGTTCGGCGGGAACGTGCAGAGCAGCGCCAGGGTGGAGTCCGCGACGGCGCGCCCGCCCGGGTCGAACGCGAAGTGCGCGCGCTCGTACTCGTCGTGGATCGTGCAGAACTCCTGCCAGGTGTCCGGGATGCCCTTGATCCCCATGTGCCTGCCGAGCTCGCGGTAGTAGTTCGCGCTCGCGACCTTCTCGGTCTCGGAGAAGGGCCGCCAGCCGTAGGCGTCCATCCAGCGGATGGGGCTCACGACGAACGTGGACAGGGTGTAGAGCAGGTCCCCGTTGCTGATCGGGTAGCTGCGGTGCATCTGGTTCATGCGCCGGATGGCGTCGGTCCCGGTGCCCTGGAAGCCGTGCTCGAGCACGGCCTCGAGGATCAGCCCGGTGTCGTCGTAGCGCTTCTGCACGCGCTCGGTGAACTCGCCGGTCTCCGCCAGCAGCTTCCCGATCGTGGGCACGGCGTACGTGCGGAACAGCGCGAAGGACAGCGCCTGGTTGATGTCCCACGGGAACTCGTAGAGGGTCATCAGGCGGTTGATCTCGACGTAGTCGGTGTGCGGGTCGAGCTGCTCGATCTCCCGCAGCCGGGCGTAGCGGGAGCTCATACCGCCGCCAGCTCCTTCTGGTCCTCGGCGTGGAAGCGCTCCTCCAGGGCCTCCGGCGAGGCGTCGACGTCGATCGCGAGGAGGTCGGCTCCGCGGGCCGACTCGATGGCGCCGAGCCTGCGGCCCAGCTTGTCCATCGCGTACTCGGCCATCTCCGAGATGTCGATGCCGAAGGGCGCGGTGTCGGACTGCTCGAAGGTCGCGGTGACGACCCCCATCGCCGGGACGAGGAGCTCCTGCATGCGCTCGTCGACGGCGTCGAACAGGCTGTCGTCGGCGGCGACGTGGCGGCGGCAGGTGAAGGTGCCCCACGCCATGTGGCGGCGCTCGTCGTCTCCGATGTGCTTGATCACCTGCTGGATGCCGGGCAGGATGCCGCGGCTCGCACAGACCTTCTGCCAGGCGAAGTAGCCGGTCAGCGCCAGGGTGCCCTCGACGATGTGGTTGTAGGTGACCGAGGCCCGGATCTGGTTGCGCGGGCTCGGGTCGTGCGCGAGGGCGTAGAGCGAGTCCGGGAGCTGCTTGGTGAAGATCTCCAGGTACGCGTCGTTGAACGAGATGAACTCGTGGAGATCGGTGGTCATGCCGACGGCGTCGAACCAGAGCCGGAAGGCCTGCGTGTGCTTGGCCTCCTCGTAGACGAACTGGGTCAGGTACATCTCGTCGGCGAACCGGCCCTCGGCCGCCATCGCGGCGACGAAGGGCTGCAGGTCCTGGGTCACCGACTCCTCGCCCGCGAGGAACTGGGCGGCCAGCGCGCAGGTCCACCACCGCTCGTCGTCGGTCATGGCCGCGAAGTCCTCGGCGTCCTGGCTGAAGTCGATGCTCGCCGGGTCCCAGTGCTTCCCGTTCCCCTTGCGGAACAACCGCATCGGGAACGACTCGTGCTTCAGGCCGCCTGCTGACAAGCTGGCGAACCCCTGACGGTTTCCGTGTTCGATCATGTCGGCTCCCTTGCCGTCAGAATCGGATGAGGCCTCGGATGTTGCGTCCGGCCCGCATGTCCGCATACCCCTCGTTCACCTGGTCGAGGGTGTACTCCCTGGTGATCAGCTCGCGGAGCTTGAGCCTGCCGAGGTTGTGCAGCTCGAGCAGGCGCGGCACGTCGTGCTGGCCGTTCGAGCTGCCGAACAGCGCACCCCGGATCTGCTTCTCGTAGAGGGTCAGCTCGAGCAGGGACAGGCTCGCGGTCTCCTGCTCGGCCTTGCCCAGCGCGGTCACGACCACCCGCCCCCGCTTGCCGACGAGCTGCAGCGCAGGCTGGAGGTCGTCTCCCTCGGCGACGCCCGTGGTGAGGATGGCGGCGTCCGCCAGCTGACCCCGGGTCAGCTCGGAGACGATCGGCCAGGCCTCGTCGATGCTGCGCGCCACGTGGGTGGCGCCGAGCTCGATCGCCTTGTCCCGCTTGAACTCCACCGGGTCCACGGCCACCACGTACCGGCAGCCCGCGTTCACCGCACCCTGGATCGCGTTGGCCCCGATCCCGCCGATCCCGATGACGACGCACGCGTCCCCCGCCCGCAGGTCGGCCGTGCGGACCGCGGAGCCGAACCCGGTGGTGACGCCGCAGCCGACGAGCGCGGCGAGGTCGAGCGGGAAGCCCTCGTCGATCTTCACCACCGACTTCACCGGCACCACGGTGTGCTGCGCGAACGTCCCCAGCAGGCACATCTGCCCGATGTCCTCGCCGCGGGCGTGCACCCGGTAGGTCCCGTCCAGCTGGGGGCCGAGGGTGGCGCCGGCCCCGTCGTCGCAGAGCGAGGTCATGCCGCGCACGCAGTACGAGCAGCGGCCGCAGCTGGGCAGGAAGGTCATCACGACGGGGTCGCCGACGGCCACCTCGGTCACGCCGGGGCCCACCTCACGGACGCGGCCCGCGCCCTCGTGCCCGCCCACCATGGGGTAGGCGACCGGGAGGTCGCCGGTCACGAGGTGCTCGTCGGAATGGCACAGGCCGGAGGCCGTCAGCTCGACGAGGACCTCACCGGGGCCGGGTGGGTCGAGCTCGACCTCCTCGACCTCCCACTTGCCGCCGAGTTCCCACAGCACCGCTGCTCGGGTCTTCATGGACGCCGAGCATGACGGCGATCACGTCCCGGGGCACCGGCCCACGGGTTCCGCGCCTGACCCGCGGGGGCCGGCCCGTCAGGCGGGATCGAGCGGGAGCGTCAGGTGGGCGACCAGGCCGCCGCCCGCGCGCGGCCGCAGCTCGAGCTCGCCGTTCATGGCCCCGACCAGCGCCTCCACGATCCACAGCCCGAGCCCGGCGGTGCCGCGGCGTTCCCCGATGGCCACCCCCTTCGACGTCACCACCCCCTCCTGGCCCGGCGGCAGACCGGGCCCGCGGTCGCGCACCTGCGCGGTCAGGATCCCGTCCACGTGGGACAGGGCCAGCTCGACGGGCGCGTCCCCACTGTGGCGCGCGGCGTTCTCGGCCAGGTTCGTCAGCACCCGGCGGAGCCGCTGGGGGTCGCAGCGGACCACGGCGCCCGCGGGCTCCACCGTGATCCGTCTGCGTGCGGGGGCGACCGCGGCCGCGTCGAGCACCGCTTCGGCCAGCTCGGCCAGTACCACCGGCCGGTCGGTGACCCGGCCGAGGGGGCTGCCGTCCCGCACCGCGAGGTCGGCCAGCCCCTCCAACATGTCCCGCAGGTGCACGGCGTGCTCGGCCAGCAGCCGGATCGCGGAGTCCGCGGCGGACGGCGAGAGCTTGCCCGCGGCGAGGTCCGCGGTGAGCGCGGTGAGGGAGGCGACGGGCGTCCGGAACTCGTGCAGGACCACGCGGACACCGTCGAGCCGGGCCCGCTGCGCGGCGACCAGACGCGCCCGCAGCTCCCGCTCCGACACCAGCTTCTCGTGCTCGGCCACCGCCCGGGCCCGCGACTCCGCCGCGACGACGAGCTGGCGCTCGAGCATCCGCGCCAACACCCCGACCAGCACCGCCGCCGCCACGAGGAACCCGCTCCACCACGCCCCGGTGAGGAGCCGCTCGGCCGGCGGGACGTCCGCGTCCGAGCCGACCACGCACGCGACCGTGAACCCGAGCCCGACGCCGAGCGCCCCCAGCCTGCCGACCACCGGGCCCGCCCGCAGCGACATCGCGATGGCGATCAGGGGCAGCACCGCCACGAAGATGCTGTCCGCTCCCCCGGTCAGCCCGCAGGCGACCAGGACCAGCAGGCCGTCGATGACGGTGAGCACCGCGGGCCGCACGGGCAACGGGCGCTCGGCCCACTCGGTGACCAGCAGGGCCGCGGCGTAGAGCGCGGTGCCGGCGACGATCGTCCACACCACCCCCGGCCGACCCCGCGCCAGCTCCGGCCCGATGACCAGCGCCAACCCGACGGCCGCCACCACGGCCGCCCGGATGACCACCGCCGCGCGCTCCTCGGCCGAGTCCGACCGGCGGGTCCAGGGCCCGTAGACCTCCACGCGACTCCCTCCACCGCACCGACGGCACCGCACGGACAGCACCGCAGGCGCCGATGCGGGCAGGGTAGCCGGCCCGCGCGCCCGTTCCCGCTCCGGCGGACGGCGCGAGAGTGATCGCCGGCGCGCCCCAGCGGGGGGTGACGGCACGGCACCGCCTACGCTCGCCCCGTGCCGGAGGGCCCCTACACCGTCGTCATCGTGGACGACCACGCCCTGTTCGCCCAGGGTCTCGCCCTGCTGCTGGAGTCCCGGGCCGGTGAGACCTTCCAGGTCGCGGGCTCGACGACCGCGGGCGAGGAGGCCGTGGCACTCGTCGGGAAGAACCGGGCGGACGTCGCCGTCGTCGATCTCGCCCTGCCGCCGCTCGGCGGGGTGGAGACGATCCGGCGGATCAAGGCGGCCTACCCGACCACGCGGGTACTCGCCCTGTCCGGGACCGAGGACCTGGACCTCGCCGCCGCCGCGCTGCGCGCCGGTGCGGACGGCTACCTGGCCAAGTCCGCCGACCCGGAGGTCCTGGTCGCGCCGCTGCTGTCGGTGCTCGCCGGGGTCCGCGTGGTGCGCGCCGAACTGCTCGACGCGCTGCTCGTGTCCGCCGACCGCACCGCCGACGGGCTGCTGGACCGGCTCTCCGAACGAGACGTCGAGCTGTGGCGGCTGCTCGCCCGCGGGCTCGAGACCAGCGAGATCGCCCGGCCGATGCTGGTCAGTGAGCGGACCGCCAAGCGGATGATCGCCTCGTTGCTGCACAAGCTCGGCGCGGCCAACCGGATCGAGGCCGCCGCCCTCGCCGGGCGGGCCGGGCTGCTCGACTGAGCCCGAGCGGCTCGCGGGGCTCGAGGGGTTTCCGGGCGGGTGTCACCCGTGGGCCGGCCGTGGCCCCCTCGGAGAGTCGCCCCGCAGGCCCGGGCGGGCCAGACTCGGCCGCAACCGAGCGGAGAGGGGCTGCATCGTGGCGGCATTCACGGGCGAGGCCGAGGTGTACGAGTACCTGGGCGGGGTGTTCCGGATGGGCATGGAGGACACCGCGCTCGTCGAGAAGCTCAAGCCGTCCGGGGTGGTCCTGCGGATCACCTACACCGATCCGGACGCGGTGCTCACCGTGGACATGCCGAACTCGCAGATCTTCGAGGGCGCGGGCAACGGGCCGGACCCGAACGTCGAGCTGTTCATGACCGCGGACACCGGCAACCGGTTCTGGCTGGGCAAGGTCGTGCTGCCGGTCGCTCTGGCGAAGGGCCAGGTCCGCGCGAAGGGTCCGGTCGCGAAGCTGCTCAAGGTGCTCCCGCTCGCCAAGGGACTCTTCGGGCCGTACAAGGCGAGCCTGGAGGAGAAGGGGCGCACCGACCTGCTGGCCGCCTGATCGGGTGATCCCGCAGGCGACCGAACGGGCGTGAGCTGATACTCCGTCCGTGGACCTGCCGGAGACCGTGACCATCGACGTGCAGATGTGGACGTCGTTGCGCGGGCGGCTGCACGACTTCACCGTCGTCGTCGCGGACACCCCGGATCCGGCACCCCGCGACCCCGACGAGTGGCATCGGTGGACCGAGGCCGTGCTCGCCGATGTCGCGGACCGGGACGGGTGGCAGTCCGGCCGCTACTACTTCACGACCGAAGGGGACGGGCTCGGGACGCTGACCCGAGACCACTGGGAGTACCGGGCCTGAGTCGTGGTGGCCGTTCCGCCGCGGAGCGCAGCCGCGACCAGGCGGCCTGCACGTCGCCCCACGGGGTGTGGGCGCGGCGCGCGGCACCGTGGGGCGAGCGGCTGTCCACGCCGTAGCGCGGTGCCGCGAGGGCGATGAGGACGAGGACCGAGAGCAGGACCGTGGCTGTCATGACTCCAGTCTGCGTAAGATTGGCCCCTCCCGGGATAGCCAATCATGCAGAGGTGGATTGATGGCTCGTCGGATCGGCAGTGCGAGCTTCAGCCGGCTCCTCGGCACCTGGCGCCCGCCCGACGACCGCGGCCTGGCCGTGGCCCTCGCCGACCGCGTCCGCCTGCTCATCCTGGACGGCAGGCTGGCGCTCGGCACCCGGATTCCCGCGGAGCGGGAGCTCGCCGCCGCGCTCGACGTCAGCCGGACGACCGTCGCCGCCGCCTACGAGACGCTGCGCACCGACGGCTACCTCGACAGCAGGCGGGGGTCGGGCAGCGTCACGCGCGTCCCCACCCCCGCGGGCGGCGATCCGCTCGAACCGGAGACCCCCTTCTCCCCGCTGGTCGGCGGCACCCTGCTCGACCTGGCCCACGCGGCCCTCTCCGCGCCCACCGACGCCCTCCGCCGGGCCGCTGCGGACGCCGTCGTCGAGCTCGACGGCCATCTCGGCGGCCACGGCTACTCCCTCGCGGGGACCCCGGAGCTGCGCCGCGCCGTGGCGCACCGGTTCACCGCGCGCGGCGTGCCGACCACACCCGACCAGATCCTCGTCACCACCGGCGCGCAGAACGCGATCGCGCTGCTCATGAGCCTGTTCACCAACCCCGGCGACCGGGTGCTCGTGGAGCACCCGACCTATCCCAACGCCCTCGATGCGATCCGGGCCCGCGGCGCTCGCCCGGTCCCCGTGCCGCTCACGAGCACCGGCTGGGACCTGGAGCTGCTGCGCGAGACCGTCCGGGACGCCAACCCCGCGCTGATCTACCTGGTCCCGGACTTCCACAACCCGACGGGGGCGGTGATGGCCCCCGCCGACCGCGCCGCCGTCGTCGACCTCGCCCGGCGGACCCGCACCCCGCTCGTCGTCGACGAGACGCTCACCGAGCTCCCCCTCGACGTCCCCCCGCCGACGCCGGTGGCGGCGGGCGCCCCGGAGTCGCCGCTGGTGATCACCATCGGGTCCGCCAGCAAGGTGTTCTGGGGCGGCCTGCGGATCGGCTGGATCCGGGCCGCGGCGCCGCTCGTGCGCCGGTTGGCCGGGCTGCGCCCCGCCGTCGACCTGGGTGGGGCGGTGCTGGACCAGCTCGTGACCGCCCGCCTGCTCGACGACGTCGAGAGCGTGGTCGCCGAGCGGCAGCAGGATCTGCGCGCGGCGCGGGCGGACCTGCGCGCGGGCCTGGCCCGAGCCTTCCCCGACTGGCGGCCCAACCACCCGTCCGGCGGCCTGTCCCTCTGGGTCGACCTGGGCGAACCGGTCTCCAGCAGGCTGGCGGGCGCGGCGCGGCGGCACGGTCTGCTGCTCGCCGCCGGACCGCGGTTCGGGGTGGACGGCGCATTCGAACGCCACCTCCGGCTGCCGTTCACCCTGCGGCCCGACCGGATGGCCGAGGCGCTGGATCAGCTCACCGCGGCCTGGCAGGGTCTGGACCACCAGCCGGAGACGGGTGCCGACGAGGCCATCGCGGTCGCGTGACCCGCCCCGTACAGTACCGGCAGTACTGAACGATCGATCGATTATGCAAGGGTGGTACAGGTGGCACCTCGGAGCGGACCCCTCGCCGGCGTACGGGTCGTCGAGCTCGCCGGAATCGGGCCCGGCCCGCACGCGGCGATGATCTTGGGCGATCTCGGCGCCGAGGTCGTACGCATCGACCGGCCCGGCGGTCTGCAGATCGGCGGGCCCGTCGACCCGACGCTGCGCGGGCGGCGGCGGGTCGCGGCCGACCTCAAGACCGCGGAGGGCCGCGAGACCGTGCTGCGGCTGGTCGAGCAGGCCGACGTGCTGCTGGAGGGCTACCGCCCCGGCGTGACCGAGCGGCTCGGCGTGGGACCGGCGGAGTGCCACGCGCGCAACCCGAAGCTCGTCTACGGCCGGATGACCGGCTGGGGCCAGGACGGCCCGATGGCCGACCGCGCGGGCCACGACATCAACTACATCTCGCTGACCGGCGCGCTGCACGCGATCGGCCGCGGGAACGGCGAGCGCCCGGTGCCGCCGCTGAACCTGGTCGGCGACTTCGGCGGCGGCTCGATGCTGCTGGTCATCGGTGTCCTCGCCGCACTGTTCGAGGCGCGCGGGTCCGGCGAGGGCCAGGTCGTGGACGCCGCGATGGTCGACGGGGCCAGCCTGCTGGTGCAGATGGTGTGGTCGATGCTGAGCGTGGGCGCCTGGCAGGACGCGCCGGGTGCCAACCTGCTGGACGGGTACGCGCCGTTCTACGACACCTACGCCTGCGCGGACGGCGGGTTCATGGCCGTGGGGGCCATCGAGCCACAGTTCTACGCGCAGCTGCTCGAGGGCCTGCAGATCGACCCGGCCGACCTGCCCCCGCAGATGGACCCGACGTCCTGGCCGACGATCAAGGCGCGCTTCACCGAGGTCTTCGCCACGAAGTCTCGGGACGAGTGGGCCGCGATCTTCGACGGGACGGACGCCTGCACCACGCCGGTGCTGGCCTTCGGGGAGGTCGCGAACCACCCGCACATGGCCGCGCGGAGCACGATCGTCACGCAGGACGACGTGCCGCAGGCCGCACCCGCCCCGCGCTTCTCCCGGACGGCGACCCGGGTGCTGGGCAAGGCCTCGGAGCTCGAGTCGGTCGACGACGTGCTGGCCGACTGGACCTGAGCGTCCGACTCGCGTGGCCCGAGTGCGGGACTCGCGGGGCCGGTGCTCCCCGGAACGACGAACGCCCCCTCCCGGCCGGGAGGGGGCGTTCGGGTCGCGTCGAGACTCAGACGGTCTCGTCCACCAGCAGGTTGCGGGTGCGGTTCGGGTCGACCGGGATGCCCGGGCCCGTGGTCGTGGAGACCGTGATCTTCTTGATGTAGCGGCCCTTGGCGGCCGACGGCTTGGCCCGCAGGATCTCGTCCAGCGCGGCGCCGTAGTTCTCCACCAGCTTCTCGGTGTCGAACGAGGCCTTGCCGATGACCAGGTGCAGGTTGGCCTGCTTGTCGACCCGGAAGTTGATCTTGCCGCCCTTGATGTCGGCGACGGCGCGGGTCACGTCCGGGGTGACGGTGCCGGTCTTCGGGTTCGGCATCAGGCCACGCGGGCCCAGGATGCGCGCGATCCGACCGACCTTGGCCATCTGGTCCGGGGTGGCGATGGCGGCGTCGAAGTCCAGCCAGCCGCCCTGGATCCGCTCGATCAGGTCCTCGGCGCCGACGACGTCGGCACCCGCGGCCTCGGCCTCGGCGGCCTTGTCGCCGACGGCGAAGACGATGACCCGGGCGGTCTTACCGGTCCCGTGGGGCAGGTTCACGGTCCCGCGGACCATCTGGTCCGCCTTGCGGGGGTCGACGCCCAGCCGCATGGCGACCTCGACGGTCGCGTCCATCTTGGTGCTCGCGGTCTCCTTGGCCAGCGTGGCGGCCTGGAGGGGCGAGTACAGGGTGTCGCGGTCGATCTTGGCCGCGGCCTGCTCGTAGATCTTGCTGCGCTTTGCCATCTTCAGTCCTTCAGAAGAAGAGTCGTGGTCCGAGCCGCGCCCGGCTCTCCCACGCGAACGGTGGTCAGTTGACCGTGATGCCCATCGACCGGGCGGTGCCGGCGATGATCTTCGCGGCGCCGTCGAGGTCGTTGGCGTTGAGGTCGCGCATCTTGAGCTGCGCGATCTCCCGCACCTGGTCCATGGTCACGGACGCGACCTTGGTGGTGTGCGGGGTGCCGGAGCCCTTCTCGACGCCCGCCGCCTTGAGCAGCAGCTTCGCCGCGGGCGGGGTCTTGAGCTCGAAGGTGAACGAGCGGTCCTCGTACACCGAGATCTCGACCGGCACCACGTCGCCGCGCTGGGCCTCGGTGGCGGCGTTGTACGCCTTGCAGAACTCCATGATGTTCACGCCGTGCTGACCCAGCGCGGGGCCGACCGGCGGGGCGGGCGTCGCGGCGCCCGCCTTGATCTGGAGCTTGATGATCGCGGAGAGCTTCCGCTTCTTGGGAGGCATTCTGTGTTCCTTGAGTGTCGACTTCTCCCGCGCGGACCTGCCCCGCGCGTGAAGCTTAGATCTTGGAGACCTGGCTGAAGGCCAGCTCGACCGGCGTCTCTCGGCCGAAGATGCTGACCAGCACCTTCAGCTTCTGCGCGTCGACGTTGACCTCGTTGATCGTGGCCGGGAGGGTGGCGAACGGGCCGTCCATGACGGTGACCGACTCGCCGACCTCGAAGTCGACCTCGACCGCCGCGGAACCGCCGGACGACGACGTCGACGCGCCACCCCCGGCCGCCGCGGCCGCCTTCTCCTTGGGCGCCTCCTGCTTCGGCAGCAGGAACTTGAGCACCTCGTTCAGGGTCAGGGGCGACGGCTTGTTCGTCGCACCCACGAACCCGGTGACGCCCGGGGTGTTGCGGACGGCGCCCCACGACTGGTCGTTGAGCTCCATCCGGACCAGGATGTAGCCGGGCAGCACCTTGCGCTGCACCTGCTTGCGCTGGCCGTTCTTGATCTCGGTGACCTCCTCGGTGGGCACCTCGACCTGGAAGATGTAGTCCTCGACGTCCAGCGTCTGCACGCGCGTCTCGAGGTTGGTCTTGACCTTGTTCTCGTAGCCGGCGTAGGAGTGCACGACGTACCAGTCACCCGGTGCGCGGCGCAGGGCCTCGGTCATCGCGGCGACCGGGTCCTCCTCCTCGGCGGGCTCCTCGGCGAGTGCCTCGTCCGCCGCGGTCTCGTCCGCGATCTCGGCGACGGTCTCGTCGGTGTCGACGCCGTCGGCGTCCTCGAGGTCGGCGTCCTCGGCCGCGGACTGCGCCTCGAGCGTCTCGGCCGCGGCACCCGCGGTCTCGACGTCCTCGGGGTCGGTGTAGGAGTCGGACGCCGCGTCCTCGCCGTGGGCCAGCTCGACGTCGGTCTCCTGGACCGGCGTCTCGTCCTCGGCCGGGCGGCCGTCTGGGGAGGTCACGTGCTTCTCGCTTCCGTCGTCAGCTTCTCGGGTGGGTCCGGTACCCGGCTAGGCCCCGAACAGGGCCTCGACGCCCAGTCCGAACACCCAGTCCAGCAGCGACACCAGCGCGACCATGAAGGCGACGAACACCAGGACGACGATCGTGTAGGTGACCAGCTGCTTGCGCGTGGGCCAGATGACCTTGCGCAGCTCCGCCACGACCTCGCGGAGGAACCGGACCAGCCGCGCGAAGATCGACGCCTTCTTGGGCGCGCTCTCGCCGCGGGAGCGGGTGGGACGACCCTTGCCCGCCGTCACCGCACCGGAGGCTTCGGACCCGGATGACGACGCGCGGCGTCCGCGGCGGTCTGCCGCGGACCTGGGGCGCTCGCGCCCCGCCTCCTCGTCGCTCACCTGTTCGTCCTCACCGACGGGCGCACGCCCGCCTTCGCCTCACGTTCGGATGGTCCTGTCCCGGTGTGGCAGGGGTGACAGGACTTGAACCTGCAACCTGCGGTTTTGGAGACCGCTGCTCTGCCAGTTGAGCTACACCCCTTCGCCACTCCGCACCGCCCGGGGACGGGCGCGGAGCAGGCGCACCGAAAGATCCGGTGCGCCCGGCGGAACGAGTCTACGACACCCGCTGCGGTGCCCCGCACCGGGCCGGAAACCCACTCGCACGAGGGTACCCGTCGTGCGCGAGGATGAGGGCCATGTCCGCACCGACTGGATCTGCACAGACAGGATCGGCACCGAAGCCGCGGGTCTCCGCACGGATCGGCGGGATCGCCGAGTCCGCCACGCTCGCCGTCGACGCGAAGGCGAAGGCGCTCAAGGCCGAGGGCCGCCCGGTGATCGGCTTCGGCGCGGGCGAGCCGGACTTCCCGACGCCCCCGGCGATCGTCGAGGCGGCGCAGGCGGCCGCGGCCGACCCGAAGAACCACCGCTACTCCCCCGCGGGCGGGCTCCCCGAGCTCAAGGCCGCGATCGTCGCGAAGACCAAGCGGGACAGCGGCTACGAGATCGCCGCGAACCAGGTGCTCGTGACCAACGGCGGCAAGCAGGCCGTCTACCAGACCTTCGCCACCCTGCTGGACCCGGGCGACGAGGTCATCCTCCCGGCCCCGTACTGGACCACCTACCCGGAGGCGATCACCCTCGCGGGCGGCACCCCCGCGGTCGTGGTGACCGGGCCGGAGACCGACTACCTGCCCAGCGTCGAGCAGCTCGAGGCCGCGCGCACCGAGAAGACCAAGGTGCTGCTGTGGTGCTCGCCCTCGAACCCGACCGGCGCGGTCGCGTCCCGTGAGCTGACCGAGGCCGTGGGCCGCTGGGCCGTCGACAACGGCGTGTGGGTCGTCACCGACGAGATCTACGAGCACCTCACCTACGACGGCGCCGAGGCCGTCTCCATGCCCGTCGCCGTGCCCGAGCTCGCGGACACCTGCGTGGTGCTCAACGGCGTCGCGAAGACCTACGCGATGACCGGCTGGCGGGTGGGCTGGATGGTCGGCCCCACGGACGTCATCAAGGCGGCGACGAACCTGCAGAGCCACCTGTCGTCGAACGTGGCGAACGTGTCGCAGCGCGCCGCGATCGAGGCCCTCACCGGCTCGCTGGACGCGGTGGACGAGATGAAGCGCGCCTTCGACCGGCGCCGCCGGACGATCGTGGAGCTGCTGTCCGCGATCCCGGGCGTCGAGTGCCCCACCCCGAAGGGCGCGTTCTACGCCTACCCGGACGTGCGCGGCCTGCTGGGCAAGGAGATCCGCGGCCGGCACATCGAGACCAGCCTCGACCTCGCCGCCGTGGTGCTGGAGGAGGCCGAGGTCGCGGTGGTCCCGGGCGAGGCCTTCGGTACCCCCGGCTACTTCCGGCTCTCCTACGCCCTGAGCGACGACGACCTGAAGACCGGCGTCACGCGGATGGGTGAGCTGCTGGCCGAGGCGAAGTAGCGACCGCACGCGAAGGGCGGGCGACCCGAGGGTCGCCCGCCCTTCGGCGTTCTACTTGTCGGTGTCGGCGAGGTCCGCCAGTGCGGCGGCGCGCTTCGCGTACTTCCACTTCGCGAGGTCACCGACGGTCTTGATGCCGAAGGCGGCCAGCTGCTCGTCGTGCTTCTCGGTGAGGCCCTCGAGCGCGGACGGCGGCGCCTTGAGGATCTCGTCCGCGGTCTTCTCTTCCCAGGCCTTGTCCACGAGCTTGCCGAACTTCACCGTGCTGCTCCTCACGTCGACGGATCGTCGGGACGCAGACTGGCCCTCCCGCGCCATCGGAGCAACAGGACACACCTACTCGGGGAGCAGAACCTCGGCCTGCGCGCGCCCGAGAACGCCCTTGCCGTCGTAGACGGCCTTGATGTCCACTTTCGCGATCCCGTCGGAGACGCCGGTGACCCTCGCGGTGACGAGCACGGTGGCCCCCTCGTCGTCGTCCGGGACCAGGACGGGGCGGGTGAAGCGGGCGCCGTAGCTGCGGATCCGGGCGGGGTCGCCGACCCAGTCGGTGACGATCCGACCGGCGGCGCCGAGGGTCAACATGCCGTGCGCGATCACGCCCGGCAGGCCCGCGATCCCGGCGACGCGGTCGCTCCAGTGGATGGGGTTCAGGTCGCCGGAGGCGCCCGCGTAGCGGACGAGGTCCGCGCGGGTGAACCGCAGCTCCAGCGGCGGCAGCTCGGTGCCCGCGACGACGGGGTCCGGCTCGCTCATGCCTGGGTCACCAGCAGGCTCGTCGTCGTGGCGACGGGCTCGTCCGCGGTGGCCACCTCGCAGCGCAGGGTCAGCATGTGGCTGCCCGCGCGCGTGCTGAGGGAGTCCACGTGGATCGTGGTGAACAGCTCGTCTCCCGCGACGATGGGCCGGTGGAACACGATGCGCTGGTCGCCGTGGACCATGCGGGTGTAGTCCCAGCCGAACGCCGGGTCCTTCAGGAACGCCTCGATCAGCGGCATGGTGAAGGTCGTGGAGAACGTCGGGGGCGCCACGACATCACGATGCCCCGCTGCGCGCGCGACCTCGGGGTCGTGGCACAACGGGGACGTGTCACCGATCGCGGTGGCGAACTCGCGGACCTTCTCCCGGCCGACCTGGAAGGGGCCGGTGGTGGGGAGAGCCCGCCCGACGAAGGACTCGTCGGGCACGGATCAGCGGGTCTCGCGGTGCGCGCGGTGGGTGCCGCAGTTCGGGCAGAACTTCTTCACCTCGAGCCGGTCGGGGTCGTTCCGCCGGTTCTTCTTGGTGATGTAGTTGCGGTGCTTGCACTCCTCGCACGCAAGAGTGATCTTCGGACGGACGTCCGTCGCCTTGCCCATGGGAGTGCCTCTTCCTGCTGACCAGCTGTTGTTCGTCGAATGTGTAGCGGTGGCCGGACTTGAACCGGCGACACAGCGATTATGAGCCGCTTGCTCTACCACCTGAGCTACACCGCCTTGCGAGCCTCGTCACCGAGTCCCGCTCGGAGCCCCTTTACGGAATCGAACCGTAGACCTTCTCCTTACCATGGAGACGCTCTGCCGACTGAGCTAAAGGGGCGGCGCGGTCTTGCAGGGTTTCCCCTGCGAGCCGTGGAGAACTCTACACAACGCCGCGCGGGACCCCCTGCACGGGGGTCCCGCACCGCGTTCACCAGCTGGACTTGGTGACTCCCGGCAGCATCCCGGCGTGGGCGAGCTCGCGCAGCCGCACCCGCGAGACGCCGAACTTGCCGAGGTAGCCGCGCGGGCGGCCGTCGGTCGAGTCCCGGTTGCGGACGCGCGTGGCGCTCGCGTCCCGCGGCTGGCGGTTCAGCTCGCGCTGCGCCTCCGCGCGCCGCGCGGGATCGGTGCGGATGATCTCCTTGAGCTCGCGGCGGCGCTCGGCGTGGCGGGCCACGATCTTCTTGCGCCGCTCGTTCGCGGCGATCTTCGCCGTGCTCGCCATCAGACCTTCTCCCCCCGCGCGCGGATCCGGGCGACGGCCGCCTCGATCCCGATCTTGTCCACGGTCTTGATGCCCTTCGCCGAGAGCCGCAGCCGCACCCGCCGCCCCTCCGACGCCAACCAGTACGACTTGACCTGGACGTTCGGGTCCCAGCGCCGACTCGTGCGGACGTGCGAGTGCGAGACCTGCTTCCCGAAGCCCGGCTCGCGACCGGTGAGCTGACACCTCACCGGCCGGTCCCCGGGTAGGGCAGCAGCGCCATCTCGCGGGCGTTGCGGATGGCGACCGCGACCCGCTTCTGCTGCTGCGGGGTCAGCCCGGTCACCCGGCGCGCCCGGATCTTGCCCCGGTCGGAGATGAAGGTGCGCAGCAGTGCGGTGTCCTTCCAGTCGATCTCCTGACCCTTCTTGAGCGGGTTCCGCTTCTTGCGCACCGGGCGGTCGGGGCGCGGCATCAGCGCTCCTCCCTGAACTCGACGTGCGCGCGCACGCGCGGGTCGTACTTCTTGAGCACCAGCCGGTCCGGGTCGTTCCGGCGGTTCTTGCGGGTCACGTAGGTCGTGCCCGTTCCAGCGGTCGAACGCAGCTTCACGATCGGCCGCACGGCGGCGGACTTGCCTGCCACGCCACCCTCCTCTCGATATGGAAACGGTTGTCGTTTACAGTAACACCTCGCCCCCCGAACCCCTTCCCGAGGAGGAGCCGTGACCGAGCTGCTGGTCGTGACCGGTCTGGAACCCGTCGGCGTCGAGCGGGTGATCGACCGCGTCCGCACCGCCGACCCGGACGCCGTGGTGATCCACCACGCGCTCGACGACGTCGGGGCCGGGATCGTGCGCCGGCGCATCCGCGACCGGCACCGGGACGACCGGGAGACGCTGCGGCTCGCGCACGGCTGCGTGTCCTGCACGCTGCGCCTCGACCTGCTGCCGCTGGTGCGCTCCCTGGCCGGGCGGGTCGAGCGGATCGTGCTGCACCTCGACCCGGTGCTCGAACCCGAGCAGGTGTGCTGGGCGCTGCAGCACGTCGTGATCGGCGACGGCCCCCTCGCCGACGCGGTGGACGTCCGCGGCGTCGTCACCGCGCTCGACGCCCGGACCTGGCTGGACGACGCGAGCGGGGACGAGCAGGTCGGGGAGCGGGGGCTCGCCGACCTGCCGGACGACGACCGCACCGTCGCCCAGGTCGTCGTCGCGCAGGCGGAGTTCGCCGACCTGATCGTGCACACCGGCGCCGTCGACGCCTGGGAGCAGGCGCGCACCGACGCGGTGCTGGCCCGGCTGGCCCCGACCGCGATCCGGGCGCACCTGGCGGCCCTGGACGACGACCTGGTGCTGCTGCGCCGGGCCCACGCCGAGGCCCGCCGGGGCGACCCCGACGACGTGCACGCCTCCCTGCTGCGCGGCTCCCCGCCGCTGGAGGCGGACTGCGGCGTCCGGCTGCTGGCGTTCTCGGCGCGGCGACCGTTCCACCCCGACCGGCTCCACGCGGCGATCGACCTGCTGCTGGAGGGGATCGTGCGGGTGCGCGGACGGATCTGGCTGGCCACCCGGCCTGCGGAGGTCCTCTGGCTGGAGTCGGCGGGCGGCGGGCTGCGGATCGGCGGGGCGGGCACGTGGCTGGCCGAGCAGTCGCCGGACGCCTGGGAGTCCGTGCCGCCGGAGCGGGCGGCGATCGCCGCGCTCGGCTGGCACCCGCGCTTCGGCGACCGGGCACAGGACGTGGTGGTGCTGGCCCACGCCCTGGACGCCGAGGGCCTCGACGCCGTGCGGGCGGCCCTGGAGGGCGCCCTGCTGACCGATGCGGAGCTGGCGGGGCCGTGGGAGTTCCCCGACCCGTTCGGCTTCGCCCACACCGACCCGTGCGACGAGCGCGTCCGCGCCGACGACACGGTCGCCGAGTCCGGGCTCGCCCGGGGAGAGGAGCACTGACATGGCGGTGCCGAAGCGGAGGACGTCCCGGAGCAACACGCGATCGCGGCGGGCGCAGTGGAAGGCCCAGGCGCCGGACCTGGTGGAGATCACGGTCGACGGGCGCCGCCTGCGGGTGCCGCGCAGGCTGGTCCCGGCGTACCGGCGCGGCCTGCTGCGGGACTGAGGGCGGCCCTGACGTCGGCCCTGACGTCGGGACTGAGGTCTCACCCCTTACCCCGCACCCGGCCGCGGGCCCCAGGAGTACGTGATCGCCCGATGTCCGGGCGGGGGCCTCAGGCGGAGTGTTCTCGTCATGAGTACCGACGTGACCTTCCTGCAGACCCTGGTGGACGAGCGGCGCGGCGAGCTGCTGGCCGAGGCCCGCACCGCCCGCCTGGCGACCCTCGCCCGGCGGTGGCGGCGCAGCGAGCGGGCGCCCGCACCACCCGCACCACCCCACCCGCCCGAGTCCACACCGCCGCAGCGCCGGGTGCCCGCCGCCGCCCGCTGAGCCCGATCCCGCGGACCTGTGGACAACCCGGGCGGTGGGGCCGAGACGGGGCGGTTCCGTCGGGGGGCCGTGCGAGCATGACCACCATGCCGAGACCGGGAGTGGGGATCGGGCTGGTCGGCCGCCGGGCCGAGCGGTCCGTCCTCCTGGCCGCCCTGGAGCGGGCCAGGGCGGGTCGGGCGGGCGGCGTGCTGGTCTCCGGGGACGCGGGGGTCGGCAAGTCGCGGCTGGTCGCGGAGCTGACCGCCGCGGCGGGAGACGCGCTGGTGCTGGTCGGGCGTTGCCTCGACACGGCGGGGGCCGAGCTGCCCTACCTGCCGTTCACGGAGATCGTCGGCCAGCTCGGCCCCGAGCCGGTCGCCGCGCACCCCGGCCTGCGCAGGCTCACCCCGGACGGGTCGGACACCGAGCGCGGGGGGCGGGAGCTGGGCCAGCTCCAGGTCTTCGAGGCACTGCTCTCGGCGCTCGGCACCCTGGACCGGCCGGTGGTGGCGGTGGTCGAGGACCTGCACTGGGCGGACCGCTCCAGCCGGGACCTGCTGGTGTTCCTGCTGTCCCGGCTGGCCGAGCAGCGGCTCCTGGTGGTCGCGACCTACCGGGCGGACGACCTGCACCGCAGGCACCCGCTGCGGCCGGTGCTCGCCGAGCTCGTGCGGCTCCCGACGATCGAGCGGCTCGACCTCGCACCACTTCCACCCTCGGACGCGTTCGCGCTGGTCAGCTCGCTGGCCGCGGATCTGGGACTCGGTGAGGCGGAGCTCCGCGGCCTGGCCGAGCGCAGCGAGGGGAACGCGTTCTTCGCCGAGGAGCTGGTGTCGGCCGCGGGCGGCGGGGGGCTGCCGGAGGGGCTGGCGGACGTGTTGCTCACCCGCTTCGAGCGGCTGCCCGCCCCCGCGCGCCAGGTGCTGCGGGTGGCCGCGGTCGCCGGGCGCAGCGTCGCGGAGGACACCCTCGCCGAGGTGAGCGACCTGGATCCGGGCGCGTTCACCGACGCGGTGCGCGAGGCGGTGGCCCACCAGGTGCTGGTGGCGGACACCCACGGCGAGCTCGCCTTCCGCCACGCCCTGCTCCGGGAGGCGGTCTACGCCGATCTCCTGCCCGGCGAGCGGGGCCGCCTCCACGCCCGCTACGCCGACCTGATCACCGCGCGGATGGCCCGCCCGGGGGGCCGGGACACCCGGCTGGGGCCCTCGCCCGCCGCGGCGCTCGCACACCACGCCCTGGCCGCGCACGATCTGCCCCGCGCCCTGGCGGCGGGCGTGCAGGCCGCGCGGGACGCGGACCGCCTCGGCGCCCCCGCGGAGGTCCTGCGCCACGCCGAACGCGCGGTCGAGCTCTGGCCCGCCGTGCCGGACGCGGAGGCCGTGGCCGGCGTGGACGAGCTCACGGTCACGCTGTGGGCCGCCTGGTCGGCGAGCGCGACCGGGGACCCCGAGCGCGGTCTGGCCCTGAGCGGGCGTGCCCTCGAGCTGGCCGACGGGCTGGACGATCCCGAGCGCGCGGCGGACGTCCGGGTGCGCCACGCGATCCGGCTCCTCGAGCGCATGGACGGCGGAACGGGCGCGATCGCCGCCGCGCGCGAGGCGATCGCCCTGCTGGAGGGGCGACCGCCCGGGGCCGAGCTGGCCTGGGCGCACGCCATCCTCGCCCGGGCACTGTGGCGGACGGACGAGGTTGCGGGTCTGCGGGAGCACGGCGAGGAGGCGCTGCGCGTGGCCCGCGCCGCCCGCGAGGCGCTGCGCGGGTCGGCCGGAGTGGGGGCAGCGGTCGTCGGGGTCGTCGGGGTCGCCGGGGTGTGGGAGTCGGGTGCGGGCCGGGCGGACGTGGCGCTCACCGAGGCCCTGCAGGACGTGGCGGCGGTGGAGGCGGACGCGCTGATCAGCCTGGCGGTGCTCGAGGAGTTCGAGGGCAGGCCCACCCGCAGCCGGGAGCTGTTGACCGAGGCGCTGCCGCAGGCCCGCGGGTCCGGGAACACCGGCGTCGAGCTGCGGATCTTCTACAACCGCGGGATGTCGTTCCTGGAGGAGGGGTCGCTGGCCGAGGCGGCCGCGGAGTTCGCGGCGGGCGGCGCGCGGGCCACCGAGACGGGCACGACCTGGAGCGCCTACGGCATGGACATGCGGGTCGCCCAGCTCGTCAGCGAGTTCATGGCGGGGCAGTGGGCGGCCGCCGAACGCACGGCCCGGCTCGGCGGCGCCCGGGTGGGGCCCGCGATCGCGGGGCGGCTCGCCGCGGCCGGGCTGCTCGTGGCCGTGGGACGCGGGCGGCTGGCCGAGGCGGAGGCACGCTGGCATGCGCTGGACTCAAGGGACCAGCAGGACGACCAGGTCGTCCTGCTGCTGGGGCAGGCGGGCGCGGAGGCGGCCCGGCTGCGCGGGGACACCGCCGAGGCGATCCGCCGGGTGGAGACGGCACTCGCCGACCTGGACCGGCTGGTCCCGCACCACCTGGCCTCGATCTCGCTCGCCGCGCTCGGGATCGCCGCGCTGCCCGTCGGCGGGGCCGCGGGTCCCGCCGAGACCCTGCTCGGCACCGCCGAGGCGGCGGCGGCGCACGGCACCCCCCGCAGCGGGGTGGTCGGGGTGGAGGGCCGGGCCTGGCTCGCCCGGGCCCGCGCGGAGGCCGCCCGGGTGCGCGGGGAGGACGATCCGGCCGTCTGGAGCGAGGTCGTCGAGGCCTTCGGCTACGGCGAGGTGTACCGCCAGGCCGAGGCCCTGCTGCGCCGGGCCGAGGCGGCGCTGCGGCTCGCGGGCGGCCAGGTCGACCGGGGACGCACCGACCGGGCGCGGGTCGACCGGGCAGCGGCGGGCAGGCTGCGCGAGGAGGCCGCCGCGGACCTCGCGGCCGCACTGGAGATCGCCGACCGGATCGGCGCCGAGCCCCTCGCCGCCGCGGTGCGGGCCGCCGCCGAGCGGGCGGGCGCCGCGGTCGCGACCGCTCGGGCCCCGTCGGCGGGCGTCTCTGCGGCCGAGGCCGCGACCGGCGGGGCGAGCGGGGCGGGTCCGCTGACCCCGCGGGAGCACGCGGTGCTGAAGCTGGTCGCCGAGGGCCGCACCAACCGCCAGGTGGGCGAGGCGCTCTACATCTCCGAGAAGACCGTGTCGGTGCACCTGTCCCGGGTCATGGCCAAGCTCGGCGCCTCCAGCCGCACCGAGGCCGTGGCGATCGGGTACGAACGTGGCGTCATCCCTCCCCGAGCGACCGTTCAGTAACTAGACTGTTGTGGTGCCGGTCACCGTCGACCGGCAGGGAGGACCGCACGGATGCCGCTCACCCACCAGCGCCCGGACCTGTCGGACATCGAGGGCTTCTGGACCCGCCCCGTCGAGGAGCGGGCGGCCGCCTTCGCCTGGCTCCGCGACCACGATCCCGTCGCGTTCTACGCCGAGCCGGACTTCGGCTATCTGGCACCCGGGCCCGGCTTCTACGCGGTGACCCGCCTGGACGACGTCGTGACGGCCAGCCGGACCCCGCAGGTGTTCACCTCGGGGGCAGGCGCCACCTCGGTGGTGGACCAGCCGCCGGAGTTCCGCGAGTTCTTCGGCTCCATGATCAATCTCGACGACCCGCGGCACGCCCGGCTGCGCCGCATCGTGTCCCGGGGCTTCACCCCGCGCCGGCTGGGGATGCTCGTCGAGGACGTGGAACGGGCCGCCACCCGGATCGTGGACGACGTGATCGACCGCGGCGAGTGCGACGCGGTCACCGAGATCTCCGCGGTCCTGCCGCTCACCATCGTGTGCGACCTGATGGGCATCCCGGAGTCCCAGCACCGCTTCGTGTTCGACCGCACGAACGTCATCCTCGGCGCGCAGGACCCGGAGTACCGGACCGAGGGCACGGACGTCGTGACCGCGCTGCTCACCGCGGGCGGCGAGCTGTCCGCGCTGATGACGGACCTCGGGGCGGTGCGCAGGCGCAACCCGACGGACGACCTCACCTCCGCCCTGGTGACCGCCGAGCTCGACGGCGAGCGGCTCACCCCGGAGGAGCTGGCGAGCTTCTTCATCCTGCTCGTGGTGGCGGGCAACGAGACCACCCGCAACGGGATCAGCTGGGGCCTGCAGCTGCTCACCGAGAACCCGGACCAGCGCGCGGTGTGGCTCGCGGACGTCGACGGCGTCACCCCGACCGCCGTCGACGAGATCGTCCGCCTGGCCTCGCCGGTGATCTACATGCGGCGCACGCTCGCGGAGCCCGCCGTCCTCGGCGAGACCACGCTCGAGGCGGGCGCCAAGGTCGCGCTGTTCTACTGGGCCGCGAACCGGGACCCCGCCCACTTCCCGGACCCGGACCGGTTCGACGTGCGGCGCTCCCCCAACCCGCACGTCGGGTTCGGCGGCCCCGGCCCGCACTTCTGCCTCGGCGCCCACCTCGCCCGCCGCGAGATGTCGGTGATGTTCCGCGAGCTGCTGACCCGGATCCCGGACATCGCGGTCACCGGTGAGCCCCGGCGGCTGCAGTCCATGTTCATCAACGGGATCAAGCACCTGCCCGTCTCCTTCACCCCCGGCGGTTCCCGATGAGCTACCCCGAGGTCCCGGTGGGAGCGGTGCTCGCGGGCTCGGCGCGGCGCTGGCAGGACCGCGTCGCCCTGCACTACGGCACGCGCGAGCTGACCTACACGCAGCTGTACGAGCGGGCGTGCGCGTTCGCGAACGCCCTGCGCGAGGCGGGGATCCGTCCCCGGGACGTCGTCGCGATCCACCTGCCCAACTGCCCGCAGTACGCGATCGCCTACTACGGGATCCTGCTCGCGGGCGGCACGTTCACGCCCGCGAACCCGTTGCTCCCGCCCGCGGACCTGGCCGCGCAGCTCGCCGACGCGGGTGCCGTGGCGATCGTCAGCTGGGCGCAGGCGTTCCCCGCGGTGCCCGCGCAGACGCTGCGGTTCGCGCTGGTCACGAACCGCGAGCAGGGCCTGGACCCGGCGGTCCGCCTGGCCGAGCACGGGTCCGCCGACCACGCCGCGATCGACTTCGAGGCCTTCCACGCGGACGCGCCCACCACGGCGCCCGAGATCGACATCGACCTGGACGGGCTCGCGCACCTGGCCTACACGGGTGGGACCACGGGCCGCTCGAAGGGCGTGATGCTGCCGCACCGCAACGTCGTCACGAACGTCCTGCAGTACGGCTGCCTGGGCAGCGGCACCCGCTGGGACCTCGACTCGGACGGCGGGATCGTGCTCGCCGACCAGGGCCCGCCCGAGGAGTACCCGGTGCGGCTGGGCCAGTCCGTCGTCGTCAACGTGACCCCCTGGTTCCACGCGATGGGGACCATCGGCGGGCTGAACATCCCGCTGCTCTCGGGCACCACCAGCGTCCTGCACGAGCGGTTCGACCCGGCGGCCTACCTCGCGGACGTCGAACGCTTCCGGGCCACCTCGATGGGGGGCGCTCCCCCGCTGTACGCGGCGCTGCTGCGCCATCCGGACTTCGCGAAACGGGACCTCTCCAGCGTCCGAGCGCTGAACTCGGGGGCCGCGCCGCTGCCCGTCGAGATGATCGCGGCACTGCACCGCAGGCTGGGGGAGGACGTCGCGATCATCGAGGGCTACGGCCTCACCGAGGTCACGATGGGGGCGACGGCCAACCCGTCGAACCGGTCCGGGCTGCGCAGACAGGGCACGGTCGGGGTGCCGGTGCCGGACACCGAGGTCCGGGTCGTGGACCCGGAGGGCGAGCCGGTGCCGGTCGGCGAGACCGGCGAGGTGGTGATCCGCGGGCCGCAGGTCATGGTCGGCTACAAGGACCGGCCCGAGGAGACCGCGGCGACCCTGCGGGGCGGCTGGCTGCACACCGGGGACGTCGGCGTGCTCGATGAGGACGGCTACCTGCGGATCGTCGACCGCACGAAGGACATGCTGCTCTACAAGGGCTACAACGTGTACCCCCGCGAGCTGGAGGAGCTGCTCTTCCGCGAGGACGGCGTGGTGGGGGCGGCCGTGGTCGGGCGGCCCGATCCGGAGGTCGGCGAGCTCGCCGTGGCGTTCGTCGTGGCGCCGGGTCGCACCCAGGAGGAGGCCGAGGCGATCCGCGCCGCCGTGAACGCCCAGGTCCTGCCCTACAAGCGCATCCGGGAGATCCGGTTGGTCGACGAGATCCCGGTGTCCGCCGCGGGCAAGGTGTTGAAGCGGGAGCTGAGGGAGCGGCTGCGGTGAACGGCGGTGTCGGTGACCTGCGCGCGTCGTCAGCGCTGACGACACCGATCGGGTGAGCGGGCCGCACACCGCTAACGACTGTGCATGACGGCTCGATCACATCCACGTGACCGTCCTGCCCGTGACCCCCACCGCGCCCACCGTCTCCACGGTGCGGCCGCCGGTGGCGGTCCCGCGGCAGTCGCGGGGAGCTCACCGGGCCGCACCGTCCGCGGTGCGCCTGCCGGAGCGCTCGCGTGTGCCGGTCGCCTCGCCGCTGCGACCGGTCGAGCCCGTGCAGTACTCACGGGTCAGCCCCGCGGTGCGCGGAGCCGGGGCCGCCGCCTACGCCGTGGTGGCGCGGACGGGCAGCCTCGTCACGCTCGCGGCGATGCTCGTCCTGGGCGGCGCCGTGGCCGGTGCGACGGACGGCCCTGCTCCGCCGCAGACGACGCCGATGACCCTGCAGGTCCCGTGAGGGAGGCTCAGGCGGCCACGCCGCTCTGTCCGTCCGCGTTGAGCGGGGTCTTGAGCACGTGGTCGACCAGGCGCATGACCAGCTGCCCGCCACCGAGGCGGTAGCCGAACTCCTCCCAGGTCAGGAGCTCGCGAGAGAGCACCTCGCCGACCGGGCCGGGGTAGAGCCGGGTGACCCGGAACGCCGCTGCGCGCAGCCGCATCTTCTCGTGATGGTCCATGGGAACGGGACTCATTGCACTCACCTCCACAGGCGATGGACGTGCGGGCCGGTTGCGCGCCCTCTGCGCTGAGTCGCCATCCGGGATGCTTCATCGTGACCCACCCCGTTTACCGGCAGATGTCATCGTAACCGAAGAGTGACTGACCTCTCACTCAACGCACACGAATCGTGCAAGATCCACTACAAAGGGCGTCGACGTCGACAGCGGGTCAGCACACGATCACGCACCGCGACACCGATTAGGGTCGAGATCATGCGCACGACCGACGTCCTCTGGGCCGACGCCTCCGAGATCTACGAGGCGATCCTCGCCCACCCGTTCGTCACCGGCCTGACCGACGGCACGCTCCCCCACTCGGCGTTCCGTCACTACATCGTCCAGGACGCCCACTACCTGCGCGGATACGCCCGCGCGCTGGCGCTGTGCGCCGCGAAGGCCCCGGACGAGCACGCCCTGACGATGTTCTGCGCGCACGCGGGCGGCGCCATCGCCGCCGAACAGGAGCTGCACACCGAGCTGCTCGGGGCGCTCGACCTGACCGCCGAGGCCGCCGCGGCCCTGCCCGTGGCGCCCGCGACCCAGGCCTACGTCTCCTACCTGCTGGCCGCCGCGTACTCGGGCTCGTACGCCGAAGCCGTCGCGGCGGTGCTGCCCTGCTACTGGATCTACGCGCGGGTCGGTGAGCACCTCGTCGAGGCGGGCTCCCCCGACCCGCTCTACGCCCGCTGGATCGCGACCTACGGCGGCGCGGAGTTCCAGCAGGTCGTCGACGACGTGCTGGCGGCGACCGACGCGATCGGCGAGACCGTCTCCGCCGCCGAGCTGGCCCGCATGCGCCACCACTTCACCACGACCAGCCGCTACGAGTGGATGTTCTGGGACGGCGGCTACCGCGAGGAGACCTGGCCCGTCTAGAACGACGCGGGGTCAGCGGCGGTCGATGCCGTCCGGGATGATCAGGTGCAGCACGAAGCCGACGACGGCGACCACGATGGCGCCCCAGAAGCCCGGCCAGAAGCCCTCGACCACGAACGGCAGCCCGACGCCGCTGGACAGCGTGCCGACCAGCCAGAACAGCAGGGCGTTCACGACCAGGCCGAACAGGCCCAGGGTCAGCACGTAGAGCGGGCAGCCGATCACCTTGATGATCGGCTTGAGCACCGCGTTCACGATGCCGAAGATCAGCGCCACCACGAGCAGCGTGCCGATCTTGCCGCCGGTGGAGGTGGCGCCGAGCTCGATGCCGTTGACCAGCCACACGGCGACGGCGAGGGCGATCGCGACCACGACGACCCGGACGACGAACGCCACGACGGCGTTCCCTCGGGGTTGGACCGGAACAGTCACGAGACCACCGCCTGGGAGACGAGCGTCCGCAGCTGCGGACGGATCGGGTAGGTGCTGGAGGGCATCAGCTGGGTCAGGAAGACGACCGTGAGGTCCTCCTCCGGGAACACGGTGAACGTGGTGCTGGCCAGGCCGCCCCACCCGTACTCGCCGGGCGACTGCAGCTGCTTGCCCGCCGCCGGGTCGACGACCACGGAGAACCCGAGCCCGAACCCGGTGCCGAGGTAGGTGGACTCGGCGAAGATCGGCCGGCCGAAGGTCTGCAGGTCCGCGTTGTCGGGCAGGTGGTTGCGGGTGGCGTAGGCCAGCGTGCGCGGGCCGAGCAGCCGGACGCCGTCGAGCTCGCCACCTCCTGCCAGCATCTGGGTGAAGCGGTGGTAGTCGTACAGGGTCGAGGCCAGCCCCCCGCCGCCGGAGAGCATCGTGGGCTCGGCGGTGATCGCGTCCCCCATCGCGGCGGAGCGGACCAGCCCGCCGCCGGGCTTCGGCAGGTACAGGGTGGCCAGCCGGGAGACGTCCCGGGCCTGGAACCCGGTGTCGACCATGCCGAGCGGGTCGAAGATCCGCTCCTGGAAGAACACGTCGAGGGACTGCCCGGACGCCACCTCGACGACGCGGCCGAGCACGTCGGTGTTGACGCCGTAGTTCCACTCGGTGCCCGGCTGGAACAGCAGCGGCAGGCTCGCCCAGACGTCACACGCCGCGGCGAGGTCCTGCCCGCGCGGGGCGCCGAACTCGTGGCCCTTGGCGCGGTACATCTCGTCCACGGCGTGGGCGTGGTGGAAGCCGTAGGTGAGCCCCGCGGTGTGGGTCAGCAGGTGCCAGATCCGCACCGGCTCGGTCGCGGGCACCGTGCCCGGGTTGGCCGCCGACCCGCCGGTGTAGACCCGCATGTCCGCGAAGGACGGGATGTAGCGGGACACCGGGTCGGTGAGCTCGAGCAGCCCCTCCTCCCACAGCATCAGCGCGGCGACCGAGGTGATCGGCTTGGTCATCGAGTAGATGCGCCAGACCGTGTCGTCGGTGACGGGGAGGTCCTCCTCCACGTCCCGCCTGCCGTAGTGCGCGACGTGCGCCAGCCGACCCCGCCGGGCGACCGCGAGGGACCAGCCCGCGAGCCTCCCGTCGTCGACGTACTTCGCGAAGTGGGAGTCGATCCTGGACAGACGGGCGGCGTCGAACCCCAGCTCGGCGGGGTCGACCTCGACCTTGCAGACGCTCACGGATCCACCCTACCGAGAAGTAAGCACCGCGCGCCCGAGTCGACGGCAGGCGTGCAGCGCCAGCTCGATGTCCATCCGCGCGTCGGCGAGCGGGCGGCCGAGCTCGCGCTCCGCGCGCCCGACCCGGTAACGCACCGAGTTGCGGTGCAGCATCAGCTGTTCGGCGGCCGCCGTGTAGCTGCCGCCGGTGTCCAGGAAGATCAACAGGGTCTCGCGCAGCCGGGCGTGGGCCACGGTGTCGACGGCGAGCCCGCCCAGGGTGTCCGCGACCCACGAGCGCGCCGCGGCGAGGTCGGTGGTCAGCAGCGACACCGACGCGACGTCCGCGAACAGGGTGACCGCGGCGGCGTCCGGTCCCGCGGCGAGCGCCACCGCCTGGGCCCGGAGCGCCTGCCGGTGGCTCTCCCGGAACCCCTCGAGCCCGGAGCCGGGCTCGCCCACGGCGAGCCGCACCCCCGCGGGCGGCTCGGCGGCGAGGGCGGCGACGTCCGACGCCCGGGTGCCCCGCCCGACCGGGAGCCACGCCCAGGTGGTGCCGTGGTCGTAGGCGATGCTCAGGGCCCGCCTGCCCAGCCCGTCGGCCAGCCCGCCCACGGCCCGTCCGGCGGCGGCGCCGTCGGTGGACCAGGCCACGAGGGCCAGGTGCGGGCCGCGCAACGCGTACCCCAGCGTGGCCTCGGCGGCCTCCAGGTCGGTCGAGTCGCCGTCGAGCAGCGCGCGGACCCGCCCGGCCCGCACGGTGTCCCGGTTGGCGAGCCAGCGCTCGCGCTCCTCCTCGTAGACCTCGGTGACCTGCCCGCAGATCCAGTCCACGTAGCGGAAGGTGTCCGCGACCAGCCTGCGCGCGGCGGCGAGCGCGACCCGGGGGTCCGAGCACACCCGGTCGAGCTCGGCGAACAGGAAGTCCAGCAGCCGGTCGTGGCCGATCCGGTAGGCCCGGAGCAGGGCGTTGGCGGGGACCCCACGCTGGGCCAGCCTGCGGGCGTACTCGAAGGCGGCCGAGGGCGGTTCGACCCGCTCGGTCGGGATCTCGTGCGCGAGCATGTGCACGATCGTCTCGACGTTGCCCTCGACGGACGCCCCCAGCAGCTCGAGGATGCGCGGATCGCCGTCGAGCTCGTCGATCTCGGTCGCCATGAACGTGCTCAGCGCGTCGGAGGTCTCCACGACGCGGCGCCCCAGGGCCCCCGCGACGGCACGGACGACGGCCCCGACCGTGGCCTCCGACGTCGTTGTGGGCACCTCTCCACTCTCGGTGCCGGAGGCACGGGTGACAAGTGTCCGGCCGGGCGCGACGACGATGGCGCGCCCGGCCGGAGCCGCGCCCGCCTCAGGCCTTCCGGACGGCGTCGGCGACCTCGTCGAGGATCGGCGCGCCGACCGGGGTGGCGCCGAGGGTCCACAGGAAGTCGTGCAGCAGGCCCTCGAAGCGCTTCCGCGTGACCGGCACACCCGCGGCCTCGAGCTTCGTGGCGTAGGCCTCCCCCTCGTCCCGCAGCGGGTCGTACTCCGCGGTGGCGACGTAGGCGGGGGGCAGCCCGGAGAGGTCCGCGCGCCGGCCGGGGCACAGGTACTCGATGTCGTCGGACTGCGCGCCGAGGTAGTGGGCCCAGAACCACTCCATCGCGCCGCGGGTGAGCAGCTTGCCGTCCGCGTTCTCGGAGTAGCTCGGGGTGGTGAAGGCGAAGTCGGTGACCGGGAACAGCAGGACCTGCGCCGCGATCGCGGGGCCGCCGCGGTCCAGCGCCGCCTGCGCCACGGACGCGGCGAGGTGACCGCCCGCGGAGTCCCCCGCCACGACGAGCCTCGACGCGTCCGCCCCCAGCTCCGCCGCGTGCTCGGCGGCCCAGACCGTGGCCGCGTAGCAGTCGTCGAACGCGGCGGGCGCGACGTGCTCGGGGGCCAGCCGGTAGTCCACGGAGACCACGACGGCACCGGAGCGGTTGGCGATGGACCGCAGCGGCCGGTCGACGATGTCCAGGTCCCCGATGACCCAGCCGCCGCCGTGGAAGTAGACGACGAGCGGGCGGGGGCCCGCACCGTCCGGCGTGTAGATGCGGACGGGGAGCTGCGAGGCCGGGCCGGGGATCCGCCGCTCCTCGACGGCGATCGGCTCGGGCTCGCCCTGCAGGTCGAGGAAGCCCTTGGTCGCGGCGCGGGCCGTCGGGACGGTCATCTGCGGGAACGGCGGCATGCCCTGCGCCTCGAGCGCGTCGAGCAGGGCCTGGGCTTGGGGGTGGACCGGCAACGCTGCCTCCTCCGGAACGGGGTGTCGCGCCCACCGTGACATCGGTCACGGATCCGACCTTCGTGCCGAGGATACGAAAACCGTGGACGCGTTCGTACCGGGAGGATGACGGGGATGACTGCTCCGGATCCGTGGGGTGACGCCTGGGGTGACCAGGAGGTCCTGCGTGCCCTGCTACGCAGGCGGGAGGCGGGCAGCAGGCCCGGCGAGCGCCGGGACGGGCACCGGATCGCACTGGTGGTGGGCGGCGGCGGGATGCGCGGCGCCTACGCGGGTGGGATGGTCTGGGCCCTGGAGCAGGCCGGGCTCACCGCGGGCTTCGACCTCGCCTACGGCGCGTCCGCGGGGGCCTTCGTGGCGACGGCGGCGCTGCTGGGCCACGGGTACGACGCCTCCCGGATCTTCCCCGACGACATGGCCCGCCCGGAGTTCGTCGACCCGCGGCGGCTCGGCCGGGCGCCGATGGTGTCGCTGGACCACCTGATCCACGAGATCCTCGTGCACACCAAGCCGACGGACTGGGACGCGCTGCGGGACCATCCGGCCCCCCTGCACGTCGTGGTCACCGACGCGGCCGACATGACCCCGCACACCCTGACCGGGCTGCGGGACGCCGCGGAGTGGCGGCTGGCCATGCGCGCCACCGCCGCGATCCCCTACCTGACCGGTCCGCCCGTCGAGGTGCGCGGCCGACGCTGGGTGGACGGGTCCATCGGCGACCCGCTGCCCGTCGGGCGGGCGCTGCGCGAGGGCGCGACCCACGTCCTCGCCCTGCTCACGCGCACCCTCCCCGAGCTGCGCAGGCCCGCGCCCGCGCACCCGTGGTGGGCCCGCGGGATCGACCGCCTCGTGCCCGGGCTCGGCGCGATGACCCAGGACGTCGCGCGGCACGCGGACAGCATCGCGCTGCTCGCCGACGCCGCCCACCCCGACCGCGACGGCAGGCACGTGTGCGCCCTCAGCCCGCTGACCAGCGCGGACATCCGGGGTCTGACCGTCGACCCGGTGCGGGTGGAGCGGGCGAGCCACCTGGGGCACGCCGCGGCGGCGGCCGCGATCCGGGCCGTCGACCCCGGTTTCCGCCTCGGCCCCGATGAGTTCCCGGCCGGACGGCGGTCTCCCCTTCCGTAACCCGATCCGGGGGAGGGGTGGTGGACCGCTTCGACAGACGACACATCACGATCGAGGCGGGCACGTCCCGGCCGCACGACGAGGACGAGTGGCGAGGGGTACTCGTCCTCGTCGAGGCCGGGGAGATCGAGCTGCGCTGCGCGTTTGGCGGGCGGCGCCGCTTCCGCGCCGGGGCGGTCCTGTGGTTCTCGGGGCTGAACCTGCGCGAGGTGCACAACCCGGGCATCGACCCGGCGGTGATCGTGGCCGTGTCACGAACCCGTAGCACCGGGTGAGCACGGTCGACACGTGTGTGGACGACCATGAACCCATGAGCATCGACGTGCCCGTCGCGCAGGCGGAGAACACGCGGTCGGCCGCGATCGGTGAGCTCCTGGACGCGCTGCAGGAGCTGAGCGCCACGTACCTCGACCTGCCCGAATCCGAACGCATCGCGCGGTGCACCGCGGAGGCGGACCGGATCACCGCGGAGGTGGCCCGCCACCTCTTCGGCGCCCGCACGCGGCTGTCCAGCTCCTACAGCCGCCGCTGAACCGTCCGCTCGGCGAAGCCCCGGACCCAGCGCCGCTGCCACGGGGTCTCGACGGCCCGCGGCCGGTAGTGCGCACGGGTCCAGGCCACGGCGTCCGCGGCCGGGTGTCCGGCGAGGACGGCCATGCAGGCCAGCACGGTGCCGGTGCGCCCGGTGCCGCCGGTGCAGCTGACCTCGACGAGCACACCCGACCGGGCGCGCTCGTAGGCGTCCACGATCGCGGCCGTCGCGCCCGCCCGGTCGCGCGGCACGCGGAAGTCCGGCCAGTCGATCCACGCGGCGGCCCACTCCGGCTCGTCGTCGTGGCCCGGCCTGCCCAGACACAGCGAGAACGCGGGCCGCGGGCCGTCCGGGAGGGGATCGCGCCGCCCCCGCCCGCGGACCGCGGTGCCGTCGGGGAGCAGGACGGCGCCGTCCAGCTGGGTCATGGGGCCATACTGCCCCGTCGTGACCCTGGACGGGATCGTGGACACCCTGCGCGCCGCGGGGTGTGTGTTCGCCGAGGAGGAGGCCGCGGTGCTCCGCTCGGTCGCGTCCGGCGCCGGGCTCGACGCGCTGGTCGCGGCCCGGGCCGCGGGCGCGCCGCTGGAGCACCTGGTCGGGTGGGTGGAGTTCGCGGGTCTGCGGGTCGCCGTCGGGCCCGGGGTGTTCGTGCCGCGGCGCCGGACCGAGCTGCTCGTGGACCAGGTGGTCGCCGCGGCGCCCACCGTCGTCGTCGAGCTGTTCTGCGGGGCGGCGGCCGTCGCGGCGGCCGTCGCGGCGGCGCTGCCGTCCGCCGAGGTGCACGCCGCGGACGTCTCGCCCGAGGCGCTGGTCCACGCACGTCTCAACCTGCGCGCGGACCGGGTCCACGGCGGCGACCTGGATGCCGGGCTGCCGCCGGACCTGCGCGGGCGGGTGGACGTCCTGGTGGCGAACGCCCCCTACGTCCCCACCGGGGCCATCGCGACGATGCCGCCCGAGGCGCGCGACCACGAGCCCCGCGCCGCGCTCGACGGCGGCGCGGACGGCCTCGACCACCATCGCCGCCTCGCCGCGCGGGCACCGCGCTGGCTGCGCCCGGGCGGTCTCCTCGTCGTGGAGACCTCCCGCGGGCAGGCGGCGGGCACCGCGGCGGCGATGGTCGGCTTCGCGACCACCGTGGTGCGAGACGACGACCGGGACGCGACCGCCGTCGTCGGGCGGCTCACCTCCGGGGCGTCTCCACCACCACGTTCGTCGACTTGATCACGGCGACGGCCAGCGACCCGGGCGCCAGCCCCAGCTCCGCGACGGCCTCGCTGCTCATCAGCGACACCACCCGGTGCGGGCCGCACTGCATCTCCACCTGGGCCATCACGGTGTCCGCGACGACCGACGTGACCAGCCCGACCATCCGGTTCCGGGCCGACGACGCCACCGAGGACGTCTCCGGCGCGGCGCTCGCGTGGTCGCGGGTGAACGCGGCCAGCGCGGCCCCGTCCACCACCTTGCGCCGCGACGCGTCCAGGTGCACGGGCAGGGTGCCGGCGTCGATCCACCGGCGCACGGTGTCGTCGCTGACACCCAGGAGGTTCGCCACCTCCGAGATCCGGTACTCCGCCACCTACCGGATCCTAGCCACGGCCAGGTCGCCCGGTTCGGCGCCCGCCCGGACCGGCGCGGACCCGTCCGCGGGCCAGATCCCGGAGCGCCCCGCGGTGCGGTCGTAGCCGAAGCCGGTCGGGGCGGCGCAGCTCGCGATCACCACGGCCACGCCGTGGTCCGCCACGACCCGCCGGGCCCGCTCCTCCTGCACGGCCGCGTCCTCGGGCCGGTCGACGACGCCGGCGACGTAGACGTCGATCCCCAGCGCCGCGGTGTCCGCGGCGTGCCGCGGGATCCCGGTGTCGCGGCAGACCGCGAGGCCCAGCCGCCACCCGTCGACCTCGACGACGGCCGGGGCGTCGCCCGCGCGGTGGTGGGCGGTCTCCTCCGCACCCAGGTAGATCTTGCGGTAGGCGACGCGCACCCCGTCCCCGTCGACGGCCAGCACGCCGATCGACGGGCCCGCCACCGGCGCCCCGGCCAGGGCGAGCGTCCCGGTCTCGGCGCACGCCGCGACCAGCGGGGCGAGGTCGACCGGGTCGACCGGGGGCGCGTCGAGCTCGTAGCCGGTCAGCGACAGCTCCGGGAACACGACGACCCGCGCCCCCGCCGCCCGGACGACCTGCGCGTGCAGCCGGGCATTGGCCCGGACGTCCCGCGCCACGCACGGCGGTTGGGCCGCGGCGATGCACAGCTCGGTGCGCACGATTCCTCCTCGCCGTGACGAGAACGCCCGCCGGGGCCCGACGTCCGCCACCGATGACTTCCGACTCCCCCGGAGGTCTACCCTTCCATGCTGATCATCGCCGGGTACCTGCGCACCGAGCCCACGGATCGAGACGCCTTCGTGGCAGACGGAGCGAAGGCGGTCTCCCTGGCGCGCAGTGCCCCCGGCTGCCTGGACTTCTCCCTCACGGCCGACACCGTCGATCCGGCGCGCATCAACGTCTTCGAGCGTTGGGAGTCCGAGGACGAGTTCCTGGCGTTCCGCGGCTCCGGGCCGGACGCGGACACCGCGACGCGGATCCTGGGCGCGGACGTGAAGCGCTACGTCATCGCGTCCGTCGAGGAGCCGTGAGCGGAGCGCGTCCGGATCGGACCCCGGCGCACCGAGTCGTCAGGAGGCCCCCGCACCGCTCACCAGGCGCCCGAACGACCTTCGGCACCCACCCTCTCCCGACACGAGAACGGCCCCCGACCCGCGTCTCCGCTGGTCAGGGGCCGTCACCCGAGGGTGTGGCAGGTGAAGGATTCGAACCTTCGTAGGCTAAGCCGACGGATTTACAGTCCGCTCCCTTTGGCCACTCGGGCAACCTGCCGAGGTGCAGTCGGCGTGCCGACGTGCGGGGAGAAGGATACGACAGCGGTGATCGACCTCCGACGAGGGGGTGCCGTGCCGCAGCGAGGAGGAGCCATGGCCGACCCGTCGTTCGACGTCGTCAGCAAGGTCGACCGCCAGGAGGTGGACAACGCGCTGAACCAGGCGGCGAAGGAGCTGTCGCAGCGCTTCGACTTCCGCGGCACCGGAACGTCCATCGACTGGTCCGGCGAGGAGGCGATCAGCCTCGAGTCGGAGACCGAGGAGCGGCTCAAGGCCGCGGTCGAGGTCTTCAAGGAGAAGCTGATCAAGCGGAACATCTCGCTGAAGGCCTTCGAGGTCGGCGAGCCCGCCGTGTCCGGCAAGACCTACAAGGTCACGGGCAAGATCCTGCAGGGCATCGCCTCGGACAAGGCCAAGGAGATCAGCAAGGCGATCCGGGACGAGAAGCTCAAGGGCGTCCAGGCCCAGATCCAGGGCGACCAGCTGCGCGTCTCGGGCAAGAAGAAGGACGATCTCCAGGCGGTCATCGCGCTGCTCAAGGGCAAGGACTTCGGCATCGCCCTGCAGTTCACGAACTACCGGTAGCCGGGCGGGGCCGGGGGCCCGGACCACGTGACCGCCCTCACAGTCCGGTTGGGCGCCGCCCGTCCGATTCTGCGATGACTGAGCAGATGTTCATGCTTGAAGTCGTCCTCGGTCGCCTGCTGGCATGGACCCCGTGCCCCGCATCCGTTCGCGCCTCACCCCCGCCGAGAGACGAGGTGCGACGGCGATGGCCGCCGTCCTCGTCGTGCTCACCGTCGCCGGATGGGGCGTCCTCGTCCTCCTGGTCGTCCCCCACCACTACGACCTCGGCAGCACGGGGGCGTTCGGCGTCGGGCTGGGGCTGACCGCCTTCCTGCTCGGGATGCGCCACGCCTTCGACGCCGACCACATCGCCGCCATCGACAACACCACCCGCAAGCTGCTCGCCGAGCGCGAGACCGGCTCCCCGCGGCCGCTCTCGGTCGGGTTCTGGTTCGCCCTGGGCCACTCCAGCGTCGTGCTCGTGCTCGTCGCCCTGGTCGCGCTCGGGGTGCGGGTGATCGCCGGGGAGATCTCCGACGACGGCTCGTCGCTCAAGCAGGTCGGCGGGCTCATCAGCACCAGCGTCTCCGGTCTGTTCCTGGTCCTGCTCGGGCTGGTCAACCTCGTCATCCTGGTCCAGATCCTCAAGGTCTTCCGCGACATGCGCCGCGGCCGCTACGACGAGGCCACCCTCGAGGAGCACCTCGCCAAGCGCGGCCTCATGAACCGCGTCCTCGGCCGCGCCACCCGCGCCGTCCGCCGCCCGTGGCACATGTTCCCCGTCGGCCTGCTGTTCGGCCTCGGCTTCGACACCGCCACAGAGGTCACCCTGCTGGTCATCGCCGGGGGCGCCGCCGCGGGCGCCCTGCCCTGGTACGCCGTCCTCGTCCTGCCGGTGCTCTTCGCCGCGGGCATGAGCCTGTTCGACACCCTCGACGGCGCCTTCATGTGCTTCGCCTACGACTGGGCCTTCCGCGGGCCCGTCCGGAAGGTCTTCTACAACGTCACCATCACCGCCCTGTCCGTCGCGGTCGCCCTCGTCATCGGCACGATCGAGCTGCTGTCGCTGCTCGCGGACAAGCTCGGCGTGGACTCCGGCCCGCTCGGCTGGGTCGCCTCGCTGGACCTGGACGACGTCGGGTTCGTCGTCGTCGGGCTGTTCTGCCTGACCTGGGTGGTCGCCCTCGCCGTCTGGCGGTTCGGCCGCATCGAGGACCGCTGGAACGCGGCCCTCGCCGACGCCGACGCCGCCGGCTGAACCCGCTCCCGACGAGGTCGGTCAGCGGTCCCGGCGGCGGTCCACGAGCGTCTGCGCGACGTCGGTGAGCTTGACGTTCATCCGCTGGGAGGCGGAGCGGAGCATCGCGAAGGCCTCGTCCGCGCCGATGCCCTGGCGCTCCATCAGGATGCCCTTGGCCTGCCCGATGACGTCCCGGGTCGCGAGCGCCGTCTCCAGGTGGGCCGACCTCGCCTCGGCGGCGGAGGTCGCCCGGGCCATCACCAGCGCCGCCCCGACGTGCGCGGCGAGGATCACCGCGACGTCCCGGTCGGCGGAGTCCAGTCCGTGGGCACGATGGGAGTAGAAGGTCAACGCCCCCGCCCGGGGCGGGGCGCTGTGCGGGAAGAGACCGACGGCCAGGGCCGCGTGGACCCCCGCCCGGGCCGCGGCGGGCCCCCACCGGCCCAGCAGCGGGTCGGCGTGCACGTCCGGGGAGTACACGATGCCCGGCCCCGTCGCCCGGGTCGCCGCCACGCACGGACCGTCGCCGAACCGGCGCTGCAGCTCGTCCAGCCGCTCGACGAGCGGGCCACCCCGGACCGGCGAGTGGAACCCGCCCTCGGCGTCGGCGAGGGACACGCCCACCAGGTCCGCCGTCGGCACCAGCGCGCCCGCGGCGCCGAGGACCCGCTGCAGGATCTCCACCACACTCGTCGTGTCGGACATCGACTCGGCGAGGGCGGAGAACACCAGACTCCGGTCGTTCGCCGCCCGTTCGGGACGGGGCGGATGATCGTGCTGCGGCACGCGGGGACCTTTCCACCCACGCCCTGGTCGAGGGCTCCAACCGGTCGCGGCTGGAGGTTCAACCGATCTTCACCCTAACCCGTCGCCCCTCCCGTCCCGGGGACCGGGCAGGCCTGAGCGTGCGGCCTCGAACGGGAACAGGGGGACGGGGGCCGGGACGGCGACCGCGGGCGTCGTGTCCAGAGTGGGCACGGCGGCGGTGCCGCCGCCGGACAGCCCGATCCCGACGATCGCCGCGACGGACAGGACGACGACCACGCCCGCCGAGAAGGCGGGCCCCAGGATCCGCCGGTCGTCCGGGGCTCCGGCGGCGGAGAACGTGCTGGTCATCCGGGCTCCTCGGGACGGGGCACGGGTCGAGACACCGTGCGACGCGCCCGACTACCCGCGGCCCGACCCGCCAAACCCCGAGGCGCTAGCGGCGCCGTTCCGGGAGGTCTCCGGTGTCGATGACCTGCTCGGCGATGTCGCGGAGCTTGACGTTGAGCAGCTGCGAGGCGCGCCGGAGCAGGTCGAAGGCCTGCTCCTCGGCGACCAGCCCGCGGCCCATCAGCACCCCCATCGCCATCCCGATGCGCCGGTTGCTCTGCAGGGCGTCGCCGAGGTCCTGGGCGTGGCGGCGTTCGCGCGCGGCGTCCATGGCGACGGCGGCGTGCGCGGCGAGGACCGCGCCGACCGCGTGATCGTCCTGCCCGAAGGCCGCGACCTCGCGGGAGTAGAGGTTCAGCGCCCCCATCGTGTCCTCGCGGACGAACAACCGGTACGACAGCATGCTGTGCACCCCGGTCTCGGCGGCGGCCCGGCGGCTGAAGGCGGGCCATCGGCTCTCGGTGGCGAGGTCGTCGCTGAGGAACACCTCGTGCTCGTCGATGGCACCCAGGCACGGACCCTCGCCCGCGGCGTACTGGATGCGGTCGACCTGCCCGGGCACGTCGTCCGTCGCGCCGACCGTGTCGATCGCGCCGCTGCGCGTGACCAGGGAGATGGCGGCGTGGTCGCACCCGTCGACGACGTCCACGGCGGCCTTCGTGACCCGCGACCGGGTCTCGTCCGGTCCGGACTCGGCCTGCAGCTCGCGGGCGAGGGACGCGAACGTCTCGGCGAGGCCGTGCTCGTTCTCCTGCGTACCCATGTCCCGACCGTAGCCCTCGCCGCCGCTCCCGAGGTGGCGGAATCGTCGGCCGGTGCCGGTCCACGCAGACGGTCGACGGGGACGACCGGGCCGCGGCCGAGGGGTCCGACGAGCCTCCCCGACCCGTGAGCGGCGATCGTCGCCAGGGCGACTATCGCCGCTCACGGCCAGGGGAGAGGGCCTCTCACCTGCAACGACGCGGCAACAGGAATGTCCTGGGGAGAGCGCCGAACCCGTTCCGCCGGGGCGCCGCGGGGCCTACCGTCTGCCGTCATGAGCGTTCACACCCACGAGCACAGCCACGGCGACACCGCGCACACCCACGAGCACGGGGCGCACGAGCACCAGCACGTCGAGCACAGCCACACCCACAGCCACGACGGCGACTCCCACGAGCACACCCACGCGCACGACGCCGCGGCCGAGCAGGTCCACGAGCACGCGCACTAGACAGCACCGGTCACCACCCGTCACCACCCCGGGTGCGCGGTCGTTGGACCGGTGAGTCGCGAGTGACACCGGGCTCGAACGATGCGTTCTCGCGGTGAGTCCTCGGGTGTGGGCCTTCGGTCTCCTGTGACGGCGCTGCGGCCGGTCGGTTGCCGGTATGGAGTGCAACCGATCGGCCGCTCCCCGCGGTGAACGCGACCGCCGTCGGCTCCGTATATCCGACAAATCGGATGGACGAGCTGAGGGAGACACCCATGACGAGCGTTCTGCACCGCACTCTGCGGGCCGCCACGGTGGCCACCGTGGTCGCAGGCCTGGCCGCCCTCGGGGCGGGCACCGCGAGCGCCCAGGACGGCGAGGTGGCCGAGCCCGCCGAGTTCACCAGCATGGTCACCGCGATGGCCACCCCGGACATGGTCGTGAACAACGACGGCGTCGCCACGCCGGGCGAGCCCGGCGCGACCGGGACCTTCCACTACCGGCTCAACAGCGAGCTCGAGGTGATCTGCTACGACATCACCCTCGACGGCGTCACCCCGCCCTACCAGAGCCCCGCCCGCACGGCGACGCACATCCACGAGGGGGACGCCGGGTCCGCGGGCCCGCCGCGCATCGCCTTCCCCAACCCCGAGGACGCGGGGGACGGCACCCTGCGCAGCGCGGGCTGCCTGCAGGGACCGTTCACCACGGGCGTCATGGTGAACGGCCAGGACACCGGCACCGGGTTCACCCTGGACCGGATCGAGGCCGACCCGGCGGCGTTCTTCACCGACACCCACACCGCGACGTTCACCGCGGGTGCGGTGCGCGGTCAGCTGACCGAGGTGCCCATGGGCGGGGTCGCGACGGGCGCGGGCGGCGCCGCGACCGAGACCGGCACCGGGACCGCTGCGATCGCGCTCGGGGCGGGCGCGGTGCTCGCCGCCGGCGCAGGCGGCGCGGTCTGGCTCCGCCGCCGTGCGTCGGCGTGACCTGGTCCCGCTCGCGGTCGCCGCGCTCCTGACCGTCGGCTGCTCCGCGGCCCCGACACCGCAGCCCGCGGTGTCGGGGCCGCCGCCCGCGAGCACGGGAACCGCCCCGCCGGGCCCGCCCACCGCCGTGCGGATCCCGGCCCTCGGGATCGACACGGCGCCGATCCCCCTCGGCGTGGCCCCGGACGGGACGGCCGAGGTGCCCGCCGACTACGCGCGGGTCGGCTGGTTCGCCGGAGGCGGCCGCAGCGCGGCGACGGTCCTGCTCGGCCACGTCGACTCCCGCAGCGGACCGGCGGTCTTCCACCGCCTGCGCGACCTGGCGCCGGGTGACCGCGTGGAGGTCGAGCGCGGCGGACAGCGCGCGGTCTACGCCGTCGAGCGGGTGGAGCAGGTCGCCAAGGACGCGTTCCCGACGTTCGCGGTGTTCGGCGCGACCGGCGAGGACGTCCTGCGGCTGGTCACCTGCGCGGGCGCGTTCGACCGGGGCGCGCGCAGCTACACCGACAACCTCGTGGTCCACGCCGTGCGCACCGGATGAACGATCCGGCGCCCGCGCACGTACGTCCTCCCGGAGGGATGTCCATGGGAGTGGTCCGACGGGCGGCCCCGGTCGCCGGCCCGGCACCGGGAGCGCTCGACACCGAGGTCGGGCTGCGCCGGGCCTACACCGCGTACGGCGCGGAGCTCTACCGCTTCGCGCTGCGGCAGCTGGGCGACGAGGGCGCGGCGCAGGAGGTGGTGCAGGAGGTGTTCCTGCGTGCGTGGCGCCGCGCCGACACCTACGACCCGGAGATCGCGAGCCTGCGCTCGTGGCTGTTCTCGATCGCGCGCAACGCCGTGGTCGACGAGGCCCGCCGGGTCGCCGCCCGCCCCTGGCGGCGCACGCTGACCGACGCACCCCAGGACTCCCCCACCGCCCCGGTCACCGAGGGGCTGGACCGGGCGGTCGTCGACACCTGGGTCGTCGAGGAGGCGCTGCGCCGCATCCGCCCGGAGCACCGGGACGCGATCGCCCAGACCCACCTGCGCGGCCGTCCGCACGCCGAGGTGGCCGCCGAGCTCGGCATTCCGATCGGCACCCTGCGCAGCAGGATCTTCTACGGGCTGAAGGCCCTGCGTCTGGCCATGGACGAGATGGGGGTGGAGCGGTGAACGACAGCCACCGCACGATCCGCGAACAGCTCGGCGCGTACCTCCTCGGCGGTCTGACCGCACCGGAGGAGACGGCGCTGCGCGCCCACCTGGACGGCTGCCCCGACTGCCGCGCCGAGCTGGACGACCTACGCCCGGTCGCGGACGCGCTCGCCGGCGTCGCCCCCCAGGACCTCGCCCACGCCCCGGCCCCGCCGCCGTTCCTGATCGAACGGGTCCTCGACGAGGTCCGCCGCACCCCGCGCCCGGCCGCCGCGCCGCCGCGGCGCCGGGCCCCGCTGCTGGTCGCGGCCGCCGTGGTGGTCGCGGCGCTCGTCGGCGGGGGCGTCGGGTTCCTCGCCGGGACCGGGCCGGACGCGCCCCGCGAGGCCGTCGCCGTGCGCACCCTCGCGGGCGGGGTCCAGGCCTCGGCCACGGTCATCCCGCACACCTGGGGCATCGAGATCACCCTCGACGCCGACGGGTTCACCGCGGGCACCCCCTACCGGGTCGTCGTCACCGACGACGCGGGCCGCACCGTCGGCGCAGGCGAGTTCCTCGGGACCGGGGCGGACCCGATGGTGTGCAACCTGAACACCTCGGTCCTGCGGGCCCAGGCCGCCGGGTTCGACGTCCTCGACCCCGACGGCCGCGTCGTCGTCCACGGCGAGCTGTGAGTGAACCGCGGGCGGGCCGGCTCCGAACACAGAGCTGTGTACCGACCTGAACCCGCGGCACCGCCCGGGGTGAGCGCGGGTCCCGGCCCGCTCACCGAGGAGGACCTCCTCGACGCCCTGGCCGCGGGCGACCGGAGCGCGCTCGCCGGCCTCTACGACCGCTACGGCCGCCAGGCCTGGGCCCTCGCCCGGCGGATCTGCGCCGACGACGCCCACGCCGAGGACGCCGTCCAGGAGGCGTTCCTCGCCGTCTGGCGGGGCGCCGCCCGGTTCGACGCCACCCGGGGACGAGTGGGGACCTGGGTGATGACCCTCGTGCACCACAAGGCAGTCGATCTCGTCCGGCGCGAGGAGGGGGTCCGCCGCCGCACCACCACCCTCGACGAGCAGCAGCCCCTCCCCGCCACACCCGGCGCGGACGGCGCGGCGCTCGCCTCGGTCACCGCGGCGGCGGTGCGGCGGGCCCTGGCCGCCCTGCCCGAGGAGCAGCGCCACGCGCTCTCCCTGGCCTACTTCGGCGGCTACACCCAGCGCGAGGTCGCCTCGCTGACCGACAGCCCGCTGGGCACGGTGAAGTCCCGGATGTTCGCCGGGCTGGCCCGGCTGCGGACCGCGCTCGGCCCGGTGCTCGCCGAGGGGGATTTCCGATGAGGACCACCACGCCGTGCCCGATGAGCCGCGAGCTCGTCGGCTTCGCGCTGCACGCCCTGGAGCCCGCGGACGAGCTGGCCGTCCAGCGCCACGTCGCGGGGTGCGCCGAGTGCACCGCCGCGCTGCCCGACTACCAGTCCCTGCTGGCCGCGCTCGGGCGCGCCATCCCCGAGGCGCGCCCGCCCGCCGACCTGCGGGCCCGGATCCTGGACCGGGCGGCGCCGCCGACCACGGCGGGTCCCCGCCCGCACCCGCCGGTCCGGCCGCTCCGGCCGACGACCCTCCCCCGCCACGCGGTCGCGCGGCGCCGGCCGCGCCGGCTCGTCGGGACCGTCCTGGCCGTGGCCTGCGCGATCGCCGTCGGTGGGCTGGCGGGCGCCGCGGTGGACCGGACCGGTTCGACGCTCGACCGGGCCGTCGCCGCCGTCGCCACGCCGGGTGACGCGCGCTCGACGCTGCACGACGAGGCGGGCACCGCGGTCGCGGCGGTCGTCGCGGGCGACGGGACGACCCGTCTGGTCGTCGCCGCGCTGCCCGCGAACGACGCCACGAACTCGGTGTACGTGCTGTGGGGCATCGGCTCGGGGCAACCGCGCCCCCTGGGGACGTTCGACGCCCGCTCGGCAGGCACCGAGGTCGTCACGCTGGCCGCGGACCCGGGCGCCGTCGGCTACGCGGTGTCCCTGGAACCGGGCCGCACCGCCCCGACCACACCGAGCCGCGTCGTCGCGAGCGGGCAGGTCTGAGCCCGCAGCCGCATTATGGAACCATGATGTCGGTTTCGGGCCCCGAAAACGGCATTATGGTTCCATAATGCGTTCGGTGGGGGTCGTCGGTTGCAGGACCGCCTCGACCAGCGCTTCCGTGCGCAGGTGGGTGCCCTTCTGGTACTCGGGGTCCCGCACCATGTCCGAGAAGGCGCGCCTGCTGGGGTAGCGCACCAGCAGCACCGCGTCCCACGCCTGCCCGTCCTCCGCGACGACCGGGGCGCCGCCGTAGCCGTAGTAGACGACCTCGGCGCCGAACCGGCCGGACGTCCGCCGGAAGTGTGCGATGTACTCGTCGTAGCGGGCCCGGCCGCCCTCGACGAAGCGCAGCAGGTTCAGCATCGTCACGGGCTCGTCCGGGTCGACGGAGAGATAGGCCTTGAGATCCGCGCCGGTGGGGTCGATCGCCATGCTGCGCAGTCTGCCTACTCGGCGGCCGGGGCGTCGAGGGCGTCGAGGGCCTCCCCGGACGTGGCGAACACGCTGCCCGGTTCGAGCGCGTCGGTGATGCCGTAGCGCTGCAGCAGGTCCGCGACGGGCGGGATGACGTTGGACAGCACCAGCCGGATCCCGGCCGCCCGCAGGCGGGCGCGGACCTGGTCGAGGACGGCGCCCGCGGTGTAGTCGACGTCCCCGATCGCGGCGGCGTCGAGGCAGAACCAGCGCAGCGGCGGACCGCTCCCGGTCAGCGTGGTGACGTCCTCGACGAGGCGGGAGGCGTTGGCGAAGTAGAGGCCGCTGCCGAAGCGGTAGACCACCAGCCCGGGCGCGGTGCGGGCGCCGGGCGTCACGGCGAGGGACTCCCAGTGCCCGGCGGGGGACTTGCGCAGCACGCTGGAGTGCGGCGAGTAGCTGTGCCGCAGGTGGTCGGCGATCGACAGCGCGACGGCCACGAGGATCCCGGTCTGCACCCCGAGCCCGACGACCGCGGCGGCGGTGGCCACGGCCAGCGCGAACTCCGCGCGCCGGACCCGCCACAACCGACGCAGGCCTGCCAGGTCCACGAGCTCGATCCCGATCACGAACACCACGGCCGCGAGCGCGGCGAGCGGCAGGATCTCCAGCGGCGGGGTCAGGAACAGCACCACGACCACCGTGACGACGGCGGCGCTGACCTGGGCCAGCTGGCTGCGCCCGCCCGCGGAGGCCACCAGCTGGGTCTTGGTGGGGCTGCCGTTGACCACGAACGTGCCGGTGAACGCGGCGGCGAGGTTCGCCCCGGCGAGCCCGACGACGTCCTGGTCGATGTCCGCGGCCTCGCCGTCCCGGGCGGCGTAGGACCGCGCGGTCGCGGCGCTCTGGGCCAGGATGACCACGATCATCGACAGCGCGACGGGGAACACGGCCCGCACGTCGTCGAGCGACAGCGCGGGCAGCACGAGCACCGGCAGCCCGGCCGGGACCGGCCCGACCTGCGGCACGTCCAGCCCCACCGTGGCCGACACGACGATGGCGGCGACGACCGCGACCAACGCGCCGGGGATCCGGCGATCGACCCGCCGCAGCACCAGGACCAGCACGACCACGGCGGCGGCGACGCCGAGGGCGACCCCGTCGACCTCGCCGATCCGGCGCCCGATCTCGACCACCCGCGCCGGCACCTCGCGCGCGGTGATCTCCAGGCCGAGCATCTCCCCGAGCTGCCCCACCGCGACGGAGAGCCCCACCCCGGTCAGGAACCCGACCAGCACGGTGCGGGACAGGAAGTTCGCCAGCGCCCCGAGGCGGACGACCCGGGCGAGGACCAGCAGCACGGCGACCACCAGTGCCGTGGTGCCCGCGAGGGCGACCCAGCGGTCGCTGCCGACCGCGGCCAGCCCGACCAGGCCCGCCGCGAGCATGGCCGCGGTGGCCGAGTCGGCGCCGACGACGAGGTGGCGCGAGGCCCCGAGCAGGGCGAACACGACCGCGGGCGCGAGCAGCGTGTACAGGCCCGTCTCGACCGGCATCCCCGCGATCCGCGCGTACCCCAACACCTCGGGCACGGCCAGCGCGGCGAGGGAGGCCCCCGCGACGGCGTCGGGCAGCAGCCGGGCACGGCGGAGGTCGAGCCCACGGCCGATCCAGCGCAACCGACGACCCCCTCCCGCCCGGCGAGGGGAGAGTACTCAGGCGGCCGCCACGGGGAGCTGGGCCCACACCGTCTTGCCGTCCGCCGGGTCGCGCACGATCCCCCAGGAGGCCAACGCCTCGACCAGGATGAGGCCGCGCCCGCGCAGCCGCCCCAGCCGCGACCGCCCGACGGTCACCGCGGCGGCCCCGTCCGCGTCGTCCACCTCGACCCGCACCGTCGCCCGCACCGTCACCGCGAGGCGCACCTCGTACGGCGGGGCGCCGTGCTCGAGGGCGTTGGTCACCAGCTCGGTGCAGACCAGCTGCGCGTCCGTCTCGAGATCGCCCGGGGGCAGCGCGTCACGCAGCCACCGGCGCAGCTCGGGCAGACAGGTCGGGTTGGCGAAGCGGCGGCACAGTCGGACGACCGGCTGCACACCCATGGGACGACCTCCCGCGGCAGGCGAGTGACCTCACGACGTGGCGGAGGTACCCGTCACGCACCGTGTCCAATCGGATTCGGCCGCGACGGTCGAGTCGGTGACCACGGCGCGCAGGTCCCCGGTCCGCGCGTACACCGCCTGCTGCCGGTCCGCCCCCGTGCCCCGCGCGGTCAGCGCCGCCACCAGCTCGCGGACCACGGCCAGGTCACCGGCCGCGTCCAGGGCCTCGGCCACGTGCGCGACGAGCCGGTCGACGACCGCCGCCGCGGGCGCCGGACGCCCGGTGACCGGGTCGACGAGCGCACCTGCCAGGCCGCTGCGGGCCGCCCGCCACAGGTGCAGGCGCAGCTCCTCGGTCCGCACCGGTTCCGGCGCCCGACCCGCCCGCCAGTCCCGCGCCGCCGTCTCCACGAGCCCCCGCGCCAACGCGGCGACCAGCACGGCGTCCTCCCGGTCGCGGCAGACGTCCGTCACCCGGATCTCCACCGTGGGATGCCGCACGGACAGGCGGGCGTCGAAGTAGAGCATCCCGTCGTCGACGAGGGTCTCGGTGTCGAGCATCGCCGCGGTCACCCGCTCGTACTCCGCCACCGACCCGAAGATCCCGTACGGCCCGGCCGAGGGCCATCGCGACCACACCTGGTTGCGGAAGCTCGCGTAGCCCGAGGCCTCCCCCGCCCAGAACGGCGAGTTCGCCGACAGCGCGAGCAGCGGGGCGAGCCACGGCCGGATCCGGTCCAGCACGGCGACGCCCTCCTCCGCGTCCGCCACCCCGACGTGCACGTGGCAGCCGCAGGTCAGCTGCTCCCGACCGGTCAGCGCGAACCGTTCGAGGACGTGCAGGTTGCGCTCCTTCGGGAACGCCGTGGGCTCGACGGGCAGCGGGTAGGTGCCCAGCGGCGCCACGGCCGCGCCCCGCCGCGCCGCGGCGCGGGCCGCCTGCGCGCGGGTGCGCCCGAGCTCGGCGGCGAGGTCGGCGAGCGCGACACAGGGCCGGGTCCCGGTCTCGAGCTGCTCGGCGTGGAGCTCCGCCTCCAGCCCGGAGCCGTCCGACGATTCCGCGCCGGATCCCCCGTCCTGCAGCCGCAGGACGGTCGCCGCGACCGCGCGCGCCGCCCCGTCGGCGGGGTCGACGAGCAGGAACTCCTCCTCCACGCCCACGCTGCGCGGTTCACCGGCCATGGTGTTCCGCCTGCCGCACCGAGTCCCCGATCAGCCAGATGGTCGAGGGCCAGAGCCCGACGAACAGGGCCCGCCGCTCGGCGTTCCCCCGCTCCTCCTGGCTGACGGTCTTGGCCCGCACCCACAGCCCGATGCAGAGCCCGACCGAGCCGAGCGAGGCCGCCTGCAGGTGCACGGGCCGCACCCCGACGCGGTGCAGCAGAGTTCCGATGGTCACGCCGGTAGGTTCCCGGTCCGCCGGGTATCCATGCCGGTGCGTGCACCCCGGTTCTCCCGCCCGAGCGGCGATCGCCGCCGCGTCGCCGCCGTCCTGCGGTGGCCGATCGGCATCGCGGTCGTGTCCTGGCAGTACCTCTGGCGCACGACGGCGATCCGGCGCGTCGAGGAGGAGGGCGACGACTCCGACCTGCCCGATCCCGTGCCGCCGGACCGGCTCGACGACCGGATCCAGCAGGTCCAGGACGGCTACGGCCCGCTGCTGCACCGGCGCTACCGCGTGCGGATCGTGGACGGCTGCCCGGCCGAGGAGCTGATGGCGCGCCTGGCCGCCGACCCGAACCGCTGGGCGCCGTCGGGGATGTCGGTGTTCCGGCGCACCCGCGGCGAGTCGGGGTCGATGAGCGTGGGCGACGAGCTCGTCGTCCGGCTGCCGGGGCCCTGGGACGGCCCGGTGCGGGTGATCGCCTCCGGCCCGCGCGGGTTCCGGCTCGCGACGCTGCGCGGGCACCTCGAGGCCGGGCAGATCGAGTTCCGGGTGCGGCCGGACGGCGCGGCCGTCGACTTCGAGATCGAGTCGTGGGCGCGGCCGGGCGACCGGCTCTCCCACCTGCTCTACAACCGCCTGCTGCTGGCCAAGGAGGTCCAGCTGGTGATGTGGACGCAGTCCTGTCTCGGCGTCGCCGCGCTGTCCGGCGGCCGGCGCGACGGGCCCCTGTCCGTGCACACCCGCAGGCTCACCGACCCGGAGTAGCGCCGGCGTCGACGAGTCGCACGGTCCAGGCCTCGAACCGGCCGGGCCTGCTTCCCGTGGGGGCCCGGACGATCCCGTCGGGCCCCGGTCGCGGGGCCGTCGCGGGCTCGCGGACCAGCACCTGCAGCCTGCGCAGGGCGTTGCGGTAGAAGCGCTGCTGGGTGTGCCTGCCGAACACCCGGAACCCCAGCCGCAGGACCGGGTTCGCGATCGGGGCCCGCCGGGAGTGCGCGATGATCCGGAACTCCACCCGGCCCGTGTCCAGCAGCTTGGCCACCTCGTAGGTCAGTCGGCCCTGCTCGATGTGCCCGTCCAGGGTCTGGTACGACCAGCCCACCCGACGCTCCGGCCCCTCCGGACCTTCGACCAGCTCGTCGTGCCGGTCGGTGACCCGCACCCCCATCAGCAGGCGCAGCAGCAGGAACCGGCCCTCCAGCACCATCGCCCGCCCGAGCAGGTCGCCGGGCGAGCGGTAGGCGGCCCGGACGATCGCGGGGTCGCTGAACTCGTAGCTGTTCACCAGGTCGACGGCGCGGGCGAACACCCCGTCTGCGGCCGGTTCCCCCGGGGCCTCCCGCCCGAGCACCGCGACGCGGCGGTCCTGGTGCCAGCCCACGGTCACCGCCGGCGGGGCCGCCGCCTCGTCGTAGTTCACGGGCCGGTCGGCCAGCGCGTCGAGCAGGCCGACGACGGGGTCGGCCCGTCGTCCGGGGCGGCGGGGAGTCGGGAGCACACCGGGCCTGTACCCCGTCCGGCGCGCGCGGTCACGCCCCGTCCGGGTCCGGGCGGGTCTGGTAGACGTCCGGGACGCCGTCCGCGTCGTCGTCCCGGGCCTCCTCGGCCGCGATGCGCCGGTAGTGGGCGTTGCGGATGCGCAGCACGACGGCGGCGAGCAGCGCCGCGATCAGCGAGGCGGTCAGCACGCCGATCGTCGCGTGGTCGGCGGCCGCCGTGCCGCCGCCGAAGGCGAGCTCGCCGATGAGCAGGGACACGGTGAAGCCGATCCCGGCCAACAACGACACGCCGAACACGTCCCACCAGCTCAGCCCGTCCGCCAACCGGGCCCGGGTGAACCGCTGGGTCAGCCAGGTCCCGCCGAGCACCCCGACGACCTTGCCGACGACGAGCCCGAGCACGACGCCCACCGTGACCCGCTCGGTCAACGACGCGAGGCCGCCCGAGTCCGCGAGGGACACCCCGGCGGCGAAGAACGCGAAGACGGGCACCGCGAACCCCGCGGAGAGCGGGCGGATCCGGTGCTCGAAGCCCTCCGCCAGGCCGGGCTGCACCCGACCGTCCCGGCGGGTGCGGTCGCGCACCGGCACGGTGAAGCCCAGCAGCACCCCGGCGACGGTGGCGTGCACCCCGGACTCGTGCACCAGGAACCAGGTCAGCGCGGCGAGGGGCAGCAGCACCCACCAGGCCCGCACCCGCCGCTGCACCAGGAACCCGAACAGCGCCAGCGGGAGCAGCGCGAGCAGCAGCGCCGCCGGGTCGAGGGAGTCGGTGTAGAAGAGGGCGATGATCGTGATCGCCAGCAGGTCGTCGACCACGGCGAGGGTCAGCAGGAACAGCCGCAGCGCCGTCGGCAGGTGGGTGCCCAGGACCGCGAGGACCGCCACGGCGAAGGCGATGTCGGTGGCCGTGGGAACGGCCCAACCCACCACGGCGTCGGTCCCGGCGTTGACCAGCACGAAGATCACCGCGGGTGCGGTCATCCCGCCGACGGCGGCCACGATCGGCAGCGCGGCGCGCCGCGGGTCACGCAGGTCGCCCGCGACGAACTCGCGCTTGAGCTCGACCCCGACCACGAAGAAGAAGATCGCCAGCAGCCCGTCCGCGGCCCACGTGGCGAGGTCCAGGTGCAGGGCGCCCGGGCCCACCTGCAGCGCGCCCAGTGCGAAGTAGGCCTCCCGCCACGGCGTGTTGGCCCACACCAGCGCGACGAGCGCCGCTCCCACCAGCAGGAGCCCACCCACCGTCTCGGTCCGCAGCACGTCCGCGATCCGGCGGGCCTCCGGCCACGATCCACGGCCGAACAGGGGCAGGCGGGAGAGGGCGGGGCGCACGGGAGACCTCCACGGGAGCAGGACGGATCATCACGCCGACCAGACTTCCCGGCACACCTGTCGCCAAGGGTAGAGCAGCGGGCGCGCGTCAGCCCGTCGGGGCCGCCCGCCGGATCCGGTGGACCGCGACGTCCGGCGAGGCCGTGGCGGTCGCGGTGACCACACCCCAGCGGCGACAGCCCTCCAGGAAGGCCCGCGCGGGCGGGCGGTGCTGGTCGGCGAGCCACACCTCGCCCGTGTCCCCGACCAGGCGGGGCAACAGGTCCGCGAGCGCCGGGAGGGAGGCGTGGTCGTAGAGCACGTCCGCGGCCAGGACCAGGTCCCACGGGGCGCCGGCGAGCGCGCACCACGGGTCGTCCCAGTCGCAGCGGGCCACCTCGAGCCGCAGCCCGTTGTGGCGGGCGTTGTGCGCCGCGTAGCGCAGCGCCCCCTCCGCCTGGTCGGTGGCGAGCACGCGGGCCCCGCGCTGGGCGGCGACGAGGCTGGGCAGGGCCAGCCCGCAGCCGAGCTCGAGCACCCGGACGCCCGCGAGGTCCGCGCCGCCCACGAGCGCGGCCAGCTCGATGCCGCTGGGCCACGGCTGGGCCCAGTAGGGCGGGTCGCCCGCGTCCCCGTCGTCACCGGTGCCGTGCTCGTAGATGCGCGCCAGGGCGTCCCGGGGGTGGGCGAGCTCGATCCGGCCGGTGGGCAGGTCGAGCACGGTGCGTCCGACGCCGCTCGGGTCGGAGTCGTGCTCCGCGCTCGGGGCGTCGCCGTACAGGGTCAGGCCGCGGAAGGCGGACCGCATGGATGCCTCGGGTTCTCTCGCGGACGTGCCCGCGTTCGGGGTGGGACCTGCGGTGGCGGACCGGTCAGAGCCGGAACACGCCGGTGACGGCGGGCCCGGTGTCCGCCTCGTGCAGGTCGAACTGCACCCGGTCGTGGGGGCTGAGGCTCTGGCTCCCGCCGCCGTCGATCTGGGCGCGGTGGACCGGGACCTCGCGGCCGTCGTCCAGCACGATGAGGCCGGTCCCCCGCTGCGGGTCGAACCAGCGGACCACTCCGGTGGCCATGACGGCCTCCTCTGCGCCCCGGCTCGACCGACGTCATCGGGCGGCAGGGCGGCGCGCCACGACAGGATGTCGTGACCGACCCTACGCGACCGTGTGGAGCGCCCGAACCGGGTCAGGGCAGGGGACGGTCCGCAGTCTCGATCCCGAGCATGTCCAGCAGCTCGCGGCAGTCCCGGGCGTTGTGCGCCTGGCCTGCCACCACTCGGGCGGCCCGGTCGTTCTGCACCTGGCAGGCGACGTCGTAGGCCTCGGCCTGGGCGGCCCACCCCTTCGGCTCCTGAGACGGACCATCGGACGCGAGCCGGACCATGTGGTGCTCCTTGGATCGACCAGCAGTCCCCGACCGCGGCGCGAGCGACGGTCCCGGGACGAGAACCTGTGCGACGAGTGCCGCGCATGGTCACCGGTGCTGTCCGATCAGACCGGTTCAGCCTACGCGGCACCGGCACGATTTCGGGGAGTCGGGAACCTTCGGGCCGGTTCGGCCGTTGAGCAGTGCAGGTCGTTCGGTTTTCGAGGTCCGTGTGCACTGCACGCTCGCGAGAACACGCGGTGGAGCAGTGGGTCGGCGTCATGAGGGCGCTCGGGACCTGTTCCGCCTGGGTCGGCCGGGCCCCGCAGTTCGCGGACGCGCCCAAGACCTGCGAGGAGCAGCACATGGCACAGGGAACCGTGAAGTGGTTCAACGGCGAGAAGGGCTTCGGCTTCATCCAGCAGGACGGTGGCGGCGCCGACGTGTTCGTCCACTACTCCGAGATCGCGGCGGACGGGTTCCGCAGCCTCGACGAGGGCCAGCGCGTGGAGTTCGAGGTGGGCCAGGGCAAGAAGGGCCCGCAGGCCACCGCCGTCCGCCTCGTCTGACGGCGAGCCCGCCTCCCCCTGCGGGAGGCGGGCTCCCGCCTGCGCGTCCCGCTCTGCAGTCACACGGTCTGGAAGCGTCCCGGCTCGAGCTCGGTGACGGTGCCCAGCCGGACCAGCCGCGCCAGGTGCTGCTCGGCGGTGCGGGCCTCCACGGTCTCCACGTGCGGCGCCGCCACGTGCGGCCGGTAGACGAACCGGCGCGCGACGACCTCGGCGAGGGTACGGGGCTCGGCCAGGAACTCGACCAGGGCCGCGTCCCGCCGCACGATCACGTCCCGGTAGGCGCCCAGCTTCGCGCGGAACTCCGCCGCGCCCTCCACCACGCCCTTCTGGTGGAACGTGCCGAACCAGCGCGCCTCCACCCGGCCGCAGAGCTCCAGCGAGCGCTCGAAGCCCTCCAGGCTGCTGACCCGGTCGCCGTAGTACGGCCCGAAGCCCGTCAGGTCGATGTCGGCGATGTAGAGGAAGCCCTCCGGCTCGACGAGCAGGCCGCTGTGGCCCGCGGTGTGCCCGGGCAGGTGCACGACCGTCGCCGAGCGGTCCCCGAGGTCGAAGCGGTGCCCGTCCGGCACCCCGACCGCGTCGGGCCGCGCCGCGAGCCGGAACTCCTCGACCGTCGACACCGCCGTCTCCGCCCGCTTCGCCGCCGGGAGGCCGTAGCCGTCCAGCAGGACGTCGAGGTCCTGCACCGAGGCGAGGTCCGCGGTGTGCACGTGGACGGGCGCGGGGACGTCCGCGAGCGCGGCGAGGTGGTCCTCGTGCGCGTGGCTGACGAACACCGCGTCGGCTCCCGGCACGTCGTCGACCAGGGCCAGTGAGGGATCCACGAGGAGCGTGCCCGCGCTCCCGCGCACCAGCAGCGAGTTGCCGTAGGGGTAGCCCCCGCCGTTCGCCGCGCGCAGCAACGTGACCCGCCCGTAGTCCACGGGTTCCCACCCGGTCGTCCCCATCGACGCCTCCCGTCCGTGTACTCCACCCTGCAGGGGCGGTTCAGTCTCCCGCAGCCCCCGCCCTCAACCGCCACCCCCGCTGAGCCTGCGGCCCAGGACCGTGGCCGCGGCGGCGGTGAGGACCACGGCCACCGAGGGGACGAGCACCACGTGGGGGGCCGCGAAGAGGTACTCGCGGCCCTCCGCGACCATCGCCCCCCACTCGGCCGTCGGGGGCTGCACGCCCAGCCCGAGGAAGGACAGCCCGGACACGGTGAGCAGGGTGCTCGCGAACCGCAGGCACGCGTGCGCGACCAGCGGCGGGGCGATGTTGCGGCTCACGTGCACGGCCAGCACGCGAGCGCGGGTCGCGCCGAGCGCGACCACCCCCTCGACGTACTCCCGGCCGGTCTCGCGGACGGTCAGCAGGTGGGTCTGGCGCGCGAACGGCGTCCAGCCGACCGCGCAGACCGCGACCAGCAGCGCGGGCACGCCGGGGCCGAGCACCACCGCCGCCAGCAGGCCGAACAGCACCGTCGGCAGCGCGGCGAGCAGGTCCGCGGTGCGCACCAGGACCGCGCCGAACGGCCCCTTCGACGCCCCCGCCACGAGCCCGACCGCCACCCCGAACAGCCCCGTCAGCAGCACCGCCGCCACGGACAGGCCCAGTGTCAGCCGGGCGCCGGCGACCATCCGGGCGGCGACGTCTCGGCCCAGCTGGTCCGTGCCGAGCGGATGGGCCGCGGACGGCGGGGCGAGGATCGCGGCGAAGTCCGGGACGTCGGGGTGCGGCAGCAGGAACGGCAGCACGACGATCGCGCCCACGGCGGCGGCGCAGGCGACCGGCCACCGCCTCACCGGGCCGCCTCCCGGTCCCGCGCCACGGGATCGGCGAGCAGCGCCACGACCTCGACCACGATCCCGGCCACCACGGCGACCGCCACGATGACCAGCGTGCCCGCCTGCACCACGGGCAGGTCCCGGGCCAGGACCGCGTCGTACATCAGCCTGCCCGCGCCCGGGATCCCGAACACGACCTCGACGACCACCGACCCGCCGAGCAGCCCGGCGACGAACATCCCGGACAGCGCGGTCACCGACACGCACCCGAGCCGGGCGGCGTGGCGCCAGAGCACGCGCCCCTCGCTCAGCCCCTTCGCCCGCGCGAGCCGCACGTGGTCCCGGGCGAGGACGTCGATCGTCTCGGCCCGGACGAGCTGCGCCGCGAGCGCCGCGGGATAGGCGGCCAGGGTCAGCGCGGGCAGCACCAGGTGCTGCGGGCCGCCCCACCCCAGCGCGGGCAGGACGCCGAGCCAGACCGCGGCGACCAGCACCAGCCACGGCGCGAGCACGAACTCCGGGACGCTCACCCCGGCGATCCCGACCGCGGACAGCACCCGGTCGAGCAGGCCGCCCGGCCGCCGCGCCGCGTACACCCCCGCCGGGATCCCCGTCGCGGCCGCGAGCAGCAGCGCGCAGCCCGCCAGCAGACCGGAGACGGCGAGGGCGTCGCCGAGCTGCGCCGCGACCGGCGTGCGGGTGACGTACCCGAGCCCGAGGTCGCCGCGCAGCACCGCGCCCAGCCACCGCAGGTACTGCCCGACGACCGGGCCGTCGAGCCCGAACTGCGCGGCCACCGCCGCCTCGACCTGCGGGTCCGGCGTCGCGCTCGCGACACGGGCCCGCAGCACCGCCCGCACCACCGAGTCGGTGTCCCCGCCGACCAGCCGCGGCAGCGCGAACGCCACCACGGAGGCGACGACCAGCAGCAGGGGCAGCGGGAGCAGGCGGCGGAGCAGCACTCAGGCGGCCGACCGGCTCAGCGACGGCAGGATCGGTCGGACGCCGAGCGGGTCCGGCACGAATCCCGTGACCCCGCGCGAGCCCGCGGTGTTGCGCGGGTGCACCACCATGACGCCCACGGCGTCGGTGGTCAGCAGCTGCGCGGCCTCGGCGAACAGGGCCTGCCGCTGCGCGGTGTCGCTCGTCTCGGCCAGCCGCTGGATCAGCGCGTCGTAGGCGGGCGAGCAGTAGTGGTCGAGGTTGTAGCTGCCACCGCAGGTGTAGTCCGAGGTCAGCGTGCTCGCCGCGTCCGCGTAGTCCGACAGGTAGCTGCGCGAGTTGAGGAACAGGTCGAACCGGCCCGCCAGCAGGTCGGGCTCCTGCGCCGCGTAGTCGCCCACGGTCAGCTCCACGCGGATGCCCGCCTGCTCCAGCATCGAACCGATCGCGGTGGCCAGCACGGGCATCTCCGGACGGTTCGGGAAGGTCCACAGCCGCGCCGTCAGCGGCCGGTCCGGACCGTAGCCCGCCTCCGCGAGCAGGGCCTTCGCCCGCGCGAGGTCCGCGCCGGGCGGCGGCGTGGTCGCCCCCCACGGCACGGCCGCCCCGAACAGCTCGCTCGCGGGTGCCGCCGCCCCGGCGAGCACCTGCGCGGCCAGGGTCGGCCGGTCGATCGCCGCGGTCACGGCCTGGCGCAGCCGCACGTCGCCGAACAGGGTGGACTGGCTCATGAGCAGCTCGACGGTGCGCGCGGCCGGGTACTCGGCGACGTCGGCGCCCGCCGACCGGACCTGCTCGACCGCCGCGCCCGGCAGGCCCTCGGCGAACTGCAGGTCACCGGACTGCAGCCCCAGCGCCCGGGTCTGCGGGTCCGGGAGGTACCGCACCGTCACCCTGGCCGCGCCCGCCTTCGGGCCCCAGTAGGCGTCGTTGCGGACCAGGACGGCGGAGTCGGTGCCGTTGACCGTGTCGAGAACGTACGGGCCGGTGCCGGTGCGCAGGACCTGCGGCTGCCCGCCGCCGGAGTAGGCGGCGGGCGCGAGGATGCCGAGGTTCCCGCTGCTCATCCGCATCGGCATGATCGGGTCGGGGACCGCGGTGGTGATCCGCACCGCGTCGGCGCCGTCGGCGCCGTCGGCGGCGACGGAGAAGCCGATGCCGCGGATCGCGCGCGGCGGCGCGGCCACCCCGGCGACGTACCCGAGCGCGGTGACCACGGCGTCGGGGGTCAGAGGGGTGCCGTCGTGGAAGGTCACGCCGGGGCGCAGCACGAACCGCCAGGTGCGCGGGTCCGCGGTCTGCTCCCACGAGGTCGCGAGGCCCGGTGCCGGTCGGGCCTGGTCGTCCACCGTGGTGAGGGTCTCGGCCACGCCCAGGCTCTGCAGGCGGGCGCCGTCGTCCGCCTCGAAGGCGTAGGCGGCGCGGGGCGGGAACTGCAGGCCCACCGTGATCTCACCGTCCGGGTCCGCCCCGTCCGCGGCGCCCGCGCCCGCACATCCCGCGGCGAGGGCGACCACCGCCACCGCCGCGAGCACCACTCCGGGCAGTCGTCGCCCCATCATCGCTCCTGTCGCGCGTTCCACCTGTGGAGCGAATCATCTGTGCAACTGTTCAGGTCGTCAATGTGACTCGGACGTGACCCGGCGGACCTCGAGCTCGGGCGGCCGGGGGTCGGCGGGCCCCTGGGCCGGGAAGTCGAACACGCCGAGGATCAGCAACATCGGGTAGTCCGGGGACTGGCGCGACCGCCGGACCACCTCGCCGTCGAGCCGGAAGTCGACGCCGTCGGGGCGCCAGTCCACGGCGTAGGTGTGGAACTCGGCCACGTCGATCTCCCGCGGCTCCGCCGCGAACTCCTCGTGCAGCGCCGGGTCGCGGAACGCGTGGATGCCGCAGCCCACCGCCCGCGGCGCGGTGCCGAACACCTCCACCAGACAGATCTCGCCGCAGCGCTCGGGGGCGTCCTCCATGCCGATCATCCAGGCGGAGAACATCGACCGCGGCCCGATCCGGGCCCGGCACTCCACCTCGACCGTGCCGTGGTGCGGGACCAGCCCGCGCAGCTCGGACTGGGCCTCGCGGACGGTCAGCCCCTCCCGGAAGGGCTGCTGCCCCCGGGTGCTCCCGACCGGGCCGGACCAGTTGCCCGACTGCACCGCGGACACCCGCAGCGGCGGATCGTGGCGGTCCGGACACCAGACGGGGTGCTCGGGCGGGATGCTCAGCCGCAGGCCGCCGCCGTCCTCACCGCCCACCTCGTAGGTCGCGGCGGCCGCCGCGCGCGAGCTCCACGCGGGCAGGTAGGCCGGGAGCCAGCGGGCCGGGTCCAGGATGGTGAACCGCTCCTCCACGCCCTACCCCTTCACCCCGAACTCGGCCTTCACCTCGGCGCGGAAGCCGTCGTAGTCCTGGGTCGCGGCGAGGCCGAGCTCGCCGATGCAGTCCGCGCAGCGGCCGACGATCCGCAGCAGGGACTGCCTGCCGCAGCGGACGCAGGTCTGCGGGAGCGCGGTGGTGTCGTCGTCGTCGGACATGGGCAGAGTCTGCCGCACGCCGCCGCGCAGGCCGACCGCGCGTCCGGCGGAGGGGTCAGCGCAGCACGATGCAGCTCGAGCTGCCCGTCGCCAGCAGCCTGCCGCCCGCGTCCCGCAGCTCGGACTGGGCCAGCGCGGTGCGGCGGCCCGCGTTCACCACCCATCCGGTGGCCTCGACCTCCCCGGTGGCCGCGGTCATGGGGCGCAGGAACTTCACGTCGAGATCGAGGCTCGTGTACCCGACGCCCGCGGGCAGCGTCGTGTGCACGGCGCAGCCCATCGCGGAGTCCAGGAGGGTGGCGAAGACCCCGCCGTGCACCGTGCCCAGCGGGTTGTACTGGTACTCCCCGGGGACCATGCGGAACACCACACGGCCCTCCCCGAACGAGGCCAGCTCGAACCCGACGAGCGAGAGGATCGGCGGGGCGGGCAGCTCACCCGCCTGCAGCGCCGCGAACACCTCCATGCCGCTCATCCCGGCCGCGGCGGCCATCGTCGTCGGGTCCTCCCAGGTGTGGGTCCGCTCCCGGGGCTGCACGGTCGTCATGCGGGGGAGCCTACCTGGATAGCGGTCGCGAACCCAGCCCCGGCGGACGGCGACAACGATCCGGTCGCGGCCCGGGGGAAACGTCGGGTGTGCCGGATAGCGTGATCGTCTCCGGACCAGGAAGGCCCGCCCGTGACTGAGGCCCGCTCGTGACGACACCCAGGCCCCGCCGCCGCATCGTCCCCCTCGTCATCGCCCTCGTCGTGGGGGTGGCACTCGTGATCGGCGTGCGCGCGTGGGTGACCGGCGGGTCGGGTGGTTCCGGCGGGGACGACCCGGCGCCGAGCCGGGCCGACCGGGCGGACTGCGTGCCGTTGAACGTCACGGCGTCCTCGGAGAAGGCGGCCCTGCTCGCCGCCGTCGCGAACAGCTACAACAACACCGACCGCGAGGTCGACGGGCGGTGTGCGGACGTGCGGGTCACCTCGTTGGCGTCCGGCGAGGCGGCCCAGGCCCTGGCCGCGGACTGGAACGAGGCGGCGTACGGCCCGAGGCCGGACGTCTGGAGCCCCGCCGCGTCGTCCTGGGCGGGTGTGCTCGAGCAGCGACTCACCGAGGCGGACCGGCCGAACCTGGTGCCCGCCGAGCGGCCGTCGGTGGCCCAGACACCGCTGGTCATCGCCATGCCGCAGCCCATGGCGGAGGCCCTGGGCTGGCCGGACCGAGAGATCGGCTGGGCCGAGCTGGCGGCGTTGGAGGCGGACCCGGCGGGCTGGGGCGCGCAGGGGCACCCCGAGTGGGGCCGGTTCACCCTCGGCAAGACGAACCCCACGCTGTCGACCTCGGGGCTGAACGCCACGGTCGCGGCGTTCTTCGCGGCGACCGGGCGCTCCACGGACCTCGTGTCCGCAGACGTCGCGGACCCCGCGAACCGCGAGTTCGTGCAGCGGGTGGAGAGCGGCGTCGTGCACTACGGGGACACCACGCTGACCTTCCTGCGCAACCTCGCGGAGGCGGACGCGCGGGGCAACTCGCTGTCCTACATCAGCGCGGTCACCGTCGAGGAGAAGTCCGTCTGGGACTACAACCAGGGCAACCCCTCCGGCGACCCCGAGACGGCGGGCCAGGGCCCGAAGCCCCGCGTGCCGCTCGTCGCGATCTACCCGCGAGACGGCACGCTCGTCTCGGACAACCCGTTCCTCACCCTGACCGCGGACTGGGTGGACGCGCCGAAGCGGGCGGCCGCCGCGGACTTCCTGTCCTACCTGCGCGAGCCGGACCAGCAGCGGCGGTTCACCGACGCGGCGTTCCGCAGCTTCGAGGGCACGCCGGGCGCCCCGATCACCCGGGAGAACGGGCTGCTGCCGCAGGCGCAGCTCGCGGTGCTCCAGCCGCCCGCGGCCGCGGTGCTCGACGAGATCGTCACCTCCTGGACCGACCTGCGGAAGAAGGCGAACCTCGTCTTCGTGCTGGACGTCTCGGGCTCGATGGGCCAGTCCGTGCCCGGTGCCGGGAGCACCCGCCTGGACCTGGCCAAACAGGCCGCCGAGGAGGGGTTGGGGCTGCTCGGCGCGGAGGACACGCTCAGCGTGTGGACCTTCAGCACGCCGCGGGGCACGGAGACCGACCCGTTCCGGGTGGTCGTGCCGCCGGGGCAGGTCGGCGCCTCCCGCGACCAGGTGCGCCGTGTGGTGCAGGGCCTCGAGCCCGGCGGCGGCACGGCGCTCTACGCCACGACCCGCGCGGCCGTCGCGCAGGTGCAGCAGACCTTCGACCCGAACCGGATCAACGCCGTCGTGCTGCTGACGGACGGGGTGAACGAGTACCCCGCCGATAACGACCTGGCAGGCCTCGTGTCGAGCCTCGACACCGAGGACACCTCGCGCGCGGTACGGGTCTTCCCGATCGCCTACGGCGAGGACGCGGATCTCGACGTGCTCACCCGGATCGCCCGCGCCACCCGCGCCGCGTCGTACGACGCCGGGGACGAGGCCTCGATCCGCCGGGTCATGACGAACGTGATCTCGAACTTCTGAGGGGGCCGCTCGGATGGGTCTGAAGGAGCGGCTGGCCGATCCGTGGGCGGCGGTCGTCGGTGCGGTCGCAGGCGGGCTGACCTGGGCGGTCGTCCCGGCGGGCGGGGTGGGCATCGCGGCGGGTGCCGGCGTGGCCGTCGTCGTCTACGGGGCCAAGGTGGTGTCCGACGCGATGCTGAACCGCTCCCCCGCCGCCGCGCAGGCGGCCGTGCCCGTCGCGCTGCCCGACCCGCCGCGCGGCAGCTCCGCGCGGCGGCTCCTGGACCGGGCGGAGGAGGCACTGCGGGCGCTCGACGGCACCGTCGAGAACGCCGCGGCCGGGGTCACCCGTGACCAGATCAGCGCGATCCGGGACACGGCGTCGAGCGCCTCGACACAGGTGCGGCGGCTCGCGGGCCAGGCCACCGCGTTCGACCAGGCCTGCGGGCAGATCCCCGTGGAGCGGCTGCGCGAGGAGCGGGGCAGGCTGCAGCGCGCCCGCCCGACGGACCCGGCGGTACGGGAGGAGCAGGCCTCGGCGCTGCGGGGCGTCACCGATCAGCTCGCCACCTACGACCGGATGACCGCGGCCCGAGACGCCGCCCTGGCCCGGCTGCACTCGACCGCGGTCGGGCTGGAGGGGTTGCGCACCCGGGCCGTCGAGCTGCTCGCGCTGGCCGCGACGACCGGCGCGGGACCGGGGGACGAGCTCGTCGAGGAGCTGGGCGCACAGCTGGATGCGCTGCGCGCCGGGCTCGACGAGGTGAACCGCCTGGCTAGCGGCGGGCCATCGCCTGGAGCCGCCTGATCCGGTCCTCGATCGGCGGGTGGGTGGCGAACAGCCGGGCCATGTGCTCGCCGGGCCGGAACGGGCTGGCGATCATCAGGTGGGCCTGCGAGACGAGCTGCGGCTCGGGCGGGAGCGGCGCGAGGGCGGTGCCGTACTCCAGCTTGTGCAGGGCCGAGGCCAGGGCGAGTGGATCGCCGGTCAGCCGGGCGCCGGACGCGTCCGCCTGGTACTCCCGCGACCGGCTCACCGCCATCTGCACCACGCCGGCGGCGACCGGCCCGAGCAGGGCGATCAGCAGGGCCGCGATCGGGTTCGGCCGGTCCTCGTCCCCGCCGCCGAAGATCCCGGCGAACATCGCCATGTTCGCCAGGAAGCTGATCATCGAGGCCATCGCCCCGGCGACGCAGGAGATGAGGATGTCGCGGTTGTAGACGTGGGACAGCTCGTGGCCCAGCACGGCGCGCAGCTCGCGTTCGTCGAGCAGCTCGAGCAGGCCGGTGGTGGCACAGACGGCCGCGTTGCGGGGGTTGCGGCCGGTCGCGAAGGCGTTCGGCGCCTCCGTCGGGGACAGGTAGAGCTGCGGCATCGGCTGGCGCGCACGCTGCGAGAGCTCGCGGACGATCCGGTACAGCTGCGGCGCCTCCGCCTCGGTGACCGGTCGCGCGTGCATGGCGCGCAGGGACATCTTCGCCGAGTTGAAGTAGGCGTAGCCGTTCATCGCCAGCGCGACGAGCACGGCGAGCATCAATCCCGTCCGGCCCGCGACGAGCCCGCCGATCAGCAGCACGAGCGCGCTCATGCCGCCGAGCAGGACCGCCGTCTTCAGACCGTTGAGATGACCGTGCACCGTTCCTCCCTCGTTCCTGCCGCGACAACGAACCGGCGCGGAGAGGTGTTCCGCGCAGACCTGTGCTCTCCGTGTCCTTTGCACTGTCGGCGGATCCGCACCCGACATGAGGCACGAGCCCGCCCTCCACTCCCCTTTGCAGTGACAGCGGATCCGCACCCGACGCGAGGCACGAGCCCCCCGTGACCCTTTGCACTGTCAGCCGATCCGCACCTCACGTGAGGTGCGGATCGGCTGACAGTGCAAAGGGGCGCGATCACCACAGCTCCCCCGTGTCAGGATCAGGCCATGACCACCGAAGTTCAGACGTCGATCACCGACGGAGTCGCTCTGCTGACCGTGTCCAACCCCGAGCGCCGCAACGCGATGAACCTCGAGCTGGCAGGCATGCTGGTCGCGGCGCTGGACGCCGCGGTCGCGGACCCCGCCGTCGGCGCCGTCGTGATCACCGGCGAGCCGCCGGCGTTCTGCGCGGGCGGGGACCTGGCCGAGCTGCAGGGTGCCGACCACGAGCGGCTGCGGGCCGTGTACTCGGGGTTCCTCGCGGTGGCCGAGTGTCCGCTGCCGACGATCGCGGCGGTGAACGGCGCGGCGGTGGGCGCGGGCCTCAACCTGGCACTGGCCTGTGATATGCGTCTCGCCGGCCCCGGCGCGAAGTTCGACACCCGCTTCATGCCGCTCGGTATCCACCCCGGCGGCGGCTACACCTGGATGATCGAGCGCGCTCTCGGGACCCAGGGTGCCAAGGCCATGACGCTGTTCTGCGACGTCCTCGACGCGGCCGAGGCCGAGCGCGTCGGGCTCGTCTGGCGCCGGTACGACAACGACGAGTCCCTGCTTGCGGGCGCCCTGGAGCTGGCGGGCCGGGCCGCGGCGGCGCCCCGCGCGCTCATCGAGACCACCAAGGCGACGATGCGGATCACCGCGGGCCCCCTCTCGCACCGGGAGGCGACGGAGATCGAGGTGCGCGCCCAGGCCGCGACCGTACAGTCGGAGGAGTTCCAGAAGCGGGTCGCGGCGCTGCAGGCGCGGATCAGCAAGCGGTGATCGACGGGTGTGACGCCGCCCGGCCTCAGGCACACTGAACGACATCGGACGTTAACCTCGTCCGTACTCACCATGCTCTCGAGTGGAATCGGGGAATGACCTCGACATGACGTCCAACGACGCCGCCGTCACGTCCGTGCCCGAGGTCGTGACCAAGGACCGTGTGGTCATCCGGTTCGCGGGTGACTCGGGTGACGGGATGCAGTTGACGGGTGACCGGTTCACCTCGGAGACCGCGACGTTCGGCAACGACCTGTCGACGCTGCCGAACTTCCCCGCCGAGATCCGCGCCCCCGCCGGGACCCTGCCCGGAGTCAGCTCGTTCCAGCTGCACTTCGCCAACTACGACATCCTCACCCCCGGTGACCGCCCGGACGTGCTGGTGGCGATGAACCCGGCCGCGTTGAAGGCGAACATCGCCGACCTGCCCCACGGCGGGGTGTTGATCGTCAACACCGACGAGTTCACCAAACGGAACCTGACCAAGGTCGGCTACGCCGCCAACCCGCTCGAGGACGACAGTCTCTCTGATTTCCAGGTGCATCCGGTCGCCATGGCCACCCTGACCCGGGGCGCTCTGGAGGAGACCGGGCTGTCGAAGAAGGACGCCGAACGCGCGAAGAACATGTTCGCCCTCGGCCTGCTGTCCTGGATGTATCACCGCCCCCACGAGGGCACCGAACGGTTCCTACGCGAGAAGTTCGCCCGCCGCCCCGAGATCGCCGAGGCCAACATCCTCGCCTTCCGGGCCGGACACGCCTACGGGGAGACCACCGAAGCGTTCGCCGTCACCTACGAGGTCGCCCCCGCCAAGCTCGCCCCCGGCACGTATCGGCAGATCACCGGGAACACCGCGATGTCCTACGGCATCGTCGCGGCCGGGCAGGTCACCGGGCTGCCGGTGTTCCTGGGCGCCTACCCCATCACCCCCGCCAGCGACATCCTCCACGAGCTGTCCAAACACAAGGCCTTCGGTGTGACCACCTTCCAGGCCGAGGACGAGATCGCCGGAGTCGGAGCCGCCCTGGGCGCCAGCTTCGGCGGGGTCCTGGGTGTCACGGCCACCTCCGGGCCGGGGATCGCACTCAAGGCGGAGACCATCGGGCTCGCCGTCGCGCTGGAGCTGCCGCTGTTGGTGATCGACGTGCAGCGTGGTGGCCCGTCCACGGGGCTGCCCACCAAGACCGAACAGGCCGACCTGCTCCAAGCCATGTTCGGGCGCAACGGCGAAGCACCCCTGCCGATCATCGCCCCCCAGTCCCCGGGGGACTGCTTCCACGCCGCCGTCGAAGCCGCCGCCATGGCGGTCAAGTACCGCACCCCCGTCATGGTGCTCTCCGACGGGGCGCTCGCGAACGGGTCCGAGCCGTGGAAGGTCCCCGACGCCGACACCCTCACGCCGGTCGACCCCGGGTTCGCCACCGAACCCAACGCCCCCGACGGGTCCGGGGAGTTCTGGCCCTACCTACGCGACCCCGAAACCCTCGCCCGCCCCTGGGCGATCCCCGGCACACCGGGGCTGGAACACCGCATCGGCGGGCTGGAGAAAGCCGACGGGCGCGGGTCCATCTCCTACGACCCGGACAACCACGACCGGATGATGCGGCTACGCCAAGCCAAGATCGACGGCATCGAAGTCCCCGACCTGCAGGTCGACGACCCCACCGGGGACGCCGAGCTGCTCGTCGTCGGCTGGGGCTCCACCTACGGGCCCATCGTCGCCGGCGCCCGGCGGGTCCGCGGGCTCGGACACCGCGTCGCGACCGCGCAGATCCGCAACCTCAACCCCCTGCCCGCCAACCTCGGGCAGGTGCTGCGCTCCTACAAGACGGTGCTGGTCCCGGAGATGAACCTCGGCCAGCTCGTCCTGCTGCTACGCGCCCGCTACCTCGTCGACGCCAAGTCCTACACCAAGGTCTCCGGGCTCCCGTTCAAAGCCGAGGAGCTGCAGGACGTGTTCCTCGACTACCTCACCGGCACCCACCCGAACACCAGCACCACCACCAACGGAGCCATGGCATGAGCACCGACCTCGGTCTCCCGTCCATCGGCGGGCTGGACCTCGTCCCGCACACCGAGGACAAGCAGACCGCGAAGGACTTCACCTCCGACCAGGAGGTCCGCTGGTGCCCCGGCTGCGGCGACTACGCCGTGCTCGCCGCGGTGCGCTCCTTCCTCCCCACGCTGGGGATCAAGCGCGAGAACACCGTGTTCGTCTCCGGCATCGGCTGCAGCTCCCGGTTCCCGTACTACCTCAACACCTACGGCATGCACTCCATCCACGGCCGCGCCCCCGCCATCGCCACCGGCCTCGCCACCAGCCGCGAAGACCTCTCCGTCTGGGTCGTCACCGGCGACGGCGACGCACTCTCCATCGGCGGCAACCACCTCATCCACGCGCTGCGCCGCAACGTCAACCTGAAGATCCTGCTGTTCAACAACCGCATCTACGGCCTCACCAAAGGCCAGTACTCCCCCACCAGCGAGGTCGGGAAGGTCACCAAGTCCACCCCCATGGGCTCACTCGACCACCCCTTCAACCCCATCTCCCTCGCGTTGGGTGCCGAAGCGTCCTTCATCGGGCGGGCCCTCGACAGTGACCGCAAAGGCCTCACCGAGGTCCTCGCCGCCGCCGCCGCGCACCGCGGCTCCGCGCTCGTGGAGATCTTCCAGGACTGCCCCATCTTCAACGACGGCAGCTTCGACCTGCTGCGCAAGCCGGAGACCAAGGAACAGCGGCTCATCGCCGTCCGCCACGGCGAGCCCATCGTGTTCGGCCCCGAGTACGACCGGTACGCCGTGGTCCGCGACGGGTTCGCGTTGAAGGTCGCCCGCGCGGCCGAGGTCGACGCCGCCGACATCGTGGTCCACGACCAGGAGAGCCACGAGCTCGCCTTCGCCCTGTCCCGGCTCAGCGACCAGAACCTCGACCACACCGTCACCGGCATCTTCCGCAACGTCGACCGCACCACCTACGACGACGCCGCCCGCGCCCAACTCCAACAGGCCAAGGACAAGACCCCGAACGCCGACCTCCAGACCCTGCTCAACGGCCGCGACACCTGGACCATCGCCGGCTGACCCGGCGTGGACGCCCCGCTGGCCGGGTGTCGAGCCGCTACCCGCCGGCGGGCGGCGGCTCGGGCTCGTCCGGCGGGGTGAACAGCCGGCCGGGTCGCCGGTCGTGGGCACCCGGCTGTCGCGGGATCCGCGGATCGAGCTCGGGGCCCGGGTGGCGCAGCCGGTCGAGCGCGCCGAGCGCCGAGGGTCCCGTCCGGCGCGGCGGGACGCTGTCGAGCCCGGCCAACGCCGGGTTGGTGGGTACCGGACCGGCGACCGAAGGGGTGCCGGGCGTGCGCCGAGCATGGCGCGGCACCCCGGGCAGGGGACTCGGCGGAGCCTGCGCGGCCTGCACCGGGTCCATGGGCTCGGGGGCGGTCGACGGCTCGGGCGGAGCGGGCCGTCGCCGCCCCGGTCCGATCGCGAGCCAGGTCAGCAGCCCGCCGAGCAGGAACGAGAGCAGGCAGAGCACCCACATCTGGGCGAACACCGCGGCCATCCCCACCTCCTCCTCGATGAATCGCTCCGGACCGTTCGTGCGCTACCCCGGCGCACCGACGAACACCTCGACCCGCCGACTCGCCTCGGGCTCGGCGAGGGGGTCGGCGTCGCCGGCGCCCTCCACCGTGATCCGAGACGGCGCCACGCCTGCCGCCACCAGCCGCTCCGCGACGGCCGCCGCCCGCTCCCGCGACAGCTCCACCGCGCGACGAGGTGGGCCCGGCAGGTCCGCCGTGTGCCCGACGAGCCGGACCGTCGCCTCCGGTGCCGACGCCAGCAGCGCGCCGAGCGCGTCCGCCGTCGCCGCGGTCGCGGGGCGCAGATCGGCTCGTTCACCGTCGAACAGCAGTGGGTGCGCGGCCAGCATGGCCGCGACCCGAGCTCCGACCTCGCCCGCCGCCCCGGGGGTCGGGGAGACCGAGCCCGGCGCTCCGGTCGCGGTGGTCTGCGCCGCGGCGGTGGCCGGGACGACCGGTGCCGGCGCACGGACCCACAGGAGCCCGATCGTCGCGAGGAGCGCGGGCACCGCGACGGCCGCCACCGCCCATCCCGCCAGCCGGCCGCTCCCGGACACACCGCCTCCCCGATCGGGTGAAGGACACAGTAGCCGGGGCCGGGGTCGGGAGGACCCGCCGATCCGCCGCCCGAGCGCGGGAGCACGGGCTGGGACGGGTGGCCCTCGCCTACGTGGTGTATCTCCAGGCCGCCGGGCTGGGCACGTTCACCGACCACGGCGGCACCCACGTCTTCTGGATGGTCATGGCGGGCCCGGTGACGGCGCTCCCGCTGCTGCTCTACGGCGCGGCGGCCCGTCGGATCCCGCTGACCACGCTGGGCACCCTGATGTACCTCACGCCGACGCTGCAGTTCCTGTGGGGCGTTCTCGCGCTCGACGAGACCATGCCCACGTCCCGGTGGGTCGGCTTCGGCCTGGTCTGGGTGGCCCTGCTGATCTTCACGGTGGACCTGCTGCGCAGCACCCGGACCCCCTCCACGGCGAACGGCGCGTTCGTTCACCAGGTGTGAGCGAACTCGCCGTTCACCGGGTCGGAGCCGGGGGGTGAGGGGCGGGTGGTCAGCCGGTGCGGTCGATGGTGTAGCCGGTGAGGGTCGTCAGAGCGTCGACGGCGGAGCAGGCCGGGAGCTTGCCCAGCTCGGCGCGCGCCTCCTCGGCGTACCCGGCCAGGGTCTCCTTGGCCTGCGGGATTCCCGGGCCGGACCGCAGCAGGTCCAGCGCCTCCTCCACCTCGGCGTCGGACCCCAGCGGGCGCGACAGCAGGTCCCGCAGCCGCTCGGGAATGCCCGGGTCGGCCAGCGCGTAGAGCATCGGCAGGGTGTGGACGCCCTCGCGCAGGTCCGTGCCCGGCGTCTTGCCCGAGTCGCCGGACGGCGAGGCGATGTCGATGATGTCGTCGGAGATCTGGAAGGCCGCGCCGATCACCGACCCGAAGCGCTGCAGCGAGTCCACCTGCTCGGGGGTGCAGCCGGAGAACATCCCGCCGAAGCGCCCCGCGGTGGCGATCAGCGAGCCCGTCTTCTCGTCGATCACCCGCAGGTAGTGCGCGACCGGGTCCTCCCCCGCGGCGGGCCCGCGGGTCTCCCGCATCTGGCCGGTGACGAGCTCGGCGAACGTCTCGGCGATGATCCGCACGGCGTCCGGGCCCAGATCGGCCACCAGGCGGGACGCGTGGGCGAACAGGAAGTCCCCGGTCAGGATCGCGACCGTGTTGTCCCAGCGGTGGTTGGCGCTCTCGGCGCCGCGGCGCATCGTGGCCGAGTCCATGACGTCGTCGTGGTAGAGCGTCGCGAGGTGCACGAGCTCGACGACGGCGGCCGCCCGGACCACCTCGTCGGCGGATCCGGACGGCCCGACCTGTGCGCTGAGCAGGGTGAACAGCGGCCGGAACCGCTTGCCACCCGCGTCGATCAGGTGCAGGGACGTCTCGCTGACGAAGTGGTAGTCGCTGTGCACCTCACGGTGCAGCAGCTCCTCCACCCGGTCGAGCCCCTGCGCCGTCACGGCGGCCAGGTCCGGGTCGGCGAGCTCCACACCCGCCACGCTCTGCGTCTCCACCCCGACAGCCTACGAGGCCGACTCCTCGGTCACCCTGTGAACCCGCCCGCGCCCGCCCAGTCCAGGACGAGGGTCGGGGCGACGCCGAGCAGCAGCGTCACGACGACCCCGAGGGTGATGGCGACGGTGGTGAACGCGCCGGGCACGGAGACCGTGGGCCCGTCCGCGGGCGTCTCGCTGAAGTACATCAGCACCACGACCCGCAGGTAGAAGAACGCCGCGATCGCCGAGGCCACGAGGGCGACCACCACCAGCGGGGCCATCCCGTCCGACAGCGCCGCCGAGAACACCGCGAACTTCGCGGTGAACCCGCTCGTCAGTGGGATCCCCGCCAGCGCCAGCAGCAGGAAGGTCATCACCCCGGCCAGCACCGGTGAGCGCTTCGCCAGCCCCGCCCATTGGGACAGGTGCGTCGCCTCGCCGTCCGCCGTGCGGACCAGCGAGATGATCCCGAAGACCGCGATCGTGGTGAAGCCGTAGGCGAGCAGGTAGAACAGCGTGCCCGACGTCCCGGCCTGGGTGATCGCCATCGTCCCGAGCAGCAGGAACCCCGCGTGCGCGATGGACGAGTACGCGATCATGCGCTTGAGGTCGGTCTGGGTGAGGCCCAGCACGGCGCCGATGACCATGGAGGCGATGGCGACGGCCCACAGCACCCCGCGCCACTCCCAGCGCGTGCTGCCGAACGCCACGTACAGCACCCGCGCGATGGCCCCGAACGCCGCGACCTTCGTGCACGCCGCCATGAACGCCGTGGCCGGCGTGGGGGCGCCCTGGTAGACGTCCGGCGTCCAGGTGTGGAAGGGGCCGACCGATCCCTTGAACAGCAGCCCGACGACGAGCAGCGCGAGCCCCCCGAACAGCAGCGCGTCCGACCGGTCGGTCCCGACCGCCGCCTCGGCGATGGCCGAGAGCCGGACCGAGCCCGCGTAGCCGTAGAGCAGCGCGACGCCGTAGAGGAAGAACGCGGAGGCGAACGCCCCCAGCAGGAAGTACTTGACCGCCGCCTCCTGGGAGAGCAGCCGGCGACGCCGGGCGAGCCCGCACATCAGGTAGAGCGGCAGGGACAGCACCTCGAGCGCCACGAACATCGTCAGCAGGTCGTTCGCCGCGACGAACGCCATCATCCCGCCGAGCGCGAACAGCGTGAACGGGAAGACCTCGGTCTGCATGGTCGGCGCGTCGCCCGGGGCCCCGTAGGAGCGGTCCACGTGCTCGGGGTCGACGCCCGACGGGCCGGTCGTGCTGCCCGGGGCGGCACCCGCCGAGGCGCGCTCCAGCGCCGACGCGACGAACGCCCCGCCCGGCTCCACCGAGCGGTCCGCGATCAGCAGCAGCGACCCGAACCCGAGGACGAGCAGGGTGCCCCAGAGGAACAGGGTGGGCATGTCCACGGCCATCGTGCTGCCGAGGGTGATCACGCCCTGGGCGGGCGCGTCGCCCGCGTAGACGCCGAGCGTCACGCCGGCCACGACGATCGCCACGACGCTCAGCGCCACCTGGGCGGGCCAGCGCTGGTGGCGGGGCAGGAACGCCTCCAACAGCACGGACACGCAGGCGGCGCCCAGCACGATCAGCAACGGCGCGACGGCCGCGTAGTCGATCGGCGGCGGGGTCAACGGGGTCATCGGGCGATACCTCCGGCCGGGACCGGGTCGGGCAGGCCGAGCTCGGTCATCGTCGCCTGGACGGACGGGTTGATCACGTCGAGCACGGGGCCGGGGAAGAACCCGAGCACCACGATGACGACGATGAGCGGGGCCAGCACCCCGATCTCCCGCTTCGTGAGGTCGGGGAAGCCGCCACCGCGGCGGGCGGCCACGGCCGGGTCGATCATGGCGCCGGGCCCGCCCACGGGTTCGAGCGAGTTCAGCACGGCCTGTCCGCGGACCGGGCCCTGCATCGTCTGCTGGTAGAACCACAGGATGTAGAGGGCGGCGAAGATGATGCCGACGGTGGCGATGATCGTGGCCACCGGCTCGTTCGGGAACGAGCCCACGAGCACCAGGAACTCGGAGACGAACGAGTTCGTGCCCGGCAGCGCCAGCGAGCTCATCCCGGCCAGCAGCAGACAGCCCGCCAGCACCGGCGCCAGCTTGGCGACGCCGCCGTAGTCGCTGATCAGCCTCGACCCGCCGCGAGCGACGAGCAGGCCGACCATCACGAACAGCATCCCGGTGGAGAGGCCGTGGTTGACCATGTACAGCGCGGCGCCCGCGAAGGCCTGGCTGGAGAAGGCGAACGTGCCCAGCGCGATGAAGCCGAAGTGCGCGATGGACGTGTAGGCCACGAACCGGCTCATGTCCTTCTGCCCCACCGCCAGCAGCGCCCCGTAGAGCACCCCGATCACCGCGAGGGTGATCACCAGCGGCGCCATGGTCCGGGACGCCTCGGGGAACAGCGGCAGCGTGTAGCGCAGGAAGCCGTAGGTGCCCACCTTGTCCAGCACGCCGACGAGCAGGACCGCGGCGACGATGGGCGCCTCGGCGCCCGCGTCGGGCAGCCAGGTGTGGAAGGGCACCAGCGGGGCCTTGATCGCGAAGGCGATGAAGAAGCCCAGGAACAGCCAGATCTGGGTCGACTCGGGCACCTGGTGCGCGATCGACTGCAGCTCCGACCAGGTGAAGGTGCCCTGGCCGAGGATGTTCCCGCTGGTCACGTACAGCCCGATCAGCGACGCCAGCATGATCAGGCCGCCGAGCAGCGAGTACAGGAAGAACTTCACCGAGGCGTACTGCCGGTTCGGGCCGCCGAAGCGCCCGATGAGGAAGTACATCGGGATGAGCATCGCCTCGAAGAAGACGTAGAACAGGAACACGTCGGTGGCGGTGAAGACGCCGACGAGCGTGGCCTCGGTGGCCAGCAGCAGCGCGAAGTAGCCGGACGCCGTCCGGCCCTCCGGGAGCTTCTCGGCCCAGGCGAAGAGCATCAGGCCGGGGACGAGGAACGTGGTGAGCGCCAGCAGGACCAGCGCGATCCCGTCGATGCCGAAGGCCAGGTGCGTGCCGAAGGCCGGGATCCACGGGACGGAGAACTCGTACTGGAAGCGCGTGCCGTTCGCCGCGGCGGCCGGGGAGTACCCCACCCAGATCACGACGACGAGCACGAACTCCAGCAACGCGGTGGCCATGGCGGTGGCCTTGGCCGCGGGCACGTTGTGCCGCAGCGGGTACATCAGCAACGCGCCCACCACGGGCACGAGCAGCAGGATGATCAGCATCGGGCTCACGCGAACCTCACCGCCAGCAGGGCCGCGACGACGAGCACGCTGCCGCCCAGCATCGAGAGCGCATAGGAGCGCACGAATCCGGTCTGCAGTCTTCGCAGCCGCCCGGACCCGCCGCCGAGGCCCGCGGCGATGCCGTTGACCGCGCCGTCGACGCCCCGGTTGTCGATGAACACCAGCGCCCGGGTGAGCCAGATGCCGGGCCGCTCGATGAGCGTCTCGTTGATCGCGTTGGCGTAGAGGTCCCGCCGGGCCGCCCGCACGGGCAGGGACACCGGCGACGGCCGCTCGACCGGCGTCGGGCGGCGCCCGACGACGAGGTACGCGATCACCACGCCGAGCAGGGAGAACGCCACCACGAGCCACGGGACCAGCGCGTGCGGCAGCACCCCGCCCTCGAGCTCGCGCAGCTCGCCCACCGACGGGGCCAGCCACTCGTAGAGGCCGAGCGAGGACAGGAGGAAGCCGCCGAGCACGGAGCCGAAGGCCAGGACGATCATCGGGACCGTCATCGTGGCCGGGGACTCGTGCGGGTGGTAGTCCTTCCCGTCCGGGCCCTTCAGCTCGCGCCAGCGCTCCTTCCCGAAGAAGGTCATGATCATCAGGCGGGTCATGTAGAAGGCGGTGAGCCCGGCCGCGAGCGTGGCCGCGCCGCCGAAGACCCAGCCCTGCCAGCCCTCCTGCGCGAACGCGGCCTCGATGATCGCGTCCTTGGAGAAGTACCCGGACAGGAACGGGAAGCCGATCAGCGCCAGGTAGCCGAGGCCGAAGGTCACGAAGGTGATCTTCATGTGCTTGCCGAGGCCGCCGAAGTGGCGCATGTTCACGTCGTCGTTCATGGCGTGCATGACCGAGCCTGCGCCGAGGAACAGCCCGGCCTTGAAGAAGCCGTGCGTGAGCAGGTGGAAGATGCCCAGCGCGTAGCCCGCCGGGCCGAGACCGACCGCCAGGATCATGTAGCCGATCTGGCTGACGGTGGAGTAGGCGAGGACCTTCTTGATGTCGTCGTAGGCGCAGCCGATGACCGCCCCGATGAGCAGGGTGACCACGCCGACCAGCGAGACGATCAGCCGTCCGGTCTCGGTGAGGTTGTAGATCGGGCTCGTCCGGGCGATGAGGTAGACGCCCGCGGTGACCATCGTCGCCGCGTGGATCAGGGCGGAGACGGGGGTCGGGCCCTCCATGGCGTCGGGCAGCCAGGACTGGAGCGGGAACTGGCCGGACTTACCACAGGCCCCGAGCAGCAGCAAGATCGTGATCGCCAGCACCGTGCCGCCGGGGACCTCGCCGATCCGCGCGAACACGTCGGTGTACTGCAGCGTGCCCAGCTCGAGCCAGATCAGGAAGATCGCGACGGCCAGCCCGACGTCCCCGACCCGGTTCATCAGGAACGCCTTCTTCGCGGCGGTCGCCGCCGAGGGCCGGTCCTGGTAGAAGCCGATCAGCAGGTAGGACGCCAGGCCGACGCCCTCCCAGCCGAGGTAGAGCATCACGAAGTTGTTGCCCAGCACCAGGATCAGCATCGCCGCGACGAACAGGTTCAGCTGCGCGAAGAAGCGCCGCCTGCCCGGGTCGTGGCTCATGTAGCCCACCGAGTAGATGTGGATCAGCGACCCGACACCGGTGATGAGCAGCACGAACGTCAGCGAGAGCGGGTCCAGCCGCAGGCCGAAGTCGACGTTCAGGGAGCCCGAGGCGATCCAGTCGAACAGCGACACCTCGCGGGTGCGCTCCTCGGGCGCGAGCCCGAGCGTCTCGACGAACAGCAGCAGCCCGATCACGAAGGACGCGACCACGGTCGCGACCCCGAGCCAGTGGCCCCAGGCGTTCGCGCGCCTGCCCGCCAGGAAGTTGATCAGTGCGCCGAGCGCGGGCAGGACGAAGAGCAGGGGAGCGAGAGCGATCATCGTCGACGGCTCCTAGTACTTCAGCAGGTTGGCGTCGTCGACCGACGAGCTCCTGCGGGTTCGGAAGATCGACATGATGATGGCGAGGCCGACGACCACCTCGGCGGCCGCCACGACCATGACGAAGAACGCCATGACCTGGCCGTCGAGCGTGCCGTTGATGCGGGCGAAGGTGACCAGCGACAGGTTCACCGCGTTCAGCATCAGCTCGATGCACATGAACACGACGATCGCGTTGCGGCGCACCAGCACCCCGACGGCCCCGACGGTGAAGAGCAACCCGCTCAGGAGCAGGTAATTCGTAGGACTCACTTCTCGAGCTCCTTGCGCCTGCCCTGCAGGGAGTGCCCGTCCGCGGGCGGGCGGGGGGTCTCGTCCACCTCGTGGCCCTCGAGGATCTCCGAGAGCGACTCGGGGGCGATCGACCCGTCCGGCAGCAGCGCGGGGACGGCCACGGAGTTGGCCGTGGCGTAGACGCCGGGGCCGGGCAGCGGGGAGATCCGGTCGCCGCGCAGGCGCGCGATCACCGCGGCCCGCTGACCGTTCCGCTCGCGCGGCTTGCGCTGGGCGAAGGCCAGCACCAGCGCCCCGAGCGCCGAGGTCATCAGCAGGGCGGCGGTGAGCTCGAAGGGCCACACGTACTCGGTGAAGACCAGCTGCCCGATGCCGGTGAGGTTGCCGTTGCCCGCCCGGGCACCCAGTCCGGCGGACGGGACCGCGAACATCGTCCGCCCGACGCCCGCGACCAGCAGCAGCGCGAAGCCCAGGCCCAGGATCGCGGCCCAGAAGCGTTGCCCGCGCAGCACCTCGACGACCGAGTCGGCGCTGTCGCGACCCACCAGCATGAGCACGAACAGGAACAGCATCATCACCGCGCCCGTGTACACGATGATCTGCACGAACCCGAGGAACGGGGCCTGCTGCATCATGTAGAGCACGGCGAGCGAGAGCATCGTCAGCACCAGGAACAGCGCCGAGTGCACCGCGTTGCGGGCGAAGATCATCGCGACCGCGGCGGCCAGCGCCACCGGGCCGAGGATCCAGAAGACGATCGCCTCGCCGACGCCGGCGTTGCCCGCCGTCGAGTCGGCGACCTGCGCGAGGATCATCGGACCTGCTCCCCGACGGGGTCGGACTCCACACCCTGACGCGCCAGGACGGGGCCCTGCACGTAGTAGTCCTGCTCGTCGTTGCCGAGCCGCATGGGGTGCGGCGGCTGCTCCATGCCCGGCAGCAGCGGCGCGAGCAGCTGTTCCTTCGTGTAGATCAGGTCCTGCCGGTTGTCGTCCGCCAGCTCGTAGAAGTTCGTCATCGTGAGCGAGCGGGTGGGGCAGGCCTCGATGCACAGGCCGCAGCCGATGCAGCGCAGGTAGTTGATCTGGTAGTCCGCGCCGTAGCGCTCACCGGGGGAGAACCGCGCCTCCTCGGTGTTGTCCCCGCCCTCGACGAAGATCGCGTCCGCCGGGCAGGCCCACGCGCAGAGCTCGCACCCCACGCACTTCTCCAGCCCGTCCGGGTGCCGGTTGAGCTGGTGGCGGCCGTGGTAGCGGGGCGCGGCCGGGGGGAAGTCCTCGGGGTACTCCTCGGTGACGACCTTCTTGAACATCGTCGAGAAGGTGACGCCGAAGCCTTTGAAGAAGTCGAACATCTGCTAGTCCTCCTTCCCGGTGAGAGCGGGTTCGGGATCGGGTGTGGCCCGTGCGATCCGCTTCCGGGACCGGCTGGGCGGGGCGAGGTCGAGCGGCGGCACCGGGTAGCTGCTCGCGAGCTCGACGTCCGCCGCGTCCTCGGTGCGGTCCGGCAGCATGAAGGCGATGGTCAGCACCGCCGCGAAGCCGAGCACGATCGCGATGACCAGCGCCGCCGTGCTCTCCGCGCCCGTCGTGGTGCGGAAGACCCGGATGGCGAAGACGATCATGGTCCAGATCAGCGCGACCGGGACCAGCACCTTCCAGCCCAGCTTCATGAACTGGTCGTAGCGGAAGCGCGGCAGCGTGCCCCGCAGCCAGATGAAGAGGAACAGGAAGATCAGCGTCTTGGCGATGAAGACGACGAACTCGATCCAGCCGTTCACCGGCCCGAGGAACGGGATGCGCCCGCCGCCCAGGAACAGCGTGGTCGCCATCGCGGAGACGGTGACCATGTTGACGTACTCGGCCAGGAAGAACAGCGCGAACTTCAGCGACGTGTACTCGGTGTGGAAGCCGCCGACCAGCTCCGACTCGGCCTCCGGGAGGTCGAACGGCGCCCGGTTGGTCTCGCCGACCATCGAGATCACGAAGATCACGAAGCTGGGCAGCAGCAGGTAGAAGTACCAGCCGCCGGACTGCGCCTCGACGATGTCCGCCGTGGACAGCGAGCCCGCGTACAGGATGACGCCGACGACGGAGAGCCCCAGCGCGATCTCGTAGGAGATCACCTGCGCCGCGCTGCGCAGCGCGCCGAGCAGCGAGTACGGGTTCCCGGAGGCCCAGCCGCCGAGCACGATCCCGTAGACGCCGATGGAGGAGCAGGCCAGCACCACGAGCACGCCGACCGGCAGGTCCACCAGCTGCAGCACCGTGCGCTCGCCGAAGATCGACACCTCGCCGCCGAACGGGATGACCGAGAAGGCCACGAACGCCGGGATCGTGGAGATCACCGGGGCGAGGAAGTAGACCTTCTTGTCGGCGAGGACCGGCATGATGTCCTCTTTGAACGCGAGCTTGAGCCCGTCCGCGAGGGACTGCAGCCAGCCGCCGGGGCCGGTCCGGTTCGGGCCCGGACGCTGCTGCATCCGGCCGACGACCTTGCGCTCCCAGTTGATCATGAACAGGGTCAGCACCACGCCGACGGCGAACAGCACCACGACCTTGAGCAGGACCAGCCAGATCGGGTCGTCCGCCAGGAGCTGCTGGGTGTGGGTCATGCCGTCCTGCTGCGCGAGGAGGTTCATCCTGCGGTCACCCTCACCAGAGCTCCGTGCCCGACACCCAACGTGCTGCGCACCTGGGACCCGGGCGAGTGCGCCGGGAGCCAGACGACGCCGTCGGGCAGGTCGGCCAGCTCGACCGGCAGCGTGATGGCCCCCCGGTCGGTGGCGACGCTCGCCTGCCCGCCCTCGGTCAGCCCCAGCCGCTCGGCCGTGGCCGCGTTCGCGCGCACCCGCGGGGCGCGGGCGGTGCCCGCCAGCGCGGGCTCGTCCACCTGCAGCGCGCCGTCGTCGAGCAGCTGCCGCCAGGTCGCGAGGACCGCCGAGCCGACCTGCGCGGGCCGCGGCGTGCTGCCGGGCCGCTCGGTCGGCGCGGTGAAGGTCCCGGTGTAGGGCCCGAGCCGGTCGAGGTCACCGGCCGCCGCGGACGGGGTCTGGGTGAACAGGTCCACGTCCATCTCGACGGCCAGGGTGTCCAGCACCCGGCAGTCCGGCAGCACGCCCCCACCGTCGAGCGACGGCGCGAACGGGCGGTGGCGGCCCTCCCAGTTCACGTAGGTGCCCGCCCGGTCGGCGTCCGGGGCCACCGGCAACACCACGTCGGCGAGCTCGGTGACCGCGGAGGTCATGATCTCGAGGCTGACCAGGAACCCGACGTTCGCCAGCCCGGCGAGCGCGGCGGCCGGGTCGGCCAGGTCGTGCGGGTCCACCCCGCCGACGACCAGCCCGGACAGCGCACCGGACGCGGCGGCGGCGAGGATCTCGTCGGTGCTGCGGCCCGGCTCGGCCGAGAGCGTGACGCCCCAGGCCCGCTCCACCTCGGCGCGCGCGGCCGCGTCGGTGACGGGCCGCCCGCCCGGCAGCAGCGTCGGCACCGCGCCGACCTCCAGGGCACCCCGGTCCCCCGCGCGGCGCGGGACCCAGGCGACCTGCGCACCCGTGCGGGTCGCGAGCTCGGCGACGGCGGAGTGCAGGCCGGGCACCTCGGCGGCCCGGTCGCCGACCAGGATCACCGATCCGGTGGCGGACAGGGCGTCCACGAGCTCGCCCCCGACGGACAGCTCGCGCAGGACGCTCGCCTCGGCGCCGGGAACGGACTTGATCAGGGTCGCGTGCGTCTTCTCGACGCCCGGCGTGGACCACTGCCCCAGCGTGAACACCCGCTGCCCGTGCTTGCGCACGGCCTTGCGGACCCGCAGGAACAGGATCCCCGACTCCTCCTCCAGGTCCATGCCGACCGTCAGCACGCTCGGCGCGGCCTCGACGGCCGCGAACGTGACCGTCGGGGTGAGCTGGGTCTGCAGGAACGCCAGCTCCTCGGCGGAGTGCGGCCGGGCCCGGAAGTCCACGTCGTGGGTGCCGGCGGCGACCCGGGCGAACTTCGCGTAGGCGTAGGCGTCCTCACGGGTGAGGCGCCCCCCGGCCAGGACCCCGATGCCCCGGTTGCCCCGGGCGGCCAGCAGCCCCTCGGCCGCGACCCGCAGGGCCTCGGTCCAGGAGACCTCGACGAGCTGGCCGGACTCGTCCCGCAGCAGCGGCCGGGTGATCCGCTGCTTCGCGCCGAGGTAGCGGAAGGCGAAGCGGCCCTTGTCGCAGAGCCACTCCTCGTTGACCTCGGGGTCGTTGCCCGCCAGCTTGCGCATGACCTGGCCGCGCCGGGTGTCGGTGCGCGAGGCGCAGCCGGAGCTGCAGTGCTCGCACACGCTCGGGGTGGACTTCAGGTCGAACGGCCGGGAGCGGAACCGGTACGCCGCGCTGGTCAGCGCGCCGACCGGGCAGATCTGGATGGTGTTGCCGGAGAAGTAGCTCTGGAAGGGCTTGTCCTCCGCCGTGCCGATCTGCTGGTTCGCGCCGCGCTCCAGCAGGTCGATGAACGGGTCGCCCGCGATCTCGTCGGAGAAGCGGGTGCAGCGCTGGCAGAGCACGCAGCGCTCGCGGTCCAGCAGCACCTGCGACGAGATGGGCAGCGGCTTCGGGAAGGTCCGCTTGGTCTCGACGAACCGGGAGTCCGTGCGGCCGGTGGACATCGCCTGGTTCTGCAGGGGGCACTCGCCGCCCTTGTCGCAGATCGGGCAGTCCAGCGGGTGGTTGATCAGCAGCAGCTCCATCACGCCCTGCTGCGCCTTGTCGGCGACCGGCGAGGTGTGCTGGGTCTTGACGACCATCCCGTCCGCGACGGTCATGGTGCAGCTGGCCTGCGGCTTCGGCATGGGCCGCCCGCCCATCTCCACCTCGACCAGGCACTGGCGGCAGGCGCCCGCCGGCTCGAGCAGGGGATGGTCGCAGAAGCGCGGGACGATGATCCCGAGCCGCTCGCAGGTGCGGATGAGGATCTCGCCCTTCGGGGCGGTGACCTCGATGCCGTCGATCGTGAGGGTGACGGTGTCCGTCTCGGTCGTGGTCACGCGCCCACCTCTGCAGCCATGGTCCGCTCCGCACGCTCCGCGTCCGCGAGCTGCTCCGGCCGCGGCACGACCGGCTGCTCGGCGATCAGGTCCAGGAACTCCTGGCGGAAGTACTTGATGCCGCTGGTGATCGGGCTGGTCGCGCCGTCGCCGAGCGCGCAGAACGAGCGGCCGAGGATGTTGTCGCAGACGTCCAGCAGGGTCTCGACGTCCGACTCGGTACCCTCGCCGTGCACCATCCGCTCCAGGATCTGGACCAGCCAGTACGTGCCCTCGCGGCACGGGGTGCACTTGCCGCAGCTCTCGTGCTTGTAGAACTCGGTCCACTTCATGACCGCCCACGGCACGGAGACGGTCTCGTTGAAGACCTGCACAGCCGTCGTCCCCAACATGGAGCCGGCGCCCGCCGCGCCCTCGAAGTCCAGCGGGACGTCCAGGTGCTCGGCGGTGAACATCGGCGTGGAGGAGCCGCCGGGTGTCCAGAACTTGAGCGGGATCCCGTCCTTCATCCCGCCCGCGAGCTCCAGCAGGGTCCGCAGCGTGATGCCCATCGGGGCCTCGTACTGCCCGGGCCGCTCCACGTGGCCGGACACCGAGTAGATCTTCGGGCCCGGGGACTTCTCGGACCCCATGGTGCGGAACCACTCCGCGCCGCCCGCCACGATGTACGGCACCGAGGCGATCGTCTCCACGTTGTTCACCACGGTGGGGCTGGCGTAGAGGCCCGCCGTCGCCGGGAACGGGGGCTTGAGCCGCGGCTGCCCGCGCCGCCCCTCGAGGGAGTCCAGCAGCGCCGTCTCCTCGCCGCAGATGTAGGCGCCCGCGCCGGCGTGCACCACGATCTCGAGGTCGAAGCCGGTGCCGAGGATGTCCGTGCCCAGGTAGCCCTGCGCGTAGGCCTCGGCGACCGCGGCGCGCAGCCTGCGGATCGGGTGCAGGGCCTCGCCGCGCACGTAGATCGCGCAGAAGTTCGCGCGGATCGCGTAGCTCGTGATGATGCAGCCCTCGATGAGCGAGTGCGGGTCCGCCATCATCGTCGGGATGTCCTTGCAGGTCCCCGGCTCGCCCTCGTCCGCGTTGATCACGAGGTACTTCGGCTTGGCGCCCGCGCCCTCGCCGCCCTGCGGGATGAAGGACCACTTCATGCCCGTCGGGAAGCCCGCGCCGCCCCGGCCGCGCAGGCCGGAGTCCTTGCAGAGCTGGATCAGCTGGTCCGGGTGCCCGGCGAGCGCGGTGCGCATCGCCCGGTACCCGCCGGTGCGCTCGTAGGTCTCCAGCGTCCAGGAGTTCTCCTGCGCCCACCTCGACGTGAGCACGGGGGTCAGGATGTCGCTCATGACTTCTCCGGGAGTGCGGGGATCTCGTCGGGGAACGCCGGAGCGGCCCAGCCCCGCTCGGCGGCGATCGTGGTGCCGCGCAGGGTCTCCGGGGCCGCCGAGTTGCCGGCGACGGCCGCCGCGGCGACCGTCGGGTCCTCGGTGAAACCGGCGAGCTCCAGCTCGACGGTCCGCAGGTCGGTCAGCGGGGCCCCGCGCGTGGGGTGCGGCTTCTCGCCGCGCTGCAGCGCCTCGACCAGCTGCTCCGCCGACTCGACGGTCTGGTTGTCGAAGTACTCGTAGTTGACTTGGATCACCGGGGCGAGATCGCAGGCCGCCAGGCACTCCGCGTGTTCGAGGGTCAGCGAGCCGGTGGTGCCCGGCTCCCCCGCCGTCTCCTCGTGCCCGACGCCGAGCTTCTCGCTGAGCCGCCGGTAGATGTCGTCCCCGCCCAGGGCGGCGCAGAGCGTGTTCGTGCACACGCTGACCAGGTGCTCGCCGCACGGGGTCCGCTTGTACATCGTGTAGAAGGTCGCCACCGCGCTGACCTCGGCGGTGCTCAGGTCGAGCAGCTCGGCGCAGAACCGGATGCCGTCCTGGCTCACGCAGCCCTCCACCGACTGCACGAGGTGCAGCAGCGGGAGCAGCGCGGACCGGGCGACCGGGTAGCGGGCGATGACCTCCTTCGCCCGCACGTGGGTCAGCTCGTCGAAACCGCTCATCGCTCTCCCCCGCGCACGCGCTGAGTCCACGATTCGCTCGCACGCTCGCTCATCGGTCCACACCTCCCATGACGGGGTCGATGCTCGCGACGGCGGCGATGACGTCCGCGACCATGCCGCCCTCGCTCATCGCCGGCATCGTCTGCAGGTTCACGAAGCTGGGGTCCCGGACGTGGACGCGGACCGGCCTGGTGCCACCGTCGGACACGAGGTGGTAGCCCAGCTCGCCGCGCGGGGACTCGACGGTCGAGTAGACCTGCCCCGGCGGGACGTGGAAGCCCTCGGTGACCAGCTTGAAGTGGTGGATCAGGGACTCCATCGACTGCCCCATGATCTTGCGGACGTGCTCGAGGGAGTTGCCCATCCCGTCGCTGCCGATGGACAGCTGCGCGGGCCAGGCGATCTTGCGGTCCTCGACCATGACCGGGCCGGGCTCGATCTTGTCGCAGGCCTGCTCGATGATCTTCAGCGACTCGCGCATCTCCGCCACCCGCAGCAGGTAGCGGGCGTAGCAGTCGGCGGCGGTCTCCGTGGGGACCTCGAAGTCGAACTCCTCGTAGAGCGAGTACGGCTCGATCTTGCGCTGGTCCCAGGCCAGGCCCGCCGAGCGCAGGATCGGGCCGGTGGCCCCGAGCGCGAGGCAGCCGTCCACCGGCAGGTACCCGACGCCCTGCAGCCGCTGCTTCCAGATCGGCTGGCCGGTCAGCAGGTTGTCGTAGTCCGGCAGCCGGGAGTGCATGACCTTGACGAAGTCGAGGACCTTCTCCCTCCAGTCCTCGGGGAGGTCCTGGGCGAGGCCGCCCGGCCGGATGAACGCGTGGTTCATGCGCAGCCCGGTCAGGTACTCCAGCAGGTGGAGGACCTCCTCGCGCTCGCGGAACCCCGCCGTCATTCCGGTGAGGGCGCCCAGCTCCATGCCGCCGGTGGCCAGGCACACCAGGTGCGAGCCGATCCGGTTGATCTCCATGAGCAGCACGCGGATCAGCGCGGCCCGGCGCGGGACCTCGACCTCCAGGAGCTTCTCGACGCCGAGGCAGTAGCCGGCCTCGTTGAACAGCGGCGCGAGGTAGTCCATGCGCGTCACGAACGTGACGCCCTGGGTCCAGGTCCGGTACTCGCAGTTCTTCTCGATGCCCGTGTGCAGGTAGCCGATCACCGAGCGGGCCTGGGTGACGGTCTCGCCCTCCAGCTCCAGCACCAGGCGCAGCACCCCGTGGGTCGACGGGTGCTGCGGACCCATGTTGATGACGATGCGGTCGTCGTGCTCGTCCTGGGCGACGCTGTCCAGCAGCTCGTCCCAGTCGCCGCCGGTGACCGTGTAGACCGGGCCCTCGGTGGTCTGCCGCTCGGTGGCGTAGGGGTCGGTGGTCACGAGTACGCCCTCCGCTCATCGAGTCGCTGCGGGGATCTCCGCGCCCTGAACCGGATGCTCATGAATACGCCCGTCGCTCGTCGGGCGGGGGGATCTCCGCGCCCTTGTACTCCACCGGGATCCCGCCCAGCGGGTAGTCCTTGCGCTGCGGGTGGCCCCGCCAGTCGTCCGGCATGAGGATCCGGGTGAGCGCGGGGTGGCCGTCGAAGACCACGCCGAACATGTCCCAGGTCTCGCGCTCGTGCCAGTCCGCCGTCGGGTAGACGGACACGACGCTGGGCAGGTGCGGATCGGCCGGGTCGAGGGCGACCTCGAGCCGGATCCGTCGCCGCCAGGTCATCGACAGCAGGTGGTAGACGACGTGCAGGGGCTGGTGCACCTCGGCGCCGTCCGGCGCGGTGTAGTCCACGCCCGACACGCCGGAGCAGAGCTCGAAGCGCAGGTCCGGCTCGTCCCGGAGGGTGCGGCAGACCTCGAGGATCCGCTCCCGCTCGACGTAGAACGTGATCTCGCCGCGGTCGATCGTGATCTGCCGGACGGCGCTGCGGGCCACCCCGCGGTCGTCGAGCGCCGCGGCGAGGTCGTCCGCCAGCTCGTCGAACCAGCCGCCGTAGGGCCGCTCGGCCGGGGCGGGGGCGTAGCCGGGCAGGCGCAGGCCACCGAAGCCGGAGGTGTCCCCGGAGCCGCGGACGCCGAACATGCCGGACCGCTCGCGGGTGGGGGCGAGCCGGGTGCCGCCCTCGGGCGCCGCGGCGGTCTCGGCGGACTCGGCGGTCTGCTCGACCTCGCCCGCCGCCGGAGCCTCGCCGCCCGCGGCGCGCTGCTCGGCGGTGGCGGGCCCGCTCGCCTCGGCGGAGGACTGCGCGCCGCCGGTGGGCTCGGCGCCGTCCTTGCTGGTGCCCGTGGGTTCGCTCATCAGGCCTTCTTCGCGTACTTGATCGACGACGGGATGAGCTCGGTCTTGTGCCCGCTGGCGGCCAGCTCGGCCGCCCGCTTGCTGCCCAGCGGCTCGTCCATGATCTTCGCGTGGATCTTGAGGATCGCGTCCATGAGCATCTCCGGGCGCGGCGGGCAGCCCGGCAGGTACATGTCCACCGGCACGATGTGGTCCACGCCCTGGACGATGGCGTAGTTGTTGAACATGCCGCCCGAGCTGGCGCACACCCCCATCGCCAGCACCCAGCGGGGCTCGGGCATCTGGTCGTAGATCTGGCGCAGGACCGGGGCCATCTTGTTGCTGACCCGACCGGCCACGATCATCAGGTCCGCCTGGCGCGGCGAGGCCCGGAAGACCTCCATGCCGAAGCGGGCGAGGTCGTAGCGGGGTGCGCCCGTCGTCATCATCTCGATCGCGCAGCAGGCCAGACCGAAGGTCGCGGGCCACAGCGACGACTTGCGGGTCCAGTTGACCAGCTTCTCGACGCTGGTCAGCAGGACCCCGGAGGGCAGGTTCTCTTCCAGGCCCATGGGCTTAATCCCACTCCAATCCGCCGCGGCGCCATTCGTAGAAGTAGACGAAGCCGATCGTGGCGATGTAGACGGTGACCGCGACCAGGCCGAACAGGCCCAGCGAGTCCGCCGCGACCGCGTACGGGTAGAGGAACACCAGCTCGATGTCGAAGAGGATGAACAACATCGCGGTGAGGTAGTAGGCGACCGGCATCCGACCGGTGCCGACCACCGGCTTCGGCGACGGTTCGATGCCGCACTCGTAGGAGTCCAGCTTCGCCCGGTTGTACCGGCGCGGGCCGATGTAGGGCGCGGCCGTGACCGAGAACAGCGCGAACGCGCCGGCCAGCAGGGCCATGAACAACAGCGCCAGATAGGGATCGAGCATCGTGCACCTTCGTCGTCTGCACTACACCGGGCGAGCTGTGGGTGGGGTCGCGCGGACCCTACGTGTGCGCGGTCACCTCACTCTGAGTGAGGTGACCCTTACAAGGCCGGGGTCAGCCTGGTCAGCGTGCGGAGGACGCGATCGCTCCACTCCCCCTCCTTCTCGTCGTAGAGGTTGGCCAGGAGCTTGAGCAGCACCTGCATGGCGGACCGGCGCGGCAGCCCGTGCCGGGTCGCGACGCGCATGACCGTGGGGTTGCCGATCAGGCGGGCGGCGAGGGTGGCGAGCCGGTAGTAGCGGCCCAGGATCTCGCTCATCTGCCGGGGGTAGGCGGCGACCGCGGCCTCGCGGGACGCCCCCGTCCGGGCGAGCGCCTGCACCGCGCACCGGGCGGCGACGGCGGCGGACTCCATCGCGTAGGCGATGCCCTCGCCGTTGAGGGGGTTGACCATGCCGCCCGCGTCGCCGACCAACAGCAGGCCGGGGCGGGCGTGCGGGGTCCGGTTGAAGCCCATCGGCAGCCCGGCGCCGCCGACCGACGTGCCCTCGCCGAGCCCGAGCTCCGCGGTCCACTCCCGCAGCAGCCTGCGGTAGTCGAACGAGCCGCGGTCGGTGGCGAGCACGCCGAGCCCGACGTTCACGGTGCCGTCGCCCATCCCGAAGACCCAGCCGTAGCCCGGCAGCAGCCGCGGGCGCGCGCCGCTGCGGTCCCACACCTCGAGGTGGGTCTCGAGGTAGCTGTCGTCGAAGTCCGCGGGCTGCGGGTGGTACCCGCGGACCGCGACGCCGAGCGGGCGCCGGTCGTCCTTCGCCATGCCGAGCGAGAGCGCCACCCGGGCGGACACGCCGTCGCAGGCCAGGGTGAGCGGGGCGCGGTAGGTGCGTTCCTTCGTGCGGACCCCCACCACCACGCCGCCGCGGTCGGTCACGGCCTCGGTGACCGCGGCGCCCTCGACGACCCGGGCTCCCTGCTTGCGGGCGTGGTCGGCGAGCAGCGCGTCGAAGTCCTGCCGCGGCCGGACGGCACCGAAGTCCGGGTGGGCGGCGACCGTGGGCCAGGGCAGGTCCAGGCTCGCCCCGCCGGCGACGACCCGAAGTCCCCGGTTGTGCCGCCACCCCGCGGCCTCGGACACGTCCACGCCGAGGTCGACGAGCTGCCCGACGGCGCGCGGGGTCAGCCCGTCGCCGCACACCTTGGGGCGCGGGAAGGTCGCCTTCTCGAGCACGAGGACCTCGAGGCCCGCGCGCGCGAGGTGAGCCGCGGCCGTCGAGCCCGCGGGGCCCGCCCCGACCACGATCACGTCGGCGTCGTCCCCCCGCGGCCCGGCGGCGCCGGTGGTGGGATCGGACGCCGTCATACCGCTCCTTGTGAACTGGTTCACGAGGTACTTGTGAACTGTTTCACGAAGTTCGGCGGGATGTCCAGGCGGGGCGTGGCGCGTTTCGTCCGGTTCGCGAGGAGATCGACGGGACTACGGCCGTGCCGGTCGGACGGCGCTGCGGCTACGCCGCACGGACGGCACGGTGCAGGGCGACGGCCCCGCCCGCCAGGTCGCGCCAGGCCACCCGGGACCAGCCGGCCCCGGCGATGATCTCCGCGAGCCGCCGCTGCGGCGGCCAGTCCACGATGGACTCGCTCAGGTAGGTGTAGGCCTCGGGGTTCGAGGAGACCCGGCGGGCGATCGCGGGCAGCACCCGCCGCAGCATGACGTCCTGGTAGACGACCCGGTACGGCGTCCAGCTCGGGGTGCCGAACTCGCACACGACCAGCCGTCCGCCGGGTCGGGTGACCCGGGCCAGCTCGGCGAGGGCGCGGGCGGTGTCCGCGACGTTCCGCAGGCCGAAGCTGATCGTGACGGCGTCGAAGGAGCCGTCCGCGAAGGGCAGGTGCAGCGCGTCCGCGGCGACCTTGGGCACCGCCCGCCCGGACCCGGCGCGCAGCATGCCGAGCGAGAAGTCCGCGGCCACGCAGTAGGCGCCGGACTTGGCCAGCTCCACCGTGGACACCGCGGTGCCTGCGGCGAGGTCGAGGACCCGCTGCCCGGGCCGCAGCTCAAGCGCCTCGCGGGTGAGCGCGCGCCACCGCCGGTCCTGCCCGGCGGTCAGCACGGTGTTGGTGAGGTCGTAGCGCTTCGCGACCCCGTCGAACATCGCCGCGACGTCCGCGGGGTCCTTGTCCAGCTCGGCCCGGCTCACGCGCTGAACCCTACGCGGCCACGGCGACCGCACGTTTCGTGCTCCCAGTGCTGCGTGATCACCGCTTGCGTGCACGCAGCGCGGTGCTCACGACGGTGAGCGCACGGTTCAGCGATCATGGTCAGCTCCGTGGCCGCGGGATGCTGCGCAGCGCCTCGCGCAGGCCGCGCAGGTACTCGGCGCGGGTGCGGCGGGCGGTCCGCTCCCACTCCGCGGCCGGGATGGCGAGCGGCCCGCCGGCGCCGGTGAAGGCGCCCATGCCGTGCAGGGCGATCCAGCGGTGGTCGTACTCGTGCGGGGTGGCGCGGTCCCACAGGACGGCGCGGACCACGGTGCGCCGCAGCCGGGCGGTGTCGGTGAACGCGAAGCGGTTGACGGGGCCGCCGAAGCGCTCGGTCAGCGCCCCCACCGCCGCGCCAGCCGAGGGGTCGGTGCAGCGGTTCGCGTCGAACCGGGCGCGGACCTGGCCCGCGTAGAACCAGAAGGCCGCGTCCGCGGGCCTGCCCTGGTCGAGCAGCACCTCGCTCAGCGCGCACAGCACGGGCGGGGCGAACCGGGCGGGCTCCAGCTCCACCAGTGCGGCGGTGCGCCTGCGGACGTCCGCGTCCCCGTCGAGCAGGCCGGCGATCGCGTCGAGCGCCAGCCGGGTGTCGACGTCGGCGTACTCGCCGGTCGGCTCCACGATCACGGTCTTCTGCGTCATGTCCCGAGCCTCGCCGCCGGCGTCGGATCGGACATCCGTGACTCTACGGAGGACCGACCGTGACCGACGATCTACGGTCGGTGACGTGCTCCCCTCTCGACGCGCCGTACTCCTCGGCGGCCTCGGTCTCGTCGCCGCAGGCTGCGCCACCCCCGGACCCGCGACACCGCCGCCACCCGCGGACGACCCGCAGCTCGCCGCCCTCGAAGACCGCTTCGGCGGCAGGCTGGGCGTGTTCGCCGTGGACACGGGGTCGGGAACGACCGTCACCCACCGCGCGGACGAGCGCTTCCTGATGTGCTCGACGTCGAAGATGCTCGCCGCGGCCGCGATCCTCGCCCTGCGGGTCGACCGGCCGGGGCTGCTGGACCAGCAGGTCTCCTACCCGCGCAGCGCCCTCGTCACCTACTCCCCGGAGACGGAGCGCCACGACGCGATGACCGTCCGCGACCTCTGCCACGCGGCGATGACCCTGTCGGACAACACCGCGATGAACCTGCTGCTGGAGACCCTCGGCGGGCCCGAGCGGCTCACCGGGTTCCTGCGCCGCGAAGGGGACATGATCAGCAGGCAGGACCGCCCCGAGACCGACCTGAACATCCTGGACGGCGACAAGGACACCTCCACCCCCGCGCAGATGGCCGCGAACCTGCGTTCCTTCGCCCTCGACGGCGGCCTCGACCCCGAGGGCCGGGACCTCCTCGTCGGGTGGCTGAAGGCGAACACGACGGGCGCGACGCGGATCAAGGCGGGCCTGCCCGCGGACTGGGTGGTCGGTGACAAGACCGGCGCGGGCGGCCAGGGCGAGATCAACGACGTCGCGGTGGTCTGGCCGCCGGGCCGGGCACCCCTGGTCATGGCGGTCTACACGGCCCCGGCGGACCCGGGTTCGGACGGCAGCCCGGAGACGGTCGCCGAGGCCGCCCGGATCGCAGCGTCGCTGCTCGTGAGCGGCAAGTAGTGCTCTAGCACCACTTACCGCGCACGGGCGAGCGAAGCGAGCATTCCCTCCACGGCCGCGGCCCACGAGTAGCGTTCCGCGCGGGCCCGGGACGCGGTGCGGCGGACGAGCTCGTCGGCGGCCAGGTGCGTGGTCACGCCGCGGGCGAAGTCCTCCGGGGAGTCCGCGGCACCCGCGTCCCCCACGATCTCCGGGAGCGCGGAGGACCGGGAGACGACGACCGGGGTGCCGCTGGCCAGCGACTCCAGCGCGGAGAGGCCGAACGTCTCGTGCGGGCCCGGCGCCAGCGAGACGTCCGCGCTGGCCAGCAGGGTGGCCAGGCGCGCGCGGTCCGGGACGAAGCCCACGAAGTCCACCGGCAGGCCCGCGGCCCGCCGCTGCAGGGCCGCCCGCCGCGGCCCGTCGCCCGCCACGACCAGCCGGACCCGGTGCCCGGAGTCGCAGAGCGCGGCGACGGTGTCGATGCTGCGCTCGGGGTGCTTCTCCGGCGAGAGCCGTCCGCAGTGGACGAGCAGGGCGTCGGCGCCCCGGGCGAGCGAGCCCCGGACGATCGCGGAGTGCCGGGCCGGGGAGAAGGTCGCGAGGTCCACGCCCAGCGGGACCTGGCGGACGTTCCGGGCGCCGATCCGGTCGAACTCCTGGCGGGCGAAGGCCGTGGTGCACACGACGGTGTCGTAGGCGGCCGCCATCCGGGCGTTGGCGACGTCGGCGACCCGGCGGGCCGCGGGCTCGGGCAACAGGAACTGGTGCAGCAGCCGGTCCAGCCGCTCGTGGGAGATCACCACGGACGGCACGCCCGCCGCCGCGGCCCACGCCCCCAGGCCGCGCAGGGTCAGGCGGTCGGAGACCTCGACGGCGTCGGGCCGCAGGCGGTCCAGGAGCCGGCGGACCCGCCAGGGGTCGACGGCCCGGTAGCCCGCGGTGCCCGGGATCCGCGGCGCGGGGACGGTGATCCGCCGGATGCCGCCGTCTCGGACGTCGGAGGCCCGCGGGCCGGGCACGACGAGCACCACCTCGTGCCCGCGGGCCACGTAGCCGCCACCCAGGGCGTTGAGCGCGGTGCGCAGCCCGCCCGAGCGGGGGCCGTAGAAGTTGGCGAGCTGGACGATCCTCATGCGGCCTGCGCGACCCCGGGCCGCAGGACCTCGCCGTAGTGGCACACCAGCTCGTCGCACACCGCACCCCAGGTCCGGCGCAGCACCGACCGGCGCGCGGCGGAGCCGTACTCGGCCCGCAGCGCGGGATCGCGCAGCCGGTCCACGGCCACCCGCAGGTCCGGCCAGCCCGGCTCGTCCTCGGGCGGGAGCGGCACGAGGTAGCCGGTGCGGCCCGGCAGCACCAGGTCGCGGGGGCCGCCCGCGTCGGGCGCGACGACCGGGAGCCCGGACGCGAGCCCCTCCTGCACCGCCTGACAGAAGGTCTCGGCCGGTCCGGTGTGGACGAACACGTCCAGCGAGGCGTAGATCTCGGCCAGCTCGTCGCCGCCGCGGAAGCCGAGGAACGCGGCGTCCGGCAGGGCCGTGCGCAGCCGTTCCTCGCTGGGCCCTGCCCCCACCACCACGAGCCGGACCCCGGGCATGCCCGCCAGCGACGCCAGCCGCTCGACCTGCTTCTCCGGCGCCAGCCGCCCGACGTACCCGACCAGCAGCTCGCCCTGCGGCGCGAGCGCGGCCCGCACCGCGGCCGAGCGCTTCCCGGGCGTGAACCGCCGCGTGTCGACCCCCCGGGCCCACTGGTGCACCCGCGGCACCCCGCGCTCGCGCAGCGCCTCGGTCGCCCAGGACGACGGCGCGAGGGTCCGGTCCGCCTGCGCGTGCAGCATGCAGGTCCAGCGCCAGGCCGCCCGGGCGGTCAGCCCGAGGCCGTAGGAGGAGGCGAACCCGGCGACGTCGGTCTGGTAGACCGCGACCGTCGGGATGCCGAGCCTGCGGGCCGCCCACAGCCCCCGCGCCCCGACGACGAACGGGGCCGCGAGGTGCACGACGTCCGGCCGGAAGGCGCGCAGGGCCTTCACGATCCGGCGGCTCGGCACCCCGACCGGCATGGAGGACACGACGGGCAGCTCCACCGCGGGCACCCGGACCACCGGGACGCCCTCCCAGGAGGTCGGCTCGTCGGCGCCGGGCGCGATCACCAGCACCTCGTGCCCACCCGCGCGCAGGTGCTCCAGCACCCGCAGCACCGAGTGGGTGACGCCGTTCATCACGGGCAGGAAACACTCGCTCACGATCGCGACTCGCACCCGCGCACCGTGTCGCGCGCGCCGCGCCGGCTCGGGTCGCGGACGTGACCGCGGCGGGAACCTCTCCCGAACTTCGCGCGCCGCCCCGACCCGCGGGGGAGAGTTCACCGCGGGGACGGTGCGCGGACCGGACGGCGATACCCCGGGCGCGGAGCATCGCGAGCATGACGGCCACGACCCGCATCCCGGCCCCGGTGGACCCGGGGCTGCTCTCCCGCGCCCTGGAGGTCGCGGGCAGGCTCGCCAACGACGCCGCCGAGGTCATCGCGGCGACCGCGGGCCGCGCCCCCGGCTCCGCGGCCAAGTCCGACCCCTTCGACTGGGTCACCGACACCGACCGCACCCTGGAGCGACACACCCGCCGGGTGCTCGCCGCCGAGTTCCCGGAGGTCCCGGTGATCGGCGAGGAGTACGGCGGGGAGGCCGACCCGGCGGGCCTGCGCTGGATCGTGGACCCCGTCGACGGCACCGCCAACTACGTCGCGGGCCTGCCCTGGTGCGCCTACAGCCTCGGCCTGGTCGACGCCGACGGCCCGGTCGTCGGGGTGATCGCCGACCCGAGCCGCGCCACGATCTACGCCGCCGCGCGGGGCCGCGGGGTCCGCGCCAACGGTGCGCCGGTCCCCACCCTGTCGGGTACCACCGGGGTCGTCGGCGGCCTGGTCTGCGCGGAGTCGCCCTCCCCCGCCCTGGTCGAGCGGGCGCGGGCCCGGCACACCGGGATCCGGGTGCTGGGCTCGTCCGCCCTCGCGATCACCCAGGTCGCGCTGGGGCGCGCGGTCGCCGCGGTCGTCGACGGCTACCACGAGTGGGACGTCGCGGGCGCCGTCTGCCTCGCCCTGGAGGCCGGGGCCGTGGTGGTCGACCGGGCCGGGCGGCCCGAACCGCTGCCCGCGGGCGGCCTGCTGGTCGGGGCCCCCGCCGTCGTCGAGGAGGTCTACTCCTGGTGGGCGACCTGAGCGACCCGCCCCCGCCGCCTGCTCACCAGGTAGGCCGCACCGCCGAAGGCCGCCCAGCCCGCCGCGGCGAACCCCAGCAGGAGCGGGAGACCGGCCCAGGCCGTGCGGCCCGCGACGCGGACGAGGTCCGGATCGGACCGGTCGTACTCGACCTGCACCGTGCTCCCGGGCTGCAGGCCACGCGGGTGGTAGACGCCACGCTCGGGGGCGACGAGCTGGCCGTCCGGCACCGGGAAGCGGACCAGGGTGCGGGCGAAGCCCGACCCGTCGAGCACCTCGGCGGTGGCGGTGCCGCGATCGGCGTCGATCCGGACGTCGTCCGCGAGCGCGCCCACGAACGCCACCAGGCACAGCGCGGTCCACAGCGCCGCGACGCCGACCAGGACCCGGGGCAGCCGCCGGTGCACCGCCCGGCCGAAGCCGACGGCGGTCCGCCCGACCTCGGCCAGTAGCTCCGCCGCGCCACCACCCGCCACGGCGGTGACTGTAGTCATGGTCCCCGTGCGGCCCGCCGACGCCGTCCCTACTCTCGAAGCGTGACGACCGCAGCGCTCCCCACCGGACTGCGGGTGCGCTCCCGCGAGGTGCCGCCACCCGCCCATGGGCTGCTGTCGCTGTTGCCGTCCGCGTCCGGGCCGCTGTCCTGGGTCCGCGGCGGCGAGGGGCTCGTCGGGTGGGGCGAGGTCGCGCGGTTCACCGGGACCGGGGCGCGCCGGTTCGCCGACGCGGACGGCTGGTGGCGGCGGCTCGTCGCGGACATGACCGTGACCGACGACGTGGGCGTGCCCGGCAGCGGGCCCGTCGCGTTCGCGTCCCTGACCTTCGCCGACCGCTCGCCCGGGTCGGTGTTGGTGGTGCCGCGGGTCGTCGTCGGGCTGCGCGGCGGGCGCGCGTGGGTGACCGAGTTCGGCGCACCCGAGCCCCGGTCCACCGAGCCCGTCCGGCGCCCCACCGGGCTGCGCTACGCCGACGGGGACCTGCCCGTCGCCGGGTACCGCGCCGCGGTCGCCGAGGCCGTGCGGCGGATGCGCGCGGGCGAGCTGGACAAGGCCGCCCTCGCCCACGACCTGCTCGCCGTGTCCGAGACCCCGCACGACCCGCGCCACCTGCTGCGCGAGATGGCCCAGCGCTACCCGACGTGCTGGGCGTACGCGGTCGACGGGCTCGTCGGCGCCACCCCCGAGCTGTTGCTGCGCAAGCGTTCCGGGATGGTGGAGTCCCGGGTGTTGGCGGGCACCGCGTGGGCGGGCGGCGAGCTCGCCACGGAGAAGAACCTCGTCGAGCACCGGTACGCGGTGGAGTCGCTGGCCGCGCGCCTGGAGCCCTTCTGCCGCGGCCTCGAGGTCCCGGCGCAGCCGTCGGTGCTCGACCTGCACAACGTGTCGCACCTGGCCACGGACGTCCGCGGCCGGGTCCGCGGAGACGCCTCCCTGCTGCGGATCGCGGGCGCGGTGCACCCGACGGCCGCGGTCGGCGGCACCCCGCGCGCCGAGGCCGTCGCGTTGATCGCGGCGCTCGAGGGCATGGACCGCGGGCGGTACGCGGGCCCCGTCGGCTGGGTCGACGCGACGGGGGACGGCGAGCTCGGCGTCGCGCTGCGGTGCGCGCAGCTGGACGGTCCGGTCGCCCGGCTGTACGCGGGCTGCGGGATCGTCGCGGACTCCGACCCCGACAGCGAGGTCCGCGAGGCCGCGGCGAAGCTGCTCGCGGTGCGCGAGGCCCTCGAGGCTTAGGCCCGCTCGCGGGGGACGAGCGGGGCCAGGGCCACGCCGAGCAGCACCACTCCGCCGAGGATCGCGAGCCCGGCGGGGGTGGTGAGGCGGTCCCGGACCGTGCCGACGGAGGGCACGTCGTACCAGAGCTCGCCGTGCACGTCGGCGGCCGCGACCGGGTTCGGGTCGTCCACGGGGTTGGCGTCCCCCCTGGTCACGAACCGGGGCCCGGGCTGTACCGCGACGATGCGGTGGGCCGGGTGGCGACGACGGGTGCGCGCAGGCTCCGCCACGACGGAATGCGAGCCCGTGCGCCTGATTCTCGGTGGCGCCGGCCCATTCCGCTCCCCTCCCCGCCCGCCCCCGTCGCGCCGCAGTCACCGGAGGGCGCCGTGCCGGAGGGCGGCGCGGACCCCACCGCCGCGCCCCCTCCGACCTGACCGTCAGCCCCGGCGCTCCACCGAGGCGCGCAGGGACTCGACCTCCGCGCGGTAGGCCTCGCGCTCCTCCTGCAGCCTGCGGACCGCGCCGAACAGGAACGGGACGGCGGCGGCGAGCAGCGCCACCGTCGCGGCCAGGTCCAGGGCGACCGACACGCTCGCCTGCACCCCGGACACCGACACCGCGTGAGCCGCGGCGGGCAGCGCGAAGGCGAGACCGACCCGCCGCAGCAGCGGCCGGTCCCGGCGCACGCCCGCGGCCACCGCGAGCAGACCCGCCGCACCCGCACCGGCCCACACCGCCAGGGCCGCGGCAGACCCCACCGCGGGTGGGAGCGCCACGCCCGGGACGAGGCTGTCCAGGGTGCCCGCGGCCGCGACGGCGCAGGCGAGGGCACCCGCGGCGACGAGGACCACCGGCCGGCGGGCCGAGGACCGCCTGCGCACGGCGAGCACCAGCAACGCCACCGCGGCGAGCAGCCCGACCAGCCCCACCACCGGCCAGAGGCCGCCGCCGCGCAGCTCCAGGGCCGCACCGAGCGGGCCCGCCGGCGTGGCACAGGCCACCGCCGCGGCGATGCGTTCGGCGCGCCTGCTGCCGGACGCCCGCCCCGCGGCGGCGATCATCACCGCGGCTGCGGTCCCGCCCGCGAGCGACGCCGCGGCGGCGGCCCGCGCCACGGGCGTGATCGCGAGTCCGCGCAGGGTGAGCCACGCGACGACCGCCACGGCGGCCAGCGCGGCGAGCTCGACCGCGAACGCCGTCCACGACTCCCGCGGGACGTCTCGCCACGCCGAACGGGGCGCCGGCGCGGGCCGGGGTGCGGGAATCGGTGCCGGTCCGCGGCGGTCCCAGGGTGCACGGGCCCCGGCGGGCCGCCGCCGACGCCCGGTGGGCCAGCCCGCCGCGGCCGCGTCCCCACTCGGGGCGGACGGGCGCACGACGACCAGGTGCGGACCGTCCGGCACCCGCGCGGCGGCGCCGGTCGCGCGGGCACCGTCGCTCGGGTCTGGCCGCGGGTCGCGGCTCCGGAGGCTGGAGGTCACCGGTTCCTCGGAGGGTCGGGGGCGGCCCGGCGGGACGCGGGGCCGAGGAGCTCGGGCGAACGCGCCCGGGGTCCTGTCGGGCGCATCGGCGCGTCGTCGCAGGTCGTTACCCAGCGGACACGACAGCTGGCGGATCGTGATCGCATGGCGCAGTCGCCTACTCCGCTCAGCGGCAGGAGGATGCCCGCGAACGGCCCCCATTCGGCCCGCATCGGCACCGGTGATCAGCGAAAACGTGCGCTCACCGCTGCCAGCGCCACGCTGAGCGCACGCTTTCGGTGATCATGCCGCAGTGAGCGCACGAAACGTGCACCAGGCGGGTCGGGCGCGGGTCAGGTGCGGGTGGGGAGCGCACGGACCGCGGCGGCGATCTCGGCGGCGAGGGCGTCGTGGCCCGCCCGCAGCGTGCTCCGGTCGGCTCGCACCTCGACGACTCGCAGGCCCTTGTCCTCGCCGGCGAGCGCCTCGGGCAGATCCGCGAGGTCGGTGAGCAGGGTGTGCGTGGCGCCGAGGCCGGTGGCGACGGCGGCGAGGTCCGCCCGGTGCGGCGTGCCGAAGATCCGCTCGAAGGAGCCCGCGTGCTCGTCCGCGCCCTGCTCCAGCAGGCCGAAGATGCCGCCGCCCGAGTCGTTGAGCACCACCAGGGTCAGCGCGGGGCGGGGTTCGTCCGGCCCGATCAGCAGCCCGGTGGTGTCGTGCAGCAGGGTGAGGTCGCCGAGCAGCGCCACCGTGGGACCGGGATGGGTCAGCGCGGCGCCGACGGCCGTCGACACGGTCCCGTCGATGCCCGCGACCCCGCGGTTGGACAGCACCTCCAGCCCGGCCCGCGGCACCGCGGCCAGGGCGACGTCCCGCACGGGGTTCGACGACCCGAGCACCAGCCGCGAGCCGCCCGGCAGCGCCGCGGTCAGCGCGCGGGCCAGCACGAGTCCCCGCGGCACCGTGGCGTGCTCCGGATCCCGGGTCGGGTCGAGCGCCCGGTCGAGCACGGCGGCGGCCGTGTCGTCCGCCTCCCGCCACGCGCGGACGAACGCGGCGGGCGGGGTGAGCTGCGGCAACGCCCCGACGGCCCGCACCGAGCCCGCGACGTCGGTGAACGGCATGCCGTCCGGGGCAGCCACCGCGTAGACGTCGACGGCGGGGTCGGCCAGCAGGCGGGCGACGGCGCGGTGCAGCGTCGGCCTGCCGATCACCACGACCTGCCGGGGGCGCGGCAGTGCGCCGGCCGCACCCAGGAGCCACGGCCCGGCGACCAGCCCGTGCGCCCACAGCGGCGACGACGGCTCCGCGATCACCGGGGTCCCGCCGAGCAGGGTCGGCGCGGGCGCCGTGCCGGCGCCCGCCACGACCAACGTGGGTGCCGCCGGGTCCAGGGGCAGCGGCGCGGCGACCCGCCCCACCGGCGAGACGACCGTCCACGGCGCCCCGTCCGGCCTGCCCTCGGGGAACACCGCGCCCGGCTCGGGCACCAGCGGTTCCGCGAACGGCACGTTCAGGTGCACCGGGCCCGGCTCGCCACCCGCCGCCCCGGTGGCCGCCGCGACCGCGCGGTCCACCGCCGACCGCCAGCGCGCAGGCTCTCGCGAGTCGCTGCTCGCCACCGACAGGGTGGAGGCGCGGCGCACGGCCGTGCCGAAGATCCCGTGCTGGTCCACGGTCTGGCTGGCCCCGGTGCCGACGAGGTCCATCGGCCGGTCCGCGGTCAGCGCCAGCAGCGGCACGCCGGACCAGGCCGCCTCGAGGACCGCGGGGTGCAGGTTCGCGACCGCGGTCCCGGACGTCGTCACCACCGGGACGGGGCGCCCGGAGCCCAGCGCGAGGCCGAGCGCCAGGAAGGCGCCGGTCCGTTCGTCGACGCGCACGTGCAACCGCAGCCTGCCCGCCGCGTCCGCCGCGTGGAGCGCGAACGCCAGCGGCGCGTTGCGCGAGCCCGGGCAGAGGACGGCGTCGGTCACGCCGAGGCGGACCAGCTCGTCCACCACCACGCGGGCCTGGGCGGTCGACGGGTTCACGTGCTCGACCCTATGTCGCCACCGCCGGTTCCCGCCCTGCCTGCCTCCTCACAAGCCGGGTGATCGCCGTGCGTGACCGCGCCCGGACGCGCACGGTGCGCACAGCTCGGACCCGGTCGCCGGGATCGCACTCGCACGCAACGTGCGACGCGACGACCCGGCCGAGCACCCCGAGACACCCACGCCGCGGCGGATTCGCGCTCGCGCTCCCGCGACACTCGGCGCGATCACGGCGCGAGCGTGACAAGAGCGCAGTCACCGGGGCGCTCCGGTGACACTCGGAATGATCACCGCGCGCGAGCGGAGCGCACCCGCACCCACGCTCGCGTGACCCCCGCAATGATCACCGCGCGGCGCGGCACCGCAAGCGAGCGTGACGGGAGCACACTCGCGGCAGCGCTCCCGTGACTCCCGCCGATGATCACCGAGCGGCGCGGCACCGCAAGCGAGTGTCACACGAGCGCGTCGGCATCGACACTCCAGTGACACTCGCAATGATCACCGCACGAGTGGCACAGAGGTGCTGCTGCGACAACGCTCCGGCGACACTCGCAATGATCACAACGCGCGAGCGTGAGGGCACGCAGTCGCGACAGCGCTCCCGTGACCCACGTTGATCACCGCGCGGCGGCACCCGAATCGCGAGTGTGACCGGAGCGCACCCGTGACAACGCTCGCGTGACGCTCGCGCTGAATCACCGCACGCCATGCCGCGAACAGCAAGCGTGACGCGAGCGCCCCCGCCATGACATTCCGGTGACACTCGCCATGATCACCGCGCCGGCGTCACAGGAGCACACCCACAACAGCGCTCCCGTGACACTCGCAATGATCACCGTGCGGGCGTCACAAGAGCGCTGTCGCAATGACGCTCCAGTGACCCTCGGAACGATCACCCCGCGCGAGCGTGACGGGAGCGCACCCGCGACAGCGCTCCTGTGACGCCCGGAACGATCACCGCACGCGAGAGTGACCGCACCGCATTCGCGACAGCGCTCCCGTCACGTTCGCATCGATCACCACACGCGAGCGGGACCGCACCGCACCCGCGACAACGCTCCCGTCACGTTCGCAATGATCACCGCGCGCGAGAGTGACCGGAACGCACCCGCGACAGCGCTCGGGTGACGCTCGGAACGATCAGTGCGGCGCGAGACCGCGTACCGCGAGCGTGACACGAGCGCACCCGCACCCACACTCCCGTGACCCTCGGAACGATCACCCCGTGCGAGCGTGACGGGAGCGCACTCGCGGCAGCGCTCGCGTCACCGACGGGTGGGTGGGGGGCACGGTTACGCTCGGCGGTGACATGAGCGCGACACTGCAGACTTCGGCCCTCTCCGTCGGGCACGGCGCCCGGGTCCTGTTCACCGGTCTGGACCTGGTGGTGGCGCCCGGGGACGTCGTCGGGCTGGTCGGGGTGAACGGGGCGGGGAAGTCGACCCTGCTGCGCCTGCTGGCCGGGGAGACGGGCGGGCGGGGGATCGACACCGAGGGGTCGGTCTCGCTGTCCCCGCCGGACGCGACCGTCGGGCACCTGCCCCAGGAACCGGAGCGCGGGCCGGAGTCGATCAGCACGTACCTCGCCCGCCGGACGGGGGTGGCGGCGGCGCAGGCGGCGATGGACGCGGCGGCGGAGGAGCTCGCGACCTCCGACGGCACCGAGTACTCGGCCGCGCTGGACCGCTGGCTCGCGCTCGGCGGCGCGGACCTCGACGAGCGAGCGGGCGAGGTCGCCGCGGAGGTCGGCCTCGGGGTGTCCCTCGACACCCCGATGAGCGCGCTGTCCGGCGGGCAGGCCGCCCGCGCCGGGCTCGCCGCGCTGCTGCTCTCCCGCTACGACGTCCTGCTGCTCGACGAGCCCACCAACGACCTGGACCTCGACGGCCTGGAACGGCTGGAGAAGTTCGTGCGGGGGCTGCGGAGTCCGGCGGTGATCGTGTCCCACGACCGCGAGTTCCTGGCCCGCACGGTGAACCGGATCGTGGAGCTGGACCTGCACCAGCACCGGGTCGGGGTCTACGACGGCGGCTACGACAGCTACCTCGCCGAGCGCGAGATCGCGCGCAGGCACGCCCGCGAGGCGTACGAGGAGTACGACGACAGGCTCGACCAGCTCAAGGACCGCGCCCAGATGCAGCGGAACTGGATGGCCCAGGGCGTGCGCAACGCGCGCCGCAAGTCGAAGGACAACGACAAGAACGTCAAGGCCAAGCGGGCGGAGACCAGCGAGAAGCAGGCGTCGAAGGCCCGGCAGACGCAGCGGGCGATCGAGCGCCTCGAGGTCGTCGAGGAGCCCCGCAAGGAGTGGGAGCTGCGCATGACGATCGCCGCGGCCCCGCGGTCCGGCGCGGTCGCGGCGCGGCTGGACGGCGCCGTCGTCCAGCGGGGGTCGTTCACGCTCGGGCCGGTCACGGCGCAGGTCGACTGGGCCGACCGCGTGATCATCACCGGCGCCAACGGGTCGGGGAAGTCGACGCTGCTCGGCGCGCTGCTCGGGCGGATCCCGGTCGCGGCGGGCAGCGCGGGCCTGGGCTCCGGGGTCGTGGTCGGCGAGGTCGACCAGGCGCGCGGGCTGTTCCTCGGCGACGAACCGCTGGTGACGGCGTTCGGCCGGGCGGTGCCGGACTGGCCGGAGTCCGAGGTCCGGACCCTGCTGGCCAAGTTCGGGCTCACGAAGGAGCACGTGCCCCGGCCCGCGGCGTCGCTGTCCCCGGGCGAGCGGACCCGCGCGGCGCTGGCGCTGCTGCAGGCCCGCGAGGTGAACCTGCTGGTGCTCGACGAGCCCACCAACCACCTCGACCTGCCCGCGATCGAGCAGCTGGAGCAGGCCCTGGACTCCTTCCCGGGCACCGTCCTGCTGGTCACCCACGACCGCCGGATGCTGGACACGGTCCGCGCCACCCGTCGCTGGCGGGTGGAGGCGGGGCGGCTGTCCGTGGACGACACCGTCTGACGCCTCGCCCCTCGGAGCCTGGTCGGCGCGGCGGACCCGGCCGTGCGCGCGGGCGTCTGCACCTTCGACGTGCTGCCGGTGCTGAGGGCGGTCACCGCCTCCTGACGGCGGACCGGGACGGGGCTCAGCCCGGCGTGAGCCGCCTGGCCCCCGAGGCCCGGCGCTTCGCGGCCGCGGCGGCCAGCTCCTCGTCGATCCCGACGTGGATGTGGCCGTCCTCCTCGCGCACCGGGAAGATCACGATGGGCCGGGTCGCGGGCGGGCAGAGCGGCTCGCCGGAGGCGTAGTCGAAGACGCTGCCGTGACACGAGCACAGCAGGCCCTCGTCGGTGACCTTCCCGCTGGACAGCAGGCAGTCGAGGTGGCTGCAGTAGTTCGAGGTCGCGTGGATCTCCCCGTCCTGGCGGGACAGCGCCACCTCGACGTCACCGGCGAAGAACCGCCGCACGACGCCGTCGGGGATCTGGCCGGAGCGGGCGATCTTGTGGAACTCCACGGTGGTCTCCTTCAGGCGCTGATGGTGTCGAGGAGGTCGAACAGGTCGGTGTCGTCGTCGGCCAGGGCGGCGGTCGGCACGGGCAGGCCCAGGGAGATCAGCTGCCGGGCGGCCGGGATGTCCCCGCCGCGGTCCATCGCGAACGCGGCGTGCACGCACCCGTCGGCGAGGTAGAAGGCGGTGAAGTCCCGCTCGGCCACGTTCCCGCGCACCACGACCTCGGCGCCCGGGCGCGGCGCGCCGACGACCTGCAGCCCGATCCCGTACTGGTCGGACCAGAACCAGGGCGCCTCCGGGGCGCCCACCGGCTTGCCGACCATCGCCTTCGCGACCGCGGTGCCCTGGGTGGTCGCGTTGTCGACGTGCGCGTGGCGGACGAACCCGTCGCCGACCCGGCGGGCGGCCACGTCCCCCGCGGCGAAGACGCCGGGCAGCGCGGTGCGGCAGGTGTCGTCGACCGCGATCCCGCCGCGCACGGGGTCCACGGCCAGGCCGGACGCGCGGGCGATCTCGTCGTTCGGCACCGCGCCGACGGCGACGACGACCAGGTCCGCCTCGACCCGGCCCGCGGCGGTGTGCACCAGGACCCCGGACGCGGTCTGCTCGACGGCCGCGATCTCCTGGCCGCAGCGCAGATCCACGCCGTGGCCGCGGTGCAGGTCGGCGTACACCTCGGCCATCTCCCGGCCGAGCCTGCCGATCATCGGCAGCAGGCCCGCCTCCAGCACGGTCACGGCCACGCCGTGCTCGCGGGCGGTCGCGGCGATCTCGGAACCGATCAGCCCGCCCCCGACGACGGCGATCCGCTCGGCCGCGGGGAGCAGGTCGCGCAGCCGGGCCGCGTCGTCGAGGGTGCGCAGGTGGATCACCCGGTCGCCGTCCACCCCGGGGAGCCTGCGGGCCCGGGCACCGGTGGCGAGCAGCACGGCGTCGGCGGTGACGACTCCGCCGCCGACGAGCTCGACCCGCCCCGCCGCCACCCGCTCGGCCCGCACCCCGAGGTGCAGGTCGACGGCGTTCGCGGCGCACCACGCGTCGTCGAGCAGGGTCAGCTCCGCGACGTCGGTCTCGCCGCGCAGGTACTCCTTGGACAGCGGCGGGCGCTGGTAGGGGGCGTGCGGCTCGTCGGACAGGACGGTCACCGGGCCGTCGAAGCCGCGGCGGCGCAGCAGCCGCACGGCGGACACGGCCGCCTGGCCGGCTCCCACGGTCACCAGGCTGCGGGGGAGGTCGGACATCGGGGGCTCCTATCGCGGCTGAGCGCTGACGTGCACGATCCCGTCGACGACGCGGACGGCGTGGACCGGCTGGCACTCGTCGCGGTCCTCCGCGGCGCCGGTCTCGGGATCGAACTTCCACTGGTGGGCGGGGCAGACGACGCTGCCCTGCCAGAGCACCCCGCGGGACAGGGACCGTCCCTTGTGGATGCAGACGTCGTCGAGGGCGAACACCCGCTCGCCGACCAGGAACAGCGCGACGGCGCGATCCCCGATCTCGACCCGGGTCTTGCGCCTGCGGGCCAGGTCCGCGAGCGGGACCGTCGCGACCCACTCCTCGGTCCGGATCTCGCTCACGGGCTCTCCCCTCCGGAGGAGGGCCGCGGCGGGTCGTGCCCGCCGCGGCCGGTCGGTCAGGCGGACGGCGCGACGTAGGTGTCGTAGAGCGCGCGGGTGTAGGAGAAGCGCATCTCCGCACCCCAGCGGACGAACTGGAGGCAGCGCTGCTGCAGCTCCGGGGTGGTCGCGTGCTCGAGCACGATCTGGTAGCCGCGCTCGCCGTGCACCTCGTCCGAGGTGATGTGCAGGTCGAAGAACTCGATCTCGTCCTCGGTGAAGCCGTAGGTCTCGCGCAGCGGCACGATCTGCTTGCGGTAGATGCCCGGGACCTGCGACTCCAGGCCGACGACCAGCGCCGCGGTGGCGACGACGAAGTGCTCGCGCATGGCGACCGCGTAGCACCAGGACTGCAGGCCCCGGGTCACCGCGTTCATGTTCGAGGGGTCCTCGATGCGCTCCCTGGTGGTGCCGCACGCCTCGCCGAACCGGATGAGCAGGTCGGTGTGGCGGATGTCGGCCAGCTCCTCCTCGTACATGTTCTGGAGGGTGAAGTCCTTGGCGTCGGTGCAGGTGTCGGGGGTGTTGCCGTAGATGTAGCCGAGGTAGTCGGCGAACGGGCCGACGTAGTGGTAGTGATTCTCGGCCCAGCGGGCGAAGTGCTCGCGGGTCAGCTCACCGTCCGCCCAGGCCTTGCTGAAGGACGCGTTCTTGGCCTCGCGGCCCTTGATCGCGTCCTCCAGGGCGGCGCGGAAGTCGTCCTTCGACAGCAGACCCGGTGTGCCGGCGCCGGCGGGGTTCTCGACGGTCAGGGTCATGACGAGCCCTCCAGGAGGTGGGTGGTGGTGGGGACCGGGGGCTTCCCGATGACAGGAACGCTAGGCAGGTCGGCGGCCCCGATCCTGGTCATTCCGCACAAGGATCGGCGTCATCTTGAGGTGGTCTGCACAGCTCGCTCCGGACCTGCCGAAGGCCCCGGCGACCCGCCGGGGCCTTCGGGTGGAGCGGGGCCTAGAAGAACGTCGCGGCGACCAGTGTGGACAGCACCAGACCGGCGACGACGGGCAGGAAGCACTTGCGGGCGAGGTCCACGACCGGGACCCGCGTCACCCCCGCCACGACCAGCAGGGAGGACCAGGCGACGAGCACGCCGCCCCCCGTCCAGACCGAGCCCATCTGACCGACGGCCGCGAGGGTGGCCGGGTCCATGCCGACGTTGGGCGCCAGGGCCCCGGCCAGCGAACCGGTGAGCGGCAGGCCGGAGAAGCCCGAGCCCTCCAGGCCGCACATCATGCCGATGATCAGGATGCCGAAGCAGACGACCAGCGGGTTGCCGGGGATGAACCGCTCGGCCGCGGTGACCAGGTCGACCAGCAACGCGGGCGCCTCCTGACCCTCCGGAACGCCGATGATCTCGCCCGCGAAGTCGGCGTTGCCCAGGAAGAAGAACCCGGCGATCGGCAGCACGACGCCCATGGCCCGGAAGGCGAAGACCAGCCCGTCGGTCACGTGCTCACCGGTGGTCTGCAGCGCCTTCTTCGGCCCGTCGAAGGCGGCGACGACGAACACGACCAGGATCGCCGCCAGTCCGCCGACCAGCGCGGCCGCCGACCCGCCCTCGAGCGCCGGGACCACGCCCGCCTTGCCGAGGACCATGTAGACCATCATCAGCAGGAAGGCGATCGGCACCACGGCGGCGAAGAGCTTCGACAGCCGGACGGTGCGCGGGTCGTCGGCGGGCTCCGGGGCGGGCTCCTGGTCGGGGACGATCCCGTCACCACCCCCGCCGGTGCGCTGCGCGGGCGGCGCGGCGGGCGGCGGGGTGCCACCGCCCCCGCCGACGGTGGCCCCCACCGGGACCTTCTCCTCGACCTGGACCCGCAGCGGCTCGGCCACCGCGGCGGCGGGCTTCGCCTTGCGCAGCATGCGGCGGGCCGGGCGGGGTTCGGCGACCACCCCGGCCTCCCACTCCTCCAGGTTCGACTCCGCCGGGCGGCGCATGTGCCTGCGCAGCATCACCCCGGTGATCGCGAGCGCGGCCACGCCGGTGACCAGGGACAGCACCAGCGCCACATCGGCCACGGCCGAGGTCTCGGTGCCCGCCGCGACGGCGGACAGCCCGGGCGCGACCTGCATGACGTAGTCGCTGGACAGCGCCATGCCCTGACCCGCGACGGCGATCGCCATCGCCGCGCCCATGGCGGGCAGCCCGGCGCGGATCGCCGCCGGGACGAGCAGCGCACCGATCAGCGGCACCGCGGGCGTCGGCCAGAAGAACAGGCTGATCCCGTAGGTGACCACGGCGAGCACGACGTAGGCGGACCAGCCGCCGCGCATGACCTTCTGGAAGGGCGTGACCATCCGCTGGTCGGCCTTCATGGCGCGCAGCGCGCCGAGCAGCGCCGTGACCATGGCGATGATCAGGAAGATGTTGAACAGCTCGGACGCGGCGGTCAGGCTCGCGTTGAAGACGGCCTGGACACCCGTGACCGGGTTGCCGGTCATGACCCAGGCGGTGACGAACGTGGCGGCGAGTGCGGGGACCAGGACGTTCCTGCGGGCGATCGTGACGCCGATGATGACGACGACGCCGGCCAGGTAGACCCAGTGCGCGGCAGTGAGACCCACCGCGGCCTCCTTCCCGCCGAGGTGGCGGTCGATGTGGTGGTGTGGCCGGTCACGGTGCTCTCACCTGCACGAACACGACTACCTCAACAGTGCACAGCGCGCGGGTTTCGGATTGTGCACGTTGCCGTTAAGGCAGAGTGCACTACCGCACGGTCCAGACTTGTGCAGGTGGCCCCTACTGGGCCGCATCGTGGGCGGTCATCGTGCACCCATGACGACCGTGGCACCACCTCGCCCGTTCCCCGGCACGCTGCGCCCGGCCGCACTCGGTGCCGACGGCATGGTCGCGGCCAGCCACCCGGCGATCAGCCGGGCCGGGGCCGACGTGCTGGCCGCGGGCGGCACCGCCGTGGACGCGGCGCTGGCGATGGCGGCCGTCGCGTGGCTCGCGCTGCCGGGCCAGTGCGGCCTCGGCGGTGATGCGTTCGCCCTGGTCCGGGAGCCCACCGGCGCGGTCGACGCGTTCTGCGGCAGCGGCTTCGGCCCCGACGGCGGCACCCCCGAGCACTACGCCGGACAGACCGTGCTCCCCCGCCACGGCGCGGGCTCGGTCACCGTCCCCGGGGCCGTCGCGGCGCTCTCCGCGCTGGCCGAGCGGGCCACCCGGCCGCTCGCGGAGCTGTGGGCGCCCGCGGTGCGCCTGGCCCGCCGGGGCCTGCCCTGCACGGCCAAGACCGCGGGGGACATCGCCCGGCACTCCGGGCGCCTGGGCGCCGACCCGGAGATCGCGGCGACCCTGCTGCGGGACGGGCGGGCCCCGGCCGTCGGGACGCGGGTGGCGCAGCCCCTGCTCGCGGACTCGATCGCCCGGCTGGCCGTCGACCCCGCCGCGTTCTACACCGGTGACCTGGCCGAACGGGCCGTCGCGCACCTCACCGCGCTCGGCGCGCCGTTCTCCGGGGACGAGTGGGCGGCCTCCGGCGAGGTGGCCGCCGAGCCCGCGCTGCGCCGTCGCTACCGGGGCAGGTGGGTGCACCAGACCCCGCTGCCCACGCCGGGCTGGATGGTCCTCGACCAGCTCGCCGCGTGCGAGGGCGAGCTCGGCGCCGCGCCGCTGTCCGCCGCGGAGGTGCACTGGTTGGCCGGGGCCGCCCGGATCGCGTTCGCCGACCGCTACGCGCACGCGGGCAGCGACTCCGACGGCTGGCGCCGCGGCGGCGAGCCCGCCGCGGTGGCGCGGGCGAAGGAGCGCATCCGCGCGGGCGACCTGCCCGGTGCCGCCGGGCGACCCGACGGCGACACGACCTCCCTGGTCGCGGTCGACGCCGACGGGCGCGCGGTGGGCCTGATCCTGTCGCTGGCCTTCACCTTCGGCGCGGGCCTGTCGATCCCGGGTACCGGGATCGTGCTGAACAATCGGCTCGGCCGCGGCGCGTACCTCGTCCCCGGCCACCCCAACGAGGTGCGGCCGCGCCGCAGGCCCCTGCACACGCTCAACACCTGGCTGGTCACCGACGACGACGGCGGGCTCCGGCACGTCGGCAACACCCCCGGCGGCGACGGCCAGGTCCAGTGGAACGCCCAGCTGCTGTCCCACCTGCTCGACCACGACGCCGACCCGCAGGCCGCCGTCGACGCGCCGCGCTTCTCGGTGTTCCCCGGCAGCGACGCGGGCGACCTCGGCGCCGCCCCCGAGCTGCGCTGCGAGGACCGGCTCGGTGCCGACACGCTCGCCGGGCTGGCCGCGCGCGGCCACGACGTGCGCACCGTCGGGGACTGGGGCGCGGGCGGCAGCGCCCAGGTCGTCTCCCTCGACGTCGAGCGCGGCTGCCTGGTCGGCGGCTCCGACTCCCGCCAGGAGGGGGTGGCCCTCGGTGTCTGAGCCGGACGTGTCCGCCGCCCCGGTCCCCCAGGGCCGGTACGTGCCCGCCGTGGTCGCGGGCGGGCTGGTGCACTCCGCGGGGATGACGCCGCGCCGGGCCGGGACGCTGGTGCTCACCGGCTGTGTCGGCGCGGACGTCACGCCCGAGCAGGCGCGCTGGGCGGCCGGGCTGGCCGCCGGGAACGCGCTGCTGGCCGTGACCGAGGCGGCGGGCGGGCTGGACCGGATCGCCCGGGCGGTCCGGATGACCGTCTACGTGCGCTGCACCGACGACTTCACCGCCCTGTCCGCCGTCGCCGACGGCGCCTCCGCCGTCCTCGCCCGCCGGCTCGGCGAGGACGCCCTGCCCGCCCGCGCCGCCGTCGGGGTGCGGGCGCTGCCGGGCGGGGCACCCGTCGAGGTCGACCTCACCGTCGCCCTCGCCTGAGCCGCCGCCCCCATCCCACCCGATCTCGAGGAGGACGCGGCCCGTGTCCGGAGCCGTCACCGACCCACTCCAGCGCACCGGGACGGGCGGGCCCCGGCTCGGGCCGGTCGCGGCCGCGCTCGTGCTCGGCACCTTCGCCAGCACCATCGCGAACACCCTGGTCAACGTCCCGCTCGCGGCGATGACCGCGGACCTCGGGGCACCGCTGACCAGCGGCACCCTGATCGTCGTCGCGTTCAACCTGACCTGCGCGGTGGTGCTGCCCTTCGCCGGCTGGCTGGGCGGGCGGCTCGGCAGGCGGCGGGTGTTCCTGCTGTCCATGCTCGGGGTCACCGTCGGCGCGATCGGCGCCGCGTGCGCGCCCACGCTGCCCGTGCTCGTCGTCTTCCGTGCGGTGCAGGGGATGTCCGGCGCCCTGGTGCTGCCCACCGTGCTCGCCCTGCTCACCGACGTCGCGGGCCCCGAGCGGCGTGGGCGTGCGGTCTCCTGGTGGGCCGCGGCGAACGGCGCGGGCCAGGCTGCGGGGCCGACCGTCGGCGGTCTGCTCACCGACGCCTTCGGCTGGCGCTCGGTGTTCGTGACGATCGTGCCGTTCGCGCTCGCCGCGTTCGCGGGGGCGTGGCGGTGGCTGCCGCACACCCCGGCCCGACCGGCCCGGCTCGACGTCACGGGCGCGCTGTCGCTGGCCGCCGCCGTGGCCGCGCTGCTCGTGGGGGCCTCCGCGGTCGCGCCCGCGGGTCTCGGGTCGCCGGTCGTGTGGGGCGGGTTCGGGCTCGCCACCGCGGCGCTGGTGGTGTTCGTGCTCGTCGAGCGTCGCCGGGCGGACCCGTTCGTGCCGCCGCGGCTGCTGGTCGCGCCGCGGTTCGCGCGGTCCGCGGTCGCCGCCATGGCCCAGATGTTCTGCCTGACCGCGACGCTGCTCACCGTGCCGTTGTTCCTGACCGGGACGGCCGGCGCTCCGGCGCGCACCGCGGGCCTGCTGGTCGTGGCATTACCCCTGGTGATGACGCTGCTGGCACCCGTGTCCGGGGTGTTGACCGAGCGCTGGAGCCCACGGTGGGCGCTGCGCGGCGGGCTGCTCGTGCTCGGCGCGGGCGAGCTGGCCCTGGCCGCGGTCCTGGGCCTGGGAACCGGTGGGGTCGGCGCACTGGCGGGGCTGGTGGCGGCGGTCGCCGTCGTCGGTGCCGGGATGGCGTTCACCCAGACCCCGGCAGCGGCCGGGGCGACCCGGTCGGCGCAGGAGGCGGACTCCGGCGCGGGTCTCGGGGTGTTCAACTCGCTGCGGTTCGTCGGCGCCGCGCTGGCCGGCGCGGTCGTCGCGCTGGTGCTCGGGGACGCGCCCGCGGGAGCGGGGCCGTTCGTCCTGATGGCGCTCGTGTGCGCGGCCGCCGCGGCGCTGGCCCTCGCGGTGACGTTCGCGGGCCGCTCCCCCCGCTGACCCGACCGAACGGCGCCCCCGGGATCCCGGGGGCGCCGTTCGCGGTGGTCGCTCAGGCCGGGACGGCGCCCGCGACGAGCTCCTCGAAGGCCGCGAGGGCGGCGGCACCGACGGCCTTGTCCTGCTCGCCGTTGCCCCCGCTCACGCCCACGGCCCCGATGACCTGGCCCTGGTAGACGATCGGGAAGCCGCCCACGAACACGGTGAACCTGCCGGGGTGCATCTGCTGGATGCCGAAGGCCTCGTTGCCCGGCAGCGCGGGTCCGTTCGGCGGCTCGTTGAACAGGTGGGTGGCGCGCTGGTGACCGGCCGCGGTGAAGGCCTTGGCGATCGCGATCTCCACCCCGGTGAGCCGGGCGCCGGTCATCCGGTGCAGGGCGATGGGGTGGGCGCCGTCGTCGGCGATGCAGATCGTCTGCCTGACGCCGATCCGCTCGGCCTCGGCCTCGGCGGCCCGCAGGAGCACGAGGGCGTCCTCGAGGGTCAGGCGGTGGATGGTCTGCATGTCAGCTCCCGTGGGTCAGGTAGACGGTCTTGGTGTCGGTGACGAAGTCGAGCGCCTGGCGCCCGCCCTCGGGGAAGGCCCCGCCGGAGGAGGCCTTCCAGCCGCCGAAGGGCGGTGTCACGCCGTTGCCGGTGGTGGGCGCGTTGACCTTGACGATGCCGGTGTGGGCGCGGGCCGCGAACCGGTGCGCGACGGCGAGGTCCGCGGTGTGGATCGCCGCGACCAGTCCGTGGCTGGAGGCGTTGACGCGGGTGAGGGCCTCGTCCGCGTCGGCCACCGGGAGGACGGAGCAGAAGGGCCCGAACACCTCGCCGGTGACGAGCGGATGATCGTCGGGGACGTCGGAGAACAGCGTCGGGGCCACCCAGAAGCCCTCCGGGTCGCGGTCGGCGACGGCGCCCGCCTCCGCGACGATCCGGGCGCCCGCGGCCACGGCCGAGCCCTTCAGCGCCGACAGCCGCTCGCACTGCGCCGCGGTGGCGACCGGGCCGGTGGTCACCCCCGCCGCCGTCCCCGGCCCGACCGTCAGCGCCTGGACGTGCGCGGCGAGCAGCCGCATGAACTCCGCCGCGACCGGGCGGGCCACCAGGACCCGGTCGGTCGAGGTGCAGGCCTGGCCGGTGAGACCGAAGGCGCCCACCGCGACGTCGGCGGCGGCCTGCTCGAGGTCCGCGTCCGCCGCCACGACGGCGGCGTTGCGCCCGCCGAGCTCCAGCTGCAGGCGCGCCTGGCCGTGCGCCCGCTCGCGCACGAGCGCACCGACGGCGTCCGACCCGGTGAAGGTCACCGCGCGCACCCGCTCGTCACGCAGCAGGGCGTCCATCGCGGCCGGGTCGTGGCCCTGCAGCACCGGCAGGACCGCGGCGGGCACACCCGCCTCGACGGCGATCTCGGCGAGCAGCGCGCCGACCCCGGCGGCGACCGGGGAGGGCTTGAACACCACCGCGTTGCCCGCGGCGAGGGCCGGAGCGATCTTGCGGGCGGCGAGGGACAGCGGGAAGTTCCAGGGCGTGACCGCCGCGACGACGCCGAGCGGGCCGCGCAGGGTGTAGGCGAAGGTGCCGGGGGTCTCGGTCGGGAAGCTGGTGCCCTCGACCAGGTAGGCGAGCTGCGCGGCCAGCCGGAACTGCTCCGCGGACTTGCCCACCTCCCCGCGGGCGGCCCCCAGCGGCTTGCCCTCCTCGCGGGTGATCTGCGCGGCGATCTCGTCGGCCCGCCGTTCCAGCAGGTCGGCCAGTCCACTCAGCGCGGTCGCCCGGCGCAGCGGCGGCAGCGCGGCCCACCCGGGGGCGGCCGCGGCGGCGGCCTCGACGGCCGCCCGGGCGTCCGCGGCGGTGGCCGGGCGGAAGCTGTGCACGATGCGGCCCGGTGCGGAGGGATCGACGGAGCGACCCGCCGGCGGATCGGAGCGCGCAGCCGGCGCGAGTGAGAGTGCAGAGTGCACGAAGAACCTCCGGCGGATTGTGGAAAGTGGTGGCTACCGCCGATTGTGCGGTCGCGTCACCATGGCTGACACTGGACGAAGTGCACCCCGCGACGGATCGGATCTAGGCACATGGCACAGGACGCGCATCCGACCGACACGGGCTGGCAGTCGGTCACGGTGGCGGACCTGCTGGCCGAGCCGTTGCTGCGCAACACCCTCGTCGCCGGGGCCGACGGGGTGACCCGGGCGGTGCGCTGGTGTCTGCCCCTCTCCGAGCTCGACGACTCGGACGGTCCCGGCGAGCCGGGCACCGCCGTCCACGCCGCCGCGGCCGCACTGCGGGACGAGGCCGGGGCGGCGCTGGTCGAGCGGGTGGCGGCGGCGGGCGCGGTGGCCCTGCTCGTCCGGCTGACCCCGGAGGACCTCGCCGGTCCGGAGCCGCTGCCGACCCTGTTCCCCCAGGCCCGGGGCGCCGCCGACGCGGCCGCGCTGCCGCTGGCGCTGCTCCCGCCGTCGGCCGGGTACCGCACGGTCAGCCAACTCGTCGCCACCAAGGTCCTGGCCCAGACCACCCACGTCCTGGAGTACAGCGACCGGGTGCACCGCTCGCTGGGGGAGATCCTGGCCCGCGGCGCGGGGATCTCGCCGCTGGCGTACGGCATGGCGCGGATGGGCGAGGCGCCGGTCGTGGTGGTCGACGCGGAGGGCGCCGTGCTCGCCGTCGAAGCCACGGCGGCGACCGGCAGGCCGGCCGTCGAACCGGTCGCCGCAGCGTTGGCGCGGTACCTGGAGACGGTCTCGGGCGGGCCGCTGCCGCACGGCGCCGAGGTGCTCGAGACGGTCGCCGACGTGGTGCCGATCGTGGCGGCGGTGACCTTCGGCGGCGAGGTGAACGGCCTGGTCGCGGTGCTCGAGCCGCGAGACGCCGACCCCCACGACCGGGCGCAGCGGCGGATCGTCGCGCAGGAGGGCGCCACCCTGATCGGCTCGGAGATGCTGCGGCTGCGGTCGATGACCGAGGCCGAGGAGCGGACCCGCGGCGACTTCGTCGTCGACCTGGTGCACGGCCGGTTCGCCGACGGCGGGCAGCTGCAGGCCCGGGCGCGCCACCACGGGTTCGCCGTCGACGGCGCCTACGCCGTGCACGTCGCCGAGCTCGACCCGCCGATCTCCGACGATCCGCGGGCGGTCCGCCGGTTCAACGCGGCCGCCCGCGCCGTCGAGCGGCTCGATCCCGACGGCGCGGCCCCCACGCTGGCCACGCAGGTGGGCGGCAACCTCGTCGTCGTGCGGCCTGCGGCGGACCCGAGCGACGCCGCGACCGTCCGCGACCAGGCGGGAGCCGTCCGGCGGGTGCTGCGCGAGCGGCTGGGATCCGACGCCCGGGTGGCGTACGGCCGGGTCGGCACCGGCGCCCGGGGCGTCGCGGCGAGCTACCGCGAGGCGCGGACCGCGCTCGCCCTGGGCAGGCGGGTCGACGTGCCGCCGGTCGCCGGGTACGACGACCTGCGCATCTTCGTGGCGCTGCAGGACCTCGCCGACTCGGAGAACGGTCGCACCTTCGCCGCCGAGATGCTCGCCCCGCTGCGCCGCGCCGACGGGCACGCCCGCAGCCTGGAGAGCGTGGTCACGGCCTACATCGCCGAGTCGGGCAACCTCAACGCCGCCGCGCGGCGGCTGGGCCTGCACCGCAACACCACGCTGTACAAGCTCGACCGGGTCTCGCGGGTGCTCGGCATGGACATCCGGTCGGCGGACACCCAGTTCATGATCTGGCTGGCCCACCACATCGACACCTTGAGCCAGGTGACCGACAGCCTCGACGCCGAGCTCGCCCCACCCCCCTGACGGCGAACGGCGCGTCCGCCCACGAGGTGTGAGCGAACGCGCCGTTCGTCGATGGAGGGGGCGGGATCAGGCCTGCGCGGTCTCCTGCGGGCCGATGGCGAAGCGGAGCTCCTCCTGGCCCTCGTCGTTGGTGAAGGGCTGTACGTCGAGGACCTTGTCCTCCAGCACCTCGGCCGCCATGGGCTCGAGGAACACGTTCAGCCCCTCCCCGGTGAGAACCGTGTCACTCCCGTCCGCCTGGGCGGCGAGGGAGAGCTCCAGACCCTGCTCGGGATCGGTGGCCGCGATCCGCAGGCCGCCGCCGTCCGGCAGCTCCGCGTCGGTGGTCAGCGTCTTGATGGCTTCGGCCGCGGTATCGGTGATTGCCAACATTCGACCGACCGTACCGAGAATCCCGGGCGCCTGCAGACCTCAGCCGAAGGTGTCGGGGTCCGGGCCGATCCGGTTGCCCGCGTCGAGGCCGGTCAGGGTGGCCACGTCGTCGTCGGCCAGCTCGAAGCCGAAGACGTCGAAGTTCTCCACGATCCGCGACGGCGTCACGGACTTGGGGAACACGATGTTGCCGAGCTGGAGGTGCCAGCGGAGCACGATCTGCGCCGGGGTGCGGCCGTACTTCTCGGCGAGCGCGAGCACCACCCCGTCCTGCAGCAGCGGTCCGCCCTGGCCCAGCGGGCTCCACGCCTCGGTGGCGATGCCGTGGTCGCGGTGGTACTCGCGCAGCACGGCCTGGCCGAAGTCCGGGTGCACCTCGATCTGGTTGACCGAGGGGACCGTGTCGGTCTCGGCGGCGAGCCGGTCCAGGTGCGGGATCTGGAAGTTCGAGACGCCGATGGACCGGGTCTTCCCCGCGGCCTTGGCCTCCTCGAACCCGCGCCAGGTGTCGACGTAGGCGTCCCGCTTCGGCTGCGGCCAGTGGATCAGGTAGAGGTCCACCTGGTCGAGCCCCAGCTTCGACAGGCTCTCGTCGAGCGCCTTCTGGGCCTCCTGGCGGCCGTGGCGGTCGTTGTTCAGCTTCGTGGTGACGAAGAGCTCCTCGCGGGCGATCCCGGACTTCGCGATCGCCTTGCCCACGGACTCCTCGTTGCCGTACATCTGCGCGGTGTCGATGTGGCGGTAGCCGGCGTCGAGGGCGCGGGCGACGGCCTCCTCGGCCTCGGTGCCCGCGTCGACCTGCCAGACGCCGAACCCGAGCTGCGGAATCTGGACACCGTCGTTGAGGGTGATGGTCGGAACAGACATGGCTCCGGTCTACCCCTGAACCGGCTCGGTTACCCCGCGAGCATCCTCACGCCGGCGGCGGGAATTCCGGCGGGAGGTGCTCAGCGCGGGAACGGGATGTGCGGGCCCAGCGGGAGCATCGCCTCGACCAGGGTGCCGCTGACCGAGCGGCGGACCACGCAGGTGCCGCCGACCGCGGCGGCCCAGCCGCGCATGGCCGGGACGCCGCTGCCCGCGACGAAATCCGCAGGCAGACCGGGACCCTCGTCGGTGACCTGGACCTCCAGGTACGGGCCGCGCACCCGGACCCGGACGCGGGCGGGCGCCCCCGGGGCGTGCCGGGCGGCGTTGGCGAGCGCCTCGGTGGCGATCGACGCGGCCGCCGACTCGACCTGCGCGCCCATCACCGGCAGCGGCCAGACCTCGACGGCCGCACCCCGAGCCGCCCGGTACAGCGCGGCGGTCAGCCCGTCCTCCAGCGGCGCGAGATGCGCGCGGGCCCGCACGGCGGACCGGGCGACGACGTGGGACCGCAGCCCGGCGGCGAGCCGGGCGGCGACGGCCGCGAGCAGGTGCGGCCGGTGGCCCACCGCCGGCACGACGAGCGATCCCACGAACTCGTTGCCGTAGCGCAGCGGTACCCGGACGACGTCCGACCCGAGGATGCCCCAGCGGGCGACCTCGTGTCCCGGGGCGGCCCCGACCTCCACGGCCGCGGCGCCCACCCCGGCGCTCGCGACCACCAGCCCCATCAGGGCCGTGAGCTCGGCATCCGCCCCGACCGGCCCGAAGGTCCCGGTCCGGTGTTGCTCCGCCACGATCGTCATCCCGTCAGCCCCCGCCTCGGTCTGGTCCCGTCTCGGGCCCGTTGTCCGACTTCTCGCGAAGCCGGTCGGTCTCATTACGGTCACGAGTCGACGGGGCGAAAGGTTCACCCGTCAGGGCGAAGTTCGGCCCTCAGGCCCAGCGCCTGTGCCGCCATCCGGGCGAGGTGTACCGGCTCTCTGGTCCCCGCCTGGCGGAGTTGGGTGCGGCAGGAGAAACCGTCCGCGATCACTGCGACGTCCGGGTCCGCGGTGCGGACGGCGGGCAGCAGCACCCGCTCGGCGGCCGCCATCGAGACCTCGTAGTGGCCCTTCTCGAACCCGAAGTTGCCCGCGAGCCCGCAGCACCCGGAGTCCAACACCTCCGCCTCGATGCCGAGCGCGGCCATGACCGCGCGGTCGGCCTCGCTGCCGAGGTCGGCGTACTGGTGGCAGTGCAGCTGCACGAGCGCCCGCGCGCCGCCGGAGGCACGTTCGCGCAGCTCGTCGGTGTGCTCGGCGAGCAGCTCGGCGAAGGTGCGGACGTCGAGGGCGGCGACCAGCGGCTCGTCCGGCAGCAGCTCCTCGGCGTCGGTGCGCAGCGCGGCGGTGCAGGACGGCTCGAGGCCGACCACCGGCACCCCCTGCTCCACCCACGGCGCGATCGTGCGCAGCGAGCGCCGCAACACCCGGCGGGCGGCGCCGACCTGGCCGGTCGAGGTCCAGGTCAGCCCGCAGCAGACCGTGCGCGGCGGCAGCTCGACGCCGTAGCCGAGGGACTCCAGGACGGCGACGGCGTCCTCGGCGATGGACGGGTCGAAGTGGTCGGTGAAGGTGTCCGGCCACAGCAGCAGGCGCCCCCGCGGCGCGGGCCGCACCGCGGTCTCCAGCGCCCGGGCGCGGGCGGTGGTGGTGAACGTCTCGGGCGCGATCGCCGGGATCTCGCGCTCCGGCGCGATCCCGCCGACCCGCTTGGCGAGGGCGGCGAGGGGCTTCACCCGGGCGAGCGCGTTGAGGCCGGTGACGGCGCTCGCCGGCAGCTTCCCGACCAGCCGCATCCACCGCGGCAGGGCACCCATCGAGTAGTGCGACGCCGGACGCAGCTTGTTGCGGTACCGCTGCGCCAGGAACTCGGTCTTGTAGGCGGCCATGTCCACGCCGACCGGGCAGTCGGTCTTGCAGCCCTTGCAGGACAGGCAGAGGTCCAGCGCGTCGGCGACGTCGTCGTCCTGGAAGCCGCCGGTGACCACCTCGCCGTTGGCCATCTCGAACAGCAGCCGCGCGCGGCCGCGGGTGGAGTGCTGCTCGTCGCCGGTGGCGCGGTAGCTGGGGCACATCACGCCGCCGTGGCTCGTCACGCACTTGCCGACGCCCAGGCAGCGGCGCAGCGCCCGACCGAACTCGCCCCGGTCGTGGGTGAACCCGAGCGCCGGGGTGCCGAGCGCCGGCATGCCCATGAAGATCCGCAGGTCCTCGTCCAGCCGGGCCGAGCGCACGATGCAGCCGGGGTTCATCCGGTCGTCCGGGTCGAAGATCCCCTTGAACTCCTCGAACGCGGCGATGACGTCCGGCGGGTACATCCGCGGCAGCAGCTCGGAGCGGGCCCGCCCGTCCCCGTGCTCCCCCGACAGCGAGCCGCCGTGGGCGACGACCGCGTCCGCCGCGTCCTCCATGAAGGCCCGGAAGTTGGCGACCCCGGGCCCGGTGAGCAGGTCGAAGTCGATCCGGACGTGCAGGCAGCCGTCGCCGAAGTGGCCGTAGTACACGCCCTTGCGGCCGTGCCGCTCCAGGACGCGGTCGAACTCGCGCAGGTAGGAGCCGAACCGCTCGGGCGGGACGGCCGCGTCCTCCCACCCGGGCCACGCCTCGCCGCCGTCCGGGCTGCGGGTGAGGATCCCGGCGCCGTCCTCGCGGATGCGCCACAGCGCCTTCATCCGGGCCGCGTCGTCCTCGACGACCGCCTCGGTGAGGCCGTAGGGCTTCATCGCCGCGGCGATGGCCTGGGCCTTGGCCCGCGCCTCGGCCTTGTCCGCCCCGCCCGTCTCGACGTAGAGCCAGCCCCCGCCCGGGGGCAGCGCGCGCCAACTGGTGGACACCGGGTCCTGCGCGCGCAGGGCGGCGATCAGGCCGGAGTCCATGCCCTCGATCGTCAGCGGCGCGTGCTCGCGGACCACCATGACGTTGTCCGCGGCGACGTACGCCGACTCGAAGCCGAGGACGGCCAGGGCCCGGGCCGGCGGGGACTCGACGAGCCGCATGGTCGCGGCCGTCGTGACGGCGAGGGTGCCCTCGGACCCGACCATCGCCTTCGCCAGGTCGTGCGGCAGCTGGTCGAGGTTGTAGCCGGACACCCGGCGCGTGAGGTCGGGGAAGGTCTCGGCGATGCGGGGGCCGATGCGCTCGTGCAGGGCCAGCAGCGCGGCGGGCATGGCGTCCCGCGTGTCGATCCGCTCGCCGCGGTAGGTGAGGGCTTCGAGCCGGACGGTGTTGTCGACCGTCTTGCCCCAGGCCACGGAGTGCGACCCGCACGCGTTGTTGCCGATCATCCCGCCGATCGTGCAGCGGTTGTGCGTGCTGGGGTCGGGGCCGAACGTCAGGCCGTGCGGGGCGGCGGCGTCTCGCAGCTGGTCGCAGATCACCCCCGGCTCGACGCGCGCGGTGCGGGCCTCCGGGTCGATCTCCAGGATGCGGTTCATGTGCCGGGTGAAGTCCAGCACCACCGCCGTGTTCACGGCCTGGCCCGCGATCGAGGTGCCCGCGCCGCGCGGGAGCACGGGGACCTGGTGCTCCCGGCACACCGCGAGCGCGGCCTCGACGTCCGCCGCGTCGCGCGGGCGCACGACCCCGATCGGCACCTTGCGGTAGTTCGACGCGTCCGCCGACCACATCGCGCGGTGCGCCGGGTCGAAGCGCACCTCCCCGCCGACGACCCTCTGCAGGTCGGCGGCCAGGGCTGCGGCGGCGTCGGTCGTGGTGGTGGGTTCGAGCGCGGTCACGGGCCTCAGTCTGACGTCGGCGCCGGGTCGGGGCTCGACGCGGGCGTCGGCTCGGCGTGGCCGTGCCCCTGACCGTGACCGTGGCCGTGCCCGTGGCCGTGGGCCTTGGCGCCCGGGACGGGTGCGGTGCCGGAGAGCTGGATGTCCCCCGCGCGCAGCGGCGCGTCGTGGTAGCGGCCCTCGTGGGCCAGGATCGGCCGCTGGTCGCCCGCGATCTCCGGGTACTTCTCCTCGAGCTTCTGCCGGGAGTCCCAGCTGCGGCGCATGGAGTCGATGTACTCGGAGTTCCCGTTGTAGACGCCCCTCCAGGTCTGGGGCATCTCGTCCTTCGACAGGCCGGGGCTCGCCTGCCCACCGAGTGAGAACCCGGCGGGCACCTTCGTGGTGGCACCCCCGCACCGCGGACAGCCGGGTGCGTCGGTCGAGGTCATCGACGTCAGGTGCTCGAAGCGGGTCCCGCACTCACAACGGAACACGTAGATCGGCATGCGAGGCCTCTCCGGGGTCGTGAGCGGCGATGGTCGCCATGGCGACCATCGCCGCTCACGGGTCACCAGTTCTGGATGGACTTCGTGAGGATGTCGGCGATGTCGTCCTCGGTCGGGACCTTGGGGCACGTGGCGAGCAGGCGCTGCTGCTTCATCGTGCCGGGCACCAGGTCCGGGACGTCCGCCTCGGTGTAGCCGACGCCACCGATCCCGTTGGGGATCCCGATGTCCTGCATCAGCCGGGTCAGCACGCTCGGCAGCTGCTCGCGCGGGTCGTTGTGGGTGTCGGCCCGCGGGTCCATGAGCTCCGCCGCGCGAAGGTGCCGCTCGGGCGCCGACTCGAAGGAGAACCGGAACGCCTCCGGCGCGGTCAGCGACACCGACTGCCCGTGCGGGACCATCGGCTCGTCCGGCGGGTAGCCGTCCGGGACGTAGTCCTTGACCATGCCCGCGATCGGGTAGGCGTTCGCGTGCGGGATGTGCACCCCGGAGTTGCCGAACCCCATGCCCGCGAACGTCGCGGCCATCATCATGTCCGAGCGGGCCTCGAGGTCGTCCGCGCCGCGGTGCACGGCGTTGCGGAAGCTCTTGGCCAGCAGGGTCATCGCCTTCTCGCACCACAGGTCCGAGACCGGATTCGAGCCGCAGTAGGTGACCCGCTCCTCGGGCTTCTTGCGGTCGAACGTCGTGTAGTACCGCGCCGTGTAGCTCTCCACCGCGTGGCAGGTGATGTCCATCCCCGCCGCCGCCGTGACCTCCGGCGGGAGCGTCATGGTGAGCAGCGGGTCGATCACGGCCAGGGTCGGGCGGAGGCGCCAGTGGCTGATCCCCGTCTTGACCTTCATCGACAGGATGTCCAGCACGCACATGGCGGTGGACTCCGAGCCGGTGCCCGCCGTCGTCGGAACCGCGATCAGGGGCTTGAGCTGCCCCGGCGGGACCTTCGCGTTGCCGATCGGCTTGTTGATGTAGTCCATCAGCTCGCCGGGGTGGCTGGTCAGCAGGTTGATGGCCTTGGCCGTGTCGATCGCAGACCCGCCGCCGACGGCCACGAACCCGTCCCACGGCCCCTGCACCCGGGCGTACTCGGTGGCCTTGTTCATCGAGTCGTCGGTCGGCTCGACGTGCACGCCGTCGAAGATCTCGGAGTCGATGTCGTAGCGCTTGAGGGTGTCCGCCAGGCGCTGGGGGGCGCCGAGGGCGTTGACCCCCGGGTCGGTGACGATCAGCACCCGCTTGACGCCGTACGCGGTCAGCTCGAAGCCGACCTCGTCGATGGCGCCCGCGCCGAACTTCAGGGGCGGCGCACCCCAGGTGAAGATCGTCTCCTCGGTCAGCTCGGGTACCTCGAAGCTCGTCACGTGTAGGACCCCTCAGGCGCCTTGCGCAGCTCGTGGATCTGGTTCGCGTCGTGCCCGAAGATCATCTGCGCGGAGGTCTGCTCCTGGATGCCGCGCAGCTTCTCCACCGAGCTGAACCACTGCTCCAGGTTGTTCACGATCGCGGCGGGCGCGGCGGGCGGGCCGTAGCTGTCCCCCATGTACACCGCGTCCGAGGTGAAGATCATCGTCCCGGTGTCCGGCAGGTCGACCTGCATGGACATGCAGCCGACGGTGTGCCCGGGCGTCTGGATCAGCTTGACGCCGGGCAGGAAGTCCACGTCCCCGCTGACGGTCTCCCAGTTCAGACCCTCGTAGTCGGCCTTGAGGTGCGCGCCGTTGAAGTCGCCCTCGAAGTTCAGCGCGAACTCCTTCTCCTTGTCCGAGCACACCATCTTCGCGTGGGTGTTCTTGAACAGGTTGGCGTTGCCCGCGTGGTCGAAGTGCAGGTGCGAGAGCACCACGTAGTCGATCTCGTCCAGGCCGACGCCCATCTGGTTCAGCCGGGAGTCGAGGTAGTCGTCCGGCCCGGCCTTGTCGTAGGGGAAGAAGTCCTGCAGGCCCGTCGGGCCCCAGCGCTCCTCCCAGTCGGCCGGGCAGGAGGTGTCCCACAGGAGCTTCCCCTCGTCGGTCTCGACGAGCACGCAGTGCGTCGGGACGTCGACCCAGTCGATCGGGGACCCCTTCTCCTGGCGGGGCTTGATGCTCACACCCGGCTTGAGCAGCAGCCAGGTCAGGTCGGCGGTCATGGCTCCGCACGGGATCACGGAGACTCGGTTCGCAGTGGCCACGATGGTCCCTTCGGCACTGAGGGGTGGGCGGTGACACCGTGGCATGTGGCATGCCACTCGTCAATTCGTGCGCATCACCGCACCTGTCGTCCAGGAGAGGTCGACGTCGACGGGCTCGCCGCCCGCCTCCTGCGCGATCAGCAGGGCCGCGGTGTGCTCCACGTGCGCGCGCATCGCCTCCGCCGCGCCGACCGCGTCCCCGTCCTCGACCAGGTCGAGGATCACCCGGTGCTCGGCGACGATGTCGTCCAGGCTGCGGGACTCCCGCGCGGTCGACACGCCGCGGCGCAGCACCATGTCCCGCAGACCGTCGACGATCCCGGCCAGCCGCGCGTTGCCCGCCGCCTCCAGCAGCACCCGGTGGAAGCGGCGGTCGTGTTCGAACATGGTGAACTCGTCGTCGGACTTCGCGGCCTTCTCCATGTGCGCGAACGTGCGCCGCAGCTCCTTGAGCTGGGCGGCGTCCAGCCGGTCGACGGCGCGTCGGGTGGCCGCGGGCTCGAGCAGCAGCCGCAACGCGAAGACCTCCTCGAGGTCGTGCAGGCTGGTGAGCAGCACCCGGACCCCGCGGTTGCGCTCGAAGCGCACCATGCCCTGCTGCGCGAGCTTGATCAGCGCCTCGCGGACGGGCGTCCGGGACACGCCCAGCTGGGTGGCGAGGGTCTGGACCGAGTAGAGACTCCCGGGTGCGAGCTCCCCGCTGATCACCGCGGCGCGCAGGGCGGAGAGCACCTGTGCGTTGACACTCGTCGTCTCCCGCAGGGGTTTCATGGGCCTCCCACCGGCTCGTCGGCGAGAGTGGCATGCGACACGTCACCGGTCAATTCGGACCTTGGCCCCGGGCGCGGGCCGGTGCTTGGTAACGTCCTCGGCGCGAGTCCAGCAGCGAGGCCCGCGGTCCCAGTAGACCGAGACCCGCTGGACAGGTGGACATGCCCGAAGACCTCGATCCGTCACGCCCGGACGAGGCCGCACTGCTGGTCGAACGCATCGCCCAGCTCGAGAGCGCGCTGCGCAGCCGGCCGGTGATCGAACAGGCCAAGGGCATGCTCATGCTCGTCCACCGGTGCGACGAGGAGCAGGCCTTCCGCATGCTCATCGCGGTGTCGCAGAGCAGCAACCGCAAGCTTCGGGAGATCGCGACGGAGATCGTGGAGGTGCTGCCGAGCGGCGGAACCCTCGCCGCCGACATCGCCGACGCGTTCGACGTGGAGCGGCGCCGTTAGGGTCGGGCGGTGAGCGATTTCGTCTCGGAGACCTTCGACCCGGCGGCCTGGTCCCCGGTGTCGGGGTTCGCGTTCTCCGACATCACCTACCACCGGGCCGTGGACTGCGGCGTCGTGCGGATCGCGTTCGACCGCCCCGAGGTCCGCAACGCCTTCCGCCCGCACACCGTGGACGAGCTCTACGCCGCGCTCGGGCACGCCCGCACGAGCGCGGACGTCGGCGCCGTGCTGCTCACCGGGAACGGACCCTCCCCGAAGGACGGGGGCTGGGCCTTCTGCTCCGGCGGCGACCAGCGCATCCGCGGCCGCACCGGCTACCAGTACGCGGACGGGGACACCGCCGACACGGTGCAGGCGGGCCGGGCCGGGCGGCTGCACATCCTGGAGTGCCAGCGCCTGATCCGGTTCATGCCCAAGCCCGTCATCGCCGTGGTCAACGGCTGGGCTGCGGGCGGCGGACACTCGCTGCACGCCGTCGCCGACCTCACCCTGGCCTCCGCCGAGCACGCCCGGTTCAAGCAGACGGACGCCGACGTCGGCTCCTTCGACGGCGGCTACGGCTCGGCCTACCTGGCCAAGCAGGTCGGCCAGAAGTTCGCCCGGGAGATCTTCTTCCTCGGCCGGACCTACACCGCCGAGCAGATGCACGCCATGGGCGCGGTGAACGCCGTCTACCCGCACGCCTCCCTCGAGGCCGAGGCCCTGCAGTGGGGGCGGGAGATCCTGGGCAAGTCCCCGCAGGCCCAGCGCATGCTCAAGTACGCGTTCAACCTCACCGACGACGGCCTGGTCGGCCAGCAGCTCTTCGCGGGCGAGGCGACCCGCCTGGCCTACATGACCGACGAGGCCGTCGAGGGCCGCGACGCCTTCCTCGAGAAGCGCGACCCCGACTGGGCGCCCTACCCCTGGCACTACTGATCCGCGCCTCCGGCGCCTGTGAGTGGTAAGTGGTGCTCTGGCACCACTTACCACTCACGAGCGCCGGAGGCGCCGGTACGGTGCGCGACATGCGTCCGTTGTCCGTGCTCCCCCTGGACGGGTCGCCCGACTCGCTCGACGACCTGGTCGGCGCGCTGACCGCCGCGATGGACGGAAGCGGGCCCGCCGTCCTGCCCCTCGGCGCCGCGGACCATCGGCGCGGCGCCTCGGCCCCGCCCGCGGACGAGGTGCCGGACGAGGTCGCCGTCGTCATCTCGACGTCGGGGTCCACCGGACGGCCCAAGCACGTCATGCTCTCCGCCGCGGCCCTCACCGCCTCCGCTCGGGCGACCGAGGAACGGCTCGGGGGTCCCGGCCGCTGGGTGCTCGCGCTGCCGGTCGACCACGTCGCCGGGGTGCAGGTCGTGCTGCGCGCCCTGGCCGCGGGGGCGCCGCCGGTGCTGCAGGACGTCCGGGACGGGTTCCGGCCCGCCGGGTTCGCCCGGGCCACCGGGCGGCTGCCGCACGGCGCCCGGCGCTACACCAGCCTCGTCCCCACCCAGCTCGGCCGGATCCTCGACGAGGGCGCGGCCGCGATGTACGCCCTCGCCGGCTACGACGCCGTGCTCGTCGGGGGTGCGGCACTGGCCCCCGCCCTGCGGGAGCGGGCCGAGGCGGCCGGCATCCGGGTCGTCGCGACCTACGGGATGAGCGAGACCTGCGGCGGCTGCGTCTACGACGGGCTGCCGCTCGCGGGGGTGGACGCGCGGGTGGACGCCGCGGGCAGGCTCTCCCTCGGCGGTCCGGTGCTCGCGTCGGGCTACCTGGGCGATCCCGCCGCGACCGCGGCGTCGTTCGTCGGAGGGCGGTTCGTGACCGGGGACCTCGGCCGGTGGGACGGGGAGCGGCTCGTCGTGCTGGGCCGGGCGGACGACGTGATCGTCACCGGCGGGGAGAAGGTGGCACCCGCGGCCGTCGAGCGGGTGCTGGCGGCGCAGGCCGGGGTGGCGGCGGTGTGCGTCGTCGGCCTGCCGGACCCCGAATGGGGGCAGGTGGTGGCCGCCGCGATCGTCCCGTCCGGGGCCGGACCCGACCTGGAGGCGGTGCGCGCGGCCGTCCGGGCGGCCGAGGGTCGGGCCGCCGTCCCCCGACGGATGCAGCTGGTGGCCGAGCTTCCGCTGCGGGGCGTGGGCAAGCCGGACCGCACGGCGGTCGCCGCACTGCTCGATCGGGTGGGAGACCCCCCGACTCGGTGACGGATCGTGACACCCCATGGGGTCGCTTACTCTCCGTTGATTGACCACTACACATTCATCCGTTGTGCTCTCGTCCCATGCGACACAGGTTCACCTGTAGTCACACCGACCACACGGGACGGAGCACGGAATGCGTATGAGGTGGCGCACGGCGGTCCTGGCCGCCGCGACCGCAGCGCTCACGCTCGCCGGGATCGCACCCGCGGTCGCGGCCGAACCGAGCGGGACGTCCTGGACCGCCGATCTCGCCTCGGGCGAGGCGGCGGGGGTGACGACGTCCGGTGGTGCGGTGCGGCTCGACCCGGCCACCGCGTTCCGTGCGCCCGCGGACGCACCTGCCGGCGAGGCGCTGACCGAGGGCGCCGCCGACCTGGTCTCCACCGGGCTGCTGACGCTCGCGCCCCAGGACCTGGACACCCCGACGTCGGCGGTGGAGTCGGTGCTCGACGCGGCCGTCCCGCCGGGCTCCAGCGCCTCCATGGACGTGCGCGGACGGACGGCGACCGGCGGGTGGACCGAGTGGATCCCGTCCTCGGGCACCGGCGTCGCGGAGCTGCCCACCCGGACCTCCGAGGTGCAGGGGCGGCTCGTCGTGACCGGGGACGCGGCGGTCCGCGGTGCGACCCTGCGGGCCGAGCCCTCGACGGGTGGCGTCGAAGGTCTCACGGAGCAGGCACCCCTGTCCTACAACGTGTTCGCGACGCGGGAGGGGCTCGTGGGGGGCACCACCGCCAACGGACACGTGATCACCGAGCGGGACCACTTCGTGGCGCTGCCCTCGCGGCGGGCGCTGTCCCCGCGGGACACCAGCGACTACTCGGTGCGGGTCTGCGCGCCGAACGGGCAGTGCGCGTTCGCGCCGGTGTGGGACGTCGGCCCGTGGAACACCCGCGACGACTACTGGAACTCCGCCGACCAGCGCCAGGAGTGGAAGGACCTGCCCCAGGGCGTCCCGCAGGCGCAGGCCGCCTACCGCGACGGTTACAACGGTGGCAACGACCAGTTCGGCCGCAAGGCCGCGAACCCCGCCGGGATCGACCTGGGCGACGGGGTGTTCTGGGACGCGTTGGGCCTCAAGGACAACTCCCAGGTGCAGGTCGACTACCTGTGGACCGGCTCGGTGCGGCTGTCGAAGGTCTCCGCAGAGGGGGTCGCGCAGGTGCGCTCGGCGCCCTCGGACGACGCGTCGGTGGTCGGCGTGGCCGCGGACAGCGCGGACGTCCCGGTCGAGTGCGTCTCCGCGGGCTGGGCCCGGATCGGCGAGGGCCAGTTCCTCACCGCCTCGGTGCTCCCGGAGGCGACCGACGCCCCTTCGTGCGCCGCGGCGGGCGACGCGGTCGCGGGTGGTGCGGCGGCGCCGGGCGAGGAGCCGACTCACGCCGCCGCGGCCGCACCGGGTTCGGCGGGCCCCGGGTCGGATGCCGCCGGGAATGCTGCCTCCGACGCGGCTACGACGGCGTCGGGCTCGGTGGGTGCTTCCGTGGTGGGTGCGGGTGGTCGCGCCGATGCGGGCGGCGCGGGCGGCGCAGGTACGCGCGGCGCGGGCGCGAGTGACGCAGGTTCCGGCGGCGCGGGCCTGAGTGGCGCGGGTGCAGCGGACCCGGCGGACACCGGGCCTGTGACGGCGCCGAGCAGCGCGGAGGTCGGCGGCGCGGCGGCGGTGCGCGCCGGCGCCGCGACCGTCGAGCAGCCCGCCGCGACAGGCTGACCGCCCGGGCGGCCTGCGGAGCCCGGTGATCAGCCGCGGAGCCCGTCCGGGGCGGGGGCCGATCGGCCGGGCGCGCGGGTTAGATTTCGTTGTGGCTTCTCTCGCGCAGTGGGTCCAGGGCGCACGGCCGCGGACCCTGCCCACGGCCGTCGCGCCGGTGCTGGTGGGGACCGGGGCGGCGATCGGATCCGGGACGGTGTCGATCGGGCGGGCCGTGCTCGCGCTGATCGTGGCGGCGGCCCTGGTCATCGGCGTCAACTTCGCCAACGACTACTCCGACGGCATCCGCGGCACCGACGACGAGCGGGTGGGCCCCATGCGGCTCGTCGGATCGAAGGCGGCCACCCCCACAGCGGTGCGCACGGCGGCGTTCGTGTGCTTCGCGATCGCCGCCCTCGCCGGCCTGACGCTCGTCTCGCTGGCCCGCGCGTGGTGGCTGATCGCAGTGGGCGCGGTGTGCATCGCGGGTGCCTGGTTCTACACCGGCGGCAAGCGGCCCTACGGCTACGCGGGGCTCGGCGAGGTCGCGGTGTTCGTGTTCTTCGGACTGGTCGGCACGCTCGGCACCACGTACACCCAGTCGGGCACCGTCGGCCCGCTCGCGATCGTCGGGGCGGTGGGGGTCGGTCTGCTCTGCTGCGCGGTGCTCGTCGCGAACAACCTGCGAGACATCGCGGGAGACACCGAGGTCGGCAAGCGCACGCTCGCCGTCGCGCTCGGCGACCGGGACACCCGCCGCTTCTACGCGGCCCTCGCCCTGCTCCCGTTCGTGCTCACGATCGGGATGGGGGTGCTCAGCCTGCCCGTCCTGCTCGGCCTGCTCGCGCTCCCCCTCGCGATCCCACCGACCCGCGCCGTCCTCCAGGGCGCGGACGGCCGCCCCCTCATCCGCGTGCTGCAGCAGACGGGCGTGGTCCTGCTGGCCTGGTCCGCCCTGACGGCCGTCGGGCTCGCACTCGGCCTAGCGTTCTAGCGTCGACCCCGACCACGGTCCAGGTGCCCCGGGACCGTCGGCCCCGCCAGGCGGGACGCTCAGGTTCCTGCTCCTCCGCCTCCCCGACCATCCGAGCGACCTCGGACGCGGCGGGCCCATCGCCACACGTTGCCCAGGTTCCAGACGCTCCAGACCCCCGACCATCCGGCCGACCTCGGAGCTTGCCGGCCCAACGCCACGCGATGCCCAGGTTCCGAACGCTCCAGACCCCCGACCATCCGAAGGCCCTCAAACCCGCCACGCACACCCCGGCGCGATGCTCAGGTTCCGGATGGTCCAGACCCCCGACGATCCGGACGCCCTCCGACCCGGCGGGCCCAACGCCACACCATGCCCAGGTCTCGGATGCTCCAGACCCCCGACCATCCGAAGGCCCTCAGACCCGCCACACAGACCTCGGGGCGATCCTGACGCTCCTGCTTCCCGACCCATCCGAACACCCTCAAAACCGCGACACACAACCCGGCGCGATGCTCAGGATCCTGATGGTTCACGCCACTGGCCATCCGAGCGCCTGCGGGCCGGGTGGGTGCACCTCGACGTCGACTCTGCTCCCTGATGGTCCGGCACCCGATTCATCCTGCGCGGGAGCGTCCGCCCTCGGATCATCAGGAAGCTGAGCAGCGCACTGCAGCGGGTCGACCAAGTACGCCGGTCGCCGGACGGTCGGCACACAGGACCGTCAGGAGCCTGAGCCAGGCTGATCAGGGCGCCGTCGGACCTCGCCCGTGATCGGATGCCGCGACCGGATGACCCGAGCGCCGAGAGCGCCAGGAAGCTGAGCATCGCGCGGCGGCGCGTCGACCAGATGCGCCCGACGTCGGATCTCGGCGCATCTGAGCATCAGGATCCTGCACATCGCCCCGGAGTGCGCGTGGCGGGTCCAGTGCTGCTCGGATGAGTGGGGGCGTGGACTGTCAGGAACCCGAGCATTGCGGTGAGGCACGCAGGTTCACTCCGAGGCCGTCCGGATGATCGTAGGCGCGGACCATCCGGACCCTGAGCATCGTGTGGCGTTGGGCCTAGCGGTTCTGAGGCCGGCCGGATCGTCGGGGGTCCGGACCATCTGGACCCTGAGCATCGTGTGGCGGGATGCCTGGTGGCTCTGAGACCCTCCGGATGGTCGGGAAGGCGGAGCATCCGGAACCTGAGTATCGCGCCGGGTCACGTCGGTTCAGTTCGAGGCCGTCCGGATGATCGTCGGCTCGGACCATCCGGGCCCTGGGCATCGCGTGGTGTTGGGTCTGCCGGGTCGGAGGGCGTCCGGATCGTCGGGGGCGTGGAGCGTCAGGCTGACCGGAGCGCGCAGGACGGTGCTGCGCATCGCTCCGGGTTGGGCCCGCGCGCTCCGAGGGGGTTCGGATGACCTGGCAGGCGGAGCGTCAGGAACCTGCCCACCGGTCCGGCGAACGTCCCCGTTGACTCCAGGGTGCGGTGACCATGGGCGCGAGGTCTCAGGAACGGTCGAGGCGCTCGTCGGACTTCGAGGCGGCGACGGCAGGGGCAGCGGCAGGACCGGCCGGTTCGGTGTCAGGCTTGTCGGCCTCCGCCTCGGCTGTGCGGTCGGCGACGGGCTTGGCGGGACCGTCGGCCGGCCCGGTGCGCTCGGCAGAGCCCGCGCGCTCGGCAGGGTCGGTGCGCTCGGCAGGGTCGGTGCGCTCGGCAGGGTCGGTGCCCTCGGCGGAGCCGGTGCGCTCGAGAGGGTCGGGGTGCCCTGCGTCGTCGCCACGGAGGCCGGCACGGAGTACGGCGCGCTCGGCGCCCCGGCGCTCGCGGGCGGCGGAGAGGGCGGCGTCCAGGCGGCCGCGCAGGCCGCGGAACAGCACCATGGACAGGGGCAGCGCCACGATCAACCCGATCAGGATCGCCAGGAGCACCGGGACCCCGACGAGCGCCAGCACGGCGGCGATCAGGGCGAGCAGCCCGAGCCGAGCGAGCGTGTAGAGGGCGATGGTGGCGCCCAGCGACGGCGCGCCGCGGGTCTCGGTGTCGGCGGACATGGCGACGAGGGTACCGACCGCTCGCCGCCTCGGGTTCACCGTCCGGCGGTCCCGAGCCCGGCCTCACACGCGCCGCACCGGATCGCGGGCATCCTCGGGAACGCGAGAGATTCCGCAGCTCAGGCCCCTCTGTCGCGGCGCTCAGGCTCCTCTCAGACTCCCGCCCGGCTTTCGCCCGGAAGTCCGCTTTGCCCTTTAAGAGCCCTTTACCTCCGCCCAACCGTTCGAGTACCCGGGGTCCTCGGTGTCACGATGGCCCGGTAATCGACGATACGGATTCCCTTGCGGAGGCACGGATGTCTGCTCCGACCCAGAACGCGAACGAGCGCCTGCTCACCCCCGGCGAGGTGGCGACCCTCTTCCGTGTCGACCCGAAGACCGTGACCCGTTGGGCCTCGGCCGGTCGGATCGGCTCGATCCGGACCCCCGGCGGCCACCGCCGCTTCCGCGAGTCCGAGGTGCGCGGCATGCTCGCCGACCTCACCAGCGAGGCCACCATGGGGACGCACCACCGCTGATCCCCCACCCGGGGTTCTTTACCGGGGCATTGCCCATCCCTTCGGTACGCTCGGTACCGGAGGTGATGGTGTGCTCTATCTCGTGGCATTCGTCGGCGCGGCGGTCATCGCATTCCTGCTGTGGCGGGCGATGAACGGTGACCGCGCCGAGATCCCGCGCGGCACGAGCGCTCCGCGGGCCTCGGACGTGCCGCGCAAGCCGCGGCCCACGGGTCCGGACGACGATCCGGACTTCCTGCGCAGCCTCGACACGACCCTGCGCAAGCCGGACGAGGGCCCCGGCGAGACCGACGGGCCCCCGTCCGACAAGGGTGACCGCGCCTAGCGGGGGAACCCGTCGGCCACGTACGCGGCCAGCTCCAACAGGGCGATCCGCGTAGGCGCCGAGAGGCGGTCCAGGTCGACCTCCGCGCCTTCCTCGAGGTGCGGGTCGAACGGGATCTGGACCACCGCACGGCAGCGCCCGGCGAAGTGCCGTGCCACCTGGTCCAGGTCCACGGCCCCGGCCTGCCGGTGCACGTTGTTGATCACGGCGATCCCGTTGCGGACGAGGTCGCCGTGGTCGTGCGCCTCCAGCCAGTCCATCGTCGCGGAAGCGCTGCGCGCTCCGTCGATCGAGCCCGACGACACGATGATCAACTGGTCCGCCACGCCCAGCACGCCGTACATGGCCGAGTGCATCAGGCCGGTTCCGCAGTCGGTGAGCACGATGTTGTAGAAGTGCTCGAGCAGCGTGACCGTGCGGCGGTAGTCGTCCTCGCTGAAGGCCTCCGAGACCGCGGGGTCCTCCTCGCTGGCCAGCACCTCCAGCCGGGACGGCCCCTGGGACGTGTAGGCCCGGACGTCGGTGTAGCGGCGCACGCGCTGGGCGTCTCGCAGCAGGTGGCGCACGGTGGCGCTGGTCTCGAGCGGGATCTTCTGCGCGAGCGTGCCGCGGTCGGGGTTCGCGTCGACGGCGACGACCCGGTCCCCGCGCTTGGAGGCGAACGTCGCGCCCAGGGTGGCGGTGATCGTCGTCTTGCCGACGCCGCCCTTGAGGCTCAGCGTCGCGATCTTGTGGCAGCCCAGCAGCGGCTGGTTGATCCGGGAGATGAGCTCGCGCTCCCGGATGTCCTGCGGGCTCTCCCCCGGGTTGATCAGGCGCCCGGTGAGCAGGTAGAGGAACTTGCGCCACCCGGTGCGCGGCGGCCGCCTGCGGCTGGGCCGCAGCAGGCGGGCCGTGGAGAGGTCCGCGGACTCGTCGGAGGAGTCCGCGCGGTGCCGCTGCGCCTCCTGCGCGGCGACGGCGCCGGGGTCCGTCCAGCGCCCGACGTCCCGGATCGGCCGCTGCGGCGCAGGCACCCCGTCGGGCGGGGTGGCGTCGTCGGGGGTCTCGGCGGTGTCCTCGGTGGCCGGCAGCCGGTACGGGCGCGCGGGGGTGGACGTCACGTCACGGTCGGGCACCGCCGGTTCGACGGGCGGGGGCACGGCGGGCGGAGGCACGGCGGCCGGGGGTGGCGCGGCGGGAGACACCGGGGGTGTCGACGACGTCGGCTCCGGAGCCTGGAACCACTCGGAGCGGTCCTCCTGAGGTGGGACCGGGCCAGGGTGGACCGGCTCCTGCGGAGGCGGGGTGTAGGCCTGCGGAGCCTGCGCCGGGGGCTCCTCGGCGCCGTCCTGCTCGTCGATCTCCAGGACGTCCGAACCCCAGGTCGCGTCGTCCGGGACCACGCCCCAGGCCTCGTCGCGCCGGGCGCCGATGCCGGGCTGCTGCTCCCGGCGCTCCTGGGCGGCACGGGCGTTCGCCGCCCACCGCTCCCGGACGTAGCGGCCCACGGAACCGTCGGGGTACTCGTCCGGCCTACTGTCGCTCACGGTCGCCGACGGTAGTCGTGCGAGCCGTCTCGGTCGAGGTGACGGTCAGCCCAGCCCCGCGTACGAGTGAAGGCCCGCGATGACCATGTTGACGAAGAAGAGGTTGAAGATCACCGTGGCGAGTCCCACGATGTTGATCCACGCGGCCGGGGCGTGGCGCCAGCCCGCGGTCGCCCGCGCGTGCAGGTAGGCCGCATAGACGACCCAGGAGATGAACGCGACGGTCTCCTTGGGGTCCCAGCCCCAGAACCGACCCCAGGCCGCCTCGGCCCAGATCGCACCGCAGATCACGGCGAAGGTGAACATCGGGAACGCGACGACCGTGGTCCGGTACGCGAGCCGGTCCAGCGTCTCCTGGGCGGGCAGCTTCGCGACGAACCCGGCGGGCCGCCCGGAGCGCTTCATCAGGTACAGGATGCTCGCGACGCCGGGGACGATGAACAGCCCCGTCGACAGCGTGATGGTGGTCACGTGGATGACCAGCCAGTACGACTGCAGCGCCGGCACGACGGGTGCGGCCTGCGCGTAGAGCACGGTGCCCGCCAGCACCATCAGGACGAGGATCGGGGCGTAGAGGAACACCCCGAGCCTGCGGATCCCCCGACTCCGGCCCGCCCCGCGCTGGAGCACCACCAGCCACGCGACCATCGCCGCGAGACAGACGGCCGAGGTGTACTCGTACATGTTGCCCAGCGGCCACCGCTCGGCGGCCAGCCCGCGCAGCGCGATCGAGCCCAGGTGCAGCAGCACGCCGAGGATGGTCAGCGAGACGGCCATCCGGCCGAAGCGGTCCGCCCGGCTGCGCTCCGGCTTCGGCGTCCTCACCGGGGGCGGCGGGATCTCGTCCGCCGCGGAGCCCGCCGAGCCGGCGGAGCCCGAGACGGCCGCGGGCTCGGCGCTGGTCGCCGCGACGGCGACGACCTCGGCGGGCTCCGCGGCGGGCGTGCTCTGCCGGGCCGTCACGTACTCGACCGCCGAGAACACCATGGCCAGCAGGTACACCACCACGGTGCCCTCGAACAGCAGGTCGCTGTACTGGGAGAGCAGGGGGTCGACAGGCATCAGCGTGCTCCGCTTCCGGTCGGTTGCAGCAGGTCCGTCAGTGTCGTGCGCAGACGGTCGAACTCCTCGCCGTAGCCCGCGCGGTCGGTGCGGGCGAGCCCGCCCAGCTCGACCCGGCTACGGCCCTCGCCCTCGGGCGTGACGCGCACCCAGAACCGCCGCCGCTTGATCGACAGCGACAGCGCGAGCCCCCCGAGCATGAGCAGCGCGAACACCAGCACCGCCTCCTGCCCCGGGTCGTGGCTGATCTGCAGGGCCACCCACTGGGTGACGTCGTCGAAGCGGATCTGCGTGCCGTCGTCGAGGGTGATGCTCTGGCCCGGGACCATGTTCTCGCGGGCGACCCGGGTGAGCTCGCCCGAGTCGACCTTCGACTGGTCGACCGAGAAGATCGACTGGCCGCGGCCGTCGTCGAGACCCAGGTCGCCGCGCATGACGTCCACGGCGGCCTCGGGCGCGAGCAGGTCCGGGAAGGTGGAGGTGACGACCTGGCCGCCCGAGCTCGTCGGGGCGAACAGGCCGGTGATCGCGATCGAGCTGCGCTGCCGCTCCGCGGGATCCGCGATGCCGGGGCGCTCGAACTTGGTGGCGCCCTGCGAGAGGTAGGTCCGCAGGTCCACGGGCTGCCACTGGATCTCCCCGGTCCGCTGCGTGCCGTCGGGCCAGGTCACGGTGAACCTCGGGGCGTACCCGTGGTTGAGCAGGTAGACCCGCTCGCCGTCGATCCGCAGGGGGTGGTTGACGGCGAGCTCGTAGTCCTGCCAGTCGGCGGCGTCGCCGGACTCGACCTGGGCGGCCGTCTGGTAGCCGAGCTGGGCGCGGTACTGCTCGGGCTGGCCGTTGGACAGATAGTCGGCCTGGAAGGAGTTCACCTGGATGCAGAAGGGGGCGAGCTCGGTGCCGTCGACCTGCAGGCCGGGGCGGAAGGAGTCGTAGCCGAGGATCGAGGTGTTGCAGAACTGGCTGCCGTTGGCCAGCACGATGACCTGGCCCTCGTACCCGAACAGCTTCCCGACGGCCATCGCGATCAGCAGACCCACGATGCTCACGTGGAAGACGAGGTTGCCCGTCTCGCGCAGGTAGCCCTTCTCCGCGGAGATCGTGTCCGCCGAGCGGACCCGGCGCCAGCCCTTCAGCTGCGCGTCCATCCGGTCGAGGACCTGGTCGGGGGTCCCCTCGACGACGTCGACGGCGTGGTGCGGCATCCGCGCCAGGTTGCGCGGGGTGGCGACCGGCCGCTGCCGCATCGCGCGCCAGTACTCGATCGTGCGGGGCGTGAGGCACCCGACGAGCGAGATCATCAGCAGCAGGTAGATCGCGGCGAACCACGGGGTGGCGAAGACCTCGAACGCGCCGACCTTGTCCAGCAGCGGCGCGAGCTGCGGATAGTCGGCGAAGTACTGGTCGACGAGCTGGGCGTTCAGCGAGCGCTGCGGCAGGAGCGCGCCGGGCAGCGAAGCCAGGGCCAGCAGGAACAGCAGCACCAGGGCGGTGCGCATGCTCGTGAGCCCGCGCCAGGCGTTCCGCGCGAACGCCAGGACCGCACGAGTGCGGTGCGGGGGTGGGGGCGCGGCGGCGGGCGGCGCGGGGATCGTGGTGCTCATAGGGCCGGGGTGAACCCTGCGATCGAGACCTGCAGCTCGGCGAGCAGCTGCCCCCACAGGCCGCTGACCAGCAGCACCCCGACGGCGACCATGAGCACCCCGCCCGCGATCTGGATGGAGCGGGTGTTGCGGCGCAGCCAGCCGAGCGCGGCGACCGCGCGGGAGGCGCCCAGCGCGATCAGCACGAACGGCAGCCCGAGCCCGGCGCAGTAGGCGAGCGTGAGCACGACGCCGCGCATGCTCCCGCCGCCGGTCCCCGCCGCCACGGCGACGACGCCCGCGAGCGTCGGGCCGATGCAGGGCACCCAGCCCAGCCCGAACACCGCGCCGAGCAGCGGGGCGCCCCAGAGGCCGAGCTTCGGGACCCAGTGCACGCGGCGCTCGTTCTGCAGCACCGGGATGAGCCCGACGAACGCCAGCCCCATCACGATCATCACGATCCCGCCGACCCGCTGGAGCACCTGCTCGTTGCGCACGAGCACGTCCGCGAGCCACACGACGCCGACCAGGATCGCGCCGAACACCACGGTGAAGCCCGCGACGAACAGCCCGGCGGCACCGGCGACCCGGAACCGGCCCTCGGTGCGGTTGCGGTCCACCCCGACCAGCCCCGCCAGGTAGGCGAGATAGCCGGGGACGAGCGGGACCACGCAGGGGGACGCGAAGCTCACCGCGCCCGCGAGGACGGCGACCACCGCTGCGACGAGCAGCGGGCCGCTGACCGCGAGGGTGGTCGACGCATCCATCGCCCGCCAGAGTACGCACCTTCTACGCGTCGTAGTGCGCCGGGCGGGCCGGTGGTGCGGGGTGAGGTGACGCTTGGGCGGCCCAAGCGTCGCTGCATGGTGCTTGGGCGTCCCAAGCGTCGGTGCCGCGCCAGACCCGCTGACGCTTGGGCGGCCCAAGCGTCGCTGCATGGCGCTTGGGCGTCCCAAGCGTCAACGGCCCCCACGTCAGGGGACCGCGTCGTCAGGAGACGGGTTCGGCCGCCACACGTTGCACGGTGCTGAGCAGGTCGCTGGGGCGGATCACGGTCAGGTAGACCGCGGCCACCCGGTGCTGCCGGTCCAGGACCAGCGTGCTGGGCACGACGTTGCGCGGGTAGCCCGAAAGCGCGGCGAGCGAGCGACCGTAGGGATCATAGATCGAGTCATAGGTCAGGCCGCGATCGCGCACGAAGTCCTGCGCCGCAGTCTTCTCGTAGTCGCGCACGTCGATGCCCAGCACCGAGACCCCCGCGGCGGCGCTCTGCTGCGCAACGAACTCCAGGTCCGGTGCCTCCGTGCGGCACGGCCCACACCACGAGCCCCAGATGTTGACGACCACGACCCGGCCCGCGTAGTCGTCGAGCCCGACCTGGGCGCCGTCGTTCATCAGCGACTCGCCGGACAGGTTCGGGGCGACCCCGCGAGACGACGGCGGGTCGTACAGGATCGTCGTCTGCCCGCCGGGGGCGACGAACGTGAACTCCTGCGCGCCCGTCGCGACGGCGTCCTTGCTGGTCGAGCAGCCCGCCAGCACGAGCAGGCCGAGCAGCAGCGGCAGGACCCTCCTCATGCGCCCGTCACCGTGGGGTCGGAGGCACCCGCGGGCTCGGCGTAGGTGAGTCCGGTCATCGTGGTGCCGGTGAACTCGACGCTGGTCAGCGAGGCGAGGGCGCACTGCCGCGAGCGGGGGTCGTGCCAGAGGCGCTGCCCGAGCAGGTAGCGGCGCAGCGTCCAGATCGGCAGCTGGTGCGACACGCAGACCGCCTCACGGCCCTCGGCCAGCGCGCGGGCGCGGTGCACCGCGCCGAACATCCGGTGCGCGATCCTGAGGTAGGGCTCGCCCCAGGACGGGGTGAACGGGTCCCGTACGAGCCGCCAGTTCGCCGGGCGGCGCAGCGCGCCGTCCCCGACGCCGAAGGTCTCGCCCTCGAACAGGTTGCCGGACTCGATCAGCCCGTCCTCGGTGACGATCTCGAGGCCGTGGGTGTCCGCGATCGGGGCGGCGGTCTCCTGCGCCCGCTGCAGCGGGGACGCCACCACGGCGGCGATGTCGTTCGACGCCAGGTACTTCGCGACGATCCCCGCCTGCTCCTGCCCCTCCTCCGCGAGCCGGTAGCCCGGGATGCGGCCGTAGAGGATGCCGTCGGGGTTGTGGACCTTGCCGTGGCGCAGCAGGTGCACCACCGTGCGCGGGCCGCTGACCGGCGGGGAGCTGCGGTCACCGCTCACTGGACGGCCGCCGCCGCGGCCTGCGCCGCCGCCGGGAGGGCCCGCTCGATGACGGCGAACGCGTCGTCGTCCAGGGCCGCGGAGACGAACCAGGCCTCGAAGGCGCTGGGCGGCCCGTAGACGCCGGCGTCGAGCAGGGCGTGGAAGAAGGCGGGGAAGCGCCAGGTCTCGGCGGCCTTCGCGGTCTCGTAGTCCACCACCGGCGACTCGGTGAAGAAGACCGAGAACATGTTGCCCGCCGTCTGCACCCGGTGCGGCACGCCCGCGGCGGACAGCGCGTCCCCGAACAGGCCGACGAGGCGGGCCGCGTTCGCGTCGAGCGTCTCGTAGACGGCCTTGTCCGCGGTGCGCAGCGTGGCCAGCCCGGCGGCGACGGCGACGGGGTTCCCGGACAGCGTCCCGGCCTGGTAGACCGGGCCCTTGGGCGCCAGGTACGACATGAGCTCGGCCGAGCCGCCGAAGGCCGCGGCGGGCAGGCCACCGGACATGACCTTGCCGAAGGTGTAGAGGTCACCGGCCACGCCGTCGAGCCCGAACCACCCGGCGGGCGAGACGCGGAACCCGGTCATCACCTCGTCCATCACGAGCAGCGCGCCGTGCTCGCGGGTGATCTCCCGCAGGCCCTCGTTGAAGCCCGCGACGGGCGCCACCGCGCCCATGTTCCCGGCCGCCGCCTCGGTGATCACGCAGGCGATCTCGGATCCGCGCTCGGCGAACACCGCGCGGACCGCGTCCAGGTCGTTGTACGGCAGCACCACGGTGTCCTGGGCCTGCGCGCCGGTGACGCCGGGGCTGGTGGGCAGCCCGAGCGTCGCGACGCCGGAGCCCGCCTGGGCGAGCAGCGCGTCGACGTGGCCGTGGTAGCAGCCCGCGAACTTCACGACGACCGTGCGCCCGGTGATCCCCCTGGCCAGCCGGATCGCGCTCATGGTCGCCTCGGTGCCCGAGTTCACCAGCCGGACCTGCTCGACCGGCTCGACCCGGCCGATGATCGCCTCGGCGAGCTGGATCTCGGCCTCGGTGGGCGCCCCGAACGACAGGCCGCCCAGCGCCGCCTCCCGCACCGCCTCGACGACGGCGGGGTGTGCGTGGCCGAGGATCATCGGGCCCCACGAGGAGACCAGGTCGACGTAGCGGTTGTCGTCCGCGTCCGTCAGCCACGCGCCGCGCGCGGACGCCATGAACCGCGGGGTGCCGCCGACCGCGTTGAACGCGCGGACCGGGGAGTTGACGCCGCCGGGGATGACCCCCGAGGCGCGGGCGAAGAGGGCGGCCGACTCGGTGGTGCTCACCCCGTCAGTCTTACAGCTTCGCGAACCAGTCCGACGACGGGCGGCGGTGCAGCAGCACGATCCCCGCGATCAGGAGGACCAGCGGCACGGCCACGACCAGGCCCGCGGCGCTCACGGAGAGGTTGAGCACGAGGAAGATCGCGAAGAGCACGCCGAGCACCGTGGCGACCGTGCGGGCCCAGCGCCTGCCGGTCAGCGCCGTGAGCGACACCGCGACGAAGGCGAGCGCCAGCAGGGTGATGATCGCGAACATCAGCCGCAGCGCCTGCAGGAGCTGGTCGAACGTGACGTTCGCCTGCGCCAGGGTCTGCTCCAGGTTCAGGTCCGGCGGCAGCACGGACTGCAGCTCGGCCTGGGTGAGCGGGGTGACCAGCGACAGCACGCCCAGCACCACGAACGGCAGCGCCGCGACCACCAGCAGCACCACCCCGGCGACCACCGTGCCCGGCCTGCGGCGCGGCGGGGCCGGGGTGTGGTCCTGCGGCGCGGAGGGCTGCGACGGCGCGGAGTAGGGGGTGTACGGGTAGGGCTGTCCGGCGTTCGACCCGTAGGGGTTCTGCGGGTACTGCGCGTAGCCCCCACCCGACCTCGGGGGGATGTATCGGGGGCCGTCCTCGCCGCTGCTCACGCAGGCCAGGGTACCGGTCAGGGCTCCCGACGGGTCCGCTGCGACAGGCGGACGACCGCCACGAGGAACTCCAGGACCACCCGCAGGAGCAGCAGCGAGAAGACCGCCGCCACCGCCCCGCCCACCAGCGCGGCGATCCCGAGGCCGAAGCCGCGGGAGAAGGTCACCAGCACCACGCCGACGTACCCGACGACGATGAGCACGATGCCCACGACGTAGAGCAGCCGGGCGACCGCGGGCGTGGCGAAGCGGTCGAAGTCCAGGTCCGTGAGCGCGGTGAGCACCCCGGGTTCGTTCACAGCCACTGCGCGGCCTCCGCGGCCCAGTAGGTGAGGACGAAGTCCGCACCGGCCCGTCGGAAGCTGGTCAGGGACTCGAGGATGGTGCGCTCGCGCTCCAGCCACCCGTTCGCGGCGGCGGCCTCGATCATCGCGTACTCGCCGCTGACCTGGTACGCGGCGACCGGGACGTCCGCGGTGTCGGCGATGGTGCGCAGCACGTCGAGGTAGGGCAGGCCCGGCTTGACCATGACCATGTCGGCGCCCTCCTCGAGGTCGAGCGCGAGCTCGCGCAGCGACTCCCGCAGGTTCGCGCCGTCCTGCTGGTAGGTCTTGCGGTCACCCTTCAGCTGGCTCTCGACGGCGTCCCGGAACGGGCCGTAGAAGGCGCTGGTGTACTTGGCGGTGTAGGCGAGGATGCCGGTGTCGGTGTGCCCCGCCTCGTCGAGCGCCTCGCGGATGACGCCGATCTGGCCGTCCATCATCCCGCTCGGCCCCACGACGTGGGCGCCCGCCTCGGCCTGCGCCACGCCCATGCGGGCGTAGACCTCCAGGGTGGCGTCGTTGTCCACGCGACCCTGCTCGTCCAGGACGCCGCAGTGCCCGTGGTCGGTGAACTCGTCGAGGCAGAGGTCCGACATGAGGACGGTGTCGTCGCCGAGCTCCGCCCGCAGGTCGCGCAGCGCGACGTTGAGGATCCCGTCGGGGTCCGTGGCGCCGGAGCCGACCGCGTCGTGGGTCGCGGGGACGCCGAACAGCATGATCCCGCCGACGCCGCGCTGCACCGCCTCGACCGCCGCCTTGCGGAGGCTGTCGCGGGTGTGCTGGACCACGCCGGGCATGGACGCGATCGGGGTGGGCTCGGCGGCGCCCTCGCGCACGAACATCGGCAGGACGAGGTGGCGGGGCCGGACGTCGGTCTCGGCCACCAGCCGTCGGAGCGCGGGGGTGGTCCGCAACCGCCGCGGCCGCTGCACAGGGAAGCCCATGCACCCAGCGTACGACCGGGGGTGGGTGCCGGGGCGGGTCACCCCATGGGGCATCCTGCGCGCGTGACCAAACCGGGACGCAGCGTCATCGCCCTCCTTCTCGATCGATCCAGCTCGCTCGGCCCGCTGCGCGACGAGGTGCGCGCCGCCGTCGCCGGGCTCCTCACCGAGCAGGCCGCCCGGCCCGGCGAGGTCGAGGTGTACGTCACCACGACCGGTCGTCGCGCCGGGAAGCTCGGCGGCGGGATCCCGGCCGGGGACGCCGCCGTCCCGAAGCTGCGCGGGCGGGGCACGGCCGCGGTCCGGGACTCGCTCGGCGCGCTGGTCGGCGGGCTGGGGTCCGCCCTCGCCGGGATGCCGGAGGACGAGCGCCCCGCGCGGGTGTTCCTGGTGGTCGTCACCGGGGGCGCCGACGAGGGCAGCGCCACCTGGGGTCCGGACGAGCTGCGCGACCTGGTCGCCACCCAGGAGCGCGACTACGCGTGGGAGGTCGTGACCGTCACGGTCGCCGAGCACGCCGGCCTCGCGCCGTGGGGCGAGGGCTTCCGCTCGATCGGTGCGGCCCCGACCGCCGAGGGCGTGCGCGCGGGTGTCGCCGCCGCGTCGGCGTACGTGGCGCGCGCCCGCGAGGTCGGTCCGTGGGAGCCCGTCGCCGGGTTCTCCCAGGAGGAGCGCTGGGCCGCCTACCCGCCCGCCTTCCACGCCGACGAGGCGGGCGCGGACGAGACCGCCGTCATCCCCGTGATCACCGCCGAGCGCCTGGCCGAGGCCGACCGCGCCGACGCCGAGAGCCGACGTCGCTGGTGGGAGCACCTGCTCCGCCGCCCCGCCAAGGTCTGACCGCCCCCGGCGAACGGCGCGTTCGCCGACCAGGTGGGAACCAACGCGCCGTTCGCTCATCCGGGCCCGAAGACACGAACGGCGCGTTCGCTCACCAGGTGGGAGCGAACGCGCCGTTCGTCGCAGCAGGGGTCAGCGGCGGCGGGCCTTGACCTTCTTCGGCGGCGGCAGGGCGCCCTCCGCGCGGAGCTTGGCCGCGTGCGCCGCCAGCGCGTCGACCAGGGCCGGGACGCGGGCCTCCTCCGGCTGGACGTCCACGCGCAGGCCGAACTCGCGAGCGGTCTCCGCCGTGGCCGGGCCGATGCAGGCGACCAGCGTGCGCGCGTGCGGCTTGCCCGCGATGCCCACCAGGTTCCGCACCGTCGACGACGAGGTGAAGCAGACGGCGTCGAACCCGCCGGTCTTGATCGCCTCGCGGATCGGGGCGGGCGGCGGGGCCGCGCGCACGGTCCGGTAGGCGGTCACGTCGTCGATCTCCCAGCCGCGGTCGGTGAGCCCGGCGGCGAGGGTCTCGGTGGCGATGTCCGCCCGCGGGAGCAGGACGCGGTCCACCGGGTCGAGGATGTCGTCGTGCGGCGGGAAGAGCTCGAGCAGCCCCTCCGACGTGCTGGTCTGCGCCTCGTCGATGTCCGGGACCAGCTCGGGGACGATCCCGAACTCGCGCACCTTCTCGGCGGTCGCGGTGCCGACGCACGCGATCTTCACGCCGGAGAAGGCCCGCGCGTCCAGCCCGAACTCGTGGAACTTCTCCCAGACCGCGCGCACGGCGTTGGTCGAGGTGAACACGACCCAGGCGTAGCGCCCGTCGACCAGGCCCTTGACCGCACGCTCCATCTGGGTGGGCGAGCGCGGCGGCTCGACGGCGATGGTCGGGACCTCCTCGGGGATGGCCCCGTGCATGCGCAGCCGGTCGCTCATCACGCCGGCCTGGTCCTTGGTGCGCGGCACCAGCACGCGCCAGCCGTACAGCGCGCGGGACTCCCACCAGGCCAGGTCGAGCGCCCCGCCGACGGTCACGACCAGCGGGCCCTCGAGCTCGGCGGCGTCCGACGCCATGGCGCCGATCGTCGTCGAGACCGTCTTCTGGGTGTTCTCGGTGCCGTGCGCGGTGACCGCGACGGGGCTGTCGGAGGCGCGGCCCTGGCCGGTCAGCGCGGTGGCGACCTCGGCCAGGTGGGCGGCGCCCGCGTGCAGCACCAGCGGGCCGGGGGAGGCGCAGAGCGCGGCCCAGTCGACGCCGGCGCGCACGTCCGCCTCGACGTGCCCGGACCCGAGCGCGACGCCCGCGTACGCGGGCACGGCGGTCCCGGCGGGGACCCCGGGCACCACGTCGAAGGCGAGCCCGGCGGCGGCCACGGCCCGGGCCTCGGCCACCACGGCGTCGACGGTCAGCGGGTCGCCCGAGACGAGCCGGACCACGGGGCGGCCGGACTTCGCCTCGGTGACCAGGTCGCCTGCGACGTCCGCGGGCTGGCCGACGGCGGGCCGCACCTCGGCGCCCTCGGCCACCAGGCCCAGCACCGCCTCGGGCACGTCCGGGTCGTTGACCACGAGCGGCGCCGTGGACAGCACCTCGCGGGCGCGCACGGTCAGCAGTCCGGGGTCCCCGGGGCCGGAGCCCACGAAGGCGATCCGACCGGCGGTCGGGGTTGTGCGAGTCATTGTTGTTCCTACGCTCCCAGCGTCTTCTTCTCTAGCGCGCAAGCTCGTCGGCGCCCATGTCGAGCAGCTCGAGCGCGAGGGACGCGCCGAGCTTCTCGGCGTTCTCGATATCCCCGGTGACGGACGCGCGCAGCAGTGCGCCCTCGGTCACCTCTCCGATCCCGACCACGGCGCGCAGCGACAGCCGCTCGACCACACGCCCCTCGTCGTCGAGGTCCTCCACCACGTCCGCGTGGGCGGCCACGGGTGCGCTGCACCCGGCCTCCAACGCCGCGAGCACGGCCCGCTCGGCGCTGACCGCCGCGCGGACGCCCGCGTCGTCGAGCACGGCGGACAGGAACTCGATCAGCTCCGTGTCCCCGGCCCGACACTCGATCGCCAGCGCCCCCTGGGCGGGGGCGGGCAACATCTGCAGGGGGTCGAGCAGTTCGCTCGCCTCCGACACCCGGCCCAACCGGCGCAGTCCCGCGGCCGCGACGATCACGCCGTCGAGCTCGCCGGAGCGCACCTTCCCGATCCGGGTGTCCACGTTGCCGCGGATCGGGACGACCTCCAGGCCGAGCCCGAGCGCGTGCAGCTGCACGGTCCGCCGCGGCGACCCGGTGCCGATCCGCGATCCGGGCCGCAGCGCGCCGAGCACGGTGTCGGCCACCAGCGCGTCCCGCGGGTCCTCGCGGACGGGCACGGCGGCCAGCGCGAGCCGCGGGTCCGCCGCGGTGGGCAGGTCCTTGTAGGAGTGCACCGCCACGTCCACCTCGCCCGCGACGAGCGCCTCGCGCAGCTGCGAGACGAACACGCCCACGCCGAGCTGCTCGATCGGGGCCGACGAACGGTCGCCGGTCGTGTGGACGTCGACCAGCTCGGCGTCCCGGCCTGCGGCGCTGATGAGGTCCCGCACGGTGCCGGACTGGGCCATCGCGAGGGTGGAGGGGCGGGTGCCCACGCGGAGTGTCATCGCTCGTCCTCCACCGGCGCGTCGATCGCCACGGCCACGTCCTTGCCCCGGATCGACGAGCCCGCCACGGCGGCGGGCTTGCCCGGGTCGAGCTCGAACAGGGTGCGCAGCGCGGCGGCGTAGCTGTCCCCGTCCGGGCCCTCGGCGAGCCGCTTGACCTGCACGGTCGGCGTGTGCAGCAGTTTGTCGACGACGCGGCGGACGGTCTTGGTGAACTCGTCCCGCACCGCGTCCGGCAGCGCGGGGAGGCGGGAGTCGAGCCGCAGCAGCTCGGCGTCCACCACCTCGGAGGCGCGGCGGCGCAGCGCGGTGACGGTCGGGGTGACCTCCGCGGACCGCTGCGCGGCCAGGTAGAGCTGGGCCTCCTCGGCGACCAGCTCGGCGGCCTTGGCGACGGCGCCGTTGTTCGCGGGACCCGCGAGCCGCTGCTGCAGGGCCGCGAGGTCGACGACGGTGACCCGGGGCAGCTCGGCCACCGCGGCGTCGACGTCCTTCGGCAGGCCGAGGTCGCACACCACGAGCGGCGCCGCGCGGCCCGCGAGCCCCTGGGCGACGGCACCGGCCTCGACGACCGTGCCGATCGCCCCGGTACAGGCGACGAGCAGGTCCGCGTCCGCCAGCTCGGCGGGCAGGTCGGTGAGCAGCCCCGCGCGGGCGGGCAGGCCCGCCTCGCCGGACTTCTCCGCGAGCCGCTGCGCCCGGTCCAGGCTGCGGTTGAGCACGGTGATCTCGGCGGCGCCCGCCCGGCGCAGGTGCGCGGCCGCCAGCGCGCCCATCGCGCCCGCCCCGACCAGCACGGCCTTGCGCCCGGCCAACCCGTCGAGCACGGTCGAGGCGTCCGCGAGGGCCTCGGACACGACCGACGCGCCGGCGCCGTCGATGCCCGTGGTGGCCTGCACCCGCTTGCCGACGCGCAGCGCCTGCTGGGCGAGCTCGTGGAGCACCCGGCCGACGGTCCCGGTCTGGTCCGCGGTGGCGTAGGCCTGGCGGAGCTGGCCGAGGATCTGCGACTCGCCGACGACCATCGAGTCCAGACCCGCGGCCACCGAGAACAGATGCTGCACCGCGGAGCCCGCGTAGTGCACGAAGAAGTGCTCGGTCAGGTCGGCCATCGGCAGCCCGGAGTGCCTGCCGAGCACCTCGGAGACGTCCGCGAGGCCGCCGTGGAAGGCGTCCACGACCGCGTAGACCTCGACCCGGTTGCAGGTCGAGAGGAGGGTGACCTCGGAGACGTGCGCCCGCCGGACCATCTCGTCCAGCAGCTTGGGCACGTCGTCGGCCGAGACCGCGACCTTCTCCAGCACATCGACCGGCGCACTGTGGTGCGACAAGCCGACGACCAGCACGCTCATGATGTGGCTACCGCCGATCCGTTGCGTCCGTGCACGACCTGGGGAGAGGTCGGCCCGCCCTCGTTGATACGCCCCGCCACGTGGAAGGCGAGCACCTGCAGCTCCACGGCGAGGTCGACCTTGCGGACCTCCACCTCCGCAGGCACCTGCAGCACGGTGGGGGCGAAGTTCAGGATGGAGTGCACACCCGCGGCCACGAGCTGGTCGCACACCTGCTGGGCGGCCTGCGCGGGCGTGGCGATCATGCCGATGGTGACGCCCACCGCCGGGCAGACCGAGGGGATGTCCCGCACGTGCCGGACCTCGATGCCGTTGATCGGCGTGCCGACCAGGTCGGGGTCGACGTCGAACATGGCGGTGACGGGGAAGCCGCGGCCGCCGAAGCCGCCGTAGCCCGCGAGCGCGTGCCCGAGGTTCCCGACCCCGACCAGCGCGACGGCCTGCGGGTGGTCGAGCCCCAGCACCTTCTCCAGCTCGTGCTGCAGGGACGCCACGTCGTAGCCCACGCCGCGGATCCCGTAGGTGCCGAGGTGGCTGAGGTCCTTGCGCAGCTTGGCCGAGTTGACCCCGCTGACCGCCGCGAGCTCCTCCGACGACACCGTCTCGGCGCCGCCGTCCGCCAGCTGGCCGAGCACCCGCAGGTAGACCGCGAGCCGGGCGACGGTCGCCTCCGGGATGACCTTGACGACCTTCTCGGAGTCACCGGGGTCGGCCTGCGGCGGCAGCATCACGCGGCGGCTCCTCGAGGTGTCCTACTCGTCGATGGGCCGCGGGCTGGGGCCGACGGCCTGCGCGGCCGGAGGATCACGCGGTGAATACCCTGGCGGCGACGCCATCACACGGTAGTCGCTCGTGAACGTGCGCACAAAGTTGCGATCTTGGTCCGCGGCGTGGTCTCGTACGCGACCCACGGCGGGCGACCGGTGGTCGCCCGCCGACGGCCGCTCACCGCGCCCGGCGGGGCCTGCGCCTGCTCAGGACGGCTGCAACACGTGGTCGACCAGGAACACGTTCGCGTTCTGCGTGGTGATGTCCCCGCACGTCACGGCCGCCTCGGTGCCCGCGCCGTCGGTGACCGTCGTCTCCTCCGGGGTGCCGCCGACCCGGACCTCGCCGCCCTCGAGCTGCTGCGAGACCCCCGCGGCGCGCAGCTGGGCGCCGGTCTCCCGGGTGTTCGACACGTGGTACTCCAGCAGCGCGCGCAGCCGGGCGGGGTCGGACAGGGCGGGCGCCGCCTCGAAGGCCGCGTTGGTCGGCGCGAAGACGGTGAGCTCCGGGGCGGTGTTCAGCATGTCGGTCAGCCCCGCCCGCACGATCGCCTCGTGCAGCCTGCTCAGCTCCGGGCTCGACTCGATGGCCGCGGCGACCGGCTGCAGGCGCACGTTGTCCAGCGAGCCCGGGTCGTCGGACAGCGGGAGATCGGCGCAGCCGGGCCCGAACGCCGCCACGGCGACGTCCGGCGAGGGGGCCGGGGTCTTCGCACCCTGCGCGGCGACGGTCGGGACCGGCGGCACGTCCGTGGCGGTCGACGCCTGCTGGCTGGGCGCCGAACACGCGCCCACGATCGCCAGTGCCGGGAGTACCGCCCAGAGCTTCCTCATGTCCACCTCGTCTGTCGCCCTCGTCTACCGCGCGGTGAAGATCACCGCAGGCCAGCCGGTCGCGCCGTCCGGCAGGACGTCTGCGGCCCGCTCGGTCTGCAGCGCACCCGTCCCGTCGGTCGCCCGGACGCGCATCGTATGGCTGCCCGCGCCGACCTCGACGGAACCCCGCCACATCCGCCACGTGTCGCCCCCGACCGTGTCGGCCAGCTCGGCCTCGGCCCAGGGCCCGCCGTCGACGCTGTACTCCACCCGAGAGATCCCGCGCGGCTGCGACCACGCGATCCCGGCGACCGTGACCGCGCCCGCGGGCACGGCGGCGAACGGGCGCGGGAGGTCGATGCGGGCCTCGGTCTTGATCGGGCCGCGTTCGCCCCAGCCGCGCTGCTCCCAGTAGGACTCGCGGGCGGCGAACGTCGTCAGCTCGAGGTCGGTGACCCACTTGGTCGCCGAGACGTAGCCGTAGAGGCCGGGGACGACCATCCGCACCGGGAAGCCGTGCTCGGTGGGCAGCGCCTCCCCGTTCATCCCGACGGCCAGCAGCGCGCCCCGCCCCGGTTCGAGCAGCACCTCGGTGGGGGTGCCCGCCGTCCAGCCGTCCGAGCTGGTGGAGAACACCTGGTCGGCGCCCGGCCGCGGGCCTGCGGCGCGCAGCACGTCCGCCAGCTCGACGCCGACGAACCGGGCCGTGGAGATCAGGTCGCCCCCGACGTCGTTGGACACGCAGGTGAGCGTCACCGTCCGCTCGACGAGCGGGCGGGCCAGGAGGTCGTCGAAGGTCAGGGTGAGCTCGCGGTCGACCATCCCGTGGATCCGCAGGCTCCAGTCCTCGGCCCGCAGCTGGGGCACCCGCAGGGCCGTGTCGATCCGGTAGAAGTCGGCGTTCGGCGTGACGTACGGGGTGAGCCCGAAGTCGGTGCCGGCCCCCGTCTCGCGGGCGACCGACGCGGCGGCCAGCCGGGCGGTCACGACCGCGCGGGAGTCGATCGTGGGGCGGCCGAGCAGCACGCCCGCGCCGCCGCCGACGACGGAGAGCCCGCCGACCACGGCGGTGGCCTGGAGGAACCGCCGTCGGGTGATCCCGTCGGCCGATCCCGTGTACTCCATGGCCCGCCGGTGCAGCTCGCGGAACACCCACCAGCCCACCCCCGCGGCCACGACCGGCGCGAGCAGGTCGGTGGGCGCGAAGGTCGGGTTCGTGGCGGTCGCGGCGATGCCGAGCACGCCGAGCACCCCCACCGTGACCTGCCCGACGGTGGCGAACCGGCGCGAGGCCAGGCCCGCGCCGACCGCGACCAGCAGCAGCACCACGCCGATCCCGACCAGCAGCACCGGCTTGTCCGCGGTGCCGAACGCGGACTTGGCGAACTCGACCACCGGGGCAGGGGCCAGCCGCACCACCGCGTCCCCCACCTGCAGGAACGGCGACGACGACGGCGCCACCAACCCGGCCACCAGCTGCCCGGCGGCGAGCGCGGCCACGATCGCGAGGAGCAGCACCCCGACCGCGACGGGCGCGCGCAGGGTCGTGGCGAGAGAGGGCTTCACCGGACCATCCTCCGCCAGGGCGGTCCCGGAGGATGTGACGAAACGGTGATCTCCCCACCGCCCCCCGCATCGTGGAGCCACACTGCGTCAGGTCAGGGCCTTGCGGAGGCGCGCCTCCTCGACCGTGTAGTAGCCGTGGGTCCTCCCGTCGATCTGGATGACCGGGACCATGTCGCCGTACTCGGCGCGCAGCTCGTCGTCGGCGTCGACGTCCTCGGTGGTCCACTCCACGCCCAGCTCGCCGCAGATCCGGGCCACGTCGGACTCGGCGACCTCGCAGAGGTGACAGCCCACCCGCGTCAGCACCGTGACCCTCACGAGGTCACCGCCAGGACCCGGCGCGCGATCTTGCCGGTGGGCGTGCGCGGCAGCTCGTCGACGAAGGAGATCACGGTGGGCCGCTTGAACCGGGCCAGCCGCAGGGCGCACCACTGCCGGACCGCGTCCTCGTCCACCCCCTCCGCCACCAGCACCGCCTTGACCGCGGCGCCGGTCCGGTCGTCCGGGATCCCGACGACGGCCACCTCCTGCACCCCGTCGAGGGCGAGCAGCACCTGCTCCACCTCGCGCGGGTAGACGTTGAAGCCGTTGACGATCACCAGATCGGAGGAACGGTCGACGAGGTGGAGGTCGCCCTCGGCGTCGAGGTAGCCGACGTCCGCGGTGCGGAACCAGCCGTCCGCGTCCGGGCCGCCCGCGCCGTCCGGCCAGTAGCCGGAGAACAGGTTGGGGCCGCGGACGGACACCAGCCCGGTGTCGTCCCCGGTGTCGGAGAAGTCGTCCGAGGGGTCTCCCTCCTCCAGCTCCTCGGCGGGCCGGTCCGCGAGCGGCTGCCCCTCGGCGTCGACCAACCGCAGCTCGACGCCGGGCAGCGGGCGCCCCACCGAACCGGGCTTGGACCGGCCGGGCACGTTGCTGGTGACCACCGGCCCCGCCTCGGACAGCCCGTAGCCCTCCAGGACCTCCATCCCGGTGGCCTCGCGGAACGCCGTCATCCACGCGGGGGGCAGCGGCGCGCCGCCCGAGGTGCAGATGCGCACGCCCTCCAGGGCCGCACGCAGCTCGGCGGGGTCGACGTCCAGCAGGGCCCGGTACATCGACGGCACGCCCGCGACCCCGCTCACCCGGTGCTCGCGCAGGATCCCCGGGGTGGCCTGCGGGTCGAACCGCTCGGTGAGCACCGCGGTGGCCCCGGACCAGGCGACCTGCAGCAGGCCCGCCGCCAGGCCGAAGCTGTGGAACAGCGGCAGCGCGAGCAGCACCCGGTCCGCGGGGGTGACCGGCGCGGGCCGCAGCGCGGCGGTCTGCTCCCGGTTCGCGAGCAGCGCCCGGTGGGACAGCTGGACGCCGCGGGGGCGTCCGGTGGTGCCGGAGGTGTAGACGAGCAGGGCGATCGCCTCGCCGCCCGGCGGGTCGGCGAGCGGCTCACCCGTCCGGGCGTCCGGGTCCGGCGGCGACAGCACCGGGACGGTCGCCTCGGCGGCGACGTCCGCGGCCACGCCCGCCTCGGTGACGACCGCCGCGGGGCGGGCGTCCGCGAGGATCTCCGCGACCTCGCGCGCCACGGACCGCTGACCGACGGGGACCGCGATCGCCCCGGCCCGCAGCGCCCCGAACAGGGCGACGCAGAAGCCGACCCCGTTGGGCAGGACCAGCACGACCCGGTCCCCCGGCGCGATCCCGGCGGCGGCGAGGCGCGCGGCCTCGGCGCTCGCGGCGGCGTCGAGCTCCGCCCAGGTCAGCGTGCGTCCGGCGGTGACGTCCACGACCGCGGCGTGCTCGGGTGCCCGGACCGCCGCGCGGCGGACCAGCGCGCCGAGGTGGGAGACCGACTCGGTTGGCTGCACCCCGGCAAGACTAGTGGCGTTGCGGGGCGGGGCCGTAGGGCGCAAGGGGCATGCGCCCGACGGTGCGCCGACACGCCCGATTCGGTGCGATCGACCGGACACACTGCGCTACCACCACGTTGACCGCGCGTGACCGTCCGCTCACCGGATAAGAGACTCGGCGAGCGGTGGCGCCCTCGGTGGTGGCGCCGGGCTCCCCTAGGGTCCACCCCCACAACCTTCCAACGCCGCTCCTCCGGGAACGGCACGAGACCTCACCCAAGGGAGTGGCATGCAGTCTGTCGCCGGCGCACCGCGGGTTCCCGGGTGCCGCCCCGGTCCCGCCCTTCGCGACCGGGTCGCCCAGGCTTCATGACCTCCTCGATGCGACCCGAGGGACTGCTCCCGGTGGAGCGGTTCGGCTCCGCGGGTCAGGTCTCCTCCGGACGGGGTTCCGCGGCGTGGTCCGGCCTGCCCAGGCAGGTCGGACCCGGCGTGGCCCGCACCGGCGCGGGCGGGGCCGAGCTCCCCGCGGCCCCGCCGCCCGGTACCCCCGCCGACGTCGTCCCCGGTACCCCGGAGACCTCCGCTCCCCCGGCCCAGCCCGACCACACCGCCACCGCGAGCCTCGGCCGCGCGGCGGTGGACGGTCGGCCCACTCCCCGGCAGGCGCCCGTGACCGCTCCCCCCGTCGCTCCTCCCTTCTCGCGGCCGCAGGCGCCGCCCGTCCAGGGACGGCCGCCCGCGGGCGGACCGCCGCCGGGTCGGACGCAGCCGCCGCAGGCCGCGCAGGCCCCCGAGGCCACCCAGGCAGCGCAGGCCCAGGCCATGCCGGACCCCAACGACGAGTCCATGGGCAGCTGGGTCCTGGTCAAGGCCTGCCAGGCGGGCGACCAGGACGCGTTCCGCGAGCTGTACGCGCGGTACCAGGACGTCGTGTTCCGGTACGTGCTGTTCCGGCTGGGTGACCGCACCCTGGCCGAGGACCTCACCCAGGAGACCTTCCTGCGCGCGCTGCGCCGCATCTCGTCGGTCAGCTACCAGGGCCGCGACATCGGGGCGTGGTTCGTCACCATCGCCCGGAACCTGATCTTCGACCACGTGAAGTCCAGCCGCTACCGCCTGGAGTCCACGACGGCCGACATGGTCGAGCACTCCCCGACCACGCACGGCCCCGAGCAGCAGGTCATCGAGAACGCCACGAACTCCGAGCTGCTCAAGGCGATCGACAAGCTCAACGCCGATCAGCAGGACTGCATCCGGATGCGCTTCCTCCAGGGGCTCTCCGTCGCCGAGACCGCCGAGCGGATGAACCGCGCGGAGGGCGCGGTCAAGGCCCTCCAGCACCGCGCCGTCCGTCGGCTGGGACAGCTCATGCCGGAGGGGCTCCGATGAGGGTCGGCCCCGCGAGCGCCGCCTCCGCGATGAGTGCGCCACATATCGCGAACTACATGCTTGTCGTTACTCCTGCGACGAGTGAGCTACACCAAGCGGTGAACGGTCCCTGTGCCGTAACCGACGACCGTTCGCCTCGTTGTGTGGGTGAACGTCGATGGAGCGCGAGGCCCCGATCGGGCCGAGCGCAGGCGAACAGCGCAGGGATGCAGTGAGGACGGCGAACATGGCCTCGGGACGATGGGGCTCCGACGAGGAGCGCTGGGACGCCGAGCTGTACTACGGCCCGGACGAGGAGCTGGAGCACGAGCTCGCGCTCGCGGCCGCCCTCGACCGCAGCCGTGTCGACCTCAGCCCGGACCCGGACGCGGCCGACCGCATGCGGGGGGACTTCTTCGCCCGCCTCGAGCAGGAGTGGCAGACCGCTCCGCCCGAGTCCGACGCGGAGCGCACCGCCGTCATGGCGCCGATCCCGCCGGTCGACCTCGGCCCGACCCAGGTGATCGCCGCGGCCCGGGACGAGGAGCCCGCGCCCGAGGACGCCGAGCCGGTCGCCGAGCCGGTCGCCGACGTCGTGTCGATGGTCGGCCGCAAGGGCCGCAAGCGGCACAACCTGCCCGCCAACCACCCGGAGAACCCGCGGCGGCCCAAGACCGGGCGGCGCGTCGCGCTGGTCGGTGCGGCCGCGGCGGCCGGGCTGGTCGCGCTGGTCGGCGGCACCGCGGCGATGAGCCAGGGCGCGCTGCCCGGGGACTCGCTCTACTCCATGAAGCTGATGTCCGAGTCCACGGGCTCGGCCTTCACCTTCGGGGACGCCGCCCAGGCGAAGCGCCATCTCGACATCGCCGCGACCCGGCTGGCCGAGATCGAGTCGCTGCGCCAGGCGGGCCGGACCCCGGACGCCGCGACCTACGAGGCCGCGCTGCGGGCCTTCGACACCGCCGCGAGCGAAGGCTCCCGGATGGTGCTCGCCGGCCCGGACCCGAGCGAGGCGAGCCTCGAGGACCTGGGCGCCTGGGCGCACCGCCAGTCGGACACGCTCGCCGCGCTGCAGTCCGGGAGCGGTCAGGTCCCGGGCGCGGCCGACTCCGCGCGGCTGATGGAGCGGGTGGCCGAGCGGTCCGCCGCGCTGCAGGCCCGGATGGGGTGCACCGAGGTCAGCGACGGCGTCGACGATCTCGGCCCGATCCCGGCGACCGGCACGTGCGTCCCGGCCCCGAACGCCGCGCGCTCGTCCGGCTCGGCCGTGCAGGCGGGCCCCTCGGGGTCGTCGTCCGCCCGCGGCGGGGCGGGCACCGAGTCCGCCACGCCGGAGTCGGCCACCGAGACCACGGCGCCGACCGGCACCACCGCCCCGCAGCAGGAGGGCGACCTCCTCGACCCGCTGCTGGGCGGTCAGGAGTCCTCGACCACGTCGACGACTCCGGGGAGCCCGAGCTCCACGACGTCGAGCGGCTCGTCCACGGGTTCGTCGGGATCCGACGACCGGCACAACGGCGGCGGGAGCGGCGGGGGCGGCGGGCTGCTACCCCCGATCAACCTGCCGCCGCTGCTGCCGGGCCTGCCCTCCATCACGCTGGGCTGACCCGGGCGACCGAGCTCCGCCTCAGGGCCGCGCGGTGGCTCCTCTCACGACGAGGGGCACCGCGCGGCCCTCGTTCCGTGCGGGCCCGCGTCGGTACTGTGGTCACCGGCTGGACTGTGGTGACCGGCTGGTCGACTCCGAGGTGGCGGTAGATACAGGTGGTCAGGGAGCAGGACGCGGACGGGCGGGCACAGGTCGCGGGTGTCGCCGAGTCCGCCGACGTGATGGCGTCGGTCAGCGCGCTGGACCGGTCGCAGCGGGCGGGTGAGGCCTCCGCGGCCGCCGCCGTGGCCGCCGGGGAGACCGCGCCGCCCGCGGGCTCGCTCGCGGCGGCCGAGCTGGACCTGACCGCCGCCGCCTTTTTCGACGTCGACAACACGATGATGGTCGGCGCCTCGATCTTCCACTTCGCCCGCGGACTGGCCGCGCGCAAGTTCTTCACCACCTCGGACCTGGCCGGGTTCGCCTGGCAGCAGCTCAAGTTCCGGGTCGGTGGCCGCGAGGACAAGACCGGGATCGCCGGGCACCGGGACACCGCGCTGTCGTTCGTGGCCGGGCGCCCGGTCGACGAGGTCGTGGCGCTCGGCGAGGAGATCTACGACGAGCTGATGGCGGACCGCATCTGGGCGGGCACCCGCGCGCTGGCCCAGATGCACCTCGACGCCGGGCAGCGCGTCTGGCTGGTCACCGCCACCCCGGTGGAGCTCGCGCTGATCATCGCGCGCAGGCTGGGGCTGACCGGGGCGCTCGGGACCGTCGCCGAGAGCGTCGACGGGCACTACACGGGCCGGTTGGTCGGTGAGATCCTGCACGGCCCGGCGAAGGCGCACGCGGTGCGCGCGCTGGCCGTGACCGAGGGGTTGGACCTGCGCCGCTGCACCGCCTACTCGGACTCGGTGAACGACGTGCCCATGCTCTCGGCCGTGGGCACCGCGGTGGCCGTCAACCCGGACTCCGAGCTGCGGGACGTGGCCAAGGAGCGCGGCTGGCAGGTCCGGGACTTCCGCACCGGCCGCAAGGCCGCCCGTATCGGCGTGCCGAGCGTGCTCGGCGCGGGTGCGGTCGCGGGTGCGGTCGCCGCGGGTCTGGCCTACCGCAAGCGCTGAGCCTCAGCTCAGGGTGAGGACGTCCCGGGCGGCGTCCGCCACCGGGGCGGGGACCTCGCCGGTGCGGACGAAGGCGCCCCAGACCGCGCGGAAGCGGCGGCCGAGCTCGTCGACCTCCGCCCACGGGGTGTCGCCGAGCAGGGCGGCGCCCGCCCAGCCCGCGCGGGCGCCGAACAGCAGCGGCAGGTCGACGATGTGCGCGGCGCCGTAGCGGCTGCCGCGGGGCGCCCAGGTCATCGTGTAGTGCACCGCGCGCCCGCCCGCCCGGCGGTGTCTGCGGGCGAAGGCGCGCGCCGGGCCGCCGTAGATCAGCCGGGTGGCGCCCGCGACGAGTGCCCGGCCGACCGGGCCGGGTGCGGACCCCAGCAGCAGGCCCGCCTCCGCGGCCGTCGCCCCGATCAGCAGGTCGATCTCCGGGGCGCAGGCCCGCCAGGCCGCCGCCCGCTGCCGTTGCGGCGGCAGCGGCGGGCGCCCGTACCGGACCCCGAACGGCATCCCGCCCGCGAGGCCGAAGGGCTTCGCGGCCTTCGCCGCGACGCGGTGCAGCGCCAGCAGGTCCTCGACGGAGGCCGACGGCGGCGGGGTGCCGACGGCGCGGGCCATCGCATCCCCCATCCGCGAGCGTCCGCTCGTGGTGGCCAGCGGGGCGGACTGCACGATCGCCCGCCGGAACAGCCCCCGCGCCCCGTCGCTGATCATCAGGTGCGCCACCGCGTCTCCGCCCGCGGACTGCCCCGCCACGGTGACGGCGGCCGGGTCGCCGCCGAAGGCCGCGATGTTCGTGTGCACCCACCGCAGCGCCGCGAGCTGGTCGACCAGCCCCAGGTTCGCCGGTGCGACGCCGTCCATGCCCAGGTAGCCGAGGAGGCCGAGCCGGTAGCCCACGGTCACCACGACGAGCCGCTGCTCCTCGACCAGCGCCTGTGGGTCGTAGACGGGGGCGTCCCCCGCGCCCGTCTCGTAGGACCCGCCGTGGATCCAGACGAGCACGGGCAGCCGCTCCTCCGGCCGGACGTCCGCGGGCAGGGTGATCGTGAGCCGCTGACAGTCCTCTCCGACGGTCCCGCCCGTGACCTCGCCGACCAGCGCGGTGAGCGTCGCCGACCGCTCCTGGCGCGCGGCCGGGCCCGCCTCCAGCGCGGGGAACGGCTCCGTGAAGCGCGTCGGCGGGCGCGGCAGGCCGAACCGCGCGGCGTGGGCGTAGGGCACCCCGCGCACCCGGACGACGGCCCCGTCACGGCGCCCGAGGACCGGGCCCGCGGGCGGTTCGAACCGGATCAACCGAGGAAGACGTTGCGGCGCTGGGACAGCAGCCGGTAGAGCGTGTGCTGGATCGTCTCGCGCACCTGGTCGGTGAGGTTGAAGACGAGCATGGGGTCCTCGGCGTCCGCCGGGGTGTAGCGGTCCAGCATGATCGGCTCGCCGAACTCGATGTACCACTTCGACGGCAGCGGCACGAGCCCCAGCGGGCCGAGCAGCGGGAAGGTCGGCGTGATCGGGAAGTACGGCGCGCCCAGCAGCCGGGCCAGGGGTGCCACGTCGCCGATCTTCGGGTAGGTCTCCTCGGCCCCGACGATGGAGCACGGGATGATCGGCACGCCGGTGCGCAGCGCGGCCGAGACGAACCCGCCGCGGCCGAAGCGCTGCAGCTTGTAGCGGTCCGCGAAGGGCTTCCCGATCCCCTTGAAGCCCTCGGGGAAGACGCCGACGAGCTCCCCGGAGCCCATCAGCCGCTCGGCGTCGGGGTTGCAGGCGAGCGTGGCGCCGTTCTTGCGGGCGAGCTCGCCCACGATCGGCAGCCGGAACATCAGGTCCGCGCCGAGCAGCCGCAGCCGCCGCCGCGTGGGGTGCTCGCTGTGCAGGGCCTGGATGGTCATCAGCGCGTCGAGCGGCAGGGTGCCGGAGTGGTTGGCGACGATCAGGGCGCCGCCGCTGTCCGGCACGTGCTGCATCCCGATCGTCTCGACCCGGAACCAGTGCTGGTAGAGCGGCTGGAGCACGGGGGCGATCACGGACTCGGCGAGCTCGGGGTCGTAGCCGAACTCGTCGACCGGGTAGTCGCCCGCGAGCCTGCGCCGCACGAAGCGCAGCGCCGACTCCAGCGCCGACTCCCAGGCCGGGGGCTCCGGGTCCGGGACGACCGCGATCGGCGGCGTCTGCGGCGGCGCGTCGTCCGCGGGCGGCCGCGGGCGCGGCGTGGTCGACGCCCTCGAGGTGCTCGAGGGACCCGAGGTCCCCGCGTCGGAACGGCGGGCGCGCCCGGACGGTTCGCGGTCGGAGCGGCCCCGCGGACGGGTCTCCCCCGCCCCCAGCCGCCAGCGCGTGCGCCCACCCGTGTCGTCGGCGTGCAGCGGGATGACGCGTGCCTCCGGCACCCGAGCCCCCTTCCCGTTCTTCTCCACCATCAGCCGAGCACCTTCACCGCGCGCAGCACGGTCCGCTCGGCCGCCTCGAGCCGGTCCCGGCCGAGGACGGGACGCAGCGCACGGCCGCGGACGTAGTCGTCGAAGGCCTGCACGGTGGTCCACCGCGGCGCGAAGCCGAAGCGCTCCTTGAGCCTGGTCGTGTCGACCACCCGACCGAAGTGCAGGAACCGCATCTGCTCGGGGCTGTAGTCCACGATCCGCGCGCCCCGCAGCAGCCTGCCGACCGGGCCGACGGCCGGGGAGGGCACCGGGACCTGGACCTGACCGGCCCGGCGGATGGCCTGCGACAGCATGAGCACGCCGTCCGCCGCCACGTTGTAGACGCCCGGGAGGTCGTGGGTGGCGGCCCGTTCCAGCACCGCGAGCGCGTCCTCCTCGTGGAGGAACTGCATGCGCGCGTCGAACCCGAGGACGGTCGGCACCACGGGGAGCGCGAAGTACCGGGTCATCACGGTGTCGATGCGCGGGCCGACGTAGTTGCAGAACCGCAGCACCGTGGTCCCGACGTCCGGGCGGCGGCGGGCGAACCCGCGCAGGTACCCCTCGATCTCGGCGGCGTCCTTCGCGTAGCCGCCGGACGGGAGGTCCTTGGGGGTCATCGACTCGTCGAACAGCGCGGGGTCGCGGGACCCGGAGCCGTAGACCGCGGTCGTCGACTTGAGCACCACGCGCCGCACGCGCTCCGCCTTCTGGCAGGCGGCGAGCAGCTGCATGGTGCCGATGACGTTCATCTCCTTCATCGCCGTGCGGCCACCGGACGAACCGGGGCTCGCCGACAGCGCGGCGTGCACCACGGTGTCGACGCCCGCACCGGCGATGACCTTGGAGATGAGGGGGTTGCGGATGTCCGCGCGGACGAACTCGGCGCGGCCCATCCGGCGGAGCATGTCCCGCGAGGGCGGGACCGTGTCCACCCCGAGGACCCGCTCGATCGCGGGATCCGCGGCCAGCCGGGCCGCGAGATTGCCGCCGAGGAAGCGGCTGACACCGGTCACGAGCACGACGGAGGGCCGGTCCAGGGGCTGCGGTCCCGAAGGCGTCACGGGCACGACCTGTCTCGTCGCGGAACGGGTGTTCGTCGCGGAACGGAAGCGGGCCCCGCCCTCAGCAGGACGGGACCCGGTACCTCACTTGCCGAGCTTGCGACGCTGGACGCGGGTCTTGCGCAGCAGCTTGCGGTGCTTCTTCTTCGACATCCGCTTGCGACGCTTCTTGATGACCGAACCCATGCGCGGTACCTCCTACTGCAGCTTCACTCAACTCCCGCGCACGCGGGTGCACACGGCGAGACGACTACCGGCTGGCGATCCTACCCGGCGGGCGGACACCGCCGCCCGGGGGGCCGGCTCAGCCCGCGTCGAAGTACGCGTGGCGCAGGTAGTCCTCGACGGCGCGCTTGGGCACCCGGAACGACCGCCCCACCCGGGCTGCGGGCAGCTCTCCGCCGTGCACCAGCCGGTACACGGTCATCTTGGAGACGCGCATCATCGCGGCGACCTCGGCCACGGTCAGGAACTGCACCGCGGAGAGGTTCTCGGGCCGGCCGGACTGCTCTCGGTCGTCCATCCGGACACCGCCTTCCCCGTTCGCCACCCACTGTTCCCTGTGAGGATAGCGGGACCGGTGTGACGCCTTCGACACACCATGCCACACGCGCGGGGTCTTCAGGCGCGCGTCAGGGTGACACGTGCTCCTACATTCGGGTCAACGGACCTACACCGAGCGTCCCAACTCGACGCTCCGGTCCCGGGCGGCCTCGATGGCATCGATCAACGCGGCCCGCACGCCGTGGCGCTCCAGCTCGCGGATCGCCGCGATCGTGGTGCCCGCGGGCGAGGTCACGGCCTCGCGCAGCAGGACCGGGTGGTCGCTGGACTCGCGCAGCATCGTGGCGGCCCCGTAGGCGGACTGGATGATGAGGTCGGCGGCGACGGCGCGCGGCAGCCCGAGCAGGATCCCCGCGTCGATCATGGCCTCGACCAGGAAGAAGAAGTACGCGGGCCCGGAGCCGGACAGCGCGGTGACGGCGTCCTGCTGGCTCTCCGGGACCCGCACGACCGCGCCGACGGCGCCCAGCAGCTCCTCGACGAGCGCGAGGTGCTCCGGGGTGGCGTGGGTGCCGCCGGAGACCGCGCTCATCGCCTCTCCGACGACCATCGGGGTGTTCGGCATGACCCGCACGACCGGGGTGCCCTCGGGCAGCCCGCCCTCGAACAGCGCGGTCGGCAGGCCCGCGCACAGGCTCACGACGAGCGTCCCGGGGCGCAGCGCAGGCTTCAGGTCGGTCAGCACGGGGGCGATGTCCTGGGGCTTCACGGCGACCACGACGACGTCCGCCTCCGCCGCGGCCTTCGGGACGTCGGCGGACTCGACCCCGAGCCGCCGGGTGAGCTCCGCCGCCCGCTCCGGGTGCCGCTCGGTGAACACGAGGTCGGCCGCCGGTCGGCCCGCCGCCAACAGCCCCGCGAGCAGCGCCTCCCCGATCTTCCCTGCACCCAGCACGGCGATTCGTGTCATGCGCCGAACGGTAGCCCGCGCGCAGGCCGGTCCTCCCGCCCGGGCTACCCGCGCGGCAAGGGCGCGAGGGCGAGCTGGCGGGCCTGGCAGACGATCATGCCGCGGGAGTCCCGGACGGTGCAGTCCTCGTCGAACCAGGTGCCCGCGACCATCTCCGAGCGGGACTCCAGGCGCAGCCAGCCGGGCGCGGGGTGGGCGCGCAGCAGCGCGGTGAGCTGCACCGTCGGCGCCCAGCCGAAGTCGCCGCCGAGGTTGAACAGGGTGGGCGGCAGCGCGTCCCCCGCCAGCAGCGCGAACAGCGGGTCGGGGTCCTCGCCGCGGGGGCGCATCCACCCGCGGATCTGCGGGTCGCCGGTCTCGCCGCGCAGGAAGGCCATGGTGCCGGCGTCGTAGCGGGCCTCGGTGGCGGCCGCGAGCCCCTCCCCGGGGGTCCGGACGTCCGGGACCGCCTCCCGCGCGTCCGCGGGCGGCTCGGCGGGCATCTCGGTGGGGACGAGCCACCGCGGGTCCGCGTCCGGGAGCGCGCCGCCGGTGACCGTGGCGGACAGCACGAGCCTGCCGGCCTGCGCCATCCGCACCGTGGCGATCGAGGCCTGCCTGCCCAGCTTGACCACCTCGGTGTCCAGGTCGACCGTGCCCAGCTCGGGCGCGCGCAGGAACTCCGTGCTCACCACCACCGGGTCGACCTCGCGGCCGAGCTCGGAGGCCAGCCGGGCGAGCCCCGCCTTGGCCAGCAGCACCATCAACAGGCCGCCGTGGGCCTTCCCCCCGATGGTGAACCGTGTACCCAGCTCCGCGGTGTACCGGCCGCCGTCGTGCGCGGTGAGGGCGGTCGCCGTCGAGAACGGCCGCTCGGTGGTCGTCATGCAGGCAGTCGTATCACAGGCGCCGGCGCCTGTGATCGTCAGAGCGAGGGCTCGGGGGCGGCGGCGAGGTGCAGCCGGGCGTAGACCAGCGACTCGGCGAGCAGCGCCGCCCGCTGCTCCCGGGTGCGGCAGCGCCGGGTGCTGACCTCGAGCACCACGACACCGTCGAAGCCGGCGACGCGTTCGCACACCTCCGCGCAGGGCTGGGTCCCGCGGCCCGGGACCAGGTGCTCGTCACGCGGTGCCCCGGTGCCGTCGGTGAGGTGCAGGTGGACGAGCCCCTCGCCCATCCGGTCCAGCAGCTCCAGGGCGTCCGTGCCCGCGGCGGCCGTGTGCGAGAGGTCGAGGGTGTAGAAGCGGTGGCCGACCTCGGTGGGGTCGAACCCGGGCGCGTACGGCACCCGCCGGACCCCGAACCGCGACACGGGGAACATGTTCTCCACGGCGAGCCGCACGTCCGCGACCTCGCCCGCGCGGGCCACCTCGTCGGCGAAGGCGGCGGCGTAGCGGCGCTGCCAGCGAAACGGCGGGTGCACGACGACCGTGCGCGCCCCGAGGTGCTCCGCGGCGCCCACCGAGCGGCGGAGCCGGGCGATCGGGTCCGACCCCCAGACCCGCTGCGTCACGGCCAGACAGGGCGCGTGCACGGCCAGCACGGGCATCCCGTGGCGCTCCGACAGCCGCCGCACGGCCCGGACGTCCTGCGACACGGGGTCCGTCCACACCATCAGCTCGACGCCGTCGTACCCCAGCTCGGACGCGAGCTCGAACGCCGCCGCGGCGGGCTCGGGATAGACCGAGGCGGTCGACAGCGCGACCGGTGGGCCGGTGGTCACCTCTCCAGGAGTACCAGGATCGCGGGCGAGACGGTGAGCAGCAGCCCCACGCCGACGGCGAAGACCGTGGTGCGCAGGTCGTCGTTGCGCAGCAGGGCGCGGACGCCGAGCACCAGCCCCACGGTGATGATCACCGCCGCGGCCAGGGCCACGACCGGCAGGTTGAACCACAGGTAGCGGAAGCCGACCCAGATCCCGGCGCCGACCAGCGCGCCCGCGATCCACTGCCCGATGACGACGGCCCACCCCTGCGGCGTGCCCTCGTCCTCGTCCTCCTCGTCGTCGACGTGGTCGGCGTCCCGGGCCGCGCGGCGGCCGAGGCCCGCGGGGGCGGCGTAGTCGGTGCCGGCCTCGTCCTCGTCCTCGTCGTCGTCCAGGAGCGGCGCGCCGAGCTGCGTCGGAGGTCCGCCGTCGGCGTCCTCGTCCTCGATCGGCGGGGCGCCCAGCTGGGTGGGCGGGCCGCCGTCGGAGACCGCCGGTGCCGCCGTGAACGGGGCGGTCAGCGGCTCCTCGGCGGCGCCGAGCCTGCCGAGCTGCTCCGTCTCGCGTTCCGGGGCCGTCCCGCGACGGGCCGCCGTGCCGGGCCAGGCCGCGCCGGACAGTCCGGCCGCACCTGTCGCGTTCGCCGCACCGGCCGCGTTCGCCGCACCGGCCGCGTTCGCCGCACCGGCCGCGTTCGCCGCGCCCGCTCCGCGGGAGTTGCTCGGTGCCCCGCCCGCGGCGCCGGGTTGCGCGCCGCCGCGCCCGGGCCAGGGGCTCTGCGCCGGCGCGCCCTGCGGCGGGCTGGTCCGGGGGGTGGCCGCCGGGCCGCGGTTCCAGGCCTGGGCGCCGTTGCGGTCCCAGTCCTGGCGCGCGGCACGGTCCCGCTCGGGGACGGGCGGGGACTGCGACGGGGGCTGGGCCTGGGACTGCGACGGGGGCTGGGCCTGGGTCTGGGGGGCGGGCGCGCCCCCGCGCGACCAGTCCGACCGCGCGTTGCTGCGGGACCGGTCCCCGGCCGCGGACCAGGGGTTCGCGGGCGCCCCGGCGCCCGGCATGGCGGCGGGCGGGGCGGGCGGCCTGGCCGGCTGGCCCGAACCGTTGCGCGGGAACCCGTTCTGGGCGGGCCCCGGCCGGCGACCGGTCGCGCGCGGGTCGACCCCGGCACCGCTCATCCCGGCACCGCTCGCCCCGGCACCGTTCGCTCCCGCACCGTTCGCCCCGGCACCGTTCGCTCCCGCACCGTTCGCTCCCGCACCGTTCGCCCCGGCGCCGTAGCCGCCGTTCCGAACCGCGCCGCCCGCAGCGCCGCCCACGCCGCCGCCCTCGGGCTGCTCCTCGCGCTCCAACCAGCTCGCGGGCTGCTGCTGCCGCGCCTCCTCGGCGGCGCGCCGCTCGGCGCGGCCGCCCGGGCGGCCCACGAAGGGCCCCGGGGCGGGGGCCTCCGCGGTCGAGCCGGGAACGCCTCCGGCGGCGGGGTCGTCGTCGTCTCGGCGGCGCCGACGACGCCCGGTCGCCGCCCCGCCGTTCTCGGCGAGGAGCTCGGCGACCGTGCGCTGGCGCGGCTGGTCGGTTTCGGAGCTCATCCGCTACACCGTGCCTGTTCCGGCGTCAAGGGTCCAAGTGATGGGGGCGCGTCCTGCGCCGAGCGGTCGCCACGGGTCGACCCATCGAGCGTGTCGAGCCGTCGGAAGATCACCCCTTCGCGCAGCGCCCAGGGGCAGATGTCGAGTTCGGTGATCTTCAACGCCCGCATCGCGGCCTCCGCGACGACCGCGCCGGCGACCAGCTGGTGCGCCCGGGAGGGACTCACGCCCTCCAGTTCGGCGAGGTCGCCGGAGGACATCCGGCTGATGAACGAGCCGAGCTGGCGCAGCCCCTGGTGGGTCAGCACGCGCCGGGCCCGCGGCCCCGCCCCGGACGGCGCCGCGCCCGTCAGGCGGGCCAGCGAGCGGAAGGTCTTCGACGTGCCCACCGTGAGGTCCGGCTCGCCCACCCGCCGCAGCTCGCGGGCGACCGGCGCCAGGTCGGCGTCCACCTTCTCGCGCAGCGCCTCGATCTCGCGGCGAGACGGCGGGTCCGCGGAGAACCACTCGCGGGTCAGCCTGCCCGCACCGAGCGGCAGCGAGGCCGCGGCCGCGGGGTGCTCGTCCCGCCCCGCCGCGAGCTCCAGGGAGCCCCCGCCGATGTCCAGGCAGAGCAGCCGCCCCGCCGACCAGCCGTACCAGCGCCGCACCGCCAGGAAGGTGTACCGCGCCTCGTCCTCCCCGGGCAGCACCTCGAGGGCCACCCCGGTCTCGGACCGGACCCGGCCGAGCACGGCGGCGGAGTTCGACGCGTCCCGCAGGGCGGAGGTCGCGAACGCGATCATGTCGTCGCAGCCGAGGTCGGCCGCCGAGTCCCGCGCCGCCACCACGGCCTTGAGCAGGGACGACGTGCCGGCGTCGGTCAGCGCCCCGCGGGCGTCGAGGTGCTCGGCGAGCCGCAGCTCCGACTTGATCGACGTCGCCGGGGTGGGGTGGCCGCCCCGCTGCGCGTCCACCACCAGCAGATGGACGGTGTTGGACCCGACGTCGAGCACTCCCAGTCGCACGGCGGGTCAGGTTACCGGCCCGTGCCCCGACCGTGCCCCGAGCGTGACCCTCACCCCTCGAACTTGTACCCGAGCCCGCGGACGGTGACGAGGTGCTGCGGAGTGCCCGGGTCCTGCTCCACCTTGGCGCGCAACCGCTTCACGTGGACGTCGAGGGTCTTGGTGTCGCCCACGTAGTCCGCGCCCCACACCCGGTCGATGAGCTGGCCGCGGGTCAGCACCCGGCCCGCGTTGCGCAGCAGGTACTCGAGGAGGTCGAACTCCTTGAGCGGCAGCGGGACGTCCGCGCCGTTGACCGACACCACGTGCCGCTCGACGTCCATCCGCACCGGACCGGCCTCCAGGACCCCGGCGTCGTCGGACTCCGGGCCGTCGCCGCCGCGCCGCAGCACGGCCCGCACGCGGGCGATCAGCTCGCGGGCCGAGTACGGCTTGGTGACGTAGTCGTCCGCGCCCAGCTCCAGCCCGACGACCTTGTCGATCTCCGAGTCGCGCGCCGTCACCATGATCACGGGGACGGCGGAGCGGGTGCGCAGCGCCTTGCACACGTCCGTGCCGCTCATGCCGGGGAGCATGAGGTCGAGCAGCACGATGTCCGCGCCGTTGCGGTCGAACTCCTCCAGGGCCTCCTGGCCCGTGGTGGCGACGGCGGCGGTGAAACCCTCCTTGCGGAGCAGGAACGCGAGCGGGTCGGCGAAGGACTCCTCGTCCTCGACGATCAGCACACGGGTCATCTCATCCTCCAGGTGGGGGTGTCTGATGGGCCTCCGTCGAGTCCGCGGAGTTCCAGGTGGGTAGCCCGCAAGGCCGAGGAGCGGCCGATCCCGGGGTTGGATCGGCCGCGACGAGAACGCCGCGAGGTGCCCGCCTGGGACTTCGCGGACTCGACGGAGGCTCATCAGACACCCCCGACGCCGGATGCCCCGGCCGGATCTCGGTCGCCCGCCACCGGTCGGGCCGCGGGGAGTCGCATGGTGAACGTCGAGCCGGTGCCGGGGCGGCTCCACAGCCGCACCTCGCCGCCGTGGTTCGCCAGCACGTGCTTGACGATCGCGAGCCCGAGCCCGGTCCCCCCGGTCGCCCGGGAGCGGGCCGGGTCCACGCGGAAGAACCGCTCGAACACCCGCACCTGGTGCTCGGGGGCGATGCCGATGCCGCGGTCGGTCACCGAGACCTCCACCCAGCCGTCCTCGACCGTGCGGCTCACCGACACCGACGCGTCCGGCGGGGAGTAGGCGATGGCGTTCTCCAGCAGGTTCGACAGGGCCGTGACCAGCAGCGTTCGGTCGCCGTCGACGGTGATCCCGGACGGCTCGTCGACGGTGACGTCGATCCGCGCGGACTCGGCGGAGAGCCGGGAGCGGCCCAGCGCCTCGCTGACGACCTCGTCGACCTCGACCTCCTCGAGGTCCGGCAGCGCCTCGGCCCCGGTGAGCCGCGACAGCGCGATGAGCTCGGTCACGAGGTGCCCGAGCCGGGTGGACTCGCGCAGGATCTTGGAGGCGAACCGCTCGACGGTCTCCGGGTCGTCCTTGGAGTCGAGCACCGCCTCGGCGAGGAGCCCGACGGCCCCGACCGGCGTCTTCAGCTCGTGGCTCACGTTGGCGACGAAGTCCCGCCGGGTGGCCTCCAGACGCACCGACTCGGACATGTCCGCGGCCTCGACCAGGGTGAACCCGTCACCGAGCCCCTGCACGGTGGCCATCACGGCGGCGGGCTGCCTGCCGCGCGCCTCGAGCGGGGCGAGGTCGACGACGTCCGTCGCGACGACGCCGTCGAGCACCCGCCTGCAGGCGGCCCAGGCTCGGGGGTCCGGCCGCCCGGCCCGGACCACGCCCAGCTCGGCGGCGCGCCGGTTGTGCAGCACCACCTCGCCGGAGCCGGACAGCACGGCCAGCCCGGACCCGGTGGTGCGGAAGGTGCGCTGCAGCAGCTCGGCGAGGGTCGGGCCCCGGCGGACGTCGGGTCGGGTGGCGGGTCGACGGCTGATGCTGCGCCCGATCAGCACGCCCGCCCAGAGGCCGAAGCCGAGCGCGACGGCGACTCCGATCGCGGACGCCACGGGGTTCACGGGCCCATCGTAGGCCCGGTGACCAGGCCGAACACCAGCCTGAACCGCCGAAGGTGAGCGGCCTGACTCCCGGAACGGGGGATGTTCGGCCCCCGTTCAGGAGGCGTTCACCGACCCTGGTTCGCCACGCCCGCGATGGCCTCCTCGGCCGCGGCGGGATCCAGGTACTCGCCGCCCTCGGTGATCGGCACGAGCGCGTCGTCCAGCTCGTAGCGAAGCGGGATGCCGGTCGGGATGTTCAGCCCGGCGATGTCGGCGTCGGAGATGCCGTCGAGCTCCTTGACCAGCGCGCGCAGCGAGTTGCCGTGCGCGGCGACCAGCACGACCTTGCCCGCGCGCAGGTCCGGCGCGATGGCCTCGTCCCAGTACGGCCGCATCCGCACGACGACGTCCGCGAGGCACTCGGTCAGGGGCGCGTCGATCCCGGCGTAGCGCGGGTCGGCGTCCTGCGACCACTGCGAGCCCTTCTCAATGGGCGGCGGCGGGGTGTCGTAGGAGCGGCGCCACACCATGAACTGCTCGTCGCCGAACTCCTCGCGGATCTGCTTCTTGTCCTTGCCCTGCAGCGCGCCGTAGTGCCGCTCGTTGAGCCGCCAGTCGCGGTGGACGGGGATCCAGTGCCGGTCCGCGGCGTCGAGCGCGAGGTTCGCGGTGTTGATGGCGCGGCGCAGCAGGGACGTGTGCACGACGTCCGGCAGGATGCCCTGCTCCTTGAGCAGCTCGCCGCCGCGGCGCGCCTCCCCCTCGCCCACCTCGGACAGCGGGACGTCCACCCATCCGGTGAACAGGTTCTTCACGTTCCAGTCGCTCTGGCCGTGGCGCAGGAGCACGAGAGTCGGCATGCGAGCAGCCTAGGCCGTGTGCCGCGGGCCGGAGGCTGTGGATTCCGTGATCGAGGTCGCCTCCGGCGCGGAAGCCGGGGCCTCCGGCCTGCGACACACGGCCTCAGGGACAGACCCCCGGCATGGGGGTGGCGTCCGGGTCACGGGTGAGCCTGCCCAACATCGCCCGGCAGATCGCCTCGAGCTGGTCGACCTGCTCGGGGGTCAGCGCGTCGAACAGGTTGTCCCGCACGGTGCCCACGTGGCCCGGGGCGGCCCGGCGCAGGGCGTCGAGACCCTCCGGGGTCAGGGTCGCGAAGGTGGAGCGGCGGTCGTCCGGGCAGGGGCGGCGGGAGACCCAGCCCTCCCGCTCCAGCCGCGTGACGGCGTGGCTCAGCCTGCTCTGGCTGCTCTGCGTGGCCGCGGCCAGCTCGCTCATCCGCAGCGTGTGGTTCGGGGCGTCGGACAGCATCGCGAGGATCAGGTAGTAGGCGTGCGGCATGCCGGAGTCCCGCTGGAGCTGCCGGTCGAGCGCACCGTCGAGCAGCGTCGTCGCCGCGACGAAGGCCATCCAGGCCTTCAGCTCGGCGGGCGTCAGCCAGCGGGGTTCGGTCATGCCCCCAGCATACTTGAGAACTCAACCTATGGGGTGGCGCCGATGAGGTACCCGTCCTTGGCGCTGAACTGCGCGGTCAGCGTGAACCGGTCCCCGCGCACCAGCGTGTGCCGCCACTCGACGGCCGCGCCGCGCGAGCGCCCCAGCCGCTCGATGGCCAGCGCCGCGACGCCCGGGCCGATCTCCAGCAGCCTGCGCTCCTCCGCGGAGGGCACCACGGCCCTGATGTTCTCCCGGCCCCCGGCGACCCGGATCCCGCACAGCCGCTCCAGCTCGGGGTAGACGCCGGTGTGGGTGAAGTCGACGTCGAGCAGCGGGGCCGCGACCTCCTCGGGCAGCCAGACCCGGTCCACGGCCAGCGGCTCGCCCTCGGCGAGGCGCAGCCGCTCGAGGTGCACCAGCGGGGTGGACTCCTCCAGCCCGAGCCGCGCCGCGATGACCCCGTCCGCCCGGACGTCGAGGGTCCGGACGACGCTGCGCTGCTCCCGCCCGGTCGACTCGACGGCGGAGAAGAGGCTGTAGAGCGACCCGAGCTGCTGCTCGATCTCGACCGGCCCGGCCAGCCGCGGCGTCCGCCCCCGCCCGGCGACGACCAGGCCCTCCTCGCGCAGCCTGCGCAGCGCCTCGCGGACGGTGTGCCTGCTGACCTTGTACTCGGCGACGAGAGCGAGCTCGCCGGGGAAGGCCGAGTCGAACTCGTGGGCCTCCAGCCGGTCCCGCAGGTCGGCGAGGAGCTGGGCCCACAGCGGCTCGACTCCCTTGCGCACCAGGGGGCGCGCGCCCATCGCGTCCTCCCGGGTTCGCAGGTGCGTCGCGAAAGCGTAACCCGTCCTGTGAGCGGCGATGGTCGCCATGGCGACTATCGCCACTCACGACACCGGCTCGTCCACCGTCGGTGCCGGACGGCGGCGCCGCACCACCTGCCGTCGGACGAACCAGCCGAGACCCGCCGGCACCGCCACGATCGGGAGCATCGGCACCACGAAGCCCAGGACCGCCAGCGTCGCCGCCCCGACGGCCTGCAGACCCTGCCAGCCGAGGGTGAGACCGCCGAGGAAACCACCGGTCGCGGGCGGCGGCGGCGCGACGACCGGGGTCAGGGAGAGCTCCACGGTCGCCATCGAGACCTGGTCGCGCAGCACCGCGACCCGCCGCTGCAGGGACTCCAGGTCCGCCTCGCGGGAGGCCAGCTCCGCCTCCACGGAGACGATCTCGCTGATCGTGGTGGCCCGGTCGAGCAGCCCGCGCACCCGCGCGACGCTCGCCTGCTGGGCCGCGACTCGGCCGTCGAGGTCGGCGACCTGTCCACCGACGTCCTGGGTCTCGCCGCCCCGCGCGGTCACCGTGCCGAGGCCCGCGATCCGCTCGGTGAACGCGTCGAGCCGGTCGGTCGGCACACGCAGGGTGAACCCGGCCGAGGAGGTCCCCACGCTGCGCTCCTGCGCCACGAACCCGCCGGCGGCGGCCACCGCGCCGCGGACCTCGCCCGCCGCGACCGCCGGGTCGGCGACCTGCAGGGTCAGCGTCGCGGTGCGGATCACGTCCATCCCCGCGAGGGCGGGGTCCAGCGGCGCGATCCCCGGCGCGCTGCCGCGGTCCGCGATCGCCGGGCTGCTCGGGACGGACTCCGCGGTCGGACCGCTGTAGCCGCCGACCTCCGCGGTGCCGGTGTCCGGCGCGGCGGCGCCGCTCACCCCGCCGGACTCCAGTGCCACCCCCGCCACGACCGAGGCGGAGCCCAGCACGATCACCCCCGCGACGATCCCCGCGACCCAGCGCCCACGCCGCGTCCGTGCTGTCCGCGGGTTCCGTGGGGTCCGTGGGGTCCCTGGGGTCCGGGACAGCCCCGCCCGCTCCGCCACCAGCTGCATGTCACCCTCCGAGGTCCGGTTCGACCCCAGGACGCAGGGAGTGGCCGATCAGGTTGCACCGGGGGAACTCAGGTGAAGAGGTGCTCGAAGGCCTTGAGGTTCGCCAGCGACTCGCCCCGGTCGCTCCGCCAGGCGTACTCGCGCTTGATCGACTCCGCGAAGCCCAGCTCGAGGAAGGTGTTGAAGTCCCCGTCCGCGGCCTCGAGCACCTGCCCGAGCACCCGGTCGACCTCGTCCGCGCTCACCGCCGCGAAGGGGATGCGCCCGACGAGGTGGATGTCCCCGACCCGGTCCAGCGCGTAGTGCACGCCGTAGAGCCGGGCGTTGCGCTGCAGCATGAACCGGTAGACGCCCTCGTGGTTCTCGTCGGGCTGCCTGCACACGAAGGCCTGCACGAACACGGTCTGCTCGCGCACGATCAGCCAGGTCGGGGTGTTGAGCCGGTTCTCGCCCTCCAGCGTGACCAGGTACTGGCCCGGCTCCCGGCGGGTGTGCGGGACCTCCAGCTCGTCGAGCGCCTTCTCGATCCCTGCGATGATCTCCGGGTTCACCCCTCGATGATGCCCGCGACGAGCCTGCGCCGCAGCCGGGCCGCGTGTTCGCGGCCCGCGTCCGCGTAGGTGGCCAGCAGCGCGTCCGTCGTGCGGTCCCAGGAGAAGTCCCGGGCGTGCGCCACGGCGCCCGACGCCAGCCGCTCGCGCCGCGCCGGGTCCAGCGCCACCGAGGCCAACGCCGAGGCCCACTCCTCCGACCCGTGCCCCGGGACCAGGAGCCCGGACCGCTCGTCGGCGACGGCGACGGGCAGCCCGCCGACGTCCGCCGCCACGACCGGCGTCCCGCAGGCCTGGGCCTCCAGGGCGACCAGCCCGAACGACTCGTTGTGGCTGGGCACCGCCATGACGTCCGCGGCCCGGTAGACCGTGGCCAGCGCGGGGCCCGCCTGGGGCGGCAGGAACCGGACGGTGTCGGCGATCCCCAGGTGCGCCGCCAGCTCCTGCAGCGACGTCGGCTCGGCGAGCCCGGACCCGGACGGCCCGCCCGCGACCAGCACCACCAGGCGCGCGCGCAGCCCGGGGTCGCGGCGCACCATCTCGGCGGCCGCCCGCAACAGCACGTCCGGGGCCTTGAGCCGCTGGATCCGCCCCACGAACCCGAGCACGACGGCGTCCCGCGGGATCCCCAGCCGGGCCCGCGCGGCCGCCCGGTCGCCGGGACGGAAGCGGTCGAGGTCCACCCCGGGCGGGATCACGACCGTGCGCAGCGGGTCCGCCCCGCACAGCTCCACCAGCTGGCGGGCCTCGGTGTCGGTGTTCGCGGTCAGCCGGTCCGCCTCGGCGACGACCTGGTCCTCGCCGATGACCCGGACCATGGGCTCGGGCTCGTCGCCCTCGGCGAGCGCGGCGTTCTTGACCCGGGCCAGGGTGTGCGCGGTGTGCACCAGCGGCACGCCCCAGCGGTCCCTGGCCAGCCACCCGACCTGACCGGAGAGCCAGTAGTGCGAGTGCACCGCGCCGTACCAGCCGGGCTCGTGGTGCGCCTCGGTCCGCAGCACGCCCGCGGTGAAGGCGCACAGCTGGCCGGGGAGGTCGTTCTTCCCGAGCCCCTCGAAGGGGCCCGCGGCGATGTGCCGGACGAGCACGCCGGGCGCGAGCTCGGCGACCGGCGGCTGCTCCGACGACGTGGCCCGGGTGAAGATCTCCACGGGCACCCCGCGGCGTGCCATACGGGTGGCGGTCTCGGCGATGTAGACGTTCATCCCGCCCGCATCGCCCGTGCCGGGTTGCTCGAGCGGGGAGGTGTGCACCGACAGGACGGCGACACGCCCACGGACCGGGATGTTCACATGCTTCTTCCTAGCACGCTCACGCGCCCGGCACCGCGCCGCCCGCCGGTCGCCCGGGGTGGGCGGCGCGGTGGGCGAGCAGGGCCCGGACGGGGTCGTCGGCGTGTACCCGCCCGGCCTCGTCGACCCAGGTCGGGACCCTGCGCCTGGCCTTCTCGGGCCGGGTCAGGTCGATCTCCAGGGTGTCGTGGGACCAGACGAATCCGGCGGGCGGCGCGAGGCCCGCTGTGCGGCACGCCACCACGACCTCCGGCAGGTCCGCCCAGGCGACCGCCCGGCCCGTGCCGACCACCTCGCCCGCGACGACCTCCGACGCGAGCGGGAGATCCAGGATCTCGGCCAGCGCCGCGGGTTCGCCGCCCACCACGAGCTCGGCGGCGGGCAGCACCGCGGCCGTCCACGGCGCGTCGAGGACGACGGCGTCGTCGACGGACACGACCGTCCCGGCCAGCGACCGGACCCGGTCCGGCAGGTCGAGCGCGGCCACGTCCACCCGGCCGTCCGCGACCGCCTCCGCCAGCGCCTCGTGCGCCCGCGCCCCGAGCTCCGGCGACACCGTGCGCGTCGGGTCGGCCAGCCGTTCCAGCAGGTCGGCGGCCTCACGCGGGTCCGCGACGGCGAGCCCGGTCCGCACCCCGACCGCCGCGAGCACGGCGTCGTCGAGGCTGCTCGGGGCGGGGTCGTAGAGGCCCGCGATCGTCTCGGCCGACGGCGATCGCCAGTAGCCCGGTTCCCGGTCGGCGAGCAGCGCGTGGCGGGCGAGCCACCAGCTCGTGTAGCCGCCGGGTTCGAGCAGCGCGGCGCGGGTGGCGGGCGCGCCCGCGAGGAGCGCGAGGGCGCCCGGCCAGGCGTGGTCGGCGACGAGGTCGAGGTCGCGCACCGCGACGACCCGGGTCGGCTCGGCGTCCCCGGCGCGGTCCCACCAGAGGTCCTCGTCGTGCAGGTCGTGGTCGGGGCCCGTGGGCTCCTCGTCGACGACGACCGCGAACCCGTCGAGCACCCCCGCCGTGACCAGCGCCTCGCGGGGGAACCGGGCGGCCCAGTCGGCGGCGAGGACGCCGACCGGGGCGTCGGCGTCCAGCAGCGGCCGGACGGCGGCGTCCGGCAGCACCAGCTCGTCGGCGCGGCTGGGCACCCCCTCGTCGTCCGGCAGCGCGAGCGCGCCGAACCCCGGCGTCGGCTCCCGCAGCAGCCCGAGGACCGCCGCGGCCAGCGGCGCCGGGTCGAGGCCCGCCTCCGCGTCGTCCACCGACCGCTCCACGGCCGCGCGCAGCGCCGGGTGCTCCAGCAACGCGGGCCCGTCGACCTCCCGGGCACCGAGCCTGCGCAGCAGCGGGTGCACGGCCTCGGGCGCGACGACGTGCAACCCCGGCAGCCCGAGCGCCGCGACGGCCCCGAACCCCCCGTCCCCCACACGCGGCGAGGGTGACCCGAGCGTCCGGCCCGGCACGCTCCTGTCCCACTCACCGGACGCCGCGCCCGACGACGGTGACGAGAGCGTCCGGTCCGCGACGCTCCGGTCCCCCTCGTCGGCGCCGATCACGACCGACGGCGGCCCGGCGACCAGCCGCCCGTCGACCAGCGGCACCGGCAGGGCGCGCAGGTCCTCCGCGAGCCCCGGCACGGTGTCCAGCGCGGGTTCCAGCACCGCGTACAGCCCGCGCCACCAGCCCGGCTCCCGCTCCACCGCGTGCAGGCGGTCGGTCAGCTCCGCCGCGGACACCCGCCGCACCCCGAGCTCGGTGAGCAGCGCCGCGTCCCGCGGGTCCACCGCGGCGAGCCGGGCGAAGCCGTCGTCGGCCGCGGCGAGCAGCTCGGCGAGCCCGTCGGCGCCCGGCAGGTCGAGCCACTCGGCCCGCCGCGGCACCAGCTCCGACGCCTCCGCCTGCGCGGCGGGCAGCCAGGCGCGGCCCGCCAGCTCCTCGAGCACCGCCGTGCGCAGGGCCCCGTCGAGCTCGGAGAGCGGGAAACCCGGAGCCGGGACCAGCGACAACCGGTCCGCGGGCGCCACCGCGCGCACCAGCTCCACGTATGCCGACGCCGCGGCGCCCAGCACGGCGTCCGCGGCCGGGCCCGCCCGGAAGCGACGGCGGTCGGGATCCATCGGCAGGTCGGCGAGCAACCGGGCGGGCAGGCTCAGCCGCTCCGCGGAGGGGGTGGGCGCGTGCAGCACCTCGCCCGCGTCCGGCGCGAACGGCGCGGGCGACCCGTCCGCGGACACCGGCAGCGCCCAGCACACCCCGCGCTCGCGCCGCCCGCGCTCCTCGAGGGCGGTACCGGGCTCGTCGACCCGGGCCACCGCCCGCACCAGGCGGTAGCGCGCCCCGCCCACGTCCGTCACGCCGTCGGTGTGGCTCCGGGACACCACGGCCCCGTCGACCTCGATCTCCGCGAGGTCGGGCAGGGCGAGCAGCAGGTCCGGCGCCGCCGCGCGGGCCGCGGCGAGCAGGCGGGCCGCCGACCCGGGTTCGCGCAGCTGCAGCCGCACCTCGGTCGCGTACCCGGCGGGCGGGCCGGGCTCGTCCGCCTCGACCGGCCAGACCAGCCGCAACACCGGGACCCGCCCCGGCGCGGCGTCCCCGCCGCGGCGCGCGAGCTCGGCGGCGGGCCCGGGGAGCTCCCGCACGGCGGCGAGCGTGTCCGCCTCGGAGAACCGCACCCCGACGCCGGTCCCGACCACGACCCGCGGCGCGGACGACAGCGGCAGCACCGCCGCGAACCCGACGCCGAAGCGTCCCGCCGAGCCCGGGTCGTCCCGCTTCGCCGAGGCGCGCAGGGAGGCGAGCGCGGCGACGCCCGCGGCGGTCAGCGGGGCACCGGTGTTCGCGACCCGGAGCTCGCCCTCCGCCACCGCGACCCGGACCCGGCCGGGCACGCCGGCCGCGCGGGCCGCGTCGGCGGCGTTCTGCGCGAGCTCGACGAACCAGGTCGCCGCGTACCCGCCGAGGACCAGGTCCTCCTCGGCGTTGGCGTCCTCCCGGAAGCGCGTCGGGGAGTCCGCCCAGGCGGCGAGCAGGGCGGCGCGCAGACCCGCGGTGTCGAACGGGTCGACCGGGTCGTTCAGGAGCGGTCCTCGAGGTCCACGCCGTCGTCGTAGACCAGGGCGGAGACGGGGACCGGCGAGCCGACCCGCACCTCGATCTCGGAGTGCGCACCGCACCCGAACTCCACGGACACGACCGTGCCGTCCGCGGGCGAGTACTGGTTGGCGCAGGCGCCGAAGCCGCCGCGCAGCGAGCCCTCCAGGGGGAGGAAGAAGCCGCAGGTCCCGCACACCTCGGTGGCGGCGCGCGCCATGTCCGAGTCGGGGCCGTGGGTGTCCTGCCAGCGCTCCGCCGCGTCCTGGCGGGCCTCACGGGACAGCACCCGGGTGCGGCCGAGGCCGATCTCGACCGCGACCTCCTCGACGGCCGGGTCGTCCGACTGCACGTACGCGGGCACCAGGCGCGAGTCGTCCGGCTCCACGGGCAGCAGGTCGCCGGGGCCGAGGTCACCGGGCCGGATCCGCTCGCTCCACGGCACCCATCCCGGCGCGACCAGCGCGGACTCGCCGGGCAACAACACCACCTCGGACACCGTGACCGGCCCGTCCTCGACCGCGGCCACGGTCACCGACCACAGCCAGCCGCGGTAGCCCGCGACGTCCGCCGCGAACCGGTGCGTGACCGCCGACCCGTCCTCCACGTCCGCGCCCAGGTGCACGCCGACCGCGACCGCCGCCGCCTCCGGGCCGAGGTCGGCGGTGGCCTCCTCGACGGCCGCCGCCCGGGCCGTCTCGACGGCCTCGACGGCCAGGTCGAGGGCGACGCCGTGGGCGGGGGGCGCACTCAGGGTGGACATGGCTCCGATTGTGCCATCCGCGCCGTCGGCGGCCGGCATCATCACCCGCGATGCGCCGGACCCTCACCGCCCTGCTCGCCGCGGCCGCCCTGCTCTCGGCCTGCGCGGCGACCGCGGCACCCCCGACTCCGGTGCGCCCGCAGGTCCTGGAGACGATCCCGCACGACCCCACCGCCTTCACCCAGGGCCTCGAGCTGGCGGACGGCGTCCTCTACGAGGGCACCGGGCTGGTCGGGCGGTCCCAGCTGCGCGAGCTCGACCCCGCCACCGGCGCCGTCCGCCGCGCCGTGCCGATCCCGGCGGAGCTGTTCGGCGAGGGGATCACCGTCGTCGGGCCGACGATCTGGCAGCTGACCTGGCAGGACGGCGTCGCGCTGGAGTGGGACCGGGCCACCCTGACCCTGCTGCGCCGGGTCCCCTACCAGGGCGAGGGGTGGGGGCTCTGCCTCGACGCGGGCCGCGACCGGCTCGTCCGCTCCGACGGCACCGACCGGCTGCACTTCCACGATCCGCGCACGTTCGCCGAGACCGGCTCGGTGAGCGTCGGCGTGACGAACCTCAACGAGCTGGAGTGCGTCGACGGCCAGGTGTGGGCGAACGTCTGGCAGACCGACCGGATCGTGCGCCTGGACCCCGAGACGGGCGCGGTGACCGCCGAGATCGACGCCTCGGGTCTGCTCCCGGCCGCGCAGCGGGCGGACGCCGACGTGCTCAACGGCATCGCCCACGTCACCGGCGACGAGTACCTGCTCACCGGAAAGTGGTGGCCGTCGACGTTTCGGGTGCGCCTGCGCTGAGCCCGCCGGGCAGAATGGGACCCATGGCGCGCGACGACCCCTACGAGCCCACGGTGCGTCGCCGCTACCCGTGGCACGACGACCCGGACTACGACCCGCACCAGTACCGCCGGGACCCGAACGCGGCGCCCCCAGACCCGAACCCGAACCCGGCCCCGCCACCGCCGGGGCCCGCCCCGGAACCCGAGCCCGAAGCCCGGCCCGACCAGGCTCCGCCGGGCATGCCGAAGAAGCTCACGGTGACCCGGGTGGCCGGGATGCGCACCCGGCAGCTGACCGGCCGCGCGGTGAACACCTTCAAGCGCGCCGCGCACGCGGACGGCGCCGACCGCTCCGGGCTCACCAGCCTCACCTACGCCTCGATGATGGACTACGCGGTCGACGCCGCCGTGGCCGTCGCGCTGGCCAACACCCTGTTCTTCGCCGCGGCCACCGCCGAGTCGAAGACGAACGTCGCGCTCTACCTGCTGATCACCGTGGCCCCGTTCGCCGTGGTCGCCCCGGTGATCGGCCCGCTCCTGGACCGGCTGCAGCGGGGCAGGCGGGCCGCCCTGGCGGCCGCGTTCGTCGGCCGCGCCGCGCTGTGCGTGGTCATGGCGCTGAACTACGAGAACTGGATCCTCTACCCCGCCGCGCTCGGCGCGATGGTGCTGTCGAAGTCGTTCACGGTGCTCAAGGCGGCGATCACCCCGAGGGTGCTGCCCGAGGGCATCACCCTCGCCACCACCAACTCCCGCCTGACGACGTTCGGGCTGATCGCGGGCGGGGTGTTCGGTGGCATCGCCAGCGGCGTGGCCTACTTCTGGGGCTCGCCGGGCGCGCTGTACTTCACCGCGGCGCTCGGCCTCGCGGGTGCGGTTCTCAGCGCCCGCATCCCCAAGTGGGTCGAGGTCACCTCGGGCGAGGTGCCTGCCCGGCTGCGCAGCACCCGCAAGGCCAAGCGCGCCAGGGTCGGGCGCTCGGTGCTGGTCGCGCTGTGGGGCAACGCGGGCGCCCGGCTGCTGACCGGGTTCCTCACCCTGTTCGTGGCGTTCGTGGTCAAGCAGCAGGCCGAGGGGGACGCGGCGCGGCAGCTGTTCCTGATCGGGATCATCGGCGCGGCGGCGGGCGCGGGCTCGTTCCTGGGCAACGGCGTCGGCTCCCGGCTGCGCTTCGAACGCCCCGAGATCATGATCGTCTGCTGTGTGGCCGCGGCCTGCGCGGTGTCGGTCGTCGCCGCGGTGTTCCCCGGGATCGCGACGGCGGCGATCGTCGGCCTGGTCGGCGCCACCGCCAGCGCCCTGGCCAAGGTCTGCCTCGACGGCGTGATCCAGCGGGACCTGCCGGAGGAGTCGCGGGCGTCGGCCTTCGGTCGGTCGGAGACGGTCCTGCAGCTCGCGTGGGTGTTCGGCGGTGCGCTCGGCGTGCTGCTGCCGCACAGCACGTTCTGGATCGGGTTCTGCGTGATCGCGTCCGTCGTCGGCGTCGTCGGCGTCCAGACGTGGCTGGTCACCCGGGGCAGGTCGCTGGTGCCGGGCCTCGGCGGGAAGGCACCGGTCCTGGAGCGGCAGTCGGCGCCGGTAGCCTGACCGGGTGCGTCGCTCCCTGCTCGTCCTGCTCGGCGGTCTGTTCCTGCTCGCGGGGTGCGGCGGCGGGAACCCGCAGGTCACCTGGTCGGTGAGCGGCCAGGAGGTGACCGTGGGCCCCTCCCAGTTCTGCGACGTCCGGCTCCGGGACTGCACGAACGACGACCAGGCCCGGGCCGTGCTCCCCGTCCCGGCGGGCACCGCGGTCGAGGTCAGCGTGCCGTCGGAGGTGTCCGAGGCGCCCTGGTCCCTCGTCTTCGCCTACGTGGACGCGACCGGGCAGCAGACCACCGGCCGCAGCCCGGTCTTCGCCCCGAACGCGCAGGAGAGCTACACGCTCACGCTCCCCGAGCCCGGAGACGTCCTGCAGACCGCCCAGGTCCAGCTCCTCGGCGCCGCCCCCGTCGCCAACCCGGACACCGGCGAGATCGACTACCCGGCCCGCGCGACCTGGGTCCTCGTCGCCCAGCCCTGACGACGAACGGCGCGCTCGCTCACACCTGGTGAGCGAACGCGCCGTTCGCCGGGTCCAGCCCGGCCGGGGCAGCGGAGCCGGCTCAGCCGGCTCAGCCGTCCAGGTCCCGCGCCACCGCGCGGACGACCTCCGCAGCGAGCTTGGCGGTCTTGCGGTCGGGGTAGCGGCCCCGCCGCAGGTCCGGCTGGACCCGCGCGTCGAGCAGCTTGATCATGTCCTCGATGAGGCCGTGGAGCTCCTCGGCGGGCCTGCGCGTGGCCTCGACCACGGAGTGCTGACTCTCGACGAGCCGCACGGACAGCGCCTGCGGGCCGCGGCGGCCCTCGGCCATCCCGAACTCGACGCGCTGTCCCTGCTTGAGCGCCTCCACACCGGGGGGCAGCGAGGCCTTGCGGACGTAGACGTCCTCACCGCCGTCCTGCGCGAGGAAACCGAAGCCCTTCTCGGCGTCGTACCACTTGACCCTGCCGGTAGGCACCCTGCTCACCCGTTCCTCGTTCGTTCCCACCACGTCGTACACACGACGAACGCGTCCCGGCGACACCGGGACGCGCTCGTTCGAGAATAGTCCTGATCCAGCCCGGATGTCAGGCGTTCTTCACCGCGGCCGCCTCGCCGAGGTCCAGCAGGCCGACGGACTTCTCCCGCATCTCGACCTTGCGGACCTTGCCGGTCACCGTCATCGGGAACTCGTCGACCACGAGCACGTACCGCGGGACCTTGTAGTGCGCCAGCTTCCCGGCGGCGAACTCCTTGACACCGGCGGCGTCCAGCGGCGGGGCGCCCTCGCGCAGGATCACCCAGGCGCACAGCTCCTCGCCGTACCTGACGTCCGGCACCCCGATGACCTGCGCGTCGACGACGTCCGGGTGGGTGTAGAGGAACTCCTCGATCTCGCGCGGGTACACGTTCTCGCCGCCGCGGATGACCATGTCCTTGATCCGGCCGGTGATGTTGACGTACCCGTCGGCGTCCATGATCCCGAGGTCGCCGGTGTGCATCCAGCGGGCGGCGTCGATCGACTCCGCGGTCTTGTCCGGCTGGTTCCAGTAACCCAGCATCACCGAGTAGCCCCGCGTGCACAGCTCGCCGGGCTCCCCGCGCGGCACGGTCAGGCCGGTGTCCGGGTCCACGATCTTGATCTCGAGGTGCGGGTGCACCCGCCCCACCGTGGACACCCGCTGCTCGAGCGAGTCGTCCCGGCGGGTCTGCATGGACACCGGGGAGGTCTCCGTCATGCCGTAGCAGATGGTGACCTCCTCCATGCCCATCCGCGCGACGACCTGCTTCATCACCTCGACCGGGCACGGCGAGCCCGCCATGATCCCGGTCCGCAGGCTGGACAGGTCGAACGACTCGAAGTCCGGGTGGTTGAGCTCGGCGATGAACATCGTCGGCACGCCGTAGAGCGAGGTGCACCGCTCCTGCGCGACGGCGGTCAGGGTGGCCAGCGGGTCGAAACCCTGACCGGGGATGACCATGGTGCAGCCGAGGGAGGTGCACGCCAGGTTGCCCATGACCATGCCGAAGCAGTGGTAGAAGGGCACCGGGATGCAGACCCGGTCCTCCGGGGTGTACCCGCACAGCGCCCCGACGTTGTAGCCGTTGTTGAGGATGTTGTGGTGGCTCAGCGTGGCGCCCTTCGGGAACCCCGTGGTCCCGGAGGTGTACTGGATGTTGATCGGGTCGTCCGGGGAGAGCTCGATCCGCGGCAGCTCACCGGTGGTCGCGGCCAGCGCGTCCCACTCCGGGGACCCGATGATCACCACCGAGCGCAGGTCGGGGCAGTTGCCGCGGACCTCGCCGATCATGGCCTCGTAGTCCGAGGTCTTGAAGGCGCTCGCCGCCACCAGCGTCGCGATCCCGGCCTGCTTGAGCACGAACTCCAGCTCGTGGGTGCGGTAGGCCGGGTTGATGTTCACGAGGATGACGCCGAGCTTGGCCGTCGCGTACTGCAGCAGCGTCCACTCGGGCATGTTCGGCGCCCAGATCCCGACCCGGTCGCCCTTGGTCAGACCGGACTCGTGCAGGCCCAGGGCCAGGGCGTCGACGTCCGCGCGCAGCTGGGCGTAGGTCCAGCGGCGGCCCGAGGGGACGTCGACCATGGCCTCGCGGTCGGGGTCCGCGGCCACCGTCCGGTCGAGGTTGTCGCCGATCGTGTCGCCGAGCAGGGGGACGTCGGAGACGCCCGACGCGTACGACGGCACCACTGGACTGGTCACACTCGACTCCTTCAACACCACTGTCGGGATCGAGCCCCATCCTGCGACGCGGCCGAGGCGTGCGCCACACCCGGATGGGGAGGAAAAGCCGGTCGACCGCGCCCGATACCCTCGAACGATGCACGACCCTCGCGTCCTGCTCGACCCGGCGACCGACGCGGCGCGCAAGCTCGCCCGCCGCGGCTTCACCCTCGACGTCGCACGCCTCGAGCGCCTGTCCGCAGGCCGCAACGCGGCCATCCGGAAGGCGGACGAGAGTCGCGCCGAGGCCAACCGGCTGCAGAAGTCGGTCAAGGGCGCCTCCCCGGACGAGCGCCCCGCGATCATCGAGAAGGCCAAGGAGACCCGGGCCCAGATCACGCTCGCCGAGGAGGAGGTCAAGCTCCTCGAGGCCGAGCTGAACGAGTACCTCCTGGAGATCCCGAACCTGCCCGCCGACGAGCTGCCGGACGGCGCGTCGGACGCGGACGCGGAGCTCGTCCGCACGTGGGGCGAGATCCCCGCGGTCGAGGACCCGCAGGACCACGTCGACCTGGGCGAGAAGCTGGGCATCCTCGACCTGGGGCGGGCCACGAAGCTGAGCGGCCCGCGGTTCGCCGTGCTCAAGGGCCGCGGTGCGGCACTGGAGCGGGCGCTGTCGCGGTTCTTCCTCGACCGCCACACCGAGCGGCACGGGTACACCGAGTGGTCGGTGCCGACGCTGGTCACCCGCCCCACGATGACCGGCACGGGTCAGCTGCCGAAGTTCGAGCAGGACCTGTTCCGCACCGAGGTGGCGGACCGCGAGCTGTTCCTCATCCCCACCGCCGAGGTGCCGCTCACCAACCTGCACGCGAAGGAGACCCTCGCCGCCGAGGAGCTCCCGCTGGCCTACACCGCGCACACGCCGTGCTTCCGCTCCGAGGCGGGGTCGTACGGCCGGGACACCCGCGGGCTCATCCGGCTGCACGAGTTCTCGAAGGTCGAGCTGGTCCGGATCGTGGACCCGGCGCGGTCGCGCGCGGAGCTGGAGGTCCTGGTCGGCCACGCCGAGGCGATCATGCAGGAGCTCGGCCTGGCCTACCGGCTGGTCCGGCTCGCGGCCGGGGACATCGGTTTCTCGGCCGAGTACACCTACGACATCGAGGTGTGGCTGCCCAGCCAGGGCACCTACCGCGAGATCAGCTCGTGCTCGGACTTCGGCACGTTCCAGGCGCGCCGCGCGGGCATCCGCACCAAGGCCAAGGACGGCGCGCGCGGGTTCGCGGCCACGCTGAACGGCTCGGGGCTGCCCGTCGGCCGCACCCTGGTCGCGATCCTGGAGCAGGGCCAGCAGCCGGACGGCAGCGTGCGGATCCCCGAGGCCCTCGTCCCCTACACCGGCTTCGACACCCTGACCCCCTGACCCATGAGTGGCGATAGTCGGACCCCCTAACCCGTGAGTGGTGATAGTTGCTAGAGCGACTATCGCCGCTCACGATCGCTCAGCTGCCGGTCCGCGCGGCCGGGCGGCGGGCCGGACCCTCCGACGGGTGCGCGATGGCCAGGAGCAGGTGCACCGGGGCGTCCCCGTGCACCCGCCAGCGGTGTCGCAGCGCCGCGGAGTGCGAGACCAGGTCCCGCGGACCGAGGACGACGGGAGCGCGGCCCTCGACCTCGACCTCCAGCTCCCCGTCGACCACGTAGACGGCCAGCTCGCCGGGGAGCGCGAACCACTCCTCGAGGTACTCCCCGGGCGCCACGACGTACTCGATCACCTCGAGCGGGGTGCCCGGCTGCATCACCAGCGCACGGCCCGTCGCGGCGTCCGGCCGGTTCGCCACCGGGATCGCCCGGCCCTCGCCTGCCCGCACCACCGTGACCGGTTCGCCGGGCGCCGGGAGCAGTGCGCCCGGCTGCTCGCCGAGCGCCTCGGCGAGCCGGTAGGTGGTGATCATCGACGGCGCGCTCGCCCCCCGCTCGATCTGCGACAGGAACGGCTGGCTGACCCCCGCCCGCCGGGCCAGCTCGCGCATCGAGAGCCCGGACTTCTCCCGCAGCGCGCGGATCGTGGCACCGACCCGCGCATGGAGCACCGCCTCGTCCTCCACCGGACCTCCTGACAGCTCTTGACAGTCGTTCTGCACGGAACGATAGTTGCTAGCAATCACCCACGGCAAGGAGCTGCACCCATGTCGGTCGCCCGGACCACGAACGGCGTCCTCGACGTCCCGATCATCGACCTCGCCCTGTACCTCGACGGCACCGACCCGGACGGGGTCGCCGCGGCCGTCGACCGGGCCGCCCGGACCGTCGGGTTCATGCAGGTCGTGGGGCACGGGATCCCCGCGGAGACCCTCGCGGCGTTCACCGCGGCCACGGACGCCTTCTTCGCCGCCGACCCCGCGGCCAAGGGCGCCTACCGCTGCCCGCCCGGAGTGAACCGCGGCTACACCCCACCGAAGGCGGAGTCGCTGGCGAACAGCCTCGGCCTGACGAGCGCGGCCGACCTGTTCGAGGCGTTCAACGTCGGCACCGAAGCGGCCTCGTTCGCCGACCTCGACCTCTCGGAGGCGGACTACGGGACGAACGTCTGGCCCGCCGTCCCCGGCTTCCGCGAGGCCGTGGAGGCGTGGTTCGCCGAGGCGGGTCGCGTCGCCCGCGCCATGACCCGGGTCTTCGGCCGCGCCCTCGGTCTCGGCGACGCGGGCCTGACGCCCTTCACCGACCACTCGATCGACGTCCTGCGCATGATCAACTACCGACTCCCCGCCGCGGACGTCGAGCTGGAGGCCGACCAGGTCGGCATGGGCGCGCACACCGACTACGGCATCGTCACGGTGCTCTGGGCGGACGCGGTGCCGGGCCTGGAGATCCTGGACGACGAGGGCGCCTGGCAGCCCGTCCAGCCCGCCCCCGGTGCCCTGCTGGTCAACCTCGGGGACGCCCTCGCGCGCTGGACCAACGACCGCTGGATCTCCACGATGCACCGGGTCGCGGCGCCGCGCGTCGACGGCGTGCTGGTCCCGCGCCGCTCCGCGGCCTTCTTCCACGACGGCAACGTCGACGCCGTCATCGCGCCCCTCCCGACCTGCGTCGACGCCGACCACCCGGCCCTCTACGAGGCGGTCACGGTCGGCGAGCACCTCGCGGCGAAGCTCGCCGCGAGCCGCGGCGGCACGCTGGCCACGAACGCCACCCGGGAGGCGTCTCGCCTGGGTGGTCCACTCACCCTTTGACCAGGTCGCACGCACCGACACGCCTCACTCGATGGAGTGGAGCCCCGGCCCGCGCCCTGTCCCGCAGATGAGTCGCGGCAGCGGTACCCTGACCCGCAGATGCGGGTCAGGGTAGCCTGCCCTTCTGTTCGCTGAGCTGCGAAGTCACGATCCGTGCGGGGCGCACGACCGACATTTCCTCGACGGTCCGACACGCAACCGTCGAACCTCCTCGTCGTTGGCGGCGCAAGAAACCCGGACAACCGCTCCCCAAGCAGACCCCGGGATCGTCCCCGACGAAGAGGACCCCGAATGGCCCAGCATCGCGTCGCGCCCCCGCCCAAGAGAGAGGGCCTCCGCGCCCCGGTCGGTCGGCGCAAGTTCCTCGGCTACCTGGTCGCGGCCCCGACGCTCGTCGTGGCCGCCGAGCTGACCCGCCAGGAGATCTTCGGCGGTCCGAGCGCCACGGCCGCCCCGATCACGTCCGCGCCGCAGCCCCCGGAGGCCTACGACCTCCTCGACCTGCTGCGGGACGCCTCGCGCCCCACGGCGAACCTGATCCGGGTCGAGGTGAACCGCGACGGCACCGTGTCCTTCGCGCTCCCCCGGTCCGACAACGGTCAGGGCATCATCACCTCGACGCAGATGATCATCGCGGAGGAGATGGGCCTCGACGTCGACCAGGTGCAGGTCACCCTGGCCGACGCCCGCCCCGAACTGCTGTTCAACCAGATCACCGGCGGGTCGAGCACCACCTTCACCACCTACACCCCGATCCGGGTCGCGGCGGCGCTGGCCCAGATGCGCCTGCTCGACGCGGCCGCGCAGATCCTCAACCAGGACGTGCGCACGCTGACCGCGCGCAAGGGCCTGATCACCGACACCCTCGGCAACGCCCTGCCGATCGGGGACCTGACCGAGCCCGCCTCGAGCGCGGTCGACCAGGCCGTCGACGTCGTCCTGAAGCCCCGCGAGGACTTCACGATCATCGGCAAGCCGCAGACGAAGACCGACGCCCGGGACATCGTCACCGGCCGCAAGTCCTTCGTGAACGACCTGAAGATCCCCGACGCCCTGCCGACCGTGATCTGCCGGGCGCCCGACCTCAACGGCACCCCGGACGACGTCGAGAACCTCAAGCAGGTCCGCGCGATGCCCGGCATCACCGACGTGGAGGTCGTGTCCACCGGCGTCGCGGTCCGGGCACAGACCTTCGGCCAGGCCATCGACGGCGTCCGCGCCCTGCAGGTGTCCTGGAACGACGGCACGGTGCACGGCGAGAGCGACGAGACCATCCTCGCCAAGCTCAAGGCCGCGGAGCTGCCGCTGGTCGTGCCGGCGGGCGCGGTCGAGACCGTCGAGGGTTCGTTCACCTTCTACTTCAAGAGCAACAGCTCGCTCGAGCCCAACTCCGCCATCGCGGACGTGCGCAGCGACAGCGCCACGATCTGGGGCCCGATGAAGAACCCGGTCACCGCGCAGGCGGCGATCGCGAAGAAGCTGGGCCTGCCGCAGAACGCGGTCACCGTGCACGTCGTCCAGGGCGGCGGGTCGTTCGGCCGCAAGCTCTTCTTCGACGCCGCGCTCGAGGCCGCCGAGGTCTCCCAGGCGATGGGCAAGCCCGTCAAGCTGATGTGGACCCGCGCGGACGACTCGCGCCAGGGCCGGGTCCACGGCATGTGCACCTCCCGGGTGCGGGCCACGGTCACCAAGGACTCGGTGCTGTCCTTCGAGCAGCGCCACACCAGCGTCTCCACCGACTTCACCCACGGCCTCGGTGACGCCATCACCGCGGCGGGCGCGAAGGCCCCGGGCGGCAACCTCACGTTCGCCGAGTCGATCTTCGAGCTCACCCAGGCGAACCCGTACAACTTCGGGGTGTCCACCCGCATGCTCAACGAGGTGGACATGCGCTTCAACACCTCGTCGATGCGCAACGTCTACTCCCCGGACGTCACCACCGCGCGCGAGGTCGTCACCGACCAGCTCGCGAACAAGATGGGCCGCGACGCCTACGAGTTCCGCCGCGAGTTCGCCCGCAGCGACCGCATCCGCGGGGTGCTCGACGCCGTGGCCAAGCAGGGCCGCTGGGGCCGGTCGATGAAGAACGGCACCGCGCAGGGCCTGGGCATCCACCACGAGTACAAGGGCGTCACCGCCGCGCTGGTGGAGATCGACTGCCGCCCCGAGACGGTGAACCGGAAGATCCGCGAGGGCGTCACCGGCCCGCGCGTCACCAAGGTGACCTTCGCGATCGACGCCGGCCTGGTGATCAACCCCAAGGGCCTCGAGGCCCAGATGATGGGCGGGATCAACGACGCCATCGCGCTGATCCTCACCTCCAGCCTGCACCTCACCGACGGGCACTTCGTCGAGGCCAGCTGGGACAACTACTTCTACACGCGGCAGTGGAACACCCCGCCGGAGCTGAACATCATCATCGTCGAGCCGGACGACCAGGCCGACGAGCCCGGCGGCGCCGGGGAGGCCGCGGTGGCCGCGACCTGCGGCGCGATCGCGAACGCGTACGCCAAGGCGGTCGGCAAGGTCCCGACGTACTTCCCGATCAACCACCTCGACCCGTTCCCGTTCGAGCCGAAGCCGCTCGTGCCCCCGATCCCCGAGTCGCCGGTCGACGGCCTGCGCTACACCTACGGAGGCTGACCCATGCCTACGCGCACCCTGCACCTCAACGGCGAGAAGGTCACGGTCGAGGCCGAGGACGACGTCCGCCTGCTCTGGGTGATCCGGGACCTGCTCGGCGTCACCGGTCCGAAGTACGGCTGCGGCATCAACGTCTGCAAGGCGTGCACCAGCCACATCAACGGCCAGGCCTTCAACCCGTGCTCCGTGCCGGTCTCCGACATCAAGGAGTCCGACGAGATCACCACGATCGAGGGTCTGGCCGACGGCGACAAGCTCCACCCCATGCAGCAGGCCTGGATCGACATGGACGTCGCCCAGTGCGGCTTCTGCCAGCCGGGCCAGATCATGGCGGCCGTCGCCAAGGTGGAGCAGTGCCGCAAGGAGGGCCGCGACGTCGACGACGCGGCCATCGAGGAGATCCGCAACATCTGCCGTTGCGGCACCTACAACCGGATCCGCGAGGCCATCAAGGCCGGCGCGGAGGAGATGTGACCATGAGGACCATCATCTGCGGCGCCGCCCTCGGCATGGCCGCCATCCCGTTCGTCGCCGGCACCGCCCTGGCGGCCGAGGACACCCAGCCGCCGACGCAGGGCGCGACCGCCACCCTGGCGACCGCCGAGCAGCTCGTCGCGCAGTTCATGGACGCGAGCAACGGCAACGGCCCCAGCGGCGCCGACGGCGTCGAGACCGAGTTCCCGACCCCCGACCCGCGCTTCGTCGAGGGCCCCGTGGGCGGCCTGCTCAACGGCCCCCTCGACTAGCGGCTCCGCCGCCCGTGCGTGGTAAGTGGTGCCAGAGCACCACTTACCACGCACGACCGTTCTCCGTCAGGTGACGACGACGCGCCAGTCCGGCTCGTCGAGGGCGCGACAGGGTGCGTCGGTCAGGACGGCCCGGTCGCCCACCAGCCAGCGCGGGCTCGTCGAGAGGACCACGCGGTCCTCGACGTTCACCACCACGACGTCCGCGGCGAGGTCCCCCAGCTCGCGCAGCACCAGCGTCTCGAAGCGCGCGACCGGCACGTCCGCCCCAGCGACCCCCACGAACCGCCCGTCCGCCAGCACCGGCAGGGTCAGGGTGAGCAGGTAGCGATCGGTGCCGTGGACGTCCACATAGGGCCCGACGACGTGGCGGCGCCCGGTCCGGCGGGGCACCGTGAACCACTCGGCGGCCGCGTAGTCGTAGAACCCCACGCTCGCCGGGTTGAGGTCCACCTCCAGCATCACCGGCGCGGCCTCGGTGTCCGCCTGCCACCACTCCATCCGCAGTGGACGGTCGACGAGCAGCCCCGGCGCCACGATCACCCCCATCCCGACGGCGACGGACCGCTCCCGCACCAACCGTGCGATCAGCGCCTCCCGCACCGCCGTGACGTCCGCGTCGCACATCCGCCCGCCGGCCGCGCGGTAGCCGGCGACCAGGTCGTCCCGCACCGCGGCGACGGACCGGAACACCCGCTCCACGACGCGCTCGATCACCGCGGCCGCCTGGTCCGCCGCGGAGTCCGGTCGTGAGTGGCGATGGTCGCCATGGCGACCATCGCCACTCACGGGGTCGGGGACGCTCATGAGCCCGCCGCCTCGGGGTAGCTGCCGGTGTGGTCCGCGCGGCGGTGCCCCTGCCGGGTCAGGCGGACGTGGGCCTCGATCAGCCCGGACGTGACGGCGGCGATCTGCTCCTCGGTGCGGGCGCGGGCCGCGGCACCGTCTCGGGCCGCGATCGCGTCGACCACCCGCCGGTGCCCCGCCAGGGCCAGGTCCAGCTCGGCGCGGGTGCGCTCGGTGCCCCACAGCAGCTGGCCGAGCTCGAACTGCAGCTCGATCTCCTCGCGGGTCAGCCGCACGGACTGGGCCGCGGCGGCGACGTCGATGAACCAGCGGCCCTCGATCCGGCGCTGCTCGGTGCCGCCCTCCGCGCTCGCGAGCCGGTCGAGCGTCTCCCGCAGCCGCGCGATCTCCGAGTCCGACGCCCGCTCGGCGGCCAGCCGGGCGGCGGCCCCGGAGACGGCGGCGCGGACGTCGCCCAGCTCGCGCAGGTCGGTGCTGCCCAGCTCGCGCAGCCTGCCGCGGGACAGCTCGGTGAGGGCCTCCTGGGAGGCGACGACGAAGCTGCCGCCGCCGCGCCCGCGCCGGGTGGCGACGAGCCCGCGCGCCCGCAGGTCGCTGAGCGCGTCCCGCAGGGTCACGGTGGAGACGTTCAGCGAGGCCGCGAGCTGCAGCTCCGACGGCAGCTGCTCGCCGTCGACGATGATCCCGAGCGCGATCGCGCTGCCCAGCCGCCGGACGACGGTCTCGCTGCGCATCGCCCCGTCGTCCAGGGGCGCGAAGACGGCGCGCCGAGCGTCGCCCGCGGGGAGCCGCACGCACACCTCCTGCAGAGCACAGCGGGGCATTACATCGGTGTTGAGAGTCTGTCACGCCCGCCCCCGAGGGTAGGCACAGAACCTTGAGATGTGATTTCATAGCTTTTCCGCCGGAGTGACCACCACCACACCACGGAGGCTGCGTGACCCAGCTCGAACCCGACATTGCGCCCGATGCGCTACAGAAGCCCTTCACCCCGGGTGATCCGGGGAACGATCCGGCGCTCGAGCACTACCCCGAGACGGTCGCCGGGCCCGTGCCGCTGGAGCTCACCGACCGGCGCACGGCCGAGTTCGTCGAGGAGTGGCGCAACGCCTCGTACAACTGCTACTCCTCCGGCCACAAGTTCTGCCGCGAGGTCTGCCCGGTCATGCAGGTGACCCGCAACGAGTCGTGGACCCCGACCGCCTTCCACGCGAACGTCGTCGCGATGGAGCGCGGCGAGCTCGAGGTCGCCGACATCGCCGCGGACTACGTCAACTGCACCCAGTGCGGCGCGTGCGAGCTGCGCTGTCCGAACACCCTGTTCACCGGTGACTTCTACCGGTTCCGCACCCGCACCGTGGACGTCGTCAAGGCGGTCCGGGCGCTCGCGGTCGAGTCCGGGGTGCACCAGCCGAACTGGCAGACGTGGAACGAGCGCACCAACGACAAGACCCACGAGCCGGTCCTCGGCGAGACCGAGATCAGCCAGGAGAACGTCCGCAACTGGGCCGAGGGCCTCGACATCCCCATCGGCGGGGACACCATCCTCTTCGTCGACTGCGAGGCCGCGTTCTACCGCACGGCCGTCCCCCGCGCCGTCGCGCAGATCCTGCAGAAGGCCGGGTACGAGTTCGGCCTGATGGGCGAGCAGTGGTGCTGCGGCGGCCCGGCGGCCGAGATGGGCTACGTGGACCAGGCCAAGCGCTTCGCGCGGCACAACCTCGACAACTGGCGTGCCACCGGCACGAAGCGGGTCCTCGTGCTGGATCCGCACGACTACATCAGCTTCACCGAGGACTACCCGAAGTACTTCGGCGCGGAGTTCGACATCGAGGTCGTGCTCGTGGTCGAGGTGCTCGCCGACCTCGTCGCCCAGGGCAGGCTCACGCCGACCGAGTCGGTCGAGAAGACGATCACCTACCACGATCCCTGCAGGCTCAACAAGCGCAAGGGCATCTGGGAGGCACCCCGCACCGTGCTGCGGTCGATCCCCGGTCTGACCTTCCACGACGTCGACCGGGTCACCCAGTGGTCCTACTGCTCCGGTGGGGGCGGGGGGTTGCCGGTGGAGAAGCCGGAGCTCACCGCGGCCATCTCCGACAAGCGCCTCGGGCACGCCGCCGAGCTGGGCGTGGACACCCTCGTCAGCGCCTGCCCCTGGTCCGAGCGGCCGCTGTCGGAGGCCGGGGACCGACGCGACATCGACGTCGTCGACATCCACGAGATCTTCGCCGAGTCGCTGGGGATCACGGTGGGCGGCAGCCGCGGCGACGTGGGCGACAGGCGTTGTGGCGGCGGCGGTTGCGGTGGGGGTGGGTGCGGATGACCGGGGAGACGGAGCGTGCAACGTCGACCACCAGCACCATGGAGCGCCCGCCCACCGACCTGATCGACCGCGTGGTCGAGCGCCTCCACGGGGTGCTGCGCCCCGACCAGATCCTCACGGGCAAGACCGACCGCTACAACCGCGCCCGCGTCCCCGCGCCGTTCCCGGTGCACCGCTGGCGCGAGCGGGTCCCGGACCTCGCGGTGCTCCCGGAGAGCACCGAGGAGGTCGCGGCGGTGGTGCGGATCGCGAACGAGCTGAAGTGCCCCGTCGTGCCGCGGGACGGCGGCACCGGGCTCACCGACGGGGCCGTTCCGCTGCGCGGCGGGATCGTCGTGGACGTCAAGCGGATGAACCGGGTCCACGAGCTGGACCTGGAGAACCGCACGGTCACCGTGGGCACGGGCATCAACATGCTCAAGCTCAACGAGGTGCTCGGCAGGCACGGGCTGATCTACCCCGACGACCCGGCGAGCTACCCGTGTTCGCTGGTCGGCGGCCGGATCGGCACGTCGGGCTGGTCGCTGATCGGCGCGCGCTACGGCCACACCCGCGACCTGGTGCTGAGCTTCGACTTCGTGCTGCCGACCGGGGAGATCCTGCACGTCGGGGACGGGATCGGGCGCAAGATCTCCAAGTCGTCCTCCGGCTACCAGCTCAAGCACCTGTTCATGGGGCACCAGGGCACGCTCGGCATCGCCACGAAGGCCACGCTCAAGCTCTACCCCAAGCCCGAGGCCGAGCTGTCCCCCTTCTGGGCCTTCGACGACTACGACGCCGCCTACCGCTTCACCGGCGCCCTCGCCCGGGCCGGCGTCGCCACCTTCGCGGGCGCCGTGCTGTTCGACGAGTGGAAGGTCGCCTACCTGCGCCGCGACGACGAGGCCTACATCCCCCAGCCCGCGGACGTCCGGGCGCTGACCTGCGCGGTGCTCTACGGCTGGGAGGACGAGGTCCGGGTCGGCGGGAAGCGGCTGTTCCGGATCGCGAAGGAGCACGGCGCGCGGTACCTCGGGGACGAGATCTCCGAGGGCGACTGGGCCGCCCGGCACGACCGCTACGCCACCCCGCTGCACGGACGCACCAAGTCCGGGCAGGTCGTCCCGATGTCCTGGCACTGCGAGGACGCGGCGGTCAACTACACCGACGTCCCCGCCGTCACGAAGGCCTGGCACGAGATCGTCGCCGACCTGCGCCGGAAGACCGACGTGTTCGACGACTGGGGCATGTTCGCCTACACCTCCGCCGACACCGGGGTGGACTACCTGACCGAGATCGACGTCGGGATCTGGGAGCAGCGCCTGGACGACGCCGCCTGGGCGATGTGGGTACAGGCCAAGCGGGACATCGCCGCGGCCGCCCTGGCGCACGGCGGCTCGATCTCCGCCTGCCACGGCTCCTGCCGGGAGGGCGAGGTCGATCTCGTGCCGCGCGAGCTGGGCCGCGGGTTCGACGTGATGCTCGGGGTCAAACGGATGCTGGACCCGAACAACATCATGAACCCCGGTAAGTACCTGCTGGACTTCGCCTACCAGGGGGACGTCTCCGCCCAGCTCGACGAGCTGAGGGGGATCCGATGAGTTATCGCTACTCCGACGAGAACACCCCGCCTCCCGCGCGCAAGGCGTCCGAGGTCGCGCAGACGACCTTCGAGCACGTCTACGAGGTGGACCCCCGCCTGATGCAGACCCATGTGCTGCAACAGGTCTTCCCCAACTGGGACACGTTGCGGATCATGCACGCCCGCCACGACCACCTCGAGTGGATGCACCACCACTTCGCCCACACGACGATCAGCGGTTCCGAACTGATGGGAGACACCACCACATGAAGTTCAGCTACGTCATGCTGCCCGACTACCCGCTCGCCGACTCGCTCAAGTCCATCCAGCTCGCGGACGAGCTCGGCTACCACGCCGTGTACGCCGCGGACGAGACCTGGCACAAGGACCTCTGGCTGCTGTTCGCCGCGGCCGCGGACAAGACCTCACGGATCATGATGGGCCCCTCGGTGTCCGCCGTCGTGCTCCGCGAGCCGTCGCTGATCGCCCAGGCCACCGCCACGCTCGACGAGCTCACCGGCGGCCGCGCCGAGGTCGTCCTGTCGTCCGGCAACTTCGGCCTGCTCGCCCAGTACGGCATGGACTGGAGCACCCAGAAGCCGCTGTCCCGGGTGAAGGAGGGCATCGGCGTCATCCGCACCCTGCTCGACGAGGGCGCGATCACCCACGAGGGCGAGTTCTTCACGTACAAGGGCCTGTTCACCTTCGCCCGCCCGGTCGCCGACCGGGTGCCGGTGAAGATGGGCGCGATGGCGGGCCCGAAGTCCTTCCAGGTGGCCGGTGAGTTCTCCGACGGCTGTCACCACGCGCTGGGCTACACCACCGAGGCGTACCGGTACATGTACGACAACATGAGGATCGGCGCCGAGCGCGCGGGCAAGAACGTGGACGACCTCGACATCGGCGCGTGGTGCGTCGTCGCCGTCTCGGACGACTCGGCCAAGGCCAAGGAGGCGGCCAAGTCGATGGTCGGGCTCTACGCCTCGTCCATGCCGCCGTCCCTGCTGGAGCGCAACGGCGTCTCGCCGGACGACATGAAGCCGATCCTGGACCTCTTCGTCGCGGGCGACCTGGCGGGCTCGATCGACGCCACCCCGGACTGGTTGGCCGACAAGCTCTCCGTCGCGGGCACCCCGGAGGAGGTCGTCGCGAAGATCGAGGCGATGAGGGCGGGCGGCGCCAACCACATGATCTGCGCGATCACGGACGCCCACCTGGTGAAGACCTTCATGGGCCGCGAGGTGGAGGGCTTGCCCACCGTGGACGAGCAGCTCACCCTGATCGCCGAGAAGGTCATGCCCGCGTTCCAGTAGCCCCGTGCGTGGCGATGGTCGCCAGAGCAACCATTGCCGCTCACGACCCCGGAGGAGCAATGCAGACGTTCCAGAACATCGTCGACGGCAAGCCGGTCGCCGCGGCGGACGGGGCGACGATGGACGTCGTCGACCCGTCGACCGGCGAGGTCTACGCGACCGCCCCGCGCTCCGGCGCGGCGGACGTCGATGCCGCCTACGCGGCCGCGAAGCGCGCCTACGACGAGGGCTGGGGCGCGATCACCCCGTCCGAGCGGCAGGCCGCGCTGCTCAAGATCGCCGACGCCGTCGAGGCGAACGCCGACGAGCTCGTCGAGCTGGAACACCGGGACACCGGCAAGCCGCGGGCCCTGACCCACTCCGAGGAGATCGCGGTCATGGCCGACCAGTTCCGGTTCTTCGCCGGGGCGGCGCGCACGCTCGAGGGGCGGGCGGGTGCGGAGTACATGGCCGGGCACACCTCGTTCGTGCGGCGGGAACCGCTGGGCGTCGTCGGCACGATCACTCCCTGGAACTACCCGATGATGATGGCCACCTGGAAGATCGGCCCCGCGCTGGCGGCCGGGAACACCATGGTCATCAAGCCCTCGGACACCACGCCGGCCACCACCTCGCGCATGGGCGAGCTGTTCGCGGAGTTCCTCCCGCCCGGCGTGCTCAACGTCGTGTGCGGCGACCGCGAGACCGGCGCCCTGGTCGCGGGGCACACCACCCCGGCGCTGGTCGCGATCACGGGCTCCACCCGGGCGGGCAAGGCGGTCGCCGCGGCCGCCGCCCCGAACGTCACGCGGGTGCACCTGGAGCTGGGCGGGAACGCGCCGGTGATCGTGTTCGAGGACGCGGACGTCGCGGCGAACGCCGAGGACATCGCCATCGCCGGGTTCTTCAACGCGGGCCAGGACTGCACCGCCGCGACCCGGGTGCTGGCGCACTCGTCGATCGCGGCGCCGCTGGCGGAGGCGATCGCCGAGGTGGCGCGCGGGGTGCGGTTCTCCCGGGACGAGGACTCCGGTGACGACCTGTTCATCCCCCCGCTGAACAACGCCGCGCAGTTCGAGAAGGTGTCCGGCCTGGTCGCCCGGGCTCCGGCCCACGCGACCGTGCACGTGGGCGGGGCGCCGGCCGAGGGCGGCGGGTTCTTCTACCCCGCCACCGTGATCAGCGGTCTGCGCCAGGACGACGAGCTGGTCCGGGAGGAGATCTTCGGGCCGGTGATCACCGTCCAGAGCTTCGACGACGAGGCCGAGGCGCTGCGGCTGGCCAACGACACCGACTACGGCCTCTCGTCGTCGGTCTGGACCGCGGACCACTCCCGGTCGATCCGGATGAGCAACGGCCTGGACTTCGGCTGCGTGTGGATCAACTGCCACATCCCGCTGGTGGCGGAGATGCCCCACGGCGGCTTCAAGCAGTCCGGCTACGGCAAGGACCTGAGCGGCTACTCCGTGGAGGACTACACCAGGGTCAAGCACGTGATGAGCAAGTACTGACGCAGTGTGGAGCACTGCGCTAGAGGCCGCCGGTGTTCAGGAGCAGGTTCGGGGTTCCGCCGGTGCTCCCGCCCTGGATCTTGCCCGGGGTGGCGTTGTCGATCATCCACTGCTTGATCTGCGTGCTCGGGGCGTCGCCGCGCGCCTGCTTGTACAGGGCTGCGACGCCCGCCGCGAACGGGGCGGCCATCGACGTGCCGGTGTAGGAGGCCGTCCGGCCGCCGGGCACGGGGGCGACGATGCTCGTCCCCGGCGCGTACAGGCTCACGCACGACCCCGTGCTCGACGACGGGTTGCGGGCGTCGTCGCGGGTCGAGTTGGCCACGACCACCACCCCGGACGAGGCGGCGGCCCGGGGCGCCACCCGGCAGTCGTCCTGCCCGCTGTTGCCCGCGGAGGCGGCGACGAAGACGTTGTCGTTCACCAGCTGCGTCACGGCGGAGAGCAGGGCGTCCGAGGGGCCGTAGCTCCACGACATCACCGCGACCGCGGGCCCGCCGGTGTGGTTGTTCAGCACCCAGTCCAGGCCGCCGAGCAGCGAGGACAGCGTGCCGGAACCGTTGCAGTCCAGCACCTTCACCGCACGGACCTGGGCCTGCTTGGCCACGCCGTAGTCGGTGGAGGCGGCGATCCCGCCGACGACGGTGCCGTGGCCGTCGCAGTCGTCGTTCTCGTCGTCGATCGTGTTGGTGCCCCAGCTCGCGCGCCCGCCGAACTCCGGGTGCGTGACGTCCACGCCGGTGTCCACCACGTAGACGGTGACGCCCTGCCCCGTGGCGTTCGTGGTGTAGCTGCCGTCGAGCGGGAGGTCGCGCTGGTCGATGCGGTCCAGGCCCCAGTTCGGCGGGTTCTGCTGGGTGCCCTCGGTCATCCCCAGCGGCTGGAGCGCGTGGGGGAGGCTGCGCGGCCCGATCGGGTCGATGCGGCGGTCCTGCTCGATGCCGAGGATGCCCGGCATGCCCTGGATGCGCGCGAACTGCTCGGCGGTGAGTCGGGCGGCGAACCCGGTGATCGCCTTCGTGAACTGCGCCGTGGGCGTGACGCCCGCGAGGCCTGCCGCCTGGTTCGCCTGCTCGGCCGACTGGGCCAGCACCACGTAGTCACCCGCGATCGCCACCACCGGCGCGCTCGCCGAGGCGGCCGCCGTGCTCGTGAGGGTGAGCAGGGCCGCGGCGAGCGCCACGCAGGCGGTCCGAAGTACGCGGGGGATCACGGAAAGCGACGGTACGGCCCGCGTCCGCCCAAACACAGGTACACGATAGTGGCTCGGGTGACGTGTGTGACCGATGAGGTGACATTGCGTGGTGGAGGGTTTCGCCACCCGTCAGGCCGGGTGGACCTGCACCTCGGTCGCCTTCACCGCGAACCACAGGTCCGCGCCGGGCTCCACCGCCAGGTCCGCCACGGCCGCGGGGGTGACGTCCGCGGCGAGCCCGTCGAGCCAGTCCGGCCCGCCGGGGCGCGGCGCCGCCCGCAGCCGCACGACGTCCCCGCGCGGCTCGATCGAGGCGAGCCGCACGGGCAGCACGTTGCGCGGGCTGCCCGTCGGCTCCTCGACGTGGACGGCCACCGCGGACGGAGGGAAGACCGCGACGGCCGACCCGCCCTCGTCGACGGACTCCGCCATCCCGGCCACCACCCGGTCCCCCGCGTGCAGCATCCCCGCACGCCAGGTCCCCGGGATCAGGTCGAGGCCCGCGATCCGGGCGGTGAAGGCGCTGCGCGGACGCCCGAGCACCTCCCGCGTCGGCCCCTGCTCGACGACCCGCCCCCGCCCCAGGACGACGACCCGGTCGGCCAGGACCAGGGCGTCCAGCGCGGAGTGGGTGACCAGCACGGCGGTCTGCTTGCCCTCCCGGATCATCCGCCGCAGCAGGGCCCGCATGGCGGGCGCGGCGTCGATGTCCAGGGCGGCCAGCGGCTCGTCCAGCAGCAGCAGCTCGGGATCGGGCGCGATCGCGCGGGCCAGTGCGACCCGCTGCTGCTGCCCCCCGGACAGCTGGGCGGGTCTGCGGTCCGCGAGCCCCGGCACGTCCGGCAGGACGTCCGCCAGCAGGGCCCGCGCCCGGTCCTCCGCCTCCCGCCGGGGCACCCCGTGGGCACGCGGCCCGAACGCGACGTTCGCCGCCGCCGTCATGTGCGGGAAGAGCAGCGCCTGCTGGGCGAGCAGCCCGACCCCCCGCCGGTGCGGCGGGACGAACACCCCGGCCTCGACGTCGGTGACCGTCCGGCCGCCCACCCGCACGTGCCCGGCGTCCGGGCGCAGCAGCCCGGAGAGCACGCCGAGCAGCGTGGACTTGCCCGCGCCGTTGGGCCCGAGGACGGCCAGCACCTCCCCCGGCTCGGCCGCCACCGCGACCTCGAGCGAGAAGCTCCCCCGGTCCAGCCGGACGGCGAGATCGAGACTCACGAGAGCCCCTCCAGCTGCCGCGGCCTGCCCACGATGATCACGATCACGGCCACGACGACGAGCAGCAGGGACAGCGCGACGGCCCCGTCGACGTCGACCTCCCGCTCCTGGTACACGAGCAGCGGCAGGGTCCGCGTGGTGCCCTGCAGGCTGCCCGCGAAGGCGATCGTGGCGCCGAACTCGCCCATGCACCGGGCGAAGGCCAGCACCGCGCCGGACATCAGGCCGGGCAGCACCAGCGGGATCGTGATCCGGCGGAAGGCCAGCGCGGGCGAGGCCCCGAGGGTGGCCGCCACGGACTCGTAGCGGCGCCCGGCGGTGCGCAGGGCCCCCTCCAGGGACACCACCAGGAACGGCATCGCCACGAAGGTCTGGGCGAGCACCACCGCGGCGGTGGTGAAGGGGATCGTGAGGCCGAACCAGAGGTCGAGCTGTCGCCCCACCAGCCCGGTGCGCCCTAGCAGGAAGAGCAGCGCGAGCCCCCCGACGACCGGCGGCAGCACCAGCGGCAGCAACACGATCGACCGCACCGTGCGCAGCCCCGGCATGGCCGAGCGCGCCAGCACCACGGCCAGCGGGCCGCCGAGCAGGATGCACAGGCCGGTCGAGATCGCGGCCGTCTCCAGGGACAGCCGCAGGGCGCTCAGCGCGGCGTCGGAGAGCAGCAGCTCGGGCATCCGCGCCCAGGCCGCGCGCTGGAACAGCCCGAGCACGGGCAGCACGATCAGCAGGAACGCGAGTCCGGCGGGGATCCAGACGAACCAGGGCAGCCCGACCGTCGCCTCGTGGCGGCGGTCGGGCCTGCGGGTGCGGGTCGGGGTGCTCAGGGCCGGCCGAACCCCTGGGCGCCCAGGACGTTCGCGCCGTCCTGGCCCTCGACCAACGCGACCCACTTCTGGGCCAGCTCGGCCTGCGGCGCGTTCTTGACGACGGCGATCGGGTAGTTGGTCTTCGCCGCGGAGGACTCCGGGAAGCTCACGCCCTGCACCTGCCCCTTCGAGGCGTTGACGTCGGTGACGTAGACCAGACCCGCGTCCGCGTTGCCGGTGGAGACCTTGGCCAGCACGGACTTCACGTCCGGCTCCTCGGACACCGCGGGGATGTCGACGCCCGTGGACTGCTCGATCTTGGCGGTGGCCGCGCCGCACGGTACCTGGGGCGCGCACACCACCGTCTTCAGGTCGGGCTTGGCCAGGTCCGCGAATGCGGCGACGCCCTTGGGGTTGCCCGGCGCGGTCGCGATCTGCAGGACGTTGGTCGCGAAGATCGTCGGCGCGGCGGCGGTGAGCTGCGCGTCGGTGACCGTCTTCATCGTCGAGTCACTGGCGGCTGCGAACACGTCCGCGGGTGCGCCGTTGACGATCTGCTGGGCCAGGTCGGACGAGCCGCCGTAGCTCAGCACCACGTCGACGCCCGGGTTCTGCTGCTCGAAGGTCTGCTCGAGGGCGTTGAACGACTCGGTGAGCGAGGCGGCGGCGAACACGGTCAGCGTGCGCGACTCGGCGGGCTGCTCGGTGCTCGCGGACTGCGACGGCGAGCTGCAGGCGGCGAGGGCGACGAGGGCCGCTCCCGCGATGAGCAGGCGCTTCATGGACTTCCTCCGGGGATCTCCACCACGACGTTCGTGGACTTGATGACGGCCACGGCGAGCGATCCGGGCTCCAGACCCAGGTCGCGGACCGCCTCGCTGCTCATCAGCGACACGATCCGGTGCGGGCCGCACTGCATCTCGACCTGGGCCATGACCCGGTCGGTGACGACGCCGGTCACGAGACCGACGAGCCGGTTGCGCGCCGAGCGGGCGACACCCGAGGGGTCCGCGGGCGCGTGCGAGGTGTCGCGGGCGAACTCCGCCAGCACGGCGCCGTCGATCACCTTGCGGTGCGCGGCGTCCGTCTCCGCGGGCAGGGTGCCCGCCTCGACCCAGCGACGCACGGTGTCGTCACTGATCCCGAGCAGGCGAGCAGCCTCGGCGATCCGGAATTGCGGCACGGACGGGATCCTATGTCCGCGTCTGAGAATCCCGCCAGGTCGATATCACACCGAGACCGGGTGTTTTGATGCACCTGCATTGTGCTCTGATGTCCACGTGGACTTCGAACCCAGCGCCGTGGCCGCCGACTACACCAAGCGCATGCGCGCGTTCGTCGACGAGGAGGTGCTCCCCGCCGAGGCCGGGTACGAGGCCTGGCGGGCGGAGCGCCGGGGCACCCCGCAGGAGTGGGACCTGCCCCCGGTCGTCGAGGAACTGAAGACCAAGGCCCGGGAGCGGGGCCTGTGGAACCTGTTCCTGCCCTCACTGTCGGGGCTGTCGAACCTCGAGTACGCCGCCGTCGCCGAGGTGTCCGGCTGGTCGCCCGTCATCGCCCCGGAGGCGATCAACTGCCAGGCGCCGGACACCGGGAACATGGAGACGCTGCACCTGTTCGGCACCCCCGAGCAGAAGCAGCAGTGGCTCGACCCGCTGCTGGAGGGCGAGATCCGCTCCGCCTTCGCGATGACCGAACCCCAGGTGGCCTCCTCGGACGCCACGAACGTCGAGACCCGGATCGAGCGGGTCGGCGACGAGTACGTGATCAACGGACGCAAGTGGTGGATCTCCGGCGCCGCGGACACGCGCTGCCAGATCTTCATCGTCATGGGCAAGACCGACCCCGACGCGGCCAAGCACCGCCAGCAGTCGATGGTCCTGGTCCCCCGCGACACCCCGGGCCTGGAGATCATCCGACACCTGCCGACCTTCGGCTACCAGGACCAGCACGGACACTCCGAGCTGCGGCTGACCGACGTCCGGGTCCCGGTGGCGAACCTGCTCGGCGAGGAGGGCGGCGGCTTCGCCATCTCCCAGGCCCGCCTCGGCCCCGGCCGCATCCACCACTGCATGCGGCTCATCGGGATGGCCGAGCGCGCCGTCGACCTGATGGTGAAGCGGGCGCAGGAGCGGGTGGCGTTCGGCAAGCCCCTCGCCGAGCAGGGCGTCGTGCGCGAGCAGATCGCCCTGTCCCGCATGGAGATCGAGCAGGCCCGTCTGCTCGTGCTCAAGACCGCCTGGCTGATCGACAAGTACACGGCCAAGGGCGCGGCCAGCGAGATCGCCTCGATCAAGGTCGTCGTGCCGCGGATGGCCTGCACGGTGATCGACCGGGCCATGCAGGTCCACGGCGGCGCCGCGATGAGCGACGACACCCCGCTGGCCTACTTCTACACGTGGGCGCGGGCCCTGCGCTTCGCCGACGGACCCGACGAGGTGCACATCCGTTCCGTCGCCCGCCAGGAACTCGGGAGGCACTAGCCTTCCGGGCAGGGCGCGAGCCCCGCGCCTGCGCCCCGCCCGGGGGTTCCGCTCCGCATCTGCGGAGCCCTCTGACCTGCTGTTTCCTGCACTGGCTGAAGATCCGCAGGGGCGGTTACCCTCGTGGCGTGACGGCATCGAACACGATCTCGCTGGGGCTCCCGACCCTGCGGACCGCACCCACCACCGACCCGTCACGCCCTGGCCCACCGCGTCCGGCAGAGTCACGCCTCGTGGACTCGTTCGGTCGGGTCGCCACGGACCTGCGGATCTCGCTGACGGACCGCTGCAACCTGCGCTGCACCTACTGCATGCCCGCCGAGGGCCTGGACTGGATGCCGCGGGACGAGCAGCTGACCGACGCCGAACTGATGCGGCTGGTCACGATCGCCGTCCGGGACCTCGGCGTGCACGAGCTGCGCTTCACCGGCGGTGAGCCGCTGCTGCGCAAGGGCCTCGAGGACCTCGTCGCCGCGTCGGCCGCCCTGGAGCCGCGCCCGGACATCTCGTTGACCACCAACGGGATCGGGCTCGCCCGCCGGGCCGAGGCGCTGGCCGCCGCCGGAGTGGACCGGCTGAACGTCTCGATGGACACCCTGCGCCCCGAGCGCTTCGCCACCATCACCCGCCGGGACCGCCTGCAGGACGTGCTCGACGGACTGGCCGCCGCCCGCGCCGCCGGGCTGCACCCCGTCAAGATCAACAGTGTGCTGCTGCGCGGCCAGAACGACGACGAGGCCTGCGACCTGCTGGCCTTCGCCGTCGAGCACGGCTACGAGCTGCGGTTCATCGAGCAGATGCCGCTGGACGCCCAGCACGGCTGGGAACGCAGCGAGATGATCACCGCGGGCGAGATCATGGAGAGGCTCTCCGCCCGGTTCACCCTGACCCCGGACGGCGAGGAGCGCGGCGGCGCGCCCGCCGAGCGGTTCCTGGTCGACGGCGGGCCCGCCCGGGTCGGCGTCATCGCGTCGGTGACCCGGCCCTTCTGCGGTGCCTGCGACCGCACCCGGCTCACCGCGGACGGCCAGGTCCGCTCCTGCCTGTTCGCCCGCACCGAGACCGACCTGCGCGCCCTGCTCCGCGGCGGGGCCACCGACACCGAGATCGCCGACACCTGGCGGATCGCCATGTGGGGCAAGCTCGCCGGGCACGGCATCGACGATCCGGGCTTCCTGCAGCCGGACCGACCCATGAGCGCCATCGGAGGATGATGTCGCGGTGACCACCACAGCCCTGCGCACCGTCCAGGTCCGCTACTTCGCCGCGGCCAAGTCCGCCGCGGGTCGAGACGCCGAGACCGTCGAGCTCCCGGTCGGCGCGGGCGTCGAGGCGCTCGCCACGCTGCTGGGCGAGCGCCACGGCCCCGAGTTCACCCGCGTCGTCGCCCGCTGCTCCTACCTGGTCGACGAGGTCGCCGTGCGCGACCACTCCAAGCCCCTGCCGGACAACGCGGTCGTCGACGTCCTCCCCCCGTTCGCGGGCGGCTGATCGTCACCTGCGGTCCACAGGTGCCGATTCCGGCACCTGTGGACCGCAGACGGTGATCATGCCGCTCCGGCGGGAAGGCGGTCACCCACCCGCGGAGTCCCGCCTGGCGGAGCAGGTCGAGCAGGATCCGCTCGGACTTCGCGCGCGTGCCGTCCGCCGCGGCCGCCAGGAGCCGCCCGACCTCGGCGGACCCGTGTCGCCCGAGCATCCGCGAGTGCGCGGACACGAGCTGGGGGAACCGCACGTGCCGCTGCAGGGCACGGTCGAGGAAGGCGGCGCCGTCCGGCAGGAGCACCGCCGAGTCCAGGACGGTCCGCGCCCGAGCGGTGACGGTGAGGTGGCGCACCTCGGCCCCGGCCGTCGGACGCCCGGCGGGCAATCGTCCGCGGGGAGAGCCCGCAGTCCAGCGCCTGGCTGCGCGACAGCACGCCGCCCTGCCGCTTCACGATCTCGTCCAGTTCCACGCCGGCACTCTCCGACCCGCACCGCCGCCCTGGCGGGAGAACGCGCCGGCGTCGTTCACAGGAGTGAACGCCGGTGATCGTCGTCTGCGGTTCACAGGCGCCGGATCCGGCATCCCTGGACCGCAGAGGGTGATCACCCCACGAGGTCGCGGAAGGCGGGCCAGTGACCGGCCGGGGTGGTGACGGTCTCGGCCGCGAGCATGCCGTGCGCGACCGCCCGGCTCACCACCGTGGCCGCGGCGCTGTGGATCGCGAAGAGCTCCTCGCCGCTCGGCGCGGGACGCTCGCCGGTGGCCAGGGCGAAGATCGTGTCGCCGTCCATCAGGGTGTGGACCGGGTCGATCGCGCGGGCGTAGCCGTCGTGGGCCACGGTGGCGAGCCTGCCGCAGCCCGCCTTGTCCAGGGTCGCGTCCGTGGCCACCACCGCGAGCGAGGTCGCGGTGCCGGGCCGCGGGGCGCCGCGGCGGACCAGAGCCTCCTGCACCGCCGCGGGCGAGGCGATGAGCTGCGGGAACTCGTCGGGGAAGCCGTGCCGGGCACCGTGCAGCTCACCCGTGGCGGGGTCCACCGCGGACCCCACGGCGTTGACGACGACGAGGGCGGCGACCGTCGTCCCGTCCGGCAGGACCGCGCTGGCGGTGCCCACCCCGCCCTTGAGCCCGCCCGCCGCCGCGCCGACGCCCGCCCCGACGACGCCCTGCGCGACCGCCCCGGCCTGCGCGGCGTCGTAGGCGGCGGCACCGGTCTCGGCGGTGGGCCGGGCCCCGAAGTCGCCGCCGCGGCCGAGGTCGAACAGCACGGCGGCGGGCACGATCGGCACCGGGCCGCCGGGCACGGCGAAGCCCTCGCCCGCCGCCTCGAGCCGCAGCATCACGCCGTCCGCGGCCGCGAGGCCGTAGGCGCTGCCGCCGCTGAGCACGATCGCGTGCACCCGGTCCACGGTCGTCCCCGGCCGCAGCAGGTCGGTCTCCCGGGTGCCCGGCGCCGCACCGCGCACGTCCACACCGGCCGCCGCGCCACCCGGCGGGCAGACGACCACGGTCGTCCCGGAGAGCCCACCCGTCAGGGCGGCGTGCCCCACCCGCAGGCCGGCGACGTCGGTCAGGGCGTTCTGGGTTCCGGGGCGCACCAGCGCAGTCTCCCCCGGCGGCCACGCGCGGTGCTCAGTCGGTCTCCACCTGCACCTGCGCGACCGGGCGCGGCCCGTCGCAGTGCAGGTCCACGCGGACCTCGAGATCGTCGTCCGTGGTCGACTCGAAGCTCACCCGCGGCCCCGAGTCCTCCTGCTCGTTCTTGGCCTCCCAGCCCTGCGCGGGGCTGATCGACACGATCTGCGGGCCGGGGCAGGCGACCACCACGGAGCCGCCGGGCGCGGCCGGGAGCACGACCGCGGCGGTCGGGGCGGGCCCGGCGGCGGACACCGGCGCGGGGGCGGGGGCGGCGGAGAGCCGGGCGTCGACCTCCGCGGCGCTCAGCGGCCGGGGGCCCGCCGAGGTGATCCCGCTGCCCACCCCGCCCACGGCCCACAGGCCGGCGAGCACGGCGGCGACGGCGACGGCCGCCCAGAGGGCGACGAGACCTGCGGATCGGAGCACGGTCCCAGTCTGTCCCCCGACCGGTTAACGCCCGGCTAAGGCGCTCCTATCGGGGCGTGCACCCCCGCCGGTGGCCCGCCCCGTGGCCTACGGTCTGCGCTGTGGCCCAGGTACTTCTGGTGGAGGACGATCCGGCGATCCGGACCGCGCTGATGCGCGGGCTGACCGAGCGCGGGCACGCCGTCGACTCCGCCGCCGCGGGCATGCCCGGTCTGCAGGCCGCCGTCGCGAACGCCCCCGACATCGTCGTGCTGGACCTCGGGCTGCCGGACGTCGACGGCACCGTCGTGCTGCGGATGCTGCGGGGGGCGAGCCGGGTGCCGGTGATCGTCGCGACCGCGCGGGACGACGAACAGGAGATCGTCGCCGTGCTCGACGCGGGCGCCGACGACTACCTCGTCAAGCCCTTCGGTGCCGCGCAGCTCGACGCCCGGATCCGCGCCGTGCTGCGCCGCGGCGACACCGTGCGCGGGGGCGACGAGACCGTGCTCGTCGGCGGGCTGCGGGTGGACCCCCGCGGTCGCCGCGCCGCCCTCGACGGCCGCGAGCTCGACCTCACCCCGCGCGAGTTCGACCTGCTCCACCACCTCGCCGCCCGGGCAGGGGAGGTCGTCAGCAAGCGGGAGCTGCTCACCGAGGTCTGGCAGCTCCCCTACGGCGGCGCGGACAAGACCGTCGACGTCCACCTGTCGTGGCTGCGCCGCAAGCTCGGCGAGACCGCCCAGGAGCCGCGCTACCTCCACTCGGTGCGCGGGGTCGGGGTGCGGGTGTCGGCGCCCGATGCGTAGACGGGTCCTGCTCCTGGTCGCGGCGATCGCGGCGCTGCTGCTGCTGGCGTTCCTGGTCCCGCTGGCGGTGCTGGTGCGGACGGTCGCGGAGGACCGCGCCGTGGCGACGGCGACCGCGGAGGCCCAGTCCCTCGTCCCGCTGGTCGCGACGAGCGACCGGGAGTCCCTCCGGCTCGCCGTCGAGCAGGTGGACGGGGTCGCCGTGTTCCCGCCGGACGGCACCGTGCTCGGCACCGCGGACCGCACCCCGCTGGTCGAGCTGGGCACGCGCGGGGTGAGCGCGTCCGCCGACGTCCCCGGCGGGCGCGAGATCGTCACCGCGGTGCGGGACCGCACCGGCGCGGGCGGGGCGGTGCGCGCGTTCGTGCCGGACGCGGAGCTGACCCGCGGGGTCGCCCACTCCTGGCTGATCCTGGCCGGGCTCGGGGTCGCGCTGCTGGTGGTCGGGCTGGTACTCGGCGACCGGCTCGCGCGGTCGTTCGTGCGCGGCGCGGCCGACCTGGCCGAGGTGTCGGACCGGCTCGCGCGCGGCGAGCTGGCGGCCCGGGCCGACCCGGCGGCCCCGGGCGAGCTGGGGTCGGTCGCCCGCGCCCTCAACGGCCTCGCCGAACGGATCAGCGAGCTGCTGCGCGAGGAACGGGAGTCGGTCGCGGACGTCGCGCACCGGGTGCGGACGCCGCTGACCGCCCTGAAGCTGGAGGCGGAGTCGCTGCGCGACCCGGCCGAGGCGGGCCGGATCGAGGCGGCGGTCGAGGGTGTGGAGCGGGCGGTGACCGGCGCGATCGCGCAGGCCCGGCAGCGGGGCACCGACACCGGGCACGCGGACGCCGCCGCGGTCGTCGGGGAGCGGGTGGCGTTCTGGGCGGTGCTCGCCGAGGACACCGACCGGGCGGTCACCGTGGACCTGGCGCCCGGGCCGCTGCCGGTGGCGTTGGGCCGCACGGACCTCGCGGCGGTCGTCGACGCGTTGTTGGGCAACGTCTTCGCCCACACCCCCGACGGCACCGCGTTCGCGGTGCGGCTGCGCTCGACCGGGTCCGGGGCCGAGCTGGAGGTCGCCGACGCGGGCCCCGGCCTGCCCGACGGGGCGGTCCTGCGTCGGGGCGTCAGCGGCGCGGGCTCGACCGGCCTGGGGTTGGACATCGTGCGCCGCAGCGCCGAACGCTCCGGCGGCGCGCTCCACCTGGAACACCGCAGAGGCCTCCGCGCCGTTGTCACCCTAGGCGCCCCCTGACCCGAGGCATTGTGGAGCCACAATGCCTGTTTCGGGGCCCGGAAACGTCAGTTGTGGCTCCGCAATGCCGCGGTGGGGGCGGGGACTCGGCGGTCCAGCATCACCGTCGCCGTCAGGACACCCGCGACGCCTCGGCGCTCCGCGATCACGAACAGCCCGACGAGGCTCACCAGCCCCCAGAGCGAGGCGAGCCCTGCCGCGCCCGCGCCCTCCAGCAGCAGGTATCCGCCGACGCCCAGGACGCTGCGGGCGAGCAACCTCGCCCGGGAGGGGACGCCGCCGTCGGGCAACGCGGGCCGCAGCAGCACCGCCCGCTGCCCGACGGTGCCACCCCGGCCCAGCATCGGCACCACGACGAACAGCACCACCAGCGGCACCCAGGTGCCCAGCACCGGGTCGAGCGCGACGACCCACTCGGCCCGTTCGGAGACGCCGGTGAGCAGGACGATCGCGTGCAGGCTCGCGACCAGGAAGGCGCCGGTCAGCCAGGCGCCGAGGATGTCGCAGAGGATCCCGAGCAGGCGCCGCGGGATCGTCACCGGCCGCGGGGCGCCCGGCTCCGCGGTCAGGCGCTGGCCGGGGACGATCCGCAGCAGCGGCGCGGCGAGCGCGCCGAGGAACGCGCCGGCGGTGTTGGCGATCAGGTCGTCGACGTCGAACAGCCGGTACGGGCAGGGGTAGAGGAACCAGTTCCCGGTCAGCTGGGTGCACTCGATCAACGTCGAGACCGCGGCCCCGACGAGCGTCGTGACGAGCACGGACCGCCCGCCCAGGTGGCGCAGCAGCATGCCCAGCGGCACGAACAGCGCCACGTTCATCAGCACCTGCAGCAGCGCGGGGTTCCGCAGCGGGTTCGCGACGTCGAAGGCCGCCATGTCGTCGATCCACGCGAAGGGCCGCGTCTGGGCCCCGGCCCGCGCGATCCGGCTGTCGCAGAAGCCCTCGCCCACCTCCGGGAACGGCAACAGGGTGTAGGCGACCAGCGCCAGGGCATAGATGAGCGAGGCCCCCGCCAGCAGCGCGCGGCCCCACCCCACCTGTCCGCGCCTGCGGTAGCTCGCCGCCACGAAGGGCACGAAGACCACGAGGGCGAGGGCGGCGCCGCCGATCACGGCGATCAGGGCGGGCATGAGCGGATCGGACACGATCTTCATCGTGCCTGTTCAGGGGCGCCGGCCGCGTCCCCCCACGGAATGATCCGGCGCTTAGCCCGCCGTTAGGAGCACGACAGCGCGGGCTTGACGATCTTCCGAGCATCGTCGGGGCACACCACGACGGAAGGAAATCCGATGCCGAAGACCCGCATGATCGTCCTCGTCGGCGCCACCGCCGCCCTCCTCCTCGCCGGCACGGGCGTGGCCCTCGCCGCGAACGGCGCCGACGACCAGCTCGTCCCCGCCGCGGCGGCACGACCGGTCTCCGCCACCACGGCCCTGATCGACCGGGCCCAGGCCGAACGGATCGCCCTGGACCACGTCGGCGGCGGCCGCATCACCGACGACTCCGAGCTGGAGTGGGAGCACGGCGCCCTGGTGTGGGAGGTCGAGGTGGACGACGTCCGCGACCTCGACGTCGACGCGACCACCGGCGTGGTGACCCGCGACCGCTACGACGACTGACCTCGTGAGCGGCGATGGTCGCCAGGGCGACGATCGCCGCTCACGGGGCTGCGGCGCTGCAGGCGGGCGGCGATCAGGGTGGGGCCACCCATCGCGAGCGCGATCACGATCACCGCGAACCAGGACGACGGCAGGAGCAGGCCCGCGATGACGAGGACGGCCAGCAGCGCGAGCCCGTCGTCGACGGCCCGGTGCAGCGGGCCCCGCCGCAGCGCGGTGCTCAGCCGCGGCGACTCGGCCGCCAGACCCTCCCCGATCCGCCTCAGCGCGCGGCGCTCCCGCTCGTTGAGCGGCTCCTCGGGGCGGGGGGCGGTCGCAGGCATCGGGCACCTCCAGGACCCCACCCTGCCTGCCCGGACGGGCGCCGGAAATGGGGTCCGACACCCATCTACGGCTCCACGAGACCTGCACGGATCGCGTAGCGGGTGACGTCGAGGCGGTCGCGGAGCTCCAGCTTCGCCAGGATGTTGGCGCGATGCCGGTCCACCGTCTTCGCGCTGATCACGAGGGCCTCGGCGATCTCCTTCGACGAGTGGCCCTCGGCGATCAGCTTGACGATCTCCTCCTCGCGCGGGGTCAGCACGGAGTCCGGCAGGTCGCGGCCCTGCTGCAGGTAGTGGCGGATCAACGCGGTGACGGCCGCGGGGTACAGGAACGGCTCGCCCCGCACCGCGCTGCGGCAGGCCTCGATGAGGTCCCGGTCCGCCACCGACTTGAGCACGTACCCGCAGGCCCCGGCCTTGAGCGAGGCGAAGAGGTACTGCTCGTTGTCGTGCATCGACAGCATCAGCACCCGGACGTCGGGGGCCCGCCGGGCGATCTCGCGGCAGGCCTGGATACCGGTCATCCGCGGCATCGCGATGTCCAGCACGGCCAGGTCGATCCCGCCCGCGACGGCCGCCTCCACCGCCTCGGCGCCGTCCGCGGCGACCGCCGTGACCTCGAGGTCCGGCTCCGCGTCGAGGATGAGCCGCAGCCCCTGGCGGACGAGGGCGTGGTCGTCGGCGAGCAGGATGCGCGTCGCCGCGGCGCTCACAGCGGCACCACCAGCGTCACGAGGGTCCCGCCGCCGGGCGGCGACGAGACGGTCAGCTCGCCGTCGACCAGCAGGGCCCGCTCCCGCATGCCCCGGATGCCCGCTCCCTCGACGTGGGGGCCGCCGCGGCCGTCGTCGAGCACGGTGAGGATCAGGGCGCGCGGGCCCGCGGCCAACGACACGGTGACCTTCTCCGCATCGGCGTGCCGGGCCACGTTCGTCAGGCTCTCCTGGGTGATCCGGAACAGCACGAGCTCGGTCTGCGGGGTCAGCCCGGCGGGCACCGGGTCCCCGGTGCGCAGCACCGGCACGCCCGCGGCCTCGGTGAACTCCGCCGCCAGCGCCGCCAGCGCGCTGGCCAGACCGAGGTCCTCGAGGACGTCCGGGCGAAGCCTGCGCGCGACCTGCCGGACGTCGTCCAGGCTGCCGCGGACGGTGTCCTGCACCTGCCGCAGGTCCCACTGCAGGGCGGCGGGCGCCCGGTCGACCACCCGCTTGAGGCTCAGCAGCGCGGCGGTGAGGCTCTGCCCGATCTCGTCGTGCAGCTCGCGGGCGATCCGCCTGCGCTCGGCCTCCTGCCCGGCGAGCACCTCCGCGCTGCGGACGCTGCGCTGCTCCTCGAGCCGGTCGAGCATCGCGTTGAACGTGGTGATCAGGCGGGCGAGGTCGTGGTCGTCGTCCTCGGGCAGCCGGTCGCGCGACCGCAGCAGGTCCACCCGTTCCATCAAGGACTGGAGCGCGTCGAGCGGGGCGAGGCTGCGGCGCAGCAGCACGGTGGTGGCCACGAGGATGAGCGCCAGCCCGATCACCAGCACCGGGATCTCGGTGAGCAGGATCGGCGAGGAGATGGTCACCGGGGACAGTGCCAGGGCCAGGGTGCCGACGACGAAGACCGTTCCGTTGATCAGTACGAGCCGGAGGAACAGCGCGCGCACCGGACTCGCGTGCTTGGGCATCCGGTCAGCCTGCCGTCGCGGCGCCGCGGAGTCCATGGGTGGTGCGCCCCCACCGGTCTACACGGTGCGCCCTAGCGCGACCGGGTGAGGCACCCGCGCCACGCAGGAGCACACGAACGGCGCGCTCACTCACCGGGTGTGAGCGAGCGCGCCGTTCGTCGGGGATCAGTTCGCGCGGAGCCGCTTGACGATCACGAAGATCGCCAGCAGGACCGCGAGCACGCCCGCGACCGGGACCAGCGCCTTGGCGACCGGGGCGCCGGCGGTGTCGAGCAGGTCGATGGCCTCGACGTTGCTCTTGACCGGGGCGGCGGGCTTCACCGGGGTGGTGGCCGCCCCCGCCGCGGCGGTGCCCTCGCTCGCCGCGGGAGCGGCGGGCGCCGGCTCGTCCTTCTCGGTCAGCTTGTCCGCCAGGCAGGAGGCGAACTGGCCGATGATCTTGTCAGCGACGTCCGAGATCACCCCACGGCCGAACTGGGCCGGACGGCCGGTGATGGTCATGTCGGTGACCATCGTGACCTCGGTCTTGTCCGGGCCGTCCGCCTTCATGGTGCCGGTGACCATGGCCTTCGCGGTGCCGTTGCCCCGCGAGTCCCGGCCGGACGCGTCGATGACGACCTTGTGGTTCGCCTCGTCCCGCTCGATGTAGGTGCCCTTGCCCTTGTAGGTCAGCGAGATCGGGCCCAGCTTGACCTTCACCGTGCCGGTGAAGGAGTCCCCCGTGTACTCGGTGAGCGCGGCGCCGGGGAAGCAGGGCGCGACGGTCTCCGGGTTGTTCATGGCCGCCCACGCGTCCTCGATGGGCGCGGCGATCGTGAACTTGTTCTCCAGCTGCATGAGCTCCAGTCTCCTTCTCCGGACGAGAAGACGCCCGCCCGGCTGGCCGGACGGGCGTCTTCTCGCGGGTCTCGCGGGGTCTTCGTCAGCCCGCCGCGGCGAGCACGGCGCGACCGGTGAGCACCCTGGCCAGGTGTTCACGGTAGTCGGCGGCGGCATCGGCGTCACTCGGTGCCGCCGTGCCCTCCGTCGCGTGCTCGGCGGCGGCCTGCGCCGCGTCCGCCGTGGCCTGCTGTCCGACGAGCGCCGCCTCCACACCGGACGCCCGGATCGGGGTGGTGCCCATGTTCGTCAGCCCGACCCGCGCCTCGGCGATCGAGCCGCCCTCGACCTTGAGCGCCACCGCGACGGCCACCATCGACCAGGCCTGCGCGGTCCGGTTGAACTTCTCGTAGTGCGTCCGCCAGCCCGTGTACTTCGGGAACCGCACCTCGGTGAGGATCTCGCCCTCGCCGATGGCGGTGGTGAAGTAGTCCTGGAAGAACTCCGCCGCCGAGACCGTGCGGGTGCCCGAGGCGCCCGCGATCACGAACTCGGCGTCCAGCGCCAGGGCGACCGCGCCCAGGTCACCGGCCGGGTCGGCGTGCGCGAGCGCACCGCCCAGCGTGCCGCGGTGGCGGACCTGCGGGTCCGCGACCGTGGCGGTGGCCTTGCTCAGCAGCTCGACGTGCTGGGTGACCAGCTCGTCCCGCAGGACGTCGTGGTGCGGGGCCATGGCGCCGATGGCGATCCGGTCCCCGTCCTCGCGGATCCGCCGCAGCTCGGGGATCCCGCCGAGGTCGATCACCACGGACGGCGCCGCGAGCCGCAGCCGGAGCACCGGCAGCAGGCTCTGCCCGCCCGCGAGGATCTTGGCGTCGTCCCCGCCGTCGGCGAGGGCCCGGACCGCGTCCTCGACGGACGACGGCTTGACGTAGTCGAACTTCGCCGGGATCACACTTCCCCCTGGGGGTTGTTCGGGTCGATCGAGCCGAGGCCCGCGCCGGGTGAGTGGGTGTCGATCGGCGTCTCCTGGGTGGAGCGCCCCTTGGCCTCCTGCAGCGCCCGCCAGACGCGCTGCGAGGTCGTCGGCATCTCGATGTCGGCCACGCCGAGGTGGCGGACCGCGTCGAGCACGCCGTTGACGATCGCCGGCGTCGAGGCGATGGTGCCCGCCTCGCCGACGCCCTTGACGCCCAACGGGTTCGACGTCGCCGGGGTGCTCACGATCTCGGTCGTGAAGCTCGGCAGGTCCGCCGCGGACGGCAGCGTGTAGTCGACGAAGGTGCCGTTGACCAGGGTGCCCTGGTCGTCGTAGTTGGCCTCCTCGAACAGGGCCTGCGCGATGCCCTGGGCGAGGCCGCCGTGCACCTGGCCCTCCGCGATGAGCGGGTTGACCACGTTGCCGATGTCGTCGACGCAGACGTAGTGGCGCAGGTTCACCCGGCCGGTCTCGGTGTCGACCTCCATCGCGGCGAGGTGGGTGCCGTGCGGGAAGGAGAAGTTCTCCGGGTCGTACACGGCGTCGGAGTCCAGGTTCGGCTCCATGCCCTCCGGGTAGTCGTGCGCCATGAACGCGGCGAACGCGATCTCCTGGATGGCCTTGCCCTGGCCGGTGCCGCGGACGGTGAACTGGCCCCCGGAGAACTCGATGTCGCCCTCGTCCGCCTCGAGCAGGTGCGCGGCGATCTTCTTCGCCTTGTCGATCACCTTGTCCGCGGCCATCGTGATCGCGATGCCGCCGACGACGAGCGAACGGGACCCGTAGGTGTCCAGTCCCTTCGGCGAGGAGGCCGTGTCGCCGTGCAGCACCTCGACGTCCTCGAACGGCACGCCGAGCTTGTCCGCGACGATCTGGCTGAACGCCGTCTCGTGGCCCTGCCCGTGCGCCGACGCCCCGGTGATCACCTCGACCTTGCCGGTGGCGAGCATCCGGATGCTGGCGGCCTCCCAGCCGCCCGCGCCGTAGGCCAGCGACCCGAGCACGCGGGACGGGGCGAGGCCGCACATCTCGGTGAACGTCGAGATGCCGATGCCCAGCTGGACCTTGTCGCCGCGCTCGCGGCGCTCGGCCTGCTCGCGGCGCAGCGCGTCGTAGTCGAAGAGCTCCTTCGCCCGCGCGGTGGCCTGCTCGTAGTCGCCCGAGTCGTAGGTCAGCCCGCACACCGTGGTGTACGGGAACTCCTCGTGCTTGATCCAGTTCTGCTCGCGCAGCTCGAGGGGCTCGCGACCCAGCTCGACGGCCAGCTCGTCGATGATCCGCTCGATGCCGAACGTCGCCTCCGGCCTGCCCGCGCCGCGGTAGGCGTCGGTCAGCGTCTTGGTGGTGAAGACGTTGGTGGTGGCGAAGCGGTAGGCCGGGACCTTGTAGATCGCGTTGAACATGAACGCGCCCAGCACCGGCACGCCCGGCCCGACGAGGCCCAGGTAGGCACCCATGTCGGCGAGCAGCTTCACGTCCAGGCCGGTGATCGTGCCGTCCTTGCGGGCGGTGATCGTGATGTCCTGGATCTGGTCCCGGCCGTGGTGCGCGGTGAGCATGCACTCCGAGCGGGTCTCGGTCCACTTGACCGGCTTGCGCAGCTTCTGCGCGAGCACGACCGTCAGCATCTCCTCGGGCAGCACGCCGATCTTGCCGCCGAAGCCGCCGCCGACGTCCGGCGCGATGACCCGCAGCTTCGACTCCGGCACCCCGAGGGTCACGGTGGTCATCGTGCGGAGGATGTGCGGCACCTGGGTCGCGGACCACACGACGATCTGCTCGCCGGTCGGGTCCACCACGCAGGAGCGGGGCTCCATGAACGCGGGGATCAGGCGCTGCTGCCGGAACCGCCGCTTGACGACGACCTGGTCCGGGTCCGCCTCGGCCGCGGCGATGGCCTCGGTCACCGAGCCGCCGGTGCCCGCCTCACCGGAGTCGAACACCCAGGTGGCGGACTCGTTGGTGCCCAGGTCCGGGTGGACGAGGGTGGCGCCCTCGGCCAGCGCGGCCTCCATGTCCAGCACCGGGTCCAGCGGGTCGTAGTCGATCTCGACGAGCTCGGCCGCGTCCCGCGCCTCGGCGAGCGTCCGGGCGACGACCACGGCCACGCCCTCACCGGCGAAGTGCACGGTGTCCTTGGCGAGCATCGGCCGCTGCGGGGCCTTCTGGTCGGGGGTGATCGGCCACGCGCACGGCATGCCGATCTCCTCGCCGCCCAGGTCGGCGAGGGTGTAGACGCCGTGCACGCCCGGCGCCTGCTTGGCCGCCTCGGTGTCGATGCTCAGGATCTTCGCGTGCGACAGCGGGGAGCGGACGACGGCGATGTGCAGGCACCCGGTGGGGGTGATCGAGTCGGTGTAGCGGGTCCGGCCGGTGATCAGCCGCGCGTCCTCCTTGCGGACGCGGGACTGCCCGATCTCGGGACGGTTCTCGGTGGTGGTCATGTCAGTCTCCCGCCACCGGTGCCGGCTGCTCGGTCGGCGCGCTCGCGCCGGGCTTCATCAGCTGCGCGGCACGCTGCACCGAGCGGACGATGTTCTGGTAGCCGGTGCACCGGCAGAGGTTGCCCTCGATGCCCTCGCGCACCTCGTGCTCGTCGGGATCGGGGTTGTCCCCCAACAGGTCCACGGCAGCCATGATCATTCCCGGCGTGCAGTAGCCGCACTGCAGACCGTGGCACTCGTTGAAGGCCTTCTGCACGGGGTGCAGCTCGCCGTCTCGCGCCAGGCCCTCGATCGTGAGGACCTCGCCGCCGTCCGCCTGCACGGCGAGCACGGAACAGGACTTCACGCTCTGCCCGTTCAGGTGCACGGTGCAGGCACCGCAGTTGCTGGTGTCGCACCCGACCACCGTGCCGGTCTTGCCCAGGCGCTCCCTGAGGTACTGGACCAGCAACGTGCGGGGTTCTACCTCGTCGGCGTAGTTCACGCCGTCGACGGTCACCCGGACCTCTGCCATGAGTCTTCTCTCCCAACCGCGGTGGTGGTCGCGCGTCCTCCGGGGAGAGCCGCCGGTCGCCCGGCGCTCTCGGGCCACCACGGCCGTGTGGCGGCGAGCACATCACACTCCCGATGATCGGCAGCCGCAAGACAGCCGTTCGCGTTGATCGGCTACGGCTCCGGGAGTTCCCGCGCAGACTCCTCAGGAGCGGATCGAAGCCTGGATCGTCTCCGCACACGCGGGCGACCGGGGTGGGGTCGTTCACCTGTCCGGAGCAACCCCCTTGGAGGGTGTGCCCGGCCCGACGGGCAGGAGGGCCGCCGGGTCGCAGGCGCGCAGTGCCCCCCACCAGAGGCCGGCGCCATAGGCCAGATCGTCGATGCGGTGCGCGACCAGATGGGTCAGCGGGTCGAGGTGGACGTCCGGGTCGCGGTCGCGGTGGAGCCACCAGTCGGCGAGGCCCTCGACCAGCGCGGCGGCCGCGAGCGCGCGGCGCGCCCGCCGCGACCCCAGCGCCGCGCCGACCGCGATCGGCCAGTGGTGGCGCAGCAGCGCGTTGCCGACCTGCACGACGGCGCCGGAGAGCCCCAGGCCGGCCAGCTCCACCGCGGAGCGCCGGGGGTGCGCGAGCCGGGTCAGCTTGCGCGACAGGCGCAGCGCCGCGGCGGCTGTGACCGTGGCGGCCACCGGGACCGACCACCGGCGCTGGGCGAGCAGGGCGGCGCAGGCCGCCGCCGTCCAGGGGCTGAGGACCAGGGGCGGCACCGAGCCGACGTGTCTGCGCGCCAACGGCGCCGCGCCGGTGCCGTAGAAGGCCTTGCGGGCCGCCCACGCCTTCGGGGCGGTGCGGTGGTCGTGCGCGACGCGGGCGCGGGGCTCGTACCGCAGTCGGTGGCCCGCGGCGTGCAGGCGCAGCACCAGGTCGACGTCCTCGGCCACGTGCATGGCCTCGTCGAACCCCGTGCCGACCGCGGAGGCCCGCACCAGCATGGCCGCGCTCGGCACGTAGGCGACCCGGCTGCGCGGGACGATGAGGGCGGGATCGGGGCCCAGGTCCAGGCTGGAGCGGACGGCCTCGTAGCGGCCGAGCGCCGTGGTGACCGGGTGCAGCGCCACGATCCGGGGCGCGACGAGCGCCACGCTCGGGTCCGCGAGGTGCTCCAGCAGCGGGTCGAGCCAGTCCCCCTGCGGCACGACGTCCGAGTCCAGGAACATCACCAGCGGGGTGGTCGCGGCGGCCAGCCCCGCGTTGCGGGAGGCGCTGGGGCCGCGCGCGGTCTCGTGCCGGATCACCCGGCCGCGCGCGAGGGTGACCGGCTGCGCGCCCCCGTCGTCGACGACGACGAGATCCACCTCGGGCGGCAGGGTCGCCAGCAGCCGGTCGAGCGGCCGGTCCTTCACCGGCACGACGACCGTGACCTCGCTTCTCGTCGGGCCGCCGGGAATGCCCGGCGCGGGGTGGGCGAGTCCCGCGTCGAGCAGCGTGCGCGCCAGGGCACGCGAGAGGGGATCGGCGACGGTCAGCTCGTTCCCGGCGCCGAGCAGCGCCCGGGCCTTGGGCACCAGGTGCACGAGCCGCGGCGGCGCCCCACCGAGCAGCGCCGCCCCGCCGTCGAGCCGCCGCGCCCGCCGGTCCAGCACCACCCGCATCCCCCGCGGCAACTCACCCACCGCCGAATCCCAACACACCGACGCCCCGCCCACGAGCCCCACCGGCGCCACGCGCACCACCCGTCCTGCCCCCGTCGCCGTCCCGCCCCGTCCGTGGGACCCTTCCCGCCGTGTACGACCCCGCTCCGTTGCTGCCTCGCTACGGTGAGCGCTCGCTCGCCGAGGTGTTCCCCGCCGTCCTCGGCGCGCTCGGCGTGCCGGGCCCCGCCCCCACCCTCGGCCTCCCGCCGGTCCGCGCGGCGGCGGTCCTGCTCATCGACGGCCTGGGCGCGGAGCTGCTCACCGCCCACGCCCCCGACGCCCCCACGCTCGCCCGGCTCGCCACCGAGCCGCTGACCGTCGGGTTCCCGTCGAGCACGTCGATCAGCGTGACCTCCCTGGGCACCGGGCTGCCGCCGGGCACGCACGGCCTGGTCGGCATCACGTTCCGGGCCTGCGAGGACCGCCTGCTGGACTCGCTGAAGTGGACCTCCCACGCCGAGGCCGAGACCACCGACCTGCGCGACGCGCTGCCGCCCGAGCAGATCCAGCCGCACCCGACGGCGTTGGAGCGCGCCGCGGCCGACCGGATCCGGGTGACGAACGTCGGCCCGCGGACCTTCCGCGGGTCCGGCCTGACCCGCGCGGCCCTGCGCGGCGGGCACTACCAGGGCGTGCACGCGCTGGGCGACCTCGCGTCGGAGATCCTGACCGCGCTGTCCGGACCCGGCAGGCGCCTGGTCTACGGCTACCACGCCGACCTCGACGCCCTCGGCCACCTGCACGGCCCCGGCTCCACGCCGTGGCGGTTCCAGCTGCGCCAGGTCGACCGGCTCGTCGCGACGATCGTCGAGCAGCTGCCGCCGGACTCGCTGCTCCTGGTCACCGGCGACCACGGGATGGTGCACGTGACCCGCCGCTACGACGCCGACCAGCGCACCGAGCTGCGCCTCGGCGTCGACCTGCTCGGCGGGGACCCCCGCGCCCGCCACGTCTATGTGCGGCCGGGCGCCGTCGAGGACGTCCGGGCCGCCTGGCAGGAGACCCTGGGTGAGGACGCCTGGATCGTCACCCGCGACGAGGCCGTGGCCGAGAACTGGTTCGGGCCGGTGGCCGCGCACGTGCCGGACCGCATCGGGGACCTGGTGGTGGCGATGCGGGGCGCGGCGGGGGTGATCCGCTCGATCGCCGAGCCGGTGATGTCCGGGCTCCCCGGCCAGCACGGCTCGCTCACCGCCGAGGAGCAGCTCGTCCCCCTACTGCTGGCCACCACGGTGCGCTGAGAAACGCGCCCGACCCGTCTCCGGGTCGACGTCCCACCTGGTCAGCGCCTCGCGGGCGGCACCGACCATCGCCTCGAGCAGCCGCTCCCCCTCGTCGGCGGAGGCGCCGCGGGGGTCGCCGAGGATGCCGTTCTCCGACACCCCGCGCACCCCCCGCTCCCGCATCACCGGCAACAGCTCGCGCAGCGGCGCGGTCGCCCCCGGCTCCCGCTCCGGGCCGACGGCCGAGGGGTCCAGCGCCAGCATCAGCGAGGTCTCCGTGCGCCCGGCATGGGCGTCACCCCCTGCGGCACAGGGGATCCACGCCACGTCGCGGCCCTCGTACCGCAGCAGCGCGCAGGCCTGCGCCAGCGTCGCGACGTTCCCGCCGTGCCCGTTCACGAACACGACGCGCGCCGCCCACCGGCAGGCCGAGCGACCCAGTTCGACGAGCAGCAGCCGCAGACCCTCGTGTCCGATGGAGACGGTCCCGGGGAACCCCTCGTGCTCCCCCGCCGCGCCGAACGCCACCGCGGGCGCCAGGACCAGCGACGGGTCCGCGGCCTCCAGCGCGGCGGCCACCCGTTCCGCCACCCGGAGGTCGGTGTCCAGCGGCAGATGCGGCCCGTGCTGCTCCACCGAGCCCACCGGCACGACCAGGGTGCGCGGTGGTCCGGTGTGGACATCACGCCACGTGATCGCCGAGATCAGCACGTCCGACCTGCGCGGACACGGTTGTCCACAGCAGCTGTCCACACGTGGATATCACCCTCGGGTGTCACAGGTTCACCGCCACTCGTTCCCCGTCCCGGATCGCGGCGTCCATCCGCCGCGGCGCCAGGCAGTCCCCGATCCGGTACACGCCCGGGCGCCCCCGCAGGGTCTCCCACAGCTCGTCGGCGGGCTCGGGCGGGAGGGCCCCGACGACGGCGTCGTACCGCCGGACCTCCGTCCGTCCCGTCAGGTGGTGGACCAGCGTGACCGCGTCGCCGACGTCCGTGACCAGGGTGTCGGTGATGCTCCGGATCCCGAGGGCGTGGGCCCGCCTGCGGAAGCCCTCGCGGTCGAGGGTGAGCCCGAGGTCCTGCCCGACGACCATCCCCGGCGTCACGATCTCCACCGCGCAGCCGCGCCGTGCCAGCAGCTCGGCGACGGAGGTCGCGTGGTGGAAGCCCAGCTCGTCCACCACCAGGACCGAGCCCGACGGCGAGACGCTCCCGTCTAGCACGTCCCGCACGTCGGACGCCGCCGCCCACCGCCGCGTCGGGCGGGCGCCGGTCGCGAGCACCACGACCTCCGCGTCGAGGTCCGGCTCGCCGTCGACGAGGGACACCCCGGCGGCGCGGCACTCCGCGATCAGGTCGCGCACCACGTGCCCCAGCTCGGCGCGGCCGGGCGCCTCCGCGGCCAGCGCCAGCTGCCCACCGAGCCGCTCCCGCTCGACCAGGGTCACCGCGTGGCCGCGCGCCGCGGCGGTCGCGGCCGCCCGCAGCCCGGCCGGCCCACCCCCGACGACGGTGACCCGGCGCCGCGCCGTCCGCGCCCGCGGCGTCTGCAGCTCGTGGCCCGCGCGCGGGTTCACCGCACACCCGAGAGGGCGGTTCAGCCCCACCCGCCCGACGCACTCCTGGTTGCACCCCACACAGGCGCGCTCGAACCGCGGCCCGGCGATCAGCCCGCGCGCGAACCCGACGAGGTCCGCGCGTCCCTCCCGCAGTACCGTCTCGCCCTGCTCCGGGGCGGTGAACCGGCCGACCGCGACGACCGGCACCCCCACCGCCGCCCGGATCGCGGCCGCCACGTCGACGGCGTACCCGGGCGCGGTGTGCATCGAGGGCTCCACGAGGTACAACGACGAGGTCGCCACCCCGACCGTCGTGCTGAGGTAGTCCACACGGGACTCGAGCAGCCGCGCGACCGCCAGGACGTCGACCCCGTCCTCGTGCCCCAGCCGCACCCCGAGGATGCGGTCGCCGAGCTCGGCCCGCACCGCCTCGAGGACGCGCAGGAGCAGGCCGGTGCGGTCGGCGACGCCGGGGAGGGCGAGGAAGCACCGCAGCAGCGAGGCCTGCGAGCACTGCAGCTCGACGCCGTCGAACCCGCCGTCGACACACCGCCGCGCGACGTCCGCGTACGCCGCCACGAGCTCGTCGAGGTCCGCCTCGGTCAGTGCGACGGGCACCTCGCGGAACAGGGGGTCCGGCAGCGCGACGGGCCCGCGGACCGGCGCGCGCGAGTACAGCGAGGAGGCCTGCGGCCCGTTGTGGTTCAGCTGGGCGAGCACCAGCGACCCGTGGGCGTGGACGGCCTCGGTGAGTGCGCGGTAGCCGGGCAGCACCGCGGGGTCGTGGCCGCGGATCATGTGTTCGTAGGGGTGGTCGTCCGGGTGGACGGCGTGCTCCTCGGTGATCACCAGCCCGGCGGTGCGGGCGCGTTCGGCGTAGTACGCGACGTGCCGTGCGCTCGGCAGACCGTCCTCGGCGAAGCCCGTGAGGTGGGCGGTGAAGACGATGCGGTTGCGGACCGTGGAGCGGCCGATCGCGGCGGGGGTGTTCAGCATCCGACCGCCCGACGCGCGTCCCGGACGGCCTCGTGGACGGTGCGGGGCGCGAGGCAGTCGCCGATCCGGGGGTGTCCGGCGAGGCGCAGGTCCGGCAGGCGGTGCGCGCAGTCGATCACCAGGGTGGCGGGCAGCTCCCGGATGGCACCGTGGTGGACGTCCTCGACGACCGCGCGGCCCCCGCCGACGGCGCGCACCCGGGCGAACAGGACCCGTTCGACACCGGCCCGTTCCAGCCGGGCGTTGGCGTCCGCGAGGTCGCCGGTGCGGGAGAGCTGCGTCCCGGCGACGGCGTCGGGGGTGACGAGCGCACACGGCACCCCCGCGGCGGCGACCCGCTCGGCCACGGCGACGCCGGTCCAGTCCCCGATCGGATCGTGCACGACCACCCGGTCCGCCGGCCCGTACGCTCCCGCGGCCTCCGCCGCGGACGACACGCGCACGCCCGCACCGACCTCGAACGCGGGGGCCGACGGCACCGATCCCGTCGCCAGCAGGACGTCCCCGACCAGGTCCGCGGGCCCGGCCTCGACGCCGAGCCGCACCTCCACCCCGAGCCGCTCCAGCTCGCGCTCCCACCAGTCGACGAGCAGGCCGAAGCGCCCGCGCGCGGGCAGCGCCGCGGCGACGCGCAGCATCCCGCCGAGCCGGTCCGCCCGCTCGAGCAGCCGGACCGGGCGACCCAGCAACGCCGCCGTCCGCGCCGCCTCCAGGCCCGCGGGCCCCCCGCCGACGACCAGCAGCGGCGGCCCGGTGCGCGGCCGCGGAGCGTGCGGGAGCGGCGGGTCGAGCGTCTCGTGGCCGGAGCGGGGCTCGGCCTCGTCGGTGATCAGCGGGTTGCGCGGGTCGCGGGCGCGGTGCTGGTTGGCCAGGGTGCACGGACGGATCCGCTCGGGGGTCCCGGCGCGGACGTGCGCGACGAGCCGGGGATCGGCGATCTGCGCGCGCGTCATCTCGACGAGGGCGAAACCCTCGGCCACCGCCGCCTCGGCCATCCCCGGGTCGACGACGCTGCCTTGCAGCACGACGTCGAGCCCGCGGCCGAGGAACGTGCCGGCGAGCGCGCGGTTGAACCCGGGCGGGGTGTGCAGGTCCGGCCGGGTCGCGGAGACCGAGAGCCCCGATCCCCGCACCGGCACGAGGTAGTCGACGAGGTCCCGCAGCGTCGGGGTGAGGGGCAGGAGCTGCTCGGGGGTGAGGCCCGCCCACGGGGCCAGCTCGTCGACGCAGAGGCGCAGACCCACCACGGCGTCCCCCACCGCCGCGCGGACGGCGGCCAGCACCTGGCGCAGGAGCAGGGTGCGGTCCTCGCCGTAGGCGTCGGTGCGGGTGTTGGTCAGGCCGGAGAGGAACTGGCGGAGCAGGGAGTGCTGGCCCGCGTTGAGCTCGACGCCGTCCAGGCCGTCGGCCACCGCGCGGGCGGCGGCGGCCGCGAACCCGGCCACCAGGGCGTCGATCTCCGGTTGCTCCACGACCTGCGGGACCTCGCGGGACACGACGTCCGGGATCCGCGAGGCACCCCAGAGCGCCCGGCCGGTGAAGGCCGAGGTGCCCTGGGAACCGCTGTGCCCCAAGGACGCCAGCAGCAGCGCGGGCCCGCACGAGCCCGCCACCGCCGCCCAGCCCGGCTCGGGTGCCCGCTCGTAGGGCCGGTCGGACGGGTGCACGGACGCCGTCTCGCAGACGATCACCCCGCAGCCGCCCTCGGCGCGCGCGGCGTAGTACGCGCGATGCCGTTCCGAGAAGGACCGGCCGCGACCGAGGTTGGTGACGTGCGGCCCGAACAGCACGCGCGAGGGCGCGGTCCGCGACCCGACCCGCACCGCCTCACCCAGCACGTCTGCACCCCCCACAACCCCGTGAGCGGCGATGGTCGCCAGGGCGACTATCGCCGCTCACGGGTCGGTAGGTCGCGCGGCGCCGGGCCCGTGCTGGTCGGACCCGACGCCGGCGGACTGTGGGCCGGTTACGAACCGGCGACGGGGACCCGCAGGCCCGAGTCGGACTGCGAGGCACCCATGCCCGCGAGCGGGCTGGTCTCGCACGCCCGGTCCGGCCTGCCCATGGACAGCTGCAGCAGGACCGGGGTGTTCTTGCCGATCTTCGTGCGGGAGTGGTCCACCTCGGACTTCGGCACGACGTGGTCGTCGCCCCGCGCGGCGAGGGCCTGCTCGCCGAAGCCGCGCACGCACTCCGGGTCCGGCCCGTCGAGCGGGAGGCCGGTGAAGAACTTGGCCGCCATGCACCCGCCCTGGCAGGAGTCGTAGTACTGGCAGCCCGAGCACGCCCCGCCGGTCTGCGGCTGCCGCAGCTCGGTGAACAGCTCGGAGTTCTCCCACACCTCCTGGAACCCGCCGGGCGAGCGGACGTTCCCCGCGAGGAAGTTCTCGTGGATCGCGAACGGGCAGGCGTAGACGTCCCCGACCGGGTCGATCAGGCAGACCACGCGCCCGGCGCCGCACAGGTTCAGCCCGGGCAGGGCCTCGCCGAACGCCGAGAGGTGGAAGAAGGAGTCCCCCGTCAGGACCTGGTCGCCGCGGTCGACGAGCCAGTCGTACATCTGCTTCTGCTGGCTGGGCAGCGGGTGCAGCTCGTCCCACACGTCCGCGCCGCGACCCGAGGGGCGCAGCCGGGTGATCCGCAGCTGGGCGCCGTACTTGTCCGCGATGGCCTTGAACTCGTCGAGCTGGTCGACGTTCTGGCGGGTCATCACGACCGAGATCTTGGGCTGCTGGAAACCGGCCTCGGCCAGGTTCTCCAGCGCCCTGATCGCCATGTCGTACGAGCCGGGGCCGCGGACGTAGTCGTTGACCTCGGGGGTGGCCCCGTCGAGCGAGATCTGGATGTCGACGTAGTCGGTCGCCGCCAGCTGCGCGGCGCGCTGCTTGTCGATCTTCAGGCCGTTCGTGGAGAACTTGACCCCGACGTTGTGCGCGATGGAGTAGTCGAGCAGCTCCCAGAAGTCCGGGCGCACGGTCGGCTCGCCGCCGCCGATGTTGATGTAGAAGACCTGCATCCGCTGCAGCTCGTCGATCACGGCCTTGGCCTCGGCCGTGGTCAGCTCGCGCGGGTCCCGGCGGCCGGAGGACGAGAGGCAGTGGGCGCAGGACAGGTTGCAGGCGTAGGTCAGCTCCCAGGTGAGGCAGATCGGGGAGTTGAGGCCGTACTGGAAGTGGTCGACCAGCTTCATCGGTGGAGCTCCTTAGCGCGGTTCGATCGTCCCGGAGGCGGCCAGCCCGGCGAGGGCCTTGAGGTAGGCGGGGCGCTGGGCCTCCTCGACGCCCGCGGCCTCGATGGCCGAGTGGACGTCCGGGTGCGACTCCAGGCCCTTCACGACCTCCACCAGCGGGAGGGTCTTCAGGAACGAGAGCTTCCGCGTCCCGAAGTGGTAGACGAGCGCACCGAAGGGCTCCGGACGCAGCGACACCTGGGGGCTGCAGCGGTAGGGAGCGCCGGGGTCGAACACCGAACCGTCCTTGACCCCGGCCACACCCTCGGCGGTCTTAGTAGACACCGCACATGCCGTCGATGGAGACCTCCTCGACGAGGGTCTCCTCGACGACGGGGGTGTCCTCGACCTGCTCGGTCTTCTCGATCGGAGCCATGGCGTACCTCCTGGTGTGACGTCGGCGTCGGGTCCTCCGGACAGTATTGGCACCGGGTGCCGATTACAAGGGTGGCCCATCCGATCGGACGGGCGGCGGGCATCCTGGACGCGTGGCGACCCTCCTGCACCTGACGACTCCGGACGACTGGCGCGCGGCGCAGGAGCGCGGCGCGCTCCTCCCGCTCGAGGAGTTCGTGCACCTGTCCACACCGGACCAGGTGGCCCTGCCCGCGAACCGGCTCTTCCACGGTCGCCCGGACGTGCTCCTGCTCGTGCTCGACCCCGCGCAGCTGACGGACGTCCGGTGGGAGCCGGGCGTGCCGGGTGATCCCGAGTCGATGCTGTTCCCCCACGCCTACGGCGCGGTGCCGGTCGCCGCCGTCCGGGCCGTCGTGCCGTACCCCGCCCGGCCGGACGGCGGGTTCGACGCCCCCGACCTGCCGCACTGAGGGCTTGTCGCCAGTGACCTGCAACAAGAACCCCTCCGCCCGGACGGTTTCCACCCCCACCTCTTGACGGTTTGCCCGTCGTCACCCTGTGCCCGGCGTCACGCCCGCCCTAGCGTCCCCGTCGGACCGATGGTCGGCTGCGCGGGCTTCGCCTCCGCCGACTCCACCTGCACCAGAAAGGGCTGCCATGCAGGTCGACGAACTGCTCAAGCCGTTCCCGCTCAAGGAGTTCCACCCGTTCCCCAAGGCGCTGCTCGGGCCGGGTGCGCACGAGATGATCGGGCCGGAGGCCCTGAAGCTCGGCTTCAAGAAGACCCTGGTGATGACCTCGGGTCTGCGCGGTACGGACATCGTGCACAAGATCGTCGAGTCGATGAAGTACCACGGTCTCGAGGTCGTGCTCTACGACCAGGTCGAGTCGAACCCCAAGGACTACAACGTCATGGACGCTGTGGGCCTCTACCAGCAGAACAACTGCGACTCGTTCGTCTCGATCGGCGGCGGTTCCAGCCACGACGCCTGTAAGGGCGCGCGCATCTCCGTGGCCCACGACGGCCGCAACGTCAACGAGTTCGAGGGCTTCAACAAGTCCGAGAACCCGCAGAACCCGCCGCACATCGCGGTCTCCACCACGGCCGGCACCGGCTCGGAGACCTCGTGGGCCTACGTCATCACCGACACCACGACGGACCCGGACAACCCCCACAAGTACGTCGCGTTCGACGACGCCTCGGTGACCTCCCTGGCGATCGACGACCCGGTGCTCTACTACGACTGCCCGATCGACTACACCGCCCAGTGCGGGTTCGACGTGCTGGCGCACGCCTCCGAGCCGTACGTCTCCCGGCTGAACTTCCAGCCGTCGCTGGGCAACGCGCTGCACGCGATCAAGCTGACCGCGCAGAGCCTGCGCGCCGCGGTGTGGAACGGCCAGGACCTGGCCGGTCGCGAGGGCATGATGTACGCGCAGTACATCGCCGCCCAGGCGTTCAACTCCGGTGGTCTCGGGATCATCCACTCGATCTCCCACGCGGTGTCGGCCTTCTACGACACCCACCACGGCCTCAACAACGCGATCGCGCTGCCCCGCGTGTGGGCCTTCAACATGCCGGTCGCCTACGAGCGCTTCGCGGACATCGCGGAGGCCATGGGCATCGACACCCACGGCATGACCAAGGTGCAGGCTGCGGAGGCCGCGCTGGCCGCGTCCATCCGGCTGCTGCGCGACGTGGGCATCCCGGAGCGCTTCATCGACGTCACGCAGGACTCGTACTCGAAGAACCGGCTGGGCCAGGGCCCGACCAAGTACTACGAGAACGCGCCCACGATCGTCGGCGACGCGGCGGACGTCGACCGCATCACCAACCACGTCCTCGGCGACGCCTGCACCCCTGGCAACCCCAAGGAGTGCACGTTCGAGACGGTGCGCCCGGTCGTCGACCACTGCATCAACGGCGACCTGGACGACCTGCTGTCCTGACCCACCCGTGAGCGGCGATAGTCGCTCTGGCGACTATCGCCGCTCACGGCTGTGACCTGCTTCGACGGGCCCGCCCCACGCATCCGGCGCACACTGGAGGCGTGGCGGGCCCGCCGGCCTGTACGCCCCGGCTCGCTCCAGGAGCCGTCGGAAGGAGACCCGTGACATCGTCGTCCGAAAGCACCGCCCCCTTCGAGTCCGTCGACGAGGTGGTCGAGGCCCTGCGCGAGCAGGGCTACATCGCCGACACCCGGCTCGCGACGACGGTCTTCCTGCTCACCCGCCTCGACAAGCCGCTGCTGCTGGAGGGACCCGCGGGCGTCGGCAAGACCGAGCTGGCCAAGATGCTCGCGCTGGCCACGGGCCGACGGCTGCTGCGCCTGCAGTGCTACGAGGGCCAGGACGAGACGAAGGCCCTGTACGAGTGGGACTACGGCAAGCAGCTCATGTACACCCAGATCCTGCGCGAGAAGATCGGGCAGGTCGTCGAGGACGCCCCCGACCTGGGCGCGGCCGTGGACCGGATCGGGCAGAACGAGAGCGTCTTCTTCTCCGAGCGCTTCCTCGCCCCGCGCCCGCTGCTGGAGGCGATCCGCTCCGAGGAGCCGGTCGTCCTGCTGATCGACGAGGTCGACCGGGCCGACGAGGCGCTCGAGGCGGTGCTCCTGGAGACCCTCGGCGAGTTCCAGATCTCGATCCCCGAGGTCGGGACGTTCGTCGCGACACAGCGCCCCTACGTCCTGCTGACCTCCAACAACACCCGTGACCTCGCGGCGGCCCTCAAGCGCCGCTGCCTGCACCTGTTCCTGGACTACCCGGCCGCGGAGCGCGAGCTGGAGATCGTCCGGTCCAAGAAGACCGGGCTGTCGGACGCGCTGGCCGAGGAGCTGGTCAACGTGGTCCGCGGGCTACGCGAGCTGGAGCTGCGCAAGGCGCCGAGCATCTCGGAGACGATCGACTGGGCCCGCACCCTCGCGGTCCTGGGGGTCGAGGAGCTGAACGCGCAGATCCTGTCGGACACCGTCTCCGTCGTCGTCAAGTACGACAAGGACGTGACCAAGGCGCTCGAGGCGCTGCCGCGGCTGGTCGACCCCAACGCGGAGATCGAGGAGCACGGGCACGGCCACGGGCACGGCCATGGCCACGGGCACGGCCACGAGGACGAGCCGGACGGCAGCGCGATCCGTTCCGCCAAGGACACCGCGGGCCGCCACGGCGACGGCGTCTACGGCACCCCGGCGTACGCCAAGGGCACCGAGAAGGACACCGCGGCCAAGGTGCGCACCGTGACCGCCGGGCAGGGCTCGCGGTCCTTCGGGCTCGGACGCAAGCGGGCCCTGTAGTGGAGGCGAGCATCCACCGGTTCGTCCGGCTGCTGCGCATCCGCGGCGTGCGGATCTCGGTCTCCGAGGCCGTCGACGCCATGCGGTGCGCCTCGCAGCCGGGCGTGCTGGGCGACAAGTCGGTGCTCAAGGAGGCGCTGCGCGTAGCCCTGATCAAGGACCGCCGCGACGAGGCGACCTACGACGAGGTGTTCGACCTGTTCTTCGCCCTGGTCAAGGTGGGTGAGGCGGAGACGGGGCACGGCCACGGGCACGGGCACGGCGACCTCTCCGACGAGGGCACGCTCGACGACTTCACCCTGTCCGAGGACCCGTCGGAGACCCCGCAGCAGGGCCACGAGCACGGCAAGCCCGTGGACATCCGGGACTACTTCGACCCCGAGGACCTGGCGCAGCAGTACAACCTGCACCAGGAGGCCAACAAGATCGACCTGGCCGCGATGACCGAGGAGATCGTGTTCTCCAAGGACAACCAGGGCCAGCCGCTCTCCGAGGGCAACCGGGTGCAGATCGAGACCGACCGGCTCTCCGGGGCCGGGCTGCCGGGGGACATCTCGACGGCCACCGGGACGAAGGTCGACGCCGACCTGTCGGTGGCCCAGCAGGAGGCGCTGCTCGGGTGGCTGACCGCCGCCGAGGAGGATCTGGACGCCGCCACCGAGGACGACGCCACGGCGTTGCGCAGGCGGCTGGCGGGTGTGCTCGCCAACCTCCCGGAGGCGATCAAGGCGCACCTGGAGAAGCTGCTGGAGATCGAGCAGCGGATCATCGACGGCGGTGAGGGCGAGGGGCGCACGGCGCAGGTCGACCGGGCGTCGGAGACCGAGCGGATGCAGCTCGAGGACTCGCTGCGGCGCCTGGCCAAGACGCTGCACGGCGCGCTGACCCACCGCAGGCGGGTGTCCCCGCAGGGGCGCATCGACTCCGCGCGCACCATGCGGAAGAACATGCGGTTCGACGGCGTGCCGTTCACCCCGGTCACGGTGAAGCGGCAGGAGGACAAGCCGCGGCTGGTCGTCCTGGCGGACGTCTCGCTGTCCGTGCGCGCCACCGCCCGGTTCACCCTGCACCTGGTCCACGGCCTGCAGGACCTGTTCGGACAGGTGCGCTCGTTCGCGTTCGTCGACGAGATCGCCGAGATCACGGACCTGTTCGCCGACCATCCCGTGGAGCACGCGCTCGGGCTGGTGTTCGGCGGCGACGTGATCGACGTGGACGCCAACTCCAACTACGGGCTCGCCTTCGGCCGGTTCCTGGAGGACCACGGGTCCGCCGTGACGCGCCGGTCCACCGTGCTCGTCCTGGGCGACGGGCGGGGCAACGGCAACGACCCGAACATGGAGGCGTTCGTCGAGATCACCCGGCGTGCGCGGGAGACGATCTGGCTCACCCCCGAGCCCCGCTACTCGTGGGGCCTGGGGCGCTGCGACCTCCCCGCCTATGCCGAGTACTGCGACCGCGTCCGCGTGGTCCGCGACCTCACCGGCCTGGAGCAGACGACGAACGAGATGGCGGGCGAGCTGATCGGCCGCTGACCCCTCGCACTATGGAACCATAACGCGCTCGAAAGGGCTGATTTCGCGCGTTATGGTTCCATAGTGCGTCAGAGGGTCAGGGCGATCTTGCCGATCGTGCGGCCGGACTCCAGCTGCTCGTGCGCCTTGCGCAGGTTGTCACCGGTCAGGCCCGTGTACGTCTGGGTCAGGGTGGTGCGCAGGCGGCCCTCGTCGACCAGCTCGGCGACGCGGTTCAGCAGCTCCCGCTGGGTCGCGTCCGTGGGCTGGAACAGGGGCCGGGTGAACATCAGCTCCCAGTGCCACGTGAGGCTCTTGGTCTTGAGCGGCACCAGGTCCATGCCCGGCGGCTCGTCGATGGCGACGATCTCGCCGCGCGGGGTGAGGAGCTCGGCGTAGGCCTCGACGTTCCGCCCGGAGACCGGGGAGAAGACGAACTGGACGTCCGGGGCGACGGACCGCACGCTCGCCACGAGCTCGTGGTGGTCGGCGATGTGGTCCGCGCCCATGCTCCGGGCGAAGGCGGCGGACTCCGGGCGGGACGCGGTGCCGATCACCTCGACGCCGGTGAGGGTCTTCGCGAGCTGGGTCACCATCCCCCCGACGCCACCGGCGGCGGAGACGACCAACAGCCTGCCGGTGCTCTCGGGGCCCAGGCGCAGCGCGTCGAACAGGGTCTCCCACGCGGTGATCGTGGTGAGCGGCAGCGCCGCGGCCTCCGCCCAGTCGAGGGAGCGCGGCTTGCGCCCGACGACGTGCTCGTCCACCAGCTGCAGGCCCGCGTTGCTGCCGGGCCGGTCGATGGTGCCCGCGTAGAAGACCTCGTCCCCGGGGGCGTACGCGGTGACCTCCGGCCCGACGGCGCGCACCACGCCCGCCGCGTCGAAGCCGAGCACCCGCGGGCCGGTCAGGCCGGCGCGGACCTTGTGGTCGACCGGGTTCACGGACACGGCTCTGACCTCGACGAGGAGATCGTGCGGGTCCGGGTCGGGGACGTCGAGGTCGATCTCGGTGAAGGTGTGCGCGTCGACGGCGGTGGTGCGGGTGGTCATGGCGCCACGGTATGCAGCGGGCGAGGTGCGCACCCGCCTGGAGGGGATCAGCCCGAAGGTGCTGACGGCGGTGCTGCGCAGGCTCGCCGAGCACGGCCTGGTCGAGCGCACCGTGTTCCCCGAGATCCCGCTGCGCGTCGAGTACGCGCTCACCGAGCTCGGACGGGACGCGAACGGCCCGCTCGAGGCGCTGCGCACGTGGGTCGAGGCGAACATCGAGCGGTTCCCCTGATCCCACGTCGCGGCAGTGTGGAGCCACAACCGTCGTCCCGAGCCCCTGACTCATTGTGGCTCCACAATGCGTCAGGGGCGCAGGACGTCAGGGGCGCAGGATCAGGGCACGGAGCGTCTCGGTGAGCCAGGACTCGTAGTCGTCCCCGCTCCAGCCCCGGGCGACGGTCATCTCGTGCACGGCCGGGGAGATCAGCATCCAGACGACGTCCCGGGCGTGGGTCGGGTCCGTCCGCAGCCAGCCGCGCTCGACCCAGTGTCCGATGTGGATCGTCGTGCCGATCAGCCGCTGTTCGTCCAGCGTCGCCGCGTACGCCTCCAGATCGGCGTCGCCGCCGCGGGAGGCGAGCATGACGCGCATCAGGGGCCCCGCCCGTTCGGAGATCTCCCGGGCCATCGCGGCGTAGGCCGCGGCCCCCTCCTCGGGGTTCGTCGCGGCGCGGACCCGCTGCGCCGCCGGGCGATCGGCCACGGAGACCGGCTCGTCGTCTCCGGCCATGGCGACGTCGTGCACCGCCTTGAGCAGCGCGGCCTTGGTCCCGAACGTCTTGTAGACGGTCTCCTGCGACACCCCGGCCGCCTCGGCGACGCCGCGGATGGTGGTGCCCGCCCATCCCCCCTCCAGGAAGGAGGCCCGGGCCGCGGCGAGCACCCGGGCGCGGTTGGCCTTCGCCGCGGCCGCCCGGCCGCTGTTGTCGTACCCCACCGCCGAGCCTTCCCCCCGAGTTCGATACAGCGTACCGTCCCCGATTACTACAGCACGCTGTATCGAAATCGGAGCGCCCATGACCGGCACGACCACGTCCATCGACGTCGCGGTGCGCGCTGTCCACCTCGTCGGCGGCGGCACGCTCGACGAGCTCCGGGAGGTCGTCGCGCCCGGTGCGGTGAACCGCGAGTCCGTCGCGGAGCCACCGGACACCCGGGGCACCGGGCCCGAGGCCTTCTTCGCCTCCGGGGAGTGGCTGCGGCGGGCCTTCTCCGACCTGGCGTTCACCGTCGACGACACCGTCGCGGACGGGGACCTCACCGTCGTCGGGTGCCGCATGTCCGGCAGGCAGACCGGGCCCTTCGTCGTCTACACCGCGGACGGCGCCGTGGAACGGGCGTTCGCCCCGACCGGGAAGCGGTTCGAGGTGCGACAGGCCCACTTCCAGCGGGTGCACGAGGGCAGGGTCACCGAGCACTGGGCGATCCGTGACGACCAGGGCCTGGGCCTGCAGCTCGGCTGGATCCCGCCGTCACCGATGTTCCTGGTGCGCAGCGCGATCGCCACCCGACGCGCCCGTCGCGCGCACCCCGGCTGATCGGCGGCGCGCCGCCCCCTCCGGTCGGACGGTTCCGCGGGGCCCGGCGGACGGGATCGCACCCACGCCGGGTCGCGCGTGCCTAGCGTCGGGGGCGACGGAGGGGGCTGCGATGATCGGGCTCGGACAGCTGGACAACGACCTGGCCGGATGGCTGGACCGCACGCTGGTGGTGCCCGGGATCCTGGGGCCGGAGCGCTTCGAGGAGGCGTTCGTCGCGATCGTCACCGCGGCGGCGGCCGATCCCGACGAGGCGTGGCTCGCCTTCTACCGCAACACCCTGGCCGCACTGCACGGCGAGCCCGCGCCCGGCGGGACGAACGCCGAGATCAAGCCCGTGCACGAACGGGCGGCGCAGCTGGCGGTCGGCGAGGTCCTGGAGCTGGGCTGCTGCTTCGGGTTCCTCTCCCTGCGCCTGGCCGCCGCGGGTCACCGGGTGATCGCGGGCGACCTCGCCCCCGGCACCGTGGACCTGCTGGGGCGCCTCGCCCCGCGACTCGGGCTGGACGTCGAGACCCTGCTCACCGACGCCCGCGCGGTCCCGCTGCCCGACGGCGCCGTGGACACCGTGCTCGCCGTGCACCTGATCGAGCACCTGCCCGCCGAGGACGGCAAGGTCGTGCTCGCCGAGGCGATCCGGCTGGCGCGGCGGCGCGTGGTCCTGGCCGTGCCGTTCGAGGAGACGCCGAACGAGACCTGGGGCCACGTCACGACCTTCGACGTGGACGGTCTGCGCGCCCTCTGTGAGGAGACCGGGCTCCCCTTCACCGTGTCCGAGCACCACGGCGGGTGGTTGGTCGTCGACCGCTGAAGAGCGAACGGCGCGCTCGCTCACGAGGTGTGAGCGAACGCGCCGTTCGTCGGGTCAGGCGGAGGCGGTCTTCAGCGCCCGCTTGGCCAGCACCGTCACCAGGTGGTTGCGGTACTCGGGGGTGCCGTGGCTGTCCGTCGGGGGCTCGGTGCCCTCGGCGGCCAACGCGGCGGCCTCCTCGATCGACTTGCCCTCGGCCAGCGCGGCCTCGGTCGCGGACGCCCGCAGCGGCGTGCCGCCCATGTTGACCAGGCCGAGGTGCCTGGCCCCGTCCGGCATGGTCGCCACGGCGACGGCCACGATCGCCCAGTCGTTGCTGCGGCGGGTGAACTTCTCGTACGCCCAACCCGTGGCGCCGGTACGCGGCACCCGGATCTCGACGACGAGCTCGTCCGGCTCCTTCACCGAGCTGAACACCCCGGTGTAGAACTCGGTGATCGGGACCTTCCGCTCACCGCGGGGGCTGCGGAGGACGACGGTGCCGTCGAGCGCGAGGACGGCGGCGGGCAGGTCGCCCGCCGGGTCCGCGTGCGCGATGGCGCCGCCGAGGGTCCCGCGGTGGCGGACCTGGGGGTCGCCCACCGTGCGCGCCACCGCGGGCAGCAGGGCGCACTCGGCGGCCAGGACGTCCGAGATCACGAGGTCCCGGTACCGCGTGGCGGCACCGATGGCGACCTCGTCGCCGTCCACCCGGATGTAGTTCAGCTCGGCGAGCCGCCCGATGTCGATCACGATCTCGGGCGCGGCCAGCCGCAGCTTCATCACCGGGAGCAGCGAGTGCCCGCCCGCGAGGACGGTGGCACCGTCGCCGTGCTCGGCGAGCAGGGCGATCGCGGCGTCCACGGTCTGCGGACGCTCGTAGTCGAAGCCGACGGGGATCACTTCGCGCCCTCCCCGGCGGAGAAGCCGGGGGCGACCGTCTTGTCGTCCGCACCCGCGGCTTGCGCGGCGTCGGGGTCCTTGCCCGCCGCGACGAGCACGGCCCGCACGATGTTGTGGTAGCCCGTACACCGACAGATGTTGCCCTCGAGCCCCTCCCGGACGTCCTTCTCGGTGAGGTCGGGGTTCTCCTCGATGAGCGAGACCGCCGCCATCACCATGCCCGGGGTGCAGAACCCGCACTGCAGGCCGTGCTCCTGCCGGAACGCCGCGGTGACCTTGTGCTCGATCCCGAGGTCCTCCATGGTCTGGACGGACTGCTCGTCCACCTGGACCGCGAGGACGGTGCAGGACTTCACGGACTCGCCGTCGACGAGGACCGTGCACGCCCCGCAGGACGTGGTGTCACACCCGATGTTGGTCGCCTTGAGACCCACGGTGTCTCGCAGGTAGTGCGCCAACAGGGTCCGGGGCTCGACGTCCGCGCTGGTGGGCTCGCCGTTGACCGTGATGTCGACCTTCACTTGGCCGCCTCCGAAATCGCCGCCCAGACCCGCATGGGGGTCAGCGGCATGTCGATGTGCTCGACGCCGAGGTGCGACACCGCGTCGATCACCGCGTTGTGCACCGCCGGGCAGGAGCCGATGGTCCCGGCCTCGCCGATGCCCTTGTAGCCGAGCGTGTTGATGGTCGTCGGCGTCTCCATGGTGACCAGGTCGAAGCTGGGGAGCTCCGCCGCCGACGGGATGCCGTAGTCGGCGAAGGTGCCGGTGAGGGGCTGACCCTCCTCGTCCCACATCACCTCCTCGAGCATCGCCTGCGCGATGCCCTGGGCGATGCCGCCGTGCCGCTGGCCGTCGAAGATCAGCGGGTTGAGGATCGGACCCGCGTCGTCCACGGCCCAGATCCGCTCGACGGTGGCCTTGCCCGACTCGACGTCCACCTCGACCAGGGCGACGTGCGCCCCGAACGGGAAGGTCGGCTTCTGGGCGTCCCACTCGTGGAAGGCCTTGAGCTCCTCCCGGCCCGCGAGCTCGGCCAGCGAGACCGCCGCCCCGGTGCCCTTGACCTGCACCGACCCGTCGGCCACGACGAGGTCCTCGACGTTCGCCTCGAGCACGTCCGCGGCCCGCTGCTTGGCGAGCTCGACGAGGTCCACCGCGGCGTTGTGCACCGCGATGCCGCCGGTCTGCAGGCTCCGCGAGCCCATGGTGCCCGCGCCCTTGGGGATCAGGTCCGTGTCGCCGTGCTTCACGGTGATCTTGTCGATGTCGATGCCGAGCTGCTCGCTCGCCAGCATCGCCCACGCCGTGGCGTGGCCCTGCCCGTGCGGCGAGGTGCCGGTCAGGACCGTGAGGGTGCCGTCCTCGTGCACCTGCACGGTGGCGTTCTCGACGAACGCGCCGCCGCCGGTGATCTCGACGTACGACGAGACGCCGATGCCCAGCTGCAGCGGGTCGCCCGCCTCCCGGCGCCGCTTCTGCTCGGCGCGCAGGCCCTCGTAGTCCGCGGCCTTCAGCGCCAGGTCGATGGCCTTGGCGTACTCGCCGGTGTCGTACTCCGCGCCGCCCTTCGTGGTGAAGGGGAACTTCTCGGGCCGGACGACGTTGCGCTTGCGCAGCTCCGCCGGGTCCATGTCGATCGCGTCCGCGAACAGGTCCATGGCGCGCTCGATGGCCTGGGTGGCCTCCGGGCGGCCCGCGCCGCGGTAGGCGGCGGTGGAGGTGGTGTTCGTGGCGACGACCGAGGCCGTGGACCAGACCTTGGGGATGTCGTAGGTGCCCGGCGCCATCATCCGGGTGAACATCGGCAGTGCGACGCCGAGGCGCGGGTAGGCGCCCGCGTCCGCGACGACCTCGAGGGAGTAGGCCTTGACGGTGCCGTCCCGGTCACCGCCGATGGTGATCGTCTGCACCTGGCCGCGGCCCTGGACCATCCCGGTCATGTTCTCCGAGCGCGACTCGTTCCAGCGCACGGGGCGGCCGACCTTCTTCGACAGCCAGCCGACCAGGGCGAACTCGGGGTCCGCGCCGATCTTGGCGCCGAAACCGCCGCCGACGTCCGGCAGGATCACGTGCAGCTGGGAGGGCTCGATGCCCATCCAGCCCGCGACCTCGTCCCGCGCGGCCTGGGCGTTCTGCGTGGAGAGGAACAGGGTGCAGCGCCCGTCCTCGCCCCAGAACGCGGTGGCGGCGCGGGTCTCCAGCGGGGCCGCCGCGACGCGCTGGTTCACGATCTCCTTCGAGACCACGACCTCGCAGTCGGCGAAGAAGTCCTCCGGCCTGCCCTCCTTGTTCAGGTGCATCCCCGAGACGAGGTTCGTGCCCGCCTCCGGGAACAGCAGCACCTCGTCCTTGAGGGCCTCCTTCATGTCGACCACGACGTCCAGCGGCTCGTAGTCGACGTCCACCAGCTCCGCGGCGTCCTCGCCCTGGTACGCCTCCTCGGTGAGGACGGCCGCGACCGCCTCGCCGACGTAGCGCACCCGGTCGACGGCCAGGAACGGGCGCAGCATCGCCTTGTGCGCGGCCGGGAAGCCCAGCATGGGCGCCAGGTCGCAGTCGGCGCCGGTGAACACGGCGACGACGCCCGGTGCGTCCTTCGCCGCGTCCACGTCGATCGAGGTGATCGTCGCGTGTGCGATCGGGGAGCGGACCAGGGTCAGGTGCAGCGCCCCGGTGAGCCGCTCGTCGGTCAGGTCGTCGGTGTATGTCGCGCCCCGTGTGAGGAACACCGGGTCCTCGGTACGGACAACGCGCGTGCCCAAGATGCTCATCGGGGCCGACCCTATCCCCGCGCACGGGGCGCGCAACGCGATGACCTGCGGGTTAGCCGACCCTAAGCCCCTCGTCCCGGCAAACACGGAACCGCAGGAGCGGTGGATTTCGCCCGCTTGCTGCGCACGTGCGGAGGCGACCTCCTGAGCCTTGAACGAACGTTCACTCGATCGGCCCAGTCTCCCACCACGGAGTGACCGCCCACAGCGGCGAGACCGGGCCGTGCCCCGCGCCGAGCGGGTAGGACCACCGCACCGCCTCGACGATGTAGCGCTTGCCGAAGGCCACCGCCTCGGGCACCGCGAGGCCGCGGGCCAGCCCGGCGGAGATCGCCGACGCCAGGGAGTCCCCGCCGCCGTGGGTGTGCCCCGTGGCGAACCGCGGGCCGGGCAGCTCGGTGAACGACTCGCCGTCGAACAGCAGGTCGACGCAGACGTCCGCGTCCTCGGCGAGGTGACCGCCCTTGACCAGCACGTTCTGCGGCCCCAGGGCGTGCAGGGCCTTGGCCGCCGCGTACTGGCCCGCCCGGTCGTGGACGTCGATGTCGACGAGCAGGCGCACCTCGTCGAGGTTGGGGGTGACCAGGGTGGCGCGCGGGAACAGCTCGTCCCGGAAGGAGTCCAGCGCGGAGTCCGCGAGCAGCTGGTCGCCGTTCATGGAGGCGGCCACGGGGTCGATGACGAACGGGGTGGCCCGGCCTGCGCCGATCCCGTTCTCGTCGCAGGCCGCGGCGACCGCCCGGATGATCTCCGCGGTGGCGAGCATGCCCGTCTTCGCCGCCTGCAGCCCGATGTCCGACGCCACGGACGCGATCTGGGCCGCCACCGTCTCGGCCGGGATCGTGTGCACGCCCGTCACGCCGAGGGAGTTCTGGACGGTCACGGCGCAGACGGCCAGGCAGCCGTGCACCCCGCACGCGGCGAGGGCCCGCAGGTCGGCGGCGATCCCCGCGCCGCCCCCCGAGTCGGTGCCGGCGATCGTCATGACGCGGGGCGGGGTGGTGCCGACGGTGGGCTCGGGCATCTGTCCTCCTCAACCGGCATTACCCGGCTGGTTCCTGCGGTCGGCGAGGTCCGCCCTCTCAGCCCGCGCCCGGCGAGCTCCCGCGTGGTGCGACCACGACCGTAGTCCCGCGTCCGGCGCCCGGAGGAATGAGGACCGCGCGGATGGGGTTCACTCGGATCATGGCCGAAGAGAACGTGGAACTCAGCCCGGAGGGCTGGGTCGCAGGACAGACCCAGAAGATCCTCGAGACCGGCACGACCGAGGGCATCGAGGTGGCCGGGAAGCCGATCGTGCTGCTGACGCTGCGCGGCGCGAAGTCCGGCAAGCTGCGCTACACCCCGCTGATGCGGGTGGAGCACGACGGCGCGTACGCGGCCGTCGCGTCCAAGGGCGGGGCCCCCGAGCACCCCGTCTGGTACCACAACATCCTGGCGCACCCCGAGTTCTCGCTGCAGGACGGCACGGTCACCAAGACCTACCGGGCCCGCGAGGTCTCCGGTGACGAGCGCGCCGCCTGGTGGGAGCGCGCCGTCGAGGCCTACCCGCCCTACGCCGAGTACCAGACCAAGACCGACCGGCAGATCCCCGTGTTCGTCCTCGAACCGGTCGGCTGAGTCGAGCCGAGCCGAGTCGACCAGGGTGACGGGAGCGCTCTCCCCAGAGCGCTCCCGTCACCCTCGCGAGCCGTCCGCGGCCGTGACGGCGCGGAGCAGCGGGCGACTGGCCGCGGTGGCCGCGGCGACCGTGGCGGTCCCGGCGAGGAGCACGACCCCGAGCAGGACCAGGCCGCTCGGTGCCGCGACGGCGCTCACCGCGACGAACGGAGACGCGCAGAACAACCCGAGCCCGAGCGCGATGGCCCCGTTGACCAGCAGCGGAGCGGCCGTCTCGCGAGCGCGGGCGGACTCCAGGACCTGGACCGGGGTGCCCGCGAGCCGCAGCAGCCGCAGCGTGTGGCGGTGGTCGAGGACCCGCGCGGCCGCGGCCGTGCCGGTCGCGGTGGCCGCGACCAGGAACGTCCCGATCAGCACCACGAACGCGCCGCGACGCATGTCCTCGACGAGGACGGCCTGGTCCGCCGCCCGGTCCGCCTCGGTCTGCACCAGGGTGCCCGGGACGAGCGCGCCCAGCAGCGTGCGGGCCCGGTCCACCACGGCCGGGTCCCCGGGCCGGACGAGCACCTCGTCGGCCGGGCCGGGAGGCAGGAACGCCGCGATCCCGGCCGCGCCCAGCTCCTGCTCCGCGCGGGCCCGCAGGTCCGGCGCCACCACCGCCGGGCGCAGGTGCAAGGTCGTCGTGTCCTCGGTGGACAGACCGGAGACGGCCGCGGTCAGCGGCGCCAGGAAGCCCGCGACGAACACCGCCAGGGTCAGTCCGGCGACGGGCCGGAAGGCCGCCCGGGGATCGTCGAGCAGCCTGCGGCCCGCGATCACCGACGCCGCGCCGTCCCGTCGGACCAGCCAGGCGCCGGCCACGCGGACCACCAGCGGCCCGATCAGCACGCACGCCCCGAACAGCGCCAACACCCCCGCCGCGAGCACCAGACCGACCGCGGAGACGTCCACCGTCTGCAGCGCCGCGTTGACGATCGCGAACACCACGAGCGCCGCCGCGACCCCCAGCAGCCGGATCCAGCGCACCCGCTGGGGGACCTGCCTGCGCACCACCCCGAGCGGGGACACCACGACCCGGCGCAGCCCACCGATCGCCGACAGCGTGGCCAGGGCGCCGACGCCGAGCACGACCAGCACCGCCACCGTCCAGGAGGGACGGAGGTCCGCAACGAACCATCCGCCGCCCGCGAGCGGGATCCGGGCCAGGAGCGGCGCGCACGCCCACTCGAGCACCACCCCCGCCGCCGCGGCCGCGGTCGCGACAGCCGTCGTCTCCGCGACCGCCACGGTCGTGACCTGCCGGGTCGAGGCCCCGAGCAGGCGCAGCGTGGCCAGGCGGTCGGCGCGGCGGGTCGCGGTGAGCCGGGCGGAGGCTCCGAGCAGGCCCGCCACCGGGAACACGACGAGCGCCACGGCGACGATCGTGAGGCTGCGGTACAGCAGGGCGTCGGACGAGGCCTCGACCCGGTCGAACGCCGCGACCGGCAGGACGTCGGAGTCGCCGGGCGCGGTGAAGGCCGGGTCGTCCGGGGCCCGGCCCAGCACGGCGACCAGCTCGTCCGGGCGCTGCAGCCCGGCGTCGCCCACCTCGCCGGTCACGGGCCCCGGATAGCGGTCCGCCAGCGCATCCGCGGGCAGCGCGTGCAGCAGGTCGGCCAGCGCGGGGGACACCCACACCTCGCCCGGCGCGGGCAGCCGCGGCAGCCCGGGCGGGGGCGCGGCCGCCGCGTCGAGCGTGGCGAGGTCGACCTGCACGATCGGCAGCCCGGCCGCGTGGTCGGTGCGCACCCGCAGCTGCGCCACGGGGTCGCCCTGCGCGGCGACCGGCGTGCGCCAGCCGGTGCGCAGCTCCCGCTGGTCCAGCCCGTGCAGGGCGCCCAGGGCCGTCATGAGCAGCGCGGTCGCCACCGCCACGCCCGCGCCCACCAGCCCCGCGGCCGCCCACGCCCGCCGACCCCCGAGCCGCAGCAGGCGCAGCGACAGCCCGATCACCAGGCCCCCTGTGCGCGGCGATCGTCGCTCTGGCGTGCATCGCCGCTCACGAGGGGCTCGGCGGGCACGGGCCTGCCGTCGTGCAGGGCGAGGGTGCGGTGACACCGCGCCGCCACCTCCGGATCGTGGGTGACCACGACCAGCGCGGTGCCCGTGCGGACCGCGAGGCCACACAGCAGGTCCATGACCTGGGCGCCCGTGGTCGAGTCGAGGGCGCCGGTGGGCTCGTCGGCGAACACCACCGCCGGGCCCGCGACCAGCGCGCGGGCGATCGCGACCCGCTGTTCCTGGCCGCCGGACAGCTGCCCGGGGCGGCGGTCCTGCAGGCCGTCGAGCCCCAGGGTCGGGAACCACGCCGCGGCCTTGGCGACCGCCTCGCGCCGCCCGACGCCCGCGAGCATCAGCGGCAGCGCGACGTTCTCGACCGCGGGCAGCTCGGGCAGCAGCTGCCCGAACTGGAACACGAACCCGAAGCGGGCCCGGCGCAGCGTCGTCCGCCGGGCCTCCGAGAGCGAGTCGACCCGCTCGGCGCCGAGCCGGACCTCGCCCTCGTCGGGTCGCAGGATGCCTGCCAGGCAGTGCAGCAGCGTCGACTTGCCGGAGCCCGACGGCCCGGTCACCGCCAGGGTCTCCCCCGGTGCGACCGAGACGTCCACACCGGACAGGACCGTGACGGCGCCGAACCGCTTCGTGACCCCGCGCCCGCTCAGCACGAGACGCGCTCCTCGACCGCGGTGCGCTGGGCCGGGACCGTGACGACGTCGGCGGGCTGCACCCACCGCTGCCCGAGCTCGGCGTAGGGCCGCGCGTCCAACGCCGGTCCGACGGGCTCGTCGTCGCTCCCCCCGCGCAGCCCCGCCGTCTCCGCCAGGGCCTGCAGCACCGGCAGGAAGGCCATCACCACGAGCGTGAGCACCCCCAGGACCCACGCCCCCGTCACCACGATCTCCCCCGCTGTGTTCATGGCACCGACTCTGCGCCCGCGAGCGGGTCCGCCACCTCGGGAGATCGGCCAGAGCTCCTCGTCCTTTCGGCTGAGGCGAGACCCCCGTCCGGTCGTCCTAAGGTGGCCCGGTGACCGCTCCGCTCCGCTTGACCCGACACGCGGGCGTGGCTCTCGAGGTGCTCGCCTACCTGTTCTGGCTGGCCGTCGACATGGTCGCGGCCATCTCGATCGGGCTGCCGCGGGGCGCCGCGACCACGCTGGCCGGCTGCGTCGTGGCGGGGATCGTGCTCAGCCGCCGCAGGGTGCCCCTCGATCGGGTGGTCGTGCCGGCGTTCGCGGCGTCGCTGCTGTTCTCGGTGGTGTCGGTGGCCCTCGGCGCCCCGTCGATGTCCTTCACCGAGCAGCTCGCGCTGGCGGTGGTGACGGTGGTGGCGCTGCGGAACGCGAGCGACCGCCGGGTGCTGTGGGTGGCCGCCGCCGCGCTGGCCGCGATCGTGCTGTCGCCGGTGCTGCGCACACCCGTCGCAGGCACGTCGGACGCCTTCAGCGTGCTGTCGGCCCTCGGCTGGGGCGGCGCGGTCGCGATCGGGCTGGTCTGGCGCGAGACGGCGGCGCGGCGGCGGGCCGCGCTGACCGACGCCCGCTCCGCCGAGCGGATGGAGCTCGCCCGGGAGCTGCACGACGTCGTCGCGCACCAGGTCACGGGGATCGTCGTGGCCGCGCAGGCCGCGTCCGTGGTCGCGCGGACCAGTCCGGACGACGTGGACCGGGCGCTGGCCGCGATCGAGCGGGCGGGCACCGACGCGCTGACCGCGATGCGGCAGATGGTGGGTGTGCTCCGCGGCGGGGAGGAGGCCACCCGCACGCTCGGCGCGGAGCTGGGCGAGATCCCGGACCTGATCGCGCGCTTCGACCCGTCCGGCGAGCTCGTCCGGCTGCGGGCCGACCCCGGGTTCGCCCACGCCGTGCTCCCGGCGGGGGTCGCCGCGACCGGGTTCCGGGTGGTGCAGGAGGCTCTGACCAACGTGCGGCGGCACGCCCCCGAGGCGACCGCCGTCGAGGTGGAGATCGGGATCGGTGCGGAGGAGCTGCGGGTGGCGGTGCGCAACGACGGAGTCAGGGCGCGGCGCGAGGGCGGCGGCGGGTTCGGGATCACCGGCATGGCCGAGCGGGTGGCGGCCCTGAACGGGGCCCTGACCGCGGGCCCGGCGGGACCGGGGACCTGGGCGGTCGACGCCCGGGTGCCGCTGCGATGACCACCGTCCTGCTGGCGGACGACCAGGAGATGGTGCGCACCGGCTTCCGGCTCATCCTGTCCGCCGAACCCGGCATCGAGGTCGTCGGCGAGGCCGGGACCGGGGTCGAGGCCGTCACGCGGGCGCGGGAGCTGCGCCCGGACGTCGTGCTGATGGACATCCGCATGCCGGAGCTCGACGGGCTGGAGGCCACCCGGGCACTGACGGCGGATCCGACGCCACCGCGGGTCGTCGTGGTGACCACGTTCGATCTCGACGAGTACGTCTACGGCGCCCTGCGCGCCGGGGCCTGCGGCTTCCTGCTCAAGGACGCAGGCCCCCGACTGCTGGTGGAGGCCGTGCGGGCCGCCGCGGCGGGTGACGCGCTGGTCTCCCCGTCGATCACCGTCCGGCTGCTGGAGCGGCTCACCGAACCGGTCGCCGCGCCCCGGCTCCCGGAACCGCTCTCCCCGCGGGAGCTCGACGTGGTGCGGGCCGTGGCGCGAGGGCGGACCAACAACGAGATCGCCGCGGAGCTGTTCGTCTCACTCTCCACCGTCAAGACCCACCTCGCGAACGTGCAGGCCAAGCTCGACGCCCGCAACCGCGTCGAGATCGCGGCCTGGGCCTGGGAACACCAGCTCGTGACCTAGGAGAGCTCCGACGGCACCGCGACCACGTCGACCATCGCCCCGTTGCGCAGCACCGTGACCGGGAGCGGGACGCCGATCGCCTCGCCGAAGAGCTGCCGCTGGATGCCCTGGGCGTCCTCCACCGGGCGCCGCCCGACGTCGAGCACCAGGTCACCGCGGCGCAGCCCCGCCCGGTCCGCGGGGCTCCCGGCGATCACCTCGGCCAGCCGCATCCCGTGGCGCCTGCCGTGGCGGCCCTCGGGCACCGGCGCGGGCACGCCGACCACGCCCAGGTAGGCGCGGCGGACGCGGCCGTCCGCACGCAGGGCGTCCACGATCCGCCGGGTCGTGGCGTTGACCGGGACGGCGAGGCCCAGGCCGGTCCCCGCCACCGCCGTGTTGATCCCGACGACCCGGCCCTCGGAGTCCGCGAGCGCGCCGCCGGAGTTGCCGGGGTTCAGCGCCGCGTCGGTCTGGATGACGTCCTCGACCACCCGGCCCGCCGAGCCGTCCCGGGTGGGCAGGGCGCGCCCGAGCGCGCTGACCACCCCGGCGGTCACCGATCCGGCCAGGCCCAGCGGGTTGCCCACCGCGACCACCAGCTGCCCGACGACGAGATCGTCGGCGTTCCCGAGCCGGACCGGCTCGGGCAGCGGCTCGTCGGTGCGCAGCAGGGCGAGGTCGGACAGCGGGTCGGCGCCCGCGACCCGCACACCCACCTGCGAGCCGTCCGCGAAGTCCGCCCGGCCGGTGCGCGAGCGGCCCACGACGTGCGCGTTCGTGACGAGCTCGGTGCGGGAGACGACCACCGCGGACCCCGAGCCCCGGCCGAACCGGACGGCGGCGACCTTGGCGGTCAGCTCCGCGGCGACGGCGGAGACCGTCTGCGAGTAGGAATCCATGACGCCTCCGTGATTACACCGTTGCATTCGACGAACGCACGGTGCGGGCGCCCTGTTCCCGCCGGGGTCAGACGTCCGGTTCAGACGTCTTCGGCCTCGACGCGGGCCGGGTCCCAGGACTGCCCGGGGGCACCGAAGCCGCGCTTGCGCAGGGCCTTCTTCGCCTGGCGGCCGTAGCGCCCCACGAGGCGGTCGACGTAGATCGTGCCGTCCAGATGGTCGGTCTCGTGCTGCAGGCACCGCGCGAAGAAGCCGCGGCCCTCGATCTCGACCGGGACGCCCTTCTCGTCGGTGCCGGTGACCTTCGCCCAGTCCGCCCGGCCCGTCGGGAACTGCTCGCCGGGGACGGACAGGCAGCCCTCCTCGTCGTCCTCCGGGTCCGGCATCATCCCGTCCGGCCGCTCCGAGGTCGACAGCACCGGGTTGCACACGACCCCGCGCCGGTTCGTGCGGGTCAGCTCGTCGGGGCAGTCGAAGACGAACACGCGGCGGTCCACGCCGATCTGGTTCGCGGCGAGGCCGACGCCGTGCGCCGCGGCCATCGTGTCGAACATGTCGGCGACCAGCGCGGCCAGTTCGTCGTCATAGGACTCGACGGGGCGGGTGGGGGTGTGCAGGACGGGATCGCCGATGATGACGATGGGACGGACGGCCACCCGGGTGACGATAATGTCTCGATCCCGGATTCACGCCCACGGGTGGCGCGTCCGCGCCGTTCGCGTCGAACCCCCGTGGTTGAATGGCGCCCGCGAATGACAGCCGTGTCATTCGGCATGGAGCGTCGGCAGGAGCGTGATGGAGTCCGCCACCGAACCCCGCGGGACGGACGGTCCCACGGGCAGGCCCGCCCGGGAGCTGGATCGCCGCGAGCGGGAGATCCTGGCCTTCGAGGGCCAGTGGTGGAAGTACCAGGGCGCCAAGGAACAGGCGATCCGCGAGCTGTTCGACATGTCCGCCACGCGCTACTACCAGGTGCTCAACGCCCTGGTCGACACCCCCGAGGCCCTCGCCGCCGACCCGCTGCTGGTCAAGCGCCTGCGCAGGCTGCGGGCGAGCAGGCAGCGCACGCGTGCCGCGCGCAGGCTCGGCATGGAGCCCTGGTGACCCGTCTGGGAGGTAGGCCGTGACCGCACCGAACGGGATGTCGACCGCCAAGGTCGGCGGGATCGCGCTGGTCGGCGTCGGCGTCATCGCCGCGGTGATCGGGCTGGTCTCGCTGGGCACCGGCGGCTCCTCCTCCGGCGGCGACGAGGCGGCGGCCCCGACCGCGTCCGTGGCGCCGGCGACACCGGACACCAACGCGGTGCCCCTGCCCTCCTTCTCGGCCGAGCCCACCACCGTCGCCCCCACGCCGACCCCCGCCCCCGTGGCGCCGCCCGTCGCGGAGGCCTCCGGTGCGGGTGCCGGTGCCGCCGTCGCCCCGACGATGCCGCTGCGCGTCTACAACAACAGCACCATCTCCGGGCTGGCCGCCACGGCCGCGGCGGACTTCCAGCGCGGCGGCTGGACCGTCGCGGAGTCCACGAACTACCCGGACGGCATCATCCCGACCAGCACGGTCTACTTCCGTCCCGGCACCGGTGAGCAGGCCTCGGCCCAGCGCCTGGCGGACGAGTACGGCCTGCGCGTCGAGCCGCGGTTCGAAGGCATCCAGGACGCCAGCCCCGGCCTGATCGTGATCGTGACGCGAGACTTCAAGGGCGCCTGACGACTTCCGCTCCCCAGCGACGGCGCCCGCAGTGTGGAGCCACGACTGTCGTGTCGAGACCCGGACACGACGGTTGTGGCTCCACAATGCTCAGTCGGTGCTGCGGCGGGCCGCGTACGCCTCCAGCTCGGCGACCTGGACGGGGTCCAGGCTCGGTGGGACGTTGCGGCGGGCCTTCGCCAGGTGGGCGGCGGTGACCTCGGTGGCGTCGAGGGACTCCCGCATCGCGGTCAGCGCGGCCTCGCGGAGGATCGCGGCACAGTCGGCCGCCGAGTAGCCCTCCAGGTCGGCGGCGAGCGCGTCGAGATCGACGTCGTCCGCCAGCGGGGTGTTCCGGCCCGACGCCCGCAGGATGTCCGCCCGCGCCTGCGCGTCCGGCGGCGGCACGAACACCAGCCGCTCCAGCCGCCCGGGCCGCAGCAGCGCGGGATCGATCAGCTCGGGCCGGTTCGTCGCCCCCACGACGACGACGTCCCGCAGCGGGGTCGCGCCGTCCAGCTCGGTCAGCAGCGCGGCCACCACCCGGTCCGCCACCCCGGAGTCCGTGGACCCGCCCCGCCGCGGAGCCAGCGCGTCCACCTCGTCGAGGAAGACCAGCGCCGGCGCGGCGTCCGCGGCCTTGCGGAACAGCTCGCGCACGGCCCGCTCGGACTCCCCGACGTACTTGTCGAGCAGTTCGGCGCCCTTCACCGCGAACACGTTCAGCTGCCCGGACCCCGCCAGCGCGCGGAGCAGGAAGGTCTTGCCGCCACCGGGCGGCCCGTAGAGCAGCACCCCGCGCGGGGCGTCGACGCCGAGGCGGGCGAACGAGTCCGGGTAGCGCAGCGGCCACAGCACCGCCTCGGTCAGCGCCTGCTTGACCTCCGTCATGTCGCCGACCTGGTCGAGGGTGAGGCCACCGGTCTGCAGCGTGTCCGACGACGACATGGAGATCGGCCGCACCGACCCCACGGCGTTCAGCAGGTCCGCCATCTCGATCTTCGGGTCCTCGTGGCCGCGAAGCGCGGCGTGCACCGCGGCCTCGCGGCGCACCGCGGCCAGGTCGGCCACGACGAACCCCGGCGTGCGGGTGGCGATCTCCCCCAGCTCGACGTCCTCGGCTACCGGGACCTCGGTGAACAGCCTGCGCAGCAGGTCGGCCCGGACGGCCTGGTCGGGCAACCCCAGGCTCAGCTCGCGGTCCGCCAGATCCGGCGCCCGCAGCCGCGGGTCGACGGCCTCGGGCTCGGCCGTCGTCGCCACCAGCGCCAGGTTCGGGGTCCCCACGGCCTCCTTCAGCGAGTCCAGGACGAGCGTGGCGAGCGGGGGCGGGGAGGCGGCGGGCAGCAACGCGTCGACGTCCGTGACCAGCAGGACCGTCGGACGGCCCGCGGCGGCCTGGTCGCGGGCCGCGGTCAACGCCTCCTGCACCCGCGCGGCGGCGGACGCGGGCTCCAGCGCCGCGGCCGCCGGCCCCGGCAGCTCCACGCACCGCGCCTCGACGGCGGCGGCGACGCTGCGCACCAGCGTCGCCTTCCCGACGCCCTCGGGCCCGGTCACCAGCACACCGAGCCGCGGGGACCCGCCGAGGCGGACCAGCAGCTCGGGGCGGGAGAACGTCAGCTCCAGCCACTCCACCAGGCGCTTCGCCGGAGCGGTGTGGCCGATCAGGGCGTCGATCGGGAGCGGCGGCTCGTCCGCGGCCGCGGGAGCGGTGAGGCCGACCGTGCCGACCGTGCCTGCCGGGGTCCGGTCGGCCGTCCGAGCCGGCGCCCGGGTGTCGGCGACGCCCGCAGTCGCCGTCGCGCGGATCGGCGTATCCGCCGTCGTCGGCCCGTTCAGCCACCCGACGACCGTGGTGGGGTGCACCACCACCGGCCCCGCGGGCTCGACCCGCGCCACGGTGACCAGCTCGCTCGTCCAGGCGCCGCCGATCGCCGTCGACAGGGCGCGGCGGGCCGCGGGGACGTCCGCGCCGGGCGGCGGTGCGATGTCCTGGGGCAGCAACGACACCGCGTCCCCCGCGGTCAGCACCTTGCCGAGCAGCGCGAGCCGGGCCGTCGCGGGGCTGACGGTGCCGCGGGCCAGCGCCGACCCGGCCACGACGATCCGTCGCGCGGGCTGCACCGACACCGGGGAGACCACGACCTCCGCCCCGTCCTTGAGGCCGCAGTTGGACAGCGTGACGTCGTCGAGCAGGGCCTGGCCGGGCGCCCCCGCGGGATCACCGGCGACCGCCAGCGCACTGGTCGCCCGACTCCCGGTCACGGTCACGGCGTCCCAGCTGCGCAGGTGCAGGGCGTCGAGCACCTCGGGATGCAGGCGGACCACCCCCCGGCGCGCATCGGTGGCGGAGGTGGCGAGGCGGGCGACCAAGGTGATCACTGGCACCCGCCCACCGTATCGGCGCGGCGCCCCACCACACGGACCGAGATGTCCGACTCGCGTGTCTGCGGGTCAGCGGCGGCGCAGGCCCAGGCGGCTGAGGGGGGCGGTGATGCGACGGCGGTTGTTGCTGGGCAGCCTGCGGCTCTGCCCCAGGGCCCCGAGTGACCGGGCGGGGCGGGCGGGGCCGTGGCCGAGGCCCGCCCCGTCGTCGGTGCGCCTGCGACCCATCCCGGCCATGCCCCGGGCCACGGCACTCGCCCGGCCCGCGACGCGGCGGCGCAGCGGCGGCCGCAGCCCGAGCCTGCGCGCGGACCGGGCGGCGCGGGCGACGGCCCGCCGCTCGCGAACCGGCACGCCCCACGCCTCGGGGTGCCGGGACAGCCAGACCCACCGGTAGACGGTGTACGGGATGAGCAGCAGGTACCCGACGGCGATGATCGCCATGCCGAGGAAGGGCGCGGTCAGCAGGATCGCGGCCGCGGCGCCGACCAGCACCAGCAGCGGCGCGATCCACTGCGGCCGCACCCGCGCCGTCTTCAGCGAGAGGGTGGGGATGCGGCTGACCATGAGCGCCGCGGTGAAGAGGGCCCAGATCCCGACCGCGAGCGGGGCGGACCACCAGCCCGCGCCGAAGTGCAGGTAGAGGTACAGCGGCAGGCCCGCGGTGAGCGCGGCGGCGGGCGCGGGCACGCCGACGAAGAACTCCTTGGCGAACGGCGGCTGGTCGCCGTCGTCGATCAGGGTGTTGAAGCGGGCCAGACGCAGCGCCATGCAGACCGCGAAGATCAGCGCGACGACCCAGCCGAGCCGGGTCCCCTGCAGCGCCCAGATGTAGAGGACGAGCGCGGGCGCCACCCCGAAGGAGACCAGGTCGGACAGCGAGTCCAGCTCCTGGCCGATCTTCGACGAGGCGTCGAGCAGGCGCGCCAGCCCGCCGTCGAGCGCGTCGCACAGGGCGGCGCCGAAGGCGGCGGCGATGCAGAGCTCGAACCGGCCGGCGAGGGCGAAGTTGACCGCGGAGAGGCCGAGGCACAGGGCGAGGACCGTGACCGCGTTGGGCAGCAGCCGGATGCCCGCCTGGTACGGGTTCACGCGAGGACCGCCAGGGGGGTCTCCCCGCCGATCGTGCGTTGGCCCACCGCCACCTGCGGTCGGACCCCCGGGGGCAGGTAGGTGTCCACCCGCGACCCGAAGCGGATCAGGCCGTAGGTCTCGCCCGCGGCGACCTCGTCCCCCGCCGCCACGGAGCAGACGATCCGGCGCGCCAGCAGCCCGGCGATCTGCACGATCCCGAGGGCGTGGCCGGTCCGGGTCTCCAGGACCATCGCGTTGCGCTCGTTGTCCGTGCTGGCCTTGTCCAGGTCCGCGGAGAGGAAGACGCCGGGCACGTACTGCAGCGACCGGACGCGCCCGTGCACCGGGATGCGCTGGACGTGCACGTCCAGCACCGAGAGGAAGACGCTGACGCGGGCGACGGGCTCGCGGGGCAGATCCAGCTCCGGCGGGGGGACGACGTCCTCGATCAGCGCGACCGTGCCGTCCGCGGGCGCCAACACCGCGCCGGTGATCGGCGGCGGCACCCGCTTCGGTGCCCGGAAGAACAGGGCGGTGAGCCCGGTGGCCAGCAGGCCGACGCCGGTACCCCGGCCGGTCAGCAGCCGGGCGACCCCCGCCGCGGCGGCGACGGCACCGATCACCGGGCGGCCCCCGGGGTGGATCGGCGGCACGGCCTCGCGGACGAGTGTCGCGGCGTGCACCAGGGCGTTCTCGCCGGCAGGGGTCGCGGCCATGGTCGCGGATCCACTCCTCGTCGGCGCCCGGACGGCGACCCCGTTCCCGGCGGCTGCCGGACGGGTCGGACGCGATGGCGACACGCTACCGGGGCCCTCGCAGGCGGTCGTCCGCCCGGCCCACGCAAAGGGCCGGGGCCGCCATCCCCCGAGACGGCGACCCCGGCCTTGGAACCGCTCGTCCGCTCCCCAGCGACGGGCGGTAGGTCCTGTGCGTCGAAGGGTGGGTACCCACCCCGTACCGAAAGTATCCCCAGCGATCGACCACTCGTCCATATCAATCCGGGCCCAACCCGATGATCTGCACCGATCGGCCGAACGCTCACTGGATAAGACGTCGAGAAGGCCCAAAGTGTTGCACCCTCGGCATGTGACCCGTACCACTTTTCGAGTGACAGGGCCCCTCAGCAACCCCTAAAGGGGCGGATCCAGCAACCACACGTCGAGCTCGTCGCCCACCTCGACCCGCTCCGCCGCCTCGGGCACGACGAACAAGCAGTCCGCCCTGGCCAGCGCGGCGAGCATGTGCGAAGCGGGGGAGCCGATCTCGCCGACCGTGCCGTCGACGGCGTCGAGCGACCCGCGTCGGAACTGCCGCCTGCCGACGGGAGAGGTCAGCGCGTCCCGCGAACGGGCGGTCACGATGGGCCGATCGGGGTAGGGGTGCCCCATGGCGCGGCGCAGGACCGGACGGACGAACACCTCGAAGGACACCTGAGAGCTCACCGGGTTGCCGGGCAGCGTCACGACGGGGCAGGCGACCTCGCCGAACTCGACGATGCCGGCGCCCTGCGGCCCGCCCGGCTGCATGCCGACCTTGACGAACTCCACGCCGTGCCCGGTGAGCGCGTCCTTGACCACCTCGTAGGCCCCCGCGGAGACCCCGCCGGAGGTGACCACGAGGTCCACCCCCTCGACGATCCGCTCGCCGAGGACCTTGCGGAACTCCGCGACATCGTCCGGGACGAAACGGAGCTGCTCGGCCGCGGCCCCGGCGTCCCGCACGGCGGCGGCGAGCATCGCGCCGTTCGACTCGTAGATCTGGCCGGGCTGCAGCGGCTCGCCCGGCGCCACCAGCTCGGAGCCGGTGGACAGCACGAGGACGTGCGGCGGGCGGCGCACCGGCAGGGTCGCCCGACCCACGGCGGCGGCCACCCCGATCTGCGCGGCCCCGAGGACGGTGCCCGCCGGGAGCACCTCGGCCCCGGCGTGGACGTCCTCCCCGATGCTGCGGACGTGCCGCCCCACCTCGGGGGCCAGCCGCACGGCCACGGTCTCGGTGCCGCCGTCCGTCAGCTCGACGGGCACCACGGCGTCCGCCCCCACGGGCATCGGCGCGCCGGTCATGATGCGCGCGACCGTGCCCGGCGCCAGGTCCGGCACGTCCGTGCGGCCCGCGGGGATGTCGGTGGCCACCGGCAGCGTCACCGGGGAGTCCTCCGACGCCCCCGCCAGCTCGGCGGCGCGCACGGCGTACCCGTCCATCGCCGAGTTGTCGAACGGCGGCAGCGCGATCGCGGCCGTGACGGCCTCGGCCAGCACCTTCCCCCTGGCCTCGGCCAGCGGCAGCTCGACGACGTCGGTCGGCCCGAGCAGCGCGGCCACGACGGCCCGATGCTCCTCCACGGTGCGCACGGGCCCATCCTGCCCGAGCGCGCGTTCGGTTGCACTCGCCTACCCCGAGTGCTAAAACGGGGCTTGGCACTCGGCTTGCCCGAGTGCCAGTTCGAGCCCCGGTGAGACCGGCGCAGGGTTGCCGGTCGTCCGTCGCGGGCGCCGTGCTCGGACAGACGAGTTTTCCCAATCGGAGGACCACACCCCCATGGCGAAGCAGATCGCTTTCGACGAGGAGGCGCGCCGCGGGCTCGAGCGCGGCATGAACACCCTCGCCGACGCTGTCAAGGTGACGCTCGGCCCGCGCGGCCGCAACGTCGTCCTGGAGAAGAAGTGGGGCGCACCCACCATCACGAACGATGGTGTGTCGATCGCCAAGGAGATCGAGCTCGAGGACCCGTGGGAGAAGATCGGGGCCGAGCTCGTCAAGGAAGTCGCCAAGAAGACGGACGACATCGCGGGTGACGGCACCACCACCGCGACCGTCCTGGCCCAGGCGCTGGTCCGCGAGGGCCTGCGCAACGTGGCCGCCGGCGCCAACCCGATGGGCCTCAAGCGCGGCATCGAGAAGGCCGTCGAGGCCGTCTCGCAGGCGCTGCTCAAGTCCGCCAAGGAGATCGAGACCAAGGAGCAGATCGCTGCCACGGCCTCCATCTCCGCCGCCGACCCGCAGATCGGCGAGCTCATCGCCGAGGCGATGGACAAGGTCGGCAAGGAAGGCGTGATCACGGTCGAGGAGAGCCAGACCTTCGGTCTGGAGCTCGAGCTCACCGAGGGCATGCGCTTCGACAAGGGCTACATCTCCCCGTACTTCGTGACCGACGCGGAGCGCATGGAGGTCGAGCTCGAGGACCCCTACATCCTCCTCGTCTCGTCCAAGATCTCGACGGTCAAGGACCTGCTCCCGCTGCTGGAGAAGGTCATGCAGTCGGGCAAGCCGCTCGCGATCATCGCGGAGGACGTCGAGGGCGAGGCCCTGGCCACGCTCGTCGTCAACAAGATCCGTGGCACCTTCAAGTCCGTCGCCATCAAGGCGCCGGGCTTCGGTGACCGCCGCGAGGCCATGCTCACCGACATGGGCATCCTCACCGGTGGCGAGGTCATCTCGGAGAAGGTCGGCCTCAAGCTGGACACCGCCGACCTGTCGCTGCTGGGCACCGCCCGCAAGGTCGTCGTCACCAAGGACGAGACGACCATCGTCGACGGTGCGGGCGACGCGGACCAGATCGCCGGTCGCGTCAACCAGATCCGCGCCGAGATCGACCGCACGGACTCGGACTACGACCGCGAGAAGCTGCAGGAGCGCCTGGCCAAGCTGGCCGGCGGTGTTGCGGTGATCAAGGCTGGTGCCGCGACCGAGGTCGAGCTCAAGGAGCGCAAGCACCGCATCGAGGACGCCGTCCGCAACGCGAAGGCGGCCGTCGAGGAGGGCATCGTCGCCGGTGGCGGCGTCGCGCTCATCCAGGCCGGTGCCGGCCTGTTCGAGGGCCTCGGCCTGGACGGCGACGAGGCGACCGGGGCGAACATCGTCCGGGTCGCGCTCGAGGCTCCGCTCAAGCAGATCGCGGTCAACGCCGGCCTCGAGGGCGGCGTCGTGGCGGAGAAGGTTCGGAACCTCCCCTCGGGCGAGGGCCTGGACGCCGCCACGGGCGAGTACAAGGACCTGGTCAAGGCCGGCATCATCGACCCGGCCAAGGTCACCCGCTCGGCGCTGCAGAACGCGGCGTCCATCGCGGCGCTGTTCCTGACCACCGAGGCGGTCATCGCCGACAAGCCGGAGAAGAACGCCGCTCCGGTCGGCGACCCGACCGGTGGCATGGGCGGCATGGACTTCTGAGAGAAGCCTGCATCACGAGGCATCCTCTGATCCGTCCTGCGTGAAGGGGCGGCGGGCTTCGGCCCGCCGCCCCTTTCGTGTGTCCGACGCCGTGCCGGTCGCACGGTCAGAACAGGAACACGTAGGCGCTGAACAGGACCGTCAGGAACGTCGGGACGAGGGTCAGGAGCACCGGCCAGACGTGCTGGGCCCGCGTGGTCGCGAACCAGACGGCGAGCGGCCAGCCGAGCGCGAACACCGCGACCATCCCGCCCATGAGCACCGCGCCGAGGTCGCCGAGCCCGAGCCCGAAGGCGATGAACATCAGCGCGAAGAACGCGGGCCACAACGCGCACAGCGCGGTCACCGTCAGCCCGACGACCCGGACCGCGAGCACTCCACCCGGCTGCGGCGCCCGGCGCCGGGGCACGGTCGGGAAGTGGAGGAAGGGCTGCTCCACCTCCCACGACCGCACCGCGGGGAACTGCGGCACACCCGCGGGCGTCCAGGGCTCGCGGGGTGCCGGGATCACCCCGGGATTGCTCGGCAGCAGACCTGCGGGCGGCTCGAACCGCAGCGCGGCGGGCTCGTGGTGCGGTGTCGTGGTCATGCCACGAACCTAGGAACCCGCAGCTCAGCGCACAGGGGTGCCAGCACCACCCCGCCCGGTGGCCACCCCGCCGGTTCGCGGTGAGCGTGACGCGGTGGGTTCTCACGCGGTGGTCGTCACGCGGTGGTCGTCACGCGGTGGTCGTCACGCGGTGGTCGTCACGCGGTGGTCGTCACGCGTGCTCGTCACGCGGTGGTCGTCACGCGAGCGCTCTCGTGACACTCGCCGCGATGAGCGCTCCGCAGATCCCCCATCATCGTTCCGAGCGTGACGGGAGCGTCGCACCGAGTGCGCTCCTGTGACACTCGCGCGGTCGTACCGCTGCGGCACCCCGACCCTCGCCGAGAGTCACGCGAGCGCGGTCGGCGCGACGCTCCCGTGACACTCGCGCGATCCGACCACTGCAAGCACCCCGACCCTCGCCCAGCGTCACACGAGCGCGGTCGGCGCGACGCTCCCGTGACACTCGCGCACCATCGCGAAGCTGCAGTGCGGGCGCGTTCGCGCATGCCGTTGCCGAGCGTCACGCGAGCGTCGTCAGCGGGGCGCTCCTGTGACGCTCGCGCACCCACCGCTGCGGGGTCCGCGCGCGACGCGCTCGCCGCCGTCGAGCGTCACACCACGGTGATCGACACAGCGCTCCCGTCACACTCGTCGGCGGTGAGTCTCGCGAGCGTCACCCGGCGGCACGGCGGTCAGCGCTAGCGTCACGCTCGGCGCGGAGGAGCGCGCGTCGGACGTGCTCGGCCACGAGTTCCGGTTGCCGCATCACCATGCCGGGATCGAAGCGGAGCACCCGCCACCCCTCGCGCGCGAGGAAGGCCTCGCGGACGAGGTCGCGCTGGGCCCGCTCCGGCCTCAGATGATCGGGGCCGTTGTGCTCGACGCCGAGTCGCTGCGCCGGGAACGCGAGGTCCAGCTCGTAGGGGCCGATGGGGTGTTGGAGGACCGGCGTCGGCAGGCCTGCGTCCTCGATGGCCAGGCGAATGCGCGTCTCCATCGGGGAGCCGGACCTCCGGTTCGCCCGCCTGAGCACCTCGGGCACCCGGGCGCTGCCTCGGACCCCGCGGTGCAGGTCCCGCACGGCGAGGACGTCTCCCGGCTCGAACCCGCCGACCCGGGCGAGGGCGTCGACAGCCACGATGGCCTCGCGCACGGACGCGCGACAAGCGAGGTCGAACGCGGTGCGGAGCGCCGTCGTCACCCGGGCGCCCTCGGCCACGGTGATCTCCTCGGGGAGCACGATCCCGCGCCGGACGAGCAGTCCCGGGTGTGCGCGTTGCGTCCCCCCGGGAACGATCACCTCGACCGCGGCGTCCGCGGGACCGCACGAGGCCCCGATCAGCTCCGCGGCCGCCCATCCGCCGACCACACCGCGCCCCTCGACCAGGACGTGAGCGGCGCGCCCGCGGAGCGCGAGATCGGGCGGTCCGGCAGTCATCAGGACGTAGATGTCGGGGAACATCCGCCGATAGCGCGGTCCACGCAGCTCGCCCGCCGTCACCCGGCCCTCGGCCACAGCGACGGATCCGCGAAAAGGTTCGATCGTCATGCGCACTGTGACGGCGCCCGACCGCCCGCGGTTCCACTCCAGGTTCGAGAGTGACAGGAGCGTCGCGCCGAGAGCCGGCCGGTGCCACTCACCCGGCCCGGTGCTGCACGAGCGTCACCGGGGCGCACCAGCGTCAGCGCTCCCGTCACCACACCCCCGAGCGTCACCGGGGCGCACCAGCGTCAGCGCTCCCGTCACCACACCCCCGAGCGTCACCGGAGCGCACCCCCGCGAGCGCTCCTGTCGCACTCGAAACGATCACGCTGCACCAGCGTCACCGGAGCGCACCACCACCAACGCTCCCGTCACACTCGGAACGATCACGCTGCACGAGCGCTACCCGCCGCGCACCAGCGTGAACCCTCCCACCCGACCCACCGCGAGCGTCACCCGAGCGCATCACCGCGAACGCTCCCGTCACACTCAGAATGATCTTTCGGCACGTGCGTCACCGCTGCGCACGACCGCGAGCACTCCGTCGGACCCACCGCGAGCGTCACCGGAGCGCACCATCACCAACGCTCCCGTCACCCTCGGAACGATCTTGCAGCGCGAGCGTCACCGGAGCGTCGTCTACGCAGCGCTCACGTGACACTCGCGTACTCCCCCGCGACGGCGGCGGCGCGGGTGCGGAGGGTCTCCACCAGCTCCGGCGGTTCCAGCGCGACGACACGCGGGGCCAGGGACCACAGGACCTGCTCGGCGTGGTGCATGCTCCCGAACGCGACGACGACGGCGTCGGGCTCCTCCCGCACGATCATCACCTCGGCCGCCAGGACCTCCCGGTCGCCGCGCACCCGCACCTCCACGTGCGGGATCCGGCGGCGGAAGTCCGCGCGCCTGCGCTCCCACAGCTGGTCGAGGTCGATCCCCGACGGCCGCCGCGCGGGCTCGGCCAGCTCCTGCGCCTCCTCGATCCGGTCGACGCGGTAGGTGCGGTCGGCGCCGTCGTCGAGCGCGAGGAGGTACCACCGGCCCGCCGACTCGACGAGGCCGAGCGGGTCGACCGTCCGCAGGCGCGCCGACCCGTCCCGCGACGCGTAGCGCATCCGCAGCCGGTTCCCCGCGAACACCGCCCGCTGCACCTGGACCGGCGCGGGTGTGGGCTCGGCCCCCTCGCGCAACCACCCCGCGCGCCCGACGAGCACGCGGTCCGCCGCACCCGTCGCCGCGGCGCGGGAGGCCTCCGGCAGGGCCGCGACCAGTTTCCGGATCGCCGACGAGAAGGCCTGTCCCCGACCCAGGAGGTCCCGGGGCGTGGTCAGCAGGGCGACCGCCTCGTCGGTCGTGAGCCCGGTGAGGTCCGTGGAGAAGCCCGGCAGCAGGGCGATCCCGCCGTGGCGGCCGCGCTCGGTGTAGACGGGGATGCCTGCGCTCGAGAGCGCCTCGACGTCTCGCAGCACCGTCCGTTCGGACACCTCCAGCTCCGCCGCCAGCTCCGCGGCCGTCGACCGGCCCCGGTGGCGCAGCAGGAGGGTGAGCGAGAGCAGCCGGTCGGCACGCATCCGCAAAACATGACACAAGGTGTCCGGTTGAGGCGAGAGGCTCCTCCCATGACCACCACGGAGATCGACCCCCGCACCCCCTACGCCGGCGCCCTCGACTGGGCCGCCGCCGTCCTCGCCGGAGTCCGCGAGGAGCAGCTCGCCGGGCCCACCCCGTGCCCCGAGCTCGACGTCGACGGGCTGGTCCGACACCTCGTCGCCACCGTCTACAAGATCGCCGCGATCGGCGAGGGTAGCGACCCGCGGCCGCTCCCGTTCCAGGTCGACGGCACCTTGGAGGACGCCCGCGCCGAGTACGAGCGGGTCTGGACCGCCGAGGCCCTCGACCGCGAGGTCACCGTGCCCTGGGGACGGGCGCCCGGGCGGACGGCGCTGTGGGGGTACGTGAACGAGCTGCTCGTGCACACCTGGGACGTCGCCGTCGCCACCGGGCAGCCGTGCGAGGCGCCCGCCGCGGCCGTCGAGCCCGCGCTGGCGGTCGCGCGGATGCTCATCCCGGCCGAACGCGAGGGCTTCCCCTTCGCCCCACCCGTCGAGCCGGCCGCGGACGCGGGCCCGACCGAACGCCTCGCCAACTGGTCCGGCCACGCCCGCTGAGGGTCGTGAGTGGCGATGGTCGCCCGGGCGACCATCGCCGCTCACGGTCAGGGCTGCTGGTGCGGGGCCTTGTACTCGCTCGCGTCCGGCGCGGTGAACAGCGGCGCGACCTCGGTGAGGCCGCCCTCGGCGTTCTGGTCGACCTTGGCGATGTAGACGCCGCGGGTCGGCGGGGCACCGGGCGAGCTGTAGTCCAGCGGCGCGACCAGGTCGTCGGTGCCGACCGAGGTCAGGGACTTCAGCGCCGTCTGGACGCCCGCCCGGGACAGGTCGCCGTTCTGGCAGGCCTTCTCCAGCACCGCCTGCCAGACCAGCCCCTCGACGTACCCGGCCTGTGCACCCGCGTTCTTCGGGCTGTTCGGGTACTTCGCCTTGTACTCCGTGGCGACCTCGACGGCCTTCGGCGTCTTCGACGAGAACGGTGCGCTCGACGCCGCGACGTACAGCTTGTCCAGCGCGCCCGCCGCCGGGCTCGAGAGCAGAGCCGGGTCGAACGTCGGGTTGTTGCCCAGGACCGGCACGTTCAGCCCGAGCGCGGCGTTGTTGGCCATGGCCGAGGCCGTCTGGCCGGGCGTCGTGGTCAGCACGATCGCGGTGACGCCCTCGCCCTTGAGCCCGGTCACGATGTTCGCCAGGTCGTTGTCCGTCGAGGTGATCTTGGACTCGACGACCGTCATGCCGTGCTTCTCGGCGTAGAACCTCGAGCCGCGCAGGCCGTTGCCGCCGTACTCGCCGTCGATGTAGATGTGCCCGATCTTGTCGCCCTGCTTGATCAGGCCCTGCTGCTGCAGGTAGGAGAGCCCGTCGATGATCTCGACGTCGTAGGTGGTCCCGATCATCATGATGTTCGGGTTGTTCAGGATCTCCGACGACCAGGACGCCGGTGCGGCGGAGACGTTGTCGTCGATCAGGTTCTGCTTCAGCGCCGCGAGCACGGGCGAGCCCAGGAGCTGCACGATCCCGAGGATCTTCGGCTCGAGCTGCGGGTAGAGCGTCTTGGCGGTGTCCGCCTTGTACCCGTGGTCGACGATCTCCAGGGCCAGCTGGCGCCCGCAGATCCCGCCCGCGGCGTTGACGTCGGCCACCCAGAGCTCGTTGCCGCCGATCAGCGCCTCGCCCAGGTTCTTGAACACGCCGGTGCGGTCGCCCATGACGCCGAGGGTGATCGTGGAGTCGGTGACGCCGAAGTCGGTCTTCACCCCGCCCGTCCCGCCGCTCGACCCGGAGGACCCGGAGTCCGCCGTGCTGCCACAGGCCGCGAGCAGGAGCGCCGAGACGCCCACCACCGCCGCCCGGCCCCAGTTCTTGATCATCATCGATCTCCTTGTCGGGTGGTGAGCCTGCGACCGATGGCCGCCAGCCCACCGGGTTCGAACAGCACCACCAGCACGATCGCGGCTCCGTACACGAACGCGCTGATGAGCACGGGGGACAACGTCCCGATGGACCAGCCGAACTCGGTGGCCCCCAGGGTCAGCACCTGCGGCAGGCCGTTGACCAGCACCGCACCGGCGACGGCGCCGGGGATCGAGCCGAGGCCGCCGATCAGCACCATCGCCAGGTACGAGATCGCGACGGTGATGGAGTAGGTGCCGATGAACTCGTTCTCGTCCGGTTTGACGAGGTCCAGCCACAGCGCCGTCATGACGCCCGCCAGCCCGGCGAAGGCGGACGACACGGTGAAGGCCTGCGCCTTCGCCCGGGCCACGTTCACGCCCATCGCGGTGGCGGCGGCCTCGTTGTCCCGCACCGCGCGCCAGGCCCGGCCGACCCGGCTGCGGACGGCGCCGCGGGCCAGCAGGTAGGCCACGATGGCCAGGACGAGGAACAGGTACCAGAGCCGCTGCTGCTTCTGGATGGCGACGCCCAGGATCGTCGGCGCCGGGTCGGAGTTGGCGAAACGGAAGCCGAACAGGTCGAACGTCGGCGGCGGGCGCCCGGTCGACGTCCCGCCGGAGAGCATGTCCAGCGACTGGCCCAGGTAGAGCCCCAGGAACACCAGCGACAGGGACGCGACGCCGAGGTAGATCCCGCGCAGCCGCCCGGAGACCGGCGAGAACGCGAGCCCGACGAGCGCGCAGATCGCGACCGCGCCGATCACCGCGAGCAGCGGCGGCAGCCCCAGCCCGACGAGGTCCCCGGAGTCCCCCGAGTCCCCCGCCAGCACGGCGTAGCTCACCGCCCCGACCAGCAGGAAGAACGGGTGCGCGAGGGACAGCTGACCGGCCTGCCCGACGAGCAGGGTCAGCCCGACCGCCCCGACGACGCCGATCAGCACGTACTGGCCCGCCTTGAGGTAGGCGACGCCCGCGAACACCGGGAACACCAGCAGGACCAGGAGCAGCACCGCGACCCCCGCGACCGTGGGCCACGAGGACCGCAGGCGCACCAGCACCGACGACCGCTCAGTCACGACCCGCTCAGACACGACTGAGCTCCCTCGTCCCGAACAGCCCGCTGGGCCGGAACACCAGGATCACCAGCATCACCAGGAAGACCGCGCTCTTGGAGAACTCGAAGGAGACGTACTGCGCGGACAGCGCCTCGGTGAGCCCCACGACCAACCCGCCGACGACGGCGCCCGCGGTGGAGTCGAGCCCGCCGAGGATCGCCGCCGGGAACGCGATCAGCGCGATCGCGTGCGTCCCGCGGCCGAGCCCGGCACCGGAGAAGTCCTGGGTCGCCATGAACAGCACCGCGACCCCGGCCAGCGCGCCCGCGAGCAGCCAGGCCGTCGCCGTGACCCGCGAGCTGCGGATCCCCATCAGCGCCGCGGCCTCCTTGTTCTCGGCCTGCGCCCGCATGGCCACCCCCCAGTTCGAGAACCGGAAGGCCAGGAAGAACGCGGTGATCAGCACGGCCCCGACGAGCAGCGCGACCAGCTGGGTGCGGAACACCGTCAGGCCCGCGAACTGGATCGGGGCCGCGTCGTAGGGGTCGCCGATGAACGGGATGTCGTTGCCGAGGCGGCGGACGACCTCCTCGGTGACGATCACGTCCACCCCGATGGTGAGCAGCGCCAGGCTGTTGACGTCCGCCCCGCGGGCGTTGCGCACCAGCAGCCGCTCGATCAGCAGCGCCGCCACCGCCGCGGACACGATGCCGAGCACCGCCGCGCCCGGCCAGCCGAGGGCGTCCTTCGTGGCGTAGACGAGGTAGCCCCCGATCAGCACCAGCGAGCCGTGCGCGAAGTTGACCACCTCGGTGGCCTTGAAGATGATCACGAAGCCGAGCGCGAGCAGCGCGTACACCGCGCCCTTGCCCAGCCCGTTCAGCACCAGCTGCAGGAACGTGTTCACTCCGACACCCCCAGGTAGGCCCGGACGACCTCGGGATCGGCCTGGACCTGCTCCGGCGGGCCGTCCGCGATCAACCGGCCGAAGTCCAGGACGCTCACCCGGTCCGCGATCCCCATCACCAACCCCATGTCGTGTTCGACCAGCAGGACCGAGATTCCCAGCGCGTCGGCCAGGTCCCGGATCGTCACGCCCATCTCGGCGGTCTCGGTGGCGTTCAGGCCGGCGGCGGGCTCGTCGAGCAGCAGGACCGTGGGCTCGACGGCGAGGGCGCGGGCGATGTCGACCCGCTTCGCGACCCCGTAGGGCAGGGCGGCGACCAGGGAGTCCAGCCGGTCGGCGACCCCGAGGAACGCGCAGATCTCCTCGACCCGCGCGCGGTGTCGCGCCTCGGTCCGCCTGCCGATCCGCAGGCCGCCCGCCAGGAACCCGCCCCGGGTCAGCGGGTGGCGGCCCAACAGCACGTTGTCCCGCACCGTGCTGTGCGGGGAGAGCGCGATGTTCTGGAACGACCGCCCGACGCCGAGTCCGGCCAGCCGGTGCGGCGGGGTGCCCGTCAGGTCCTGCTCGCCGAGCCGCACCCGCCCGGACGTCGGCCGGTACAGCCCGCTGATCACGTTGAAGCAGCTGGACTTGCCCGCGCCGTTCGGGCCGATCAGGGCGTGCACGGCGCCGGGTTCGACGGTGAAGGACACGTCGGAGAGCGCGGTGACCCCGCCGAACCGCAGCGTCACCGACTCGACCGCGAGCGGTGCGACGTCGGACCGGACGGTCCCGGGCGCGCTCATCCGGCCCACCTCGACAGGGTGCGGCGGTGCCGGCGCGCGAACGCGGCCTCGGCCTCCGCCTGCTCCTCGGACTCGGCGTGCCCGCCCAGGTAGAGGCGCTGGACGTCGTCGCTCGCGGCGAGCTCGGCCGCCGGACCCGCCAGCGCGACCCGGCCGACCTCGAGGACGACGGCGGTGTCGGCGACCTCGAGCGCCATGGTCGCGTTCTGCTCGACCAGGACGACCGCCGTGCCCTGCGCGTGGATCTCACCGACGATCCGGGCGATCCGGCCGACCATCTGCGGGGCCAGGCCCAGGGACGGCTCGTCGAGCAGCAGCAGATCGGGGCCGGACATCAGGGCGCGACCGATGGCCAGCATCTGCTGCTCACCCCCGGAGAGCAGGCCCGCGCGTTGGGTCGCGCGCTCCGCCAGCACCGGGAAGAGCTCCGCGACCCGGGCCCTGGCCGCGGTGCGCACCGCCGCCGACCGCGCACCGAGCCCGCCCGCGCGCAGGTTCTCCTCGACCGTCATCCGGGCGAAGACCTGACGCCCCTCGGGCACCGCGACCACCCCGCGCCGGACGATCTCCGCGGGGTCCAGGCGGTCGATCCGCTCGTCCCGGAACCGGATCTCCCCCGCCGCGACCGCGCCGCCGTGCAGCCGCAGCGTGCCCGACACCGCGCGCAGCAGCGTCGACTTCCCGGCACCGTTGCCACCCAGGACCGCGAGCACCCCGTCGGGTCCCACATCCAGGTCTATCTCCTCCAGGGCCGTCACCGACCGCCCGTACCGGACCTCGAGCCCTCGCACGCTCAACACGGGCACATCCTGATGGGGCTGTGAGCGCCGCCACACCCCCACGTGGAGACATAGCGGACACTCCGCCCGCACCGTCCGCCTACAGGAGGCCGGCCTCGCTCGCCTTGCCGATGGCCTCGACGCGGTTGCGGGCCCCCAGCTTGTGCAGGGCGGACTGCAGATAGGTCTTGACGGTGTTGCGGGTCAGGCCCGTGACCTCGGCGATCTCGGGGTTGGTCCGGCCCTGGGCGGCCAGGCGCAGCACCTCGTACTCGCGCCGGGTCAGCCCGCTGCGCTCCAGGGCGGACTTCGTGGCCTCGCCGTCGGGCAGCATGCGGGCGTCCACGACGCGTTCGCCGCGCAGTACCGCGCGCAGGGCGGCGACCAGGTCGGTGGCCGCGGCGTCCTTGACCAGGCAACCGTGGGCGCCCGCGTCGAGCGCGGCGCGGATGCCGTGGTGGTCGCCGTGCGCCGTGAACACCACGACCCGGGCGGCGGGCCACACGCCCCGCAACCCGACGACGACCTCGGGCGCGAGCATGTCCGGCAGCCGCAGGTCGAGCAGCACCAGGTCCGGCCGCAGCTCACCGGCCCGATCCAGGGCGGTCCGTCCCGACTCGGCCGAGCCCACCACCTGCAGGGACGGCTCCCCGCGCAGCAGGAGGGCGACGCCGTCCCGCACCACCGGGTGGTCGTCGACCACCATCACGCGGGCGGGAGGGGAGCCGACCGACGCCCTCGGGCTCACGGCGCGCCCGGCAGCGACAGGCGCAGGGTGGTGCCGCCCTCCTCGTCCTGGATCAGGCCCACGGTGCCGCCGAGCCGAGCCGCGCGCTGGGCGAGCATCCGCACGCCGAGCCCGGTGCCCGCCCCCGGGCCGCTGCCGTCGCCGTCGTCCGCCACGGCGAGCACCACGCCGCCGGACTCGTCCGGCGCCAGGCTGACGATCACGGTGCCCGCCCCGGCGTGCTTCTCCGCGTTGAGCAGGCCCTCCCGCGCGACGGCGACGAGGATCGCCGTGCGCTCGGCGTCCAGCGGGGCGACCGGCCCGAGCTGCACGAACCGGCAGCTGACCCCGGTCCGGGCGGCGAAGCTGCGGCAGTGCTCGGCCAGCTCCACCGGCAGGGCGCGCTCCGGTGAGCTGTCCGAGAGGGCCAACAAGGCCTCCCGCAGGGCGCGGGAGGCCTCGGAGACGTCCGCCTCGATGCGGGTCAGCCGGGACGCGAGCAGCGGGTTCTCGCTGCGCAGGTCCCGGACCTGGGCGCCGATGGAGAAGAGCATCGCACCGACGGAGTCGTGCAGCGAGGCCTGCATCCGGCGGCGCTCGGCCGCGACGGCGCCATCGGCCTGCGCGGCCGCGGCGTCGGCCAGGCGCAGCGCCGGGACGGCCTGCTCGGCGGCCCCACGCAGGGCGTCGACGGCGGCGTCGCCGAAGGTCCCGGGGCCGTGCAGGCCGGCGTAGGCCACGGCGAGGGTGCAGCCGCGGTCCAGGATCGGGACCGCGATCATGGCGCCGAGCCGCTCTCGGCGCACGCGTTCGTCGTAGTCGTGGGTGATGGTCTCGGCGGAGACGTAGTCGCTGACCCGCACCGGCTTCCCGGTGGCCAGGGCCCGGCCGCCGATGCCGCGACCCGTCTCGACCCGCAGGTCCTGCAGCGCGTCGGTGCGGGTGCCCGCCGTCCAGCGGATCACCGTGCCGTCCTCGGTCCGCTCGCCGAGGAAGCCGGTGTCGGCGCCCGCGGCCTCCCGGATCAGCCGGGCGGTGCCGCGCAGCGCCAACACCCGGTCCAGCACCGAGAGCAGACCCTCCCGTTCGGCCAGGAGGAGGTCGAGGAGGTGGGCCCGTTCGGCCGCACGGTCGGTCGTTCGCACCCGCGGGACTGTGTCATGAAAGTGGTGACCGGCGACACACCCAGGTGGAGATCCGCACGGTCACCCGGTCACCCGGTCACCCGGTCACTCCTCGGGGGCCAGGGCCCAGGCCGCGACGTAGAGGACCACGCCGATCCCCGCCCCGAGGACCGTCAGGGCGACCAGGCCGATGCGGACGAGGTTCGGGTCGACGTCGAGGCTCTCGGCGAGCCCGCCGCAGACACCGCCGAGCACCTTCTCGGAGCGGCTGCGGTGCAGGCGGAAGCCGGGCTCGCGCTCGGGCGCCTGCTCGACGACGACGGGGGACTCGGGGCCGGCGGTCTGCTCGGTCTGCTGTTCCATGCCGTCGAGCCTGCCGGTCGGCGGTGCCCCGCACCTCCGGGTGGAACCCGGAACTCAGCCTCGGGGTCGCCGGGGCTCCGGGGTCCGGGGAACCCCGGGCGCGTCCACCGGGCGGCGCGGTGAGGGCATCGGGTCCGCGGGCACCTGCCGGTCCCGCAGCCGCACCATCCGCCCGACGAGCACCGCGACCACCAGGGCGATGACGACCCACGCCACCACCCCGATCGCGATCCAGCCCGCGACGGACATCTCCGACTCCTCTGTAACGCCGTGCGGTCGAGTGTCCACGAACACCGCCGCCCGCGCATTCAGGGAAGGGGGTGAGACCGTTCGCCCGTCTCGGGGACGCGCGGTGACGCTCCGGTCAGCCCACGTCCGGCAGGGCGGGTCCGAGCAGGTCGTCCGCGTCCACGATGCGGTACGCATAGCCCTGTTCGGCGAGGAAGCGCTGACGGTGCGCGGCGTAGTCGGTGTCCAGGGTGTCCCGGGACACGACCGAGTAGAAGTGCGCCTGCCGCCCGTCCCCCTTGGGCCGCAGCAGCCGCCCGAGCCGCTGCGCCTCCTCCTGCCGGGACCCGAACGTGCCGCTGACCTGCACCGCGACCGTCGCCTCGGGGAGGTCGATGGAGAAGTTCGCGACCTTGCTGACGACGAGCCGCTTGATCTCGCCCGCCCGGAAGGCGTCGAACAGCGCCTCGCGCTCCTTGTTCTTCGTCGAGCCCTGGATGACGGGGCAGCCGAGGGCCTCGCCGAGATCGTCGAGCTGGTCGAGGTACGCCCCGATGACGAGCGTGGGCTCGTCCGGGTGGCGGTCCAGGATCGCCTTGACGACGGGCAGCTTGGTGCGCGCGGTGGAGGCCATGCGGTAGCGCTCCTCGGCGTCCGCGGTGGCGTACATGATCCGCTCGTTCTCGGTCAGGGTGACCCGGACCTCGGTGCACTCCGCGGGGGCGATCCAGCCCTGCTCCTCGATGTCCCGCCAGGGCGCGTCGTACCGCTTCGGGCCGATCAGGGAGAACACGTCCCCCTCGCGGCCGTCCTCGCGGACCAGGGTGGCGGTGAGCCCGAGCCTGCGGCGGGACTGCAGGTCCGCCGTCATCCGGAAGACGGGGGCGGGCAGCAGGTGCACCTCGTCGTAGACCACCAGGCCCCAGTCCCGGGAGTCGAACAGCTCGAGGTGCTTGTACTCGCCCTTGGTGCGCCGCGTGATCACCTGGTAGGTGGCGATGGTGACCGGGCGGATCTCCTTCTTCTCGCCCGAGTACTCGCCGATCTCGTCCTCGGTCAGGGTGGTGCGCGCGATCAGCTCCCGCTTCCACTGCCGCCCGGAGACGGTGTTCGTCACGAGGATGAGGGTGGTGGCCTTGGCCCGCGCCATCGCGGCCGCGCCGACGAGCGTCTTGCCCGCCCCGCACGGCAGCACGACGACGCCGGAGCCGCCCGCCCAGAACCCCTCGACCGCCTGGGCCTGGTAGTCCCGCAGCGTCCAGCCGTCCTCGGCGAGGTCGATGGCATGCGCCTCGCCGTCGACGTAGCCCGCGAGGTCCTCGGCGGGCCAGCCGACCTTGAGCAGCAGCTGCTTGAGGTTGCCGCGCTCCGAGGGGTGCACGATCACCGTGTCGTCGTCGATCCGGGCGCCCAGCAGCGGGGCGATCTTCTTCTGCCGGAGCACCTCCTCCAGCACCGCGCGGTCGCTCGAGCTCATGACCAGGCCGTGGGCGGGGTGGTTGGCCAGCTGGAGCCTGCCGTAGCGGCCCATCGTGTCGACGACGTCGACCAGCAGGGGCTGCGGCACGGCGTAGCGGGAGTAGCGGACCAGGGCGTCGACGACCTGCTCGGCGTCGTGGCCCGCGGCGCGGGCGTTCCACAGGGCGAGCGGGGTCACCCGGTAGGTGTGGACGTGCTCCGGCGCACGCTCGAGCTCGGCGAACGGAGCGATCGCCGTCCGTGCATCCGCCGCAGCGGGGTGGTCCACCTCGAGCAGCAGCGTCTTGTCGGATTGGACGATGAGCGGTCCATCGGTCACGCGGGGGTCCCTCCTGAATCCGGTCACGCTGAGCCGGGCGGCTATCTACGCACGGTGAGCGGTCGATGACCGCGCCACCCGGTCGGGGGTGTGGACGACTCGCCCGGACGGGGTGGCCGCAGCGCCACCGCCGGTTATGCTGACCGCGCACCCACCGCAGTACGTACGTGTGCCGACACGATCCTATTCCCCGCTCCCCGCAGGGGCCTCGTCTCGGCCACCGCGTGTCGCGGAATCCGCTGGACGAGAGCCCGACCACCCCCGGCAGGCTCCCGTCGGCTCCGCCCAGGAAGGCCCGAACGATCACCGCAGTACCCACCCCCGCGCACCCCGTCCGCTCCCCCGCACCGCCCCCGATCTCGCCGAACACGCGTGCGAGCCGCTCGGCCACTGGTCGCTGGTGGCGGGCGACTGGGCTCGCACAGCTGCACAGGGGGCGCGAATCGTCGGTCGGGCGTGTCAGGGTCGGAGCCGCCAGCCACATCAGGGAGACGTTGACGTGACCAGCACCGAACGCGACCCCGCGTGGTCGGAGCGGCTGAACCCCCGCAACTGGAGCCTCGCCGCCAAGCTCGTGGCCGTCGGCCTCGTGCCCACGGTGCTCGCGCTCGTGCTGGGTGTGCTCCGGATCTCCGACCAGGCCGGGGTCGCCGCCCAGCTCGGCGAGGACAACCGACTGCTCGACATCCGGGCGGGGGTGAGCGAGACCTCGCAGCTGCTGCAGGCCGAGCGGAACGCCGCGGTCCTGTTCGTCGCCGGCGGGCGCCAGGGCGACCGCGGAGCGCTCGACCAGGCCGTCGCGGCGAGCGACGCGTCGCTGGACCGGGTGCGCAGCGCGATCGCGGCCCCCGACCTGCTGGACGCGTCGAGCACCACGGCCCTGCAGAACGCCGAGGGCGGGTTCACCCAGCTCCCGGTGCTGCGCTCGGAGGCGGGCAACTCGCTCGTCAGCACGGACGACGTGCGGAGCCGCTACACCTCGATCATCGAGCGTGCGGGCGTGCTCGAACGCGCCCTGATCCGGCAGGCCGCCACCGCGGACGGCGCGGGGCTGGGCGATGCGCTCACCGCCACGTCCGAGGCGCGGGAGGCGCTGGCCCTGCAGCACACCACGCTCGCGGGGGCGATCGTCGCGGGTGAGCTGCGGGAACCGGACCGGATCGTGGTCACGGGCACCGACGCGGCGTTCACCTCGGCCTTCGCCGACTACCAGGTCGCGCTCACCCCGGACCAGCTCGGCGACTACGGCAACTTCGCCACCGACGCGGCGAACGTCGAGCGCGAGCGGCTGAAGACCGCGATCATGGCCACGCCGGCGGGCAGGCCCGTCACCGCCGACCTCGCGGCCTGGGACACGGCCTACGCGAACTCGGTCGCCGTGGTGGACCGCGCCGCCCAGGGGGTCGGTGGCGAGCTGGACGCGACGAGCATCGCCGCGCAGGAGAACGCGGGCAACCAGGCGGGCGTCAACTCCGTGATCCTGATGCTGGGCGTGCTGCTCGGCATCGCGATCATCGTCCTGCTCGCCCGCAGCCTCATCCGCTCCCTGCGGATCCTGCGCCGCTCCGCGCTGGACGTGGCGGAGCGCAAGCTCCCCGCCGCCGTCGAGAGCATGCGCTCGGGCCAGCCGCTGAACGCGATGGTCGAGCCGGTGCCGCTCACGGGCCGGGACGAGGTCGGCCAGGTGGCTCGCGCGTTCGACGCCGTGCACGGCCAGGCCATCCGCCTCGCCGCCGACCAGGCCGCCCTGCAGTCGAACGTGTCCAACATGTTCGTCAACCTCTCCCGCCGGTCGCAGGCGCTCGTCGAGCGCCAGCTGCAGCTGATCGAGCAGCTGGAGAGCAACGAGCAGGACCCGGACCAGCTGTCGAACCTCTTCCAGCTGGACCACCTCGCCACCCGTATGCGGCGCAACTCCGAGAACCTGCTGGTCCTCGCGGGCACCGACCTCACCAAGCGGAACGTCGCCCCGGTCCCGGTGGTGGACGTGCTGCGGGCCGCGGTGTCGGAGATCGAGCAGTACCAGCGCGTCGTCGTGCAGCCGCCGCCCGTGGCGACGGTCGCGGGGCGCGCGGCGTCCGACCTCGTCCACCTGCTGGCCGAGCTGCTCGACAACGCCACGAACTTCTCCCCGCCGGACTCCCAGGTCGTCATGAGCACGACCCGGGCGAACGACGGCTCGCTGTTCGTCGAGATCGCGGACCGCGGCGTCGGCATGGCCGACCACGAGCTGTCCGAGGCGAACCAGCGGCTGAGCCAGCCCGCCGCGGTCGACGTGTCGGCCTCCCGCCGGATGGGTCTGTTCGTGGTCGGTCGCCTGGCGAACCGCCACGGGCTCGGCGTCCGGCTGGGCGGCGGCGTCTCCGGTGGCACCGGCGGCGGTCTGACGGCGTCGGTGGCCGTCCCGGCGAACCTCGTCCCGACGGCCGAGCCGGTGGACCGGCGGCCCGCGCGGGCCGGCGCGACCGCGGGTGTGGCCCCGGCCGTGGCCTTCGGCGGCGCCCCGGCGCTGCCCGCGTCCGCGCCGTCCGCGCCGTCCGGTTCGCCGAGCCTGCCCGAGCAGCGTCCGTCGACCGGCAACGGTCGCTCGCTGTCCTCGCTGGTGGCGGGGGACGACGGCCCGATGAGCCCGGCCCCCGCCTTCGGCGCGGGTCGCCCGCCCACACCGCCGGTCAACGGCAACGGGGCGCCCGGGCGGCGGCCCGCTCCCGTCCCGCCGGAGGAGGGCGACGAGGCCGCGCAGGCTCCGCGGCCCGCCGGCCCCGAGCGCGGCCCGTGGCCGGTGGAGAGCCTGCGCAGGCCCCCGACCGGTGACCCGGCGCCGCCCACGAACGGCACCCCGACCGCGGTGCCGTCGGCCTTCACCGGCCCCGCCGAGCTGCCCAAGCGCACCCCGCGCGGGGTCAACGGCACGCCGCGCGGCGCGGAGACCGCCGAGTCCGCGAAGTCCGAGGGTCCGGCCCCGACCGGTCGGGCCGCGGGTCTCGCCGCGGGTGCGGCCGGCCTCGCCGGTGCCTCGGCGCTGCCGCGCGGCATGGACGAGGGCGCCCGCACCCCGGAGACGTCCGACACCGCGGACGCCACCGCCGATCCGGAGACCGCGGCTGCCGCGGAGTTCGACTCCGGCGAAGGCGAGCACACCACACGGTTCCCGTCGGAGCTGCCGAGGCGTGAGGCCACCCCGAGAGGTGCGCGCGGCGGCGAGGGCGCCTCCGCCCTGGACGAGGGCACCTCCCCGCGGGAGACCGGCGGGCTGCCGACCCGGCGCCCCGGCTCCCCGGCTGACGCAGGGTCGGCCACCGGCTCCACGACCGGGGCCACGGCCTTCGGCACGGGCGCCGCGGGCACGGGCGCGTCGGAGACCGCGGACGCGGCCGAGGACGGCACGCCTCCGGTGGGTGCCCCTGCCGCGGCGGTGGAGTCGACCGGTGCGCAGGCGCGCCCGGGCCGACCGCGTTCCGCGGAGCGCTCCGAGAAGGACACGGACGGCGCGGAGGCGGGGACCGACCCGTCCACCGTCGACTCGGCCGACACCGACTCAGGCCGTGCGCACGACCTGCTTGAAGGCGGTCGGGACGCGTCCGGCAGCGACTCCTCCGAGAGCACGGACTCGGCCCTCGACTCCGCCCGGCCCGGGCCGGACACCGACTCGACCCGGGCAGGCGACTCGACCCGGGCCGCCGGCGCGGGTGCGCTGGGCGCGGCCGCACTGGGTGCGGCCGCCCTCGGCGGTGCCGCGCCCGGTCGGGGCGAGCGCACGGACCCGACCGACACCGAGCGAGCCGACACCGAGCGGCCCGGCTCCGAGCGAGTCGACTCCGAGCGGCCCGCTGCCGAGCGGCCCGCTGCCGAGCAGCCGGCGGCCGAGCGGTCGGACACCGAGCGGCCGGCTGCCGAGCAGCCCGGTACCGGTTTCCCGCAGCGCAGGCCGCTGTCGCCGGGCAGGCCCGCCGATCGGCGGCCCGCGCTCGGCTCCCCCGGCGGGCTGCTGCCCGGGCGCGGCGCGGAGGAGCCCTCCCCCGGCCGTCTGAGCGGTCCTCCCGCACCGCGGGAGAACCCCCCGATCGGACCGGCGGGCCTGCCCCAGCGCACCCCCCGCCGCCCCCGTCAGGCGCCGACCGGAGGGACGGACGGCCTGTTCGCCGCCTCCACCCCCGGGGACACCCAGACGACCGGTCAGCTCCGGCGCCCGGGCGGCTTCGAGTCCCGGCGGCCCAGCCGGGCCACCGACCCGGTGCCCGGTACCGCGGCGGAGGCTTTCGGTGCCGGCTCCACCGACACCGGCGCGACCACGTCCACCCCGAGCTCCACGGCTCCCGGCCCGGCGCGGAACGGTGCCGGGTCGCGCGGTGACGAGTCGCGTGGTGGGGACGACCGCATCGACACCACGACCGGGTCCACCGGCAGCGACTCGGCCGCGGGCGCGCGGGCGGAGAGCACCGGCACGGAGCACGCCGTCGACCGGCGCCCCGGCACCGACCGTCCCGAGCCCGCGCAGGGCGAGAGCGGTCGACCCGAGAGCGGCCGACCCGACACGTCCCGCCCCGACCCGAGCCGACCCGAGACCGGCGCCGCGGGCCTGCCGCTGCGCACCCCCGGCGCGAACCGGGGGGTCCGCCCGTACGGCACGAGCCCGACCGGCGAGTCGGCCCCGACCGGACGGTCGTCGACCGCCCCCGGGCCGGGCGACACGGGCCCCACCGGCACGGAACGGAACGGCCAGCCCGCATCGGCTCCGAACGGCACCGGCCCCAACGGCACCGGCCCCAACGGCACCGGCCCGAACGGCACCGGCCAGAACGGCCAGGGTGGTCCGGTCCGACTGGGCGAGGGACCCCGCCCGACGGACGACGGCCGCAGGCGGCCCACCCCGTTCAGCGCCCCCGCCCCGTTCGCGGGCGGTGCCTTCGGCGGACCCGCGGGTCGCCCGCCGCAGGCCCCCCGTCCGAACGGCCCCGCTCCGTACGGCCCGACCCCGCACGGGAACGGACATGCCGGGAACGGGGCGGCAGCCCGGCCCGGCCCGGCCGGCCCGGCCGGACCGCCGCAGCGACCGGCTCGGCCCCAACCCCCCGCGGACGACGCGGGGCTGCCGGGCAGCACGGGCGCAGGGCCCGCCCCGAGCAGGCCGTCCGGGTTCGACCTGGGCCAGACCACGCCGATCTTCGAGGAGATCGCGTCGGCCTGGTTCCGTTCCAACGGAGACGTCCCGGTCCGCTGGGCGGAGGACGGCTCGGCGGCTCCGGAGGAGCCCGCACAGCCCCCGGTGTTCGCCACCGCCGCGGACGAGGGCTGGCGGGTCGCGGACGCGACGGCGCAGGCCACGGCCGCGGAGTCGGACAAGCAGGCCGAGACCACGGACGCGGGCCTGCCCAAGCGCAGGCCCCGCGCGCGGCTCGTCCCGGGCAACGCGGCAGGATCCGCGGTACTGGCCCCGCCGTCGGGACCGGCCCGCAATGCCGAGGCCATCCGTGGTCGGCTCGCGAGCTACCAGCAGGGTGTCCGGCAGGGCCGGGAGAGCAGGCTGCGCAGCAGGTCCGCCCCGGGCCCGAACGAGCAGCAGAACGAGGAGAACCGATGATCCGGCAGCAGCGCAAGGAGGCCGCGGCGTGACCGCACCACAGACTCAGCCCAGCCGGTTCGGATGGCTGGTCACCAACTTCGCGGAGAAGGTCCCCGGGGTCGCCCACGCGATCGTCGTCTCCGCCGACGGGCTGCTGCTCACGGCGTCCGACCGGCTCCCCCGCGACCGTGCCGACCAGCTCGCCGCGGTGGCGTCCGGGCTGGTCAGCCTGACCCAGGGCGCGGCCCGCTGCTTCGACGCGGGCGGCGTCGTGCAGACCGTGGTGGAGATGGACCGCGGGATCGTCCTGCTCATGTCCATCAGCGACGGCTCGTGCCTGGCCGTGCTCGCGTCCCCGAGCTGCGACATCGGCCTGATCGGCTACGAGATGACGCTGCTGGTCGACCGGGTCGGCCAGCTGCTCACCCCGGAGCTGCGGGCCGAGCTGCAGGGCTCCTTCGGGCCCTGAGCGCGCGCCGACCCCGCTCGCGAGAGCATGTCCATCCGTCCGACGAACGACCGGCGAGGCAGGTGAGATCCGATGACCAGCGGTCCCGACGACGCGTCCCAGCGTCCCCAGGAGCCGACGTTCGCGGACGTGATGAACGGCTTCAGCCTCGACGCGAAGCGACCCCGCAGACGCAAGCGGTGGGGCAGGCGTCGCGACGAGGACGAGCAGGGTCGATTCGACCAGGCTCCCCCGACCCCGCCACCGTTCCCGGCGGCGCCCGGCGGGCCCCCGTCGGGTGCGGACGCGTCGTTCGCGGGCTCGGGCTACGGCACGTACGACACCGGGCCCATCGAGCCCATCCAGGACGAGATGCTGGTCGCCCCCGCCGCCGGGGCGGCCGCCGTCCGGCCCTATGCGTGGACCCGGGGCCGTACGAAGGCGAACTTCGACCTCGCCATCGAGACCCTGGTCTCGACCAGCCCGCAGGGCCGTGAGCAGCTCGGGCTCCTGCAGATGGAGCACCGCTCCGTCGCCGATCTCTGCGACCAGCCCCGGTCGGTCGCCGAGATCGCCGCACTGCTGGCCATCCCGCTCGGCGTCGCCCGGGTGCTGCTCGGCGACATGGCCGGGCTCGGCGTGGTGACCGTGCACCAGACCGCGAGCAGCACCGGCACCGAGCCGGATCTCGCACTGATGGAAAGGGTGTTGAGTGGACTCCGTCGGCTCTAGCTTCCCCGGCGGGCCCGCGATGGCCCGCCCGCCCCAGCCCGCGCCCGTCCACCGGCCGGGCCCCACCACCATCTCGGCGAAGATCGTGGTGGCGGGCGGTTTCGGCGTCGGCAAGACCACGTTCGTCGGCTCGGTGTCGGAGATCGACCCGCTGACGACCGAGGCCGTGATGACCGAGGCGAGCGCCGGTCACGACGACCTGAGCGCCACGCCGAACAAGCAGACCACCACGGTGGCCATGGACTTCGGCCGCGTCTCGCTGGACTCGGACCTGATCCTGTACCTGTTCGGGACGCCCGGCCAGCACCGCTTCTGGTTCATGTGGGACGACCTCGTGCGCGGCGCCATCGGCGCGGTCGTGCTGGTCGACACCCGCAGGCTGGCGGACTGCTTCTCGGCCATCGACTTCTTCGAGGACCGGAACCTGCCGTACGTCGTGGGGCTGAACGCCTTCGACGGCCTGCAGCAGCACCGCGTCGAGGACGTCCGCGAGGCCATGTCGATCGACCCCAGCGTCCCGATCATCACCTGCGACGCCCGCCAGCGTGAGAGCACCAAGAACGCGCTCATCGCCCTGGTCCAGCACGCGATGCAGGCCCGCATGGCGGCCGGAGCCCGCTGACCGTCGCACTGTGGAGCCACACCTGTCGTTCGGGGGCCCGAAACGACAGTGGTGGCTCCACACTGCCTAGTCGGTGACCATCGCGATCTTCGTGATGCGGTGCAGCGGGAGGCGGTGCAGCTCGCCGTCGACCGCGTCCCGGCCCTCGACCACGCCGCCGCCGACGCTGACCGGGGTCAACACCCGCTCGCCCTGCACGCCGTGCCCGTCGACGTAGCCGATCCAGACCCGCTGCCGCGCCCGGACGGCCTGCTGGAGCGTCGCGAGGGTGTGCGTGGACCCCAGCCGCTCCCCCGCCCCGCGCCGGGCGGCGACCAGCGCGTCCCCCGCCCGCATCTTGGCGACGACGGCGTCGAGCCGTTCGCCGGACGGGTCCGGCACCGACAGCCGGGCCCGCGGACCCCGCGGGTCGGTGCGGGCCCCGCGCGGCCCGAGATCGAGCACCCCGCCCGTGGCGTCCTCCGCGGCGGGTGAGAAGCCTGCGGCGCGCAGCCCGTCGAGCACCTCGGCGAGCGGTGCGACGCTCACCGCGACCGTCGGCGCGATCCGCCGCAGCTCCAGGCCCGCCACCTCCGGGTTGGCCAGGACCTCGGAGAGCAGGACCTCGTCGTCCGACCGCAGGAACGAGGACGCGACGCCGCCGCGCAGCCTGCCGTGCCTGCGCCCGACGTCGTCGATCAAGTAGGTCAGCGCCTGCGGGATGGGCGTGGACGAGCGCTCGGCCAGCAGGTCGGCGAGGTCGGTGGCGGAGCGGCCCGCGTCCAGCGCCCGCCGCACGCTGGCCTCGGTGAACCGGTAGACCGTCGCCCCGCCCGCGGACTCGACGTCCGCCATGAGCCGCAGCTCGCGGGCCAGCCACGGCACCAACGGGCCGGGCGCCACGGCGGTGAGGTCGGCCTGCACCAGCACCGTCTCGACGGGCTCGGGGAGCACCGCCCGCAGCGCCGCGACGACCGGGGTGGTGTCCGGGGTCTCCAGCAGGACCCGGCCGGGGGCGGACACGGCGTCGAGCGCCACGACCCCGAGCACGGTGCCCTCGGCGAGGGTCCACTGCACGATCTCGTCCCGCAGCCGCCCGCCGCGCCGCGGCGCGAGCCAGGCCAGCAGCTCGGCCAGGTCCTCGGGGCGGCGCACCGCGGTGCCGGGCGGGAAGCCGGCGAGGGCTTCCAGGACCCGGCGGCGGTCCCGGGGGGCGAGCGGACGGCGCAGCACCTCCGACAGCGCGTTGATCGGGCGGTCCTGGTCGTCCCGGCGCCCCACGAGCCCGGGCAGCCGGGGCAGCTCCAGCCAGGCGCGCGCGAGGGTCGTCCAGCGCTGCTCGGGCCCGCCCGCGGCCCAGACGTCCGCGGTGGTCGTCGGCATCCAGTCGGGGTGGGGACCGTCGCCCTCCCCCACCAGGTCCGCCGCGAGGGCCAGCTCGACGATCAGTGCCGCGCCCGCCTCGTCGGTCTCGAGCTCGCGCGCGGCCCGCTTGAGATCACGGACGCCCAGCCCGCCGGAGCGCAGCACGGGCGGCGGGGCGCTGCCCCACAGCTCGATGAGCCGCTCCATGCGGCGGAGGAACTCCAGGGCCGCGCCGCCCGCGGTGCCGTCGACCTGCGCGGCGGGCCAGGTCTTCGTGTCCGGGGTGGGCGCCGTCGCGGCGATCTCGCCCAGCGGGCGGTCGCCGCGCATCGCGATCCCGACCTGCTGCGGCAGCTCGACGGTCTCCGAGTCCACCCGGATCAGCAGCCCCTTGGCGAGCAGCCGCCCGACCGGGCTCTCCGGATCGGTGGCCGAGCGGCTGCGCCCGATCGGCGGTCCCGCGACCAGCGCGGCGAGCACCCGGGTCTCCTCCTCCGGCAGGGCCGCGAGCAGTGCGGGCAGCTCGCTCGACGCCGCGGGCCCGCCCGCACGGCGGCCGAGGTTGCCGGGGAAGGCGGGCACGACGTCCCGGGCGGCGGGTACGAGCCGCAGTTCGTCCTCCGCGTCCCAGACCAGCGCGCGCTCGCGCAGGAGCGCCAGCGAGGCGTCCAGGGCGGCTGCGGGCACGTCGGGGCCCAGCAGGGCGGCGACCTCGTCACGCCCGACGGGGGTGTGGTCGGCGTCGGCGACCACGAGCGCCTCGAGGACGGCCAGGGTGACCGTGTCCAGCTCGTCGCACACCCGGTGCACCGACGCCCGGACGCCCGCGCGCGTGGCGAGCACCGAGAGATCGGCGGGCGGCGGCACGGCGAGGTCCGGCCGCAGCCGCAGCAGCCCGGCGAGCATCTCGTCGTCCTGGGCACGCAGCCAGTCGACCAACGGGAGGGACATCCCCTCCACGGTAGGCCGTGTTTCCCGCTCCGGTGATGTCGGCCTCAGCGATCCGCTCACACCCACCCCGACGGTCACACGAGCGCGCGCTCCCGTGGCGTCCTGCGCGAGCGTCACACGAGCGCAGCGCAGAGCGGTCCCGTGACACCCACCGCGAGCGTCACAGGAGCGCACCCATGAGAGCGCTCTCGTCACACCCACCGCGCCCGATCGATCCGACCGTCACCGGAGCGCAGCGACCAGCGCGCTCGCGTCACGCTCAGATGGATCACACAGCGGCGCCCGGTGACACACACCAGCATCACAGGAGCGCGATCCCAGCACCGCCGCCCCGACTGCGAGCGTCACAGGAGCGCACCATCGCCAGCGCTCCCGTCACACCCACCACTCATGATCCCTCCCAGCGTCACCGGAGCGCAGCGGCGAGTGCGCTCGCGTCACGCTCGGAAGGATCACGCAGCGGCGGCGCCCAGAGACACCCACGCCGGCGTCACAGGAGCGCGATCCCGGCAGCGCTCCCGTCACACCCACCACTCATGATCCCTCCCAGCGTCACCGGAGCGCAGCGGCGAGTGCGCTCGCGTCGCGCTCGGAAGGATCACGCGGCCGACCCGGTCCCGCCCGCCTGCTCCATCAGGGATACTGGGGGCGGCAGTACGACAGCACACAGTGGAGGACCCCGTGGCGAAGCCGCTCAAGGCCGGCCGGATCGACCCGAACTGGCCGGACCTGCCCGAGGGCGAGCACCCGCTCACCGAGCTCCTGGGCACCGTGCAGGGCAACATGTCCCCGTTCGGGGACATCGAGTTCCCGCTGGACAAGGTGCCCTACGAGCACCCGGTCACCGAGATCAACAAGTAGTGACGGCGGGGGGTCTCCTGCTCGCGGCCGGCGCCGGGCGCCGGATGGGCGGGCCGAAGGCCCTCGTCGAGCTCGGCGGCGAACCCCTGGTCCGTCGGGCGCTGCGTGTGCTCGAGGTGGGCGGCTGCGGGCCCCTGACGGTCGTCGTCGGGGCGGAGGCGCAGCGCGCCGCCGCGCTCGTGGGTGACCGGGCCCGGGTCGTCGTCGCCGAGGACTGGGCCGAGGGCATGGGCGCGTCCCTGCGCGCGGGCCTCGCCGCGGTCGCCGACGGGGCGCAGGACGCGGTCGTGGTCCATCTCGTGGACCTGCCGGGCGTCACCCCCGAGGCGGTCGCCCGGCTGGCGGCGCTGGGCTCCCCGAGCGCGCTCGCCCGGGCCGCGTACGCGGGTGTGCCCGCGCACCCGGTCCTGCTGGGCCGCACGCACTGGGCCGCGGTCGCCGCGCAGGCCCGCGGCGACCAGGGCGCCCGCGCCTATCTGAAGGCGCACCCCGTCACGCTGGTGGAGTGCGGCGACGTGGCGTCACCGGAGGACGTCGACACCCCCGAGGCCCTGGCCGAGGTGAACCTCGACACCAGGTGAGGTCCGGAAGGGGGGCGGACGGCGCGCCGGATCTCCCGACACGCCGCCCTCGCGATCACGCTCAGACAGCGAGCAGCTGCCCGGGCTTGATGATGTTCGGGTTGCCCGCGAGCGACGGGTTCTTCGCCAGCAGGTCCTTCCAGGTCGCCAGTCCGTGCGCCTTGGCGATCTTGCCCAGGGTGTCGCCCGGCTGGACCGTGTAGGTACCGGCCGCGGGTGCGCTGAGGTACTGGCGCGCCGGGGAGCGCACCGGCTCGGCGGCGGGCGTGGGTGCGGGCGCGTCGCGCAGGGTCACCGGCTGACCGGTCAGACCCATCTTCTTGGAGCAGGAGGGCCAGGCGCCCCAGCCCTGGCCCGCCAGGACCTTCTCCGCGACGACGATCTGCTCCTCGCGGGTGGCCTGGTGGGCGACGGGCGCGAACGCCGCGCCGCCGAAGGCCCGCCAGGTCGACGGCGTGAACTGCAGACCACCGGAGAAGCCGTTCCCGGTGTTGATCGCCCAGTTCCCGCTGCTCTCGCACTGGGCGAGCCGGTCCCAGGCGGAGTCGGGCGCGGCGTTCGCCGCGGGCGCGACGGCCACCAGCGGGATACCGGCGACGGCACCGGCGACAGCGGTGCGCGCGATCGTGCGACCGGCCGTGGACGGCCTGCGGTGCCTTCCGCGATAACGAGCCATGGCGCGTTCTCTCCCGCGGCGCAGCCGGACTCTCATCACGTCGGCGGTGGGTGGCCGCCTCGTCCGTTCCCTGTCCCGCTCGTGCTTCGGGGACCGGTTCCGCCGGACAGGGAGTGCGCCGCGGTTCCGGGGTCCGTCGGCAATGGGGGAGTCCGACGAGCCGACGGGGACGGTACGACCCGTCGGCGTGCAGGCAAAGCAGGGGCTCCGCCGTGTCCCATGATCGACTTCAATCGAACCGTGATCTGTGGTAGCGGCCGTTGTCGCTGGTCATGGCCTCGTATCACGGAACGGATACGGTCCGAATCGGAAAGGAAACGGTTGTATCTACGTGATTCAGATCACACACGAGAGTGGCCCGCGCCACGCTCCCGCGAGCGGTCCACGTAGGGTCTCGGACGTGGAACTGACCCATGTCGACGCGTCCGGGGCGGCGCGCATGGTCGACGTCTCGGAGAAGGTCGCGACCGCGCGCACCGCGGTGGCCACGGGGGTCTTCCGGACCACCGCGGAGGTGCTGGACCTGCTGCGGCGGGACGGCCTGCCGAAGGGCGACGCGCTCGCCACCGCCCGCATCGCCGGGATCATGGGCGCCAAGCGCACCCCCGATCTCGTGCCGCTGTGCCACCCCATCGCGCTCTCCGGCGTCACCCTGGACCTCGAGCCGGGCGAGGCGGAGGTGCGGATCACCGCCACGGTGCGCACCACCGACCGCACCGGCGTGGAGATGGAGGCGCTCACCGCCGTCGCGGTGGCCGGGCTGACCCTGCACGACATGGTCAAGGCCGTGGACCCGGCCGCGACGCTCGACGCGGTGCGCGTCGAGCGCAAGGAGGGCGGCAAGACGGGGCTGTGGCTCAGGCACGAGGACGGACAGGGTGACTAGCGCCCGCGTCGTGACCGCGTCGAACCGCGCCGCCCAGGGCGTCTATCCCGACCGCGGCGGGCCGATCATCGTGGAGTGGCTGCGCGCCAAGGGCTATGAGACCCCGGACTCCACAGTGGTGCCCGACGGCCTGCCTGTCGGTGACGCGATCCGGGCGGCCGTGGAGGCCGGGGCGGCGGTCGTGATCACGACCGGCGGCACCGGGATCTCCCCGACCGACGCCACACCCGAGGTCACCCGCGCCCTGCTGGACTACGAGATCCCGGGCCTGGCGGACGCGATCCGCGCCCACGGGGCCCCGACGGTGCCGACCGCGGTGCTCTCCCGCGGGGTGAGCGGCGTGTGCGGCCGCACCCTCGTGGTCAACCTGCCCGGCTCGACGGGCGGAGTGAAGGACGGCCTGGCCGTGCTCGACCCGATCCTGGACCACGCCGTGGACCAGCTCCATGGAGGTGACCACACATGAAGGTGCTGCGCGCCGTCGTGACCGACGAGCCGCTCGACGTCGACGAGCACGCCCGCCTGGTCGACGACCCGGCGGCCGGCGCGGTCGTCACGTTCGCCGGGGTGGTCCGCGACCACGACGGCGGGCGGTCGGTGCAGGGACTGGAGTACAGCGCCCACCCGACCGCGGGCGCCGTGGTGGCCGAGGTGGCGGCGGAGGTCGCACGCCGGGCACGGGGCGTGCGCGCGATCGCCGTCAGCCACCGGGTGGGCCCGCTCGCGATCGGGGACGTCGCCCTGGCCTGCGCGGTGGCGGCCGATCACCGCCAGGAGGCGTTCGCCACCTGCTCCGAGCTGGTCGAAGAGGTCAAACGACTGCTGCCGGTGTGGAAGCACCAGGCCTTCAGCGACGGCACCGACGAGTGGGTCAACTCGACCTGAGACCGTCCGAGCGGCACGAGCGCCACCCGGTGGCGCTCGTGCCCGAACGGGGTCAGACCTTCAGCGCCTGACCGACCGCGATCACGTTGACGTTCCCGATCCCGTTGTCGGCGGCGATCTTGGCGACCGTGGTGCCGTGGGCGGCCGCGATCTTGCCCAGCGTGTCACCCGCCTTGACGACGTAGTTGCCGCCGGCCGCGGGGGCCGCGGCGACCGGAGCGGGCGCCGAGGCGCGCACGGTACTCGTGGCGCCGCTGGTGTCCGCGGCCTGACCACGGACGCCGGCCTTGCGGGAGCAGGAGGGCCAGGCGTTCCAGCCCTGCTTGGCCAGCACGCGCTCGGCGACGGCGATCTGCTCGGACTTGCTCGCCTGGTGCGGCATGCCGCTGCCGCCGAAGGCACGCCAGGTCGTGGCGTTGAACTGCAGGCCACCGTAGTAGCCGTTGCCGGTGTTGATCGCCCAGTTGCCACCGCTCTCGCACTGTGCGAGCGCGTCCCACGCGGAGACGGGGGCGGCGTTCGCGGTGCCCGAGAGGGCCAGGGGGACGCCGGCCACGACGGCACCGGCGACGGCGAGGCGAGCGAGACTTCGACCGGTCTTGGACATGGTGGAACTCCGTATCGCGACCGCGGAGTGGGGACTCCGCTGCTCGAGGAATCCGGATCGGGGGCCTGGGGAGAACCCGCGGGGGACCACATCCGTGTCATTCACAGATGGGGACCTTTTCAATCCGGAAATACTTCCTCGCCCCGCCACCTTCCTTTTCTCTCGACGGACCGGAAACCGCGTGACGGGGGCGCCTTCGCGACGGTTCCGGATGCATTTCGGCCGCCCCGGCGGAACGGCCGATCGAGGACGCTACGTTTCGAACAGTCGCCCGGGTCAAACCTGGTTGCCGTGACGTCTGTCACGGTAACGATATCGGCGGGTCGTCGATAACTGGATATCCCCTGGTCAGCGAACCACGATCACGGAACTATCACGGTCCGATGAATAGCACCGAACCGGAAATATTGTCGGTCCGCTCACAACCGATCCGCGACGCTGCGTGACGATCGAATGGACGCTGCGTGATCGGCTTCGTCACCGGAGGTGGCTAGGCCGGCAGGCGTAGTCCATTCTGGGGAGGTGAGCACTCCCGCCTACCCCGAGTCCCCCGACGCTCTCGCCGCCGCCCTGCGCGAGACGGGGTACCTCGCGGACGACGGTCTGGCGACCGCCGCCTACCTCGCCCTGCAGATGCACCGTCCGCTGTTCTGCGAGGGCGAGCCCGGCACCGGCAAGACCGCCCTCGCCCAGGCCCTCGCCCAGGTGCTCGGCGCCGAGCTCATCCGGCTGCAGTGCCACGACGGCATCGACTCCTCCCAGGCCCTCTACGACTGGGACTTCCCCCGCCAGCTGCTGCACCTGCGCACGATGGAGGCCGCGGGCTCCTTCGACGCCACCGCGGTGGAGGCCTCGCTCTACGACGACCGCTTCCTGCTGGCCCGTCCCATCCTGCGGGCCCTGCGCACGTCTCCCTCCGTCCTGCTCGTCGACGAGATCGACCGGGCGGACGACGAGTTCGAGGCCTTCCTCCTCGAGGTGCTCTCCGAGCACGCGGTGACCATCCCCGAGCTCGGCGAGGTCCGGGCCGCGGTGCCGCCGGTCGTCGTGCTGACCAGCAACCGCACCCGCGAGGTGCACGACGCGCTCAAGCGCCGCTGCCTCTACCTCTGGCTGGACCACCCGGACGTCGCGCGCGAGATCGAGATCCTGCGCAGCAGGCTGCCCGGGGTGCCCGAGCGCCTGGCCCAGCAGGTCGCCCAGGCCGCGCACCGGCTGCGGCAGACCGACCTGATCAAGCCCCCCGGCGTCGCGGAGTCCCTGGACTGGGCGCGGGCGCTGCAGCTGGTCGGCGCGCGCAGCCTGGACGTGGACAGCGCGGCCCGCACGCTCGGCGCGGTGCTGAAGTACCGCGAGGACGCCGACCGGGTGAAGGACCGCCTCGAGTCCCTGCTGGCGTCCTGACGATGCCGTCTCCCCTGCCACCGGGTCTGCCGCCGCCCGCGGAGACCCTGGTCCGAGACCCCGATCCGTTCCCGGGGCTCGTCGGGTTCACCGCCGCGCTGCGGGCCGCCGGGGTCCCGATGACCACGGACCGGGTCGCCGCCTTCACCGAGGCGCTCGACGCCCTGGACATCACCGACCGGATGCAGACCTACTGGGCCGGTCGGCTCACCCTGTGCAGCGATCCGGACGACATCAGCCGGTACGACGCCGCGTTCGCCGCCTGGTTCGACCCGCGCCAGGGCCCGTCCCCGCCCCGCCCGGACGCCCCGGCCGCCCCGCCGCCGACGCTCACCTCGCTGCTCCCCACCCGGGACAGCCGCGAGGGGGACGACGAGGAGGAGCGCGAGCAGGAGATCCTCAAGGCCACCGCCACCGGCTCCGAGGTGCTGCGCACACGGGACCTCGGTGAGCTCAGCCCGCTCGAGCGCGAGCACCTGCGCCGGCTGCTGCAGCTGCTGCGGCCCGATCCCCCGACCCGGCCGTCGCGGCGGCTCGCGTCCGCCCGGCACGGTCGCCCGGACCCGGGGCGGACGCTGCGCGCGGCGCTGCGCAACCACGGCGAGCTCGGCGAGCTCCGCCGCCGCGCGCCGACCCGGCGCCCGCGCAAGGTCGTGCTGCTCCTGGACGTCTCCGGCTCCATGGAGCCCTACGCGGACGCGCTGCTGCGGTTCGCCCACGTCGTCGTGCGGCGGTCGCCGAGCAGCACGGAGGCCTTCACCCTCGGCACCCGGCTGACCCGGGTGACCCGGGAGCTGCGCCAGCGCGACCCCGAGCGGGCCCTGCAGGCCGCGGCCGAGGCGATCCCCGACTGGTCGGGCGGCACTCGGCTCGGCGAGGTGATCGGGGCGTTCGTCGACCGCTGGGGCAGGCGCGGCGCCGCGCGGCGGGCGATCGTGGTGATCTTCTCCGACGGGTGGGAACGTGGGGAGACGGACCTGCTCGGCACCCAGGTCGGGCGGCTCGCCCGACTCGCCCACCGGGTCGTGTGGGTCAACCCGCACGTGGGCAAGGAGGGCTACGCGCCCGTCCAGGGCGGAATAGTCGCCGTCCTGCCGTACTTGGACGAACTGCTCGCCGGGCACAGCCTGGAGACGCTGGAACGCCTGCTCGACGTGGTGCGGGCATCGTGAGGGAGACACATGCGTGACGTCGTCGACCAGCTCGAGGGCTGGTGGAAGAACGGGGAGCGGGCCGCGCTCGCCACAGTGGTGGCGACCTTCCGCTCGGCACCGCGGCAGCCGGGGGCCTCGATGCTCGTCGGCCCCGGCGGGGAGGCGGTCGGCAGCGTGTCCGGCGGCTGCGTCGAGGGTGCGGTCTACGAGCTGGGCCAGGAGGTGCTCGGCGACCGGCGACCGGTGCTGCAGCGCTACGGCGTGTCGGACGACGACGCGTTCGCCGTGGGCCTGACCTGCGGCGGGATCCTGGACGTCTACGTCGAGGAGATCTCCCCCGAGGCCTACCCCGAGTTCGGCCGGGTCGCCGAGGCCATCCGCGACGAGACGCCGGTCGCGGTCGTCACCGTGGTGTCGGGGCCCACCGAGAAGCTGGGCAAGCGGCTGATCGTGTGGGAGGACCGCGTCGAGGGCACGACCGGGTCCGATCGGCTCGACGGCGCCGCCACGGACGACGCGCGGGGCCTGCTGGCCTCGGGCCGCAACGCGACCATCACCTACGGCGTCGACGGCCAGCGCCGCGGCGAGGGCCTGATGGTGTTCGTCGAGTCCTTCGCCCCGCCGCCCCGCATGATCGTGTTCGGCGCGATCGACTTCGCCGCCGCCGTCGCGAAGATGGGGAACTTCCTGGGCTACCGGGTCACCGTCTGCGACGCCCGCCCGGTCTTCGCCACGGCCAGCCGCTTCCCGGGCGCGAACGAGGTCGTGGTCGAGTGGCCGCACCGCTACCTGGCCAAGGAGGCCGAGGAGGGCCGGATCGACGGGCGCACGGTGCTGACCGTGCTCACCCACGACCCGAAGTTCGACGTCCCGCTGCTCGAGGTCGCGCTGCGCCTGCCCGAGGTGGCCTACATCGGCGCCATGGGGAGCAGGCGGACCCACGAGGACCGGCTGGAGCGGCTGCGCGAGATCGGCATCACGGACGCGGAGATCGCGCGCATGTCCAGCCCCATCGGCCTGGACCTCGGGGCCCGCACCCCGGAGGAGACGGCGGTGTCCATCGCCGCCGAGATGATCGCCCAGCACTGGGGCGGCGCGGGCACCCGCCTCGCCGAGCGGGACGGGCCGATTCACGTCTAGCGGCTGCGCCGCCCGTGCGTGGTAAGTGGTGCCAGAGCACCACTTACCACGCACGACCTCACCGTTCGACTAGGGCGGCCCGTCCGTCTCGGCGGTCCGCCGCGCCGTCCGCGCGACTACCGTCGGCGGATCGACGAGGAGGTCTCCCATGCCCCACGCCGCCGGAGGGTGCCGGTGATGGCCCGCCGAGGCGCGCTCGCGCCCGCTATCCGGCGTAACGTGGCTCACACGAGGTCGGCTGAGGTGTGGGAGGGCGGCGTGGCCCCCAGCGAGGCGTGTCGACGGGCCGGGGACACGGTCCTCGTCGACGAGATCGAGCGCGAGCCCGATCTGACCGTGCACACCGGCGGCGGGTGCGGCGCCCCACCGCCCTCCACGAACCCGCGCGTCTCGAAGTTCCACGCGCCCGAGATCGTGTTCGGCCCGGACTCGCTCAAGGAGGCCGCGCACGCGGCGTTGCGGCTCGGCGCGCGGCGGCCGTTCGTCGTGACCGACCCGGGGGTCTTCGAGGCCGGTTGGCCGGTCGAGCTGCTCGGCCACCTGCGCGAGGCGGGGCTGGCCCCGAGGTTGTGGACCGACGTCACGCCGAACCCGAAGGACCACGAGATCGAGGCCGGCTACCACGAGTACGTGGCCTCGGGCTGCGACGTGGTGATGGGGCTGGGCGGTGGGTCGGTCATCGACGCGGCCAAGGGCGTGGCCCTGCTCGCCAGCAACGGCGGCCGGATCCTCGACTACGAGGGCATCGACCGGATCGCCCACCCCATCCCGCCGTTGATCATGATGCCGTCGACGTCCGGGACCGGCGCGGACGTCTCGCAGTTCTGCATCGTCACCGACACCGAGCGGCACACCAAGATCACGATCATGGGCCGGGCGCTGGTTCCGGACGTCTCGGTCATCGACCCGCGCCTGCTGGTCACCATGCCCGAGTGGCTCAACGCCGCGACCGGCCTCGACGCGTTGACCCACGGCATCGAGGCCTTCGTCTCCCTCGCCCACGGCCCGCTGACCGACCACCACGCCCTGCAGGCCGTCTCGCTGGTCAACGAACACCTCGCGCACACCATGCTCCGGCCGGACGACCGGCGGGCCCGCCAGGCCATGGCGCAGGCCGCGCTGGAGGCCGGGCTCGCGTTCACCAACGCGATCCTCGGCGCGACGCACGCCATGTCCCACCAGGTCGGCGGCATGCTCGACCTGCCGCACGGCGTGGTCAACGGGGTCCTGCTGCCCCACGTCGTGCGGTTCAACGGCGTCACCACCCCCGAACGGTTCGTGCCCATCGCGCAGGCGATGGGGCTCGCCGGGCCCGGTGTGCCGGGGGACGAGGCGGTGGACATGGTCGCCGCCGCGATCCGCAAGCTCGGCGACGAGGTCGGGGTGCCCGCCGGGCTCGGCGCGCTCGGCGTGACCGAGGCGGACATCCCGCGGCTGGCCGTGCTGACCCTCGGCGACGCCTGCCTCACGACGAACCCGCGGCCCGCGGACGTCGACCAGGTGGCGACGCTGTTCCGAGCGGCCCTGTGAGGCGGACGCCGTGACGTCCGCCGCCTGGCCCCCGAAACGGACCGAGCCGCCGTCCGGCCGCTCCTGGCCGGGGCCGGACCTCGACGCGCTGACCGGCCTGCGCTCGGGCAAGCCGTCGTTCTACCCGGAGTACCGGGTGTCGGCCGTCCGGCTGCGTCGGGTCATCCTCGCGCTCGAGGGGATCTCCGGGGCACTCATCCGCACGATGGAGGGCTCGGAGGCGCTCGTGCGCGCCGTCGTCGAGGCCGCCGCCGATCACCTCTCCGCGGAGTGGGTGGCGTTCGCCCTGGTCGACGGTCGGTTGGCGGACGCGCAGCCCCGCTACCTCGTGCTCGGCCCGGACGGCGAGGAGTGGACCGACCTGGGCCTCATCCCGGAGAACGTCGCCACGCACGTCGCCGCCGTCCGGGGCGGACACGACCATCCCGAGCACGACCGGGACACCGCCCGCCGTCACCTGCACGTCCCGGTGCGGCTGGACAGCCGGATCGTCGGCGGGTTCGTCGCGTGGACCCCGCGCGAGCGGGAGATCGACGACACGGACCTGTCCGTGATGCGCATCCTCGCCTCGCAGACCGCGTCCGCCCTGCAGAACTGCGCCCTGCTCGACCGGTCCGAGAAGCTCTACGCCCGCACCGCCCGGCAGGCCGCGGACCTCAAGTCCCGCAACGCCGAGCTCCAGTCCACACAGGAACAGCTGGGCGCCGCGCGCCAGCGCGAGGTGCTGGACAGCGAGCGGCACCGCATCGCCCGCGAGCTGCACGACTCGGTGACCCAGTACGCGTTGTCCGCGGGGATGCACATCGAGATGGTGCGCGGCGAGATCACGGAGCCGCGGCTGCTCGAGCACCTCGACACCGCCAAGGACCTGACGAAGCGGGCCGTCGAGCAGCTGCGCTCGGCGATCTACGCGCTGAACCACCACGAGAGCGCCGACCAGGACCTGCCGGCGATGCTGCGCCAGCTCACCACCGTCCACATGCCGGACGAGCTGCGCATCGACGTCCGGATCGGCGGCGAGCCGGTGCCGCTGCCCGCCGACCAGGAGCAGTCGCTGTTCCGGATCGCGGGCGAGGCGCTGTTCAACACGGCGATGCACGCGGAGGCCTCCCGGGCCTCGATCCGCCTGGCCTACCGGGCGGGCGCGGTCCGGCTGACCGTCTCCGACGACGGCCGGGGCAGGCCCGAGGAGGTGCGGCGCAGCCTCAAGGAGTCCGCGCTGCGACCCTCGGGCGAACACCGCGGCCTGGTCAACATGCAGACCAGGGCGGCGGAGATGGGCGGGGCGGTCACGTTCCGCAGAGCCCGGATGGGCGGGTTGCAGGTGCAGGTCGACGTGCCTGTGGCCGGAAAGGAGCAGGCACGATGAACACGGTGCGACCAGCGCCCGGAGGCGGACTGCGGTCGGCGCCCACGGGCGGAGTGCGACCGGTGCCCCCGAACGGGGCGCGCACGGCGGTGCCCCAGCGGCCCGGGCCGCAACGGGCCCGCCCGGTGCCGGTGCGGATCGTGCTGGTGGACGACCACTCGATCATGCGTCAGGGCCTGCGCGCGGTGCTGGAGCGCGAGGAGGACCTGCGCGTCGTCGGCGAGGCGGGCACCCCCAAGGACGCCGTCGCCGCCGTGGCCGCGACCCGCCCGCACGTCGTGCTGCTGGACCTCAAGCTCACCTCCGGCCCGCAGACCGACGGGCTCGACGTCTGCCGCTCGCTCTGTGCCGCCCACCCCGGCATCGGAGTGCTCGTGCTGACCACGTTCGCCGAGGACCGACTCGTCGTGGAGGCCGTGCAGGCGGGGGCGCGCGGCTACGTCGTCAAGGACGTCGACACGACCGAGCTGGTCCGCGCCATCCGCGCGGTCTCCCGCGGCGAGTCCGCGTTCGACGCCCGCAGCGCCAGCGCCATGGTCCGGTCGCTGTCCGGCGGGGTCCCCGACCGCGAGCGGCTCACCGAGCGCGAGCTCGACGTGCTCCGCCTGCTGGCCCGCGGCCTGTCCAACCGCGCGATCGGCGCCGAGCTGTTCATCTCGGAGACCACGGTGAAGTTCCACGTGGGCAACCTGATGCGCAAGCTCATGGTCAGCCGCCGCGCCGAAGCCGTCTACGCCGCCACCAAGCTCGGCCTCCTGTAGCGAGACGTCGGACACGCGAGTCCCTCGCTCTCGACACGCGAGTCGGACATCGGTGCGGGGCGGGAGCTGGTAGGAACCGCGCATGCGGGTGTATGCGGAGCGGCCGGGGCGGTTCGGGGTGCAGGTGGTCGCGGACCTGCTGGCCGTGGGCTGGACGGCGGCGTGGATCTGGTTGGCCGCGACGGCGCACGACCTGCTGCTCACGCTGCAGTCGCCGGGACGGACGTTGGTGCAGGCCGGGGACTCGGTGTCCGGGGCCTTCGACGGGGCGGCGCGGGGGGTCGGGAACGTGCCGCTCGTCGGGGAGCAGCTCGCGGGCGCCTTCGCCCCGGGCACCGATGCGGGCCGCTCCCTCACCGCGGCCGGGCAGCAGCTGATCGACACGGTCGCGAACGTCGCGACGGGGGCGGCGATCCTCGTCGGGCTGATCGGGGTGTTGCCGGTGCTGTCGATCTGGCTGCCGCTGCGGGTCCGCTACGCACGCACGGCGACCGCCGCGGCGGCGGCCCGCGCGCGGGGTCTCGACCAGCTGGCGTTGCGGGCGCTGGTCCTGCGGCGGATCCCGGGAGACGGGGTGGACCCGGCCCTGGCGTGGCGCGCGGGCGACCCGGACGCCGTCGCCGAGCTGGCGTCGATCGAGCTGCGGGCCGCGGGCCTGCGCGGCCCGCGGGTCCCGCTGCGCTTCAGCGCCCGGTAGCGAGGCGTCGGCGCCCGGCCGGGCGGACGAGCAGCGTGACGCCCGCGACCAGCGCGAACACCGGGAACACCAGGGAGCTGCTGTAGGGCAGGCCGAGCCCGAGGGTGGCGGCGAGCGAGAGCGTCCCGAGCACCAGCGCCACGATTCCCACCGGCGCGGGCAGCAGCGAGCCGCGCAGGGCGAGCATCCCGGCACACAGCAGCACCCCGAGCGCGGGGAGGTAGGCACCGGTGGACATCTGGTCGGCGAGCACCGCGGCGGTGGCGCTGGCCTCGGTGGAGTAGAAGCTCTGGTCCATGGCGCCCGGGGCCCCGCCCGCGGCGACGTAGCGCATGAGGACGCCGATCGACGTCGTCGCGAGCAGGGCGATCGAGGACCACCGCAGCGCCTCGGCCCAGCCGCCGCGCTCCCCCGCCCGGCGCACCAGGCCGAGCGTGAAGACGGTCGTCGCGATCACCGCGACCAGGCCGAGCCCGCCCCCGATCCGGATCATCAGTTCGGGGTTCATGGCTTCGACGAGCTCGGCACTGCTCTTGATCCGCTGGTCGGCGAAGGTGCCCTCGCCCTGGGCGAGGATGGCGCCGGAGCCGCCCGCGGCGAGGGCGGCGACGATCCCGGCGGCGCCGGTCGCGCGGTCGCGGGTGGGGGTGGTGAGTGCGGTGGTCATGGCGTTCTCCCTGGTCGACGGTGTGCGACCAGGCTCGCGGAACCGGACATTCCACCCCAGGGCGGCACCCCGTGGACCGTCGGTGGTGCCTGCCCCACCGTCAGACGACGGTGAGGCGCACGCGGTCGGTCATCGGCGGGCGTCCCTCGCCCCCGGACGAGTCGTCCTCGGACACGACGATCGTGTAGTCGCCGGGGTCGAGCGGGATCTCGACGCGGAACGGCGCGAACCGCTGGCCCTCCGCCGTCGCGGCGACGCCGGCCCGCACCACCCGGCCGTCGGCGTTGCGGGCCTCCCAGAGCAGGGTGGCCTCGAAGACCGCCGCCTCCCCACTCACGACGACCGGCCCGGCCGTCCGCGCGCCGTCCACCGGGTCGTCGATCTCCACCAGGGACCGCACGCGGTACGGGTCCGCGGCGGTGAGCGGCGCGGCGACCGGCTCGCCGAGGAGCGTCTCGGCGGGCTCGCCGCCGACGAGCACCCGCACCGGATCGTCGCTGTCCGCGGCGGACTGCACGGTGTAGACGAGCTGCTGCAGGGCGAGGCCCGCGGGGCCGGGCAGCGGCCCCGCGACGGCGAGGTCCACGGTCAGCAGGCCGGCCCCGTGCGTGACGGGGCTGCGCAGCCGCACCCCCGCCGGCCAGTCGGTGCGGTGGTCGGGATCGTCGGTCCGCCCGTCGAGGACCGCCGTGACGGCCGTGCCGACGGGGTCGGGCGGGGCGTCGTCCGGCCCACCGTCGCGCAGGGCGCGGATCTCGCGGAACAACCGGTCGCCCGCGGGGGTGCTGCCCACGAACCAGACCGGGACCACGCCGGAGGTCGGGTCGGCGGGCACCACCGTGGGGACGGCGGGCACGGTCGGGACCACGCGGTCCTCGGCGTCCCCGGTGCCCGCACAGCCGGCGAGCACGAGCAGGGCCAGCAGTGCCCACCCGATCCGACCGCGCATGGCTCCAGGATGGGCGACCGAACCGGACACGCCGGGCACGCCGCGCCGCCGGACCCCTCGAACGGGGGAGAGCCCGGCTACGGATCGTCAGATCTCGGCGACGGTCCGTGCGTGTCGTTGCGCCAGCTCACGGTAGAAGCCCGGGTTGTTCCGCACCCACCACTCGGCCTCGGAGGTCAGCGGACCCCGCGGCGAGGCCGTGGCCCCCAGGACGAGGGTGCCCTCCGGGATCACCTTGCCCGGCGCGACCAGCGCGCCCGCCCCGACCAGGCTGCGGGCACCGATCACCGCCCGGTCCTGGACGGTGGCGCCGTTGCCGATCACGCACTCCGGGCCGATCACGCAGCCGTGCACCACGCAGAGGTGCCCGATGGTCGCGCCCGCCCCGATCTCCGTGGCCGGGTCCTCGCCGCCGTGCAGGACGCTGCCGTCCTGCACGTTCGCCCCCTCCCGCACGATGATCGGGCCGGTGTCGCCGCGGAGCACGGCGTTGTACCAGACGGAGGCCCCGGCCTCGACCCGGACGTCGCCGATCAGCGCGGCGGTGGGGGCGACGAACGCGGTGGGATGCACGGAGGGGCGGCGGCCCTCGAACTCGAACAGCGGCACGCCCGGATCTTAACGCGCGTTCAGTCGATCACGGGGCTGCTCGCCTGCGCCCAGTACCGCTTCGGGATGCGGCCCGCGTGCCGCGCCGCGTGCCCGGCCTCCACGGCGAGCCGCATGGCGTGCGCCATCCGCTCCGGGTCCGCGGCGCGGGTGACCGCCGTGGCCAGCAGGACGGCGTCGCACCCCAGCTCCATGGCCTGCGCGGCCTCCGACGCGGTGCCGATGCCGGCGTCGAGTACCACCGGGACCCCCGCCTCGGCGACGATCATCTCGATGTTGTGCGGGTTGCGGATGCCGAGCCCGGTGCCGATCGGCGACCCCAGCGGCATGACGGCGGCGCACCCGACGGCCTCCAGGCGGCGGGCGAGCACCGGGTCGTCGTTGGTGTAGGGCAGCACGGTGAACCCCGCGTCGACGAGCTGTTCGGCGGCGTCGAGCAGCTCGATCGGGTCCGGGAGCAGCGTCCGCTCGTCCGCGACGACCTCGAGCTTCACCAGGTCCGTCTCGAGCGCCTCGCGGGCCAGCTCGGCGGTGAGCACCGCCTCGGCCGCCGTGCGGCAGCCCGCGGTGTTCGGCAGGACCTCGATGCCGAGCCTGCGCAGCAGGTCCAGCACCCCGGTGCCGGTGGTCGCGTCGATCCGGCGCATCGCCACGGTGGTCAGCGTGGTGCCGGAGGCGACCAGGGCCCGCTCCAGGATCTCCAGGTTCGCGGCGCCGCCGGTCCCCGTGATCAGCCGCGACCCGATCTTCCGGCCCCCGACGACGAGCTGGTCCACGTCGTGCTCCGTCATCGTCATCCTCCCTGCACGGCGGTCAGCACCTCGACCGCCGCGCCCTCGTGCAGCGGGGTACCCCAGTGCGCCCGGCGCACCACGGTGCCGTCCACGGCCACCGCCACGCCCCGCTCGGGCGCGTCGATGGCGCCCAGCGCGTCCGCCACGGTGGCGTCCGCGCGCAGGTCGTGCGGGGTCCCGTTGATCTCGACCCTCATCCGAACCTCCCCGGGTCGACGGCGGCGGGCACCGACCCGCCGTCCAACACCGCCACGACCAGCTGCGCGGTCAGCGGGGCCAGCAGGATGCCGTTGCGGCTGTGCCCGGTGGCCACGAGCGTGCGGTCGTCCAGCCTGCCGATCAGCGGCAGGTTGTCCGGGCTGCCCGGCCGCAGGCCCGCCGCGACCTCGACCAGCCCGTACTCGGCGATCCCGGGGACGATCCGCTCCGCGTCCCGCAGCAGGTCCCGGACACCGCCGACGGTGGGCTCGGTGTCGAACCCCTGTTCGCTCTGCGTGGCCCCCACGACCAGCCCGTTCGGCCGCGGCACGAGGTAGACCGGGCGCCCGTCGACCAGCGCCCGGACGGTGCGGCCGGGCATCGGGAAGGCGCCGCGGCGGTGCGCGAGCCGCAGGATCTCGCCCTTGACCGGGCGGACCAGCCCGCGCAGGGCCGGGTGCAGCGCCGCCGAGTGCGCCCCGGCGCAGATCAGCAGGGTGTCGGCGGGTTCGCCGCGGTACGCGCGCTCCTCGATCCGCACGCCGGCCTTCTCCGCCGCGGTCCGCAGGGACGCCAGCAGGGCCCGGTTGTCCACGGACAGGTCCGCGGGCACCGAGAGCCCCCCGCGGACGTCCGGGCCCAGGGCCGGTTCGAGCCTGCGCAGCTCCCGTCCGGTCAGCCGTTCGACGGGCCTGCCGAGGCGGGCGAGGTGGTCGGCGAGCGAGTCCAGCTCCGCGCGGTCCCCCGTCCCCGTCGCCGCGACGACGGTCCCCCCGGTGTGCAGGCCGGGATCCCCCAGCTCGGCCGCGAACTCCGGCCAGAGCGCGACGGACCGCAGCCCGAGCTCGAGCAGCTCCTCCTCGCCCGGCCACGCCTCGGTGACCGGCGCGAGCATGCCGCCCGCGACCCAGGACGAGCCGGACTCGGGGTCCGGGTCGAACAGGCCGACGGTCCACCCGGCCTGCGCGGCGCGCCAGGCGCACGTCAGCCCGATGACGCCGCCACCGGCGACGACGAGTTCCACTGCTTCGCTCCTCCCTGCGCCGGCATGACCCGGATCAGGTTCGACGGTCGGAGCCTGCGGCTCCCTCTCAGCCCCACCGGGCTCCCGTGACTGCGCGGCCCACCCTACGCTTCCCCGACGTGCCCCGACTCGACCGTGCAACGTTGCTGTCCCGCCTCGCGAACGCCCGCCTCTACCTCTGCACGGGCGACCGACCGGACCTCGCCGAGTTCGCGGACGCCGCGCTGGCCGGGGGTGTGGACGTGATCCAGCTCCGCGAGAAGGGCATCGAGGCGCGCGCCGAGCTGGCCGCGCTGGAGATCCTCGCCGAGGCCACCGCCCGCCACGACCGGCTGCTCGCGGTCAACGACCGGGCGGACGTGGCGCTCGCCGCGGGCGCCGACGTGCTGCACCTCGGCCAGGACGACCTGCCGGTGGAGTGGGCGCGCCGGATCGTCGGGGACGAGGTCGTGATCGGCCGGTCCTCGCACAGCGCGGACGAGACCCTCCGCGCGGCCGAGGAGCCCGGCGTCGACTACTTCTGCGTGGGCCCCTGCTGGCCGACGCCCACGAAGCCCGGCCGCCCCGCCCCCGGCCTGGACCTGGTCCGGACCGTGGCGGGCCGCGCCCCGGACCGCCCCTGGTTCGCCATCGGCGGCATCGACCACGGCAGGCTCGACGACGTCCTGGCCGCGGGCGCGACCCGGGTCGTGGTGGTGCGGGCGATCACCGAGGCCGAGGACCCGAAGGCCGCAGCCGAGTCACTCCGCGCCCGCCTCCCCTAACCTGTGAGCGGCGATAGTCGTCAGAGCGACTATCGCCGCTCACAGGTCAGGAGCCGGGCCGCGGAAGCAGCCCGAAGCCCGGTCCGGTGTTCCCGGTGCCGGGCGCGCGGCTCGTCGTCGGCGAGGTCGACGGGCTCGGGGTGGTGGTCCGGGTCGCCGAGGCGCCGCCGGTCTGTTCGGTCGAGCCGGAGCCGGAACCCGAGCCGGAACCCGAGGAGGACTCCGGGGCCTGCTCCGTGGTCGTCGGGGTGGGGGACTCCGTGGTCTCGGACCGCGGCTCCTCGCTCGGCGCCGAGCCGCCGGTCACGACCCGCCCCACGGACGTCCCGGACTCCCCGCCGGAGATCGGCGAGCCCTTCGCCCACTCGACGCCGGTGATCACGAGCAACCCGACCGCGAACGCGACGACGGTGGTCGCCGCGGTCACCCAGACCCGCTTGCGGGTGTACCAGGGCCGCTGCTCCGGGGCGGGCAGCACCGGCGCGACCAGCCCGCCGTCTCGCTGCATCGGGATCGTCGCGAGGGGGTCGACGGGCTCGGCGAGGACGGTCGTGTCCGCCGCGCCCCGGCCCGGCAGCTTGACCCGCTGCAGGACGGTCTCCCGGGTCTTGTCCAGCGAGCGCTGGTACATCGTGGTGGCGATGGTCGTGACCACCGACCCGATGGCCGCGCCCGCCACCGTCCCCGCCGCGCCCAGGTAGGAGCCCGCCACCGCGGACGTGGCGGCCGCGGCCGCCCCCGCGGCGACCTTCGTGAGGGTGAGGTCGACCTTCTTCTTCTCGGGCTCCGTGACCGTCGTCGTCGCGAGGGTGCGGTGCGCCCCGAGGACGTGGGTCGGGCCGGCGCCCGACGTCGATCGGCCCGGCCGCCGCCCGCCCGGGACCTGTCCCGCGGGACCCTGCCCACCGGAGCGCGGCCCCTCCGGCCGCCGACCCGACGGGCCGGTGCCACCCGGTCGCTGCGCGGCCCCGGAGCGGGGCAGCGGCGGCGACCCCTGGGCGTCGGGGGTGCGGGGCTGGGGGCGGCGGGGATTCTGGACCATGACTCCGTTCACATCACGCGAGGCTCGGGCGTCCTCCACGAGGATCAACGTGGACGATCTTGGGAACGCACCAGTCGATCACTCGACGTGAGGGTTCTCACCCGTTCGTGGAGGGGTCGTCCACAGTAGGTGCCTCGGGTGGGGCGTCCGCGACCCGGGGGTGCCGGATCCCCGGATGGTCGGCGGGCAGCGCCGAACGCAGCGCGGGCCAGGAGAGCACGACCGACAGCGCCACCAGCGCCGGGCTGAACGCGACCCGCGCCGCGCCCAGCGCGAAGACCCATTCCGCCTGGTAGAGGGGCACGAACACGGCCACCCGCACGACGTACTGCGCCACCCACACCCAGCTCGCCCGCTGGTAGCCGCGCAGCAGATCGGGATCGCGGCGCCACCGCGTCTTCTGCCCCAGCGCCAGCCCGACGATGACACCCAGCAGCGGCCACCGCACGACGATCGAGATCGCCCAGGCCAGCGCGCTCGCCACGTTCGAGAGGATCTGGACCAGGAAGAAGTCCTCGGCCCGGCCGGTGTACAGCGCGACCAGCGCCGCGACCGTCACGCCCAGCAGGCCGAAGAGCACGGCGCGCGGCCGCCTGCCGCGGGCCAGCCGCCAGCAGGCCACCCCGATCCCGGCGACGATCGCCGCGCCCGCGGCGATCCCCACCGGGGACCACCAGCTCAGCGCCCCGGCCAGCAGCCAGACCAGCACGAAGGCGACGACCGGGACCGAGGCGTCGACGGCGCCGCGCCGCCCGCCGAGGATCTCCCGCAGCGACTCGCGGGTGTCCGGCTCCGGGGTCGTCACGGGCGACACGGCGGGAGAGGTTCGACTGACACCTCCTTAGGGTGCCCTATCGAGGTCACGAGATCACCCCACATCTGGCGCAACCGCGCGCCCATGAGTGATCCTGTGTGGATCAGAAGGTGACGGCGGTGTGGACGCCGGGGGAACGAGCGGGAAGGGAGCCGTGCGGTGCACCGGTGGAACAGCTTCGTGGCGATCGGGGACTCGTTCACCGAGGGCCTGGACGACCTGTGGGACGACGGCGCGCCGCGCGGGTGGGCCGACCGGCTCGCCGAGCGGCTGGCGGCGGGCAGGCCCGGCTTCACCTACGCCAACCTCGCCGTGCGCGGCAAGATCCTCGACCAGATCGTCACCGACCAGGTGCCGGTGGCCGAGCAGCTGCGCCCGGACCTGATCTCGTTCTGCGCGGGCGGCAACGACATCATCGGCATCACCTCGGACCCGGACGACCTCGCCCGGCGCGTCGACGCGGCCGTCGAGCGGCTGGCGGCGACGGGCGCGGACATCATCATGTTCACCGGCTTCGACCTGCGCCGCATGCACATGCTGCTGCGCAGGCTCCGCGGGCGGGTGGCCACGTTCAACGAGAACCTGCGGGCCGTCGCGGACCGCCACGGGTGTCACGTCGTGGACCTCTGGGGCATGGACGTCCTCGCCGACCCCCGCGCCTGGGCGAGCGACCGGCTGCACCTCACGCCGGAGGCGCACGAGCGGGTCGCCCTGCGCGCGTTGGAGGTCCTGGGCGAGCCCGTCGCGGGCATCGACTGGCGCACCCCCTGGCCCGCGGCCGAGGCGTTGGACTGGCGGCACCGCCAGGTCGAGGACCTGAGGTGGGTGCGCGAGCACGTCCTGCCCTACGCGCGCAAGCGCCTGCGCGGGGCCCACACCGGCGACGGCAACCTGCCCAAGCGCCCCAACCTCACACCGCTTCCGCCCGTCTGACGCATTATGGAACCATAACGTCGAAAAAACCCTGCTCAGACGACGTTATGGTTCCATAATGCGGTCAGCGGACGGGGGTGAAGTCTCGGGCGCCGATGTACTCGGGGCGGCGGGTCGGCGCGTAGTACGGCTCCACGCAGGTGTTCTCCACGCTGTTGAACACGATGAAGATGTTCGAGCGCGGGTACGGGGTGATGTTGTCCCCCGAGCCGTGCATGCAGTTGGAGTCGAAGAACGTGGCGGACCCCGCCTTGCCGGTCAGCATCGCGATCCCGTGCCGGTTGGCCAGCGCGGTGATGCTGTCCGGGTCGGGCGTGCCGATCTCCTGCTCCTTGAGCGAGGAGCGGTAGTTGTCCTCGGGCGTCTCGCCGACGCAGGACACGAACGTCCGGTGCGAGCCCGGCATGATCATCAGGCAGCCATTGTAGGCGTAGTTCTCGGTGAGCGAGATCGAGCAGCTCACCGCGCGCGGGGTGGGCATGCCGTCCTCGGCGTGCCAGGTCTCGAAGTCCGAGTGCCAGTAGAACCCGCCGCCGCCGAAGCCGGGCTTGTAGTTGATCCGGCTCTGGTGGACGTAGACGTCACCGCCCAGGATCTGCCGGGCCCGACCGACCACGCGCTCGTCGCGGACGAGGCGGGCGATGGCGTCCGAGATCTTATGCACCTCGAAGATCGAGCGCACCTCGTCGGAGTTCTTCTCGATGATGCAGCGGTCGTCCGCGCGGATGAGCGGGTCGTGGGCCAGCCGGTCCAGCTCGGCGGCGTAGCCCGCCACCTCGTCGGGGTTGAGCAGGTCGGGGACCTGCGAGAACCCGTTGACCTCGTGCCCACGCAGCTCCTGCGCGCCGTACATGCCGGCGCTGGACTCACTGCCCCACACCGTCGGTTCCGCCCGGTCGATGAGGGCCGGCTGCGTCGACACCCGGGTGTAGTACCGGTCGTTCGTGATGCTGGTCTGGTTGCTGCTCGGGGCAGTCATTGCAGTGCTCCTCTCGTCGATAGGCGATATCGCGGTGGTACAGGGCACGGCCGCCGGACCCGAGTCGGGTCCGGCGGCCGGGTGCTGCGGCTCAGGCCTCGGCCGGGAGCTCCAGCAGGGGGTAGACACCGTTCTCGTCGTGCACCTCGGTGCCGACGATGGGTGGGTTGAACACGCAGACGCAGGTGATGTCGCTGGTCACCCGGACCTGGTGCTTCTCGTTGCCGTCGAGCAGGTACATCGTGCCCGGGCCGAGCTTGTACGTCTCGTCGTTGTCCTTGTCGTACAGCTCGCCCTCACCGGAGACGATGTAGACGGCCTCGACGTGGTTGGCGTACCAGAAGTCGTTCGTCGAGCCGGCGCGCAGCACGGTCTCGCCGACCGAGAAGCCGACGCGGTCGTGCGCGGTCACGATGCGACGCGAGTACCAGCCGGGGGTGTCGACGTGGTTCTTGGTGTTCGTGACGTCGTCGATGCTGCGGACCTTCAACTCATGCTCCAGACGTGACGGTCTTGACGGACTCGGCGACGATCTCCAGACCCTCGTCGAGCTCGTCGTCGGTGATGGTCAGGGGGGCGAGGATCTTCATGACCTCGCTGTCCGGACCCGAGGTCTCCATGAGCAGCCCGCGCTCGAACGCCGCGGCGCAGACCTTCCCGGCCTGGTCGTGTTCGGTGAACTGCAGACCGCGGGCCAGCCCGCGACCCTTGGCGGTCAGCTCGGTGACGGTGGTATCCGCGACGATCTTGTTGAAGGCCTCCTCGACCTTCTCCCCCTTGCGGATGACCTCCCGCTCGAGGGTGTCGTCGCTCCAGTACCGATGGATCGCCTCGGTGCCGGTGACGAACGCCGGGTTGTGCCCACGGAAGGTGCCGTTGTGCTCACCCGGGCCCCAGACGTCGTGCTCCGGCTTGATCAGCACGAGCGCCATGGGCAGCCCGTAGCCGGAGATGGACTTGGAGATCGTGACGATGTCCGGCTCGATGCCCGCGGCCTCGAAGGAGAAGAACGGCCCGGTCCGGCCGACCCCCATCTGGACGTCGTCGACGATCAGCAGGATGTCGTGGCGCTTGCACAGGTCGGCCAGTCCCTGCAGCCACTCGATCCGGGCCGGGTTGATCCCGCCCTCGCCCTGGACCGTCTCCACGATGACCGCGGCGGGGTCGTTCAGCGACGACCCGGAGTCGGTGAGGACCCGCTCGAACCAGAGGAAGTCCGGGACCTTGCCGTCGAAGTAGTTGTCGAACGGCATCGGCGTGGAGTGCACCAGCGGGACGCCGGCACCGCCGCGCTTCATCGAGTTCCCGGTGACCGAGAGCGCGCCGAGGGTCATGCCGTGGAAGGCGTTGGTGAAGTTGACCATCGCCTCCTTGCCGGTGATCTTGCGGGCGAGCTTGAGCGCCGACTCGACGGCGTTCGCCCCGGTCGGGCCGGGGAACTGCACCTTGTAGTTCAGCTTCCGCGGGCCGAGGATCTTGTCCCGGAACGTGTTCAGGAACTCGCCCTTGGCCGTGGTGTACATGTCCAGGCCGTGGGTGATGCCGTCCCGGCTCAGGTACTCGAGGAGCTTCTGCTTGAGCGGCTCGGGATTGTGGCCGTAGTTCAGCGCGCCTGCGCCGGCGAAGAAGTCCAGGTAGCGCTTGCCGTCGACGTCCCAGAGCTCCGCACCCTTGGCCGTGTCGAACACGACGGGCCAGTTGCGGCAATAGGAGCGGACCTCGGATTCGACGTCCTCGAAGATGGTCATCGTCTACTCAGTTTCCTTCGTTCGTGATCGGGCCGATGCGATAGAGGTTCTCGGGCTGGTGATCGGCGCCCAGCAGTTCCGCGGAGAACAGGTCGCTCCGTCGGATCTCGGTGTCGTTCCGGCGGGCGAAAGCAGTGAACATCGCGATGGACGCCTCGTTGTCCGGGGTCACCGTGGTCTCCATGAACGAGACGTCGGGGACCTGCGCCCACAGGGTGTCGAGCATCCGGCCCGCCACTCCGCGACCGCGGGCCGCGGCGCCGACGGCGACCTGCCAGACCATCAGCACGTCGGGAGCGTCGGGTCGGCGGTACCCGGTGACGAAGCCGACGACCTGGTCGTCCAGGCGCGCGAGCACGGACGTCGCGGCGAAGTCGCGGCACCACAGGAGATACGAGTAGGTCGAGTTGACGTCGAGCACACCGGTCTCCGCCGCGAGCCGCCGCAGCGCCACCCCGTCGTCCACGCGGGGCCGTCCGACGGAGAGGACGGGTTCGTCTACAGGTGGTTCGGTGGTGGCTGCCGTCATGGCCATCGAACGTAACAGCCATATTGCCCGGGTGCCGGCGTCGATCGTTGTCGACCACATTCCCGGGCGTTCTTTCGTGATCCGTATCACGATCTAGTTTGACACTCGGACGTAGTGGGCAGCGCCGGCCGAATCCGTTCTGTTTGCCCAGGTGTACCACGGGAATGGCGTTCCGGCGCGACGACGCTTCGGCGGGCCGGCCCGGCACGGATCGTCACCGACGGCGACTGGCCGTCACAGATCATGACCCTCACCACGCCGCCGGGCCGAGTCCGTCCGGTCTCGTCCCGTGCGGTCACACCAGCGCAACACGGGGCTCATCACGAAACGCAGAAGATTTCCGGATGCAACACCTCGGCAATCGTCGGGCCGTCAACTGGAACCCGTCACCGGCACGGCCCACCCACGGAGTCATCAGGAGCTGATCCACCATGTCCCCCGAGGCGCATCTGCGTTCCGTCCCCGATCCCGTCCGTGCGCGGATCGACGGCGCCCACCATCCGGTCATCGTCGTCGGCGGGGGCCAGGCGGGCCTGTCGACGAGCCGCGTGCTGACCGACCGCGGCATCGACCACCTCGTGCTCGAGGCCGAGACGGCGGGGCACGAGTGGGCGGACCGCCGCTGGGACTCCTTCTGCCTCGTCACCCCCAACTGGCAGTGCGCGCTGCCCGGCTTCGCCTACGACGGCCCGGAGCCGGACGGCTTCATGGTGCGGGACGAGATCACCCAGTACCTGGAGAAGTTCGTCGCCTCCTTCGCCCCGCCGCTGGTCGAGGGCGTCCGCGCCACGTCGCTGCGGGCTCGGGAGGGCCGCTTCGAGATCGCGACGGACCGGGGCACGGCCACCGCCGACCAGGTCGTCATCGCCACCGGCCCCTACCAGGTCCCCCGCACCCCGCGGATGGCCGAGCGCCTGCCCGACTCGGTGGTCCAGGTGCACTCGTCGGAGTACCGCAACCCCGACCAGCTGCCCGCGGGCCCCGTGCTCGTGGTCGGCACCGGCCAGTCCGGCTGCCAGATCGCCGAGGACCTGCACCTGGCGGGCCGCGAGGTCCACCTCGCCACCGGCACCGCCCCGCGCGTCGCCCGCTTCTACCGCGGCCGCGACTGCGTGGCCTGGCTGTCGGACATGGGCACCTACACCAAGGGGATCGACGCGTTCCCCGACGTGGAGGCCGTGCGGCACAAGACCAACCACTACGTCACGGGGCGAGACGGCGGGCGGGACATCGACCTGCGCAAGTTCGCCCTCGAGGGCATGCGGCTGCACGGCAGGCTGCACCGGATCGACCCGGACGTCGTCCACTTCGGACCCGAGCTGCGGGCGAACCTCGACGGGGCGGACGCCGTCGCCGAGGGGATCAAGGACTCCATCGACGCCTACATCGAGGCGAACGGCATCGACGCCCCCGTCGAGGAGCGCAAGGCCCCGGTCTGGGCGCCCGCCGAGGACGCGCCGTCCGAGCTGGCCGTCTCCGAGATCGCGGCCGTCGTCTGGGCCACCGGCTACGGCCGGGACGACCGCTGGATCGAGCTCCCGATCTTCGACGGCCGCGGCTACCCCACCCACGAGCGCGGTGTGACCAGCCAGCCCGGCCTGTACTTCATCGGACTGCCCTGGCAGTACACCTGGGGCTCGGGGCGCTTCTCCGGCGTCGCGGCGGACGCGGAGTACCTCGTCGACCGCATCGCCGAGACCCGCCGCGGCACCGTCGCGGACGGCCTGCACTGGTTGGCAGGCACCCCGTCGAGCACCTTCCCCTCCGACGACGACTGGGTCGCCCCCCGGTCCGCCAGCTGAAGGAGCGCCACCATGACCCGCATCGCCACCGCGGCGGCCCCCTTCGACCGTGACCTCGAAGGGGACTTCGACCGCATCGCCGTCCTGATCGACGAAGCCAAGCAACGGGGCGCCGAGCTGCTCGCGCTCCCGGAGGCGGCCCTCGGCGGCTACGTCTCCGACCTGGGCGGCACCGCCGAACCGCCGCCCGCCTTCACCCTCGACGGCCCGGAGATCGGCAGGCTCGCCAGCCTGGCCGGGGACCTCGTCGTCACCGCCGGGTTCTGCGAGCGGGACGGGGACACGCTGTACAACGCCGCCGTCTGCGTGACCGGGGACGGGATCCTCGGCAGCTACCGCAAGGTGCACCAGCCGCTGCAGGAGGGCGCCACCTACACCGCGGGCGACCGGTTCGAGGCCTTCGACAGCCCCGTCGGCCGGATCGGCATGCAGATCTGCTGGGACAAGGGCTTCCCCGAGGCGGCCCGCGCCCTCGCCCTCGACGGCGCCCGTCTCATCGTGTCGATGTCCGCCTGGCCGCTGTCGGCGACCAACCGGCACCCCGACCCGACCCAGGACCGGTGGGCCCGCCGGTTCGACCTGTTCGACCGCGCCCGCGCCCTGGAGAACCAGGTCGTGTGGGTGGCCGCGAACCAGTCCGGCTCCTTCGGGGCGCTGGACTTCGTGGCCAACGCGAAGATCGTCGACCCGGGCGGCGAGGTCGTCGCCGCCACGGGTTACGCCGAGGGGCTGGTCACGGCGGACTTCGACCTGCAGGCGGACATCGACGCCCACCGCGTCGGGATGGGCAACCTGCGCGACCGCCGACCGGACCTCTACGGCGCCCTCGTCTCCCCCGCATCACCCACCCAGAAGGAGAACTGACCATGGCCGACCTGACCGATCTCGAGAAGCAGTCGCTCGAGGAGATCGCCCACCCGTCCCTGCCCGAGGGCTCGTCGATCTACGGCGGCACGAAGGTGTTCCCGGACTACCAGGCCGAGAACGGCGAGGTGTACTTCACCCTGGTCCACGGCATCGCCCACGAGTCCTCGGTGAGCTTCGTGGCGATCCTGCAGGCCACCCGCGCCCTGCGGAAGGGCTTCGAGTCCGCCGTCTACTTCTACGGCCCCGGCTCGCTCAACGCCCTGGCCACCCGCGGGTTCCCCACCACCGGCAACTCCGCGTTCCCCGGCGAGCACAACATCAACAACAGCCTCAAGACCTTCATCCAGGAGGGCGGCAAGGTCTACTGCTGCCGCTTCGGTCTGTCGCTGCACGGCGCCCGCGAGGAGGACCTCATCGAGGGCGTCATCCCGACCCACCCGCTCGACGTCCAGGACGCGCTGATCCACTACGCCCGCAAGGGCGCGATCATCAACAGCACGTACCAGATCTGAGCGGCTCCGCCGCCCGTGCGTGGTAAGTGGTGCCAGAGCACCACTTACCACGCACGACGTGTGTCCGGGGCCGGAGCGCTCAGTCGCGCCAGCGCTCCTCGTAGCGCTGCCGGGCCTCCGCCCGGCCCGCGGCGTTCCGCTCGGCGCGCAGGCCCGCGGCCGTGCCCCGCGGGTACCCGGCCTTGACGGCCCGGTGCTCGGCCGACTCCGCCACGTAGGCGAACGAGTAGAAGTAGCCGATGAGCAGGCCGCCGAGGACCGCCATCGCCCGCACCCAGGACTCGCCCGGGATGAAGACGTAGAGCAGCACGGCGAACGGGGCCAGCTGCACCGTCGCGCGGGCGAAGTGCCGCAGCACCCAGGTCCGCGTGGTCACGTCGAACAGCACCCACTCGCGGTGCCGGGCGGGCAGCCCGGCGCCCCAGGCGTAGAGCACCCAGCGGATCGGGTTTGGCCTACGAACAGTTTGCACACCAAGTATGCTACCCGACATGGACGCCGATCTCCTCCGTCTCGACCGGCAGGTGTGCTTCGCCCTCGCGGTGGCCGCGCGGGAGGTCATCGCGCTCTACCGCCCGCTGCTGGAGCCGATGGGCCTCACCCACCCCCAGTACCTGGTCATGCTCGCGCTCTGGGAACGCTCGCCGCAGTCGGTCACCGAGCTCAGCCGCGCATTGGCGCTGGATCCCGGCACGCTGTCCCCGCTACTCAAGCGCCTGGAATCGGCCGGGCTCGTGCGCCGCGACCGGGTCCCGACGAACGAGCGCATGCTCGCGATCACCCTGACCGACGCCGGACGGGCACTCCGGGCCGAGGCCGAGCGGATCCCCCCGGCGATCGTCGAGCGCCTCGGGATGCCCCTGGCGGACCTCGAACGGCTGCGCGAGGTCCTCACCGGGGTGATCGCCGCCACGCAGTCGGACACCCTGGGTGAACACGCTCGTCCGATGGGCTGATCGGGCTAACGTCTCCGTCGACCGCGCCGATGTCCAGAGGTGAGGCCTGGAGGTTCTGCGATGACGACCCACCCGGTGGCGACCCCGTCGGACGCCGGCGCGCCGACCGAGCGCCTCCCCCGCGTCCGGCCCGGGGTCGAGACCGCCGCCGCCGCCGCGCGCCGCAGGATCGCCGCGGACCCGACCCTTGCGGGCCTCCCCGCCGACGCGCACGTGCACAGCGAGCACGACACCGGCGTCGTCTTCGTGCACGGCAGGCGGTTCACGCTCGTCGAGGTGGTGCCGGACGTCGGCGCCGACACCATGGAGGCCCTGATCGCGCGGCGGGACGGGCTCGGCAAGCGGTCCGCCGCCGTCATCGTCGCGGAGCGGATGACGGTCGCGGCCGCCCGCCGCGCCCAGCACGCCGCCGTGCGGTTCGTGGCCCTGGGAGAGCTCAGCGGCTAGAAAGAGCCGCATGGAGTTCCGCTATCTGGGCCGCTCCGGGATGCAGATCTCGGCGATCACCTACGGCAACTGGCTCACCCACGGCTCACAGGTCGAGAACGACGTCGCCACGCAGTGCGTGCGCGCCGCCCTCGACCACGGGATCACGACCTTCGACACCGCGGACGTCTACGCGAACGGCAAGGCCGAGGAGGTCCTCGGCGCGGCGCTGAAGGGCGAGCGGCGCGAGTCGCTCGAGATCTTCACGAAGGTCTACTGGCCCGTCGGGCCGCGCGGCAAGAACGACCAGGGCCTGTCCCGCAAGCACATCCTCGAGGGGATCGACGCCAGCCTGCGCCGGCTCGGGACCGACTACGTGGACCTCTACCAGGCCCACCGCTACGACGTGTACACCCCGCTCGAGGAGACGATGCAGGCGTTCGCCGACGTCGTGCGGGCGGGCAAGGCGCTCTACATCGGGGTGAGCGAGTGGAGCGCCGAGCAGATCCGCGCGGCGCACGGGCTCGCGGTGTCCCTGGGCGTCTCGCTGGTGTCCAGCCAGCCGCAGTACTCGATGCTGCACCGGATCATCGAGCCCGAGGTCGTGCCGACCTGCGAGGAGCTGGGGCTCGGCCAGATCGTGTGGTCGCCGATCGCGCAGGGCGTGCTCACGGGCAAGTACAAGCCCGGCGAGGCGCCGCCGCCGGGCTCCCGCGCCACGGACGGGTCCGGTGGGGCGCAGGCGATCGCCCGCTTCCTGAACGACGAGACCCTCACCCGGGTCCAGGCCCTCGCCCCGATCGCGGGCGACCTGGGCCTGACCATGGCCCAGCTCGCCGTGGCGTGGGTGCTGCAGAACGCCAACGTCGCGGCGGCGCTGGTCGGCGCCTCGCGTCCCGAGCAGGTGGCCGAGAACGTGAAGGCGGCGGGTGTGCGCATCCCCGAGGACGCGATGGAGGCGATCGACGCCGCGCTCGGGGACTCCGTCGAGCGGGACGCGGGTCTCGTCGCCCGCTCCACCCCGCGCCGCAGGCCGGTCTGATGGACCTCGGGATCGCGGGCCGCACGGCGATCGTCTGCGCCTCCACCCGCGGGCTCGGTCGGGGCTGCGCCGAGGCGCTGGCCGCGGCCGGGTGCACCGTCGTCGTCAACGGGCGGACCCAGGAGGCGGCCGAGCGCGCGGCCGCCGAGATCGACGGCCGGACCATCCCGGTGGGCGCGGACGTCGGGACGCCCGAGGGACGCGCCGCCCTGCTCGCGGCGGTGCCTGCCGTGGACATCCTCGTGAACAACAACGGCGGACCGCCCACACGGGACTTCCGTGAGATCGACCACGAGGCCCTGATCCAAGGCGTCGAGGCGAACATGGCGGCGCCGATCGCCCTGGTCCAGGCGGTCGTGGACGGCATGGCGGAGCGCGGCTTCGGGCGGATCGTGAACATCACCTCGGCGTCGGTGAAGGCGCCGATCGCCGGGCTGGACCTGTCCAGCGGGGCGCGGGCCGGGCTCACCGGGTTCCTCGCCGGTGTCGCGCGGTCCGTCGCCCACAGCGGCGTGACGATCAACTTCCTGCTGCCCGGCCCCTTCGACACCGACCGGCTCCGCGGCACGCTGGAGCCCGCCGCGCGAGCCGAGGGGATCACCCTCGAGGAGGCGGTCCGGCGGCGGGCGGCGACCGTCCCGGCCCACCGTCTCGGCACCCCGGCCGAGTTCGGCGCCGCCTGCGCGTTCCTGTGCTCGGCGCACGCCGGGTTCATCACCGGGCAGAGCCTGCTCCTGGACGGGGGCGCCTACCCCGGCGTGATGTGACGCATGTCACGCTCGGAATCCGCCGTCGCACCGCGGGGTTGGCGCCCACATGAGGATCGGCATCATCGGCGCAGGCAACATCGGTGGCACGCTCGCCCGGCGGCTCGCGGAGCTCGGGCACGAGGTGCGGGTCGCCAACTCCCGGGCCCCCGAGACGGTGGCGGCCCACGTCACCGAGACCGGGGCGCAGGCGGTGTGGGCGAAGGACGCCGCCGCCGACGCGGAGCTGGTGATCGTCTCCGTCCCGCAGAAGAACACCCCCGACCTGGCGCCGGGCACGGTCCCGACCGGGGTCCCGGTGATCGAGACGAACAACTACTACCCGCAGCAGCGGGACGGGCTGATCCAGGAGATCGAGGACGGCACGCCGGAGAGCGTGTGGGTCGCGGGCCTGCTCGGCACCGACTCGGTCTACAAGGTCTTCAACGGCATCTACTGGAAGCACCTGCTGGAGAAGGGCGTGCCGAAGGGCACGCCGGGCCGGATCGCCCTGCCGGTCGCCGGCGACCCGGGCCCGTTCCAGGAGACCGTGTTCGCGCTGGTGGACGAGCTGGGCTTCGACCCGGTCGACGGCGGCACGTTGGCCGAGTCCTGGCGTCAGCAGCCCGGCACCCCGGTGTACGGCAAGGACTACGACGTCGAGAAGACCGTGCAGGCCCTGCAGGAGGCTCCGCAGGAGCGCCCGGCGGAGTTCCGCGCCGCCTGACGCACGAGGGCAGTGTGGCTCCACACCGCGTCGTCAGGTGACGGCCTCCGCCAGGTCCGCGCGGCCCTTCACGCCCAGCTTCGCGTAGACGCTGTGCAGCACGTTGTCGACCGTGCGGACGGAGACGACGAGCCGCGCGGCGATCGCCTTGCTGGACATGCCGGTGGCCGCCAGCCGCGCGATCTCCAGCTCCCGGCGGGTCAGCTCGGTCGGGGCCTTGAGCGCGAGCAGCGCGGGGGTGCGGACCTCCTCGCACTCCCGCGCCCACGCCGTGGCCCGCTTCGCGGCGGCCTGCCGGCTGCCGGTGCGCCCCGCGGTCTCGTAGTCCCGCACGGCCTGCGCCGCGGCCTCGGCCGCCAGCAACGGGAGACCGAGGGTGGCGAACCGCTCGGCCACCGCGTCGAGCGCGGCGCCGTCCGCGGCCGCAAGGTGCGCGAGCTGCACGGCGGCGAGCTCGCCCTGCAGGTCGGCGGGCCGCCCGGCCGGGGCGCTCACCCCGAGCCGGACACCCGCGTGCAGCGCGGTCAGCTCCGCGTGGCGCGCGCCGCCGCCCCGGGCCAGCCCGACCGCCTCGCCCACGAGCCGCTCGGCGAGTGAGGTCTCCCCGCGGATCGCGGCCAACCAGGCCTGCGCGACGAGCGGCCACGGGGTGGGGGCGTCGAGGGTGTCGACGCCGGTGAGCAGCGCCTCGGCGGCCTCGCCGTCGCCGGTCAGCCCCATCGCGATCGCGAGCTCCTCGCGCAGACCCGACACCGGCGGGAAGGGCGCCGTCGGCACGGCCGCGGCCTCGCGCAGCCACCGCCGCGCGGTGCGGACCCGCCCGCGCAGGAGCGCGATCCGCCCGAGCCAGCCCGCGTGCACCGCGGACGCGACCGGCCAGTGCCGGGCCAGTGCCTCGGCGTAGCCCGCGACGGCGAGTGCCTCGGCCTCGTCGAGCCTGCCGGCGAGGGTGTACGCGCCGAGCTGCGCGGACTGCAGCGCGGGGGTCCACCAGCCCGACTCCCCGGCCAGGCCCTGCTCGGCGGTGGCCAGGGCGTCGGTGTAGCGGGCGGCCGCGCACTCGGCCAGGGCCCGCACGGCCAGCACCTCCACGGTCGGGGCGAGGGGGGCCAGCTCAGCGAGCGCGTCCGTGCAGCGGCCCGCGGCCAGCAGCAGGGCCGCCCGGACGGGGCCCACCTCGTCCGGCGGCAGGCCCAACCAGCTCCGCGCGGTGGCCCGGGCCAGCGCGAGCCGCTCCGCCGCCGCGTCCGCCACCGGGACCAGCACGGCCTCGGCCTCCGTGGCGCGACCCGTGGCGAGCAGCAGGTCGGCGAGCAGCACCCGGGCCCGCGGGCCGTCGCTCGCGGCGACCGCGGCCCGCGCCAGCCGTTCGGCGGCGCGCAGGTCGAGGCTGCCCTCGGCGGCGGCGAGCACCGCGTCCGCGTCCACCGGGGTGCCGCTCGCGAGCCGCCAGCCGACCAGCCGTGGGCCGTCCGCGGCGCGCTTCGCCCCGGTCTTCTCGATCGCCTGGACGAGGATCCGGTGGGTGCGCCGCGCGCGCAGCGGGGTGGTGCGCCGCCGGATCACCTCGGCGAGCAGCGGGTGGACGAGGTCCACGTCGAGCCGCCTGCCCGACAGCGCCGAGACGACCAGCCCGCGGCGCTCCGTGCGGGCCAGCACCCGCTCGGCCCCCATCTCCAGGAGGATCTCGCTGCCCAGCGGGGCGCCGTGCGCGAGCAGCTCCAGGAGGGTGCTCTCGTCCTCGGTGACCGCGCCGATCCGCGACTCGACGAGCTCGAGCAGCCGCGGCCCCGGGGCGAGCGGGCCCGCGCTCCGCCACACCCCGTCCTCGCAGGTCAGAGTGCCCGCCGTGGTCCCGGCGGCGGCCAGCTCCCGCAGGAACAGCGGGGTGCCCTGGGCGAGCTCCCAGAGCTCCTGCAGCACCGCGCCCTCGACCGGTCCGCCGAGCAGCGCGGCCACCAGCTCGTCCGAGCGGGCGCGGTCCAGCTCCGAGAGGTCCAGCCGCTCGGCGAGACCGTCCTTCCAGAGCCCGAACACGGCGTCCGGCACCGGGACGCCGACCTGCACGGTCAGCACCGCGAAGGCCTGCCGCGTGTGGCAGAGGTGGGCGACGAGGGTGGCGCTGGCGGGGTCGAGCCCGGTCGCGTCGTCGATCCCGAGGACCAGGCGCGTGCCGCCCGCGTGGGCACGCAGCGCGGCGGCGCAGGCGCGCAGGGTGGCCGCGTCGTCCGGGCCGCGGTCGAGGTCCGGGAGCAGGTGGGCGAGGGCGCCGAACGGGATGCCGGGCGCGGTGGCGCGGACCTCGACGGCGGTGGCGTCCCCGGCGGCCGTGGCGGCGGCGAGGATCTCGCGCAGCAGCCGGGTCCGCCCGACGCCCGCGCGACCGGCCAGCACCAGACCGGACAACGACGGCGTGGCCAGCGTCCGCCGGGCGAAGTCCAGCTCCGCGGACCGGCCGACCAGAGGCCATTCCTGCCGCATCCGCCACCCCCTCCGGTCCCGGCGGGTACTCGTACGGTTCGCCGCGGCTGTTAACGCCACGGCTCCGTGGGGAGAGAGCACCTTGAGGACGGGCGTCGCTCGCTGGGAGGATGCGTGCGGACCTCGGGGTCGGTTCGTACGTCCGTGAGCTCTGCGGCCCCTTCCCGACAAGGAGCGCGGCGAGCATGACGTACGGCCTCGGTGTCGACCTCGGTACGACCTTCACGGCTGCGGCCGTCCGCCGGGGTGACCGGGTCGAGCGCTTCCGGCTCGGGGACCGCTCGGACGTCGCGCCGTCGGTCGTCATGATCCGCCAGGACGGGGCGGTGCTGACCGGGTCCGCGGCCGAGCGGCGGGCGTCGGTCGAACCCGAGCGGGTGGCGCGGGAGTTCAAGCGCAAGCTGGGCGACCCGGTGCCGATGATCGTCGGCGGGTCGCCGATGCCGGTGCCCGCGCTGCTGGCCCACCTGCTGCGGGCCGTGGTCGGCCGGGTCGGGGCCGCCGAGGGGGCGCCGCCGGAGCAGGTCACGCTGACCCACCCGGCGAGCTGGAACACCTACCAGAAGGAGATCTTCTCCCAGGTCCCGCAGCTGGCCGAGGTGGGTCCGGTCCGGATGGTCACCGAACCCGAGGCGGCGGCCGCGACCTACGCGGCGAACGAGCGGCTCGCGGCCGGGTCCACCGTCGCGGTCTACGACCTCGGCGGCGGCACCTTCGACGCGACCGTCCTGCGCCGGACCGCGTCGGGCTTCGAGATCCTCGGCACGCCGCAGGGCATCCAGGGACTGGGCGGGATCGACTTCGACCAGGCCGTGTTCGCCCACGTCCGGGAGTCCCTCGGCGAGGACGCGCTGCTCGGGGCGGACCGCGCCACGCTGTACCGGCTGCGGCAGGAGTGCGTGCACGCCAAGGAGGCCCTGTCGGTCGACACCGACGTCACGGTGCCGGTCCTGCTGCCGAGCGCGCACACCCACATCCGGGTCACCCGCGGCGAGTTCGAGGACATGGTCCGGCCCGTCCTCGCCGACACCATGACGGCGCTGCGCGGCGCGCTGCGGTCCGCCTCGGTCGAGGCGGAGGACCTGACCGCGGTGCTGCTGGTCGGCGGTTCGTCGAAGATCCCGCTGGTCGCGCGCATGGTGTCGGCGGAGTTCAAGGCGCCGATCGCGGTGGACACCGACCCCGAGTTCGCGGTGGCACTGGGGGCGGCGGCGTTGTCGGCGCCCGTGTCCGCGGGGCCGGGACCGCGGACGCAGGTCCCCACCGCTCCGACGAGTGGGGCCACGCCCGTCGGCGCCGCGGCGGCACTGGGCACGGGGACCGGCGCGACCGCGCGGATCGTCACCCCCGCCGTGCCCGCCCCGACAGCGGCGGCCGCACCGACGGCGCAGCCCGGCCACGACCGGCCCGCCCCCACCGGCCCGATGCGGCCCGGGCCGGGTGGCCGCCCGGACCCGGCCCGCTCGGACCCGTCGTACCGGCCCGCGCTGCAGCCCGCCGGGCGGGCGAACTCCCCGTACCCGCCCGCACCCGGACAGAACGGCCACGGCCGCGCGCCGGACCACGAACCGAACACCCGGATGTTCGCGCCGACGCCGCCGACCGGCGGCGCGCCGGACCGCCGGTTCGGCGCCGGTGACCGCCCGCCCGAGCTCAAGCGCACCGAGCAGCGGCGCTGGGTCAAGCCCGTGCTGATCGCGGTGGTGGTCGCCGCGGTCGTCGGCGGCGGCGCCTACGCCGGGGTCCGCTTCCTGGGCGGCAGTGGCGGCGGCACCGCGGCCGCCCCGACCACCTCCGAGACCGCGCCGCCGCCCACCGAGGCGCCGCTCGCCTTCGGCACCCCCGTCGCGAGCGTGCCGATCGGCAAGAACCCCGGCCGGGTCGCCGTCACCCACGACGGCGGGCACGCCTACACCACCAACAACGGCTCGAACGACGTCTCGGTCGTCGACCTGGGCTCGAACTCGGTCACCGCGACGATCCCGGTCGGGGCAGGCCCGGTGCTGGTCGCCGTCGCCCCGGACGACCGGCACGCCTACGTGACCAGCATCACCGCCGGGCAGCTCGCGGTGATCGACGTCGCGAGCAACACCGTCGCGGCGACCGTGCCGGTGGGCAAGAGCCCGGTCGGCATCGCGGTGTCCGCGGACGGCCGCACGGTCTACGTGGCGAACCGGGACTCGAACTCGCTGTCCGTGGTGGACGCGGCCACGAACACGGTCACCGGCACCATCCGGGTGCCGGGCGGGCCGTTCGCCGTCGCCGTGTCCGGAGACGGCGCGCACGCCTACGTCACGGGTGCGGGAAACGGTTCGCTGGCCGTGGTGGACCTGCAGCGCAAGGCCGTCGTCGGGACCGTCGAGGTCGGGCCGAACCCCGGCTGCGTGAAGATCGGCGCGGACGGCACCCGGGCCTACGTGACCAGCTACGACAGCGCCTCCCTCAAGGTCGTCGACGTGCACGACGCCGCGAACCCGACCGTCGCGCAGTCCGTCACCGTCGGGACCCGGCCCTCCTACGTCGCGCTGTCCCCGGACGGCGCCCGCGCGTACGTCGTCAACCAGGGAGACGGCACGGTCTCCGTGGTCGACACCGGGACGAACGCCGTGAGCCGCACGTTCTCCGTGGACGCCCCGGCGCCCAACGGCATGGCCGTCGATCCGGGCGGCGCCCGCGGCTACGTGGTGAGCAGCGACGGGAACTCCCTGGCCGTCTTCAGCCTCGAGGGTGAGTAGTGCCTACTCATGACCCGGGCCCCTCGTCGGGGGACCGTGAGCGCATGAGGGAGTCCGAGCAGATCGACCTGGCCGTGCGGGCCGTGCGCGCCGTGCGGGCGGTCAAGGAGGCCGCCTCCGGGGGCCGGGCGGTGCCGGTGCTGACCTGGTCGGCGCTGGCCAGCGGGTTCGCCGCGGGCACGGCGTTCGGCGGGGCGGCGGCCGCCGGGGGCGCGCAGGCGGCACCCGATCCGGTCACCGTCGCGACGACGTCGGCGTCGGGCGCCGCGGGCCCGTCCGGACCGTCCTCGCCGGACACCTCGGCAGCAGGTCCGCACGCCGATCACGGCGCTGCCGCCGGGCCCGACTCGGTCACGGTGCACCAGGTCAGCGGGTCGGAGGGGATCACCCCGGACAGCGTGTCGAGCTCGGTGGAGGCGGGGCCGGACGGCTCGGTCACCGCGACGCAGAGCTCGAGCTACTCCTCCCACGAGTCGGGCGGGGGGTCCGGCGGGGACGCGGGCCGGGACACGGTCGACATCGTCGTGCAGCAGTTCCAGCAATCGGTGATCCGCGCGGACGAGAACGGGAACCTCGTCGTCGAGACGTTCACCCGGATCGTCGTGCAGTACGAGGGGCACACCTTCGTGGCGACGGACCACGGCGTCGCGATGATCGACCCGGACTCCGGGCAGGACGTCGTGGTCCACCACGTGGCCACGGTCGTCGTCTCGGAGAACCCGGACGGCTCCTACGCCGTGCACACCGACGCCCACACGACCGTCGACCTGGTACCGGACACGGACGGGCACTTCGACGCGACCCTCGTCCAGGACGAGCACGTCGCGGTGATCGACGACCCGCACGTCGGCGCGGACGCCCATCTCGACGCCACCCAGGACCAGTCCGCGGTGGCGGACGGGGTCAGCGGCGTCGGCGTCCTCCAGATCCAGACCGCGGAGGGCATGTCCGACCAGAGCCAGGCGGCGGACAGCGCGGACGCGGTGATCACCCAGGCGCAGGGCGCCGGGTCGGGGTCCACGCAGACCCAGGCGGGCACCTCGGATCACGGCGGGATCATCACCCAGGCCCAGGGCGCCGGTGGCGGGTCGATGCAGACCCAGACCGGCACGTCCGAGGGTGGGATCGTCACGCAGGGCCAGGGTGCGGGCGCGGGCTCCACCCAGACCCAGGCCTCCAGCGCCGAGGGCGGCATCACCACCCAGGGCCAGGGCGCCGGGGCGGGCTCGACCCAGACCCAGACCTCCGCCACCGGGGGCGGGATCACCACCCAGGGCCAGGGCGCGGGCGCCGGCTCCACCCAGACCCAGGCCTCCTCGACCGGGGGCGGGATCACCACCCAGGGTCAGAACGCCGGGGCGGGGTCCACGCAGACGCAGGTGTCCGACACCGCGGGCGGGGTCACGACCCAGGGGCAGCGGGGCGGCGCCGACTCCCACCAGACCCAGGTCTCGGCGACGGCGGGCGGCACGAGCACCCAGGCCCAGCAGGGCGGGGCCCACTCCACCCAGGTCCAGGCCTCGAACTCCCCGGGCGGGACCACGGTCCAGGGCCAGGCCGGCGGGCCGGGCTCCACGTCCGTGCAGGTCCCGGGGCCGAGTGCGGCTCCGGCCCCGGGCGCGGCTCCGTCCCCGGGCGCGGCTCCGTCCCCGGGCGCGGCTCCGTCCCCGGGCGCGGCGGCCCCGGCCGGGGCGGCGGGGGCGGGCGCGGCCGGGGCGGGCGCCGCGGCACCGGTGGCCGCGGCCTCGACCTCCGGGGTCATGGACCACACCCTGCTCGCGACGACGGGGATCGCCGCGGGCTCGATGGTTCCGATCGTGCTGAACGAGCCCGGCCCCGCCCACCCCGGCCCCACGGGCGAGGCCACCACCCCGACCGCCTTCAGCCAGACCACCCCACCGACCACGGGTGAGCCCCCGGCAGGCACCGCGCACGGAGCGGACGCCGGCGGTCACGGCGATCCCGCGGGAGGCACGGAGGGCCACGGATCGGACACCACCGCCCCGGTCGCAGGCACGCACGGCGCCGCAGCGCCGGACGACCCCACCCTCACCGAAGGGCCGCCGATCCCCCCGGCGACCGCGCCCGCGCCGCAGGCGGCGTCCACCGGCCAGGCCCCGACCCCGGACCCGGCTCCGGCATCGGGGTCGTCGGCGGGGTCGTCGGCGGGGTCGTCGGCACCAGATCCGGGCGCGGCTCCGGCGTCGGCTCCCGGTTCGGCGTCGGGGCCTGCGTCGGATCCGGCGGACCACTTCGGCGGGTCCGAGGCGCCCGTCGAACACTTCGCCCCCGTCGAACCGGTGCACGCGCAGGCTGCCCCGGGGTCCGCGCAGGAGCCGGCCGCGCCGGTCGAGACGCACACCCCCGCACACGCCGTCCCCGAACCGACCGCCGCGGAGTCCCACGAGCAGGACCTGCACGACCAGTCCTTCGAGGCCCCGGAGTCCCACGATCACGACCACCACGACGCAGGCGCCTTCGACCACGCGTGAAGGCCGCGCGTACGCCTGCTCGCGGTCGCACGTTTCGTGCGCTCAGTGCTGCTCCGACAGCACTGAGCGCACGCAAACCGTCACCATGCAGCGCTCAGAGCACGAAACGTGCAGTCTCCAGCGGCGGTCCCGCACCGGCACACCCTCAGACGAGCATGCCCTCGCAGGTGCGCACCAGGATCCGGGCGGCCGTGGCGGTGGCGCGGGTGGCGAGCGGGTCCTCGGCCTCGCGTTGCCAGCGCGCGAGCGTGGTGAGGGCGCTCTGCCGGACCTGGCCGAGGTCCGCGAGGTCCCCCAGCCCCAACCGGGTGCGGGGGTCGGCGCCGTAGGAGCCGAGCAGGCGTTCGGCGGAGCCGTCGTCCCCCGGCAGGAGGGTGGGGTCCTCGCGCAGTGCGTCGATCAGGCGCAGCTCGGTGAGCTCGTGGGCGCCCGCGACCAGGGCGTCGAAGCGGCGCTGCAGGTCCGGTGGCGGGGGTGAGCCCGCGAAGAGCGCCTCCAGCGCGAGGATCGCGGTCCGCGCCTTCAGCACGTCCGCCCGCGCGGCGAACCGCGTGGTCAGCAGCTCGTGCAGGCCGGTGATCCCGGACAGCCGCTGCAGATGCGCGGCCAGTGCGGAGGCGTCCGCGGCCTCGCCCGACGCGATGAGCTCCAGGGAGCTGCGGATCCCGAACAGCCCCAGCCTGCGGGCCAGCTCCAGCCGCGTGGCCGGGTCGACCCCCACCTCGGCCGAGATGAACCGGTCCGTGGTGAGCAGCAGCCCCTCGCGCGTCTCCGCGGGCAGCGCCGCGAGCGCGACGAGGGCGGCGTACTCGGCCTGCCGCAGCGTCGCGCCGCAGGCGGCCAGCAGCCCGGCCACCGGCACGACGGTGTGGCAGAGCCGCCGCACCCGCGGGTCGGCGGCGTACCGCGCGGCGATCCGCGCGGCGCTGTCCAGGGCGTCCGTCCGGGCGTGCCCCACCTCGTCCGCCCGGGCGAGCACCCCGACCGTGTTGACCGGCCTGCCCTGCCCCTCGGTCTCGTGGAAGGCCTCCAGGAACGAGACGTCGTCCGCGTGCATGTGCCGCATCAGGTACACGACGGCGTCGGCGCCGGAGCCCGTCGGCCCCTCCGGCGTGAGCAGCACGCGCGAGCGCGCGGAGATCTCGTCGTTGATCGAGCCCATGCCGGGGGTGTCGATCAGCGTCATGGCCTGCAGCCTGCGCGACGGCCAGTCCACCACCATCCGCGACACCAGGTCCGGGGTGTGCCCCGCGAGGTCGATCGAGGCCAGCGACCCGGACTGCGGGAAGGGGAGCTGGGCGGGCGGGCCCTGGGTGGGGAACAGCATCACCCGGTAGGAGGGCCCGTGCCGGAACCAGGTGACGATCCGGGTGCACTCCCCCGCGTCCGTCGCGGCGAGGTCCTGCCCGACGAGCGCGTTGAGCAGCGTCGACTTGCCCGCCTTCACCCGCCCCGCGATGGCGACGCGCAGCGGCTCGTCGATCCGCGCCGCCACGGCGGTGATCATCGGCTCGATCCGGGTGCCCGCCGCGAGCGCGGCCGCCTCCCCGACGAGCTCGCGGGTCCGCCGCAGCAGGGTGCTCATGCGGCGGCCGCCCGCGGACCGCTCATCAGCCCGTCGGCCTGCCCACGCAGCATGGCGAGGGACTTCAGGTCCGACTCGATCCGCTCCAGCTGCTGCTTCTCGGTCTGTTCGCTCTGCACGGCCCGCTCGGCCTCCTTGAGGGCCTCGGCGAGCGAGCGCAGCAGCTCGTCGAGCCGCTCGGTGTAGCCGTCGCGCAGCTCGCGCTGGATCCGCCGGATCACGTCCCGTGAGTCCTTCCCCACGTGGATGTTGAACTCGTCGACGTAGCGCCGCACCGCGAGCTTCGCCTTCTGGCGGCGCTGCTCGAGCTGGCGCTTGCGGTCGTCCTTCATGCCGCTGCGGCCCATCAGCGCGGCCGCGGCGATCCCGATGGGCAGCGGGATGGCGAGCATCGCGATGTGGGTGAGCATGGTGAACATCATCAGGCCGCCGTAGGACTTCTGGAGCCCCGCCATGGCCGTGGCCGACTTCTTCGAGGCCACCGCGAAGCCGGTGTCGAACTCCAGCGAGTCCACCTTGGCCACCGGCGCCTCCACCCGCAGCGGCACCACGATCGCCGACTCCTCCAGCTCGAAGTGCTCGGCCACCCGCTCCGCGACGTCCTTGGTCGCCCGGATCAGCTCGGCGTAGTTCTCCATCGTCTCGCCCGCGAGCCGCTGGCGCAGCCAGGACGCGAACTCCTCGAAGTTCTTCGCCGGGTCGCCCTCGTCGATGGCGTTCTCGGCGTCCATCAGCACCCCGCGGGCCCGGATGCGCAGGTCGTGGTCGATGTCGGAGCTGACGTCCGCCAGCCCGTCGTAGAGCAGGGTCTGCCAGCGCGCGCTGCGGGCCTTGAGCCGCTCGAGGCGCTCGCGGGTGTCGGTGAGGTCGCGGGTGAGCTGCGCCGTGCGCTCGGGGTGCACCAGGGCGCTCTGCCGTGCCCGCACGGTCTGCTCGAGCTGGTCCACCACGGAGTAGACGTGATTCCCCACGGCCCGCAGCGTGACCTGCTCCGAGTCCGCCACCACCTCCGTCAGCCGCGCGACGAGCGCCGGGAACCCGGACTCGGCGTTCATCGCCTGGTCCACCCGCTTGGCGGCCTGCAACCGCAGCTCCGACGACAGCGCGATCGGCTCCACCGCCACCCCCGCCCGCTCGAGGTGGGCGAGGTCCAGCTGCAGGATCCGCCGCCACTCCAGGTGCAGGTCCGTCTTGGTCAGCGCGAAGATGATCGTGGGGCAGAGCTCCTGGGCCGTCTTCAGGAACTTGATCTCCGCAGCGGTGAGCTCCTGGGAGGCGTCGGAGCAGAAGACGACGGCGTGGGCCTGCGGCAGCGCCCCCACCGTCACCGTGCTGTGCACCGACCCCAGCCCGCCGACGCCCGGGGTGTCGACGAGCACGAGCCCGTCCTGCAGGAGCCGGCGCTGGATCCCGATCTGCACGGCGTGTAGCCCCCGCGCGCGGGCCTCGGCGCCGCGCGGGTCCCCCTCCGCCGCGTACCCGGCCGCGGCCTCGTACGGGATCTGCTCGACCCGGGTGTCCTGGTCCCGCACGTAGGTCGCGGTGGCCGTGGGCTCCGCCGCGTACTTGACGACGGTCGGGACGGCCGTCGCGATGTCGTCGTCCACCGGACAGACCTGGGCGGTGAGCAGGGCGTTGATCAGGGAGCTCTTGCCCTGCTTGAACTCCCCCACCACGTACACCATCACCGAGGGCGTCGACAGCATGTCCTTCGCCGCCGTCAGCCGTCGGGTGAGGTCCTCGCGTTGGTAGACCGTCGCGCCCTTGATCGCGAGGTCGAGGGTCGACGCCGCCTGCGCCCGCCTGCCCTCCAGCTGCCCTGCCATCGTGTCCCCGCCCGTCGTGTGTGGTCCTGACGACCGGAGGCCCGGCGACGGGTGTCGCCGGGCTCCGGGTCCTGCCGCGCGGTACCTCAGCCGCTCTGGGGCGGCTGAGGTACCGCGCCGTGCCTTGCCGTGCCGTGCCTTGCCGTGCCGTGCCTTGCCGTGCCGTGCCTTGCCCTGCCGTACCGGTCAGCCGTCGTGCGAGTCGTGCCCGGCGTCGTGGTGGCCCGCGTCGTGGGACTCGGACTCGGCCGCCGCCTCGTGGTGGCTCGCCTCGTAGGAGGAGCTGTCGCTCTCGTGCGAGGTGGGCGCCGCGAAGGACTCGTGCTGCGGCTCGGGCGCGCTCTCGTGCTGGACCGTGTGGACCGGCTCGGGGGCGGGCTCGTCGTGCGTCACGGGGGCCGGGGCGGCGAAGTGCTCCGTCGCGTGCTCCTCGTGGGCCGGGGCGGCGAAGTGCGCGGCCGGGGCCGGGACGTCCTGGGCGAAGGCGTCCCCGTGGTCCGCCGGGGCGGCCGCGGCCGGGACGTCGTTGGCGAAGGCGTCCCCGTGGTCGACCTGCGTGGGGCCGGTGACCTGGGTGGCCCCGCCGCCCGCGGGCTCGACCTGGACGGGACCGGTGACCTGGGTCGGGCCGCCGTCGGCCGCCTCGACCTGGACCGGACCGGTGACCTGAGTGGCCCCGCCGTCGTGGTCCCCGACCTGCACCGGGCCGGTGACCTGCGTGCCGCCGTCGTGGCCCGCACCGACCTGGACCGGACCGGTGACCTGAGTGGCCCCGCCGTCCGCCGCACCCACCTGCACCGGGCCGGTCACCTGAACCGGACCATCGCCCGCCGGGCCCACCTGCACGGGGCCGGTGACCTGAACCGGACCGTCACCCGCCGGGCCCACCTGCACGGGGCCGGTGACCTGAACCGGACCGTCACCCGCCGGGCCCACCTGCACCGGGCCGGTCACCTGGGTCGCGCCGCCGTCCGCCGCACCGACCTGCACGGGCCCAGTGACCTGCGTGCCGCCGTCGTGGCCCGCACCGACCTGGACCGGACCGGTCACCTGAGTGGCCCCGCCGTCCGCCGCACCCACCTGCACCGGACCGGTCACCTGAACCGGACCATCGCCCGCCGGGCCCACCTGCACGGGGCCGGTGACCTGAACCGGACCGTCACCCGCCGCGCCGACCTGCACCGGGCCGGTCACCTGGGTCGCGCCGCCGGCCGCCGCACCGACCTGCACGGGCCCGGTGACCTGGGTACCGCCGTGCCCGCCGCCGACCTGGACCGGGCCGGTCACCTGGGTGGCCCCGCCGGCCTCGCCGACCTGGACCGGGCCCGTGACCTGCACCGGCTCGCCCGCCGAGCCGACCTGCACCGGACCGGTGACCTGGACGGGGTTCCCGTCCGCGCCGACCTGGACCGGGCCGGTGACCTGCACCGGGCCGCCGTCGTGCCCGCCGACCTGCACCGGGCCGGTGACCTGCACCGGCTCGCCCGCCGACCCGACCTGCACCGGACCGGTGACCTGGACGGGGTTCCCGTCCGCGCCGACCTGGACCGGGCCGGTGACCTGCGTGCCACCCGTGCCGCCGCCGACCTGCACGGGGCCGGTGACCTGCGTCCCGCCGCCCGCGGCCGGGCCGACCTGGACCGGGCCGGTCACCTGCGTGCCGCCTGCACCCTCGCCGACCTGCACCGGGCCGGTGACCTGCACGGGCTCGCCCTCGGCGCCGACCTGCACGGGCCCCGTGACCTGCACCGGGTTCCCATCCGCACCCACCTGCACCGGCCCCGTGACCTGCACCGGGTTCCCATCCGCACCCACCTGCACCGGCCCCGTGACCTGCACCGGGTTCCCATCCGCACCCACCTGCACCGGCCCCGTGACCTGCACCGGGTTCCCATCCGCACCCACCTGCACCGGCCCCGTGACCTGCACCGGGTTCCCATCCGCACCCACCTGCACCGGCCCCGTGACCTGCACCGGGTTCCCATCCGCACCCACCTGCACCGGGCCCGTGACCTGCACCGGGCCGCCCTCGTGCCCGCCGACCTGCACGGGGCCGGTGACCTGCACCGGGCCGCCGTCGGAGGCACCGACCTGGACCGGGCCCGTGACCTGCGTGCCGCCCCCGTGGCCGCCGCCGACCTGGACCGGACCGGTGACCTGCAGGGACTCCTGCGCCCCGGTGACCATGACCGGGCCGGTGACCTGCGCGGCCGCCTCGCTCGCCGACGCCGCCGCGTTGGCGGGGGCGACCTGGGTGGGGCCGGTGACCTGGGTGGCACCGGTGCCGCCGTCCCGCCCGACCTGCACCGGGCCGGTGACCTGGACCGGCTGACCGTCCGCGCCGATCTGCACGGGGCCGGTGACCTGCACCGGGTCCCCGACCCGACCGACCTGCACGGGCCCGGTGACCTGCACGGCCTCGCCGGACTCGCCGACCTGCACCGGCCCCGTGACCTGCGTGGCCCCGCCGGTCTCACCGACCTGCACGGGCCCCGTGACCTGCACCGGACCCCCGTCCGCCGCACCCACCTGCACCGGGCCGGTGACCTGCGTGCCGCCGTCGTGCCCGCCGCCGACCTGCACCGGACCGGTCACCTGGGTGGCCCCGCCGTCCGCGGCACCCACCTGCACCGGACCGGTGACCTGCGTGCCACCGTCGTGCCCGCCGCCGACCTGCACCGGCCCGGTCACCTGCACCGGACCCCCGTCCGCCGCACCCACCTGCACCGGGCCGGTCACCTGCGTACCGCCCTCGTGCCCGCCGCCGACCTGCACCGGGCCGGTCACCTGCACCGGACCCCCGTCCGCCGCACCCACCTGCACCGGCCCAGTGACCTGCGTACCGCCGTCGTGCCCGCCGCCGACCTGGACCGGGCCGGTGACCTGCGTGGCCCCGCCCTCGTGGTCCCCGACCTGGACCGGGCCCGTGACCTGGGTGGGCCCGCCGTCGGCCGCCTCGACCTGTACCGGGCCGGTGACCTGGATGCCGTTGTCGTGGGTGCTCATGTCGTTCACATCTCCCTCGTGGCCCGTTCCGTGGGCCGTGTGCTCGCTGTGGTCGTCCTGGTGTCCGTGCTCGACGTCGTCCGCCCAACCGGGCCCGTCCGCCTCGAAACCCGCCGCCCCGCCGGGGAGTACCGCTCCGGGCTCCCGCGCCGTGTCGGCGTACCGGTGGTCGAAGAGGAAGACGGGGCCCACCGGGGCGGGCTCGTCGGCGCCGTCTCGACCGAAGATCGTGAACGGCTCTCCCTGACTGTCGCCGGTCCAATCGACCAGGTCCCCGTCGTCGAAGAAGGGCGAGCCGTGCCCCTGTTCCTGCGCCATGTCGCTCGCCCGTCCGTACTCGGTTCCCGTGGTCTCGGCGGGCCGTCCGGAGTGCCCGTCCTGCCGATGACCAGAAGTCAACAGCGACGGCCACCCGGGTAGGAGAGCAATCGCTACTCAAAACTCCCCCGAGGATCTCCCGGCGTTACTCCCCGGAGCTCGGAAAAGGGCATTCACCTGCGGAGATGCGACGCCGCCGCTGTCGAACCACACGGCCCGAGGTCGTCGGGAGGCCCTGGTGCGCGGCCGCCCACGGAACGCCGCGGAGCTCGGCCTCGCGGCCGCCCGTCGGGGAAGATCACCGTTTCCGTGCGCTCAGTGCTGCCGCCACAGCACTCGTTGCACGCGACTCGCGATCACGCAGCACTGAGCGCACGAAACGTGCGACCTCGCAGCGCTGCACACGACGGCGGCCGCCCCCGTTCGGGAGCGGCCGCTGTCGTCGGGTCCGGGGAGGCTCAGCCCTCCACGGTCAGCCCGCTCGCGCGGGCCTCGTCGATCTCCTCGGCGCGCTGTTCCTCCGCCAGGCGGGTGAGCTCCGCGCCGGCGTCCGAGTCCCGGGTGAGGTTCTCCCCGGTGGCCGGGTCGAAGACGTGGACCTTGCGGGCGTCGAGCCAGAACTCCGCCTCGCGGCCCGCGCGGATCCGGCTGGTGGAGTCGATCGACACCACGGCCTGGGTCCGCAGCGCCTCGGAGTCCAGCTCCCGGGACAGCTCCTTGAGCTGCTCGACGACCTCCTCGGGCGCCTCGTACGGGATGTAGGCGAACTGGCTGTCCCCCAGCCACTCCGTCACGTCGACGCGGGCGCGGAAGGTGGAGCCGTAGGGCTTCTTGGCCTCGTCCACGAGCGACGCGTCGTCGAAGGCCTCGGGCCGGATGCCCACCAGGACCAGGTCCCGGTCCCCGATGTCCGCGCCCCGCTTCGGGTCGAGCGCGATGTCCCCGAACGGGGTGGCCAGGGTCCCGTTGCGCAGCTTGGCCGGCAGGAAGTTCATCGGCGGGGAGCCGATGAACCCGGCGACGAACAGGTTGACGGGCTGCTCGTACAGCTCCCGCGGCGACGCCACCTGCTGGATCACGCCCCTGCGCAGCACGCAGACCCGGTCGCCGAGGGTCATGGCCTCGGTCTGATCGTGCGTGACGTAGATGGTGGTGATGCCCAGCCGCCGCTGCAGCCGCGCGATCTCCGTGCGCATCTGGCCGCGCAGCTTGGCGTCCAGGTTGGACAGCGGCTCGTCGAAGAGGAACGCGTCCGCGTCCCGCACGATCGCCCGGCCCATCGCGACCCGCTGGCGCTGGCCGCCGGAGAGGTTGGCGGGCTTGCGATCCAGGTGCTCGTGCAGCTCGAGGACGTCTGCGGCGGCCCGGACCTTCTCCTGCACCTCCGCCTCGGGCGTCTTCGCCAGCCGGAGCGGGAACGCGATGTTCTCGAACACCGACAGGTGCGGGTAGAGCGCGTAGTTCTGGAACACCATGGACAGGTTGCGCTCGCGCGGGGCCTTGTCGTTGACGCGCGTCCCGCCGATGATCATGTCCCCGGAGGTGATGTCCTCCAGGCCGACGACCATGCGCAGCAGCGTCGACTTCCCGCAGCCGGACGGGCCGACCAGGATCATGAACTCGCCGTCGGCGATGTCCAGGCTGACGTCGTTGACCGCCGGGAAGCCGTCACCGTACTTCTTGACGATGTTCTTCATCTCCACGGATGCCATAGCTCAGCCCTTCACAGCGCCGTTGGTGAGGCCGGAGACGATCCGGCGTTGGAAGATCAGGACCAGGATGATCACCGGGATGGTGACGACGACCGCGGCCGCCGCCGTCGCCCCCGTCGGGTCCTCGAACTGCGAGGCCCCCGAGAACAGCCCCAGCGCCGCGGGCACCGGTCTGGCCGCGCTGGTCGAGGTGAGCGAGATGCCGTAGACGAAGTCGTTCCAGGCCAGGAAGAACGCCAGGATCGCCGTGGTGAACACACCGGGCGCCGCCAGCGGCACGATGACCTTGCGGAAGGCCTGCCACGAGGTGGCCCCGTCGACCTGGGCCGCCTGCTCCATCTCCCACGGGATCTCGCGGAAGAAGGCCGACATCGTCCAGATGGACAGCGGCAGGGTCAGCGACAGGTACGGGATGATCAGGCCGGGCCAGGTGTCGTAGAGCCCGATCAGCCGCCACAGGTTGAACAGCGGCGTGACGATCGAGATGACCGGGAAGATCGCCACCGCCAGCGCCGTGGACAGGATCAGCTTCTTGCCCTTGAAGTCCAGCCGCGCGATGGCGTACGCGGCGAACATGGACAGGATGCACGCCAGGAACGTGGCGATCAGGCAGATGCCGAACGAGTTGCGCAGCGCGGGCAGGAAGAGCGCGGCCGCGTCACCGGTGAGGATCTGGGAGTAGTTCGCCCAGGTGAACACGGTGGGCAGGAACTGCCCGTTGGCGATGTCGGCGGGGGCCTTGAACGACAGCGACACGATCCAGGCGATCGGGAACAGCGCGTACAGCACGATGACGACGCCGGCGACGATCCACCAGTTGCGTTCCTTCGCAGACATCTACTTCTCCCCCCGTGCCTGGCTCAGGTCCACCTTGAAGCCCTTGATGAACCCGAACGCGATGAGCACCACGGCGATGAACAACAGCACCGACACCGCCGAGCCCAGCCCGACTTCCAACCGGGCGATCGTCTGGCGGTAGGCGAGGAAGGACACCGACTCGGTGCCGTTCGCCCCCGCCGTCATGACGAAGATGGAGTCGAAGACGCGGAAGGCGTCCAGCGTGCGGAACAGCAGCGCGACCATGATGGCCGCCTTCATGTTCGGGATGGTGACCTTCCACATCCGCTGCCACCAGGAGGCGCCGTCGACCTTGGCGGCCTCCTGCAGCACGTCCGGCACCTGGGCCAGGCCCGCCAGGATCAGCAGCGAGATGAAGGGGGTGGTCTTCCAGATCTCGGCCAGGCAGATCACCAGGATGGAGCTGCCGAAGGAGCCGAACCAGTCCGTGTCCGCGGAGATCCCGGGGATCCAGGAGAACCACGAGTTCACGAAGCCGGAGTTCAGGTCGAAGGCGAACTGCCACGCGAAGGCCGAGACGACCGTGATGATGGCGTAGGGCAGCAGGATCGCCGCCCGCACCACCGGCCGGATGGACTTCAGCGCGTTGGCCATGACGAGCGCGAGCAGGAACCCGAGGATCAGCTCCACGACGACGGTGATCACCGTGATCAGCACGGTGACCCCGATGGACTGCCACCAGATGGCGTCGCTGAGCACCACGCCGTAGTTGTTCAGCCCCACGAACCGGCGGTTCTCCGGGTCGGTGAGCCGGTAGGCGAACAGCGACTGGTAGACGGCCTGGCCGATGGGATACGCCGTGACCAGCAGCATCACCGCGAAGGCGGGCCCGGCGAGCATCCACCCCAGCCGCTGCTCGCCCCGGGCGCGGTCGGACGCACCCGTCGGCGGAGCGGTGGCGGGGGGCGCCGTGGTGGTCGGCGGAACGGTGGTGGTCACAGCAGCTGCCTCCCCGAGAGGACCGCCTGGATGAGCGCGGTCGCGTCGGCGCCGGTCGCAGGCGAGACGGATGCGGGCGGGTGGTACTCGCGCTGGATGCTGCCGGAGACCTCGCTGTAGTACGGGGTCTGCGGCCGCGGGGCGGCGAGCTGGAGGGACTCCTCGATGGTCGGTGCCATGGGGAAGTCCGCGAGGACCTCGGGGTCGCTGAACACCGACGAGCGCGAGGCCGGGTTGCCGTTGGTGAGGAAGTACTCCTTCTGGTTCTGCGTCGAGGTGATGCACTCGGTGGCCTCGTAGGCCAGGTCCGGGTGCCTGCTGAACGCGCCGACGCCCAGGTTGATGCCGCCGTACGGCGGGGCGGCGGGCTTGTCCGCGTCGACCCGCGGGTAGATCGTCCAGCCGTAGTCGTCCACGACGGACTGCTGGAGCGTGCCGCCCTCGACGCCGCTCTTCGCCTTGCTCCACACGAACGGCCAGTTGACCATCCAGCCCGCGGTGCCCGCCTCGAACGCGGCGACGCTCTCGTCCTCACCGGCGGTGGAGAAGGCCGCGCCCTCGCGGCCGCTCTTGGCGAAATCGCTCATGACCTGCGCCGCGCGCTGGCCCGCCGGGCTGTCGAGCCCGAGCTGGATCTGCGTCGGGTCCGTGGAGTTCTGCGCGATGACCGCACCGCCCGCGGAGGAGATCAGGGCGTTGAACCACACCGTCAGCGACTCGGCGCGCCTGCCCTGGGCCGCGATGTTCGTGTTCGCCTTCTCGGCGGCCTGGATCAGCTGGTCCCAGGTGACCGGCTGCGACATGTCGATGCCCGCGGCGGCCGCGGCGGACTTCTTGTACCAGAGCAGCTGGGTGTTGGCCCAGAACGGCACCGTCACCAGCTTGCCGTCCCAGGTCGCGCCGTCGATCGCACTCTGGACGGTGCCCTCGGTGACCCGCGCCGCGACGTCCGGCGGGATCGGGGCCAGGAACCCGGCCTGCGCGTACTCCGGGATGTAGGGCGGGTCGAGGCTCATGATGTCGATCGAGGTGTCGTTCGCCGCGAGCCTGCGGACCAGCTGCTGGCGCTGCTCGGACGACTCGCGGGGGAGCACCGAGACCGCGATCGAGTAGCGGCCGTTCGCCGCGGCCGTGCACTTCTGGGCGATGGTGGCCTGGCCACCGTCGTCCGGGTTCGTGTACCAGGTCAGGACGGGGGGTCCCGACTCACCGGAACCGCACGCCGCGAGACCGCCCACCGCCACCACGGCGAGTGCGGCCGCGGCGAGGCGGCTCCTCCAGGGGCGTCGCATGAATCGACCTCCGTTGGTCGGTGGGCAGGCTGGAAGCGCTTCCAGCGGTCACTGTGGGCACAGACGTCGGCAGTGTCAAGAGTCACACGAACGCTAGAGCAGACGAGGACATCCGGCGCGTCGATCCCACAATCGGCGACCGCATCGTTATGCAAGCGCTTCCGATCGGGGCCTATGCTGCGCCCGTGTCCGCACCGATGGAGCGCGCGGTCAACCTCGCCGACGTGGCCCGACTCGCCGGGGTCTCCCCGGCCACGGCGTCGCGCGCGCTGGGCGGGCATCCGCACGTCGCGGCGGCCACCCGCGAGCGCGTCCGGCGGGTCGCCGACGAGCTGTCCTATGTGGTCTCGCCCGACGCGTCGCGGCTCGCGGGCGGCCGGACCGGGCGCGTCGCGGCGCTGGTCCCGCACCTCGAACGGTGGTATTTCGCGGCCCTGCTCGACGGGCTCGCGGGCGCCCTGCGCAGCGCGGGCCTGGACCTGCTCGTCCACTGTGTCGGCGGTGCCGCGGACCGCGCCGAGCAGCTGCAGCGGATGCCCGGACGCCGGGTCGTCGACGCCGTCGTCGCGCTGGCCTTCGAGGTCGACGCGTGGGAGGGCACGGACGTCACCCTGGTCACCGTGGGCGGCGCGGCCAGCACCGTCCCGTTCGTGACCATCGACGACCTGGCCGCGGGGCGCCAGGCCATGGACCACCTGATCCACCTGGGACACCGGCGCATCGCGATGATCGAGGCACTCGACCCGGACCAGCGCGGCGAGGAGCCGGTGGGCAGGCGGCTCGCCTACGAGCAGGCCCTCGAGCAGGCGGGCCTGCCGCAGGAGCAGGACCTGGTGGCCACCGTGGACTGGGGCGGCGCCGAGGGGGCGGACGCCATGGCCCGCCTGCTCGGGCTCCGCCACCCGCCGACGGCGGTCTACGCCCACAGCGACGAGGTGGCGCTGGGGGCTATCCGGACCCTGCGCCGGGCCGGGCTGCGGATCCCCGCAGACGTCTCGGTGATCGGGATCGACGACCACCCCCTCGCCGAGCTCACCGACCTGACCACGGTGCGCCAACCGGTCCGCGAGCAGGGGGCGCTGGCCGGGCACATGGTCGCGACCGCGCTGTCCGGCGGGGACCCCGGCCCGGGCATCGTGCTCCCGACCCAGCTCGTGGTCCGCGGCAGCACCGCACCCCCACGGGAGGAGCGCCGATGAGTGCCCCGGAGATCATCCTGCGCGACCTGACGCCGGGGCTGCTCGCGCTGCCCTGGGACCGGCCGCTGGGCGAGTGGAGCCCGGCGGAGGTCCCGCTCGTCGACGTCTCGGTGGGGCCGAGCCGCCACCTCGTCCGGTTCGTCGAGACCGACGGGCGGCGCTGGGCGCTCAAGGAGCTGCCGCACCGGATCGCGCGCCGCGAGTTCACCGTGCTGCGCCGGATGGAGGACGAGGAGCTGCCCGCCGTGCGGCCCGCGGGCGTCGTCTACCAGCCCGACGACACGGCCATCCTGGTCACCCGCTTCCTCGAGGGCTCGTGGCAGTACCGGCGGCTGTTCATGCGCCTGCCCCCGAACCGGCCCGCCCACCGCGCCCGGCTGTTCGACGCGATGGCGGGGCTGCTGGTGGAGCTGCACCGGCACGGGATCTTCTGGGGCGACTGCTCGCTGGCCAACACCCTGTTCATGCGGGACGGCCAGCTCCTGCAGGCGTTCATGGTGGACGCCGAGACCAGCGAGATCCATCCGTCGCTGTCCGACGGCCAGCGGCAGTTCGACCTGGACATCCTGGTGGAGAACGTGGCGGGCGGCATGATCGACCTGGCCGAGCGGCTCGACCGGCCGCCGGAGATCCATCCCCAGCTGATGGCCGAGGCGTTCGCGATCCCGGAGCGGTACGAGGCGCTGTGGTCGGCGCTGAACGCGGCGCCGACGTTCTCCTTCGGCGACCGCTACCGCATCGAGGGCAAGATCCGCGAGCTGAACGAGCTGGGTTTCGCCGTCGAGGAGGTCAAGCTGCAACCCGCGGGGGACGCCCCGGACAAGGTCACGATGCAGGTCGGCGTGGGCGACCGCCGGTTCCACGCGCGCAGGCTGCAGGAGCTGACCGGCCTGGACGTCGGCGAGGGGCAGGCCTCGGTGCTGCTCGGCGACCTGGAGGCGCACCGGGCCTGGCTGTGCAGGCGGGACGGCCGCGACCCCTCCGACGCCGAGACCGCGGCGAGCTGGCTGGAGACCTGCTTCCGCCCCGGCTGCCGACGCGCCCACCAGGCGGTCGGTGGGGTGGGCTCCCCGGTCCAGGCCTACTGCGACCTCCTCGAGGTCCGCTGGATCCTCTCCGAACGCGAGGGTGCGGACGTCGGGGACGCCCGGTCGCTGGCCGCTCTCGCGGGCCGCGCCCCCCGCGACTCCGCCGCCCGCGCCGCGGTGGTCGAGCCGAGCACGGGCTGGTTCTCGGTGCCCGAGTAGGCCCTGCCGCGCAGGAACCGGACCGCGGCGCGGTAGGCGGGCTCCACCCAGTAGTCGGAGTGCCCCTCCTGGCGCGGCCGCCGGATCGCCGTCGTGTGCGGCGTGCCGGGGATCGGGCCGCCGACGGGGTCCGTGGCGCGCCACAGGTTGACCCACCGGCCCTCGACCCGGCGGCACACGGCCGCGGTCGCACCCTCGTCCACCTGCGACGGGAAGAACTCCGCGTAGAGCCGCTGCCAGGGTGACCCGTAGCTGAGCAGGGCCACGTGCGCACGATCGCCGGGGGTCTCCGCGTCGAGCAGCAGCGCCGCGTTCGCGATCACCGCGCCCTGGCTGTGCGGCGCGAGCAGCACGGTGCCCTCCGCGCGGATCCGCGCCACGAGCCGGGGCACCGCCCGGTCGGAGTAGGTGGGCGGGGCGAGCGGGTGGAACCAGCGCGGCCAGAAGGTGCCGACGTCCCACAGCACCCCGACCCCGCGCCGCACCCCCTGGTGGCGCAGGCCCAGGTAGATGCGGCCCAGGATCGCCGCGGTGGGCAGCACCACGGCGACGGCGAGGCAGAACTCCGCGAACGTCGGCGGCGGCACGTCGATGCCGGCGAACCGCAGGCTGCGCCCGGTCCGCACCGCCCACCCGACGACGGCGGCCACCAGGGCCCCACCCACCGACGCGGCGACGAACCACGCGGTGCCGCGCTCCGCCACCAGCACGCTCGCGACCGCGACCAGGGGCACCACCAGCGCGAGCACGACGGCCAGGCCGAACCCCCACGGCAGGTCCGCGACGTCCGCACCGCGGAACACCTGCACGATCACCAGCGCCGTCAGGACCAGTCCGATCCCGCCGAGCGCGGCGGTCAGCCACGAGGCCCGCGCGGTCAGCGCGGGCACGGCGGGGACGCCGCGGGCCCGCAGGACGAGCCACCGCGCCGCCGCGACCAGCACGAGGGCGGCGAGGCTCGTCGTCACGGCGACGGCGAGCCAGTCCACGAACCGGTCCACCACCGGCGGGAAGTCCCCGATCCCGCCGACCAGCCCGGCCGCGCGGCTGATCACCCCGGCCCCGAACTCCGCTCCGATGCTCGCCGCGAGCAGGAGGACCGCGCCCGGGGTGGCCAGGCGGCACCCGCCCCGGTCGACCGCGGTGAGCGCCACCACCAGCGCGACGACCGCGAGGGTCACCCACACCGCCGACCCGCGCAGCGCGGGCAGGGTCGCCCACTGCCGCACCAGCGGCTCGGACCAGCCGAGCGGCACGGCCGCGGCGAGCAGCACCGCGGCGACCGCGGGCCAGACGACGACCGTGCGGACGAGCCGGAAGGCCAGGGCCGCACCCGGGTCGCCCTCCTCGTCGAGCTCACGGGTGGCCGGCGCGTCGCGGCCCCGGCGCAGGCCGATCCACCCGAGCAGGACGAGCACGCCGACCAGGGTGAGCAGGGCGAGGGCCAGGGTGAGTGTGCGCAGCCACGGCAGCGAGGTCCCGCCGACCGGCCAGGCCGTGAGGAGCGCGATCACGGCGAGCCCGGTGGCCAGGTGCAGCCTGCGGAGCGCGACGTTGATCGCGCCGCTGTTCCACAGCAGCCACTGGGCCCGGGTCAGGAACCCGATGCCCACCGGGTCCCGCGGCCGCCTCCACTGCTCGCCGAGCGCGGCCCACCGCGCGCGCAGGCTCGGTCGCGACCCGGGCGCGAGCTCCTCGGGTTTGGGCCGGATCCGGGTCAGGGCGACGAGCACGCCGAAGACCGCCGCCGTGCCGAGCGGCCCCAGCGCGACGACCCACAGTGGACTGCCGTCGGCCCGGTACCACCACTGCCACGCGACCAGGTCGGCCACGACCAGCTGCACCGACACCACGAAGACGACGGTGACGAGCAGCCCCGTCAGCCGCACGAGCAGGGTGGTCCAGCGCAGGCGCCCGGTCCGCAGCGCGGCCGGCGCCCCGGCCTCGGGCGGCCCGTCCGGTGTGCGGCCAGCCACCATCCACCCCGCGAGGTTCGCGATCATGAACGGGAGGAGCAGCAGGTAGAAGGCCTGGTACCAGCGCCCCGAGGTCAACGAGCTCCACGACCAGGCCCGCACCCGCCCGTCCCGGCGCGGGGCCCGCCAGAGCGTGATCTGGTCCACCGTGGACGGCCGCGGAGACACTCCGACGTCCCACGTCCGCCCGGCGCCGGGGTCCCCGCCCGGCCCGTCGACCCACACCGCGCCGAGCTGCAGCATCGCCTCCGGCGGCGTTCCCGCCACCCCGTGCACGCGCAGCTCGTGCGCGTCCTCACCCGTGGTCACCGGCATCACCGTAGGAGGCGACGAGCCGTCCGGGGGATACCGCACCGCGCAACGAACATGTTCGTCACGAACATGTTCGTGTAGAGTCGGGGCCATGCCCACCAGCCGCCGCGACCGCCCCGCCAAACCGCCGCTCACCCGCGCGGGCATCGTCGCGGCCGCGACCGCGATCGTGCGGTCCGAGGGTCTGGCCAAGGTCACGATGCGGCGCCTGGCCCAGGAGCTGGACACGGGCGCGGCCTCGCTCTACGTCTACGTCTCCGACACCGACGAGCTGCACGCCGCGGTGCTCGACGAGCTGCTCGGCGACGCGCTCCGGCAGCCGCGGCCCGGCCCGACCGGCTCGTGGGAGGACGGGGTCGAGCAGCTGCTGGCCGCCTACGCGGACGTCCTGCTCGCCCATCCCTCGCTGGCCCGCTCGGCCCTCACCGCCTGGCCGCACGGACCGCACTACCTGGCGCTGATCGACTCCCTGCTCGGGCTCATGCGGGGCGGCGGCGTCCGGCCCGAGCGGGCCGCGTGGGGAGTCGACCTGCTCCTGCTGCACGTCGCGGCCTCGGCGGCCGAGCACGCCGCACGCCGGAGCGACGAGGCCGTCGAGCGGGACCGGCACGCCCTGTCCCGGGAGGTCCGGGAGAGCGGGCTGCCCCACGTCCGAGCCCTGGCGGGGCCGCTGCTGTCCGGCAGCCCGGCCGCCCGCCGCTCCTGGGCCGTGCGCGCCCTGCTGCGCGGCATCACATCCACGGAGGTCCCCGAATGAAGATCCTGATCGTCGGCGCCGGACTCGGCGGCCTCACGCTCGCCGCCGTCCTGCGCCGCCACGGCATCCACCCCACGGTCGTCGAGCTCGAGGCGGGCCGGGACGCCCGCACCCAGGGCGGCATGCTCGACCTGCACGAGGAGTCCGGGCAGGCCGCGCTGCGCGCGGCCGGGCTCCATGCCGCCTTCCTGGCCAAGGTCCTGAGCGGCGGCGACGCGACCCGGGTGCTGGACCGGCACGGCGTCGTCCGCTACACCGACGACGGCGACGGGCAGCGCCCGGAGATCGACCGCGGCGACCTGCGGGACCTCCTCCTCGACGCGCTGCCGGACGGGACCGTCCGCTGGGGACGCAAGGTCGTGCACGTCGAGCCCGGGCTCGTCCGGTTCGCCGACGGCACCGCGGAGACCGCCGACCTGATCGTCGGCGCGGACGGCGCCTGGTCCCGGGTCCGCCCCGTGCTCTCCGCGGCGACGCCCGCCTACACCGGGGTCAGCTTCGTCGAGGCGGACCTGCGCGAACCCCGGGACGTGGTCGGGGCGGGCAGCCTGATGGCCCTGGGCGAGCGCAAGGCCTTCCTCGCCCACCGGGAGAGCGACGGCGGGAACCACGTCTACGTCGCCGTCACCGCCCCGGTGGACTGGCTGGACACGATCGACTTCACCGACCCCACCGCGGCGAAGGCGGCCGTGCTCAGCCGGTTCGAGGGCTGGGCGGACGAGCTGCGGGCCCTGGTCGCCGAGGCGGACGGGCCGTTGGTCCCCCGCCGCGTCCACGCCCTGCCGGTGGGCCATCGCTGGGACCCGGTGCCCGGGGTGACCCTGCTCGGGGACGCCGCGCACGTGATGAGCCCGTTCGCGGGCGAGGGCGCCAACCTCGCCATGCTCGACGGTGCGGAGCTCGGGCGCGCCCTGGTCGAGGACATCCCGCTCCGCACCTACGAGGAGGAGCTGTTCGCCCGCGCCGCGCAGGCCGCCGCGGAGTCCGCGGCGGGCCTGGAGCTGGTGCTGGCGGACGACGCCCCCGAGGGGCTGGTCCGGTTCTTCAGCACCGGGCCGCAGCCGACTGCCTGATCGCCACCCGGTCGGGCTTGCCCTGCTCGGTGAGCGGGATCGCGACCATCGGCACCACCTGCAGGGAGGCCGCGACGGCCTCGCCGTACCGCGCGGCCACGGCGGCGCGGCAGTCCGCCACGTCGACCGCCCCGCCCGGCCACGCCTGCGCCGCGGCGATCCGCACGCCCGTCTCGGGATCGGCGACCAGCACGGCGTACCGGACGCTCGGCAGGCGACAGAGCGTGTCCTGCAGCTCGACCGGGGTCACGGCGCCGAGCTCGCCGATGTCGGACCGCCTGCCGAGGATGCGCAGCATGTCCTCCTCGTCGAGGCAGCCGTAGTCGCCGGTGCGGTACCAGCCGTCGACGAAGTGCTCCGCCTCCTCGACCGGCCGGTTCGTGTACCCCTGCGCCATGGCGGGCGAGCGGACCTCGATCGCGCCCGCCCGCCGGTCGAGCGTGCCGTCGGCGGCGCGGAACCGGACGCCCACCCCCGGCACGATCCGCCCGGCGCACCAGAACCGGGAGGGCCGGTCGTGCTCGGCGGGCGGGAGCGCGGACACGATGCCGATCTCGCTGGCCCCGTAGGTGTGCATCACGACCGGGCCCAGCATCCGCCGCGCCCGCTGCCGCAGCACGGGCGCCGCCATCGCGCCGATGTGGGTCACGGCCTGCAGGGACGACAGGTCGGCCGCGGCGACGCCGGGGTGGTCCATCAGCCCGAACAGCTGCGGTTCCACGAGGAACAGGTGCGTGATCCGCTCCCGGGCGACCGCGGCGAGGGTGGCCTCGGGCTCGTAGTGGTCCTGCAGGACGACCAGTCCGCCCCCGAGCAGGGTCTGGTCGACCAGGACCTGCGTGAGGTAGGCGAGCTTGCCGTTCGCCAGCTGCCTGCGGGCCGGGTCCGGCGGCGTCGCGGTCATCGCCGAGTAGCGCGCGAAGTCCCGACGGCTGCCCTTGGGCACCCCGGTCGTCCCGCCGGAGGAGATCAGCACCGCGAGGTCCGCGGGCCGGGCGCGGCACTGCAGCGGGGCGTCGGACTCGGGCGCGGCGAGCTCGTCGAGCCGCAGTCCGACACCGGCCCCGACGGACGCGACGACCGCGTCCACCGGCGGCAGCAGGTCGGCCGTCTCCGGGAAGACCACCACCAGCCGCGGCGCGAACTGCGCGATCATCGCCGCGCGCCGCTGCGGGTCCGGCGGCACCGAGAGGTAGCAGGCCGCGGCGCCGATCAGGTGCGCCGCGTAGCGGACGGCGAGCGCCTCGGGCGTGTTCGGGGCGAGCAGGGCGACGAGGTCCCCCCGCCCGATCCCCAGCCCGTCGAGCGCGCGGGCGGTGCGCCGGATCTCGGCGAGCAGGGCGGCACCGGTCGTGTCGGTGCCCTCGTGGCGCAGGACGGGCCGGTCGCCCGCCTGCGCCAGGACCTCCACCAGGTCCTCGATGTAGGTGGTCATGGGGACACCGTGCACCGGGCCGCTCCAACCGTCGTCCAACCGGGCTTCCCCAACGGACCAGTCCGATTCCGCTGGGTCATCACGTCCTGACCGCTGTGGGTGAACATCCCCGCGGCGTCCGGTTCGTTGATCCGTGCAGAGGTCGCGCTCGCGCGGCCTCCTCGAGGGTAGGACGACCTCGGGTCGGGCATCGCCCGCTCCTCGCCCAGCCAGTGCGGCTCGATCAGGCAGGACGCGTTCCCGACCCGAGGGTCTCCCCGGGCGGCGACTCAGTGCGCGACGGTCTTCGCGAGGATGACCAGCGCGCCGATCCCGACGAGGATCGCCACGAGCAGGGTCCGCTTCCAGAACGGCAGGCCGGTGCGTCGGACCGCGAGGGACGCGAAGATCCCCAGCGCGACCACCGACACCCAGATCCCGGCCCGCAGCGCCGCCTCGGTCCGGAGCACCCCGAGCCCGGCGAGCAGCAGCAGGAGCGCCGGGACGACGGCGGCCTCGAGGATCTGTCCCGAGGCCCGCAGCGTCCCCGTCAGCTCGGCACCCCGCGGGGCCGAGCCGTGCGCGGCGAGGTGCGCCACGACGTCCGCGAACAGGCTCGCCGCCCACAGCGCCCCGGTCGCCACCGCCACGTCGAGCAGCGCGAGCCACGGCTCGTGCTCGTCCGCCCGCGCCAACACCAGCAGCGTGCTCAGGCAGGCGATGCCGCCGTAGATCCGCTCGCGGAGTACGGCGGCGATGCGGCTCGGCTCGGTCTCGCCCCTGATCGACATGGGCACATTCTGCTCATCGTCTCGTTGCGGTGAATCGGGCCGCGCCCGGCGCCGACTCGGGCGAGGATGGCGGCCATGCTGCTCCCCCTGGTGGCGCTCGCGATCGCGGTGCTGTGCTGCTGGGCCGCGGCGCGCCGGGTGCGCCGCGAGCCCCGCAGGCTGAGCAACGCCTACTGGCTGCTCGCCGCGCTCGTCGTCACGGTCGGTGTGCTCGGCGTCTTCAGCGCGGACACCGGCAACCCGCTGTTCGCGCTCCTGTTCGTGGCCGCGCTGTTCTCGCCGCTGTTCGCCCTGGTCCTGGGCGTGTTCCTGGTCCTCAACGGGGTGACGATGCTGCGCCGCGAGCGGGTCAGCGCGGGCAACTCGCTGTCGCTGCTCGCCGGGCTGGGCGTGCTCTCCCTGGTCGCCGCGGCGCTCCCGGTGATCCTGTCCGGGCCGACCTGGCTGAAGGCGCTCTGGCTGCTGGGCAGCCTGGTCGCGGTGTACCTCGCCTTCCAGTTCACCGCCTTCCTGGGCTACGCCTGGGTCTACGGCCTGCTGACCCGACGCCGGTCGGCCGACTGGGTGGTCGTGCTCGGGTCCGGGCTGATCGGCGACCGGGTGACCCCGCTGCTCGCGTCCCGGGTCGGGACGGGGATCGCGGAGTTCTTCCGCCGCGGCGCGCGGCTGCTCGTGCTCTCCGGCGGGCAGGGCGCCGACGAGCAGGTCGCCGAGGGGGAGGCGATGGCGCGGTGGGCGGTCGAGCACGGCGCGCCGCCCGCCGCGGTCCGCGCGGAGACCGCCTCCCGCACCACCCGGGAGAACCTGCTGTTCAGCCGGGAGCTGGTGCAGGGCCCCGGTCTGATCGTGACCAGCAACTACCACGTGCTGCGGGCGGCGATGCTGGCGCGCAGGCTCGGCGTCGACGCCCAGGCCGTCGGCGCCCCGACCGCGGGATACTTCTGGCCGAGCGCGGTGTTGCGGGAGTTCGTCGCGATCCTGCGGGAGCACCGCACGGTCCACCTCGTCCTGCTCGCACTGACCGCGCTTCCGCTCCCCGCGGTCCTGGTCGCCGTCGTCGGGTAGCCGGCGACCGGTATTGTTATACCGGGAGGTCGTCGTGATCGAGCTGAAGACGCCTGCGGAGATCGAGCGCATGCAGGTGACCGGGCGTTTCGTCGCCGAGATCCTCACCGAGGTGGGCCGGATCGCGGACGTCGGGGTGAACCTGCTGGACCTGGAGCACCACGTCCGCGCCATGATCGCGCGGCGCGGCGCGGAGTCCTGCTACTGGGACTACGCCCCCTCCTTCGGCCGCGGCCCGTTCCGCAACGTGCTGTGCCTGGCCGTCAACGACGCCGTCCTGCACGGCAAGCCGCACGACTACGTGCTGCGGGACGGGGACGTGGTCACCGCGGACATCGCCGTGAGCATCGACGGGTGGGCGGCGGACTCGGCGCGCACGGTCATCGTGGGCACGCCCGCCGAGGAGGACCTGCGGATCGTCCGCGCCACGCAGGGGGCCCTCGAGGCGGCGATCGACGCCGCCCGGCCCGGCAACCGGATCGGCGACATCTCCGCCGCGATCTCCGCCGTCGCCGCGGACCACGGCTACCCGGTCAACGACGAGTTCGGCGGCCACGGCATCGGCCGCACCATGCACGAGGACCCGCACGTCTCCAACATCGGCCGCGCCGGCCGGGGCCTGACGCTGCGCCCGGGCCTGACCCTCGCCCTCGAACCGTGGTTCGCCAGGACCACCGACAAGATCGTCTTCGACGAGGACGGCTGGACCCTGCGCTCCGCCGACGGCTCCCGCACCGCCCACTCCGAGCACACGGTCGCGATCACCGAGGGGGACGCCCTGGTCCTGACCCGCCGGGAGGACGAGCTCGCGGCTCAGGGCGCGTAGGCGGCCCAGTCCGGCATCGCCGCTCCGCCCAGGGCCGCGCCGAGCCGGTCGAGGTACCAGGCCCAGCCCGCCTCGAGATCGGCGGGCGCCACGTCCGGGACCGCGCGCTGGCTCAGCTCGACCTCGGTCCCGGTGCCCGCGCGGCTCAGGGTCAGCTCGACCCGCCAGCTCTGCGGACCCACCGGGAACTCGACGACCAGCCGGTGCGGCGGCGCGCACTCGTGGATCAGCGCGGTGACCGGCTCGCCCACCTCGCCGCCCGCGTCGACCTCGGCGGTGACGGTGACCTCCACCGTGCCACCCGGGCGTCCCCGGCCCGCATAGGTGCCGTACCAGCGGGCCAGCCGCGCGGGGTCGGTGAAGGCCGACCAGACCTCCTCGACCGGATCCGGGTAGGTCCGGCGGACGACGACGTCACGCGGTGCCACGGCGCTCTCCTTCTTCGGTGTCGCGCGCGCGGCGACCGCGGCGCAGCTCGGTGTCCAGGGCGTCCAGCCGGTCGGCGGGCAGCACGGGGGCGCGGAACCGCCCGAGCCACTCCTCCAGCGGCGCGAGCCCGGCCCGGCGCAGCGTGTACACCCGCTGCTGCCCGCGCACCTGCGCCTCCACCAGCCCGGCCTCGCGCAGCACCCGCAGGTGCCTGCTCACCGCGGGCCGGCTCACCGGGAAGCGCTCCGCGATGACTCCCGCCGCGACCGGGCCGTCCGCGAGCAGCTCCACGACCTCCCGGCGCACGGGGTCCGCGAGCGCGGCGAACAGGTCCACCCGCGTTATGTAACCAGAGGCTTAATTAAGGACCAAGTTACATAGTGACGTGACGCTCGTCACAGAGTGCTCACGGACTCCCGTCCCCCGTCGAGTCCTCGGCGACGGCCGGGTTCGGCCCCGACCTCCCGACCGAGGAGCGCACGATGGCGGACGACCCGGACCGGCACTTCGACGGCCCACCCCGCGTGCCCTCGGAGTGGCAGCCCCTCGACCAGGCGGGACAACCGGCCCCGCAGGGTCCACCCCCGGGCTCGGCCGGACCGCAGCAGGGACCCCGTCCGGGGTACGGCCCGCCACCGAACTCAGGCCCGCAGAGCTACGGCCCCCAGAGCTACGGCCCGCCGCAGGGCTACGGCCCACCTCAGGGCTATGCGCCGCCCCCCGGCTACGGGCCACCGCCGCAGGGGCCGGGCGGTCACCCCGGCCAGGGCTACGGACCGGCCCAGGGCTACGGGCCGCCGCCCCAGGGAACCCCGGGGTACCCGCCCCCGGGCTACGGACCGCCTCCACATTTCGGCCCGCCACCGGGCACCGGCCCGCAGGACCGGATGTACGACACGGGTGCCCCGGCGGGCAGGCTCGCCCCGCCCCGCCTCGGCGACCCCGAGCCGCCGCGGCGCAGACCCACCACGCTGATCGCCGTGCTGGTCGCCGCCGTGCTGGTGATCGGCGGCGGCGTCGGCTACGTGCTGCTCGGCGGTCCGCTCGGCCCGCTCCAGCCCGTGCTCGGCGGCCTCGTCGGCGGATCCGCCTCCGGGGCGGACGACGGCGGGGTCGCCGCGGACGACCCCCTGACCGACGACTCGAACGACACCGGGTTCCCCGCCGCCGTCGCTCCCCCGGACTGCCCCTTCACCGCGGCCCAGGTGTCCGACCTCGTCGGACAGCCCATGGTGGACTCCGGGAACTGCCTGTTCGGGGACGGCAAGGGCGTCGCCCAGTTCTCGGTCACGGGCAGCTCGGCGACGGCCGCCGAGGTCACCTACGACTACAGCCGCGACACGGCCACCCGGTCCTACGACCAGGTCGTCGACCTCGACACCGGCACGAAGTCCTACCTCGCCTACCGCGAGCTGCAGGCCGAGGCGAACGTCGTCGGCACGAAGTACGGCTTCACCGTGACGATGAGCAGCTTCGAACGCCTCGGCGGCGCCGCCTACGAGCCCGTGCTGCGGAAGGTGATCGCCGCGCTGCCGCAGTAGCGAGGCGGCTCACTCCAGGAGGTCCTCCAGCACGATCGGGATCCGGCGCACCCGGATGCCGGTGGCGTCGTACACCGCGTTGGCGACGGCCGCCGCCACGCCGACGACCGCGATCTCGCCCAGCCCCCGCGCCCCCACCGGGTTGTGCAGTGTGTCGGGGTAGCGCACGAACTCGACGTCCACGGTCGGGATGTCGGCGTTGACCGGGATCAGGTAGCTCGCGAAGTCGCCGTTGGCCGGGCGCCCGCTCTCCTCGATCTCCAGGCCCTCGTGCAGCGCCGCCGAGACGCCCCAGATCATGCCGCCCATGATCTGGCTGCGGGCAGCCTGCTCGTGGATGATCCGCCCGGCGTCGAACACCCCGAGCATGCGGGACATGCGCACCTCGCGCGTCCAGCGGTGCACGCGGACCTCGCAGAACTGGGCACCGAACGAGCTGAAGGAGTGCTTGGTCATCTCCTCGCCCGGCGCGGAGGTCCCGATCGCGGTGACCTCGTCCCGTCCGGCGGCCCGCAGGACCTCGCCGAACGTGGCGCTGTCCCCCTCGGCGAACACCCGCCCGTCGGCGTAGGCGACCTCCCGGCCCGCGAACAGCCCGCCCGGCCCGGTGGCCACCGCGACCAGCGCGTCGATCACCGCGGGCGCGCCCACCGCGATCGCCGAGCCCACCGACGCGGTCGCCGTCGAGCCGCCGGACATGCCGCCCGGGGGCAGGGTCGAGTCACCCAGCGCGGCCTCGACCCGCTCCGGCGGGATCGCCAGCGCCTCCGCACCGAACAGCGACAGCACGGTGCGCAGCCCCGTGCCGGGGTCGGCGCCGCTCGTCGCGACCTCGGCCGTGTCGTCCGGGCGCAGCGTGATCCGCACCGCGCAGGGGAACCGCAGCGCCGGGAACATCGCGGTGGCCGTGCCGTACCCGACGAGCCAGTCGCCGTCGCCCCGGCGGCGGTGGCGCTGCGCCCACCCGAACCGCTGCGCGCCCAGCGTGAAGCACTCGTCGAGATGCTTGCTGGACCACTGCAGGTCCCTGCCGGGCGGCGCGATCGAGCTGTTGCGCAGCCGGAGCTCGACGGGGTCCATGCCCAGCGCCACCGCGAGCTCGTCCATCGCGCTCTCCAACGCGAACGACCCGGGGGCCTCGCCCGGCGCCCGCATGAAGGTGGTCGGCGGGACGTGCAGCGGCACCATCTTCTGGGTGATCGCCAGGTTCGGCGTGGTGTACCACTCGCGCGACGTGCCGTGCGAGGTCGGCTCCACGAAGGACGGCGTCGCGGTGGTCGAGGACCAGGAGTCGTGCGCCAACGCGGTCAGGCGACCGTCGGCGTCCGCGCCGATCCGCAGGCGCTGCACGGTGGCGGGCCGGGTGGCGGTCGCGGTGAACACCTGCTCGCGGGTGAGCGCCGCCTTCACCGGCCGGCCGAGGTCGCGAGCCGCGGCCGCGCCGAGGAACGCGGACACCCCCGCGTGCCCCTTGCCCCCGAACGCCCCGCCGACGAACGGGTTCACCGCCCGCACCCGTGCCGGCTCGACGTCCAGGGCCTGGGCCAGCTGCGCCGCCTGCAGGTCCGAGCCCTGCGTCCCGCTGTAGAGGGTCAGCCGCCCGTCCTCCCACACCGCGACCGCGGAGTGCGGCTCCATCGCGGCGTGGTTCTGGGTGGCGGTCTCGTACGTCGCGTCGACCCGGACGGCGCTCGCGGCCAGGGCGTCCTCGATGGACTCCACGCCGTCGGCGAGGACCTGGAGCGTCGGCGGCTCCCCGTGCAGCGAGGGCGGGGCGTCCAGAGCGTCGGCGAGACCGGCGTGCAGGGAGGTCCGCGCCGGTCGCCGGTCGTAGGTGACCTCGACGAGCAGCGCGGCGTCGCGGGCCTGCTCGAAGGTCTCCGCGACGACGAACCCGACGGGCTGGCCGTAGTAGGTGACCTCGGTGTCCTGCAACGGGACCCACGTCTCGCCGAGGAGGGGCGACATCGGCGTCCGCAGCGGGAGCGGGTCGAACGGGGTGTACACCGCGAGCACGCCCGGTGCCGCCCGGACCGCCGCCACGTCCATCGCGGTGATCTCGCCGTGCGCGATCGTGCTGGTCACGACGTAGCCGTAGACCGTGCCGGGCGGGGTGACGTCGAGGCCGTAGCGCGCGGCCCCGGAGGTCTTGAGCGGAGCATCGGTTCGCATGGTCATCCTCGGCTCACCTCGAGCAGTGCCCGGACGACGGTCCGCGGCAGCAGCGCCGTCTTGTACCCGTTGTGCGACAGGGGCCGCGCCCCGTCGGCGGCCACCTGCGCGGCGGCCTCGAAGGCCGCCTCGTCCGCGGGGCCGCCGCGCAGGGCCGCCTCCACCGCGGTGAGCCGCCACGGCACGGTGCCCACACCGCCCGCGGCGATCCGGACGTCGGCGACCCGACCGTCCCGGACGTCGAGCGCCACCGCCACCGAGCACAGCGCGAACTCGTAGGACTGCCGGTCCCGCACCTTCACATACGTCGAGCGCGCGGCCCAGTCCAGGCGCGGGACCACGATCTCGCCGATCAGCTCGCCCGGTCGGAGGTCGTGCTCGCGCTCGGGGGTGTCGCCCGGCAGGCGGTAGAAGTCGGCGAGGGCGACGGAGCGCCCGCCCTGCGCCGAGACCAGCTCGATCCGCGCGTCGAGCGCCACGAGCGCGACGGCGAGGTCGCTGGCGTGCGTGGCCACGCAGGCGTCGCTGGTGCCCAGCACCGCGTGCATCCGGTTGGCGCCCTCGATCGCGGGGCAGCCGCTGCCCGGATCGCGGCGGTTGCACGGCATCGCGACGTCCCGGAAGTAGCCGCACCGGGTGCGCTGCATCAGGTTCCCGCCGATGCTCGCCATGTTGCGCAGCTGCTGGGAGGCGCTGAGCAGCAGCGCCCGGCTGATCACCGGGTACACCTGTGGGTGCGCGGCGACCGCGCTCATCCGTTCCAGGGCGCCGATGCGCAGATCGCCCGCGGGATCGACCTCGATCCCGCGCAACGGCAGCGCGTTGATGTCGACGACCCGGGGCGGGGTCAGGACGTCCAGCTTCATGAGGTCGACGAGCGTGGTCCCGCCCGCCAGGGCGGTCGCCCCGGAGGTCAGCGCCTCGTCGAGCGTGGTGGGTGCGGTGAGCTCAAACGCGCGCATCGGCGCTCTCCTTGGTCGACCGGGCCTGCTCGACCGCCGCGACGATGTTGGGGTAGGCCGCGCAGCGGCAGAGGTTCCCGGACATGAACTCCCGGACGTCCGCCACCTCCTGCTCCACGGCGGCGACGGCCGACATGACCTGCCCCGACGTGCAGAAACCGCACTGCAGGGCGTCCTGCTCGGCGAAGGCCTGCTGGACCGGGTGCGGTCGCCCGTCCTCGGCGAGGCCCTCCACGGTCCGGACCGGCTCCCGCACGGTGGCGGCGAGGGTGAGGCACGCGAGGACCGGTCGACCGTCGACGTGCACGGTGCACGCACCGCACTGACCGCGATCACACCCCTTCTTGGGTCCGGTGATCCCGAGCCGTTCGCGCAACGCGTCGAGCAGGGTGACCCCGGGGTCGATGCTGAGGTGTCGGGTTTCGCCATTGACTTCGAGGGTGATGTCCACGATTCGCTTCCGATGTGGTGGAAGGGGGGTCGGCGCCGCACCCGACGCTAGCGGATACTTATCCGCTCCGCAACGCGGACCCGCGCTGAGCTACCGTGACCGGATGTCCTCGAGTTCGGTCAGCCTGCGTCGGGCGGACACCCGACGCAACCGGGACCGGATCCTGGGCGTGGCCGCCGCCGCGGTCGCCACCGGCGAACTCTCGTTCAACGCCGTGGCGAAGGCCGCGGGGGTCGGCGTCGGCACCGTGTACCGGCACTTCCCCACCCAGGACGCCCTGGTGCTGGCGGTGTACGAGCGCGAGGTCGGCCACCTGATCGCGGCCGTGCCGGGGCTGCTGGCCGACCACACCCCCGAGCAGGCCTTCCGGCTCTGGGTGACCGAGTACCTCGCGCACTACATGAGGACCAAGCGCGGCCTGGCCGAAGCGCTCCAGACCGCCAGCCTCGCCGCCGAGGGGGCCTACCGGTCGATGGTGGAGGCCGGGGCGGAGCTGCTGCGCGCCAACATCGCCGCGGGCACCGTCCGACCCGACACCGATCCCGAGACGGTGCTGCGCGCCCTCGGCGGCCTGTTCTTCCTCGGCCCGGACGAGGCCGGGCGGCGCGCCGCCGAAGACCTCACCGAGCTGGTGTGGCGCGGGATCGCGACCTGACCTCGCGGGAGCGCGCCACGACGGTCACGCGAGGCTCTGCGCCCCGATGACGGACAACAGCTGGAGCTTCTCCGCGCTCTCGCTCCCCGGCGAGGCGGTGTAGACCAGCAGCGCGTGGGACTGGACCGGGTCGAGGAGGGTCTGGCAGGTCAGCTCCAGGACGCCGACCTCGGGATGGACGAAGCGCTTGTGCTCGCGAGGCTGGAGCCCGACCTCGTGTTCGGCCCACAGCGCCCCGAACTCGGCGTCGTCGGAGAGCAGCTCGACCATCGTCGCCGCGCGTGAGCCGGGGCCGCGGAGGGTGGCGACCTGCCGCAGCGCGGAGACCCACAGGCGGGAGAGGAACGGGTGGTCCTCCTCGGCGTAGAGCGCGCGGCTGGAGCGATCGGCGAACCAGCGGTAGCCGATGCTGCGGTGCAGGCCGGTGAAGCGGCTGGTGTCGCCGGTGAGGGCCACCCCGAACGCGTTCTGCCGCAACGTCTCTCCGAGCTCGGTCACGATCTCGACGGGGGTGTCGACGAGCCGGTCGAACACCCGCAGCATGCCCGGGCTGACGTGGTCGCCGCCCGCCCCGCGCAGGGGCGGCTGGTGCCCGGCGAGGAGGAACAGGTGGTCGCGCTCCTCGAGCGAGAGGTGCAGGCCCTGCGCCATGGCGGCGACCATCTGCGCCGAGGGCTGCGGGCCCCGCTGCCGCTCGATGCGCGAGTAGAAGTCCGTCGACATGTGACAGAGCGCCGCGACCTCCTCGCGGCGCAGGCCCGCGGTGCGCCTGCGCTGCCCCCGCGGGAGGCCGACGTCCTCGGGTTGCAAGGCCTCGCGACGCAGTCGCAGGAACTCCGCCAGGCCGGGTCGGTCGATCTGCACCGTTCCTTCCTACCGTTCGGGTGGACTCCGCAACCACGGATCGTCAGGCCGTGGTTGCGGATCGCGCGCCTGCGCAGACTGGGGCCATGGCACCCGACATCACCCTCCCGGACCTGACCGGGACCCGCGCTCTGCTCACCGGCGGGAGCGACGGCATCGGCCTGGGCATCGCGACCCGGCTCGCCGCCGCGGGCGCCGAGCTGATCCTGCCGGTCCGCAACCCGCGCAAGGGCGAGGCCGCCCTGGCCCGCATCCGGTCCGCGGCGCCCGGCGCGACCGTCGAGCTGCGCGCCCTCGACCTGTCCTCACTGGACTCCGTGGCCGCCCTGGGGGCGGAGCTGGTCGCCGAGGACCGGCCGCTGCACCTCCTGATCGCGAACGCGGGCGTCATGACCCCACCGGACCACCAGACCACGGCGGACGGGTTCGAGCTGCAGTTCGGCACCAACCACCTCGGCCACTTCGCCCTGGTCGGGCACCTGCTGCCGCTGCTGCGCGCCGGTCGCGCCCGGGTGGTGACCCAGGTCAGCATCGCCGCCCGCCGCGGCGCGATGCACTGGGAGGACCTCAACTGGGAACGCTCCTACGACGGCAGCCGCGCCTACGGCCAGTCCAAGGTCGCGTGTGGGCTGTTCGGACTCGAGCTCGATCGCCGCAGCCGGGCGGAGGGTTGGGGGATCACCAGCGTGCTCTCCCACCCGGGCGTGGCCCCGACGAACCTGCTGGCGGCTCGCCCCGAGGTGGGCCGGACGGAGGACACGACCGAGGTCAAGGTCATCCGCGCACTGTCCCGGCGGGGGATCCTGCTCGGCACCCCCGAGTCCGCGGGGCTGCCCGCCCTGCTCGCCGCGACGACGACGGCGAAGGGCGGCGAGTTCTACGGGCCGAAGGGGCTCGGCGGGCTCGGCGGCGGGCCCGCGCCCGCGACGCTGTACCGCCCCCTGCGCAGCGCCGAGGACGCCGCCCGGCTGTGGACGGTGTCCGAGGAGCTCACGAAGGTGGCCGTCCCGAGCCGCTGAGGCACTCGGCGATGAGTTCCGGGGGCCGGCGCGGTCCCCCTCACATGAGCACCGCCGACCGCAGCCAGGCACTCGCCGCCCTCGACGTCCTCGAGGGCACGTGGACGATCCGGCCGACACCGCCGCCCGCGTGGGGCATCGCCGACCCGGGCTCCCTGGAGGGCCGGGTGCGCTTCGAGTGGGCGCTGCGCGGCGCCTACCTGGTGGGGCGTTCCGACGCGCCGGACCCGATCCCGGACAGCATGCTCGTGATCGCCCCCCACGAGGACGCGTACCTGCAGCACTACTACGACTCCCGCGGGGTCACCCGGCTGCACCGCATGACCCTGACCGGCGGCGTCTGGACGCTGGTGCGCACCGAGGCCGACTTCAGCCCGCTCGACTTCGCCCAACGCTTCGTCGGCGAGTTCTCCCCGGACGCCTCGACCATTGACGGCCGCTGGGAGCAGTCCCACGACGGCGGACGGACGTGGGAGCTGGACTTCCGGCTCACCTACCGGCGCTGACGCGTCGACCGCGTGCTCACGCGTCCGCCGGGGCGCCGCGCGCGGCGCTCGCCGCCCGCCCCAGCAGGGCGAGGTGCAGGGCGAGGCGCACCATCGGCTGCCGGACGTCTCGCCCCAGGGCCGCGGACAGCCGGTCGGCGCGGGCGTAGGCCGCGGCGCGGCTCACCCCGATCCGCTCGGCGAAGGCCGCCACGACCCCGTCCGCCTCGGTGAAGGCCCTTGCGTCCGCGAGGAGCTCGGCGCGCCGCCGGTCGCCCAGGGCGAGGACCGGCGTCAGCTCGGACTCGACGAACCGCAGCAGCGCGGGATCGGTGCGCAGGTCCCACACCAGGCCTCGCACCCCCAGGTCCGCGGGCCGCCACGGGGCCTCGGTCGGCGGGGCACCGGTGGCGGCGGCCGCCAGGGCCGCGCGGCAGGCGGCGACGACGGCGTCCGACAGCTCGGAGAAGGTCGCGGCGGAGGCGGCGCCTGCCACCGCGGTCCCCACCGTGTTCGGCGGGAGGCTCGCGGCGCCCGCCAGGACCGCGAGCACACACCCGCCCGCGACGCCGGTCAACGCGGTCGGCGCCGCCGCGGCCAGCGCCTGCGCCGTCCCGGCCCCGCCGCCCGCCACCGCGAGCACCTCGTACGGCCCGTCCGCCGGGAGGCCGAGCGCACGGGCACGGGCCTGCAGCGTGCCCTCCCCGGCGGGGGCGGTGGCGAGCAGGTCCTCGAGCCACCGGTCCACGGCGGCACGCACGGCACCACCCGCATCCCCCCGCAGCAGCGCCGCGACGGTCAGTGTGTCGGCGGCGTGGTCGAGGACCAGCCGCGCCCGCTCGTCGTCCTCGAGGCGGACCGGGACCACGAGCCGCCCCCAGCGGGCCCGCCGCCGCCCGACCGGCACGCTCGACCATCCCTGCGGGCCGCCGCCGGGCACGCCCGTCGGGGCGTGCCGCGAGCGGGCGCCCCAGTCCCGCAGCACCTCCTCCGCCGGTCCGCCCGCCACCGCGAGCGCCCGGTGCCCGACGTCTTCGAGCACCACCGGCGCGGCCAGCAGCTCCGCGGCCTCGGCGACCACGACCTCGGCCGCCACCGCGTCCGCGGCCAGCCCGCGGAACACCGTCGCCACCCGCTCCGCGAAGGCCAGGCGCTCGTACTGCCGCCCGACGATGCGGACGTGCACGGCCTCGGTGATCTCGACGAACCGGACCGTCCGCCGCAGCTCGACCAGCGGGAACCCGAGCGCCCGGGCGGCCTGCACCCACGGTGCCGGGACCGCGCGCAGGTGCTGCCCCAGCTCGACGACGAGCGCCACCGCGCCGCCCTCCCGCAGCGCGGCCAGGTACCGGGTCGGGCTGACGGAGGGGTCGCTGACGACCACCCCGATCGACAGCACCAGCACGCCGGTCGCCAGCGTGCCCGCGGGATCGCGCTGCTCGCTGACGTGCACCCAGCGGACCGGCGCGCCCAGCGCCTCGCGCCCGGCGCGCACCACCGGCGCCCCCGCCTGCAGGACGGGGAGCTCGAGGACCTCCGCGACGGTGGTGAACACGCCGCCAGCATGACAGATCGTCGGATTCGGGCCAGGATCCTGACAGATCGCCACCTGAGTCGATCCCGGAGCGCGCCCAGACTCGGACCATGGCACCCGCTGCAGTCCCCGTGCTCTCCCACTGGGCCGACGGCCAGAAGGTCGACGGCAAGTCCGGCCGGTTCTCCGACGTCACCAACCCCGCGACCGGCGAGGTGACCGCGTCCCTGCCGCTGGCGTCGGAGCAGGAGGCGGCCGAGGTGATCGCCGCCGCGAAGGCCGCCTTCCCGGGATGGCGGGACACCTCCCTGGCCCGACGGACCCGGATCCTGTTCACCTTCCGGCAGCTGCTCGACGAACGCGCCGGGGAGCTGGCGGCGCTCATCACCGCCGAGCACGGCAAGGTCCTCTCCGACGCCGCGGGCGAGGTCGCCCGCGGCCAGGAGGTCGTGGAGTTCGCCTGCGGGGCACCGCACCTGCTCAAGGGGTCGGCCACGCAGAACGCCTCCACCGGGGTGGACGTCGCCTCGATCCGGCAGCCACTGGGCGTCGTGGGCATCGTCTCGCCGTTCAACTTCCCGGCCATGGTGCCGATGTGGTTCTTCCCCATCGCGATCGCCGCGGGCAACACCGTGGTGCTCAAGCCCTCGGAGAAGGTGCCGAGCGCGGCGCTGTGGATCGCCGAGCTGTGGAAGGAGGCGGGGCTGCCCGACGGCGTGTTCAACGTCCTCAACGGCGACAAGACCGCCGTCGACGCACTCCTGACCTCACCGGACGTCAGGAGCATCAGCTTCGTCGGCTCCACCCCGATCGCGCGCTACGTCTACGAGACCGGCACCGCGCACGGCAAGCGGGTGCAGGCCCTGGGCGGGGCGAAGAACCACATGGTGGTCCTGCCCGACGCCGACCTCGACCTGGCCGCCGACCAGGCGGTCAACGCGGGCTTCGGCTCGGCGGGCGAGCGCTGCATGGCGATCTCCGCGCTGGTCGCGGTGGGCGACATCGCCGACGAGCTGGTCGCGCGGATCGCGGACCGCGCCGTGGCCCTGCGGACCGGTGACGGGACCCGGGGCTGCGACATGGGACCGCTGGTGACCAGGGCGGCGCAGGAGCGGGTGTCGGGCTACATCGACGCCGGACAGGCCGCGGGCGCCACGGTGGTGGTCGACGGGCGGGCGGGTTCCTACGACGCCGACGGTGCGGGGTTCTTCGTCGGGCCCACCCTGTTCGACCACGTCACGCCCGACATGACGATCTACACCGACGAGATCTTCGGCCCCGTGCTGTCGGTGGTCCGGGTGGACACCTTCGACGAGGCCGTCGAGCTGGTCAACGCCAACCCGTACGGCAACGGCACGGCGATCTTCACCAACGACGGCGGCGCGGCCCGGCGGTTCCAGACCGAGATCGAGGTCGGGATGGTCGGGGTGAACGTGCCGGTGCCGGTCCCGATGGCCTACTACTCCTTCGGCGGCTGGAAGAGCTCGCTGTTCGGCGACACCCACGCCCACGGCACCGACGGCTTCCACTTCTTCACCCGCGGCAAGGTCGTCACCACCCGCTGGCTCGACCCGAGCCACGGCGGGATCAACCTCGGATTCCCCCAGAACGCCTGACAGGAGCAGCCATGACCGCCGTCGAGAACCCGACCGCCCCGGCGCACCCGGCTGCCGAGGCCGCCGCCCGCCACCTCTGGATGCACTTCGCCCGCTCCGGCGCCTACGGGCCCGACAACCCCGTCCCGGTGATCACCAAGGGCGAGGGCGTGCGGCTCACCGACTCCCGCGGGCGCACGATCCTCGACGGGCTCGCCGGCCTGTTCGTCGTGCAGGCCGGGCACGGGCGCCGCGAGCTCGCCGAGGTCGCGGCGAAGCAGGCCGCGGAGCTCGCCTACTTCCCCGTCTGGGGCTACACGACGCCGCCCGCCGCCGCGCTCGCCGAGCGGCTGGCCCACCTCGCGCCCGGCGACCTCAACCGGGTCTTCTTCACCTCGGGCGGCGGCGAGGCCGTCGAGTCGGCGTGGAAGGTGGCGAAGCAGTACTTCAAGCTCGTCGGGAAGCCGTTGAAGCACAAGGTGATCAGCCGGTCGGTGGCCTACCACGGCACCCCGCACGGCGCCATGGCCATCACCGGCCTGCCGATGATGAAGAAGGACTTCGAGCCCCTCGCCCCCGGCGGCTTCCGGGTGCCCAACACCAACCGCTACCGCCACCCCGAGTTCGCCGACGACGCGGAGGGGCAGGCGGCCTTCGGCCGCTGGGCCGCCGACCGCATCGAGGAGGCGATCCTGTTCGAGGGCGCCGACACCGTGGCGGCCGTGGTGCTCGAGCCCGTGCAGAACTCCGGCGGCTGCCTCACCCCGCCGCCCGGCTACTTCGCGCGCGTCCGCGAGATCTGCGACCGGCACGACGTGCTGCTCGTGTCCGACGAGGTGATCTGCGCCTTCGGCAGGCACGGCCACACCTTCGCCTGCGCGAAGTTCGGCTACGTCCCCGACCTGATCACCTGCGCCAAGGGCATGACCTCCGGCTACGGCCCGCTCGGCGCGCTGATCGCCTCCGACCGCGTGATGGAGCCCTTCCTGCGCCCCGGCGTGACCTTCCCGCACGGCTACACCTGGGGCGGGCACCCGGTGTCCGCCGCGGTGGCGCTCGCCAACCTCGACCTGATGGAGCGCGAGGGGCTCCACCAGCGGGTGCTCGACCACGAGCAGGCCTTCGGGGACACCCTGCGCAGGCTGCTGGACCTGCCGATCGTGGGCGACGTGCGCGGTGACGGCTACTTCTGGGCGGTCGAGCTGGTGAAGGACAAGAACAGCCGGGAGACCTTCGGTGCCGACGAGCGCGAGCGCCTGGTCCGCGGCTTCCTGCCGCGGGCCCTGCTGGACGCCGGCCTGTACTGCCGCCCGGACGACCGCGGAGACGTCGTGATCCAGCTGGCCCCGCCGCTGATCGCGGGCCAGGCCGAGTTCGACGAGATCGAGACGATCCTGCGCCACGTCCTCGTCCAGGCGGAGCAGGTCGTCTGATCGTCGGGGCACTGGACGGGACCGGCCGCCGACCGGTACGAGTGGCGGGTCCCCCAGCCGCACCGCCGAGGAGCACTGAGCGCACCGTGTCGCGTCGTGGCCACCCGACCGGGCCCACCGGCCCGGTCGTGTCGCGTGCGCTCACGCTGCTGGACACCTTCTCCACCACGAGACGCGCGCTGACGCTCAGCCAGCTCGCCGCCGCGGCGGGCGTCCCGCTCTCGACCGCTCACCGACTCGTCGCCGAGCTGGTGGCGTGGGGCGCGCTCGAACGGGCGGAGGACGGGAGCTACCACATCGGCCTGCGGCTGTGGGAGCTCGGCGCGCTGGCCCCCCGCGGCCCGGGCCTGCGCGAGCGGGCGCTGCCCTTCCTGGAGGACCTGTCCCAGATCAGCCGGGAGAACGTGCAGCTCGCCGTGCGCGAGGGCACCGAGGTGGTGTTCGTCGAGCGGATCGCGGGCTCGGGAGCCGTGCCCGTGCTCACCCGCGTCGGCGGGCGCTTCGCCCTCACGGCGACCGGGGTCGGCCTGGTCCTGCTCGCGCACGCCCCCACCGACGTCCAGGACGACGTGCTCGGCGGGCCCATCGCGAGCTTCACCGAGAAGACCGTCACCGATCCCGCGCGGCTGCGCGGGATGCTCGCCGACGTCCGCACGAACGGGTTCTCGATCAGCGACCGGCAGGTCACGCTGGACTCCCTCTCCGTCGGCGCCCCCGTCCACGACCAGCGCGGACAGATCGTCGCCGCGGTCTCGCTCGTCGTCCGGTACGGCTCGGTCTCCCCGCACGCCGTCGTGCCGCTCGTCCGGACCAGCGCACGGGCCATCAGCCGGGCGCTCGCCGAACCCTACTGAGCAACTCTTCCATTTTCCGGAAGCCCGGTTCAGCTGCGTGACGCGCGGACCGCATCCTCCCTAGGCCCGACCACCACCTCGTCCGGGCCCGAGCAGTCGACAACGGAGTGCTGCCATGCGTGATTCCCGCCTTCCCGTCCGCCCCGGTGGCCCGCGATGAGCGCCACCGTCCGCGACCTGATCGACGAGCGACCCATGTCCCGCTTCCAGTGGAGCGCGGTCGTCGTCTGCGTGCTGCTCAACATGATCGACGGCTTCGACGTGCTGGTGATGGCCTTCACCGGCAAGTCCGTCTCGGCCGAGTGGGGCCTGACCGGTGCCCAGCTCGGTCTGCTGCTGTCCGCCGGACTGATCGGCATGGCGCTGGGTTCGATGTTCGTCGCGCCGTGGGCCGACCGGATCGGCCGCAGGCCGATGGTGCTCGGCTGCCTGACGGTCGCCGCGGCCGCCATGCTGCTCTCCTCGGTCAGCCAGGCCGCCTGGCAGCTCGGCGGGCTGCGGGCGCTGACCGGGATCGGCATCGGCGGCGTGCTGGCCACCAGCAACGTCATCGCCGCCGAGTACGCCTCCGCCCGGTGGCGGGGACTCGCCGTCAGCCTCAACTCGACCGGCTACGCCCTCGGCGCGACCCTCGGCGGCCTGCTCGCCGTGCTCCTGATCGGCCAGTTCGGCTGGCGGTCGGTGTTCCTGGTCGGCGGCCTCGCGACCGCGCTCGCCATCCCGCTGGTGTGGTGGCGGCTGCCCGAGTCGCTGGACTTCCTCGTGGCCCGCCGCCCGGCCGCGGCCCTGGAGCGGATCAACGGCCTGCTCGCCAGGATGGGGCACGCGGCGCTCGCCGTCCTCCCCGAGCGCCCCGCGGCCCCGCGCGGAGTCGCCGCGGGCTACCGCGAGCTCCTCACCCCGAGGCTCCGCCGCACCACGCTGGTGCTGTGGGTCGTCTTCTTCTGCATCATGGCGGGCTTCTACTTCGTCACCAGCTGGACGCCCACCCTGCTCACCGAGGCCGGGCTCTCCCCGACCGCCGGCATCGCGGGCGGCACGCTGCTGAACGTCGGCGGCATCTTCGGCGCCGCGCTGCTCGGCCTGCTGGCCGCCCGCTTCCCCCTGCGGAACGTCCTCGCCGCCTACCTCGTCGCGACCGGGGCCCTGCTCGCCTTCTTCATCGCGACCACCTCGTCGCTGGCGTTCGCCCTGGTCGTCGCCGTGGTGATCGGGCTGTTCGTGAACGGCTGCGTCGCGGGCCTCTACGCCCTGACCCCCACGGTGTACGAGTCCGCGGTGCGGACGACCGGGGTCGGCACCGGGCTGGCGATCGGCCGCGCGGGCGCGATCCTCGCCCCCACCCTGGCCGGCACCCTGCTCGACGGCGGCTGGACCCCGCAGTCGCTGTACCTGCTGTTCGGCGTCGTCTTCGTCGTCGCCGCGGCCACCCTGTTCCTCCTGCGGCTGCGCACCGCGGCCGATGTCCCCACCACCCGAGCCGAGGGAGTCCCGTCGTGAGCGCCATCCCGCGCAACCAGTGGTACGTCGCCGCGTACTCCGCCGAGATCGAGCACGCGCTGTTCGCCCGCACGATCTGCGACGAGCCGATCCTGTTCTGGCGCACCGAGGCCGGCGAGGTCGTCGCCCACTCCGACCGGTGCGTGCACCGCCGGTTCCCGCTGTCCCAGGCCCCGTCCCGGCTGGTCGACGGCGCCGTGGTCTGCGGCTACCACGGCTTCACCTACGGCGCGGACGGCAAGTGCGTGGCCGTGCCTGGGCAGACCCGCGTGCCGCGCACCGCCCGGCTCACCTCGTACCCGGTCGCGGAGCTGGACTCGCTGGTCTGGATCTGGATCGGGGATCCGGGGCTGGCCGACGAGTCGCGCATCCCGCGCGCCACGTACCTGGACGCCGAGGGCTACACGACCGTCCGCGGCCTGGAGCCGCTGGCCGCGCGGTTCTCGCTGCTGGTGGACAACCTGCTCGACCTGTCCCACGAGACCTACCTGCACGGCGGCTACATCGGCACCCCCGAGGTGGCCTCGACGCCGATCACGACCGAGGTGGACGACGACGCCGGGATCGTCTACGTGTCCCGCCACATGGCGGACGCCGAGTGCCCGCCGTTCTACGCGAAGTCGACCGGGCTGCAGGGGCGCATCGCCCGCTGGCAGGACATCGAGTACACGCCGCCGTGCCTGTACAAGCTGCACAGCCGGATCGCGCCGGTCGGGTCGGTCCCGAACCCGGACGGCACGGACCCGGACGCCTTCCACGTCGAGGTCGTGTACGCCATCACGCCGGAGACCGAGCACTCCACCCACGACTTCTGGATGGTCGCCCGCGACTTCGCCCTCGACGACGAGGAGGTCTCGGCCTTCCTCGCCGAGAACAACCGGACCGTCGTCCTGCAGGACGTCGTCGCCCTCGACGTGCTCGAACAGGTAGTCGCGCGCGAGCCCGCGGGCTACCAGGAGCTGTCGATCAACATCGACACCGGTGGTCTGGCGGCGCGGCGGATGCTGGCCCGGATGGTCGGCGAGGCACCGCGCAACGCCCCGGCCGCCCGATGACCGGGGGAGGCGAGATCCCGGAGGCGCCCCCGGTCCTGGAGGGGGAGCGGGTCTACCGCATCCACTGGGTGCTGGGCACCGACCGGCTCCGCGCGGTCTGCCACTGCGGCGCCGAACGGGACTTCGAGGACCCCGTCGAGCTGTGGGAGTGGCTGCTCGGCCACCCCACCGGCCACCACGCCGACCCCCGCGACTCCGCCCCGCCGCCGGACGACCGCGCGCGGGTCCTCGCCCACACCTGAGGAGGACGATCGATGCAGACCGCACCCCACCGCGAGTACGAGCTCGACCTGGTGCTCGACAAGAAGGAGACCCTGGCCGACGGCGTCGTGCAGCTGACGCTGCGCAGCGCCGACGGTGCCGACCTGCCCGAGTGGGAGCCCGGCGCGCACATCGATCTCGTCCTCACCGACGACCTCGTCCGGCAGTACTCGCTGTGCGGGGACCCGGCCGAGCGCTCGGTCCTGCAGGTCGCGGTGCTGCGCGAGCCCGCCGGCCGCGGCGGCTCCGCCCACGTCCACGACACCCTCGCCGAGGGCGACACCGTGCACGTGCGCGGCCCCCGCAACCACTTCGCGCTGGTCGCGGCCGCCCGCTACGTGTTCGTCGCGGGCGGGATCGGCATCACCCCGATCCTGCCGATGCTCGCGCAGGCCGAGGCGGCGGGGGCGGACTGGCGGCTCGTCTACGGCGGCCGCACCCGCTCGTCGATGGCCTTCCGGGACCGGCTGGAGCAGGCCTACCCGGGCAAGGTCGCCGTGCGCCCGATGGACGAGGTCGGCCTGCTCGACCTGCCCACCATCCTCGCGGAGCCGAGCACGGACGTCGCGGTCTACTGCTGCGGCCCCGAGGCCCTGCTCGCCGCCGTCGAGGAGCAGTGTTCCCGCTGGCCGCAGGGCGCCCTGCACCTGGAGCGGTTCGCCCCCAAGGCCGGCGCGACGGACGGCCCGATGCAGTCCTTCGAGATCGAGCTCTCCCGGTCCGGCACGACGCTCACGGTGCCCGCCGACCGGTCGATCCTCGACGTCGTCGAGGCGTCCGGCGTTCCGGTGCTGTCCTCGTGCCAGGAGGGCACCTGCGGGACGTGCGAGACCGCCGTCCTCGACGGGGTCCCGGACCACCGCGACTCCCTGCTCACCGACGAGGAGCAGGCCGCGAACGACACCATGATGATCTGCGTGTCGCGGTCCTGCTCCGCCCGTCTCGTGCTGGACCTGTGACCCCGTGATCCCCACGATCCCCGTCCTCGACGACGACCCGTTCGGCGACGAGATCCTCACCGACCCCTACCCCTTCCACCAGCGCCTGCGCGACAGCGGCCCGGTGGTCCACCTGCGGCGCTACGGCATCTGGGCCATGGGCCGCTACGCGGAGGTCCACGCCGCGCTCACCGACCCGGCGACCTTCTGTTCCAGCCGCGGCGCCGGGCTCTCGGACTTCCACAGGGAGAAGCCCTGGCGCCCGCCCAGCCTGCTGCTGGAGGCCGACCCGCCGACCCACACCGCCACCCGCAAGGCGATGAGCGCCGTCATCGCCCCGCGGACCGTGCGCCGCTTCCGGGAGGGCTTCACGGCGAGCGCGGAGGCCATCGCCGACGAGCTCGTCGCCCGCGGCGAGTTCGACGCCGTCACCGACCTGGCCGAGCGCTACCCGCTGCAGGTGTTCCCGGACATCGTCGGGCTGCCGGTCGAGGGCCGGGAGAACCTGCTGCCCTACGGCGGGCTCGCCTTCAACGCCTTCGGACCCCGCAACGCCCTGCTCGAGGAGGCGCTGGCCGCCGCGGCGCCCGTGCAGGAGTGGATCTGGAACAGCTGCCAACGGGACGCGCTGAGCCCCGACGGGCTCGGCGCCGCGATCTGGGCCGCCGCCGACGCAGGCGAGATCACCCACGAGCAGGCACCCATGCTCGTCCGATCGCTGCTCTCCGCGGGGGTCGACACGACCGTGCACGGCATCGCGAACACCGTGGCGGCGCTCGCCGCCCACCCCGAGCAGTGGGCGGCCCTGCACGCCGACCCCACCCTCGCGAAGTTCGCCTTCGACGAGGCCCTGCGCTACGCCGGGCCGGTGCAGACCTTCTTCCGCACCACCACCCGCGAGGTCGAGGTGGCGGGCATCGTGATCCCCGAGGGCGAGAAGATGCTGCTGTTCCTCGCCTCCGCCAACCGCGACCCCCGCAAGTGGGGCCCGGACGCCGACCGGCTGGACATCACGCGCCGGGCCTCGGGCCACGTCGCCTTCGGCATGGGCATCCACCAGTGCGTCGGCCAGCCGATCGCCCGCCTCGAGATCGAGCTCGTCCTGACCGCGCTCGCCCGGCGGATCGCCCGCCTCGAACCGCTCGGGGATCCCGTGCCGAAGCTGAACAACACCCTCAAGGGCTGGCAGAGCGTGCCCGTGCGCGCCCACGCCGGTGGTTGAGGCGCGCCGCCGGGGGAAGCCACCGGGGCATGGACCCCGAACTGACCCTGACGGTCGACGGCGCCACCCACACCACCACCTGCGACACCCGGACCTCGCTGCTGGACCTGCTCCGTCAGCGCCTCGGGATCACGAGCCCGAAGAAGGGCTGTGACCACGGGCAGTGCGGCGCCTGCACCGTCCTGGTCGACGGCAGGCGGGTGCTGAGCTGCCTGATCCTGGCCGTCACCCGAGACGGTGCGGAGGTGGTGACGGCGGCCGGGATCGACGGGCCGCTCCCGCAGGCCTTCCAGGAGGCCGACGGCCTCCAGTGCGGCTACTGCACGCCCGGCCAGGTGTGCTCGGCCGCGGGCGTGCTCGACGAGCACGCCCGCGGCCTGCCCAGCGTCGTCACCGCCGACCTCACCGACACCCCCGCGCTCGACGACGCCGAGATCGCCGAGCGGATGAGCGGGAACCTGTGCCGCTGCGGTGCCTACAAGGGCATCCGGGAGGCCGTGCGGACCGTGGCCGGGGCGGCGACGCGATGAGGCCCTTCGCCTACGACCGCCCGGACACCGCCGCGGCCGCGGTCGCCGCGGTGGCCGACCGCCCGGACGCCGCCTTCCTCGCCGGCGGCACCAACCTCGTCGACCACCTCCGGCTCGGGATCGCCGACCCCGGCCTGCTGGTGGACGTCACGTCGCTGACCTCCACCGAGATCGTCGACATCGACGGCGGCCTGCGGATCGGGGCGGGCGTGACCAACGCCGACCTCGCCGCCGACCCGCGGGTGCGCGCCCGGCTGCCGGTGCTCGCCGCGGCGCTGCTGTCCGGGGCGTCCGGCCAGCTGCGCAACATGGCCACGACCGGCGGGAACCCGCTGCAGCGCACCCGCTGCCCGTACTTCCAGGATCCGGCGAGCGCGTGCAACAAGCGCATGCCGGGCTCCGGCTGCGCCGCGATCGGCGGCGCCACCCGCAACCACGCGATCCTGGGGACGTCCGAGCACTGCATCGCCACGCACCCGTCGGACATGGCGGTGGCGCTGGCCGCCCTCGACACGCAGGTGCGGATCCTCGGGCCCGACGGCGGCCGGACGCTCGCGTTCACCGACCTGCACCGGCTGCCCGGTGACACCCCCGAGCAGGACACCGAGCTGGCGCACGGCGAGCTGATCACCGCCATCGACGTCGCCTACCCGAAGGGCCGCCACGCCTACCGCAAGGTGCGGGACCGGGCGTCGTACGCGTTCGCCCTGGTCTCGGTCGCCGCGGTGCTCGACGTCGTCGACGGGACGGTCCTGGACGCCCGGATCGCGCTCGGCGGCGTGGCCCACACGCCGTGGCGGGCGGTCCGCGCCGAGAACGCCCTGCGCGGCGGCCCCGCGACCGAGGAGGCCTTCGCGGCCGCGGCGGAGGCCGAGCTCGCCGACGCCCGCCCCCAGCCCGGGTTCGACGGCGGCAACGCCTTCAAGATCCCGCTCGCCCGGCGCACCCTGACCGCCACACTGCGGCAGACCACACCGAGGGAGACGGCATGACCGACCTGCTCGAGCCCCACGCGATCGGCCGGGACCTGCGGCGCCGCGACGGTGAGCTCAAGGTCCGCGGCGCCGCCGTCTACGCGGACGAGACCCCCGTGCCGGAGGGCGCGGGCCCGCCCGCCTACTGCCGCGTGGTCACCTCGACGGTCGCCCGCGGCCGGATCGTCGACCTGGACACGACCGCGGCCGAGGCCCTCGACGGCGTGCAGCGGGTCCTCACCCACGCCACCGCCGAGCACCTGGCGTCCACCGAGGACCGCGAGCTGGCCGTGCTGCAGGACGCCGAGGTGGGCTTCCGCGGGCAGATCGTGGCCGCGGTGCTCGCCGACAGCGACGAGATCGCCCGGGAGGCCGCCGGACTCGTCGAGGTCCGCTACGCCGCCGAGGCCACGGACGCCGAGCTGCGCGCCGACCGCACGGACCTCTACACCCCGGAGAAGGTCAACGCGGGCCACGAGACGGACACCGCGACCGGGAACATGGACGACGCGCTGGCGCTGGCACCCGTCACGCTCGAACGCACCTACCGCACGCCGATGCAGCACAACAACCCGATGGAGCCGCACGCCACCTCGGCGCTCTGGACCGGCACGCACCTGACGCTGTGGGACTCCACCCAGTCGGTGCACCGCGTGCGGGACACCGTGGTGCAGGTCTTCGGCCTCGCGCCGGAGCAGGTCCGGGTGGTGTGCCCGTACGTCGGCGGCGGGTTCGGGTCGAAGGGCACCCCGCACGCGAACGTCGTCACGGCGGCGCTGGCGGCCCGTGCGCTGCCGGGGCGGCTCGTCCGGTTCGCGCTGACCCGCCAGGAGATGTTCGCCCTGGCAGGCCACCGGACGCCGACCATCCAGCGGCTCCAGCTCGCCGCCGAGCGCGACGGGACGCTGCGCGGCATCGCGATCGACGTCGTCGAGCAGACGTCGAAGGTCAAGGAGTTCGCGGAGCAGACCGGCGTGCCCACCCGCACGATGTACGCCGCGCCCAACCGCCGCACCACCCACCGCCTCGCCGCGCTCGACGTCCCCGTCCCCTCCTGGATGCGGGCGCCGGGCGAATGCCCCGGCATGTTCGGGCCCGAGGTCGCGCTCGACGAGCTGGCCGTCGAACTGGGCATCGACCCCGTCGAGCTGCGGATCCGCAACGAGCCCGAGGTCGACCCGGAGACCGGCAGGCCGTTCTCCTCCCGCAACCTCGTCGCCTGCCTGCGCGCGGGGGCCGAGCGGTTCGGCTGGGCCGACCGCGACCCCGAGCCGGGGACGCGGCGGGTCGACGGCTGGTGGGTCGGCACGGGCGTGGCCGCGTCAGTTTACCCGACCATCCGGATGACGAAGTCCACGGCGACGGTGCGCCGCGAGGGCGGCCGCTACGTCGGCCGGATCGGCGCCGCCGACCTCGGGACCGGCGCGTACACGGTGCTGCCGCAGATCCTCGCCGACGCCCTCGGCGTGGACGAGGCCCGGGTCGACGTGCTGCTCGGCGACACCGACCTGCCCGAGGCGTCGGTGGCGGGCGGCTCGTCCGGCACCACGACCTGGGGGTCCGCGCTGGTGGAGGCCGCGCGGGAGTTCCGGGACAAGTTCGGCGACGACCCGCGCGAGGGCGACGAGGCCGCCGCCGACGTGCCGCCCAACCCGGCCGAGCAGGACTACGTGATGTCGGCCTTCGGCGCGCAGTTCGCCGAGGTCCGGGTGCACGCCGACACCGGCGAGGTGCGGGTGCCGCGGCTGTACGGGGTGTTCGCGTGCGGCCGGATCGTGAACCCGCGCACCGCCCGCTCGCAGCTGCTCGGCGGCATGACGATGGGCCTCGGCATGGCCCTGCACGAGCAGAGCCTGCTCGACCCGCGCACCGGCGCGGTCGTCAACCACGACCTGGCCGAGTACCACGTGCCCGCGAACGCGGACGTCGCCGACCTGCAGGCGCACTGGCTCGACGAGGACGACCCCCACGTGAACCCCATGGGCTCCAAGGGGGTCGGCGAGATCGGCATCGTCGGCACCGCGGCCGCGGTGGCCAACGCGGCCTGGCACGCCACCGGCGTCCGGGTCCGCGACCTCCCGATCACCCTGGACAAGGTCCTGGGCTGACCGCTGCCGCATCCCACCGAGGTCGTGAGCGGCGATAGTCGCCAGAGCGACCATCGCCGCTCACGGGGTCTCGGGTTCCCAGCGGTGGGCGTACTGACCGAGGGGCTGGAGGGCGCGCAGGAGCTCGCGGCCCCGCTGCGTGGTGCGGTAGCGGACGCTCACCGGGATGGTCGGGGTCACGATCCGCTCGATGAGGCCCGCCTCCTCGAGCTCGCGGAGCCGGACGGTCAGCATCCGGCTCGACAGCCCGTCGACGCGGTGCTCGATCTCGGAGAACCGCTCGGCACCGAGGCCCACGGCGAGGAGGATCCCGCTGGTCCAGCGCCGCCCCACCACCTCCATGATCCCGGAGACGCGACGGCACTCCTCGTCGCTGATGTGCAGAGGTGGCTCAGTCACTTATCAAAGGTAAGTCGCTTACCCCGTGGTTGTCGACGGTGATCTCCGGCGGCACGCTGGAGACATGCCCGACTACGGCCATCCACTCCGCTTCGGCAGCTTCGTCACCCCCGCCCACGCCACACCCCGGCGTCCGGTGGACCTGGCGGTGCTGAGCGAGGATCTGGGCCTGGATCTGGTGACCTTCCAGGACCACCCCTACCAGGCGTCGTTCCACGACACCTGGACCCTGCTCACGTGGGTCGCGGCGCGGACCTCCCGCATCCACGTGGCGGGCAACGTGCTCAACCTGCCGCTGCGACCGCCCGCGGTGCTCGCCCGCGCACTCGCGAGCCTGGACCTGCTCAGCGACGGCCGGGCCGAGCTCGGGATCGGGACGGGCGGGTACTTCGACGCGATCGCCACGATGACCGGTGGCCCCGCCCTGACCCCCGGCGAGGCGGTGACCGCGCTGGACGAGGCGCTCGACGTCATCCGGGGGATCTGGGACGTCGCCGACCCGACGCCGTTGTACGCGGGCGGGGAGCACCACCGCGTCGCCGGGGCGGCGCGCGGCCCGGCCCCGGCGCACGACATCCCGATCTGGGTGGGCGCGCGGCAGCGGCGGATGCAACAGCTCATCGGGCGCAAGGGAGACGGGTGGCTGCCGAGCCTGCCCTGGCTGAAGCCCGGCGACCTGGCCGCGGGCAACCGGGTGATCGACGAGGCCGCCCGCGCCGCGGGTCGCGATCCGCGCACGATCCAGCGGCTGCTCAACGTCACTCCCCAGTACTCGGCGGCCGCGCTCGCCGAGCGGGCGATCGAGGACGGCGTCGGCGTCTTCATCCTGGCGAGCGACGACCCGGCGGAGATCCGGCGGTTCGCCGAGGTCACCGCGCCGGAGATCCGCGAGCGGGTCGGCGAGGCGCGCCGCCGCGGCGGGTCCGCCCCGGCGGCGCGCACCGTCGCGTCCTTCGCGGGCGACCCGGTGCCCGCCGCGCTCGCGGAGCGGGCGATCCTGCCGGGTGACCCCGGCTACGCCCGCTACACCTCGGGGTACTTCCGCGGCGCCCGGCCGGGGATGGTGCTGCGCCCGCAGACCGTCGCCGAGGTCCGGGAGGCCGTGCGGTTCGCGGCCCGCCACCGAGACGTCCCGCTCGGGCTGTTCAGCGGCGGGCACGGGCTGTCCGGCCGCTCGCTCAACGACGGCGGGCTCGTCCTGGCGCTCGACGCCCTGAACGAGATCTCCGTGTCCGGCGACCGGGTGCGGGTCGGGCCGGGCGCCCACTGGGCCGAGGTCGCGCAGGCGCTCGCCCCGCACGGGCTCGCGATCACCGCGGGCGACGCGGGCGGGGTCGGCGTCGGCGGGCTGGCAACCACCGCGGGGATCGGCTGGTTCGCGCGCGAGCACGGTCTGACGATCGACCTGCTCCGGTCCGTGGACGTGGTGACCGCGGCGGGCGACCTGGTGCACGCGAGCGCCACCGAGCATCCCGACCTGTTCTGGGCGATGCGGGGCGCGGGCGCCAACTTCGGGGTCGCGGTGTCCTTCGAGTTCGACGCCCATCCCGTTCCGGGGCAGGTCGGGTTCGGCGTCCTGGTGTTCGCCCCGGACGACGTCGCCGCGTTCCTCGAGGGGTGGGGCGCGGCGATCGAGGCCGCCCACCCGAGCGTCACCGGGACGCTCATGACCACCCCCGGCCGGCGGGGGATGCCGGCGCCGGTGCACGCCATCGTGGTCGTCGACTCCGACGATCCCGACGTCGTGCTCGAGCGGCTGCAGCCGCTCGCCGACCTCGCCCCGCTGGTCGACCACTCGGTCCGGATGACGCCGTACGCAGGCCTGCTCGCCGACCAACCCGGTGCGGAGAGCCAACACGGGCAGGGGGAGCCGCACAGCCACTCGGGCCTGGTCCGCCACCTCACCCCGGAGCTCGCGGCAGGCCTCGCCGACCTCCTCGCCTCGGGCTCCCCGTTCCTGCTCAGTGTCCGGTCGGCGGGCGGCGCGGTGGGCGACACCCCGGCGGACGCCACCGCCTACGCCTGGCGGGACGCGAACTTCCTGCTCGTCACCCTCGGGGGCGGCTCGCCGGACTTCGAGCGCCGGTGGGCCGAGCTCGTCTCGCAGTTCGAGGGCATGTACCTCAGCTTCGAGACCGACACCGGCCCCGAGGTCCTCGCCCGCGCGTTCCCGCCCGAGCACCTCAAGCGCCTGCGGGCGCTCAAGCGCGAGTGGGACCCGGACCTGCTCTTCCGCGACAACTTCCCGATCGACCCGGACGCGGACTGACCCGGACGGAGTCGGAGCCGCCGTCAGCCCCCACCGGGCGGAGGTGGGGGGTCGGTCACGCCGGCACCGGGGCCAGCACCGACCGACAGATCCCCTCCGCCTGCTCCGGGGTGAGCCAACGGGGGAACCCGGGGATCGCCGCCACCGCGTCGTCGAGGGCCCCGCGCACCCGGGTGACGTCGGCGGGATCGGGGTCGAATCCGAGGTTGACGGCGAGCTGGCGGGCCATGGCGTCGGTGCTCAGGCTGTCCCACACCCAGCGGACGTCCGCGCCGACGGTGTCGGCGTGCAGGCAGCCGGAGACCGGCGGGAACGAGCGTTCGCCGTCGCGGAGGCAGCCGAGGACGTCCCCGGGGGTGCTCTTCAGGTAGGCGTACTCGCCGGTCACGGCCTTGAACCTCGGCCGGGGCACCCCCATCTCGCGCATCACGACGTCCGCCAGCTCCTGCAGACCCTCGGTGCGGATCCCGGTGTCCACGCCGTAGAGCACGTCGAGCGCGGTCACGACCTCCTCCAGCGCGGCGAACCCGCAGCGGTAGGAGACGCCGTTGACCGAGACGTCCGGATGGGCGCCCGCGGTGGCCGCGGCCAGCGCGTCGGCGGTGGCGAGACCGAAGTCGTCGTGGGCGTGCATGGTGAGCGGGACGTCCCGGGGGAGCCCGGCCCGGATCCGCCTCACGAAGAGCTTCATCGCCTCGGGGTGCAGGCTGCTCGTGGAGTCCATCAGGTCGATCCGGACGGCACCCAGGTCGGCGGCCAGGGTCGCGGCCCGCATGAGCTGGGCGAAATCCCGGCGCCCGGCCTGCGCGAGGATCAGGGTGAACTCGATCCCCGCGTCCGCGGCGTGGCCGACGATCTGTTCGAGCCGCGCGAACTGCACCTTCTCGGCCTCGGGGGTGGGGGCGGGCACGATCCCGGGCGACATCAGCGTGGTGCCGATCCCGGCCAGGAGGTCGACGACCTCCCGGCCCCGTTCACCGATCAGCGTGTCCGCGTACACGGAGGTCCGGAAGCCGAAGCCGCCGGCGAGGATCTCGCGGACCAGCTCGAGCTCGCGGGGGTTGGGGTCCGCGTCGCCCCACCAGTCGAGGTTGAGGCTCTCCTGCGTGATCCCGACGCCGTCGAGCGCCTCCGCGATGCGCAGGAACCCGTCGAGCGAGGTCGTCGCGCCCGCGGTGTAGCGGGCCTTGCGCAGAGTGCTGTCCAGCAGCACGACGGGATCGGGGAAGTCGAGCCCCGCGGTGGCTTCGGGATCGAAGTCGACGGCGCTCACCCAGTGGCGGCCCTCGACGCGGGCCTGCCGGGACTCGTTGATCACTGGTCTCCCTCTCAGAGCTGGTACAGGCCGCGCGGGAAGGTGGTGAGCCACTCCGCCCCGGTCGCGGTGATCACGGCCATGTCCCCGGCACACACGTGGCCGAGCTCGGGGACGGTGAAGTTGGGATGCACCTCGACGACCATGTTCTCGGCCATCGCCACGCCCGCCGGGTCGAGCGTGCGGTCCCGTCGGGCGTTGAGGTCGCGGGCCATCCCCGGCTCGACGTAGTTGAGCCCGAGGCCGTGGCAGGACTGGAAGCGGAAGGGGTCGGTGTCCCGGGTGAACGGGCAGTGCGCGTCGATGGCGTTCTCGATGACGTCGCCGACCTCGTGCAGCTTGGCCCCCGGACGCATGGCGGCCAGCGCGGCGTCCTGGATGTCGATCAGGATGTCCGCGTACTCGCGCAGCCTCGGCGAGGCCGTGCCGCGCACGCCGATCCGCAGGCTCTGGGCGAAGTAGCCCTGGTAGGTGAGGCTCGTGCCGAGCTGGACGCGGTCCTCCGGCCCGATCGCCGGGGCCGTCTCCATCATCTCCATGTAGGTGGTGACGGGCTTCTCCCCAATCGCCAGCCACGTCGTGGGGGTGCCTGCCCCGCGCTCGCGGCCCGCGTTCTCGACGGCCGCCATCAGCCGGGCGCCGCTCATGCCCGGGACCACGGACTGCTCCATCGCGGTGTGGACCATCGCGTCGGAGATCTGCGCGCCGATGCGGTGCATCGCGACCTCCTCCGGGTCTCGGTGCAGCCGCAGCTCGTCGACGGCGGGCTCGGCGTCGAGCACCGGGTGTCCGGCGAGCGCCTCGGTCGCGGCGGCGTACAGCGGGGCCGCCATCTCGGACCAGCCGACGGTCCCGACGGTCCCGGCGCCGGTCAGCGCGGCGCGGATCTCCTCGGGGTAGCGGGTCACGGCCCCGGCGCGGACGATCTCGCCGAACCAGCCGGCGCGGGTCTCGAAGGCGCGGGTGTCGTGCGGGCCCATGGTCAGCACTCGGGGGCGGCCGTCGAGCGGGACGACGACCACCGCCGGGATGCCGCCGGTCATCCAGCCGGTGAGGTAGCGGACGTACCCCGCGGTGGTGGTGCGCGAGCCCAGGTTGGCCGGGCCGCCGTAGACGACGAGGGCGTCGACCCCGGCGTCGGCCATCCACCGACGGACGCGGGCCAGCCGGCCGTCGAGGACCTGACGGCTGATCTCCGTCGGGTGCTGCAGAACGCTGGTCATCGGACTCCTGCCGGTAGCAGGGAGCGCAGGTGGGCGGCGCTCCGGTGGATGTAGCTGCGGGCCTCCGGCACGCCGAAGGGCGCGGCGGCGTAGGCGTCGACGGAGGGGATGAGGCCGGCGCGGATGCGCGCCTCGGCGTCCCTGACGAGGGCGGCGTGGGCCCTGCGCTCGGCCTCGGTGACGTCCGGGTGGGCCGCGACGAACGCCGGGTCCGCGGACTCGACGAGCATGTCCAGCGGGGCGCCGGAGCGCGGCTGGTCGGTCTCCATCGAGAGGTTGAGGTCGGGGCGGGCGGCCGCGAGCACCGGCAGGATCGCCGCGAAGTCCACGACTCCGGTCCCCGACGGCCGCATCTGGTACCGCAGCCCGCCGGGCGCTCCGACGAGCACGGCGTCCTTCAGGTGGGTCTGCCGGACGTGGGGCGCCACCCGGTGCGCGGCGGCGACCGGATCCTCGAGCCGCTGCAGCACGTTGGCGGTGTCGAACACGATCCCCGCGACGTCGGGCCCCGTCTGCTCGACGAGCCGGACAACCTCGAACGAGGTGATCTCCTCGTGCGTCTCCAGGTTGAGGTGGATGCCCAGGTCCCGGGCGATCGGGGCGAGTAGCTGGAGGAACGAGCGGATGGCCCGGAGCTGCTCGGCCCAGCTGACGTCCGTGCGGAACCGGTCGTAGGCGAACCGGCCGCGGAAGGCGGACTGGTAGTTGGCGGTGCCGATCCAGAGCTCGCGGCAGTCGATCTCCGCGCAGGCCTGCATCATCCGCCGGAAGCCGAGGACCACGTCGCCGTCGCCGATCCGGCGCAGCTCCGGCGTCTCCGGGGACGCGTACGGGTTGACCTTCCCGAGCCCGCTCTCCAGGTACATCCCCAGGTCGTCCGCGACGGCGCGGGTCTCGGCGAGCAGGCAGGCGTCGAGCGTGGGGCTCATGTCCAGGACGGTCCGGAAGAACACGCCCTCCATCCCCAGCTCGTGCGCCGTCCGCAGCACGGAGACCGGGTCACCCGGAACCGCTCCGGGGATCTTGCGCCCGTCGATGCCCAGCTTCACGCCACACCTCGCACGCTCGGATCGGGTACCGGCACCGCGGCCAGCAGTGCCCGCGTATAGGCCTCTCGGGGCGCGCCGAGCACGGCGTCCGCGGGCCCCTCCTCGACGAGCCGTCCGTTGTGGAGGACGGTGACCTGCGCGCAGATCTGTCGGACGACGGCGAGGTCGTGCGCCACGAACAGGATCGTCAGCCCGAGGCTCTCCTGCATGTCCTGCAACAGGTTCAGGATCTGCGCCTGCACCGAGACGTCCAGTGCGGACACCGGCTCGTCGCACACCAGCAGCCGCGGTTCCACGGCGAGCGCCCGCGCGATCGCGATGCGCTGGCGCTGCCCGCCGGAGAACGAGCGCGGGTACCGGTCGAGGTCGCGGGCGTCGAGCCCGACGGACTCCAGCAGCTCCGCGACGCGGTCCCGGCGGCCCTTCGGGTGCAGGCCGTGCACCGCCATCCCCTCGGAGACGATCTGCTGCACCGTCATCCGCGGATCGAGGCTCGAGGTCGGGTCCTGGTGGACGAGCTGGATCTCGCGGCGCAGCCGCTTCCGCTCGGCCCCGCGGGCTCGGACCACGTCGACGCCGTCGTAGACGACCTCGCCGTCGTCCGGGCGCTGCAGACCGACGCAGCACCGCAGCGCGGTCGTCTTGCCCGAGCCGGACTCGCCGACCAGCCCGGTGATCGTGCCCTCCTCGACGCGCAGGTAGACGTCGTCGAGGGCGGTGACCGGCGCGCGGCCGAAGGACCGGAAGGTCACGTCGACGGCGCGCATCTCCAGGAGCGTCGTCATGCGAACACCTCCGTGCCGTAGACGTGGCAGGCCACCGAGCCACCGGCGGTCGTGGGTCGGGCCGGCGGGATCTCCACGCCGCACACCTCCTTGCGGTGGGGACAGCGCGGCGCGAACGCGCAGGCCGCCGCGGGCCGGTGTCGGGGATGCGGCGGCGCGCCGGGGATGGTGGTGAGCCTGCGGGGACGGCGGTCGATCCGGGGGACCGCGGTGAGCAGCCCGGCCGTGTACGGGTGCGCCGGCCCGGCGAACGTGGCACCCACCGGGTCGTCGTGCACCTTGCGGCCCGCGTACATGACGGCGACCCGGTCGGCGAAGCCCGCGACGATCCCCAGGTCGTGGGTGATCAACAGGACGGTCAGGCCGCGCTCCCGGGACACCCGGTCCAGCAGCGTGAGCACCTGCTCCTGGACGCGGACGTCGAGCGCGGTCGTCGGTTCGTCGGCGATGAGCAGCTCGGGCTCGGCGGCCAGCGCGATGCCGATGACCACCCGCTGGCGCATGCCGCCGGAGAACTCGTGCGGATAGCCCCCGGCGCGGGTCGCCGCGTTCGCGACGCCGAGCTCGTCGAGCACCTCGACGGCACGCACCCGAGCGGCCTTCTTGGACAGCCCGCCGAGCCGCAGGGGCTCCGCGACCTGCTCACCGACGGTCATCAGCGGGTCCAGCGAGCCGAGGGGGTCCTGGAACACCATGCCCATGGAGTCGCGGCGGACCCGTCGCATCTCCGCCTCGGACTTGGCCAACAGCTCCTCGCCCGCGAACCGGACGGAGCCGGAGAGCCGCAGGCCCGGGTCGAGCCGCATCAGCGCGCGGGCGGTGACGGACTTGCCGGAACCGGACTCCCCGACCAGCGCGAGCCGCTCGCCGCGGTGCACGGTGAGGTCGAGGTCCTCGACCAGCCGCGTCCCCCCGGCGGTGACGCCGAGCCGGGTGACCTCCATCAGCGGTTCCGTCATCACAGGCGTCCTTCCAGGTCGGGCTGGAACCGGGTGCGCAGCACGTCGCCGAGCAGGCCGAACGCGATCGCGGTGATCGCGATCGCCAGCCCGGGCGCGAGGGCAGGCCACCAGGCGGTCGAGATGTCTCCCTTCGCGGCGGTCACCGCGGCGCCCCACTCGGCGCTGGGGGGCTGGGCCGCGACGCCCACGAAGGACATCGCGCCGAGGACCAGGATCGTGTTGCCGACGTCCCCCGCCCACTTCACGACCATGACGTCGAGCGAGTTGGGCAGCACGTGCCGGGCCATCAGCCGGACCCGGGAGACGCCGAGCAGCTCGGCACTCTCCACATAGGGCTGCGAGGCCGTCTCGCGCATGATCCCGCGCAGCAGCCGCGCGGTGTACGGCCAGCCGGTGGCGATCATGGCGATGATCGCCGAGGGCAGGCTGGGGCCGAGCGCGGCGGCGACGCCGAGGGCGAAGATGATCGGCGGGATGGCCAGGCCCGCGTCGACGAACCGCATGACGATCTCGTCGACCCAGCGTCCCCCCAGCGTGGCCAGCGTGGCGACCACCGTGCCGATGACCGAGAACCCCGCGACGATCGCGACGGAGGACAGCACGGAGGCACGGGCGCCCGCCACCACCCGCCACAGGACGTCCCGCCCCTGCTGGTCGGTGCCGAACCAGTGCGCCGCGCTCGGCGGCTGGAGCGCGTCGAGGATGTTCGAGTCGTCGATGGTCGCGGGCGCGACGAGCGGACCGACGATCGCGACGAGCACGACCAGGCCCACGAGGACGAAGACGGCGACGTCCATGCCGGGCATCCGGGCGAGCCTGCGCCTGCCGGTGCCCACCCGGCGGCCGAGGTCGGCGACGAGGGTCATCGTCCCAGCTCCGCGCTGCGCAGCCGCGGGTCGCGGGCCAGCTGGATCATGTCGACCACGAAGTTGGTCAGCACGACCACCACGCCGACGACGAGCACGCCGCTGAGCACGGCGTACGTGTCCTTCTGGGCGACGGCGGTGGTGAGGTAGGAGCCGAGCCCGCTGAGCCCGAAGATCCCCTCGACCAGCACGGCGGTCGCCACCATCGTGCCGAACTCGATGCCCAGCACGGTCAGGGCGGGGCCCGCGGCGTTGGGCAGGGCGTGCCTGCGCAGCAGCATCCCGGTGGGCATCCCCGTGGCGCGGGCGACGGTCATGTGGTCCCGACCGAGGACGCTCACCAGCTCCGCCCGCAGGGCCCGGAAGAGCTGGCCGGCGAAGGGCAGCATGAGCACCGCGGCGGGCAGCAGCAGGTGCTGGAAGGCGTTCCACGCGGCCGCGACGTTCCCGGCGAGCAGCGAGTCCAGCATCGTCGAACCGGTCCGGGTGGGGACCTCGATGCCGCGCGAGAGTCGCCCGGAGATCGGCAGGACCTGCCAGCGCGTCCCCAGCAGGTACTGCAGCTCCAGGGCGATCCAGAAGGTGGGCAGCGAGCCCGCCACGAGCCAGGCCAGGCGCGTGCCGACGTCTCGGGGCCGGTCCTGGTGCAGCGCCGACGCCACCGCCGCAGGCACCACGACCAGCACCATCAGGACGGCCGCGAGCACCACGAGCTCGAGGGTCTGGGGCAGCACGGCGAGGATGTCCGCCCCGACCGCGCGGCCGGTGGCGATCGACGTGCCGAGGTCTCCGTGCGCCAGGTTCTCGAGGTAGTGCCCGAGCTGGACCGGCAACGGCCGGTCCAGCCCGAGCCGCGCGCTCACCGCGGCCACCTGCTCCGGCGTGGCGGACTCTCCGGCGGCGACGTGTGCCTCGTCGCCGGGGATCGCCTTCGTCATGAGGAAGACGATGATCGCCAGGAAGAAGAGCGTGACGACGACGGTGCCGGTCCGACGGAACACGAACGGGAGACCGCCGCGGGCGGTCGCGGTGGCGACGCTCATGCCACCCGCACCCCCTTGAGCGACAGCGGGTACACGGTCTGGCTGGCGGTGATGCCGGTCAGGCCCGTCCGGTAGCCGACGGGGGCGGTGAGGGTGTACATGCTGACCGAGGGCGCGTCGGCGTTGATCAGGTTCTGCGCCTGCTGGTACATGGTGCACCGGGCGGCCGTGTCCGAGGTCGTGGCGGCCTGGTCGAGCAACGCGTCGACCTGCGGGTTGTGGTAGGCCGCCCGGTTCGTGCCGGTGGACTTCGAGTCGTAGGCCTTGGTCAGGTAGACGCCCGGGTCCGGGAGCGCCGCGGTGTCCTGCAGCAGCATGAGCTGCGGGATGGTGTCCGGGTTGCCGAGCGAGCTGAGGTAGTCCGCGAAGGCGATCGGCTGCAGGTCGAGCGTCACGCCGATCTTGCGCAGGTCGGACTGGAACAGCGTGGCCTCGCGGGCCTGGTCGGTGATGGCGGGCTGGAACCGCATGGTCAGGTGCAGGTCGGTGATCCCGGCCTGCGCCAGCGTCTGCTTGGCCAGGTCGAGGTTCTGGCTGAACGCGGGCGAGCTCGTGAGGCACGGCATCGTCTGCGGCAGCGGGCCGTTCTCCACGGTGCCCTTGCCCCCGCGGATCTGGTCGAGGCCGCCCGAGTAGTCGTAGGCGAGCTGCAGCGCCTTGCGGACGGCGACGTTCGCCGTCGGGCCGTTGGCGGTGTTCATGAACATGTACGCGCCGTTGGGCACCTTCAGGTCCGCCACGGTCACGCCGTCCGCCCCGGCCAGCGCGGCCGCGTCCGGCGACTGCAGGGCGAGGGCGATGTCGAGGTTGCCCGCCTTGAGCTCGTCGCGCTTGGTCGGGCTCTCGTCGATGCGGCGGAAGGTGTACTGGCTGGGCCGCTTCGCGTCGAAGTCCCAGTAGCCGGCGAACCGCTGCGCGACGACGTCTCCGGTGCCGGTCGTGATCGCGTACGGGCCGGAGCCTGCGTCGTGGCTCTGCAGCCAGGTCTGGCCGTCGTCCGTCCCCGCGTTCGCGGTGACCAGCGCCTTCTCGAGGATGTAGAGCTTGCTCAGCGTGCCCGGGAACAGCCCGTTCGGTGCGGTGAGAGTGATGGTGAGGTGGGTCGGGTCGGTGACCGTGGTCGATCCGTAGCCGTTGAGGTAGGACGCGATCCCGACGCCGACCTTCTTGTAGCGGTCGAGGGTGTAGGCCACGTCGTCGGCGGTGAGCGGGGACCCGTCGTGGAAGGTGACGCCGTCCCGCAGGGTGATCGCGACGGACGTCGCGTCCGGGGCCAGGGAGAACTCGGTGGCCAGGCTGCCGACGAGCGTGTTCTGCGCGTCGTAGGTGACCAGCGTGTCGTACGCGACGTCGGCGATCGTGTTGGTCTGGTTGTAGTCGCTGCGGATCGGGTCGAGGGTGTTGAGCGGGTTCGAGTAGGCGACCACCAGCGGTGTGTTCGCGGTGTCGGTGCTCGATCCGCTGCTGCTCTGTGCGTCCTGGGCGGCGGCGCAGCCGGCCAGGGCGAGGGCCGCGACGGCGGCGAGGGGGACGAGCCGTGCGAGTGCACGGGTGCGCATCGGAGCTCCTTGGGGGCGGTGGATCGGGTGGCCCGGACGGCCGAAGTGCCTAATGTCTACAGACTTCATCAGGTTTCATGGGTGTCTCGCGCGTAACCAAGCCGTAACCCAACCGGCGGAAACACCCTGTCTCCGGGAGGAAGCGGACGTTTGTGGTATGCCATTACAGCGCCGTCGGCTGGCGCGGTGAAAGATGTAGACAGTAGTCTTCTGGCGTGATCGAGCAGCCGAGTCTCGTCGAGATGGCGAGCGCGGAGATCAAGAAGCTCATCGTCGCGGGGGCCCTCTCCCCCGGCGAGCGCATCTTCGAGCCGCGCCTGGCCGAGCAGCTGGGCATCAGTCGCCCCCCGCTGCGAGAGGCGCTGCGTGCGCTCGCGGCGCAGGACATCCTGACCCAGACCCCCCGCCGCGGCTACCACGTCGTCGAGCTGTCCGATGTGGACGTCGACGAGATCTACTCGTTCCGGGCCGCACTCGAACGGATGGCGCTGGACCTGCTCGTCCCGCAGCTGCCCGATCTCTCGCTCTCGGACCTGGAGGACACGGTCAAGGCGATGTGGTTGGCCGCCGACGAGGGGGACGAGGCCGGGGTGGTGATCGCCAACCGGGCCTTCCACGAGGAGCTCGTCGCGCTCGCCGGGCACCGCAGACTGCTGCGCAGCTACCGGTCCCTGATGGACCAGATGCAGCTGTGCATGTCCCGGAACCTGCGGACCGAGGCCCAGACCGTCGGCGACCTGGCGGCCGGATGTCGTCGACACGACGTGCTGGTCGAGGCGCTGCGCTCCGGAGACCGGGCTCGGATCGACGCCGCGGTGAAGGCGCACGGCGAACGCACCTACCTCCCGCCCGACGGGGAGGGGCCCTGAGCACCCCGCCCTCCGCGAGCGCCGTCGCGGCGGCCGTCGGCGGCGGCACCCGGTCGGCCCGAGAGGTCCTGGACGAGCACCGCGCCCGTGCCGACGCCCACCCCCACCTGAACGCCCTGGTCGCCGAGGACTGGCATCGAGCGGCCGCCGCGGCCGCGAGCATCGACATCCGCCGGTCCCGCGGAGAGCCGCTGGGCCCGTTGGCCGGCGTCCCACTCACGGTGAAGGACGTCGTGGCGGTCGCGGGTCTGCCGCTGACCGCGGGCAGCCGCGCCCTCGCGGGGAACGTCGCCGGGACCACCGCACCCGCGGTGGCCCGGCTGCTGGCCGCGGACGCGGTCCTCGTCGGCAAGACCAACTGCCCCGAGTTCGCCTTCGGGAGCACCTGCGCCAACGACCTGTTCGGCGCCACCGCGAACCCGCGGTTCCCCGAGCGCTCCCCCGGCGGGTCCAGCGGCGGAGAGGCCGCGGCCCTCGCCGCCGGCGTCTCGTCGCTCGGGATCGGCACCGACTTCGGCGGCTCCCTGCGCTGGCCCGCACAGTGCACGGGACTCGTCGCGCTGCGACCGTCGGTCGGCCGCGTCGCCGCGGCCGGACAGGTCCCCGGGCTCGCGGGGTCCGTGGGCGCGACCGACCGGGCCTGGCCGTCGCCCACGTCGATGCAGGGCCGCTTCCAGGTCGTCGGCCCGCTGGCCCGCACCGTCGCCGACCTCGCCCTGGCGCTCGACGTGCTCGCCCCCGGACCCCGGCCCGAGGTCGGACCGGTGCGGATCGGCTGGTCGGACGGGGCACGACTCGGGCCCGTGCGGGCCGAGATCGCCGAGGCGGTCCGCACCGCGGCCGAGTCGCTCGGCCCCGCCCGCGAGGTCCCCGACGCCTTCGCAGGCTGCCTGCAGCCCTACAACGACCTCCGCGCGATCGACCCCATGCACGACCACCTCCGGTCGGTGCGCGGTCGGGAGGAGCTGGTCTCGGCCGCCTGCCTGCAGACCTTCGAGGACTCGCTCGGCGCGGGACCGGACCGGCTCGCGGAGGCCTGGCGCACCGCCCTCGCCGCCCAGGACACCGCGCTCGAGATCTTCGACCGGTTCGACGTCGTCCTGCTCCCCGTCGCGGGCGGTCCAGCCTGCCTGCCCGACGGCACCGTCGAGGTCGACGGTGCGACCGTCGGCGGGTGGGAACTGATGGCCCACTGCCGCGCCGTGACCCTGCTCGGCGCGCCCGCGGTCGCGGTCCCCGTCGCGACCTCGACCGAGGGGCTCCCCATCTCCGTGCAGGTCGTCGCCGCGCCCGGTCGCGACCACCTGGCCCTGGCGGTCGCCGCCGAGCTGGAGCGCGGGTGACCCCGGAGACCGCCGTCGACATCGCCCGGGCCGTCCGGTCGGGTGCGGTCACCGCGAGCGAGGTGCTCGCCGGGTGTCGGGAGCGCGTCGAGGCGCTCGACGACACCCTGCACGCCTTCTGCACCACCGCCTTCGACCAGGCCCGGGCCCGCGCCGCCGAGATCGACGCGGACGTCAAGGCGGGGCGTCCGGTCGGCCCGCTGGCCGGGGTGCCGGTCGCGGTCAAGGACCTCATCCCGACCCGCGACCTGCGGACCACCTCCGGCTCCCTCGCCTACCGTGACCTCGTCCCCGAGGTCGACGACGTCTGCGTCGCGCGGCTGCGGGCCGCCGGGGCACTGATCGTCGGGAAGACGAACGCCTCCGAGTTCGGCTACGGCCCGCGGGGCGAGAACCCGGTCTTCCCGCCCACCCTGAACCCCTGGGACACCCGGCTCACCCCCGGCGGGTCCAGCGCCGGATCGGCCGTGGCGGTCGCGACGGGGATGGTCCCGGTCGCGCTGGGCAGCGACGGCGGCGGCTCCATCCGCGTCCCGGCGGCACTGTGCGGGGTCTACGGGATCAAGCCCGCCATGGGCCGGGTCCCGCTGTGGCCGGGTTGCCGGGACGAGCGGTCCCCGGGGATGTCGAGCTGGGAGTCCCTGGAGCACATCGGCCCGCTGACCCGCACGGTCGCGGACGCCGCGCTGGTCCTCTCCGTGATCGCAGGCCCCGACCCGCGGGACCGGCATTCGATCCCCTGCGACGACGTGGACTGGCACGACCTCACCCTCCCCGCCGGGCTGCGCGTCGGCTACAGCCCCGACCTCGGACACGCCCGCGTCGACCCCGACGTGCGCGCGGTGGTGGAGCGGGCGATCGCGGCCCTCGACGTGCCGGTCCGCCGGCTCGACCTCGACTGGCCCGACCTGCGCGAGACCTTCGACGCGCTCGTCGCCGCCGAGACCGACCTGGTCGGTCTGCGCGAGCTCGCCGCGCGCGTCCCGCTGTCGGCTCCGGTCCGGGCCGTCCTCGACCGGTCCTGGACCGCCGAGCAGTTCACCGACGCGGTCCGCGAACGCAAGGCGGCGGCGAACCGGATGGCGCGGCTGACGGACGAGATCGACATCCTTCTCACCCCGACGGTCTCCACCACCGCGTACGACCGCGCCCTCCCCGGGCCCGCCACCCTCGCCGGCCTCCCCGCCGCGCCGGACGAGTGGACCCCCTTCTCCGCGATCGCCAACCTCACCGGCCGCCCCGCGGCATCGGCACCCGTCGGCCTCACCCCGTCCGGGCTCCCCGTCGGCCTCCAGATCATCGGCCCCCACCTGGGCGACCACCAGGTCCTCGCCGTGTCGCGGCTGATCGAGCAGACGACGTGGATCACGTCGGGGCCACGCCGAGTGGCCTGAACCACGCTCAGCGCGGAGAAGGGCGAGCCGAGGAACCGACCATTGCTCAGCTCAACCAGAGGATCTTGAGCAGGTCGACCTGGCGGCGATCCTCGAGGATCAGGTAGACGACCATGCCCTCGCCGTGCGTCCCGAAGAGCACCGTTCGGACCGGCGCGTCCGGGTAGCCGGCGTTGATGGGCTCACCGCTCCACGGAGCAACCTCGAGCACCGCCCGGTCCCGCCCATCCGCTCCTGGACTATGACGGTTCGCTTCACCGACGCGCGCGGATTTCGGTGGCAGCGCCGTGGAGGAGAACAGCCGACGAGGCTCATCGCGCCAGCGCCCCCAGGGCTCCTGCGGCGGACATCGGATCAGTTCCGCGGTCCCGGAACCGGCTCCCCACACGTAGCAGTACTAGCCGATTATGACGCGCTGATCCCCGAAGTTCGCCACAACATCAACGGTGCCACCAAGAGCCTCGACATAGGCTCGGATGGTTCCCAGCCCAGCACGGCTGAGCTCACCGCGTTCCATGGCGGAGACCGAAGGCTGGGTGACATTCATCCGCTCGGCGAGCTCGCGCTGGGTGACGCCCTGCTCGGTACGGATCTCCTTGAGCTGGTGAGCGCGAACAACTTCGTCGAGATGCGCACGATGGAGAGCGACAGCCTCCTCATTCGGGCGTCGCCTACTGCGAGCCTCACGCCACGTACTAGCCATCAGGCTCCTCCATCCACTGCGCGTACCGCTTCTCGGCCAGCGGAACTGCTTCTCGATACCAGTCATTCCAGCGCCCGGACTTGTCCCCAGCCACCAGCAAGACCGCGTTGCGACGCGGGTCGAAGATGAACAAGATCCGCACCTCCGTCGTGCCTGCCGAGCCCGGTCGAAGCTCCTTCAGGTTGTGCAACCTCGATCCCTTGATCTTGTCGACCAAGGGGCGACCCAGCGTCGGGCCGTCATGCTCCAGCTTGTCGATCGCGGCCGCGACCAGGTCGTACGTAACGTCGTCCAGGTCGTCCAGCAGCCACGCCTCGACCTCGTCGAGCAGCACGACCTCCCAGGACATCCCAAGAATATAGCCCAGGGACTGTACAAGTCCAGGGCTATATGGGGCGTGGGCGCGCACTAGCCACGTACTCCAGCGCAAGACGACCAACCGACAGCACCATCCCGTGCCACGACTCGTGCCACGCGACATCCACAGTGTGAGCAGATCTCCATCTGCGCAGGTCGGAGGGAGCCGGAGGTCGGGATCGAACCGACGACCTACCGCTTACAAGGCGACCTATAGATGCCCACTAGGATGTCTACCTGCGAGAACCCTGCCCAAGCGGCCGGATTTCGTGCCCGTGGTGCACATCGCGGCCCTCGTTCGCACCACGTTTGATCCCACGGGGGCCTCGCAGGGCCGGCCGCGTGCTCGGGAGGGATCCCGCGGACTCGGGCCGATCAGCACGCCAGACAGGTTCAGCGCGCGGGATCACGCAGGGGACCACCAGATGCCGGCGATGGCCGGGAAGAGCGTCGTGAAGGTGCCGACGGCGACGAACTCGAAGCTCCAGAGCTGCCGCCTGGCGGAGACCGCCGTCGATGCGTCGGCCTGCCCGGACACCGCGGCGTCCGCTGCTCGGATCTGGTCTGCCAGCTCGGTCACGAAGGATTGCATGTTCTCGAGCTGGCCCCAGGTCGTTCTCTGCTGCTCGCCGAGCACCTCCATCTCACGGTCAGTCTCAGACTCGCCCGAATGCGTGATGCTTCCGACGTACGTGACGGTCCCCGTCGCAGTACCGGCAGCAAACGCAGCTCCCTGATCGGGTCGTTCACGGTGACGTCCTTCGGCCACACCGCGGCCCGGATCGCTCGGATGAGTGAGTGGACACGGGTCGCCTCGCGTAGTCGTGTGAATTGGAGCCGCCGGACTCAACGACGCCGAGGGTCAGTCCGACTGCGATCAGGCGGCCCCTCCGAGCGTGATCCAGCCAGCGATGACCGGGGTCGCGGGGCGGTGTTGCGGTCGAGGTTCCGCTGCGCGCCGCGTTGCTGCCTGGCGGGGCATCCGAACGATCGTGGCTAACAGCTGCTTAGCCCCTTGCACGGCCTCGACGACTTCGTCGTACATGGCCAGGGGCGGGCGTCTCGACTGGCCTGGAGGTATCGGTCCCCGATCTGGCACAGCCCGGAGTAGGGCGGGATCACGACGTTCAGTTGGGCGACGAACTCGACGGGTCGAGCCTCGGTGGAGTCGCTCTTCAGCGGCGCCGGGCGTTGAGGAGGTCAAGGGGTGAGTCCCGCTGGGCGAGTTCGAGCCGGGAGAAGTGGTCTCCGGCTTCCTTGAGTGCGTTGGCTGTGATCAACTGCGGAGGGTACGAACGGCGGATCCGTCGTACCGCTCCTGGGTGACAGCCGGTCGCCGAAGTGTCACGGTCCGGCGAGATGACCGCCACCCTTATGATCAGACGACATCGTGGGGCCCGCTGAACTCGCGACGGCTGTATGGGACGTATCAAGTCCAGCATTCGGTCGGATTCGGCGACATGATTGTGAAGACGGCAATCTGGAGGCAGAATCGCGCTCTTATATCAACCCACGGCAGAGGGCCAGCGTCGGTGGTTGTCGTCGATCACGACGTGGTGGGTGTGCACCCAGGTGCCCTCCGACGACTCGGCGCCCGCGAGGTGGTCGTGTCCCGCGGAATCGTCGTGGGAGTGTCGGACGACAGTGGTGGTGCCGCTCGCGCACAGCAGCCTGGCCGACACCGCTGCGGTGACCACGATCACGGCCGATGCCGACCAGGCGACGGTGAACCCGGCAAGCGTGCCCACCCATCCGGTGAGCGGGTAGGTGATCAGCCAGCAGCCGTGGGAGAGGGAGAACTGGGCGGCGAAGAGCGCGGGCCGATCCTGAGGGGTGGACGAGGCGCGGATGACCCGGCCGATCGGCACCAGGATGGTGCCCGTGCCGGCGCCAATCGTGACCCACACGGCGGCGGCGAGAGCCCAGCTGGGCGCCAGCGACAACACCACCGCACCTGAAACGGCGAGGACGGCGAGGACGGCGCCCGACAGCATCACCCGCCGCTCCGTCCAGTGGCGCAGCAGGATCGGTGCACCGAGGGCGGCGAGTGCGGTACCCGTGCCGGACGCCGCGAGGAGCAGTGGGACCTGGTTCTCGCCGCCGCCCAACAGGACGCGGACGACGTTAACGGTGCTGACCAGGGTGACCGCTCCGGTTCCCGCGATGACCATGTTCAGAGCCAGCACAGTGCGTAGCCGAGGCGTGCGCGCCATGATCTTCACTCCGGACGAGAGCCGGTCGACGAAGCGGTCCCGGGCGCTGCGCGTGGCGGCGGGTACGGAGGCCCCGTGGACGAGCACCGCGGAGGCGACGAACCCGAACGCGGTGCCGACGAACAGCGTCGAGAAGTCGATGACGAACAGCAGGGCGGCGGCGAGCAGCGGGCTGAGGATGTTCTCCAGGGAGACCGCCACCTGCGAGGCGGACAACGCTGCGGTGAAGTCCCGTTCGTCGGGGAGTACGTCGGGCAGAGTCGACTGGAACACCGGGGTGAAGGCCGCGGACGCCGCCTGCAGCACCGCGATCAGCAGGTAGACCTGCCACACCGAGCCGACCAGGGGCAGTAGGGCGACCACGACCACACGGATCAGGTCCGCACCGACCATCAGGAAACGGCGGGGGACCCGGTCGGCGATCGCGCCGACGAGCGGCGAGACACATACATAGGCGACCATCTTGATGGCCAGAGCGGTGCCGAGGACCTCCCCGGCGCGTTCCCCGGCGAGGTCGTAGGCCAGTAGACCCAGGGCGACGGTCGCCAGTCCGGTCCCGACGAGGGCGATTACCTGGGCGGCGAACAGACGCCGGTAGACCCGGTTGGCCAGCAGGGCACGCATCGAGCGCATCGCCTTTCGGGATGATTGCAAGGGGGGGATCTCACGATAAACGAGAAAATCGATTGCGACAATCGCGCTGATGCCGCCTCAGTGCAACAAGTAAATTGTGGCTGATGATGAATGAGGGCAGTCGCGTAGCCGTGGCGCGCAATTCATACGGGCGCGGAGTCGACCGGGTTCTCGGAGGGGAGTGAGGCGCGGAGGTACACAGTGAACACCGGTGGGGTCTTCCGGCTGAGCAGGAGGCGCCCCGCCTGGTCCTCGGCGAGACGGCGGGCGAGGGCGAGCCCGATGCCGTGGCCGTGCGCGGTGGTCCGGTCGAACGGGTCGGTCCCCGTCGGTGGGCCCGAGCCCTCATCGGCCACGTCGACGGCGATGGCGTCGCCCGCGTCCCGGGCGGTGAGCGTGACTCTGCCCGCCCCGTGCAGTGCGGCGTTGTCGAGGAGGACGGCGAGAACCTGCCCCAGCGCGGAGCGGGAGGCGAGCACGACCGGGAGGCCCGGCTCGACCTCGATATGGAGCTCCCGACCGGCGGCGGCGAGCAGTGCGCTGTGCGGGCGGGCGACCTCCGCGAGGACCTCGGCGGCGTTGAGAGCTGTGACGCGGTCGACGTGGCGGTCCTGGGCGAGGGCGAGGAGGTCCTCGACGATGGCATCGAGCCGGTCGGCGTCGGCGAGGGCGCCGACGACGGCGGGACCGAGGTCGCGAGCGGGCTGTGCCGCGGCGGTCTCCAAGCGGAGCCGCAGGGCGGCGAGTGGGGTGCGGAGCTGGTGGGAGGCCTCGGCGGCGAAGGCGCGTTCGCGGGCCAGGAGCTCGTCGAGGCGGCCCGCTGTGGTGGTGAACGCGGTCCCGACGGCGTCGACCTCGGGGACCCCCGCGGGACGTGCGCGGACGCTGAAGTCGCCGTCCCCGAGGCGGCTCGCCAGGCCGGCGAGGTCTTCGAGGGGTTGAGCGAGTCGGGTGGCCTGGCGTCGGGCGATCAACGACACCGCCCCGACGACGAGTGCGGCCAGGCCGGCCATGCCGAGCCACAGTGGAACGAGACTCGTGTAGACGGTGCTGCTCGGGCGGGCCGCCCGGACCGCACCGATGATCTCGTGCTCTCCGGTGACCGGCACTGTCACGATCACCTGCTCGCCCTGCACGATCTGCGGGCCGACGCCGTTCAGCACCGCGTCCACCTGCCGGTCTGCAGTGCCGGGTCCCGATCCGAGGAGCCGGACCCCGTCGTCGTCGTAGAGGGCGAGCAGCGTGCCGTCGTGCGGGTCGGGGAGCTCGGTGACCGCCTCGTCGTGGGCGAGGGCGTTGAGGACGGAGGAGGCGGTGATGTCGGCGAGGCGCTGGAGTGTCGCGGCCTCGTCGTCGAGGGCGTAGCGGGCGAGCCCTACGGCCAGTGGCACTCCGAACAGGGCGACCGCCACGATCGCGGCGATCAGCGCGAGCGACACGATGCGGGTCCGCATGCTGCCCTCCTCACGGCTCCAGGCGGTAGCCGTGTCCGCGTAGCGTACGGATGTGTGGCACCTTCGCCACCCCGCCCGACCGGTCCACGGCGTCGGCGAGTGCGCGGCGGACCTTCGCGACGTGGACGTCGAGGGTCTTGGTGGGGCCGAACCAGTTCGTGTCCCAGACGTCGCTCATGAGGGTGCGGCGCTCGACGGCCACCCCGGGCTCACGGACGAGCCGGGCGAGCAGGTCGAACTCCTTCGTGCGCAGCGTGATCTCGTCGTGGCCGACGAGCACCCGGCGGCGGGCGAGGTCGACGGTCAGGTCCGCCAGCCGGAGGATGTCCGCGTCCTGCGCCGCACCTGCGTTTCGGCGCAGGTGCGCGCGGATGCGGGCGACCAGCTCGGTCAGGCGGACCGGCTTGACCAGGTAGTCGTCCGCGCCCGCGTCGAGGCCGACGACGATGTCCATCTCGGCTCCGCGAGCGGTGAGCATGACGATGACGGCACCGGGTAGCAGTCTGCGCAGCTCTCGGCACACGTCGACGCCGTCGCCGTCGGGCAGGCCCAGGTCGAGCAGGACGAGCTCGGGTGGCACGCCGACGCCGAGCCGGGACCCGATGTCGATCGCTCGCGCCGCGGAGGCCGCCCAGGTGACCTCGAAGCCGTGCTTGTGCATGCCCTCGACGAGCAGGTCGGCTATCGCGCGGTCGTCCTCGACCAGCAGGACCGCGGCACCGGGGAGGCGGCTCACAGCGGCTGGACCCCGCGGGCGGCCATCATCGCCGTCGTCACCATCATCTCGTGCTGCTGGCCGCTGAGCATCAGCGCGGCGGGGTTGGCGACGACCGGGTCGTCGGCCTCGCGCGCGGTGTGCTCCAGCATGCCGAGCGCGCCCTGGTGGTGGCGCAGCATCAGCTGCAGGAACAGCGCGTCCTGCGCGGTCCCGGGCGGGAGGTTGCGCAGGGCGGCCAGCTCCGCGGGATCGGCCATGCCCGGCATTGTCTCCGTCCCCATCCCGCCGTGCGACTCCATCCAGGCCATGTAGCGCCCGTCGATGGACTGCGCGCCCCGACCCCACGGGGCGAGCCAGCCCTGCATCTGCCCGATCTGGGCTGTCTGGGTGCTGAAGATGTCGTAGGACAGGGCCCGGATCTCCGGGTCCGTCGTCGACATGACGACGGCACCCGCCATCCGTACCGCCTGTTCGTGGTGGACCGTCATGTCCTTGGCGAAGCCAACCTCCACCGATCCCGGCCCGCTTACCGGGTCCGGCAGCAGCATGCCGACCACCACTCCGACCAGCGTGGCAGCGACCAGGACGAGTCCGAGCCACGTCCGCCGATGCCTGGGAGACGTTTCGGCCGGTGCCACGGGGGGACTGTCGTCGACGAGTGTCATGGTCACTCGCCGTCCGGAAGGACCCAGATGTCGCACCCGTCCACGGACGCGGTCGCGGCCGGGCGCCCGTTGACAGCGAGCCAGTCGGTGACCGCTGGGGTGAGCAGGGCGGGGTCGGGGTTGACGAACCAGCGTCCGCCCTCGTCGTGGTAGCCCTCGAGCAGGCCCGCGGTGAAGTACTGGTCCGCGGCGAGGATCCAGCCGCGCCGGTCGGCGCGGTGGTGGATCACCGGCTCCTCGTAATTGTTGGCGACGCCGTCGTCGATGGTCGTGCTGTCGGTGCCGACGATGACGAGGTCCGCGGGTGCGGACAAGGCGGCGACCCGCTCGGCGCACACGCCCAGCGTGCCGCTCAGATCGGTGAAGGAGCGGGCCAGGACGTACACCGACTGGGCGCCGAGCAACAAGACCAGTACGGCGGCCGCGGCGGCCCGGGCGACGGGCTTGAGGCCGCCGCCGAAGCGCTGGGCGAGCACTGTGACACCGAGGCCGGTGGCGAGCGCGGTGTAGGGCAGCGAGTACACGTGGTACTGGGTGCCGAGGTCGGAGCCGGTGTAGCGACCGACGACGAAGTACAGCACCGTCGCACCGACGAAGCCCGCGACCACGACCGCGAAGGCCGATGCGGTCCGGCGGCTCTGCCACAGTGCGTAGGCGCCGAGGAGCGCGAGAGGTAGGCCGAAGACGCCGTAGACGAAGAGGATCTCGGTTCGGGCGAGCCCGACATAGAACTCCGGCGAGGTCCACAGGGCCAGGTTTCCGAACTTGCTGTCCCCGCCGGAGATCACCCCGAAGGTATTGCCGTACTCGCGATAGAGCGAGGAGGCGTGCCACAGCCACAGCGCAGGCGCAACCAACGCCGCCACACCGACCAGGTAGAGCGACACCCGGCGCAGCCGCCGCGGGGCGGCGATGCCCAGCCACACGAGCATCACGAGCCCGATGTGCAGCGAAGTCGGCTTCACCATCCCCGCCACCGAGGCCGCCGCTCCTGCCCCGAGCAGCAGCGGGAAGCGATCCTCCTGCACCCATCGGCAGAACAGGTACAGCGCCAGGACGACGAACGCCATCACCGTCGCCTCGGGCATGAACGCGGTGCCCCACCGCATGAACACCGGGGAGAGGGCGAAAGCGATCAGCGCCCACCGAGCCGCCGGCGCGGGCAGCACCCTCTTCGCCAGGCCCCAGAAGGCCGCGCTCGCGACCAGCATAAACGTCAGCGAGACCAGTCGGCCGAGGAACTCGTGCTCACCGAAGACCTGGTAGAGCGCGGCGGTGAGCCACGGCATCACCTGCAGCTCGGTCTCCACGTACCCCGGCCCGGTCCCACCCCAGTTGATCTGTGGGAAGAACGGATCCATTCCGTTGCGGGCGAAGTTGCGGGCGATGGCGGCGGTGTCCGCCTGACGCCAGATGTCCCCGGGGTAGGTCAGCGGCCCGAACGCCCGCCCCGCCGACAGCGCGGCGACGACCACGACGAGTGCCGCGGCGACCCTGCCGAGCAGGTCGTCGGTCAGCCGGGCGGGCGCCGGGGAGAGGGGTTTGGTGGGGGCGACTGCAGTCACCGGTGCAGCCTCGCCCGGCCGGGCTGTGTCACGGCTGAAAGAAGGGTTAGCCCAAGGCAAGAACTTCCGCATCGCCGCCCGAAAACGACCGAATCGCTGTTCCGAACGTGCACTGCCGAGTATCTCTGGGAGCGCGGCCGTGCCGCCCCCCAATACGGTCGGCCGCTGAGGCGGGCGGCCGATTCCCCTAAATCGGCCGACCGCCGCCTGGCGCGGGCGACCGCTACTCGGCCCGGGTCAGCGGGCGGGAGATCACCGTGGCGAGCCGCTGGACACACGCGAGGACGACCGCGTAGACGGCGACGGTCGTCGTGCCGGACAGGAGGGCCTCGACGAGCCCTGCGGGGGCGGGCAACGGGCCGACCGACCCGACCGCCACAGCTCCGGCGAGGACGGCGGCGGCCAGGTCTCGCAGGTGGCACGGCGCGACCGCACGGAGGACGTCGGTGCCCGTGCGGCGCCTCACCGTGCGGGCCGTCAGGCCGGCCCCGATGGCGTAGGCGACGCAGAAGCCGCCTGCGGCGCCCGCGACGACCCATTCCGCAGGAAGGACGAGGAGGGACGACACCGCGGTCGTGGACTGCGCTGCCGCGACGGCCACCTGGACGAGCGCCGGCGAGCGGGTGTCCTCCAGGGCGTGCAGGCCGCGAGCGAGGATGAACTGCGCCGAGTACAGCAGGACCGCGGGGCTGAAGGCGCCGACGACGACGCCCAGATACCAGCCATCGGGCGCCGGGTTGCCGGGGAACAGCAGCCGGGCCAGCGCAGGCCCTGCCACCAGGAGCAGGACGACGAACGGCACCAGCAGCTGTGCGGCGCGGGTCAGCTGGCCGACCAACGAGGCCCCGACGAGGTCTGGTCTGCCCGCGGCGGCGGCGCGGCTCATGCCGGGCAGGGCGGCGGTGGAGATCGACACCGCGATCACGGCGTGCGGCACGAGCATGATCATGTTGGCGTTGACGTACGTCGGCATTCCCGCCGCCCATTCCGCCCCGGCTGTCACGGCGGTTGCGCCGGCGGTGCCCATGGCCGCCGCGGTCACCGCGAACGCGACCTGGTTCGCCGCCACGAAGAGCAGGGTCCACCCGGCCAGCCGCGCGGCGGCGCCGAGTCCCGAACCGCGGAGGTCCAGCCGTGGCCGGTAGCGGAGCCCGGCCGCGCGCAGTGCCGGAATCAGCACGAGGACCTGCACGACGACTCCGGCCGTGCTGCCGCCCCCGATCACCGCGACGTCGGCCGGGGACACCGACGAGGCCGCCGCGGGCCCCGGGCCGGTGTCGATCCCGCCCGCCCACAGCACCCAGACGCCGACGGCGAGGGCGAGGACGTTGTTCGCCACCGGAGCCCACAGCATCGGGCCCGGTCGGTCGCGGGCGTGCAGGATCTGGCCCAGGACCGAGTACACGCCGTAGAACAGGATCTGCGGCAGGCACCAGACCGCCAAGGCGGTCGCGAGAGCCAGGTCGGAGACTGACCAGCCGTCGCCCGCGTACACCCGGACCAGGACCGCGGAGCCGAGGACGGCCACGCCGGTGGCGGGCAGCAGCACGACGACGGTGAGGCTGAGCAACCGGTCTGCGTAGGCCTGGCCCTGCTCCGGGCCGCGAGCCTGGGCGCGGACGAGCTGGGGGACCAGGACGGCGCTGAGCATGCCACCGGCGACCAGGGAGAACAGGACCGTCGGGAGGGTGTTGGCCACCGTGTACGCGGAGCCGACGGTGAACAGCCCCAGCGCCGCGGCCCACACCGAGGTGCGGGCGAACCCGGTCGCCCGCGACACCGCCGTCGCCAGAGCCAGGCCTGCCGTCCGGCCCCGTACTCTCACCGGGCGGCGGCCGGTGGCTTCGTCGGGGTGATGCCGAGGTGGATGTGGTCCTGATGGACGTCGTCGGTGAAGAAGCCGGTGCCTGCCACGGTGATCGGGCCGCCCACCTCGGTGGCGCCCGCGCGGCCCGCCTCGGCCATGAACTCGCGCAGGACGGGGCCGTCGCGGGGGAGGTCGACGACCCGTACCCCGTCGATGGCCCGGACGTCGACGGCACGGCCCACCGCGTGGTTGGACAGTCGCGTGGTCGGGAATACCGTCCGCGGGTGGCCGGTGACCGCGGCCTGGATCTCCAGCTCATACAGTCCCGCCAGCTGCTGGACCACGCGCATGATCAGGTCGTCCAGCCTGCGCTCGGTGATGTCGGCGCGGGTGGGCTCCGGCACCCGGATCCGAGGGTCGGCCAGCAGAGCGGCACCGACCGCCGTGGGGCCTCCCGGGCGCTCGGGTGGCACCGCGGGCCGTGCCGGGTCGATCACCGAGGTGACCTGCCACCCGCTGGGGTCTGCTCGCAGCCGGAGGTCGACGAGGACCTCGCGGGTGAACTCGGTGTCCGCCCTGGTCAGTCGCTGGCGGACCAGCACGAGGACACTCGCGGTCGCCTCGGTGAGGCCACCGTACTGTGGGTAGACGACCTCGCTCGTGGCCGACGCCGCGGCCTGGTCGAGGATCGGTCGCGCCTCCTCGACCAGGTCGGTGGGGTAGCCCTCGGCGGCGAGCCGGGCCGTGGGCTCCGCCGACTCCGGCGCCTCGTAGGTGCCCACCCTTTCCACGAAGCGCGTCGCGGCCGACTTGATCTCCGGGCGCACCTCGCGCGGGCCCACGACGAAGATCGGCGGAGACGATATCGCGGTCGCAGTCGTGACCGGCGGCGCCGCCACGTCGTCCCTACTCCCGGCCGAGCCGGTCGCAGATACCACCGCCACGATCCCGGCTGCCGCCAGCAGGGCGGCGATCAGACCTCCTCGTCTCACCGCTGCTCCAGGCGGCCGGCCGCGGACCGGCCGAAGTGCTGCACGGCGACGCCGTCGCGGGTTGTGGTGTCGCGCATCGGCATCCAACCGGTCGCGGTGTAGAACGCGGGTGCGCTGGGTGGGTCCAGCGGGGTCGCGAGCTCGACCCACGTCGTCCCGGCCAGTGCGCACCGGCCCAGGAACTCACCCGTCAACCTCGATCCGATCCCGCTGCCGCGACACACCTCGGAGACGGCCACGGCCGTGAGGTCGCCGACACGGCGGCCCGTGGTCTCCGGGGCCGGTGCGCCGCGGTGGACCAGACGCGACGCGTAGGGCCGCAGCCTGGTGCGGGCGAAGTGCCGCAGCAGGCGCGGGCGGACCACCAGAGCGACCAGGCCTCGGGCAGCGAGCGCGAACCGGTGCAGCGAGAGCAGCTCGCGCTGGAACCGGGTCCGGTCGAGGGCGCCGAGGAGGAACCCGACGCAGCGCTCCCGGCCGTCGTCGGACCGGTGTACCGCGACGACGGCCACGGCGTGCCGACTGTCGAGGAACGTGGCATGCCAACGGACGAGGAAGCGGTGCCCGAGGGCGGGGAACAGCCCGGTCGGCAGGTGGGCGGCATGCAGCTCGGCGGTGGTGACCAGGTCGGCGGTGGTCGCGGTGCGGATGAGGATCGCTCCGGCGGTGCCCCTGGGATCGGCGGCGTGGGGATCGGCGGCGTGGGGATCGGTGCGGTCGGGTGGGGCGGCGGACAGGGTCATGAGGTCTCCACGGTGCGAGCGGTCGAGCGGCCGACGAAGGGCCGCCCGGACCTGCACCGCGGTGCGTCAGCTCGGGACGGCCACCCACTCCGGTGGCCCGCGCCGGAACACCGCCGCGCTGTGGATCCGGCTCACTCCGAGCCGACGGGGGTGGGGGGTCGGCGGCAGCTGTGGGCACGACTCGACCGGCCCACTCGGCATGAGCAGGACCATCCAGACGAACGGCAAGGCGAGCACCAGGAACAGCGCCTGGGCGCCGGTCACCATCGCCACGATCGCGGCCGTGACCGCGACGTGGAGAAGCGACAGCGAGGTCTCCGCGGCGTGGGTGTCGGCGGGAAGCAGCGCCGTGGCCGCGTGGAGCGCAGGCTGAGCCACGAGAGCGCCGCTCAGCAGGGCGAGGACACCGCTGTGTCGACCGGCCAGGCGGACCCTGATCGCCGCGACCGCCGCCGCGACGACCCCGAGTGTCGCCGCGTGCAGGGGATGCTCGCCGGCGAGCAGGTCCATGCCGATCGCGGCGACGACCGTCACCAGTGCGCCGAACGCCACCGCGCCGCGCCGGATCCCGGGCGCGGCCGCGCCCGGTCCGTGGGGCAGCGATCGAGGCACGTCCCCAGAATAGTCGCTACCGCCCATTCCGTCGGCGGCACCGTTGAGCTGCGAGTTAACCTTTGTTTGCCGAATTCTCAGTTATGTCGGGCACCAGAATCCACCCGGTTTCGGGCGACGTTTATGCTCCCGATCGACATCCCGGAATACAGGAAAGGATCTCCGTGCGTCCCTCCCTGGCCCGTGTGGCGGCGTTGGGCAGCGGAGCCGTGATCCTCGTCGTCGAGACTCTCGCGACTCGGCTGGTCGCGCCGTACGTCGGGCTGACGCTGGAGTCCACGACCGCGGCGATCGGGGTGGCGCTGGCGGGCATCGCCGCGGGTGCGGCGCTCGGCGGTCGGCTGTCGGACTGGCGGGACCCCCGTGCCGTCGCAGCGCTCGGGATGCTGCTGGGCGGCCTCGGGGTGCTGGCCGTGCAACCGGTCGTGCGCGTGGTCGGCCCGGTCGTCGGACCGGGGCCGGCGGCGACGATCGTGCTGGTGGGAGCGTCGACGATGCCTGCGATCATCGCCCTGTCGCTCGTGGCCCCGGCCGTCACGAAAGCGATGCTGCACGGGATGGACGGGGCGGGCACGGTGATCGGGTTGTTGTCCGCGGCGGGCACGATCGGCTCGCTGGCCGGCACGTTCGCGGCCGGTTTCGTGCTGGTCGCGCTGCTTCCGGTGAGCGTGATCCTCTACATCTGCTCGGGCGTCTGCCTCGCGCTCGCGTGGTGGCTAGCCGCCTCCTGGCCCCGTGGGGTCGTCCTCCGCGCGGGCGCGGCGGTCGTCGTGCTCGCCGGCCTGACGGCCGCGGTGCCGGGACGGTGCGACGCCGACACCACCTACTACTGCGCGCGGGTCGAACCAGGGGCCGGTCCGACCGACCGGGTCCTCGTCCTCGACGACCTGCGACACTCCGCGGTCGATCTGGCCGATCCGGCCCACCTCGAGTTCGCCTACACCCGCCGCTTCGCCGACGCGGTGGACGCCGCGTTCCCGGCGGGCGCCGCGCTCGGCGCGGTGCACGTCGGCGGAGGCGGGTACTCGCTCCCGCGCTGGCTGGCCGCCACCCGCCCGGACAGCCGGTCGACGGTTCTGGAGCTCGACGCCGGAGTGGTCGACCTCGTCGGTCGCGAGCTCGGCGCCGCCGAGATCCCCGGCGTCGAGACCCGGGTGGGTGATGCCCGGACGACGCTCGCCGGGCTGCCGGCCGACTCGGCGGACCTCGTCGTCGGCGACGCCTTCGGCGCACGGTCGGTGCCCTGGCACCTCGCGACGCGGGAGTTCGTGACGGACGTCGACCGGGTCCTGCGCGCCGACGGGATCTACGTCCTCAACGTCATCGACCAGTACCCGCACTCGTTGCTGTGGAGCGTCACCGCGACCGTCGCCGAACGCTTCTCGCAGGTCCAGGTGCTCGTCCGACCGGACCAGCTCGGCCGCGGGCAGGGCGGGAACGCGGTGGTGGTGGCGAGTCACCGCCCGCTCGACACGGCGGCGCTGGAGCGTGCCGTCGCCGCGCGCGGCGAGCCCGGTTCGGTGCTCCCCGGGCCGGAGCTCGACGCCCGGCTCGTCGACCGCATGATCCTCACAGACGACTTCGCTCCCACCGACCAGCTCGCGGCGCGAGCCCGCTTCGGCTAGTAATTTCACTCTCTGCAATCATTCAAACGCTCAGGGTGTCATTCCTGAGGGTGGATCTCTCCCCAGGAGGTACCGCTGTGCCCCGTCCTATCCGCCGGCTCGTCGTCGCGGCCGTCGTGGTCGCCGCAGGCCTGGCCACGGCCGTCCCCGCGATCGCCGACGCCGGGACCTCCGTCGTCGCCCTGCAGGCCCATGCCGAACCCGCGGCGCCGGGGACGCCTTGCGCGGCGTCGGCGAGGGCCTGCGTCGACCTGGAGTCGCAGCAGGCATGGCTGATCCGAGACGGGCAGGTCGTGGGGGGCCCGGTCCCGATCGCCTCGGGCGGTGCCGGTCAGGAGACCCCGGTCGGGCACTCGTTCCGCGTCTACCGCAAGGAGAAGGACTACGCGAGCAACACCTACCGGCTGCCGAACGGGCAGCCAGCACCGATGCCCTGGTCGGTGTTCTTCGCCGACGGCGGCATCGCCTTCCACGGCGGTGACCGTGCCCGAGCCTCGGCAGGCTGCGTGAAGCTCGACGCGGCCGAGGCGGAGGCCTTCTTCGCCGACCTGCAGCTGGGCGACAAGGTGCAAGTCGTGAACGCCACGGCCGAGGCCGCGGAACGCCGCAAGGCGGGCGCCGCCCTGGTCTGAGTGCCGTACCGTCTCGCCCCGTAACGGTGCTGCTTAGCCTGGCGATTCCCGGGCAGGGCGCAGACGGGAGGGCGGCGGTATGGGGACGCTCCGCGGGCTCGTCCGTTGGTCGGCGCCGGTACTCCTATTGATTCTGGCGCACCTGCTGCTGCACGAGACGCATCCCGACGCCGCTCAACACGAACCGTCGAACAGCGGTGTGGCGCTGGCCGCCGCGGACCACGACCCCGGCCCCGCCGCCCGAGTCGCCCTTCGCCGCAACCTGGGGGCGCTGGGTCCGGATCGGAACGAGCCGGGCCATGACGGCAAGCACGATCGTGCCGTCCGGTCCGCAGGCCGGGCGACGCCCCTGCTCGCCCCTGCCGTCGTGCGGCCCGCCGAACCGCCGCTCGTCGCCCCGTCCACTCGCAGCCGGCCCTCGACCCTTGCCCGACCGCCTCTGTGTGAGCGGCTCCTGACCCAGCTCTGCGTGTCCTTGACGTGATCGGCCCGGTGTCCGCACCGTACCCGACCACGACCGACACGAGGCATGACCACCTCCACGCCCACCAGCACTGAACCCCTGCACCGGACCCGTGCCGCCGCCATCCTGCGCCGACTCTCGCCCCTGCGGCGGGTCCTCTACTGCGTCGCGCTCGTGATGCTGCGCGAGGACGACGGTGGGCAGGGCCGCCACATCGATCCCGCCGCGCCCGACGCGCCCCCGCTCACCGAGTCCCGCTGGACCGCCTCGCATGTCCAGGCCGTCCACAGCCCGACGATGGCCGTCTTCCGCGACATGCGGCGCCGCCCGGGCGGCGCGACGATCCGCGAGGACGTCCTCGCGGAGCTGGCCGAGTGCCATCGGACCTCCACCGAGGTGGCCCTCGCCCGGTGCCTCGGCTGGGAGCCGGACAGCCTCGTCGAGTGGGAGGCCGCACCCCGCGACACCCCCGACGGCATCGCGGACTTCTACGACTCGACGCAGTCCTGGGCCTACGGCCTGCAGTGGTACTGCTACCTGCAGACGAGCGGCACCGGGTACCCGAAGAGCGTCGTCGTCGCGGACCGGTTGGACCGCCGCGAAGGGACGCGACTGCTCGACTTCGGCTCGGGGACCGGGGTGACCGGCCAGCTGTTCGCGGCGCTCGGCTACGAGGTGACCCTCGCGGACGTCGCCCGCCCACTGCTGGACTTCGCCCGCTGGCGGCTGGAGCGCTGCGGCGTCGACGCCGACTACGTGCACCTACCGGCGGAGCTGCCCGTAGACCGGGTCGAGGTCGTCACCGCGCTCGACGTCATGGCGCACGTCCCGCCCGAACAGCTGCGGTCCACGGTCGAAGGGCTGCACAGGACCCTGCGCACCGGTGGACTGTTCATCACGGGCTACGTCGTCCGGCGTGAGGCCCCGACCAACGCCTGGCATCTGTACTCCGACGACCTCCCCCTGCGCTGGGAGGTCGCGGGCCGGCTTCCGCACCGTCGAGCTGATCGACGGGATGGTGTGGATCTACCGCGCCCTCCCACCCCTCCCGGCTCCGGCGAGTCCTGGCTTGGCTGCACCTCGCCAGTCCGCCGGCTCGAGCCGTCCGCGGGCTCCGTCGCGGCCTCGCCCGGCTCGCCTTCGTCGCCTTCTACCGCGTCGCCGGACGGTGAGACGGCCTTCGCGCAGGCTCGACGGCGACGACTATCGGGGCTGGTCAGCTGCGCCCAGAGGATCAGCAGACACAGCGCGGCCATCACGCCGATGATCGGCAGGATCGGCCACGGTGAAATCAGGCCAGCGTTCGCGACGACAGCGGTCACCTGGAGCGGGCCGGCACCCGAAGCAGCACGTCGAAGTCCCGCCGACCCCGCGACGCACCGCGGGCCGCTATGCGCCGTATCGAGGAGTCGGGGTCGCGCCGCAGGCCGGTGAGGGCGGGCGCCGCGCGGTCGAGGACCGCGGGCCCCGCCAGGTCGCAGGCCGTCTGCTCGCCATCCAGGACCACCCTCAACCTGCCAAGCAGGGTGTCCTCCCCGTCGTGCAGGCACAGCCAGCTCACCGTCAGCCTGAGCTCGGCGCCTCCCGGACGGCTCCCGCGGTCGACGGCGGGTCTGTCGTCGACGGCGACTCCGAGTCCCAGCAGCACCGGGTCGGCGGCCAGTGCGGCGACGACGGTCGAATGTGCGTCGGCGAACACCGCGGACGGGAACAGGAACGTCATTGCTGCTGCGGAATCGGTGCTCACCAAACCACCGTAGGACGGGCTCGCTGAGAGGACGGGAAGGATAAGGTTGGACGAAGGCAAAATCTTCTCCGACGTCCGTTAGCAACGGAGTGGGTGGGTGTCAGGTGGGGCCCGGCGACCGATTGAGTTCGCTTCCGTGGTAAAGGAGAACGGTGACGCGAAGATCACCGCATGGGCACTCGACGCGGGGCGCGGGTACCGCGAGGCGCTGACCCGGTTCGTGCGGGCGACCCAGCGGGACGTGCTGCGGCCGCTGGCCCACCTCGCGAGCCCCGCCGAAGCGGAGGACCTCGCCTCCTCGCCGCTCTCGTCCTGCCCCCGCTGACCAGCGTCGAGCACATCATCCGCTGGTCGAGCTGGCGACGCGAACGACAACACCAGGCCCGCACATGTCACTACCGGCGCCGCGGCGACCGCCCACCAGGCCGAACCAGGTGCCGTTGCAGTGCTAATACTCCAACCGCACTTCGTTAGTGAACGCTGGCGCGTCTCTTGTAATGACTGAGCCGGGCTCGGTGTTGATGTCGTCGTCGCCATCGGGACCAGGCCCAGATGCGGGCTCGGTCACGGGGCCGGTCGGGGTGCCGGGTCAGGTGTGCCAGGAGACGACGGATCTCTGCGAGGGTGAGCGGGATGAGGCCGCTGCCAGGTCTTTTGGGGCGATCGCCGCGGTCACGGCCAGGTAGGCGTGGGCGAGTATCGCAAGGGTGATGTGGCGGTACCAGGCGTCATAGCGGCGCACCTGGTACTGGTCGAGCCCGACCTCGTTCTTCGCGGTCTGGAAGCACTCCTCGATCGCCCACCGTGCACCGGCGACCCGGATCAGTTCCTCGTCGGTGGTGCCCGGCGGGCCCGCGCACAGGTAGAAGGCCAGCTCAGGGTCCTTGCCCGCCTCGAGCTGTGCCGGGCTGAGGATCTGACGGCGGGCCAACAGCCACCGTCCCCAACCCGGCGGGGTGTCCTCACCGGTAGACACGGTGGCCACGGCCCAGTCGAACAGTCGTGGCCCCTTCGCCCCGTCCGCGCAGCTGCGGCGCCTCCACGCCTGCTCCGGCGCGCCCGCGACGGCGTGATCGGCGCGGCTGGACCCGGCACCGGCGGGGATGGTCTGGCTGCGCGGCACGGCGACGACGTAGCCGATGCGGCGTTGCTCGCACCAGGTGCGGAACTTGTGGTCTTGGCCGTAGGCCTCGTCCGCGGTCACCCATGAGGCGGGCACTCCGGCGTCGAGGGCGCGGCCGAGCATGTTCTGTGCGAGGACGGCCTTGGTGGCGAACTCGATCTCGTCGTCGATCGCCGCGGCCCGGCAGCGGGTGCGGTCACCGGTCCACGACTTGGGCAGGTAAAGCTCGCGGTCGATCAGAGTGCGGCCCTTGGTTGTGGCGTAGGCGAGGAACACCCCGAGCTGGCAGTTCTCGACCCGGCCCGCGGTGCCGGAGTACTGGCGCTGAACCCCGGCGGACTTGACGCCCTTCTTCAGGAACCCGGTCTCGTCCACGATGAGCACCCCACCCGGCTCGCCGAGGTGTTCCACGACGTATCCGCGCACGTCATCGCGCACCTCGTCGGCTTTCCAGCGCGCCGAGTTCAGCAGCCGCTGCATCCCGTCCGGTGTGGCGTCACCGGCGACCTCAGCGAGGGTCCACCCGTTCTTCCCCGCCAACGGCGCCAACAACCCGCGCACATAAGCGCGCGCCCGTCGACGCGGCTCCGCCCGCGGGAACCTGCGCGCCACCTGGGCGAACAGACCATCCAGCCCGCCCGCCCAGGCCGCGAGATCTACATCCTCATCCACAAGATCCGTAGGGTAGACCATGAAGATCACGAAGTGCGGCTGGAGTACTAAGGCGGCCTGCATCAGTGTCGGGCAAGCTGATCGCCGCTCACGAGCTACACCACGCCACGGGGCGTCATCACAACTTCAACCAGAAGTCCCACGCTTGGCGCAGCGCGGCCGCGGCAGGCGGGGTCGACGCCCCAGCCTGTCGAGCGCTTCCCGCAGGAGCGGGTCGGGTGGCAGCCCGCACCGGCGGCGCCCCGAAGCCAGTCAGCACCTCCCCGCCGCCGGGTGTCCCACGTGCTGGGCGCTACTATCTACGTACCTAGATAGTAGATCCGGGACTGGCGAGAGCGATCAGCAGGAAGGGAGACAGGGAGTGGTCCTACTTGACCTGGACCTCGGCACCGACCTGGAGATCGTCGAAGAAGGCGCGCGCATCTGCGGGCTCGAGCTTGACGCATCCGGCCGAGGGCGTGGTCTGCCCTCCCTGATGGAAGGCAATCCCGCCCGGGGCGAAGAAGACCGAGTACGGCATCGGGGTGCCGTACTCGCGGCTGGTGTATTCGCGAGCCTTCCATTCGACCTTGAAGGTCCCCGGGGGGGTCGGGTCGGCGGAGTCGCCATCGACGAAGCGAACCGGCCCGCGACTGATCTTCCCGTCGCGGACCAGCCACGCGTTGTGCGAGGCGAGATCCACACAGGCGCGGGCCGTGCTGGAACACGGCGTGCCGGGTACCAGCCCCTGGCGGTCAGCTCCCGGTGCCGGCGTGTAGGAAAGCGCCTTCGCCGGTACGTCGGCGGTGGCTACACCGGTAATGATTCCCAGTACGAGGGTGGCGACGGCCAAGGGGGCCGCCACCGCCGCCACTCGAAGGCCTGTGATCCGCCGCCGCCTGGGCGGACCGTCGAAGCGGTGACGACTTCCGATCATGATCGGTCTCCCGTTGACCTGGAACGATTGTATGCACGGGCTGTAACGAGACATGGTCACGAAAGTGACGCACCGGGTGCTGCGTGTTTCCGTCCCGATCGCAGCGGGTGCGGCCGAGCCCTTGGCATGGCGGGAGCAGCGCGCGATGAAGGGGCAGCTCAACGCCACGGCATCCCGCCCCTGGCGAGGTCGCGAGGCGTTTCGCTCTCGGCGGGTGTCGATGCGCAGCGCCTCCTTTGCGCCGAGGAGGCCCTTGCGCTGCTCACTGACGGTGTCCTGTACCGGTCTCGTGGGGAGGACCTCGGCCAGGACCTGCGCAAGCACGTCGGAGGCATCGCAGTCGCCAGATGCCGTCCTGCCTGGCGACTCGCAGCGGCTGCAGAAGGTGGTCGCGCTGAAGAGCAACTCGAAGGATGACCGCGTCTACGCGGCCGCCGGCACCGGGCGTGAGTCGTCCGCCCGCCTGCTGTTCACCGCCGGCTGTCTGCAGCCGCCGCTCAGCCCGAACCCCCGCACAGGAGCTCCCTGATGTCTCGACCGGAACGCGGACAACCAACCGCGTCAGATGCGACACCCGCTGCGCCGCCCTACGCACGCTTCGACACCGACGATGCGCGAACCCCGCGACCCGCAGGTCGGTCCTACCGTGGCGCCACGGTCATCCTGGCTGTGGGAGTCGTGCTGTTGCTGGCCGGGGCGGTCGGCGTAGGGATCGTCCTGTCCACTGCCGGAAGGCCCCCGTCACACGACCCGGCTCCGCCGACTCGCACGGCACCCGTGCCCGAGCGGCGGACCGCAGACCAGATCATCAGCGTGTTCGAGAACGGCGTCCCCGACATTCAGTACGGCTACATCGAGGACCTCCAGGACGGCCGCGGCTACACCGCCGGCCGGGCCGGGTTCTGCTCCGCATGCGGCGACATGGCCGAGGTCGTGCGCCGCTATACCGAAGCTGCACCGATCAACCCGTTGGCCTCCTTCCTGCCCACCCTGATGCAGTTGGCTGCTGAAGGTTCGGACAGCCGTGCCGGCCTGGAAGGCTTGCCCCAGGCATGGGCGCAAGCCTCGGCCGATCCGCAGTTCCGGGCGGCGCAAGACGCCGTCGTCGACACGAACTACTATCGCCCGGCCCTCGACCTCGCCCAACAGCTCGGTCTGGAGAGTCCCCTCGCGCGCCTCGCGCTCTACGACACCGCGGTCCAGCACGGCGTCAACGTGGGACCGGACAGTCTCGCCGCGATCGCCGACCGCGCTACCCAGGAAGCGGGCGGCGTCCCCACCGCCAGTACCCAGGAAACCCTCTGGCTGGAAGCCTTCCTCAACCGCCGGCGAGCCACCCTTGAGCAACCCAGCAATCCGGACACCCGAGAGGCCTGGGCGGCATCCGTGGGCCGGGTCGACGCTCTGCACGCGCTGCTCGACGAGGGCAACCTCAACCTCGACCTCCCCCTGAAGGTCAACCCGTTCGGCACGCCGGTGGAGATCCGATGAGCACGCAGCCCGCCACAGCCACAAGCAGCCATCGCTCCGGGATCACCGCGCTCCTTTCGACGCGCCGCCGACCCGTGCGGCGGGCGAGGACGCAAAGCCCGCTGGCTGCTCCGCCGGCGCAGTCCCTGGCGTCCTCGCCGAGCACTACAAGCAGAGATCGTCGCGGCGCGGGTCGGATCGTGGCCGTTGTGCTGGCGGCCAGCCTTTCTCTGACGGCCTGCTCATTCGCCAAACCCAACGGCTCTGCGCCCAGCACGATCAAGGAGTTCACCTTCACCGCCCCAGGTGGACAGACACGTATCCTCTACGACCCGCCCGGTGATCGTGGCTACGTGAGGGAAATGTCGGGCGAAAACCTGACCCAGCCCGGACAGACGATCAGCCTGTCGCAGTTCACCGGGCAGGTCGTCGTCTTGAACGTGTGGGGCTCCTGGTGCGGCCCCTGTCGGGAGGAGATGCCCGGACTTCAGCAAGTCCACGAGCAGACGCAGTCATCCGGGGTCACTCTGCTGGGCATCGACGTCCGCGACGATCGCCAGGCAGCCCGAGACTTCCTCCTCGACCGCGGCGTGACATACCCATCGTTGTACGACAATCCCGGGCGCTCCCTCGTCGCTCTGAACGGGTTCCCGCGCAACACGGTGCCCTCGACGATCGTGCTCGACCGTGACCACCGAGTAGCGGCGGTGTTCCTGACCGCCGTACGGGTCGCAGAACTGCTTCCCGTCGTCCAACGGGTGGCTGCTGAGCCGCGCAGCTCCGGTGACATGACCGCGACCACGCAGCAGGGACGGACGGGAACATGAGCGAGCTGACCCAACTCGCCATTTCCGGGCCCCTGCTCCTCGCCATCGGGCTGGCTCTCGCAGCCGGCGCGATCTCCTTCGCCTCTCCCTGCTGCCTCCCCCTGGTACCGGGCTACATCGGGTACCTCGCGGGCCTGGCCGGAGTACAGACACCGCCACAGGATCGGTCCCACGCCGGCACCAATCCCGCAGCTGCCACCGCAAGCAACGGCAGCGGTAGCGCGAACGCGCTCCGCCTGCGGGCCCCGGGGCGCTGGCGTCTGGCCGGGGCCGCAGCGCTGTTCGTCGCCGGATTCACCGTCGTGTTCACCACCGGGGCGCTTCTCGTCGTCGGCGTGTCGGACTGGTTGATCACCAACGAGCTGCTGCTGCAGCGCATCGGCGGCGGGCTGACCATCCTGATGGGTCTGGTGTTCCTGGGCTGGATACCCGCTCTGCAACGCGACGTGCGTATCCACCGCCTCCCACGTCGCGGATGGGCCGGTGCGCCGGTCCTGGGCGCTGTCTACGGCCTGGGCTGGACCCCCTGTCTCGGCCCGACCCTGACCGGCGTCATCGCCCTCGCCGCAGGCACCGAGCTCGGGTCGTCAACCGTGCGCGGGATGCTACTGATACTGGCCTACTGCGCCGGGCTCGGCGTCCCGTTCGTCCTGATCGCCCTCGGGACCGGCTGGGCGGTGCGCACGACCGGTTGGCTGCGCCGACATATCCGCGCCCTGCAGCTCGCCGGAGGAGCCATGCTCCTCGTGCTCGGCACGCTGCTGGTCACCGGTGTGTGGGGCGCCTTCATCGCGTGGCTTCGCAGCCCGATCGCCGGCTACACCCTGCCCCTCTGAGGCTGCCCTTGAAGCGGCCACATGCGCTGCAGGCACCAGGGCGACTCGGTCGCCTGCCACTCCCGGCCCCCATCGAAACAAGGCGCGGACTCAAGCGCACTCGAGCAGCGCCCCAGTCGCGATGCCGTTCAACGACGCGCCACCGATGACGCAGCACCACAGACGTCGACGCCAGTCAGGAGCCAACGATGAACCGCCAGGAGCGCCGTCGAGCTCAACGGGCCGCGCGCCGCAAGCCCGCGCAGAAGGCTCACGGAGCGAGCAACCAAGCCGGCAGCGGTCGACAGAAGCCACAGCGGCAGGACGGGAGCCCGAGCCCGACCGCCGCGCCGATGAACCCCGACGCGGTACCCGATCGAGGACCGGCTGTGGCGACACCGGTCGTATCGACACCAGCTGCGTCGACACCACCTTCGCCACAGCGCCGTACCCAGCAGTCGGCACCGGTGCCGGCGCAGCGCTCCGTCGACACGATCGACGGCGCGAACTCCACGACCACGGCCCGCAGCTCCGGCGCGATCAGGCTGACTGCCTCCTCGCTGTCAGCCACCCGGGTCACGTGCTCGGCACTCAGCGACGCCGAGCCGCAGGCGCTCGGGATCACCTACACCTTCACCGCCGCCGATCCCGCCAGCACCGACGCTCCCTACCCCCTCTCGGTGACCTTCACCGGGCGGCGGCGGGGGGCGGGTCGGGAGCCCGGCACAGCGGACACATTCGAAGCCACCGAAACCATCGGTGACGTCCTGCCCGGCAGCGGACGGGTCTCGCTCACCACACGGATCGAGAACATTCCGGCAGGAGACTGGGAGATCACCGCCCGGCCACAAACAAGCGCCGCCGACACCACCACCCCGACCCATCCCTCGCCGGCCGCCGCCACGGTCGGACAGACCGGTTTCCTGCCCGTGGTGAGAGTCCGCGCACCGGGCGTGCGACCAGGCGCATGGCCCGCCCTGGTGGCCACCGGCGCCGCGGTTGCCCTCACCGTCCAGAATCTCTTCGCCGTTCGCCTGGGCCTGCCGGCACTACCCGTCCTGGCGCTCTCGCTCATCGCCTGTCTGCTCGGACTGGTGGGCGCGCGCGTCTACTACATGATCGAGCACCCTGCCCGCGCCCGCGGTTGGATGAGCATGACCAGCGGGATGTGCATCCAAGGGTTCGTCCTGACGGCCGTCGCCGTGCTACTCGTCGGCTCGGTGCTGGTCGCGCTGCCGGTCACAACCCTGCTCGATGCGACGACCCCCGCGCTCCTGTTCGGTATGGGAATCGGCAGGCTGGGCTGCTTCTTCGGCGGATGCTGCGCCGGGCGTCCCACCGCGTCGCGATGGGGTCTGTGGTCGTCGGACCGTAAGCTCGGCCGCCGACGGGTGCCCACCCAACTCTACGAGTCCGCAGCGGCCCTGCTGCTCGCCACGGCGGCCTCGCTCGTCCTCGCGGCCACACACCGATCAATCGGTGGGGTGCTGTTCGTCGGTGGGTTGGCGGCCTACATCACCGCTCGTCAGCTCCTCTTCCCGCTACGCGACCTGCCTCGCCACACCACGCACGGCCGCAGCGTCGTCCTCGTCGTCTCCGTCCTCGTCGTGATCGGTGCCGTGCTCGTGGGCGTCCTCGGCGGAGCGGGCGGGTGAGCGGCCTGAGGCTTTCCCACCCCCGCTGGCCACCCACCGGGCCTCTCCGCCGGCCACTCCGCCGGCTACTCCGCCCGGACCGCCGGCCTCGTCCGGCCCTTTTCCGGGGTCCGACCGAGCGCCCATGCCACCGCCCGCGACGCAGCGACGGCTGCGTCCTCCGCACATCCACGAGGAGACCACAGATGACACGGCCCGATGACCCGAGCGTGTCCGTCGTGATCCCCACCCGCAACGAGGCCCGCAACTTGCAGGCCGTCCTGCCCGCAATCGCCTCGATTCGTCCCGCGGTGCACGAGGTGATCGTGGTCGACGGCAACTCGGTCGACGGCACGGTGGAAACCGCGCGGCGGGTGCTGCCGTGGGTGCGGATCGTCGAGCAGACACGCAAGGGCAAGGGGAACGCGTTGGCGTGCGGGTTCGCCGCCGCCACCGGGGACATCATCGTGATGTTCGACGCCGACGGCTCGGCCGATCCGGCCGAGATCCCAGCGTTTGTGGCGGCGCTGAAGGCGGATGCCGACTTCGCCAAGGGCAGCCGTTTCGCGCGCGGCGGTGGCAGCGACGACATCACCCTGCTGCGGCGGACCGGCAACGCCGGGCTCAACGGCGTGGCCAATGCGCTGTTCGGCACCCGGCACTCGGACCTCTGCTACGGCTACAACGCCTTCTGGATCGACCTGCTGCCGCAGCTGCAGCTTCCGCCGATCGACACCCCGGCCACAGATAACGGACTGCTGCTATGGGGCGACGGCTTCGAGATCGAGACCGTGCTGGCCTGCCGGGTCGCGGCGGCGGGGCTGCGGGTCACCGAGGTGCCCTCCTACGAGCGGCAGCGCTACTTCGGCGACACCAACCTGCGGACCTTCGCCGACGGCCTGCGCGTCCTGCGCACGCTGGCCGCGGAGCGACGGCGCGCTACCCGGCAGCGATCGGCCCATGCGAGCCCCGAGACGGCGGGACCGACCAGCAGCCCGCTCGACACACGCGCGGACAGGCCGACCACGACTGGGTCGATGAGGTGAGGTTCCCCCGCCGGCTCGGAGTGCTGATTAGCTGACCGGGGCCGGGTCGGCCCCGTTGGCGGGTGATGCGGGTTGATCGTCCAGGACGCCCTCCTGGGCGTGCCAGGTGGCCTCGTACTCATCCGGTGAGAGCCATCCGAGGCGGGCCTGGATGCGTTCGGTGTTGTACCAACCGTCGATGTAGGCGAACAGCTCGTTCTCTGCCTCCTCGCGGGTCCGCCACGATTTCCGGTAGACGAGCTCGGTCTTGAGTGTGGAGAAGAAGTTCTCCATGAGCGCGTTATCGTAGGAATCGCCGACCGAACCCATCGACGCGAGAATCCCGTGGTCTTCCAGGCGCTGCCCGAATCTTAGAGACGTATAGTTCGAGCCGCGATCCGAGTGGTGGACTATCTGTCCGCTGGCGACGTTGCGGGTCCAGACCGCGTACTCGAGCGCGCCGAGGATGAGGTCGGTGTCGCAGCGGTCCGAGCAGCGCCAGCCCACGATGCGGTTGGAGAAGGCGTCGCGGACCGCGGCCAGCCAGAACACGCCCTCCCCGCACGGGATCCGGGTGGCGTCGGCGACCCACAGCCGGTCTGGCGCTGCGGCGGTGAAGTCGCGGTTGACCAGGTCGGGAGCCGGGGTGTGGTGCGGGTTCTGCCTGGTCGAGGCGACACGCCAGCGTTTGCGTAGGAACGCGCCCTGCAGCCCGTGCTCGCGCATCAGCCGCTCGACTCGCTTGCGGGAGACGTGGCGTCCGCGGCGGCGCAGGGTCGCGTGTACTCGCGGAGCGCCGTAGGTGGCGCCGGAGCGGTCGTGGATCTCGCGGATCTGTTCGAGTAGCTCGGTGTCGGCGCGGCGCCGCTGCGACGGGTCGCGTTGTTGGGCGAGCCAGCCGTAGTAGGTCGACGCGGCGACACCGAGGACTTTCAGGATCGGGGCGATCCCGAACCGGCCCTTCAGCGCCTCGACGGCTTTCACCACCTCTTCCTTGTCGGGTCCATCTCCTGGGCGAAAAAAGCGCTCGCCGCCTTGAGGATCTCATTCGCGCGGCGCAGTTCGGTGTTCTCCTTGCGCAGCCGGCGCAGTTCCTCGGACTCGGCGGTGGTCGGGCGGTCGTGGCGTTCGCCGTGGTCGGCCTCGGCCTGGCGGATCCAGTTCCGCAGCGCTTCGTGGTGCACGCCCAACTGCTCGGCCAGCCGCCGGATCACCGGCTTGGGGTCGGACTCCCGGTAGAGACGGACAGCGCGCTCACGCAGCTCGTCGGGGTACTTCTTCGGTGCTGCCACGGAGACTCCTTACACGGCCCTTCGGCCATGATCGTCGATCTCCGAGCAAGCGGGGGAACCTCAGAGGTGAACGAGGCGTGCCTTCCGGCGCCTGCGGGTTCGTCATTGCCTGCGCCCGGTGAGCCGCGGCCCAGCGGTCGATCGGCTGCACAGCTGGTCCCGGTGCTGCGGCGTCAGATCAAGCGAAGGGTGTGGCGTGGGCAGCGCCCGGGACGCCGTCCTCGCCGGCGCTTTGCAGCAGGTCGGCTCATCTGGCCGTTGTCTCCACTCGCCGCAGCGCTGTTCGCCGCGGCCGGCGGCGCCACGTGGGCCCTGGGCGCTCCGCCCCGCGGCTGGTGGCCGATGTTGCCTCTCGGCGCTGCGGCGCTGACCGCCGCCCTTCGGTCCCGCGGCTTCCGCGCTCGCCTGGCGCTGGGCGCCCTCACCGGCGCAATCTTCTACACCGCCACGCTGACTTGGCTGAGCGGCTTCACTCCGGTCGGGTACGCCGCTGTGGCACTGCTCGAGTCGATGATGTTGGCCCTGGCGGTGGCCCTGGTACCCGCTGCCGACAGCGGCCGATGGGCCGGAGGCTGGTGGACGACCCCGCTCGCCCTCGTGGTAATCGAAGCCGTTCAGGCGCGGTTCCCCTTCGGAGGCTTTCCGCTGCCGTCGCTGTCCCTGAGCCAGCCTGGTGGCCCCTTCGCTCCGGTCGCCGCGTTCGGCGGTTCGCTGCTCGTCACCGGAGTCGCCGCCGCGTCCGGGGTGGCGCTGGTCGCCGCCTGCTCGGTCCGGCGTGCCCGAAGGCACACCGTTCTATCCGCAGTCGCAGCTGTCGCCGTCGTCGCTGGTCTGCTTGGCCTCGCCCGGATAGCCCAGACCGATCCGGCCGGAACCCTCGATATCGCGGCGGTGCAAGGCGGAGGGCCTCGAGGGCTGCGTGCAGTGCTCACCGATCCCCACGACACGACCGACCGTCAGTTCGCCGTAGCCGAAGGCATCGAGCGATCTCCGGATCTGGTGCTCCTGCCGGAGAACGTGATCACCGTTGAGGGCCCGATCAGCGGCACGGCCGAAGATCAACGAACAGCTGAGCTGGCGCGTCAGCTCGCCGCGCCGGTCCTGGCGGGCGTGGTCGAGCGCTACGACGACGGCTTCCGCAACGTCGCGGTCCTGTGGGACCGAGCGGGCGGAATCAGCGGCCGGTACGAGAAGGAGCACCGCGTGCCCTTCGGCGAGTACATCCCCGCCCGCGGCATACTCGCCCAGCTCACCGAGCTGACCCAGCTGGTACCTAAGGACGCGATACCGGGATTTGGCCTGGCCCGCATCGACTCACCGGCCGCACCGCTGGGAATCGCCATCTCCTACGAGGTACTTTTCGCCGATCGAGTGCGAGAGGGCGCCGCCGGCGGCGGGCAGATCGTCCTGGTTCCCACGAACGCCGCCTCCTACGTCACGGCCGAGGTGCCCGCCATCGAGCTGGCCGCGGCCCGCATGCGGGCGGTCGAGTTCGGCCGGACCGTCGTTCAGGCCGCGCCGACCGGCTACTCGGCAGTCGTCGAGCCGGACGGTGGGGTGCGGGTCCGCAGCGAGCTCGGCGTCCCGGCGCTCCTTCGTGAACAGGTGTCGCTGCGCACCGGACAGACGATCTACGCCCGCGCCGGGGATACCCCCGTGCTCGTTCTCAGCGGGCTGCTCCTGCTGTCCGCTCCAGCCTCGCGGCTTGTGCGGACGCGGCGTACCCGAGCCCTGGCCGATGCAGCTGGACCCGGCAACTGATCTCCTCTGCTCAGACGACGACCTCCCCAGCTGTCGTCTCTCGCATGCCCGTCGTGTTCTCGGTGTCCTCGGTGGGCGTCGCGTCACGGCCGCTGTCGAGGCGGGGGCTCTGAGCCCCCCAGCTGGAGGCGACCGCGAGGGCAGCCGCCAGCAGGCCGCTGAGCACGACCACCCCGGACCACAGCTCGACCGGCCAACCCAATTCCCCGACGGCCGCCGCTGCACCAAGCTGCGCCGGCCACAACAGCACCGGAACAGCAACCGCGGACAACACCAGCCGGGTCATCGCTGAGGCTCTTAGCCGGTCAAGCCCGACGACGACCATGTCCACCAAGCCTGCCGCGACGGTCACCGCGGCTGCCGAGACAAGTCCATACGCGGTGGGCGCGACCGCTGCCGAGAGCCACGCGACCACCGCAACCACCAGTAACGTCGAGCCAGGTGGACGTCGGTCGAGGCGCTGCGCCAGCAGCAGCGGCACCACGACAAGCACGGTGGTGATCAGATAGGCGCTGAGCCCCGCACCGGCCGGAAGCTCGGCCTGCTCGTGTCCGGGCATCCCTTCGGGGATGGTGGTCAAGGCCTCGGCTGCGACAGGCCGGGAGAACACCGAGGTGTAGAGCAGGAAGAACGCCGCCAGGGCGGTAGCGAGCGCCAACGACAGGATTGGCGGGAGGTGCTCGATCAGCGCGCTGTGTCGGGCGGCGCCCACCGAACTCGGCCGCGGCCGTGCCCAGCCGGCCCGCAGCGGCGTGGTCAGGAGCAGCATGCCTCCGAGTAACAGCACCAGGTGAGTCGGGCTCACCAGCGCATCAAGGCCTGTCTCGACTCCGAACAGCTCGTGCCAGGCCATGTCGGCCAATCCGCCGATGCCGAACACAGCGACGCCCACCGCTCCCAAGCCGTAGCCGGCAGGCAGCGGCCGGAACCAGGCTCGCCCATCTCGATGGCGGCGGGCCAGCACGCCGAGCCACCCGGCGCCCGCGGCGAACCCGCTGTAGTGTCAAGTCCCGGGTTCGGTAGAGGCTCGGTTCTCACGCTTCGGCGGGCTGCCGGGCGGTGTTCGTGTCGGCGTGTAGGGCCTCGCGCTCGGCCGGTGGGATCAGGCCGAGCTCGCCGTGGAGACGGCGGTGGTTGTACCAGTCGATGTACTCCGCGACCGCCAGCTCGAGGTGGTCGATCCCGCGCCACGGGCCCCGATTCCGCACGAGTTCGGCTTTGAACAGCGAGTTGAACGCCTCCGCCATCGCATTATCGTAAGAATCGCCGACCGATCCCACGGAAGCGACCGCGTCGACCTCGGCGAGTCGTTCGCCGTAGCGCACGGCGACATATTGGGCGGATTCAACCGGTGGATGCAACACCGTGCTGTTGGAGCGAGGCTAGCTGATCATCGAGCGCCTCGGCCGGGGTCTTCCAGCCGAGGGTCTTGCGTGGTCGCCCGTTGAGCGTCGCCGCGACGGCGGCGAGGTCCTCGTCGCTCCAGCGGGCGAGGTCGGTGCCCTTGGGGAAGTACTGGCGCAGCAGGCCGTTGGTGTTCTCATTCGTGCCGCGTTGCCAGGGGCTGTGCGGGTCGGCGAAGTAGACCGCGACACCGGTGTCGACGGTGAACCGGGCGTGCTGGGCGAGTTCCTTGCCGCGGTCCCACGTCAGTGACCGACGCAGCTGTTCGGGCAGTTCGGTGACGTGAGCGGTGAGGGCGTCGCGCATGGCCTCGGCGCCGTAGCCGCCCAGGGCGGGCCCGTTCTTGACTCTCGGTTCGACGCCGTAGCCCTCGAGGCGGGGAAGGTGGATCAGCATGGTGAACCTGGTGGTGCGTTCCACGAGGGTGCCGATCGCGGAGCGGTCGGTCCCGATGATCAGGTCTCCCTCCCAGTGTCCGGGCACGGCGCGGTCGTCTACCTCGGCCGGCCGCTCGCTGATCATGACCTCGCGCGTCACGTGGCCGTTGGCGCGGCGTCGGGACCGTGCTCGAGGAACCCGCAGGGCCCGCCCAGTGCGCAGGCAGGACACGAGCTCACGTTTGAGCGCTCCTCGGCTCTGCACGAACAACGCCTGGTAGATGGCTTCGTGCGAGATGCGCATGGACTCATCATCGGGGAAGTCCACCTTCAGCCGGCTCGAGATCTGCTCCGGGCTCCAGGCAGTGGTCCACCGGCGATCCTGACGGCGCGGCTTGTTGCGGCCCTTCCACGGCGCCGCGGTCGGTCCGGCAGCCGTGGTCGCGCCCGGGCGGCGGACCTGCCCGGCGAGCCGATCCTGGACGTACTCGCGCAGCCGGTCGTTCTCGACGAGCTTGGCCGCCTTGGGGCGGCGTGCCATCAGCTCGGCCTTCCACTGCGCTACCGAGGCCCGGTACTCCAGTTTCCCGCAGCGGGTCGCGGCGTTGCGGCGCAGCTCGCGTGACACCGTCGAGGGGTGGCGGCCCAGATGTCGGGCGATCTCCCGCACCCCTGCGCCCCGGGCCTTGAGCAGCGCCATGACCTCACGTTCGTCGAACGAGAGAGTGCGGCCGGTGACCGGAGTGATCAGGAACGTCGGCATGCCGCCACGTTCGCGGAACCACCTCGACCCGACCGGGCCCGACACGCCCACAGCGGCCGCGGCGTCCTCGCTGGTCATCCCGACCGCGATCCTGCGCCAGAACGCCCGCTCCAGATCCCGGCGGATCGGTGGGCGTCCCGGAGACCGCATCGCCGGACGGCCCGTCTGCGTGACCATCCACCCTGGCTGACGCCCCACCTGACACCTCCCATTCGACGTGTTGCGACGACCGGTTGAATCCGCCTTGCACGCCACGGTCCGAATGGTGTATCAATTCGGAGAGATCCGCTCCCGCGCGCTTCCTCGTCCAGATCCCCATGTTCAGCGCATCGAGGGCGAGGTCGGTGTACAGATTCCTAGACAGTTGCCAGCCCACGATCCGCCGGGAGAACACGTCCATGACGAACGCCGCGTACACCCAGCCGGAGAACGTGCGGATGTAGGTGATGTCGGCGACCCACAACCGGTTCGGGGCGGGCGCGGTGAAGTCCCGGTCCACCAGGTCCGGCCGCAGGTCCTGGCCCTTGGCCCGCACCGTGGTGCGCGGCGCCCGCAGCCGCGAAACCCCCCGCAGGCCGTTGCGGCGCATCAGCCGCTCCACGGTGCACCGCGCCACCTGCCGACCGTTCACACCTCCTTGCCGGCGCAGCGCCGCCCACACCTTCCGGCTGCCGTAGACGCTGAAGTTGTCGCGGTGCACTCGCTCGATCTCTTCCAGATTCTCGGCATCGGTCAGCGCCCGCGCCGACGGCGGCCGCTTCTTCGACGCATGGAAAGTGCTCGGGGCAATCTTCACGCCTGCATCAGTCAATGCCGCGCAGATCGGCTCGACCCCGAACCGGTTCTTGTTGGCCTCGATGTAGTCGAGGACTACCTGCTGGGGCGGTCGAGCTCCGCCGCGAAGAAAGCCGACGCAGATTTGAGAATGGCATTCGCCCGCCGCAACTCCCGAACCTCACGCTCGAGCTCCGCCAGTCGCGTCGCATCGTCGGTCGTCGTGCCCGGCCGCGTGCCGTTGTCGATCTCGACCTGCTTCACCCAGCCACGCAACGTCTCCGGGTTGATCCCCAACTGCTCGCCGATGCGCTTGTAGACGTTCCCGCCCCCGCCGTCCGGGGCGGCCTTCGCGTCAAGCACCAGCCGGATCGCTCGATCCCGCAGCTCGTCGGGGTACTTCCTCGGGGCGGCCATCGGTCGATCATCCTCCAGACTTGATGGTCTCCATCAAACCCGGGACGGGACAGTGAAGAGCGGCCGCCGTGGCGCAGCTCGATCCCCCGCGAAGCCTGGTGGACAGCTGTGGTGATAGCCCTTGCAGCGGTCGGCATCGCAGCCCTCTGGCCGAAGGACACGCAACCTCGCGCCACACCCTCCGAGGTCGCGCAGGTCCAGATGGCGCCCGGCGAGGTCTACCGACTGGGCGATTCCGAGCTCGGCGAGCCAACGAGATTGCCGTCCGATGATCAGTTGGTCGGCCCCCGAGCCGCCGCTCGACTCAAGGACTGCCCCAAGTCGTCCGAGACCGGCACCTCGCCGGGACCCCTCGCGGGCCTCACGGTCCCCTGCCTCGGCAGCCTCGGAACAACAGACCTCGGGGCCGCTCTCGCGGGTCGCCCCGCCTTGTGTCAACGGCCAGCTCGTTCTCCCCGTTGGCGGCCAGTAGTTCTCCCCACTGGTGGCCAGTTGGTTCTCCCCGACGGCGGCCAGATATTTCCCCGCCTGGGGTCGTGCCCGGGTCAGGTCAACGGGCTCACCCCCTTGCCAGAGGTGGCCTGGGCGAGGCGGTAGCTGTCGCCCTGGGTGACGACGATGTGGGCGTGGTGGAGCAGCCGGTCGACCGTGGCGGTGGCGAGGGTCTTCGGCATGATCTCGTCGAACCCTGAGGGGTGCAGGTTGCTGGAGACGGCCAGCGAGCGCCGCTCGTAGGCGGCGTCGACGAGCCGATAGAAGCCCTCCGCGGCATCCGGTGAGACGGGCAGCAGCCCGATGTCGTCGACGATTATCAGGTCGGTGCGGATCAGCCGGGCCAGCGCGCGGGTGATCGAGTCGTCGGCGCGGTGGCGGCGGACGAACGCGCCGAGGTCTTCGATGGTGAACCAGGCGACGGTCATCCCGGCCTCGACCGCGGCCTGCCCGAGCGCTTCGCAGAAGTGGCTCTTCCCCGTCCCGGACGGGCCGCAGACGCAGAGGTTCTCCCGGCGGCCGACCCATTCCAGGCTGGTGAGCGCGTCCTGGGTCGGGCGCGGGATCGTCGAGGCCGAGGCGTCCCAGTCCTGCAGGGTCTTCCCGGCGGGGAACCCGGCGCGGGCGCGGCGGGTCCGCAGGTTCGTCGCGTCCCGGCCGGCGGCCTCCTCGGCGAGCAGCACTCGGACCAGCTCGGCGTGGTCCCAGCGCTGGGCTCGCGCGGTCGGGATGAGCTCGAGCAGGTGGCGGCGGATGTGCGGGAGCTTGAGCCGGCGGGTGAGCTCGACCGCCTCGGCCAGCGGATCACCGGCCGAGCCGGCAACGCCCGCCGAGCTCGGTGTCGTGGTAGCGCTCATGCGGGCTCTCCAGTCGGTTGCGGCCCAGCGGACCCAGTGCCGGACTCAGTGCCGGGGTCAGGATCTGGTTCGGGGCCAGGAGTTAGGCCGAAGCCGGACCAGGCGGCGGTGCCCGGCTGGAGGCTGTGGGTCTCACTCGCCTGCGTGGCGGGCTTGGCGACGGTCTCCCCGGCTTGGTGGGCGAGGATGCGCAACAGGTCGTTCTCGGCGAACCGTCCCGCGATCGCCGCGGTGCCCAGGGCCTGGTCGACCTGCCCGGGCGGGTGCAGCTTGGCCAGCGCGACGGCCTCGGTCATCTTCCGCCGGACCCCGCGGGCCCCGGCCGCGGCCGCCTCGACCAGCCAGGCCGCAGCGCCCGGCCCGAGCGCGAGGAACGCCGCCTCCGCAGCGCTGGTGGCCCGCGGTGTCCGCTCGCCGTGCGCGTTCGCCGCGGCGGTGCGCGGCGGGTAGTGCGCGTCGTCGATGACCGGGCTGCCCGGGGTCGACCGTCCGTGCCGTGCGACCTGGACCGGCCCGTCCTGCCCGACGGCAGTGACGATGAGGTCGTCGCCGTGGAAGCGGACCCAGACCCGCGTGTCGACCAGCTCGTGGGGCACCGAGTAGCGCACGCCCTCGACCGAGACGGTGGCGTCCCAGTTCACCCGACGGGTGGTGCCGAACGCGACCGTGAACGGAGTGGAAGGCAAGGGGTGCAGGCGCAGGCGTTCCTCGGCGAGCATCTCCACCGGCGGCCGCCTCGTCTCGCGGTGCGGGCGGGTGTTGACCTTCTCGCACCATCCTCGGCAGGCGGCTTCGAGCTGGCCGAACACGCGGTACTCGTCGGCGAGGTTGACCTCGGTGGGGACGAGGTCGGCCTTGGAGATCCGCACCGTCGCCTCGCTGCCGCCCTTGGTCTGCGGGTCGGCCGGCACGCAGGTGCGGATGGTCATCCCGTAGTGGCGGGCGACATGAACGATCTCCGGATTGCGCACCGGCACTCCGGCGACGTGGTCGACCGAGACGGTGCGCTCGTTGTCGGTCAGCGCGTAGGTCGGCACCCCACCCAAACGACGCAGGGTGGTGTCCAGGCAGGCCACGATCGTGGGCAGGGTGCGGTCCCAGACCGCGAGCACGACCCGGAACCTCGACCAGGCCAGCCACGCGCACCACAGGTTCGTCCGGCGCCCGCCGATCCGTGGGCCCTCCGCCCAGTCCCACTGCAACCACAGACCCGGCTCGGGCACCCACGGCCGCAGCACCCGCCGCTGCCCGGCGCGCAGCCGCGCCTTCGTCTCGGCCACCGCGCGACGGGTGGTGCGCTCCCCTCCGGTGAAGCCCATCGCGACGATGCGCTCATGCACGATGTCGGCGCGCACCCGCCCGTTGGAGCGGGCCACCAGCTCCTCGATCTTGGCCAGGTAGGCGTCGATCGGTCGGGCCCGGTGCTCGCGGGCCACCACCGGCTCCCCGGTCGCGCGCAGCGCCACGTATCGGGCCACGGTGTGGTGGTCACACCCCGCCAGCTCGGCCGCCGCACGGTAACTGCCCGTGAGGTCGTAGGCCTCGAGAATCTCCACGATCTCCTCGCTCCGCTTCACCGGCAGACCCTCGCCGCCGGTCATCTGCTGTGGATCACCGGGGAGATATCTGGCCGTCAGCGGGGAGAACGCCGGCCATCACCGGGGCGGTAAATGGCCGCCTATGGGGAGCTTGGACTGGCCGCTGTCAGCCTTGCTCAACGTCTGGGCTTCGTGGTGCCGGCCGTGTCGCGAGGAGATCCCCGTGCTGCAGGCGTACTCGACGCAACCCGGGGCGCTACCGGTCATCGGAATCAACGTCAAAGATGACCCATCCGCTGCGCTGAGCTTGATGGCCGAACTGGGCGCGAACTACCCCTCGGTCATTGACCAGGAGAACCGGCTCTGGAGCACCTTGCAGGTACCCTCCGCGATCCCGGTCAGCTACATTCTGCAGGCCGACGGGACGTTCGATCGCGTCGAGCCTCTGACCCCCTTCCGCGACGGTGATCAAATTCGCCTCACCATCCAGCGCTACCTGAAAGCATCGTGAGCCCGGTCCGGGCTCGGTGGCGTCCCGGCATAGCCGATCACGGCCGTCCCTGCCGTCGTGGAGCAGCGTTGCCGACGGCATTGCCTCCTGTGCTGCTAGTGTCCTGCGCCTGAAATCCGCTAGATATCAGTAGGCTGCCGGTCGTGCCGAGTAGAGGCCGGCCGGTGGCCGAGGTGACGTTGACCGACGAGCAGCGCGAGACGCTGACCCGGTGGTCGCGGCGGGCGAAGTCCTCCCAAGCGCTCGCGCTGCGCAGCAAGATCGTGCTGGCCGCGGCCGACGGTGAGTCGAACACCGCGATCGCCGCGAAGCTGGGCTGTCACGCGGTCACGGTCGGGAAGTGGCGGTCGCGTTTTGTGAAGGCGGGGCTGGACGGGTTGGTCGATGAGCCGCGCCCGGGCGCCCCACGCACGATCACCGACGAGCAGGTCGAGCGGGTCGTGGTGGACACCCTGGAGCGCACCCCGGCGAATGCGACGCACTGGTCGCGGGCGTCGATGGCCGCCGAGAGCGGCCTGTCGCGCTCCACGGTGGGGGGCCTGTCAAGTTCTCTGTGTAAGTCGATCTAGGAATGGTCAGGTCAGGTAAGGGCTGAGGCGTTCGGGGTAGTTGAGAGCGAGGGCTCCGAGGGCTTGTTTCCAGCCTTGGACGACGGCTCCTTCGACCAGGCGGGGAGAGGCGCGGCGGGCGTTGGCGGGTAGGCCCTTCTCCTTCGCGCGGGCGCGGGCTCTCTTGTCCTCGATGTCGCGGATGGCGAGCCAGAGCAGCTTGATCGCGGCGTCGTCGTTCGGGAAGTGCCCGCGGTTCTTGATGATCTTCCGGAGTTGGTAGTTCAGGGACTCGATCGCGTTCGTCGTGTAGATGATCCGGCGCAGCTCGGGTGGGAAGGCCAGGAACGGGATGAACCGCTCCCAGGCGTTCGTCCAGGTCATCACCGCCGCCGGGTAGCGACGCCCCAGGTCCGAGGCGGCGAACGCGTCGAGCTCGAGGCGGGCGGTCTCGTCGGTGGGGGCGGTGTAGATCGGCCGCAGGGCCGCCGCGACCTTCTTGCGGTCCTGATAGGACACGAACCGCATCGCCGCCCGCAGTAGATGGACGGTGCAGGTCTGCACGACCGCGTGCGGCCAGGTCGCCTCGATGGCCTCGGGGAACCCGGACAGCCCGTCGCAGCAGACGATCAGCACGTCCCGGACGCCGCGGTTGCGCAGCTCGGCGCACACCCCGGCCCAGAACTTCGCCCCCTCCGCGGCCTGGACCCAGATCCCCAGGACGTGCTTGACGCCGTCGAGGTCGACGCCGACGGCGATGTGCGCGGCCCGGTTGCGGACCTGGTGCCCGTCCCGAACTTTGATCATCAGGGCGTCGAGGTAGACGATCGGGTAGATCTCCTCCAGCGGCCGGGACTGCCAGAGCTTCACCTCGTCCAGCACGCTGTCGGTGATCTTCGAGATGGTGTCGTGGGACAGCTCGGTGCCCAGCGTGCGGGCCAAGTGGTGGCTGATGTCGCGCACGGTCATCCCGCCCGCGTAGAGCGAGACGATCATCTCGTCGAGCCCACCCGTGCGTCGTGAGCCCTTCGGGACCAGCCGCGGCTCGAACGTCCCGGCCCGATCCCGGGGTACGTCCAACGCCACGTCCCCGACCTCGGTGGCCAGAGTCTTCGGGGTGGTGCCGTTTCGCGAGTTCGGAGTCCCGCGCCCGGCGGGATCGCCACGCTCGTAGCCCAGATGCGCGGTCTGCTCGGCTGCCAGGCCCCGCTCGAGCACGGCTTTGATCATCTCGGGGAGGAACCCGCCCTCACCGGTCAGTGCGAGCTCACCGGAGTCCACCTTGGACATGAGCCCGTCGAGCAGACCGGCCTCGACCATGCGGTTCACGGCGTCACGGGCGGTCTCGGGCACGGCGTCGGCCTGGGGCCCAGCTCCGAGCGGGTGCGCGTCCTGATCATCGACCACGGACATCTGTGTACTCCTCAACTCAAGAGGATCTTGTTACACAGACCATCTGACAGGCTCACGGTGGGCCGGATCTGGAAGGCCTTCGGGCTCAAGCCGCACCAGGTCGACACGTTCAAGCTCTCCACCGACCCGCAGTTCGTGGACAAGGTCCGCGACATCGTCGGGCTCTACCTGGACCCGCCGGAGAAGGCGCTGGTGCTGTGCGTGGACGAGAAGTCCCAGATCCAGGCCCTGGACCGCTCCGCGCCGGTGCTGCCGCTGATGCCGGGCATGCCCGAGCGGCGCACCCACGACTACATCCGCCACGGCATCACCACCCTGTTCGCCGCCCTGGACGTGGCCACCGGCGAGGTGATCGGCTCGATCCACCGCCGCCACCGGGCCGCAGAGTTCCGCAAGTTCCTGGCCAAGCTGGACAAGCAGGTGCCGGACGAGCTGGACGTGCACCTGATCTGCGACAACTACAGCACCCACAAAGCGCCCGTGGTGGCCCGCTGGCTCGAGACCCACCCCCGGTTCCACATGCACTTCACCCCGACCTACTCTTCCTGGCTCAACCAGGTCGAACGCTGGTTCGCCCTGCTCACCGACCAACAGCTGCGCCGCGGGATGCACAAGAACCTGCAAGCCCTCGAATGTGACATCCGCGCCTGGATCGCCGCCTGGAACGACGACCCGCGCCCGTTCGCCTGGACCAAGACCGCCGACGAGATCCTCGAACGACTCGCCACATATCTTGACCGAATTCCCGGCGCAGGACACTAGCGCTTCAGCAGTCACCCTGAGCCGCATGCCGTCGGAGTGCTTCCAGTACCCATTCGTCGGGAGGGGTGCCACGCAGCCCGCCCTGGGCGGAGTAGAGGCGGCAACTCAGGCCGTACTCGCGCCGGTACTCGGCGGTGGGGTCCACGTCACGGCCGTTGACCCGGATGCTCGGCGATCCCAGAAACCGCTCGCGCTGAGCCTGGTCGGGGTCGGCGATCAGCCGCACCCTCAGCGGTTCGCTGCTTCCCGCCTCCGCTACAAGCCGCAGCAGTCGCGGTAGGTACTCCGCGGCGTGGGGGCATGCTTTGGTGTGCAGCATCTCGATGGTCATTGAGTTCTCCGATCAGCGCAATCGGCGGCTCCTGGCGTGCCGGCTCGCCTGGGGCGTGACGGCGCCGGTGGACCGCCCCACTCTGCTCCGGAGTCCCGTGGCAGGCGGCTTCACCACTTGACTCCGACGAGACAGGACGATTTCGATCCGGCCTTGAGCCGCGCTGGGGCGGACGCCAGTGTCGGGCGTCCGCCCCAGCGGCCTCCCGGGGAGGGGGCTCCCGGAGGTCGAGCGATCCGCGGGGATTGCGCGCTCTGCAGGGCGAGGAGGTGCAGGCGTCGGCAGACCCGACCTTGAGCGGGCCGAACCGGGCCCGCACTACTTCACGATCGAGGGGAGGTCACCGGCGCCAGGGGGTCGGGCGTATCCGGCTACGCACCAGGAGGCCTTCGGACGCACTGAGCAGCCGCGCCCAGAACAGCTGGAAGAAGCCAAGTTCCACGGACGGTAGAGCCATCTCACTCCTCCGGAGTCGCTCATCTTGCGGGATGAGGTTGGCGTCGAAACTCGCCACCGGCGGCGAACTCCAGCCCTGACTAGCCCGGCTGCAGCTGCCGCGGCGTTCCCACGTTCGCTCTCGAGAGGTGTGCAGGAGCACCTCTACTATCAAGGTACGTAGATAGTAGCCGCAGGTCCATGCCGGCGTGACGCCGGGGTCACTGAGAGCGCCTACACCGGCACTGCGTGTAACTTCGGGTTCGCGTCGATCGTCAGCCCGCCTGTTCGACGCCGCTCGCGGCGGCCCGGCGTCCGGAAAGGATCTCGCTCGGGTCAGTCTCCGGTCGGATGCTCAAGGGCCTTCTTGAGGCGATCCTGCTGGTCCAGCGTCAGACCTCCGGCGAACTGCAGGAGGACCGAGTCCGCGTCGCCGCCGCGCATCATCGCATCGCGCATCAGCTGCGCTGCGTACTCGGCCCGACTCATCACCGCGTGATAGCGGTGCGCCCGACCTTCGGATGTTCTCGTCAGGTAACCCTTGTCGACCAGGTTTCCCATGGTGGACAGGATCGTCGTGTAGGCCAGATCGCGCTGCGCGCGAAGTCGATCCACCATCTCTCGGACCGTGCCCGAGCCGCCGACAGACCACAGCTCGTTCATGACCACGCCCTCGAGAACCCCGAGCTGTCGCACCAGTCCCCCGGTTCACTATGGCCGACAAGTCGGCAGGTCGTGGCTTACCCCATCAGGATAGCGACAGCGCACATGCTGCCCGCGCACTCGGCTACTATCTTAGTCCGTAGATAGCAGTAGAGGTGCACCGGGTGAGGCGGACATGCCGAAGAAGAAGGTCAAAAGGAGCCGGCCCGGGGACTATCGGGGTCGAGCCGCGCCATCACCTGAGCCGACGCGCGCGGCCGGTTTCCCCGCCCGCCCGGCCGCAACGCCGAACGACGCCGCAGTGTCGTTCCGAGCCCAGTACCGGCGCTGGGTTCTTCGTCGGGCCCTGGGCTGGGTCCTCATCGTAGCCGGTGTCGCCATGGTGGTCGTGCACGTCGTTGCCCACCTCGCGAACCTGGAACTGATCAAAGGCCAGGACCTGCTCATCGGATACCCGATGGGTGCCTTCCTCGTGGTGCTTGGCATGGTCATAGCCACACGTCGATGACGTGAGGCCCGCGGGCGGTCGCGGTCCGGCAGGCTTCTCGTGCGCTGCGGCGGCGGTTTTCGCAGCTACCGAGATGTGGAGCGTTGGTCAAGCTTCCGCGGTACCTCGCACGCTCGTCCATCTCACATACCGGACTCACATGCAGGACACGACCGCGAGTACGGCAAGGCTGCCCGCCCCGGTCAGGGCCGGAGCCAATGCGCCGACCGCGACGAAGCACACCTTCTCGCCGAGACGAGCGGACCAGGCGGCTGTCCGCCCAACATGGCTGAGCCGGGCAAGCCGGAGCTCGATGGCGGAGGTCGCGGCACCCAGGGCCGCGGGCGGAAGCCCGTACCGGCCGCCGCTGGCCACCCGGACCAGGGCCTGGCGCACGACGGGGGCCCCGACATGGCGAGCGGCCTTATCGTCGGCGGCCAGTTCAATCAGCCGTCTGACCGCCGCTGGTGCCTGCCGGAACAGCGGAAGCACGGGGAACGCCGCGGCCAGCGTGTCGGCGAGCAACACCTGCAGGTGGTGACGTCCGGAGAGGTGAGCGCGCTCGTGGGCGAGCACCGCGTCGGTTTCGGCCGGACTGAGCTGCTCGCGTAGCCCGGTGCTGGCCACGATTGCCTTCGTCCGTCCTCCGATGCTGAAGGCGAGAGGTTGCTTGTGCTCGAGCCAGAGAACCCCGTGTTCCCAGTAGCCGGCCGGTTCCAGCATCCACATCGTGGTCTCGGCCTTCTCCCGGACCGCACGCCGGCTGCGCACCACACGCCTGATCACTCGGAGAAGACCAACCGCGATCATGGTGCCGATCAGCCCACCGACGACGGCATCAGCGTGCATCCTGCTCGAGGTCAGCGCAGTCCAGCAGCTGGCCAGAAGCCGGACCAACGGCGCGAGCTCCTCGCCGTGGCCGGGTACCAGCACGACACCGAGCGCGACCACCACGCTGGAGCCAACACCCGCCAGGAGCGACCACCAGACGTAGAGCAGCCCGGCGGGGCTGGCGGGAGTGCGTTCCAATCCGCTGAGCAGGCGCGGAGCCAAAAAGGCCGTCAACATCGCGCCCAGCACCAGAACAGTCGCAAGGATCATTCGGGCTGGATCCTTCCTGCTCCGGCACGCCGCTCACCACGACGACAGACCTGGCCGACGGTCACCGCCACGCTGAGCCTACCGTGCCCGATGTGCCACTCCCGCGACGCGCCCGGCCCGACTGTCAATGAGACCGACCCGCACCGGTCGTGCACGACCAGATGCGCCAGGTCGAGCCGGTTAAGACTCGCCTGCGGGGCGGGCCCGGGCCCGGTGAAGCCGAGCAGGGACGGCCGGACACCCAGGCGAGCCGCCTGGCCCGCTCCTCACAGCAGACGCGCCCTCCCCGACGCCTCCTCGGCGAGCAACTGGTAGGTCGGGTCGAACAAGGCAGCCGGCCGTCGGTCTTCCTCGAACCCGAAAGCGCCTCCCCCGAAGCCGGTGTCGCTGGCTGGGCCACCCCCGTCGGCGATCACCAACCTGGACTCGCCCTCTCGGCTGAGCGGCTCCACCGAGAAGCTCGAACGTCCCGGAGCCGAGCCGGCCGGTCGTCCCCCAGCCGATGCCCCCTGAGGCTGAGCTCGAAGCACTGGATGAGCACGGGGCGGGACTTGAGGAAGTGCTGGGCTGGGGACGGACAGGCGCTGAGCAGGCTGCGGTGCAACGGGGACATAACGAATGGGCAGAGGTTGCGTGAGGCCCTCCGGGAACCACGGGCCGCCGTAGCGAGAGGTGGTCGGTGCGTCGAGGTAGCGAGCAGCGGGCGCGAGGTGCGCGGTGCGACTGCCGAGGTCGCCGGCGTCAGAAAGCGTCTCCGGGCGGCCCATATCGTTGTTGCTGGGTTGCGCGTCGCAGGGCTCGGCCGGTACAGGCTGCGGTGTCAGTAGCCCCCGCCGTTGCAACATCGCCAACGCCGCCGCCGAGAACACCCCGATGATGATCAGGACCGCCCAGGGCGCGGCTGCCGCTCCGGCGCTCCTGGCAAGGTCGAGCGCCCAGCCCGTGCCGAGATTGCCCAGAAGGATGCCAACGCCGCAGACGGTGTTGTAAAGGCCGTAGTGCGTGGCCACCAGACGTCCGTGGGACAACGTCACGATGGTGTCCATCTCGAAGGGGAAGACCACCGCCGTTCCCAGAGCCAAGATGGCCGCCGCCAGCAGTAGGCACACCGCGGCGAGGATTGGCCCGGCGGTACTGCGGGCGAGGGACGGCAGCACCCCCAGGAGGAGTTCGCTCAGCAGGATCGGCACGAAGGCAAGCGCAAGCACGAGTAACCCCCGGCTGAGCGCCCGACCCGGCCCCAAGTGGGCCCGGCACCATGCCGTGACACCCATCTGGGCTGCGATCGTGACTCCCCCGGACACGGCGAACACGCCCGCCACCACGACCGTCGGGTCCACCGCCGCGAGTGCGATCGCCCGGGCCTGCAGGGGCAGGGCGAGATACACCTGGAACGACAGTACGTACGAGCCGATCATGGCCAAGGAGAACAGGAGGAAGCCTCGGCTCGACGCGACCTGGGCCCACTGGCGGAGCACGGCGGACGCTCCGCCCGTCGAGTCCTCACCCTGCTGCGGATCGTCGCCGCGTCGTGCCGGTAGAGCCCGCAACTGCAGCATCGTGAGCAGGGCGAACACACCCGCAGCGACCAGACAGGTGATCGAGAACGCCAATCCGGTCAGCGCCAGCCCGACGAGGGGCCCGATCAGGATCCCGGTCTGGTAGAAGACGCTGAACAACGCGAACGCCTCGACCCGGCGTTCGCCTGAGTCCTGCGCAAGATAGGCACGCACAGCCGGGTTGAACAGAGCCCCGGCGAAGCCGGTGGCCGCGGAGGCAGCGATCAGCGCGGGCACGTTGTCCACCAGACCGAGCAGCGCGAACCCTGCTGTGCGCAATGCGCACCCGGCCACGATCAGCGGCTTGTAGCCGTACCGATCGGCCAGGCTGCCACCGATGAGGAACATGCCCTGCTGGGAGAAGTTGCGCACGCCCAGGATCAGCCCGACCAGCCACGTCGCCAACCCAAGACCTTGCGAGAGATGATCGGCCAGGTACGGGATGAGCATGTAGAACCCGACGTTGATCGTCAGCTGGTTGAGCAACAGCAGCTGGACCGAGCGCGGGAACGACCGGTACTGGCTCAAGGTCCTGATCACGAGGGGGTCCTGCCTCCGGCGCGTGGGTCGATCACGGTCGAGCACCGGGTCCACCGGTCCACCACCCGCTCGTGCGGGTGGGCCAGCTCATCCGGTTCGAGGGCCGGCTCCTGGCCGAGGAGCCCATGGCTCCGGCAGTACTCGTCGTTGTAGACGGTGTCGAAGTAGCGTTGAGGACCGTCGGGAAACACCGCGGCGATCCGGGTGTCCGGGGTTGAGGAGCGAGCCAGCCACCCGGCGACCAGGCCGACGGCGCCCACGCTCCACCCCCCGCTCGCGTAGCTGGCCGAGGCCATGGCCCGGCACGACCACACGGCCTCGGCGGGAGCAACCCAGTGGACCTCGTCGAATGCCTGATAGTCGACGTTGCGCGGATGGATGCTCGAGCCCAGTCCTCGCATCAGGCGCGTCCCCGCCGGCTGCCCGAAGATCGTCGACCCGACCGTGTCGACGCCGACCACCCGCAACCTCGGACTGGACTGGCGCAGCGTCCGGGCGATCCCCGCCGAGTGCCCGCCAGTGCCGACCGAACACACCAGGGTGTCGATCTCGCCGAGCTGATGGCGCAGCTCGTGCGCCATCGGCCGGTAGGCCTCCACGTTGTCGGGATTGCTGTACTGGTCCGGGCACCAGGCGCCCGGCTCGGCGGCGAGCAGAGCTTGAACCTTGTCGCGCCGAGCTTGCTGCCAGCCGCCGACCTCGGCCGGACGATCCACGGTGACGACGTCCGCTCCGTACGCGCGCAGCAGCCGATACATCAACGGCTCCATACCCGGGTCGCTGACCAACGTGACCGGATGCCCGTGCGCGATACCGGCCAAGGCCAGACCGAGCCCGAGGGTGCCGCTGGTGGATTCGACGATGCGGCACCCGGGGCGGAGCTCTCCGCGCTCGCGAGCACATCGCACCATGTGCAGTGCCGGTCGGTCCTTGATGCCCCCCGGATTGGCGCCCTCGAGCTTGGCCCAGAATCCGCGACCGCCGCCGGTGAACGGTGCGTCGATCCACACCACCGGCGTGTTGCCGACGGCGTCGCTGAGCCGGGGTGAGCGGTGATGATGCGCAGCTGGGCGGACTGTGGACGCAGCAGCGATGTCAGTAATCATGCAGACGGAACCTCGGAAGACAGGGCGACGCGGGTGCGCCGCAGGGAGCGGTGTCGGCCGAAAGGCGACGAGACACGCCGTCGCGGACCCGGCTCTAGGTCCGCGACACCGCCACGAGCTGCAGCAGCGCCCGCCCGGCGACGGGCTGGGCCGTGCGGGAGACAGGTTTCGGTCGACCCTCGTCAAGCGTGAGGCCAGGTGGCGGCCCCATCGGTGCAGCCGGCCCCGTGTTTGTCGCCGTCCGCTCGGCGATCCGCGCCGGTGTGGCCGCTGTTAGATGCTCGGGCGAATCGTGGCAACGAGGGACGCTGCCATGATCATCACTCGTCCCTGAGGACCTCTCGCCGTCCCCGTCCCCGTCCACGTCGCGAGCCGGGCTCGAGATTGCGCCGGCCTCCGCGAACGGCGTGACTGCACCTAGCGTCAGGACAAAGGAGGCATGCGGGTGTTCCGCCGGTGGGACGGCCAACGCCATCGCGGGCGGCGAGGTGGACGAGTCAAGCCCGTCGCCGATCGAACCAACACCAGAACCGCTGCAGGCTGGAGCGGGCAGCACGAGCGCCAGCAGAGCCAGCAGCAGGATCGCCTGGGGGCGGGGGACCCAGCGACCTCCCCCCGCTGGCCCCGGTCCGGGTCGACGGATGCTCACAGTGACCGGACCGTATCAGCCAGTGAGCAGCGAGGCTGCATGGACTACTATTCAAGTCCGTAGATACGCTCTATCGTGCGACCGGAGGAGGCTCCAGCCATGCAACTCGGGAGGGATAGCGTGACCCGTGCGGCGACCGACCGCGCCGACTGCCAGCTTCGTGTGCGTGCCGACCCTGGCGGCGAGCAAGACACGGCCGGCCGATGCGTTGCCGAAGGTCGTATCGTCGGCGGCATCCCCGAAGCGCAGGGGCATCTCGTCCAGGTCTTCAGGCTCGGCCGTGCTGTGACGACCGGCCTACTCATCACGGCGGGTGCGGGCTTGCCCAGCGATGTCGTCCCGAATCCGATCTTCGCGCGAATGACGCCCGTGCGCTGGTGGGACTATGCGCTGATCACCGCCGCCGTGCTGCTCGGCGCGCTCTGGTCCGGCACCGCGAGTGATGCGCGCCGCCGACAGGCGGTCCGCTGGTCGGTTCTCATCGCCGGGGTCACCCTGCTCGCAGTGGGATGCCCGTCCTGCAACAAGGCCGCCGTGGCCCTCCTGGGGGACGCCGGCGCGATGTCGACCTGGGGCACGCTCCAGCCGGGCCTGGGCTTGGCCACGCTTGTCGTCGCTGCAGTCGTCCTCATCGGACGATCGACGCCTTTCTGGGAATCGCGAAGCACGGTGAAGACTGGTCGACTCGGACTCGGACGTTCAGCCTGACCAGGGTGTGCGGTGACCGCTGGAGCGGCTCGACGCGGCAGCTGCGCGGAAGTGAGGCCGAAGCAACCGGACTGGTAGGACGAGCCTCGGCCGAGCCTGGAGCCGTCGTTCGGATGCCGATCTCGGGCGCGAGCCGCCGCCGAGCGGCGAGGTAGTGGTGTCCAAGCTTTCCGCCCCGACAGCGAACGCTTGATTTCGTCTTCGGTCCAGTGCAGGTCAGTCAAGTGGCGTCAGCACTTCTGCTGCAGAGGCATGGCCTCATGAGCCGATACCCCCGACCCGAGCTCACCGAGCCCCGATCGCCACGGCAACGGCTCGTGGCGACCGGGGCCGACCTGGGGTCACCGGCGGCGGCCGACGGCTTCGCGAGGAAGCCGCGGCCCTGCCGCGGCGACTGAACCAGCCGTTACAGCGACGACAGGAGATTCTGCATCTCGCCGATCTCGGCCTGCTGGTCGGTGATGATCTTCTGGGCGAGGGCCTTCGCTTCCGTGTTCTGCCCACTGGTCAGTTCGGTCTGGGCCATCTGGATCGCGCCGTTATGGTGCTCGGTCATCATCTGCAGGAACATCCGATCGAAGTCGGTGCCCGAAGCCTGTCCGAGCTGCTGCATCTGCGCGTCTGTCATCCCGCCCGACATGTTGGGCATGCTCGGCATGGCCGAGCCGCCGTGATTCATGCCCGGCATCGAGCCGGACATGCCGGCGTCTCCGGTTTCGGGCTCTCCCCACGCAGCGAGGAAACCGCGCATTTGCTCGATCTCCGGCCCCTGGGCCTGTTCGATCTTCGTGGCCAGCTGCTTGACCTGCTCGTTGCTGGCCCGATCGGCCGCGAGCTTGGCCATGTCGATCGCCTGCGTGTGATGAACGATCATCCCCTGCGCGAAGGACACATCGGCATCGTTGTGCTCGGCGCTCACCGCCGCCGACGATGGCGCCGCCGACGTGGTGCTCGGCGCGGCGGTAGACGCAGGCTGAGCGCCGCCGCAGCCAGCGAGTAGTGCCGCAGCAGCGGCGGCTGTGGCGATTCCGAGGAGGGGCTTGCGGTACATCAGGAGGACTCCTTGAACAATGCGGATGAAGTCGGTGGCCAGCGCTCTTCCGCGCTGGAGGCCGATCAGTTCCGCATCACGCAAAGTCGAGACAAGCGTTCCGGTGTTCCTAGCGGAGGTCCCCGCGCACACACCACGCCGAGATGGACACCGCCCGGGCGAGCAGTACGAAGGGACGCGCGCCCGGCCGCAGCCACGAACGCCGCCGCAATCATCAAGCCGCTGATCAGGACCGCCAGACACAGGTGCAGCAGGGTGTGAAGTGCCGCGAGGGGATTGGAGTCCTGCGCCGTGGCGGGGCCATCTGCAGTTCGCCCAGGATCCGAGTCGACCGCCCCCGCGTCGGCCGCCGCCTCATCGACGGATGACCGGGCAAGGTCAGCTGTCGCCCCGACACTGTCCGACGCGCCGTCCTGGTGGTACGCCTGCGCTGTCGGGCTGGCACCGGGCATCGGCATCCCCGAATGTGCGAGCCCGCCGGCGTGGGAGGACTGCCCGTGACCGCAGGCCATGACGGAATGCATCGCGATCACGCCGAGGGCGACGAGCAGCGGCAGGAACAGCCAGCGCCACTGCGCACGTCCTCCCGCCTTCACGGCCACGACCCTAGCGACCCCTTCGTCCGGCAGCACACCGACCCTCACCTGCAACAACCGCCAACAGCGGAGCGAGCGCGAGTCGGGTAGCCGGAGGAGGGCACGTGCACGATGCGCTGCAGCTGGGCCTCCATCCGGATCACCCGACGTAGGAGACGACGGTCATCATGCCCGCCTCACCGTGATAGATGTTGTGGCAGTGCGTCAGCCACTGGCCGGGGTTGTCGGCGTCGAAGTCAACCTCGATGGTGGTCTTCGGCAGCACGTTCACGGTGTCCTTGCGCGGGCCCGGGACGGCGGCGTTACGCACCTGGAAGGTGTGGCCGTGCAGGTGCATGGGATGGAACATCGAGGTCGTGTTGACAAAGCGCAGCCGGACCCGCTGCCCCTCCGAGACCGGCAGGCCGCGAGACGCGTCGTAGGTCTGACCGTTGATCGTCCACGTGTAGCGGTTCGCCGGGCCGGCGATTTCCAGGTCATGAACGACATCCGGTGTCTTGTCGGCCAGGACGACCTGTTCGGCCGCCACCAACCCCACGGCAGCAACCGTCGGCCGGGAAGCGAGATCGGCAACGGCCGCGTCCACGGTCGTGGAGGACCTCGGGCCGACGTTCAACGTGACGTGAGCCGCGCCGCCCTTGCCTTCTGCAATCCCCACGAGCGGGAGGCTCTGGTCAGGAAGGGTGATGACTGCGTCGACGCGTTCGCCCATCCCGAGTAGGACGGTGGGAGCCGAGACGGGGCGCACCGGGAAACCGTCGGTGTGGGTGACGGTCATCGGGACCCCGGGGACTCCGACCCGGAACGCGGTATCGCCGCCAATGTTGATCATACGCAGGCGGATTCGCTGCCCCGGCTTGCCCGCGAACGTCTGGGCCGCTGCGCTCACCCTGCCGTTGGCCACGTAGTAGGGGTAGGAGACATCGCCGGCGTCCCCGCCGAGCGCCTCGGACTGGGGCATCTGCATGCCCTCCATCCCTTCCATGCCTTGCATGTCACCGCCCATGCCGCCCATGCCGCCCATGCCGTTGGCCTTGAGATCGGCGAGGACCTGGTCGGGATCACGGCCGGTTCCGTCGACCCAGTCGTCGAACACGACGACGAGCTCATCGTCGTAGTCGCCGGGCTCGGCCGGGTCCTCGACGATCAGGGCCCCATACAGGCCCCGGTCGAGCTGGGTGCCGACGTGCGGATGGAAGATGTAGGTCCCGGGGTCAGGGGTGGTGAACTCGTAGCGAAAAGTCGTGCCGGGGGCGATGGGGTCCTGGGTGAGGGCCGGAACGCCGTCCATGTCGTTGCGTAGGGCGATGCCGTGCCAGTGGATGCTCGTCGGCTGTGGCAGCGAGTTTCGTAGGTCGGCGCGGAGGAGGTCGCCGGCGCGGAGGCGGATCTGCGGCCCCGGGACGGCGTCGCCATAGCTCCAGGTGTTGACCGTGACACCGCCAAGGTCGATTGGACCGGGCCGGGCTTCCAGTGCGACCGGGACGATCTTCTGATCGGCGGACTGCCTGGCTCGCTCCAGATCGAGCACACGGGGCGATCCGGCGCGAACGAGAGCTGGCGACGGGCTGCTTGTCGTGCAGGCACTGATCAGTGCGCCTGTCCCGGCTGCGCCGGCGAGAGCCAGGAACCGGCGGCGGGAGATGTGAGAAGACATGGAAGGGCTGCTCCTTGGGCATGCGGATGAGATCGAACCGGGAGGACCGGGTCGATCAGTTGCGCAGCACGCAGAGCTGGGCGAGGCGTACCGAGGTGGGCGGCGGGCGTGGGAACAGCCCGACGACAGCTCGGCCCAAGCGCGCGGAGGCGTCCGTGCTCGAGCCGCCCGACCACACCAGCAGCGCTGCCAGCACGATGGCGACGGTCGCGAGCACCGCCAGGCAAGCGTGTCCGAGATCGGTCATCGGATCGGTGGACGTCCGATCGGCCGCCGTTGCCGAGTCGACTGGGCTGACGGACCCCTTCGGCGCCTCGAGGTGGACATGGCCCACCGAGCTTTGCGAGGCCAGCATGCCTGACGCCGGCACGCCGTCACGCTGGGCGGCGTCCGCCGAAGGGCTCGCGAGGTCGAGGGGGTCGGTCCCTTTCGCGAACGAGACAGCCGCGGACATGGCGGGATGCAGGGGCTGCCCGCTGTGGACGGGCGCGTGGGCGAACGCGACGAGCGCGTGCATCACCAGCAGACCAAAGATCAGCAGCAGCGGAGCCGCCCGCTGCGCCGATCTCGTGTGGTCTGCCATGAGCCCTACGATAGTCAACCGTGGCACGTCGGGGGGTCGGAGCCCCGAAGTGCTCCAACGTGCATCCTGGGTTGGGAGAGGTCAAACGGGCACCTGCGCTACACCCGACTAAGGACCTGTAGCGGAGACGCGCCGCGGCGGACGCGACGACGGGACGTGGTGAGCGCATGACTGGTGGGACTCCTCTGCAGAAGGCGTGACGGTGCAGCACAGCCGGGAAGGCTGCGCGGCTGTCACGTCCGCAGGACGGAGAGGATGGTTAGTCGCCGTGCGTACGAGGGCGGCGCTCGCGGCGCACCGCGTCGGCGGCCTGTCGTGGCGGGCGGGTGGGACGACAGGTCGGCGACGAAACCGAGCACGACCAGTGCGACCAGAGCGCCGACTTCGTCGGAGCCGAGCACTACTGCGACCGGCTCGAAGGTGGCGTCTGCACACGGCGGATCTGATGCCTGGGTTCGGACCGTGACCGACCGTGGCGATGCAGCCGGTGCGGCTGCCGGACAGTCGACCGAGGTCGCCTCCGACTCGGCACAGCAACCGGCCAATAGATGGGCGACCAGGACGATCACGGCGACGGCCGTCGTGAACAGTGTTCGGCCGCTGGACGACGAGGGGCACGAGGCGAGCATCATCGTCCTTCCTGCGACGCCGCCTCGTGTCGCCGAGAGCCGTCGGCCGCAGTGGGGCATCGATCACCCACGGAGTTCCGTTACCGCGCCGACGATGGGGAGGCGGCGCCCATTGGTTGCCCTTTGTGATCGACGCCGACTGTGCTTCGGAGCGAAGTCTCGGTGGTCCGGCCCAGGGCCCATGCACAGAGTCGTGGGCCCGCCCGCCGCTTCTGCGAACGAACCGAGTTTCGGAGCGAGGTCGCAGCGGTGGCTTCCAGCATGCGAGCGAGCAGCAGCTCGATCGAGCCGTATCAGTACCGGTTCATCGAGTCGCCAGGTGACGCCTGTCCAGCGTGAGCTCGAGTACCAGGTGCCGACGACCGGTCGAATCGTGAATGCCCTCGCGCGGCTCCGCCGAGACAGACGGTCACCGACGTGTGTGGCGTTTGAGGACGTCGAAGCCGCCGTCGGCGGCTGCATCGAGGTTCTGCGAGCGGCTGTCGATCATCATCACGACCCGAGCCGGAGCTCGGTCACCGGGTCGTCGAGCGGCGTCCCCTGACGACATGCCGGTACATGCAGTCTGGGTGATCGGGCCGGCGTGGCTGTGCATCACCCAATGAGCAGCGGTAGGACGAGCCCGCCCGCCACTCCGAGCAGCACCGACCCGACAGCCGAGGCCACGGCCACGGCGGCGGGTCGCCGCGCAAGGCGGCGCACCGAACCCTCCCCGGTCCGAAAGGCCGCGGCGATCCAGCGCAGATAGTAGAAGACGCTGGCCACCGTGTTGACCACGGCGAAGACCGTCAGCCACGCCATCCCCCCGTCGACGGCGGCGGTGAACAGCGCCAGCTTGCCCAGGAAGACCGCGGTCGGTGGGGTTCCCACCAGCCCCAGCAGGCAGACCACCAGGGCACCGGTCAGAACGGGGTGCGCGCGGGCGAGGCCACGGGCGTCGGCGACGGCACGCAGCCCGGGCAGGGCGGCGAGCACGGCGAAGGCGCCGACGTTCGTCACGGCGTAGCCCGCCAGGTAGAACAGCAGGCCCGGCAGCGCCTCCGGCACCCCGGCCACCGCCACGGCCATGAGCAGGTACCCGACCTGCGACACGGTGGAGTAGGCGAGCAGCCGTTGCAGGGAGTCCTGGGTGAAGGCCGCGAGGTTGCCGAGCGTCATCGACGCGGCGGCGAGCACGGCGAGTAGCACCGGCCAGGGCACGACGCCGGCGGGCAGGGCCTGAACGACGAGCCGGTACGCCGCGACGAGGGCCCCGATCTTGGGCAGGGTGGTGACCACGGCGGCGACGGGCGCCGGGGTGCCGTCGACGACGTCCGGGACCCAGAACTGCGCGGGCACCGCGCCGGCCTTGAAAGCCAGCCCGACCAGCAGCGCGACCACACCGACGCCGGCGACCGCGGCCGGGCCCGCCGCGAGCCCCTCCCGCAGGGCGGGATAGCCCGTGGCCCCGCCCGCGCCGTAGAGCAGTGCGATCCCGGTGATCATCGCGACCCCGGAGAACGCGCCGGTCAGGTAGTACTTCATCGCCGCCTCGGTGGCTCGCGCGTCCGCGGCCCAGCCGACCAGGGCGTAGAGCGGCACGCTGGCCAGGAGGAACGCGGCGAACAGCAGGAGCAGGTCGTTCGCACCCGCCAGCACGACCGCGCCCAGACCACCGAGCTGCACCAGTACCGCGAACTCGGTCTCCCGGCGGTGCCCGGCCACGGCGTCGGCGGCGAGCCAGAGCACGGCGGGTACCGCGACGAGCACGATGACCCGCACCGAGGTCGTCGCGGTGTCGACCAGGTAGGCGTCTGCGAAGACGGGCCCCGCCGCAGGCCGCGCGAGGGTGGCGAGCAGCCCGGCCGCGGCCGCCAGGGTCGCGAGCCACCGCACCGCACCCTGGCGCCTGCGCGGCAGCCACGAGCCCAGCAGCAGGCCCACGACGGCTCCGCCGAGCAGGAACAGCTCGGGCAGCAGCGCGAGCGGGTCCTCGTTCATCCCGGTGTTCATCCCGGTCACCGCGCGACCGCCTCCACGAGGCCGCGGGCGGCCGGTTCGACCACGTCGAGCAGGAAGCGGGGCAGGATCCCGATCACCAGCGCGAGCAGCAGCAGCGGGAGGACCGCGACGGCCTCGCTCACCCGCAGGTCCGCGAAGGGGCGGGGGCTGCCCGGCGCGTCCGGCAGCCGCAGCGGCCCGAGGAACAGCCGCTGCAGCGCGACGAGGAACAGGGCGGCGGTCACGAGGATCCCGGTGACCGCGACCGCCGTCGGGACCGGGGCGACCCCGAGGGCCCCGGTGAAGACCTGGAACTCCGCGATGAACCCGGAGAACCCGGGCAGCCCGAGCGAGGCGAACGCGGCCACCGCGAACAGCGCCGCGAACCGCGGTGTCCGGGCGGCGAGGCCCGAGTAGGCGCTCATGTCGTAGGTCCCTCCGCGGTCGCGCAGCACCCCGGTCAGCAGGAACAGCGCCCCGGTGATCAGGCCGTGGGACACCATCTGGGTGACCGCGCCGCTGACCGCGAGCTCGCGGGCGCGGTCGTCGCCGGCGGTGACGAGGCCCGCCGCGCCGACCCCGAGCAGCACGTAGCCCATGTGGTTCACCGAGGTGTAGGCGATCATGCGCTTCAGGTCGGTCTGGGCCAGCGCGACCAGCGCGCCGTAGACGACCGACACCACCCCGACGATCACCACGACCAGGGCGTACTGCCGCCAGCCCGCCGGCAGCAGTGGCATCGCGATCCGCACGAAGCCGTAGGTGCCCATCTTCAGCAGCACCCCGGCGAGGATCGCCGAGCCGGTGGCCGGTGCCTCGGTGTGGGCGGGCGGCAGCCAGGTGTGGAACGGCACCACCGGGGTCTTCACCCCGAGTCCCACGCCGAGCGACAGCAGCGTCAGCGCGGCGTAGGGCCCGCCCGCGGCCAGCGGGTTCGCCTCGACCAGCGTCGGGATGTCGAAGGTGTGCGGCTCGGCGGCGAGGAACAGCAGGATGAAGCCGAGCAGCAGCGCCAGCGAGCCCAGGAACGTGTAGAGGAAGAACTGCAGCGCCGCCGCCCGCGCCTTCGCGCCGTGCCCCCAGCCGGCGATGACGAAATACATCAGCACGATCGACAGGTCGAAGAACAGGAAGAACAGGATCAGGTCCAGCGCCGCGAAGAGCCCGAGGCTCACGGTGAACAGCGCGAGGAACAGCACCGCCTGGGCCTTGGCCCGGCGGGTCTCGCGCAGGGCGAAGACCCCGCAGGCGCCGAAGAGCACCGCCGTCAGCGCGAGCAGCGGGAGCGACAGCCCGTCCACCCCGACGTGGTAGGAGATGCCCGCGCTCGGGATCCAGGGCACCCGCTCGGTGAACCCGTAGCCCGTCGTGGGCAGGTACAGCCACACCCCCACGACCAGGGCCAGGTCGACGACGGCCGCCGCGATCCAGCCGCCCGCGAACACTCGAGCGGGCAGCCGGGCGGGCAGGCACAGCAACACCAGCCCGACGAGGGCGGGCCAGAACACGATCAACGACAGCACGGGGCGCTCACCTCACGACGATCACGAGCAGGGCCAGCGCGGCCAGTGCGGCGGCGCCGACCGACAGCTGGGCGAGGTACTGGTGCAGCTGCCCGGTCTGGGGCCGCCGGGCCCAGCGGGCCAGGGTCTGCGACCCGGCGGCGACGGCGGCGACCGAGCCGGCGATCAGGCGCTCGCCGCGCCGGTCGAGCAGGCCGGAGAGCAGCCGGGTCCCGTGGGCGAGCCCGCCCACCGCGCTGTCCAGGCCTCCGTCCACCCGGTCGAGAGCGCGGGCCAGGGCCAGCGTCGGCCGGACGACGAGGGCGTGCGCGAGTTGTTCGAGCCCCAGCCAGCCGAGGAGAGCGCCGGACGGGTCGGACGCGGCGTCCCTCTGCTCGAGCACCGCCCAGGTCACGGCGAGCGCGAGGACGGCGAGACCCCCGGAGACGACCAGCTCGACCACGCCGGGGCCCCGTCCGGTCGCGAGCGCCGCGATCCCGACGAGTGCCGCGGGCACCGCCAGCGCCGCCGCCGGCAGCACCATCGCGAGGCCGACCCGCCCGGTCGCCTTCCTCTCCACTCCCACCGGCGGCCCGGGCCGCCGCCACACCACCCACAACGCCCTGCCGCTGTACACCGCGGCGACGACCGCCCCGGCCAGCCCGGCGCCGTAGAGCGCAGGCGAGTGCGCCGCCGCGGCGAGCACGGCGTCCTTGCCGACCCACAGCGACAGCGGCGGCACCCCGGCCAGGGACAGTGCCCCGACGGTGAACACCACTCCCAGCGCCGGGAACCGGCGCGCCGCTCCGCGCAGCCCGGCCAGCTCCCGGGTGCCCAACGCGACCAGCCAGGCCCCGGCCGCGAGGAACAACAGGCTCTTGGTCGCGGCGTGGGCGACGAGCTGCAGCGCCCCACCGGACACCCCGCCGACCCCGGCGGCCAGCACCATGTACCCGATCTGTGCGCACGTCGAGGCCGCCAGCAGCTGCTTGAGGTCGGACTGGGCGGCGGCGACGAGCCCGAGCAGCACCGCGGTGGCGGCGCCCACCCAGGCCACCAGTGGGCCCGCCCATCCGGTCGCGGCGAGCTGCGGTGTGATCCGCAGCAGCAGGTACGCCCCGGCGGCGACCATCGTCGCCGAGTGCAGCAGCGCCGAGACCGGGCTCGGGCCGCGCATCGCGCCGGAGAGCCAGAAGCTGAACGGGAGCTGGGCCGACTTGCCCAGCGCCGCGAGGACCATCCCGGCCACCGCGACGTGCAGCCACACCCCCGCAGGTGTCCCGTCCAGGGCCAGGTCCTCGACTCCACCGGCGAGCAGCGCACCCGCCGCGACGTACAGACCGAGATCCGCGGCCCGGGTCGTCAGGAACGCCGTCCGGGCCGCGCCGACGGCAGCCGAGTCACGGTGGTGGTACCCGATCAGGGCCCAGCTCGTCGCGCCCATGATCTCCCACGCCATCAGCAGCGGGGGCAGCGTCGTCGCCGTGACCGTGACCAGCATGGCCCCGGCGAAGACCAGCAGGGTCCCCACGAACCGCCCGGTCCGCAGGTCCGGCTCCCCCGCGGCGAAGACCAGGACGGCGAGCAGCACCGCCCCCACCGTGACGACGAGGACCGCCGACAGCCCGTCGACCGCCAGGCCCACCGGCATCCCGGTGAGCAGCGGCGCGGCGGCCGTGGGGCGGGTGACCGCGGCCGCGACCCCCAGCCCCAGCACCGCCGCCGCCAGCCCGATGCCGGCCCCGACCGCGAGCCCGGGCCGCGGGCGGGCCGCGACGCCCACGACCACCAGCAGCACCCCGCCGAGCAGCGGGACCCCGGACATCCACCACAGCAGCACGGTCAGCCCCTCAGATCCGCCGCGCCGTCGGTCATGTCGACCCGGCGGGCCCGGTAGATCGCGGTGGCCACAGCGAACCCGGCCGCCATCTCGACCGCCATGGCCGTGACCACGACGACGATCAGCACCGGCCCGTCGGAGCCCGCGGGGGCAAGGAAGTACCACAGCGCCGCGGCGGCCAGGATGACCCCGTTGAGCATCAGCTCCAGGCCCATCATCAGCATCACGATCGACTGCTGGGACAGCGCCCCGTACAGGCCGATCGCGAACAGGCCCGCCGCGGCGAGCAGGAACAGCTGCAGCATCATCCGACCCCGCCGCCCGCCGGATCCGCCGCGGGGCGGTCGAGGTCGTCGCCGAAACGATCGTAGCGCCCGCGACCGGTGGCCAGGACGACGGTGGCGACGATCGTCGCGAACAGGGCCACCCCCAAGGTCATCATCGTGAGCATCTGCGGGCCCATCAAGGCCTCGCCGAGCGCTGCCGTGGAGTCGGCCGGGGGCGCCCCGCGGCGGACCGGCCAGTCGGTGACCAGGATCCCGGCGGCGAGCGCGACGAACGTGCCCACGGCGATCGTCATCGACCCGGCCTTGTTGTGGTACATGGCCATCGGCATCAGCCCGGCCGGGTTCATCATGTACATGACCATGAACACGGCCATGATCACCATCTCGACGACCATCATCAGCACGATGACCACCCCGAGATAGCCGAGCCCGAGCGCGGTCACCAGCCCGGCGACCGCGACGAAGGACAGCAGCAGCGCGAAGGTCGCCCTGGCCATCGAGCCCAGCCGGAACACCCCGAACCCGGACACCACTGCCAGCGGTCCGAGCACCCAGAACAGCACCGTCACGGCAGGACTCCGTTCAGCACGAGCAGGGCCACCACGAGCGCCTGCACGATGGTCAGCGGGACCAGGACGACCCACGCGAGCTCGACGTAGCGGTCCGCCCGCACCGTGGGCAGCACCCGGCGGACACCGAGGACCAGCGCGAGCAGCACCGCGGTCTTGAGCAGCACCCACACCGCGGGCGGCAGCCACGGCCCGCTCCCGCCGCCGAGGAACAACGGCACCGCCAGGGCGACGGCCACCACGAGCAGCATCCAGCGCCCGGCCATGAACACCAGCCGGTCCACACCGGACAGCTCCGCGGCCGCGCCTCCCGCGACGTCTCGGCCGACCGGTGCGTCGAAGGGACCCAGGAAGGCCATCGCCGCGGCCGAGAGCAGGTACACCACGAACGCGACCGGCATGACCGCCACGAACCACAGACCCTCCTGCGCGGCGACGATGTCGGTCACCCGCAGGCTCTCCGCCGCCAACGCCGCGGTGATCAAGGCGAACATGTGCGGCAGCTCGTAGGCCAGCCCCTGGGCTACGAACCGGTACCCGCCCACCAGGCCCAGCGCACTGTTCGGCCCCCACCCGACCATCCAGACCGCGGCCCAGGCCAACACCTCCACGGCGTTGAACCACACGACCCCCACCGACAGGTCCGCCACGGGCCGCTCCCCCAGCGGGAGGACGGCCGCGGCGAGGACCGCCGCGACGGGCAGCAGCGCGCCGCCCACCCGCCAGAGCACGGAGTCGGCCGCGACGGTCCGCCTGCGTTGCCCGACGAGCAGCCGCGCACCCTCGCGGATCGGGACGATCGGGTCGACGCGCGCACCGCGCCGTCGGCTCCCGACAGCCGCGTCCGCGGCGACCACCACGGCCGTGAGGAACACCAGCAGGACGGGAAGGGCGAGGACCCACCCCGGACCGAGCGTCATCGTGGCGGAGGGCGCCATGGTCGGGTCAGCCATGGTGGGCCGTCTCGGCGCCCGCAGCGGTGGAGGTGTCCGGGTCCAGCAGGGCCACGGCGAGCCGGGCGGCCGCCAGCTCCATCCCGACCAGCGCGGCACCGAGGGTCTGCGAGGCCGGGCGGGGTTCGGACCCGGTGCCGCTTTCGAGGGCGGCCAGGCGGCGCTCGAGCAGGTCGACGAAGGTGACGGACGGGGTGCCGGTCACCGTGAGACCTCGCAGGCCCCAGCGCAGCCACCGGGAACGCCGGACCGCGCGGACGAGGGTACGGACGCGGTCGTCGACGGCCTCCGGGTGAGCACCGGTGAGCAGGTCGTCCCGCAGTCGGCGGGCGTCCGCGGCCCGGTCTCCCAGACCGGCCACGCCCAGGACCCGGGCGAGCGCGTCGAGGCGCCGGGCGGTCCCCGCGCCCGGGACGTCGGGGAACCCGTCCCGCTCGGGGGCATCGAGGACCTCGGCCCGCGCCTCCTGGACGACGTCGCCCTGCAGGGCCAGGTGCAGGACCAGTCCGGCGGGCCAGTCCGGCAGAACCGGCCCGAGGGGCACGTGGAGTCGGTCGAGCGCCAGCCCGTCCCGGTCCTCCCCCAGGTCGGCCATGGCCAGGCCACCGGGCATCGCCATCCCACCGTGATCGTGGCCGCCGGCGCCGTGCTCATGACCGCCGTGCTCATGACCGCCGTGCTCATCGCCGCCGTGCGCACGGGCGTCCCGCAGGTCGTCCGAGTGCTCGCCGTGCTCCGGGGCGGGGCCGGGATGGTGGTGGCTCGGAGGGTGGTCGGCGGCCGGCGCGTCGTCCGCGGTCGTCCCGCCCGCAGCCAGGCACATGGCGGCGCGGTCGAGGAGCTCCTCGACCTCGTCGGCGCTCTCGGCGACCAAGCGGACCCGAGGCCCCGGGGTCTGCGCCCAGACCTGCTCGACGATCCCGGTCATCGCAGGTCCGGGCCGGCCCGTCACGACGACGAGGTCCGCGTCCGCCGGGGACGAGACGACCGGCCACCCCCGGCGCCGCACCGCCGCCTCGGCCGCGAGCCGGACCCCGGCAGCCCCGGGGATCGCGACGACCACCACGTGCGGCCTCCCCGCTGCCAGCCGAAGGAGGAGGCTCCTCACGTCCACCTCAGCGCCCCCTCGCGCCAGGCGTAGACGACGCCTGCCAGCAGGATCCCGAGGAAGACGAACATCTCGACGACCGCCGAGGCACCGGTCCGGGCCACGACGAGCGTCCACGGGTACATGAAGATCATCTCCATGTCGAAGGCCAGGAAGACCATGGTCAGCGGGTACCAGCGGACGTGGAAGCGGGAGAAGGCGTGCTCGACGGGAGCGAGACCGCCGGTGAACGGCGGCACGTCGACCGCGGTCGCGGCGACCCGCAGGCCCCGGGCCGCCCCGTACACGACGAGAACACCCCCGACCGCGCCGCCGAGCAGCATCAGAACCGGCCCGAACTCACCCATTCGTCGCCCCCTCCTTGCCCGTGCGGATAGCCTGCCGACCTCCGCGGGCGTCGTCCAACGCGCGCACGCCAATCCCCCTGATCGGCACCGCCGGATACCATACCCCCCTAGGGTCTTCTCGCCAGTCGGGTGAGGCGAAGGACGACGGGCCGCCGCGGGGTGGTCGACCCGGCGGCCCGGGGTGGGGAGCATCGGCGCCCCGCCCCGGGCCACCACGATTCTCAGATCGTGGGAGACAGGTTCTGCATCTCCGTGATCTCGACACGCTGGTCGTCGATGATCTTCTGCGCGAGGACCTTCGCCTCAGCGTTCTGACCCTCGGTGACCTCGGTCTGCGCCATCGCGACGGCCCCGTTGTGGTGCTCGACCATCATCTGCAGGAACATCCGGTCGAACTCGGCGCCGGCGGCCTGCTGGAGCTGCTGCATCTGCTGGTCGCTCATCATCCCGCCCATGCCGGCGGCGGAGCCGCCGGACTGACCCGTCGAGCCATGATCCATTCCGCCCATCGAGCCGGTGGAGCCGGTGGTCGCGGTCTCCGGCTCCCCCCAGGCGACGAGAAAGCCGCGGAGCTGCTCGATCTCGGGTCCCTGAGCCTGCTGGATCCTCGCGGCGAGCTGCTTGACCCGGGGGTCGGTGGCTCGTTGGGCCGCGATCTCGGCCATGGCCACGGCCTGAGAGTGGTGCGGGATCATGCCCTGGACGAAGGCGGTGTCGGCCGCGTTGTGCGCAGCCGAGGACGACGCCGCGTCGGCGGGTGCGGCCATACTCGTCGGCGCAGCGGTGGACGACGCACCAGAGGTGCTGCCGCCGTCACCGCAGGCGGCAAGGACGGTGAGACTGGCGGCGGCTGCGAGCACGCCGAGGACTGACTTGCGGTACATGGAACGAACTCCTCTGCGAAGAACTTGCGGATGCGATCGGGCCAGCGCTCTTCCGCGCTGGAGGCCGATCAGTTCCGCAGGACGCAGAGTTGGGCGAGCCGCACCGAGGTCGGCGGTGGCGATCGCAGACCACTGACCGGCCGCGCCGAAGCGGGAGCGGACGGGCGCGGCCGCCGCACGAGCAGCAGGGCAAGCAACACCGCTGCCGCCAGCACGAGAAGCCCCGTCAGCACAGCGAGACAAAGGTGCAGAAGGTCGTGCAATGCCGACATCGGCTCGTGCGGCGACGAGCGGTGCTCCACCGCAGAGACGACCTCGACGCTCAGCGCGACCGACACGGCCAGGCCGACGGACTCGATGCCGACCGGATGTGACATATCCGAGGGCATCGCTTCAACAGTCGCCGCGTACTGGGGACCGCCCGCTGGCGGAGCGGATGCCTGCGAGACGTGGGACCCGACGGTCGCGTCCCCCGCCGCGTGACAGGCCACGGTCGAATGCATCGTCACGACACCCACGATCAGCGACAGCATCAGCAGAAGCCGACACCACTCCCGTCGCCGCATCAGGTGCACCGCGCCGACGATAGTGCGACGGTCGGAGCGGCCGCACCTCGACCCGTCACAGCGCACATCCTCCCGTCGATCCACTTGAGTACGGTACCCCCCTAGGGTATCGTCGTGTCGGGAGGTAGCGATGAACGGCTATGCAGACACCAAGGACTCACACCTCAAGCGAATGCGACGCATCGAGGGGCAGGTTCGCGGGATCACGAAGATGATCGAGTCGGACAAATACTGCATCGACGTGCTCACGCAGGTCGCCGCGGTGAACAAGGCCCTGGAGGCCGTCGCCCTCGGCCTCCTCGACGAGCACCTCAAGCACTGCGTCACCGACGCGGTCGCCCAGGGCGGGCAGGTCGCAGACCAGAAGGTCGCCGAAGCGAGCGCCGCCATCGCCCGGCTGGTCAAGTCCTGATCGGCTACTCGAACTGATCTCGCCTCGCCGCGGTGCGCCCGAACGCGCATCGCCTGCTCCGTCGTGCCCCGATCCGGACCGCTGTAGCACTGGAGCACACCGGAACGGGGTCGGTTCGAAAGGAGATGAACCATGTCCACCACCACCTATTCGGTCAGCGGAATGACCTGCGCGCATTGCGTCGCGTCGGTCACCGAGGAGATCGGCGAACTTCGCGGCGTGCGTTCCGTCGTGGTCGACCTGCCCACCGGCGCGGTCACCATCGACAGCGACGACGCCCTGGACGACGCCGCCGTGGAGGCCGCCGTCGAGGAGGCCGGCTACCGACTCGTCCACACCTGATCCACCTGCCCGCACCGTCGCGGGCCCACCAGCAAGGACTTCGTCATGAACACTCTTGCGAAGCTCTCCGCCTACGGCGCGGCGCTCGCCCTGCTCACTCTCGGGGCGTACGCGACCGGATCCGCTGTCGGTCCCCTTCGATCCCCTGCTCCGGCGTCGGCCGGGCACGAGGTCACGTCCGGCGCTGAGGGCGCCGGGCACGGGGACACCCACAGCGGCGTCGTCACGGAGACCGCAGACCAGCCCGCCGGGCTGGCGTCGAGCAGGGGCGGCTACACCCTCACGCCCACCGCCTCGACGCCGACCGCGGGAACGACCACCGAGTTCGCCTTCCGGGTGACCGGCCCCGACGGGGCCCCGGTCACCGCGTTCGACGAGGAGCACACCAAGCGCCTGCACCTGATCGTCGTCCGCCGTGACACCAGCGGCTTCCAGCACCTGCATCCGACGATGGACCCGGACGGCACCTGGCGGACCGGCCTGACGCTGCCCACAGGCGGGGTCTACCGGGCCTTCGCCGACTTCACCCCCACCGGGGGTGCGGCGACGACGCTCGGGGTCGACCTCTCCGTCGCGGGGACCTACGACCCGATCGTCCACGAGTCGACCCGGGTCGCCCGGATCGACGGCTACGAGGTCCGCCTCGACGGCGAGCTCACCGCCGGGAGTTCCTCACCGGTCACGCTCACCGTGACCAAGGACGGCACACCGGTCACCGACCTGCAGCCCTACCTCGGCGCCTACGGCCATCTCGTCGCGCTCCGCTCGACCGACCTGGCCTACCTGCACGTACACCCGGACGGCGCCCCGAACGACGGGCGCACCGCCGGCCCACAGATCCGGTTCCTCGCCGAGGTCCCCTCGTCCGGGACCTACCGGCTGTTCCTGGACTTCCAGCACGCCGGCGTCGTCCGCACCGCCGAGTTCACCGTGCCCACCGGTCCCACAGGCGCGGCGCCCCAACCCGTGCCTGCTACCCCTGGGTCGGGCACTCCCACCATCGAGAACCACGGCCACCCGGCCGGCGGCGACAGCGCAGAAGGGGGGCACTGATGTCCACGACCGACACCTCCGCAGCACCTGATGCCGATGCTGATGCCCTCACCGAGGTCGAGCTCGCCATCAGCGGAATGACCTGCGCCTCGTGCGCGAACCGGATCGAACGCAAGCTCAACAAGATCGATGGGGTGAGCGCCACCGTCAACTACGCGACGGAGAAGGCGAAGGTCCACGCGCCCGACGGGGTCTCCGCGGACACGCTCCTGGCGACCGTCGAGGCCGCGGGCTACCACGCCCGCCTGCCCGAGCCGCCGACGTCCGCGGGCGCCGCCACCCGGCCGGGCACCGACGACGAGGGTGAGCCCGCCGAGCTCCGCAGCGCCGGACAGCGGCTGTGGATCTCGCTTCTGCTGTCCGTGCCGGTCGTCGTCCTGGCGATGGTCCCGGCGCTGCAGTTCACCTACTGGCAGTGGATCTCGCTGACCCTGGCCGCACCGGTGATCGTATGGGCGGCGGCGCCGTTCCACCGCGCGGCCTGGGCGAACCTGCGCCACGGCGCCGCGACCATGGACACCCTGATCTCGATCGGCACCCTCGCCGCCTTCGCGTGGTCGCTCTACGCCCTGCTGTTCGGCACCGCGGGCCTCCCGGGCATGACGCATCCCTTCGAGCTGACCATCAGCCCGTCGGACGGCGCGGGGAACATCTACCTCGAGGTCGCCGCCGGGGTGACCACGTTCATCCTGGCCGGGCGGTACTTCGAGGCCCGCTCGAAGCGGCGCGCAGGCACGGCCCTGCGCGCCCTGCTCGAGCTCGGGGCCAAGGACGTCGCGGTCCTGCGCGAGGACGCCGACGGGACCACCCGCGAGGAGCGGATCCCGGTCGCGCAGCTCGCCGTCGGTGACCGGTTCGTGGTCCGCCCCGGAGAGAAGATCGCCACCGACGGGACCGTGGTCGACGGTTCCTCGGCCGTCGACGCGTCGATGGTGACCGGCGAGTCCGTGCCGGTCGAGGTCGGCGTCGGGGACGAGGTCGTCGGGGCGACCGTCAACGCGGGCGGGCGCCTCGTCGTCTCGGTCCGGCGGATCGGCGCCGACACCCAGCTCGCTCGGATGGCGCGGCTCGTCGAGGAGGCTCAGACCGGAAAGGCACAGGTCCAGCGCCTCGCCGACCGGATCTCCGGAGTCTTCGTGCCGATCGTGATCGCCTTGGCGGCGGTCACCCTCGGGTTCTGGCTGGGCACCGGGTCCGGGGCCGCGGCGGCGTTCACCGCGGCGGTCGCGGTCCTGATCATCGCCTGCCCGTGCGCGCTGGGCCTCGCCACGCCGACCGCACTGCTGGTCGGGACCGGGCGCGGCGCCCAGCTCGGGATCCTGATCAAGGGCCCCGAGGTCCTGGAGTCGACCCGCCGGGTCGACACCGTGGTCCTCGACAAGACCGGCACCGTGACCACCGGCCGGATGACCCTCGTCGCCGTGCACACCGCCGACGGAGTCGAGGAGCAGGAGGTACTACGCCTCGCCGGAGCCCTGGAGGACGCCTCCGAACACCCGATCGCGGCGGCGATCACCCGCGCGGCCCGGGAACGAATCGGCTCGCTGCCCGCGGTCGCGGAGTTCGCCAACCACGAAGGACTCGGGGTGCAGGGCGTCGTCGACGGGCACGCCGTGCTCGTCGGGCGGCCCCGCCTGCTGCAAGAGTGGAGCCTGCCCCTGCCCGACGAGCTCGCCGGGGCGGTGCAGGACGAGGCCGCCCGTGGTCGGACGGCCATCGCCGTCGCATGGGACGGACGCGCCCGCGCCGTGCTCGTCGTCGCCGACGCGGTCAAGGACACCTCGGCCCAGGCCATCGCCCAGCTCGTGGGTCTGGGCCTCACCCCGATCCTGCTCACCGGCGACAACCGCGCCGCCGCGGAGGCGGTCGCACAGCAGGTGGGCATCGACGTGGGACCGGACACCGTGATCGCCGAAGTGCTGCCGCAGGACAAGCTCGCCGTGATCGAGAAGCTGCAGGCGGGCGGCCGGGTCGTGGCGATGGTCGGCGACGGAGTCAACGACGCCGCCGCGCTCGCCCGCGCCGATCTCGGGCTCGCCATGGGCAGTGGCACCGACGTGGCGATCGAGGCGGCCGACATCACCCTGGTCCGCGACGATCTCCGTACCGCGGCCGACGCGATCCGGCTGTCCCGCCGCACGTTGGGGACGATCAAGGGCAACCTGTTCTGGGCGTTCGCCTACAACGTCGCCGCACTGCCGCTGGCCGCTCTCGGGCTGCTCAACCCGATGCTCGCCGGTGCGGCGATGGCGTTCAGCTCGGTGTTCGTCGTCGGGAACAGCCTGCGGCTGCGGCGCTTCACCCCGATGGGCTGAGAGGACGGCGTTGAGGGGCACGGCCGGTCCGTTCATCCGTGGACGGGCCGGCCCGGCCAACGGCTCATCGGCTGGACCGACGCCGACGTCACAGTGGTAACACGCTGATATTCCAAGTGGCTCAATGTGATCTCCCCCGATGTGCGGCGTAGGTGGTCCAGCGGCCTGCGGCGGCGTCGGCCCAGTGGTGGGCGGTGCCGGGGTGGATGCCGAGTAGGTCGGCGATGACGATCGGTGGGAGTTCCGCGGCGAGGTGGAGGAGGGCGGCGTTTCGGGTCAGGCGCAGTGGTAGTCCGTGGCGGGCGAGGCGGCGCATGATGGTGCTCGGGTCTGCGGGTCGGTCGGGTCGGCGACCGGGGAACAGCCATTGGTGGTCGGCGAGGGTGGCTGCGATGCCGCCCGGTCGGCCGTCGGGTAGTCGGGTGATCAGCGCGGCCAGTGCAGGAGGGACGAGGAGCTTCTCGCGGCCCAGGTTCAGCCCGATGACCTCGTCGCCGAGGTGGGTGATGTCGGTGTGGGTCAGGCGGCAGATCGTGCTGGCGCGTTGGCCGTAGAGAAGCACGAGGAGTCCGGCGACGCGGTCGGCTGTGGGGATCGTCGGGTCGTGTAGCAGTTTCCGGCTGAGGGTTACGCGGTGGTTGTCGTCGATGAAGTCGCGGGGTGGTTGGCGGGCGGGTGTGGTCGGTGTGGAGTAGCCGGTCCGGTGGTGGCGATGGGCCCAGGTCAGGAAGTCGATCCCGGCTCGGGAGTTCGGGATCGCGGCGAGGGCGCTGTCGAGATCGGCTTGGGTTGCGTCGCTGAGGGTGTGTCCGGTGGTGCGTAGTCCGGAGATCAGTCGGGTGGCCGCGGTGATGTGGTTGCGTGCTTTGGCGAGGGCTGCGGGGGTGAGGGGTTCGTGTTCGGCGCGCTCGCGGACTCGGCGTAGGAGGTGCCAGGTGAGATAGCTGCGTAGCAGTGCCTGGTCGGCGGGGTGGGTGAGGCGGGTGATGGCGTCGTCGGCTCGCTGTCGCAGGCGGGCGAGGGCTTCGTCGCGCTCCGGGAGTGCGCCGGCGGCGACGAGGAGCCTGCGGAGGTGGTCGATGGAGGTCGCGGTGGTCGGGGAGGCCTGCTCGTGCGCGGCGTCATCGAGGGTGGTGTGGGTGAGGGGGAGCTCGCCCGCGGTGATGGCGGTGAGTAGGCGTGCGGCGGGGCTGCGGTGGAGCCAGTTCAGTGCGACTCGGGGGTTGTCGACGGTCGCGATCGCTTCGCGCAGCGCGATGAGCCCTGGATGGAGGTCGGTCCCGGTCGGGGTGAGGGTCTTGTCGAGTCGGGCGGTGAGCTGGCAGCGGAAACAGATCGGTGCCCGCCCGGGCCCGGTGGTGCGGCAGAGGTCGACGACGCCGCAGCGGTGGCAGGTCAGCATGGGTGCCTGGTGGCAGGTCGGACAGAGGTCGGGGCTGGTCGCGGTGGCGCGGACGGCGACGCGACGGGTGCGGCCGCAGCCTCCGCAGGGTCGCTGCGGATAGACCAGGCAGCGGTTGCAGAGAGTCTGTGAAGTCGGGTCGTGGTGTTTGCGACGGGTCGCCGCCGGTGCGGGTCGGCCGCACTGGTCGCAGCGGTGGACGGGGGCGTGCCGGTGGGCGTAGCAGGTGACGCAGAGCGGTAGGCCGTCGGCGGTGCGGGCGTTGACCGGGCGTGGGCGTGCGCAGCCGCTGCACTCCTTCCAGGTCGCGGGGTCGCGGTTGCGGCAGGTCGCGCATCGCGCTGCGCCGTCGACGCGGTCCTTGACCCGGCGGGTGCGGTTGCAGAAGGCGCATTCGGCGGTGCTCATGGTTCGTCTCGCACGATTCGGGCCCGGGTCGGGGCGGAGGGCCGCGACGCGGTGTCGGCGGGTCCTGCTGGGTCGGCGGGGTGGCCGGGGGTGGTGCCGGTGCGGCGGGCGCGTCGGGTTCCGGGTTGCGCGGCGGTGCTGATCAGATCCGCGGGGGTGACGTCGAGGATGTCGCAGAGCGCGGCGAGGACCTGCATGTTCAGCCGCTCCGGTGTGCCGGTGACCAGGCGGTAGACCTGGGTGTAGTGCAGCTCGACCCCCCGTTCGGCGAGCAGCGGGACGAGGTCGGTGGTGGCGAACATGCCGCGTTCGGCCATCAGCTGTCGCAGGTTCCAGGCGTAGCTCACCGTGCGCGTCACTGGTCCTCCTGGCGGCCGTCGTGGGCGTGGTCGGTCGGGGTGCCGGTCGGGGAGTCGGCGGGGAGTGCGGCGTCGAGCGCGCGGCGCAGCATCCGGTTCTTGAAGTCGCCGCTGACGCCGGTGTAGAGCGCGGTCGTCGAACCCCAGCGGTGGCCGACCTGCTGCTGGACGAAGAACGGGTCGAACCCGTCCTCGATGAGGTGGGTGACGTAGGAGTGGCGCAGACAGTGCGGGTGCAGCTCCGCCGGGAGCCCGAGCTCGTCTCGGTACTGGGCGAAGCGGGTGTCGATGTAGGCGGCGCGGATCCGCCCGCCTCGTTCGGTCGGCCAGAGTGCCGGTTGGGCGCCCGGGGTGTAGGCGGGCCGCACGTGCTCGAGGTACTCCTCGAGAACCTCGACCGACCAGCCCATGACCGTCAACACCGTGCGTCGACGCGGCGGGCTGCCGCGCATCGCCTTGCCGTAGCGGACGTTGCAGGCACCGAGGCGGCCGAACTCGGGAGCCTTCGGGTTGCGGGTGAAGTCCCCGATGTCGAGCATCGCGGCCTCTGTGCGGCGCAGTCCGTAGGCGTAGATGACCTTGAACAGGGTGGCGTCGCGGAACGCGGCGACCGAGCCCTTGCGGCCCAACCGGTCTGCTCGCCCGACCTGTTCGTCGGCGAAGTCGAAGAACTTCTGCAGCTCGACCCTGGTGAACGGGCGGACCTGCGGTCGGGCCTCGTGATCGGCGGCGTGGCGGGCGGTGTTCCACTCGTGGCAGATCTGCACCGGATGCGTGCCGAAACGCTGCAGACACTCGTCGGACCAGCCGTAGCGGCGGTCGATGAGGTAGCTCAGGAACAGTGCCACCGAGTTCTGGTAGTACCGCAACGTCGAGTGCGAGCACGGCGACGGCCCCGAGCGCAGCGCACCGGCCCAGTCCTCGACGTCGCCGGGCGACCACTGCCACGGCCACGAGCCGGTGAAGTGCGCGAACCGACGCAACACGCCCTCGCGCTGCCCGATCGTGATCATCGACAGCAGCCGGGCGGACTGCTGCCCGGCCCAGCCCGCCAACATCGCCTCGAATACCGCGTGCTCGGGATTCAGGTGCGTGACATTCCCATCCAACTCGCGATGCGCGGCACCGGGCACATCGAGCCGTTCCTGCATATCCACCTCCGCTTGCATTGGGCGCAGGAAGATAGCATCAGATGCAATCTGAGCTGCTCCACTGCAGCTCAGCGGCATGCAGGCAGCGGGGTGAGAGGGACTGTTCGATCTGCAGGTCGCTGGTCGTCGTCGCGACCCAAGCGCCTGGATCTTGCATTCAGTGAAATTATGCATGCTAACGTTCGAAGCTCACGTGGATGTGGTCGTAGTGGCCGCCTACGGCATCGGTGGGGTCGTACACACCACCGCCGCTGTAGCGGCGGCCCCACCCGCCCTCGTCGGGCACCCCGGGGGTCCAGATCCGCCCCTGCCAGATGATGTAGGAGACCTCGAGGGCGGCGGCGTTGGTACGGAACCACTCCGCGGCACGCCAGCCGTTCGCCAGCTCGACGCCCTGCGCGCCGAGGCCGGGGGTGCCGGGGAAGAAGTCACAGCCCTTGCCTAGCGGATGGTCGCTGGTGGGGTTGGACGGGCGGGACGCATGGCAGCCCGTGGAGCGCATCAGCTCACCTCGGCGTAGCCCACCGAAGGCCCGCTCGGCCTGGTCCAGGGCGTAGCGGGTCACCGGTGTGACACAGCCGTTGGTGGTGGGGTCGTCGGCGGTGCAGCCGTTGCTGTTCCCCGCGAACGGCGCGGCCGGATCGACTTCGCGGGGCTCACCCCGACACGCACCCGGTGCGGCCCCGCTGTCCGCCGCCGACGGTGAGGCGACGGGTCGAGCACGCGGAGCGGCGGCGGGACTCGACGCTACCTCGGCGAGCGCGTCGGCGGCGGTCTGTTCCCACTTGGCGTAGGCGAGCGGGAACCCGGATCGCTGCACCGTCTGCGCCGCCTGCCACAACGGCATCTCCGTCCACGCGGGCACAGCGAGGAGCCGTTCGAAGAACCGTTCGGCCGCGTAGGCGGGGTCGCGTACCTGCGCCGGGTTACCCCATCCCTGGGAGGGGCGTTGCTGGAACAGCCCGAGGGAGTCCCGGTCGCCGTAGTCGAGGTTGCGCAGGCCGGACTCCTGCAACGCGGTGGCCAAACCCACCCACAGGCCCCGTTCCGGGACCGCCATGGACCGTCCGGTCGACACGATCGCCGCGGCGTTCGACAGCTGCTCGGCGGTCAGCCCGCTCGCGCCGGAGGCCTCGATCGGCGTCCGTTCGGGATTCGGCTCGCAGGACCCGGCTCGGACGGGCGTAAACATCAGGAACGAGACCCCGACGAACGCGACAGCCCCAGCTGCACCGAGAACTGCGAGGACGAGCAGCAGCACCAGCAGACGACGCCCGAGACGGCGACCGGCGAGCACGGCGTGCTCGCGGCCGCTCAGCACACCTGCTCCTGGGCCCTCGTCTCCGACGGCCCGCAGGACAGATGCCAGACGACGGGTTCTGGGCTGAGCCGGTTCACGGTGTCAGGGGGTCACGGGTCAGGGGGTCACGGGCGCGAGGGTGGTCCAGGTGCGCCCGGCATCCTCGGAGGAGACCACCGCCTCGGTGGTGGCGGCCAGGTAGCGATCGGGGCCGACGACGGCCAGGGCCGTCGGTGCCGCTCCGAGCTCCCCGCTGACACGCCATCCATCACCGTAGCGGCCCCACACCCGGCCGCTGGTGTCGACTCCGACGAGGTCCGGTTCCCGATCACCGTGCAGGTCGGGAACCGTCTCCACGAAAACGAGCGGGCCGCTCATCACCGGGATCGGTGCCATGAGGGTGAAGGTGTGGCCGCCGTCGCGGCTCTCGGCAGGCCCCTCGGGCGTGGTCGCCCACAGGTGTCGTGGGTCGGTCGGGTCCACGGCCAGGTCCGCCAGGCTCCCGCGGGACCGGGGCTCCCACGTCCGGCCACCGTCGTGGCTGGCCTGAACCGTCGCGGTCAGCGAGTCCCAGCCGTAGACGACGGACCCGGCGACGGTGATGGCGTGCAGGTCCGCGGCGCCTGCGAGCGACACCTCGGTCCAGCTGCGGCCGCCGTCGATACTGCGGACCAAGCCCAGCGACGACGCCGGACCGGCCGGATCCTCATGGGGCTCCCCCGGGTGACCCGAGGCCAGGAACTGCCCCGGACCTGTGATGGCGAACCCCATGAGGTCGTGGCGGCTGTCGCCCACCGCCTCGGCACCGTCTGGCTCGAGACGGACCAGCCCGCGGTGCGTCGCCACGTACACGAGCCCGTCGCCGGGATCGATGCCCAGGCCATGGAGGTGGCCACTCACCGCGTTCCCAGGCGATGCCACCACCGGACCGGGGCCGGGCTGGGCCGGTCGCCCGCACGCCGCCACCACGGCCACGGCCACGGCCACGGCCACGGCCACGAGACAGAGCCTCAGCGAGGCCGTCCCAGGTCGGCGGTAGGCCGTCGTCACCGGCCCGCCTCGGCGTCGAGGTCCCAGATCGCGCAGCCGTCCTGCTCCGTCGTGCGCAACACACGGGCGGTGTCGGCCAACCACGTCGCGAGCGAGCCACCTGCGGGCACGAGTTGCGGGTTCCCGACCACCAGGAAACGGGCACCGGCGGAGCGCAGGGCCGCGACCTCGTTGGGGGTGTGCCGGTCGGCGGGCAGACTCCATCCCTTCCTGTCGGCGAGGAAGAACACCACCGGCTCTTGGAAGTTGTTGGCCACCGCGCCATCGGTGGTGAGGCTGGTCGTGCTGATCACGACCAGGTCGGTCGGCGTCGAGACGGCGTCGAGCTCGGTGGCGCAGGTTCCGAACACTCCGGACCGGTCCGGCAGCGACCCCACGAACACGTTGACCGACTGGGCTCCCAGCGCGAGCACCGCCGACACCGCCACGAGCGCCGACACCCCGCGGCTCCAGCGAGACCTCGCCCAGCCTAGAGCGGCGGCGAGACCCGCACCGGTGGCGATCGCGGCGTAGGGCAGGGAGTAGACGTGGTACTGGATGCCCATGTCGGTGCTGCTGTAGCGACCGGCGGCGAAGTAGTAGACCGTCAACGCGACCGCCCCCGCACCCAGCAGTGGCAGCGCGGAGGTCCCGGCACGGGTGGGACGGCCTGCACGGCGTCGCCACAGCAGCACGACGCCGAGCACGGCGAGAGGCAGACCGACCAGGCCGTAGATGAAGATCGTCTCCGAGCGCAGGTTGCCCAGGTAGAACTCAGGACTCAGCCACATCGCGAGGCTGCCCCACTTGCTGTCGCCACCGGAGATGACGCCGAAGGTGTTGCCGTAGGTGGCATGCAACGTGGCCGCGTGTCGCAACCACAGGGCAGGCGCCACCAGTGCCGCGAGCCCGGCCGCATAGAGCGAGACCCGGCGCAGCCGGTCCCGCGCCGCGAACACCAACCACAACCCGATCACGAGACCGATGTGCAACGACGTCGGCTTGACCAACGCCGCCGCCGACGTCGCCGCGGCCGCCCACACGAGGAACACCGGGCGGTCCTCCTGCAGCCACCGGCAGAACCCGAGCAGCGCGAGCAGGTAGAACGCCAACACGGTCGCCTCGGGCATGAACGCCGTGCCCCACCGCATGAACGCAGGCGAGACGAGGAACGCCACCAGAGCCCACCGGGCCGGCGTGACCGGCAGCAGCCGTCGGGCCAACCCCCAGAACGCCGCCGCCGCGATGAGCATGAAGCCCAGCGAGATCAGCCGCCCGAGGACGACGTGCTCACCGAAGACCAGGTACGTGACCGCGGTCAGCCACGGCAGGAGCTGGAACTCGGTCTCGACATACCCGGGACCGGACCCGCCCCAGTTGATCTGCGGGAAGAAGATGTTCATGCCGTTCGCGGCGAAGTTGCGCGCGATCGTGGCAGTATCGCTCTGCCGCCAGATGTCGCCCGGATAGGTCATCGGAGCGAACGCGCGCACCGCGGCCAACGCCACCACGACGGCGGCGACGGACCACACCCACCACGGCAGGGACCACAGCCCTGACGTTCTCGGAGACTTCTTGATCTTCTGGGTGGTCTCGGCGTCACCGGACGGCCGCCACCCAGCGTTCTGCTGGGAAAGCACAGCTCAACTCACTTCGCTGGAACGCAGATGCGCGCTACGGCGAGGCCTTCGACAGCCTCGGGGAGATCGGCGCGCTCGAGATCGAGGGCGCCGTGCGGACGGGGGACCGTCCGAGCGAAAAGCGAGTTGAGCGGCCTACGTCCGCATCACGCAGAGCAGATGGGAGGGTGAGTCGGGAAGCTCACCCGCCGACGCGGGGGCGAAAAGCGGTCCGACACGCACCGTGGACTGCACGGATGCGCCACCGACGACCGCCGCAGGCAACACGTCGCCCAGGGATCTCGAAGGAGTAGCGATGAGGACCGGGGACGATTCCGGCGCGCACTGCTCCGAGTCGGAAACGGAGCCGTCTGCGCGGGAAGGAAGGGCGAGGTGCCCCTCGTCGAGCGACTGCGGTCGATCCGACACCCCGAAGGCCGTCGACTGCTGCCGGGCACCGTCGACCAGCACAGAACCGACCGAAACGGCTCCGCCCTGTGCGGCCGTCGACTCATGGGCGTCGCGGCAACAACACAAGGCCACGAGACCGGCGACGATCAGCAGCGCGGCCACAAGGGCCATGACACGCAGAGAGCCTCCGGCCTGCCTGCGCGTGGTAGCCGATCGGCCATCGCGCACAGACGACGCCCACGAAAGCGGCGCCGCGGCTCGAGTCACAGCCGGGAGCGTAACCGCGAACGCTGTGGACACGCTGAAACAGGTGAACGCACGCACCTATCCACCGCCGAACCCCGAGCCCTATGTGAGCACGGTTCGGCCGACGCGGTCTCGGACCCCGTGGATCGCTTGCCGTCCGGCGACCTACTCGTTGGACTGCTACTCGACAGCTTGTCAAGGAGTTCCTGTCATGGCTGACCGGCGCTTCTGATCGAGGTTGCCGGGCTCGTGGGACTGAGCGGCCCATGGTGGGCTGAGCAGCAACCGCAGTCCGTTCAGGCACACCAGCACCGTGGACAGTTCGTGACCGGCCACCCCGACCGCCAACGGCAGCGTGCCGACGAGATCCCAAGTCACCAAGGCGACGATGACAGCTGCGGCGACGGCCAGGTTCGCCCGTGCGATGCGCTGGGCCCGGCGGGCGAGCCCGATCAGCGGGGCCAGTGGGCCAAGCGGGTCGCGGAGCATAACGCCGTCGGCCGCCTCCATCGACAGCGTCCCTGCACCGTCTCCTACAGCCAGCCCGACGTGCGCCGTCGCCAGCAGTGGGGCGTCATTGATGCCGTCGCCGACGGCGAGCACACGCCGCCCGCCGCGCTCGAGAGCTTCAACGACCGCGGCCTTGTCGGCGGGCAGCAGACCAGCTCGCACCTCGTCGACCCCGATGTGGGCGCCCACCAGGCGGGCAGGCGCCTCGGCGTCGCCGGTGAGCAGGACGGGCGTGGCGACGGTCGAGCGCAGAGCGGTGATCGTGTCGGCGGCACCCGCTCGGATCTCGTCGGCGAGGACCAGTACCCCGACCTGCTCGTCGTCGACCCGGACGACGACAGCGGTATGTCCCTTGCGTTCCGCCTCAGCCACCTGCCCGAGAGCCGCGGTGGGTCGGCCCACGCTCACCGTGACGCCCCCCACCTCAGCCCGTACGCCCTCGCCGGGCAGAGCGATGAAATCTCGGACCTCGGGGAGCCTCAGGCCACGACAGCGAGCCTCGGCGACGACAGCCCGGCCGAGAACATGCTCCGAGCCGTTCTCCACAGCGGCGGCGAGGGCCAGCAGCTGGTCAGCGGATCGCCCGTCGAAAGGCTCGACGGCGAGGACCTCGGGACGACCGCGGGTGACCGTGCCGGTCTTGTCCAGAGCGACAGCGTCGACCTCGGCCAGCGCCTCCACGACACCAGCGTCTTTGAGCAGCACGCCACGACGCCCAGCGACGGCGACGGCGGCGAGCAGCGGCGGCATGGTCGCGAGTACCACCGCGCACGGCGAGGCGACGATCATGAACGTCATCGCGCGCAGCAGAGTGCCCCTGAGGTCCGCGCCGAACAGCAGCGGACCGACGAGCAGTGCGAGCGTGGCGAGGACGACGACCACGGAGTAGCGCTGCTCCACCCGCTCGACGAACAGTTGCCGACGCGACTTCGTCTCCGCCGCCCGCTGCACCTGCTCGGCGATGCCGGCCATGACCGTGTCGGCGGGGTCGCGGTCGACCAGCACCCGTACCGTCCCGGTTCCGTTGGATGTCCCTGCAAGAACCGGATCGCCCTGGGCGCGGCGCACCGGCAGCGGCTCACCGGTCAAGCTGGATGCATCGACCTCGGTGACCCCTTCACTCACGATGCCATCGGCCGGGATCTTCTCCCCCGGCCTCACCACGACCTCGTCGCCGATCATCAGATCCGACGTTCGCACGACCTCCTCGGCTCCGTCGGTGAGGCGGCGAGCGGTCTGCGGCGCGAGGTCCAGCAGACCGGTGATGCTCGCGCGAGTCCGAGCCGTCATCACCGCCTCGAGCGCACCGGAGCTCGCGAAGATCACGATCAGCAGCGCTCCGTCGAGTTGCTGGCCGATGGCGGCCGCACCGACCGCGGCGACGATCATCAACAGGTCGACGTCCAATGTCCGCTGACGCAGCGCCCTCAGCCCGGAGCGCGCCGGTTCCCATCCGCCGGCGAGATAGCAGGTCGCGTAGAGCGGGCCGACCAACGGCCACGGCGCTCCGAGCAGGTCGGCGGGTACAGCCGTGGCGAAGAAGAACAGGGCCAGGACGGCACTCCGCACTTCGGGAAGGGCAAACATGCGTGTCACCATACCTGCGAACCAACGCAGATACGCACTGAGCTGATGAGTGACCCTGATATCTGCGCTCTCACTCAGGTGTTCGCTACAGTCGAGACGTGCACGAAGGCATCCCCGACTTCGCGATGCCGTCCGAGCAGGAGGTTCGCCGGGCGGCCGACTCCCTGCGCCTGCTCGCCGACCCCACCCGAATCAAGATCTTGTGGGCGCTCCTCCAAGGCGAGACGTCAGTGGCGTGCCTCGCGGAGCTGGTCGGAGCCGCGCCCACCACGGTGAGCCAACACCTGTCCAAGCTGCGGCTCGCCGGGTTGGTCGAGGGACGCCGAGAAGGCACGTTCATCTACTACACCGCCGAGAACGCGCACGTCCGCGCTCTACTCACCGAGGCCCTGCAGCAGACGCGGCAGCCGACCCACTGACCTCGAACGGGACGACCTGTCGACCTCAGGTCGGCGGAAGGCCGGCGAGCGGGGCCAGGACGCCCCGGGCCAGGCCCAGTGCCGCACTGACTCCGAGGACGCGCAGCACCGGCCACCGCAGCGCGAAGACCAGTACCGCCAGCACGGCGATCCCGACCGGCACCGGGCGGAGACTGTCGGGAACCGGCAGCAGTAGGGCGAGCGGGCCGGCGTCGAGCGTGATCGTCGCATTGAAGAAAGTGTGCACAGCGAAGTAGAGCGCCAGGTTGACGATCACTCCGACGACCGCGGCAGTGATCCCGGTCAGCGCGCCGGCCGGAGAGCGGTTGCCGTGCGGGCGCTCGATACAGGGGGCGCCGAGGAAGATGAACAGGAAGCTGGGCGCCAAGGTAACCCATGTGACCAGCAGTGCGGCCACGATGCCCGCGACCCACGGGCTGAACGGGCCGGTGTCGGCGTAGGCGCCGAGGAAGGCCACGAACTGGACCACCATGATCGGCGGTTCCGGGGTGGTCTCGGCCAGGCCGAGCCCGCGGACCATGTCGGTGGCGGTGAGCCAGCCGAAGGTCTGCACGGCGTGTTCGGCCACGAACTCGAGCACCACGTAGGCGCCGCCGAAGGAGACCAGCGCGGTGCCGGCGAAGAACACCAGACGTCCCGGACCAGCTTGAGAATCCGTATCGAGCGCTCTACCGAGAGCTCCGGTCACGGTCGCGAACGATTCGGCCTGATCACCACCGACAAGGTGGTGAGCCTCCCAGCCTCGCCCCTGATGAGCGACGACAGCGCCGACGGCCCCGTTCCGACCGACCCAGGCAGCGGTCAAGCCGATGCGGATGCGCGGCTGGTGTGGTCCTCGCCGCGAACTGCCTGCTCTACGAGGCAGACCCCGGACGTGTTGGCGGCCTTGCCACCGGCTCCTAGCGGCCGATCGTGTCGAGAGCTCCGCGGACGTCCGCGGTCGCGGCGCGGTTGAAGGGGAGCTTGGAGAGCACCGTGCCCATGGCGCAGGTGTTGCTCACCGCGGCGAAGACGAGGCCCGCACCGATGCCACCGGCGACGAAGCGCAGCTTGGGGGCCCAGATGCTGCCCAGGACGCTCGTCGCGACGATGCCGCCGGCAACGAGGCGGACCTGACGCTCCAGCACCCAGGTCGTCGAGGTCCGGGTCTCGACGGGGGCGTCGGCGGTGTGCCACGCGTTCATGCCGCCGTCGAGGACGGAGACGTTCTCGGCGCCGGCCGCCGCCAGCATGCCCGCGGCACGGGTCGCGCGGCCACCGGACTGGCAGATCATGACCAGGGAGCGGGCGGCGCGATCGGCGATCTGCCGACTGTGCTGCTCGATCTGGTCGACGGGGACGTTGAGGGCTCCGGCGATGCTGCCGGTGCGGAACTCGCCGGGGGTCCGGACGTCGAGGAGGACGGGGCCCTCGGTGGTGGAGAGCGCGGCGCGCAGGGCGGCGACGGTGGTCTGGTCGTGCAGTGTCGAGCTCGGCATCAGGCCGGGTTCCTTTCGATAACTCTGCAGGTCAGCCTTGCAGTGAGAGGTGATCGAGGGTCGGGGTGGGCCAGCCGACCGTCGAGCTGCACCACTGCAGCCAGTGTTCGACGGCTGCACGGGCGCGGTGGTGGTCGATGCGCTCGCTGGTGGCGACCAGAGCGGATACCGCGGCGCTGATGTCGCGGCAGTTCAGCTCGGTGAGGGGGAGGTCGATGCCGATCTGGTCGGCGAGGGGGCCGAGCGCTCCGGCGCGTTCGCGGCGGGTGTGCAGGTGCCGGCAGGCGGTGGAGGTCAGGTAGGCGACGACGGCGTCGCCGACGGTCACGGGCCGGAACGGTGGGGTGGTGATCATCGCGGCCTCCCGACCGGTGGGTTCAGAGCGCGACGAGGCTCTGGACGCCGACGAAGAGCCCGACGGCGACGAGCATGACGGCGAAGTACCTGGTGAGGGTGGCTCCGGAGAGTCGGTCGGCGACGCGCTTGCCGATCAAGGTGCCGAGGACCGCAGCGATGGTGAAGGGGGCGACGACGTGCAAGTCCAGGTGCATGCCACCGAACCGCGAGACCACGGAGGACATCGAGTTCAGCACGATCACCAGCAGCGAGGTGCCCACGGCCAGGCTCATCGGCATGCGCAGCACGATGACCAGGGCAGGGACGACGAGGAAGCCGCCACCGACGCCGAGGAAGCCGGTGAGGAACCCCACCGCCGCTCCGCAGGCCACGACCTTGGCCGCAGTGAACAGGAGCGCGGAACGTGCAGGACGGGTGCGCACGGCGACGACACCGGCGCCGGGTGAGCTGGTGTCGGGGTCGTCCGGTGGAGCGGGTTCGGGATCGCGTCGGGCATGGAGCAGCATCGCGACCGCCGCGACGATCGTCAGCGCGGCGAAGGCCAACAGCAGCACGGGCTGGCTGACGTGGCGGTTGAGGAGCGTGCCCAGATAGGCGGCCGGTATCCCGACGACGCCGAGGGCGATGCCGTTGCGCCAGTCGACCCCGCCACCCTTGATCCTCGCGACGGCGCCGACCGCGGCGGTGATGCCGACGATGATGACGCTGCTGGTGGTCGCGTCCTGGGCGCTCTGGCCGAGGACGTAGACCAGGGCGGGGACGGTGAGTACACCACCGCCGCCGCCCAGCCCGCCGACGACGACGCCCATGACCAGGCCGAGTGCCGCCGCGAGGGCGAGCATCAGGCGACCGCGCCGGGGGTGCCGTCGTCACGGGCGACGGTGCGGCCGGCCTCGGCCCAGGCCTTCATGCCGCCTGCGAGGTTGCGGACGTCGATCCCGGCGGCGGCGAGCAGGACCGCGGCCTTCCCGGATCGGTTTCCCGAGCGGCACACCGCGACGACGACGCGGTCGCGGGCGACGGTGCCGGCGTCGAGCGAGCCGAGGGGGATGTGGAGCGCCTCGGGGATGTGGCCTGCGGTCCACTCCCCGGGTTCGCGGACGTCGAGCAGCAGTGCACCCTCGTCGGCGAGCGCGGCGGCCTGGGCGGGATCGACCTGGGGGATCTCGGGCGTGGTCATCGGTGAGCCTCTCGGGTCGCGCTGGTGAGCTGGAATCCGTCGTGCTGGGGGAAGGAGGCGGTGACGCTGAACCGATCGCCGCGCACGATGGTCTGGCGCCACTCGACGGGCCGGCCGTGGGCGCAGCCGAGGCGGTCGATCGCCAGTACCGCGACCTCGGACGAGCGCACGAGCCCGAGGAGGTCCCGCTCGCCGCGGCCGGGGACCAGAGCGCGGATCTGTTCCTGGCCGCCGGTCAGGTGCACGCCGCAGAGTCGGGCGTACTCGTCGTAGAGGGCCGTGCGGGCGAAGTCGACGTCGAGCAGCGGCGCGGCCAGCGCACCGGGCAGCCACACCCGGTCGACGGCCAGTGGCTCGTCGTCGGCGAGGCGCAGGCGTTCGAGGTAGACCAGCGGGGTCGACTCCTCGAGTCCGAGCCGGGCGGCCACGACCCCGTCGGCGCGCAGGTCGAGGGTGTGCACGATCGAGCGCTGCACCTGCCCGGTCCGTTCGACCGCGGCGAACAGGCTGTAGAGGGTGCCCAGCGACTGCTGGAACTCCTCGGGCGGCAGCACTCTAGGGGTGCGACCACGGGCGGCGGACACCGCGCCCTCGCGGCGCAGCCGCCCCACCGCCTCACGGGCGGTGTGGCGGCTCACGTCGTACTCGCGGGCCAGCGCAAGCTCGCCGGGGAAGGACTCAGCGAACTCACCGTCGGCCATCCGCCTGCGCAGGTCGCCCAGCATCTGGACCCACAGGGAGCCGCCACCACCGTGTCGGTCGAGCGGTCGAGCACCCATGATCGTTCAACTCCCACTGTTCGGGACGCCTGTCGGTAATGTACGGTCATTCGTAGTCGACAGCAAGGGAGGCTCCCGTGGGTCTGTCCGTCGCAGTGATCGAGACCAGTGAGTTGGGTGACCGCAGCTACGTGGCCCACGACGGTGAGGTCGCGGTGGTGGTGGACCCACAGCGGGACCTGGACCGGGTCGAGGCTCTGGTCGCGGAGCTGGGCGTGCGGGTGGGGATGGTGGTGGAGACCCACATCCACAACGACTACGTGACCGGCGGCGTGGAGCTGGCCCGCCGGACCGGCGCCGCCTACCTGGTGGCCGCCGCCGACGAGGTCGAGTTCGCCCGCGACCCGGTCTCCGACGGCGACGAGCGCACCGTGGGCGCGCTGACGGTGCGGGTGCTCGCGACACCGGGGCACACCGACACGCACCTGTCCTACGTCGTCGGCGACGGCGGGTCCGCGCCGGTGGTGTTCACCGGCGGCTCGCTGCTGTTCGGCAGTGTGGGGCGCACCGACCTGGTCGACCCGGCCCGCACCGAGGAACTGACCCGCGCCCAGTTCCACTCCGCCCGCCGCCTGGCCGAGCTGCTCGACGACCACACCGCCGTCTACCCCACCCACGGGTTCGGCAGCTTCTGCTCCTCCGGAGCCGCGACCGGCGGCGACGCCAGCACGATCGGGACCGAACGCGGCCGCAACGACGCGCTCGTCGAACCGGACGAGGACACCTTCGTCGAGCGGCTGGTCGCCGGGCTGACCGCCTACCCCAGCTACTACGCCCACATGGGCGCCCGCAACCGACAGGGCCCCGGCCCGGCGGACCTGTCCGCGCCCGAGCCGGTGGACGCCGACGAGCTGCGGCACCGCATCAAGGCCGGCGAGTGGGTGGTGGACCTGCGCGACCGCACCGCCTACACCGCCGAGCACATCAGCGGAACCATCGGCATCGCGCTGGGGGCGCAGTTCTCCACCTACCTGGGCTGGCTGATCCCGTGGGGCACCCCGCTCACGCTGATCGGCGAGACCGCCTCCCAGGTCACCGACGCCCAGCGCCAGCTCGTCCGGATCGGGATCGACCGACCCGCCGGCGCCGCCCTGGGCACACCCGCCGAGCTGGCCCCACCCGACGAGCTGCGCAGCTACCCGAGCTCGACCTTCGCCGCGCTGTCCGCGGCCCGTGAGCGCGGTGACGCCCCGGTGGTGCTGGACGTGCGCCGGGACGACGAACGCGCCGGGGGCCACATCCCCGGCTCGGTCCACCTCCCGCTCAACCAGCTGCTCGACCGACTCGGGGACGTGCCCGACGGCGAGCTGTGGGTGCACTGCGCCTCCGGGTTCCGCGCGAGCATCGGGGCTAGCCTGCTCTCCCGCGCCGGACACCACGTCGTCCTGATCGACGACGAGTACGCCACGGCCGTCGCCACCGGCCTCGCCATCTCCGAGGAGAACCGATGAACGACGCGCTCCGCAGCGGCCCCCTGGTCCTCCGCCAGTACTACCTGGGCTGTCTGTCCCAGGCCTCCTACCTCATCGGGGACACCGGCACCGGGCGCGCCGTGGTGGTCGATCCCAGCGCGACATCGCCCAGTACCTGCGCGACGCGGAGTCCGAGGGCCTGCGGATCGAGCGGGTCCTCGAGACCCACGTGCACGCCGACTTCCTGTCCGGTCACCTCGAGCTGGCCGCCGCCACCGGCGCGCCGATCTCCTACGGCGCCGCCATCGACCACGGGGCCGTCGAGTTCCCGATCGAGCCGCTCGCCGACGAGCAGGTGCTCTCCCTCGGCGCGGTGACCCTGCAGATCCTGCACACCCCCGGCCACACACCGGAGTCGATCTGCATCGTCGTCCACGACACCCCGGGCGGGTCGCCGTGGGGGGTCCTGACCGGGGACACGCTGTTCATCGGCGACGTCGGGCGGCCGGACCTGCTCGGCGGGGCGGGCTGGTCGGCCGAGGAGCTGGCCCGCGCGCTCTACCGCTCCACCCGCGATCGACTGCTGACCCTGCCCGACGACACCCGGGTCTACCCCGCGCACGGCGCCGGCTCGGCCTGCGGGAAGAACCTGTCCACCGAGACCTCCAGCACCATCGGCGAGCAACGCCGGCACAACTACGCCTTGGCCCCCATGGACGAGACCACGTTCGTCGCCGCTGTCACCGAGGGCCAGACGGCCGCACCGATGTACTTCGAGTTCGCCTCGCACCGCAACCGCGAGGCCCGACCCGTCCTCGACGAGACCGCCCCCGTGCCCGCGCTCTCTCTCGACGAGGTCGACGCCGCCGTCACCGCCGGGGCGCTGCTGCGCGACACCCGCGACCCGCAGGACTTCGCCTCGGGCCACCTCGCAGGCTCGGTCAACGTCGGCCTCGGCGGCCGGTTCGCCGAGATGGTCGGACAGGTCGTCACCGCCGACACCGACATCGTGCTGGTCGGCGAGTCCGGCACCGCGGCCGAGGCCCGCAACCGCTTGGCCCGCATCGGGTTCGACCGCGTCCTCGGTCACCTCGCCAGCGGTCCTGGCGCAGCCCCACCGGAGCGACTGCGCACAGCGGGGCGGATCGCCGCCACCCGGTTGACGGAGCTCGTCGAGCAGGTCCAGGTCGTCGACGTCCGCGGGCCGGGTGAGGTCGCGACCTCCGGGATGGTCCCCGACGCGGCCGCGATTCCGCTGCCCGCACTGGTCTCACGGCTCGCCGAACTCGACCCGGACGCTCCGACCGTCGTCTACTGCGCGGGCGGGTACCGCTCCTCGATCGCCGCGTCGCTGCTGCGCGCCCGCGGGTTCGGTCGCGTCGACGACCTGCTCGGTGGCTTCGGTGCCTGGGCGGACGGGTCCCGCCCGGTCGAGCGGCCCGTGCCCGCCTGAACCGCGACGCTCAGAAGGGGACCGAGGCCGTGTGCGCGGCGCGCGCTGCCTCGCCGATCCGCCCGAACAGTCCGCGCAGACGCGATTCAGCAACCGGAGCAGCAGCCCCGACGGTCGACTGATCCCGGTCAACGACGAATCCGGAGGGGCTGTCCGGTCGAGACAGCGAGTCCGGGCGCGAGACGGGGGTGGTGCTCATGGCGGGGATCCTCACAAGGGGGCGACGACGGGCGGCGACAGCCGACCACGCCCCACAGGATCGGGGCTGGTCAGCGCGCCGGGCGACAGAGCCGGTCGTCGATGGAGAGCTGATCGGTCGCGAGCAGGCACACGCAGTACGCGCGCCGCATCGACGGTCCCTCAGCACTCACGTCGATTAGTGCACCATCCGCACCGGTCCTCGTGCAACCGAGCGTGATGCCGCCCTCCTATTGGAGGGCGAGAGTTCGGATGGCCAACCGGGCCGCCTCCCCGCCCGAGTCCACAGCGACATCGATGGCGGAGCTGACGTCGAGGTCGTCGCGCAGCGCCGCCCGCACTACCGCGCCTCCCGACCGACGTGGCGTCCGCGCATCACGATGCTCGCCACGCCGCGATGGCGACGCGCTGGGCCTGCCCGCCGGAGAGCTCTACCAGCGCGACCGCCGTCGATGATCAGGGCGAGGTCGACGCGGCCGGACGATCGGCCAGCGCACGACACCGCCACAGAGCCCGATCTCCCGGAGTCGGTGGGACGCCGCCCGCTCGCCGGCGTGGGTGTCCCGCGGCGACGGCCATGAGGTGAGCGGCGATCGCGGTCTCCGCCGGGATCGCGGTCGCGGTCGCGCTCTTCGCCTCCCTCGGGCTGTTCCTGGTCTCGGCCCGGGCCACGATGACCCAGCGGGCCATCGCGTCGGTGCCGGTCGGCTGGCAGGTTCAGGTGGCGCCCGGGACGGACCCCGTCGCCGTCCTGCACCTGCTCCAGGACGACGCCGGCAGCCGGGACCCGCGCACCGTCTCCTACGGCACCGCCGCCGGACTCGGAGCGACGACAACGGGTATCACCCAGACCACCGGCTCCGCTGGGTCCTCGGCCTGCCCACGGACTACGCCCAGGTGTTCCCGGGCGAGATCCGGCCCCTCGTCGGGGCCGCGACCGGCGTGCTGCTGACCCAGCAGACCGCCGCGAACCTGCACGCGGCCGTCGGCGACACCGTCACGGTCGACGTCACCGGTCGCGGCCCGGTCGACGTCCGGGTCGACGGCGTGGTGGACCTGCCCGCTGCCGACTCCCTGTTCCAGAAGGTCGGGGTTCCCCCGGGCGGCCAGCCGACTGCCACCCCGGACAACGTCGTGCTGCTGCCGGACGCTCTGTGGCACAGCGTTTTCGACCCGGTGTCCGGGTCGGCGCTCGTCACGACCCAGATCCACCTCGCCCCGACCGCGGCGCTGGCGGCCGACCCGGCCACCGCCTACACCCAGGCCGCCGGGGCGGCCCGCAACGTCGAGGCCGCCGCCGCGGGCGGCGCGGTCGTCGGGGACAACCTCGGCGCGGCGCTCGGCGCGGCCCGCAGCGACGCCGCCTACGCCCAGGTTCTGTTCGTGCTGCTGGGAGCACCGGGTGCGGTGGTCGGTGGGCTGCTGACCGCTGCCGTGGCCTCGGCGGGCGCCGACCGGCGCCGCGGCGAGCAGGCGATGCTGAGGCTGCGCGGCGCGACCGCCCGCCAGGTGCTGCGCCTCGCCGCCGCCGAGACCGCCTTGGTCACGGTCGTCGGCTGCGGGCTCGGGCTGGGTGTCGCGGCGATTCTGAGCGCGACGGGGATCGGCGCGGCACTCGGGGGCAGAGCCCTGGTGTGGCTGCTGCCCTGCCTGGTCGGCGCGCTCGTCGCCGCGGTGACGGTGCTCCTGCCCGCCTGGCGTGACCTGCGCGGAGCGCGCGTGCACAGTGTGCAAGTCGACGAACAGCCGGTGCGGACACCGGTGTGGTCCCGACTCGGGGTCGACCTGCTCCTGGTCGTCGGGGCGGCGGTGCTCTATCTCAAGGCGTTGCAGAGCACCTACACCCTCGTCCTCGCCCCCGAGGGCGTCCCGACGGTCGCGGTGGACTACCGCGCCCTGGCCGGCCCGGTGCTGCTCTGGATGGGGCTCGGGCTGCTGTGCCACCGGCTCAGCCGGGCCGTGATCACCCGGCGCGGCTGGACTCGACGGGTCGTCCAGCCCGTCGTAGGCCCGCTGTCCGCGACCGCGGCGTCGATGCTGTCGCGGCAGGGCGGCCGGTTCGCCCGGGCCACCGTCGTGTTCGCGCTGGCCCTGACCTTCGCGGCGTCGACGGCGACCTTCACCGCCACCTACCGGCAGCAGGCCGAGGCCGACGCCGCGCTGACCAACGGCGCCGACGTCAGGGTCACCGTCCCACCCTGGACGGTCACCCCGCCGCAGACCGAGGCCGCGCTCGCCGCGACCCCCGGCGTGCGGGGGGTCGAGCCCCTCCAGCACCGGTTCGCCTACATCGGTGCCGACCTGCAGGACCTCTACGGGGTCCGGCCGGAGTCGATCACCTCGGCGACGGCCCTGCAGGACGCCTACTTCGTGGGTGGGACCGCCGCTCAGCTGATGGGCGTCCTGGCGAAGGACCCCAGCGCGATCCTGGTCAGCGCGGAGACCGTCAAGGACTTCCAGCTCCAGCCCGGGGACACGCTGAACCTGCGGATCCAGGACGGTCCCGGCGGCACCCCCGCGGCGGTCCCGTTCCACTACGCGGGGGTCGTGAAGGAGTTCCCGACCGCACCCAAGGACAGCTTCTTCGTGGCCAACGCCGGCTACGTCGCCTCCGCCACCGGCTCGGCCGCCGCCGGGGCGTACCTGGTCGACACCGGCGGCACCGACACGACCGGCGTGGCCGACCGGCTCCGCGGTGTGGTCGGCACCTCGGCCACCGTCACCGACATCGCCACGACCCGGCGCACGGTGGGGTCGAGCCTGACCTCGGTCGACCTGTCCGGGCTCAGCCGGATCGAGCTCGGCTTCTCGGTGGTGCTCGCCGTCGCGGCGGGCGGGCTGGTCCTGGGGCTCGGGCTGGCCGAGCGCAGGCGCAGCCTCGCGATCGCCCGGCTACTCGGCGCCCGTCCCGCCCAGCGGCGCAGCCTCGTCGTCGCCGAGTCGGCATTGCTCGCGGTCGGCGGGCTTGTCCTGGGCGCCCTCGGCGGTGTCCTGATCAGCTACGACCTCGTCGCCATGCTGACCGGGGTGTTCGACCCGCCGCCGTCTCAGCTCGCGGTGCCGTGGGCGTTCCTGGGCACGACCGGGCTCCTCGCGTTGCTCGGGCTCGCGGGCGCGACCGCCGTGATCGTCCGGTTGACGTCCGACCCGGATCCCGGGCTATTGCGGTCCTGATGGTCCGCGGACCGGCTCAGTGGTGGTGGCTCCAGGCGGAAGGCGGCGGCACGAGCAGTGACTCGGCGGCGACGGTCGTGCTGCTTCTGCGACATCGCACCGAACAGGACCTCATCGCCCGTGGCGGAGGGCACCTCGTCGAGATCGCCTACGACGAGGCCGCAACCCTCTGCCACACCCTGGAGTCGGGCCGCCCGCTCACCGCGGCCGAGCGCCATCGCGTCTACCTCCAGATCCTGACGGAGGTCGCCGAGCTTGTGCAGGACGATCCCGATCTCCCGCCGCTCGGCTGCTCCTGACTTTCTTGCCGTCAGCTCACCGTCGTCTGGCCGCCACCATGCCCGACCCTCCGTAGCGTCCTGACCGGCCGCTGAGACAAGCGGACATCGCGGATGAGAGGAGTACGGGACCGATGTGGTTGGCGGACATCGAGCAGCGGATCAGTGTGGGGCTGCTCGCGCTATGGCTCGTGGTCGTGATGGTCGTCGCCCTCCGGGCGACGCGTTTCCCCGACAGCACCCCGCGGTGGAGGACGGTCGTGCCGACCACGGCGCTCCTCGTCGGTGTGGCGCTGGTCCTGTTCACCGCGCAGGCGACCGTCGTCGACGCGGTCGCCGATCCCGGGCTCCTCTCGGCCGCCGACGGCCCCGTCCTCGATTGGATGATCGCGAACCGCACCGCGGCGCTCACCGTGGTCGCCAAGGCGGTCACGGAGGGCGGCAGCACCGTGGGCATGGGCCTGGTCGCGGCGGTCGCGGCCGTGGTGCTCTGGCTGCGCCGCCGCCACCGCGACGCCCTCGTGACGGTGCTCGCGACCGGCGGCGCGGGGCTGCTGGTCCTGGTCTTCAAGATCGTCTACGCCCGGCCGCGGCCGCCGGTGGCTACGAGGCTGATGGACGAGACCAACCCGTCGCTGCCCTCCGGGCACGCACTGGTCTCGATCGTCGTGCTGGGCACGCTCTGCCTGATCCTCTGCAGCCTCGCCCGGACGACCGCCACCCGGGTCGCCCTCGTGGCCGCGACCCTCGTGCTCGTCGTCGGGATCGGGCTCAGCCGGCTATACCTCGGGGTCCACTGGGTCAGCGACATCGCCACCTCATGGCTGCTCGGCGGCGCATGGCTGGCGGTGTGCACGATCGTCCTGATCGCGATCCAGGGCCGCCGGATCGTCTTCCTCCCGGCGACGGCCCAGCCCCAGCCCCAGCCCCAGCCCCAGCCCACGAGCTGACCTGCGGACACCCATGACACTCCCTGACTGCGCATGCTCGGAGGCGACCTGACCCGCATGGGCCGTAACGACTGAACCCAGCCCCGCTCCGACAGACCACCGAGCAGCCGTCCATCTACGTATCGTGCACGTCGCATCGTTCCGACGGTGGGCGGGAGGCTGAGAAGCCGCTACTATTCATGCATAGATTCGCATGTATTGATGGGAGTTGGTCGTGGGGCACGGGCATGGTCACGGAGCGGCGTTGGACATATCGGTGGGCGCCGGCTACCGGCGTCGGCTGGCGTTCGCATTAGGACTCACGGTCACCTACATGGCGGTTCAGGTGGTCGTCGGCCTGACCAGCGGGTCACTCGCGCTACTGTCGGACGCGGCGCACATGGGGACCGACGCCCTCGGGCTCGGCATGGCATTGGCGGCAGTCACGCTGGCCAACCGGCCCGTGGCAAGTCAGCGGACCTTCGGCAACTACCGGCTCGAGGTACTCGCCGCTGTCGGGAACGCGCTGCTGCTGTTCGGCGCTGCGGCGTACGTCTTCGTAGAGGCGATCGACCGTCTCGGGAACCCCACCGAGATCGCTGCGATCCCCGTCCTCATCACCGCCGCCGTCGGGCTCCTCATCAACGTCATCAGCATGCGCCTGCTCGCAGGCGGAGCGAAGGAGAGCGTCAACGTCAAGGGCGCCTACCTCGAGGTGATGGCCGACATGCTGGGGTCGGTTGGGGTCATCGCGGCCGCAATCATCGTCTGGACGACGGGTTGGGCGTACGCCGACACCCTCATCGCCGCGGGCATCGGGCTGTTCATCCTGCCTCGGACTTACGTGCTGCTCCGCCACGCCGTGCGGATCCTCATGGAGGTCGCGCCGCCGGAGGTGGACGTGGAGGCCGTCGAGCAGCGACTGCGAGTCATCGATGGCGTCGCCGACGTTCACGATCTGCACATCTGGACCATCACCTCAGGCATGGAGGCCGCGAGCGTGCACGTCCTGGTGCAGTCCGACGACCACCTGCATTCCGTGCTCGACGAGGCGAGGGCCGTCCTGGTCGGGGTCGGAGTCACCCGGTCCACGGTCCAGGTCGAACCCGTCGCACATGGTGTCGAGTCCACCTCAGACGACCCGGCCCACCGGCACGAACCCGCCGCTGACCGCGAGTCCGCACCGTGATCGAGCTCCTCGAGCGTGTCGGAGTCCTCGTCGTGGGTGCCGGTCAAGCAGGGCTCGCCGCCGCCTGGCACCTCGACCGGGCCGGCGTCGATTACATCGTCATCGATGCGGGCGTGCGGATAGGCGACAGTTGGCGGCAGCGCTGGGACTCCCTGACGCTGTTCACCCCGGCCAGTGCGAACGCGCTGCCCGGCTTTCCGATGCGCGGGACCGGCCGCCGCCCGACGAAGGACGACGCTGCGGATCACCTGGTGTGGTACGCCCGGGACAGCGGGCTGCGCGTGGCGCTCAACAGCCCGGTGACCCGCTTGCAGGTGCACGCCGCGGGCTTCAGGGCCGCCGTCGGGGACCGAACCATCGCCGCCGACCGGGTGGTCGATGCCGGCGGGTCGCATCGGGTGGCCCGGATCCCGGACTTCGCCTCCACGCTGCCCACTGAGGTCGCTCAGCTCACCTCGGCCGAGTACCGCAACCCGGCGGCGGGGCCTGTCGGTCGGGTCCTGGTCGTCGGCGCTGGGAACTCGGGAGCGGAGATCGCGATCGACCTGGCACATGGCGGCGGCGAGGTGCTGCCGGCCGGGCGGGACGTCGGCCGCATCCCACCCGTGGGCACCGCGGCGTTCGCCCTCATGCGACACGTCCGCGCCGAGAGCATCATCGGGCGACGTTTCATCGCCCGGACCGGCGGCGGGGGCGATCCGCTCGGCCGGGTGCGGCCGCGCGACTTCGAGCGGGCCGCCATCACCCGGATCGGCCGGGTCGCCTGGCTCGACCGAACGGGACGACCGCTTACGGTCGAAGGCCCGGTGGAGGGGATCGCCACCGTGGTCTGGTGCACCGGGCTGGCACCCGATCGCTCCTGGCTGGCTCCGGGGTCGGCCACGACGCCACCGCGCTGCTCTCGTCCGGCACCCTCGGTCCCGCTCCACGTGCATGATCCACGGGTCGACGACCTGAGCCGGGCCCACGCAGGTCGACGTCGTCGCGGCCGGTCCAGGGCTGACGATAGACCGACCTCGCTCAGGCTCGACGGTCTACCTTGACCTCCTCGACCGACGCCTTCGGCGCGCAGCAGGCACATCCCTCGTCAGAGCTCTCCGCCATCTGAGGCAGCGTCGTGGGTGCCTCGACGGGCGATGGTGAGCAGCACGCGTCCTCGACGACCGAGGCGGGCGCCACGCTCACGTGGTGCCGTTCCGCCCTCACGACCGGCGCGGCGGCGAGACCGGGCAGTCGCTTCGTCCGAGCCGCGCGGACGGCGTTGAGGATGACCAGCACCTCGGCGGCCTCGTGCACCACCACGACCGTCGCCAGGCCGAGCACACCGAAAGCGGCCAGCGGGATCAACGTACCGATGATCAGCAGCGAGAACCCGACGTTCTGCACCATGATCCGCCGCGCCCGCCGGGCATCGGCGAGCGTTTGCGGCAAGTGCCGCAGATCCTCCCCCATCAACGCGACGTCCGCTGTCTCGATCGCCACGTCCGTCCCCATCGCGCCCATCGCGATCCCGACGTCCGCGGTGGCGAGCGCGGGCGCGTCGTTCACCCCGTCGCCGACCATCGCCACGCGACGCCCGCCCGCGATGCGGGGCAGCAGCGCGGCCTTGTCCTCAGGGCGCAGCTCGGCGTGCACGACCTCGATCCCGGCCCGCTCGGCCAGGGTCGCCGCCGTCCGAGCGTTGTCCCCGGTCAGCATCGCCACCTCGATGCCGAGCTCGCGGACCCGCCGCACGGCCTCGGGGGCCTCGGGTCGCAGCTCGTCCCGGACCGCGACGGCGCCGAGCAGCGACCCGTCTCGTTCCAGGAGGACGACCGTGGCGCCCCGGTCCTGCAGCCGCGCGACGTCCGCGCCCCACCCGCCGGCGTCGACCCAGCCGGGCTTGCCCAACCGCAGCTCGGCACCGTCCACCCGCCCGGTCAGACCGTGCCCGGCGACGGCCACGACATCCTCGGCCGCAACGACCCCGCGACCGGCGGCAGCGAGAATCGCCGCAGCCAGCGGATGCTCGCTGCGCGTCTCGAGCGCGGCGGCCAGCGTCAGGACCTCGTCAGCACCGAGCACCTCGACGACCTCGGGGCGGTTCCGGGTCAGGGTGCCGGTCTTGTCCAGCGCCACCGCCCGGACACGGCCGAGCTCCTCCAGCGCGGCCCCGCCCTTGATCAGCGCACCGCGGCGGCTCGCCGCACCCACCGCGGCCACGACCGTCAGCGGCACGGAGATCGCCAACGCACACGGCGACGCGGCCACCAGCACGACCAACGCCCGCTCCACCCACAGCATCGGGTCGCCGAGCAGCGCCCCCACCCCCGCGACCACGGCGGCGAGGATCATGATCGCGGGCACCAGCGGGCGGGCGACCCGGTCGGCGAGCCGCTGCCCGGCGCCCTTGCGCTCCTGTGCCTGCTCCACGAGGTGCACGATCCGCGCCAACGAGCTGTCCGCGGCCGGTGCCGTCACCTCGACCTCGATCGCGCCGCCGCCGTTGATCGTCCCGGCGAACACCGCGTCCCCCGGCCCGGCCTCGACCGGCACCGACTCCCCCGTGATCGCCGAGGTGTCCAGGCTCGTCCGCCCGGCCCGCAGGATCCCGTCGGTCGCCGCCCGCTCCCCCGGCCGCAGGACCAGCAGGTCCCCGACCACCAAGTCGTCCGGGGACACCGCGAGCTCGCGCCCGCCGCGCAGCACCGACGCGGTCGGCGGGACCAGCCCGAGCAGCGCCCGCAGGCTGCGCCGGGTGCGGGTGATCGCGTAGTGCTCCAGCCCTTCGGCGATCGAGAACAGGATCCCGAGCAGCGCCGCCTCGGTGTAGTGACCGAGCGCGACCGCGCCGATCGCGGCGATCGTCATCAGCGTGCCGACGCCGATCCGGCCGTGCCGCAGGTTGCGGAGCGCGCCGGGCACGAAGGTCGACGCCGCCAGCACCGCCGCGGCGATCTCCAGCACCGTGGACACCGGGCCGTCCCCGCCGATGAGCCAGGCGATCCCGAGCAGGACCGCGGCGCAGGCCGCGAACCGCAGCTCCCGCACCTGCCACAAACGAGCGGGACCGTGGTCGGGCTCGTGATCCTCAGTCGCGGGCGCCTCGGGCCCGCAGCAGGCGTCAGCCATGGACCTGCTCCCCCACGACCGCCTCCACCAGCAGCGCACCCCGCGAGGTCAGCCGGTACATGACCAGACGACCGTCTCGCCGGGACTCCACCAGCCCGGCCGCCTTGAGTAACCGCAGATGGTGCGAGACCAGCCCCTGCGCCTGCCCGACGACCCACCCGACGTCACACACGCACAGCTCCTCGCCAGCCCGCAGCGCCGTCGCGATCCGCAACCGCGTCGGGTCCCCCAAAGCACGCGCCGCAGCGGCCAGCGGCTCCACAGCGCGCACGTCCGGGAGCTCCGTCCGGATCCGCTCGGCGTGCGGAAGGTCCAGACACAACAGGTCGCAGGCGTCGGGTTCGCTCACATCGACATACTCATACTCGTCGATACATAGAGTCAAGCATGTTCGTGGACGGACCTACAGAGGCCGCGCGGTCGAAGAGTCGACCTCTGTGAAACCCCAGCTCTCGGCGCAGGTGAAGCGGTGCTCGATCTCGCCGGTCTGCGGCCGTCGTCGATGAACTGCTGCGAGGTGGCGCGGCTCAGCCTGCTCGTGGAGCCGCCTCGGCGCTCAGACCACGTCGCGCCAGCCACGTGCCGGGATCTGCCCTCGCACCGTCCGCGGCCCAGATCTCGAGGTGCAGGTGAGGACCCGTGGACTGTCCTCGGTTACCCATCAGCGCGATTCGGTCACCGGCTCGCACGGACTGCCCCTGCCGCACCAGGCTGCGGTCGATATGTCCGTAGACGCTGAGGGACCCGTCCGAATGTCTGATCCGAACCCACAGCCCGAATCCCGAGGCAGGCCCGGAGTCGACGACCACGCCGTCGGCAACGGCGAAGATGGGGGTGCCCACGCGGTTGGCGATGTCCATTCCGTAGTGGGTCCCTCCCCAGCGGGGCCCCGCCGCCGAGGTCAGCCTGCCGACAGTCGGGAATGCGTACGCCACCCCTGCGTCGCTGACCGCCACCTGGGGAGCGCCCTGCGCAGCAGCCGCTGTACGCAGATCGGCCAGTGCTGCGATCCGCTCGGCCAGACGCGCCGCCTTGTCCAGCGATGCCAGCGAAGTCTCGTGTGTTTCGACGGCGGCCACCGGCGTCGCGAGCCGGCCGAAGTCGGCGGCGGGATCGTGGCGCTCTGCCACACCGATCATGGCGACGGGGGCGACGGCCGCCACCGGCTCGGTGCCGGGGGCGGGAACCAGCGGGATCGCGGCCGGCACGGCCGCGGCCACGGCGCCGCCCGCGAGGGCCAGGAGGTGCTGGGCCGCCGGGTGGCTGCGCCTCTGCAGAGCCCTCGACCCGTGACGGCGAGCGTGTGAGGACCGCGAGTTCGCCATGGCGCTCGTCCTCGGTGCTCCCTGATCTCGGTCGTCTGTCAGCGGATGAAGTAGATGACGGCGAACAGCCCGATCCACACCACGTCGACGAAGTGCCAGTAGTAGGACACGACGATGGCGGCGGTGGCCTGGGCCGGGGTGAACTTGCTCAGCGTGGTGCGGATGAGCAGCAGGGTGAAGGCGATCAGCCCGCCGATGACGTGCAGGCCGTGGAACCCGGTCGTCATGTAGAAGACGGTCCCGTAGACCCCGGAGGAGATGGTCGTGCCGCTCTCGACGAGCTCGTAGTACTCGTATCCCTGACCGATCACGAAGATCAGCCCGAGGGCCAGGGTCAGGAGGTACCAGCGTCGGAGGCCGAAGACGTCTCCGCGCTCGGCGGCGAAGACGCCGAACTGGCAGGTGAAGGAGGAGGCGACCAGGATTGCGGTGATCGTGAGCGCGTAGGGCACGTTGAGGTGCGTCGGGGGCGGGGGCCATCCGGTCTCGGGGGCGTTCTGCGCGCGGGCGGTGAAGTAGATCGCGAACAGGCCCGCGAAGAACATCAGCTCGCTGGCCAGCCAGACGACCGTGCCCATGCTGACGATGTTGGGTCGGTTCAGCGAGTGGACGCGTGTGCTGATCTGAGGGGAACCGGCGGTCACAGTCTCTCCATGTCAGGTGTGGGGGCGAGCGGGGTGGGGTCGTGGCGGGCCCAGCGGGTGACGAGCACGGCGACGGCGGCGACCATCCCGGCTTCCCCGATCGCCCAGCTCAGGGCGGCGCCCAGGCGCTGGTCGGCGAGCAGGTCCGGGACGAAGGGAAGGGCGACGGCGCCGTAGAAGTCCTGGGCGAGCGGGGTCGCGCGGCTCAGGAGCCAGATGGCGAACCCGGCGTGCAGGGCCATGACGGCGAACGCGGTGGCCAGCCTGCCGATCTCCGGCAGACCACCGTGGCCGAGCAGGACCCGGAACAGCAGCAGTCCTGTCCCGAGGCCGACGGCGTCCATGGCCGGGTGGGACCAGTGGTCCAGCACGACGGCGTCGAACAGGCCGGTGGCGTAGGTGCCGAACAGCGCTACCGCGACCATGGCCCAGGCCACGGCCGGGTGGGTGAGAGCGGGTCGGTCGAGGAGCGCGTCGACGCGGCGTCCGAGGCGGGGAGCAGCTGCCCGGAGCAGGGTGAGCGGGTGCCCGAGGACCAGGAGCAGGGGCGCGATCGTGGCCGTGAGGGCGTGGGCGACGAGGTGCACGCTGAGCACTCCGGTCGCGTAGGTGCCGATGCCGGACGACGTGGCGACGAGCAGGACCGCGCAGCCCGCGAGCCAGCACACGGTGCGGTGCACCGGCCACGACCCGGTCCGGCGCACCCCGATTACGTAGATCACGGCCGCAGCGACGGCGAGCGGCGCGTAGATCAGGTCGGGGCGCCACCGGGTGACCAGGTCGAGTGCCGTGAGGTGGTCGGGGAGCTCGTAGCCGAGCAGGAACACCAGGCGGGTGACCTCCGCGCCGTCGTCGGTGGGCGGCACGAGCCTGCTCATCGCCGCCCCGGCCGCCGCGGCGACCCCGAGCAGCCCGAGCTCGACGGCGAGGGACCGGGTGCGACGCAGGAGCAGGACCAAGGCGGCGGTCGAGACCAGGACCAGCGCCCCGTAACCGGTCGTGACCAGGTGCCCGGGGCGGACCGCGAGCGCCGTCGGCACCACCGCCGAGCCGACGATCGCCACGAGCGCCGCGGTCGCCGTGCGCCGGTGGCGGCGCTGCGCGACGGGCCCCAGCCCACGCACGGCGATCGCGCTGCCCACCCAGAGCAGCGCGGCCAGCGCGTGCAGCGTGGCGGAGTCGCCGGACCAGTCGTGGTCGCGCGAGCCGTTCCCGATCGAGGTCATCGGAGCCACGGCGAGCCCGAGCAGCAGGAGGGTGAGGAGTCCGACGGCGCCGCGCCAGCTCAGCACCGCGCCCGCCAGTCCCGCGACCACTGCGGCGACCGCGCCGGTGATCACCCAGCCCGTCGCGGGTTCGACGGCGCCGAGACCGGTGAGCAGCAGGTCCGGGCGGGTCAGGTAGGTCGCAGGTGGGGTGCCGACGGTCTCCGCCGCGGTCAGCGCGCCGACCAGGAACGCCGCCACCGCGAGTACCGCGGCCGCGGGGCGCACGCTCAGCAGCCCGCGATACCCCTGCGGAGTGACGGTCCCGTGCGGCTCACCCGGCACCAGCACCGCGGCACGCCAGAGCCCGCCCACTGCCACTGCGGCGGCCCCGAGCGCGGTGACGTGGGCCAGCGGCAGGCCCGCATCGACGACCGGGCCCAGGCCCGGGTAGCCGTAGACCTCCGCGATGCTCGGCGCCCACAGCGCCAGCGCAGTGGCGGTGACCAACGCGAACGCCGCGATCCCGAGCCAGATCACCGGAGCTCCTGGAACTTGCGCAGCCGCAGGCTGTTCGACACCACGAACACCGAGGACAGGGCCATCGCGGCGCCGGCGACCAGCGGGCTGAGCAGCCCGGCGACCGCGAGCGGGAGCGCGGCGACGTTGTAGCCGAACGCCCAGACCAGGTTCGCGCGGATGGTGCGGTGGGTGCGGCGGGCCAGGGCGATGGCGTCCGCGACGACAAGCAGGTCGTCGCGGCCCAGCACCACGTCGGCCGCCTCGATCGCCGCGTCGGTCCCTCGCCCGACGGCGATCCCCAGGTCCGCGGCGGCGAGCGCCGCGGCGTCGTTGATCCCGTCCCCGACGACGGCCACCGACCGGCCGGCGGCCTGCAGCAGCCGGACCTCGGCGACCTTGTCCTCCGGCAGCGCCTCGGCCACGACCTCGTCGATCCCCACCTGGGCGGCGACAGCGTGCGCCGTGCGCGGGTTGTCGCCGGTCACCATCACCGGGGTGAGGCCGAGCCGACGTAGCGCGGCCACCGCGGCGGCGGCACTGTCCCGGACCCGGTCGGTCACCTCGATCGCCCCGCGGGCCTCGCCGTCCCAGGCCACGACGACGGTCGCGCCCACGTACTCGGACGGCACCGGGATCCCGCGGTCGGACAGTAAGGACGGTCGGCCGAGCAGCACCTCGCGCCCGTCGACAGTGCCGCGGGCGCCGAGACCCGGCAATGCCGTGAACCCGGAGACGGTGGGCAGACCCTGGGGCGCGGCGCGGACGATCGCCGCGGCGATCGGGTGCTCCGACGCCGTCTCCACCGCGGCGGCGAGGCGCAGCAGGTCGGGGTCGGTGCCTCGCACCGCGACGACCTCCATCCGCCCCTCGGTGAGGGTGCCGGTCTTGTCGAACACCACCGTGTCCACGGCGTGGGTGGACTCCAGTGCACGCGCGCCCTTGAGGAAGATCCCCAGCTGGGCGCCCCGGCCGGTGCCGACCAGGATCGCCGTCGGGGTGGCGAGGCCGAGCGCGCACGGACACGCCACGATCAGCACCGCGATCGCAGCCGTGACCGCGGCGGACACCGACGGCCCCCAGACCAGCCAGCCCACCAGCGTCAGGGCGGCGAGCGCGACGACCGCGGGCACGAAGACCGCCGAGACCCGGTCGGCGAGCCGCTGGACCGCCGCCTTGCCCTCCTGCGCCTGCTCGACGAGCCGCGCCATCCGCGCCAACTGGGTGTCGACCCCGACCCGCACCGCGCGGACCAGCAAGGATCCCGCGGCGTTGACCGTGCCACCGACGACCGTGTCCCCGACGGTCACGTCTCGCGGCACGGACTCTCCGGTGACGACCCCGGTGTCGACAGCCGAGAAGCCCTCGACGACCACCCCGTCGGTGGCGATCTTCTCGCCGGGCCGGACCCGGAACTCGTCGCCGACACCGAGCGCTCCGATCGGGACCCGCCGACCGTCCGTGAGCTCGACGTCCTTCGCGCCCCACGCCAGCAGGGTGCGCATCGCCGACCCGGCCCGGGTCTTGGCGCGGGCCTCGAAGAACCGACCGGCCAGCAGGAACGTGATCACCACGGCCGCGACGTCGAAGTAGAGCGCGTCCTCGGTGCGGGTCAGCGCCGCCCATCCCGCGCCGAGTCCCGGCTCGACCGGCCCGCCGCGGAGCATGACCCACACCGACCAGCCCGTCGAGGCGATCACGCCGAGCGAGACCAGTGTGTCCATCGAGGAGGTCCCGTGCCGCAGCCCGTTCCACGCCGCGCGGTGGAAGGGCCAGGCGCACCAGACGACCATCGGCACGGCGAGCCCCAGGCAGACCCAGGTCCAGCCCGGGAACCGGAACTCCGGGAACAGCGACAACGCCAGCGACAGGTCCGCCAGCGGCACGGCCAGGATCGCCGCGACGGCCAGCCTGCGTCGCAGGTCGACGACCTGCTGGTCCCCGCCCTCCGGTGTGTCGGCCACCCGCTGCGCGGTGTAGCCGGCCCGCTCGACCTGCGCGATCAGCACCTGCGGGTCCGTTTCCGGTGGACAGTCGACCCGCGCGCGCTCGGTGGCCAGGTTGACCGTGGCGACCACGCCGTCGAGCTTGTTGAGCTTGCGCTCGACCCGACCCGCGCACGCCGCGCAGGTCATGCCGCCGATCTGGAGGTCGTAGCTGCTCATTCGGCAGCCACCCGGTCCACGACGGGCCGCAGCTCGCTCATCCGGACGGCCCCGAGGAACACCGCGGCGACCCGGTGGCTGCGGTCGAGCACGATCGTCGACGGCACGACGTTCGGCGGGAACCCACGCAGCGCCAGCAGCGAGCGCCCCGCCGGGTCGAACAGCGACGGGTACTCCACCCGACGCGAACGCAGGAAGTCCTGGGCGGCCTGGCGGTCGTCGCGGACGTCGATCCCGAGCAGGATCACGCCGCGGTCGCGGGTCTGGGCATAGGTCTCCTGCAGGTCCGGGATCTCCTCCCGACACGGGCCGCACCACGAGCCCCAGATGTTGAGCACCACGACCTGGCCCGGGAAGTCCGCGAGACCGAGCCGCCGGTTCGGATCGGCCAGGTCCTCGGCCTCCAGCCCGGTGACCGCGCCCCGCTCCTCCGGCGGGTCGTAGGTCAGCCGGGTCTGACCGCCCGGGGCGACGAAGGTGAATTCCTTGGCCTGGCTCGGCGCCGTGCCGTCCGAAGGCCGGTAGGAGCACCCGGCGAGCACCAGGATCGCCAGGGCTGCGACGACCCACCTCACAGCGTCGACCAGAACGACCAGAACCGGATCGCGACAAGTGCGAGCAGCACGGCGAACCACACCGCGAGAGGGACCGAGTGCAGCCGCGCGAGCGGGTTGCCGGGCCAGCGCCGGTGGAGGTTGCGCAGCGTGACGTACCAGAAGATCGGCACGATCACCGCCCACACCGCCATGCAGTACGGGCACAGCGCCCCGATTCGGTACAGGCTCTGGAAGATCAGCCAATGCACGAACACCGCTCCGGCGGTGACTCCGACCTGCAGACCCGCCCAGTACCAGCCCGCGAACCGGGCGCCGGCCAGCAGCCCCGCACCCGCAGCGACGACGATCGCGAACCCGGCGATGCCCAGCAGTGGGTTGGGGAACCCGAAGACCGCGGCCTGGTCGGTGCTCATCACCGAGCCACAGCTCAGGACCGGGTTGATGCTGCAGGTGGGGATGTAGTCCGAGTCCGCCGCCAGCGCGAACCGCTCCACGGTGAGAACGAAGGCGGCGACGAACCCGACGAGACCGCCGAGCAGCAGCAGCCACGGCAGGCCGCGCGCGAAGGGCTCCCGGCCCATCGCCCTCGGCGCCGCGGCCCGGTCGACGACCGCGCTCATCGCGCGAGCGCGGCGTCGAAGGCCGAGGTCAGATCCCCGACGCTCTGCGGCTGCAGGCGCTGCCCGTCGAGGAAGAACGTGGGCGTGCCCTGCACACCCAACGCCTGCCCGTCGGCCTGGTCGGCGCGGATCCGATCGAGGGTCTCGGGGGCGTTGTAGACGCGGTCGTACTCGTCCATGACCAGACCGAGATCGCGGGCGTAGCCGCGGAACCTGTCATCCATCGGGACCTGCTGCTCACCCCACTCGAGCTGGGTCTCGTACATCCGCTTGTACATGCCCTCGAGCTGCCCCTGCTGCGCGGCGGCCTCGACAGCGCGGGCGGCGCGTTCGGCGTTGAAGTGGCTCGCGATCGGGAAGTAGCGGATCACGAAGTTCACGCGGTCGCCGTACTCCGCGCGGAGCTGCTCGATCACCGGATAGACCGCGCCGCAGGCCTCGCACTCGAAGTCGAGGAACTCCACGAAGGTCGGGCCGTCGGGCGCGGTGCTGAGCCGGTGGCTGTCCGGGCGGGCGGCGATGCCCGCCGTCCCGCTCCCCCCGGCGCTGGAGTCGGCCGGGTCCGCACCGCCCCACGGCACCAGCAGCGCCACCAGCACCCCGACGACGGCGACCAGCACGACGCCGATCGAGATCTTCGCGTTGCGGGTCACTTGACCTGCACCTCGTCCCCGACGAGGAGGTCGGCGAAGAACGCCTGGGCGTCCTCACGCACCAGCTTCACGCACCCCGCCGACGGCGTGGTCTGCCCGCCCTCGTGGAAGGCGATCCCCCCGGGGGCGAAGAACACCGAGTACGGCATCGGAGTGTTGAACTCCCGGCTCGTGTACGACTCGGCCTTCCACTCCACCCGGTAGGTGCCGGGCGGGGTCGGGGTCTCCTCGTCACCGTCGACGAACCGGACCGCGCGGGTGACCTGCCCGCCGCGGATCAGCCACGCGTTGTGAGAGTCGAGGTCCACGCAGGCGCGCGCGGAGGTCGTGCACGGCGTGCCGGGGACGATGTTCGCCGGTGTCGGGCCGGGCGGCGCGACATAGGGCCGGGTCGAGGTGGGCACACCCGCGACGGCGACGCCGGCGGCCGCGACGAGGGCGACGGCGCTGGCGCCGAGCACGGCGAGGACTCGGGATCGGGACACGTCGGTCTTCCGTTCTCGCTGAAGGACCCGCTCAGGGCGGGTGGGTCGGCCAGGACCGGCCCGTCACGGACGGGGCCGGTGGGCCGATCAGCGCCTACTGACGCAGAGCTCCAGGCACAGCGCGGAACCGCCGGGCACATCCAGCGGGCTTGCAGCGAGGGCACAGTGCGCACCCGGCGACGACCAGACCGGGCCCAGGTCCAGGACCGCTGGGGCCGGCGCGAGATCCGACGACGCGGCCGTGCGCAACACGGTCGCGCCCGCCCCGTCGTGCAGCGGGTGCGTGTCGGGGCAGACCGGCGGGGGCTCGGGGACGGGGTCGCCCGCGTAGGCGATGGCCGCGACCGGGGTGAACGAACCACTACTCGGACCGTCAGCCGCGCAGTGAGCGAGCAGCGCCACCGCCATCAGCACCAACACCAGGAGGGTGCGCACGCCGCGATCGGCCGCCGACCACCTCACCCCTGTCACGGTTCGTGAGATTACCCAGGCCCCGGATCGTCACCGCCGTGCGCCCATCGGAGTGACGACGCGGGCGGCACCCCGCCGGCGGCGGGGCCGCTCGACACCGTACGGTCGAAAGGCAACCGGCGGACGCATGAGGCGGGAGGTGCCCGATGTCCGGCACCCTCCACCGTGGCCTGGCGTTCCTGCTCGCCACCCTGCTCGCGCTCGTCGCCGGATTCTGCGCGACGACCACCGCGACGGCGGGCCCGGCGATCACCTCCACCGGGCACCACATCGTCCACGACATGCACTGCGACCCGGCACCACCCAGCGATCCGACCACTGTGCGTAGTCAGGCTCCGAGCCTCGTGGTATCCCTTCCGGCCCCGGAGACCGCACCGTCGACCGGACCCCGGGTCCGCACCGGCGCCTGCACACCCGAGCACGACCCCGGCGCGGCGTCACCGGGACGCTCCACCCTGCTCGCGATCGGCGTCGACCGGAACTGAGGCACCCGGGCCTCACCGTCGAGGTGTGGCCTCCGTGCCCTCGCCCTCGGCCCGCCCACTCGGCGGCCGATGGTCCCGCCGCCCGTGAATCGAGCACCCCATGGCCGCAGCGCCGCCACCTGCCGTCTCCCCCGTCCCGATCTTGTTGATCATCGCGGGTCTCGTCCTGCTCTGCCTGCTCATCGCCCTCGCCCAACGCACCGACCCCAGGCGGCGGCGCCGCGTCGTCGACCACGAGAACCCGAGGCCCGAGGGCCCGGAGCCCGGCACCGAACCCGAGCCCGGCGACTCCGGCTCGGATGCGGCGAGCCCCGAACCCGACGGCTCGCCGTCCCCATCCGGGTCGACCGATCAGGCGCCCTCCGCCACCGGTCGCGACGGAGCCTCGTCGTGAACGGCCCGATCCCCCCGCCACCCGACCTGCACGCCCTGTTGACCAGTTGGACCATTGAGCCCGCAGTGCTGGTCGCCCTGATCCTGGCGGGCGCCGCCTACCTCGCCGGAGTGCGCCGCGTCCGACGCCGCGGCATCACCTGGCAGCGCGGACGGACCGTGCTGTGGTTCGTCGGTCTGGGCACGATCGCCCTGTCCACGTTCTCGGCGATCGGGGTCTACGACGACGTGCTGTTCAGCATGACGGCCGTTCAGCACATGTTCCTGCAGATGATCGCGCCTGCGCCGCTGGGCATGGCGGCCCCGGTCACCCTCGCCCTGCGCGCTCTCACCGGCCGTCCCCGCAAGACGCTCCTGGCTGTGGTGCACAGCCGCTACGTCCGTGTCCTCAGCCATCCCCTGGTCGCCTACGTGCTGTTCGTCATCAGCCCGTTCGTGATCCTCTACAGCCGCCTGTTCGAGCTGGGCCTCACGAACTCCTGGGTGCACAATCTGACCCACCTGCACCTGGTCCTGGTCGGTGCCCTGCTCTACTGGCCGCTGCTGGGCATCGACCCGCTCCCCAACCCCATGCCGTACGTGATGCGGCTCCTGCTGGTCATCGGGCTCGGCCCGGCCCACATCGTCCTCGGCATTCCCATCATGCTGCGGGACAGCCTCATCGCCGCCGAGCATTTCATGATCATCGGAATGCAGTGGGGCAGCGACCCGCTGGCGGACCAGAAGGTCGGCGGTGGCCTCCTGTGGATCTTCGGCGACGTCGTGGTGCTGTTCCTGCTCGCCGGGATGTTCGTGCAGTGGAACCGCAGCGAGAAGCGCGAGCAGCGTCGCGTGGATCGGCACCTGGACCGCGTCCACGGCACCGCCGCGACGACGGTGCCGTGGTGGCTCGCCGAGGATCCACGTGCTGCCCGCTCGCTACCCGGGTTCGCAGCCGACGAGAGGCCGGCCCGATGACCACGGATCCCGACGACACCGAGCTGGTCCCCGTGCTCGTCCCGCGGCGCTTGCTCGAGGCTGTCAATGCCTACGTCGCGTCCGCCGGCGAACCCATGCCGAGGATCCCGCTCTGGCTGTGGGAGGTTGCCGACTTCCGAGCGTTGCGCCATGACCTCCGACCCAGCACCGCACGGATGATCACGATCTTCGACGCACTCGCAGCCGAGCCGGACGTCCGCATCTCCGGAACCCGGCTCAGCAATGCGACGGGCCTGCGGCGCGGTGAGATCCGGGGCGCGTTCTCGGGCTTCACCCGCGTCTGTCGCACCTTGCGAGCCGCCGGCGAGCTCGAATGGCCGGTGCTCTGGGAGCTAGGACCGTCTGCACAGGACGGTCAGCGCACCGAGGTCCACTACACGATGCCCGCCGCGCTGGCGCAGCGCTGGCACGAATCCGGAGATGACGACACAGTGGGGCCGGTCTCACAGTGAGACATGTCTTCCCCTCACTGATAGACACGTCTACCTTCCCGACATGGACACGACGACGGCCCTTCCGGGGCGGGGCCTGCGGGCTCGGCTCCTTGTCGCGGGACCGGCCTTCGTCGCCGCGATCGCCTACATCGACCCCGGCAACTTCGCGACCAACTTCGCCGCCGGGTCGCAGTACGGCTATCTGCTGCTTTGGGTCATCGTCGCCGCCAACCTGCTCGCCATGCTGGTCCAGACCCTCTCGGCCAAGCTCGGGCTCGCGACCGGGCTGAACCTCGCCGAGCTGTGCCGCGAGCGGTTCTCCACGCCGGTGCGATGGGGCATGTGGGCCCAGGCCGAGATCGTCGCGATCGCCACCGACCTCGCCGAGGTCATCGGCGGCGCCGTCGCGCTGTACCTGCTCTTCGGCATCCCGCTGTTCACCGGAGGCCTGATCACCGGCCTGGTCGCGTTCGCGCTGCTCGCCCTGCAGGTCCGCGGGCACCGGCCGTTCGAACGTGCCATCACCCTGCTGTTCGTCGTCATCCTCGTCGCCCTGCTCAGCACCGTCTGGCAGGTCGACGTCTCCGCATCCGGCGCCGTCGCCGGGCTCGTTCCGCGATTCGCGGGCACCGAGACCGTGCTGCTCGCGACCGGCATCCTCGGCGCCACCGTGATGCCCCACGTGATCTACCTGCACTCCGCGCTCACCCAACGCCGCATCGTCGGCGCCACGACCGACGAGCGTCGCTTCATCCTGCGCACCACCCGGTTCGACGTCCTCGCGGGCATGGGCACCGCAGGAATCGTCAACGCGTCCATGCTGCTCATCGCCGCCGCCGTCTTCGCAGGCTCGGCCATCCCGAACACCGACACCCTCGAAGGCGTCCACGCCGGACTCGGGATCGCCGTCGGCTCCGGGGCCGCCCTGGCCTTCGGCATCGCCCTGCTCGCCTCCGGCCTGGCCTCGTCCGGGGTCGGCACCTACGCGGGCCAGGTCGTGATGCAGGGCTTCATCCACCGCAGCATCCCGATCCTGCTCCGCCGCGCACTCACCCTCGCCCCCGCGCTCGTCGTCCTCGGCCTCGGTGTCGATCCCACCGCCGCGCTCGTGCTCTCCCAGGTGGTCCTGTCCTTCGGCATCCCCTTCGCCCTGATCCCCCTGGTCCTCTTCACCCGCGACCGGGCGATCATGGGCCCGCTGGTCAATCACCGCCTGACCACCGCGGCGGCGATCGTCGTCGCCGCGCTGATCATCGGACTCAACGCCTTCCTCATCGGCGACGTGCTGTTCGGAGCCTGAGGTCAGGGACGAGCCGCACCCGGCGCCCGGCTAGCCTGGTCGTCGGCTGGTCGGCGCTCGCCGATCCCGGTGGTCCGTTCCGACGCGAGGCGGTGGTCGCGGTGCCCGGCACCTTCGTCCGCCGCGCTGTGCTGCTGTTCGTCCTGGTCGCAGGGGTACTCCTGCACGCGGCCGTCCTGCACCCCTCGACAGCCACCGCGTCCACCGGAGTGGTCGCCGCCCAGTCCGAGGGCATCGTGACTGACGCTGACGGTGCCGAGCGGTTCGCGGACTGCCCGTCGCCGCATGCCCCCTCGCACTCCCCGTCGGCCGCCGACGCACCGCTGACGATGTCCGTGTCGCCCGGTCTGCTGCCGATGGTCGAAGCGCTTCCGGAGCACGCCCCCGGCCCTCTGCCGGTGTGTGCGATTCCCGACCTGCCGACCCCCTCGGGCTCGGCGGGTGCCGACCTCTGCAAGGAGCTGTGCGTCAGTAGGCGCTGATCGTCCGGGATTTCTCGGATCAGCCCTGCCCTCCTCGGGACGGACGCCGGCGCACATCGCCGCGTCGCGCCACGTCTCCAGTGCTCATGGAGTGTCGATGCACCCTTCACTGTTCACCTCGTTCGACGCCGTGCGCCGCGGCGATCCCACCTCACCCCGGTGGGCGCGCGGCGTGCGGTTCCTTCTCCTCGTCTCCTTCGCCGTCCATCTGGCCCTCCTCGCATCGCTGCCCGGCGCCGGGCCGGAGGCGGTCGCGGTCGTCGTCGCGGTCGCGGTCGCCTCCGCGTGTGGTGGTCTGCTCACAGCCGTCGTCACCGACGGCCGCCTGTACGGGTTCCCTCGGATCGTCGTGGTCCGCGCAGCCGTGGCGCTGGTCCTCTACCTCATCGTCTGGGCCTTCGGCGCGAGCCGAGGCGGGCCCGTCGTCGAACTCGGTGCCTGGGGTGTGGCAGCTGCGGTGATCGACGTACTCACCGGCCGATACCTGGTGCTCGGCATCCTGCGCGAATCCGCTCTCGGCCGCCGAGCAGGAGCCTGACGATGCGGTTCGACGACCTCGCCATCACCCTTCGTCGCCGCGCCCGGCTCACCGCCACGAGTGCCGCGCGCACGCCGGTGATGCTGTTTATCAGCTGCTCGGATCCCCGCATCGTGCCGACCGCTCTCACCGGCGCAGGACCCGGCGAGATCTGCGAGCTGCGCACCCTCGGCCATCGCGTCCCCGCCTACACCGGGATAGCCGGTGCCGAGGCGGCGACCATCGAGCAAGCTGTGCGTGGGCTCGGCGTCGGCCACATCGTGGTGTGCGGGCACTCGCTCTGCGACATCCTGGACCTCGCGACCGAGCCCGATGACCGAGCATTGGCCGCCCGCGGATGGATGGCCGCCCAACACGAGGAGTCGGTCCCCGAGGACGACCTCCGGGATCGCGTGGGGAGGGCTCCTCTTCCGCTGCGTCCCGACTACGGCCCGGACGGTATGCGCTTCGTCGGGCCGCGTTCGGTGCGCCGCTCCGCCACCCGCCACCAGCCCGCCTACGCACACGTTCTGCACCAGCTGGGCACCCTGCGCACGCACCCGGCCGTGGCCGAGGCGCTCGAGCAGGAACGTCTCGCCTTGCACGGCTGGTTCTACGACCTCGTCGAGGGGTCCGTGTCCGCGTACGAGCCGGGCTCCGCGACCTTCGTGCCGCTGTGAGGCGACTCGTCGGGCCCGTCTGCGCAGCATCCGGAGGACTGTTCCTCTATCTGAGCTTTCCGCCCCGGACGTCGTGGTGGCTCGCGCTGCCTGCACTCGCCCTCTTGATCGGACCGCTCTACGGCGCGCGGGTCCGCAGCGGGCTCCTCCTCGGCGGGATCTTCGGCGCCACCTTCCTGCTCCCACTGCTGGAATGGACCGGGAGCTTCGTCGGGGCAGGGCCGTGGCTCGCGCTCGTCGGCCTGCAGACCGTGTTCTTCGCTGCGGCCGGGGCCGCCCTCACCCTGGTCTCCCGGCTGCCCGGCGCCTGGTTGTGGACCGCCACGGTCTGGGTGGCCGTCGAGGCGGTCCGAGCCCGCATACCGTTCGGCGGGTTCGGCTGGGGCAGGCTCGCGTTCGGCCAGGCGGACGGGCCGTTGCTCCCCCTCGCCGCCCTCGGAGGGGCCCCGCTGATGTCCGCCTCCGTCGTCATCGGTGCAACCGCGCTCGCCGCGGCCGCCCGATGCACCATGGCCGCGGTCCGAGACCGCCGCCTCCCCGACCTCGGATTGCGCTGGCCCGCCTTCCTCGTCGTCCTGATCCCGATCGCCGCGGTGCTCGGATTCGCCCACCCTCCCGCTCCGGCCTCCGACACCGTCACCGTCGCCGTCGTCCAGGGCAACGTGCCGCGGCTCGGGCTCGACTTCGCCGCCCAGCGGCGCGCAGTACTCGACAACCACCTCGCCCAGACCCGCCTCCTCGCCGACAAGGCCGACCGAGGCGAGACACCACGACCCGACCTGATGATCTGGCCCGAGAACGCCTCCGACCTCGACCCCGTCCACGATCCCGCCGTGGCGGCGGAGATCCAGTCCGTCGTCGACGCGGTCGGCAGCCCCACCGTCGTCGGTACCGTCGTCCGCGATCCGGGCGCAAGCGGACCGCGCAACGTCGCGCTGCTGATCGAACCGGGAGTCGGCATCGTCGACGACTACGACAAACGTCGGCTGCAACCCTTCGGCGAGACCATGCCGCTGCGCGAGCTCCTGCGCGCGCTCACCCCACTCGTCGACCGCGCGCCCGCGGACTTCCTCCCGGGCACCGATCCCGCGCCGCTGGAGACCAGCGTCGGCCCCGTGGGCGTCGTGACCTGCTACGAGGTCCTGTTCGACAACGCCGTCCGCGACACCGTTCGGGCAGGCGCCGAGATCCTCGCCGTCCCCTCCAACAACGCCACCTTCGGGATCAGCGACATGACCCACCAGGCGCTGGCCATGTCCCGCATCCGTGCCGTCGAGCACGACCGCGCCACCGCCGTCGCCGCCACCAGCGGCATCAGCGCCCTCATCGATCCCGACGGCACCGTCCTCGCCCGCACCGGCTCGTTCGAGCCCGGCCTGCTCGTAGCCGAGCTACCGCTCAAGACCGGGACCACAGCCGCGACCGCCCTCGGCGGCCCCATCGAGCTCACCCTCACCGGCCTCGGCGCGACGGCAGTCCTCGGCTCGCTCGTCCTCCGTTCACGCCCCGCCCGACAGGAGAAGTCATCATGATCACCAAGACCCTGCTCAGGACCGTCTCGCTCGGCCTGCTCCTCGCCCTGGGGCTGCTCGGACTCGTCTCGCCCGCCCTCGCCCACGAAGACCTGCTCAGCTCCACCCCAGCGGAAGGCAGCGCTCTCGACGAGCCGCCCTCCATGGTGACCCTCGAGTTCAGCGCGGCCCCGAGCCCCTCGTTCGTCGCGACGACCGTCACCGCCGCCGACGGGACCAGGGTCGACGCGGGCGCGCCCCTCGTGACCGGCCCCGTCGTCACGATCCCTGTCCGCACCGACATCCCCGCAGGCACCTATGCCATCGGCTACCGCGTCACCTCCAATGACGGCCACCCCATCACCGGCCAGGTCACCTACAGCGTCGCGACCTCGGGCGTCGTCACCGCATCGAGCACGCCCGCACCCGTATCGACCCCCTCAGCACCCGCTCCAGCGCCGGCCGCCGCTGAGGAGGGCGGCAGCCCGGTGTGGCCATGGCTCATCGGCATCGTCGCGGTGATCGTCGCCGTCTCCGCGGTGGTCGTCCGGCGTCTGGGGCGATGACACCTCAGCGCCGCGCCGCGACGAGGAAGAACACCGTCAGACCCGCCCGGGCCACGACGCGGCGGCACCGTCGAAGCAGCCGTGCCGGTGGGCTCGCGAGCCTGACCCACGCCCAGGCGATATGGGCTCGACCCCGAACTCCGTTCGTCGATCCGGCGCGGTAGATCCACACGCCCGCGTCGATCAGATCGGCACGGCGGAAGCCGGCCCGGGCGATCTCCCAGCGCAACGGCAGGTCGTCGTCGTAGAGGTGCCAGGCGTTGCGCCGAGACTTGCGCCGCACGTCGAACCCCGTCACGAACAACCCACCGGACCGCAACGCGGCGTGGATCGCCTCGACAGTCCCCCGCAGCTCCTCCGGCGGCACGTGCGCCATCACATCCAACGCCGTGACCACGTCGAACGACGCCACGGGCAACGCCGCCGGAAGATGCACGTACCTCGCCGGGGTTCCGCGCTCGTCGAGCCGCCACCGGGCGAAGTCCAGCAACGGCTTGGCGACGTCGGCGAGGGTCACCTCGCAGCCGAGGGCAGCGAACAACTGCGCGGTGGCCCCGACACCGGACCCGTAATCCAGAACCCGCATGCCACTCGCGATACGCAAGCGGTCCGCCACGATGACCGACTTCAGATAGCCCGTACCGCTGACCTGCAGGTAGTTGTACCAGGACAAGTCGAAGGCCCACGAGGTCGCCGAGGCGTACAAGCCCGCGATCCCGTCCACGCTGTCCCTCGGCGCTGCCTCCCACTCCTGAAGACTCGCACTTTCCAAGTCCAGACAGCGGGCCAACGCCTCCTCCGAACTGATCGAGAAGTACCGGGCGAGATCGTCGAGGACACCCTCCCGCTCGGTCCCGCCGCCGACCGGCCGCAACGCCGAACGGAAACGCTCCGTCGTCGGACTCGCGACGGCCGCGGCGTGCGCCGCTGTCCAGCGCGCCGTCGCTGGAGGTGGAGCGCCTGGGGCGTCGGGATCGACGTGGCGGCCCCGGCCACCGACGTCCTCTCGCCACATCACCAGCGCAACCCCAGTTGAGCAGCCGCGAGACCGGAGAGAGCGCCCGCAAAACCCCTATGAGATCTCTCACGGTCGTTGACGGGTGCGATGGTAGGGGTGAGCTCGGTGGACATGTGATCTGCCACGCGTGGCAGATCAAGTGGTCCGCCTCGTCCGCCGCGCCGCACCTCAGCCGTCCGTCAAGCCTTCCGACCCGAGCTGAATCCTTGCTGGTCAACCTTCCGGCGAACGGCACGCCTGACCGGGATCTGCAGGGCCCGGCCGTTGCCCAGCTCGACAGCAGCCGGGCGGAGGGCCTCACCGACCGCCATGCGGAGCTCGTCCGGCGGAACGGGATCCGGGCGTTCCGCGAGCAGCACCGCCGCTAGTCGGTAGGCGTGGGCCTCCGCCTCTTCCTGGGAGTCCGGCGCTCTACGGTAACGTTCATAGTGGGAGTCGGAGCCCATGTCGATCCCCTTCGTCGGTCGATGTCGGCTTACGCCGGTACGACCGCGGGGGGAGCGCGGTAGGTCGAGGGCGGCCCGAGGTCGTGCCGCAGAAACCGCAGAAACCGCAGAACTATTCTGCGGTTTCTGCGGTTTCTGCGGTTTCTGCGGCGGCTGGATGGGCAGCCCACCGCGGCGACGCCCGACGGCCAGGGCCGGACGGGCGCGGAGGCTCCTCAGGACGGATGAAGCCGTGATCGTCGAGAAGCTGCAACGCCGGGTCGAGGTCGCCGATCTTGCGGAACCTGGAGCGGGACAGGCCGGTGAAGGCATCGCGGCGGCTGAAGCTCCCCGCGCCGGTACGGGCGATCCACTCCAGGACTGCGCGGGCGTCGTCCACGGTGGGGTCGGCTGCCATCTCGTCGAAGACGGCGAGGGCGTGGCCGAGGAAGTAGTGGCCCAATCTCGCCGCCGCGTCCAGGTGCCGGGTAGGGATGGGTTCGCCCCAGCCGGTGGGAAGGACGTCGGCGAGGAACAGCAGGCCCGCGAGACGGGCGATGGCGCCGTTGAGCTTCGAGGCCCAGTCGGTCATGTGGGCCAGGTCGGCGGGCGGGGCCAGGCGGGGTTCGAGGCGGCGTTCGAGGTCGAGGACCTCGCGGTCGGCCTCGCGGCTCAGCCGTAGACGCTGGGGCTCGCGGCGCTCGGCGAGGAGCATCACGAGCCTGGTCAGACGACTGGCTGTCAAGTCCCGGGTTCGGTAGAGGCTCGGTTCTCACGCTTCGGCGGGCTGCCGGGCGGTGTTCGTGTCGGCGTGTAGGGCCTCGCGCTCGGCCGGTGGGATCAGGCCGAGCTCGCCGTGGAGACGGCGGTGGTTGTACCAGTCGATGTACTCCGCGACCGCCAGCTCGAGGTGGTCGATCCCGCGCCACGGGCCCCGATTCCGCACGAGTTCGGCTTTGAACAGCGAGTTGAACGCCTCCGCCATCGCATTATCGTAAGAATCGCCGACCGATCCCACGGAAGCGACCGCGTCGACCTCGGCGAGTCGTTCGCCGTAGCGCACGGCGACATATTGCACGCCACGGTCCGAATGGTGTATCAATTCGGAGAGATCCGCTCCCGCGCGCTTCCTCGTCCAGATCCCCATGTTCAGCGCATCGAGGGCGAGGTCGGTGTACAGATTCCTAGACAGTTGCCAGCCCACGATCCGCCGGGAGAACACGTCCATGACGAACGCCGCGTACACCCAGCCGGAGAACGTGCGGATGTAGGTGATGTCGGCGACCCACAACCGGTTCGGGGCGGGCGCGGTGAAGTCCCGGTCCACCAGGTCCGGCCGCAGGTCCTGGCCCTTGGCCCGCACCGTGGTGCGCGGCGCCCGCAGCCGCGAAACCCCCCGCAGGCCGTTGCGGCGCATCAGCCGCTCCACGGTGCACCGCGCCACCTGCCGACCGTTCACACCTCCTTGCCGGCGCAGCGCCGCCCACACCTTCCGGCTGCCGTAGACGCTGAAGTTGTCGCGGTGCACTCGCTCGATCTCTTCCAGATTCTCGGCATCGGTCAGCGCCCGCGCCGACGGCGGCCGCTTCTTCGACGCATGGAAAGTGCTCGGGGCAATCTTCACGCCTGCATCAGTCAATGCCGCGCAGATCGGCTCGACCCCGAACCGGTTCTTGTTGGCCTCGATGTAGTCGAGGACTACCTGCTGGGGCGGTCGAGCTCCGCCGCGAAGAAAGCCGACGCAGATTTGAGAATGGCATTCGCCCGCCGCAACTCCCGAACCTCACGCTCGAGCTCCGCCAGTCGCGTCGCATCGTCGGTCGTCGTGCCCGGCCGCGTGCCGTTGTCGATCTCGACCTGCCTCACCCAGCCACGCAACGTCTCCGGGTTGATCCCCAACTGCTCGCCGATGCGCTTGTAGACGTTCCCGCCCCCGCCGTCCGGGGCGGCCTTCGCGTCAAGCACCAGCCGGATCGCTCGATCCCGCAGCTCGTCGGGGTACTTCCTCGGGGCGGCCATCGGTCGATCATCCTCCAGACTTGATGGTCTCCATCAAACCCGGGACGGGACAGGCGTAGGTCTTGTCGATCGAAGCGGGGACGGCCGGGGCGCCGACCTGGCGGCGGCCGACGGTGTTCTCCGGCAACGAGTACAAGATCCGGGCGAGCAGGCCGCGGCCGCGGAAGCCGGGCATTCGCGCGATGTCTTGCAAGACCTCCGGTTGCAGAGCTAGCCCAGATCTTTCGTCCCGTGGCCTTGGCTTGATCAACACCGGTGCTGGTCGGTGTGATGTGGTGGATTCTGCCCTCGGGGTGTGACAGTTCGGCCGAGGTCGCTCGGGTGGGCGCCGGTTCCACTGGTCCGGTCGGGGTTCCTGGGTTGTCGTGTCGGTGAGGGAGTGCTCAGCCGGGGACGGCGAGCGTGTGCAGCGCGGTGAGGCCGTCGCGGAGCAGTCCGGCCCAGGGTGCGTGCGCGGGCAGGTGGAGCACGGTGCGGCGGGCGTGGCGGGCTCGCTGGGCGGGGATGGAGAACAGCCGTAGGCGCAGGCGTTTCGGTTCCCAGCGCCGCGCGGGGTGGTCGGTGTAGGCGAGCATCTGCGCCCAGGCGGTGATCTCGCAGGCGAGCGCGACCACGGCTTGCCAGATGCGGTTCTGGTCCAACTCGTGCAGCGGCAGGTTGGTCAGCCCGGTGTCCTTCGCCGCGCGGATGCGGTCCTCGACGCGGGCGCGGCGACGGTGCCGTAGTTCGAGGTCGGCGAGCTGACGACCCGGGCCGCCGGGGCGGGTGTTGGTCGCGAAAGCGGTGTAGCGCAACCCGTCCGGGTCGGTGATCCGCAGCTGGGCGCCCGGGTGCGGCCGCTCCCGGCGGACGATCACCCGCATGCCGTCGGGCCAGGACGCCAGGTTCATCAGCCCGGTGGCCTCGATGACCCAGGCGCCGGGGCGGGGCTCGCGGTCGGCGTCCAGCGCGGTCTGCCAGTCCTCGGCGGGGAGCGCGGCGAGCTGGTCGACCAGGGCCTGGGTCAGTCCGAACCCGACCGAGTAGGACAACCGCTGCCCGTGCAGCCAGTCCAGCAGCTCGTGCGAGGCGCCGGCGCCGTCCACGCGGATGAGGACCTTGCGACCGGGCCGGTTGCCGGGCCTGTGATCGGGGAGCTGGCGCAGCGCGGACCGGATGACGGTGATGTGGTCGGCGGCGGTGTTCGATCCGGCGTTGCCTGGGCGCAGCAGCGCGGCCAGCGGCTCACCGGTGCCCGCGGCGCCATGATCGGCGAAGGCCCACAACGGGTGGTGACCGAAGCCCTTCTTGAACGTCGGCGCGGCGCCCTGCTTGTCGGAGTGGGCGGTCACCAGGGTGGCGTCCACGTCGATGACCAGCGGATTCGCCATGTCGGTGTCGTGATCGGGAGCCGCGTCCCCGGCCAGTGCCCAGGCCTGGGCCCGTGCCGCAGCGCGAGCGGTGTCGATCGCCGCCGACACCGCAGCAGCGTCGGCGGCGAGGCGGTCGATGGTGCGGGACACCGTCGGATCCGAGGCCACCGACCCGAACAGGGCGGGCTCGGCGCGCAGCAACGCGATGTCGGACAAGCAGTCCCCACCCACGGCCAGCGTCAGCGCGAGGTCGAGCAGGACCTTCGCCGGGTCGTGGACCGCCAACCGCGGCCGCCACGGCCCCAACGCCCCCGACAGTCCTCGGTCGAGTCCGACCTTGGCGATGGTCTCGGTGAGCAGCCTCGCCCCGGCATGAGACACCACCGTCGTCGCGGCCGTGTCGAGGTCCGGGCACGGGTAGAACCCGATAGTCTTCTTCACCTGGAGGGTGCTCCTGCTCTTGGGCCGATGGAGACTTCAGCAATCCCCATTCTCCCTGCTCAGAGGCACCCTCCAGCCTTCTGACACGCCACATCCGGCGAACCACGATGAAAGCCCCGGGCTAGGCCGAGGGTCAGGGCGGGTGCCTCCACGTGCTCGGCGGGGCGGCCCTTGCGATCCACGCGGAGCAGATCGCCCGAGTGACCCTTCAAGAACGCCTCGAGATTGGGCACTCCGCTGCTGTAGCGCCCGGCGATGGTAGAGAAGATCCCACCTTCCGCAGACAGCACCGCCAGACGACCGCGCTGCTCAGCGAGCAGGGATGCCGCGGCTTCCGTGGTGACGTCGTCAGCGATCAGACGAGGCAGCGCCGGGACGGGCTTCTCGGCTTCAAGGGTGAACTCGGCCGCGGCGTTGAGGGCTTCGGCGCGGGCGGCGGGGTCGCGGACGTTCGTGGCCTCGATCGTCCGGCGCTCGGCCTCCTTGGCCGCCATCTTCCGGGCGAGTTCCGCCTCCACGATCCGCGGGCGCGCCTGGTCGATGAGCTGGCGCTCCGCCTCGAGCAGCGGGGCGGTCATTGCGGCGAACACCGCGCTCTTGCGCGAACCCGGGGGCATCGCGACCACCGTGTAGAGGTTTAGGGGCTCACGCCAGCCGGGCCGGACCTCGATCTCCGCCCTGCCGCCCGCGGCGGTCGACAAGGCGGCGAGGGCCAGACAGCCGGGCAGGTCGAGTGGGGTCTGGGTGAACTCGGCGACCGCCATGACCATGTCCGCCACCCACGTCGGCAGGGCGTCCACCGGGAACGGCGGGGCCAGGCGGCGCAGGGTGAGCGGGGTCGGGTCGGCGTCCCAGCCCAGGACGGTGGGTTGGTCGTCGTTGTGGAGGATGGCGAGCCGGCGGTCGGCGTCGAGGCCGTTGAGGATGTCGTCGGCGGTGCGGCGTGCGCTCACGGCCGTCCGTCCGGATGTGCACGGCGCGGGGACCGCGCTCCAGCAGTGAGCCCGGAGCGGATCGTGCGGTGGGCTTCCCCTGCCGGAAGCCCGATGGTCGCCGACGCTTCCGCCAGTGCAGCAACCACGAGCCCGTCGGTGAGTAACCCTCCGCCCACAAGCTGGCCGAGCGCGAAGGCAGCCGCGTTGAGCACGTGGTTGCGGCGGCCTAGCCGGGCCGCGAGCACGTTGTCGACCTCCCCGCGTAGTGCCGCTGAGGCGTACTGAGACCGACGCCCAACGACGTTGTCCGTGGCCATGAAAAAGTCCCCGCTGGTGGCCAGGTTCAGGTCCCCGCGGGTGGCCGTGTGAGGTCCCCGCTGGTGGCCAAGTAGAAGTCCCCGGTCCCTCGTCGTGTCGTAACGCCGGGTTGAGGCCCTGGGCGGTGACGGTGGCGGTTGTCGAAGCCAGCCGCCGCACCACCCAGGGGTCTCCCATTGAAGTCTGCGAGGGAACGGATGGACATCATTTCGGCCTATCGGGATGTCGGCTCTTATCGCGGTGCGGCCGCGATCTGCGCCACGACCCCGAAGACCGTGCGTCGGGTCATCGAACGCCATGAGGCGGGAGGTGTTGTCCCGCAACGCAAACCACGGTCCCGGAACTACGAGTCGGTCGCCGAGCTCGTCTCGGGGCGGGTCGAGAAGACGAAGGGCAGGATCTCGGCGAAGCGGCTGCTGCCCGAGGCCCGCGCCGCCGGATACTCCGGTTCGGCCCGCAACTTCCGGCGTCTGGTCGCCACAACGAAGGCGGACTGGCGTCGTGATCATCACCGTGGGCGGCGTCCGGCGGTGTGGTCCCCGGGCGAGCACCTGGTGATCGACTGGGGCGTGATCGCGGGGCTGCATGTGTTCTGCGCGGTGTTGGCCTGGTCGCGGGTGCGGTTCGTGCGCTTCGCGGTCGACGAGCGCGCCGAGACCACGTTGTCGATGCTGGCCGAGTGCTTCGAGACGATCGGCGGGGTGCCGAAGGTGGTGCTCGCCGACCGGATGGGCTGCCTCAAGGCCGCCGTGGTGGCCGACCGGGTGGTCCCGACGGCGGACTACGTGCGCTTCGCCTCCCACTACCGGTTCCGGCCGGACTTCTGCCAGGGCGAGGACCCGGAGTCCAAGGGCATCGTGGAGAACCTCGTCGGCTACGCCAAGCGAGACCTGATCATCGGCTGCGACCTCGACACCGGCGAACCGGGCCGGCCGGTCGATCTGGCCGCCGCGAACGAAGCGGCGCGACGGTGGTGCGCCGAGGTCAACGCCGCGACGCATTCGGAGATCGCCGCGGCCCCGGCCCTGCGCCTGGCCGGACACGAGCTGGCCGTGTTGGGCGGGTTGCCATCGCTGCGGCCACGGATCACCGGCCCGGCGGTGATCCGCAAGGTCGACCGGCTCTCCTGTGTCCGGTTCGGCTCCGCCCGCTACTCGGTGCCGACCACCGCGATCGGCACGAGGGTCGAGGTCCGCACCCACGCCGACAGACTCACCATCCTGTCCACCGCCGGGCCCGGCGCCGGGATGGTCCTGGCGGAGCACCGCCTGGTGGGCCCGGGTGAGGCGTCGGTGATCGACGCCCATTACGGCGGACCCCGCCCTGACCGGCCGGTTCGGGCGGTCCGCCCGAAGACCGCCGACGAGAAGGCGTTCTGCGCGCTCGGCCCCGTCGCGCAGGCGTTTCTGAGCGGAGCTGCCGCTGCTGGGTCCGCCCGGCTGGGCACCGAGCTCGGTGAGCTGCTCGGTCTCGGTCAGGCCCACGGAGAACAGGCCCTGCTCGACGCGTTGGCCAGGGCGACGGCGTTCCGGCGGTGGCGGGCCGAGGACGTCCGCTCCATCCTCGCCGCCGGCGCGGCCGCGCCCCGGCCCCGACCGGCGGGGGAAGCCTTGGTCGTCGATCTGCCCTCAGTTCCGACCCGATCGCTGGCTGACTACGCACTGGCCGACTACGCCATCACCACCGACGTCGAAGGCGACGCGTCATGACTGCGGTCAAGCCTGCCGGGAAGATCCCCGCCCTCGACGCCGACATCGAGGCCGGGCTCAAACGGCTCAAGCTCGCCGCGATGCGCCGCCTCGCCCCGGAGCTGCTGCTCACCGCCCGCACCCAGCGCTGGCGCCCTGAGGAACTGCTGCGGGTGCTGGTCGAGGCCGAGGTCGCCGCGCGCGACGCCTCCAACATCGCCAACCGGCGCAAGGCCGCCGGGTTCCCCGTCGCCAAGACCCTCGACGAGTTCGACCTGTCCGCCTCCTCGATCCCCACCGCGACGTTCGACTACCTCGCCTCGCTCGAGTGGGTCCGGGGCGCGGAGAACCTCGCCCTGGTCGGCCCGGCCGGGACCGGGAAGTCCCACCTGCTCGTCGCCCTCGGGACTGCGGCGGTCGAGGCCGGGCACCGGGTCCGCTACTTCACCGCCGCCGAGCTGGTCGAAGCGCTCTACCGCGGGCTGGCCGACAACTCCGTCGGCAGGCTCATCGACCAGACCCTGCGCCACGACCTGATCATCATCGACGAGATCGGGTTCGCCCCACTCGACGACACCGCCGCCCAACTGCTGTTCCGGCTCGTCGCCGCAGCCTACGAACGCCGCAGCCTCGCGATCAGCTCGCACTGGCCCTTCGACCAATGGGGACGGTTCATGCCCGAACACACCACCGCGGTCAGCCTCCTCGACCGGCTGCTGCACCACGCCCAGGTCGTCGTCACCAGCGGTGACTCCTACCGCATGCGCGAGGCCCGAACCGCGAAGAACGGAGCCGCCATCAACACCGCCTGAACACCCCCGGACCGGGGACTTTCACCTGGCCACCAGCGGGGACCAAGAACCGGCCGTTGACAGACGTCCAGGAAGCGCCCGAGATCTGTGGATGGTCGGGGCTGTTGTTGGATTGCAGCGGTGAGCCACCGCGGCAGCCGCGCGACCTCGGCATGACCATTGCTGCGGTAGCGCCGTCCCCCGACTTTGGAACCGGCGGCGACGACGTAGCCACCGGCCCCGCGGACGTCGATGAGCCACCCGACTTTGCCGGCCGAGTTTCGGATGGCCGGACCGTCCGGGGCCGCGAAGTAGACGTGCTCGCCACCGGAGACGGTTTCGACGGAGAAGGTCTCGAACGGCGGGGGCTCACCATGTTGCTCGGCCAGAGCTGCGAAGACGTCAGCGCCCGTGTCGATTCCTGGCTTGTCCCACTCGTATGGCCGGGGAGATCCGTGGGCTGGAGTGTCGAGGTCCACCACGACGAGGTTCGACGGTCCGCAGGCGATCCCCACGTTACACCGAGCCCCCCGTTGGCTGCCCCAAGCTCGATGGATCCGCACTGCGTCTGTTGTCGCACGGGTTTCCCAGTCGCGGACGGCGGGCCGCTTGTCTCCGATCCTCAGCGGGAAGACCTTCCATCCGCGGGAGGCATGGGCGAGAGCCGCGTCGAGCTGTTCAGACATCGCGTTCACCTCGGATTGGGCTTCCACAGGCTGTGGGTGGGATCGTGGATGGATGCGCGTGAGCGAGCGCGACCTCGAACGCATCCCAGCCGGCAACATCCGTGTCCCCGTGCGGGAGTTCGGCCTGCTCTGGCAATCCGCGGAGGATCGGGCTCGTGAGCAGAGCGATCGCGGTGTGACGGACTGGGCGGCAGGTGAAGTCGCTGCGACCTGTCGCTGGCTTGCGCGAGCGTCGACGGAGTTTCCGAAGGGGACGCTGCGACCGCAGTCGTCGCCGATCAGGAGAATCTCGGCGCTCGCATACGAAGAGCTGATCGAGGCCGAATACCTGTCTGCGGAAACGGTGGCCGCGCGGACGCCACCGGCTCCTCTCGTTGCCAGCAGACCGGGGTATGTGGAGGCCGTGCGTCAGACCCTCGGGTGGGCATGGCGAGGCTGGGCAGCCTGTCCAGACCTGGGCGACCTGACGTGCCCCACGGGCTGACTCCGAAGCGCCCATCACTCGACCCCGCGGGCGTGGGCGGCAGCGCGCTGCCGGTCGTGGTCCTCGGCTGACCAGCGCCAGATCTCGGCGCTGCGTTCCTCGTCCTCGTGCTGTAAGTCGTGGGCGTCGCGCGCCTCGATCTCTGCGATAGCGCGGTGCGCGAGCTCAAGTGCTCTGGTCGTCTCGTCTGCACTCGGCACTCGCACCGCGTCTTCACCGACCTGCCGGGCCTCGCCCGCCGCGTGTTCCCGGATGTCGGCCCAGGGCCACGCGAGTGTCGGTGCCTCGCTCGACCGTTCACGGGTCGTCGGCAGAACCTCGTACTCCTCGGTGATGCGGCGGTAGGGGTCTTCCGCGGCGTCGGCGGCGTGGTGGGCCGTCAGCCACTCCTGGGCTGTCACCGGGTGTGGCCCGTCGCGATCGTCCGCATGTCGCAGATCGAGCTCCGCACGGGCCCGGTCACCGGCTGCCCGCGTGACGGCAGTGTGGACGAGCCAGCGTGACCGCGCCCTGTCGATACTCTCGAGCTCCTCTGCGCGAGCGGCCAAGGTCTCGGTGAGAGCGGCGGCATCGGCGGCCTCCGAACGGAGTCTCTGCTTCTCGGCGGGGTCGGCTGCGTTGTCCGCTTCGGCGGCGAGCAGGGCTGCCCGATGGCGGTTCGACTCGGTCGCCCGATGAGTGCCTGCGAGTTCGTTGCCGACGTACCGAGGTCCCCACGTCGCTTCGCGTTCGGCTGCCCGGACCCGAATCCGGAGCTGTCCGTCGGAGAGTTCGAGCTCCTCGCGGTCGATCTCGGGCCGTCCGAGCACCCTCCAGGCGTGGCGGTAGGCCGCGAAGGCCTCGGCCTGCCCTGGAGCCGGTGCCGGACCGAGTGCCTCCGCCTCGTCGGTGTGCTGGCGCAGCTCGCGGTAGGCGGCTACGCCGCCGACCGCGGCGACCCATTCGCCTCGAGCGACGGGTTCAGCCGGCGGGAGACCGAAAGCGTTCACCGCCCAGGCAGGCGGGTCGTTTGTGGCGGCCAGGCCGAGCTCGTCGGTACGCAAATCGGCTGCCGCGGCCAGGTGGTCCAGGTAGTTCTGCCATTCGGGATCATCGACCCGGGGCGTCCACTCTGCCCAGGTCTGGCCGACGGGATCGAAGCGGTGCCGCTGGGCGATGCGGCTATAGATGACGTTCGTGGTGTTGCGTGCACCGTCCAGAGGCCGCTCGGTGACCGCTCGGGAGAGCAGCTCGCGGGCATCGTGGCCCGCGAGCTCAGCACTGCGTAGTGCGCGCGTAAGCGACGAGGCTCCGTCCTCGGCCGCGATGCGAGACCGCTCGGCCATGGTCAGGGTGCCGTCGAGGGTGAGCGCGTCGAGCCAGGTCACGGTGCGTTGGGTCGAAGCGATCTGGGCCGCGTCGGCTAGTAGCTCCGCCGGAGTGCGGACGTTACCCATCTCCGCAGCGGACTCCGTGGCAACGGTCAGGGCAGATTGCGATGCCGTCCGCCCGTCGGGGTCGAGGACGATGGCGAGCGCCGCGACGGCGTCTCGACGTGTCGTCTGATCGGGCCGACCGTCAGCGGGGTCTTCGACAGCGGTCAGGGTGGTGACGTGCGCGAGGTTGGAGTCGCGTCCCCGTGTCATCCCGACGTAGAGCGCCGCGGCGGAGGTGCGAGAGGTGACCACGGTGTGACTCGTATCGACCGTCGCGCCCTGGGCCGAGTGCACCGTCGAGGCGTAGGCGAGGGCGACTCGCTCGGTCACGTAGTCGGCGGGAAGCACGATCCGCTCCCCCGGCACGTCGGTTCCGCCGGCGGTCACGGTGGTCACCTCGAGCCCGCCGTCGTCTCGCACCCCGGTCACGCGGTAGGTCTCACGGTTGATCGGTCCCCGGCGGTTGCCCGCGACGCCAGCGAGGTGCCATCCGTTCGCGCGTGCCTCGACGAGGTCCCCGATGCCTGCGTAGGTGCCCTGGAGGCCGAGTGGAACTCCCTGCTCGGAGACCTTGCCGAGTCGGACCATCTCGGCGCGGAGCTGCGCGGACAAGCGGGCAGCCTGGTCGTTGGTGTCGACCAACAGCAGAGATCGGCGTCCGGCGAGGGTGTCCGCCAGCCAGGCCTGCGCCGCGGACGACTCGGCCTGTTCGAGGGTTCCACCATCGAGAAGACGGCCGTGTCGGTGGTAGTCGCGCAGAACGGACTCGACGCCGGCCCGCAGTTGTAGTGACGCCCCCCGTTCCCAGGAAGCGGTGAACCGCCGCGCGTCGGCCAACTCGTAGCGCGCTCCTGCACTGGCGAGGAGGTCCATTCCGCCCCCGGCACCAACGGCAGCGAGCTGCTTGTGGTCGCCAACGAGCAGCAGCTTCGCTCCCGCCGATGCCACGTGTCGATGGATCGCGGACAGTGCTGGAGTGTCGGTCATCGCGGACTCGTCGACGACCACGAGGTCGCCTGAATTCAGACGCCATCTCGTGTCCTGGTCGAGAACTTCATCTGCGGTCCCGAGGCGATACTGGGTGGCGAGCCATCGGGCGACGTTGCGGGTGGTGAGCCCCTCACCGGTGAGGACGTCCGTAGCCACCTGCGAGGTGGCGAGCCCGAACACCCGCCTCTCGGCGTGTCTGCCGTGTACTCCGGGATCCATCCAGGCTTTTGCCAGTACGCCGACGACGAAGGACTTCCCGGTTCCTGCCGGACCGACGAGCGACTCGATTCGGGCGCCCGAGGTCAGGATGCCGCGCACTGCCGCTGCCTGATCAATCCCCAACTCGATGCCCGAGATTCGTAATCCGTCGAGGAACCGCTGCGCAGACTCCGAGGACACGACGGGTGCGCCGCCGACGGCAGCAGCCGCCACCAGAACGCGCTCAACCCGCAGATGCGCCGGAGTCGCGTAGAGCCGGGCGCCGGGCGCCTGATAGCTGGATTCGCCGCTAGCGAGACGGAGCTCGGCCGGGAGCGCATCGTCTCCAGGTCTCGACGTGTCGAGCGGCACGGCGTGGCTGAGTGCCTCCTCCGCAAGCCCGTCGAGCAGACCGGCGACGTCCTCTCCATGAGGGGTATCGAGGTAGTCCGGCAACGCCGCATTGATCGCCCGCGTCAGGTCCGCTCGTGTCCAACTCGCCCGCCGCGTGCCGAGGTCGGCCAACGCCGTTTCGATGACGGCATGCGGTTCCCACTGCGCCGCGTCGGGACGCTCGCTTCGTGCTCCGAGGGCCGCCGACGCCACGCTCGCCAAGCCTCCGGCGAGCTCCGCTGTGAGCTGCGCGTCGACCCGATCGAGCAGTTCCTCACGGGTGAGTCCGTGATGAGACTTCGCCCGACGTGTGGCGAAGGTGGCCTGCCGCGACAGACGATCGTGTTCGAGGGCGGTGGGAGAGCGGCCGAACCGCTCCTCGAAACCCGCGATCAGCTCGGCGGCCTTGCCGGTCACCGCCCGGCGGCGCGACGAGATCAGCGCCATCGCCTCCGCGGAGACACCGACGATTTCACGGGCCTTCCCGTCCGGACGAGTCGCGAAGACCAGGCCCAGGGCGTGGGTAAGACGCTCCTCGGTCGTTCGTTCCGCCACCGCGGCGGCGCCAGGGCGCCACTTGTGCATCCCGCGCGAGTCCAGAGTGCGCCAAGCCCCGTCCGGGCCTTCGACTCGATTGAGCACCGCATTGTGGATGTGCAGCTGCGGGTCGTGATCACGTGAGTCGTGTTGGAAGAACGACGCTACGACCCAGTCGTGGGCGTCGACGTAGCGTCCCGCTGCCCCGCCGTGATGCCCGATCCGGGAGTAGCCCGCCTTCTCCGACAAGTACGCGAGTGCCGCATTGTTGCCCGCCCAGATCGCGTCCTCGACCGCGGCTCGATAGCGGGCCCATCCGGCAGCAACGTCCGTGTCACCGGCCCGTTCACTGTTCACCTGTGCCGCTTCGAAGGCGGTGTGCAGCAGTGTCACGGACTTCTGAACGCTGAACGTGACATCGAGGAAGGCGACATTCCGCCGCGCTCCCTTGCCCGCCTCGACCCGAAGCTCAGCCCGCCGTTCAGGGCTCGCATGCGGCTCTCGTGCCAGCGCGGCGGCGTACAGAACCTCCTCCGACTGGTACTGCCGCCCGGTGTGTCCGAGGGTGAACACCTCGTCCCAGCGGTCCTTGTCACTAAACCCGTCCTCGCGCGGATCCAAGAACCGCTCGTAGAGACCGGTCATGTCCTGGGCGTCGACGAGTCCTCGAAGGCCGAGCTTCTCCGCCCCCGCACCCCACCACCGCCCGGGTGGCTCACCCTCGGTGACGGCACCGGTGTAGTAGTTCTCCCTGCCCGAGGCCACCTCTCGCAGGAGGTACTCGGGGCTGTAGCCGACGGCGATGCTCAGCACGGCACGATCTCCGACGGAGCCGACTCGACTCGGTTGCGGCCTTCCGAGCCACCGGGACGGCCGCAGGCCGTTCGGGCCATGTTGATCACGATGCCTTGGTGTGAGTCGGTTGATCTTGATGGTTTTGTCCGGTTCTCAGGGCTGGTCATGGCTTCTCTCGGCTTGGTGATCTTTGGTCAGTCGGGTGGGTCGTTGTGCTCGGTTGGTCGGATGAGCTGGATGACGGGAGCGGGGGTGGACTGGGTCTTGAGGCGGCGCAGCGCCTTCGCTGCGGTGCCGCGAGCGACGTCGGCGAGGTCCTGGAGCTCGGACACGGTCGGTAACCGGCCGTGCTCGGCCGCGTGCGAGCGCGCGACGGTCATCGCGTGATCGCGTTGCGGCGACTCGGCAGCACGTCCAGGTGGCTCGGTAGGCGGCACCGCGGCCGACTCGGCTGCGCTGAGGGCCGCGGGCTCAGCGGCGCCCGGTCCGACAGGGGCGCCGTCGTGATACCCGGCTGTGTGTTCAGCGCGGTGTACGCCGGCGTACCCCTCGTGCCGGTGTACGGGATATCCCTCGGCCAGCAGGTACAGCAGATGCGCTACCACCGCGGCCGCGACGGCCGGCCACGCGCCGACTCCGAAGCGGATCGCCGGGGACGCCTCGAGATTCGCCTCGGATGCGAGGTACACGGCCTGTGCCAACCCGGACAGCCCAGCCGCTGTCACGACGACAGCCCACGCATATCGTGCCGCCGACCCGGTGAGCCGAGCCGTCGCGGCGTACGCCACGAGAGCGAGGCCGTCGGTGATGAGGGGGTAGAGCCACGCGATCCCGGCCGGGACGCGGGAGGCGATGGCGACCTCGTAGAGACCGTGGGCGGTCGCGGCCGCGGCTCCGAGCGCGACAGCCAGCCCGGGCAGCCAAATCGCCCGTGATCTCATCGGGGACCACCGCCCTCGCCCGAAAGAGTGGGAGGTGCCTCCGGTGCGGCTTCTGTCCGGTCGCGGGCCCACCACGTGCTGATGGCGTCGGCGACGTCCAGGCTGGGGACCGCGACGGCAGCCGAGGGATGGGCCGTCCAGCCGGGTCGGGAGCGGTGGTTGTCCCGGGAGCACGTTCCTGCGTAGATCCGGATCCGTCGCACCACCCCGGGCCGCAGACGCTCATGCCAGTCCGCGGCCAGCGCGACCGAGGCCGCCGGTCCCTGATACGCAGCCGACCAGGACTCCATGAGGCAGACGAGCTCCTCGACGACCTCGGGGTGCCACGGCCAGCAGTCCGGGAAGCTCTGGGCGGCGTCGGAGTAGCGCAGGTAGATGACTCCGACCCAGTCGCCGACGTCGTCGAGCAGCTCGCGGACATTGCCGGGGTTCTCGGGCGCGAGAAGCCAGGTCATGCAGGGCTGCGGCTCACGTCGTGCGCGCAGGGCGTGGACGGTCCGAGTCAGGGCCGCGACCAGCTGGACCAGGTCCTCCACGCGTTGCGGCAGACCACGGATCTCGCCGACTCGTCGTTCGAGCTCGTCGACCTGACGTGCAAGGGCTGCGACCGGGTCGGGCTCAGGTTCATCGCTGTTCATCGGCATCCTCTGCTCCCGTCCGGCTCGGCGAGCCCAGCGCGTACAGCCCAAAGCAGGGCAGCGCGCTCTGCACGTGCCGCGGCGGCTGGCGCGAGGCCCGAGTCGAGCTGCTCGGCTCGCCTGGCCCAGCTGGTCGCGTAGTGAAGGGCACGCCGTCGCGCCTGTTGGAGCGTCTCGTCGCGGTAGCGGTCGATCCATTCGTGGCTAGTGGCGATCGAGGCGACGTCGGAAACGTCGAGGGACCAACGATCGGGAGCGAGCCCGATCCGCTCGGACGTCCCGAGGGTGTACTCGGCGACCAAGATCCTGGCCCCGTCGCGATCGAATCCAATCGCACACAGGAGCTCCACCGCCTGCTCCTGCGACACGGGTCGGGAGGCATCGACGAAGCGCAGCTGTACAGGTCTACGCCCGTGCAGGTTCTCCGGGTCGACGGTCATGTCCGCTCCTCGGCAGACGGGTCGGCATGACGCGGGGGCTCCGGGTCCGGGTGAGCGCTGATGGGCTCCCAGATTCGGGCAGCTCGCTGTGCGAGCCCGCGACGCCTCTCACGCCAAGCAGCCGTCCGGATGTCGATCCGGTGCCAGACCATGGGCGCTCGCCCGATGACCGGCGGGATGCCCTTGCGGATGAGCAGGACCCGGAAGGTCGGGAGGGCGCCGATCTGTCCCGGAGCGAGGACCGGCACCTTCCGGACCGTTCTGGACGTGACGGCTCCGCCCGAGTCGGTCGTCACGACGGGTTCGTCTCGATCTCCGGTCACCGTGGACCAGAACTCGAGGTCGTCGCGGTCCAGCGTGCCACCGAAGATCATCGCGGCGCCGGTGTTGTTCAGGATGGTCGCCGCGTCGTGCTCGCCCCATCGAGCGAGTAGCTGGGCCCGCGATTGGAAAGCGCCGATGATCGTGACTCCGCGGCCGCCCATGTCGGCTGTCCAAGACTGCAGCGGCACCGGGGAGATCACCGCGGCTTCGTCCAGGGCCAGGGTCAATGGCGGGTCGAGACGCCCGGCAGGCAGTCGGGCGGCGATCCGACGGGCCTCCCGCGCGAGGAACCCGGTCAGCGCGCAGACCAGCGGTGCCGCGTGTGCCTCCTCCGCTCCGAGGACGAACACCGTTCCCCGCTCCCGGAGGAGCACCTCGACGTCGAACCGAGGCTCATCGTCGGCAGCCGCCGCGGTGGCCGCGGGCGAGGTCAGCCAACTGAGCGCCGGCATGACACTGGACGTGATCGATGTCCGCGTCCGCTCGTTCGTGCCGACGAACTGACTGACGTCTTGCTCGAAGGCCGGGTCATCGCTGGCTCGCAGAAGAGCGGTGACCTCGCGGTGTGCCCTCTCGGGATCGGCGACCCATCCCTGAACGTCGCGCATCGACCTGTCGCCGAGTGCGGCGGCATGAAGGAACGCTGCGAGGACTCGGCGGGCCTGGATGTCCCAGAATTCCCGATCGCTGGATGTGCCGGCGGAACGAGTGGCTCCGAGCATGTCGGCGGCTCGCTCGGAGGCCGCGACGGGATGCCGGCATCCGGTCAGCGGGTTGAAGTGGATCGTGGAAGGCAGGCCGCCGAGGTCGACGGCGTTGAAGACGTGGACGGGCCCGAGCTGTCGGCGAAGGTCTGCGCACCTCTCGTAGAGATCGGTGCGGCTGGAGGTGACGAGCGCGGCTCCCGGCGCGTCCAGGACGCGCCCTGCGAGCCATCCGGTCTTGCCGGTCCGCGGGCCGCCGAAGACGAGGATGACGTCTTCGACGGAGGCCCAGACGCTCAGGAAGCCTGAGCGGCACAGCTGGACGGCGACGTCCCGAGTGCGTGGGCGACGTCCTGCCGCGGCGAGGGAGGGGCGGACGATCCCGGCCCGGCGACGCATCGCCCGGGCCCCGGCCACGCGCAGAATGTCCGAGCCTGATGACACGCCGGACTTCCGGCGGTTCCGGGCCGCCCACCGCGAGACGATCCCGGCCGACCGGGCCCACCTCCACCAGGCGATGCCAACCGTGAGACCTGCAGTCCCCAAACCGACGAGCCAGCTCAGCACGGTGGAGTCGACGAGTACTGCTGCACCGACTCCGGCTGCCAGGACAAGCGCCAACCCGTGCTGGCGGGCAGTGCAGAGGGCGACCCCGGCACACAGCACGACGGCAGCCAGTACGAGTTCAGTGTCGAGCTCGATCACGATGCCAATCCCCCGTTCTCCGCTCGCCACCGCGCGGCGAAGTCCGCGGACTCGACGCACCCGGTGCCTTCGGCCGCTTCGGCGAGGTACTTCTCCACCGCACGCGCAGCGATGACGAATCGGCCCTTCGAAGCTCCCGTGCTGATGTGCGCCGCCGGGAAGTCTCCGCCGTTGACGACGCGGTAGAGGTACTCCTGCGAGATGCTCAGCAATGCCGCGGCCTCGGGAATGGAGTAGGTCGGCACTCCCGCAGCACGCTTCGCCAACGCCTTCTTCAGCACGTCCGCCCGGATCGACTCACGAAGATTTCGGCGCTGCTCCGCATTCGAGTTCACGTCAGCCTCCCAGCCTTCGCTCCTGCAAGAATGCCGTCCACGGCGACAGGAGCACGATTTGCGGTGATTCCCGCAGAAACAAGAGAACCGCAGAGAGCAGCCAACGATAAGGTGACTACAGGTAACTGGGGGTAACTCGCTGCCAGTTACCAGCCACACCGAACTGCGCGGTCCCGAGCGACCGTGAGGCCGGGCCGCACGTGGCGGCCCGGCCCCAGCCTCAGAACGGCGGCTCCGGCTCGAGGTCGAGTTCTGCACCGTCGACGAACACCCCTGCGAACGGCTCAAGGCGGTACTGGTTGGCAACCCACTGTTCGTCGCTGACCTGGGTGCTCCCGTGAAAGATGGACGTCGTGTCGGGGTGGGCTGCCATCGTGTCCTCCGGTGGTCGGTGCGGCTGGAACGCGGCATCGCCTCAGCAGGGCGTGCCGGGGTCCCCGGAGGGGACGTGCGGGGGTTCCGACTCCTCCATGCCGGTGTGGCCGGTCGCCGAGCGCACGGATCCGCACCCGACTTCACCCCGGACCTCACTGGGATGGAGGGGTCGGGTTCATCGCACGCCTGCCCCGGCATGGCCTGCTGACCTCCGGGCGGTCCTTCCGCACCGACCATCGGAGGACACCGCCTGCCCACCGGGCTGAGACCCTCACGACGATGGCCGAGCACGCCGACGTCCCTGGCGCCGTCGCTGATCCCGCCGTTCCTGCTCGGCCTCGCCACCCCAGACACCCGCATCCTCGTGCGCCCTCGCCCAGTCGCGACAAGCGACCAGGACAGCGCACCCCCGGCAGATCGCCTTGGCCCGCGCGGCCTGCCACCGAGCGAGGTCTCCCTCGCCGACTGGGAAAAAGAGTTCTGGATCCTTTCCTCGACAATTCGCCCGATGGCGCCAGTCCATGCCGCCCTCACCACTCACGCCGAGAGGCGAGGTCGGCGTGGGTGGATCCACCCTGCTCGTTCCGTGTCGGCACTCGACGCCAATCGAATCGAGATCGGATGATCGTCATCACGTGCTCCTTCCTGCTCGTTCATCAGCGAGTTCTCGTCCCTACGGCGTCGACAAGCCCGAGCCGGGGCGCGGCCGTCCGGGCTCGCCGGAGGCGACCGCGCCGCGGCCGCAGCGAAGCGGAGGGCCTGGACGGGCGGGTGGGCTCGGGCACAGTCACCGACGGCGTGCGGCGTCGAACTCGCTCGCGCGGGTCAGCACCGCGTTGTGGGCTGGCGCTGCGTGGGGCGGCCCCTGATCGGGACCGCCCCATCCCCGGTCAGCCGACCGGCTCGGGCACGGACGCCGCCGGGGTGCGCCCGCCGTCGGCGGCTCCCTCGTTGGTGATCTTCCGGACCTCGGCGACCTGGCGGGTCAGGCTCACCGCCACGTCGATCGCCTCGAGGACCGTCTGGCGGATCAGGACGTCCTCGCCGCCCTCGACTCGGGACTCGCGGGTGTAGGAGTCGTCGGCCTCGGTGCCCGTGACGGTGACCGTCATCCCCTTGGCGAGGGTGTCGTAGGCGTTCTGGGCCATCTGGCCGAAGCAGACCACGTTCTTCCAGACGGTCGGGCGGTCCTCCCACTCGCCCCTGGTCTTGTTGAACCGGCGGCTGTTGATCGCGATCGAGAACCGGCAGACGGCGGTGCCGTTGTCTCGGCCGTAGGCGATCTCCGGGGCCCGGCCGAGGTTGCCGCGGAAGGTGTTCTCGTTCATGGGGTTCTCCTTCAGGATGTCGGTGTGTCGTGGTGACGCGGCTTGCCTCAGCGCGGACCTCGGGTCCGGGGCAGGGGGTTCCGGCTCGTCCATCCCGGTCGTGCCCGCCTCCGCCTCGCCGCAGGCCGGACGGCAGCCGCAGCAGCGGGCTCACCGGGATGGATGGGTCGGGTTCATCGCCTCGCGGCCCGGGGTGTGTGCTGACCTTCGGGCGTCTCCATCGGCCACACGGCCGTCCTGGCAGGAGTCCGTGTGCGAGACCCCCTGCGCGTGCCGGACCGGCAAGGACCCTCAGGTAGCTCGACGACTGAGGATGAGCTCCCGCAGCGCCCGGGGCGGGGATACCTCGGTCAGCGATCCGGGCGACCAGGGCGGCGATGGCCAGGCGCGGGTGGATCCGCTCGACCAGGTCCAGAGCGATGTTGGCCATAGCACCGTCGCCGTCGAGGAGGGCACCGACCGCGCACAGCGTCGCGGCGGTCGCCCGGGCGATACCAGGAAGCTCCTGCGCCAGTCGGGCCCAGGCAGCGGCGGCGACCCCGGGCTCGGTGACCGCGGCCGTCCACTCGATCAGCGCGTCCCGGGACGCCGGGACCAGAAGCGCGGCGCCCACTCCCACGACGACGGGCTCCACCAGGTCCTTGAGCCGCTTGTCGAGCGCCAACTCCTGGAATCGGAGGACCGCCGACTCGGTCGCGGGCCATGCGTCGTCGAGCCGATGGATCTGCTGTTCGCGACGAGCGACGGTCGCGGTGTCGAGGCGGCTCTCCAGCGCGGCGGCCAGGTCCGTCCGCGCACGATGGGTGAGGCGGCCCGTGTGAACGGCTGCCGCGACCGCTGCGATCGACGTTTCGGGGTCGTCGAGGACTCCGGCCTGCCCGCAGCCGCAGAGGCACTGCCAGGGCATGCCGGCGTGGACGGCCACCGTGTGTAGCGACTGACGAACAGCGACTCCCACCATGGTGAGCCGCTCGCCGACAGCATCGATGACATCCGTTCGCGCATGCTCCCCGATGACGACCAGCACGGCGGCGGCCTCACGCTCGTCGCGGTGACGGGCGACCGTTTCGGCGATGTGCGCTGCCAGGTCACGGCTTGCTCGACCGCCATCGGGGAGGTCGACACGTAGCGTCAGAATGACTCGGCGGCTGCTCAACACGAGGATGATCAAGGACTCGGTCGGGATGAAACCGACCAGCGTCGGAATGGCCATGATGACGCCGTCACCGCTGGTCAAGCGGATCGGAGGCTGGTCGGCCAGGTCGAAGTCAGTCACGTCAGCCGCCCTGATGAGTGTTCGAGGGCGTGCCGCCGGGACGGGGTGAGTCCGCGAGGCCAGCGAGATGGAAGAGCGGATCACGTCGCCGTACGTGCCACCCGACAAGCGCCCCGGTGTAGAGGGGACTGGGCGAACAGATGCGGTTCTCCTCGGAGATCGAGTCTCCGTCGATGGTCAGGTGCCAGCCCTGGTGGCGACCGCTGTCGTCGTACCAGGAGTTCCACCAGCTCACCGTGACGACCAGCGGCGTGAGCCAGGGCAGGGTCAACGCCAGATAGGCCACCGCGAGGGACGACGTCCGGGTCGGGCAGGGCGTGGGGTTGGGGCACAGCACGGGATGCCTGGAGCAGGCCGCCCCGCAGTCGGTGTAGCGCACTTCGTCGGGACGCGCTTCGAGGGACAGCGCGATCTCGACGAGGAGCCCACGGGCGTACTCGTGGGCCCCGTAGCCCCCGGGGTTGCTGCGGTCGCGCGGAATGTTGCTGACTACGTGCGCGGGGAGCACGTAGCTGCGCCTGTAGTCGAGGTGACCGTACGAGTTGATCTTTCCGGTCGGGTCGAGCATCGATGGTCCCTCCGATGGTTCAGAGGGCGGGCCCGGCTGGGCCCGCCCTCGGGGTCAGAAGCCGGACTCGCCGAGCGCGCCGCTGATGTCGGCGGCGATGCGGTCCTCGACCGCCTCGCGATCGTCGAAACGCCGCCACGCATCGGTGTCGCCCTCTGCGCTGCTGCCGGTGGGGGCGGTGCTCGTGGTGCGGATCATCGGGGCTCCCGGAGCTCGGTGTGGGTGGAACGCGGCTTGCCTCAGCGCAGGCGGCCGGGTCCCCGCAGGGGACGGGCAGGGGGTTCGGGCTGGCCCATCCCGCGTGTGACCGCTTCGCTCCAACTGCCGGCCGAGCTCGACACCGCAGCGCGGTCTCACCGGGATGGGTCGGTCCGGTTCATCTGCCCGCCTGCCCGGCCGTCTGTGCTGACCTCCGGGCGCTCCAGGCATGCCGAGTGCTGCAGATCCGATGGGCCGCAGCACGACCACCGCACCCGTCCCAGCCGCACCCGAGCGCCGAAGTCCAGCCCAGCGGTCACACCGTCGGCTCGGGGCCCGCTCGGGGCCCCGACCCGACGGTCAGCAGTTCTCGCAGTCGCCGCTGACCGGGAGCTCGATGCGACAGCCGGAGCAGACCTGCCCGCGGACCTTGCCTGTGTCGGGGTCCCGCCGCCGCGGCGCGGCAGTGCCCTGCGCGGGGATGCGGCTGATGCGGACCGTCGAGGTGGAGTCGGTGCGGCGGGGCAAGCTGATCATCGGGACCTCCGGTGGTTGCTCCTGGTGAGACGCGGCTCCGCCTCGGCGCAGGCGGGCCGGGTCCCCGCAGGGGACAGGAGGGGGTTCCGGCTGGCCCATCCCGGTGTGAGCGCTCGACCTGCGTCCCCGATGTCAGCCGCGCCCGGGGTCCACATTCGGCTGTCGCGGTCTCGGCGGGATGGGTCGGTCGGGTTCATCTCCTGCTCGCCCGGCCCGTCTGTGCTGACCTCTGGGCGACTTACCGGTGCGAACTCCGGAGGTCAGATGGTCAGCCCGTCGTGACTGCTTCAGCCCGGCGGTCATCATCCGTCCCTGCCAGGCACGGACGTCCGCACAGGATGTAGGCGGCGAGGTGCAGAATTCCGTCGGGCCCCGCACCTCCTCTACCCTCGGTCGCCGATCAGGTTCGCTGCGCCTGAGTCCGGGCTCCGGATCTCCTCCAGCCTCTGCTCTGCAACCGTGATCGCACCGGCCGAGTTCACGGCTCGGGTCCGCGCGGTCTCGACGCGCTGCTCCGCGATAGCGATCTGTTCGGCGGTGCCACCGGAGGCGCGCAGGGAGGCGAGGCGCTGCTCCGCGGTCTGGAGCCGGTCCGCCGCGGCAGCAGCCCGGGTCCGGGTCCGGGTCCGGGTCGAGGCGACCCGCTGCTCAGCGGCCGTGATCTGAGTGGTGGATGCGCCGCCGCGCTGCCGGAGTTCGTAGAGCCGGGCCTCCGCCGACTCCACCCGTCCAGCAGCGTTTGTGGCGGTGTCGCGGGTGCGAGTGAGACTGGCCTCGGCCTTCTCGACCTGCCCGGCTGCGCGGGCCTCAACGGCGCGCGCCGACGCCAGGCCTTTCGCGGCCTGCTCGACCTCGCGCTCCACGCCCTTGGTGAGATTGATGTTCTGCCCGGCCTTGTCCGCGCCTGCGGCGAAAGCCTTGCCGAAGCGGCGGCCTGACTTGCCCGCTTCCTTCTCAGCATCCCGCGTCTCGGCGCAAATCCGACGTACGCCTCATCGATTCGGATTGCTATGGCACAGCGCACCCCGCAGCCGGGGTCGAGGCGAACGCGCTGGTCACGGCCTGACGATCAGGCATTGGCTGCTCTGCCGTCATCTCCGCGTGTCACGAGACTCCGCGACCTCCCAGCGCAGGTGCGCCCCGCCGCACGTGTCGCACTCCACTGCTTCCGGGGGTAGCCGCTCTGTCCACCTCGGACCCCCAGTGCGCGCCGGAACACCAACTCCTGCTTCGCCGCCTCCACCGTCTCGAAACGCTCGCGGGGCATGCAGGGCGGGGTCGGCATGCGGGGAGCGTCACCCGCCCGCGCGTCGAGAAGGTCGCACTCGCGGGTCGCGGTCACCTCGGAGGAACAGACCGTGAGACCTCGTAACGGTCCGCGTCCACGACACGACTCAGGACGCACCCATATCCAGCAGAGGAAGGGCGCCGAATGAACCAGCCGACACCACCAGCGGGCGGAGACAACGCGGGGAACGTGTCCCCAGGCGCCGAGGGCGCCGGTACAGCGCAGGCCGAGACTCCAGCCAGGGGTGGCACAGGGGCGCCGCCACCCGTCGTCTACAAGTTCGAGCCGAGCACAGACAGCGGATGGGTGAAGCCCGGCTACGCGTTGATCGTCGTCTGTGTCGTCTCTCTGATCATCCTCGGGATCCTCATCGCCGCTGTGCTCCAGCTGCAAACCCCGATGATGCCCGGGCCGAACGGCGCAGCAGCAACTCCCGTCGCCGACCCCAACGCGGGCACGGTTGCAGCGCTCGCCGGGGCAGCTCTGGCCGCGCTCTCGTCGCTCACTGCCGCCTACTTCGGCATCAAGGTCGCCAGCGAACAGAGCGCACAGGTCGCGGCGCAGGCGAACGCCACAGCGAGTCACGCGTTGGCAGTACTCGGCAACTCGACCAGCAACGGAAACCCGAATCCGAGGGACTTTTAGCATCCGGGTATGGACCTCGCTGCCCGAGGTGCGCGTGCCGCATTCGTGGCGGCTGATGATCCCGGACTGGAGCTGACCGGCGTTCTGATGCAGTTCCGTGTCTCGGTGAAGAACCAACTACCAGACGCCTTGCTGGAACTCGCCAGGAAGCACGGCGAACCGGACGAGATCACCGAGGTCGAGGAGGAGGCAAACGCTGCGCAGCGCGAGCTTGACCTCTCCGGAACATTCGTCTGCCCGGTGTCCCCCTCGAGGGAGACGACGTTCTCGCTAACCCGAATTACGGGATCGTGACTGTCCGCAACGTCGAGTGGATCCTCGACCCCCACGACGACTGGCATCACGTCGTGGTATAGCTCGAAGACCTCAACGAGGACGAGTACGACTTCGGAGTCGAGACGTTCCTGGAGCACGGCTGGAAGCCCGTTCTCAACCTGTGACCGCCAGTCGTACGCAATTCTGATGAACCGCTCATTCACGTTGTAAGCGCGCGCCTACTGCGAGCGATGGGGAGAGCAGACGATCGAACGGAGCCTCCCCCAATGACGTACCCGGGCAACCAACAGCGCGGCGGACAGCCGTCCGGCGGCCACAACCCCTACGGCCAGCAGCAGCCCGGCCCGTACCGTCAGCAGGCCCAGCCGCAGCAGTACGGCCAGCAGTGGGCGCCCCAGCAGCCGAGCCAGGATTTCGGCTTCGTTCCGCAGCAGCAGCGCCCGCAGCACCCCACGAACGTGCCGGTGTCGCTGCCGCCGAAGAAGCGGAAGAAGTGGCCGTGGATCGTCGGTGCGCTCGCGCTGCTCCCGATCCTGATGATCGGCGGCTGCATGGCGATGCTCGGCGGGGCGGTGTCGGCGGTCGACTCGGCCCGCCAGGGCGGTACCGCGAACCTCGGGGAGACCCTCACCTACCAGTCCGGTCTGGCCCTGTCCGCCTCTGTCCCAGCGCCGTGGAAGTCGGACAACCAGTTCGACATCGCCGCCGGCGAGCAGGGCTACGAATCGACCGTGACGATCACGAACGGCACGAAGGCCGCCGTCGGCGCCTCCCTGATCCTGATCGACGCCACCGTCGCAGGCGCGCCTGCCACCGAGATCTACAGCCAAGCGTCGTTCGCCACCCAGCAGATCGCCCCTGGGCAGTCGCTCCAGGTCCCGTTCCGCTTCAAGGTGACCAAGGGGACGACCGGCCCGTTGCAGATCGCGGTGACTGACAGTTTCAACGAGCCCATGTTCTTCACCGGGCAGATCGGCTGAACGGGCCGACTCATGGGGCTGTTCCGCAAGATGACCTCTCTCAGCACCCTCGGGCTGGTCGACTACCGCTCCGACAAGGAACGGATCGCGAAGTACACCCGGCAGACCCGCAACGCCACCAGGGCCGCTGTCGCGCAGAACGCCCGCATGCTGAATAACCAGTCCAACCACATCGCGCAAGCCCACGTGCACCATGTCGACGCCTACGTCCAGCGCCATGAACTCGCGGCACCGCCGCCGCAGGGCCCACCGCCGGGCTGGTACCCGGACCCTCAGGGTGTTGTCCGCTGGTGGGACTCGTACCGGTGGACCGAGCACACCGCCCCAGGACAGATCAGGCCGTAACCAGGGCGGACGCAATTGCGATGACAGGATCTCGGCCCCGACGCCACCTGCTCGGCGGGGCCGGGGCCGAGTGCAGTCCCGGGCGGTCTGGGCCGGTTCTGCGGTGCCACCTCCGCGGCGGCCGCGTAGAGGTTAGCGGCGGCGAGGAGGCCTGGTGCGGCTACCCACGACCGAGGCCTCGAACTTGATCATGTGCGCGGCATCGCCGTAGACAGGGTCGGCGGCGACCGCCTTCTCGACGGCGTCCAGCATCCTGGTGGACCTGCGCGTCGAGTACGCGGGCTCCGAGCCGCCCAGATCGTCCGCGAGCGCAACCAGGTGAGCGCGGGTCGTCTCGCTCGCAGCGTCGAGCTGGTCGAGCAACGCGCGCTGGCGCAGCTCAACGGTGGTGGTCACGACGCGTCATCCCGGCGCTCGACGCGAACCCCTCGACGAGGAGCCCCTCGATCTCGACCTCCGGGATCCGCACCGCCCGCCCGAAGCGCAAGGCCCGCACCGTCCCCGAGGCGACACCCCGACGGATCGACTCCGGGCTGATCCTCAGCCGCAGCGCGACCTCGTTCACCGTCGCTGCCGCTGGCACTACCGACACCGCGCGTCCCATGCCGCTCCCGTGGTCTCCCGTGGTCTGGCGTAGTCAGACGTTGGCTGGAGTAACGGTGCAATCGCGATCAGTCGCGTGTCCGGGACAGAGCAGGTCCCTCCGCCGCGCCGAGCGACGCAGGCCGAAACCGTCGGTGCCCACGGCTACCGTCCCCGGACGTGCCAGACGACGAGAGACCGGCCCAACAACGATCCTGGAGCGCCTGACGCTGCGGCTGTCCGAGGCCCGGGCCCGTGAACACCTGCGGGGTAACTTCGTCCGACTCGACGGCGAGGTGGTCACCGACCCAGACGCACCCGCCGACTGGCGCCTCTACCTCTGCCCACCAGGTCGATGACGGCTTCGAGGAGGGCAGCGAGACCGTTACAGGGCTGGACGACTGCAACACCGTGCGAAGGCCGTCACACCTTCTCCGGTAACGAAGCTGCATGTCAGAACGTTGTGAACAGTGAGCCGATCGAGTGATTGACTTCGCGAACTGTCGGTGCGATGTGCGACATTCGCCTGGACATCGGAAGGAGTAACCCCGTGACAGACATCGCTGAGCCTGTGTTCACCCACGACGTCGACGTGTTGGACGTCGCGGACTACCTCCTTGAGCAGGACGCGCGACGGCCTGAGCCCGACGTAACCCCGCTGAAGCTGGCCAAGCTTCTCTACCTAGCCCAGGCCAACTACCTTGCCTCAACCGGCCGCCGGCTGTTCGCTGCGGATATCGAGGCCTACGACAACGGGCCTGCAGTCCACCGAGTCTGGAAGCGCCACGCCGGTAGCAAGCAGATCATCGCCGCGCGCGACGACGTCTCGATCGCTCATGTCGATCTGCCGCAAGACGTCGCGGAATTCCTGGATGATGTGTGGTCCCGCTACCAGGACCACTCGGCGTCTCAGCTCTGGCGGCTGACTCACGATCAGACCCCTTGGCGGGATCACTACGTCCCGGGAGCGTTCCGGAAGCGCATCCCCGACGAGGCGATGACTGCGTACTTCCGTGAGCTGGTGCCCGCGGTAGAGCGCGTGTTCCACAGCAATGTCGTGATCATGCCTGACGACTTCCTCGACGAGGACGACGCCGAGCGGTTCGCCGAGCGGTTCGCGGAGTACTCCGAGCGTTGATCGAGCCTCCATGGGTCGGGGTCGAGCCACTCGCTGCACACCACGACACCGGAAACTTCGTTTCGGGGCGTGAGTCTGTCGACAGTTGGTTTCGCGATAAGGCCCTTGCGAACGCTCACGAGGTGTCGACCCACGTCTGCGTTGATGCGAACGGCGCGGTCGTCGCGTTCTTCGCACTCCGCACGGTCATCGCTAACGTCTCGGCTGCCCCGAGCCGGTTGAGGCGCACGGGGAACGCTGAGGGTCTGGCCCCGGCGATTCTGCTGGCACAGATGGGGGTCGCTGAGCAGTACCAGGGGCAGGGGCACGGAGCCCGTCTGTTCTTTCGCGCGGTGGAGGAGGCGCTGGTGGCACACACGGCAGTCCGAATGCCGTTGCTTGTGCTCGACGCCGCTGACGAGGGTTTAGTGCCGTTCTACGAGAAGCTGGCCATGAAGCGGATCCCGAACACGATGCGGCTCGCAGCGCTCATCCACAAGATCCCTGCCGGCTGAGGGCTTGCACTCGGAACAGGGGTTCTGACATACGCTGGACCCCGCCGCGCTTCCCCCGCGGTCGCCCACCATGAACGACCACGACGGGGGACAGCCATGCCCGAACCACTCGACCTGCACCAAGCCGCCGCGATCCTCCGCGGCCACGGTGGGCTCAGCACCACCGCAGACCACCGGAAGCGCGCCGCAGCTCGCATCCTGTACGAGCTTGACGACGAGTTCCGCTGCCGCGTCTGGTCCCGGAAGCTCCTCGACGCGCTCGACAGCGGGCAGGCCGACGACGTCGCCCGAGCTCGCCGCGGCCTGGAGCGGGTCCTCGACCGGTAGTCGGGGAACGGCTGACTGCACGCATCGCGGCGCTCCGTGCTCTAACAACCTCGACAAGCCGAACGATCACATGCCAGTGATCGCTGTTGCGCTGCCAGTCCTACCTGACCCTCCGAACTGGGCAGACCAGCTCGCGGCGTGGGGCCAAGTCGGCGGGGCCTTGTTCACGGCCGCCGCGGTCGTCGTCGCCCTAGCCCGGGGCTTTCATCGTGGTTCGCCGGATGTGGCGTGTCAGAAGGCTGGAGGGTGCCTCTGAGCAGGGAGAATGGGGATTGCTGAAGTCTCCATCGGCCCAAGAGCAGGAGCACCCTCCAGGTGAAGAAGACTATCGGGTTCTACCCGTGCCCGGACCTCGACACGGCCGCGACGACGGTGGTGTCTCATGCCGGGACGAGGCTGCTCACCGAGACCATCGCCAAGGTCGGACTCGACCGAGGACTGTCGGGGGCGTTGGGGCCGTGGCGGCCGCGGTTGGCGGTCCACGACCCGGCGAAGGTCCTGCTCGACCTCGCGCTGACGCTGGCCGTGGGCGGGGACTGCCTGTCCGACATCGCGTTGCTGCGCGCCGAGCCCGCCCTGTTCGGGTCGGTGGCCTCGGATCCGACGGTGTCACGCACCATCGACCGCCTCGCCGCCGACGCTGCCGCGGTGTCGGCGGCGATCGACACCGCTCGCGCTGCAGCACGGGCCCAGGCCTGGGCACTGGCCGGGGACGCGGCTCCCGATCACGACACCGACATGGCGAATCCGCTGGTCATCGACGTGGACGCCACCCTGGTGACCGCCCACTCCGACAAGCAGGGCGCCGCGCCGACGTTCAAGAAGGGCTTCGGTCACCACCCGTTGTGGGCCTTCGCCGATCATGGCGCCGCGGGCACCGGTGAGCCGCTGGCCGCGCTGCTGCGCCCGGGCAACGCCGGATCGAACACCGCCGCCGACCACATCACCGTCATCCGGTCCGCGCTGCGCCAGCTCCCCGATCACAGGCCCGGCAACCGGCCCGGTCGCAAGGTCCTCATCCGCGTGGACGGCGCCGGCGCCTCGCACGAGCTGCTGGACTGGCTGCACGGGCAGCGGTTGTCCTACTCGGTCGGGTTCGGACTGACCCAGGCCCTGGTCGACCAGCTCGCCGCGCTCCCCGCCGACGACTGGCAGACCGCGCTGGACGCCGACCGCGAGCCCCGCCCCGGCGCCTGGGTCATCGAGGCCACCGGGCTGATGAACCTGGCGTCCTGGCCCGACGGCATGCGGGTGATCGTCCGCCGGGAGCGGCCGCACCCGGGCGCCCAGCTGCGGATCACCGACCAGGACGGGTTGCGCTACACCGCTTTCGCCACCAACACCCGACCCGGCGGCCCGGGTCGCCAGCTCGCCGACCTCGAACTACGGCACCGTCGCCGCGCCCGCGTCGAGGACCGCATCCGCGCGGCGAAGGACACCGGGCTGACCAACCTGCCGCTGCACGAGTTGGACCAGAACCGCATCTGGCAAGCCGTGGTCGCGCTCGCCTGCGAGATCACCGCCTGGGCGCAGATGCTCGCCTACACCGACCACCCCGCGCGGCGCTGGGAACCGAAACGCCTGCGCCTACGGCTGTTCTCCATCCCCGCCCAGCGAGCCCGCCACGCCCGCCGGACCGTGCTCCACCTGCCCGCGCACGCACCCTGGGCCGGGCTGCTCCGCGACGGCCTCACCGCGCTGCACACGCTCGCCGTCCCCGGCTGAGCACTCCCTCACCGACACTACGACCGAGAACCCGACCGGACCAGTGGAACCGGCGCCCACCCGAGCGACCTCGGCCGAACTGTCATACCCCGAGGGCAGAATCCACCACATCACACCGACCAGCACCGGTGTTGATCAAGCCAAGGCCACGGGACGAAAGATCTGGGCTAGGAATCGCTCTCGGCGACGCCCACCGAGGACGAAAAGATCGGGTCGAGGTGGCCCGAGGACAAGCCTCGCTCGTGCTCGTCGAACCCACCGGCGGCGTGCTGGAGTTCCACAACCACGCTGTCACACCGATACGGGCACTCCGGATCATCACGGTGGTCTACGACGAGCACCCGGACTGGACATGGACAACCACGCGTCCGTTCCAGCGCAACTTCCTGCTCCCCGGCGATGCCAGCCATGTCCGCGGCGAATTCGTTGACCCCAATGGTGCAAGCCACAGGCTCGGCGTCGGCGGTTTCGACATCACGTTCCGCTTCACAGACTCCGAGAACCGTGTGTGGGAACGGACCAGCTACGGACGGCCCGAACTCGTCAAAGACGCTGACCCCGATGCCGAGTAGGCAGCAGCGCCAGGCAGCTTACTTACGGCGGCGATACTCGCCGCAGCGCCATCTTGACGGAGCAGGCGCGACGTACTCGGCGTTGTCGCCTCGGGCCGGCCGTTGCGTTCGACGAAGGCGAGCATGAGCCGATCCTCTCGCACCAAAGATGCAGCTACGAACCGGTCTTGTTGCTGGTGACCAGTGTGTGACCACACCACCTCTGAACAGCCAGGGCACAGGCCCCCTCGGATACCTAATCCGCGGGTTCACCAAGTCACCGGCAGCAACTCGGTGGACTCCTCGGTCAACCCCTGAATTCCAAGTTGTGACCCTCAGGGCCTCGACTTATAGCACCCCGGAACTTTCCCTGCGGTGGGAAGGATCCATCCGCGTCGCTGCGGGGCGCGCAGGTGACCGGCGTCAGTAGGCTGGCCGACCAGGGATTTTGCCGCCTCCGGCAAGATCTTGCGGGCGCCCGCAAAGACTCGAGTGGCGTCCACCAAGGTGGTGATCGCCAATGCATGATTTGGTTGACAAAGGCTCAGTCGTGATCGGTCCTCTAAAGCGCATAGAGGACGCGCCGGGCAGCCTCTAGAACGCATGGCCGCCCGGTCGCGAGGGGTCTAGCAACCGGCGTGGGCCGCGGCGAGGCTCATCGCTCGCAGGCCGTGGCGTTCCATCTCGTAGGCGACGTCGGCGTTCTCGATGCGCTGGGCTGCGGAGGTGACGGCGTGGAGCACTCCGCCAGAGGTGCAGGCTCCACCGGAGATGAAGTCCGCCAGGATCGCGTCCTGCTGCGCACGATTGAAGTTGAGCTTCTTCGAGACGTGCTCGATGGTCTCCACGGGAGCACTGATCGGAACTCCGGCTGCAGCGGTGATCTCGCGGATCTGGGCACGTACGAAGTCGGGGTTGAGGAACGCCGCGACAGCATCGCTAGTCTTCTGGCCGATGAGCTTCAGCGCGGTGGCCTGGGTTTCGGCGCTCCACTGGATCCGACCGTCGTCCAGTTTGCCCCCGAGGTGCACCTCAGAGAGAGCGTGCTTGTCGATGGTCATGCCGTTGTTGCAGACCTGCACCACCAGCCGCGGGGAGATCTTGAAGCGGCCGTGGCCGGTTTCTGAATTCGAGACGATGAAACCGCCGAAGACGATCGGGTTCTCGATTCCGCGCGCGCCGGTGAATGGACTGCGGTAGCCGGCCAGGAGCTCCGGTGCCATCGCTTCCACGTCGGTGGACCGGATCTGCAGGAATACGTTATTCTCGGTCAGATCCGCCTGCAGTATCTCAACCTGCGCACCTGCCTGCCGGATCCCATTCAAGACGGCTACGATAACGTCCAACGAATCCACGATCCTGTATTGGTCAGAAAGCACAGCGCGCAGTACGCCCGGCTCTGGCGATGCCGCGTCGCGCAGCCCGCGGACGAGGAACCGCCGGTCGGGCCGGTCCTCCAACCAGGCGTTGACGTTCAGGTCGTACAGGTCGGGTTTGACCTGACGCATCCGGCGCAGGTACGGCAGCGGAATGTCGAGTTTGGCGGCCAGGTCTGCGTCGGCCGAGGCCGTCGGGGTCAGCGCGGCATCGCGGGTGGTGACCCCGTCGACAGTCAGTTGGTGGTCGGCACCCGCTATCCGCAGCACGCCGTCGGCCATACGTAGGTTGTGGGCCGCGGAGACCACGTCGAGTTTGGCGTCCTGCTGGGCGCGAAGAACCTCGACGATCTCCGGCAAGGCGGCGTTGCGCCTGGTCAACAGGGCAGTGGCGGTCATGGCAGCTCCCGAGGGACGGGCAGGACGCCCCGGGAACCCGACGAGGGGGGATCGCCGGGCCCGGGGCGGCCTCACCGCGGTGGTGAGGCGCGGCTCGCCCGCGCCCCGGGCGTCGCGCGGGCGGGGCCCTGCGCTCGCCCGACCGGTGTGAGATCGCCGCCAGACCTCAGCCGACCACCGTGAACGCACGCTCGATCTCACCCGGTCGGGCTGGGCTGGCAGGGCATCGACCGGGCAAGCGACGGCCGGGGTGCAGAGTCGCCACGTCCTCACCGCCCGGCGAGACGCGCCGGGGATGATCGACCACGCCGCTGTTGCTGCGGCTCCCGGCGGTACCGCCTGCAGGCGAACGTCGGCAGCCGGACATGGGGCGCCCGCCCCGCTGTCGACCTTGCTGAGCGAAGCTCAGACGTTCTCGGTGATGGGTGGCGGCTTGATCACGAACCTGGGGACGACTGCGCCGGGGTCGGTGATGATCTCGTCGGCGCAGCGGACCCATTGGGTCCGCAGGTACTCGTGGGCGCGGTCCTCGCCGAGCTTCGCCGCGAGCATCCTCTCCAACACCGTCGCCGCTGGGGTCTCCCCGGCGTCGGAGTTCGCGCTGTCCGTCACGCACTGAACGCTACGTCGCAGACTCGGCGGTTCGCGGCTGCCACGCAGACCCCCGTCCGGGTGCTCGCGCTCACGTCTCCGAGACACGCGTCGAGGGCCCCGGTGCGGGGCCCTCGACGCTGCCGAAGGGGTTCAGGCCTTGACGATGCGGATGTTGTGGGCGATGTCGATCGGCGTGACGGAGACGATCTGGTGCTCCTGCCCGCAGTCCGGGCAGGCGATGAGCTCGCCCACGTCCCAGCGCCCCCGACGCATGTCGGTGCTGAAGCCCTGGTCGCAGGCGTCGCCGACGTCCAGGATCGTGCCCGGGCTCAGGTCGAGGCCGGATTCGTCGAGGGTCGCTACGGTCTTCTCGGCCATCTGGTGCTCCTTCGCTGTGGAGTTGTGCTGGAATCGCGGGCTCGCTCCAGCGCGGGCCGCACGGTGTCCCGTAGGGACCGGCGGGGGTTCCGGCTCGCCGGACCGGGTGTGATCGCGTCAGCGACCCCGCCAGTGGCTCGTCTCACCCGTGTCGGGCTCGGGCCGGGTTCATCGGCGGCTCGCCGCGTGCGGGAGGTGCTGCCCTCGGGCGGTTTCATGCCTCTCCACGGCGATGGACGCCCGAGGTCAGCGACAGAAGGGCCGATCCGCCTGAATCGGCTACGCGGCTCTCTGCAGCGACGCTGCCATCGGCGCCGCCCCACCGTCGATGATGCGGAACGCCACACACGTCCAGCGACCTGCGGCGTCCGGCTCGAAGCGAGCGGCCAGAGCGCGAGGGCGGCCGAAGGTGACGAGGCCGTTCGCCTCGACTGTCCACTTGTGAGGCTGCGCAGCGTGCCAGCGATCGATCCGGACTCCCGGAACGGTACGCAGCGCTGGCCTGAGTGCTTTGACGTAGCGAACCACCGTGGGGGCCGCGACGCGGGCCGCGGCCGCGGGGCTGCGTCGCCCCTGCGCGGTCTCCAGAAGGACCTGCACCCCGACTCGCGCCGCGCTCTGCGCGTCACGGTCGGGGACGACGTCCGGCACGAGCGGACCCTGGTAGTTCGGGTCGACCTCCCGCTCTAGCGGTTCAGCTGCGTGTCCGCAGGTCGGGCAGCGGTGCAGGATGTCCGTTTCCTCGGAAACGCCGGTCAGGGTGAAGCTGTAGCCGCTGGAGCGGTCGTGGGAGACGCGGTAGCTGGCCGACATGGACTCGTCCGTCCTCGACGCCCACTCGCTGGGTGCGAGAGGCCGGCGTACGGCGTCGAATGAGGGCCGCCGGCGAACGGCGGGCACCCGAGCCCGGTCAGCCGAGCTGCACGCTCGCCGAAGGCGACCGCGCAGCGGCCGGAGCGCAGCGGAGGGCATTGCGGCGAGGCGCGGGCGCGGGAGTGTGAGCCGCCGGCGGCCGCATCGACGATCGAGTCGCGGACTCCCGCCATCTAGCGGCGGGACCGGCGGACCCCGGGTCAACCTGCCGGGTAGATCCGAGATCGGTCGAACTTGGGAGGCTGCTCCACTCCCTCGACGAACCATGTCACCGGGCGGCGCGACCCGAGGCTCCCCATCGTGTACTCCGTGACCGATGTGGACAGGACGCGCTCGTCGCGGGAGCGATCAGCCGCGTAGGCGAGGGCTTGGTCGACAGTCGGATAGACGACCTCGACGGCGCCGAGCTCGTCGGGCTTGACCGAATGCACTGCGTAAACCCGCTCACGAACGGCTGCCATCGCGCTCCCTTCCCGGTGACCTTTCGACTACTCGAAAGCTAGCACGGCAAAGACTCGACTCGTGAATCCGGAACGGCTGGCGGAGCTGGCGGCTCTGCTGACCCGCGGAGCAGACGAGTTGTCGGAGGCGGAGTTGATCCGGGCCGTCCAGCTCGCGGACGAGGACCGGGATGCGGCGCGCGAGCGCGTAGGCCGTCTGATCGCTGCGCTCTATGAACGAGAGAACCTCTCGTGGCCGAAGCTGGGCGAGGTGACCGGCATCCCGTTCGGTACGGCTCACGGACTCGCGCGGCCCTACATTCAGCGCGACGACCGGCCCTGAGACCGACGGTCACACACTCACACAGGGCGGACCACGAAGGGCATCAGTTCCCGCTGGTCGTAGTCGCCGCCGAGCAGCCGGTCTCGTACCGGCACCCCGGTCGTGGGCGCTTCTCGGATCTGGTTGTCGCCCAGATAGAGGGCGACGTGGTGGATCCCGGAGATGGCTTCGTTGGTGGACCAGAACAGGAGGTCGCCGGGCTGAGCCTCGCCGCGTGGGACCTGTCGGCCACCCGACCGGGCCTGTTCTCGTGAGGTACGAGGTAGTTGGACCCCTGCGGCCTGCCAGGCCCGCAGAGTCAGCCCCGAGCAGTCGAAGCTCTCAGGTCCTGTTGCGCCCCACTCGTATCGCTTTCCGAGCTGGAGTCCCGAGTACTCCAGTGCTGCTGTGGCGGCGCCGGCGGCGGCTGTGCCGGACGCGCAGATGAGCGCGTCGAGCGTCCCCCCGGTCTCGGCAAGCAGATCGGCGGCCGGCTGTTCCCATTTCGCGTACGCCTCGGGGAACGCCGACCGCTGCACCGCCTGTGCCGCCTCGGTCAGCGGCATCGTCTCCCAACCCGGTATGGCGAGCAGGCGCTCGTAGAACCTCCCGGCTGCGTAGTCGGGCGTCCTGAGCTGTTCGGGGGTCCCCCAGCCCTGCGAGGGGCGCTGCTGGAAGAGGCCAACCGAGTCTCTGTCGCCACCGGGCAGGTTGACGAGCGTTGACTCCTGCATGGCAGTGGCGAGCGCGATCCACTTGGCGCGTTCGGGAGCTCCGACGCGGTCCCCGGTGGCGACGATCTCGTGGGCGTTGGCGCGCTGGTCAGGAGTCCACACCGCCTGCGAGTTGACGCGGGGGCTCGGAGGGTCGTTGAGGGGTCCGGTCAGCCCCGCCACGCACCCAGCGGGTCGGCTGTCGAAGGCAGGCTCGCTGGCCACGACGGCACTCAGCGCGGCCAGCGCAGCGACACCTGCAAGGACGAGGACGCCTGCGAGGCCGCCGACGACTCGACGCCGTGTCGGAGGCGGGGCTGCGGGCAGGAGGGTGGGCATCAGGCCTCGGCGAGCGGTTGGACGTCGGCCACTCTCCAGTCCCCGCCGCCGACGTCGACGACCTCGATCCGGATGCTCAGCGAGTCCAGCGGCACCGCTACGACCACCGTTCCCTCGGAGCGGGAGACGAGCCGGGCCGGGCCGGCTACCGCTTGCGCGGGTACGTTCCGGGGGTCCACTTGGGCGAGCACCACTGCGCCGTACTCCTCCGTAGCCAGCGGCATTAGCTGTGCCAGCCACTGCGCGGGAGAGGTCTGCGGAGCGGCCCACAGAACCGCAAACTGCTGCGCCACCTCCATCGGCGGCCGGGGTGGCACTGCGGGTGTGACTGCAGGTGGGGCCGCAGGGGCACTGTTCTGCAGCTCGGGTGCCGGGACAACCACGGTCTCGGGTGCGGCCGCTGGCGCCGCGGTGGCCGCGATTGCGTCGGGCAGCCGTGAGGCGACGACGACGATGGTGAGAGCGCAGATGAGGACCGTGTAGAAGCGCCGCCGGCTGTGCAGCAGCCAGCGCAGTAGCGTTCGGGTCACCACGGGCGTCCACCTCGAGCTTCGGGACGAGGTCGGATCGGAGGTCCGTCACCCGGGTCGGGGGCCGGCCTACGGGCCGGTCGGTAGAGACCGGGCGAGGTGCGTTTCGATTTCGTGTGGTTCAGGCGACCGGCGTCGGTCGACGGAGGCGCGGACGGTCGCGGAGAAGCCCTGCGCGGGCCGGATGGTGCATTGGGTCGCGCCCGCGCCGCATCGGCTGAGCCGTTCTGTGTTGCGAGTCGTGTCCGAGCGTCGACCGCAGAGCCTCCGGAGGGATCTCCTCGCGTGGCGGAGTTCCCAGCTCGCGGCGGAGCTTGCGCCCCGCCGCCGGGGACGGGTCCACGAGTGGGCCCGCTGCCTGCGGGCGGAGTCGCTCCACCACCACCGCCTGATGTCGGCCGTGGTCGTCGCGGACCACCCCGCGGGCCGTCCCCGGACGGTCCGTCGGGTCGCGGGCCGCCAGAGCCGGGCGGGCCACCTCCAGGCGAAGACGGGCCGCCGTCTGGGGGACCACCCAGGGCCCGGACCGCACCGAGCAACTGCTGATGCTGGCGGGCGCCGGCACGGACGGTGTCTCGGTGTCGGGACTCTGCCTTGATCCAGCGGCTGACGCGACCGGCACGGCGGGCCGTGCCGCCGGCGATGGCTCGGACCGAGGTGAAGATGCCGGTCAACGCGACGATCGGTTTGAGGAGCTTGTAGAGGATCACTGCGCTGCCCCAGGACAGGAGGATCATGCTCACGTCCGCCATCGCACCCTGCCCCGCCATCGTCATGACGACCACGGAGTGGACCAGCGCACAGATCGTCGCCACGATGCCGCCGAACACGACGGCGCCGACGACCTTCACCGTCTTCTCGGGGGTGTCGGGCTTCAGGATCCCGAGCAGCGCCACGAGCGGAGCGCCGGCGGGGAGGAAGGCCAGGAAGAGGAACATCAGGTACTGGATCAGGAGCGCGAAGATCTGGAGGACTGCGATCGGCGCGATCATCAGAAGTGCGCCTGCTCCGGCGGCGGTGCGTGACTCGCCCTTGCCCTGCAGGTTGGTGTACTCGGTGGGGGTTGTTCGGTTGTCCGCGGCATTCATCCACCGCTCGCCCTTGTCCTGGAAGAGCTGCTTCTGGTCGACCTTCGCGTCGAGCACGGCCCACCACTCGTTGTAGTCGAGGGCTTGGGCCTGGAACAGCTCCCAGGCGATGTCGTCTCGTCCGTAGGAACCGACGGCTCCGTTCCGCCAGGAGGTGTAGAGGATCTGCTGGTAGATCGCGTCGCGCATGGCATAGGCGGGTCCGGATTCGGCCTGCTCGGGGAACGCCTGGGCGGCGACGGTGTTCTTGGCCGCGACGAGCGTGGACCTGAGGGTGCCGCTGAGCTCCCTCGACATCTGCGCGCCGGATCCGAAGGACAGGGCAGCGATGCCGACCGCGACGAGTACGAGGAGCATGCGGGTCAGGACCTCCCCCACGTCCCCGCGGCGGCTGACGATCATCATGATCGAGCCGGCGATGACGAGTGCGGCACCGGCCCACGGCGAGAAGATCGCGTCGTAGAGGGCGAGCCCGGTGCGGTCTGCGGCGTCGGTGACCTCGTTCCCGGTCTCATCGCCGTAGACGAGGTCCTCGAGGCCTTGCTGGGCGGCGAAGAGTGCCTTGGCGGTCCAGAGGAAGAAGCCGCCGAACATCGTGTCCACGGAGGCGCCCGGGTCGCGGACGCTGCCTCCGCAGCCCAGGTCGTAGGTCGTCCACTGCAGGCCCGCGTAGCCGTACCAGGTGATGAGCTCGCCCTTGATGGCGGTGGCGTCGGCGGGCAGTGGCCCTGAGATCACGTCGTGCAGGACCATCGGGTCAAGCGTGCTGAGGAATCCACCGGCGGGGTCGCTGGGCATCGGTGGGCTCTTGCAGTCGTCGAACGGTGGGAACGCAGCCGCGCCGGGTGCAGCGGTGACGAGGAGTACGAGCATCGCTGCTACCACGGCTCCGACCCGGCGTAGGCCGCGGCACCAGCCGAGGAGTCGGTGCCGTCGCCCGGCAGGTCGGCGGGGTGCCGCTTCCGACGCCGTCATCTGTGGTCCTGGGCGCGTGCGGCGTTGGTGTCCAGCACGGTCCTGAGTCCTGCGAGGTGGTCCCCGGTCACATCGAGCCGGACGTCCTCGCAGTACTCGCCGGACCTCCAGATGAACTCGCGTGGGGCGTCGGCGGTCAGACCGGTTCCGGGCACTCCGACTCCGTTGCTCAGCTCACCGAGTCGGGGCTCGTACCCGACGTCGACGGGGACGCGAAGAAGGCGCAGTGCGTCGCGCTGGGCCTCGGCGTCGGTCGTCCGTCCGACGAAGACGTCGTGGCACAGCGAGGCCAGACCGCTGTCGTCCCCGCCGATCTTCAGGACGTCCGAGGCGAGCTGCCCCGCGACCAGGACTCTCGCCCGATACTTCCGGTTGTCCCGGGAGAACTGAGTGATCAGGGTGCGGCCGGTGGCGGTCATGGACAGCCAGCGCAGCTCGTCGAGGCCGACCATCTTCGGCGCGGCCCTGGGCAGCTCGTAGACGCGGCGGTACGCCAGCCAGGCGGCGAGGTGCAGCAGCGGCAGGGAGAGCTGCTCGTCCAAGCCCCAGTCCTGCTGGTCCACTCCTTCTCTGGGCAGGGTGAGGCCGCGTGTCGACAGGACGAGGAGGCGGTCGGTGTCGCTGGCCCAGCGCTCGCGGCCCGGATGCCCGAGTAGGAGCCGGGCCGGGCCGGAGGTGGAGAGGATCGGCCCGAGCGACCCGGCGAGCCGTTCACCGTCGCTTCCTGCCCAGCGCAACGCTGCGATGACCTCGGCGAGGTCGTGATCAGCTCCAGGCCCGACTCGATCGACGGCTTGCAGCAGGAGCTGTTGAACACCGGATTCGCGACGGATGGAGGCAGGCAGGAGCTGCGTCACGACGCTGATCACCAGGGTGGAGCGTTGTGCCTGCGCAGCATCGAGGTCACGGCCGAAGTGCTCGTCTCCGGGAGGTCCTTCCGGGTAGTTGCGCCGGTCGGGTTCGGCGATCATCGCGTAGGGATTGAGGGTTCCTGCAGGCGCCTCCATGAGCGACAGGCCCCGGGCGTACCCGCGGAGCTCGGGCAGCGTCGTGAGACGAGTGAGCGGGCCGGAGGGATCGAGCAGGGTGACGTAGGCGCCGTTGGCGCGGACGACCTGGGCCGCCAGCGTCCCCATGAGGAAGGTCTTGCCTGAGCCCAGCCCTCCGACGATGGGCGTGAGGCCCGAGACCTGACGGGTGTCCATGTCGTGCCAGGGATCCCACGGGATCATCCGCCCGGAGCTGCGCGCGGTGAACAGGAGCGGGCCGTGGTCGTCGCCGATGATCTCCGTCGCGGTCGGGACCGCCATGGCGAGGTGACGCAGGCTCATCCGCCGCCGGAAGGCGGTCGTGGCCAGGGGCTCTCCCGGGATGAACTCGCGGGCGAGGGCGTACTGCGCCTCAGAACGCTCGACCGCGATCTTGGGGTGGTAGAGGTGGCGGATCTGGTCGAAGGTCTCGAGGGCCTCGCGTTCGGTGCGGCCCGGGATGGCCATGCGCCACCAACCCTCGCAGCGCGCGGAGAGCCCGGTGTGGTCGGTGTCGAGTTCGTCGCGTACGGCGGAGGCGAGTTCGATCTGTCGCGCCAGGATGGGTGGAGCCTCGATGCCGTGGTCGTTCTCGTAGTGCCGCTGCTGGGCGTCGACCCGGTCTGCGACGTGGCGCAGGCTTCGTGCGGCGTGCTCCTGCGGAAGGACGCGCATGCGCGCGGACCACTCGATCGGGGCAGCCACGGTGTCCGGCACGGACATCCACGGCAGATCAACCGCCGGGACGTCGAGCTCACCCATCCGCCCGAGCGAGGCGATGAGGACGTGACGGGTGTGTCGTCGCCCGGCCGCCGTCCCCGAGACCTGCAAGGTCGGCGCGTAGGGGGCGGCGGTCCAGCGGGCGAGTTGATCGACGGCTGCGAGGTCCTCGGTCTCCCAGACCTCGTGTGGAGCGGAGGGCATCACGGTCTCCGGCGGGAGACCCAAGGCGCAGGAGCGGTAGAGCAGGTGCAGCATCTCGGCGGCGGTGACCGGATCTCCACCGAGGGCGGAGGTGGCCATCAGCGAGTCGACTCGGCGGATCTCCCCGTCGAGGGCGGAGAGCTCGGCGTCGACCCATCGGGAGGCCAGCCTGCTGACACCCGGGCGGTGGCTGGCGGCGAGCCGGTCGCCGAAGTTGCCGAGGCGGCTGCGTCCACCGCGGATCTCGACGCCCAGGTAGACCTCCTTCACCGCCTTCGCCTGGCCCAGCGCGCGTTCTTGCTCGGCGATCAGGTGGCGTTCCCAGCTGAGCCCGTCGCGCTGGTCGGGCAGTGGGAGCGCCCACTGATCGTGCGCGCGAGCCCACTCGGCCGCGGGAAAGGGTTTCCAGGTCACGCGCCAATGCAGCCAACGCCCGGGTAGAGCGGCGAGCGCGAGCCCGATCGCCGCCATCAAGGCGTCGCGCTCATGGTCCACTCGCATCGTCCAGGGCCGTGGCGCGAGGGCGTACCAGGCCATGGTGCCGGTGGCGGTGCGCGTCAGATGTCCGCTGATCCCCCGCAAGGCGAGGTCCGGCCGGTACTCCTTGATCTGCGGGTCGGCACCGTTGACGGACGGGGGTCGCTCCCGATTGCGTCGAGACCTCGGCACCGCTCTGCCGCTCTGATGCTGCGCGGATATCGGGCCTGCCGGATGCGCCAGACGCGAAGGGTTCGCGACTCCCTCGCCCGTCCAGAGTGGTGCAGCGTTCTCCCAGGTCATCGCGCGACTCTGCCGTGATGCGGCCGAACCGAACTCAGGTGGACGTGCCTCGGGTCGGAGACGTATACGGCTGTCTGCTCCCGGAGCCGCGGGACACGTAGTTCCGCTGCGAACATCCGCAGGACAGCGGTCGTCGGCCTGTCCGGAGTGATGACTCGCATGGTGAGCTGCGTGGCGACCACCGCACCCACGACGACAATGACGTATCCGAGGAAGCCGTCGAAGAGGCCGAGCTGGGCGTGAGCGATCAGCAGGACGAAGCAGTAGGCCAGCCACAGGCAGTAAGCGGAGTAGCGCGCCTGCCACATCAGGGTGCGACCGGGAGGTCCGAGGTAGCGGTTCTGCAGGGCGTAGAGCTCGTCATCGGAGCGGGAGCGCATCGGTCACGCCCCCGTGAACAGGCCGGCGATGAATCTCGCGACGCTCTCGGAGGCGCCGGGGATGATGCCGATCCCGATGACGATGAAGGCGAGGACGACCCCGATCAGCATCGAGGCGATCTTCCCGAGGTCCTGCTTGGCGGCCGCCATCATCGCGACGAGTCCGATGACGATGGCGGCCAGTGGGATCGCGTTCGCGGTCAGCCATCCGGTCGCTCCTTCCGTCGACAGCTGCGCCAGGTAGGTCGTCATTGCGAGCCCCTTCGTCGAGCGCGGCTCGTGGCGGCGAGCCGTCGATGCGGGGTGCCGCTCGGGGTCGCGAGGGGGCTCACCACTCTCCCGAGCAGCACCCCCTGGATGCGGTGAGTGCCGCCATCACGCCTCACCGCAGGCCCGACCGCAGCCTGCAGCCCCCTGCAGACCATCTCGCAATGCCAGCAAAACGTGATGATCGAAAATATGCTGGCATAGCGTCGGGTTGTCAACTGCCTCTGCTCGGCAGCACCCACGGATCGCGGGTCCGACCGTCACCGCAAGCTGCGCCTCAGCACGCGGCGACCACCCACTCGGGGCAACAGTCGGAGCCGATTTGGATGCAGACCGCTAGACACGCTTGACTGGTTGCGCTTTGCGAGCGAACGAGGAGAGCAGTTCCATGACTAGCCCCGGCGGACACACCGGCAAAACGCTGGCTGAGCGGATCGACCACCTGCTCAAGACCGTGCACCCGGCCGACCGAGGGCCGTACACCCTGGAGGAGGTGTCGGACGGTATCAAGGCTCAGAGCGGACAGTCGGTGTCGGCTGCCTACCTCAACCAGCTCCACCGCGGTAAGCGCGACAACCCCACAAAGCTCAACCTGGAGGCGATCGCCAGGTTCTTCGAGGTTCCGGTCGCCTACTTCTTCGACGATACGCAGGGCGAGATCGCGGACGAGGAGGTGGCGCTCCTGCAGGCGATCCGGGACGGCGGCATCAAGGCCATCGCGCTTCGCAGCCTCGACCTCAGCCCGGAGGGCCGGCTCTCCATCGTGCGGATCATCGAGGAGATCAACCAGCTCGAGCAGCGCCGGGAGCAGCCGAGCCGTCGGCGCCGCCCGGTAAGCGGATCAGAGCCCGACGGGGCCTGATCGGAGTCCGTCGCCCCACTCAGGCCTCTGCGAGGCTTGGCCCCTGTGCGACCTTCTGCAGTCTCCGCAGCTCGCGCGACAGCTTGACGAGCTCGCCCACGTCAGCCTCGACACTGTCACCGAGCGGCTCGGCGAGGATCCCCCGCGCCGCGGCCGGGCGTGGCGACGCCCCCGAGTCGGCGAGCTGCCCGATCTGCCTTGCAAGCTCTGACGTGTCCGAGGCCCCGCCTCGCAGACTCGGACTCAGGCACACCAGCCCGTCCCTGCACTCGATGAGTCGCCGGTAGTAGCGAAGCCGCATGTAGCGCAGGTGGAACAGCTCTCGCAGCAACGGGACCGGCCTGAACAGCGCTATCGCCGGGAAGGCCCGACAGACGATGAACCACAGCGGCCTCAACTGGTGATAGCGCCGCCTGGCCTCCAGCCACAGATGCGCCTTCACCATCCCCGTCCGTGCGCCCGGGTACGCGATGCCGATGAAGAACACCGCGATGCCGGCTGCGAGCGCCGGCGTCGTCCATCGCTCCGTAGCGAGCAGGCCTGCGGGTAGCTCAAGCAGATAGCCCGACGTGGCAGCCACGCGAGGGAGATGCGCGCCCAGGCAGCAGATCACCAGCCCGGCCGCGGCGACCCTCAGACTCAGCCGAGCTCGCGATTGTGTCTGCCGGGCGGCCTGCCAGGCGAGGTAGGCGGTCCTGGCGGTCGCATAGGCCATGTAGGCGTTGCCCACCAGGTAGAACCACAGCGCGGCGGAGTCAACGGTCGCCGCCTCGTAGCTCACTCCGCGGCTGGCTGATGGGGCGGCGATGCACGACACGGTCAGCAGCACGCTGGCGAGAACCGCTAACAGGTATTCGCGTCTCGATCGACGGGTTGCCCGAGGAGCGGAGATGGCCGCCTGCAGGACGATGATGAGGAGCGCGAAGAAGAAGGTCAGGACCACGTTCTGCACCAGTTTGGGCAGGCTCGGTCCGAGCATGTTCACCGGTAGACCGGTCGCCAGCTGCGCGGTGAGAGCGATGAAGACGAACACTGTGCACATGGCCACGGCTCGGAGATAGCGATCCTCAGGGACGCGGAGGACCTGCGAGATCTTCCATCCGGCAGCGACGGTGGCGACCGACCACATGATGAGGTTGGGAACGGTCACAGCCAGCCCTGGTGGTCGTCGAAGGCGGCGTCGACCCGACGGGCCAACGGAGCCCCCGAACCTCCGTACTCGAGGCGGTCGAGGAGCGTGGCCCACTCCTTGATGACCGTGGCGACCATCTCGGCCTCGCGCTCGATCACCTGGTCGTAGCCTTCTCGTCGGAGGCCTCGACGCATCGTGTCCGGAGGGAGCGACGGCAGCACGTGCTCCATCGTCGGCAGATCGCCCTCACTGCCGCCGTGACCGCTGACGATGTGTCCGACCTCGTGCAGGATGATGTGGTCCTGGTGCACGATCGTGGTGTCGCGCTGGTAGACGATGTAGTCCGCACCCTCGCCTTCGAGCCACAGCCCGAAGATGCCCGGTGCCGGGAGAGCCCGGTCGAGGAGAGTGATCGGCCTTCCCCGTAGCTCACCCAAGCGTTCGCAGAGCTCGAAGACATCGAGTGGCGGTCGGATGTCGAGGTCGCGCAGGATCTTGCGTACGCCGCGCCGCAGGTGCAGGTCGTTGCGCCAGCCGCGGGCTCCCTCGCCGGCCATTACAGCCTGTCCGACCCGACGAGCTCGTCGACGAGGGCGGCCGAGCATTGCGGGTGGCTGGCCAGTCCGTTGTGACCCCCGGGAAGCTCGAGGAGCTGAGCTCCGGTCAACGCCGCAAGCGCCGAGGCGCAGCGGTACTCCCACCGCCCGCGAGACCGCACACCACCGGTGAGACAGACTCGGCGTCCCCGGGCAGCGGCGGCGACCTCGGAGGGGTCCAGCGTTCCGCTGCGCACAGCAGTGAAGTCGTGGGCGAAGAAGTAGGCCAGGTTCTCCGTGAGGTTCAGTGGTCGCGCAGGCCGAACCCCGGGCTCGGTCTCCGGATCGGGCTCGGTGAGCTTTCCCATGATCCCGACGGCCGCGAGGTGCTCGCCCTCGGCCGCCTTCGCCTGGACCTGATCCAGGCCCGCCTCTCGTTCCGGGTCGCGGACGAGGTTGGGCAGGGGAGGCTCGTGAGCGAGCAGGCCTGAGACTGCGTTCGGCGACCGGACGAGCAGATGCAGGCCGATGACGGCGCCGATGCTCGCCCCGACGACTCTGCAGGGGCCGACTTCGAGTCGAGCCAGGAGCGCCGCCGCATCGTCTGCGTGTTGCTCCAGTATCTCGCCCGGCCGCGGCGGGATGGGCGCCGGACTACGCGAGAGGCCGCGCCGGTCGTAGGTGATGACCGTGTACTTCCTCGCGAGGTGCTCGACGAACCCCGCCGTGCCGCCCGCGTCGCTCACGCCACCCTGGATCACGAGCAGGGGCGAACCGGCTCCAACGATCTCGCAGTGCAGCTCGACCCCATCGACCGCTACCGCTTCTTGTCGCACCGCCACGACTCAGCCACCCTCCCACCTCTGACCAGCCTGTTCCCCAGGTGATCATTCCGAATCGGACAGTACCGCTCCGCACTCACTTGATCACGCCTCGTCATACCGACGAGCGAGATGCGGCGGACCGGCGATGCCAAGCAGACTATGCCAGCTAATTTACAGCGGACAATCTTTGCTGGTATAACGATCACGCTTCGCCGGTGCGTGGCGGTTCGCCCTGTTCGCCGCGCTCGTCCCCGGCCCCCGACACCCAGACCTGAGGAAGGTGCGCTGATGGGGTTGTTGCGCCGCCGCGTGTCGACCGAGCCACCCGAGCGACAACTGGCCGAGCACCAGCGCGCCTTGGCCGGCAGCCAGGCCCTGTACAGGCCGCAACGCCGCCCGCTCTCCCTTCCCGCAGCAACGGACCCGGTCCGGGTGGACGCTGCCGGACACACACCAGCCGGCCGCCTTCCCAGATCGGGATCGACGGCCGTGGAGTCTCCTTTGGAGATCACCGCCCCACTGCCTGCCGTTGTGGAACCGGGGCTGCGGTCCTTCCCGGTCGCGAGCTACCTCGGACACGACGGCCGGCCGCCTGGCCGCGAGCTGCAGGTTCCGAGCCTGAGGCGGGAGGGCCGACCACTCGGGACCGCAGACCACGGCCGACATGCCAGGGTCGAGCCGGATCCCGAGCCGCACGAGCGCGCCGTCGAGAACGGCGAAGCGATCGCGCTCGCGTGGGCATTCGCGCTCGACCTCGAGAGCTGGGACGAGGAGCATCCCGAGCGCCGGGCTGCTGTGTTGGCTCGGTACCTGCCAGGTGTTCGCACGGCGACGCTCGGCTGGGACGGACTCGGTCGCCAGCGAGCCGAGACAGCAGTGTGTGGGCTGGTCACACGCCTCGACGACACCCATGTCTCGGTCGATGTCAGGGTGCGCGTCACGCCCTACGTCCGCGTGCAGCAGGTGGTGTGGCCGCTCCACCCGCCTCCGGAGCATGTCCCGGACGGCCGAGCCGTCCCGGCCGCAGCCCCCAGTCCGGTCGCGCCCGGATGGGCCGCGTGCGATTCGGAATGGAAGCGACTCCGCATACCGATCACGCGCAACCGGGACGGCGGGCTCGCCGTCGACCTGGGACAGAGCTCCGACCGCTCTGGCGCCACGCGGCAAGCGGGCCAAGACAAGCGCGGCGCATGTTGACTACCAGCCTCAGGAGGACTGCCCCGATGCTCCGACCTCTCAACCGTCGCAGGGCTGCGTCATGGTGACGCTGAGCGCGGTGGCGGTCGCCGCCGCGACCGCTCTGTCGATGACAGCAGCCGCACCACCGGCCGACCCTGCCGCGGATTCGTGCTCCTGGCGCCTCGCTGCCAAGGTGCTCTACCAGGAGCTCAGCGTCCAGACGAGCGATAGGGCGCAGAGTCTCCGCCGGATCCTGGCAAACGCAGGAGCAGGCGAGGAGGACTTCGTACCTCTCCAGTGCAGGAACGGGGGCACTTCGTCGTCCCCGAGCGACCGCGATGCACCTACGACCGACGACCCCCGAACAGAAGACCCATCAGCAGATGCGCGTAGTGGATCAACCACGAGCTCCGGTGGCGCGCCTGGCGGATCGGCACGAGGCGGGAACGGACCCTGCGCTACGACCGCCGCGGATGCGTTCGGCTGGGGTACCCCGAACCGTTCCGACGACTTCGAGTCGGAAGCATCGACCGGGGCGTGGGGAATTTACGACGGGCAAGGCCACGACGGGAACGGGACTCGATCCCCCGCAGCCATCTCGGTCCTCGACGGCCTGCTCACCATCACCGGCGACCCTTCTGGCCAGAGCGGCGGGATGGCGTGGAACCCAGGCCAGGTGTACGGCCGATGGGAGGGGTGCGTGAGGTCACCGGTCGGATCGAACGACCTCCACAGCCTGCTACTCCTGTGGCCCGATGCCGAGAACTGGCCGGTGGGAGGCGAGGTCGACTTCATGGAGATCAGTGACCCGAGTCGCCAGACCGTCGAGGGATTCCTCCACTACGGCGCCGAAAACTCCCAGGAAGTCGCCTCCGTTGACGTCGATGCGACCGAGTGGCACGCCTTCGCCGTCGAGTGGACAGCTGATCGGATCGCCTACTACGTCGACGCCGAGCAGTGGTTCGAGACGATGGAGAAGAGCCACCTTCCTCCCGGACCGATGCACCTGACCATCCAGCTCGACAACTTCGGGAACCCGGACCAGGAGACGAGCATGCATGTCGACTGGGTCCGCCAGTACAGCCTGGACGGATCTGCATCTGGAACTCCCAGCTCGAACGCGGAGTCGGGGACATCGACCGACGCCGCGGGGACCAGACGGGATGGCGGGGACGCCCAGGATCCACGTCGCGACCCCAGCGCTCGGAACGAGTGACCCTGCCTCCTCCGCCAGCTGCATCGCGATCAGACCAGGAGACCACCGATGCCCACGCTTTCCACCGTCGCCGCTGCAGCGCTGACCATGGCGCTGACGGTCGGGCCGACTGCCGCCATGGCCGAGCCGGTCCCGCCAGACAGCCAGACATCTCGGTGCGCCGTGAGCCCCACCCTCCCCGAATCCGCCGATCTCCCTCCGCAGCTCACTGCTGACGAACTTCGAGAGGCCGCCGAGTTGATTGAGCAAGCGCGCGAACTCGTCGCTGAGCTGAGCGGACTCGTCGGGAGCCCACGGGCGACCGCCGTCGAGCACACTCTTCGAGGGGCCGGATTCGGACCCGCTATGGCCCGCGGGTGGCGGCAAGCAGCCCACGACACCTCGGACATCCTGTTACGAAGCACAGATCAAGTCGGCCGAGATGCCGCGCTCGTCCTCGCGAAAGCGGGTGTCGGGCCGACGCCGGCCGACCTGCTGACGTCCTCGGACCGAGGAGAGCCTCGGGGCACGGCCGGCGGAACGGTCGTCTCCGCGCCGTACACGGGCTCCGACACAGCCGTGATCACCGCCGAGCGCCCCGACGTCACATCGCGCCCGAGCGCGATCAAAGCGCTGCTCGCCGCGGGCGCAAGCGGCCGCCCGGCCCTGCCGTTCGCCGCCGTGGACACCGCTGGCGACCCCTCGGCAGCGTGCGGGCCTGCAGCGTCGGCCACAAGCCAGGATGAAGCGCTCTCCAGCCTGGGGGAGCTCGATCGCACGCTGCAGTCCGCCACGGCCACCGATCCCGAGGCGCAAGCCCTGCTCGACGAGCTGCGGGCCCTGAGGCCTTCCCCCGCCGACGCCCCCGGTCGTACCGCTGGATCCAAGGGTGGGCAGTACGAAGACCCGGTCGATCCGGACGTGAGCGACGGCGACTCGGCTGCCTCCGGGCGTCCCTCGAACGTCGACGAGTCACCTGACTGGAGGGCGAGCGAGCAGGACCTCCTCGACAAGCTCACCCGCGCGACCGACGACCCAGCGGCCCAGGACCTGGCTCGCTCCCTTCGCGCCCTCGGCCCACAGAGCACCAACGGGGACCGGACTCCACCGGACGGTGGCGACCGACCAGCCGGCGAGCAAACCGCAGATCCAGCCACGTCAGCGGCGAGGTGGGAGAGCCTCGCCGAGTGCGAGTCCGGCAGCGACTGGACAAGCAATACCGGCAACGGCTACTACGGCGTTATCCGAACAGCTGAGGTCGGCAGTGATGCAGATCACTGCGGCCCAGGGGAGCCGGCGGCTCTCCCGAGCAGCTGGTGGGCCAGCTTGAGCGCCCTTGCAAGCTGGTGGTCGAGATGACCCGCTCCCCCGGGCCGATGTCACTCAGCCTGAGCAGGGCGGGTGCCCTCGAGTTCATCGAGCAGCGTTTGGACGCGACTTGCTGTTCGTCGGTGCCGTTCGGCCTCACGATCCCATCCACGTGCTTCTGCGTCGCAGACGAGCTGCTGTTCGGTGTCGAGCCGGATGCGGAGTCTCGGGGTGTAGTCGGGGGTGGTGACGAACTTCGAGCAGGTCAGGTAGAGGTCGCACTCGCATGGCCCTTCCTGGGGCAGGCGCAGGCAGCGGCCGAGCTCGAGCTCGGTCTTGAAGAAGTTCGTCGACAGCCAGTTGACGGCCTCTGTGGTGAGGTCGCCGTTGCGGATGGCCTCGGCCTGCGGCCCGGCCAGGATTGCGCCGGGGGCGAGGACGGCCTGGTAGTCGGCGAGGACGACGGGGTCGGACAGGCTGGTGTAGGTCATCGACATACCCGCGGAGCGGTGCCCGAGGACCTTCATGATGGTCTGGATCTTCGCGCCGCGTTCGCCGAGCTGGGTGCCCATGGTGTGCCGGAAGCGGTGCGGGTGGACCAACGCCTTGCCGTCGTCGTCGACCAGGCCCAGCGCGCGGCAGACCTCGGTCAGGCCGGCTTTGAACAGGTAGTCCGGGCTGGCCAGGCGCCCGTTGCGCAAGAACAGGTAGCGAACCGTCCGGCCGAGTCGCTGGTCGAACAGCGGCTGGTCGGTCTGGGCGCGGCGACGGGTGATGAGGTCGCGGACGGCCTCGGCGGCCTCGGGGTGGATCGGGACGACCCGTTCCTTGGCGGATTTGCCCGCGGCGAGGCGCAGGCGGTGGGTGCTGTCGGGGTAGGTGTCGAGGCAGTCCAGGTCGAGCTTGCGGATCTCCCCGCTGCGGGCGCCGCTCCAGCGGGCGACCAGCAGGGCGGTGCGCTGCAGTGGGTCAGCCAGGGCGCGGATGCCGTCCATGAGCGGGTCGAGTTGCTCGGCCGGGATGAACCGTGGGACGCGCTCGATCCCGCGAGGAACGTCGGAGCTGGTCAGCGGGGGTCTGGTGGGCATGTGCGGCCACTCGTTGATCGCGGCGTGGCGGAAGAACCGGGCGACGTGGCCGATGACGTGATCGCGGTAGACCGCCGAGAGCGGCTGGTCGGGGTGCTTCCACTTGCGCTGGTGGGGCAGCCAGGCCAGGAACTCCAGCAGGGCGGGCCGGTCGAGCCCGGCCAGGGTGGTCTGCTCGGGCCGGGTCTCAGCGTGCCAGGCCGCCAGGCGCAGCAGGCCCGAGCGGGCCTGGGTGACGGTGCCGGGCGCGCGTCGGACGGCGAGCTCGCGCAGGTAGCGCTGCATCGCCTCCTCGACCGCCGAGACGGTGCTGATCGCGGCCAGCGGGCGGGGTTGCTTGCGCAGTGGCAGGGCTTCGATGAACCCGGCGTGGAACAGCGCGACCCCGGTCTGGGTGACGCTGCTGTGCCAGGCCATCGGGAACCCGGACCGCATCTGGACCTTCAGGTCGAGCTGCTCGATCTCGGGCAGCGAGGCAACGGTGCGGATGGTCGTGCGCAGCTCGTCGATCTCGGCGAGAGACAACGTCGTGAGATCGGGGTCGGCGCGGTGCAGGATCAGCCGAGGCAGCGCCCAGGGCAGGCTCTTGTTGACGCTGGGAACCGAGACACCTCGTCCGAGCTCCTGCTCGCGCAGGGCGGCCATCTGCGCGCGCAGCGGCAGACCCAGCCCGTCGGCGATCGCGAGGATCCGCAGGTTCGCGGCCCCGAACAACCACGGCCAGTCCAGACGCAGCCGCCCGGTCAACGACAGATAGAACAGGTAGGGCCGCGCTCGGAAGCTCGCCGCCGCGCCTGCCGGGTCGACCAGCGTGCCCGCCGGGGCGGGGCGCGCGTGGATCGTGGGACCGACGCGTTCCGCCAGCGGGCGACGGGCCCATCGCGTCATCGACGGGTAGTGCTCGACGAACTCGGCCCTGGCCTGCAGCAGCATCGGTGTCCAGTTCTTCGACCCGCGCAGCCCGACGCGCAGGAACCGCTCGTACTCCTCGACCGAGGCGTGCGAGGGACCCGAGTAGCCGTCAGTGGTGCGCGGTGACCGCGAACGTCCTGGCGCGCTCATCGCGCCGTCTCCGGCTGCGGGCCCTGCTCCAAGGCGGTCCGGTAGTCGTCTCGGACCTGGTGGTCGGTGAGCCGGACGTAGACCTTGGTCGAGTCCGGGTGGGCGTGACCGAGGCGGCGCATCAAGGTCAGCTCCCGCATCCCGAGCTCGGTCATCCGGGTGGCGTGGGTGTGGCGCAGGCTGTGTGGGGTCAGCCAGGGCTCGCGCACTCCGGCGCGGGTCGCAGCCCGCTGGAACAGCCGGACCAGGCCGTCGTAGCTCAGTGCGTGGTCTCTGCGGGCGCCTCGGCCGCCGATCAGGAACAGCAGCGGTGTCTGGGCGTCCGGGGGGCGTTCGAGCAGCACGTAGCGGTTCAAGGCCGGGAGTGCCCGGTCCTCGAGCAGGTCCACCACCCGATCTCGGCGGGACTTCTGCCGTGCGCCCTGCGGGTGATCGTCGCGGTGGCGGACGGTGACCCGTTTCCGACCGTAGGAGATGTCCTCCAGATGCAAGCCCAGCACCTCACCCGGTCGCAGGCCGCCCTCGTGCATGAGCTCAAGCAGCGCCCGGTCGCGCAGCTTGTCCAGCTGCCCCAGCAGCGCCAGATAGGTCTCGTCCGGGATCGGGCGCGGCAGCGTGTCGACGGTGCGGACCCGCAAGATCCGGCGGACCGGGCGCTGATCGGCGCTGGTCAACAGCGGTGGCCGATGCCGGCCCAGCACGCGGGACGAGGCCTGGTCGGCCTCGCGCAGGATCGGGTTCTCCACCTGCGTGTAGCCGCCGCAGCTGATCAGGAACTCGTAGAACGACGACACCGCAGCCAGCACCCGGTTGCAGGTGCGCGCCGACAACCGACGCCCGTCCCCGCTGACCAAACCGAGCTGGCTGCGCTGCGCCCGCCCGGCCGAGGACTGAACCCGCAGCCAGCCCAGGAACTCCGTGGCCAGCATCGGGGAGAACCCACTGACCGGCTCGCCACGCTCGTCGAGGAACTGCAGCAGCTTCATCAGGTCGTAGGCGTAGGCCCGGACTGTGTTCGGCGAGTACTCCCGCACCGCCAACGACGACAGGAACGCCGACACCTCTGCCACCGGCACCTCGCAGTCGTCGACCACAGCCACCGTCGGCTCTCCTGGCCGCTCCGGTTCGCATTTCACCACTCGCATGACCGCGAACTAGATCATGAACCGTCGTCGTCTGACCTGCAGCTTCCTCGTCGTGGCGTAGGAGATGTCCAGATAAGTGGTGGCCTTCAATTCGACGCCGCAACCTGGGTCGCCTACGGCGGCGACCGCCACGCGCCCACGGCCGACGAGGCGACCAAGGCACAGCAGATCGAGATCGCCGAACTCGTCCGCGCCGACCGCGGAGGCTTCGTTGCCTGGCCGAGCTGTGCTCGCAGTCTCGGTCTATCCGACTGAGCCACAGCCACACTCAGCGCACAGAGAGGATCACCGTGTCCACAAACGATCTCTTCCAGCAGGGATGGGACGAGGAGGGGACACCCGCCGCCCCTCCGATCCAGGCGAGACCACAGCGGTCCGCGACGCAGCAATCTGCGAAACCCACACTTCGTACCGGCACGTCGGGACCGCGGCTCTCGCTCACCTGGCCGCCTCCCCCGCCACAGAGCGACGCGACGATCGCTGCCCAGGCGGAGACCGGACGGCCCACTCGGGAGCCGCTCTCGCCGCTGATCGAGGAGCAAGGAGGGGATTCCGTCGGCACCTCCTCCCCGGGGGTTGACGAGGACCACGACAGAGCCACCCGGACCATCAGCGCCGGCGAACTCACTCACGACACTCTCACCCGACATCGCGCCGACATCCCCCGCCACGGCTGGCGACTGGCGCTCTACCGCGCCTCCGGGGGCATGCTGAACCCCGGCATCGGGGAGGCCGAGCGAGCACGCCAGCAGCTACGAGCGCGCGTTCGCCGGCCCCTTCACGCCCCATACCGCGTCGCGGTCATCAGCACGAAGGGCGGCGTCGGCAAGACGACGCTCGCAGCCTGCATCGGCTTCACCATGGCAGACATCCGAGGCGACCAAGTGAGCGTCATCGACGCCAACCCCGACGCAGGAACGCTCGCGGACCGTCTCACCGGGAACACCAGTGTCACGATCCGCCACCTGCTCGACGACCTGGCCGGCGTCGACACCCTCACCAAGGTCACCTCTGAGGTTCCCCCGCTTGCTCGGAGATCGACGATCATGGCCGAAGGGCCGTGTAAGGAGTCTCCGTGGCAGCACCGAAGAAGTACCCCGACGAGCTGCGTGAGCGCGCTGTCCGTCTCTACCGGGAGTCCGACCCCAAGCCGGTGATCCGGCGGCTGGCCGAGCAGTTGGGCGTGCACCACGAAGCGCTGCGGAACTGGATCCGCCAGGCCGAGGCCGACCACGGCGAACGCCACGACCGCCCGACCACCGCCGAGTCCGAGGAACTGCGCCGGCTGCGCAAGGAGAACACCGAACTGCGCCGCGCGAATGAGATCCTCAAGGCGGCGAGCGCTTTTTTCGCCCAGGAGATGGACCCGACAAGGAAGAGGTGGTGAAAGCCGTCGAGGCGCTGAAGGGCCGGTTCGGGATCGCCCCGATCCTGAAAGTCCTCGGTGTCGCCGCGTCGACCTACTACGGCTGGCTCGCCCAACAACGCGACCCGTCGCAGCGGCGCCGCGCCGACACCGAGCTACTCGAACAGATCCGCGAGATCCACGACCGCTCCGGCGCCACCTACGGCGCTCCGCGAGTACACGCGACCCTGCGCCGCCGCGGACGCCACGTCTCCCGCAAGCGAGTCGAGCGGCTGATGCGCGAGCACGGGCTGCAGGGCGCGTTCCTACGCAAACGCTGGCGTGTCGCCTCGACCAGGCAGAACCCGCACCACACCCCGGCTCCCGACCTGGTCAACCGCGACTTCACCGCCGCAGCGCCAGACCGGCTGTGGGTCGCCGACGCCACCCGGATCCCGTGCGGGGAGGGCGTGTTCTGGCTGGCCGCGGTCCGCGACGCCTTCTCCAACCGCATCGTGGGCTGGCGCTGCTCGGACCGCTGCGACACCGACCTCATCCTCGGCGCGCTCGAGTACGCGGTCTGGACCCGCAACGTCGCCAGCGGACAGATAGTCCACCACTCGGATCGCGGCTCGAACTATACGTCTCTAAGATTCGGGCAGCGCCTGGAAGACCACGGGATTCTCGCGTCGATGGGTTCGGTCGGCGATTCCTACGATAACGCGCTCATGGAGAACTTCTTCTCCACACTCAAGACCGAGCTCGTCTACCGGAAATCGTGGCGGACCCGCGAGGAGGCAGAGAACGAGCTGTTCGCCTACATCGACGGTTGGTACAACACCGAACGCATCCAGGCCCGCCTCGGATGGCTCTCACCGGATGAGTACGAGGCCACCTGGCACGCCCAGGAGGGCGTCCTGGACGATCAACCCGCATCACCCGCCAACGGGGCCGACCCGGCCCCGGTCAGCTAATCAGCACTCCGAGCCGGCGGGGGAACCTCACCTCCTACATGAGCCTGGCGGGCCGGCTCAAGGTCCTGGCGTCCGACCAGGACCCGGCGGTCAGCGAGGCGCTGACCGCGGCCGAGTACGAGCAAGTCAGCGTGCTCCTGTCGAAGTACTTCAACCTGGTCCTCACCGACTGCGGCACTGGCATCTCGCACGCCACAATGGAGCCCACCCTGCAGAGGGCGAACACCGTGGTCGTCGTCGGAAGCCCGACCATCGACGGCGCGAGCCGCGCCGGGCACACGCTCGACTGGTTGGAAAGCCACGGCTACGAGGCTGGTGCCCGCGACGCGATCATCGTCCTCAACTGCAAGGACAGCTCCAGCGACGTCGACGCCGACCGGATCGCCCAGCACTTCCGCACGCGGGTCCGTGCCGTCGTCAGCCTGCCCAAGGATCCACACCTCTCCGCAGGCGGCCGGATCGAGCTTGATCGCCTGCGTAGCCGCACAAAGGACGCGCTCGCCGAGATCGCCGCTCACATCGCCGACCAATTCCCGGACCGCCACGCGGGCTAGGGACGAGCAGGAGAGCCACAGGGAAGCGATGTCGTCGCTGCTTCGCGAGGCGCGGCTCTCACGCGGGTGGAGCTCTGCGAGGCTTCGACACGAGCTCACCCGGGCAGCGACCCGCCGAGGAATTCCCGTCGCCAGCAACTCGAGCCTTCGCGTGCTGATCTCCCGCTGGGAGAACGGCCACTCGGAACCCGACGACATCAACCGTTCGTTGCTACAGGAGGTCTACGGGCTCGACGCAAACGCGCTGGGCATAGCCGGAGACGAGGCCGAGTTCGGCTACAACGTCTCACGCCTCCTCGCGAACGTCGTGCGTCGCGAGCTCGTGCCCGCGCCCGTCATCAGCTACTTCGGGGACCAGCTGCGGGCGTTGTCCCAGCTCGACAACGCCACCGGCCCACACTTCGTTGTCGCCACCGCGACTGCGCAGCTCCATCAAGTCGAGCAGCTTGCCGCAGCGGGGCCACCCGAGCTGGCTGCACTCACGGCAAGGTTCGCCGAGTTCACGGGGTGGCTCCACCAAGACCTCGGGCACAGCAAGGAAGCCGGTCTACTCACAGCCCGCGCGGTGGACTTCGCCTACGCATCGGGTGATCAGGAGTTGGTTACGTACAACCTGATGCGCAGAGCCAACATCCTCACCGGGACCGGAGATCACCATCTCGCAGCATCGATAGCCAGCCGGGCACTACGCCAAGCCCAGGACCTGGCACCACATCTCGAGGCGATCTGCCTACGCCAACAGGCCCTCACCGCCGCACATCTGGAGGACGAGTCGACGTCGTTAGCCGCTATCGGACAAGCGATCAGCCTCGCTGCGGCCGGGACAGAGACCGACCTGGGCGGCCCGGCCGCGTACTGCACGACCCCCTACGTCCAGATGGAAGCCGCCCGCTGCCTCTTGTTGCTCGGTCGATCCGCCGAAGCCGAGCAAGCATGCAGTCTCGCCCTACAGGATTGGCCGACCGGGCTGGAACGGGATCGGTCCCTCTGCCTCGCCCGCAGGAGCGCCGCACTCGTTGAACTCGATGAGCTGCAAGAGGCGTGCGCCGCCGCTCTCACCGCACTGGAGAGCGTACGGTCGGCGCCGTCGGGCAGGTCCCTGCAGGTGGTACGGCAGATCGTGCCCCGGCTGCGTCCACTTGGCCGGCATCCGATCGTGCAGGAATTGACCGACGCCCTGGCCGAGGTCGCACAGCGAGGGAGCAGACCGGGTGTTCATCACCACCGCCACCAGCCGAGATGAAGCCGAACGCGGGGCCAGAGTCGCTCTCCTCCCGGTAGGGAGCTTCGAACAGCACGGCGGACACCTGCCGCTAAGCACAGACACCCTCATCGCGGCCGCGATCGCGCGGCGCATCGCTGCGGAATACAACCTGTTCCTCTTGCCGCCGGTGACGATGAGCTGCTCTCACGAGCACGCAGCCTTCGCGGGCACCGTGAGCATCTCATCGACGACCCTTGGGGCGATCGTCCGCGACGTCGCCGACTCCCTCGCTGCCTCGGGCGTACACCATCTCGCGATCATCAACGGCCACGGCGGGAACTACGTCCTCTCAAACATCGTCCAGGAGGCCAACGTCGGCCGCCGCTCGATGCTGCTCTTTCCTCGCAGCGAAGACTGGCGAGACGCTCGGGAAGCTGCTGGAGTCGTCACCAGCAACCACGACGACATGCACGGCGGCGAGGCGGAAACCTCGATCCTCCTCGCCGAGGCCGCGGAGCTAGTCAAGGAAAATTACCTCGAAGCTGATCATGAATCTGGCGATCGCAGGCTTCTCTTGTCGCTCGGCATGTCCGGCTACACCAAGACTGGGATTATCGGACGGCCGTCGCTAGCGAGCGCTCAAAAGGGTCGCGCTCTGGTCGATACCTTCAGCAGGCTCTTCCAGGGCTCATACGACCTCTTGACGACCTAACTGGCAATACCGAGCTAACCACTCGCGGCCCTAACCCAGATCTTTCGTCCCGTGGCCTTGGCTTGATCAACACCGGTGCTGGTCGGTGTGATGTGGTGGATTCTGCCCTCGGGGTATGACAGTTCGGCCGAGGTCGCTCGGGTGGGCGCCGGTTCCACTGGTCCGGTCGGGTTCTCGGTCGTAGTGTCGGTGAGGGAGTGCTCAGCCGGGGACGGCGAGCGTGTGCAGCGCGGTGAGGCCGTCGCGGAGCAGCCCGGCCCAGGGTGCGTGCGCGGGCAGGTGGAGCACGGTCCGGCGGGCGTGGCGGGCTCGCTGGGCGGGGATGGAGAACAGCCGTAGGCGCAGGCGTTTCGGTTCCCAGCGCCGCGCGGGGTGGTCGGTGTAGGCGAGCATCTGCGCCCAGGCGGTGATCTCGCAGGCGAGCGCGACCACGGCTTGCCAGATGCGGTTCTGGTCCAACTCGTGCAGCGGCAGGTTGGTCAGCCCGGTGTCCTTCGCCGCGCGGATGCGGTCCTCGACGCGGGCGCGGCGACGGTGCCGTAGTTCGAGGTCGGCGAGCTGGCGACCCGGGCCGCCGGGTCGGGTGTTGGTGGCGAAAGCGGTGTAGCGCAACCCGTCCTGGTCGGTGATCCGCAGCTGGGCGCCCGGGTGCGGCCGCTCCCGGCGGACGATCACCCGCATGCCGTCGGGCCAGGACGCCAGGTTCATCAGCCCGGTGGCCTCGATGACCCAGGCGCCGGGGCGGGGCTCGCGGTCGGCGTCCAGCGCGGTCTGCCAGTCGTCGGCGGGGAGCGCGGCGAGCTGGTCGACCAGGGCCTGGGTCAGTCCGAACCCGACCGAGTAGGACAACCGCTGCCCGTGCAGCCAGTCCAGCAGCTCGTGCGAGGCGCCGGCGCCGTCCACGCGGATGAGGACCTTGCGACCGGGCCGGTTGCCGGGCCTGTGATCGGGGAGCTGGCGCAGCGCGGACCGGATGACGGTGATGTGGTCGGCGGCGGTGTTCGATCCGGCGTTGCCCGGGCGCAGCAGCGCGGCCAGCGGCTCACCGGTGCCCGCGGCGCCATGATCGGCGAAGGCCCACAACGGGTGGTGACCGAAGCCCTTCTTGAACGTCGGCGCGGCGCCCTGCTTGTCGGAGTGGGCGGTCACCAGGGTGGCGTCCACGTCGATGACCAGCGGATTCGCCATGTCGGTGTCGTGATCGGGAGCCGCGTCCCCGGCCAGTGCCCAGGCCTGGGCCCGTGCTGCAGCGCGAGCGGTGTCGATCGCCGCCGACACCGCGGCAGCGTCGGCGGCGAGGCGGTCGATGGTGCGTGACACCGTCGGATCCGAGGCCACCGACCCGAACAGGGCGGGCTCGGCGCGCAGCAACGCGATGTCGGACAGGCAGTCCCCGCCCACGGCCAGCGTCAGCGCGAGGTCGAGCAGGACCTTCGCCGGGTCGTGGACCGCCAACCGCGGCCGCCACGGCCCCAACGCCCCCGACAGTCCTCGGTCGAGTCCGACCTTGGCGATGGTCTCGGTGAGCAGCCTCGTCCCGGCATGAGACACCACCGTCGTCGCGGCCGTGTCGAGGTCCGGGCACGGGTAGAACCCGATAGTCTTCTTCACCTGGAGGGTGCTCCTGCTCTTGGGCCGATGGAGACTTCAGCAATCCCCATTCTCCCTGCTCAGAGGCACCCTCCAGCCTTCTGACACGCCACATCCGGCGAACCACGATGAAAGCCCCGGGCTAACGGCTGCGAGGGTTCACGTCTGACGCTGGGCCTGGGCCACGAACCGGGTGTTGATCAAGGCGAACCGGTGTCCAACAACGCTACGTGTGTACGTTGACCTGGGCCGCCGAGTCCGACCAGCGACCGACGAAGTAGGCGTGCATCCAAAATGCCCTTGATACTTCGCTCTGGCTCGTCGCCTGGCGAGGCTCGATCGTCACTCGGCCTTCTAGGATGGTTCGACACGGTAAACCTTGCCGACGACACGAACGCTTACACATCGACATGACGTCCCGGTGTCACCGACCCCTCTGGCGATAGCGTCGTTGAAGACCGGCGATATCGTCCCAGCGAGCCGGGAGTACAGGCGGAGACGCTTTCATCCCCCGGAAACAGAATGAAGCGCCCCGCCTGACGGATCAGGAAATTCCTACAATGCCCCTTCTAGGCAACGGAGACCGACGGACAAATGACTTGGCGAGAAAGACTGCGGCTACCTCCTTCTAAAACGCGAGACCATCTCGCCACGTTCTCGTCCGGAGCAATCTCATACAGCTTCACTTTCGATGTCGGCACCCGGGTCAGTCATGTCGAATTGGCAAGCCGCCTTCTTGAGGCGGATATCGCAGAAGCTGGTCGCACATCGATGTCGAACGACATCCCTCTTGGTCGACGATTCCGCCGACTGACGGCGCTCAAGCGTCATGCAATGGGCCTGCGATACATTTACGACCTGACGTTGGGACGCCAACCCGACTCAGAAGTGCCTGCGCCTTCGCGCTGGATCGCATTCTTCAGGGTGATGTGGATGGTACTTCTCGATCGGATCCCCAGGCGACACAAGAAGGAAGCTGCCGAGCAGGCGCCATCCACTTCTAGCGCGGAGAAGTTAGATGAGGCCACACAGTTGCTAGACAGTCAGGTGACGAACCTTCGCGCTCTACTCCTTGCAAGGGCTGCCGTCGATGCAGATATCTACCGGGCAAGCTACCTGTCGGATGCGCCTTTCGTGCGGCTGTCACTCCCCGCTCTACGCCTAGCCGGGTTTGAGAGACCACTCGTCGCATCGGAGCCTGACGAGCCAGTTGAAGTCGAGCTCCTTCTCCATCAATCTGGAGTGGCGATTCTTACCTTCCATCTCATCTATCCGCATGGCTTGAACTCCGATGAGCTTAGCCTGATAAGCAGATCCAGTCGAGTCAAATTCTCCACCTGCGGAGTTCCTGTAAGGATTGTCGGGGCATTCTGCAAAGGACAGTCCGAATCGTTCGCCAAATTCGCCAGCAACGTCCGGTCCGAGGATGGCGAGCCCGACCGAGTTTATACTGAACTTGCTACCGCGATTGCACTTGACGACATATTTGAAATATATCAAGGAGCAATCTTTCTGCACTCGGCAGAACCACGTCACCATGTGTGGTTTTGTCATCCGACGATCTTCGTCGAGGGTCTCCTCTGCTGCAATAACTCGAAGACCTGGCTGACTACTCACGCTGGCGAGAAAACCGCCATCCTGAGCGGCGCACCAGTCCCACAAATGAAGTCTTTCCGGGAGGACAATCTATCCTTTCGCGACTTCGGCCTCACCTTCGATTCCTCGTTCTTCGTAACCGGAGGTCTCGCCGTGGATATCGCGTGGGATTTCGGCCAGTCGCACCCGCCTGAAGCAACAGCGATGTTCTTGCGGCTAGCAGTGATAGAGAATGCACTGATTCAATACTGGCAAATCACCATCCTGGAAGCGTCAATAGATTCCGTTCGAGCCAGCCGCGGGGCGCTTGCGAAAGCGAAGGCCGAGTTGTCATTCGGCATGACAGAGATCGACAAACCTCAACTATCGTACGGAACGGCAAATGAGATCGCCCAACATGCTTTCGACGCCATGGGCGGGCCTGCAATTCATAAGTCTGCCATCAGTAAGTTGAGCGCTTTAGACGATCTACTCTCTGCAGAACGGACCTATTCAACCAATCGGAGATCTGCACGACTTGCCACTGGGGCCATCCTGGGCGCTGTGCTTCTTGGCCTGCCCGCGCTAAGGCAATCGCTTGACATCCTGCGATCCGTACCGGCTTTGAGATCCGCCGGAAGCACCGTCCTCAGCCTCTTCCCAGCGGCATCACTCGACTCTCTTGCCACGATCCTCTACCTGTGCTTTCTCGTTCTAACCTTCCTAATCGCGATAAGCGGGCGAGTCAAAGGTAGGGGATTAAGGCGAATCGCACTCTCACCACTCCGTGGCGAGCATTGGGAACGTCCGGGCTCAATCGAGTCCATCGACCTGGTCGAGAATCGTCCGCATAGCCGAGGAGACGAGGCGCCTGAGCCTCAAACACAGAAGCGAGATTCCGACTAGCTGCGGCGAGTCAGTACTTAGCTCATCAGGTTAACGACTACAAGGATGCCCAAGTAGTGCTATATCTCGCGCCACTGACCGACGAGCCCGGGATCCGAAGTATCGCTAACCTCACGGCCAGACTCTCAGAACCTCTGATTGCCCTCGTTCGCGATTCACGCAAGGTGGGCGAAAGGCTTTTTGGGCGATCCTCAGTTGAGATGCCAGGGAGGCAGGACCTATTCGTCCAAAGTGCTGTTTCGTCGATACCAATCAGCGATCCCTAGAAGTAGGTCAGCTCGAATCGAGAGTCAGGCTAGATTCTCGACCAGCACGTCTTTGAGTAGTGGGCGTGCATGAGCCCGTAACTCGATAAGTGGACGCTCTACGTGGGGCCACCCGTGGTGCAGACAACAACACGCACCATGCAGAGCATCCGGTCAGGTCCAAAGTTCTTGCAGCTCAGAGCACCATCGCCACACATTGAGCAGCGTCTCGGCGTCCTCCTAAAGCGGACGCCGCTGGCTCGAAGACTACTTGGCCTGATCGAACACGACAGACCTATGACAAGCGGAAGATCGCTATGGATTCCTGTGAGCCAGGGCGGCGTAGATGAAGCTCATAGTCTTCGATCCATGCGTTCTCGGGCTCGTCGGCAAGATCCGGCCGCTCGGCGCGGACGATGCCGACGAGGTGCGAGCGAAAAGTGTCCGGGTCTTCGATGTCGCCACGGACAGTCCGTGCAGGGAACTGAATACCGCCGGGGCCGCTCACCTGTACTGACCAGTACGGCAACGGCTTGTCAGCCTGAACACGTCTCTTGTCGGGAACGGCTTCGGCGGTCTTAGAGCTAGCCAGCTGGGCAATCCGTGGCCGCCCCGTGCCATCGGTGAAGATCAGACCCCATTCTCGCGCGAGCGCGACGGCACGCCGTGCGGTCGCCACGGACACTCCGTGCCCCGCAGCGAGAGTCTCTGCCTCCGGTGCCGGATCTCCCGCAGCAAGTTCGCCGCCCTCAACCTGCCGGGCGAGTTCTGCCGCGACCCTCTCGTACGGATGCTGGGGGTCGTTGCGCATCCATGCCCGCGCGTCGGCCAGCTCGGATCGGGCGGGCATGCGCGACGACCAGCCAGCAGCCGCACGTTGATCGGCCTCTGACACCCACGCCGTGTAGGTCCGCAGCGTCGTCGTGCCACCGCCCCCATGACCTAACCGGCCCGCCACCGTCCGAATGTCGACGCCGGCCAGGATCAGCTCCGTCGCGGAGTAATGCCGGAGCTTGTGGATAGTCGTGTGGATATTCAATCGACGGACGAGTCGGTCATAACGCTGCCCCACGGAGTCCGGGATGGGGAAGGTCGAACCATCCGGCTCCGTAGAGAAGACGAAGCCATCGGGACGGAGGCGCATCCCGAGGGTTCTCGCTCTCTCCTCACAACGAGCCCGATGCTCGATGAGCGCCGCGGCCGTCTCCGAGTCGAGTGCGATGCGCCGCTGCTGATGGGTCTTGAGCTCAGCCTCCTCCCAGCCGCCCTTGCCGTCCTTCCGGATGCCGTACTTGAGCCAGATCGACTCGCGTCCGCTCTCAACACTGACGGTCGACCAGCGCATCGCGCACATCTCGCCTCGCCGAGCCCCGGTGGTCATCTTGGTCCAGACGAAGGTCCCCCAGTCCGAATCTCGATAAGCCGCGGTCACGATCCGAGCGGCGTCCTTCGGGTTGGGCGGGTCGGGGTTCTCGGACGAGGCTGCAGGTGGTTCACCCTGAGAGATCGGCGAGAAGGTCACCCACCTCCACCGCACCGCCTTGCGGTAGGCGCCGGACAGGATGAAGTGGATATGCCGGACCGTGGAGCGAGCAAGCGGCCGGCACTTGTGCTCACGGCACCGCTCGTCACACTCGTGGGACTTCTGCGTCCGGTGGTCGACGAGTCCGCGTGCCCGGTCGCAATGGACACGACATCGCCGGAGCTCGCTGTAGAACGAGTCGAGCAGCTCCGGGTCCAGGGCCCGAACCTTCGTCGAGCCGAGTAGAGGCGAGAGGTGGTTCTTCACGTAGCCGCGGTACAGCGTGAGCGTGTTCGGCGAGCCGTCGAGCTGGTCAAGGTACTTCTCTAGCAGCTGATCAATCGTCGCGCCGGTGCGTGGGTTACGTCGTTCCGCCACCTCGGCCACGAGGCGAGCCCGCGTGGCCTCAGCCTCGACAGCAGCCTTCGGCCCGGCTGGGACCGTCTCCTTCAGGTAGTGCCGACGGCCGGATACAGGATCGATCCCGGCGTAGACGCTGACGCGCAGCGCGCCGCTGGGCAAAGGCTCGATGTTGCCCTTGGGTCGCTTCTTCCCTGCGCGGACGGGGCCTGCCACCAGGCAAACCTACCGCACTCGCACCACGTTTGATCCCACGAGCACAGACTCAGCGATCACAGGTCGCGCAAAGCGCCTGGTCAGGCACTGAGCCGGAGGTCGGGATCGAACCGACGACCTACCGCTTACAAGGCGGTTGCTCTACCACTGAGCTACACCGGCGTGCCCCGCCGCTCGACCGGGCGGCCCCGAGTGTAGAGCCCGCGGGTCGGATGGCAGCCTGGCGGCGTGGTCGACGAGCTCAATCCCGCGGAGCGACTGGCGAACCGGCTGCGTGCGACCCTGCGGCGGGACGCGAAGCGGCTGCTCTCCCCCGGGCCCCCGACGCTGCCCATGCTCATGGTGGGCCCGCAGGTGCCGGACGACGCACGGGTCCAGGAGGTCCTCGACCTCTGCATGCGCGTGGGCGAGGTGCAGCTGTCGAGCGGGGAGAGCGTCGCGGTCGTCACCGACCTCATGCTGCGGCTCGCGGAGGCGTGCGGTCTGCCCGCCGTGGACGTGGACATCACGTTCACCTCGATCACGATCTGCTGTCACCGCGGCAACGCCGCCAGCCCGGTCACGTCCATGCGGCTGGTCCGGTACCGGACGCTGGACCTCACCCGCCTGGCCAAGGTCGACGGCGTCGTGGAGGACCTGGAGTCCGGCACGCTCGACGTGCGGGCGGCGGCCGTGGCCGTCGACGAGGCGATCGAGACCCCGCACCCCTACCCGCGCTGGGCAGCGACGGCGGGGTGGGGGCTGCTCGCGGGCGCGATCGCCTTCCTGCTCGGCGGCGGGCCGGTCACCGCGCTGACCGCCTTCCTCGTCACCGGCGCGATCGACCGGGTCGGCCGGGTGCTGAGCCGGTGGGGGCTGCCCGCCTTCTTCCAGCAGCTCATGGGCGGGCTGCTCGCCACCACGGCGACCGTCGGGCTGTTCGCCGCGGGGCTGTTCCCGCCGGGCACCCGACCGTCGTTGGTCGTCGCGGCGAGCATCACCGTGCTGCTGTCCGGGCTGTCCGTGGTCGGCACCGTGCAGGACGCGATCTCCGGCTACTACGTCACGGCGGCAGGCCGGGTCGCCGAGGTCGCGCTGCTGTCCGCGGGGCTGCTCACCGGCGTCGTGCTGGGGCTGAAGTTCGGGTTCGCGGTCGGGGTGGCGCTGGACGTCGCGGGGTCGGTGTCGGTGTCCGTCGGGCGGTTCAGCCTCGCGATCGTGCTCGGCGCCGTGGCCGCGGCCGGGTACGCGCTCGCCGGGTACGCGCCGCTGCGCAGCCTGGCCGTCGCCGCCGGGTCCGGCGCGATCAGCTGGGGTGTCTTCAGCTCCCTGACCCAGCTCGGGAACGTCGGGGCGGTCACGGCCACGGGTGTCGCGGCGGTCTGTGTGGGTGCGCTGGCGGGGCTGCTGCGCCGCACGGCGCAGGTGCCCAGCCTGGTCGTCACGCTCGCCGGCATCACCCCGCTGCTGCCCGGCTACTCGGCCTACCGCGGCTTCTACCAACTGGCCGTCGAGGGGCTGTCCGAGGGCCTGGTCACCGTCACGATCGCGCTGGCGACGGGGCTCGCGCTCGCGGCGGGGGTCACGTTCGGGGAGTTCCTGTTCCGGCCGCGCCGCCGAGCGGTCGACGTCACTGCGGACGATTCAGATCCCGCGAACCCCGCCGGCGGTCAGTAGGGTCCGGGTGCAGAACGGCAGCGTGACCGGCAGGGAGGACCCGATGGCCCGTACGAAGTTTCCCCCGCCCGATTTCGTCGTCGTCGCGAACCGGCTGCCGGTGGACCTGGAGAAGCTCCCCGACGGGGGTCGGCGCTGGAAGCGCAGCCCCGGTGGCCTGGTCACCGCCCTCGAGCCGATGCTGCGCGCCCGGGAGGGCGCGTGGGTGGGCTGGCCCGGCGTGCCGGACGTCGAGGTGGAGCCGCTGGTCGAGGACGGCCTGCAGCTGCACCCGGTGAACCTGACCGCGCAGGAGGTCGAGGACTACTACGAGGGCTTCTCCAACGGCACCCTCTGGCCGCTCTACCACGACGTGGTGGCCCCGCCCGCCTTCCACCGGCACTGGTGGCAGGCCTACGTCACGGTCAACGAGCGCTTCGCCGAGTACACCGCGAAGGTGGCGGCCAAGGGCGCCACGGTGTGGATCCAGGACTACCAGCTGCAGCTGATGCCCGGGATGCTGCGCGAGCTCCGCCCGGACCTCAAGATCGGCTTCTTCCTGCACATCCCGATGCCGCCGGTCGAGCTGTTCATGCAGCTCCCGTGGCGCACCCGGATCGTGGAGGGGCTGCTCGGCGCGGACGTCATCGGGTTCCACACCGCGGGCGGGGTCCGCAACTTCCGCTGGCTGGCGACCCGGCTGGCCGGCGCCGGGACGGTCCGCAACAAGACCAACGAGGTGACCGTGGGCCGCCGCACGATCACGCTCGGGGCCTTCCCCATCTCGATCGACTCGAAGCACCTCGACGAGCTCTCCCAGACCGACGCCGTGCAGAAGCGCGCCGCGCAGATCCGCGAGGACCTCGGGAACCCGTCGAAGGTCATCCTCGGCGTGGACCGGCTGGACTACACCAAGGGCATCGACGTGCGGCTGCGCGCCTTCCACGAGCTGCTGGAGGAGGACCGGGTCCAGGTCGAGGACACGGTGATGATCCAGCTCGCCACCCCCAGCCGGGAGCGGGTGGAGCACTACCAGAAGATGCGGGACGAGATCGAGCTCGCCGTCGGCCGGATGAACGGCGAGTACGCCAACATCGGCCATCCCGCCGTGCACTACCTGCACCAGTCGCTGCCGCGGGAGGAGCTGGCCGCCTTCTTCGTCGCCGCGGACGTCATGCTCGTGACGCCGCTGCGGGACGGCATGAACCTCGTCGCGAAGGAGTACGTCGCCTGCCGCCACGACCTGGGCGGGGTGCTCGTGCTCAGCGAGTTCGCGGGCGCCGCGGTGGAGCTGACCAGCGCGCTGCTGGTCAACCCGCACGACACCGACGGGGTCAAGGAGACGCTCTACCAGGCGTTGACCATGGAACCCCAGGAGGGCCGCAAGCGGATGCGCACGCTGCGCAAACAGGTCATGAGCCACGACGTCGACCGGTGGGCCCGGTCGTTCCTGTCCGCGCTGGGGCTGGACACGTGATCGATCTCGACGGCCTGGACGGCCCGCTCCTCGTCGCCCTGGACTTCGACGGGGTGCTCTCCCCCATCGTGCCCGTCCCGTCCGACGCGCGGCCGCTGCCCGAGTCCGCCGCGGCCGTCCGCGCGCTGGCCGAGGCCCCGGATACGCACGTCGTGCTGGTGTCCGGGCGCGGGCTCGCCGACCTGGCGGCGGTCTCGGGTTTCGGGCCGCCGGTCCTCATGGTCGGCAGCCACGGCGGCGAGTTCGGCCCCGGCCTGCTCGACGGCGACACCCCGCTGCTGACCGAGGAGCAGCAGGCGCTCAAGGAGAAGCTCACCCTGGCGCTCACCGACCTCGTCGAGGGCGCGGCCGGGGTCACCCTCGAACACAAGCCCGCGGGCCTCGCCGTCCACGTCCGCAACGCCGCACCCGAGGTGGGCGAGCAGGTGCTGGGCGCGGTCCGCCGCGGGCCGGTGACCTGGGACGGCGTGGACGCGATCGAGGGCAAGTCGGTGATCGACCTCGCCGTGCTGCAGGTCAGCAAGGGCACGGCGGTGGACGCGCTGCGCGAGCGGTTCGGCGCGCGGGTGTTCTTCGCGGGGGACGACACCACCGACGAGACGGTGTTCACCCGGCTGCGGCCCGGGGACGTCGGCGTCAAGGTGGGTGAGGGCGACACCGCGGCCGCCCACCGGGTCGCCGACCCCGCCGAGCTGTCGACCGTGCTGGCCGAGCTCACCAGCCGGAGAAGAACTCCTCGCGCTTCTTAGCGGGCCCGCTGGTGGCGCCCACGACCAGCTCGGTCGGCAGCACGACGTACTTGGGGGTGTTCCGGTCGCCGCGTTCGAGCAGCAGCTCGCCCGCGACCTGCCCCTTGCGCCGCACCGGCTGGCGCACGGTGGTGAGCCCGAGGCGGTCCGCCTCCGGCACGCCGTCGAACCCCGTCACCGTGAGCCTGCCCGGCACGTCGATCCCCTGCTCGGCGGCCCACTGCAGGGCCCCGATGGCGATGACGTCCGAGGTGCAGACCAGGGCGGTGACGTCCGGGTGCGCCGCGAGCAGCTCGGCCGCGGCGGAGGCGCCCGCCTCCGGGCTGTGCTCGAACCGCTCGACGACGGGGACGCTCGCCCAGTCCACGCCCACCTCGACCAGGGCGTCCCGGATCCCGCTGATCCGCTCCCGCTGCACGGGGTAGGACGTCTCCTGCTGCCGCGCGAGCGAGGCGGGGCCGTCCTGGCGCTGCGGGCCGAGCCGCATGCAGAGCACCCCGATCCGGCGGTGCCCGAGGCCGGTCAGGTGACGGCCGAGGGCCCGCATGCCGTCCCGGTCGTCGACGCTCACCCGGTCGACGCCCTCCACACCGATCGGCTGGTCGCAGATCACCGTGGGGACCGGCCGCTCCAGCACGGCCCGGAAGTGCGGGTCGTCCTCGCTGACCGAGTACACGACGAACCCGTCCACGCCCGCCTGGTGGACCGCGGCGACGTCCGCGTGCTCGGGGCTCACCGGGACCAGCAGCAGCCCCTGTCCGGCCTGCTCACAGGCCAGCGCGAGGCCCTCCAGGAAGCCGGTGGCCACCGGGTCCCGGAACGCGTAGGACAGCGCCTCGGTGAGCAGCAGGCCGACGGCGCCGGCGCGGCGGGTGCGCAGCGAGCGCGCGACCGGGTCGGGGCCGGGGTAGCCGAGCCTGCGTGCCGCCTCGAGGACCTTCTCCCGCAGGGGTGCGGAGAGCTGGTCCGGGCGGTTGTAGGCGTTCGACACCGTGGTGCGGGACACGCCCAGCTCCGCGGCGAGCGACGCCAGCGTCGCGGGCCGTCTGACGTGGGGGGGACCGCTCACACCCCGAAAGGTAGCCGTCCGTGGTGGGCAGTCGGTACCCCACCCGCTAGAGTGAACTGACAACGGTTTTCAATAAAACCATGCGCACAGGTTGATACGGAGCACGATGAGAACGCGAGTCCCCACCACCCTGCTGGCCGTCACGGCCCTGTTCGGCCTCGCGGCCTGCGGCTCGTCCACCGACACCGCGGCCCCCGCCGAGGCGGCCAAGCCGGTCGTCGTGGCGTCCACCGACGTCTACGGCAGCATCGCGACGGCGGTCGGCGGCGACCTCGTCGAGGTGCGGTCGATCATCGACTCGCCCTCGGCCGACCCGCACGAGTACGAGGCCACCCCGGCGGACGCGGCGGCCGTGGCACGCGCCGCGATCGTCGTCAAGAACGGCGGGGGGTACGACTCCTTCGCCGACCGGCTCGTCGAGTCCGCGGGCACGAACCCGACGGTGATCGACGCCGTCACGCTGTCCGGGCTGGAGGGCGCCGAGGAGGAGACGCACGCCGGGGAGTCCCCCGCGGAGCACGCGGAACACGCACACGGCGAGTTCAACGAGCACGTCTGGTACGACCTGGGCACGGTCCGCACGGTGGCGAACCAACTGGCCACCGACCTGGGCGCGAAGGACGCGGCCCACGCCGCGACCTACACCGCCAACGCCCAGGCCTTCGGCGCGGACCTCGACGCCCTCCAGCGACGCGTCGACGCCATCAAGGCGACCCACGACGGCCAGGCGATCGCCGTGACCGAGCCCGTGCCGCTCTACCTGACCGACGCCGCGGGCCTGCGGAACATCACCCCGGAGGCCTTCTCCGAGGCCGTCGAGGAGGGCAACGACCCCGCGGCCGCGGTGCTCGCCGAGACCCTGCAGATCGTGCCGACGGCGAAGGTCGTGGTGTCGAACAGCCAGACGGAGAGCGCGTCGACCCAGGAGGTCGAGCGGGCGGCGACCGCCGCGAACGTGCCGGTCGTGCCCTTCAGCGAGACCCTGCCGGACGGCGTCGACTCCTACGTCGCCTGGCAGACCGGCCAGCTGGACGAGCTGACCGGAGCCCTGAACCGCGCGGCGTGAACGGCGGCGTGAACAATGCGGCCATGACTCCTGCCGTGTCCCTGCGCGGCGCCTCGGTCCGCTTCGGGACCCGGCAGCTCTGGGACGGGCTGGACCTCGACGTCCGGCCCGGTGAGTTCCTGGCGGTGCTGGGTCCGAACGGATCGGGCAAGACCACCCTGCTGCGCGTGCTGCTCGGCCTCCAGCCCCTCCTCGCGGGCGAGGTGCTGGTGGGCGGGGCGCCCGCGCGGCGGGGCGGCGGGGGCATCGGGTACGTGCCGCAGCAGAAGGCGCTCCCGGAGGACCTGCCGCTGCGCGCGGCGGACCTCGTGGGCCTCGGACTCGACGGCCACCGCTGGGGCCTGGGCCTGGGCGGGCGCCGGGCCCGCCGGGAGCGGGTCGCGGCCGCGCTGGAGTCGGTCGGCGCCACCCGGTACGCGAACGAGCCCGTCGGACGGCTCTCGGGCGGCGAGCAGCAGCGGCTGCGGGTCGCCCAGGCGCTGGTCGGCGACCCGTCCGTGCTGCTCTGCGACGAGCCGCTGCTCTCCCTGGACCTCGCCAACCAGCGCGTCGTCAGCGCGCTGATCGACGCGCGGCGGCGCACCGCGGACACGGCCGTGGTGTTCGTGACGCACGAGATCAACCCGGTCCTCCCGCTCGTCGACCGGATCCTCTACCTCGTGGGCGGCCGGTTCCGGATCGGCACCCCGGACGAGGTGATGACCTCGGCGACGCTCTCCGAGCTCTACGGCACCGACGTGGAGGTGCTGCGGGTGCGGAACCGGCTCGTCGTCGTGGGGGCCGAGGACCAGCACGCGCACCACGCGGAGGCGCAGCTCGCGGAGCCGACCATCGGCGGGGAGGCGGCGTGGACCGCCTGATCTCGTTCGACGGCGTCGGGGAGCTGCTCGGGCTGCCCTTCGTCCAGAACGCGTTCCTCGCCGCGGCCGTGCTCGGGCTGGTCGCGGGCGCGCTCGCGCCGCTGATCGTCGCCCGCGGGATGGGCTTCGCCGTGCACGGCACCGCCGAGCTCGCCTTCACCGGTGGTGCCGCCGCGCTGCTGGCCGGGATCTCGGTCAGTGTCGGGGCCGTGGTCGGCGCGGCGATCGCCGGGCTGGTGTTCGGTCTGCTGGGGCTGCGCCAGCGCGAGCGGGACTCCGTGATCGGCGTCGTGCTCGCCTTCGGGCTGGGGCTCGGCGTCCTGCTGCTCGCCCTCTACGACGGCCGGGCGGCGAACAAGTTCGGCCTGCTCACGGGCTCGATCGTGTCCGTGGACAGCGGCAACATCGCCGTTCTCGTCGGGGTGACGGTCGTGGTGCTCGCCGTGTTGGCGGTGATCTACCGGCCGCTGCTGTTCGCCAGCGCGGACCCGGACGTCGCGGTGGCCCGCGGCGTCCCGGTCCGGATGCTGTCCCCGCTGTTCGCCGTCCTCGTCGCCCTGACGACCGCCCTGGCCGTCCCGATCGTCGGCGCGATCCTGGTGCTGTCCGTGACGATCATCCCGGGCGCCGCGGCGGCCAGGGTCACCGCGAGCCCGGTCAGGGCCACGATCCTGGCGGTCGCGATCGCCGAGCTCTCGCTGCTCGGCGGCACCCTGCTGTCTTTGGCCCCGGGCCTGCCGATCAGCGGGTACGTGGCCACCCTGGCGTTCCTGAGCTACCTGGTCTGTCGGGTGATCGGGCGGCGGCGGGGCGCGGTGCGCGCGACCTAGCCGTGCGCGGCGATAGTCGCCATGGCGACTATCGCCGCTCACGACATGGTGAAGACCCCGGGCTCCTGCAGGGCCTTCTTCACCAGGGCGCTCCAGTCGTCGGCGAGGATCTCGATCTCGTCCCGCTCCACGCCGTCGAGCACGATCCGGGCCAGGTCGGCGGGCGCGAGCTTCGGGAACCCCTCGATCTTCTCGGCCATGTCCGTGTCGGCGACGCCGAGGTGGACGCCGGTCACCAGCGCCTGCGGGAGCTCGAGCCGCAGCGCGTTGGTCAGCCCCCACTGGGCCGACTTGGCCGCGGCGTAGGACGTCGCGCCGGGGGCCGCGAACCAGGACAGCGCGGACAGGACGTTGACGACCCCACGCAGCCCCGGGGCGAAGGCGCGGGTGACGTTCAGCGTGCCGAAGTAGTGGACCTCCATCTCGCGACGGATCTCCGCGAGGTCCCCGGTGAGCAGGCTCTGGCCGGTGGAGATCCCGGCGTTGTTCACCAGGAGGGTCACGTCCGGCGCCGCCTGCGCCGCCGCGGCGACCGACGCCGGGTCGGTGACGTCCAGCGGGAGGACCTCGACCCCGGCCAGGTCGACGGACTCCGGACGGCGGGCGGTCGCGTAGACCTTCTGCGCCCCGCGCTCGACGAGGGCCTGGGCGAAGGCGCGGCCGAGGCCGCGGTTGGCCCCCGTGACGAGGGCGACTGAGCTTGCGATCTCCATGCCGCCGACGGTAAAACCTCACATTGACGTCAGAGGCAAGGATGAGTGAGGCAGGTCATGCGGATCGGGGAGCTCGCCCGCGGCGCGGGGGTCAGCGTGCGATCACTGCGCTACTACGAGGAGCAGGGACTGCTCACCGCCGAGCGCAGCGCGAGCGGCCAGCGGCACTACCCGGACGGGGCGGTCGACCGCGTCCGGCTGGTGCAGCAGCTCTACCAGGCGGGCCTGTCGTCGAGGACCATCGCCGAGCTCATGCCGTGCGTGGACGCGCACGAGAGCACCCCGGAGTCCCGCGCCCGGCTCGCCGCCGAGCGGGACCGCATCGACGCACAGATCCGGGAGCTCACCGAGACCCGGGACCGGTTGGACGCGGTCATCCGCGCGGCCACCGACCCGGCCCACCACTGCATCATCAGGTCGTGAGTGGCGATGGTCGCTCTGGCGACACCGTTCGTTCGCCCCGTCGCTGCGCTCCTGCCGACCCCCGGCCGCCACTCACGGGGTCAGCGGGCGAGGCGACGGCGGCGGGCGACCTCGGCGAGGACCACGCCGGTGGCCACCGAGGCGTTCAGCGACTCCACGGGCCCGGCCATCGGGATCGAGACCGTCACGTCGCAGGACTGGCGGACCAGCCGGGACAGGCCCTTGCCCTCCGACCCGGTCACGATCACCAGGGGGTCGGTGGCGAGGTCGAACTCGTCCAGCGTGACGTCGCCCTCCGCGTCGAGGCCCGCCACCATCAGCCCGGTCTGGGCGTACTCGCGCAGCGTCCGGGTGAGGTTCGTGGCGCGGGCGACCGGCAGCCGGGCGGCGGTCCCCGCCGAGGTCCGCCAGGCCACCGCGGTCATGCCCGCCGACCGCCGCTGCGGCACCACGACCCCGTGTCCGCCGAACGCGCTGACCGAGCGCACCACGGCGCCGAGGTTGCGCGGGTCCGTCACCCCGTCGAGGGCGACGATCAGCGCCGGGTTCCCGGAGTCCGTCGCCGCCTCCAGCAGCTCGTCCGGGTGGGCGTAGGAGTAGGGCGGGATCTGCAGCGCGATGCCCTGGTGCAGGGCACCCCCGGAGATCCGGTCCAGCTCGTTGCGCTCGACCTCGAGGATCGCCAGGCCCAGGTCCGCCGCGAGGTGCACCGACTCGGCCACCCGCTCGTCACCGGTGGAGCCGACGGCGACCCGCAGCGCCGTCGCGGGCACGCCCGCCCGCAGGCACTCGAGCACGGGGTTGCGCCCGAGCACGGTCTCCGGGACGTCCCCGTCCTGGGGTCGCCGACCGCCGCCGCGGCGGCCCGCGACCCGGTCCTTCGCGGCGGCCCGGCGCGCGGCGGGATGCCCCTTGCGCTCCGAGGCGCGCGGGGTGGGTCCCTTGCCCTCCAGCTGCTTGCGCCGCTGTCCGCCCGAGCCGACGACGGCGCCCTTCTTCGTGCCTTCCTTGCGCACCGCACCGCGGCGCTTGGAGTTGCCGGCCATGATCCCTTGCTCTTCGGTTGCTCAGTCGTCTTTGAGTGACCACGTGGGACCGTCGGCGCCGTCCTCGACGCTGATCCCCGCGGCCAGCAGGCGGTCGCGCACGGCGTCCGCCTCGGTGAAGTCCTTGGCCTTGCGCGCCGCCTGGCGGCGCTCCAACATCTCCTCGACCAGCGAGGACAGTGCGCCCACGGCCGCGGTGTCCGTGCCGCCCGCACGCCAGCGCGGGTCCAACGGGTCCACACCGAGCACCGCGGTCATCGCGCGGACCGCCTCGGCCGCGGCCAGGGCGGCCTTCCGGTCACCCTTGTCCAGGGCCGCGTTGCCGTCTCGCACCGTGGTGTGGACGACGGCGAGCCCGCCCGGCGTGCCCAGGTCGTCGTCGAGCACCGCGGCGAACTCCGCGGGCACCTCGTCCGCGATCTCCGGCGCGCCGATGCGCTCGGTCACCCGGTTCACGAACGACTCGATCCGGCGGTAGGCCGCCACGGCCTCCGACAGCGCCGCGTCCGAGTACTCGATCGCGGACCGGTAGTGCGGCCCCACCAGGTAGTACCGCAGCTCGACGCCGCGAACCCGCTGCAGCAGCGCGTCGATCGACAGGGTGTTGCCGAGCGACTTGGACATCTTCTCGCCGCCCATGGTGACCCAGGCGTTGTGCAGCCAGTAGTTCGCGAACGGGTCGCCCGCGGCCTGGGACTGGGCGCGCTCGTTCTCGTGGTGCGGGAACACCAGGTCCAGCCCGCCGCCGTGCAGGTCGAACTGCGGGCCGAGATAGGTGGTGGCCATGGCGGAGCACTCCAGGTGCCAGCCGGGCCTGCCCTCGCCCCACGGGGTGGGCCACGCGGGCTCACCGGGCTTGGCGCCCTTCCAGAGCGTGAAGTCCAGCGGGTCCCGCTTGGTGGCGGACTCGCCCTCGCCCTGGGCCACGTCGTCCACCTTCTGGCCGGACAGCTGCCCGTAGCCGGGGAAGGTGCGCACGGCGAAGTAGACGTCTCCCCCCGCGGCGTAGGCGTGCCCGCCCTCGATCAGCCGCTCGATGTAGGTGACCATCTGGGTGACGTGCCCGGTCGCCCGCGGCTCCAGGCTCGCGGGCAGGCAGCCCAGCGCGTCGTACGCCGCGGAGAAGGCCCGCTCGTGCGTGGCCGCCCACTCCCACCAGGGCCGACCCGCCTCGCTCGCCTTGCGGAGGATCTTGTCGTCGATGTCGGTGACGTTGCGGACCAGCGTGACGTCGTAGCCCCGCCGGGTCATCCACCGGCGCAGCACGTCGTAGTTCAGCGAGCTGCGCACGTGCCCGATGTGGGGCAGGCCCTGCACCGTGGCGCCACAGACGTACATCGACACGGCTCCGGCCCGCAGCGGCACGAAGTCGCGCTGCTTCCTGGTCAGGGTGTCGAAGAGTCGGACGCTCACCTCTACCAGAGTACGGACGCCCTGGTACCGGCACCGCGGCAGGTCTGCATCACATTCCTCCACGACGCCGGACGGTCCGCCCGGCACGCTGGGCGGCATGACGACCTACGAGCAGCTCCACCCCCGCCTCGTCGTCCGCGGCGCGGACGAGGCCATCGCGTTCTACCGGCGCGCCTTCGGTGCCGAGCTCGTCGAGCGCTACACCGCGCCGGACGGCACGGTGGTCCACGCCCTGCTGCGGGCGGGCGCCGCCGTCTGGGCGGTCAAGGACGCCGACGAGTACGACCCGCCGACGCCGACGATCCAGGCCCTCTACGTCTCCGACGCCGACGCCGTGGGCGCGGCCCTGGAGGCGGCGGGCGCCACCGTGCGGTTCCCGATCTCCGACCACCCCTACGGCGAACGCGGCGGCCGGTTCACCGACCCGTTCGGCCACCAGTGGATGGTGTCCCAGCGCACGGAGGACCTGACCCCGGAGGAGGTCCGGGAACGCACGCGGACGATGTTCGAGTCCTGAGCCTGCGCCCCTAGTGTCCCGAGCCCGGGAGGAGCAGGGCGGTCGCGATCGCCGCGATGCCCTCGCCGCGACCGGTCAGCCCCAGGCCGTCCGTCGTGGTGCCGCTCACGCTGACCGGCGCGTCCAGGACCTCGCCCAGGACCTTCTGGGCCTCGGCGCGCCGGGCGCCGATCTTGGGGTGGTTGCCGATGACCTGGACCGCGGCGTTGCCGACCCGCCAGCCGTCCGCGACGAGCAGGCGGTGCACCTCACCGAGCAGGGCGAGGCCGCTGGCGCCGGACCACTCCGGTCTGCCGGTGCCGAACACCGCGCCCAGGTCACCCAGGCCCGCGGCCGACAGCAGGGCGTCGCACAGGGCGTGGCAGGCGACGTCCCCGTCCGAGTGGCCCGCGCACCCGTCGACGCCCTCCCACCAGAGCCCGGCGATCCAGCACGGCCGCCCGGCCTCGACGGGATGGACGTCCGTCCCGATGCCCGTTCTCACGACCCCTCCAGCAGGAGCTCGGCGATGCGCAGGTCCCAGGCCGTGGTGACCTTGAAGGCCGCCGGATCGCCGGGAACGGTGTGCACGGTGCCGCCGACGCGTTCGACGAGACCGGCGTCGTCCGTGGCGACGGCGTCCACACCGGACTGGGCGTAGGCGGCCCGCAGCGTGTCGACGGTGAAGCCCTGCGGGGTCTGCACCGCGCGCAGCCGGGACCGGTCGACTGTGGACTCGACGTGCGAGCCGACGACCTGTTTCACCGTGTCCGCCAGGGGGAGCACGGGCACCACGGCCGGGTGGCCCGCGCGAACCGCCTCGACCACGGACGCGATCAACGCGGGCGGGGTGAGCGGGCGCGCCGCATCGTGCACGAGGACGATGTCGGCGTGACCTTCCGGGGTCGCCGCTCGTTCACCGCCGTGGGCAGCGCGGGCTTCGAGGGACTCCAGGGCACGGCGCACCGTCGCCGTGCGCTCGGCGCCGCCCACCAGCACCCGCACGGGGCGACCGGCGAGCAGCTCCTCGGCCTGGTCCACCAGGGGGGCGGGCACGGCGACGAGCACCTCGTCGACCACGCCGGACGCCAGCAGCCCGTCGACCGCGCGCACGACGATGGGCACGCCAGCCAACGGGACGAACGCCTTCGGCGCGCCCGCGCCGAGGCGGGTCCCCGAACCGGCGGCCGGGACGACCGCCGCGACGCTCACGCGTTGGTGGTGGCCAGCACCTCGTCGAGCAGGGCCTCGGCCCGCTCCTCGTCGGTGCCCTCGGCCAGCGCCAACTCGCTGACCAGGATCTGCCGCGCCTTGGCGAGCATCCGCTTCTCGCCTGCGGACAGCCCGCGGTCCTTCTCGCGGCGCCAGAGGTCACGCACGACCTCGGCCACCTTGTTGACGTCCCCCGACGCCAGCTTCTCCAGGTTCGCCTTGTACCGGCGGGACCAGTTCGTGGGCTCCTCGGTGTGCGGGGTGCGCAGCACCTCGAACACCTTGTCCAGCCCCTCCTGGCCCACGACGTCACGAACGCCGACGACCTCCGCGTTCTCCGCGGGGACGCGAACCGTCAGGTCACCCTGGGCGACCTTCAGGACGAGGTACTTGCGCTCCTCGCCCTTGATGGTCCTCGTCTCGATCGCCTCGATGAGCGCGGCACCGTGGTGCGGGTAGACGACGGTCTCTCCGACCTTGAAAACCATGTGTCCTCTGGCCCCTTTCGCTGGACCCAGGTTAACACGGCCGACCCACCCCTCGTCGGCCGGGATACCCCATCGTCGCAGGTCACGGGGTTGACATCTCGTCCAAAACGTGCACGTGGGGGGTGTGACACACCCCCGCGTGTGACGGATGCGCACCGAGTGCACGAACTGTCGGAGCCTCCCACTAGGCTGCACCCGCAAGTGCAGGCTTCCAGGAAGGACACCGCACCGTGAGCCGCGCGTCGTTGGTCGACAGAGCCACCACCCAGCGCACCCCCGCGCGACTCGTCCGCGTCCTCGCCGCCGTCGCCGTGGCCGGGGTCGCCCTGGCGGGCTGCGGTGCCGGCATGCAGGCCCAGACCTCGCAGCAGGTGGCGGCGGTGGCCGGCGCCAGCGCGAACGGCGGCGGCATCGCCGTGCGGAACGCCGAGATCGCCTACCCGGGCGGACTGTCCCCCGAGGCCGCGATCTACCCGGTCGGCGGCGTCGCCCCGGTCGAGATGGTCATCGTGAACCAGGGCGCGCAGACCGACCGCCTGGTCTCCGCCACCAGCCCGGCGGGCACCGTGACGATCACCGGCGAGCAGACCGTCGCCCCGGACATCTCGCTCGTCGCGGGCCAGGTCGCGGGCGCGCCCGGCGGCAAGCAGGTCACCATCGAGATCACGGGCCTGCGCGAGGACATCCTCTCGGGCCGCACGTACCCGCTCGTGCTCACGTTCGAGAAGGCGGGCCGCATCGAGGTCGGTCTCCCGGTGGCGAGCCCCACCGTCGCGCGCGTGGACCAGGCCCCCGAGGGCGGCGGCGGGCACTGAGTCCCACCCAGCGCCCTCGAGCCCGCACCACCTACACCTGCACGGAGTGCGGGCACCGCGCCGCCCAGTGGGTGGGCCGGTGCCCGAAGTGCCAGGCCTGGGGTTCGCTGATCGAGCAGGCGGCGCCCGTCACCCCGGCCAAGAAGGTCGCCGCGGGCGCGCCGAGCACGCCCGCCCGGCCGATCGCCGAGGTCGCGCTCGACACCGCCCGCGCCCGGCCGTCCGGCGTGGACGAGCTCGACCGGGTGCTGGGCGGCGGGCTGGTGCCCGGTGCGGTGGTGCTGCTGGCCGGTGAGCCCGGCGTCGGCAAGTCCACCCTGCTGCTCGAGGTGGCCGCCAAGGCGGCGGTCGCCCGCACCGTCCTCTACGTGACGGGTGAGGAGTCCGCGGGCCAGGTGCGGTTGCGCGCCGAGCGCACCGGCGCTCTGCACGACCGGCTCTACCTGGCCGCGGAGTCGGACCTGTCGGCGATCCTGGGCCACGTCGACCAGCTGCGGCCCGAGCTGCTGATCGTCGACTCGGTGCAGACCATGACCTCGCCGGAGGTCGACGGAACGCCGGGCGGGGTCACCCAGACCCGCGCCGTGACCGTCGCGCTCACCGCTCTGGCCAAGGAGCGCGGCCTGCCCGTGCTGCTGGTCGGGCACGTGACCAAGGACGGCACCATCGCAGGCCCCCGGGTGCTCGAGCACCTGGTCGACGTGGTGCTCGCGTTCGAGGGCGACAAGCACTCCACGCTGCGCATGGTCCGCGGCGTGAAGAACCGGTTCGGCCCCGCGGACGAGGTCGGCTGCTTCGAGCTGCGGGACGAGGGCATCGTCGGGCTGCCGGACCCCTCGGGGCTGTTCCTGGCCCGGTTCGGGGCCACCCAGGCCAGCGTGGTGCCCGGCACCGCCGTCACGGTCGTCATGGACGGGCGCAGGCCGCTGCTGGCCGAGGTGCAGGCGCTGGTCGCGAGCTCGCACATGCCCACCCCGCGCCGGGCGGTGAGCGGGCTCGACTCGAGCCGGGTGGCGATGCTGCTCGCGATCCTGGAGCGGCGCGGCGGGATCCGCCTGCAGGACTCCGAGGTCTACACCGCGACCGTCGGCGGGATGAAGGTCACCGAGCCCGCCGCGGACCTGGCGCTGGCCATGGCCGTGGCGAGCGCGAAGAACGACGTCGCGCTGCCACCGGATCTCATCGTGCTCGGCGAGCTGGGGCTGGCGGGCGAGGTGCGCCGCGTCTCGGGGCTGCGCCGCAGGCTGACCGAGGCCGCCCGGCTCGGCTTCACGCACGCCCTGATCCCCCCGGACAGCGACGCGGGCACCTCCGGCATGCGGATCACCGAGGTCGCGGACGTCACCCAGGTCCTGACCCGCATCAAGCGCTGAACCGGGCGTCGGCCCAGGCGGTGAGCGCGGCCGCGATCTCCGCCGGGCGGTCCTCCGGCGCGTGGTGCCCCGCCCGACCGCCGTGGACGACGGACAGGCGCGCCACGTGGTCGAGGCACCACCGCCGCAGCTCGGGACCGATCATCAGCGTCGGGGACCCCTCGAACGTCACCAGCAGCTTGGGCACGTCGCTCGTGGTCAGCCAGGGCTGGAACGCCGCGATCCGGTCGTGGACGTCCGCGGGCTCGCCGTCGAGCGGCAGCGACCGCGCCCACTCCAGGATCGGCCGTCTGCTCGGCGGGTCCGGGAACGGCGCACGGTAGGGCTCCAGGTCCGCCACCGGCGTGCAGACGCCACCGGTGAAGGCGGCGTCGACGAAGGCGGTCGACCCCAGCACGAACTCCTCGCCCCCGGGCCCGCGCACCACCTCCGCCCGGGCGCGCGGCGCCGCACCGAGGTCCGCCCACGTCATCGGTCGGATCACCGCCTCGAGGAACGCGACGCCGCGGACCCGCCCCGGGTGCCGGGCCGCGTGGTCGAAGGCGAGCGCTCCACCCCAGTCGTGACCGACGAGCACCACGTCGTCGAGCCCGAGGGCGTCGAACCACGCGTCGAGGTACCGGGCGTGGTCGGCGAACCGGTAGCCGATGTCCGGCTTGCCGGAGGCTCCCATGCCGATGAGGTCCGGCGCGAGCAGCCGCCCGGGCCCCATCCGCTCCAGCACTCCCCGCCACAGGTGCGAGGAGGCGGGATTGCCGTGCAGGAACACCCACGCCGGGCCCGTGCCGCGCTCCTCGTGGTGGATCACCGAGTCGAGAACCCTCGTGTCGGGCATCGCCACTCCATTCGTTAGTCCGACCAACGTTTGTCACACTAACGCTAGACTGCGGGACATGGAAGGAGCCGAACGGCTGCACGCGCTGCCCAGCCGCCTGCTGGGGCTCGCCGCCCTGCAGGCGGACCGGATCGTCGGCGAGGCCCTGGCGGGCACGGGGGCGCGGAAGTGGCACTACGCCGTGCTCGCCACGCTGGTCGACGACGGGCCCGCCGGCCAGGCCCGGCTCGCCGAGCGCAGCGGCATCTACCGCAGCGACCTCGTGGGCGTCCTGGCCGAGCTGGGCGCCGCGGGACACGTCGACCGCGTCCCGGACCCGACCGACCGGCGGCGCAACGTCGTGTCGGCCACGGCGGCGGGCGTCCGCAGACTCGCCGAGCTGGACGGGCTCGTCCAGGCCGCCCAGGAACGCCTGTTGGCCCCCCTCGACCGTGCACAGCGGGCTCAGCTCGTGAACCTGCTCCGCGCCCTCACCGGAGCAGGCGCTAGCCCCGGGGAGCGAGGGTGAAGAACGTCGGCCCGCTGATCTTGTCGGCCACCCTCGTCAGCAGCGTGTAGTCACCCGCGGGGAGGCGCGTGCGGGGCGCGGTGCAGCCGGGGTTCGAGGACAGCCCCGACCAGGTCACCGCGAAGGCGACGGGCTGCCCGGGCACCAGCGTCCGGAGGTCCTGTGTGGACGGGTTGACGCAGTCGTTGCTGGACCACAGCCGGTTCTGGATCGGCCGGTCCCACACGACGATCTCCTGCAGCGCGCCGTCGAGGTCGCGCACGCACGCCTGCCCCGAGATGTTGACGACCACCAGGCGGAGCACCGGCCGGTCGCCCACGGTGTGCTGCGGCGAGTCGATCTCGGCGCCGACGGCGATCATGTCGTTCGTGCAGGCGGGCGGGCCGGTGGCGGGCGCGGGCTCGGTCTCCAGGACGGGGACGGACTCGCGCGGGGTGTCGTCGGGCCGCTTGGACTCGTCCGTCGTGGGCTCGGGGGTCCCCTCGGCGAGGGGCGTGCCGGTTCCGTCCGGCGCCGTCGTGCCCGACGGCGGCGTGGTGCCCGCGGGGACGCCGGTCACCGACAGCGTGGGGTCCGGCTGCGCGGGATCGGACAGGGTCGTGACGGGCAGGCTGGTCGCGGTGGGATCGGCCAGCTCGGAACGGTGGGCGGCGGGGGTGGTGGCCTCGTCCTGCGGGCCGGGGTCGGACGGCAGCGCGGCGAGGGCCGCGGCGGTGAAGCCGGACGCGACGAAGAACCCGATCACACCCAGCAACGCGAGCCAGCGCCGCTTCCAGTAGACGTGCGCGGGCAGCGGTCCCACCGGCTCCCACATGTCACGCAGCGTAGATCGATGATTACTACACGTGGAGGGATGTCGCGCGGCGCGGCGCGGCCGTTCCACCGGTGTGGGGGACGGTACCGCGGGCGGAACCGCCCTGACGGAGGACGCTCCGGAGAGCGATGGCACGATCACCGCGTGACCTGCGTGACGCCCCCGCTCGCGGGACGCGCCGCGGACTGGTTCCGGGCCCAGGCCCGCGACCTGCCGTGGCGGCGCCCGGGGACCACCCCATGGGGTGTGCTGGTCAGCGAGTTCATGCTGCAGCAGACGCCGGTGGCCCGGGTCGCGCCGGTCTGGGAGCGGTGGATGGCCGAGTGGCCGACCCCGTCGGCGCTGGCCGCCGCCTCCCGCGCGGACGTCCTGCGCGCCTGGGGCAAGCTCGGCTACCCCCGCCGCGCGATGCGGCTGCATGCCGCCGCCGAGGCCATCGCGACCGAGCACGGCGACCGGGTGCCGTCCGATGTGGACGTCCTGGAGTCGTTGCCGGGCATCGGCTCCTACACCGCGCGGGCCGTGGCGGCGTTCGGCTACGGGCGGCGCGCCCCGGTCGTCGACACCAACGTCCGACGGGTGGTGGCGCGCGCCGTGCACGGCGCCGGGGACGCCGGCCCCGCGCGCACCAAGGCAGACCTCGCGGACGTCGACGCGCTCCTCCCCGAGTCCGACGCCGAGGCCGCCGTCGTGTCCGCGGCGCTGATGGAGCTCGGCGCCGTGGTCTGCACCGCGCGCACGCCCCACTGCACGCTCTGCCCGGTGCACGCCGACTGCGCCTGGGTGGCGGCGGGCTGCCCGGAGTACACCGGGCCGCGGCGTCCGGTGCAGGGCTTCGCGGGCACCGACCGCCAGGTCCGGGGCAAGCTGCTGGACGTGTTGCGGGCCGCCGAGGACCCCGTCGAGAAGCCCGCGCTCGACGCCGTGTGGTCCGACGGGCCGCAGCGAGACCGCTGTCTGGACTCACTGCTGGTCGACGGGCTGGCCGAACAGACCACGGACGGCAGGTTCGTACTGGGCGGCACCATGCCGGGTGCGAGAGACTGAGCCGGTACAGGACCAGGGGAGCTCGATGGCGCAGATCGTCCGGTTCCGGCTCGACATGGCCGCGGAGGACCGCGTGCTCGCCATGCGCAAAGTGCTGCAGGACCACGGCCTGCGCATCCCGCACGAGCTGCCGACGGTGACCTTCGCCGCGGCCGCCCAGATCCCCGCCGTCGCGCGGGTCCAGCTGACCGAGGCGCTGCGCGGACTGTCGCTGCCCGCCCTCTGGCTGGCCACCCTCGGCTCGGTCGCGGGCCACGACGACGATCTCGTGCTCTCCGCGATCGTCGACACCGAGCTACTGGCCGTGCACAGCGCGGTGCACGACGCGCTGGCCGGGAAGGTCAAGTCCCCCTTCGGTTCCTACCTCCCGGGCGCCTGGCTGCCGCACGTGGTCCTCGCCCACGACAAACCGGCCGAGGCCTTCACCCTGCTGCACCCGATCCGCCCCGTCCGCGCGGCGATCGAGGCCGTGGAGATCGCCGACACCCGAGACGGCACCGCGGAACCACTCTTCGCCGACTGACCGGCCCCCGCCGAACGGCGCGGTGGTTCAGGGCGCGGCGACCACCTGCTCCAGGAAGGGCACCAGGGCGTCGAGGAAGGCCGTCTCGTGCGCGTGCGCCAGATGGCCCGTGCCCGGCAGGACCGCGCGCTCCGCACCGGGGATCCGGGCCGCCGTCTCGGCGCCCTGCCCGGCCGGGACGATCGACTCCTCGGCCTCCAGCAGCAGCGTGGGGCAGCGGATCGCCTCGGCGGCGGACCAGAAGTCCCGGCGCACCCACTCCCCCGCGATCTCCGCGGCGTTCGCGACGCGGGTCAGCAGGTGGAAGCCGTCCGCCCGCTCCTCGCAGCACTCGGCCATGTAGTCGCCGAACTCCGGCCGCGGATGCCCGAAGGCCTCGCGCACCGCGGCCAGCGACGGGAAGGGCTGCGGGATCGCGCCGAACCACGCCGCCATGTCCCCCATCCACCGCGGCGACACGCCGGTCAGGTCGCAGGACATGTCCTCCACCACCAGACCCCGCACCAGCTCCGGCCGCGTCGCGGCGAGGACCAGGGCGTGCAGCCCGCCCATGGAGTGCCCGACGACCACGCCGGGGCCGAGGGGCTCGAGGACCTCGGCGGCATCCTCCGCCATCCGGTCCACCGTCCACGGGCCCCCGGCCTGCGACCGGCCGTGCCCGCGGGCGTCGAGGGCGACGACGCGGCCGTACGCGGTCAGCCTGCGCGCGAGCGACCACCAGGTCGTGGCCCGGCCCATGAGCCCGTGCAGCAGCAGGATCGGGGTGCCCGCGCCGCCGAACTCGACGACTGCGAGGTACGTCCCGTCGGACGTGCGCACAGACCTCCGCATCGGCTGGAACAATAGCGCCATGGCCGTCGTGAAGATCAACGCAATCCATGTGCCCGAGAACGCGGGCCCCGAACTGGAGAAGCGGTTCGCCGCCCGGAAGCACGCGGTGGACAGCCAGCCCGGTTTCCTCGGCTTCCAGCTCCTGCGCCCGGTCAAGGGCGACACCCGCTACTTCGTCGTCACCACCTGGGAGTCGGACGAGGCGTTCGAGGCCTGGCGCAGCGGACCCGCCGTCGAGGCGCACGCGGGCTCCCGCGCGCCGGACGCGGGCGGCAAGCCGGTCGCGTCCGGCGCGGACCTGCTCGAGTTCGAGGTCGTGGATCTCTGAGTCTCGACACCGCCGCCGCGCACCTGCGTGCGGCCGGCGCCCTGCTGATCTGCGCGGGCGCCGGCATGGGCGTCGACTCGGGGCTGCCGGACTTCCGCGGCACCGAGGGGTTCTGGCGCGCCTACCCGCCGTACGAGCGCCTCGGGCTGCGGTTCGAGGAGCTCGCCGATCCCGTCCACTTCGCGGACGACCCGGCGCTGGCCTGGGGCTTCTACGGGCACCGGCTCGCGCTGTACCGGAAGACGGTGCCGCACGCGGGGTTCGAGATCCTGCGCCGGTGGGCCGAGCGCTACCCGACGTGGGTGTTCACCAGCAACGTCGACGGGCAGTTCCAGGTCGCCGGCTTCGACCGCGTCGCGGAGGTGCACGGCTCCATCCACCACCTGCAGTGCCTGCAGGGTTGCGGGCAGGAGATCTGGCCCGCGGGCGAGGTTCCCGAGATCGACCCGGAGACGATGCGGGCGGTCGGCCCGCTCCCCGCCTGCCCGAGCTGCGGGGCGTTGGCCAGGCCGAACATCCTGATGTTCGGGGACTGGGAGTGGGACCCGGCGCGTTCGGGCCCCGATCTGCAGCGGCTCCACGAATGGATCCGCGGGCACCGGCGCGAGCTGGCCGTCGTCGAGATCGGGGCGGGTACCGCCGTGCCCACCGTGCGCCGCGAGGCCGAGCTGGCCAGCGCGGCGTCCGGCAGGCTGGTGCGGATCAACGTCCGCGAGCCCCAGGTCCGGGACCCGCGCGGCGTCGGGATCGCGCAGGGGGCCGAGTCCACCCTCCGAGAACTCGACACCCTCCTGTGAGTGGCGATAGTCGCCATGGCGACTATCGCCACTCACGGGTCACCCGAGCTGCGCGTACTCCTCGTCGGTGAAGATGCGGCTGCGGATCAGGAACCGGACGCCCTCCGGCGCCTCGACCGAGAACCCGCTCCCGCGACCCTTCACCACGTCGACGGTGAGGTGGGTGTGCTTCCAGTACTCGTACTGCGAGGCGGACATGTAGAAGCCGATCGGCTTCGCCAGGCCCTCGACGGTCAGGTCGCCCAGGTGGACGTCCTGACCGCCGATCTTGAAGTCCCCGTCCGGGTAGCACATGGGCGCGCTGCCGTCGCAGCACCCGCCGGACTGGTGGAACATCAGCGGGCCGTGGATGTCCGTGAGCTTCCGGAGGAGCTCCTCCGCGGTCTCGGTCAGTGCGACCCGCTCGACCATCAGAAGAAGCCCTGGGCGTTCTGCGAGTAGCTGACCAGCAGGTTCTTCGTCTGCTGGTAGTGGTCCAGCATCATCTTGTGGTTCTCGCGCCCGATGCCGGACTGCTTGTAGCCGCCGAACGCCGCGTGGGCCGGGTAGGCGTGGTAGTTGTTCACCCACACCCGGCCCGCCTGGATGTCCCGACCGGCGCGGTAGGCCACGCTCCCGTCGCGGGACCAGACGCCGGCACCGAGGCCGTAGAGCGTGTCGTTGGCGATCTTCAGGGCGTCGTCGTAGTCCTCGAAGCGCGCCACGGAGACGACCGGTCCGAAGATCTCCTCCTGGAAGACCCGCATCGCGTTGTTGCCCTCGAGGACCGTCGGGTTGATGTAGTACCCGCCGGACAGCTCGCCGCCGAGGTCGGCCCGGTCCCCACCGGTGAGGACCTTCGCGCCCTCCTGGCGGCCGATGTCGATGTAGCTCAGGATCTTCTCGAACTGGTCGTTCGACGCCTGGGCACCGATCATCGTGTCGGTGTCGAGCGGGTGCCCCTGCTTGATCTGCTCGGTCCGCTTGACCGCCTGCTGCAGGAACTCGTCGTAGATGCCGCCCTGGATCAGCGCGCGGCTCGGGCAGGTGCAGACCTCGCCCTGGTTGAGCGCGAACATCGCGAAGCCCTCGAGCGCCTTGTCGTAGAAGGCGTCGTTGGCCTGGGCGACGTCGTTGAAGAAGATGTTCGGGCTCTTGCCGCCGAGCTCCAGGGTGACCGGGATCAGGTTCTCCGAGGCGTACTGGGAGATCAGGCGACCGGTCGTGGTCTCACCGGTGAAGGCGATCTTGCGGATGCGGTTGCTGGAGGCCAGCGGCTTGCCCGCCTCGACGCCGAACCCGTTGACGATGTTGAGGACGCCCGGGGGCAGCAGGTCGGCGACCGTCTCGAGCAGCACGTGGATCGACGCCGGGGTCTGCTCCGCGGGCTTGAGGACGACCGCGTTGCCCGCCGCGAGGGCGGGTGCGAGCTTCCAGATCGCCATCAGGATCGGGAAGTTCCACGGGATGATCTGACCGACCACGCCCAGCGGCTCGTGGAAGTGGTAGGCGACGGTGTCCTCGTCGATCTGCGAGATGCTGCCCTCCTGGGCGCGCACCGCGCCCGCGAAGTACCGCAGGTGGTCGATCGCGAGGGGGATGTCCGCGGCGAGGGTCTCGCGGACCGCCTTGCCGTTCTCCCAGGACTCGGCGACGGCGATCTTCTCGAGGTTGGCCTCGATGCGGTCGGCCATCTTGTTGAGGATGTTGGCGCGCTCGGTGACGGAGGTCTTGCCCCAGGCGGGCGCGGCGGCGTGGGCCGCGTCGAGCGCCTTCTCGACGTCCTCCGCGGTGCCGCGCGCGACCTCGGTGAACGTCTGACCCGTGATGGGCGTGGGGTTCTCGAAGTACTGCCCCTTCACCGGTGCCACGTACTCGCCACCGATGTAGTGGTCGTAGCGCGGCTTGAACGTGACGACGCTGTCCGGCTGTCCGGGGTTGGCGTACTTGGCCATGTCCGTCCTTCCACATCTTTGGGTCCAGCTCGTGACGATGCACAGTAGGAAGGGAGGGGTTGCAGCCGCGTTGCACGCAGATGCGGGCCCCTCCATTCGGACAGTCCGAACAGGCGGAGCAGAGTCAGGGTTGCCTGTCCTAGTAGATCGGAGGACGATCACGGGGTGACCGACGGCGTCCGGGACCTGGTCTCCGCATCGTGGCGGCGGTCGGTGGCGGCCGACGTCGATCCCGAGCGTGGGCTCCCACCGCTCGTGTACGCCCGGCGGGAGGTCGCCGAGCTGCGCGCCGGGCACCCGCTCGCCGAAGCGTTCCCGCTGCTCCAGGAGACCCTCGTCCGGATCGCCGACGAGGCCGAGCACATGATGGTCGTGACGGATGCGCAGGGGCTGGTCCTGTGGCGCGAGGGACACCGGACGGTGCTGCACCGCGCGGAGGACGCCGGGCTCGTCGAGGGCACCCGCTGGAGCGAGGAGACCATCGGCACCAACGCCGTGGGCACCGCGCTGGCCGAGGACCGGGCCCTGCAGATCCACGCCGGTGAGCACCACGTGCGGGCCTACCACTACTGGACCTGCGCGGCGGCGCCCATCCACTCCCCCGACACCGGCGAGGTGATCGGGATCGTGGACGTGACCGGCCCCGCCACCGGCTTCCACCCGACGACGTTGGCGCTGGTCAACGCCGCCGCGAAGCTCGCCGAGAAGCACCTGGAGGCGCGTGCCGCGCTCCGCGACGAACGGCTGCTCAGCCGCAACCTCCCCCACCTGCTCGGGCTGGGGGACCAGGCCGGGGCGTTGCTGAGTCCCCACGGCCGCGTCCTCGCCGCACAGCCGGACGGCTGGTTGCGCGAGCCGGTGGACCTCGGCCCGGCCCCGACGGACGGGATGCGGGTGGCGCTCGGGCCGCTCGGGGAGGGCGTCGTCGAGCAGCTGGCCGAGGGGTACCTGCTGCGGCTGCGCCGCGCCGCGCCCCGGCGCGCCACGCTCGCCCTGCGCTTCCTCGGCGGCGACCGGCCGCACGGCCGGCTCGACGGCCGCCGCATCCGGCTGTCGCTGCGCCACGCCGAGCTGCTCACCCTGCTCGTCCTGCATCCGGACGGGCTCACCGCCGACGGGCTCGCCACCCTCCTCTACGGGGACACCGGGAAGGCGGTCACGATCCGCGCCGAGATGCACCGCCTGCGCCTGCAGCTCACGCCCGGCCTGGTCCGCACCCAGCCCTACCGGCTGGACGCCACCGTGGAGGCGGACTTCCAGACGGTGCGCGAGGCGCTGCGGGCGGGTCGGGTGCGCGACGCCGCCGCCCTGCACCGCGGCGAGCTCCTGCCCGCCTCGGAGGCCCCGGCGGTGCGCGAGGAGCGGGACTCCCTCGCCGTCGCGGTGCGCTCGGCGGTCCTGCGCAGCGCGGACGTCGAGGCGCTCGGCAGCTACCGGCGCTCCGAGCCGGGTCGGCTCGACACGGAGGCCCGGGAGCGGCTGGACGCCCTGCTCCCGCCCGACGACGCGCGGCGCCCACCCCCGGGCTGACCCCTCGGCCGGTCAGCGGCCTGCCGGGCCGGGGTCCTCGTCGAGGTGGTCGGGGATGCCGTCGTCGTCGGTGTCCGGGAGGCGCGGGTCGCCCTGGCCCGCGCGGACCGCCTCCAGCTGCGCCGCGAGGGCCACGCCCGCGAGCAGCGCGATGCCCGTGACGTTCGCCCAGAGCAGCAACGCCATCACCGCGGTGAGCGGGCCGTAGGTCTCGTCGAAGTTCGCGCCGAGCACCACGTAGGCGGCCAGCAGGCCGGAGCCCGCCAACCAGGCGAGGACCGTGACCGCCGCACCCACCGCGAGCCAGCTCAGGCCCGGCTGGCGGCGGCGCGGGGCGAACCGGAGCAGGGCCGTGACCGCGACGACGAGCGCGAGCAGACCGACCGGCCACCGCAGGACGTCCCAGAACTCCTCGGCGACGTCCCCCCAGCGGTAGACCTGCTCCATCGCCTCCCCGAACGGCTCCCCCGCGACGATCAGCAGCAGCCCCACCGCCATCGCGACGCCCGCCGTGGCGGTGAGCAGCGCCGCGCGGCCGTACTTCTGCAGCGCCGGGCGGTCCCGCTCGGTGCCGTAGATGCGGTTCGCCCCGCGCTCGAGCTGGGCGAACGCGCTCGTCGCCGCGGCGAAGGCGGTCCCCAACGCCGCGATCACGACGATCAGGCCACGCCGCCGGTCCCCCTCGACCGCCCGCCCGACGAGCTCGTCGCTCGTCCCGGGCGAGACGGCCACGACGGTCCGGGCGACCACCTCGGCGAAGGACTCGACGCCGAGGGCGGTGGCCAGCCCGGCGCCCGCGATGACGAGCGGCACCGCGGCGAGCGCGAGCTGCAGGGCGAAGGCGCGGGCGTGGGAGAAGCCGTCGCCGTACCGGAACCGGACGAACCCCGTGCCCAGCAGGTGCCGCAGGCCGTAGCGGCGGACGGTGTGCCAGGCGTCGTCCGCCGAGAGGGCCTCGCCGGACATCAGCTCGGTCTCGGGGACCGCCCGGACCGAGCTCATGACACCTGGACGGCGTCCACGACGAAGACGAGGGTCTCGTTGGGCGCGATACCGCGGCCGCCCGGCCCGTACGCCTTGTCCGGCGGGATGACCAGCAGCCTGCGGCCGCCCTCGCGCATGCCGACCACACCCTCGTTCCAGCCGTCGATGACCGGGGCGTCCCCCACGTTCTCCAGGGGGAAGGTCTCGCCGCGGAACCAGGAGGCGTCGAGCTCCCGCTTGTCCGACCAGGTGACGAGGTCGTACTGGGTCTGCACGGTGGAGCCGAGGACGACCTCGGGACCGCTGCCGACCACGAGGTCCTTGCTCAGGAGCTGCGGGGGCGGGGTGCAGGTGTCCGGCACGGTGATCGTCGGCTTGGTGCCCGGATCCCCCGCCACCCCGATGTCGTCCACCGTGCAGACGGGGCGAGGTGCCGGTGCCGCGGCGGGCTGGGGCGCCGGGGAGGAACAGGCCGCCAGAACGACGAGCAGGCCGAGGACGGCGAGGGAGCGCATGGAGCCGACCTTAGAGACGCCGCCACCCCGCGTCGTGCCGGGCTCGGCCTCAGACCGTCGCGAGGAGCGCGTCCACCCGGGCCTCGAGGGCGTCGATCGGGTGCACGTGCCCGGCGCGCACCACGACGGAGACCGTGTCGAGGTTCTCGACCGACTGCAGCGGGTCGGCGGTGAGCAGGAGGAGGTCCGCGTCGGCTCCCGGGACGATGCGGCCCATCGTGTCACTGCGGCCGAGGTACTCGGCCGGCGCCGTGGTGGTGCTGCGGAGCACCTCGAGTGGGCTCAGGCCCGCCCGGCCGAGCTCCCGGAACTCCTCGTGGATCGAGCGCGCGACACCGCGGCCGCTGGTGTCGGTACCGCTCATGATTCGCGTGCCGGCCGCAGCGATCCGACCGACCGTCTGCACGCAGCGCTCGTAGTACTCGTGCAGCACGTCCCGGTCGGCCTGCGGGGCCGCCCGGAACGCCTCGACGTCCGCCTGCTGACGTTCGCGCTGGTCGGCGGGCATGCGCTGCAGCCAGGGATCGTCCTGGAACTCCGGGCCGTCGGTGCGGTACTTGCCGCGCAGGCCGACGAGGGTCGGGCAGTGCCAGACACCGTTGTCCGCGAAGGAGCGGCCCAGCGCGTCGGTGCGCTCCTCGGAGTAGGTCTCGAACGCCCGTCGGAGCAGGGCGATCTGCGCCTCGTCCGTGGTGCCCGTGGCGGGGCCGAGGAAGTTCTCCTTCAGGAACGCGTCGAAGAAGTCGACCGCGAACGGCAGGCGGGCCACCCACGCCGGGAACGGCAGGCCGGTCGGCTCCTGCGCCCACAGCGCCTGCGACTCCGACGACAGGGTCAGGAACACGCTCTGGCCCGTGCCGAGGTGCTCAATCGAGTCGAAGCCCGCCGCGGCCGCATCCTCGATGTGGACGCCCGGTGGCAGGTGACCCGCGATCCGCAGCCCGCGCCGGTGCGCCTCGTCCACCGCGGCGAAGAAGACCCCCGGCTCGGTGAGGATCATCTTGATGAAGTCCGCGCCCTGGTCCCACTGCCGGGCGATCTCCTCGCGGACGCCGTCGACCGAGGACGCGTTGAAGGGCAGCAGCAGGTCGCCGGGCATCGCGAGCAGCCGCGGGGCGTACTCGTCGAGGCCGAGCCGCTGCTGCGCGCGGTCGGCGAGCAGCTCGGGCGACCCCTCCATCTGCCGCATCCCGGTGATGCCCTGGGCCAGCATCAGGGCGAGGCCCAGCTCGGTGTCCGGGAGCTGGAGCACGTGGGTGTGCATCTCGGTGAAGCCCGGCACCGCGAACCGGCCCGCCCCGTCGATCACCCGAGCGTCCGACGACGGGGCGTCCGCCGTGGCCGTGACCGCGCGGATGCGGCCGCCGTCGACCAGGATCGACCGGCCGCCGACCCGGCTCCCGTCCGCGGGGTCGACGACGGTCACGCCGTCGATCCGGACCGCGCTGGACGGCGCGACGACCGCCCGCGGGCGAGGCCGGGACACGGTCACCGCCCGGATGATCTCCGCGCCCGCCGCGCCGAGCCCCATGAGGGCCACCCCGGCGCCCGCCCGGGCGAGGAACCGCCGTCTACTGCGCGCCCGGGAGGGGCCCTCCACCTCGGGCTCCGTGCGTGCCTCGTCGCCGTCGGTCGTCATCGGAGCCGCCCTTCTCGCCGAATCGATGAACACATCATTACTGATGATGCCATCACTTTTGGCGCCGATGCTAGGTTCGGGGCATGCCGGACATCCCGGAGGGGCCCCGGGGCGGGCGTCGGGAACGCCGCAAGGAACGCACTCGGACGGCGCTCGTCGAGGCCGCTCGACGGCTCCTCCGCGAGCGGGACGGCAGGCAGGCGAGCATCCAGGCCATCACCGAGCTCGCGGACGTGGGGTTCGGCTCGTTCTACAACCACTTCGCCTCGAAGGACGACCTGTTCGAGGCGGCGAGGGACGAGACCGTCGCGGACTACTTCGCCTGGCTGGACGACCACCTCGAGGCCGACGCCGACCCGGTGCGGCGACTCACCGAGAGCATCCGGCTCACCGGCAGGCTCATCGTCGAACAGCCCGAGCTGGCGCAGGTCCTGAGCCGCGCGGACCGGCCCGCGGTCACGGACGCCTTCTCGCAACGGATGGAGGCGGACGTGCGCGCCGCGCTGGCCGCGGCCGACGTCCAGGTGGGAGCGGCCGAGTTCGAGACACTCCTGGTGGCGGCGCTGGGGGCCATCCGCGCGGTCGTCGAGCGCGCGGCCGACTGGACTCCGACGGAGACCGCCGCGAACGCCGAGATCCTCGCCCCCGCCGTCACCCGGCTGTTGGGCCTGCCCGAGAACGCCGGACGGCCCGGACCCCGAGCGGGGTCCGGGCCGTCCGGATGAGCGGTCAGCCGATCAGGCGGACTCCTCCGAGGAGGTGCTGCCACCGGCTGCGATGTCGACCGGCGGGGCGTCCGGCACCGAGACCGACGGGCGCGGCTCACCCCGGAAGGTGAAGGTCGCCTTGTCGTCGTGCGCCGGGGAGCCCTCGGGCACCGACTCGTCGATGCCCTCGACGTCCACGATCACGATCTGCCCGGCCTCGATCTCGCCGAACAGGATCTTCTCCGACAGCTGGTCCTCGATCTCGCGCTGGATGGTCCGGCGCAGCGGCCGGGCGCCCAGCACGGGGTCGAACCCGCGGCGGGCCAGCAGACCCTTCGCGGCCTCCGTGAGCTCGATGGCCATGTCCTTGTTGGCCAGGGCCTTCTCCACCCGCGTGATCATCAGGTCGACCATGGAGATGATCTGCGGCTGGGTGAGCTGGTGGAAGACGATGATGTCGTCGATGCGGTTCAGGAACTCCGGGCGGAAGTGCTTCTTCAGCTCGTCGTTGACCTTGACCTTCATGCGCTCGTAGTTCGACTGCTCGTCGTTGCTCTGCGCGAAGCCGAGCCCGACGGCCTTCGAGATGTCCTGGGTGCCCAGGTTCGAGGTGAAGATCAGCACCGTGTTCTTGAAGTCCACCGTGCGGCCCTGGCCGTCCGTCAGGCGGCCGTCCTCCAGGACCTGCAGGAGCGTGTTGTAGATCTCCTGGTGGGCCTTCTCGATCTCGTCGAACAGCACGACCGAGAACGGCTTGCGGCGCACCTTCTCGGTGAGCTGGCCGCCCTCCTCGTAGCCCACGTACCCGGGAGGGGCACCGAAGAGCCGCGAGGCGGTGTAGCGGTCGTGGAACTCGCCCATGTCGATCTGGATGAGCGCGTCGTCCTCGCCGAACAGGAAGTTCGCGAGCGCCTTGGACAGCTCGGTCTTACCGACACCGGACGGGCCGGCGAAGATGAACGAGCCGGACGGGCGCTTCGGGTCCTTGAGGCCTGCCCGCGTGCGCCGGATCGCCTGCGCGACCGACTTGACGGCCTCCTCCTGCCCGATGATCCGCTTGTGGAGCTCGTCCTCCATCTTGAGCAGCCGAGTCGTCTCCTCCTCGGTCAGCTTGAAGACGGGGATGCCGGTCCAGTTCGCCAGCACCTCGGCGATCTGCTCGTCGTCGACCTCGGCCACGACGTCCAGGTCACCGGACTTCCACTGCTTCTCGCGCTCCGACTTCTGCCCGAGCAGCTGCTTCTCGGAGTCCCGCAGGTGCGCAGCGCGCTCGAAGTCCTGCGCGTCGATCGCGGACTCCTTGTCCCGGCGGACGTTCGCGATCTTCTCGTCGAACTCCCGCAGGTCCGGCGGCGCGGTCATGCGCTTGATGCGCATGCGGGCGCCCGCCTCGTCGATCAGGTCGATCGCCTTGTCCGGCAGGTAGCGGTCGGAGATGTAGCGGTCCGCCAGCGTGGCCGCGGCGACGAGCGCCGGGTCGGTGATGGTGACCCGGTGGTGCGCCTCGTAGCGGTCGCGCAGGCCCTTGAGGATCTCGATGGTGTGCGTGACGCTCGGCTCGCCCACCTGGATCGGCTGGAAGCGGCGCTCCAGCGCGGGGTCCTTCTCGACGTACTTACGGTACTCGTCCAGCGTGGTGGCGCCGATGGTCTGCAGCTCGCCGCGCGCGAGCATGGGCTTGAGGATCGAGGCGGCGTCGATCGCGCCCTCGGCGGCACCCGCACCCACCAGGGTGTGGATCTCGTCGATGAACAGGATGATGTCCCCGCGGGTGCGGATCTCCTTGAGCACCTTCTTGAGGCGCTCCTCGAAGTCACCGCGGTAGCGGGAGCCCGCGACCAGGGAGCCCAGGTCGAGCGTATAGAGCTGCTTGTCCTTCAGCGTCTCCGGGACCTCGCCCTTGACGATGCCCTGGGCCAGGCCCTCGACGACGGCGGTCTTGCCGACGCCGGGCTCGCCGATGAGGACGGGGTTGTTCTTCGTCCTCCGGGAGAGGACCTGCATGACCCGCTCGATCTCCTTCTCCCGGCCGATGACCGGGTCCAGCTTGCCCTCGCGGGCCTGCTGGGTGAGGTTGCGACCGAACTGGTCGAGCACGAGGGACGAGGACGGGGTGCCCTCACCGCGGCCGGAGCTGGCCTCGGCGGGCTCCTTGCCCTGGTAGCCGCTCAGCAGCTGCAGCACCTGCTGGCGGACGCGGTTGAGATCGGCGCCCAGCTTCACGAGGACCTGGGCTGCGACACCCTCGCCCTCGCGGATCAGGCCGAGCAGGATGTGCTCGGTGCCGATGTAGTTGTGGCCGAGCTGCAGCGCCTCGCGCAGCGACAGCTCCAGCACCTTCTTCGCGCGAGGCGTGAACGGGATGTGTCCCGACGGTGCCTGCTGGCCCTGGCCGATGATCTCCTCGACCTGCTGCCGCACGCCCTCCAGGGCGATCCCGAGCGACTCGAGCGCCTTGGCGGCCACACCCTCGCCCTCGTGGATCAGGCCAAGGAGGATGTGCTCGGTGCCGATGTAGTTGTGGTTGAGCATCCTGGCCTCTTCCTGGGCCAGAACGACAACACGCCTTGCTCGGTCGGTGAACCTCTCGAACATTCGCACTCCTTGCCTGCTGCGCCCACACATGCGACGCGTCCAGCATCCTTGTGACACTGCGCCGCGGGCGCCCCTTACCACTGTATCGGTCCTCGGGGTCCGGCCGCCTCCGCCGCGGTGCCACGTAACGGGCACGGTACGCACCCGCACCGACAAAACGGTGTGAGCTGCGCTTCTCTTCCCGGCCGCCTCGCGTTCAGCCCTGGGCGAACGCGGGCACCCTCACCGACCTGCGGCGATCTTCTCCTGCTCGGCCTCCTCGCGCTTGTACACGCGGAAGCCCTCCTCGTCCCGCCCGCGCCGCCAGTAGCCGCTCACCGACAGGTCGTCGCGGGGCACCCCCCGTTCGGTCAGCAGGTGTCTGCGCAGCTCCTTGACCTCCCCGGCCTCGCCGTGGACGAAGGCGTGCACCCGGCCCTCGGGGAAGGCCAGCGCCGCCACCGCGCCCAGCAGCTGCCCGGCGCTGTTCCCGTCCCGGTGCAACCACTGCAACCGCAGGTCACCGGGGGTGTCCAGCGGCTGTTCGTCGGCCTCGCCCGCCACCTGGACGATCGCGTGGACGGGCACGCCCGCCGGGATCCGCTCCAGCGCGGCGGCGATCGCCGGGATGGCGGCCTCGTCCCCCACCAGCAGGTGCCAGTCCGCGGCCGGGTCCGGGGCGTAGGCGCCGCCGGGGCCGAGCAGCCGCAGGGTGTCCCCCGGCTGGGCCGCGGCCGCCCAGGGACCCGCCAGTCCGGCGTCCCCGTGGTGGACGAAGTCGATCGTCAGCTCGGCCCGGGCGGGATCGAACGCGCGCACGGTGTACGTCCGCACCCGCGGCTGCTGCTCGCGCGGGAACCGCTCGCGGACGACGTCCAGGTCGAAGGGTTCCGGGTACTGCACGCCGGGAAGCGGAAACAGAATCTTCACGTAGCGGTCGGTGAACCCGGTCTCGGGGAACGACGCGAGCTCCGGACCGGTCGCGACCACGCGGACCATGTGCGGCGTGAGCCGCTCGGTGCGGGCGACCGTCAGTGTGGTGACGCGAGGCATGCCGTCACGGTACGCCGGTAAGGTGATCCTTGGTTGAGCGCTCACCGAAAAGGGCCGGCCCGCTCGGGGCCGGCCCTCTCCGGAACGCGCTCAGTTCTCCTGGTGGTAGGCCTCGAGGACCTCGGCCGGGATCCGGCCTCGGTCGGAGACCTTCATCCCGCGCTTGCGGGCCCAGTCCCGGATCGCCTGGTTCTGCTCGCGGTCGATGGACGGCTTGCGCGCCGCCGCACCGTTCGAGGACACCGTCGACGCCCGCCGACGGTTCGCCGCCACCTTGCGCGCCGCGCCCACGTAGGACGCCAACGCGTCCCGCAACTTGTCGGCGTTGCCCGCCGACAGGTCGATCTCGTAGCTCTTGCCGTCCAAGCCGAACTCGACGGTCTCGTCGGCCTTCTCGCCGTCCAGATCGTCGATCAGCCGGATCTCTCGGATCTGCGCCACCGCCGCAGCCTCCATAATCTCGGATAATCGTTGACATTCACCTACGGCAGAGCCGCAGTGAAAGACTAACGCGATTACCGAGAGTCTGTCGAGTTGCCTATGACTCCTGCCGCACCAACGGGAAGAGGATCGTCTCCCGGATGCCGGTGCCGGTGAGCGTCATCAACAAGCGGTCTAGGCCCATTCCCATGCCGCCGGTCGGGGGCATTCCGTACTCCATCGCCCGCAGAAAGTCCTCGTCGAGCTGCATCGCCTCGGGATCGCCCTTGGCCGCGAGCAGGGACTGCTCGTACAGGCGCTTGCGCTGCTCCACCGGGTCCACCAGCTCGGAGTAGGCCGTGGCCAGCTCGTGCCCGAACACGATGAGGTCCCAGGCCTCCGCCAGGCGGGGCTCGTCCCGGTGCTGTCGGGTCAGCGGCCGCACCTCGACCGGATAGTCCCGGACGAACGTCGGTTCCTGGAGCGTGTGCTCGACGAGCTTCTCGAACAACTCCAACACGATCTCGCCCGCGCCCCAGGAATCCTTCAGCGCCACGTCGTGGGCGGCCGCGATCTTCCGGAGGTCCTCCGCGGAGGTGTCCACCGTCACCGATTCCCCGACGGCCGCGGCCACCGATTCGTGCAACGTGACCGAGCGCCACTCCCCGCCGAGATCGTGCTCGGACCCGTCGGCGTGACGCACGATGGTGGAGCCGAACACGGCGCGTACACATTCCTGGATCAGTTCACGCGTGAGAATGGCCATGTCGTCGTAGGTCGCATAGGCCTGGTAGGCCTCGATCATGGCGAACTCGGGCGAATGGGTCGAGTCGATGCCCTCGTTGCGGAACACCCGGTTGATCTCGAAAACGCGCTCGATCCCGCCCACCACGGCGCGCTTGAGGAACAGCTCCGGGGCGATCCGCAGGTAGAGGTCGGCGTCCAGCGCGTTCGTGTGCGTGACGAAGGGCCTGGCCGTGGCGCCGCCGTGCAGCAGCTGCAGCATCGGGGTCTCGACCTCGATGTAGTCCCGCGCCTCGAACTCGCGGCGCAGCGTGCGCACGACGGTGGAGCGGGTGCGCACCATCTCCCGGGCCTGCGGGCGCAGGATGAGGTCGACGTAGCGCTGCCGGACCCGGGTCTCCTCGGACAGGTCGCTGTGCGCGTTCGGCAGCGGGCGGACGGCCTTCGACGCCATCTGCCACGAGTCGGCCATGACCGACAGCTCGCCGCGCTTGCTCGCGATCACCTCGCCGGTGACGATCACGTGGTCGCCCCGGTCGACCTGCGCCTTCCAGCGTGCCAGCTCCTCCTCGCCGACCTTCGCCAGGCTGAGCATGGCCTGCAGCTCGGTGCCGTCGCCCTCGACCAGCTTCGCGAAACAGAGCTTGCCGGTGTTGCGCAGGAACAGCACCCGCCCGACGACGGTCACGACGTCGCCCGTCTCGGCCCCTGGCTCGAGGTCCGGGTACGCCGCGCGCACCTCGGCCAGGCTGTGGGTGCGGGGCACCGAGACGGGATAGGGGTCGATCCCGGCCTCGAGCATGTCCGCGCGCTTCTTCGAGCGCACCTGCATCTGCTCGGGCAGGTCGTCGACAGGGGTACGCGGCTCGTCACTCACGCCGAACGAGCGTAGTCGGACACGTCCGGCGGTTTCCCCCCGGTACGGGCTCGTGAGTGGTAATCGTCGCCATAGCCGCTATCGCCACTCACGGGGGTCTGCTGTGACCGAACGTCGTCTCGTCTTCGGGTCCGCCGCACAGGACTACGCCGCCCACCGACCCGACTATCCCGCGGCCGCGGTGGAGTGGGCGTTGGCCGGAGCACCCGGGCGCCGCGTGCTCGACCTCGCGGCGGGGACGGGCAAGCTCACGGCGCGACTGCTCGAGCAGGACGTCGTCGCCGTGGAGCCGGACGTCGAGATGCTCGGGATGCTGCGCGCCGCGTTCCCGCAGGTGGAGGCGCGGCAGGGCACCGCGGAGGAGATCCCGCTGCCGGACACCTCCGTGGACGCCGTGCTCGTCGGGCAGGCGGTGCACTGGTTCGACCCGGAACGGGCCTGGCCGGAGATCGCCCGGGTGCTGCGGCCGGGCGGCGTGTTCGCGGGCCTCTGGAACTGCGACGACGCCGCCGTCGACTGGGTCCGCGGGCTGCACGAGGCCCTGGCGCACGGCAAGCCGGTCCCCCGGGGCGGGGACGCGGCGGAGCTCGAACCCGGAGACCCGTTCGGGGCGGTGGAGCGGCGGACGTTCCCCTTCACGCGACAGACCACCACCGAGGGCCTGATCGCGACGCTGCGCACACACTCGTGGTCGCTGATCAGCACGGACGCCGAGCGGGAGGCCGCCTTCGCCCGGCTGCGGGCCTACCTCGCGACGCGCCCCGAGACGGCGTCCGGCGGCTTCGCGTTCCCGCTGTTCACGCTGGTGCTGCGGACGTTGCGCTCGTAGGTGAGCTTGAGGCCCTCGAGCGTGATCTCCGGCACGTACTCGGTGATCGTGTCCGAGATGCCCCGCATCAGCGGAGCGAGCCCGCCGGTGCCCAGCACGGTGACCGGCCCCGCGCCGGGGCCGAGCTCGGCGATGATCCGCCGGACGAGCCCGTCGACCTGGCCCGCGAAGCCGTAGAGCACGCCGGACTGCAACGCCTCCACGGTGTTCTTGCCGATCACCGACCGGGGCGCCACCAGCTCGACCGGCCGCAGCGCCGCCGCCCGCAGGGCGAGGGCCTCCATCGAGATGTCGATGCCGGGGGCGAGCGCACCGCCGAGGAACTCGCCCTTCGCGGACACCACGTCGATGTTGGTGGAGGTGCCGAAGTCGACGACCACGCAGGCCGTCGCGTGGCGGTGGTGGGCGGCGAGGGTGTTGACGACCCGGTCCGCGCCGACCTCGCGCGGATTGTCGACGAGCAGCGGCACACCCGTCCGCACCCCGGGCCCGACGATGATCGACGGCGTGGCGCTGCGGTCCAGCATCAGCCGCAGCTCACGCAGCAGCGACGGCACGGTGGACAGTGCCGAGACCCCCGTGACCTGCGGCGCGTAGTCGCGCAGCAGGGCCCGGATCGCGACCTCCAGCTCGTCCGCGGTGATCTGCGGGTCGGTCCGCATCCGCCAGTCGCGCACGAGCACGTCCCCGTCGTAGACGCCGAGCGCGATCTGGGTGTTGCCGACGTCGATGCAGAGGAGCACGGCTACCGCGAACCGGACAACAGCCCGGAGCCCTCCGGGGCGTGTGCGGGGTCGCTGCCGAGCTCGACGACCTTGTTGTCGCCGTCGACGAACACGACCTTGGGCTCGTAGGTGAGCAGCTCGGCCTCGTCGAGCATCCCGTAGGCGATGAGGATGACGAGGTCACCGGGGTGCACGAGGTGCGCGGCGGCCCCGTTGATGCCGATCACGCCGCTGCCGCGCGGGCCGGGGATCACGTAGGTCTCGAGCCGGGCGCCGTTGGTGATGTCGACGATCGCGACCTTCTCACCCTCCAGCAGCCCCGAGGCGTCCATCAGGTCGCGGTCGACCGTCACCGACCCGACGTAGTGCAGGTCGGCCTGGGTCACCGTGGCCCGGTGGATCTTGGCGGTCATCATGGTGCGCAGCATCTTCGCTACCTCTCTACAGCTGGACGGCGACGTTGTCGATCAAGCGGGTGGTGCCGAACCGGCCGGCGACGAGCAGGCGGGCCTGCTGTCCGGGCCGAGGGGCGCCGAGGGTCTCGGCGTCTCGCAGTTCCAGGTAGTCGACGGCGAGGTCCGGGTCCTCGGCGAGGACCTTCTCGGCCCGCTCGAGCACGGCGGCGGCGCCGTGGGCGGACACCGACGCCCCCTCACGCAGGGCGCGGGACAGGATCGCGGCGCGCTCGCGGTCGGACGCCGAGAGGTAGACGTTGCGGCTGGAGCGGGCCAGCCCGTCCTCCTCCCGCACCGTCGGCACGCCGACGACGTCGAGCGGGAAGTCCAGGTCGCGGACCATCTTCGTGACCAGCGCGAGCTGCTGGAAGTCCTTCTGGCCGAAGATCGCGACGTCCGGCCCGACGATGTGGAACAGCTTCGCGACGACCGTGAGCACCCCGTCGAAGTGTCCCGGCCGGGAGCCGCCCTCCAGCTCGGCGCCGAGCGGGCCCGCCGTGATCCGGGTGTCCGAGCCGGGCGGGTACATCGTGTCGACGTCCGGGGTGAAGACGAGCTCGACCCCCTCCTCCCGGCAGGCGTCCAGGTCCGCCTCGAGCGGCCGCGGGTAGCGGGAGAGGTCCTCGTTCGCGCCGAACTGCAGCGGGTTCACGAAGATGCTCACCACCGGCACGACGGCACCGGGGACCTGGCGGGCGTGCCGGATCAGCTCGCGGTGGCCCGCGTGCAGGGCGCCCATCGTGGGCACCAGCACGATCTTGCGGCCCGCGCCGCGCAGCGCCCGGGTGACGGCGCGCAGCCGCTCGGGATCACTGTGGACGGTCAGGGTGCCCGTCGCGTAGCCGTTCTTGGTCGTCACCGGGAGTCCTCCAGTGTGGCGCGGACCTCGGCGGCCGCGTGGTCGGGCAGCAGGCCGCCCGCGACGGCGCGGTGCGCGGTGCGGCGGGCGAGCGTGCGGTAGGTGTCGGCGAGCTCCGGGTCCACCCGGTCCAGCTCGGCAAGGTGGGTGCGGACCGTCGCCACGTCCCCGCGGGCGACCGGGCCGGTCAGCGCGCGGTCGCCGTGGCGCAGGGCGTTGTCCAGCGCCGCGGAGAGCAGCGGGGCGATCATCCGGTTCGCCGGCCGGATCCCCGCCCTGTCGAGCAGCTCGGCGCAGTCGTTGACCAGTGTGACCAGGTGGTTCGCGCCGTGAGCCAGCGCGGCGTGGTAGAGCGGGCGGGCCTGCTCGGGCACCCGGACGGGCTCGGCCCCCAACTCCAGGACCAGCGCCTCGCCGACGCTCCAGGCGGCCTCGTCGTCGGGATGGGCGGTGACGGAGATCGTCGCCCCGGTCAGCCGCTGGACGTCCTCGGGCCGGCCGGTGAACGTCAGGACCGGGTGCAGGGCCAGCGCCAGCACCCCGTGCTCCACGGCCGGGTCGAGCACCGAGACGCCGTGGGCGCCCGCGGTGTGCACCAGGATCTGGCCGGGCCGGAAGGCGCCGGCGGCGGCCAGGCCGCGGACCATCCCGGGGAGCACGTCGTCCGGGACGGCGAGCACGACCAGGTCGGCGCGCTGCACGACCTCGTCCGGGGTCAGCAGGGGGACGCCCGGCAGCAGCGACTCGGCCCGGTGGACCGACGCCCGGGAGACCCCCGAGGTGGCGACGACGCGATGCCCGATCCCGGACAACGCCGCGCCCAGAACGGCACCCACACGGCCGGCGGAGACCACTCCGACGGCCAACCGGGCAGGCCGGCCAGCACTCATCACGCACTCCCGCTCTCGTTCCAGTCCACCAGGGGTACCGGACGATCGTCATCGGCGACGGGCACGAGGGTAGGCCGCGCGACGGCGGGCCGGGAGTCCGCGTGACCCGCTTCACCGAGACGCGGCGATCACACCGCGGTCATCTGGGTGTCACGCGAGGTTGGGCGAGAGTCACGGGAGCGCTCCCGTCACGCTCGGAACGATCACTCCAGCGGGTGTCACACGAGCGCTGCGGCGTCAACGCTCCCGTCACACCCGGAACGATCACGAGTGCACCCACCCCACACCCGACGAGCGTCACCGGAGCGCTGCCGCGGGTGCGCTCCCGTCACCTCGGAACAATCACCCCGTGCGAGCGTCACAGGAGCGCTGCCGCGACAACGCTCCCGTCACACCCGGAACGATCATGCGCGCACCCACCCCACACCCGGCGAGCGTCACCGGAGCGCTGCCTCGGGTGCGCTCCCGTCACCCTCGGAACAATCACCCCGTGCGAGCGTCACAGGAGCGCTGCCGCGACCACACTCCCGTCACCCTTAAAACGATCACCCCACGAGAGTCACGGGAGCGCTGCGACGACAACGCCCCTGTCACGCTCGGAACGATCACTCTGCGAGCGTCACACCAGCGCTGCCGCGAGAACACTCCGGTCGCACTCGGAGAGATCACGAGTGCACCCACCCCGCACCCGGCGAGCGTCACCGGAGCGCTGCCGCGGGAGCGCCCCTGTCACGCTCGGTCGGATCACCCTGCGAGCGTCACAGGAGCGCTGCCGCGACAACACTCCCGTCACACCCGGAACGATCACGAGTGCACCCACCCCACACCCGGCGAGCGTCACCGGAGCGCTGCCTCGGGAGCGCTCCCGTCACCCTCGGAACAATCACCCCGTGCGAGCGTCACAGGAGCGCTGTGGCGACAACGCTCCCGTCACGCTCGGAAGGATCTTCAGGACGCCGGGCCCTGGCGGCGGTCGGGGAGGCCGGGGGCGCCGAAGGTCGGGCCCTGCGGTCCCGGGTACGGCTGCGGCGGGTACGGCTGCCCCGGGTACTGCTGGCCCGGGTACTGCTGGCCGGGGTAGGGCTGGCCGGGGTAGGGCTGGCCCGGGTGTTGTGGGTATGGCTGGCCCGGGTGTTGCGGGTAGGGCTGCGGGGCGTAGGCCGGGGGTGCGTAGCCGGGCGGTGGGGCCTGCGGCATCGGCGCCGAGATGGTGTGCGGCGCGGGCGGGGCCCAGCCCGGCGGGTGGTCGCCGCCCCAGGCGGCGGTGAGGGCGTCGGGCATGCCGAGGGCGCGGGCGCGCGCCTTCGCCAGCTCGCGCAGCCGCCCGGACAGCAGCTCCTCGGCGCTGTCGCGGACCGCGCCGCGGGCGATCCGCGCGCGCAGGAACGCCAGCTCGGTCACGGCGGCCTGGTAGTCGGCGACCGCGCGGGCCGCGTGCGGGCCGGACCGGCGCCTGACCTCGCGGCGCCAGCCCTTGCGCCGGGCCAGGTTCCCCAGCAGCGGCACCTCGCTCCACGCGATCCAGCCCGCCTGCGCGAACGAGGGCAGCTGGTCGGCCACCGTCTTGGCCTCGCGGCGGCGCTGCCAGATCACGATGCCCGCCATGGCGAGGAACAGCGGCAGCATCACGAGGATGTAGACCTGGAAGAAGCCGCCCTCGAGGACCGTGGCGGCGCCGTTCCAGACGGCGTGCAGCAACACGGCCAGCAGGTAGCCGGCGAGCACGGCGAGGATTCGCACCACGACACTGCGCTTGCTCGCCGCGATCCCGGCACCGATGCCGATCATGGAGGTGAAGAGCGGGTGCGCGAAGGGCGAGAGCACCCCGCGCAGGATGAACGTGGCCGCCACCGCGCCCGCGGGGCCCGCCGCGTCGGACTCGGCGAAGGCCCGGCCGAAGTAGAGGATGTTCTCGGTGAAGGCGAACCCGGCGGCGACGATCCCGGCGTAGACGACGCCGTCGACGATCCCGTCGAACTCGCGGCGGCGCCAGACCAGCAGCCCGACCAGGAACAGGCCCTTGACCGCCTCCTCGACGAACGGGGCGATCAGCACCGAGCCCAGGACGTCTCCGGAGCCGCGACCGAGCAGCGCATCCGCCGCCAGCGCGGCACTGGAGTTGATGAGCAGCGCGGACAGCGCCGCGAAGCAGGCTCCCCAGAGGAAGGCGAACAGCAGCATCCGCGGCGGCTCCGGTTCCCACCGGTCCAGCCACAGGAACGTCGCGACGACGACGCTGACCGGCAGCAGGGCGCACAGCGCCCCGACCAGCACGCCCCCGACCCCGACCGAGCTGCCCACCAGCCCGATCACCACCAGTCCGCAGATGCCGAGCGCCACCAGCCCGACGACGGGCAGCAGCACCCCGCGTCTGCGGGCGGCGTGGGTGTGCCGGGTCTGCTGCGGCGGCGCTCCGGTGGGAACGGGGTAGGCCATGGACGAAGCCTAAGCCGTCCCCCGACCGCGGTGGGTGTCGTCGTGGTCCGACGGCGCCCGGCAGCAGTGCTCCAGCCAGAGCGCGCCGCCGACCAGCAGCAGCGCGGACACCAGCCCGACCGCCCCGGCGAGGGTGTCCGCGGCCGCCGCGGTGACCTCGCTCGCCCGGGGCACCGTGTACAGGAGCAGGCCGGTCCACAGCCCGCCGACCAGCGCGGCGCCCAGTGCGGACGCCTTGGCCACGAGCACCGCCCGCGCCGCGACCAGCGGCTCGACCGGCTTGCTCCCGGGTCGCCGGTCCACCCGCCCCTTGAGCACCCACCCCGCGACCGCCTCGGCGATCCCCAGCACGGCGAGAGTGGCGCCCGCGGGGGCGGGGAAGCCGGGCAGCGACCCGTAGGACAGCCGGACGAGCAGGTTGCCGACCACCACCGCGGCGACGAACGCCACGACGAGATCACGCGGACGGGTGGCGGTCACGGGTGCAGCACCAGATCGGTCCGGCGCAGGCCCTCGATCTCCGACGGCGGCAGCGCGGCCAGCAGGTCGGCGACCCGGCCGTGCCCGGGCAGCACGGCCTCGGGGTCGAGATCCAGCCAGGGCACCAGGACGCTCGCCCGCTCGGGGGTGCCCGGGTGGGGCAGCAGCAGCTCCGGGTCGTCGCTGGTCACGGGGGTTCCGTCCGCGGAGACGGTGACCACGTCGACGTCGAGCGTCCGGGGACCCCAGCGCACCTCGCGGACCCGTTCGGCGGCCTTCTCCAGCTCCTGCCCGCGGCGCAGCCAGCCCCACTGGTCGACGGCGGGGTCGTCGACGAGGAGGAGCGCGTTGAGGAAGTCCGGCTGCTCGACACCGCCCCAGGCGGGGGTCTCGTAGACCGGGGACGCGGCGACGACCGCCGCCCCGAAGCCGTCGACGGCGAGCCGGAGGTACCCGAACCGGTCCCCGAGGTTCGAGCCGAGCGAGAGCACCGCGCGGGTCACCCCGCCCCTCCACCCCGGCGAACGGCGCGCTCGCTCACGAGGTCTGAGCGTTCGCTCATCAGGCCTGGGCCCGCGCGCCGGTCGTCGGTGGGGGTGGTCATGCGGGGAGGATCCTGCCCCGCTCGCCGCGGCGGGAGCGGCGGGCCACCACCGCGACGTCCGCGAAGTCCAGCGGGATCGGGGCGTGCGGCTTGTGCAGCGTGACCTCGACGGCCTGCACCCGCTCGTCCTTCATCACGGTGTCCGCGATCTCGGCGGACACCGTCTCGATCAGGTCCCGCGGCGGCCCCGCGACGATCCCGGCCGCCATCTCGGCGAGCTCCCCGTAGTGCACGGTCTTGGTCAGGTCGTCCGTGGCCGCGGCCTCGGCCAGGTCGATCCACAGCCGGATGTCGACGACGAAGTCCTGGCCGTCCCGCTTCTCGTGCGCGAACACGCCGTGGTGGCCGCGCACCCGCAGCCCGGTCAGCTCGATCCGGTCCGTCATTGCTCTCCCGTCCGCGCGCGCGAGGAGCCCAGCCGGTACGCGGCGGCGACCGCGATGGCGTCCATCGTGGTCTCGACGTCGTGCACCCGGACGCCCCAGGCGCCGTGCTCGGCGGCGATCGCGCTGATCGCCGCGGTGGCGCCGTCTCGACCCGAGGGTGGGCGCAGCGTGCCGTCCGATGCGGCGAGCAGCTGCCCGAGGAACCGCTTGCGCGAGGCCCCGACCAGCACGGGGAAACCCAGCGCCAGCAACACGTCCAGCCTGCGCAGCAGCGCCCAGTTGTGCGCCGCGGTCTTGGCGAAGCCGATGCCCGGGTCGAGGATGATCCGGCCCGGATCGACGCCCGCCATCACCGCGGCGTCCACCCGCTCGACGAGCTCGTGGCGGACCTCCCCGATGACGTCCTCATAGGACGCCAGCTCCTGCATGCGGTCGCTGTGCCCGCGCCAGTGCATGAGGATCCACGGCACGCGCAGCGCCGCGACCGCGGCCGCCATGCGCGGGTCGGCGAGCCCGCCGGACACGTCGTTGACCACGGTCGCGCCGGCCTCCACGGCGGCTTCGGCGACCGAGGCGCGGGTGGTGTCGACGCTGACCCGGACGCCCTCGGCGACGAGGTCCCGGATCACCGGGAGGATGCGCTCCTGCTCGGTGGCCGCGTCGATCCGGGCCGCGCCGGGCCGTGTCGACTCGCCCCCGACGTCCACCAGGTCGGCCCCGGCGTCCCGCATGGCGACCCCGTGCGCGACGGCGTGCTCGCGGTCGACGTACCGGCCGCCGTCGGAGAACGAGTCGGGCGTGACGTTGAGGATGCCCAGCACCACGCACCGGCCCGGCTGCGGGACCGGGGCCGCCATCACGACCCCCGGATCAGCGCGAGCGCCTCCGCGCGGGACGAAGGGGAGGTCTGGAACATGCCCCGCACGGCGGAGGTGGTGGTGCGCGAGCCCGGCTTGCGGATGCCCCGCATGGCCATGCACAGGTGCTCGGCGTCGATCACCACGATCACCCCGCGCGGGTTCAGCTTCGCCACCAGCGCGTCCGCCACCTGCCCGGTGAGCCGCTCCTGGACCTGCGGGCGCTTGGCGTAGAGGTCGACGACGCGGGCCAGCTTGGACAGCCCGGTGACCTTCCCGTCCAACGACGGGATGTACCCGATGTGCGCCACCCCGTGGAACGGCACGAGGTGGTGCTCGCAGGTGGAGTAGATCGGGATGTCCTTGACCATGACGAGCTCGCCGTGGCCCTCGTCGAACGTCTTCTCCAGGACCGCGGCCGGGTCCGTGTAGAGCCCGGCGAACAGCTCCTCGTAGGCCCGGGCGACCCGGCCCGGGGTGTCCCGGAGCCCCTCGCGGTCGGGGTCCTCCCCGATCGCGAGCAACAGCTCGCGGACGGCCGCCTCGGCGCGTGCGTGATCGACGCCCGTGGCGGTCACTCGACCGTTCACCGGTGTGCTGGTGGTCAGCGCGTGCTCCCCGAGTCGGGCCCCTGCTCCGGGTTCTCCGGCGTGGGTCGTGGTGCGGGCGTGTCGTAGGGCCGGGGGGCCTGCTCCGACGGGTCGGTGCCCTGCTGCGGCGGGGCCCAGTTCGGCGGCGGCCAGGTCTGCCCGGCGGGCGTGGTCGCGGGCCGCCAGTCCGGCGGGGCGCCGTAGTTCGGGGCGACCGCGTTCGGGGGCAGCCGGTTGCCGTTGCCGTTCCCGTTCGCCGGGGCGGTGTGCGCTCCGTTGCCGTTCCCGTTCGCCGGGGCGTGCTGCTCGGCGGGGAACCCACCGGGGTAGCCGCCGTTCGGGCCGGGCGACGGCAGGGGGCCGGGGCCGCCGTTCGGGCCCGGGGCCGGGACGTCTCCGCCCCCGCCGCCCGGGTAGGAGCTGACCGGGACCGGCTCGCGCTCGGTCTCCGGCGGCCACGCCTCGCCGCGCTCGCGGGCGAGCTCGCCCTTGGTCTTGATCGGCGGCTTGTCGCTCGGGGTGCGCTCACCGAAGTCGTTGAACGCGGTGATCCGGGGCCGCTTCTCCACCGAGCCGAAGATCCGCTCCAGGTCCTTGCGGGTGAGCGTCTCCTTGTCCAGCAGCTCCACCACCAGGTCGTCCAGCACGTCCCGGTAGGTGTTGAGGATCTCCCACGCCTCGGTGTGGGCCGCCTCGATGAGCTTGCGGACCTCCTCGTCGATCTCGTGGGCGACCTCGAGCGAGTAGTCCGCCTGGTTGCCCATCGAGCGGCCGAGGAAGGGGTCGCCCTGCTCGCGGCCGTAGCGGACGGCGCCGAGCTTGGCGCTCATGCCGTACTCGGTGACCATCGCGCGGGCGATCTTGGTGGCCTGGTCGATGTCCGAGGACGCGCCCGTGGTGGGCTCGTGGAACACCAGCTCCTCGGCGCTGCGCCCGCCCATGGCGAACACCAGCCTGCCGATCATCTCCGAGCGCGTCATCAGGCCCTTGTCGTCCTCCGGGACGACGAGTGCGTGTCCGCCGGTGCGACCGCGCGGCAGGATCGTGAGCTTGTAGACCGGCTCGAGGTCCGGCATCGCCCACGCGGCCAGCGCGTGTCCGCCCTCGTGGTAGGCGGTGATCTTCTTCTCCTGCTCGGAGATGATCTTGCCCTTGCGGCGGGGGCCACCGACCACGCGATCGACGGACTCCTCGAGCGCGGCGCCGTTGATCTGCGAGCCGTTCTCCCGCGCGGTGAGCAGCGCGGCCTCGTTGATCACGTTCGCCAGGTCCGCACCCGACATGCCGACGGTGCGCTTGGCGAGGGCGTCGAAGTCGACGTCGTTCGCGAAGGGCTTGCCCTTGCTGTGCACCTGCAGGATCTGGCGGCGGCCCGCGAGGTCCGGGGCGCCGACGGGGATCTGCCGGTCGAAGCGGCCGGGACGCAGCAGCGCCGGGTCCAGGATGTCCGGACGGTTGGTGGCCGCGATCAGGATGATCCCGCCGCGCGCGTCGAACCCGTCCATCTCGACGAGCAGCTGGTTGAGCGTCTGCTCCCGCTCGTCGTGCCCGCCGCCGAGGCCCGCACCGCGCTGGCGGCCGACCGCGTCGATCTCGTCCACGAAGATGATGCAGGGGGAGTTCTGCTTGGCCTGCTCGAACAGGTCCCGCACGCGCGAGGCGCCGACACCGACGAACATCTCGACGAAGTCCGAGCCGGAGATGGTGTAGAACGGCACGCCCGCCTCGCCCGCGACCGCGCGCGCGAGCAGCGTCTTCCCGGTGCCGGGCGGGCCGTAGAGCAGCACGCCCTTGGGGATCTTGGCCCCGAGCGCCTGGTAGCGGCCCGGGTTCTGCAGGAAGTCCTTGATCTCGTACAGCTCTTCGACGGCCTCGTCCGCGCCCGCCACGTCGGCGAACGTGGTCTTCGGCATGTCCTTGTTGAGCTGCTTGGCCTTCGACTTGCCGAAGGACATGACCCGGTTCCCGCCGCCCTGGGCGTTGTTCATCATCCAGAACAGGACGAGGAGCACCAGGCCGAGCGGGATCAGGTAGATCAACATCGTGGTCAGGAACGAGTCCTGGCGCACCACGGTGTTGTAGGTGGGGACGCCCGCCTCCTGCAGATCCGTGAGGATCGCGTTCGAGGACGACGCGGGGTACTGGGTCAGGATCTTGGTGCTGCCGTCGACCGGGTTGGTCAGATCGAGCCGCAGGCGCTGCTCGCGGTCCTCGATCGTGGCGCTCGCCACGTTCCGGGCGTCGATCTGGGCGATGGCCGTCGACGTGGGGACCTGGGCGTAGCCGCGGGTGTCGTCGAAGAGCACGGAGAACCCGAAATAGACCAGGACCACGACGAGGATCCAGATCAAGGGGTTACGGAGCAGGCGCTTGCGGTCCATGCAGCTTCGGCCTGGTGGCCTTCACCTTCCCGAGATGTGCTTCGCCGGTACCCGCGCGGGCGGCGACGCGCCGACCGGCCTGATCCGCCAGGATAGCCGCCGCGGGCCGGTGCTGCGCCACCGTGCCCTGCGGAGGGGTACGCCCGGCTCAACGTGCGCCTCGCGCGCCCGGTTCCCGGGCCGCCTCACGATCCGGTCTCGGGCCCGCACCGAACCGGTGACCCGGCTCGAACCCCGGGGGGCGGGGATGGTGAGGTAACCCCGGGCAGGGGCGCGTCGTTGGTCACGCGGCGACTTGCCGGCGATTTCTCGGGGGTGGGGTCCGGATGCGTATCCGGTCGAGGCGCGGCGTGCTCGCCGCGGCGGCGACGGTGGCGGCCCTGGCCGCGGTGGTGGTCGTCGTGCCCTCGACCGCGAGCGCCCGACCGGCGCCCGCCGCGGTTCCGGCCGCCGCGCCGGCACCCGTCTGGGCACCCCGCGAGACGGCGGCGGTGACGCCCGGGGTGCAGACGATCACCCAGGGCGGCGGCTCCTGCACCGGGAACTTCGTGTTCCGCGGCGACGGGGGGACCCTCTACCTCGGGCAGGCCGCGCACTGCGCGGGCACCGGCGCGGAGACCGAGACGGACGGCTGCAACTCCTCGACGATGCCGCTCGGCACGCCGGTCACCGTCCGCGGGGCGCACGGCTACACGACGACCGGGCGGATGGTCTACAGCTCCTGGGTCACCATGCAGCAGCGCGCCGAGACCGACCCGGTGGTCTGCGGCTACAACGACTTCGCCCTCGTCGAGCTGCCCGCGGACGCCGCCGCCACCACGAACCCCACGGTCCCGTTCTTCGGCGGGCCGACCGGGGTGAACACCACCGGGCTGCCGCTGGGCGCGCAGGCCTTCAGCTATGGCAACTCGCCCACCCGGGCCGGGATCGCCGCGCTGACCCCGAAGGCGGGCGTGAGCGCCGGGGACGTCGCCGACGGGTGGCAGCACCAGGTCTACACGGTCAACCCGGGCATCCCGGGGGACTCGGGCAGCGCGTTCCTCGACGCCTCGGGGCGGGCGCTGGGCCTGCTGTCCACGCTGAACCTGGCGCCGCTGCCGGTCAGCAACGGGGTGACGGACCTGGCCCGGTCGCTGGCCTACGCCAACGCGCACAGCGGCCTGGGGCCGGTCGGGCTGGTCGACGGCACCGCGCCGTTCACCCCCACCCCGCCGGGCGTGGACCCGCAGGAGATCGCGCCGCCCGCGGGCCCACCCGTCTGACGCTCGGGCTCGGACGCTCGGGCTCTGACGCTCGGGCTCGGACGCTCAGACCGTGACACTTGGGCGTCCCAAGCGTCGCTCCGTGGTGCTTGGGCGTCCCAAGCGTCGCTCAGCGGTGCTTGGGCCGCCCAAGCGTCACGGCGTCTCCAGCGTCAGCGGACCCTCAGGCGTAGACCTTCGGGTCCAGCGTGCCGATGTAGGGCAGGTCGCGGTAGCGCTCGGCGTAGTCCAGCCCGTAGCCGACCACGAACTCGTTCGGGATGTCGAAGCCCACGTACTTCACCGGGACGTCGACCTTCACCGCGTCGGGCTTGCGGAGCAGCGTCACGACCTCCAGCGACGCCGGGCCGCGCGACTCCAGGTTCTTGAGCAGCCAGGACAGCGTCAGGCCGGAGTCGATGATGTCCTCGACGATCAGGACGTGCCGCCCGGCGATGTCCCGGTCGAGGTCCTTGAGGATCCGCACGACGCCGCTCGAGGACGTCGCCGACCCGTACGAGCTGACCGCCATGAACTCCAGCTGGACCGGGACGGGCATGGCGCGCGCGAAGTCGGTCATGAACATGACCGCGCCCTTGAGCACCCCGACCAGCAGGACGTCACCGTCGACGGCGGCGTAGTCCTTCGCGATCTGCTCGGCGAGCTCGGTGGTCTTGTCGTCGATCTGTTGTTCGGTGATCAAGACGGACGCGATGTCCCCGTCGTACACGGATGACCCTCTCGCTAGCCGAACCGTTGCACCGAGAGCCTGCCATCTCGCCGCACGAGGTCCAACCCGCCGGGCAGCCGCGGCCCGCCCTGCCCGCGCCACTCGCCGACCAGCGCGTCGGCCGACCGCAGGTGGGCGTCGGTCAGGGCCGTGATGCCGACGTCACAGAGCCAGTCGCGCAGCACCCGTCGCCGGACCGCGGCGGGAGCGCCGCGCAGCACGGCGACGTCGAGGCCCGCCGGGGACTCCGCCTCGTCCCGCAGGCGCGCGGCCCAGGCCGAGAGCGCCTCGTCGTCCTCCCGCAGCTGGGCCGCGGTGCGGGCCAGCGCCTCCGTCGCCCCCGGGAGAACGTCCTCCACCAGCGGCAGGACCTCGGCCCGCAACCGGGCGCGGGTGAACCGGGGATCGATGTTGTGCGGGTCGGACCAGGGTTCGAGATCGCCACAGGCCGCGTGCACCACGGCTCGGCGCAGGCCGAGCAGCGGCCGCAGCCACGGCTCGTCCCACTCGCGCATGCCCGCGATCGACCGGGCCCCCGAGCCGCGACCGAGCCCGAGGAGCACGGTCTCGGCCTGGTCGTCGAGGGTGTGGCCGAGCAGCACGGGTGAACCGGGCCGGACCGCCCGCAGCGCCGCGTACCGCGCCCGCCGCGCCGCGGCCTCCAGGCCCCCGCTCCCGGTGACGACGACGGGGTGCACCTCGGCGGCGATGCCCCGCTCCCGCAGCCGGGTGGCGAGCGCCTGCGAGCGCTCCGCCGAGCCGGGTTGCAGCCCGTGGTCGACGATCGCCGCCACCGTGTCCGCCCGCACGGCGTGCGCGGCGAGCAGCAGCGCCAGCGAGTCCGGCCCGCCGGAACACCCGACGACGGGCGCGCCCTGCAGCGGGATCCGCGCGAGCGCGTCCGCCACCACCCGCCGCACTGTGGCTCCACAGTGCGCGGAACCGGCCCGCCCAGCGGTCATCGTGGCTCCACAATGCGCGAGAACAGCCTGCTCAGCGGCCAGTGTGGCTCCATAGTGCGGGCGTCGGTCAGGGGACTCGGGCCAGCCAGGTCTCGGGGGCCGCCAGCTCCGCGCGCGTGGGGAGGGTGTCGGGGCTCTGCCAGACGGCGTTGAAGCCCGCCATGCCCACCTCGTCGACGACCCGCTTCGTGAACGCCGAGCCGACCGCGTACTGCTTGACCTTCGCCTCCACCCCGAGCAGCGCGCGCAACACCCGGTCGATCAACCCGCCGCCACGGCGACGCGCGGTGAACCGCGTGCGGATCGTCGCGACGCTGGGCACCACCTCGGGGCCCGCCGCGTCCATGACGTGGTCCGCGTGGCCCTCCAGCAGCGTGGTCAGCGCGAGCAGCCGGTCCAGCGCGGCCTTCTGCTCCGGGCCCTGCAGCAGCTCCACCAGCGCCAGCGAGTCGCCGCGGGACTCCTTGAGCGCCTTCACCGCCTCCGGGAGCCGCTCGAGCATCGCCCCGCCGTCCCGGGTGCTGATCGACAGGAAGTGCGAGACCTCGGCCGCGAAGTGCTCGCGCAGCCAGGGCACGGCGGTGAACTGCAGCCGGTGGGTGGCCTCGTGCAGGCAGACCCAGAGGCCGAAGTCCCCGCTGGGGACGTCGAGCGCCTGCTGGGCGGCGTAGATGTTCGGGGCGACGAGCAGCAGCCTGCCCTCGCGGTCCGGGCCGCCGAAGGGGTCGTACTGGCCCAGCACCCGGGCCCCCACGAAGGCGAGGACCCCGCCGATCTGCAGACCGGCGGTGGTCGAGGTGACCGCCCGCGCGGCCTTCGCCGTGCTCGGCAGCTGCGCGCCCGCCGTCAGCTCCGCCATGCCGTCGATCGCGGCCGCCGCCCAGGCGGGGCGGTCCACGACGTCCGCGGGCAGCAGCGGCAGCCCCTCGCCCAGGCCGGTGACGGCGCGGACGTGCCCTTCGGCGACGGCGGCATCCGCACGCAGGCGCTCCACCAGCTCCGTCGCCACCGCGGCGGCGACCGGCGGCCCCGCAGGCACGAGCCGGGCCGCCGTGCGGCGGGCCAGCCCCCAGTTGACCGGGAGTCCGGACGAGGTGTCGGTCGCGAGTGTCACCTCCGCCACGCTACCGACATCCGCACCGACTCAGCGTGGCCGCGATCGTGTCCAGCCGCGGGCGGACGTCCGCCGGGGACTCTCCGTTGGACATCAGCGCGAAGACCAGCAGCCTGCCGTCGACGTCCGTGACGACGCCCGCGAGGCTGCTCACCCCGGTGAGCGTCCCCGTCTTGGCCCGGACCACGCCGCGACCGACGGAGGCGTTGCCGGTGCCGAACCGGTCGTCGAGCGTGCCGTCGCCGCCCGCGACCGGCAGCCCGGTGATGATCGGGCGGAGGAACTCCGGGCCGTCGTCCGGGCCGGTGGGGGCCGCGGCGGCCTGCAGCAGCGCCGCCAGCAGCGGGGCGGGCACCCGGTCCTCGGTGGACAGCCCGCTGCCGTCGACCATGTGGGCCCCGGTGACGTCGAAGCCGGACTGGGTCAGCGCGCCGAGCACCGCGTCCGCCGACCCGGTGAAGGACGGGTCCGCCTGCCGCGACAGGGCGACGGTGCGGGCGAGGCTCTCGGCCAGGACGTTGTCCGAGGTGGTCATCAGGTGCTCGACCAGCGAGGAGATCGGCGCGGAGACGACCCGACCCAGCTCCTTGGCGTTCGGCGGCGCGGTGCCCTCGGTGACCCGGGTGACGCCGAGCTTCTGGGCGAAGGCGCGCCCGGCCTCGGTCGCGGGGTCGGCCACGCGCGGGGTGTCCTGCTCGGTGACGACGCGCCTGCCGCCGTCGAGCATCAGCGGGACCATCGGGGCGACGAACCCGCCCGCGACATCCGCGGGGTCCCAGCCCTCGGCCAGCTCCGGGCCGGTCCACAGGCTGGTGTCGATCACGACGGAGGTGATCGGCTGGCTGCCGACCGCCTTCTTGACCAGGGCCACCAGGTCGTCGAGCCGGGCGGGGTCGGGATAGGTGCCGGTGCGGCCCGCGGGCAGCGCGGTGAGGGTGGGATCGCCGCCGCCGATCAGCACGACCTGGCCCGGCTCGGCGCCCGCGACCACCCGGGTGGCCAGCCGGTCGGTCGGGTCCAGGGTGAGCAGGGCGGCACTGGCCGTGAGGAGCTTGCCCGTACTGCCCGGAACGAGAGTCTTCTCCGGTGATTGCTGCCACAGTGGCGGCGCGCCGCGCGGCGCGGCCGGGTCGACCACGATCCCGGAGAAGTCGCCCAGGGCGGTCGAACCGGCCAGCGGGCCGAGCACCGAACCGAGGCCCGAGCTGCTCGGCGTGGGCGCCGCGGCGGACAGTGCCGCCAGCTCCGGCACGGGCACGTCGAGCTGCTTCTCCGGCACCGCCTGGTCGCGAATGCCCAGGTCAACGAGCAGGTTCGGCGCGTGCAGGGCCGCCGTGCCGCCCGCCGCCGCGGCCAGCGCCAACACCACGAGCACGATGAGGACGGTCCGCCCCTTGCGCGTGGGCAGCCTGAGCGTGTCGCCGATCCGGCGGCCGAATCCCACCCTCCACCGATCCTTCCCGCGTCCCCCGAGACGGACCGGCCGGTCACGACCGTCCGGACGCGGTCCCCCACACTAGAGGTAGATGCCGCACCCATCGGAGCGGCCTGCAGACGGACCGACTGAAGGAGCACCCGTGGACTTCGACGTTCTCATCGAGATCCCGAAGGGCGGCCGCAACAAGTACGAGGTGGACCACAAGACGGGCAGGCTCCGCCTCGACCGCACGCTGTTCACCGCCACGCAGTACCCCGCGGACTACGGCTTCATCGAGGACACCCTCGGTGAGGACGGCGACCCGCTGGACGCGCTCGTGCTCGTCCAGGAGCCGACGTTCCCGGGCTGCCTGATCCGCTCGCGCGCCATCGGCATGTTCCGGATGAAGGACGAGAAGGGCGGGGACGACAAGGTCCTCTGCGTCCCGGCGGACGACCCGCGCCAGGAGCACCTGCGCGACATCCACCACCTGCCCGAGTTCGACCGGGCGGAGATCCAGCACTTCTTCGAGATCTACAAGACCCTCGAGCCGGGCAAGAGCGTCGAGGGTGCCTCGTGGGTCGGCCGGGCCGACGCCGAGCGCGAGATCCTCGCCTCCCGCAAGCGCGAGGAGGACGCGAAGGCCGCCGAGGCCGCCGCGCTCGAGGCGGGCGAGACCCCCCAGCACTGAGCGGTCGTGCGTGGCGAGTGGTGCTCTGGCACCACTCGCCACGCACGGGCGGCGTCAGTCGCCCTTGCTCCAGGTCTCCTCCAGCGCCGTGCTGAAGCGGCCGAGCAGCCGGGTCAGCATGGCCTGGTCCTCGGGGGTCCAGTCCGCGAGCAGGGCCGCGATGCGGGTGTTGCGCTGTTGGCGGTTCTCCTCGAAGACCCGCCTGCCCTCCTCGGTCGCCGCGATGAGCGAGGCCCGCCCGTCCTCGGGGTCCGGGGTGCGGGCCACGTAGCCGAGCCTGCCGAGCTGGGCGATCTGCCTGCTGACGGTCGACGGGTCCGACCGGACCGCCTCCGCCAGCGCGCCGGGCCGCTGCGGTCCGTCCTTCACCAGGTGCACGAGCAGCAGGTAGGCCGACCGCTCGACGGCGTTCGGGTTCTCCGCCTGGTACTGCGCCTGCATCCGGTCGAACAGGCGGATCAGGCGGGCGAGCTGGGTGCCCAGCTCGTCCGCCCGCTCCACGGACTGCGCGGCCTCCTCGTTCACACGCGCTCGAACAGCGCGGCGAGGCCCTGCCCGCCACCGATGCACATCGTCTCGACGCCGTAGCGGGCGTCCCGGCGCACCATCTCCCTGGCCAGGGTGGCCAGGATCCGGCCGCCGGTCGCGCCGACCGGGTGGCCCAGCGAGATCCCCGAGCCGTGGACGTTCATCCGCTCGAAGTCGCTCGGGGTGAACCCCCACTCGCGGGTGCAGGCCAGCACCTGCGCGGCGAAGGCCTCGTTCAGCTCGATCAGGTCGACGTCCTTGAGCGCCACCTCGGCCTGGTCGAGCGCCTTGGCCACGGCCGGGACCGGGCCGATGCCCATCGTCTGGGGCGCCACGCCGCCCACCCCCCAGGACACGAGCCGGACCAGCGGGCGCAGCCCCAGCTGCTCGGCCTTCTCCGGGGTGGTGACGATGCAGATCGCCGCCCCGTCGTTCTGCCCGGAGGCGTTCCCCGCGGTGACCGTGGCCTCGGCGTCCTGCTTGCCCATGATCGGGCGCAGCCTCGCGAGGGTCTCCACCGACGAGTCCGGCCGGATGTGCTCGTCGCGCTCCACCACGGTGTCGCCCTTGCGGCCCTTCACCGTGACCGGGACGATCTCCTCGGCGAAGATCCCCGACGCCTGCGCCGCGGCCGCCTTCTGGTGCGACCGCACGGCGAACTCGTCCTGCTCCTCGCGCGGGATCGAGTACTCCTTGCGGAGGTTCTCCGCCGTCTCGATCATGCCGCCGGGCACGGGGTAGTGGTCCCCGCCCGCCGTGACCCGCCCACGGGCGAGCGAGTCGTGCAGCATCACCCCGGGGCCGCCCTTGGCGCCCCAGCGCATGCTCGTCGAGTAGAAGGCGGCGTTGGACATCGACTCCGCGCCACCGGCGAGGACGACCTCCGACGCGCCGGTCTGGACCTGCATCGCGGCGTAGAGCACGGCCTGCAGGCCCGAGCCGCACCGACGGTCGATCTGCAGCCCGCCCGCGGTGATCGGGATGCCGGCGTCGAGCGCGGCCACCCGCCCGAGCGCCGGGGCGTCCATCGTGGGGTAGCAGTTGCCCAGCAGCACGTCGTCGACCGCGGAGGTGTCCAGCCCGGTCCGCTCGACGAGCGCGGCGATCACCGTGGACGCCAGCGTCTTCACCGGCACGTCGCGCAGCGAGCCGCCGAACCCGCCGACCGGGGTCCGCAGCGGCTCGCAGATCACCGCATCACGCATGTCTGCCCCATCTTTCGGATGTCACGAGTTCAGCTGTACTGGCGGACGAGCCACTCGGCGACGAGCGCGGGCCGCTCCGAGCCCTCCAGCTCGACGGTCACGGTGAGGGCGAGCTGAGCGGCGCCGTCCTTGGTCTGCTCCACCCCCGCGAGCACGATGTTCCCGCGCACCTTGCTGCCCACCGGCACCGGCGAGGTGAACCGCACCTTGTTGAGCCCGTAGTTGATGCCCATGCGCACACCGTCGACGCGGTAGGTCTTCGCCACGAGCACCGGGAGCAGCGACAGGGTCAGGAAGCCGTGCGCGATCGTCGTGCCGAAGGGGCCCTCGGCGGCGCGCTCCGCGTCCACGTGGATCCACTGGTGATCACCGGTCGCCTCGGCGAACTGGTCGATGTGGGCCTGTTCCACGGTCACCCATTCCGAGGTGCCGAGGTGCTCGCCCACCAGGCCGCTGATCTCGTCCACACCATTGAAGACGCGCATGTCCACCCTTTCCGCGCAGGAGCCGGTCACCGTCACCCTGCCACACGGGAGGGGTCCCGTCGGGCGGCTCGTGGGACAGCTAACTCAGCGGGCGAACGCGCCGCGGAACTCCAGCTGGACGGGTGTGCCCGCGGGCTCGCCCGCCTCCCCCGCACCGGGCGCCACCACGGTCACCTGCAGCGAGATCTCGATCCGGCGCCCGGGCAGCGGCCGCACCCGGAAGACCCCCTGCACGCGGTGGGCGGCGCCCTCGATGGGCTCCGGTTCCGGGGCCTCGGCGAGCGCCAGGGCGGGCCCGGCGCGCAGCAGCCCCCGGACGGCGACGACGTCGTGGCGGACCCGGCGCAGGTCCGCGCAGGCGAGCCACCGCGGACCGGTGGGTGCCCGGTCCGCACCCGCCGACTCGGTGAACTCGACGGACAGCTCGGGGTCGGCGCCGAAGACCGGCAGCACCAGGACCCCCCAGCCGACGGGGGCGGCGAGGTCCGGCGAGCCCGGCCTGCGGACGACGGCGCGCGCACCCGGCGCGTCGAGCAGGTGCACCGCCGCGGCGCCGGGATCGGGCGAACGCGGGTCGGTCAGCTCCGCCGTCATCCGCCACCTCCCCTGCTCGCCGGTCGTCGGGCCCTGGAGCGGTCAACGACCGCCCGGTGGCCTGGTTCTTCGACGGGTCACCGGAAAGGCCCAGCTCGGGGACGCAGCGTGAGCGGAATCGGACACCGGCCATCCGTTCGAGGGCCGCGCGCTCCGGTCGGCGGCCCGGCCGTCACGCGGGGGTCCGTCTGCTGGGTCACACTCGTCACCCCACCGTGCCATGATCCACCCGCTTCGGGTTGAACCTCGCCCGTTCGGTCCACCGCCCGCACCCGGTTGCTCCGTTCGGCGAGCCGGCGCTCCGGGCACTATCGTGCCGCTGCGCGGTGGGAGCGGGGGTGGAGCAGGGAATGGACCAGGAGGCGGCCCAGGCGGCGGCCCCGCACCCACCCTGCGGCACGGTCCACGAGGGTGTGCCGTTCGCGACCCCGGAGCAGCTCGCGGCCGAGCTGGCCGAGCCGCTCGGAGCGGCGCTCGAGGCGGGCGGGCCCGTCGTCGTGGCGGTGGAACCGGACAACCGGGCGGCGCTCACCGCGGTGTTGGGCACCGCGGCGTCGGCGGTGGACTGGCGAGAGCTCGACGAGGTGCACCGGGTGCCTCCGTTCACCGTGGCGACGCGGTGGGCGCGGCTGAGCCGTCGCACCCCCAGACCGGAGCAGCGGACGACGGTGGTCGCCCAGCACAGCGCGCGCCTGGGGCTGGACCTCGGCCACTGGGCCCGGCTCGACGCCGCGCTCACCGTCGCCCTCGCCGGGCTCCCCGTCACCATGCTGTGCGCCTGCCCCGAGGACGGCGACCTCGACCTGCTGCGCGCCACCCATCCCGCGCTGCGCGTCGGCGGGGCGAGCGTGCCCACCGACGCCGTGCGCGATCCCCTCGGGGTGCTGGCCGAGTTCCCGCCGCCCCCGCCGCCCGACCTCGGGCCGCCCGTCGCCGAGCTGGCCTTCACCCAGGCCACGCTGTCCGCCGTCCGCAGGCTGGTCACGCAGGTCTCGCCCACGGCGGGCCTGGACCCCGAGCGCGTCGCCGATCTGGTGCTGGCGGTCAACGAGATCGCGACGAACAGCGCCGAGCACGGTCCCGGCGCGGGCAGGCTGCGGCTGTGGGGCGGCGCGGGCCGGGTCGTCGCCGAGGTCTACGACGTCGGGCGGATGGACGTGGCCTTCCCGGGCCTGGTGGCGCCGCCGCCGTCCGGTGAGCGGGGCCGCGGGCTCTGGCTCGCCTCCGAGCTCAGCGACGTCCTGCAGGTGTGGAGCGACGCCGCCGGGACCACGGTCCGGCTGGTGGTGGAGACGGAGGCGGCGGACGGGTCGGCAGGCGCCCCGTGAGCGAGGCGGTCGCCCGGTTCGTCGACCTGGTCCGCGGTCCGGAGCCCCCGCTGGACGAGGCGGCGCTCGCGCTCGCCGCGGGTGCCGATCCCGATCTGGAGCCCGAGCGCTGGCTCGGCGAGCTCGACCGGCTGGCCGCGGGCGTGGACTCGCTGCCCGCCCTCGTCCGGCGGCTGTTCGTCGAGGAGGGCTTCGCGGGCGACACGGGCGACTACGGCGACCCGCGCAACTCGCTGCTCCCGGAGGTCCTGACCCGCAGGCTCGGCATCCCGATCACCCTCGCGGTGGTGTGCATCGAGGTGGGCAGGCGGGCCGGGATCGCGCTGGAGGGCGTCGGCATGCCGGGGCACTTCCTGGTGCGGGTGCCGCACAGCGGCCACCTGCTGGACGTCTTCGACCGCGGCCGCCGCCTCGACCGCACGGACTGCGCGGAGCTGTACCGCCGCGCGACGGGCTCGACGGCCCCCTTCGGCCCGCACCTGCTGCCGCGCGTCTCGACCCGGGAGATCCTGCTGCGCATGCTGGAGAACCTGCGCGCCGCCCAGCGGCGCCGGGGTGGGCCCGCCGACCGCGAGTGGGTGCTGCGGATGCGCCTGGCCCTGCGCTCCGACGCCGACGCCCTGGTGGAGCTGGGCGAGGTCCTGGCCGCGCAGGCCCGCTGGGACGAGGGCGCCCGGCTCATCGCCGCCTACCTCGCGAGCGGTGACCAGCCCCCGGAGGTCGCCGAACGCCTCCGTCGCACCGCCGCCGGACTCCTGGCACACCTCAACTGATCCCGTGAGTGGCGATAGTCGCCATGGCGACTATCGCCACTCACGATCCCGTGGCGGCTACCTTCTGCTGCATGGCGACCCCAGGGGCCTCGCGCGGGCCGGAGATCCAGTCCGTGGCGCGCGCGTCGACGGTGCTGGGGTTGGTGGTGGACAGCGAGGCCGGGCTGACCACGACGGAGATCGCCCGGGCCACCGGGCTGACGGTGAGCACCGTGCACCGCCTCGCCCACACCCTGGTGGCGGGCAACCTGCTGTGCCGGGACGCCGAGCGCTTCCTCCCCGGTCCGCTGCTGCTCCGGTTGGCGCGCAAGGCGCTGGGCAGCTCCGGGGTGCCCGAGGCCGCGGACGTGCTCAAGGAGCTCGCCGACCGCACCGGCGAGACCGCGAGCATCGGCATGCGGCGCGGCGACGAGGTGCTGATCGTGCTGTCCGTCCCGTCCACCCGCCCGCTGCGCTACATCGGACGACCCGGCGCGCGGGTGCCGCTGCTGGAGTCCGCGATCGGCTGCGCCATCGTCGCGTTCGGCCGGGATCCCGTGCACGAGGCCGCGGAGGTGCTCACCCGCACCGGCGGTCCCGAATCGTGGACGACCGAGGTGGACCTGCTGGCCACGCAGTTCCGGGGCTACGCCGTGCTCGACGACCCCCACGACCCCTCCCTGCGCGCCCTCGCCGCGCCGGTGGTCGGAGCCGGCGAGCACGTCCGGATGGGTGTGGAGATCCAGGGCCCCGCCAGCAGGCTCACCGACGACACGCTCGACGGGCTCGGGTCGGTCGTGCGGTCCGCCGCCGACGCCCTGGAGGGGCTTCCGGTGTCCATGGCCTTCGGCGACTTCTGACCGGACATTTACACGCTCCCGCAGCTCGTGACCGGACATTCCACGATGCGCAACTGTGTCCCGCATCCCGCAAACGACCGTTGACCGACCCCCACCGGCCTGCCTAACCTCGGGTCAGCCGATCGAGGGAAAGGAGGCGTCGTGGGTACGGACGAGATCGTCGTGTCGCCGAACCACGTCGTCTTCGACCTGCCCGAGATCGTGGCGGTCGAGGAGGGCCTGTTCTCCGCCGTCGGGCTGTCGGTGCGGTTCGCCGACGGGTCCGACCGCTCGGCGGACGCGCGCCGCGATCCGGCGGTGCGCCACAAGGAGTCCCTGTTCAGCACCGCCCGCGCGGACGTCTACAACGTCTGCGAGTGGGGCGGGATCGACCGGCTGGAGCGAGACACCCGCGGCGGCCGGATCGGCCACCTGCGGGCGGCCGTCGTCGCCCAGGCCCTGGTCAGCATGGACGACGACCTCAACGAGCCGCACGACCTGGCGGACGTCCCGGTCTCGGTCAACGACTACACCGGCTCGCACTACACGGCGCTGCACCTGCTGGAGGGCACCGTCCCCCGCGAGCGGATCGTGCTCGAGCACGTCGGCCCGCCCGCGCGCCGGCTCGAGCGGCTGCTCGCCGGCGAGTCCCGCGCCACGATGCTGATGGAACCGTTCCTGTCCAAGGCACTCGCCCACGGCGCGCACGTGCTCGGCACCTACACCTACCGCGGTTCGCAGGTCATCGCCCCGCACCTCACGGCGGAGCAGCAGGAGGCCTACCGGACCGCCGTCGACAAGGCCGTGGACCTGATCAACGCCGACCGGGCCCGGTGGGCGCCGACGATCGCGGCCGAGGCGGACCTCGACCCGGCCCTGCTGCGCCCGGACTACCACCGCTACACCCACATCGTGCCGTTCACCGAGCGCCGGTTCACCGAGACCTACGCCTGGATGCGCTCCTGGCGTCTCACCGACGGCCGCTCGGGCTACGAGACCCTGCGGGGGCTGCGGTGAACCTCACCCGGCGTCGGCACGTGGACCACTGCGCCATCAACGGCGGGACGTGTCCGGGGCGCTGAGCGCCCCCGTCTCCCCCACCCGTCTCCCCCACGTCCCGGCCCGCGCCGGTCTTTCTGGAGCACCCTCATGCGTCCCCCGCTGCTCGATCGCGGCCTCGATCGCCGCACCCTCCTCCGCGCCGCCCTGTTCGGCGGCGCCGGGCTCGCCGCCGCACCGCTGCTCGCCGCCTGCGGCGGCGCGGCCCCCACGGGCACCACCCTCGCCGCACGCGTCGAGGACACCCAGGCGGGGACCGCGGGGGCGGTGATCCGCCCGATCAGCGAGCAGCGGGGTCTGGTCGGGAACCTCGACCTGACCTACGTCGCGGGTTCGGGTCCCGGAGACGTCCAGAACAAGCTGCTCTCGGGCGCTCTCGACGTGGCCAGCATGGGGCCGCTCGGCGCGGTCGTCGCCGCCGAGGCGGGCGCGGACGTCGTGCTGTTCTCGACCAGCCTGAACAACCACGTCCGCGTCCTGGTCCCGGAGAACAGCCCCTACCGGACGGTCGCCGACCTGCGCGGCAAGAAGATCGCGACCCCGCCGAACAACAGCGACGCCTTCCGCTCCACGCAGCTCGCCCTCGCCGTCAACGGCACCGACTTCACCGCGGAGCACCAGCTGTTCCCCGGCGCGGTCCTGGCGGGCCTCGCCTTGTTCGACCGGGGTGACGTCGACGCGATCGTCACGATCGAGCCCAACGCCACCCGGCTCGTCGGCAAGGGTGCCCGGCAGCTCGCGACGATCGGTGAGCTGTGGTCACAGGGCACCGGGGAGGACCCGAACGCGTTGTTCCTCAACGGTCAGGGCGCGACCCGCGCCTGGGTCGACGGCAACCGTGAGACCGCGACCGCGCTGGCCACCCTGCGGCTGAAGGCCCACGAGGCGATCCAGGAGAACCCCCAGCTGCTCGCCGACCTGGCGGGCTCCTACGGCATCCCCGCCGAGGAGCGGGCGGCGATCGCCCTGCTCCCGGAGCGGATGAAGTCCGTCTACCCGGTGGTCTGGGGCGACTCGGTGTTCGGCAACCTGCGCCGCCAGACCGAGGTCGCGCAGCAGGTCGGCCTGATCAAGGCCGCACCCGCCCAGGCGCCCTGGCTGGATCTCGGAGGATCCGCATGACCGCGACCGAGGTCCGCCCCGGCCCGGTCGCGGCCGCCGTGGCCAAGGCCCCGCGCCCCCGCAGGCGGCTGCGGTTCCTGCCCGCAGTGCTGTTCCTGGTGCTGCTGGCCGCCGCCTGGCAGCTCATGGCGACGCTGCTGGACTCCGTCCTCGTCCCCGGCGTGCCCGCGATCGTGACCGAGCTGGTGGACATCGTCTCGGACGGATCGTTCCTCGACCAGCTCGGCATCACCGTGCTGCGCGTGGGGCTCGGGTTCGCCCTGGCGTTCGTGGTGGCCGTGGTCGTCGGGATCGCGATGGGGCGCAACGAGTTCGCGCGCCGGTTCTTCGAGCCCGCGGTGCTGCTCGGGCTCACCATCCCCGGTCTGGTCTGGGCCCTGCTGTGCGTCATCTGGTTCGGGATCGACCTGGTCAACCCGGTCGCCGCGGTCGCGCTGTCCTCGGCGCCCGCGCTGATGCTGCAGATCTACCAGGGCACCCGGTCGGTGGACCCGGACCTGCTGGAGATGGCACACGTCTACCGCTTCTCGCGGCGGGTCACCCTCCGCAAGCTCTGGCTGCCCGCGCTCGCCCCGTCGCTGTTCGCGGGCGCCCGGCTCGGGCTCTCGCTGGGCTGGAAGGTGATCGTGCTGGTCGAGGTGTTCGGCATGTCCTCCGGGGTCGGCTACCAGCTCAACAACGCCTTCGCCGCGCAGAACGTCGCCGCCGTGCTCGCCTGGACCCTGCTCTTCGCGATCGTCATGGCGATCCTCGAGTACGGGATCCTGCAGGGCCTCGAGAAGCGGGTCTCCCGCTGGCGCAAGGCGGTGAGCGTGTGAGGCTCGAGGGGATCGGCAAGACCTTCGTCGACGCCCGCAGCGGCACCCCGCAGCAGGTCCTCGCGGACTTCTCACTGACGGTCGAGCCTGGCGAGCTGGTCGCGGTGGTCGGGGCGTCCGGCACCGGCAAGACCACGTTGCTGCACGTCGTGGCCGGGCTGGTGCAGCCGGACACCGGCACGGTGGAGACCGGCGACCCGCGGCTCGGGATCGTGTTCCAACAGCCCCGGCTGCTGGACTGGCTCTCGGTGCGGGAGAACATCACCCTCGCCTGCCACGACGGCGCCAAGGCCGACGAGGTGCTCGCCGCCGTCGGGCTGACCGAGTACGCGGGCTCCTACCCGACGGTGCTCTCCGGCGGGCAGCGCCAACGCGTCGCCGTGGCCCGCGCGTTCGCCGTGGAACCGGACCTGCTGCTGCTCGACGAGCCGTTCTCCGCGCTCGACGAGCTCACCGCCCGCAAGCTCCGCCTGCTCCTGCAGGACCTCTGGATGCAGCGGCCGCGCACCGGCCTGCTGGTCACCCACAACCCGCTCGAGGCCGCGTTGCTGGCCGACCGCGTGATCGTGCTCGCGGGCAGACCCGCCCGGATCGCCGCGGAGTACCGCGTGGACCGGGAGCGGCCGCGGTCGGCCGAGGACCCGCACCTGTTCGAACTCCACTCCCAGATCGTCGCCGCACTCTAGGAAGGAACCACCATGACCCGCCCCAAGGTGACCATGGAGCTGCTCTCCCTGGTCTTCTCGCTGCCCCAGCTCGTCGCGAAGGACGAGGGCTACTTCGACGACGAGGGCGTCGACGTCGAGTTCGTGACCAAGGACTACGCCCGGGCAGGCATCTCCCCGGTCGAGGACCACCAGCTGCTGAGCTCGTTCGGCTCGACCAAGTCCCACTTCGAGTCCGGCGAGGCGTCCCTCTACCGCGCCTGCGAGTGGGGCCAGGTCCGCCGCACCCAGGACACCACCGTCGGCGGCCGGATCGTCTCCAAGCGCGCCGCGGTCAACGGCCAGGCGATCATGGTCCGCGGCGACCACCCGGCCACGCACCCGCAGGACCTCGCGGGCAAGACCGTCGCGGTGAACTTCCACCACGGCTCGCACTACGTCGCGCTGCAGACCCTCGAGGGCTTCCTGCCCCGCGAGGAGATCAAGATCGCGCACTACGGCGGCCCGCAGGTCCGGTTCGAGGCGCTGCGCGACGGCACCGTCGAGGCCGCCGCACTGATGGAGCCGTGGATCACCCTGGCCGAGAAGCAGGGCTACAAGGTGCTGGCCGAGGCGTTCTACGTCGGCGCCGAGATCGCCAGCCCCGAGGTCGACGCGGACACCCACGAGCGCATCAACCGCGCCGTCGTCCGGGCCGTGGCGAAGATCAACGAGGACCCGCGCCCGTACCTGCACCACCTCACCGCGGAGATCCCCGCCGAGCTCGGCACCGTGGAGCCGCACGAGATCCCGCTCGGTCGGCTGCGCTACGTCGACCCGGCCCCGTACCCGCAGGACCAGTTCCAGCGCACCTACGACTGGATGGTCTCGTGGGGTCTGATCGAGGACACGAACAGCTACGACGGGCTCGTGAAGAACCTCGTCGAGGTCTGACCCGCGTCTGGCCGCTCTACGTCGGCGGGTTCCTCGGGCCCTACGCCAGCACCATGGTCACGCCGATGGTGCACGAGGTCGCGGCCGGTCTGGACTCCACCCCGGAGCTCGCGGCGGGCGCGGTCACGGCCTACATGCTGCCGTTCGCGGCGTTGATGCTGGTCAGCGGCACCCTCGCCGAGCGGTGGGGGCGCGCGCGGACCATGCGGGTCTCGCTGCTGCTGTTCGTGGTGGCGTGCGCGGCGTGTGTGCTGGCACCGACGATGGAGTGGTTCCTCGCCGCCCGGGCGGCGCAGGGCGCGACGAACGCCTTCACCACCCCGCTGTTGGTCGCGGCGATCACCGACCTGGTCCCGCGGGACCGGCTCGGGCGGGCGCTGGCGCTCTTCGCGGGGCTGCAGGCGGCCGGGCAGGCGGCGAGCCCGCTGGTCTCGGGACCGTCCGCCGCGGTGGACTGGCGGCTGGCGTTCGGCTTCCCCGCCGTGGTGGCCCTGGTCCTGGCCGTCTGCTCGCCGACGATGACGACGGGGACGCCCCGCGGGCGGCCGTCCGTGCGGGCGTTGGCCAACCGGAACCTGGCGCTGGCCTGTGCGTTGTCGTTCCTGTGCTACCTCGGCGCGGTCGGGTTGACGGTGCTGTCGATCCTGCGGGCGGAGGAGGAGTTCGGGCTGGGGCCGTGGCAGCGGGGGCTGCTCGCCGCCGCGTTCGGCGTGGCGGGTCTGCTCGCGGCCCCGCTGCTGGGTCGGCGGCTCGACGCGTTCGGCCCGAGACGGACGGGCGTCGCGATGAACGTGCTGCTCGCCGCGGGTCTGCTGGTCGCGGCGCTCGGCCCGACGGTTCTCGTGCTGGGGGTCGGGATCGCGGCCGTCGGCGTCGCGGTGACCGGCCTGCGCACCACGGTCAACTCGGTGGCCGCCACCAGCGCGCCGGACAACCGGGCGGGCGCGGCCTCGCTGGCCCTGTCCTTCCAGTTCTTCGGCGGCGCACTGGCCCCGCTGCTGTGGGTGCCCCTGCACAGCGCCTACGGGGCCTGGGGGTTCGCCGCCACCGCGCTGGCCCCGCTCATCGCCCTGCTGCTCCTCGTCCGGGTCCCCGCTCGCCGGGGTGGGTAGCGTGATCGGCGTGCGTGCACTGATCACCAACGACGACGGCATCGACTCCCCCGGGCTCGTGGCACTCGCGCGCGGAGCGCTCGCGGCCGGGTTGGAGGTGATCGTCGCGGCGCCGCACGTGGACTCCACCGGCGTGGGCGCGTCGGTGTTCGCCGTGGTCGAGGACCGGCGGGTGCGGGTGCACGAGGCCGCGCTGCCGGGGGTCGACGCACCCGCCTGGTCCGTCGAGGGGCATCCGGCGTTCATCGTGCACTCGGCGTTCGAGGGCTGGCTGGAGCAGGCCCCGGACATCGTGTTGTCCGGCATCAACATCGGCGCGAACGTCGGCCTGTCGGTGATCCACTCCGGCACCGTCGGCGCCGCACTGACCGCGTCGATGCACGGCTGCTCCGCGCTCGCCACCTCGCTGGACTGCGGGCTCGACGGCGCCGCCGACGCACACTGGGAGGCGGTCGTCGATCTCCTCCCGCGCGCGCTGGAGCTGCTGACGGCCCGACCCGCGGGCACCGTGCTGTCGCTCAACGCCCCGGACCTCCCGAGCGCCGAGCTCGGCCCGCTGCGGGAGGCCACGCTCGCGTCGGTCGGCGCGGTGCAGGTCCGGATCGCCCACACCGCGGGTGTCGACGGCGCCCCCGCCACCTGGCAGGCGACCGTCACGAGCCCGGACGAGCCGCACGAGCCGGGCACCGACGTCGCCCTCCTGGCGGCCGGGCACCCGACGATCAGCGAGCTCCGCACGGTGTCGACCGTCCCCGGCCTGCTGTGACGCTGAGTCACCGAGAGGGCGGCTCTCGGTGACCTTCAGTACACGGGATGTTCACCTGAGCGGCCGCTGCGGCGCCCCCGAGGAGACGGTGCGCCACGACGCACTCCCGGATCGGGCGTGACCAGTGGCATAGCCCACACTGTGACGATGGGTGACGGGCAGGCACGACACGAGTGGTCCACCCGCTTCGCGCGTTCGGTGGCCGAAGAGATCCGCGGTGGCGTGGCCACCGGCGTCCTGAGCTGGGCGGAGGCCGATCTCCTGCTCGCCCGGCTGCGGATCGTGGTGGAACAGGCCCTGGAGCCGAGCCCGGTCTGACGACCGCGCGCGGCCTAGTGCTCGTCGCCGCCGGTGAGCAGCTCCTCCAGCTCGTCCGCGACGTGCACGACGTGCTGGAAGGGGCCGTCGAAGGCCGCCAGCTCCCCCTCGTGCAGCGGGATGGCGTGCCGGAAGACGACCACGCCGTCCTGCGCCACGACCCCGCCGACGGCCTGCTCGCCCGCCGCGGCGAGCAGGTGCGGCAGGTCGAGGTCGGTCAGCTTGCCCACCGGCGAGGCGATCTGCGCGCCCGGCTCACCGTCCGCACCGGTGATGCTCCGGACGACGACGAGCTGCGTGCGCTCCCCCGTCGTCGGCAGGTTGAACCACAGCTCGGTGTCGGTCGAGCGCATGATCTCGTACCGCACCCGGACGTAGGACACCAGATCGTCCCAGCTCGCCACGTCTGACCTCCCCGTCGGGCCGGACAGTCCGGCCCTGGCTGAAAACCCGAGGGCGACCCTACCGGTGAGCGACCGACCCGCGTCGAGACCTACCGCAGACCGAGCTCGCGCGCGATCAACATCTTCTGCACCTCGCTGGTGCCCTCGCCGATCTCGAGGATCTTGGCGTCCCGGTAGAACCGCCCGACCGGGTACTCGTTCATGAAGCCGTAGCCGCCGAAGACCTGGGTGGCGTCCCGGGCGTTGTCCATCGCGGCGTTCGAGGAGACCAGCTTGGCGATCGCGGCCTCCTTCTTGAACGGCTCGCCGCGCAGCATCTTCGCCGCCGCGGCGTAGTACGCCAGCCGCGCGGTGTGCGCCCGCGCCTCCATCTCGGCGATCTTGAACTGGATGGCCTGGTACTTGCCGATCGGGTGGCCGAAGGCCTCGCGCTCGTGGGCGTAGCGCACCGACTCGTCGACACAGCCCTGGGCCAGACCCACCGAGAGGGCCGCGATGGCGACCCGTCCCTCGTCGAGGATGGACAGGAACTGGGCGTAGCCGCGGCCCTGCTCGCCGAGCAGGTTCTCCCGCGGCACCCGGACGTCGTCGAAGAACAGCTCGCGGGTGTCGCTGGCCGACCAGCCGACCTTGGAGTACTTCTCGCTCACCGTGAAACCCGGGGTCCCGGCGGGCACGATGATCGCGGAGATCTCGGTCGGCGCGGTCCGGGCGGTGACCGTGACCAGCGACGTGATGTCGGTGCCGGAGTTCGTGATGAAGCATTTGGACCCGTTGATCACCCACTCGTCGCCGTCGAGCCGGGCGGTGGTGCGGGTGGCGCCCGCATCGGACCCGCCGCCGGCCTCGGTGAGCCCGAACGCGCCCAGCCGCTCGCCCGCCGCGAGCGCGGGCAGCCAGCGGGCCTTCTGCTCGTCGGTGCCGAAGCGGTGGATCGGCATCGCCCCCAGCCCGACGCCCGCCTCCACCGTGATCGCGACCGACGAGTCGACCCGGGCGAGCTCCTCGAGGGCCAGGCAGAGCGCGAAGTAGTCCCCGCCCATGCCGCCGTGCTCCTCGGGGAACGGCAGCCCGAACAGGCCCATCGCGCCCATCTTGGCCACGATCTCGTAGGGGAACTCGCCGCGCTCGTAGAACTCCCCGATGACCGGGGCGACCTCCTTCTGCGCGAAGTCCTCCACGGTCGCCCGCAGTGCCGCGTGTTCCTCGCTCAGCTCCAGGTCCATGGGTGCGATGTTAATGAACGTTAACGTCGATCGCCACTCAGGTGCGTCACAGGGGGCTGCCCTACGGTGTCCGGGTGCGCCTGCTGCTGGTCGAGGACGAACGCCCGCTGGCCGAGATGGTCCGGCGCGGCCTCGTGCGCGAGGGCCACAGCGTGGACGTCCGACACGACGGGCCGTCGGGGTTCGACACCGCCCTCCGGGGCGGCTACGACGTGCTGATCCTCGACATCATGCTGCCGGGGCTGTCCGGGTACCGGATCCTCGAGCGGCTGCGCGCGGCCGGCGTCTGGACCCCGGTCCTCATGCTCACCGCGAAGGACGGCGAGTACGACGAGGCGGACGCCTTCGACCTCGGCGCCGACGACTACCTCACCAAGCCCTTCTCCTTCGTCGTCCTGCTGGCCCGGTTGCGGGCCCTGCAGCGCCGCGCAGGAGACGCGCGGCCCGCGGTGCTCACCGTCGGCGACCTGTCCCTGGACCCGGCGCGCCACCGTGTGCACCGCGGGGACACCGAGATCACGCTGACCCCGCGGGAGTTCGGGGTGCTCGAGCACCTGATGCGCCGCGCAGGCGAGGTGGTGACCAAGACCGACATCCTGCGCGCGGTCTGGGACGCCCACTACGACGGCGAGGTCAACGTCGTCGAGGTCTACGTGGGCTACCTGCGCAAGAAGATCGACGCCCCCTTCGACACCCACACCATCGAGACCCTCAGGGGCGTCGGCTACCGCATGGCCGAGTGAGTCCCGGGGTCCGTCACCGCTGCAGGGGCGGGACGACCGGGAGCGGGCCCGTCGGGTTGACGTCCGCCGGGCTGGTCGCGTCGCCGAGGCGGATCGGGGTGGGGCGGGTGGGCCCCGCGTCCGCCGGGTGCGGTCTCGGGCGGCGGGTGGGGCGCGGCACCGGGCGGGTGGGCTGGTCGGGTCCGCCGCCGGTGGGTGTCGGCCGGGTGGGCTGCTCCTCCCCGGTCCACGCGCCGTAGCCGGGTTCCGGCGCCGGGCGCGGGACGGGCGGGCGGTCGTCGTAGAGCACGGGCGCCGGTTCCGGGTCCGGGTCGGGCACGCCGGCGTCGACCAGCGGGAGCCGGATCCGGAACAGGGCGCCGCCGAGGGGCGAGTCGAGGACCTCGACGGTGCCGTCGTGCGCCGTGACGATCTCCTTGACGATCGCCAGGCCGAGCCCGGCGCCGCCGTCGGCGCGGGCCCGGGCGTCGTCGAGGCGGACGAACCGCTCGAACACCCGCCCGCGGTCCGCGGGGGGCACGCCCGCACCGTCGTCCGCCACGTCCACCACCGCGGACGCGCCGTCCGCGACGAGCGTGACGACCACCCGGGACCGGGCGTGCCTGCGCGCGTTGTCCACCAGGTTCCGCACGGCCCGCACCAGCTGCGCACGGTCACCGGAGACCCGCACGGGATCGGCGCGGACCTCCGGATCCACCCCGCCGACGTCCGACGGGCGCCCGCGCTCGGCCTCGACGATCTCGTCGAGGTCGACGTCCTCGCGGTGGGGCTGCAGGCCACGCTCGTCCGAACGGGCGAGCAGCAGCAGCCCGTCGACCAGGCGGTCCAGGCGGGCGGCCTCGCCGCGCAGGGTGTGGACCGTGGAGCGGTCCGCCTCGTCGACCGTGCCGTCGAGCAGCTCGAGCCCCGACGCGATGGTCGTCAGCGGGCTGCGCAGCTCGTGGCTGGCGTCCGCGACGAAGCGGCGCTGGATGACCTGGCTGCCCTCCAGCCTGCCGAGCATCTGGTTCATCGTCTCGGCGAGCATGCCCACCTCGTCCCGCGCGGCGGGCACCGGGACGCGTTGGCCCAGGTCGCGGTCGGTCAGTCCGGCCACCCGGGCGCGGATCGCCTCGACCGGACGCAGCGCGCGGCCCGCGAACAGGTAGGTGAACCCGCCGACCAGCACCACCAGCACCGGGATGCCGACCAGCACCATCGCCATCACCGTGTCGACCGCCCGGTGCAGGAAGTCCACGGGCTGCGCGGCGAGCACCGTGAAGTGCTGACCCGTCGGCGGGAACTCGAAGCCCTTCGCGAGCACCAGGACCTCGACGTCCTTGCCCTCGTTCAGCGTGACCCAGGTGTCGACCGTGTCCGTCTCGCCCGGCTGCAGGAGCAGGTCGGACATCAGCGGGTACTCGGGCAGCGGGTCCGAGGAGCCGATGTTCTGGACGTCCGGCTCGTGGTTCGGGTCGGCGTTGTAGTCGGTGACGACCTCGACGTAGTCCGAGCGCTTGCCGGTGGCCAGGATGGCGTTGCGCTTGATGTCGTCCGAGCCCGCGAAGTTCGCCGCCACCCGCTCGCCGAGCTGGGTGGCCTGCTGGTCCGCCGCCGCCATGATCTGCATCCGGAGGAGCGCGTTCAGCCCGAGGACGAGCGCGGCACCGGCCACCACCAGCACCACGGCGACGGTGACGGCCGCGGCGAGCGCGGTCGTCGTCCGCACACCCAGACGCGCGCGCAGCCGGTCCCGCACGCCTGATCCCGGTGCGCGAGCCATGCCGACCAGGGTAAACGCCGACCGCTGTGTATAGGCTGAACGGCCATGGCCGCGCCTCGCAGTGATCATCCCGCGGTCTCCCGCCGGGACCAGATCCTCCGCACGGCCGCGGTCCTGTTCGCCCGCCACGGCTACCACGGGGTCAGCATCGCGGAGCTCGGCGCGGCCGTCGGGATCAGCGGCCCGGGGCTCTACCGGCACTTCCCGGGCAAGGAGGCGCTGCTCGCGGAGCTGCTCGTGGACATCAGCGAGCGGCTGCTCGCCGGGGCCCGGGCGCTCACCGACGGCACACCGCGCGAGGTGGTGGCCGCCCTCGTCGACTTCCAGCTGGCCTTCGCGCTGCGCGAGCCCGAGCTGATCGTGGTGCAGGACCGCGACCTGGACAACCTGTCCGAGGACGACCGGCGCCGGGTCCGCCGGGTCCAGCGCACCTACGTGGAGATCTGGGTCGACGCGCTGCGCGGGCTGCATCCCTCGTGGGGCGCCGAGGAGGCCCGGGTCGCCGCGCACGGGGCGTTCGGGCTGCTCAACTCCACCCCGCACTCACGCCCGGCTCCCCACGACGTCGCGGACGTCCTGCGCCGCATGGCGCTCGCCGCGCTCCTGCCCCGCTGACCATCCCGGCCGGACGAGGATCCGGAGGCCGTTGAGACACACCAGCACGGTCGAGAGCTCGTGCCCCGCGACGCCGAGCGCCAGCGGCAGGGTCCCCACCAGGTCCCAGGTGACCAGCGCGACGATCACCGCCGCGGCGAACGCCAGGTTCGCCCGGGCGATCCGGCGGGCCCGCCGGGCCAGCACGACGAGCGGCGCGAGCGCGCCGAGCGGGTCCCGGACCAGCACCCCGTCCGCCGCCTCGACGCTGAGTGTGGCCGCCCCGTCGCCCACGGCCAGCCCGACGTGGGCGCCCGCCAGCAACGGCGCGTCGTTCAGCCCGTCCCCGACGGCGAGGGCGCGCGGGGGCAGGTGCGCGCTCTTCTCCGCGGGGGTCAGCCCGGCACGCACCGCGATGATCCCGGTCCGCGCCGCGACCGCCCGCGCCGGCCCCTCGGCGTCTCCCGTGAGCAGGGTGGGGGCGCCGACGGTGGTGCGCAGCGCCGCGATCGCCGCCCCCGCCCCGGCCCGGGGCTCGTCGGCGAGCACGAGCACCCCGACCGGCTCCTGGTCCGCCCACACCACGACCGCGGTGTGGCCGTCCCGCTCGGCCCGCTCGACCGCACGTTTCGTGCTCTCACTGCTGCACGATCGCGAGTCCTGTGCGCTCAGCGCGGTGCCCGCAACAGCGGGAGCACGATACGTGCCGTCCTGGTCGCCGATCCTCGGACGGCCGACCGTGACCTGCACCCGCGACCCCCCGTACAAGACGAGCGCGGTCACCCCCTCGCCGGGCAGGGCCTCCGTGTCGCGCGCGGTCGGGAGGCGCAGCGCCCGGCGTTCGGCCTCCCCCACCACCGCGCGGGCGAGCACGTGTTCCGACCCCTGTTCCGCCGCGGCGGCGAGGGCGAGGACCTCCGACTCGGACCAGCCCTCTGCCGGGACGACCGAGCGCACCTGCGGGCGGCCCGAGGTGACCGTGCCGGTCTTGTCGAGCACCACCGCGTCGACCTCGGCGAGCGCCTCGACGACCCCCGCCTCCTTGAGCAGCACGCCGCGCCGACCCGCGACGGCGATCGCGGCGAGCAGCGGCGGCATGGTCGCCAGCACGATCGCGCACGGCGACGCCACGATCATGAAGGTCATCGCCCGGAGCAGCGCCGCGCGCAGGTCCTCGCCGAGCAGCAGCGGCACCACGAACACGGCGATCGCGGCCGCGACCACGACGACCGAGTACCGCTGCTCGACCCGCTCGACCCACAGCTGGCGATCCGATTTGGTCTCGGCCGCCCGCTCGACCTGCGCGGCGATGCCGGCCACGACCGTCTCGCCCGGGTCGGTGCGCACCCGCACGGTCAGTGCCCCGGTGCCGTTGACCGTGCCCGCGAACACCGGGTCGCCCAGCTCGCGGCGGACCGGCAGCGGCTCGCCCGTGAGGCTCGACGCGTCCACCTCGCTCGTCCCGGACAGCACGACGCCGTCCGCGGGGATCTTCTCCCCCGGCCGCACCAGGACCTCGTCCCCGATCCGGAGGTCGGCGGCCCGCACCCGGGTCTCGACGGTGCCGTCGATCCGGTGGGCGGTCTCGGGGGCGAGGTCGAGCAGACCGGTGATGCTCGCCCGGGTGCGCGCGGTCATGACCGCCTCCAGCGCACCGGAGCTCGCGAAGATCACGATGAGCAGCGCGCCGTCCAGCCACTGGCCGATCGCCGCGGCCCCGAGCGCGGCGACGATCATGAGGATGTCGACGTCCAGGGTCCGCTCCCGCAGCGCCTGCAGCCCCGACCACGCCGGCTCCCAGCCGCCCGCGACGTAGCAGGCGACGTAGAGCAGGGCGACCAGCGGCCACGGCGCGCCCAGCAGGTCGGCGGGGACGGCCGCGGCGAACGCGACGAGCGCGAACACCGCGTGCCGCACCTCGGGGATCGAGAACATGCGTGCCAACATACCTTCGCATGCACGCATACAGGAACCTGCGTGCAGAGACACCTGTGAGACCGCTCAGATGTTCGGTAGACTCCGCACCGTGCACGAGGGCATCCCGGACTTCGCGATGCCGCCCGAGCAGGACGTACGCCGGGCGGCCGACTCCATGCGTCTGCTCGCCGACCCCACCCGGATCAAGATCCTGTGGGCGCTGCTGCAGGGTGAGACGTCCGTGGCCTGCCTCGCCGACCTCGTCGGCGCGGCGCCCACCGCGGTGAGCCAGCACCTGGCCAAGCTCCGGCTCGCCGGGCTGGTCGAGGGGCGCCGCGAGGGCACCTACGTCTACTACACCGCGGAGAGCGCGCACGTGCGCGCGCTGCTGAGCGAGGCGCTGGGCCAGGCGGCGAACCTCACCCGCTGAGCGGTCAGGTGCCGCAGAAGGTCACGAAGGGCGTGCCGTCCCCCGGGACGGCGTAACGCTCGAAGCCGGGGCGGACCTCGAAGGGCCGAGTCAGGACCTCGAGCAGCCACTGGAGGGGTTCGAGGTCGCCCGCCACCGCGGCGGTCAGCGCCTCGTCCACGAGGTGGTTGCGGGGGACGTAGACCGGGTTGGCCCGGTCCATCGCCGCCGGGTCGGGGTGCTCGGCCCGCCACCGCGCGAGCCACGGGCCCTCGACGGGGGCGGGGCCGCCGCGCAGGTGCTCCGCCAGCCCGCGCATCGTCGCGGTCAGGTCGAGGCGCTGCTCCGCGAGCACGGCGAACAGGTCGTCGAGCAGGGCACCGGGGGCCTCGGCCAGGCCGAGCTTGGCCTGCCAGCCCGCCCGCAGCGCGGTGTCGTAGGCGGCGGTGAAGCCGCGCACGACCTCCGTGGCCCGCTCGACGGCCGCGTCCTGGCTCTCGTCGATCAGCGGGAGCAGCGCCTCGCCCAGCCGGGCCAGGTTCCACTGCAGCACGGCGGGCTGGTTGCCGAAGGCGTAGCGGCCGCCGCGGTCGATGGAGCTGAACACGGTCGCCGGGTCGTAGACGTCCAGGAAGGCGCAGGGGCCGTAGTCGATCGTCTCGCCCGAGATCGTGGTGTTGTCGGTGTTCATCACGCCGTGGACGAACCCGACCTGCATCCAGCGCGCGACGAGCGCGGCCTGCGCCTCGACCACGCGCCGGTAGAAGTCCAGATAGTCGGTCGACCCGGGGTGGTGGCGGGCGATCGCGTGGTCGGCGAGCCTGCGCAGCAGCGCGACGTCCCCGGTCGCCGCCGCGTACTGGAACGTGCCGACCCGCAGATGGCTCGCGGCGACCCGGGCGAGCACCGCGCCCGGCTCGGGGCCGCGCTCGCGCAGCACCGGCTCCCCCGTCGCGAGGACGGCGAGCGACCGGGTCGTCGGGATGCCGAGGGCGTGCATGGCCTCGCTGACCACGTACTCGCGCAGCATCGGCCCCAGCGGCGCCTTGCCGTCCCCGCCGCGGGCGAACGGGGTCCGCCCGGATCCCTTGAGGTGCAGGTCACGACCGTCCGGCAGCTCGCCGAGCAGCAGGGCGCGGCCGTCACCGAGGCGCGGGCTGTAGTTGCCGAACTGGTGCCCGGCGTAGGCCATCGCCACGCCCTCGCCCAACAGGTTCTCCGGCGTGACGACGGCGGGGTCGATCCCGAGACCGGTGTTGACCAGCACCAGCTGCGCGTCCGGCGCGGGATCGGCCGTCCACGGCACCCCCAGCTCGGGCAGCGCGCGGGCGTAGCCGTTCTCCAGGGCGATGCCGACCGCGGTGCTCATGACCCCGAGGGTACGTGTCGGATCAGCCCCGGGCAGCGGCTCGGGCGGCGGCGGGATCGGGGGCGGCGCAGGCGGCCGCGGCGCGGTCCCGGCACTGCTCGAGGGTGACCTCGGCCAGGGCCGCGCCGACCGCCGCGAGCGACCCCGAGCCCATCGACAGGCTCGCCACACCCAGGCCGACCAGCACCGTGGCCAGCAGCGGGTCTGCCGCGGCCTCACCGCACACGCCCACCGGGACCCCGGTCTCCGCCGACGCCTCACCCAGCAGCCGCACCAGCCGCAGCAGGGCGGGCTGCCACGGGTCGTTGAGCGCGGCGACCGGCCCGGACTGGCGGTCGGCCGCGAACAGGTACTGGGCCAGGTCGTTCGTGCCGACGGACACGAAGTCCACCTCGGCCATGATCTCCCGGGCGGTGAGCACCGCGGCCGGGATCTCGATCATCACGCCCGCGGAGGTGATCCCGTGCGCGCGGCAGCGCTGCACGAAGAACCGGGCCTCCTCGGCCGTCGCGACCATGGGCGCCATGACCTTCAGCTCCGCGCCGGTCTCCTTGGCGGCCGCGGCGAGCCCGGCGAGCTGGCGCTCCAGGACGTCCGCGCCGTTGCCCGGGACGCGGGCGATCCGCAGGCCACGGACGCCGAGCGCGGGGTTCGGCTCGCCCTCGAGGGTGAGGAACGGCAGGGGCTTGTCCGCCCCCGCGTCGAGGGTCCGGGCGGTCACCGGCCTGCCGGCGAACGCGCTCAGCACGCCGTCGTAGACCTCGCGCTGGCGCTGCTCGGAGGGTTCCTCGGCGGCGGAGAGGAAGGCCAGCTCGGTGCGGAACAGCCCGACGCCCTCGGCCGCCCGGTCCGCCGCCTGCGCGGCCCCGGCCGCATCCCCGACGTTGGCCAGCAGGGGGACCCGGTGCCCGTCGGCGGTGCGACCCGTCCCGTCCCACGTCGCCTGCTGGGCGGCGGCGCCCTCGACCCGGGCCTCGGCGGCCGAGGCCACCTCCTCGACGGTCCCGGCCGACCCGTCGACGATCACGTAGTCGCCCAGCGACCGTGCCCCCGCGCAGCCCACCACCGCGGGGATCCCCAGCGAACGCGCCAGGATCGCGGTGTGGCTGGTCGGCCCGCCCTGCTCGGTCACCAGGGCGAGGGCGATGCCCGGCTGGAGCCCGGCCGTGTCCGCGGGCGCGAGGTCGGCGGCCACCAGCACGCACGGCTCGGACAGGTCCGCGACGCCCGGCGCGGGCAGGCCCAGCAGCTCGGCGACGATGCGGTCCCGCACGTCCCGCACGTCCGTCGCACGCTCGCCCATGTACCCGCCCATCCCGGCGAGCATGTCCGCGAACTGCGACCCGGCCTCCCACACCGCGCGTGGGGCGGGGCGCCCCCGGGCGACCAGGCCGCGGGCGTTGTCCAGCAGGGCCGGGTCGCCGACCATCGTGATGGTCGCCTCCAGGACCTCCCGCGCGTCCCCGGACGCCACGTCGGCCCGGGCCTGCAGTCGCGCGGCGACGAGCGACATGGCGGGTCCGATCCGGTCCGCTTCGGTGTCCGGATCGGTGGGAACGGGCCCGAGCGGCGGCTCACCCGGGGCGTCGGCCACCCGAACGACGCGGCCCCCGGCCCGGCCGGGGCTGGCGGGAATGCCCTGTAGCTGCATGAGATCTCCTCGGATGACTTCGCCGTGACCCGTTGACGAACACCAGTAGAACCCACATACTCGGACTCAAGCAAGCGCAATCGGGCAACAATCCGGGAGCATACGAAGATGTACGCAGCGGAGCGGCAGCAATGGCTCCTGACCCGTACCCGTGAGGACGGGCGGGTCGACGTGGCGTCGGTCGCCCAGGAGCTGGACGTCACACCGGAGACGATCCGGCGCGATCTCGGCACCCTGGAGCGACAGGGCCTCGTCCGCCGGGTGCACGGTGGCGCGATCCCCGCCGACCGGCTGGACTTCGAGCCCGCCCTCGGCCAGCGGGACACCCTGGCCAGCCAGGAGAAGGAGCGCATCGCGAAGGCGGCGCTCGCCGAGCTGGAGGGCTGCCTCACCGTGCTGCTCGACGCGGGCACCACCACCGCCCGGCTCGCCCAGACGCTGCCGACGGACCGCGAGATCACCGTGGTCACCAACTCCCTGTCCATCGCGTCGATCCTCGCGACCCGGCCGAACGTCATCGTCCGGCTGCTCGGCGGGCGCGTGCGCGGCACCACGATGGCGACCGTCGACGACTGGATGACCGACACCCTGGCCACCCTCACCGTGGACGTCGCGTTCGTGGGGACCAACGGGTTCTCGCCGGAGCGCGGGCTGACCACGCCGGACCCGGCCGAGGCCGCCGCCAAGCGGGCGATGATCGCCGCCGCCCGCCGGACCGTGGTGCTGGCCGACGCCGCGAAGTACGGCACCGACCAGTTCACCCGGTTCGCCCGCCTCGACCAGGTGGACGCGCTGGTCACCGACACCGACCTGGACGACGACGCCGCCGCGGCCATCGAGGCCGCCGGACCGAGAGTGGTACGCGCATGATCGTCACCGTCACACCGAACCCGAGCCTGGACCGCACGGTCGAGGTCCTCCAGCTCCGCCGGGGCGAGGTGCACCGCGCGCAGTCCGGGCGGCTCGACCCGGGCGGCAAGGGCGTCAACGTCTCCCGCGCACTCACCCGCGCGGGCGTGCCCACCCTCGCCGTGCTGCCCTCGGGCCGGGCGCCGGGCGGGCGCCTGCAGGGCCTGCTCGACGTGCTCGGCGTCCCCGCCGTCACCGTCCCCATCCACGGGGCGACCCGCTCCAACATCACCATCGTCGAGCCGGACGGGACCACGACCAAGCTCAACGAAGCCGGTCCGGTCCTCACCGAGGACGAGATCGCCGAGATCGCCGAACAGGCCGTCGCCCGGTCGCGGGAGGCGTCCTGGCTGGTCAGCTGCGGTTCGTTGCCCGAGGGCATGCCGGTGGACTTCCACGCGACGCTCGTCGCGCGGTCCGCCACCCGGACCGCGGTCGACACCAGCGGCGAGCCGCTCGCCGCCGCCGTCAAGGCGGGCCCCGCGCTGATCAAACCCAACCACGAGGAGCTGGCCGAGCTCGTCGGCCGTTCCCTCGACAGCCTCGGCGACGTGCTCGCCGCGGCCCGTGAGCTCCGCGCCGGAGGCGTCGGCGCGGTCCTCGTCAGCCTGGGTGCCGGTGGCGCCCTGCTGGTCGAGGAGACCGGGGAGTGGCACGCCGCCACCCCGCCCGTCGCCGTCCGAAGCACGGTCGGCGCAGGCGACGCGACCCTGGCGGGCTTCCTCGCCGCCGGGGGCACCGGACCGGACGCCCTGGCCCGCGCCGTCGCCTACGGCGCCGCCGCCTGCCGCCTGCCGGGCAGTGAGATGCCCGCACCGCACGAGATCCCCCTCGCCGACGTCCGCGTCGGCACCCCCCAGACCGAGCTCGCACTCACCGGAGACGCCGCATGACCGACCAGCTGATCACCGCCGATCTCGTCGATCTCGACCTGCCGTCGACCAGCCGTCAGGCCGCGGTCGCCGCGCTGGCCGAGCGCCTGGCGAAGGCGGGCCGGGTCACCGACCTCGCGCAGTTCCTCGACGACATCGAGGCCCGCGAGCAGCAGATGGCCACCGGGCTCGAGGGCGGGATCGGGATCCCGCACTGCCGCTCCGCCGCCGTCACCGTGCCGAGCCTGGCGTTCGGCCGCAGCACCACCGGCGTCGACTTCGGCGCCGAGGACGGGCCGGCCACGCTCGTCTTCATGATCGCCGCCCCCGAGGGCGGGAACACCGACCACATGACGGTCCTGGCCGCCCTGGCCCGCCGCCTGGTCCGCAAGGCCTTCAAGCAGGAACTGCTCGACGCGACCGACGCCGCAGCCGTCGCCGACTACATCCAGAAGGAGGTCGGAGCATGAAGCTCCTGGCCGTCACCGCGTGCCCGACGGGGATCGCGCACACCTACATGGCCGCCGAGGCCCTCGAGGTCGCCGCCGAGGAGGCAGGCCACGAGATCGTCGTCGAGACCCAGGGGTCCGCGGGCTCCACGCCGTTCACCCCGGAGCAGCTCGCCGAGGCGGACGCCATCATCCTGGCGGCAGACGTCGAGGTCCGCGACAAGGACCGCTTCGCCCACCTCCCGACCGTCACGAGCGGGGTCAAGAAGGCGATCTCCGGGGCCGACCAGCTGGTCGAGCAGGCCGTCGCCGCCGCGACGGCCGCGCCCGCCGACCGGTCCGCCGAGCCGGTGCTCGCGGTCAAGCAGTCCGGCCCCGGCGCGGCGTCGAAGGTCCGCGGCTGGCTGATGACGGGCGTCTCGTACGTCATCCCGTTCGTCGCCGCGGGCGGCCTGCTGATCGCCCTCGGGTTCGCCCTCGGCGGCTACCAGATCACCGAGGCCCCGAAGGTCACCGAGGGCTTCGACTGGACCTCGCACCTGTCCTGGGCGGCGCTGCTGTTCCAGCTCGGCGCACTGGCGTTCGGCCTGCTGGTCCCGGTGCTCTCCGGGTTCATCGCCTACGCGATCGCCGACCGGCCCGCCCTCGTCCCCGGCTTCGTCGGCGGACTGGTCGCGGTCCAGACGAGCGCCGGGTTCCTCGGCGGTCTGGTCTCGGGCCTGCTGGCCGGTGGGCTGATCTTCTGGATGAAGAAGTGGAAGGCGCCCCGGGCGATCGCCGGGATCATGCCGGTGCTGGTGCTGCCGCTGATCGGCACCGCGATCGTCGGCGGGATCATGTTCGTGGTCGTCGGGCAGCCGCTGGCCGCCGCCACCGCGGGCCTGACCAACTGGCTCAACGGCCTCTCCGGCTCGAACGCGATCCTGCTCGGCGCCCTGCTGGGCCTGATGATGGCCTTCGACATGGGCGGCCCGGTCAACAAGGCCGCGTACGCCTTCGCCGTCGCCGGGCTGTCCACGCAGTCGCAGACCGCGCTCCTCATCATGGCCGCGGTCATGGCGGCCGGCATGACGCCGCCGCTGGCCCTGGCGCTGGCCACCACGGTCCGCAAGAAGCTGTTCAGCGAGGTCGAGCGGGAGAACGGCCGCGCCGCCTGGCTGCTGGGCGCCTCGTTCATCACCGAGGGCGCGATCCCGTTCGCCGCGGGCGACCCGCTGCGCGTCATCCCGTCGATCATGGCCGGGTCCGCGGTCACCGGCGCGCTGTCCATGGCCTTCGGCTCCACCCTGCGGGCGCCGCACGGCGGTATCTTCGTGATCCCGCTGATCGGGAACCCGTTCGGCTACCTGGTCGCCATCATCGCCGGGACGCTCGTCTCCGCCGCGCTGGTGATCGCCCTGAAGTCCGTCGGCCAGAAGCAGAAGGCCGTCGCCGAGACCGTCCCCGCGCCGCGCAGTGCGGCCACCGTCTGAGAGGCAGAGACGCCATGGCCGAGCGCCACGTGAAGGTCGGATCGTCCGTCGGGCTGCACGCCCGCCCCGCCAACCTGTTCTGCAAGGCCGCCGGGCAGCAGCCCGCCAAGGTCACCATCGCCGCGGGCGACCGCGGCCCGGTCGACGCCCGCAGCATCCTCTCGGTGCTGGGGTTGGGCGTGGCCTCCGGTGAGGAGGTCGTGCTCGAGGCCGAGGACGGCCCCGGCGCCGAGGAGTCGCTCGACGCCCTGGCCGACCTGCTCGCCCAGGATCTGGACGCCTCCTGAGCGACCCGATCGACCTGCCCGGAGGGCACCCCGCGTGGGGTGCCCTCCGGGCCTCCTTGTTTCGTGCCCGTAACGGGGCGGACCCAGCAATGGCCCCGCCCGTGCGGACGGGGGAGGATCCGCTCCGGAAGTGCCGAAGCCGTTCCCAGCGACGCGAGCGGACCCGACCGACGGACGGAGCCCCACGGTGACCGCGAGCGCCCACCGCCCCGAACTCCTCGCCCCGGACTCGCTGGCCGCCCACTCCGGCGTCGTCTCCGAATCCGAGCACAGCGCCCTGCGGGCGGACATCCGGCGGCTGTCCACCATGCTCGGCCAGTCGCTCGCGCACCAGGCGGGAGACGAGCTGCTGCAGCTGGTCGAGGAGGTGCGCAAGCTCGCCCGCGAGAACCCCGACGCGGTCACCGAGCGGCTCGCCGGGCTGGACACCGGCACCGCGGTGACCCTGGCCCGGGCCTTCTCGCAGTACTTCCAGCTCGCGAACGTCGCCGAGCAGCTGCACCGCTCCCGCGAGCTGCGGGAGCTGCGCCCGGCCGACCGCCGCCCGCTGCACACCGTCATGGAGCGCCTGGCGGGAGACGCCGACCACGAGGCCGTGCAGGAGGTCCTCGCCCGCGCCCAGCTGCGCCCGGTGTTCACCGCGCACCCGACCGAGGCCTCCCGGCAGTCGGTGCTGGCGATCCTGCGGCGCGTGGCCGACGGGCTGGACCAGCAGGCGTCGGACGCCGAGCTGGGCGCGCTCGTCGACCTGCTCTGGCAGACCGACGAGATCCGCCCCGGCCGCCCGACCGTGCTCGACGAGGCCCGCAACGTGGCCTGGTTCATGGAGCGCCTCGGCACGATGACGGTCCCGGACCTGGTGGGTGAGTTCGAGGCGGAGGCGATCGCGCACGGCTTCGAGGTGCCCGCGGACTCCCGGCCGCTGACCCTCGGCGTCTGGGTGGGCGGGGACCGGGACGGGAACCCGAACGTCACCCCGGACGTCACGCGCGAGGTGCTGGAGCTCTACTCCGACCGGGCGCTGCGGATCCACGGCGGGCTGGTCGACCAGCTCATCGGCGAGCTGTCGATCTCCACCAAGGTCATGGGGGTCTCCGAGGAGCTGCGCGGCGCGCTCGCGCGGGACCGCCGGGCGCTGCCCGCGGTGCACGACCGGTTCATCCGGCTCAACCAGTTCGAGCCCTACCGGCTCAAGCTCTCCTACATCGCGGCCAAGCTGGAGAACACCCGCACCCGGATCGCCGAGAAGGGCAGGCACGTCCCCGGCGTCGACTACCTGGGCGTGGCGGACTACCTGGCCGACCTGGGCGTCGTGGACCGCTCGCTGCGGGGGCACCTCGGCGCGCGCATCGCGGGCGGCACGCTGGCCCGCGCGCTGCGGTCGGCGCGGGCGCTGGGCCTGCACCTCGCCGAGCTGGACATCCGCGAGCACGGCCAGAAACACCACGACGCCCTCGGCGCGATCTACGACTCGCTCGGCGAGCTCGACCGGCCGTACGCCGAGCTGAGCCGGGATGAGCGCCGCGAGCTGCTGTCCAAGGAGCTGCAGGGCAACCGCCCGCTGATCCGGCGGCACTACGGGCTCCCCGAGGCCGCCCGGACCGTGATCGCCACCTTCGACATGCTCCACGAGGTCCAGCACGAGTTCGGCCCCGAGGTGGCCCGGACCTACATCGTGTCGATGTGCCAGGACGTCGACGACATCCTCGCCGTGGCCGTGCTGGCTCGCGAGTCCTACATGGTCGAGCTGAAGTCCGACCCCCGGTCCTCGGTCGACCTGGTGCCGCTGTTCGAGACCGTGGAGGAGCTCTCGCAGGCGGGCCACCTGCTCGAGGGGCTGCTCAGCGACCCCGGCTACCGGCAGCACGTCCGCAACCGCGGCGACCTGCAGGAGATCATGCTGGGCTACTCGGACTCCAACAAGGGCGCGGGGATCACCAGCTCGCAGTGGGAGATCCACCGCGCCCAACGCCAGCTGCGGGACACCGCGGCCCGGTTCGGCGTGCGGCTGCGGCTGTTCCACGGCCGCGGCGGGTCGGTCGGGCGCGGCGGCGGGCCCGCGGGCGAGGCCATCGCCTCGGCGCCGTTCGGGTCCGTGGACGCCACGATGAAGCTCACCGAGCAGGGCGAGGTCATCTCCGACAAGTACTCGCTGCCCACCCTGGCGCACGACAACCTGGAGATCCTGCTCGCCGCCATGCTCGACGCGAGCGTGCTGCACACCGAGTCCCGCTGGCCCGACGACACCCTCGCCCGCTGGGACGAGGCCATGACGTGTGTGTCCGAGGCGGGCAAGAAGGCCTACCGGGAGCTCGTCGGGGACCCGCGGCTGCCCGAGTTCTTCACCGCGGCCACCCCGGTCGACGAGCTGGGCAGGCTGAACGTCGGGTCGCGGCCGTCGAAGCGGCCCGGGGCGGACCCGTCGCTGGACGACCTGCGCGCCATCCCCTGGGTCTTCGGCTGGACGCAGACCCGGATGGTCGTCCCGGGGTGGTTCGGCCTGGGCAGCGGCCTGCGCGCCGCCCGCGAGGCGGGCTACGGGGACGTGCTCGACGAGATGCGCGCGTGGGCCTTCTTCGCCAACCTGCTCGGCAACGTCGAGATGACCCTGGCCAAGACGGACCTGCGGATCGCCCAGTACTACGTGTCCACCCTCGTCGAGCCCGGGCAGCAGGAGCTCTTCGAGCGGATCCGCACCGAGCACGCCCGGACCCTGCGGGAGGTCCTGTCCCTCACCGGGGACTCGGTCCTCTTGGAACGCCACCCGGTGCTGCGCAACACCCTGTCGGTCCGCAACGGCTACCTCGAGCCGCTGCACCACCTCCAGGTCGAGCTCCTGGCCCAGCGCCGCAAGTCGGGCGCGGGGGACGAGGACCTCGAACGCGCCCTGCTCCTGACGATCAACGGCATCGCGGCCGGCATGAAGAACACCGGCTGACGCCCTGTGAGTGGTAAGTGGTGCCAGAGCACCACTTACCACTCACGACCGCGGGGCGGCTACGCTCCGTCAAGTGATGCCTACCAGCGGTGACGACGGGATCTACGGCAAGCGCCTGCTCGTCGACGTCTCGCACGCCATGGAGCGCTTCGCCCTCGCCGCGCCGCCGCCGTCGGTCGTGATCGCGATGTTCCAGAAGTACTCGTACTTCGAGCGCGAGGTCGAGATGTACCGCGCGATCGCGGCGACCGGCGCGGTCGTCGTGGTCGGGCTCGCCGAGGACCTCCCGCCCCGGCTCCCGCCCGGGGTCCGGCACGCCCTCGTCGGCGCCGACGACCCGCTCGCCCGCGAGTGGAGCATCACCGTGCTGGGCCCCCACGGCGGCGCGACGCTGGTGGCCACCGACCTCGAGCAGGTCGCGGCCGGGTCGGTGTCGTTGGAGTCCGGCCGCCAGTTCCGCGGTCGCTGGTCCTACCGCCGCGACGACGCCTACCGCGAGATCCTGCGGCTGCGCTCGACGCTGCCGATGAGCGCCGACACGGTCGCGGCGATCGACGACGTGCTCGCGGAGGTCGTCGCCGTCCCGGAACCCGAGGCGCAGGGCCGCTGGGACGCGCCGCTGCGGTTCCTCACCGACCGCGCCGACCGTGCCGACCGCCGCCGCATCGCGGCCGAGGCGCAGCTCACCGCGCTCCGGGAGAGCGACCGCGACCCGCGGACGGGCCTGCACACCGTCCGGTTCCTCGAGCGCTGGACCCGCGGGCTGGGCGAGGGCACGCTGCCGATCGGCCTGGTGCTGCTGCGCGTCCTCGGCGTGTCCCAGGTCCGCGCCCAGCACGGGCTGCGCGCCGAGCTGGCCGCGCTGCAGGGGGTGGCGAGCTCGGTCGGGAGCATGCTCGGCGAGGTCGACACCGTGGTGCGGATGGGCCGGGACGACTTCCTCGCCGTCCTGCCCTCCTGGACCCGGGACGACGTCGCGCGCTTCGGCGAGGAGGCCTGCGCCCGGATGGGCGAGCTCGCCCACCACTACCCGTTCGTCGAACTGCCCGGCGTCGCGGCGGCGACCGTCACCCGCCGCCGTCCCCTCCCGATCCCGCAGCTCGCCCACCAGGTCGCCGGCGCCTCCCGCACCCGCCAACCCGTCCGCGTCCTGGCGGGCTGACGGCCGAGATCAACCTCAGGGCTGTTCGATCATGCCCGGGACGTGCCTGAGGTTCAGCTCGGCGCGGGGGGTGGCGATCTCGGTCGGTGCGTTGCGGCCGCGGAGCACGACCGGCTCGCCGCGGACCCAGCACTGCGCCTCGGCCTCCGCGGCGAGATCCAGGGCCGCGCCGGAGGCGACCACGCCGCCGCGCGACTTGGCCAGGTCGGTGAGCCGCGCCGCCTCGTTCACCGGGTCGCCGATCACCGTGTACTCGTAGCGCCGCGGGTCGCCGACGTTGCCCGCGACGGCGTCCCCCGCGGACACGCCGATCCCCGCGGCCGTCTCCGGCATCCGGGCCGCGAGCTGGTCGGCCAGCTCACGGGCCGCGGCCAGGGCGCACCCCGCGGGGTCCCGGACGGGCGTGGGCGCGCCGAAGACCGCCAAGGCGGCATCCCCCTCGAACTTGTTGATCCAGCCGCCGTGCCGCTCCACGGACTCGACGACGATCGCGAAGAACCGGTTGAGGACGTCCACCACCTCGGCGGGCGGGCGCTCGGCGGCCATCGCCGTGGACCCGACGAGGTCGACGAAGAGCACCGCGACCCGGCGCACCTCGCCACCCAGCTCGCTCCCGTCCGCGGCCGCGGCCGCCCGCGCGACATCCTCCCCGACGTGGCGGCCGAACAGGTCGCGGATCCGCTCCCGCTCGCGCAGCCCCTCGACCATCGTGTTGAACCCGGCCTGCAACCGCCCCAACTCCGTGTGGTCGTAGACCGGGACCGAGACCTCCAGGTCCCCCTGCTCCACGCGCTGCATCGCCCGCCGCACCGCGATCACGGGGTCGGCGGCGGCGCGGGCGGCGCCGATCGTCGTCAGGATGCCGGCGAAGAGCGCGGCGGTGCCGATCGCGAGGATCATCACCGCCAGCCGGTCGACGGTGACGTCCTGGAACACGAGGGCGGACACGCCGCCGAGCAGCAGCCCGATCACGGGGACCGCGGTGCCGAGCGCCCAGAACAGCACCGGCCGCAGCAGCACGCCGGGCAGCGCGCGGCTGCGCGGTGGCTGCCCGGCGAGGATCACCGACGCGGGGCCGCGCAGGATCCGCTCACTGAGCAGGTAGGACAGCGCGACCGTGGCGATCCCACCGACGGTGATCGTCTCCGCGACCGAGAGCGCGAGCCGCCAGGAGAACCGCAGGTTGACCAGTCCGAACAGGACGACCGCTCCGCCCCACAGGACGGCGAGCATCACGACGAGCCGCAGCGGGCCGTAGAGGACGATGCGCCGGGCCCGCCGGCCGGGGTCCCGGCGCGCGGCCCGCCCCCGGAGCCGGAAGATCCGGCGCCCCAGCAGGATCCCGACCGGGGTGGCGAGCAGCAGGTACCCGATGACCAGCGCGGTGTTCAGCAGTCGGACGGCGGTGACGTCCGCGACCTGCCCCTGCGGGACGACCCACGCCGACAGCGCGAACACGATCGCCGCCCCGCCGAAGTTCGCCACGACCACGGACACGGCGAGCAGGAGCCGCACCGACAGCCCCAGCACGTACCCGCCGGGCCGCAACGCTGGGTCCGTCATGGGCGGAGTGTAGGCCGAACGGGCGATAGGCCCGCGCCGACGGTCGGCGCGGGCCCGGGTGGATCAGGAGGAGGGCGTGCAGGCGTTCATCTTGTCCAGGTCGGAGCCCGCGCGCTGGAGGCACTCGCTGTAGGAGGTCAGCTGGTCCGAGGTCTGCTGGAGGTGGTCCGAGAGCTCGCTCACCGCCGTGAAGAACACGATCGCGCCCCAGACCGCCAGCGCCAGCGCCAGGACGCCCGCCGCCAGCCCGGACCAGGTCAGCCCCTTGGACGCCGCACCCCGCTTCGCCCGGCCCAGCGAGGCCAGCGCGAGCGGGATGGCCACCACGGCGAGCACCCCCGCGACCCAGAACGTGAGCGGGATGAACCCGAACAGGATCCCGACGATCCCGCAGATCAGGGCCGCGAGCGCGAGTCCGTTGCGCACGACGGGCGCCGGAGCCTGCGGCGCGTACTGCGGCTGGGCGAACTGCGGCGGCGCGTACTGCGGCGGGATCTGCTGGTATCCCTGCGGCGCCTGGTTCCACCCGGGCTGCGGCGGCGGAGCCCACTGCGGCTGCTGCGGGGTCTGCTGCGGGGTCTGCTGACCCTGCGGCCCACCCTGGAAGCCGAACGGCGCCGAGGACTGCGGGGAGCCGTGCTGCGGCCGCGGGCCGTTCTGCATCGTCATGCTGCGTACGTCGAGCCGATCTCGAACGCCATTACGCTCGTCACCCGATCGTGGACGCCACGTCGTCACCGGTGAGGAGAGCCTCGATGCGCGTACTCCAGGGCGGGTCCCGCGGCCCCACCGTCCTGCCGCTGCACGGGCTCGGCGCGACGGCGGACGTCTGGGCCGGGCTCGTCGGCCACGGCGAGTCGGAGCCCTTGCCGCACTACACCTTCGCGACGGTCGCGGAGGCCGTCGCGCCGCTGGTCGACCCCGCGGGCACGGTGGTGCTCGGGCACTCCTTCGGCGGCGTGGCGGCCCTGCTCGGCTGACCGGTCAGCGCCCATGACCCGTGAGTGGCGATAGTCGCTATGGCGACTATCGCCACTCACGGGTTCGGTGGGGTGGCCGGTCAGCGCACCGAACCCGCCAGGTGCACGCCGGCACGGCTGCGGACGGCGAGGTCCCAGCCCTCGTCCACGCGCTCGGTCACCAGCTCCGGGCGCGAGGGCAGGAGCAGCGGCTTGCGGAACAGGACCGTGTAGGTGAGGCCCTCGGGCAGCCTGCCCTGCAGCGCGGCCAGGGCGTGGGCGGCGGTCCACATGCCGTGGGCGATGGTGCGCGGGAAGCCGAAGGCCTTGGCGGTCAACGGGTTCAGGTGGATGGGATTGACGTCCCCGCTGACCGCCGCGTACCGCCTGCCGAGGTCCGCGCCGAGCGCCCAGGACGCCGCGGCGGGGCCCTCCGGGGTCGCCACCTCCGGCAGCTCGCCTGCCACACCGGTCGGCGCGTGGGCGCCGCGGGCGAGGTAGGTCGAGCGGCCCTCCCACACGACGGTGCCGCCGGCGGAGACCGCCGAGACGAGATCGACCTGCGCGCCCCGGGCGTGGGCGGCGAACCGCTCGGCGTGCACCCGCACGTCGAGCTCCTCGCCGAGACCGATCGCGCGGTGCACGGTGATCGCGTTCGCGACGTGCACCAGGCCGGGCAGGGCGAGCGGGAAGGACCGCGCCGCCATCAGCTCCATCTGCAACCCGAACGCCAGGACGTGCGGGAACGTGGCGGGCAGGACGTCGGACAGCGGGAACCCGCAGACCGCCGCGTAGTCCGCGACCCGCCCCACCGTGGGCCGCACCGTCCGCGTGCGCACGGTGTCCGGCAGCGACGAGGGCCGGGGCAGGACCGCCCCGGCGGCCGCCTTGGCGTACAACCCGATCATCAGGCCCCGATCATCGACTGGCCGCACACGCGGACGACCTGACCGTTCACCCCGCCGGACGCGGCCTGGCCGAGCCAGCCGATCGTCTCCGCGACGTCGACCGGCAGGCCGCCCTGGCGCAGCGAGTTGATCCGGCGGCCGCCCTCGCGCGTGGCGACGGGCATCGTCGCGGTCATCGCGGTCTCGATGAACCCGGGCGCCACGGCGTTCACCGTGATCCCCCGCGGGGCCACGACCGGCGCCAACGCGCGCACCATGCCGATGATCCCGGCCTTGGACGCGACGTAGTTGGCCTGGCCGCGGTTGCCCGCGATCCCGCTCTGCGAGGACACGCTCACGATGCGCGCGCCGTCGCCGAGCACATCGGAGTCCAGCAGCGCCTCGGTGATCCGCAGCTGGGCGCGCAGGTTCACGTTCAGCACGGAGTCCCAGCGCTCGGCGTCCATGTTGGCCAGCAGCTTGTCGCGGGTGATGCCGGCGTTGTGCACCAGCAGGTCCAGCCTGCCGAACCGTTCGGTGAGGAAGGCGACCAGCCGGGCGGGCGCGTCCTCGGCGGTAATGTCCAGCTGCAGCGCCGTGCCCCCGGTGCGGTTCGCGACCGCGACCAGGCTCTCCCCGGCCGCCGGGATGTCGACGGCGACCACGCGCGCCCCGTCGCGGGCGAGGGTGTCCGCGATGGCCGCGCCGATGCCCCGCGCGGCGCCGGTGACCACGGCGACGCGGCCGTCGAGCCGCTTCTCGGTGGGTGAGTCCAGCGCGGGCGGGTCCTGCGGCGATCCGACCGGGACTCCGACGTGGACGACCTGGCCGTCCACATAGGCCGACCGCGCGGAGAGAAAGAACCGCACGGAGCTGTCGACGGCGGCGGGGGTGGCCTCGGCGTCGACGACCAGCAGGTTCGCGGTCGCGCCGGCCCGGGCCTCCTTGGCGATCGTGCGGACCAGCCCGTCGAGGGCCTGCGCGACCGCCGCCGCCTCGACGCCCGACGCCTCGGACGGCGAGGGGCCGAGCAGCAGCACCCGCCCCGACGGGGCGAGCGCGCGGACCGCGGGCTGCAGGACCGCACGGGCGGCGGCGAGGTCGTCCAGGGTGGTCGCGTCGGTCAGGTCGACGACGACGGCGGCGACCCGACCCTCCCCCACCTCGTCGACGACCGTGCCCCCCTCCTCGGTGACGAGCGCGGCGACGGACTTCGCGAACCGTCCCGAGCCCGCGACGAGCGCGGGCCCGTCGAGCAGCGGCTGCCCCGGCGCGTACCGGCGCAGCACCGGGATCCGCGGCACCCCGAGGCGCTTGGCGATCCCACCGTTGGAGAAGTCCCGGAACCTGTCGTTGCTCATGCGGCCGCCTCCAGGATCGCCACGACGCCCTGCCCGCCCGCGGCACAGATCGAGATCAGGCCGCGCCCGGAACCCTTCTCGTGCAACAGCTTCGCCAGCGTGGACACGATCCGACCGCCGGTGGCGGCGAACGGGTGGCCCGCCGCCAGCGAGGACCCCGCGACGTTGAGCCGGGCGCGGTCGATCGAGCCCAGCGGCGCGTCGAGGCCCAGCCGCTCCTTGGCGAAGCCCGGGTCCTCCCACGCCGCGAGGGTGGCGAGCACCGTGGAGGCGAAGGCCTCGTGGATCTCGTAGAAGTCGAAGTCCTGCAGCGTGAGCCCGTTGCGCTCCAACAACCGCGGCACGGCGTAGACCGGCGCGGTGAGCAGCCCGTCCCGGCCGTGCACGTAGTCGACGGCGGCGGTCTCGGCATCGACGAACCGCGCGAGCACCGGCAGGTTGTGCGCGGCCGCCCACTCGTCGGAGCCCAGCAGCGTCAGGGCCGCGCCGTCCGTCAGCGGCGTCGAGTTGCCCGCCGTCATCGTCGCGCCGTCGCCCTTGCCGAACACCGGCTTCAACCGCGCCAGCTTCTCGACGGTGGAGTCGGGCCGCAGGTTGTCGTCCCGGGTGAGGCCCAGGTACGGGGTGACGAGATCGTCGAAGAACCCGCGGTCGTAGGCGGCGGCGAGGTGCTGGTGGGACAGGGCGGCGAGCTCGTCCTGCGCCTCGCGGGACACCCCCCACTCGCGGGCCGTGATCGCCGCGTGCTCGCCCATGGACAGGCCGGTGCGGGGCTCGGAGTTCCGCGGGATCTCCGGCACGATCTGGCCGGGGCGCAGCCTGCCCAGCAGCTTCAGCCGCTGCTGCGGGGTGCGCGCGCCGTTGAGCGCCACGAGGACCTTCCGCAGGTCCTCGTTGACGGCGATCGGCGCGTCGGACGCCGTGTCCACGCCGCCTGCGACGCCGCTCTCCATCTGCCCGAGTGCGATCTTGTTGGCCACCGCGATGGTCGCCTCGAGGCCGGTGCCGCACGCCTGCTGGATGTCGTAGGCGGGCGTCGACGGGGCGAGCCGCGACCCCAGCACCGCCTCGCGGGTGAGGTTGAAGTCCCGGGAGTGCTTGAGCACCGCCCCGGCGACCACCTCGCCGAGCCGCTCGTCGGCCAGCCCGAAGCGGGCCACCAGACCGTCCAGCGTGGTCGTCAGCATGTCCAGGTTGGACGCCCGCGCGTACTTGCCGTTCGCGCGTGCGAAGGGGATCCGGTTGCCCCCGATCACCGCAGCCTTGCGCATGGAGTCCTCCTCGATGGGGTTACCTGCAGGTAGCCAGTACCCACGGTACACGGTACCGTCGGTGCCGTGAGTGTGACGCGGGATCGTCGTGACTCGCGGTGGGACGCCCATCGCGAGCAACGCCGCACGGAGCTGGTGGCCACCACCGTGGAGGCCATCCGCAGGCACGGCGCGGGCGTCGGCATGGAGGAGGTCGCGGTCGCAGCGGGCACCAGCAAGACCGCGGTCTACCGGCACTTCCGCGACCGGACCGGCCTCTACGTCGCCGTCTGCGAGTCCGTCGCGCGGGTACTGACCGACCAGATCCGCCGCGCGACGGACCGGGCCCTGACCGACGGCGCCGGACCGCGCGCCGCCGTCATCGCAGGTATAGACGCTTATCTGCGGCTGATCGAGTCGGACGTCGAGGTGTACCGGTTCGTGGTACACCGCCCGCTGCTCGACGGCGCGGACCCCGTCGCGGACCTCGTCACCGTGATCGGCGACCACGTCGCGTCCGTGATCACCGCCTACCTGCCCGCCGCGGCGGCCCCGCGGATCTGGGGGCACGCCGTCGTCGGGATGGTCCGCGGCGCCGCGGACGACTGGCTGGCCCGCCCCGACGGCACCACCCGGGCGGAGCTCGCCGCCCGCCTGACCGACCTCGCGTGGACCGGACTCTCCGGACTAGGGAGCGCCTGATGAATGTCGACCTGTTGCAGAAGAGCCTCGACGGCCGCTGGGCGGACGTCCGGACGAACGTCCGGGAGCAGATGTCCCGGTTCAGCCCGGCGGACCCGGACCTGAGCCGCGAGGACTACCGCGCCCGCGTCCTCGAGCTGACCCACGAGCTCGCGCGGACCGGGCAGCCGCACACCGGCTTCTCGCCGGACCACGGCGGCAAGGGAGACGTCGGCGGGGTCGTCACCGCCTTCCAGGTGCTCGGCTACGGCGACCTGTCCCTGCTGGTCAAGGCGGGTGTGCAGTGGGGTCTGTTCGGCGGGGCGGTGCAGGTCCTCGGCACTTCTCGTCACCATGACAAATATCTGCGCAAGATCATGGACGGAGAGCTGCTCGGCTGCTTCGCGATGACCGAGACGGGCCACGGGTCAGACGTCCAGCACCTGCGGACCACCGCCACCTACGACCCGGCCACGCAGGAGTTCGTGATCGACACCCCCGAGCCCGGGGCACGGAAGGACTACATCGGCAACGCCGCGCGGGACGGGGAGATGGCCGTCGTCTTCGCCCAGCTCGTGACGGGCGGACAGACGCACGGCGTGCACGCCTTCCTCGTCCCGATCCGGGTGGACGGAGAGCCCGCCCCCGGCGTCGAGATCTCCGACTGCGGGCACAAGGCCGGGCTCAACGGCGTCGACAACGGCAGGCTGGTCTTCTCCGGCGTGCGCGTCCCGCGGGAGGCCCTGCTGAACCGGTTCGCGGACGTGGCCGAGGACGGCACCTACTCCAGCTCGATCGAGAACGAGGGCCGCCGCTTCTTCACCATGCTCGGCACCCTGGTGCGGGGCCGCATCTCGGTGGCGGGCGGCGCGGGGAGCGCGGCGCAGAAGGCACTGACCCTCGCCGTCCGCTACGGCGAGCGCCGCCGCCAGTTCGCCGACCCGGGCACCGGCCGGGAGACGGCGATCCTCGACTACCGCGCCCACCAGCGGAAGCTCCTCCCGCTGCTGGCGACCTCGTACGCGCTGGCCTACGCCCAGGACGACCTCGTCGCCGAGATGCACCGGCTGCAGAAGCCCGGCGCCGACCACGACGAGAAGGCGCAGCGCGACCTGGAGAGCCGCGCCGCCGGGCTCAAGGCCATCGGGACCTGGCACGCCACGCACACCATCCAGACCTGCCGCGAGGCCTGCGGCGGCGCCGGGTACCTGTCGGAGAACCACCTGCCGACGCTGAAGGCGGACACGGACGTCTTCACCACGTTCGAGGGCGACAACACCGTCCTGCTGCAGCTGCTGGCCAAGAACCTGTTGGGCGACTACGGCAAGTCCGTCGCCGGGCTGTCCACGGTGGGCCTCGCGCGGTTCGTCGGGGAGCAGGCGCTGGGAGACGTCACCGAGCGCACGGGTCTCAACCGTCTCCGGGTCCGCAGGCTCGATCCCCGCTCCCGCGCGGCGCAGCGCGCGCTCATCGCCGAGCGTTCCGAGCACCTGCTGGGGGGCCTCGCGCGGCGGCTGCGGCCCGCGTTGAAGAAGGGCGCCGACCAGTTCGGGATCTTCAACGCCGCGCAGGACCACCTGCTCGAGGCCGCCCGAGCCCACGTCGACACCCTGGTGTTCGACGCCTTCGCGGCCGGGATCAAGCGCTCCGCGCCCGAGGTCCGGCCGCTGCTCGAGAAGGTCCTCGACCTGCACGCGTTGTCCGTCATCGAGCGCAGCCGGGCCTGGTACCTCGAGCACGGCAGGCTGAACGCGGGCGAGAGCCGGGCGGTCACCGCGGCGGTCAACGACCTCTGCGCCGAGCTGCGCCCCCACGCCCGCCTGCTGGTCGACGCCTTCGGCATCCCGGAGCCCTGGCTCGCCTGCCCGCTGCTCGAGGACCCGGCCGCGGAGACCACGGTCGAGAACCCCGCCCCCGCCATGGTCGGCTGACGTCCGACTCGCGTGTCCGAGGTGGGGGACTCGCGAGTCGGACGGGGAGGGTCAGGCGATGCGGGCCGCGCAGGTGTCCCGGTCGCCCGCGTACTCCGGGTTCTGGGCCGCGGCCAGCTTCAGGTGCGGCAGCGCCTCGACGTGCCTGCTCTGCCGCTGCAGCGTGCGGCCCAGCAGGTAGCGGGCGTAGGAGTCCGTCGGCCCGAGCTCGACGGCCCGGCGCAGCACCTCCTCCGCCTTCCCGAGCTGGGCGGTCTTGAAGTAGGCCCGGCCCAGCAGCATCGCGCCCGCCGCGGTCTCCAGCAGCTCGGTGCGGCGGTGCTCCAGCATCGACAGGGCCTCCAGGGGACGCCCGCCGTCGAGCCAACCCTCGGCCATGCGGTAGGTCATGTCGTCCATGCCCCGCCCAACCTGATACCCCCCGCCCGTATTCCGCGCCCTACGGTGGCCCCATGGACCTGGACGACCTCCGCGCCGTGCTGTTCGACATGGACGGCACGCTCGTCGACTCGGACGCCGCGGTCGAGCGGGCGTGGCACATCTGGGCGCAGGAGTACGGCGTGGACGCCGCCGCGGTGCTCGCGACCGCCCACGGGCGCCCGTCGGACCCCACGGTGCGTGAGGCCCGTCCCGATCTCGACGAGCGCCAGGTCGCCGTCGCGGCCGCCCGCCAGCTCGAGCTCCAGTACACCGACCTCGACGACGTCCGCGAGGTCCCCGGCGCCCGCGACCTGCTCCGCCTCCTCGACGTCCTGGGTCTGCCCTGGGCGATCGTGACCAGCGCCGACCGCCGCCTGACGACGGTCCGCCTGGCGGCGGCCGGACTCCCCACCCCCGACACCCTGGTGACCAGCGAGGACATCGCGGAGGGCAAGCCGAGCCCGGAGGGCTACCTCAAGGCCGCCGCGGCGCTGGGCGTCGACCCGGCCACCTGCCTGGTGGTGGAGGACAGCGCGCCCGGGCTCGCGGCGGGCTACGGGGCGGGCATGCAGACCGCGGCGCTCAAGGGCCTGCGCGGCGACCTGACCCTCTCCGGCCTGCGCGATCTCGCCGACCTGCTCAGCGAGTGGACCCCACCACCTCCGGCACCCGGGCGTTGATCCAGCCGATCAGCCCGGACAGGTGCACGGTGAGGTCGAGCCCCAGCTCGGTGAGGGAGTAGGAGACCTGCGGGGGCGTGGTCGGCAGCACGGTGCGGACCACGAACCCGTCCGCCTCCAGGGTCCGCAGCGTCTGGGCCAGCATCTTCTCGCTGACCCCGCCCACCCGGCGCCGCAACGCGCTGAACCGGGTCTCCCCGTCCTCGCGGAGCGCGACCAGGACGAGTACCGCCCACTTCGAGGTGATGTGGTCTAGAACGACCCGGGCGGGGCAGTCACTGTCGAACGCGTCACCCGGACCGGGCCACGACAACTCCGAGACCTGCGTGCTCACACGTCGCTCCTGTCCTTACCCCGGGGTACGTACTTACGGAGAGAAAGTACATCACCGTAGGTTGGCAGCACCACCGAACGAAGGAGCACGACCATGATCGCAGTGACCGGAGTGACCGGGAAGTTGGGCCGCGTGGTCCTCGACGACCTGCTCGCCCGCGGTGCGGACGTCGTCGGGGTCGCCCGCACGCCCGAGAAGCTGAGCGGGGTCGACGTCGACGTCCGCCAGGGCGACTACGAGGACCCGGCGAGCCTGGAGAAGGCGTTCGCGGGCGCGGACACGGTGCTGATCGTGTCGAGCCCGGACGTGACGCCCGGCGTGCGGCCGCGCCAGCACGGCAACGCGATCTCCGCCGCGAAGGCCGCGGGCGTCGGCCGCATCGTCTACACCAGCGCGATCTCCGCGGACACCGGGCCCGGCTTCCTCGCCGACCACGCCACCACCGAGGGGCTGCTGCGCGAGTCCGGTGTGCCGTTCACCGTGCTGCGCAACAGCTTCTACACCGACATCTTCGTCAACCCCGCGGTGATCGAGGCCGCCACCTCCACCGGCCGGATCGCCGCGGCGACCGGCGGCAAGCCGCTCAACACCGCGACGATCGCGGACTTCGGCGCCGCCGCGGCGCAGGCCCTGGTCGGCGACGGCCACGCGAACCGGGTCTACGAGCTGCGCGGTCCGCTGTGGACCTACGACGAGCTGGCCGCCGCGATCACCGAGGCGACCGGCACCACCGTCGTCCACGAGGAGATCCCGCTCACCAACGAGGACTTCATCGGCGCCCTCGTCAGCAGCGGCTTCTTCGCCGAGCCCGGCGACGACCTGGCGACCCTGCTCGGCCGCCCCGCCACCGGAATCCGCGAGGTCATCGATACCGCTCGAGGATCCGCCTCTTGACCAGCTTCCCGGTGGGCGTGCGCGGCAGCTCGGCGACGAAGTCGACCGTGCGCGGGCACTTGTAGTGCGCGATCCGGCCCCGGACGAACTCGAGGATCTCCTGCTCGAGCTCCGGGCCGGGCGTCGCCCCCTCGGCGGTCTCGACGACGGCCTTGACCTGCTCCCCCATCTCCTCGTCCGGGACACCGATCACCCCGACGTCCTGCACGGCGGGGTGCAGGGCCAACGCGTCCTCGATCTCCTGCGGGTAGATGTTCACCCCGCCTGAGATGATCATGAACGCCTGGCGGTCGGTGAGGTGGAGCCAGCCGTCCTCGTCGACGTAGCCGAGGTCGCCCGTGGTGGCCCAGTCCGGATGGCGCGGATGGCGCGAGTCGGCCGTCTTGGCCGCGTCGTTGTGGTAGACGAACAACGGGTTCGGGCTCTCGAAGTACACCGTGCCGACCTCGTTCGGGCCGAGCTCCGTGCCGTCCTCGCCGCAGATGTGCAGGATCCCGACGGTCGCCCGCCCCACCGAACCGGGGTGGGCGAGCCACTCCTCGGAGGTGATCCGGGTCTGCCCCGGGGACTCGGTGGAGCTGTAGTACTCCTGCAGCACCGGACCCCACCAGTCGATCATCCGACGCTTGACCTCGACGGGGCACGGCGCGGCGGCGTGCACGGCGACCTTCAGCGAGGAGAGGTCGTACCGCGACCGCACCTCCGGATCCAGCTTCAGCAGCCGGACGAACATCGTCGGCACCCACTGGCTGTGCGTGACCCGGTGGCGCTCGATGTCCGCGAGCGCCTGCTCCGGCCGGAACCGCTCCGCGACGACCAGCGTGCCGCCCGTGGCGTGGGTCATCGCCCCGAACCGCAGCGGAGCCGAGTGGTACTGCGGGGCGGGCGAGTAGTAGACCGTGTCGGAGTCCCAGCCGTAGACGGGCGCGAAGACCTCCAGCATCGCGTCGCCGGGCTCGTGGACCTTCCGCTGGGGCAGGTCGCGGGTGATCCCCTTCGGACGCCCGGTGGTGCCGGACGAGTAGAGCATGTCCATGCCGGCGGGCTCGTCCGGCAGCGGATCGGCCGACACCGCGGCGAGCGCCGCCTCGTAGTCCTCGTGTCCGGGGATCTCCCCGCCCACGGCGAGCCTGCGCCGCACCCCGGAGGTGTCCGCGACGATGCCCTCGCCGATCCCGGGCAGGTTCGCCGAGACCACGAGCACCCGGGCCGCGCAGTCGTCGACGATGTAGGCGACCTCGGCCGGGGTGAGGTGGCTGTTCACCGCCGTGACGACCAGTCCCGACCGCACCGCCGCCCAGTAGGCCTCGAAGACCTCCGGACGGTTCTCCAGCACGACGGCGACGTGGTCGCCCGGCCCCAACCCGGTCTCCGCGAAGACCCGGGCGAGCCGGATGGACCGCTCGTCCAGCTCGCCGTAGGTCTGGACCCGGCCGTCCAACGGACCGCCGCTCATGATCGTCGCCGGATGGTCCGGCCGTGTCCTCGCCCAGGTTCCCGGATACACGTCAGATTCCCGCCGCGCTGCGCATGCCTCCGTTTCTAGCGTGCTGAACGATCGTTCGCTAGACCTCGTGCGCCAGGTCGGCGTGTTGCACTCGCAGGTCCTTCTTCAGGATCTTGCCGCTGGGGTTCTTCGGCAGGGAGTCGGCCAGCACCACGTACTTGGGCCGCTTGTAGCCGGCGAGCCGCTCCCGCGCGTGGGCGTCGATCTGCTCGCGGGTCAGCTCCACGCCCTGCTTGGGCACGACGACCGCGGTCACGGCCTCGATCCAGTGCGGGTGGCTGATCCCGAACACGGCGACCTCGGCCACCCCGTCGAGCAGGTAGAGGGCCTCCTCGACCTCCCGGGAAGCGACGTTCTCCCCGCCGGTCTTGATCATGTCCTTCTTGCGGTCGACGACGGCGAGGTAGCCGTTCTCGTCGATGACCCCCAGGTCCCCGGAGTGGAACCAGCCGTTCCGGAACGAGGCGGCGGTCTTCTCCTCGTCGTTGTAGTAGCCCAGCGCGGCGTGCGGGGAGCGGTGCACGATCTCCCCCACCTCGCCCGTCGGGACCGGGTTGTCCTCGTCGTCGACCACGCGGGTCTCGACGTTCAGCGAGGCGCGGCCCGCGCTGCCCGCCATGGGCAGCTGCTCGTCGGGGCGCAGGATCGTGGCCAGCGGGGACATCTCGGTCTGGCCGTAGAAGTTCCACAGCCGCACGTCCGGCAACCGACGCTGGATCTCGCGGAGCACCTCGACCGGCATCGCCGCGGCGCCGTAGTAGCCCTTGCGCAGACTGGAGAGGTCCCGGCTGTCGAAGTCCGGGTGCCGCAGCAGCGAGATCCACACCGTGGGCGGGCAGAACAGCTTCGTGGCCCGCTCCCGCTCGATCGTGGCGAGGATGGTGCCCGCGTCCGCGCCCGGGAGGATCACACTCGTCGCGCCGAGGTAGACGTCGACGGAGAAGAAGCAGTCCAGCTGCGCGCAGTGGTACATCGGCAGCGAGTGGACCTCGACGTCGTCGCTCGTCATGCCGCCGTCGACGATGCAGGACACGTACTGGCTGATCAGCGACTTCGACGAGAGCATCACGCCCTTGGGGCGGGACTCGGTGCCGGAGGTGTACATCAGGCGCAGCGGGTCGTCGTCTGCGACCGGGACGTCGACGGGTTCGGGTGCGCCCTCGGCGATCCAGGAGCCCACGTCCTCCCAGTCCCCGGTGGGCGCCGCGCCGGAGAGCGCGATCCACCCGCGCACCCCGCCGGTCAGCCCGGCCGCGGCGATCGCCTTCTCCGCGGTCGGGGCGAGGGCGTCCTCGGCGACCAGGCCCGAGGCGCCGGAGTGGGACAGGATGTAGGCGATCTCGTCCGCGTTGAGCATGAAGTTCACCGGCACGAGCACCACGCCGAGCCGTGCCGTGGCGAAGGCCAGCACCGCGAACTCCCACGAGTTGTGGCTCAGCAGGGCGAGCCGGTCCCCCTTGGCGAGACCCCGGGCGGCCAGGGAGTTCGCACAGCGGTTCACTGCGTCGTCGAACTCGGCGAAGGTGGCCCGGCGCTCGCCCGCCACCACGGCGAGCTTGGTCGGGTACCGCTTCGCCGTGCGGTGCAGCAGGTCACCGAGCGCGTGCCGGCGGGCCCGCGCGATGGCGGCGGTGGTCTCGGGCGTGAAGGCTGCGACGTCGGACACACCTGAATCCTGCCCGAGCGGCCGGGCGTTCGACAGTCCCCGGCCTCAGGGAACGGTGAGGATCCGCGGGCCCTGCTCGGTGATCGCGATGGTGTGCTCGGCGTGGGCGGCGCGGCTGCCGTCCGCGGTGCGCAGCGTCCAGCCGTCCTTGTCGTGGCGGTAGTCGTCCGCGCCGCCCGCGATCAGCATCGGCTCGATGGCGATGACCAGGCCGGGCCGCAGGCGCAGGCCGCGGCGGGGCTTGGCCTCGTTCGGGACGTGCGGCTCCTCGTGCATCGAGCGCCCGACGCCGTGGCCCCCGTGGTCGGCCAGCATGCCGTAGCCCGCGGCGCGGGCGACCTGCGCGATCGCGTGCCCGACGTCCCCCATCTGCGCGCCCGGCTGCGCGGCGGCGATGCCCGCGGCCAGGGACGCCTCCGTGGTGGCGATCAGCTCCTTGTCCGCGACGCTGCCCTCGCCGACCACGGTGCTGAACGCCGCGTCGGCGCACCAGCCGTCCAGGTGCACGGCGAAGTCCACCGAGAGGAGGTCCCCGGGGCGGAGCTTCGCGCGGGCCGGGATTCCGTGGACGACGGCGTCGTTCACGCTGACGCAGAGCACGCCCGGGTACGGGCCCGGCGCCCAGCGCGGGTGGTAGCCCTTGAAGCTCGAGACGGCGCCCGCCTCGGCGATCAGCTCGGCGGCCAGCGCGTCCAGCTCGGTCGGCCGGACACCGGGGGCGGCCCGTTCGCGCACGGCGGCGAGGATGCGGGCCACCACGGACCCGGCGGCGGCGATCGCGTCGACCTCGCCGGGCGTCTTCAACTCGATCACGGGGATAAGAATACCGGTATTAGTATGACGACCATGGTGCGCGTCCCCTTGACCCCCGAGGACCGCGAGCGCGGCGAGCGGCTGGGTGCGCTGCTGCGTGCGGCCCGCGGCGACCGGAGCATCGGGGCCGTCGCGGCGGCCGCCCAGATCTCCCCCGAGACGCTGCGGAAGATCGAGACCGGCCGGATCCCGACCCCCGCGTTCTTCACCGTGGCGGCGCTGGCGGCGGAGCTGGGCATCGAGCTGGAGGCCCTGGCCGGGTGCGGGCGCACGGCCGGGACGGAACCCGCGGGCGCGGCGTGAGCGCCGCCGATCCCGCCGCCTTCGCCGCCTCGGTGCGCAGGGCGGCGAAGGCGGGCCCGTACGTCGTCGAACGGACCGAGGGCGGGTTCACGATGACCGCCGAGGTCACCGGCCCGCCACAGGCCCGCGGGCGGCGGGACCGCGAGCGCCTCACCCACGTCGTCGTGCTCGATCCGGCCGCCGGGACCTACGCGGTCACCGACCGCCGCGAGCGGCTCGGCGAGGCCGAGTCCGCGGGCTCGCTCCTGCGCCTGGACAGGAAGGTCCCGGTCGACCCCGGCGTCGAGGCGCACCGGATGCTGGCGAGCGCCGCCGCCGAGCTGGGCTGGACGCCCGCCCGGACGCCGATCAGTCCCGCCCTGGTGGCCGGGATCACCGCCGCGGTCCTCGCCGCCGTCCTCGTCGTGGCGCTGCTGCTCATCCTCTGACACCCGCACTGTGGAGCCACAATGCGGGCCGGCCGGCGGCGCCTAGACTTGATCCGTGACCACCACGCCCGACCGCACCCCGCCGCCCGTGGACACCGAGGAGGCCCGGCTCGCCGTCGGCAGGCCCGCGACGCACGCCGCCGGGCTGAAGGCGGTGCAGGTGTCGTTGACCCGGGCGGTCAAGCAGATGGGCGTGGTCAAGTCGGCCCGGAACCTGCTCACGCTCAACCAGGTCGACGGGTTCGACTGCATGTCCTGCGCCTGGCCGGACCCGCAGGACCACCGGCACACCGCCGAGTTCTGCGAGAACGGCGCCAAGGCCGTCTCGTGGGAGGGGCAGCGCGAGACCGTCGGGGCGGAGTTCTTCGCCACGCACCCGATCTCCGTCCTGGAGCGGCAGACCGAGTACTGGCTGGAGCGCCAGGGCAGGCTGACCGAGCCGATGGTGCGCCGGGGCGGCTCCGACCGCTACGAGCCGATCTCGTGGGAGGACGCGTTCGCGCTGGTCGCCTCCCACCTGCAGCGGTTGGACGGCCCGGACGAGGCGCTGTTCTACACCTCCGGCCGCGCCTCGAACGAGGCCGCGTTCGTCTACCAGCTCTTCGCCCGCGCCTTCGGGACCAACAACCTGCCGGACTGCTCGAACATGTGCCACGAGTCGACGTCCGTCGGGCTGGCCCGCACGATCGGGATCGGCAAGGGCTCGGTGTCGCTGCAGGACCTGCACGAGGCCGACCTGATCGTCATCTCCGGGCAGAACCCGGGCACCAACCACCCGCGCATGCTCTCCGCGCTGGAGATCGCGAAGCAGAACGGCGCGCGGATCATCGCGATCAACCCGCTGCGCGAGGCCGGGCTGCTCGCCTTCGACAACCCGCAGAAGCCCAAGGGGCTGGCCGGCCTGGGCACCAGCCTGGCGGACCGCTACCTGCAGATCCGCTCGAACGGCGACCTCGCGCTGTGGCAGGCGATCGGGCACCTGCTGCTGGCGCGCGGCGTCGCGGACACGTCCTTCATCGAGCGGCACACCGTCGGGTTCGAGGACTGGGCCGCGCACGTCAAGGACCTGGACTGGGACGCGGTGCTCGCCGCGACCGGCCTGGCGCGCGCGGAGATCGAGGCGGTCGCGGACATGTTCGCGAGCTCGCAGCGGATCGTGCACTGCTGGGCCATGGGGATCACCCAGCACCGCAACGCCGTCGCGACCATCTCGGAGTTCGTGAACGTCGCACTGCTGCAGGGCATGATCGGCAAGCCCGGCGCGGGCCTCTGCCCGGTCCGCGGCCACTCCAACGTCCAGGGCGACCGCACCATGGGCATCTGGGAGAAGTCCCCGGACTCCTTCCTCGACGCCCTCGGCGCCGAGTTCGGCTTCGAGCCCCCGCGCGAGCACGGCCACGACGCCGCCGCCGCGGTCCGGGCCCTGCGCGACGGACGGGCGAAGGTCTTCGTCGGCCTCGGCGGCAACTTCGCCTCCGCGATGAGCGACACCCACGTCACCGAGGCCGCCCTGCGCTCGGCCGCGCTGACCGTGCAGATCTCCACCAAGCTCAACCGCAGCCACCTCGCCGCGGGCCGGGACGCGCTGATCCTGCCCACGCTGGGCCGCACCGAGAAGGACCTCACCGGCGGGCTCGTCCAGCGGGTCACCGTCGAGGACTCGATGTCCGCCGTGCACGCCTCCCGGGGGCGCTCCGAGCCCGCAGGCCCGCTGCTGCGCTCCGAAGTGGACATCCTCTGCGGGATCGCGCACGCCACCCTCGGCGACCGCCACGAGATCCCGTGGACCGACTTCGCCGCCGACTACTCCCGGATCCGGGAGTCCATCGGGCGGGTCGTGCCCGGCTGCGAGGCCTACGACGAGAAGATCAGCCGCCGCGGCGGCTTCACCCTGCCGCACCCGCCCCGCGACACCCGCACCTTCCCCACCGCGGCGGGCAAGGCGGTCTTCACCGTGAGCCCGCTCGAGGTCCTGACCGTGCCCGAGGGCAGGCTCGTGCTGCAGACCCTGCGCAGCCACGACCAGTTCAACACCACGATCTACGGGCTCGACGACCGCTACCGCGGCATCCACTCCGGCCGCCGGGTCGTGTTCGTCTCCGCGGCCGACCTCGCCGAGCTCGGCCTCGCCGACGGCGACCGCGTCGACCTGGTCTCCGAGTGGGAGGACGGGGTCGAGCGTCGCGCGGACGACTTCCGCCTCGTCTCCTACGACACCCCCAAGGGCTGCATCGCGGCCTACTACCCGGAGACCAACCCTCTGATCCCACTGGACTCCCAAGCCCTGGAGTCGGGCACGCCGACGTCGAAATGGGTCGTGGTGCGGCTCGTGCCGCGCGGGTGACCGAGCGGCGTAGGCGTCGGTCGGGCAACCCCGCCTCCCCCGCGTAACCCGGTGCGGGACGCCACCTAGGGTGGCGATATGTCCGTTTCGAACGTTGCGCGCGGCATGGCCATCGGCGCGGTCGAGGTCGTCCCCGGCGTCAGCGGGGGGACGATCGCGCTGGTCGTCGGGGTGTACGAGAAGCTGATCGCGGCGGCCGGGCACCTGGTCTCGGCCCTGCGCGGCCTGCCAGAGGGACTGCGGGGGCAGGGATTCGCCCGCACCCGCGCCGCCCTGGCGGAGGTGGACTGGAGGCTGGTCCTCGCCGTCGGCGTCGGGATGGTGGCGGCGGTCCTCGTGGCCGCCCAGCTGCTCCCGCCGATCATCGACGGGCACCCGGTCGGCACCCGCGCCCTGTTCTTCGGCATGGTCGCGGCCACCCTGACCGTGCCGTTCCTCGCCCTCGGCGGGCGGCTCCGCCCGGTCGAGTGGGTGCTGTTCGGGGGCATCACCGTGCTGACCGCGGTGCTCACCGGGCTCCCGCCCGCCGACCTGTCCGACCCGCCGCTGTGGATCGTCGTGCCGGCGGCGGCCGCGGCGGTGTGCGCGCTCGTGCTGCCGGGGCTGTCCGGCTCGTTCCTGCTGCTCGCCCTGGGTCTCTACGAGCCGACCCTGCGGGCGGTGGCGGACCGGGACGTCGCGTACCTCGGGGCGTTCCTGCTGGGGGCGCTGCTGGGGCTGGGTGCCTTCGTGAAGCTGCTCCAGCACCTGCTGGAGCACCACCGCAGGCTGGTCATGGCCGCGATGGCGGGGTTCCTGCTCGGCGCGCTGCGTGCGCTCTGGCCGTGGCAGACCGAGGACCGCGGGCTGCTGGTCCCCGACGCGGCGTGGGGAGCCATGGTCCCGGTCGCCCTGGCGGGCGCGGTCGTGGTGGCGGCCCTCTCCGTCTACCAACACCGCCGAGAGCACACCTGACCAGGCGGCATTGTGGCTCCACACTGCATCGTCAGAGGCGGGAGAGTGCCTGCTCCAGGACCTCGGTGCGTTTGCAGAAGGCGAAGCGGAGCAGGGTCGGGGCGAGATCCGGGTCGTCGCAGAAGACGCTGACCGGGACGGCCGCGACGCCGACCTTCTCCGGCATGGCCCGGGCGTACTCGGCCGCGTCGGTGACCCCCAGCGGCGCCAGGTCGGCGACGACGAAGTAGGTGCCGCGCGGCTCGAAGACCCGCATCCCCGCCGCGCGCAGGCCACTGACCATCAGGTCGCGCTTGGGGCGCAGGCCTGCGGAGATCGCGGCGTAGTCGGCAGTGGCCAGCGCCGCGGCGACGGCGGGCTGGAACGGGGCGCCGCTGGCGAACGTCAGGAACTGCTTGACCGCCCGGACCGCCGCGACCAGCTCGGCCGGGCCGTGCACCCAGCCGATCTTCCAGCCGGTGACCGAGAAGGTCTTGCCCGCGCTGGAGATCGTCAGCGTGCGCTCGGCCATGCCGGGCAGCGTGGCCATGGGGACGTGCTCGGCGTCGAAGGTCATGTGTTCGTAGACCTCGTCGGTGAGGACGACGGCGTCGTGGGCGATCGCGAGGTCGGCGACGGCCCGCAGGGTGTCCGGGCCGAAGACCGCGCCGGTCGGGTTGTGCGGGGTGTTGACCAGGACGGCCTTCGTGCGCGGCCCGAACGCGGCCCGCAGCTCGGCCGGATCGGGTTGGAAGTCCGGCGCGCGCAGCGGCACCGTCCGCCGGGTCGCGCCCGCCATCGCGATCACGGCCGGGTAGGAGTCGTAGTACGGCTCGAAGACGACGACCTCGTCCCCCGGCTCGCACAGCGCGAGCACCGCGGCGGCGATCGCCTCGGTGGCCCCGGTCGTGACGAGCACGTCCTGCGCGTCCAGGTCGTAGAAGCGTCGCTGGTGCGCGGCCACGGCCTCGCGCAGGGCGGGCAGCCCGGGCGCGGGCGGGTACTGGTTCCGGCCCCCGTGGATCGCGGCGGAGGCGTCGTCGAGCAGGGACGCGGGGCCGTCCTCGTCCGGGAAGCCCTGGCCGAGGTTGATCGCGCCGGTGCGGACCGCGAGCTGGGTGATCTCGGCGAAGATCGTGGAGGTGAAGGGCCGCAGCCGCGGGACCAGCGGGGTCATCACCACCCCCGCATGTCGACGGCCCACCGCTCGGCCACCTGCTCGCCGTCGACCAGCCACATCGCCTCGTGGTAGGCGACGGTCGGGTCGACGTGTGCGGGCACGACCCGGATCCGGTCCCCCACCCGCAGCTTGAGCGCGCCGGGGGCGAAGGTCGTGTGCTCGTCGGAGCAGAACCAGACCTGGGCACCGGGGATCGTCGGGTTGCCGTGGTCCATGCCCAGCGCCTTCAGCCCGACGTCGACGACGGCGTGGTCCGCCGAGACCGAGATGACGGTGCCGAGCACGAACAGGGCCTGCTCGAAGGGGTGCCCGAGCTCGGCGTAGGCGGAGTCCATCAGCGCGTACGAACCCGCCTGGATCTCCGTGGCCCACTCGTTGAGCCGATAGGTGCCGGTGCCGCCCGCGGAGACGAGCTCGCCGCCGACCTCCCGCGCCGCGGCGACCAGCTTCTCCATCGACTCCCGGACCATCCGGCGCTGGTCCTCCTCGGGCCGCACCATCATGAGGTGGCCCTCGTAGCCCATCACGCCGCGGACCTCGAGCCCGTTGCGGCGCGCGAGCTCGGCCAGCTCGCCCGCCTTCTCCGGTGGGCAGCCGCACCGCGGGAGCCCGACGTTGACGTCGATCACCACCTCGAGGACGTTGCCGCGCAGGGCCGCCGCGATCGTCTCCCGGGAGTCGACGGCGAGGGTGATCCGCGCGCCGTTGCGGACCAGCGCGCCCAGCCTGCTCGCGTCGACGACCTCGTTGGCCAGCAGCAGGTCGCCGCCGAGGCCGTGCTCGACCATGACCTCGCACTCGCGGATCGTGGCGCAGGTGAAGCCGGGATGGCCGTTGTCGCGCTGCCAGCGGGCGAGCGAGGTGCACTTGTGCGCCTTGACGTGGGGGCGCAGCCGGGTGCCCGGCAGTGCGGCGCTCATGGTGTCCAGGTTGCGGCGCAGCGCCCCGCGCTCGACGAGCAGCGCGGGCGTCACCAGGTCGTCGACGTGCACGTCCGGACGCTACAGGTTCGGCACGGGCAGCCGGGCCACGCGGCGGAGCACCGCGGGCGGCAGCACGCGGGCGATGCGGGACTCCACGGTCAGCAGCTGCACCGGCCGGTTCCTCTCGACGGCGGTGATCACCGCGTCGGCGACCTTCTCCAGCCGGTAGGGCCTGCGCTTGAGCAGCCGGTCGACGCGGCGCTGCTCGGCGGCCGCGTCGTCCACACCGACGAACCGGGCGGACGCGCCGATGTTCGTGGGGAGGAAACCGGGGCACAGCGCGGTGACCCCGATGTCGTGTGCCGCCAGCTCGGCGCGCAGGCACTCCGACAGCATCAGCACCGCGGACTTGGTGGTGCAGTAGGCCGGGAGGAAGGACGTCGGGGTGAACGCGGCCGCCGAGGCGACGTTCACGAGGTGCCCACCCTCGCCCCGTTCGACCATGCGCGCGGCGAACAGCCGGCAGCCGTGCACCACGCCCATCAGGTTGACGTCCACGATGTCCTGCCAGTCCTGCGCCGAGTGCGCGAGGAACGGGCCGGAGACGGCGATGCCCGCGTTGTTGACGACCACGTCCGGCACGCCGACCCGGGCGCAGACGTCGTCGGCGAGCTTCTCCATGGCCGCGGCGTCGGACACGTCGACCTGGAAGTCGCACCCGGGGGCCCGGTCCACCCCGACCACCGTGGCCCCGCGCGCCGTGAAGCCCTCCGCCACCGCCTTGCCGATCCCGCTCGCCGCGCCGGTGACCAGGACGATCTTCCCGGACCACCGCGACGTCCGACTCGCGTGTCCGGAACGAGGGACTCGCGTGTCCGAGGTGGGGGACTCGCGTGTCGGGAGTGGGGGACTCGTGGGGGTGGGGTCCGCGATCCCCGCGAGTCCCTGGTTCCGGACACGCGAGTCCCCCACCTCGGCGATCAGTTCGCGGACGCAGCGCGCCACCACGTCGGGGCGCTCGCGCGGCAGCCAGTGGCCGCCCGCGATCTCCCGCAACCGCACGCCCGGGGCGCTGGCCAGCAGTTCCGTCGTGAGGTAGCGGTCCCGCGTCGGGGCCAGGACCTGCGTCGGGACCGTGGTGCGGCCCTCGCCGTGGCTGCCCCCGATGTTGGCGCGGTAGAGCTCCAGCCCGTTGATGCCGTCCCGAGTCGCAGGCACGGGGACGCCCTCCCGGCGGGCGATCGCGCCGCCCGCGACCCCGGACCGCCAGGCCAGCTCCGGGAGCCGCGGGAGCTGGAAGAAGCCGATGTACCAGGACTTCGCGAGCTGCCGCAGCCTGCCCTTGCCGCGGAACCGGGCGAGGTGGGCCAGGTGCGGGCCGGAGATCGAGGTGAACGACGCGAACCGGTCGGGGTGCTCGGAGACGGCCTGCCAGGCCTGCACCGACCCCCAGTCGTGGGCGAGCAGGTGCACCGGGCCGCCGCCCGAGTCCGCGGTCACCGCGTCCGCGACCGCGAGGAGGTCCGCCACCAGCCGGTCGGTCCGGTAGCCCCCGGGGTCGGTGGGCTCGCCCGAGCGGCCTGCGCCGCGGACGTCGTAGGTGACGACCCGGTAGTCGTCCGCGAGCAGCGGGACGACCTGCGACCACACCGTGTGATCGTCCGGGTAGCCGTGCACCGCGAGGACGACGGGGGCGTCCTGCGGTCCGTCGGTGTACAGGGCCAGGTCCACGCCGTCGGGGCTGCGCATGTCGCCGATCGTAGCTACCGACGAGTAAGTGATGCAGAACACATCCGTTCGGGAACCGGAACACCCTCCGGTCCGTCTCGACTTGAACCGTCCGGAACACACCGACGGGGACGAACCGCGACTGGGCGACGATGCCGGGCGATCCGGACCCGAACGCTGCAAGGGGAAGGTCCCGTCGTTGAGCACCACCGCAGTCCCCAGCCGCACGCGGCTCGCCCTCCTGCTGGGCGGCCTGATCGCGCTGGGCCCGCTCACCATCGACATGTATCTGCCCGCGCTCCCGGGGATCGCGGGTGAGTTCGCCGCCTCGGCCTCCACGATCCAGCTGACGCTGACCGGCACGCTGGTCGGCCTGGCCGCGGGCCAGCTGTTCATCGGCCCGCTGGCGGACGCCGTCGGCCGTCGCACGCCCCTGCTGATCGGCACGGCCCTGCACATCGTGTCGTCGTTGCTGATCATGGTCGCGCCGAACATCGCCGTCTTCGGCGCCCTGCGCGTGCTGCAGGGTGTGGGCGGCGCCGCGGGCGCCGTGGTCGCGATGGCCGTGGTCCGCGACCTGTTCACCGGCCGTCCCGCCGCCACCCTGCTCTCCCGCCTGATGCTGGTCATGGGGGCCGCGCCGGTGCTCGCGCCCACGCTGGGCGGCGAGCTGCTGCGCTTCGCCGACTGGCGGGGCGTCTTCGCCTTCCTCGCCCTCTACGGCGCGGCGATCCTCGCCCTGCTCGCCTTCGCCCTGCCGGAGACGCTCCCGGTCGAGCGGCGCCGCCCGGCCCGGATCGGCGCCACGCTGGTCAGCTACGGGACCCTGTTCAAGGACCGCACGTTCGTCGGGCTGATCCTGATGGCGGGCTTCGCCATGGCAGGCATGTTCGGCTACGTCTCCGGCTCCAGCTTCGTCTTCCAGGAGCAGTTCGGCCTGGACGCCCAGCAGTTCGGCCTGCTGTTCGGGGCGGGCGCGATCTTCCTGATCGGCGCCACCCAGGGCAACGCGGCGCTGCTGCGCTACTTCGAGCCCAAGCAGATCCTGCTGGTCGCGAGCATCGCGGGCACCGTGTCGGGCGCCGTTCTGGCCGCGCTCGCCGCGACCGGCGTCGGCGGGCTGGTCGGGGTGATCGTGCCGCTCTGGGCGGTGCTCGCCGCCGTCGGGTTCATGCTGCCGAACGCCCCCGCGCTCGCCCTATCGCGCCACGGCGAGCGGGCAGGCACCGCGGCCGCGCTGCTGGGTGCGGTGCAGTTCGGCGTCGGCGCGCTGACCTCGCCGGTCGTCGGTCTGCTGGGCAACGACGCGCTGGCCATGGGCCTGACGATCGCCGGGGCGCAGGTGCTCGCCCTCGCCGTCCTGCTCGTCGTCGTGCGGCCGTGGACGCTGGCCGACCTCGAGGAGCCCACGCCCGTTCCCGGGAAGGCCGCCGCGGAGACGGTCGTCGAGGCCGCCTGACACACCCGCACCGAACGGCGCCGTGGGACTCCCGCGGCGCCGTTCGCGCGTTCAGCTCGGGTGTGCGGAGGTCTCGCGCTCGAGCCGCTCGATGGCCCAGCGCGCCCAGTCCCGCACCGCCTCGTACTGGCGGAGCCCGTACTCCGCGGCGAGCTGCCCGAAGCCCTCGGCACCGGTCATCGGCCCCTCCGGGTCGACCTCCCTGACCTTGCGCAGCTCGGTCGCGGAGGCGTCGGTGTTCTCGGCGATCGTCCGCAGCACGACGAGCGCGTCGGCGGGTTCGAGCGCGGAGAGCAGGAACATCCGCAGGACCGGCTCGTTGCGCACCCTGGTCTGCCGCGGCGGGGAGAGCAGCCAGTTCCGCAGCTCGGTCCGGCCCGCCTCGGTGACCGCGTAGGTCCGGGAGCCGCGGGCACCCTCGTGCGAGACCTCCACCAGGCCGGACTCGGCGAGCCGGTTCAGCTCGGGGTAGATGCTGGTGTGGCCCGCCTGCCAGGCGTAGCGGCCGAGGTCCTGCTCGAAGACCTTGGTCAGCTCGTACCCGCTGCGCGGTTGGACGGCGAGCAGCCCGAGCAGGGCGTGGGGCAACGACATGTGCCCACCTTACATGTAACCGTTGACATGTCAGTATTGACAGGTGCACGCTCTCCCGCATGACGACGACGGAGAAGCCGCTCTACCTGCAGGGCCACCTGGCGCCAGTGCCGGACGAGATCGAGGCGTTCGACCTGCCCGTCGAAGGCCTGCTGCCGCCCGAGCTGACCGGTCGCTACCTGCGCAACGGCCCGAACCCGCTGCCCGGCCAGGACCCGGGGCACTGGTTCGCCGGGCACGGGATGCTGCACGGCGTGCGCCTCCGCGAGGGCCGCGCCGAGTGGTACCGCAACCGGTGGGTGCGTACCGCGGCGTTGGAGGGCAAGCCCTTCCTGACCCCGGACGGCCGGTTCGACCGCACGGCCGTCCACGCCAACACCCACATCGTCGAGCACGCCGGGCGGCTGCTCGCACTCGTCGAGAACGGGTTCCCGTACGAGGTCGACCGCGAGCTCGGCACGCTCGGGCCGCGGGACTTCGACGGGCGGCTCACCACCGCGATGACCGCGCACCCCAAGACCGACCCGGTCACCGGCGACCTGCACTTCTTCGGCTACGGCGCACTGCCGCCGTTCCTGACCTACCACCGGGTCTCGGCCGCGGGCGAGCTCGTGACCAGCGCCGAGATCGTCGTCCCGGGCCCCACGATGATGCACGACTTCGCCGTCACCGACCGGCACGCGGTCTTCCTCGACCTGCCGATGACCTTCTCCCCGCGGCCCGGGCTGCCCTACGGCTGGGACGACTCCTACGGGGCCCGGCTCGGGATCATGCCGCTGGACCGGCCGGGCGAGGTGCGCTGGGTCGAGGTGGACCCCTGCTACGTCTTCCACGTCGGGAACGCCTGGTCGGCGGACGGCGACACGGTCACCCTGGACGTCGCCCGCTACTCCCCGGCGGACATCCGGAGCATCTGGGACTCGATCGGCCCGCACCCCGCCGTCGAGGCCTCCGCCGCCGGGGTCGCCCGCCTGCACCGCTGGACCGTCACCGGCGCCGGCACCGTCGTCGAGACCCCGCTGTGCGACTTCGACCTGGAGTTCCCCACCCTCGACGACCGGCTGGTCGGCCGCCCGAACCGGGTGCTCTACGCCGTGTCCGACGACCGCGGGATCCTCAAGTACACCGACGAGAGCGAGCGGGTCCACGACCTCGGCCCGGACGTCGTCGCGGGCGAGGCCGTGTTCGTCCCGGCCGCGGACGCCACCGGGGAGGACGAGGGCTGGCTGCTCTCGATCACCACCACCCGGGACGGGCGGGCCTCCGAGCTGCTGGTGCTCGACGCCACCGACCTGAGCACCACCGCCCGGGTCACCCTGCCGCGGGGTGTGCCCGCCGGGTTCCACGGCTCCTGGAACGCCGACGCGGTCGGCGACGAGTCCACCGGGGAAGGCCGACCGTGACCGCCAGGGAGCACACCGTGTCCGAGAGCACCGCCGCGAGCGTGCCCAGTCCGTCCCTGATGCTGCGCGGCCTGGTCCTGGACGTCGGGCTGCCGGTGCTCGCCTACTACGGGCTGCACCTGCTCGGCGCCTCCGACTTCACCGCCCTGCTGGTCGCCTCCGCCGTGGCGGCGCTGCGGGTCGCCTGGACCGCCGTGCGGCGGCGCACGCTGAACGCCTTCGCCACCGTGATGCTGCTGGTCTACGGCGTCGGGCTGGTGCTGGCCCTGGTCACCGAGGACGCGCGGACCCTGCTGCTGCGGGACTCCTTCGTCACCGCGTCGGTCGGGCTCGTCTTCCTGGTCACCGCCTGGATCGGTCGCCGCCCGCTGACCCTGGCCGCGTCGGAGAGCTTCGCACCCGGCAAGGCGGCGGAGATCGCGCAGGAGTACGCCACGAACCCGCACGTGCGACGGGGGCACCGACTCTCCTCGACCGTCTGGGGCGCGGGCCTGGTCGCCGAGGCGCTGATCCGGGTGCCGGTGGTCTACCTGCTGCCGGTCTCGGTGGCGGTCGGCCTGTCCCAGGCGCTGCTGGTGGTCACGCTCGTCGGCCTGGCGGTGTGGAACGGGTGGTACGTGCGGCGGGCCCAGGCACGCGGCCGGGGGACGGCAGGAGACGGAGCCGACGGGGCGGGTAGGCGACGACAGGCAGGAACAGCTGAGTGAGCGGGCCGATCGCCACGGCGTAGAGCACCGTGCCGATCCCGACGGTCCCGCCCAGCAGCCAGCCCGTCCCCAGCACGACGACCTCGATGGCGGTCCGCACCAGCCGGATCGACCACCCGGTGCGCGCCGCGAGGCCCGTCATCAGCCCGTCGCGCGGCCCCGGCCCGAGGCGGGCGCCGACGTAGAGGGCGGTGGCCAGCCCGTTGAGCACGACGCCGCCGAGCAGCAGGGCCACCCGCGCGGGCAGGCCGGACGCGGCGGGGATCAGCGCCAACGCGACGTCGACCGACACGGCGATCACGACGACGTTCGCCACCGTGCCGATCCCCGGGCGCTGGCGCAGGGGGATCCACAGCAGCAGCACCACGGCCCCGGTGACCGCGGTGATCAGCCCGAAGCTCAGGGGCAGCCGGGTCGCCAGGCCCTGGTGTAGGACGTCCCACGGGTTGAGGCCGAGGCCGCCGCGGATCTGCATCGCCATCGACGTGCCGTACAGCCACAGACCCCCGACGAGCTGGGGGAACCGGCGGAGGGGGGCGTGTCGGACGGGCAACGGGCTCAGATCCACCTCTGCACTGTGCGCCGAGGTGGCCCGCTGCGAAAGGGCCACTTTGGCGAGAGTGGCAGACTGACCGGGTGACCGCACGAATGCTGCCCGGCAAGCCCGTCGCCGAGCGAGTCCTGGCCGACGTCACCGCACGGGCGGACGCGCTGCGCGCCCGGGGGATCACCCCGAGCCTGGCCACCGTCCTGGTCGGGGACGACGACGCCTCGGCGGGCTACATCCGGATCAAGCAGAAACAGGCCGCGGAGCTGGGGATCGAGTCCCCGCACTCGCACCTGCCCGCCACGACCACGCAGGAGCAGCTGGTCGAGGTGATCCGCGGGTACAACGCGGACCCGGCGGTGCACGGCCTGCTGATCCAGTACCCCATCCCCGGGCACCTGGACTACGACGCCGCGCTGGCCGAGCTGGACCCGGACATGGACGTCGACGGCATGCACCCGATGAACATGGGCCGCCTCGCCGTCGGGCTGCCGGGGCCGCTGCCATGCACCCCCGCGGGCATCGAGGAGCTGCTGGCCTTCTACGAGATCCCCGTCTCGGGGCGCGAGGTCGTGATCCTCGGCCGCGGCGCCACGCTCGGCCGCCCGCTGGCGATGCTGCTGGCCCAGAAGCGGCCCACCGCCAACGCCGCCGTCACCGTGGTGCACACCGGGGTGCCGGACTGGGACCGCTACACCCGGCGCGCGGAGATCCTGATCGCCGCCGCGGGCGTGCCCGGGATCATCCAGCCCGAGCACGTCAAGCCCGGCGCCACGGTGATCGGCGGCGGCGTCCGCTACGAGGGTCGGCGCCTGCTCCCGGACGTCGACGAGTCCTGCGAGGAGGTCGCGGGCGCGATCACCCCGCGGGTCGGCGGCGTCGGCCCCACCACCGTCGCCATGCTCTTCCGCAACGTGATCACGGCGGCCGAGAAGGCCAGCGGCTGACGCCGCCCGTGCGTGGTAAGTGGTGCCAGAGCACCACTTACCACGCACGAGCGCCGGAGGCGCGGGCTTGACCTCGAGTCGGGTTCAGCTCTTAGCGTCGCCGCCATGGACGTGAGCACCTGGTCGGCCCTGCAGACGGCGTCACGCGAGCGGTCGGCCGCGCACGCACCGGTGCGGGAGACGCTGCGGCGCATCATCGGGTTCGCCCGGCCCCACCGCCGGCGGATCGCGGTGTTCGTGCTGCTCAGCACCGTGGGTTCGGTGCTGACCGTGCTCACCCCGCTGCTCGCAGGCCGGGTGGTGGACGCGATCGACGCCCGCGCGGGTCTGTCGGTCGTCGGCTGGCTCGCCGGGGCGATCGCCGTCGTCGCGGTGGCGGAGGCCGCGCTCGGCCTGCCGACCCGGTGGTTCTCGGCCACGATCGGCGAGGGCCTGATCCTGCGGCTGCGGACGGCCGTGTTCGACCACGTGCAGCGGATGCCGGTCGCGTTCTTCACCCGGACCCGGACGGGCGCGCTGGTCAGCCGCCTGAACAACGACGTCCTGGGCGCCCAACGGGCCTTCTCCGACACCCTCTCCGGGGTGGTCGGGAACCTGGTCACGCTGGCGCTCACCCTCGTCGTGATGCTGACGATCTCCTGGCGGGTCACGCTGCTCGCGCTGGTCCTGCTGCCGCTGTTCGTGGTCCCGGCGCGCCGGATGGGGAGCAGGCTGGCCCGGCTGCAACGCGAGGGCGCCGCGCACAACGCCGCGATGAGCAGCCAGATGACCGAGCGGTTCTCCGCACCCGGCGCCACGCTGGTCAAGCTGTTCGGGCGCCCCGCCGAGGAGTCCGCGGAGTTCGCGGCGCGGGCCGCGCGCGTGCGGGACATCGGGGTGCGGTCGGCGATGGTCCAGTGGGTCTTCGTGACGGCGTTGACGCTGGTCTCGGCCCTGGCGCTCGCCCTGGTGTACGGCGTGGGCGGTGCCCTCGCGCTGGGCGGGGCGCTCGCGCCGGGCGCCGTCGTGTCGCTGGCCATGCTGCTGACCAGGCTCTACGCGCCCCTGACCGCCTTGGCCGGGGCGCGGGTCGAGGCGATGACGGCGGTCGTCAGCTTCGAGCGGGTGTTCGAGGTGCTCGACCTGGAGCCGATGATCGACGAGCCGACCGCGCCGCGCACCCTGCCCGCGGGCCCGCTGGACGTCCGGTTCGAGGCGGTCGACTTCGGCTACCCCGCCGCCTCCGCGGTGTCCCTCGCCTCGCTGGAGGAGGTCGCCACCCTGGACACCCGCGGCGGCGACACCGTGCTCCACGGCGTGGGCTTCACGGTGCCCGCCGGGACGATGACCGCGCTCGTCGGGAGCTCCGGCGCGGGCAAGTCGACGATCGCCCAGCTGCTCGCCCGGCTCTACGACGTGTCCTCCGGGTCGGTGCGCCTCGGCGGCGTCGACGTCCGTGATCTGCGGGCGGCGGACCTCCACGGTGACGTCGGCTTCGTGACGCAGGACGGGCACCTGTTCCACGACACGGTCCGCGCGAACCTCCGGCTGGCCGCGCCCGCGGCCACGGACGCCGAGCTCTGGGACGCGCTGCGCCGGGCCCGGCTGGCGGACCTCGTCGAGAGCCTGGCGGACGGGCTGGACACGGTCGTCGGCGAGCGCGGGTACCGGCTCAGCGGCGGCGAGCGCCAGCGCCTGACCATCGCGCGGCTGCTGCTGGCCAAGCCCCGGGTCGTCGTCCTGGACGAGGCGACGGCGAGTCTCGACTCGACGTCGGAGGCCGCGGTCCAGGCCGCGCTGGCGGAGGCCCTGGCGGGTCGCACCGCCCTGGTCATCGCCCACCGCCTGTCCACGATCCGGGACGCCGACCAGATCCTGGTGCTGGAGCAGGGCCGGATCGTCGAGCGGGGCACCCACGGCGCCCTCCTCGGCCGCGGCGGGCGGTACGCCGACCTCCACCGCACCCAGTTCGCCGCCGCCTGATCCCGCGGGACTCAGCCGGAGGTGATCCGGGCCTGGACCCCGTCGAGCACGGCCGCCAGGCCGGTCTCGAAGATCTCGTCGAGGTCGAAGGCCACGTCCGCGTGCAGGAACACCCGGACGCTGTGCGGGAAGCGGCCGGACTCGAGGACCGAGCGGGTCTGGGACTCCCGCGCCTCCACCCACTGCCAGAAGGTGACGCCGGTGTCCGCCTCGGCGCGCGACTCGCTCTCCAGGCTCGCGGCCGATCCGTGCACGTAGCCGAACAACGCCAGGTGCAGGCGGAGGACCGTCGGCTCGTCGAGGCCGAGCCCGGTCAGCGCGCGGAGGTTCCACTCCGAGTACTCCAGCTGGTTCGGCCCGGCGTACGGCCTGGTCAACGATGTCGTGCGGGCCAGCCAGGGATGGCGGCGGTACAGCGCCCAGAGGGTCCGCATGGACACCTCCAGCTGCCGCCGCCAGCCCGCGGGCGGCACGGCGGGCAGCGGGAACTCACCGAACACCGCGTCCCGCATCAGCAGCAGGAGATCGTCCTTGCCGGGGACGTGGCGGTACAGCGACATCGCCGCGGTGCCGAGCTCGGAGGCGACCCGGCGCATCGTCACCGCGTCGACGCCCTCCGCGTCGGCGACGCGGATCGCCGCGCGCAGGATCCGGCCGCGGCCGAGCTCGGGCTCCGGTTCCCGTCCGACGACGATCGTCCCCACCCCGGGCTGCACCCGCACGAGCCCCTCGCGCCGCAGCTCGGCGATCACCTTCGACGCCGTGGCCATCGCGACGCCGAACTCCGCGACGATCCGGCGGGTCGAGGGGATCCGGTCCCCCGGCGCGAGCTCGCCCGCCGCGATCCGTCCGCGGAGCACCGCGACGACGTCCGTGTACCCCATGCCACCTCCCGTCCTAGTGCACCGGCGGCGCACCTCCGAGCCGCACTAGAGCGCGTTGCACCGTGAGACTGAATGAACTGGCGAACACCTGCGTACACCGTACTCGACGTGCCATCCTCCGGGCATGAAGCGCACCGCACTCGTCTCCGGGGCCGGCATCGCGGGCCCCGCGCTCGCCTACTGGCTGCACCGACAGGGGTTCGCCGTCACGGTCGTCGAGGCCGCGCCCGGGCCCCGGCCGGGCGGACAGACCGTCGACCTGCGCGGCGCCGGACGGACCGTGATCGAGCGGATGGGCCTGCTGCCGGCGGTCCGCGCGGCGTGCCTGGACCAGGAGGGCATCGCCTACGTCGACGCCGCAGGCAGGCATCGCGCCGAGATGCGCGTCGAGGACCTCGGCGGGGACGGGATCGTCTCGGAGTTCGAGATCCTGCGCGGCGACCTCGCGCGGATCCTGCTCGAGGCGACGCCGGAGGCCGAGTACCTCTACGGCCGCACCGTCACCGCGCTCGACGACCGCCTGGTCACCCTCTCCGACGGGCAGCGACGGGAGGTCGACGTGATCGTCGGCGCGGACGGCCCGCACTCCGGCATCCGGCGTCTGGCGTTCGGGCCGGAGGAGCGGTTCGTCCATCCCCTCGGCGGGTACACGGCCTGGTTCACCGCCCCCGACCCCGTGGGTCTCGCGGGCTGGTACGCGATGTACAACGAGCCCGGGCGCGTCGCGTCGATCCGCCCGGACTCGACGCCCGGGCAGGCGAAGGCGGGCCTGTCGTTCCTCTCCGACCCGTTGCCGCGCCTGACCCAGGAGGCCGCGCGCGAGCTCGTCGCGCAGAAGATGGCGGGCATGGGCTGGGTCGTGCCCCGGCTGGTGGAGTCGATGCGGACCGCGCCGGACTTCCTGCTCGACCTCGTGGGGCAGGTCCGGATGGACGGCTGGACGTCCGGGCGGGTCGCCCTGGTCGGGGACGCCGGCTACGGCCCCAGCCCGCTGACCGGCCTGGGGACGAGCCTCGCGCTGGTCGGGGCGTACGTGCTGGCGGGCGAGCTGGGCGCGCACGGCGACGTGGCGGACGCCTTCGCCGCCTACGAGCGCCGGATGCGGCCGTACGTCACGCTCGGACAGACGCTGCCGCCCGGCGGGATCACCGGCTACCTGCCGCGCACGGACGCCGCGATCCGCAACCGCATGTGGACGATGCGGCTGATGGTCTCGCGTCCCCTGCGCGGTCTCTCCCGGCGGCTGTTCTTCAGCCGCGCCGAGACGATCGACCTGCCGGAGTACCCGGAGCTGGTCAGCGGAAATCGTCCGGGCTGACCTCGTCGAGGAACTCGCGGAAGTCCTTGAGCTGCTCGGCGGGGGGCGCATCGGCGCCGTCGGGGAACAGGTCGCTGACGGGTTGCCCGACCTCGTCGAGGATCGCGTCCGCGACGCTGATGCCCACGCCCTCGCGCACCGCGAGGGCCAACGCGTCGCTCGGGCGGACACCCACCCGGACCTCGGAGTCCTCGACGTCGCGCAGGACCAGCTCGGCCTCGTAGACGCCGTCGACCAGCGCGGTCAGCTCGGCCGCCACGATCCGCGCCCCGAGCGCCCCGACCACCGGGACCAGGACGTCCTGGACCTGGCCCTGGTCGTCGGCCGCCGCACGGGGCCCGACCGCGATCACCTCGGCCTGCTGGGGGCGGAGGAAGACGGGCAGGCAGCGGTCGCCGTCGACCTCGCCGAGGACCAGCACCGGCTGTCTGCTGCGGGCGTGGACGATGAGCCGGAGCATTCGCATCGCAGCCATCGGCACAGTGTGCTGGCTCACATGCACGGCCGGTGTCTCAGATCGAGACCGCTAACGGCCCCCGGCCCGGCCCCGAGTCCGTCGGCATGAGCACCGTGGCGGACGAGGCCCGCGCGATCGCGGACGCCTGGTCGGCACCGGGGTCCCCACCGAGCTGGTGGCTCACGGCGGCGCTGCTCTCCGCGGTCGCCGAGGACGAGGTGCTGCAGGACCTCGGCGCCGCGATCCCGCCCGACCGCAGGCCCGCGCTGCTGCTGTCCGCCGCGCTCACCGCCGTGTCGACGGCGGGGGCGGACCCGGTCCGCCGCTACTTCCCCGTCCCCGGCGGCACCCAGCCGCCCGACGACGGCGGGTTCCGGCCCGCCCTGGCGGCCCTGGTCCGCGACCGGCGGGAGCGGATCGCGGAGCTCTGCGCCCGGCACCGCTACCAGATGAACGAGGTCACCCGCAGCATCGACGTGCTGCCCGTGCTCGGCGCGGTCGCCGCGGAGACCGGCCGCCCGCTCGCGCTCGTCGACCTCGGGACCGGAGCCGGTTTCGGCCTGCGGCCCGACCGCTACGGCTACGAGTACACGCTGCCGGACGGCACCGTCCGCGCCGTGGGCTCGGGCCGGCTGACGGTCCGCTGCACCGTCCGCGGCACCGCCGTCCCTCCCCTTCCGGACGGGCTGTCGGTCACCGCCCGGGTCGGCGTGGACGTCGAGCCCTCCGACCTGACCGATCCGGCCACCGCGGCCTGGCTCGCGGCCTGCGTGCCGCCCGAGGTGGGAGCAGTCACCCGGTTCGCCGCGGCGGTGGACCTGGCGCGCGCCGAGCCCGCCGAGATCGTGCGCGGGGACCTGCTGGAGGTCCTGCCCGCCGTCGTCTCGCGGCTCCCCGCGGACACCGCGATCTGCCTGGTCGACACGTATGTGCACGTCTTCCTGGGCCCCGAACGGCTGGCCCGGTTCCGTGAGCTGGTCACCGGGCTGGGCCGCGACCTGGACTGGATCTCCGTCGACCCGCTCGTCCCGCTCGGCCCGGAGGCCACCACCACGGTCCAGGGCCTCGACGTGCCCCCGCACTGGCTCGCCGAGAACCGCGACGGCGGGGTCTTCGGGGTGATCGGCCGGGTCTCGGTCCGGGGCGGCGTGGCCTCGGCGCAGCTGCTCGGGCGCGCGCATCCGGGCGGTTCCTGGCTCGAATGGGGATAGTGCCCCGTCTACTCTCGCAGGCGTGCGACACGGTGGTCGGGCGCTCTGGTTCGTGATCTTCGCGGTCGCGTTCGGCACCAACGTGCCCACACCGTTGCTGTTGCTCTACCGCGCCGAGCTGGGCCTGTCCCCCACCGCGCTGACCGGTGCCTTCGGTGTCTACGCCGCCGGGCTCGTCCCCGCGCTGCTGCTCGCGGGCCCGCTCTCGGACCGGATGGGCCGGGCGAGGGTGGTGGCACCGTTCGTGGTCCTCGCGGCGGTGACCTCGCTGCTGTTCCTCGCCGTGCCGTCCGCGGTGTGGGTGCTCTTCGCGGCCCGCTTCCTGCAGGGCGCGGTGTCCGGCGTGGTCTTCAGCGTCGGCACGGCGTGGCTCGCCGAGTCCCGCCCGGACGCCGCGCAGGCCACCGCCGTCGCGCTCGGGGGCGGGTGGGCGCTCGGCCCGCTGGTCGCCGGGCTGCTCGGGCAGTGGGGACCGGCGCCCGCGATCCTGCCCTACCTCGTGCACGTCGCCCTGCTCGCGCCCGCGGTGGTGCTGGTCTGGCGCATCCCCGAGACCCTGCAGCACCCGCGCCACGGCCCCCTGGTCGACCTCGGGGTGCCGCCCGGCGCGGGGCGGGCGTTCGTGCTGGTCGTGGTACCGATCGCGATCGGGGTGTTCGCCTACGCCGCGACGGCCGTGAACGTCCTGCCGCTGGAGCTGGAGCCGGTCATGCCGGGCGTCGGGGTGGCCGTGACCGGGGTGGTCGCGGGGATCACGATGGGCGCGGGCGTGGCCGTCCAGCCCCTCGTCCGACGGCTGGGGGTCGGGTACGCGGGCGCGGGCGCCCTCGGCCTGGGCGCGGCGGGCACGGCGATCGGCCTGCTCGCGGACACCAGCGGCCGCTGGCAGCTCGTCCTGCCGGTGTCCGCGCTGCTCGGCCTGGCCTACGGGATCTGCCTCGCCACCGGGCTCACCCTCGTCGCCAGGCTGGCCGACCCGACCGCCCGCGGCGCCCTGACCGGGACCTTCTACGCCTGCTCCTACCTGGGCTTCTTCGTCCCGCTGCTGCTCGCGACGGTCGGCGGCGGCGAGTTCGCACCCGGGCTCGCCGGGCTCGCCGTGGTCTCGGCGGTGGCCGCGCTCTGGTTGGCGTCGCCCGCCGCCCGGGCGCTCGTCAGGCCGCCCGCCGCCGTGCCGCCGACGGTGGCTCCCCCACCACCCGGGTGAACGCCCGACTGAAGGCCGCCTCCGACCGGTAGCCGAGCTCGGCGGCGATCCGGGCGACCGTCGCGCCCTCGCCGAGCCGGTCCAGGGCGAGGTTCATCCGCCAGCGCGTCACGTACGCCATCGCGGACTCGCCGACGATCTCGGTGAAGCGGGCCGCGAAGGCCGAGCGGGACATCGCCGCCTCCGCGGCCAGGGAGGCGACCGTCCAGTCCTTCGTCGGATCCCGGTGCAGCTGGGCGAGGGCCCGCCCGATCTGCGGATCGGCGAGCGCGCCGATCCACCCCGTGCGCGGCGCCGTCTCCAGCCAGGCGCGGATGGCCTGGATGACCAGCACGTCCGCCAGCCGGGTGAGCACCGCCTCGCCGCCGGGCCGCATCTCCTCCGCCTCCGCCGCGATCAGCCGCACGGTGTCCTGCAGCCGACCGGACAGCGGGGAGACCGGGATGTGGATCAGCTCCGGCAGCAGCCCGACGAGCGTGCGGGCGGCCGGGTGCGCGAACTTGACGGCGCCGCAGACCAGCACCGTCTGCGCACCGCCGCCGCCGTACCGGAGCAGCGCGTAGTTGTCGCCGGACAGCTCGTGCGCGATCGCGAGCACCGACGGGGCCGAGACGTCCGGCTCGCTGCGCATCACGTGCCCGCCGCCCGGCGGGATGAGCACGATGTCCCCCAGGCCCAGCTCCAGCAGATCGTCGCCCACCTCGAGCAGGCAGCGCCCCTCGGTGACGACGTGGAACCAGAGGCAGCCCGGCATCGCGGGCATGGTGGCGCCCCACGGCGCGGTGAGCTCGGAGCGGCAGTAGAACGCCCCACTCATCCGCAGGACGTGCAGGGCCTCACCGACCGCGTCCGACGGCGTCCGACGGCTGCGACGGAGGAGGCATGCCCGAGACGCTAGCGCTCTGGACGATCGAGCATCAAGAGCGGACTGATGGTCATTCTCCGTCCAGCGTCGAGCCGAGATGCTGGACGCACACCGACGAAAGGGGAACGACATGATCACCGTTCTGGGAGCCACGGGGAACACCGGCGGACGGGTCGCGCAGCGGCTCGCCGAGGCGGGTGTCGAGGTCCGCGGGGTCTCGCGGCGGGGGCCCGTGCAGGCCGACGCCACCGACCGCGAGGCCATGGCCCGCGCGTTCGACGGCGCCGAGGCCGCGTACGTCCTGCTGCCGCTCAGCTTGTTCGAGGTCGGCTACCACGCCCACCAGGACCGGATGGGCGAGGCGATCACCGAGAGCCTGCGCGCCGCGGGCGTGCCGTACGTCGTCGCGCTGAGCTCGCTGGGCGCCGAGCTGCCCTCCGGCACCGGGTTCCTGACGAGCCTGCACCGCCAGGAGCAGCGGCTCGCCACGCTCGACGCGGACGTGCTGTTCCTGCGGCCCGGCCTGTTCTTCGAGTCCTTCCTGCCCGGTCTCGAGGGCATCCGGGCGACCGGCGTCCACCACGACACCATCGATCCCGAGGTCCGGCTGCCGATGGTCGCCACCCGGGACATCGGGGACGTCGCGGCGGCCGCGCTGCGGGGCCGACGGGACACCGGCGTCCGCGAGGTGATCGGCCAGGAGATCACGATCCCGCAGGCGGTGGCGGCCCTCGGCGCCACCTACCAGCGGATTCCCGACGCGGCCCTGCAGGCCGCGTTCCTGCAGGCCGGACTGCCCGCAGACATCACCGAGCTGCATCTGGAGATGAACGCGTTCTTCAACTCGGACCGGATCGCGTGGCGCGGGACGGACCCCCGGACCCCGACGACCGTGGAGCAGTGGGCGCAGGCGCTCGATGCGCCGGTGTGAACGCGCTGGTCATCGGGACCGCGATCGGCGCGGGCCTGCTCGCGGGGATCTACCTCGCCTTCTCCGTGGCGGTCATGCCGGGCCTGCACCGCAGGCCCGACGGCGAGGCGGCCGACGCCATGCGGGCGATCAACCGGGCGATCGTGAACCCCCTGTTCGGCGTGCTGTTCACGGGCACCGGCCTCGCCGGCGCGGTCCTCGCCGTCTGGGCGGCCCTGGACGGGTCCTGGCAGCTCGCGGCCGGTGCGGCACTCGTCCTGACCGGCGGACACCTGATCACGATCGGCGTGAACATCCCGCTCAACACGGCGCTGGACCGGGGTGGGAGCTGGGACGGCTTCGCGCGGCCGTGGAACCGGGCACACACCCTGCGCACGCTGCTCCTCGTGGTCGGGTTCGCACTCCTCGTGGTGTGACCGGACAGGGGCTTGGGTCGGGGCGGGCGGACGGGCATCGTGGTGGGCTGGTCCGCTTCCCCCGGATCCCGTCGTCCACGACCCTCGGGGGAGAAGTGCACCCGTACGAACGCCGCCGCCAGACCGCCCTGCGCGCGGACCAGCAGCTGATCACCCGCGCGGCGGCCTGGCTGCGCCACGACGCCGTCCAGGCCCACTACACCGGCGCGCTGCCCAACCCGGAGTACGCGTTCGGCCTCGCGTCCATCCTCGATCTCCTGGCCCGCCGCGCCGAGGAGGACGACGCCCTGCGAGACCACGCCGTCCGCGTCTGCCGCACGATGCTCGGCGACCGCATGGACATGCCCGCCACCCGCCGCACCCGCCGCCGATGAGCCGTGAGCGGCGATGGTCGCCAGAGCGACCATCGCCGCTCACGAGGGGTTGTCCACAGGGTCATCCACAGCTGTGGATCGAACTAGTGTTCGAGATCGGCCGGGCCCTCCTGGACCTGCAGGCCCAGCTGGTCGGCCACCGCGGCCATGATGTCCTGCACGGCCACCGTGTCGGCCAGCGGCATGACCCGGGACTCCACCCGCCCGGCCAGGACGCACGAGGTGACCTCGGCGAGCTCGTGCGAGTAGCCCGCGCCGACCGGCGGCAGCGACAGCTCCTCGGTGCCGGCACCGTGGCGCGTCACGACCAGGCGGGACGGGTGGTGGAAGCGCGGCGGCACCTCGATCCAGCCGTCGGTGCCCACCACCCGGGCCATGCCCGGGGACTGGCAGCGCAGGCTCGTGAACAGCGTCGCCGACCGGCCGCCGGGGTAGCCGAGCAGCACCGACTCCTCCACGTCGACGCCCTCGACCAGCCCGTGGGCGTGCACCGACGCCGGCGTGCCGAGGATCATCTGCGCGAACGAGATCGGGTACACGGTGAGGTCGAACAGCGCGCCGCCGCCGAGCGCCGGGTTGAAGAACCGGTCCTCGGGGGCGGCGTTCTGCTTGGCGCCGAGATCGGCCTGCACCGCGCTGACCTCGCCGATGGCGCCGTCGGCCACGAGCTCACGCAGCCGGACGATCGCGGGCTGGAAGCGCGTCCACATCGCCTCCATCACGAACACGCCGTGCTCGGCGGCCGCGGCGGCGATCTCGCGCGTGGCCTCGGGTGTGACCGTGAAGGCCTTCTCGACCAGCAGGTGCTTGCCCGCGCGGATCGCGGCCAGCGCCATGGCCCGGTGCTGGGGGTGCGGCGTCGCCAGGTAGAGGACGTCGACGTCCGGGTCCTCCAGGATCGTGCGGTAGTCGTGCACGGAGGTGATCCCGAACTCGGCGGCGAAGGCCTGCGCCCGCTCCTTCGAGCGGGAGGCCACCGCCGTCAACGCCGCGTCCGGGACGTGCACGAAGTCCGCGGCCACGTTCCGGGCGATCCGCCCCGGCCCCACGACACCCCAACGGACCGTCACTTGACCCCCTCCATCAGCCGCCGCAGCAGCGGCGTCGACACCATGACCAGCAGCCCGACCACGATGGCGACCGCTCCGAGGACCCCGAAGTACGCGCTCTCGGAGTCCTCGCTGTAGAAGCCTGCCAGGGTCCCGGACAGCACGCTGCCGAGGGCCACGGACAGGAAGAACAGCCCGACCATCTGGGCCCGGTAGGCCTGCGGTGCGAGCTTCGTGGACACCGACAGCCCCACCGGGGAGATCATCAGCTCGGCCACGGTGAACACCAGCAGGATCCCGACGAAGGGCAGCAGCGCCACGCTGTTCGGCCCGCCACCGGACAGCGGCAGGAACAGCAGGAACGCCACGCCCATGATCGCCGCGCCGAGCCCGAACTTCACCGGCGTGGCGGGCTGGCGGTCGCCGAGCCTCGTCCACAGCGCCGCGAACACCCCGGACAGCACGACGATGAACACCGGGTTGATCGACTGCACCCAGCCGACGGGGAACTCCCAGCCGAACAGGTTCCGGTCCAACCGCTGGTCCGAGTAGATGGTGATCACGGTGAACTGCTGTTGGTAGAGCGACCAGAAGGCCGCGCTGGCGATCCACAGCGGGATGAACGCGAGCACCCGGCGCCGCTCGACGCGGCTGACCTTGGGGCTGGTCAGCAGGAGGGCGAAATAGCCGATGGTCGCCGCGACCGTCACGACGATGACGGCGAGGTCGAGCGTCCCCGCGCTCAGCACGCCGGTCAGCGCCAGCACCACGATCACCACCACGGCCGCGGCGGCCAGCACGATCATGCGGGTGCGCTCGCTCACGGTGAGCGGCGACGGGACCTCGTGCGACGCGTCCGGCAGGCCCTTCCGGAAGATCGAGTACTGGATCAGCCCGAGGCCCATCCCGACCGCCGCGACCCCGAAGCCGACATGGAACCCACCGACGTCCGCCAGCCAGGCCGTGAGCAGCGGACCGACCAGGCCGCCGAGGTTGATGCCCAGGTAGAACAGGGAGAACCCGGCGTCCCGCCGCTCGTCTCCGGGGGCGTAGAGGGTGCCGACGAGCGCCGTCGCGTTGCCCTTGACCCCGCCGGAGCCGAGCGCGATCAGCACCAGCCCCACGCCGACACCGAGCAGACCCGGCAGCACGGACAGCGCGATGTGGCCGAGCATCACCACGAACGCGGCGTAGAAGAGGGTGCGCTCGGCGCCGAGCACGCGGTCCGCCAGCCAGGTGCCGACGATCGTCGAGAGGTAGACGAGCCCGCCGTAGGCCCCGACGATCCCGGTCGCGGTGGCCTCGGAGATCCCGAGCCCGCCCTGCGCCGTGGAGTAGTAGAGGTAGATCAGCAGGATGCCCTGCATCCCGTAGAAGGAGAACCGCTCCCACAGCTCCACCCCGAACAGGGTCGAGAGCAGGAGCGGCTGTCCGAAGAACCTGCGGTCCCGGCGGGCCCCGGACTGCTCGGCGGTAGTCATGCGGGACAGCCTGGCAGCCCGACCGACAGAACGGACCCCGTGAGCGGCGATGGTCGCCATGGCGACCATCGCCGCTCACGACCCTCAGAGGCGCCGGTAGCCGGGATGCACCCCCGGCGTGAGCCCCTGCTGCTCCGCGATCCGTTCCAGCAGGTCGCGCAGGACCTTCCGTTCGCCCGGGTCGAGCGCCGCGGTGATCGCCTCGTCGTGCTCCCTCCCGACGGCGGCGATCCGGGCGAGCAGCTCCCCTCCCGCCTCCGTGAGGTGCAGGGCGTGCAGCCTGCGGTCCTCCGGATTGCGCCTGCGCTCGACGATCCCGCGCTCGTCCAGCCCGTCGACCAGCGCGACGAGCCTGCTCGCCGGCATCCCCAGCCGCGCCGCGATCGCCTGCTGCGACAACCCGGGCTCGGCGGCGACCAGCCTGATCAGCCCCGTCTGCGGCGGCGTCAGGTCCAGCGCGGCGATCCGCTCGCCGAACGCGGCGGCCGCGTGGACACCCAACTGGGACAGGAGGAACGCTGCCGTCACCGCGGAACCGTATCCCTTGACAAATCGTATCCGCAAGAGAATCGTTCTGATTTGTAACGACTTCAAGGGGGAACGATGAGCGCACCCTTCCGCTTCGGTGTGGTCGCGGCGCCGCAGGGACCCGGCCCGGCCTGGCTCGACCGGGCCCGGCGGATCACCGACCTCGGCTACTCGACCCTGTTGACCCCGGACAACCTGCACCTGCACGAGCCGATGCTCAGCCTCGCGGCGGCCGCGGTCGCCGCGCCGACGCTGCGGATCTGCCCGTTCGTGCTGGCCGGGCCCCTGCGTCCGGTCGGGGTCACCGCCCGCGAGGCGCACACCCTCTCGGCGCTGACCGGCGGCCGGTTCGAGCTGGGCATCGGCACCGGCCGTCCGGACGCGCGCGGGGAGGCGGAGGCACTCGGTCTGCCGTGGGGCACCGCGGCCGAGCGGCTGGACGGGGTCCGCGCGGCGATCCACGCGCTCCGCGAGCTCGACGGCGAGGAGCGGACCCCCGTCCTCATGGCGGCGGCGGGCCCGAAGGCGCTGGCGTTGGCCGCCGAGGAGGCCGACATCGTGATGCTCGCGGCCCAGCCGGCCACACCCCGCGAGGAGGTGGCCCGGATGGCCCGCGGCATCGAGCACCTCGAGCTGGGGATGAACGTGTTCGTGGTCGGCGACGAGATCCCGGAGTGGGCGGTCCGCTGGGCGGGTCCGGGTGCCGCGGAGGCCATGCGGTCGGCGGACACCCTGGCCGTCCTGCGCGGCTCGACGGACGAGATGGTCGCCGAGCTGGAGCGCCGCCGCGAGACCCTGGGCGTGAGCTACTTCGCCGTGAGCGAGGGCTTCGCCGAGGCCCTGGCCCCGGTGGTGGAGCGCCTCACGGGCCGCTGAACGCCCAGGAGCCGAGCGGGGAGTACACCCCGCGCTCGCTTCGGAACAGGACGATCTCGCGGACCGTCCACGGCGGGGTGCGCAGCTCCCGCAGGGCCGTGACCAGCGGTGCCAGGCCGGATCCGAAGCCCAGCGTGAGGTGCGGCCGGTAGTCGGTCGCGCCCAGGGCCGCGGCGAGCGCGTGCAGGCGGTCGGTCTCCCCTGCGAGCGCCGCCCACAGGACCCGGTCGTCGAACCGGCCCGCCCCGCGCACCGCCAGGGCGAAGGGCGCGGTCGCGTGGGCGATCGCGGCGAGGTCGGGCGGGTCGGCCTCTCCGAGGAAGCGCAGGGTCACGTGCCACTGCGCGGGCGCGGTCCACCGCACCTGCGGGGCCGACGGCAGGACGGCTCGGATCGCCGCACGGACCTCCGGCGGGGGGACCAGGGCGACGAACCGGCTCACGAGGGGCATCCTGCTCTCCTACGATGGCGCGGTGTCCCTCGTCGTGAGCTCACTGGCCCGCTACCCGGTGAAGTCCTGCCGGGGGGAGCAGCTGCGCGAGGCCGTCGTCGAGCCGTGGGGGCTGGCGGGCGACCGCCGCTGGATGATCACCGACCCGGAGGGCGTGTTCGCGACCGCGCGCACGCTGCCCCGGCTGGTGCTGATCCACCCCGTGCTCCACGAGGGCGGGGTCACGCTGCACGCCCCGGGCGCCGAGCCGCTCCGGGTGCCGTTCCCCGAGGGGGAGGGACTCGAGGACGTCGTGGTCTGGCGGAGCAGCCTCAAGGCCACGTCCGCCGGGGAGGCCGCCGCGGCCTGGCTCACCGAGGTCATGGGCACCGAGCTGCGGCTGGTGCACCTGGACGACCCCACCCGGCGCCCGGTCGATCCCGAGTTCGGCGCGCCCGGCGACCGCGTCTCGTTCGCGGACGGGTACCCGCTGCTGCTCACCACCGATGCCAGCCTGGACGCCCTCAACGACTGGATCGACGAGGGCGTCGACGCCGCCGAGGGCCCGGTCCCGATGACCCGCTTCCGGCCGAACGTCGTGGTCTCGGGCTCCGCCGCCTGGGCGGAGGACGACTGGTCGGTCCTGCGGATCGGCGGCGCCCGGTTCCGCGCGGTGAAGCCCTGCGGGCGCTGCGTGCTCACGACCGTCGACCCGGACACCGGGGAGAAGGGCAGGGAGCCGCTCGCCACGCTCGCCCGGCACCGGCGGGTGGGCAAGGCCATCGTGTTCGGCACGAACCTGGTCCCGGACGAACCGGGCGCCGTGCTCCGGGTCGGGGACGCGGTCGAGCCGCTCGCCTGACGGCGGCGGCCGTTCGCCGCGCCGGGTGAACCCCGCGCGGCCCCCCGCCGTGTCCCCCGACGACGGCGACACGAGGAGGCCGGGTGCAGGACACCGGAGGCGGCGCGGACGACCCGACGCCCGCAGCGGACGTGCAGACGACGGCACGGCTCGCGGACCCGACTCGCGTGGCCGATGCGGGGGACTCGGGTGGCCGGGGTGCAGGACTCGCGGAGAACGCCCCGCGAGTCCCCCGGTTCGGCCACGCGAGTCGGACCGTCTGGTCGGGGCTGCTCACCGGCCTCGCGGCGCTGCTGGTGCTCGGGGCGCTCGTCGCACCCGGAGAGGTCTCCCAGCTGACGCCCGAGGCGTTCGTCCGGATCCCGGTCGAGGCCCTCGCGGGCGCGGCGGTGCTGCTGGTCCTGCGCGGCCGGGCCCGCACCGCCGCCGCGCTCGCGGGCGGAGCGCTGATCGGGATCCTGCTCGTCCTGCGGATCGCCGACCTGGGTTTCCGCTCCGCGCTCGCCCGGCCGTTCGACCCGGTGCTCGACCTGCCGCTGCTGGGCAACGCCGCGGACTACGTCGCCGAGTCCGCGGGCCGGGTCGCCGCCGTGGGCGCGATGGTCGGGGCGGGGCTGCTCACCCTCGCGATCCCGGTCCTCACGGCGCTCGCGGTCCGGCGCCTGGCGGGCAGGCTGCCCGGGGCCCGGGTGCTCGGCGGGGTGGCCGTGGTCTGGCTGGTCTGCGCGGTCACCGGCGCCACCCTGGCGCCGCCCGTGCCCCTGGCGAGCCGGAGCGCCGCCTCACTGGCGTGGAGCGTGGGCAGCCAGATCCCGGTCAGCCTGCACGACGAGCAGGAGTTCGCGAAGGTCGCCGCGAACGACGCCTTCCACGACACCCCGCCCGACCGGCTCCTCACCGCGCTGCGCGGCAAGGACGTGGTGATCGCGTACGTGGAGAGCTACGGGCGCAGCGCCGTCGAGGACCCGCAGTACGCCACCCGGGTCGACGCCACGCTCGACGCCGGGACCAGCACGTTGGCCGCCGACGGGTTCGGCGCCCGCAGCGGGTGGCTGACCTCGCCGATCGCGGGCGGCGGCAGCTGGCTCGCGCACGCGACGCTGTCGTCCGGGCTGTGGATCGACAACCAGCAGCGCTACCGCAGCCTCACCACCAGCGACCGGCTGACCCTCAGCAAGGCGCTGCAGCGGACCGGCCGCCAGACCGTCGGGATCATGCCCGGCACCACCGAGCCGTGGCCGGAGAGCCGCTTCTACGGCGTCGACAGCTACTACGACGCCCACGGCCTCGGCTACCGGGGACCCGGTTTCGGCTGGTCACCGATGCCGGACCAGTACGCGCTCGCCCAGTACGACGCGAAGACGAAGGACCTCCCCGGCCCGCTGGGGGCGGAGATCACCCTGACCTCCAGCCACACCCCGTGGATCGCGGTGCCGACTCTGCGGCCGTGGGACGAGATCGGGGACGGCTCGACCTACGCGACGGACGTCGCGGGGCTCGACCCGCCGGACGTCATCTGGCAGGACGAGGACCGGGTCCGCACCAACTACCGCGAGTCCATCGAGTACTCACTGAACTCGCTGGTCAGCTGGGTGCAGCACAGCGGGGACGACGACCTGGTGCTGATCGTGCTGGGCGACCACCAGCCGGTGCCGATGATCACCCACGACAGCCCGAGCCGGGACGTCCCGATCTCGGTGGTCACGAGGGACCAGCAGGTCCTCGACACCGTCTCGCAGGCGTGGCAGTGGCAGCCGGGCCTGCGCCCCGGCCCCGACGCCCCGGTGTGGCGCATGGACGCCTTCCGCGACCGCTTCCTGTCCACCTTCCGGTGAGCGGCTCCGCCGCCCGTGCGTGGTAAGTGGTGCCAGAGCACCACTTACCACGCACGAGCGCCGGGGGCGCAGAGGTCCAGGTGCGGGACGGTGGCGCGCAGGTCGGGGTCGGCGAGGCGCCGGCGCAGGTAGGGACCGGCCTCGGCGGCCAGGGACGGGTCCTGCGCGACGGCCGCGGAGATCCACCCCCGCAACCACTCCTCCAGCAGCGGGCCCCGGGTGAGCCGCCACGGGGACTCGCGGGTCTGCACCCGGGCGCCCCGGGCGCGGAGGGCGGCGGCCGCGTACTCGCCCGCGTCCGGGCCGAGGAGGCCCGACCGGCGCTGGTGGGCGTCGAAAGCGGCGGCGAACCGCGCGTCGAGCGGCTCGGCGGGGTACAGGGTCGCGCCGCCGGTCACCGAGAGGGTGAACAGGACCGCGGCACCCGCCTCGACGCACAGGTCCACCAGCCGGTCCACCTCGGGCGCGGTCAGCAGGTCCAGCAGCGCGGAGCAGGTGACGAGATCGGCGTCGAGCGCGGTCGCGGACGTCAGATCGCCGACGACGGGGATGCCGCCGTCTCGCGCCGCGATCTCCAGCAGCACCGGGTCCCGGTCGTGGAGGTACCAGGTGCCGGTGCGCAGCAGCGGCCGCAGCCAGCGGCCCATCGAGCCCGACCCGCACCCGAGGTCGCGCACCACCGCGGGCTCGGGGAGCAGCCCCACCAGCTCGGTCGAGCGGGCGGCGGCGTCCGCGGGCTCCCGGAGCGCGAGCCAGTCCGGCACGCACACCGGGTCGCCGGGGGTGCTGAGGCGAGCGTCGATCTCCATGTCGTCGACCGTAGGCCTGCGCCCGCGAAGCGGACTGAACCGGGAGCCGTCGGGATCCGTGTGGGGAGTGTGTACCTCTCGTCCCCGGCCCCGACCCGAATCGGCACGCTCGCCGACCGCCAGCAGGCGGGCGCCGCGCTGCTGCAGCTCACCGTGCTGGTCGCGATCCACCCCGGCCCCGCGGGCTGGCTCGCCGGTCTGGTCTACGCGTTCGGGCTGCAGGTCCTGCTGGCGGGCGCCGTCCGCCGGGCCGACGCGACGACGTTGGGGCCCGCGGACCTGGTCACCCTCGGCCGGGCGCTGCTCGTCGGCGGGGTGACCGCGATGGTCGCCGACGGGTGGTGGTCGGGTGATCCGCGCGTCGGGGTGCTCGTGCCGCTGGCCGCGGTGGCCCTGGCGCTGGACTTCGTCGACGGCAAGGTCGCGCGGCACACCGGCACGGTCAGCGAGCTGGGCGCCCGCTTCGACATGGAGACGGACGCGTTCCTGATCCTGGTGCTGAGCGTCGCCGCGGCGGCGGTGGTCGGGCCGTGGGTGCTGGTGATCGGCGGCCTGCGCTACGCCTTCGTGGCGGCGGGCTGGGTGCTGCCGTGGCTGACCGGGACGCTCCCGCCGTCGTTCTCGGCGAAGGCGATCGCCGCCGCGCAGGGCGTCGTGCTGGTGACCGCCGTCAGCGGCCTGCTCTCCCTGCTGCTCACCATGCTCCTGGTCGCGGTGGCCCTGACCGCTCTGGTCTGGTCGTTCGCCCGCAGCGTCCTCACCCTGTACCGCACTGTGGAGCCACCACTGCCGTCGACAGGCCTCGGAACGACGGTCGTGGCTCCACAATGCGGGTCAGGTGACGGTGCGCACGCCTGCGGCGGCCAGGGCGGGGACCGCTGAGCCCACGGTCTCGAAGCCCTCGCCGACCGTCTGGCCCGCGACGAACCGCGCGTGGATGCCCTCCGCGATCACCGCGATCTTGAAGTAGGCCAGCGCGAGGTAGAACTCCCAGTTCACGATCTCGCGGCCCGCGGCCTTCGTGTACCGGGCCACGAGGTCGTCCGCCCCCGGCAGCCGCGGCGAGGTGGCGGCTGCGCCGCCCGCCAGCACCGGGTCGAACGCCGGGTCCGAGTAGACAACGTGCAGCGCCAGGTCGGACAGCGGGTCACCCAGGGTGGACATCTCCCAGTCCACCAGCGCCCGGACGTCCGAGGCGTCCGTCTCGCCGACGATCGCGTTGTCGATCCGGAAGTCCCCGTGCACGATCGACGCCCCGGACTCCTCCGGCGTGTGCTCGGCGAGCCACCCGTGCAGCGCCTCGACGTCCGGCAGCGGGCGGGTCGAGACCCGGGTCCACTGGTCGTACCAGCGGCGGACCTGGCGGCCCAGGTACCCGGCGGGCTTGCCGAACGCCCCCAGCCCGACGGCCGCGGGGTCGACGCCGTGCAGCGCGGCCAGCGCGTCGACCAGGGCGTACGCGCAGTCGTGCACCTCGGTGTCCGACAGGGCCGCGAGCTGGTCGCGGGTGGCGATGGTGCGCCCGGGCACGAACTCGACGACCGCGAACGGCGCCCCGATGATCTCGGGGTCCTCGCTCTGCAGAACGGGCTTCGCGACCGGTACCCCGTGCCCGTGCAGCGCCGCGACCACGGTGTACTCGCGCTTCATGTCGTGGGCCGACGGCGTGAGCCCGCCCAGCGGCGGGCGCCGCAGCACCCACGTCGAGGTGCCGTCGGTGAGCCGGTAGGTGAGGTTGGAGCGACCGCCGTGCAGCAGCTCCGCGGTGAGCGTGCCGGTGCCCGGCACGTGCTCGTCGACGTACGCCTGGAGCTTGGGCAGGTCGAGTCCCTGGACGGCCACGGCGCCTCCTCGTTCGGCTAATGCTCGCTAGCCATCCGACCACATCACCGGCGCCCGTGGTGGCTAATTGTTGTTAGCCTCACCCCATGGCAACGCGCGAGGCGATCGGGGAGGCCGCGCTGCGCCTGTTCGCCGAGCACGGGTACCAGGGCACGACGATGGCGGACATCGGGACCGCGGTCGGCATCCGGGGGCCCAGCCTCTACAAGCACGTCTCCTCCAAGCAGGAGCTGCTCGTGGCGCTGCTGACATCCACGATGGACGCTCTGATCGAGGCGCACACGGCGGCGTTGGCCGGCACGAGCGACCCCGTCGAACGGCTGCGGCGCGCGGTCGACGCCCACGTCCGCTTCCACGCCCGACACCGCCTGGAGGCGTTCGTCGGCGCGAGCGAGATGCGGAGCCTCGAGGAGCCGCACCGCGGCACCGTGCTGGCGAAGCGCGCGGAGTACGAGCGCGGCTTCCGCACCCTGATCGAGCAGGGCCCCTTCGACGTCGCCTCGGTCCGGCTCGCCTCCTACGCGGTCCTCGACCTGGGCATGGGCCTCGCCACCTGGTACCGCGAGGAGGGCGCCCTCTCCGAGGACGAGGTGGTCGCCCAGCAGGTCGAGTTCGCGCTGCGCCTCGTCGGCGCCGTGCTATAACGCTTGTTATAGGCCCGACGAAGGGAAGCCCGTTGAGCGACACCCTCCCGCCCGTGTTCGACCGGCTCCGGCTGCCGGTGATCGGTGCGCCCCTGTTCATCATCAGCAACCCGCGCCTGGTCATCGAGCAGTGCAAGGCCGGCGTCGTCGGGTCGTTCCCGGCGCTGAACGCGCGGCCTGCGAGCCTGCTGCGGGACTGGCTCGCGGAGATCACCGAGGAGCTCGCGGCGTACGACGCGAAGCACCCCGAGCGCCCGTCCGCGCCCTTCGCGGTCAACCAGATCGTCCACCGGTCCAACACCCGGCTGGAGGAGGACCTCGCCACCTGCGTCGAGTTCCGGGTGCCGATCATGATCACCTCGCTCGGCGCCCGGGAGGACGTCAACGAGGCCGCCCACAGCGTGGGTACCGTCGTCCTGCACGACGTGATCGACGACCGGTTCGCGCGCAAGGCCGTCTCCAAGGGCGCCGACGGGCTGATCGCCGTGGCCGCGGGCGCGGGCGGGCACGCCGGCGTGCGCAGCCCCTTCGCGCTGGTCCAGGAGATCCGCCAGTGGTTCGACGGACCGCTCGCACTGTCCGGATCCATCGCGACCGGCGCCGGAGTGCTCGCGGCCCGGGCCATGGGCGCGGACTTCGCCTACCTCGGCTCGGCGTTCATCGCCACCGACGAGGCCGCCGCCAAGGACGAGTACAAGCAGGCCATCGTGGACGGCTCCTCGGCCGACATCGTCTACAGCGACCTGTTCACCGGCGTGCACGGCAACTACCTCGCCCCCTCCATCCGCGCGGCGGGCCTCGACCCGGCGAACCTCCCGGCCGGGGACGTCACCACGATGGACTTCGGGTCCGGCGGCACGAGCGACGCCAAGGCCTGGAAGGACATCTGGGGCAGCGGTCAGGGCATCGGCGCGGTCGACGCCGTCGTCCCCGTGCGGGACCTCGTCGCGCGGCTGTCGGACGAGTACGCCGCCGCCCGCGACCGCCTGGCGCTCTCGGCGTGAGCGCCCCGGCGGACGTCCGGACCGCCACCCTGGACGCCGCCGCCCACCTCCTCGCCACCGAGGGACCCCGCGGATTCACCGTCCGCGGGGTCGCCGCGGCGGCGGGCGGCTCCACGATCGCCGTCTACCACTACTTCACCGACAAACAGGGCCTGATCGACGCCGTGTACGTCGAGGGCCACCGGCGCCTGCGGTCCGCCCAGGAGGCCCAGCGGTTCTCCGACGACCCGGAGCGCGACGTCCGCGCCGCCTGCCTCGCCTACCGCGAGATCGCCCTGGCCTACCCGGACTACTTCCTGGTGATGTTCGGCCACGGCCTGGATCGCTTCACCACCGACGTGCGGGCCACCGGCCGGGACAACTACGGCGGGTTCATCGAGGTGATGCGCCGGTGGAACGCCCGCGCCCCCCTGCGGGTCGACCCCGAGTCCGCGGCCTACACGCTCTGGGCCGCGGGCCACGGCATGGTGATGCTGGAGCTCACCGACAACGGCCCGCACGAGGACCGCTCCGCCCAGTACGACACGTTGATCGACACCCTGATGCGCGGCCTGACCGCGTGAACGGAGATCGCGGGCCCGCGCATACTGGGTCATGGCCCGCGCGCAGATCATCGTCCACGAGACCGACCCCGTCCGGCAGCGGCGGGTGCCCGGCACGCTCCTGCCCGCGCTGGAGGAGCTCGGGTTCTCCGTGCGGATCGGGACCTTCCTCGACGGGGGCGACGTGGCTCCCGGGGCCGACGTCGTCGTCGTGATGGGGTCGCGGCACGCCGCCTACGACGACACCCTGCCGTGGCTCGCGCCGGAGCTGGAGTTCCTGCGCCACACCGACTCCCCGGTCTTGGGGGTGTGCTTCGGCGGGCAGGCGCTGTCCCGGGCGCTCGGCGGGACCGTGACCCTGGCGCCGCAGCCGGAGCGGGGGTTCGTCGACCTCGACGGCGACCTCCCGGCGCGTCGGTGGATGGAGTTCCACTACGACGCGTTCACCCTGCCGCCCGGCGCGGACCTGTTGTCCCGCAACGAGACCGGCGTGCAGGCCTTCCGCAGCGGCCGCAGCCTGGGCCTGCAGTTCCACCCGGAGATCACGCCGGACGTCTTCGAGACCTGGGCCGAGTCCTGGTCCCCGGAGTTCCTGGCATCGGTGGAGGCGGAGGTGGACCTCGAGGCCGTCCGCAAGGAGCTCGCCACGCGCCAGGACGAGCTCGCGGCCCAGTGCCGGGCCCTGCTCAGCCGCTTCCTGGACGCGGCGAAGCCTGTTACCTGACGTGCACCGGGAGCCGCTCGACGCCGTAGACGATGCTGGCGTCCCGGTACTCCAGCTCGTCCGCCGGGACCGCGAGGTGCATCCGCGGGAAGTGGTTGAGCAGGGCGGGGTAGGCCGCGCGCAGCTCCATGCGGGCCAGCTCGGCGCCGATGCACCGGTGGATGCCGTGGCCGAAGGCGTAGTGCGGGCCGGGGACGCGGTGCGGGTCGAACGTCTCCCCGCCTTCGCGGTCCGCGGCGAGCAGCGAGCAGATCACGCCGTCGCCCGTCTTGATCAGGGTGTCGCCGACCTGCACGTCCCGCGTCGCGAACCGGGGGAAGGCCACCTGCACCACCGTCAGGTAGCGCAGCAGCTCCTCGACGACCGGGCCCGCGTCCTCCTCCCGGACGATCCGGGCCGCCTCGGGGTCCTCCATCAGCGCGATCGCCCCGAGCGCCAGCATCGACGCGGTGGTCTCGAACCCGCCGGTCAGGACGCCGTCGGCGAGGCCGGCGAGCTCCTCGTCGTCCACCCGGTCGCCGTGGTCACGGATGATCATGCCGAGCAGGCCGTCGGTCGGGTGGTCGCGCTGTCTGCGGACCTGCTCGCGCAGGAAGACCAGCGAGTCCGAGATCGCCCCGAGTGAGGCGCTGGCGCCGCCGAGCAGGTCGAACCGCGCGGTCGCGACCTCCTGGAAGGCCTCGCGCTCCGAGTACGGCACCCCCAGCAGCTCGCAGATGACCAGCGAGGGGATCGGCAGCGCGAAGTGCTCGACCAGGTCGACGGGTCCGTCCGCGGCGTCCATCGTGTCGAGGCACTCCGCGACGATCTCCTCGATCCGCGGGGTGAGGCGGGCGAGGCGGCGCATCGTGAACTCGGGGGTGAGCACCTTGCGCAGCCGGCTGTGGACGGGCGGATCGGAGAAGCCCAGGCCACCGGGGTTCTCGGTCTCCGCCATGCCGAGGGTGCGGGCGAGATGGTTGAAGTCCGACGAGTAGTCCTCCACCGAGGACAGGACCGACCGGACCTCGTCGCGGCCGGTGACCAGCCAGACGTCCAGTTTCAGGGGCAGGTCGAGCTTCGAGACCGGGGCCGCCGCGGCGAGCTCCGGCACCGGGTCGAGGCCCTCACGGCGCAGTGGCATGAGGGCGGAGTCGGGGAGCAGGGAGCCGAGGTCGAGGCCCTTGGCGTTCATGCGGGCCAGTTGGCGGCGGACGAACCAGGACGCGATGCGCGCGCGCAACGTGGGCACGGCCCGAGCCTACCGACGCCCACCGACACGGTTCCGGGAGCGGCCCCGGCACGGGTGCCGGGGCCGCACGACCGTGCGATGGCGTCGTACCGACCCCCCGGCGGATGCGCCCACCGGTACGGCGCCTCACCAGCACGGCTGGTGCCCAACCTACCCGCCCTTGTTTGTGGGTCAAACCCATACATCAGGGGATCAAGCGCACGCTCTGCCCGGGCCGGATCTGGGCGGCGCGATCGACGTCGGCGTCGGCCACGACGGCGACCACCGGGTAGCCGCCGGTCACGGGATGGTCGGCCAGGAAGATCACCGGCTCGCCGCCGGGCGGCAGCTGCACCGCGCCGCGGGTGAGGCCCTGGCTCGGCAGCGAGCCGACGCCGTCGGCCATCTCCAGCGTGCCGCCGACCAGCCGCATCCCCACCCGGTCGGTCTCCCCCGACGCCTCCCACCACGTGTCCGCCAGGTCGCCGCGCGCCAGGTCGGCGTGCGGACCGGGCCGGATCCGCAGGGTGACCGGACCGGCGGGCGGGACCGGGACCGGGGCGACGTCGACCAGCGGGAAGGCCCGCGGCTCGGGTCCGACGGGCAGCGATGCGCCCGGCTCGAGCGGCGCCGGGCCGATCCCCGACAGGGTGTCGGTCGACCGCGAGCCCAGCACCGGCTCGGCGGCGATCCCGCCGCGGACGCACACGTAGGTCCGCAGGCCCGACGGCGGCGGACCGAGCCGGAGCTCCTGCCCCGCCCGGACGCCGACCAGCGCGTGGTGGCCCACCGGACGTCCGTCGACGGTCGCGGGGGCCGGGGCGCCGGTGAGCGCGACCGTCAGGTCCCGCCGGGCGAGGATCGCGAGCCCGCCGAGCAGCACCTCGATCGCTGCGGCGCCCTCGTCGTCGTTGGCCACGAGCCGGTTGCCGAGCCGCAGGGCGGCGCGGTCCGCGGCCCCCGACCGCCCGACGCCCAGGGCGGCGTACCCGGGGCGGCCGAGGTCCTGGACCAGCGCCAGCGGGCCGGTCTCGCGGATGTCCAGGGCCGGGTCCCGGGTGTCCGGGCGCGCCCGGGGGCGGAGCTCGCCGACGCGGTCGGCCCGGCCGGCCACGAACCGCACCTCCGCTCCGGGATGCAACAGGGCGGGCGGGTCCCGGTCGAGGTCCCACAGCACGGCGTCCGTGCGGCCGATCAGCTGCCAGCCGCCGGGGGAGGACCGCGGGTACACCCCGCTGTACTCCCCCGCCAGCCCCACCGACCCGGCGGGCACCGTGGTCCGGGACTTCTCGCGGCGCGGCACGGTCAGCCGCGCGTCCCCGCCGGTCAGGTACGCGAAGCCGGGGGCGAACCCGCCGAACGCGACCCGCCACGGCGTGCCGGTGTGCGCCGCGACCACCTCGTCGGCGGTCAGCCCGGTGGCCTCGGCGACGTCGGCGAGGTCCGGCCCGTCGTAGACGACGGGGATCTCCACGGCGTCGACGTCGAGCGCGTCGACCGGCTGCGGGTCCAGCGCGGAGACCGCCGCCCGCAGGCCGCCGAGGTCGGTTCCGGGTTCGGTGACGAGCAGGACCGTCCGGGCGGCGGGCACGACGTCCCGCACGCCGGGCAGCTCGGCCGCCCGGCACGCCTGCGCCAGGGCGATCACCCGGTCCCCGTCCTCGTCCGCGTCGACCTCGACCAGGAGCGCCGCGTCGCCGTACGGCGTCGCCCTCACACGAACCCCCGCAGGTCGACGCCCGCCCGCTCCAGCCCGGCGCGCACGGCGGTCGCCATCGCCACCGCGCCCGGGGAGTCCCCGTGCACGCAGGCCGACTCGGCCCGCACGGTCACGTCGGAGCCGTCGACCGCCCGGACCACCCCGTCGGCGACCATCCGCAGGAGCCGCTCGGTCGCCTCGTCGGGGTCGTGGAGCAGGGCGCCGGCCTCGGCGCGCGGGACGAGCGCGCCCTCGGGGGTGTACCCGCGGTCGACGAAGAACTCCGGCACCGCCCGCAGCCCCCGCGCCTCGGCGACGCGCAGCAGCGCGGAGCCCGGGAGCCCGAGGACGGGGAGCGCGGCGTCGTACTCGGCGACCGCGTCGACCACCGCCGCGGCCTGCTCCTCGTGGTGCACGGTCGCGTTGTAGAGCGCGCCGTGCGGCTTGACGTACCGCACCGCAGTGCCGGACACCCGACACATCGCCTCGAGCCCGCCGAGCTGGAACAGCACGTCCGCGGTGAGGTCCGCGCGCGGCACGTCGATGAACCGGCGCCCGAACCCGGCGAGGTCGCGGTAGGCGACCTGGGCCCCGACGACGACGCCGTTCCCGGCGGCCGCCGCCACGGTGCGGCGCAGGGTCGACGGATCCCCGGCGTGGAACCCGCACGCGACGTTCGCGCTGGTCACCAGGCCGAGCATCGCGTCGTCGTCGCCGAGGGTCCAGCGGCCGAAGGACTCCCCGAGATCGGAGTTCAGGTCGAGCCTCATGCGCACAGGGTCCCCACCGCGGAGACCGGGGACCACTCGGGGCACCCGCCGCGACGGATCTCACGCCTGCCTCGCGGCCGGCGTGCGCGAGGCTGGAGGCATGCCTCGTGCACTCCTCCCGGGCCCGGACCGGCCGTCCGATCCCCCGCTCCCGTGACCGGCTGGCAGCTGGCGTTCCTGTTCGTCGCCGGGATCGGCGGCGGCTTGACGGGCTCGATCGCGGGGCTCGCGTCCCTGGTGTCCTATCCGGCGCTGCTCGCCGTCGGGCTGCCGCCCGTCGTGGCGAACGTGACGAACACCGTCGCGATGATCGGGACCACGGCCGGGTCGGTGGCCGGCTCGCGCCCCGAGCTGCGCGGTCAGGGCCCGGTGCTGCTGCGGCTGTGCGCCCTGACGGCCGTCGGCGGGGCGGCGGGCGGGGCGTTGCTGCTGGTCACCCCGTCGGACGCGTTCGAGGCGATCGTCCCGTGGCTCATCGCGCTGGCCTCGGTGCTGCTCGTGGTCGCGCCGCGGCTGCGGGCGTGGGCCACCCGGCACGCGGCCGAGACCGCACCCGCGACGAGGCTCGGCCCGCTCACCCTGGTGGCGGCGTTCGGCGTCGCCCTCTACGGCGGCTACTTCGGCGCGGCGGCGGGGGTGATGATGCTGGCGCTGTTGTCGGTGTCCTGGTCGCAGAGCCTGGCCCGGTCGAACGCGGCGAAGAACGTGGCGTCCGGCGCGGCGAACATCGTGGCCGCCGTCGTGTTCGCGATCGTGGCGCCGGTGCACTGGGCGGCGGTGGGCGCGCTCGCCGCAGGCCTGCTGATCGGCTCCCGGATCGGCCCCGCCCTCGTCCGCCGGGTCCCCGCGACGCCGCTGCGCCTCGCGATCGGGCTGGCCGGACTGGGCCTGGCGGCGAGCCTGTGGTTCGGCCGCTGAGGGCTCGCCCCTCGGAAACCGAGCGATCGTTTGGTAAGTACACGGGTATGACCCGTCTCACGAAGCTCAGCCGCTCGCTCGTCGACCGCGTCGTCCTCGTCACCGGGGCCGCGAGCGGGATGGGCCGGGCGACGGCGCACCTGCTCGCCGACGAGGGCGCGAAGGTGGGGATCGTCGACAGGTCGGGGGACGCGCTCAAGGCCGTCGCCGAGGAGATCCGCGGGGTCGGGGGGACCGTGCACGCGGTCGTCGCGGACATCACCGACCCCGAGGCGCCCGCCGCCGCGGTCGCCGAGGTCCGGGCGGCGCTCGGCCCGCTCGACGGCCTGGTCAACAACGCGGGCGTCAGCATCCACGTCCCGCTCGAGGACCCCGGGTTCGCCGAGGCGTGGGCGACGACGCTCGCCGTCAACCTCACCGCGCAGGCCCTGTTCGCCCGGGCCGCCATCCCCGACCTGGTGCGCCACGGCGACGGCCGGATGGTCAACATCGCCTCGACCGAGGGCCTGGGTGCGACGGCCGGGATCGCCCCGTACACCAGCTCCAAGCACGGCGTCATCGGTCTGACCAGGTCGCTCGCCGTCGAGTACGGCAGGACGGGGCTCACGGTCAACGCCGTCTGCCCCGGCCCGATCCGCACCGCCATGACGGCCGGCATCCCGGACGACGCCAAGGAGGTCTTCGCCCGCCGCCGCACCGCCCTGCGCCGCTACGCCGAGCCGGAGGAGGTCGCCCAGATCACCGTCTCGCTCCTGCTGCCCGCGGCCTCCTACATCACCGGCGCCGTGATCCCGGTCGACGGCGGTCTCACCATCCGCAACGCCTGACCCGGTCGGTCCGGTCAGTCGGGGTCGGCCTCGCGGCGCAGGATCTGCGCGACCACGCGCAGGAGCATCACCGACGAGACGACCAGGCCGATGTAGCCGACCGCGGTCAGGGTGTTCGCGGGGGCGCCCGCCGGGGCCAGGGCCGCGCCCACCAGCATCACCGCCGAGGCGACGAGGCCGACCGCGCCGACGAGGGCGAACGTGGCGCGGTCGAGCCAGCGGCTCACGACCCGGCTGCCGGGGTTGGAGAAGGCGTCCACCTGCAGCCGCGCGCTGCCGGCCCGCAGCTGCAGCGCGACGTCCTCGACCAGGCCCGGCAGCGCCCGCAAGGTCGGCAGGTTGCGCACCAGCTCCCGTTGCACCACGTCCTGGGTGCCCTCCGGGGACAGGTCGACGGTCGAGCCGAGCCGCCCGGCGGCGGCCGCGGCCAGGTCGACGTGCGGGTCGATCGCCCGCAACGTGCCCTCCAGGGTGACGAGTGCGCGGCCGAGCAGGGTGAGCGTGGGCGGGACCGGGATCCGGTGGTGCTGCATGATCGCGATGACGTCCTGCATGCTGCGCGGGTCGAACCCGCCCGCGTGCAGCTGGGCGCTCAGCACCCGGCTGATCTCGGCCTCGAGCGCCTGGGTGGGCGGGGCGTCCGGCGCGAACGCCCGCATCGCCCGGCTGATCAGCGCGGGCTGCCGGGTCGCGAGGCCTGCGGCCATCAGCTGCAGCACGTCCATGGTGACCGGGTCGATGATCCCGACGGCACCGAAGTCGATCAGCCAGAGGACGCCCTCGGGGTCGATCAGGACGTTGCCGGGGTGCGGGTCGGCGTGGAACACCCCGGCCGCCATGACCTGGGCGAGGAAGGCGCCGAGCAGCCGCTCCGCCAGCGCGGCGCGGGGGACCCCGGTGGCCTCGACGGCGCCGGCGTCGGAGACCGGACGCCCGTCGACCCGTTCCAGGACCAGGACGCCGTCGGTGCTGAGCTCGGTGTGCACGGCCGGGATGCGGATGCCCGGCTCGGTGGTCGCCTCCGCCAGCGCGCGGGCGCTCGCCGCCTCGGCGAGGTAGCTGAGCTCGCCGTCGATGGAGCGGATGAGCTCGTCGGCGAGCGGGACGAGCCCGAGCTGGCGTGCCGCGGCGGACCGCCGGGCCGCGGCGCGGGCGGCCCAGCGCAGGACCGCGGAGTCGCGGGCGACCGACACCTCGATGCCCGGGCGCCGGATCTTGACCACGACGGGCTCGCCGGAGGGCAGCACGGCCAGGTGGGTCTGGCCGATCGACGCGGCGGCGAGGGGCTCCGCGGAGAACTCGGCGAACACCTCGTCCGGCCCGAGCTCCTCGACGAGCCGCTCCCGGATCTGCGCGGGCGGCACCCGGCGGACGTCCGCCTGCAGGTCCCCGAGCGCGGCGATGACCGGCGCGGGCACCAGGTCGGAGCGGGTGGACGCGATCTGGCCGAACTTCACGAACATGCCGCCGCAGTCCTCGAGGAAGCGGCGGATCCGCTGCGCCCCCTCCGGACTGGACAGCGCGGCCCGGGAGGCCAGCCGCGGCCCGGCGAGCCCGTGTCGACGGGCGGTCCGGGCGACCTCCCACAGCCGCCCGCCGACCGTCAGGAAGGTCCGCACCCGGGTCCGCAGCGAGCCCCGCCGCGGGCCGCGCGGGCGCAGGACCGCCTCCAGCGAGACGCTGAGGATCATGGCGGCCAGCAGGGCGAACCCGAACGCGGTGGGCAGCACCTCCGACGCCGTCGGGGCAGGCGGGAGCAGCGCCGCGGCCACGGCGAGCCCCACCAGGGTGCCGAGCAGACCGGTGACGGCCGCCCGCAGGAGCCCGCGGCGCACCCCGAGGATCCGCCCCGCCCCGAGACTGACCACGATCACGAAGACCGCCAGCAGCAGCGTGTCCCAGAACGACAGGTCGAGGACCAGCGTCATCGCGTCAGCACCCACTCGGACGGATCACGGGCCGCACGGCCGCCGGGTGGGCCCGCCTCCCCGCCCGGTCCCCCATGGACTCGTCCCGGGCCCGGCCGGTGTCACGCCCGCAGGCCGGCGACCAGCGTCGAGACCAGCGTCCGGGCGTCGTAGTCCGGTACGCCCGCACCGGCGCACAGGTTGCCCACCCCGAACATCAGGGCGAAGGGGCCGATCTCGGTGCGGACCTCGCCGGACTCCCGCGCGGCCGCCAGGAGCCGCGTGCACACCGGGAGCAGGCGTTCGAGGAACAGGCTGTGCAGGCTCTCGAACTGCGGGTCGTCCCCCCGCAGGGCGGCCGCCAGCCCGTGCTTGGTGACGAGGAAGTCGACGAACAGGTCGATCCAGCGGGCGAGCGCCGCGAACGGCGTCGGCCCCTCGGTGAGCAGCCGCTCCCCCGCCTCCGCGCACGCCTCGATCTGGTGCAGGTACACGGCGACGACGAGGTCGGCCCGGGTCGGGAAGTGCCGGTAGACGGTCCCCACCCCGACGCCCGCCCGTGCCGCGATGTCGCGGACCGGGGCCTCGACCCCGGCGGCGACGAACGCGGCCGCGGCCGCCTCGAGCACCGCGTCGGAGTTCCGGCGCGCGTCGGCTCGCTTGGCCATGCCCCTCCCTCGACAAATGGAACCATGTTCCGTATCGTAAGCGGAACAACGTTCCACCATATTACGGGAGACACCGTGCACGACCGCACACCCGATCCTGACCGACCCGACACCGCGGAGGCGCCGGCATGACGAGCTTCGGGATCGCGACCGCACCCCAACAGGTCGAGTACGCGGACGTCCTGCGGGTCTGGCGCGAGGCGGACGAGGTGCCGGAGATCGAGCACGCCTGGCTCTTCGACCACCTGCTGCCGATCTTCGGCGTCCAGGACGGGCCGATCTTCGAGGGCTGGACGCTGCTGTCCGCCCTCGCCGCGCAGACCCGGCGGCTGCGGCTCGGCATCCTGGTGACCAGCAACCGGTTCCGCCCGCCCGCGATGCTCGCCAAGATCGCCACCACCGTGGACGCCGTCTCCGGCGGGCGGCTGGACTTCGGGATCGGCGTCGGGTCGCGGCCGAGCCATCCGCTGGCCCGCCGCGAGTACGCGGCCCACGGCCTGCCGTTCCACGACACCGGTCGCGCCACCGACAGCCTCGACGAGGCGCTGACCGTCATCGAGCGACTCTGGACCGAGGACGCACCGTTCGACTTCCACGGCGAGTACGTGCACCTCGACGGGGCCTACGGCAACCCCAAGCCCGCGCGCAGGCCGCCGATCATGATCGGCGGCCGGGCCCGGGCGACGCTGCGGGTGGTCGCGAAGCACGCGGACCTGTGGAACATCCCCGGCGGGGACCTCGCCGACTGCGTGGCGCGCAGCCGGATGCTCGACGACTACTGCGCCGAGATCGGCCGGGACCCCGCCGCGATCACCCGCTCCCTCCACCTGGGCGTCTCCTACGACACCCCGGAGGCCACGCGGGAGGCGATCGACGAGGCCGTCGCGGCAGGCTTCTCCCACATCGTCCTCGGACTGCCCGCCCCGTGGCCCGTCGGCGTGGCCCGGTGGGTCGCGGACGAGCTGGTGGACCGCTCACCCGCCCACCGCGGAACCTGAGAACCGACCTGAGAACGAGCGGCGGTCCGGACTGCTCCGACCGGAGCAACCAGGGGCCGCTCGCCTCCCGCCCGGCGCGGATCGGCGGCACCCGGGCAACCTCCCCTCAGACTCGGACGTCTCGATCTCGACGGGGTTCTACCGTCCTGCCCCGTGAGCCGACTGAAGATGCTGGTCCTCGCCGGCCTGGCCGCCCTCGCCCTGTCCGCCTGCGGGTCCGGCGCGCCGGCGCAGCCGCAGGCCGCCCCAGCCGCCGACCAGGGCATGCAGGGGATGGACCACTCGTCGATGGGCGGCATGCACCACGGCTCGGACGGGGTGCAGCTGTGGGCGGTGCAGAGCGGCCCGCTCGGTGTCGTCGTCACCAACGCGGACGGGCACGTCCTGCACCGTTTCGACGGCGACTCGGCCACCCCGTCCGCCACCGCCTGCACCGACGCGTGCGCCACGCAGTGGCCGCCGCTGCTGGTCGAGGCGGGCGAGCAGCCCGAGCTCCTCGGCGTCGACGCGGACAAGGTCGGTGTGCTGCAGCGCCCGGACGGCACCCGGCAGATCACCCTGGCGGGCTGGCCGCTCTACATGTACGCCCAGGACGACGGCAGCCTCACGACCACGGCGGGCCAGGGCACCGACGGCAAGTGGTTCGCCGTGGCCCCGGACGGCTCGAAGGCCGTCACCCCCGCGTGATCTCCGTGATCCCCATGCGCGCCTTGATGTCCTCGGCCACCTGACACGGGTTGCCCTCCGCAGGCACGGCGGTGGCGAGCCGGGCGAGCAGCGCGCGCAGCTGGTCCTGCTCCGCGGGCGCCAGCGGGGCGAGCAGGTGTTCCTCGACCTCGGCCAGCCGCCGCGCGTACTCGCAGAGCTGCCCCCAGCCCGCCGGGGTGAGGTGGATCTGGCGGGCCCGGCGGTCGGCCGGGTCCGGCCTGCGCTCGACCAGCCCGGCCGCGACGAGCTCGTCGAGCAGGTAGGTCATCACGGTCCGGTCGACGCCGAGCTTGCGCGCGAGCGCGAGCTGGGTCGGCGTGCCCTCGCGCGCGGCCGTCAGCACCAGATAGCCGCGCGGGCCTCCTGGGAGCCCCGCGAGGACGTGCTCGGAGTGCTTGATGTGCGTGCGGGTGACCTGGCCCAGCGCCCAGCCCAGGTCGGACTCGACGCGCTCCGGAGTGGTCACCGTCTCAGAGTACGCGGTTGCGACAACCGTCTGCGGTGGAGATAGTCTGCCTCACAGAACATATTTCCCGCAGCACAAGGAGCCCCTCATGAGCCTGTTCCGCCTCGACACCAGCATCCGCACCGAGGGCTCGGTGAGCCGCGAGGTCACCGACACCCTCGAGAAGGCCTACCTCGAGCAGCATCCGGGCGGCACCGTGATCCGCCGCGACCTGGGCACCCAGCCGCTGCCCGCCGACCTGTGGGCGACCGCCACGTTCGCCGGCTACACCCCGGAGGACCAGCGTTCGGAGGCGCAGAAGACCGCCGTCGCCACGGCGAAGGAGCTCGTCGACGAGCTGCTCCGGGCCGACTCGATCGTGGTCGGCGCCCCGCTCTACAACTTCGGCGTCTCCCAGCACCTCAAGACCTGGATCGACGTCGTGATCACCGACCCGCGCTTCGCCGCGGGCGTGGAGAACCCGCTGGCCGGTCGCCCGGTCGCGATCGTCGTCGCGCGTGGTGGCGGCTACGGGGCGGGCACCCCGCGCGAGGGCTGGGACCACGGCATCGGGTGGCTCTCCCGCATCTTCGCGGACGTCTGGGGCGGCGCCGTCACGGTCGTCGAGGCGGAGCTGACCCTGGCCGACACCGTCGAGGCCATGGCCGCGCTGCGCCCGCTCGCCGCCGAGGTGCGCGAGAAGGCCCACCAGCAGGCCGCGGCCACCGGCAAGGAGTTCGCCCAGAGCGCGGCCTGAACGCCACCCGACCCCCGCATCAGGGGAGGGAGAGGACCCAGTCGCCCAGGTCCTCGGAGAACTCCATCTGCACCAGGCCGCGGGCGCTCGCGGCGCGGACGAAGGCGGAGAAGCTGCCGAACCCGTAGCGCTTCTCGCTGAAGTCCGGGCTCCGCTTGCGCAACCGGTCCTTCAGCCCGGACAGCTGCGGCCGCCCCATCTCCCGCACGACGTCGGTGAGCAGCGCGAACGCCTCGGCGTCCGGCCCGTGCTCGGGGAAGTCGACGGCGGGATCACCTGCCGCCGACCCCTGGGTCAGCACCACCACGCCCTGCTGTTCGAGGGTGCGCAGCAGCTCACCGAACCCGCGTGAGCCGTAGTCGCCCTCGTCGAACGTCGGGTCCTTGCGCAGGATCGCCCGCTTGAGCCGGGAGCCCAGGATCGGCCCGTCGGCGTGGCGCTGCAGCCCGGCGAGGGTGCTCGCCACCAGCTTGGCGACGTCGACCTCCCGGGTCTCCTCCGTCTCCTCGGGCTCCTGCGCGGGCTCGGGCTCCGGTTCGGGCTGCGGGGCGGGCTTGGTCTGCGGCTTCGCGCGGCCCCGGCGCGGTCTGGGCTCGGCGTCGACCCCCGGCAGGCGGTCGTAGAACAGGAACTCGTCGCAGGCGGGAGGGAGCAGCGCGGACGTCGAGGACTGCACCCCGATCCCGATCACCCGCTTGTCCATCTCGCGCAGCTTGTGCACCAGCGGGGTGAAGTCCGAGTCCCCGGTGCCGATCGCGAACGTGGTGATGAAGCCCCGCTCGTAGGCCAGCTCGATCGCGTCGACGGCCATCTTGATGTCCGCGGCGTTCTTGCGGCCCACGCCCATCCGCTGCGGCAGCTCGATGAGCTCCACCTGCTGGCGGACGAGCAGCCTGCGGTCCTCGTCGAAGAACGACCAGTCCGCGTAGGCGCGCCGGGTGACGACCCGCCCGCGCTCGGCCAGCGCGTCCGCCACCGGGCCGAGGTCGAAGGGCGAGACCCCGAGTCCGTCCCGCGCCCCGATCGCCAGGTTCTCGTAGTCGAGGAACAGGGCGATGCGTTCGTCGTCACTCACCGGGCGGAGCGTAGTGGTTCCGGCGCGGGGGCCTGCGCCACCTCGCCCGCCGACCGCGTCACCCTCGCTCGTTAAATCTCCGTTCCGCTGATGGACCATCCCACGACACCGGTGATTCACTGGAATCTCTCCCCTCGGAGGATCTTCAGTGGACGGACGGTTCGTCGGCTTCGTGTCCGCGCAGGACCCGCTGCACGGGTTCCTGGACCGGGTCCTGCGAGAGCGGCTGGGCGTGCGCACGCCGTACCCGGTCTTCCGCGTGCACCGGCTCAGCGGCTCCAACGAGGTCTACGCCTACGAGGAGACCGCCACCGGCACCCGGCTGGTCTGCAAGTTCTTCGGTCCGCGCTTCGGCTGGGACCGGGACAAGGCGGCGTGGACGGCCGGGTGCGAGTACGAGGGCTATCGCACGCTGCGCGGGTACTCGCTGGTCGGCTCGCCGCACCACGTCGTCCGGCCGCTGGCCTGGGAGCGGGACATCAACTGCGTCCTGGCGCTGGAGTACTACCGGGGTGACCTGCTGATCCGGGCGATCGACCGGGCGGTGGGCGGAGACGGCAGGCTGCTGCGACGGCGGCTGACCGCGCTGGCCTGGTACCTCGCCACCCAGCACAACCGCACGGCGGGCGGGGCCGTGGACTTCGCCGCGGACGTGTCCTATCTGGACGACCAGCTGCGGGTGCTCAGCGACCGCGGCCGGATCGGCGGCTGGGAGACCGACGAGCTGCGCTGGCTCGGCGGGCTGTGGGCCGAGCGCGGGCACATGTGGGCGGACCAGGCGGTCTGGCTGCACGGCGACGCGACCCCGGCCAACTTCCTGTTCGGCGGCGGGCAGAACGTCGGCGTGATCGACCTGGAGCGGATGAAGCGCGGGGACCGGATGTTCGACGTCGGCCGGTTGGCGGGCGAGCTGCAGCACGCCTTCCTGCGCGGCACCGGCGACCCGTACCGCGCCGAGCCGTTCATCGGGCACTTCCTGTGGGAGTACAGCTGCCACTTCCCGGACCGCCACGCGGCGTTCTCCTCGATCACCCGGCGGCTGCCCTTCTACATGGCACAGAACATGCTTCGGATCGCGCGCAACGACTACCTCCCGCACTCCTACGCGGGGAGGCTGGTGGGGCGGGCCCGCGAGCTCCTCCAGGCGGTGTCGTGCTGATGGTCGACCCCGTAGGCTCCGTCCCCGTGAACGTCCAGGCGGTCGCCTTCGACGTCAACGGCACCCTCGTCGACATCCTCACCGACGAGCACGACGAGCAGATCTACCGCGCGCTCGGCCACACCCTGACCTACGCCGGGGTGGACCTGCGCCGCGGCGAGGTCCGCGACCTGTACTTCCGCTACCTGGACGAGCAGCGCTCGGCCAGCGCCGAGGAGTACCCGGAGTTCGACGTCGTCGCGATCTTCGAGCGCATGCTCGTCGAGCACGGCACCGCCTTCACCGCCGCCCTGCCCGCGACCCGGCGGGCGGAGCTGCCGCTCTTCCTCGCCGAGCAGTACCGCGGGATCTCGCGGCGCCGCCTGCAGCTCTACCCGTGCGTCGACGAGGTGCTCGAGGCGCTCTCGGCCCGGTTCCCGCTCGCCATCGTCACGGACGGACAGCACGCGTGGGCCCGCGCCGAGCTGCACCAGGTGGGTCTGCTGGAGCGGTTCTCACCCGTCGTCGTCTCGGGGGACCACGGGTACCGCAAGCCCGATCCGCGGCTGTTCACGCTGGTGTGCGCCGAGCTGGGGCTGGCCCCCGAGCACGTCCTCTACGTGGGCAACGACATGCACCGAGACGTCTTCGGCGCCCGTCGGGCGGGCATGCCGACGGTCATGTTCGTGTCCGGCCAGGGCGAACAGACCTACCACGACACGGTGCCGGACCACATGATCTCCGACCACCGCGAGCTGCTCAGGATTCTGACCTAGCGACGACCCAGACCGCGGCGACCACACCGACGCCCACCGCCGCCACCCCGCCCGCGACCTTCGCGGCGTGCGTGGCCTTCGCAACCAGCCTGGCCCGCAGCGCCTGCAGGCCCCGGTCCAGGTTCGCCAGGCTCTCGGCCAGCTCGGAGCGGGCCTCGTCGACCTGCTCCTCCCGCCCGTCCTGCAGGGCCTTGACCTGGGCTCGGAGCTCGTCGGAGGAGAGCACGGTGCCGTCCACGACCGGACGCTGTGCCACGACACGCAACGGATGGACCTCGCCCACGGTGACCTCCTGACCCGGCTCCTCCCACCATTCTGCGTGCGGGATCGCGCTTCGGCCACGGTCGAACGGCCAGGTCCGTTAGCGCACCGCGGCCCGGACCCGCTCGGCGGCCACCACGGGGTCCTCGTGCTCCCAGACCCGCACGCTGCGCCAGCCCGCCGCGGCCAGCTTCGCGTCGGTGTCGCGGTCCCGGCGCCGGTTCTCGGAGACCTTCCGCGCCCAGAACTCACCGTTCGTCTTGGCGACGGTGTGGTGCTCGGGGCAGCCGTGCCAGAAGCACCCGTCCAGGAACACCGCGACCCGAGCGCGGGAGAACACCAGGTCGGCGGTGCGGCGGACCCCCTTCAACGGCCGCGCGTTGACCCGGTACCGCAGGCCGAGCGCGTGCACCGCGGAGCGCAGGGCGAGCTCGGGCCCGGTATCGCGCCCCTTGTTCGACCGCATGCTCCGCCGCACCCCCGGCGAGCTGGCCCACGACTGCGCCACCCACCGAACCCTAGTGCGGTGCTAAGCCCTTCCAGGCCGCAGCACCGTCGCGGTGGTGACCAGCAGGATCACCACGCCGACGGACTCCACGACCAGGGTCTCCAGGGCGAGGTCGTACCCCAGCGACGACCGGATCCCGAACAGGCCCACGGTGAGTGCCAGGACCAGCGCCAACAGGGTGCCGGCGAGGAACAGCAGGCCGAGCACGGTGGCGACCTGCAGCAGCCTGCCCCGGGTCAGGAGCACCGCGAGGGCGAGGACCAGCCCGCCGATCGCGTTGAGCACGAACAGGATCCCGAGGATGCCGCCGGTGCCGTGGAACACCAGCCACAGGTGCAGGCCCCCCATCGCGAGCAGCGCCACCGCGCTCAGCACCTGCCAGACCATCGTGGACCGCCGTGTGTGGACCATGGCTCCACCCTCCCGATGACGCGCCGCCTGGTAACGACACGGACGGGGCGCCCGAGCGGTTCAGCGTGCTCGCCCTCGTCGTCATCATGGTGATCCTGCTGGCCTGGGCGCTGGTGGCGGGCAGGCTCGCCCGGTTCAGCGTCACCATGCCGCTGGCCATGCTGGTGGCGGGGGTGCTGCTCACCGCGGGCCCGGCCCCGGTGTTCGTCTTCGATCTCGGGTTCGGCGCGCCGGACGGCGTGGTCGGCCAGGCCGAGCACATCGTCGAGGTCGTCCTGGCGATCCTGCTCTTCCTCGACGCCACCGAGGTCCCCGGCGGGGTGTTGGGCCGCGAGCCGCGGCTCACCCTGCGGCTGCTGCTGATCGCGCTGCCGCTGTCCCTCGCGCTCGCCTGGGTCGCGGGGGTGCTGCTGTTCGACGGCACCGGGCTCTGGCTCCTGCTCGTCCTCGCGACGGTCGTGATGCCCGTCGACCTCGCCCCCGCGGCCGCCTTCGTCCGGGACCGGCGGGTCCCGGAACGGCTGCGCGCGCTGGTCAACACCGAGAGCGGGCTCAACGACGGCCTGGTCGCCCCCGTCTTCCTCATCGCCCTCGCCGTGGCCACGTCCGCCGAGGCGGAGGACGTGACCCACGCGGTGCGCGACGCGGTCCCGTCCCTGGTCATCGCCGTCGCCGTCGGCGCGGTGATCGGGTGGGTGGCGGCGCGCCTGTTGCGCCGGGTGCTGGACGCGGGCTGGACGTCGCCGTCCGCCCTGCGGATCGGGGTGCTCGCCCTGCCGCTGCTCGCCTACGGCACCGCGGTGGTGCTGGGCGGCAACGGCTTCGTGGCCGCGTTCGTCGCCGGGGTGCTGTTCGAGCCCGCGGCGCGCACCCTGCCCGCGGGGACCCTGCACCTGACCGAGGACGTCGGGGAGCTGCTGTCGCTGGCCCTGTGGTTCGTGTTCGGCGCCATCGTGAACCGGACCCTCGCGATCGGCTCGATCACCTGGCAGGTCGTGGTGTTCGCGCTGGTGGCGCTCACGGTCGCCCGGATCGCCCCGGTGGTGCTCTCGCTGGCGGGCACCACGATCGCGCCCCGGGACCGGCTGGTCCTGGGCTGGCTGGGCCCGCGCGGCATCGCGACGCTGGTCTTCGGGCTGCTCGCCGTCGTGGACCTGCAGGGCCCCGAGACCGAGCTGGTCCTCGCCGTGACCGTGGTGACGGTCGTGGCGAGCATCGTCCTGCACGGCCTGTCGACCGGGCTGGTCATCCGCTCGTACGCGCGGCGCGCTCCATCCTGATGTGCGGGATGCCGTCCTCGTCGAACTCCGCGCCGACCGCCGCGAAGCCGAACCGCTCGTAGAAGCCGCGGGCGTAGGTCTGGGCGTCGAGGACGGAGGGGGCGTCGCCGATCTCGACCAGCGCGGCGCGCATGAGCTCGGCGGCCAGGCCGCTCCCACGGGCCTTCTCGGCCGTGCACACCCGGCCGATCCGCCGGGTGCCGTCCGGTTCGGTGAGCACGCGCAGGCAGGCGTCGACGTCCCCGGTCCACACGTGCCACGTCGTCCGCAGGGTGTCCCGCCCGTCGACCTCCTGGTACGGACAGTCCTGCTCGACGACGAACACCGCCACCCGCAACGCCAGGATCGCCTCCAGCTGCCGGGCCGTCAGCTCGTCACCGCGCGCGCTACGCACCGACGCTCCCGAAGAACTCGCGCAGCTCCTGGGCGTAGAGCTCGGGCTGCTCGACGGGTGCGAAGTGGCCCCCGCGCGGCGGGTGGGTCAGGCGGACCAGGTTCGTGGTGCGCTCCAGCCAGGAGCGGGGCGGCGGCAGGACGTCCCCGCCGAACAGCGAGAACCCGGACGGCACCTCGACGCGCCGGGCAAGCTGCGCGTGCGGGATCGCGCCGTTGGCCGCGTACATCCGCATCGAGGAGCCGATCGTGCCGGTCTCCCAGTAGATCGTGAGATCGGCGAGCATGTCGTCCCGGCTCATGGCCCCGTCGCCCCAGGACACCAGCTTCTCGACGATCCACGCCGCCAGCCCGGCGGGTGAGTCGGTGAGCCCGACGGCGGCCGTCTGGGGCTTGGTCCGGTGCATCAGCCCGTACCCGCCCTCGACGGCGCTCCAGGCCGCGACCTCCCGCTGCCACGCCTGCTCCGCCTCCGTCAGCGGGGCCGGGTCGGCGGTCGCGGACGAGAGCCCGGCGTCCATCCGGTGGACCGCGACCACCCGGTCCGGGAAGTCGAGCGCGAGGAAGCGGGCCACGGCGCTGCCGACGTCACCGCCCGCCACGGCGAACCGCTCGTAGCCCAGCGTGGTCATCAGCTCCGCCCACAGCGCGGCGACGTCGACCGAGCTCAGCGGGGTCGCGGGGATGTCCGAGTAGCCGAACCCCGGCATGTCGGGCACGACGACGTCGAACTCCTCGGCGAGCAGCGGCACGACCTTCGCGTACCGCCAGAACGAGTCCGGCCAGCCGTGCGCGAGCAGCAGCGGGAAGCGGCCGCTGCGCGCGTGCACGAGGTGGATGCCCAGGCCCCCGACCTCGACGCGGGTACGCGGCAGGTCCTCGAGCGCGGGCACCGGCCACACGAACCCGTCCGCCCAGTAGCCGCACAGCTCACGCAGCAGGCCGACGTCCACGCCGGGCCCGTCGCCCTCCGGCCAACGCGTGGCCCGCAGCCGCGCCCGCAGATCCTCGAACACCCACCCACCCTAGGACCCGTGAGCGGCGATCGTCTCTATGGCGACTATTGCCGCTCACGGGGTGGGTGGGAGAGTGCGCCATGGCCAAGAAGACGCCCAAGCGGTTCCCCAAGGAGATCTACGAGGCGGAGCTGCTGCGCCTGCAGGGCGAGCTGGTGCAGCTGCAGGAATGGGTGAAGGCCACCGGGACCCGGGTCGTCGTGATCTTCGAGGGGCGGGACGCCGCGGGCAAGGGCGGGGCGATCAAGCGGGTCACGGAGAACCTCAACCCCCGCGTCGCGCGCATCGTGGCGCTGCCCGCGCCGACGGAGCGGCAGAAGACCCAGTGGTACTTCCAGCGCTACGTGGAGCACCTGCCGGCTGCCGGGGAGATCGTGCTGATGGACCGGTCCTGGTACAACCGCGCGGGTGTCGAGCGGGTGATGGGGTTCTGCACCCCCGAGGAGTACAAGCGGTTCCTGCGCCAGTGCCCGGTGTTCGAGGAGATGCTGGTCGAGGACGGGATCCTGCTGCGCAAGTACTGGTTCTCGGTGAGCCCGCAGGAGCAGGAGAAGCGCTTCCGCGAGCGGCTGACCAACCCGCTCAAGCAGTGGAAGCTCTCCCCGATGGACCTGGAGTCGATCTCCCGCTGGGACGACTACTCCCAGGCGAAGGACGACATGCTGGTGCACACGGACACCGAGGTCTCCCCCTGGACGATCGTGGAGTCCGAGGACAAGCGCCGCTCCCGGCTGAACATGATCGCCCACCTGCTGGACAGCATCCCGTGGCAGCCGGTGCCCCAGCAGGTGCTCACCATCCCCGAGCGGCCGAAGGGCCGCGGCTACGTCCGGCCGCCGCGCGAGCTCGCCCGTGAGGTTCCCGACCACGCGTCGACGCTCCTGGCGTGATCTGCTGAGGGCATGACTCTCGCTGTCAGTGCCTGGTTGGGGACCACCTGGTCGGCGTCGGACGTCGTGGCTGTCGGCCGCGAGGCCGAGGCCCTCGGCTACGACGGGCTGTGGGTGGCCGACCACTTCATGGCGAACACGGGGACCGAGGAGCGGTCGGACCGTGCGATGCGGGAGTGCTTCTCGCTGCTCGCCGGGCTGGCCACGGCCGTCCCCCGGGTGCGGCTGGGCAGCATGGTCGCCGGGATCACCTATCGGCACCCGGCCGTGCTGGCGAACATCGCGGCGACGACGTCGGACCTGTCGGGTGGGCGCCTCGTCCTCGGCGTCGGTGCGGGCTGGCAGCTCAACGAACACGCCGCCTACGGCATCGAGCTCGGCCCGATCCGCACCCGGATCGACCGCTTCGAGGAGAGCCTCGCCGTGCTCGACGGCCTCCTCCGCACCGACCGCACCACGCTGGACGGCACCCACTACACGATCTCCGACGCCCCGCGCGTGCCCGCGGAGCACCGGATCCCCGTGATGATCGGCGCCTCCGGCGAGCAGCGGATGCTCGGCGTGGTGGCCCGTTGGGCGGACGAGTGGAACTGCTGGTCCACCCCCGAGGTCTTCGCCCACAAGTCCGCCGTGCTCGACGAGCACTGCGCGCGGATCGGCCGGAACCCGAAGGAGATCCGCCGCTCCACCCAGGCCGTCTTCGTGATCGACGGCAAGGCCGAGGACGTCCAGGGACCCGTCGTGGTGGCCGGGTCCGTCGCGGAGATCGTCGACACCATCGGACGGTGGCAGGAGGCCGGGATGGACGAGCTGCTCGTCCCGGCCATCCGCGGCAGCGCGGCGGAGGCCCGGGAGCTGTTCGGCCGGTTCCAGACCGAGATCAGGCCGCAGCTGGGGTAGGCGCGCGGGTGAGCGCCGCGACCCCGCAGGCCACCCACAGCACCTCCCACACGAGCAGCCCGACGACGGCGGCGGGCGCAGGCGGCCCACCGGACACGATGATCAGCGGGGTCAGCACCCCGAACACCGCGATCCCCAGCGCCAGCGGCACGACACGGGCCCACCCCGTCCACCGCCGTTCGAGCACGACCGCGACGCCGAGCAGGATCATTCCCAGCCCCACGAGGTTCGGGGAGATCATGAACAACAGGTCCGCGGTCGCGGGCGCGGCCAGGGTGGTCGCCTCGCCGACCGCCAGCCCCACCAGCCCGAGGCCCGCGAGCGCGGCCCCGGCGCGACCGAGCCCCCTCCGTCCGGCCGCGCCGGAGCCGACGATCGCGAGCAGCACAGCCAGCTCCCCGAGGTGGACCAGGACACGGGCCAGGTAGGCCCAGTCCGGGTCGGGCATACCCACCAGCAACGCGACCGTGTAGAGCGTCGCCAGCCCGGTGACCGCGACGCCGATCCGCGCGGTCACCGCGCCACCGCCTCGAACGCGGTGACGTCCGTGGCCGCCTGCGGCAGGACCCCGGCCCGTTCGAAGGCGGGGAAGAGTCGCTCGGCCGCGAACCGGTCCGCGTGGGCGCGCGACTCCCACTCGTCGACGATCACCAGGACGCCGTCGACGACGCCGACCCGGTGGCTCAGGTTCCCCGCCCCGTTCTCGGGGCCGAGTTCGCGCCGGACCCGCTCGTAGCCGTCCAGGCCCATCCCGGGCGTCCGCGCGATGTGGATGTAGGTCATGGTGTCCCCCTCGTTCGACCAGGGAGGACGCTAGGGAGACGCGGGCCGCCGGGCGTCGGGCGAACTACTCATCCCGCTACTCATCCAGGCCGCGATCCGGCCCCGGTTCGACACCCCGAGCTTGGTCAGGATGTGCTGGACGTGGTTGCCGACGGTCCGCTCGGAGAGCACCAGCGCAGCGGCGATCTCCCGGTTCGACCAGCCCTGCGCGACCAGCTCGGCGACCTCGCGCTCGCGCGCGGTGAGCGGGCCGCCGTCCCGGCCGAGCAGCTCGTCGATCCGCGCCGTCCACGGCGCCATCCCCAGCTCGACGGCGGTGGGGCGCGCCCGGGTGAGCAGCAGGCGACCCGCCGGGTCCCCACGCCGCAGGTGGACGGCGCCGAGCTCGCAGGCCGCCTCGACGGCGAACCCGGGCGCGCCGATGCGCTCGCTCGTGGCCAGCGCGGCCGTCAGGTGCCGGACCGCGCCGTCGAGATCGCCCAGGGCGGCGGCGCAGCTGCCCAGGATCAGGGCGACCGGACCGAGGTAGTTCGCGGCCCCCGCCCCGCCGACCACGTGCCCGTCCGCATACGGCGCGAGCGCCTCGACGAACCAGGCGACGTCCGCCGGGAGGCCCAGGCCCACCGCGATCTGTGCCCCCACGGCGAGGGCCTGCACGCGGAAGTACGGCGGGATCTCCCACTCCCGCGGCGGGCCGGTCAGCCGGTACAGCCGCGCCGCCTCCGCGGTCCGTCCACTCTCGACGAGCGCGACCGCGGGCCCCAGCCGCGCGAACAGCTGGGCCCGCACCTCGCCGACGTCGTCGAGCACCGGCGCAGCGAGGTCCGGGGAGTGCCCGGCGTGGCGGCCCAGCCCGCCCAGCAGGCTGAGGAACGCACCGGTCGCGGCCGGGTGCCCCAGCGCGTCGAGCAGGGCGAACGCCTCCTCGCCGAGCTCGCGCGCGGTCGCGAGGTCACCCCGGGCCTGGGCGAGGGCCGCGGTCGCGACGAGCAGGTGCCAGCGCGGGAGCGGCCCGGGGCGCCGCTCCACACACGAGCGCAGCCGGGTCAGCTCGACCTCGATGCCGCCGAGGTCGCCCCGCTCGAACAGCACGTCGACCGTCCACAGCCTGCCCCACAGCTCGACGTCCGGGCGCCCGCAGTCCTCGCCCAACGCGGTCATCTGTGCGGCGAGCCCGGCCCGTTCGCCCGAGAACTCGGGCCCGCTGCAGGTGAGCTGCCGAGCCCGCAGGGCCGCGACGCGCGCCTCCACCGACTGCCGCGAGTCCTCCGCGGCCGCGGCCACTGCCTCGGCGGCGGGGGCACGGGCGCCCTCGACGTCGCCGCCGTAGTACCGCGCCTCCGCGAGGCGGGCGAGGAGGCGGACCCGCACCGCGCCCGTGGCGGTCGCGAGCGCCCGCACGCACCACGTCTCCACCGTGCGGTCGCGGTCCCGCTCGCCGATGGCCTCGAGGAGCAGGGCGGCGCGGGCGACGAGCTCCGGCGCGAGATCGACGGCCTCCCGGCAGGCGGCGAGCGTCTCCGGATGCCGTCCGGCCGCGGCCTCGGCGGCGGCCAGCCCGAGGAGCGACTCCGCCCGCTCGGCCGGGGGGAGAGCGGGTCCACCGCAGTCCAGGGCGGAGCGGTAGAGGCGCGCCGCCTCCTCGTGGGCCAGCGCCCGGGTGGCGTCCTCGGCGGCGCGGCGGGCCCACGCGACGGCAGGCGCCCGGTCCCCCACGACCGCGACGGCGGCCCGGTGCCGCGCGATGTCCGCGGACACCGCGGACAGCCCGTGCCGGTGCAGGTCCTCGAGGGCCTCGGCCGCGCGCAGGTGCAGGACCACGGCCTCCTGCAGCGGGGTCTGCGCGGCGAGCACCGTGCGGACCAGTCCGTGGGCGAAGCGGAACCGGCCGCCGCCGGAGTCGACCAGCAGCCCGGCCGCCAACGCCGCGCTCACCGCGGGCAGGCAGGCCACGGTGGGCTCGTCGAGCAGCCGCGCCACCACCGTGAGCTCGACGTCCTCGGCCAGCAACGACGCCGCCCGCAGCAGCCGCTGCACCGACGCGTCGAGCCTGCGGACCCGCGCGGTGATCACGTCCCCGACCCCGCCCATGCTGCGCCCGACCGCCGCGGGGGACGACCGCGCCAGCTCACGCAGGAACAACGGGTTGCCCCCGCCGACCCGCACGGCCCACGCCACGTCGGTCGTGTCCGCGGCGGGCTCCGCCACCGACCCCGCGCCCGCGTCGCCGGTCGCCGCGACCGCGCGGACCAGGTCGGCCGCGGCCTCGTCCGGGAGCCCACCCACCGCGAGCCGTGCGACGTCGGGGCCGCTGAGCAGGTCGGGGCCCACCCGATCCCACCCGGCCCCCGACTCGCCGGTCCGCCGGGTGGCGCACACGACGACCGGGGCGCCGGCCCGCAGCAGCCGGTGCAGCACGAGGAGCGAGGGCTCGTCGGCCCACTGGACGTCGTCCACGACCAGCAGGCCCCCACCGGCCAACGCCGCCCGCAGCTCGCCGACCAGGGCGAACCGGTCACCCGCCGCGTCCGGCCGGACGTCGGGCACGAGCTGGCGCCACAGCCACAGCGGGGGCGCGCCCTCGTCCACGCCGTACGCCCACCGAGCGGCGCCGAGCTCGCGGACCAGGCTGGTCTTGCCGATCCCCGCCTCGCCCTCGACCAGGACCAGCCGTGGCCCGGGTGCCGCGACCATCCGGCGCAGCGCGGCCAGCTCGGACGCGCGGCCGACCAGCTGCATGGAGCGCACCGTAGCCGCTCGGCCCACCCGCGGGAACGCGTCGCCGATCGGGTCAGCGGCTCAGCCGGCGCGGCGACCCGAAGTCGGCGAGCTTGTCCGGGTTGCGGACGGCGTAGACGTGCGTGATCAGGCCGTCGGCGACCTCGAAGAGGAACACCCCCTCCAGCCGCGCGGCGGAGTGCACCACGACCGCGGGCGCACCGTTGCTCCGCACCGACTCGAACCGCAGGCCCGCCACGCTCTCGCTCATCCGGAGCATGCCGCCCAGCAGCGCCAGCACCCGCTGCGCGCCGACGACCGGGCGGCGCGCGGCGCTGAGCTTGCCGCCGCCGTCCGCCGTCCAGACGACGTCGGGCGCCAGCAACGCCATCAGCGACTCGACGTCCCCGCCGGCCGCCGCCGCCAGGAACCGCTCGGTGACCCGCGCGGCCTCCACCGGCTCGTACCGCTTGCGCCGCGCGTGCACGTGCTCGCGGGCGCGGTGGGCGATCTGGCGGACGGTCGCCACCGGCCTGCCCACGGCCTCGGCGATCTCGGCGTGGTCGAACCCGAACACCTCGCGCAGCACGAACACCGCGCGTTCGTCCGGGCCGAGGGTCTCCAAGACCACGAGCATGGCCATCGAGACCGACTCGGCCAGCACGACGTCGGTGTCCGCACCCTCGACCCCGACCGTCTGGACGGGTTCCGGCAGCCACGGCCCCACGTACTCCTCGCGCCGCCGCGCCGAGGTCCGCAGCGCGTTCAACGCCTGCCGGGTGACGACCCGCGCGAGGTAGGACTTGTCGTCCCGGACCACCTCCAGGTCGACGTCCGCCCAGCGCAGGTAGCTCTCCTGCAGGACGTCGTCCGCCTCGGCGGCCGAGCCGAGGATCTCGTAGGCGATGGTGAACAGCAGGGGCCGCAGCGCGGTGAAGCGCTCCGCGTGGGTCACGGGACGAGCGTCTTCCGGTACCCGCCCTTCAGCGTCGGGCTCGCCCCTCTGCGCACCGCCCACACCGTGCTGCGACACACCGCCTCCTTGATCCACGCGGCCGGCCGCCCGCCGATCACGGTGTCGGTCGGGGTGTCGTCCCGGCGTGCCACCTGGATCGCGCCCGCGTGCCTGCCGAGGCTGACACACTGCCCCACGAACGCCGGGTCGATCACGCCGGGTTCGGTGCCGGCGATCCGGGCCAGCACGGTGTCGGCGGCGTGCTGGGCCAGCGGCAGCGCGGCCTGGCAGCTCATCCGCAGCGGCTGTCCCGACGGCGCGGCCGAGTCCCCGGCGGCGACGATCCGGTCGTCGTCGAGGCTGGTCAGGGTCTCGTCGGTGAGCAGCCGGCCCTGCTCGTCGGTGCGCAGGCCGCTGCGGGCGGCGAGCTGGGGCACTCCGAACCCGGCCGTCCAGATCGTGACCGCGCTCGGCCGCGGCGCCCCGTCCACCACGACCTCCCCGGGCCGCACGTCGTCCACGTGTCCGGCGAGCAGCGTCACGCCGAGGTCCCGGAGCTTGGCCGCGACCCGCACCCTGCCGTTCTCCGACAGGCTGGGGGCGAGCGCGCCGACCAGGGTGACCGGGTGCCCCTGTTCGGCCAGCTCGGCGGCCGTCTCGACGCCGGTCAGCCCACCCCCGACGACCGTCACCGGCCCGGCCCCGAGCGCGGCGCGCAGCTTCTGCGCGTCCTCCAGCTCGGCGACCGAGTAGGCGTGCTCGGGCACCGTGACCCCGCTGCCCACCGCGTAGACGAGGTGGTCGTAGTCGAGCGTCTGCCCGCCGAGCTCGACCCGGCGGGCGGCGGCGTCGATCCGCACCGCCTCGTCGACCACGAGCCGGACGCCGTCGGCCAGCATCCGCCCCAGGTCGACCGTCGCGTCGTGGGTGCCGGCGACCAGCTGGTGCAGTCGGATCCGCTGCACGAACTCGGGCCGCGGGTTCACGACCGTGACGGCGGCGTGGGGGGCCAGGCGGTTGGCGGCGAGGGTGCCCGCGTAGCCCCCGCCGAGGACGATGACCTGCTGCTGTGCGCTCATACCCCCGAGACACCGGCGCCCCCCGGGACCGTGACGCGATGTGCTGCCCGTCACACCAGCGAGGGCGGCGCTCGCCGAGGTAACGAGACGGGCCCGACCGCGAGTCCTTCCCCGAACGATCACGTCCACAAGGGAGCGCGCCGGTGGCAGGACTCTCACGCCGGGGCTTCCTCGCCTCCGTCGCCGCGCTCTCCGCGGCCTGGCAGCTCGACCCCCTCGAGCTCGGGCAGGCCCTCGCCCAGCAGGCCACCCCGTCCACCGCACTGTCCACACTGCACCAGACGATCCTGCAGGGCCCGGTGGCGCAGGGGCGGTACCGCACCCTCGTCGCGGGGCCCGGCGAGCCCTACCTCCCCCGGCTCGACGTCCTGCGCCGGGCGCCGGACGCGGACCGGGCCCGGGCCCGCCGGTCGCTGCTCTACCTCGGCCACCTCTCCGACATGCACGTCATCGACGCCCAGTCGCCCGGCCGGATCGAACCGATGATCGTGCAGGACCACTCGGCCTGGGCCTCGGCCTTCCATCCCCAGGACCCGCTGACGGTGCACGTGCTGGCCGCGATGACCCAGGCCCTGACCGACCTGCGGTTCAGCCCGCTGACCGGCGCGCCGATGGGGGCCGCGATGGTCACCGGGGACAGCGCGGACATGCACTCCCACCACGAGCTGCGCTGGTACATCGACGTGCTCGACGGTCGCCCGGTCACCCCGGACAGCGGCAGGCCCGGGGTGTACGAGGGCCTGCAGGCCTGGTCGGACGCGGTGTGGGCGTACCGCCCCGAGGACCCGGCGGGCGGCGGGTTCGGCGACTACGGCTTCCCGCGGATGCCCGGCCTGCTCGACCGCGCGATCGCGGGCCCGGTCCAGCCCGTCGGGCTGCCCGCGCCCTGGTACGCGGTCTACGGCAACCACGACACCCTGCTGCTGGGCACGTTCGGGATCAGTCCGCAGTTCCGCACGATGGCGACCGGGGACCGCAAGGCGCTGGCGTGGGAGGCGCTCGCGGCGGACGTCCTCGGCGGGTACGCGGCCACCGCGAGCCCGCTCCAACGCCTGGTCGGCGCCCTCGACCAGCGGTTCGGTCTCACCCCGGGCTTCCGCACGGTCACGGCCGATTCCCGACGGCGGATCTTCGAGCAGCAGGAGTTCATGGCGGCCCACTTCGACACGGCATCGAACCCCGGCCCGGTCGGGCACGGGTTCACCCGCGCCAACCTGGACTCGGGCGAGACGTGGTGGAGCGCGGACGTCACCCCGCAGGTCCGGGTGTTCGGGCTGGACACCTGCAACCAGGTCGCCGGGCCGGACGGCGCGGTCCCGGACACCCAGTTCCGCTGGCTGCGCGCGCAGCTGGAGCAGACGACGGACCGGCTGGTCCTCGTCCTCAGCCACCACAACTCGCTGACCCTGGAGAACCGGGCGCTGCGGCCGGGTGCGACCGAGGTGCTGCACGGCGCCGAGGAGTTCGTGGACCTGCTGCTCGACTTCCCGAACGTCGTCGCCTGGCTGAACGGGCACACCCACCTCAACCAGATCCTCGCCCACACCCGTGGCGACCGGGGCTTCTGGGAGATCACCACGGCGTCCTGCATCGACTTCCCGCAGCAACAGCAGGTCGTGGAGCTGGTGGACAACCGGGACGGCACGATGTCGATCTTCACGACGGTCGTCGACCACGCCTCCCCGCTGGCCGCGGGCCCCGGTGGCAGCCTCGCCGACCTCGCGGGCACCAGCCGCGAACTCGCCGCCAACGACTGGATCGAGGACCCGTTCATGCGCCGCGGCTCCCCACTCGACCGCAACACCGAGCTCCTCCTGCCCGCCCCCTTCGACCTCGCCACCATCACCGACGCGGCGCTGGAGGCCCAGGCCAACACCGACCTCGCCCGGATGGTGGCCCGGTGACCCCGAGCAGCGGCCTGCGGCCGCCCGTGCGTGGAAAGTGGTGCCAGAGCACCACTTTCCACGCACGACCCCTGGTGGTCCTGGTCGCGCTGGTCACGGCCGGGTGCTCGCAGGTGGCCGCGGTCGCGCCCGTCGGCGGGACGCGGGAGGCACTGGTCCGGTTCGCGGGCAACGACGTGCTGGTCGCGCAGGGCGTGAGCATCCTTGCGGCGCCGGTCTGCACGGCCGACGCCGGCGCCGTGACCTGCGCCGGGACGGCCACGGACGGCACCGCGATCACCGTGTCCGCTCCGGCGGACGGTCCGATGACGGTGCGCGTCGGAGACCGCGTCCTCTACGACGGGCCGGTGCAGACGGTGATCGACGAGGCGGGGCGGCCGTCGTGAGGGTGCTGTTGGTGATCGTGGTGCACGCCGCGGTGCAGGCGCTGTTGGTCCTGGACGACCCCACGCCCGGCCAGACGACGGACTTCCTGCTCGCCGCCGTGGTGTCGGGGGCGGTGCTGGTCGCGGCGGTGTGGCTCGTCGCGGTGCTCGTGAGCGGGCCGGTGCCGCAGCGCAACGGCGGCGCGCCCGGCCGGATCGTGCTCGCCCCCGAGCGTCCCGGCGACGCGCCCGTGGTGGTGCAGCCGGAGCCCGGCGCGGTCCGGCCCTGGCGTCCGGTCGTCCTGCTGCGGGTGATCGTGCTCGGCGTGCTGGCGGTGGCCGCGAGCCTGCTGAGCCCGGTCCTCGTGCCGGTCGTCCTGGTGCTGGGTGCGCCGCTGCTCGTCGCGCGTCCGTCGGTGTACCGGCGTCCGATCGCGCTCCTGTGGACGGCGTTCGGTCTGGTCCTGGCCGCCGTGAGCTGGGTGGGAGCGCTGCTGCTCGGCTTCTTCGTCACCGGTCCGGTCGCGGCCTTCGCGACGTGGCTGTGGTTCGGGGCGGCGGCCGCGTTCCTGTTGTGGCGATGGGCGATGAGTTCTCGCGCTCCCCTCGGTCAGTATGGGCAACACTGACCCGAGAGGATCTCCCATGACCCGCATGCTGATCTCCACCGCATTCGTCTCGCTCGACGGCGTCGTCGAGGCCCCCGGCGGGGAGCCCGGCTACCGCAACTCCGGCTGGACCGCCGACGGCATCGAGTTCGATCCGGCCGCCTACGAGCTCAAGGGCACCGAGCAGGCCGAGGCGTCCGCGATGCTGATCGGCCGCCTCAGCTACGAGGCCTTCGCCCCGGTGTGGCCGGGCATGACCGAGGTGTTCCCGCAGTACAACGCCATGCCGAAGTACGTCGTGTCGACCACGCTCAAGGAGGAGGACCTCGTCGACAACTGGGGCGAGATCACCATCCTGCGCTCCCTCGACGAGGTGGCCGCGCTGAAGGAGACCGACGGCGGCCCGATCAGCATGCACGGCAGCGCCACCCTCAACCGCGCCCTCTCCGACGCGGGCCTGATCGACCGCTACCACCTGCTCGTCTTCCCGGTCCTGCTCGGCGCGGGCAAGCGCCTGTTCAGCCAGACCGACAAGGACAAGCAGCCGCTGCGGCTGGTGGAGAGCCAGGCCTACGGCAACGGCATCCAGAAGCAGGTGTTCGACGTCGTCCGCTAGCGGGCGTCCACGACGTAGGCGGCCATCGCGCCGCTGACCTCGCCCTCGCCGAGCTCGGCGGTCATCACCCCGGCGACGACGTCCACGGCCTCCTCCAGCTCCCCGCGCTCGAGGATCTGTCGGCGCAGCGGGGTCCCGAGGCAGAAGCCGCGGGCGACGGTCGCGGCGGACGGGGCGGTGCCGGTGAGCACCACCCGTTCCACCGCGACGTCCGCGAAGCCCGCCTCGGCCAGGTCCTTGCGGACCTGGTCGGGGTCGGTGTAGCCGTGCGGGACGGCGCTCACGAACCGCGGCGGGTCGGCCGGGAAGGCTGCGTCCAGCCCGTGGACCAGCGCGGCGGCGAAGGCGTGGCTGTCGACGGCGTCCCAGGTGGTGAACAGGAATCGGCCGCCCGCCCGGCGGGCCGCGGCGTAGGCCGCCGGACGCCGGGGGAAGAACATCACCCCGAAACTGCAGACGACCAGGTCGAACTCCTCGTCGGGCAGCGCCGTGGCGTCCGCCTGCGCCCAGCGCGCCCGCGGCTCGCGCTGCGCCCCGAGCGCGACCATGGCGGGGTTGAGGTCGGTCGCGACCACCTCGCACCCGGCGTCGAGCAGCGCGCGGGTGACCACCCCGGTGCCCGCCGCCACCTCCAGCACGCGCCGCGCCCCACCCGTCCGGCCGGCGAGCTCCGCGGCGAACGGGGCGAAGACCGCCGCCTCCAGACCGGCGGCGTAGGCCGCGGGCATGGTGTCCGCCCAGCGGCGGTCGCGCTCGTCCGGCATGGCGGCGGAAGGTACTCCGCCGGGCGACATGATCGCCATGGGTTCGATCCCCCCGCAGGAGGGCCGATGCGAGGGCGTGTCTCCCGATCCGCCACCACCGGATCGGGAGACACATGCTAGTCCGGCCGCACCGGAACCCGCCCCGGCTCGAACACCATGATCGCGTCGTCGAAGCCCGCGTCGGCGTAGACCTCGAGATCGGCGGCATCGGACACGGCGGTCACGACGGCGCGCCCGCCGCCCGCGGCGCGGAAGCGGGCCAGGGCTTCGACGATCTGGGCCGGGGAGGTGCGGTGGGCGGAGGCGATCCAGCCGTCGTAGCGCCGCGCGGCCTTCTCCACGTTCCTGCCCCACGAGCCGAGCAGCAGCGGCACGCCGAGCGCCCGCAGGTCGTCCACCTGCGCGTCGAGGGTGCGGAACCGCGCGGCGAAGTCCTTGCCCAGCAAGGCGTGGTCGGCCTCCGTCGAACCCGGGCTGACCCCCAGGGTCAGCCGCTCCCCCGCCACCGCCTGCAACGAGCGGATCTTGTGGGCGAGCTCGGCGGGATGGTGCAGGGGGACCTGGAGGGTCGCCGTACCGACCTCGACCCCCGGCACCGCGACCGCTGCGGCGGCCAGGGCGACGAAGGGGTCGGGCACGAAGCCGGCCCGCCCGATGATCTGCGGGATCCACAGGCTCTCGAAGCCGGCGTCGACCAGCAGGCGTGCCCGGTCGACCACGGGGAAGGGCGCGCCGGGGCCCAGGTGGGCCAGGTAGGCGCCGACCCTCATCGGCGGGACGCGGCGAAGTCCGCGTACCAGCGCAACGCGTCCGGATCGTCGACCGAGGCGATGTTGGCGGCCTTCTCCAGCGCCCGCCCGGCGAGCAGCTTCTTGACGGGGACCTCCATCTTCTTGCCGCTCAACGTGTGCGGCACGGCCGGGGCCTCGACGATCTCGTCCGGGACGTGGCGCGCGGTGAGCCGGGCGCGCAGCGTCGAGACGATCGTGTCCTTCAGCGCGGAGTCCAGGGTCACCCCCGGGGCCGGGACGACGAACAGACCCAGCCAGTAGCCGTCGTCCGGCTGGTCGACGCCGACCACCAGCGACTCGCTGATCTCGGGCAGCGTCTCGAGGACGTCGTAGAAGTCCGCGGTGCCCAGCCGCACGCCCTGCCGGTTCAGCGTGGAGTCCGACCGGCCGTGGATGGTCAGGCTGCCGTCCGCGTGCAGCGTGACGAAGTCACCGTGGCGCCACACTCCGGGCCAGGTGTCGAAGTACGTCTCGGTGTACCGCGCGAAGTCCGGGTCGTTCCACAGCGAGACCGGCATCGACGGCATCGGCTGGGTGACGACGAGGTCCCCCACCTCGTCCACGACGGGCTCGCCCTCCTCGGACCAGGCCGCGCAGTCCACACCGGCCAGTCGGCCGCCGATCCGGCCCACCTGCACCGGCGCGTACTCGTTCGCTCCGACGAACGAGCCGGAGACGTCCGTGCCGCCGCTGGTGGAGTCGATCCGCACGTCCGCGCCGATGTTGTCCCTGATCCAGTGGTAGCCCGCCGCGGGCAGGGCCGAGCCGCTGACCATCACGTGGCGCAACCGGCCGAAGTCCAGGCCGGGCTCGGTGGTGGAGGCCGTCACCACCGCCGCGCCCAGCAGCATCACGTCCGTGCCGGTGCGGGCGGCCGTCTCCCAGACGGCGCTGCCCCGCGGGCTGCCCTCGTACAGCACGATGCTCGCGCCGTGCAGCAGCGCGCCGAGCTGCATGTTCCACAGCGCCCAGCCGGTCGAGGTGAACGCGAACATCCGCTCACCCTCGCGGAGCCCCGCGTAGAGACCCGCCCACAGGTGACCTTGGAGCGCGATCCCGCCGTGGCCGTGCACGAGGCCCTTGGGGAGGCCGGTGGTGCCGGAGGTGAAGAGCACCCAGAGCGGGTGCGAGAACTCGACCTGGGCGAACTCCGGCGCCGCGTCCCCGGAGACGACATCCGCCCACGCCACGGAGTCGGGCGGGGCAGGGCGCACGAACGCGTACGGGACGTGCACGAACGCCCGCACCGTCGGCAGCCGGTCCCGCAGCGTCGCGACGACGTCCGCCCGGTCGACCACGCGGCCGTTCCAGTGGTAGCCGTCCGCCGCGATGAGCACGGTCGGCTCCAGCTGCGCGAGCCGGCCGATGGTGCCCTCGGCGCCGAAGTCCGGGGGGCAGCAGGACCACACCGCCCCGACGGCCGCGGTCGCGAGCAGGCCGATCACCGCGTGTTCGGTGTTCGGCAGGTAGGCGCAGACCCGGTCCCCCGGCCGCACCCCCACTGCGCGCAGCCAGGCCGCGAGGGCCGCGACCGACCGCCGCAGCGCGGCCCAGGTGACGTCTCGCGGCGGCGCGCCGCCCTCCCGCACGCACAGCAGCGCGACGTCGGTGTCCGCACCCCGGCGCAGGGCCTGCTCGGCCCAGTTCAGCCGCGCCCCGGTGAACCACCGGGTGCGCGGCATCGGGTCCGGGGTGCGGACCTCCGACCAGGGAGCGGAGAACCCGACGCCGTAGTAGTCCACGATGGACGTCCAGAAGCGGTCGAGGTCGGCGACCGACCAGGCCCACAGCGCGTCGTGGTCTGCGAACGGCCGCCCTTCGCGCTCCGCGAGCCAGTCCAGGTACTCGCGCAGTGCGGACCCCTCGATCCGGGCCGCCGTCGGGCGCCAGAGCGTCATCCCACTCCTGTTCGTGGTCGTGAGTGGTAAGTGGTGCCAGAGCACCACTTACCACGCACGGGCGGCGGAGCCGCAGGTCAGACGAGCGAGGCCGTGAGCCCGCCGTCGAGCACGTAGGCGCTGCCCGTGACCCAGGAGGCGCGGTCGGAGGCCAGGAACGCCGCCACCTCGGCGATGTCCTGCGGCGTGCCCAGCCTGCCCTGCTTCTGCGCGACCAGGTCGCCGAAGGGCACCTGGGTGGCCGCCTCGAAGTCCGGGACGAGCCGCTCGACCATCGCCGTGTCCGCGAAGCCGGGGCACACGGCGTTGAACCGCACGCCCGTCGGCCGCATCTCGACGGCCGCGACCCGGGTCATCTGGATCAGCGCGGCCTTCGAGGCGCAGTACGAGCCCAGCAGCGGGCTGCCGCCGATACCCGCGATCGACGCGATGTTGACGACGTTGCCCTTCGACTCGATCAGGTGACCGATCGCGGCCTTCATCGCGACGAACGGCCCGCGCACGTTGACGGCGTGGATCCGCTCGAAGCTCTCCGTGGACTGCTGCAGCAGCGGCGAGGAGATCTCGATGCCCGCGTTGTTGACGAGCACGTCCAGCCCGCCGAGCAGCCCCACCGCCTCGGCCACCGCGTTCTGAACCTGCGCCTCGTCCGTCACGTCGCAGTTCGCGACGCCCACGGCGCCGATCTCGTCCGCCGTCGCCTTGGCCGTGTCCGCGTTGATGTCGCTGACCACGACGCGCGCACCGCGCTCGGTGAACAGCGTCGCGATGGCCTTGCCGATCCCCGCCCCGGAACCGGTGACGAAGACCCTCTTACCGTCGAGCTCTGCCATGTCAGGAGGCCTCCACCTTCGGCATGATGTCGTTCTTGATCCGCTTGAGGTCGTCCAGCGTCTTGGAGACGGGGACGTCGGCGAACGGCGGCCAGAACATGGGCATCGTCGTGCCGGCCTCCTTGTACGCCTTGAGCTTGTCGGTGATCTGGCGCTCGCTGCCCGCCAGCAGGTTGGTGACCTTGCCCGCGGGCGAGTCGTCCAGGTCGACGTCCGTGATGACCGTCCAGATCATGCTGCTGATCTCGAGGTCGCCGATCTTGCGCTGGCTGCCGATCGCCTCGAGCTCACGCTCGATCCCGCCGCGCCAGGTGGCGATGTCCTCCGGGGAGTCCTGGATCCCGATCCAGCCCTTGAGGTCGTACTTGCTGACCCGCTTGGCGGCCCGGGCCGGGTCCTTGAGCCCCGAGAAGAAGATCGGCAGCGGGTCCTGCAGCGGCTTGATGCCGAAGCCGCAGCTCTCGAAGTCCGCGAACTCCCCGTGGTAGGAGAAGACCTCGTTGTTCCAGATGCCCTGCATCACCTCGATCGTCTCGCGCACGTGCTTGTGCCGCTTCGGGAAGATGTGCGCGGCGCTCGCGGCGGCGAACTCCTCGGGCATCCAGCCGGACCCGACGCCGACGTTCAGCCGCCCCTGCGAGAGGTGGTCGATCGTGGCGAGCTCGGTGGCCAGCACGCCCGGCGCGCGGTAGGGCGTGTCGATGATGCTCATGCCGATCCGCACCTTGCTGGTCTTCGCGGCGAGCCACGGGATCAGCGGGTAGCCCTGGAACCACTCGCCGCGCGAGGACACGGGGAGCGCCTTGGGCAGCCCCTCCATCATCCCGAAGGAGTACTCCATCTCCATCCGGTCCGACGACTCCGGGACGACGATCCGGTCGAGCGTCCAGACGGAGTCGAACTCGAGCTCCTCGGCGAGGGCGGTGAGCTCCTCGAGCTCTTGCAACGTCACCTTGTCGCGGAAGTTCGGCAGGTAGAGGGCGAGTTTCATGCGGTGGCCTCCTTGGCCAGCTCGGAGCGGATCTCTGTCTTGAGGACCTTGCCGATGGTGGAACGGGGGAGATCGGCCCAGATCTCGATCTGTTTGGGCGCCTTGACGCTTCCGATGCGGTCCTTGACGAACGCGGTCAGCTCCGCCACGTCGATGTCGGTGCCCGGCTGGGGCTGGACCACCGCGACGACCCGTTCGCCCCACTTCTCGTCGGGCAGGCCGATCACCGCGCAGTCCCGGACACCCGGGTGCGCCATCAGGGCCTGCTCGACCTCGGCGGAGTACACGTTGAACCCGCCGGTGATCACCATGTCCTTGGCCCGGTCCACGATGTAGAGGAACCCGTCGGCGTCCAGGAACCCGATGTCGCCGGTGTGGTGCCAGCCGTGTGCCGACGCCTCCGCGGTGGCCTCCGGGTTGCGGTAGTAGCCCGCCATGACCAGCGAGCCGCGCACGCAGATCTCCCCCCGCTCCCCCCGCGGCACCGGCCGGCCCTCGGGGTCGAGGATCGCGACCGTGACCAGCGGTGACGGCCGACCGGCCGACGAGAGCCGCGCCTGCGCGATCGACCCGTCGGCCAGGCGGTGCTCGGCGGGCGACATCGTGGAGATCATCATGGGCGCCTCGGACTGCCCGAAGAGCTGCGCCATGGGCCCGATGCGCTCGAGCGCCTCGGCCAGCCGGGCCGCCGACATCGGCGCCGCGCCGTACCAGAAGCACTGCAGGGACGTCAGGTCCGTGCCGTCCAACGCGGGGTGGCCGAGGATCATGTAGATCAGCGTGGGCGGCAGGAAGGTGTGGGTGACCCGGTGCCGCTCGATCAGCTCCAGGAACCGCCCGACGTCCGGCTTCGCCATGATCACGACCGCGCCGCCGCGCGCCATGATCGGGAAGCAGAGCACCCCGGCGGCGTGCGTCAACGGGGCCTGGGCGAGGTAGACCGGGCGCCCCTCGAAGGGGTAGCTCATCAGCGTGATCGCCGACATCGCCTCGAGGTTGCGGTCGGTGAGCATGACGCCCTTCGGCCGACCGGTGGTCCCCCCGGTGCCGACCAGGGCCACGACGCCGTCCGGCTGGTCCGCCTCCGCCGCCGGGTCGTCCGCGGCCGCGGCCAGCCACGCGTCGAACTCCGCACCGAGGCGGACCCGGGTCGTGAGCTTCGGGAGCGTCGGGGCGATCTCGTCGACCAGCCCGTCGAACGCCGGTTGGTGGATCAGGGCGACACAGTCGAACAGGTCCAGCAGCTCGGCGTTCTCCGCCGCCGCGTTGCGCGGGTTGATCGGGCACCACACCGCGCCCGACCGGGCGATGCCGAACACGCACGAGAACGCCGTCGGATCGTTCGCGGACAGGATCCCGACCTTGTCGCCCGGGCGTACGCCCGACCGCCGCAAAGCGCGCGCCACGGCGTGGGACAGCGCGACGACCTCGCCGTAGGACAGCGAGTCCCCGTCGAGGGTCAGACACGGCGCGCCGGGATCCAGCGAGGCGCCCTTGTCCAGATAGAAGGTCAGCGACATCGTCGTCTCTCGATCTTCGCCAGCGTGGTGATGACGGTCACGACCGTGGCCCGTTCTTGGACGATTGTCAAGATTCTCTTGGACGAATGGTCAGAAAGTGCCTATCGTCGGGGCATGCCAAGCTCCGCCGCCGCGCGGTTGCGGTCTCGTGCCGACAAGTTCGAGGACCGCCGCCGAGAGCTCGCCGACGCCGCGCTGCTGACCCTGGCCGACCTCGGCTACGCCCGCACCAGCCTGCGCACGATCGCGGACAACACCGCGTTCTCGCACGGCTTGCTGCACTACTACTTCGCCGACAAGAACGAGCTGATCACCTACTGCGTCCGGCAGTACAAGGCGGACTGCGTGCAGCGCTACGACGGGCTCGTGTCGGCGGCGGCGACGGTCGAGGAGCTGGCGGAGGCCTGCGGCCGCGGGCTCGCCGCGACCCTCGCCGAGGCACCGCTGATGCACCGGCTCTGGTACGACCTGCGCACCCAGTCGATGTTCGAGGAGTCCTTCCGGGCGGACGTCGAGGACATCGACGGCGGCCTGCAGGAGATGATCTGGCGGCTGGTCGTCGCCTACGCCGAGCTCGGCGGCCGCCGTCCCACCTGCACCCCCTCCGCCGCCTACGCGCTGTTCGACGGGCTGTTCCAGCAGGCCCTGCTCCGCCACCTCGCGGGCTCGGCCACCGCGCTCGACGAGCTGCGCGTCGGCTGCCAGGAGCTGCTCCCGAAACTCGTCGACTGAGGCTCGTCCGCCGGACCGTGGGCCGGCATGCTCGGCGACCATGCAGACCTCGGCGACCATGAAGACCTCGTCGACCGGCCCGGGCCTGGCAGTGGCCGGCAGCACCGGGGTGACCGACAGCGTGGCCGTGGCAGGCAGCGTGGGCGTCGGCGGGAGCGTCGCGGTGGCGGGCAGCGTGGCCACCGCGGGCAGCGCCGCGGTCTCCGGCAGCGTCGCGACGGCAGGCAGCGCCGGGGTCGCGGGCAGCGTCGCGACGGCGGGCGGCGTCCTCGTCCTGGCCAGCGTGCTGACCGTGCTCAGCGTGGGTCTGCTGAACTGCGTCGCCTGCGTCGGCAGCGTGTTCTGCAGGCGCTGCGTGGCGTGCGTCGGGTGCGTGGGCTGCGTCGACTGTGTGGGCTGCGTCGGTTGTGTGGGCTGCGTCGGTTGTGTGGGCTGCGTCGGCCTGCGCGGGGCGGTCGGCGTGGTCCGGGAAGCGGCCTAACCGGCGATCAGCTCGGCCGTCGCCTCCCACAGCCTGCGCTCGCGGGCGCGGTCGTGGGCGAACGGCTGCACCGGCCGCACCTCGTCCCGCAGCACGAAGGCACCGTCGCGCAGACCGGCCCACCGGTCGTCGAGAGCCACGTCGGCGAGCAGGGGCCCCGAGCGCTCCGGCGTGGAGACCCCGGGGATCCGCGCGATCGCCCGCATGACCGTGCGGAGGCCTGCGGGTGCGTCCCGGCCGAGCGCGGTGCCGGGCATCCAGCCCGGTTCGAACACCGCCACCCCGATCCCGTCGGGAAGGTGTCGCTGCAGCTCGTGGGCGTAGTAGAGGATCGCCAGCTTGGCGTTCGAGTAGGCGACCCCGGAGCTGGTCAGACCCGGGCGGGCGAGCTCGACCGGGTCCGCCCACTCGGCGGCGGGCACGTGGAGCAGCCGCCGCCAGCCGTTCTCGTAGTAGGTGTTCGAGCCGAGCAGCACGATCCGGGCGGGGGTGGCGAAGACGTCGGTCAGCCCGCCGATCAGCTGCGCGTGCGCGAGGAAGTTGACGGCGAAGGTGAGCTCGTAGCCCTCGGCGGAGGCCCGACGGGTGTCGGCCGACATCACGCCCGCGTTCCCGACGAGCGCGCGCAGCGGCCCGACCGCCCCGGACCCGATCAGGTCGCGGACGGTCGCGGCCGCCGCCCGGACGTCCGACAGGCGAGCGAGGTCGCAGCCGATCTCGTGGACGCGCGCGCCGAGCGCCCGGACCTCGCGGGCGACGGCGGTGAGGTCGGCGCCCGCGCGGCCGACCAGCAGCAGGTCGGTTCCGCGGCGGGCCAGCGCGAGCGCGGCGTGGCGGCCGAGGTTGCGGGTGGGGCCGGTCAGCAGGACGGTCATGACCCCACCCTGCGCGGATCGTCGGAGGTCAGGCAGTCGTCCGGTCGTCGTAGGACCGACAGGACCAGGACGGGCCGGACGGGCGGGCGCACACTGGACCCGTGACGACGTGGGAGTTCGGGAGCGCGGTGCGCCGTTGGCGCGACCGGGTGTCGCCCGAGGCCGTCGGGCTGCCCGCCGGCGTGCGGCGGCGGGCCACCGGGCTGCGTCGCGAGGAGCTGGCCGGGCTCGCCGGGATCTCGACCGACTACCTGACCCGGCTCGAGCAGGGCCGGGCGACGGCTCCGTCGGCGCAGGTCGTGGAGGCGCTGGCCCGCGCGCTGCGCCTCGCCGACGCCGAACGCGGCCTGCTCTACCGGCTGGCCGGGCACGCCGCGCCCGGCCCGGACGTCGTGCCGACGCGGCTGGCCCCCAGCGTCCACCGCCTCGTCGACCGGCTGTCCCACACCCCGGTCGTGGTGTACGACGCGAGCTGGACCCTGGTGCTCGCCAACGCCCCCTACGACGCGCTCATGGGTGACACCACGACCTGGCGGGGCCTGGAACGCAACGCCGTGTGGCGCAACGTGACCCGCCGACCGACGCGCGTGCGCCACGAACCCCGGGAACAGGCGGAGCACGAGGTGCGGCTGGTCGCCGACCTGCGCCTGACCGCCTCGCGCTACCCCGCGGACCGGGCCCTGCGCGCGCTCGTCGCCGAGCTCGTCGCGGGCAGCCCGCGCTTCGCCGAGCTCTGGGCGGCCGACACGCCACCGGCCGTACCCGAGCCCACGCGCCGCAAGACGATCGACCATCCCTCCGTGGGGCCGCTCACGCTGGACTGCGACACCCTGCTCGTCGCGGGCGACGACCTACGGATCTCCGTCTACACCGCGGAACCCGGGACGGCGGACGCCGACCGGTTGGCCCTCGCGCTCGTCCTCGGCACCCAGTCCCTCGCGCCCTGAGGGCGCGCTCAGGCGGGGCGCGGCCCGCGGTCCGGTACCCCGCCGTAGTCGGGCAGGTCGATGCCGTTGATCGCGCGGTCGGCCAGGGCCATGAGCGCCTCCATGTCGGGCTCCTCCTCCGGCGCCGCGCCCAGGATCTGCTGGACGTGCAGCCGACCGATCTCCTGGTTGGCCTCGACGAACGCGCGCATCCGGGCCTCGAAGGCCGCGAACCCCTTCTCCGGGTCCCACTCGGCCGCGGCCAGCTCCCCGGCCAGCAGGTACGCGCCGACCAGGGCCAGGCCGGTGCCCTGCCCGGACATCGGCGAGGAGCAGAACGCCGCGTCGCCCACGAGGCCCACCCGGCCGCTCGACCAGCGGTCCATCACCACCTGGGCGACCTGGTCGAGGTAGAAGTCGGGGGCCGCGTCCAGGTGGGACAGGATGCGCGGGGTCTCCCAGCCGAAGCCCGCCATGCGGTCGCGCAGCAACCGCTTCTGGGCCTCGACGTCCCGATGGTCCACCGTGAAGTCCGCCGCCGGGAAGGAGAGCATCGCGATGGCCCTCGCGGTGTCGCCGACGGGCCGCAGCCCCGCCGAGCGGCCCGCGTCCTGGTAGTCGATCAGCCACCGGTCCAGGCCGAACTCGTTCGGCACGGTGTAGAAGGCGAGCACCATCCCCAGGTGGCGGACGAACCGCTCGCGCGGCCCGAACACCGCCGCGCGCAGCCCCGAGTGCAGGCCGTCCGCGCCGATCACGAGGTCGACGCGCCGCCGGTCCCCGCCCTCGAACAGGACGTCCACGCCGTCCGCGTCCTGGGTGAGCTCGGCGATCCGGTCCCCGAAGACGTACTCGACGGTGTCCCGGGTGTCCTCGTAGAGCACCCGCGACAGGTCCCCGCGCAGGATCTCGATCTCGGAGACGTACCCGTCGCCCCCGTCGTCGTCCGCGCGGAAGGTCTCGAGCACGGTGCCGTCCGCGTCCACCGTGTACGCACCCGCGGTGTCGGTGCAGGCCGCCCGCACCTGCGCGTCCAACCCCATCCGGCGGATGACCTCCTTGGCCACCCCGCGCGCGTCGACCGCCTGCCCGCCGGGCCGCAGCCGCGGCGCCCGCTCGACCACCGTCACCTCGGCTCCCCGCCGGGACAGCCAGTGCGCGAGCGCGGGCCCCGCGATGCTCGCCCCCGCCACCACGATCTCGATCCCGCTCACTGGCCCTCCTCATCGGCTCGACGAGAGTAGGACCCCGTTGCGCCCCGCAACTCATCGGTGGGCCGCGCAAGCGCCCGACAAGCCGGGCACAAGGGGGTCCGGACAGCCTGGTCGACAGTGGGCGCGGTGCAGTGCCGCCCCCGAGCCCTCGAGGAGCGACCGGTGGACGACCCGCGGACCGAGCCGACGGCGCCGACCGGGCCTGCGGCACTGACCGCCGCCCAGCGCATCGCCATCGCGCTGGGCACGGCGGACCCGGATAACGTCCCGGACGCCGAACCCGACGCAGAGCAGGAGGCGGACCCGCCGGGGTCCCCCGGATGAGCAGGGAGCGCGCGTGAGGTTCGCGGTCCTCGGCCCGCTGCAGGCGAGCCGCGACGGCCGGGCGGTCGAGCTCGGCCCGGCCCGGCGGCGGGTGGTCCTGGCCGCCCTGCTCGTCGACGTCGGTCGGATCGTCTCCGTGGACACCCTCGTGGACCGGGTCTGGGACGGCCGCGCCCCCGGCAACCCGCTCCCGACGGTGCACGCCTACCTGTCCCGCCTGCGGGCCGCCCTGCGCCCCGACGACGTCCTGGCGACGGCCGCGCCGGGCTACCGGCTCGACGTCGACCCGGGTTCGGTCGACGCCGTGGCCTTCGAGCGCGCCGTCATCGCCGCCGACCAGGCGTTCCTCGCCGGCGACCTGGCGGCCGCCCAGCGGTCGGCGCAGGCGGCGACGCAGCTGTGGAAGGGCGAGCCGTACGCCGACGTGGTCTCCGAGTTCGCCCGGGTCGAGGCGACCCGCCTGCACGGGCTCCGGTCGCGCGTCGAGGAGGTGGGGATCCAGGTCGACCTCGCCCAGGGCAGGCACGCGCTGCTGGTCGAGCGGCTGCGCGCGAGGGTCGCGGCCGAGCCGCTGCGCGAGTCCCTGCAGGGCGCGCTGATGCTCGCGCTGTACCGGTCGGACCGCCACGCCGACGCCCTGGCCGTGTACCGCAGGCTCCGTGCCGCGCTGGCCGAGGAGCTCGGCACCGATCCCTCCCGCGCCCTGCAGACGCTGCACGAACAGATGCTGCGCCAGGATCCGGCGCTCGACCACACCGCGGCACCCGTCGCGGCGCCCGCGCAGGCTCCGGCGCCGATCCGCGCCGCGGGCCCCTCGGCCCCGCGCATGGTCGGCCGCGCGGCCGAGCTCGGCCGCGTCCGGGAGGTGGTCGAGCGGGCCTGGAGCTCCCCGCAGACGACCGTCGCCGCGCTGGTGGGCGAGCCGGGGATCGGCAAGACCCGGCTGCTCGACGAGCTCGCGAGCACCGCGGAACCGGACGTCGTCGTGGCGTGGGGGCGCAGCTGGGAGCACGAGGGATCGCCGCCGCTCTGGCCGTGGGTGCAGGTCCTGCGAGACGTCGTGGCCGCGGTGGGGGCGGAGACCGCGGCCGCGGCGGCGCGGGGCCGGGGCGCGGCGGTGCTGGCCCTCGATCCCGACCTGGTCGCCGGACCCGAGCCGCCCCGCGTCCCCCAGGGCTCGCTCGAGGTGCACCTGTTCGACGGGATCCTCGCGTTCCTCGCCGAGCTCGCGGGAACGCACCGCCTGCTGGTGCTGCTGGAGGACCTGCACTGGGCGGACGCCGCGAGCAGGCGGTTCGTGGAGTACCTGGTCACGCACGGCGCGCAGCCGGGGCTCGCCGTGGTGCTGACGCTGCGCTCGGTCGCGGACGACGGCGGCCCGAAGGGGTCCGAGCTGCTCGCGGCCCTCGCCCGCGGCGGCCGGACCACCCGCGTCGACCTGCCCGGCCTGGGACCGGAAGCGGTGCGGGACTACGTCGCGGACCGCACCGGCACCACGCTCGACGACGCCACCGCCGACGCGCTCGTCGAACGCACCGGCGGGAACCCCTTCTTCGTCGGGGAGATCGTGAGCCTGCTGGACACCGACGGCGAGCCGAGCACGGACGTCCCGGAGAGCGTCCGCGGGGTGATCCTGCGGCGGGTGCAGCGGCTGTCCACCGACGACCAGACGGTGCTGCGCACGGCCGCCGTCGTCGGCCGCACGTTCGACCTGGACCTGCTGCGGGAGGCGAGCGGGCTCGACGAGGCGGTCGTCGACGAGGCGGTGGACCGCGCCACCGCGACCGGGATGCTCGCCTCCGAGCCGGGGGCACCCGGCAGGCACCGGTTCTTCCACGCGCTGATGCAGCAGACCCTGCTCGAGGACATCGGGCCCGCCCGGCGGCGCAGGCTGCACGGGCGCATCGCGGCGGCACTGTCGGCCCGGTCGGGCACCGACGCCGACCATCTCGTGCACCATCTCGCGTCCGCGGGCGGCGAGGAGGACATCGTCCGCGCCGGGGAGGTCTGCGTCGCGGCCTCGGACGCCGCCCACCGGCGCGGCAGCTACTCGGCCTCGGAGGCGCTGCTCCTGAAGGCGATCGAGCTCGCGTCCCGGCTCCCGCCCGAGCGGGGCGACCGGGTCGAGATGGTGGCCCGCACCCGGCTGGCCGCGTTGTACACGCTGTCCTACCACGCGAACTTCCCCGGCTACTCCGCGATGCGGCAGCGGATGACCGAGCTGGTGCGCAGGCTCGGGTCCAACCTGGACCTGCTCGCGGGCCTGCAGGGCGAGTACTCGGCGGGCCTGTTCAACTGCGACTTCGTGAGCGCGGCGGCCGCGGGCGAGGAGATGGTGGCGCGGGGCGCGGCCGACGACGACCCGCTCATGTCGCTGGGCGGCCACTACGCGCGCGGCATGATCGCGCTGTTCACCGGCCGCCCGGACGACGCCGTCGACTCCCTCGGGGTCGCCGACGGGTTCGTCGAGCACGTCGGGTCCATGCCGGTGAACCTGCTGACCGTGCCGGTGGAGGGCATCCGCCCCTGGCGGCTGGTGGCGTTCGCGCTGGCAGGCCGGTGGGACGAGGCGGGCGAGCTGCGCGCCGCCGTGGCGCCGCTGCGCGCGTCGAGCGACCCGGCCGTGCTGGCCAACGTGGAGGGCGAGCTGGCCACGGCCTACAGCGTGCTCGACGACGTCGAGGCGGCCGTCCTGCACGGCGAGGCGGCGGTCGCGGTGGCCGAGGACGCCGGGCTCGGCCCCGTGCTGATGTACCTGCGCATCACCCTGGCCTGGGCCCACGCCCGCCGCGGCACGGGGCCCATCGACGCGGTGCGCGAGGCGATCGCGGCCCTGCCCGACCAGCCGACGATGCTGATGCGCCCCTACCACCTCGGGCTCCTGGCCGACGTGCTGCTCCACGCACACGCGCCCGAGGCCGCCACCGAGGCCGAGGAGCTGCTCACCCGCGCCCTGTCCGAGTCCGCGGCCTCCGGCGACGTCTTCTGGGACTCCGCGCTGCACCGCCTGCGGGCCGCGGCCCGGGAGCGGCTCGGGCGCCCGGCGTCCGAGGTGGCCGCCGAGCGCGCCCGAGCGGTGGAGGTCGCCCGCGCGCAGAACGCCCGCGCGCTGCTCCAGCGCGCGCTGCGGCCCGCGTGAGGAAAGCGGACAGGAACTGACCGCTGGGTCCGGCAGGGTCGTCTCCGTCAGCACGGCACAGCCCAGGAGGCACCCATGTACGCACCCGCCCGGCACGACGAGGTCACCGGTCTCGTGAACTACGTCGACGAGCAGCTCACGGCCCTGCGGGCCGCCGCGTTCGGTCTCACCGAGGAGCAGGCGCGCGCGACGCCCTGCCGCAGCACGCTGTCCGTCGGGGGGCTCGTCAAGCACGCGGCCTGGTGCATCCGGGGCGCGTTGACCCGGCTGGAGACCGAGGTCACCGAGCAGCCCTTCGACGCCGCGGCGTTCGCCGAGTTCAACGACAGCTTCGTCGTCCGCGACGACGAGACGGTCGCGGACACGCTCGAAGAGTTCGACCGGCTCCGGGCCGAGCTGCTGGCCGCGATCGCGAAGAGCGACCCGTCGGCGGTGACGGTCGCCCCGCCCGCCCCGTGGCACGGGATCTTCGACGCCCGCCCCATCCACACCCGCTACTACCTGGTGCACCTCGTGGAGGAGTGGGCGCGCCACGCCGGTCACGCGGACATCCTCCGCGAGCAGATCGACGGGGTCTCGGTCCCGACGCTGGCCCTCACCCTGGCCGGGATGCCCGCGAGCGACTTCTTCACCCCCTACGAGCCCACCCCCGGCACGCTGCTGGCGTGAGGACTCGCGCCGCTCAGGCGCGCCGCGCGACCGGGCGACAGATGCAGCCGCGGTCGTGCGAGTGGGCGAACGTGGCGTCGCAGAAGCGGGCGTCCAGCGCGCCGTGCTCGGCCCACGGGTGCGGGCACGCGCGACACCGTCCCTCGTCCGCCTGGCCGGTCGGCTCGGCGGACGTCGACGGCACCGGGTCCACCGCGGCGGGGGCCGCGGAGCCGTTCACCCCGCTCATCGGATGATCTCGGGAATGTGGTCGAGCGCGGCGAGCACGCGGACGGCCAGGACGCGCGCGGCGTCCTCGGACAGGTCCGAGCCCGCCCGGATCGCGCTGACGACCATGGCGAGCCTGCGGTCGTAGCCGGTGATGACGAGCGGGGCCGACGTCATGTCGGTACATCCGTCCCCCGAGCGCGGCGGCTCGGACTGGGCGATCTCCGGAGACGACGCGGGCCGAACGCCCACATGCTGCAATGCTCCCGGTGTCGCGGACCCTACTCGCCGCACCGGGCACCCGCGCACTTCGGCGACGCGTTGCGGGTGCCGCCGCGACCCGACCTCCGTACGCTGCCGACGTGCCCGGGACCTTTCGCAGTGCAACGACCCGTGCGGTGCAGGCGGGCCTCGGGCTCTGGAACCGGATCCCGGTGCGCACCCAGGGTCGGATCACCGTCGGGTTGCCCCTGGTCGCGGTCGTCGTCTCGGCGTGCCTGGCGCTCACCGGCAACCTCCAGCGCGTCGACATCGAGACCGACATCCAGCGCAAGTTCGAGATGACCGCGGCGCTCAGCGAGCTGACCACCGTGATGGTGGACGCCGAGACCGGGGTGCGCGGCTACCAGCTCACCCGCCAGGTCGAGTTCCTGCAGCCGTTCGACCAGGCGACCGCGGAGCTGCCGGGTGTGCTGACCCGGCTGACCGAGCTCGCCTCGGCGGAGCCGGGCGAGAAGCCCCGCGTGGACAAGCTCCGCAGGCTCGACGGGCTGCGGGAGCTGGCCGAGCGGCAGCTGGCCGATCTCGACCGGCAACGGTCCGTCGTCGCCGCGGGCGGGGACACCGACGCCGAGATCCGCCCGGACCTCACCCACGGCAAGGGTCTGATGGACGACATCCGGGCCGCCGTCGGCGGGATGCAGGACGACGAGCGCCGCCTGCTCGACGACCGGATCGCCGAGATCAACGCCATCCGCGTCCGCGACTACGTGTCGGTCGCCGTCGCCCTCGTCGCCGCGCTGCTGATGCGCTTCCTGGCCTGGTACCTGCACCGCAACGGGATCCTGCGGCGGGTGGACCGACTGACCGACACCGTGCGCGTGCTGCGTGCGGGCGGTCCGGTCCCCGCGCCGCCGCCCGCGAAGCGGGACACGCTGGGCGAGCTCGAACGGGAGATCCACCTCCTCGACGTCGGCGAGCCCGCCTCGGGCGAGGATCGTCGACGGAATGTGTCATGAGTCACATCGCTGTGAGGAACGTCGTCCCGCCCCGTCCCTCGGGGTGTGTGCGAAGGGCCGAGGTCCTCGGGGGTGAACCATGATCGACGAGCGGGAATCCGACGGTCGCGTCAGAGTGTCGACGGCCCGGCCACCGATGTGGACGGTCGGGTGGGACAGCGCCGCGGGCGGCGCGGGAGGCGGTGACCGTGCGAACTCGTCGAGGCAGGTTCCGGGACGTGACGCAGAGACCCACACCCGACCGGGCCAGGGCCCGTTGGGCACGTGCTCGCTAGGTCCGCGGCGATGCCGAACGGCGAGGCCGAGGTCGTGCTGGCGACGCCGCCCACGGACCGGGTGGTCGAGCCCTCCGCAGGACGGACCCCCCGGCCGTCCCGGGACGGGCTGGACGCGCAGGCGGACGCCTGGCTCATCGCCAAGGTCACGAGCGGAGACGTCGACGCCTACGAGGTGCTGGTCCGCCGACACCGGGACCGGATCTACCGCATCGCCCTGCGGATGCTCGGCGATCCGCACGACGCCGAGGACGTCGCGCAGGACGTGGTCATCCAGCTGTGGACGGCGCTGGCCGGGTTCGCCGGCACCAGCGCCTTCACGACGTGGCTGTACCGGGTCGTCGTCAACCGCTGCATCACCGTGGCCCGGGCCCGCAAGCCGGTGCGGCCGGTCCTCGACGACGACCCGCCACCGAGCCACGGCGCCGACGACGTGGCGGTCGCCCGACAGCGGGCGCGGGCCGCGATGAACGCCGTCGCCGCGCTGCCGCCGGACCTGCGGACGGTGTTCGTGCTCCACCAGATCGAGGAGCTCGGCTACCAGGAGGTGGTGTCCATCCTGGAGGTCCCCGAACCCACCGTCCGCGGACGGTTGCACCGCGCCCGCCGCACCCTGCTCCGCGAGTTACGGAGCTGGGAATGACCGAGGACGATCTGGAGCCCGACGAGCGACTGCCCTGCGGGCGCAGCGTGGACGCGCTGCTCGACCAGGTCGCGGACGGCGCGGCGCAGGACGCCCACCAGCAACGGTGTCCGCACTGTCGGGCGGCCCTGGCCGAGTACGAGCGGCTCTGGGCTCCGGTCCAGGCGCTCACCGAGGAGCGGCCCACCGCGCCCGCGACGCTGGTGGAGCAGGCCCTGCGCCGGTTGCGGCGGGCCCTCGCCCACACCGACTACGGGATGCTGATCTCGGCGGAGGGCACCACGCTGGTCTCCGCGCGAGTGGTCGTCGTCGCGGCGCGCGAGGCGGCGGAGCACGTCCCCGGAGTCCGGGTGGCGCTCTCCCGGCCGGACCCCGCCGACGCTCCGGGCGAGGCGGACCCGGCCGCGCCGCCGTGGGCCCCCGCCAAGATCGAGGCCGGTGTCGTGGGTCGGACCGCGGCGCTGACCATCACCCTGGCGGCGGACTTCGGCACCGACCTCGTCGCGCTCGGCGACCGGGTGCGCCGCGCCGTGATCGAGGACGTCCGCGAGCTGACCGGGCTGACTCCCGCCCAGGTCACCGTCGTGATCGACGACGTCCTGACCTGATCCCCCACACCTCGTGAACGACACCGACGTGAACGACACCGACATGAACGACACCGACATCCCCGGCCCGCCCGAGGGCGGTTCCTGCGCCGACACGACCCACCGGACCGCCGCGGCGGTCGCCGACGCCGTGCGCGCCTGTCCGCTCGTGGCCGGGCTGCACCCCGGCGACCGTGACCACACCCGCACCGACCACCCGGACCGGGACCCGGTCCTCGGCGTCCGTCTCGACGCCGGGACCGTCGTGGTCGGCGTGGTCGGCTACCACCGCACCCGGGTCGACGACCTCGCCCGCGCGGTCCGGCGCGCCGTCCACGGCCTGCACCCGGACGCCGACGTGACCGTGTGCGTCGAGGACATGCTCCCGGCCGGACCCGAGCCCCAGTGAGTCACCTCACAGAATCACGGCGTGAGGACCGCCCGGATCGGCGCGTCAGACAGAAGACCGCACGATCGAGGAAGGAGCTCATCATGGGACTCGGGGACAAGATCCAGAACAAGGGCCAGGAGCTGGCGGGCAAGGCCAAGGAGAAGGTCGGCGAGGCCACCGGCAACGAGGACCTCGTGGCCGAGGGCAAGGCCGACCAGGCCAAGGCCGGCGTGAAGCAGGCGGGCGAGAAGGTCAAGGACGCGGGCGCCGAGGTCCGTGACACGGTGCGCGACACCCTTGGCAAGTAGCTCCTCCGAGCGGCGCGCGGACCACCGCACCGTCCACACCGGACGGGGCGCCGCGCGCCGCCGGTCGGGCCCACCTGCGCCCCTGATGTAGCAACAGGCGAACCGCTCCCGGTACGCCGCTCGAACGTGTCCTCAGACCCGCACGGCGGCTACTGTCGGAAGCGCCCCGCTACCGGCTTCCCAGGCTGGTGGAGACATGACACATCTGAATCGACGATCGACCACCGCGACGCTCGACAGGGTCGGGGGTCGACGTGGCTGACACCCGAAGGCTGCCCCCCGCGCTGCTCGAGCAGTGGGAGTGGCAGAAACACGCCGCCTGCCGCGGCATGGACAGCACGCTGTTCTTCCATCCCGAGGCCGAGCGCGGGCCCTCGCGCACGGCCCGCGAGCAGCGGGCGAAGCAGATCTGTGCGGCCTGTCCGGTGCTGGAGACCTGCCGCAGGCACGCCCTCTCGGCCGAGGAGCCGTACGGGGTGTGGGGCGGGCTGTCCGAGCACGAGCGCCTGTCCCTGACCCGTCCCCACCGGCGGGTCGGCCGGACCTGACGCGCCCGGGGAGGGTTCGGCTGCAGCGGCTGGTGGTCCAACCGCTGCAGCCTTGGCCCGTACCCCGCCCGGGTCGGGGGTCGGGCCCACCGCCAAGTCAACCGGACGGGCCGTGAGGTCCGCGACTCGGCTCGTGCGGGGTAGGCTTGGAACCGGTTGTTCTGCCTCGTCGCTTCGGCATCCGTGATCTGGCCCCAGCCCGCGTCCGACAGTGCGGCGCCCATGACGCGTTCTCGCAACGCGGTGACCGGTGTCGGGCGTGGAGGACGTGCGGTGGTCGAGGGCAGGCTCGGTCCTGGAGCCCGCGACGTGGCGGACCAGCTGCAGCGGCTGCTGATCGGAGCGGACGGCGTCGAGGCCTTCCTCACCCAGGTGGCGCGACAGGCGTCGGGAACAGTGGAGAACGCCCTGTCCTGCGGGCTGACGGTGAGCGCCACCCGGTCGTCGGAGCTGATCGGCGCGACCAGCGACGAACTCGCGACCGCTCTCGACGCGATCCAGTACGACATCGACGACGGCCCCTGCCTGACGTCCATGCGCACCGGGACGGCCGTCGCGGTGGATGACATCGCCCACGACACGCGGTGGCCCGCCTACTCCCGTCGTGGACGACAGGCAGGCGCCGGATCCTCGTTGTCCATCCCTCTGACCATCGAGGACACGTCGGTCGGCGCGCTCAACCTCTACAGCCGTTCTCCGAACGCCCTCACCCCGGACGATCGACGACGCGCCACGAAGTTCGCCGACCAGGCCACCGGCGCGATCGCCCTGGCGCGCCGACTGGCCGAGCGCGAAGCCCGGGCCCGCCACCTCGAGATCGCCCTGAGCTCGCGTTCGATGATCGATCAGGCGATCGGGATCATCATGGGCCAGACCGGCCGCGATTCCGGCGGGGCCTTCGAACTGTTGCGCACCCAGTCGCAGCACACGAACCGGAAGCTCCGGGACGTCGCCGCCGAGATCGTGGCGCACACCTCCCGTCGCACCGGGCCGTGAGGCCCTCCTGAATCGGCCCCGGGTTCCACGGCCGGAACAGGCACGTCCCCGCCGGGTGTCGCGACCCGGTCCGCACTAGTCTCGCCCCATGCCGTCGCCTCGGGTCCCGCCGCTGGACCTGCGGGAACTCCTCGACCGGGCGGAGGCCGCCTCACCGGTCGAGGCGGTGGACGTCGTGGCCGACGCGATGGCCGCGATGCTCTCCGCCACGGACGTCTGGTTCTGGATCACCGACCTCAGCGGGCGCGCGGTGGCCCGGTTCGGCGGCACGGGGGCCAACGCTGCCCGGGTCCAGCAGCGCGGTGTCGAGGACGTGCCCGTCGTGCCGCTGGCGGGCACCGTGTACGAGACGGTCCTGCGGTCCCAGCGGCCCGATCTGCGGTCCGACCGGGACGGCAGCACGCTCGTGGTGCCGGTGACCGACCGCGGGGACACGATGGGGGTCGTCGAGGTGCGCACGGCGAACCCGCCCGACGCGACCGTCGTCGCGAGCGTCGCGGCCGCTGCCCGGGCGCTCGCCTACGTCGTCGTCGGCGCCCGCAGGCACACCGACCTGTTCGAGTGGGCCCAGCGCAGCGCCCCGTTCTCCCTCGCCGCGGAGATCCAGCGCCGGTTGCTGCCCAGCGCGTACACCTGCGAGGCGGGGCAGTTCACCGTCTCGGGGTGGTTGGAGCCCGCCAACGCGGTCGGCGGCGACACCTTCGACTACGCCCTCGACCGGGACAGCCTGCACCTGTCGATCACCGACGCCGTCGGGCACGACGTCACCGCCGCCCTGCTCGCCACGGTGCTGGTCGGGAGCCTGCGCAACGGCAGGCGCCACCAGCTCGACCTGCGCGCGCAGGCCGCCTCGGCGAACGACGCCCTCGTCGCCTCCTCGGGGCCGGGCGAGTTCGTGACCGGGCAGCTCGTCCGCGTGGACCGGGTCCACGCCCGCCTCGCCATCGTCAACGCCGGGCACCCGCTGCCCTACCGGGTCCGCGGCGGCGCCGTCACCACCGTCGACCTGGCGGTCGACCTCCCCTTCGGCCTCTACCCCCACCACGAGTTCGCCGCCCAGCCCGTCGACCTGCGCCCGGGGGACCGGATCGTCCTGGTCACGGACGGGATCCTGGAGCGCAACGCCGAACGCCTGGACGTCCGGGCGCTGCTGGCGCGCACGGCCGACCGGCACCCCCGCGAGGTCGTCTACACCCTCGGCGAGGAGGTGCTCGCCGCGACCGGCGGGGACCTGCGGGACGACGCCACCGTCGTCTGCCTCGACTGGCACGGCTAGGGCCCGCCCGCCCGCGACCTCACTCCGACCCCAGGGCGGCGAGGACGCGCTCCATCGCCGCACCGTCCCGGAGCAGCCGGAACGGGTCCGCGTCGCCCTGGCCGGACGCGTCGAGCAGGTCGTCGCCCGGCAGCGCGGCGAACCGCATCGACCAGCCCGCGAAGCGGCGCTGCGCCACCGGGCCGCGGCTGAGCACGGTCAGGTCCGTGTGCAGCTCGTCGCCCGCGATCCGGGCGTAGGTCTGCTCGACGGACGCCTCCGACCCCTCCAACACCTGCAGGAACGCGCACCGCTCCTCGTCGACCCGGATGTAGACCAGCATCCCGGTGACGCCGTTCTCGGCGTTGCGGCGACGGCTGTCGGCCAGCAGCGCCGCGACCTCGCGGTCGTCCAACGCGAACGCGGCGGCGCTGGAGTACATCAAGCTGTGCGTCATACCGGGCTCCATCCGCGTCACGCCGTCCCTGTCCGGCCGGGACCACTCTGCCGCAGGCCACCGGTGCACTCGGCTGCCCGGGTCCGTGACACGCTCGCCGCCTGCACCAACCCTCCGAACGGCCCGGGCCCGGTCGGCCTGCTCAGCAGACCTCTTCAGCGGGGCCGCAGGTCGGAGGGCGCGCAGCCGCGGTGGGCGCGGAAGGCCCGGTTCAGGTGGGAGAGGTCGAAGAACCCCCACCTCGCCGCCAGGGTGGTCAGCGACTCCCGGCACTGCGGGTCGGCGAGGTCGCGGGCGCAGGCGTCCACCCGCAGCCTCATCACCGTGCGGGCGTAGGTGTGCTCGGAGTCCCGGAAGGCGTTGTGCAAGGTCCGGACCGACACCCCGAAGTGCGCCGCGACCCGGGTCGCGGCGAGGTCCCCACCCTGCAGGTTGTCCGCCAGGTGGGTGCACACCGCCGTGTAGAGGGAGGCGGCCAGGGAGCGGCCGCCGGTCTCGCGCGCCTCGTCCCCGGCACCGCAGGCCGTGGCGAGCAGGGTCAGGAAGCCGGCGCTGACGGCGCGGGCCTCGTGGTCGCCCAGCTCCTCGACGACCCCCCAGATCGACCGCATCGTCCCCGCCACCACGGCACCCAGCGCGCGGGTGCCGTCGTGGGTCCGGGCCGTGACGTCGTCCGGCCTGCGGACCAGACCCATCAGCCGCTCGCGCGGGACCCGGAAGGACAGCGACCGCCAGTCCTCGGCGTAGTCGAGACGGAACGGGCGCGTGGCGTCGAACAGGGCGAACGAGCCCGCGGGCACGTGGCAGGTCCGCCCGCCCTGGCTGCCCACGCACGAACCGCTCAGCTGCAGGTTGACGAAGACCGTCTCCTCGGACGTGCGGCCGACCTCCCGCGGCCCGTGGATGTTCAGCTGCCCGACCGTCCCGATCTCGGCGCAGTCGACGTCGAAGACCCGCCGGGAGCGGACCCACCCCGCGACCCCCTCCCGGGACCAGTCCGCCGCGCGTCGCCCCGGGGGCCACGGTGAGGCTCTGGTCACGACGAGTTCTCCTCGCGGCCGCGCCGCCGCCGCTCGATCTCCCGTCGGCCGTAGGTCGCGTTCCGGACGGCCTCCTCGCTCTCCAGGCTGGACCCGAGCGCTCCGGCGACGATGCCGACGGAGCTTGCCAGCCACACCAGCTTCAGGTAAGCGCCGAACGTCGCGGGTCGCTGCAGCTGCGAGGAGAAGTAGCCGGGATCGATCAACGCGAGCGCCGCGAGCAGGCCGGCGAGGTAGAGGAGCAGGTACATGCAGGTCACCCCGATGACCAGGGTGATCACGGTGGCCGCGTTGTAGAGGACCGCCTTCGCCCGCCCGTCCTCGTCCGGTGGCCGGTCCCACAGGTGGTTGTAGGTGATCAGCCAGGTCGCCATGGCCGCGATCGCCACCACGGAGATGAGCAGCAGCCGCAGCGGGGACAACGAGCTCGCCATCATCCAGAAGCTGGTGGTGATGATGGCGTAGGCGCCGGTCGCGGCGGCCGCCGCGGTGGCGCTGGACAGGTGGGGGACCAGCCGCCAGGGGCGGTTGTCCCGCACCATCCCGGCGAGCAGCCGCAACCTGCCGCGCAGCCCGACCAGGGCGAGGTGGGCGTCGGTGTGCTCGTCCGCGCCGACATGGCGCAGTGGGCTCAACCGGGGCACGTCCGACGGGCGTCCCCCGTCGGCATGGTGGTCGTGCCCGGTGAGGGCCCGCACGAGGTGCACGACGGCCTGGCGCCCACGCCGGCGCACCGCCAGCGCCCCCAGCCCGGGCAGCGAGACCAGGCCGGTGCCGGCGCGCTCGTTGAGGACAGTCGCGACGGGCCGCGTCCCGATCCGGCGGGGCAGGTCGGTGACCACGACGACGACGTCCCAGTCCCGGCGCTCGCGGTGCTCCCGGGCGAGCGACTCCAGCGGGACCAGGCCATGCTCGTCCAGCGGTACCTCGCGGGTCTCGGTGTCCACGACCCACGCGGTCGTGTCGTCGATCTCGACGGCGAGCACCTCGGACAGCTCCGGCACCAGCGCGGCGGCGAGATCGCTGGGCGCGCCGGGATCGGCCAACAGCCCGACCCGGACCCGGTTGTCACGGTGCCGCCCCGGCCGGATGGAGTCCACCCGGCCGGACGGACCGTCCTGCGTTCGGTCGTCCATGTGCCCCCTTGCACGTCGTCGCCGTGCGGCGCCTCCTCGAGGACCTACTCGGTCCGCACCTCGTCCCGGCTCATGTGCCGCCACCCGCCCGGGCCGCCTGCCCGGCGAACTCGGCCACGATGCGCGCGCAGAAGGCGGGCAGGTCGTCGGGCGAGCGGCTCGTGGTGACGTTGCCGTCGGTGACGACCTGCTCGTCGACCACGTCCGCGCCCGCGTTGCGCAGGTCCGTGCGGATGCTCGGGAAGGAGGTCAGGCGCCTGCCCCTGGCGACGTCCGCCTCGACGAAGTTCCACGGGCCGTGGCAGATCGAGGCCACGGGCTTGCCGGACTGCACGAAGTCCCGGACGAACGCGACCGCGGTCGGCTCCATCCGCAGCTTGTCCGGGTTCACGGTGCCGCCGGGCAGCAGCAGCGCGTCGTAGTCCCCGACCGAGACGTCCCCGACCAGCCGGTCCACGCCGAAGGTCCCGGCGTCCTCCAGATCGTTGTTGCGGGCCGCGATCTCGCCGCTCTTGATCGAGACGACCTCGGTGCGGGCACCCGCGTCGTCCAGCGCCCGACGCGGCTGCTCGAGCTCCACCCGCTCGACGCCGTCGGCGGCCAGGATGGCCACCCGGCGTCCGTCCAGTTCCCCTGCCATGTCAGCTCCCCGCCGGGCGCAGGACGACCTTCGTCCAGCCGTCGTCCCGCTTGTCGAAGTGGTCGTAGGCCTCCGGTGCCCGGTCGAGGGGCAGCTCGTGGCTCACGATGAAGGAGGGCTCGGCCTTGCCCGCGGCGATCAGGTCCCGCAGCTGCCGGTTGTACCGCTTGACCGGCGCCTGGCCGCTGCCGACCTGCTGGCCCTTGAACCAGAACGTGCCGAAGTCGAAGGCGATCCTGCCCTGCTTGGCCAGGTCGTCCGAGGCACCCGGGTCCTGTGGGATGAAGACGCCGACGGTGCCGATCCGCCCGGTGAAGCGCACCGAGGCGACCAGGCGGTTCATCGTCAGGTTGGGCTGTTCCTTCCCGGAGGGGTCGTGCGCCTGATAGCCGACGCACTCACACCCGTTGTCCGCGCCGAGCCCCCTCGTCTGGTCGAGGACGGCCTGTACCGGATCCACCTTCGAGTCGTCGATGGGGATCGCGCCGATCGACTCCGCGAGCCGCAGCCGGTCGGGGTGCCGGTCCACCACCATCACCCTGCTCGCACCCCGGATGGTCGCCGAGAGCGCGGCCATCAGGCCCACCGGGCCGGCGCCGTAGATCACGGTCTGGTCGCCGGGCGTCACGCCCGCCATCTCGGTGGCGTGATAGCCCGTCGGGAAGATGTCGGAGAGCATCACGTAGTCGGCCTGGCGCTCCTGGGCGTCCTCCCCCAGCCGCAGGCAGTTGAAGTCGCCCCAGGGCACCCGCAGCAGCTCGGCCTGTCCGCCCGCCCACGGGCCCATGTCGGCGAAGCCGTAGGCGGCGCCCGCCCAGCCGGGCTCGGGCTGCGCGGTCAGGCAGTAGTTCGTGAGCCCCCGCTCGCAGTTCTTGCAGTGTCCGCAGGCGATGTTGAACGGCAGGACGACGTACTCCCCCACCTGGACCTTGTCGACACCGCTGCCGACCTCGATCACCTGACCCATGTTCTCGTGCCCGAACCAGCGGCCGGGCTCGAAGTCGGTGCGGCCCTCGTACATGTGGAGGTCGGAGCCGCAGATGTTCGTCGTCGTGACCCGGACCAGGACGTCGGTGGGACGCTCGATCCGCGCGTCCGGCACCTCCTTGACGCTGACCTGTCGCGGGCCGTCGTAGACCACTGCTCGCACGCTGTCACTCCTCGTCGTCGATGAACCCGACTCGTCCGGCCGGCGCGGCTCCATTGCAACGGCGGGGCGTGGGACCCGGTAGTGGCAGACCTGCCGATACCGCCACACACGGCGCAGAACGTGTGGGCCGTCACCGGTTTCCGCCTCCGCCGCCCGGGTAGTGAGGGTCGCTTCAGCGGGACGACCGGGGAGCTGACCAGTGCCCCGCCGATCCAGCGAGCAGCCCTTCGGTGCGCGGCCACGGTCACGGCGCGAACTGTGGAGGGCACATGCGCTCGCACCAGTCCGGAGAGCTGCTCCTGGCCGAGACCGCCGCCTCGCCGGGGACCGGCTCCGAGCGCGCGCGGGCCCTCCTCGAGGTCCTGCGCGGGCTCGTCCCGTTCGACGCCGCCTGGCTGGCGCTCGCCGATCCCGTGGGACCCGGCTACCGCTCGCTGGCGAGCCTCGACCTCGATCGACCGGAGCTGTCCACGTGGGCCGACTGCCTGATTCCGTTCGGGATCCACGAGGCGATGGCGCTCAACCTGTTCACCCCGACGGGGCGACACGTCGGCTTCCTCGCGTTGCTCTCCGGTGACCGGCGCCCACCGTCGCCGCTCGTCCGCCGCAGGCTCGGCAGGCTCGCACCCGTGCTCGCGCACGGCATCGACCCGATGCGCTCGCTGCTGACCGCCGCCCACCTGGTGCGGGGGGCCACGGCCGCCGCGGTGCTGTGCGAGGACGGGGGCTGCCGACCACTGCCGGGCCTACCGGACAGCGCGCTGCTGGTCCCGGACTCGCCGGTGCTGGCCGCCGCCCGCGAGCGCGTCGACGAGGGGCACGTCTACTGCTCGTTCCTCTGGCCGATGGGCGGTCGACACGCCCCGAGTGGCCACCTGCGGGTGACCGCCATCGCGGCACCCGAGGACGCTCCACCCGCGGTCACCGGCCTCGTCCTGCTGGCGCCGGGCACCGACCTCCGGAGCCTGACGCCGCGGGAGCTCGAGGTGCTGGGCCTGCTGGTCGAGGGGTGCTCGAACCAGGAGATCGCGCACGCACTCGTGGTGGCCCCGCGCACCGTGGCCGCCCACCTGGAGCACATCCTCCACAAGCTCGAGGCCCCGACGCGCACCCTCGCCGCGGTCCGCGCCGAGCGAGACGGCCTCTACGTCCCGACGCTCCCGCGCGCCTGGACCCTGTGAGGACATCGGCAGCCCGACCGCGCCGTCGCACACCACTGCGACGGTCGTCCCGGGCCCGAACCGGGCGGCCCGGGCGGCGAACCACCCGGTGCCCAGGACGTCCGACGCGGCATCGGCGATCAGGATCCCGTCGCGACGGGCGGCACGTAGAACGACACCTTGCGGAGGGTCTCGATGGTCCGCCAGGTGCAGGTGTCCCGGGCGAAGAGCCGGACGACGTCCCCCGGTCCGATCGCGATGGTCTCGCCGGTGCGGTGGAAGGTGACCTCGGCCTTGCCCTCGAGGACCACGAAGATCTCGTCGGCGGTGACCCCGTCGTACTCGCCGACCTCAGCGCCCCAGACGTCCACCGCGGTGTCCGCGGTGATCCCGTCCAGGTAGCGGGCACCCGTGCGGAACTCGGGGGTCTTCGGTGCCCAGTCGAGCTCCGCCGCGAAGGCGTTCCCCAGAAGCTGGCTCACAACACTCCTCATCGATGGCCCGCCGCGGTGAACAGGCGGCGGGGATTGGCGGTCAACAGGCCCGCGGCCACCTCGCCCGGCACGCCGAGGCGCTGCAGCCGGGGCAGGAAGAACCGGGGGACGTAGCCGTAGCCGTTGCCGCCGTTGCGGGTCCACATGGCCTTGGTGGCCATGTCGTGGCTGAGCAGCAGCTGGTCGGTGTGGCCCGCGGCGACCAGCGCGGCGACCGCGGCCGCGGTCTGGTGCGGGGCCGGGCACTGGCCCTCGCCCGCGTAGAGGAACGGCATGCCGATCATGTCGAACTCCAGCCAGACGCCGCGTGCGGCGACGGCCCGCTGGTAGTCCGGGTCCTCCCCGGAGGGGTCCATGTGACACAGCACGACCGCCTCGGGCCGGACCCCCTCCTCGTCGAGCACGATGTCGAGCACCTCGTGGGCGCGCCGCTGCCAGCCCGGCAGGTGCACGAACAGCGGCACCCCGAGCTCGCGCTGCGCCTGCGCCGCGGCGCGCAGGTGGGTCCGTTCGGCGTCGGTGAACTGCGGGGAGACCCCGATCTCCCCGATGATCCCGGGCCGGATCCCGGTGTCCCCGACGCCGTCCGCGAACTCGGCGACGATCTCCGCCACCAGGTCCTCGACGGTGGTCCGGGCCCGGCGGGCGGCGTGGAACAGGTGCACGTACCAGCCCGAACCCATGATCACGTTGAGCCCGGTCCGCTCCGCGACGGCCCGCAGCGCGAGCGGGTCGCGGCCGATGTCGCCGTTGGTGCAGTCCACGACGGTCCGCCCACCCGCCGCGACGAAGTTCTCCAGCTCCGCGACCGTGGCGTCCGGGTCGTCCTGCCTGGCGTTGTCCCGACAGCAGCGCGGGTCCTCGCGGAGCACCCACTGCAGCTCCGGGCTCACCTGCGCGTGGAACAACGCGCGCTCGGCCGGGTCCTCGGGCTCGGGCCGCGGCCTGGCCGACCAGTCGCAGAGCAGGTGCTCGTGGGTGAGGGTCATCCCGAGGGAGGCGGCGGGAACCGGGCCGCGCACGGTACTCACCTGCACCGTCGTGACCTGCACGGTCGAGTCGTCCATCGGTGGTGCCTCTCAGGTCGTGCGGGCCGGCCGGCGCCCCGTGGGGGGGACGGGGCGCCGGGCCGGGGTCAGGCGGAGACGGCCATCTCCGAGGAGACGGTGCGCAGCGGCCCGACATGGTCGATGTAGTAGGACTCCGGCACCTCCTTCTCGCTGTTCGCGATCAGCTCGGTGAAGTCCCACTTGCGCAGCAGCTTGCCGTCCCGGAACACCGGCTGCAGCACGTTCTCCGACTCCGGGATCGACCCCTTCGGCACCGTGGTGTACACGCCGTCCTCGTGCTTGAGCGCCAACCTGCCCCGCTTCGACGCCTTGAACGCCGCACCCGTCGGCGACTTGGCGATCTCACGCCACTGCCCGTCCACACACACCGCCGACGCCTTCTGACCGAAGTTCATGGTGTCCCGGTTCCAGTGCTGCAACAGACCACCACCCATACCGAACACCGCGTTCTCCGCGGAGAACCCACGCCGCTCCAACTCCATGTACACCTGCGGCAGCGAGTGGAAGTTCACCCCGTCGCCCTGCACCACCCGGATGAACGGAGGCAACACCTTGAACCCCTTCGAGTTCACCGTGTACCCGAAGATGTCCATCAACCAGCCGGTGGTGTCCGCGGTGACCTGCACGATGTCCCCCGAGTCGGGGCGCACACCGACCAGACCCGGGAAGTTCTGCACCATCTCCTTGAGCTCGCCACCGATGATGTTCTTGACACAGTTCTCGTGGTCGTAGGTGTCGGTGAGCACGAGCGCGCAGCCCTCGGGGGCGTAGGTCTCGAGCATGTTCCGGATCGCACCCACCTCGTCGTCCCGCCCCCACGCACAGAAACCCGCGTGCTCGGCGTTCGGCCCGGAGTTCGACACCTTCCCCGCGTTGTAGTACCGCTTCGCGGCGAGGATGCCCGGCACGGTGTCGGACTGGTCGAAGTTCACCAGGTGCGCGAGGCCGCCGAGCGCCGCGGACTGCTGCGAGCTCACCCCACGGGCGCCGTAGTCGTGCAACATGAACCGCAACCCCGCCGACGAGTCCGCGGTACGGTCCAACGCCTCCTTGATCACCATCTTCGACAGCCAGCTGACCGTGCCGATCGTGCTCGGATACCACACCGCCCGCAGCAGCGCGGTCTCGAAGAAGCTGGTCGCCCAGAAGTACTTCGGGTCGGTGTTGATCACCTGCACCAACACGTTGCGGGCAGGCAACACCGTCCCCTCCGGCACCGCCTCGATCTCCACCGGCAGATACCCGCCGTGATCGTTCAAGATCCCCAACCAGTTCTCCCGGTTGAAGTGCATACCCTGCTCACGGACCACGAACTCGGCCTCGTCGATGTCCTCCAGCGTGATCGGCTTCATCAGCTTCTCCCGCAGATACACCTGCAGCCCCACGAACATGGTGACCGGGAACAGACCACCACGAGACTCGATGTAGCTCGACACGTACTCCGTACCCTTCGGGTACAGCGGATAGTGACAGTGCTTGTAGTTGTCCGTGTCGATGATCAGGTTGTCGAGATACCCCATCGGTCCACCTTCACTTGAGTCGTTTCTAGTCTGCATGCACTGCGAGCGATCGTGCGAGCTCGACCCTCCGGGTCCGCTCGAGCGAGACCGGTTCTCCGTCGCTGTTCACCCTGGACCGATGCGGAGCATCAGACCAGGCCCCACGGCAGGCTTACACACGGTTTTAACGTTTCTACATCGTCGAGAAACGCAGGCAGGCACCGTCGTCAGGCCGTGACCGGCGCGGCGTCGAGGACCCGTCGCCGCATGGTCTGGAAGAGCGGGCCGTCCGCCTCGGCGGCGGCGAGCGCCGCGCCCCACTCGGGATCGGCCAGCAGCGCGCCCCACCTGCGTTCGAGGTCGGCCAGGTCGGCGAAGCGCAAGGTGTAGACGAGCTCGCCCCAGGAGTGTTCGCCGATCAGCGTGCGCCCCGCGCTGACCAGCTCCATGCCGTGCTTGGCCAGCAGCGGCACGGTGGCCGAGGTGAACAGCTCCACGACCGCGCCGAGCCGCCCGGGGACGGCCACGTACTCCCGGACCTCGAAGATCACGCCCGACCCCCCTCGGTGAAGGCGGGCAGCACCTGCTCGGCCATCAGCTCCATCTGCGCGACGACGGCCTCGACGGGCTGGCCCCAGGCGATCAGGCAGGCGAGATGGTCCACGCCCATCGCCTCCATGGCGGTGAAGCGCTCGATCATCTTGTCCGCGGTGCTGAGGACCGGGTCGGAGTACTTCTCCCACAGGTTGTCCGACGAGGGCGACTCGGTCGCGGCCACGACCCGGCCCGCCTCCACGAACTCGACCTGCTCACCCACGTCCCGCGCCTTGAGCCGGGCCTCCCGGGTGCCCGCACCGGGCCCGGTCTGGGTGAGGGCGAGGTAGTGGTTGTACTCGTTCACCATGTCGTCGAAGTACTCCAACGCGTCCGCCTCGGTGCGCCCCAGCCAGGTGTGCCGGTAGACCATGACCTCACCGCGCGGCGCGCCGCTCTCGGCCGCCGCGGTGTTGAAGGCCTCGAGGAGCGCCTCGAGGTCCCCGTGCGGCTCGAAGTTGCCCCAGTTCGGCGCGGTGAGCAGGTTGAGGCCCTGCGCCGCCACCTTCCGCACACCGTCGACGCTCTGCGAGCCGACCCACAGGTCGGGGCCGGGCTGCGAGGCCGGTTTCGGCACGATCGTGGTCCGCGGGAACGAGAAGTAGCGCCCGTCGTAGGTCACGTCGTCCTCGACCCACACCCGACGGATGATCTCCAGGGCCTCCTCGTAGACCTCCCGCGCCGCGGCCGGGTCCACCCCGATCCGGTCCAGCTGGTACCGGCCCCCGCCGCGGGCCACCCCGATGCCCACCCGGCCCGGCGCCAGATGGTCCAGCATCGCCATCTCCGACGCGATCAACAGCGGGTTGTAGCTCGGCAGCACCACCACGCCGGGCAGGATCCGCAGCCGCTCCGTCCGGGCCGCCGCGAGCGCGGCGAAGGCCAACGCACTGGGGTTCGCCACGTAGTTCTGGAACACGTTCTCGTTGATCGCGACGCCCTCGAAGCCCAGCCGCTCGGCCGTGTCGACGATCGTCAGCATGTCCTGGAGGAGCTCACCCCAGGGCCGCTCCATGTCCGGATGGAAGAAGGGCGTGGTCACCCAGAACTTCAGCGCCATGTCGTCTCTCCTCGCCGGCAGGGTGCATATAAACGTTTCTAGAGACACTAGCGATCCGAGCCCGGAGCGCCAAGGGGCTCCGTGTTTCCATCAGGTGACCTCAGAAGAGGTGGTTCTGGCCACCGAAGACCTCGCTGACCGAGTCGTCGGTGAAGATCCGCCGGATGGAGTCGGCGAGCAACGGCGCACAGGACACGACGTCGATCATGTCCGGGGCACCCGGCCGCAGCGGGATCGTGTCGGTCACCACGATCCGCTCGAAGGGCGACGCGGCCAGGTTCTCGTACGCCCGGCCGCTGAACACCGGATGGGTGGCGGCGGCGAACACCCGTCGCGCACCCGCCCGGGCCACCGCCTCGCCCGCCGCACGCAGCGTGCCCGCCGTGTCGATGATGTCGTCGACGATGATCGCCGTCCTCCCGCGCACATCCCCGATCACCTGGTTGATCTCCGCGACCTGCTGGGCCGGACGCTCCTTGTCCAGGATCGCGAGCCCCGCACCCATCCGGGTGGCGAACTGCTTGTTCAGCTTCACCCGCCCCGCGTCCGGAGCGACGACCACCAGATCGTCGTCCAGACTCGCGAAATGGTCGGCGAGCATCATCAACGCGGTCATGTGATCCACCGGGATGCCGAAGAACCCCTGCAACTGACCCGCGTGCAGGTCCATGGTCAACACCCGGTCCACCCCGACCGCCTCCAGCGTCCGGGCGACCATCCGCGCCGAGATCGGCTCACGCGGAGCGGACTTCTTGTCCTGCCGCGAATAGCCGTACCAGGGCGTCACCGCGATCACCCGGTGAGCACTCGCCCCCACGGCGGCATCGACCATCACCAGCAGCTCGAGCAGAGCGTCGTTGGCGTTGACCCCGGCAGCGGGGTTGGCACACATCGGCTGGACGAGGAACACGTCCGCGCCGCGGATCGACTCCTCGAACCGGCAGTACATCTCGTCGTTCGAGAAGGTCTTGAGGGTGATCGGGCCGAGATCCACCCCCAGCTGCCGCGCGATGGCGGCCGCCAGCTCGGGGTTCGCCCGGCCCGAGAACAACATCAGCCGCTTGTCGTAGCCCCGCCGCAACGACACCGCCATCGGTACGCCCTTCGTAGAGGTCATGAGGTGGAGCGAGCGGCACCGACAGCGCCACCGACGGCACCGACAGCTCTGTCGATGGCGGCGCCGCTCGGCATGCCCGAGCGCGCCCCCACCGTGCCGACGGACAGCGAGGCGGCCGCGACACCGCGGGCGGCGGCCTCGCCCACCGGGGCGCCCGCCGCCAGGGCGACCGCGAGCACCCCGTTGAACGTGTCGCCTGCGCCGGTGGTGTCCCGGACCTCCGCGGACGGGGCGGGTAGCGCCGTCGGCCCCCGCTCGGGATCGACGACGAGCACTCCGTCCCCGCCGAGCGTCACCACGACCGGCGCGCCGGTCCGCGCGGCCACCGCGGCCGCCATCTCGGCCGTCTCCCCGGCGCCCTCCCCGACCAACGCGTAGAGGTCCCGCAGCTCGGACCGGTTCGGCGTGGCGACCGGGCCGAGACCGAGCAGGTCCACCAGCCCGGCGGCGACCGGCGCCGGATTGAGCACACACGACAGCCCGTGCGCGGCCGCGGTCTCCACCGCGGCGGCGACCGCCTCCGGCGGGATCTCGGTGCTGACCAGCACGCAGCCCGCCCAGTCCGCCGAGCGGGCCACCGCGGCACGCACCGCCGCCGGGTCGACGGCCGCGTTCGCCCCGGCACCCACCGCGATCTGGTTCTCGCCCCCACCGTCCACGACGATCAGGGCCACCCCGGTGGCCACGTCGGAGAGCACCGCCACGTCCTCGACGTCGATCCCCTCGGCACGCAGCTCGGCCAGCGCACCGGACCCGGTGTCGTCCGCACCGACCGCGCCGCAGTAGCGCACCTCCGCACCCGCCCGGGCCGCCGCGACGGCCGCGTTGGCGCCCTTGCCGCCGCCGTACCGCTCCACCCCGGGCCCGACCACGGTCTCCCCCGGACCCGGCAGCCGATCGGCACGCACCACCAGGTCGACGTTCACCGCGCCGACGACCACCACCCTCGGCGTCACGCGTCCGCCCTCGGCGGGCACACGGAGTCCCGCACCTGGACCACGGCGGGGAGCTCGCCGATGGCGCCGGACTCGTCGTTCTCCAGCAGGTCGAACAGGGCCGACGCGGCCCGGAAGCCCATGTCGTGGGCGGGCTGGCGGACCGTGGTCAGCCGCGGCGTGAGCAGCGCGGAGACGGGGAGGTCGTCGAACCCGACGATGCTGACGTCCTCCGGGATCCGCAGCCCCGCCGCGCGGCAGTACTCCATCGCCCCGATGGCCATCAGGTCGTTCATGCAGACCAGCGCGGTGGGCCGCGGATCCGCGGCGAGGGCTCGCGCCGCGAGCTCGCGCCCGGACGCCTGCCGGTAGTCCCCCGCGAACACCGGTACGGAGTCCGGGTCCAGCCCCGCCCACGCGAACGCCTCGCGGTACCCGGCCAGCCGCTGCTGGGCGGTCCAGAGGCTGGGCGGGCCCCCGATGACGGCGACGCGGCGGTGTCCGTGCTGCATCACGTGGGCCGCGACCTCCCGGGCGCCCTTGCGGGCCTCGCACACCACCGCGGGGAGGTCCAGGCCGGGGATCTGCTCGTCGACCAGGACGACCGGCCCCACGCGGGCCAGCTCGTAGATCGACGCCGGCATGGACCCGGTGCCGGACAGGTAGATCACGCCGTCGATGCGCTGGCTGCGCAGCAGCTTGGCCTGCTTCTCCTCCGGCTGCTCGGTCGCGTCCGGCACGACCAGCACCACGAGCACGTCTCGGGCGGAGGCGGCCCGCTGCACGCCCTCGGTCACCATCGCGAAGAACTGGTTGGTCAGCTCCGGGACGATCATGCCGATGGTGGCGGCGCCGCGGCGCTTGAGGTTGCGGGCGGACTCATTGGGCGAGTACTCCAGCACGCGGACGGCGTCGAGCACCCGGTCCCGCCGTTCGGGCGCGACCGGCCCGGAGTCGTTGAGCACGTAGCTCACCGTGCTCAACGAGACCCGGGCGTGCTCGGCCACGTCCTTCATCGTCGGCCGCCTGCGCCTGCGGTCGGACTGCGTCACGTCAGGTCACCTTCGCGGTGTCAGGGGCTCTCGCCTGCGTCGGGACCGCCTGCGGCCCAGGACAGTATCGACGTCCACAGCCCCGCGTAGTGCTCCCACTCCACGAATTCCGGCGGCGCCCAGTGCGGCGCGAGGTCGGAGGTGAAGGCCACGGAGCGGCCACGGCCGTAGCCACCCACCACGAGCAGCGGGTCGTCACCGGTGCGCGCGACCACCGTGGAGCCCTCCTTGGGGAAGGTCCGGTTGTAGCCCAGCAGCATCGGCCACTCGGCGGGAGTGTCCCCCAGCACGGGGTGCGTCGGCTCGCAGACGTCGACCTTCAGCCCGTCGGACATCTCCACCCGGTCGTCGGTGGGCATCAGGTCCACCGGCAGGACGCCCGCGAGCGGGCTCATCCCGTAGCGGGCCTTGCCGTCGATGCCGGTGAACGACAGGTACCCGCCGATCATCACGAGCCCGCCGCCGCGACCCACGTAGTCCGCGACCAGGGAGAGCTTGTTGGGGGACTTCTGCGACCGCAGGAACGTCTCGTCCGGCAGCAGGAAGGAGTTGGAGCCGATGTCGGAGATGACGACGACGTCGAACGCCGCCAGCTCCTCCGCCGTCTTCGGGAAGCACGCCGAGATCTCGTGTCCCCGCACGTAGGTCAGCTCGTGGCCCGCCGCCCGCAGGCAGTCCAGGAAGACTCCGGCCCCCTCCTCGTACTCGGTGGAGTGGAACTGGTCGAAGCCCTTCATGTGGATCGTGTGCTTGATCCAGGACTCACCTGCGACCAGGACGCGCAGGGATGGGGAGCTCAGGTTGTCGGGCACGTGCCCTCCTCTCGTCTGCGCCGACTATAAACGATTCTTGTTACCGCCCGATGACGTCTGCGGCCGGTCACCCGCCAGCAGCTCGCGACCGAGCGCGTACGCCTCGCGGATGTCCGTGCCCTCGTAGGTGGCCGCCGCCAGCTCGACGACGGCCGGGGTCGCGTTCACCGCGACGGTGTGGCGCAGCCGGGCGAACAGCGCGAGGTCCGACCGGGAGTCGCCGTAGGCGACGCAGTCGGCCTCGGCGATCCCGTGCCGGGCCCGCACGGCGTCGGTGATCTCGACCTTGGCCGCGGCCGACAGCGTGACACCGGGTCGCAGCGGCCGACCGAGCTCCAGGTCCGTGCCGTAGGTCTCGTGCGCGCCCCAGTCCTCGAGCCTGCGCACGAAGAAGTGGGGGGACTGCGACACCACGATCGCGATCTCGCCCCGGGCGCGGATGTCGGCGAAGGTCTCCGGGACGCCGGTCATCCACGCCGCCCCCCGGAAGGCGGCGTCCACCTCCTCGGCGGGGGCGTCTCCGCAGACGTCCAGCAGGGTCTGCCAGAACTCGTCGTCGCTGATGTCGCCCGCGATCCAGCGGGCCTCGATCGCGTGCCCGGTCTCGGGGTCGCCGAAGTGGCGGGTCAGCTCGAGCGCGGCGGCGCCGCGGAGCAGCGTGCCGTCCATGTCGAAGACGTGTAGGCGGGGCGCCACAGAGCGTCCTTTCGGCAGTAATCGTTTCTAGTCTGAACTCTGACGACCGGCGGCGCTGCGCGAGCATGCCACCGCTGTGCTCGACACTAGCCACGGACGGGAGCGCAGAACAACATCACGAACGTTTCCATCTGGTTAGCCGGCCCGATCGAGTCCGCGCTCCGGCCCGCCGGGTGGGCGACCCCGGACGGCGCAGGACCCAGGTCCGCACCCGGACCCGACGCAGGTCGATTGTCGTGCGCCCCCCGGCTGGAGACGATCACCCCGACCCACGGCGACCGGGAGGCGACCGCGATGAGTGCCCGACGACGGGGAGCGGCGGCGGTGATCGGCGTGCTCGCGCTCGCCGGGTGCGCAGGCAGTCCCCCGCCCGCCGCCCCCGCGACCACGTCCGCGACCGCCGCACCCGCCGCCTTCAGCCCCGCGGCCTGCCCCAACCCGATCTACCCGGGGGTGACCCAGCTCGACCTCGGGCCCGGCGTCGAGTGCGGTTACCTGACGGTCCCGCAGGATCGCACGCGGCCGGACGGCCGGACCCTCCGCCTCGCCGTCGCCCGCGCCGCGGCCACCGCCCCGAACCCGAAGGCCGACCCGCTCGTCTACCTCGCGGGCGGGCCGGGCGGCAGCGGGCTGATCAGCGCGGCGCCCCGGATCGCCGCGGGCTGGAACCGCGACCGGGACGTCATCTTCCTCGACCAGCGGGGAACCTGGAAGTCCGATCCGCTGCTCTCCTGCCCGGAGATCGACGCCTTCCAGGCCGAGCTCGTCGGCCTGGTCACCACCGATCCCGCGACGGCCGCGCGCAGCGCCGCGGCGACCGCGGCCTGCCGGGAGCGCCTGACGACCGCCGGCTGGGACCTCGCCGCCTACGACACGGCCGAGAACGCCGCGGACCTCGCCGACCTGCGGACCGCGCTCGGCATCGACGAGTGGGACCTCTACGGCGTCTCCTACGGCACCGACCTGGCCCTGCAGACCGTGCGCGACCATCCCGACGGGATCCGCGCCGTCGTCCTCGACTCGGTCGTGCCGCCGCAGCTCAACACCCCGGAGAGCTTCTGGCCGTCCGCTCGCAGCGGGCTCGACGCCCTGTTCGCCGCCTGCGCCGCCCAACCGGCGTGCCGGACGGCGTACCCGACCCTGCGCGAGGACTTCTTCCGGCTGGCCACCGACCTGACCACCACCCCGCGCACGGTGACCGTGGAGGGAACCACCGTCGTCGTCGACGGGTACAAGCTGGTCAACCTCGCAGTCACCGCCTCCCTCGTCCCCGGCACGATCAGCGGGATACCCGCGCTGGTCGAGAACCTGGCCCGCGGCGACGGTCGACTCGCCGCGACCGCCCTGCTCGCCGGGCTGCCGCCCTCCGGCGTCACCGCCTACGGCCTGGCGCTCGGGGTGTTCTGCGCCGAGTCCCCGACCACCCCGGACGCCCTGCTGGCGAGCGGCCGGGCGGCGCTGCCCGAACTGCCGGACGCCCTGCTCACGCACCCTCCGCAGATCCCCTTCCTGACCGGCGACTGTGCCGCGTGGGACGTGCCCGCGGCACCCGGCGCCCTCCGCGAACCGGTGCGGAGCGACCGGCCGGTCCTCGTCCTCGACGGCGCGCTCGACGCGATCACCGCTCCGGCCAACGGCGACGTGGTCGCCGCGACCCTCCCGCACAGCACCCGGGCCCGGTTCGCCGACGCGGCCCACGACGTCCTGCTCTGGTCGCCGGAGTGCTCGCTGCGGATCATGCAGGACTTCCTCGACGATCCGGCCGCGGTGGACACGAGCTGTGCCGCCGCCACCGCGCCCGCCCCGTTCACCTGAGCCCCATCGGCAGAACGACCGATTGCCGCCGCCCGCCCGCCGGAAGGACCGTGGACCCTCGGCGTAGGGACGACGGAGAGCGGTGACGATGGGCGCCTCGCTGCCCGAGAAGTGGAACCCGGAGAACGAACCGGCACGCGTCGGGGCGAACGCGGTGACCCTCGTGGAGGGGGCGTCGTTCTGCATCTGCACGTCCGGCGGGGACATCGGCGGCAGCGGGCCGTGCGGCGTCTTCTTCCGGGACACCCGCATCCTGTCCCGCTGGGAGCTGCGGGTGGACGGCGAGGTCCCCGACCCGCTGGCGGCGCTGAACCCCGATCCCTACCGCGCCACCTTCCTCGGCAGGCTGTCCCGCCGGTTCGGGCGGACCGACACCAACGTCCTGGTGCAGCGGGAGCGGCGGATCGGCAACGGGCTCCGGGAGGACCTGGTGCTGCGCAACCCGGGGGCCGAACCGACGACGTGCAGCGTGACGCTCTCCGTCGAGGCGGACTTCGCGGACCTCTTCGAGGTCAAGGAGGGGCGCGTGCACCCGCGCGGCGAGCCGGGCGCGCAGGCCCAGGACGACCGCCTCTACCTGGGCCTGCACTGGCGGGGGACCCACCGCGGCACGGTGGTGGAGGCGCCCGCGGGCACGGTCGCCGTGTCCTCGGGCGGCGCGGGGGCGGCGACCATCTCCTACGACGCCTATGTCCCCGCGGGCGGTCGGTGGTCGATCTCGCTGCTGGTGCGTCCCGTGCTGGACGGTGAGGCCGTCGAGGCGGCCTTCCCCCTGAACCAGCCGGAACGGGAGTCCCTGCCCGCCCGGCGCCTGCAGCACTGGCGGGAGACCACCCCGCTCGCCACGACCGGGCACGACAGCCTGCAGCGGACGTTGCGCCGCAGCCAGGAGGACGTCGGGGCGTTGCGCATCTTCGACCCGGAGGACCCCACGCTCGCCGCGGTCGCCGCGGGCGCCCCCTGGTTCATGGCGCTGTTCGGCCGGGACTCGCTGCTCACCGCCTACATGGCGCTGCCGGTCGACCGGAGCCTGGCGCTGGGCACGATGCGGACCCTCGCCCGCCACCAGGGTCGCGCGACCGACCCGGTGACCGAGGAGGAGCCCGGCCGGATCCTGCACGAGGTGCGGCTGGGGGTGCACTCGGGCCTGTCCCTGGGCGGCGGGCGCATCTACTACGGCACGGTGGACGCCACGCCGCTGTTCGTGGTGCTGCTCGCGGAGTTCGCCCGCTGGGGCGGCGAGCGGAGGTCCGTGGAGGAGCTGCTGCCGCACGCGGACCGGGCGCTGGCGTGGATGGCCGACCACGGCGACCGCGACGGGGACGGCTTCCTCGAGTACCGCCGGGCGACCGACCGCGGGCTGCAGAACCAGGGCTGGAAGGACTCCTGGGACGGGATCACCTTCGCCGACGGCCGCCCGGCCGAGGCACCGATCGCGTTGTGCGAGGTCCAGGGCTACGCCTACGACGCCTTCCGCGCCCGCGCCGAGCTCGCCCGCCAGCTCGACGACGACGCGGGTGCCCGACACTGGTCCACGCGGGCGGCGGCCCTCAAGGCGGCCTTCAACGAACGGTTCTGGCTCCCCGAGCGGGGCTGGTACGCCCTGGCCCTGGACCGGGACAAGAACGCGGTCGACGCCTGCGCGTCGAACATGGGCCACTGCCTGTGGAGCGGCATCGTGGACGACGACAAGGCACCCCTGGTCGCCGAGCACCTGCTCTCCCCCGAGATGTTCACGGGCTGGGGGGTGCGCACGCTCAGCAGCACCATGGGTGCCTACGACCCGGTCAGCTACCACAACGGCTCGGTCTGGCCCCACGACAACGCCCTCGTCGTCGCCGGGCTGATGCGCTACGGCTTCGTGGCGCAGGCGCAGCGGGTCGCGGAGGGGATCCTCGACGCGGCGGAGCACTTCGGGGGCAGGCTCCCGGAGCTGTTCTGCGGCTTCGACCGCGACGAGTTCCCCGAGCCGGTGCCCTACCCCACCTCCTGCTCACCGCAGGCCTGGGCGTCGGCCACCCCGGTCCAGCTCATCCGGACGCTGCTGCGCTTCGACCCGGAGCTCCCCCGGGAGCGGCTGTGGGTCGCCCCCGTGCTGCCCGGGGCCTTCGCCCCGCTGCGGGTCGAGGGGGTCGGCGTCGGAGAGGGCCGGCTCAGTGTGGAGGTGACCGACGGCCAGACGCGGGTGGAGGGCGTGCCCTCGGGCGTCGAGCTGCGCTGCGCGCCCCGCCCGGTGGAGGACCCATCCGACTGACGGGCGTCGCGCTCAGCGTCGCCCGCGCGGCCCGGGGTTCGGCGGGTCGTCGAGCGTTCCCGTGAGGATCAGCGTCTCGGCCAGCTCCCGCACCTTCACGTTGCGCCGCTGGCTCTCGGCGACGAGCGCGGCGATGGCCTGCTCGTCGGTGAGCCGGCGGCTGCACATCAGGATGCCGATCGCGACACCGATCCGTCGGCTGCTGAGCAGCGCGCGCTCCAGGTTGGCCACCCGCTCCTCCGCCGCCCGGAGCCGGGCCTGCAGCTCGTCGAGCTCGGGGTGGGCGTCGGAGCGCGGTGCCGGGACGACGGACGCCTGCGCGGACGAGCTGGTGATCATCGAAGTCCTGGTCCTCCCCCGCACGCCGCCGCGTGCGCACCGTGTGGCGCCGACCTCCAGCGTGGCGGCCCGTTCCGGCGCCCGAAATCGGCAGTGCGACCGATCCGCGGCACGACGCCGGCCGGGATGGGCAACTCTGCCGATACTGCTGCGCCGGCGGGCGGAGTCGGATGGAGCGGCGGGACGGGGTGCGGACGAGGAGGCGGCGTGGACGCTGGCGACCAGGACGCCCGGATCATCTCCTGGCGTCGCGTGGCGGTGTCGTTCGCCGCGGGCATCGCCGCCGCGGTCGCCGTGGTCCTGCTCGGCGCGGCCGAGCTGATGGTGCTCGTCGGCTGGGCCGTCGCGGTGACGATCCTGCTGGCGTGGGTCTGGCGCATCAGCTGGCCGCAGGACGAGCGGGGCACCAAACGCCTGGCGGAGGAGGAGGGTCGGTCTCACGTCATGGACACGGTGGTGCTCGTCGCGGCCGTGGCCAGCCTGGCCGCGGTGCTCGCGGGCGTGGTCACCGCAGGCCGGCAGGACGCGGCGGCGGTCGCCGGCGTCGTCCTCGCCATCGTCGACGCGATCCTGTCCTGGGCCCTGGTGAACACGGTCTTCGCCCTCAAGTACGCGCGGCTCTACTTCGAGGGGAACGACGGCGGCATCGAGTTCCCCGGGAACGACCACCCGGTGTACGCGGACTTCGCCTACCTCGCGTTCACGGTCGGCATGTCCTTCGCCGTGTCCGACACCGGTCTGGAGACCACCCGGATCCGCACGGTGGGACTGGGGCACGCGCTGCTGTCCTACCTGTTCGGGAGCGTCCTGATCGCCGTGGCCGTCAGCCTGCTGACCACCGTCTGAGAGCAACCCGGGCACCGACATCGGCAGGACGACCGATTGCCGACGCCGGCCCCCACGGGCCAGCGTGGACGGCGTGAACGGCCGCAGTCCGACGTGGTCGCCGCAGCAGCTCTCTCGTCGACCCGTCAGGAGGAACACTCCATGTCCCTGAAGGACCCGACCGGCGCGCGCGGAGGCGCCGCCGTGGATCCGTGGTCGCCCGGCAGCCCCGGTGCCTCGACCCGTTCGGCCAGGCGGACCGTCGCCTCGTACGCCGACTACGCCGACGCCGAACGTGCGGTCGACCGGCTCGCCGACCGCGACTTCCCGGTCGAGCGGGTCGCCATCGTCGGCCAGGACCTGCAGGCCGTCGAGCAGGTGACCGGGAGGATGAACTACCCCACCGCGGCCTGGCGGGGCGCGGTGAGCGGGGCCGTCCCGGGCGCGCTGCTCGGCTGGCTCTTCGGGATCTTCGGTTGGGCCGATCCGTTGGTCGCGGCGATCCTGCTCGCCGTCTACGGACTGCTCCTCGGCGCGGTGATCGGCGCGGTCATCGGGATGATCGTCTACGCGTTCCAGCGGGGTCGCCGGGACTTCGCGTCCGTGGCCTACACCCGCCCCCAGCGGTTCGAGCTGGTCGTCGACGACGAGGTGGCCGACCGGGCCGCCCGGCTGCTCGCAGAGGAGGACTGAGATGGCACGCGCGGTGGGTATCGACCTCGGGACGACGAACTCGGTCATCGCCGCCTGGGAGGGCGGCGAGGCCTCGGTCGTCCCCAACGCCGAGGGGGCTCGGACGACGCCGTCGGTGGTGGCGTTCACCGAGGGCGGCGAACGCCTGGTCGGCCAGCTGGCCCGCAGGCAGGCGATCCTCAACTCCACGGGGACGATCTACTCGGTCAAGCGGTTCATCGGCCGCCGGTTCGAGGAGGTCGAGGAGGAGGCCGGTCAGGTCACCTACGACGTCGTCCCGGACGAGAACGGGAACGCCCGGGTCAAGGTGCGGGACAAGCTGTACGCGCCGGAGGAGATCTCCGCGCAGATCCTGCGCAAGCTCGCCGACGACGCCGGGCGGCACCTCGGCGAGCGGGTCACCGAGGCGGTGATCACCGTCCCCGCCTACTTCAACGACGCGCAGCGCACCGCCACCCGGGACGCGGGGCGGATCGCGGGCCTCGAGGTCCTGCGGATCATCAACGAGCCGACCGCCGCGGCGCTCGCCTACGGGATGGACAAGGGCGGGCACGAGACGGTGCTGGTGTTCGACCTCGGCGGCGGGACGTTCGACGTCAGCGTCCTCGACGTCGGCGACGGTGTGGTCGAGGTGCGGGCCACCGCCGGTGACACCCACCTCGGCGGTGACGACTTCGACCGCCGGATCGTCGACCACCTCGCCGACGGCTTCCAGCAGGAGAACGGCATCGACCTGCGGAAGGACCCGCAGGCGCTGCAGCGGCTCTACGAGGCCGCCGAGAAGGCGAAGGTCGAGCTCAGCTCGGTCAGCCAGACCCAGGTCAGCCTGCCGTTCGTCACCGCGGACGCCACCGGGCCGAAGCACCTGACCACGACGCTGATGCGCTCGACGTTCGAGCAGCTCACGGAGGACCTCGTCGAGCGCACGATGGGGCCGGTGCGCCAGGCCATGGCGGACGCCAAGGTCGGGGCGGACGACGTCGACGAGGTCATCCTGGTCGGCGGGTCGACCCGGATCCCGGCGGTGCAGGCGCTGGTGCGCAGGCTGACCGGCGGCAAGGACCCGAACATGACCGTGAACCCCGACGAGGTCGTGGCGGTCGGCGCCGCGATCCAGGCCGGGGTGCTCAAGGGCGAGGTGTCCGACGTCCTGCTGCTCGACGTCACCCCGCTGTCCCTGGGGGTGGAGACCCAGGGCGGGCTGATGACCACGATCGTCGAGCGGAACTCGACGATCCCGGTCCGGCGCAGCGAGGTGTTCTCGACCGCGGTGGACGATCAGCCCGCGGTGGACGTCGTGGTGCTCCAGGGCGAGCGGGAGCGCGCGGCGGACAACCGGGTGCTGGGCCGGTTCCAGCTCACCGGCATCCGGCCCGCGCCGCGCGGGGAGCCGCAGGTCGAGGTCGTCTTCGACATCGACGCCAACGGCATCCTCAACGTGACGGCGCGCGACAAGGACACCGGCGCCGAGCAGGGCATCACGATCTCCGAGAGCGCCAACCTCGACACCGCCGAGGTGGAGCGGATGGTCACCGAGGCCGAGCGGAACCGGGCGTCGGACCAGCAGCTGCGGCAGGAGGTGGACGCGCGCAACCAGCTCGACAGCGCCGCCTACCAGGTGCAGCGCCGGCTGGACGAGCTGGGCGACGCGGCCCCGCCGCACGAGCGCGCCCGGGCCGAGCTGCTGGTCACCGACGCCCGGCAGGCCGTCGCCGACCAGGTGCCGCTCGACCGCGCCCGCGAGCTGGCCGGCGAGCTGCAGCAGGTGCTGGCCGGGCTCCAGGCGGCCTCGGGCGGCTCGAACGGCTCGGTCGGGGGCGGGGCGACCGGTGACGGGGCGACCGTGGACGACGACGACGTCGTCGACGCCGAGTTCGACCGGAGGTGACCTGCGGCGATGCGTGAGCCCGGACCGAACCCGCCGTCCGCCCCGCCGGAGGACGCACCGGACGCGGAGGCCACCGAGACCCGATCGCCGCCGGAGGGACGTGCGGAGGGAGCGCCGCAGCCGGACGGAGCCACCCGGCGGGCGCTCGAGGCCGCCGAGGACCGCTGGCGGCGGGCCGCGGCGGACCTGGACAACCTGCGCAAGCGCTACGCTCGAGAGGTCGCCCGCGAGCGCGAGAACGAGCGCGGCCTGGTCACCTCGGCCTTCCTCCCGGTGCTCGACACCCTCGACCGGGCGCTCGAGCATGCCTCGGCGAACCCCGACGCCCTGGTCGAAGGCATCCGCACCCTGCGTGAGCAGGCCCTCGCCGTCGTCGCGGGGCTCGGGTACGGACGGGAGGACGAGCCCGGGGTGCCGTTCGACCCGGCGCGGCACGAGGTGGTCGGGGTGGTCGACGCCGACGGGTCCGGGGCCCCGCCCGGTGCGGTGGCCGCCGTGGTCCGCCCCGGCTACGGCGCCCCCGGGCGCCAGCTCCGACCGGCCGCCGTCACCGTGGCGCAGCGGTCGGAGGGCTGAGCGGTGGCCCGCGACTTCTACGACGTCCTGGGGGTGTCCCGGGACGCCGGTGCCGACGAGCTGCAGCAGGCGTTCCGGCGGCTGGCCCGGCAGAACCACCCGGACGTCAACAAGGACCCGGGGGCGGAGGAGCGGTTCAAGGAGATCAACGAGGCGTACTCCGCGCTGTCGGACCCGGAGCTGCGCAAGCGCTACGACCGGTTCGGGGAGGACTTCCGGCGGGTCCCCGACGACTGGGAGGAGCGCGTCGGCGCCGGGGTGGGCGGCCGGGCCGGGGGCGGGCGCCGGGCGACCTGGACCTCGGGGGGTACCGACGGCGACGGGGGGTTCGGCGGGGGTTTCGAGGGCTTCGAGGGCTTCGACGGGATCGACCTGGAGGACCTCCTCGGCGGCATGTTCGGCGGCCGAGGTCGCGGGACGCGCGCGGGCCGCACCGCGGGCGCGGACCAGGAGGCCCAGCTCCCACTGACCGTGGAGGAGGCCTACCGCGGCGGGCGCAAGGAGATCACCCTCAACGGACCGGAGGGACCGCGCACCTACACGGTCACCATCCCGCCCGGCGTCACCGACGGCAGGCGGATCAGGCTGGCCGGGGAGGGCGGGCAGGGACTCGGCGAGGGCCCGGCGGGGGACCTCTACCTGGTGGTGCGGCTGCGACCGCACCCGCGCTTCCGCGTGGAGGGCCGCACCATCCGCGTCGAGCTGCGGCTCGCGCCGTGGGAGGCGGCCCTCGGCGCGACCGTCCCGGTCGCCACCCCCTGGGGCGAGACCACGGTGACCGTGCCGCCCGGCTCGTCGTCGGGCCGCCGGCTGCGCCTGCGCGGACAGGGCATGCCGAACCCGCGCGGGCAGCCGGGCGACCTGTTCGCCGAGATCAGGATCATGGTGCCGACCCGGCTCGACGACCGCGAACGCGAGCTGTACGCCCAGCTCGCGGCCTCGTCGTCGTTCGATCCGCGCCGCACGACCGACGACGCGAAGGGCCGCCGATGAACCCGCAGAGTCGCTACGTGCTGGTCCGTGCCCGGGGATCGGCGCAGGGGCCGGCCCTGCTCGACGAGGCGGAGCTCGCCCGGCGGTGCGGCCTGCATCCCGAGTTGGTGCGCCGGTTCTGGGCGTTGGGGCTGATCCCGGCCGCGCGGCACGTCGACGGCTCCCCGTGGTTCAGCCCGACCCAGGTGCCGGCCGTCGCCCGGTTGCAGCGGCTGCGGGCAGCCCTGCCGCTGAACTACGCCGCCCTCGGACTCGTGTGCGACCTCCTCGACCGGATCGCCGACCTCGAGACCGCGCTGCGCGTCCGCGGGCGCACCGAACCGGTGCGCCGACCCCCCACCCCCCAGCCGACGGACGACCGATCGGAGCGGAACTGAAGCGATGGACCCGAACCGACTGACCCAGAAGTCCCAGCAGGCCCTGTCCGAGGCACAGGACCTGGCCACCCGCGCAGGCCACACCGAGGTCGACGGCGAGCACCTGCTGGCCGCGCTGGTCGACCAGCCGGACGGGTTGGTGCCCCGGCTGCTCGGCGAGATGGACGTCGACGTGGCGGCGGTGCGCGCCGACCTGGAGACCGAGCTCGGCCGCAAGCCCCGCACGACCGGGCCGGGTGCCCAGCCGGGCCAGGTCGCGGTCACCCGCCGGCTGGCGGCGCTGCTCGACGCCGCCGACCGGGAGGCGCGGCGGATGAAGGACGAGTACGTGTCGGTCGAGCACCTGCTCGTGGCGCTCGCGGACGAGGGGTCCGCAGGCGGTGCGGGCCGGGTGCTGGCCCGCCACGGCGTCACCCGCGAGGCCTTCCTCGCCGCACTGACCCGGGTGCGGGGCAACCAGCGCGTCACCTCCGCCACCCCGGAGGGGGCGTACGAGGCGCTGACGAAGTACGGGTCGGACCTGGTGGAGGCGGCCCGCGCCGGTCGGCTCGACCCGGTGATCGGCCGCGACGCCGAGATCCGCCGGGTCGTGCAGATCCTGTCCCGCAAGTCGAAGAACAACCCGGTGCTGCTCGGCGAGCCCGGGGTCGGCAAGACCGCCATCGTCGAGGGCCTGGCCCAGCGCATCGTGGACGGGGACGTCCCCGAGGGCCTGCGCGACCGCACGATCTTCGCCCTGGACATGGGGCTGCTCGTGGCCGGGGCGAAGTACCGCGGCGAGTTCGAGGAACGGCTGCAGGCGGTGTTGTCCGAGGTCAAGGCCGCGGAGGGGCGCATCCTGCTGTTCGTCGACGAGCTGCACACCGTCGTCGGTGCGGGGGCGTCCGAGGGCTCGATGGACGCGGGCAACATGCTCAAGCCGATGCTCGCCCGCGGTGAGCTGCACATGATCGGCGCGACGACGCTGGCCGAGTACCGGCAGAACGTCGAGAAGGACGCCGCGCTGGAGCGGCGGTTCCAGCCCGTCTTCGTCGACGAGCCCACCGTCGAGGACTCGGTGTCCATCCTGCGTGGGCTGCGCGAGCGGTTCGAGGTCTTCCACGGCGTCCGGATCCTCGACGGGTCACTGATCGCCGCGGCGACGTTGAGCCACCGCTACCTCACCGGCCGGTTCCTGCCCGACAAGGCCATCGACCTGGTCGACGAGGCCTGCGCCCGGCTGCGCACGGAGATCGACTCCATGCCCGCCGAGCTGGACGAGATCACCCGCAAGGTGATGCGGCTGGAGATCGAGGAGGCGGCGCTCGCCCAGGAGGAGGAGGACCCGCCGTCCCGGGTGCGGCTCGACCAGCTCCGCCGCGAGCTGGCCGACCTGCGCGGCGAGGCCGACGCGATGCGTGCCCAGTGGAACGCCGAACGGCAGGCGATCAAGCGGGTCCAGGACCTCCGGGCGGAGCTGGAGCAGGTCCGCCACGACATCGCCGAGGCCGAGCGCTCCTACGACCTCAACCGCGCGGCGGAGCTGCGCTTCACGCGCCAGGCCGACCTCGAGCGCAGGCTCGAGGCCGAGCAGCACCGGCTCACCGAGAAGCAGGGCGAGCACCGCCTGCTGCGCGAGGTGGTGACGGCGGAGGAGATCGCCGAGATCGTCTCGGTGTGGACCGGGATCCCGGTCTCCCGGCTGACCGAGGGCGAGCGGGAGAAGCTGCTGCGCCTGGACGAGGTGCTGCACCGGCGCGTGGTGGGCCAGGACGAGGCGGTGCAGGCGGTCGCGGACGCGATCATCCGGGCCCGGTCCGGGGTGAAGGACCCGCGCAGGCCCACGGGCTCGTTCCTCTTCCTCGGCCCGACCGGGGTCGGGAAGACCGAGCTGGCGAAGGCGCTGGCCCAGGCGTTGTTCGACTCCGAGGACAACATCGTCCGGCTCGACATGAGCGAGTACCAGGAGCGGCACACCGTGTCCCGGCTGGTCGGCGCCCCGCCCGGCTACGTCGGCTACGAGGAGGGCGGCCAGCTCACCGAGGCGGTCCGGCGGCGTCCGTACGCCGTCGTGCTGTTCGACGAGACGGAGAAGGCGCACCCGGACGTCTTCAACACCCTGCTGCAGGTCCTCGACGACGGCAGGCTCACCGACGCGCAGGGTCGCACCGTCGACTTCCGCAACACGGTCATCATCATGACGTCCAACATCGGGTCGCAGTACCTGCTCGACGGGGTCACCGAGGACGGCAGGCTGGAGCCGAAGGCCCGTGACCTCGTGCTGGCCGAGCTGCGGGCCCACTTCCGGCCCGAGTTCCTCAACCGGGTGGACGACACCGTGCTGTTCACGCCGCTGAACGAGGGCGAGATCGAGAACATCGTGGAGCTCATGCTGTCCGACCTGCGGGTGCGGCTCGCCGAGCGCGACATCACCGTGGAGATCGACGACGCCGCCCGCCGCTTCATCGCCCGCGAGGGCTACGACCCGGTGTACGGGGCCCGTCCGCTGCGCCGGTTCATCGCCCGGGAGGTCGAGACCCAGGTCGCCCGCGCGCTGCTGCGCGACGGGGCCATCGAGGGCTCCACCGTCCGGATCGACGTGGGCGACGACCGGCTCGTCGTCACCCACCAGCCCGTCGGGGCGCCGGCATGAGCGCCGCGGCGGCGGAGAGCACGCGCACGATCACCTGCCCGCACTGCGGGACGCGGAACCGGGTGCCCGCCGCCGCGGCGTCGGTGCCGAAGTGCGGCCACTGCCACGAGCCCCTGCCCTGGATCGCCGACGCGGGGGACGACGACTTCGCGGTCGTCGCGGAGCAGGCCCCGGTCCCGGTGCTCGTGGACCTGTGGGCGACCTGGTGCGCCCCCTGCCGGATGGTGAGCCCGGTCCTCGAACGGCTGGCCACCGACCGCGCGGGCGCGCTCAAGCTGGTCAAGGTCGACATCGACCGGGCGCCGCGACTCGCGCAGCGGTTCGAGGTGCAGGCCGTCCCCACCCTGATGGTCCTGCGGGACGGCCGGGTGCTGGCCCGCCGGCCCGGAGCCGCGCCCGAGCCCGCGCTGCGGAGCTGGCTGGACGAGGCGCTGCAGTCGAGAGGAACCGAGAACCCGTGACCCTTCCGCTGGGCATCGACCCCCACCTGGCCTACGTCCGCGAGGACGTCGAGCCCCGCACGCCGCAGGGCTGCGAGGAGTGCCTACGCACCGGATCCCCCTGGGTCCACCTGCGGCTGTGCCTGACCTGCGGGCACGTCGGCTGCTGCGACCAGTCCCCGGGCCGACACGCCCGCAGGCACGCGGGCCTGGTCGGCCACCCGATCATCCGGTCGTTCGAGCCGGGTGAGGACTGGCGCTGGTGCTTCGTCGACGGGGTACCGGTGTGATCACCCGGGAGCCCGCCGACGTGCCGTCCGGGGAGACGCCGGACGTCTCCGGGGCCTTCCCCCGCCTCGAGGAGACGCGCCTGCGCGAGCTCGAGGAGTGGGGGGAGCGTCGGCCCACGACGCGCGGGGAGGTGCTCATCACCGAGGGCGACCCCGAGGACACGTTCTTCGTGCTGCTCTCCGGCCGGGTCGCCGTCGTCGAGGCGCTGGGGACGCCCGACGAGCGGGTGGTGCGGGTGCACGGGCCCGGCCGCTTCCTCGGCGAGCTCGGGGTCCTCACCGGGCAGCCCGCCTTCCTGAGCGACGTCGTCGTCGACCCGGGTGAGGTCCTGGCGCTGCCCGCCGCCAGGCTGCGCAGCCTGGCGGCCCGCGACTCCGCCTTCGGCGACCTCGTGCTGCGGGCCTACCTCGTCCGCCGCTGGCTGACCCTCGGCGAGGGCGTCGGGTTCCGGATCATCGGCTCCCGCTACTCGGCCGCCACCCGGAAGCTGCGCGAGTTCGCCGCCCGCAACCGGCTGCCCCACCGGTTCCTGGACCTGGAGACCGACCCCACCGCCGAGCGGCTGCTGCGGTCGCTGGGGCTCGGTCCCGCCGACACCCCGATCGTGCTCTACCGGGGCACGTTGCTGCGCAACCCGTCGACCGCCGAGCTCGCGCCGACGTTCGGGCTGCGTGACCTCGGCCATGGCGCAGAGATCTGTGATCTCGTGGTGGTGGGCGCCGGTCCGGCCGGGCTCGCGGCGGCCGTCTACGGCGCCTCGGAGGGCCTGGACACCACCCTGCTCGACGGCGTCGCGGCGGGCGGGCAGGCGGCGCGGACGTCCTGCATCGAGAACTACCTCGGCTTCCCCTCCGGGATCTCCGGGGGCGAGCTGGCCGAACGCGCCCTGCTGCAGGCGGAGAAGTTCGGGGTGCGGCGTTCCGTGCCGTCGGAGGTGGTGGGGTTGGCGGAGCGCGACGGGCACCACGTCCTGCGCTTCGCCGACGGCGACGAGCTGGTCACCCGCACGGTGATCGTCGCGTCCGGCGTGCGCGTCCGCAGGCTGCCGGTCCCCGGCCTGGACCGGTTCGAGGACACCTGCGTCTACTACGCGGCCACCCCGCTGGAGGCCCAGCAGTGCGTCGGGGATCCCGTGGTGGTCGTCGGTGGGGGCAACTCGGCCGGTCAGGCCGCGATCTTCCTGTCCGGCCACGCCGCCGAGGTGCACCTGGTGGTCCTCGAACACACGCTCGACGAGAACATGTCGCGCTACCTCGCCGACCGCATCGCCCAGGACCCGCGGGTCGAGGTGCACCTGCACACCGCCGTGGAGGAGCTGGCGGGTGCGGACGGCCGCCTCGAGGCCGTCGGGGTGCGGGACACGGTGACGGGGGCGCAGCAGCGGCTGCCCGCGCGCGACCTGATGGTGTTCATCGGGGGCGAGCCCAGCACGTCCTGGCTGCCGGACTCGGTGGCGCTGGACTCCGGCGGCTACGTGCTGACCGGGCCCGGTGCGCGGCGGCCCGGGCGAACGGGAGCACCCGGGGACGCCGAGCCGCTGCTGCTCGAGACCAGCCTGCCCGGCGTCTTCGCGGCGGGCGACGTGCGCAGCGGCTCGGTGAAGCGGGTCGCGTCCGCCGCGGGCGAGGGCGCGATGGCGGTCCGGATGGTGCACGAGCACCTCGCCGCCCTCCGCTGAGCCCGGGGGATCAGGGCGCGGGGACCGGCGGCGCGCCGGCCCTGCGGGGGTCCGGGGTCGGACCGGGCAGGAGGTCCTCGTAGAGCCGGACGTGCTGGGCGACCATCCGCTCGGTGCTGAACCGGTGGGCGGCGGCCGCCCGGCAGGCGGTGCGGTCGAGCAGCGCGGCGTCCAGGAGCGCCGCGGCCAGCGGGAGGGCGCCCGAGCGCAGGAACCCGGTGACCCCGTCGTCCACGATCTCGGGGGCGGACCCGGCCGGGGTGGCGACGACGGGGGTGCCGGTGGCCAGCGCCTCGATCATCACCAGACCGAACGGCTCCGCCCACTGCATGGGGTTGACGAGGGCGAACGAGTCCCCGACGAGCTCGAGCTTCTCGCTGTGGCCGAGCTCGCCGACGTACTCGACGTCCGCGCACAGCAGCGGCTTGACCTGCGCGTCGAAGTACTCGCGCTCCTCCGGTTCCCGCAGCTTGGCGGCCATGCGCAGCGGGACCCCCGCGGCCCGGGCCGCCAGCGCGGCCTCGCGCGGCCCCTTCTCCGGGGACATCCGTCCCAGGAAGCTCGCGTAACCGCCCTGCCCATCGCCCACCGGGACCGACTCGACGTCCAGGCCGTGGTGGATCACCCCGGCGAGCGGCACCCCGTCGGCGGTGTCCGCCTGGTGCTGCGAGATCGCCACCACCGCGACCCCGCGCATCGCGCGGTAGAGCGGGCCCAGGGTCGCGTCGAACGGGCCGTGCGCGGTGGTCACGACGGGTTGGCCCATCGGGGGACGCCGGTAGAGCGGACCGGCCATCGTGTGGTCGTGCACGAGGTCCACGTCGGTCATGGCGGCGTAGCTCGTGATGGCGTGGCGCAGCTCGGTCACCATGTCGGCACGCACCGGCCCCGCCCTGCCGACCGTCGCGGTCCCGCCCACCCGGGGCACCGGGCACTCGCTCTCGGCCGCGGCGGCGAGCAGCACCTCGTGACCGGCCCGGACCAGTCCGCGGGCCAGGCGGTCGATGACCGACTCGGTGCCGCCGTAGGCGAGCGGGGGAACGGGGACCCCCGGAGGGGCGATGAGACCGACGCGCATGGATGTGGTCCTCGGGAGCGGGCGCGAGTCCTGGCTCGCGACGGGACGGATGCCTGGTCCATGACACCGCCCGGCCGACCTCGTCGACCATCGGCAGAGCGACCCATTCCCGAGACGCCGCCCGCTCGGGCGCTCACCGTCCTCCCTCCGCCCCCGAGACCCCGCGCGCGAGGTGTCGGACCACCCGATAGGCGCGGACGACCGCGGAGGCCAGGGTCGCACCACCGCCCGGATAGCCGTCCCGGAACAGGGTGGCCGCGCAGTTCCCCGCCGCGTACAGCCCGGGGATCGGGTCGCCTGCCGGATCGACGACGCGGCCGTCGAGGTCCGTCGCGAGCCCACCCGCCGTGCCGAGCGCGCCGGCGTGGACCGGGACGGCGAAGAACGGCCCCTGTGCGACGGGGGCGAGGCAGGGGTTGGGCGTGATCGCCGGGTCACCGAGGTGGCGGTCCTGCGGGTTCGCGCCCCGCCCGAAGTCCGGGTCCGCGCCGCGGCGGGCGGCGGCGTTGAACCGGCCCAGGGTCGCGACCAGGCCCGCCGGGTCGATCCCCACCCGCCGCGCCAGCTCGGCCGGGGTGTCCGCGGTGACCATCCAGGGCTCGACGGCGCCGGGTGGCGACCCGGCCACCGGGTACCGCTCGCGGTAGGCCCGGTCGAACACCAGGAACGCGGTGCGACCGGCGAAGGCCCGGTTGAGGTCGTGGTAGTTCAGGGCCTCGTTCACGAACCGCCTGCCGCTGGTGTCGACGGTGACCGAGCCCGGCAGGGTCATCTCGACGTTGCCCATCCGGCCGCTCGGCATGCCGTCGTAGCGGTCGCCGGGCGGCGTGATCACGGGGACGCCCCACACCGCGGTCATCTCGTCGAGGGCCGCCCCGCGGGCGAGGCCGAGCGCGTCGCCGGTGTTCGAGGGTGCGCTGATCGGCGTGATCTCGGCCGCGAGGTGGCGTCGCCGCAGGTCGGCGTTCCACTCGAAGCCGCCCGACGCGAGCAGGACCGCGCCCGCCGCGACCGTCTCCTCCCCGAGCCGGACGGTCCCGTGGCCGAGCGCGGTCACGGGCGTCCCGGCGAGGATCTCGACGCCCCGGTCCAGCGCGGCGACCAACAGCCGCCCGACGAGCGCGCCACCCATGGTGCGGACGCCGTCGGCCTCGCGCTGTTTGACCACCTCCGGGCCGGCCGAGCGGTCGTCCCGTTCGGACATGGTGAGCAGCGGGAAGTAGGTCGGCGGGCGGATCCGCTCGGCCAGCCCCGGCCACGGGCGCGGGTCGAACGGCTCCTGGTCGAGGCCCCGTCCGTGCGCCGCGCCGGGCCGGTCGGGGTGGTAGTCGGGCCGGGGCAGTGGCCGCATCCGGACGCCGACCCGGGTCAGCATCGCGATCGCGCGCGGCACGTCCTCGACGAACGCCGCGATCTCGGACGCCGACATCCGGCCGGTGCCGAGGTACGCCCGCGCCGCCCCGGGGCTGTCCGGCGTGGACATCAGCGCGTTGTTCGGGGCCCAGATCACACCCCCGCCCACGGCGGTGGTGCCGCCCAGCTGCGCCGCCTTCTCCACCACGAGCACCGACAGCCCGGCCTCCGCGGCCCCGACGGCGGCGGTCAGCCCGGCCGCCCCCGATCCGACCACCACGAGGTCGTGGCCGCCGTTCACAGGAGCACCGCGATCTTGCCGAGCTCGGTGCGCAGGAGCCCGAAGGCGTCGCCGACCTCGGCGAACGGCACCCGGCGGGTGACCAGCGCGGCGGCGGGTTCGGGATGGGCGGCCAGCAGCTCGAGCGCCTCCCCGATCCGCCGCAGGCTGTTGCGGCTGCCGAGCAGGTCGAGGTCCTTGACCGGCAGCGTGCGCATCGAGAGCGTGACGGGCCGGTCGGAGATGCCGACGAGCACGACCCGGCCCGCGGTGGCCACGCTCTCGACCGCGGTGGTGAACGCGCTCGGCGCGCCGGTCGCCTCGAGGACGAGCGACGGCTGCCGCCCGTCCGGCTCGATCGCCCCGAACCCGCGCGCGAAGGCGGCACGGTCGGGGTTCACGTCCGTGGCGACCACCTCCACGCCCAGCGCGGTGAGGTGCAGGGTGGCCAGCAGCCCGATCGGCCCGCAGCCCAGGACGAGGGCCCGCTCGTCCTTCTCCGGCCGCCCGCGCAGCACCGCCTGCATGGCGATGCTGGTGGGTTCGGCGAGCGCCGCGACCTCCGTGGGCATCCCGTCCGGCACGCGGAACAGGTCGGTCACCGGCACGGCGACCAGCTCGGCGAGGCCGCCGTCGGTGTAGCAGCCGAGCACCGACGAGCGGGCGCAGGCGTTGATCCGCCCGATCCCGCACGCGTGGCACTCCCCGCACCAGCGGATCGGCGAGACCGCCACCCGGTCGCCGGGGAGGAAGCCGGATCCGGCGGGCGCGGTCTCCACGGTCCCGGCCAGCTCGTGACCCTGGACGATCGGCAGCTCGGTGGCGTAGTCGTCCTCCCAGATGTGCAGGTCGGTGCCGCACAGGGTGACGGCGCGGATCCGGACGAGCGCCTCCCCCGGTCCGGGCACGGGCGCGGGCACCTCGTCGATCACGACGTGCTCGCGGGAGAGGGTCCGCGCGACCCTCACCGCAGACCGCCGAAGACGATGGACCAGCCGCGCACGGTGCGCTCGCCGATCAGCCCCTCCTGCCGGAACGGATCGCCGTCCAGGAGGTGCTCGACCTGCGCGTCGGACTCCGCTTCGAGGAGCAGCAGCGCGCCGGTGCCGTCGGCCAGCGGGCCGGAGGCGCGCAGGGTGCCCGCCTCGTGGAGATCGGCCAGGAAGTCCTTGTGGCGGGGCCGGTGCGCGTCGCGGGCGACGTCGGTGTCCGGGCCGTAGGTGTAGGTGACCGCGTAGATGCCCATGTCCTTCACGGTGCGCCCCGCGGACTGCGCCGGTCCAACACTCGATTCAGGACGGTTCATGTGCGGATCGCACAGGATCGGGCAGCACGCGGGCGGCGACCGCGAGCAGGGCCCGGACCGCCTCCGTCATCCGACCCTCGTCCCACAGCAGCGCGCTGTGCAGCTCCGGGGCGGGGGCCGCGAGGGGGATCCAGACCGCGCCCGACGGCATGATCGGCCGCACGCACGTCGGCGCCAGCGAGACCCCGAGACCGGCCGCGACCAGCGACAACACCACGTACGGATCCTTCACCTGCTGGGCGATCCGCGGCCGGAAGCCCGCCGCCTGGCAGGCCGTGAGCAGGACCGCCCGCAGCGCGGACTGGCCCGGCATCAGCACCCAGTCCTCGCCCGCGAGCTCGGGCAGGGCGATCTCGCCGCGGTCGGCGAACCGGTGATCCGGCGGCACGACGGCGCCGAGCCGCTCGATGCTGATCGTGCGGGTGGACGGGGTGCCGGGCACCGGGAGCCCGACGAAGGACACGTCCAGCGCGCCGCGCTCGACCATCCCCAGCGCGTCCTCGGTGGTGACCCGGTCCACCAGCTCCAGCTCGACGTGCGGGTGCCGGGTCCGCAGCGCGCGGGTCAGCGGCGGGAGCGTGAGGCGGTTGAGCGCCCCGGACAGGCCGAGCCGGACCCGGCCGTAGACCTCCCCGGGGCCGGCGCGCGTGGCGCGGAGCGCGAGATCCAGGTCCTCGACGATCCGTCGGGCGTGCGGCACCAGCGCGTGCCCCGCCGAGGTCAGCGTGACGGCCCGGGTGGTGCGGTCGAACAGCGGCGCGCCCACCTGGCGTTCGAGCTTCTTGATGGTCTGGCTCAGCGGGGACTGGGCCATGTGGAGGCGCTCCGCCGCGCGCCCGAAGTGCAGCTCCTCGGCCACGGCGAGGAACGCCTCCACCCAGCGGACGTCCATCAGCTCTGCGCGGCGTGCCTTGCCGCGAGGTAGCCGAAGGTCAGGCCCGCGCCGACCTGGCAGCCCGCACCGGGATACTCCGACGCCATGATCGAGTTCGCGTCGTTGCCCACGGCGTAGAGGCCCGGGACCGGTCGGTCGCGGTCGTCGAGCACCCGGGCGTCGACGTCCGTGCGCAGACCCAGCGCGCTGGCCAGCGGCGTCGGGACCACGGCGATCGCGTAGAACGGCGCCGTCTCGACGGGCCCGAGGTTGGGGTTCGGACCGTGGGCCGGATCGCCCGCCGCCAGGCCGAACGGGCTCTGCCCCTTGCCGAACTCCTCGTCGATCCCGGTGCGCGCGAAGCGGTTGGCGTCCGCGACGGTGCGCTCCAGGCCGTCCGGGTCCACGCCGATCTCGGCCGCCAGCGCGCGCACGGTGGCGCCGGTGCGCAGGTAGCCGCTCCTCAGGAAGGGCCGCAGGCGCAGCGCGGGCAGGTGCGGGTGCACCATTCCGAGCCCGTAGCGCGCCAGTGTCCGGGAGTCGACGACGAGCCAGGCCGGGACCGTCGGGACGTCCTTGTGCGAGTCGTACATCGCCCGGGTGAAGCGGTGGTAGGACACCGACTCGTCGACGAACCGACGCCCGGCGGAGTTGACCGCGAGGATGCCCGGCTTCGCCCGGTCCCAGATGTGCGGGAACACCGCCGTCGACCCGTCCCGGCGGCGCCCGATCGAGCTGGGGAACCACAGGGCGTTGTCGTCCCGGGGCTCGCCGAGGGCACCGCCCACCGCCTCCGCGAGCGCGATCGAGTCACCGGTCGCGCCCTCGCCGACCCGGGTGAACTGCGGCGTCGGGCTCGGCATGTGGCGCTCGCGCAGCTCCGGGCTGGCCGCGAACCCGCCCGCCGCGAGGACCACGCCCTTGCGCGCCCGGACCCGGACCGTCTCGCCGCGCCGGGACACCACCGCTCCCACGACCCGGCCGTCCTCGCACACCAGCTCGAGGCTCCGGGCGGTGAACCAGACCTCGCCGCCGCGCCGCTCCAGCTGGTGGTACAGGTTCGCGACCAGCGCGTTCCCCATCGCCAGCCGGGTGCCGCGCGGGTAGCCGCGGAGCAGGTCGAGCACCCAGCGCACGCCGAGCCGCAACGCGGTGGCCAGGCCCCGCGGCGACCCGCTGAAGAGCGTGAGCAGCTCGTTGACCTCGGGCCGCCGGACCATCAGCGTGCCGCGGAACAGCGCGAACTCCGGCACCGGGCGGCGGACCCGGCCGAAGCGGCCCCGGCCGAGCACCCGGCCGTCGAAGGTCTTCGGTTCCAGCGCCCGCCCGAGCCCGTAACCGCTCACCTCGGGGTGGTAGTCCACGACGGCCTTGCTGTGCCAGAAGTCGACCCCGAGCTCCCGCAGCCGGGCGAGCATGGCGGGGCCGTGGTCGAGGTAGGCCTCGCGCAGCGCGCGCGGCGCCCGGTCACCGACCAGGGTGTCCAGGTAGCGGCTCGCCTCGGCGCGGTCGTGCGCCGGATCCGCCTGCATCGGGTGGCCGGGCACCCAGCAGGTGCCCGCGGAGTACGCGGTGGTGCCGCCGAGCCACTCGGTCTTCTCGAGCACCAGCGTGCGCAGCCCCTCCCCCGCCCCGACGACGGCGGCGCCGAGCCCGCCGGCGCCGGACCCGAGGACCAGCAGGTCGACGTCGTGGTCCCAGTGGTCGGACACGTGCTCAGACATCGGTGAGTTCTCCCAGGTGGCGGCGCATCCGAGCGAGGTCGGGGGTGGCGCCGGTGAGCAGGGCGAGGGTGTCCGCGGCCTGCGCGACGAGCATCGCGCCGCCGTCGAGGACGCGGTGGCCACGGGCGCGGGCCACCGCGAGCAGCTCCGTCTCCAGCGGACGGTAGACGCACTCGGCGACCCACTGCCCCGGCCGGAGCAGCGTGGGATCGAACGGGAGGCCGGGATGGCCGGTCATCCCGATCGGGGTGGCGTTCACGATCCCGTCGAGGTCGCCCTCCCAGCCGACGCCGATCTCGGCGCCCGGGAACGCGGCCCGCAGCCGGCCCGCGAGCGCGCTGGCGCGCGCCGGATCGGCGTCGACGATCCGCACCGCCGCGCCGACCCCGACCAGCGCGTACGCCACCGCCGATCCGGCTCCCCCGGCGCCGATCACGGCGACCCGGCCGAGTGCCGCGTCCGGCAGCCCGTGCCGCAACCCCGCCAGGAACCCGCTGTGGTCGGTGTTGTGCCCGGTCAGGACTCCGTCCCGCACGACGACGGTGTTGACCGCGCCGAGGGCGGCGGCCGCGGGCGACAGCGCGTCGAGCTGGGCCAGCACGCCCTGTTTCACGGGGTGGGTCACGTTGAACCCCGTGATCCCGTCCGCCACGGCGGCGCGCAGGGTGAGGTCGGGCTCGACGTCCAGGTCGCGCACCGAGTACGTGTAGTCCAGGCCCAGGGCGGCGGCCTCGCGCTCGTGCAGCGCGGGCGAGAGCGAACCGCCGATCCCGGCGCCGACCAGCGCGACCCGGTGCGCCGTCAGGAAGGTGGTCACGCGACCAGCTCCCGGACGGCGTCGAGGTTGCGCCGGGCGAGATCGAGGTCGGCCAGGCCCAGGTGCGGCACCTCGACGCTCAGCGGGGTCCCCGCGGGCGCCGCGGCCACCAGCTCGGCCAGCGGGAGCTCCCCGGAACCGATGATCCCGCGCTGCACCCGCGCCTCGACCTGCAGCACCGATCCGTCCGCCTTCATGCCGAGCGGCAGCTCGGCGGGCAGGTCGAGGTGGGTCGGCGCCTCCAGGGGGCCGTCGCAGAGCTGCAGGCAGGGGACGAGCGCGGGGTCCAAGACGCGGACGTCCTCCAGCGAGCTGCCGCCACGTCGGAGGTGGAGGGCGTCGAGCAGGACCGCGGCGCCCGCCGCCGCGGCCAGCTCCCCTGCCTCCCGGACGGTGCTCACCGGCTGGTAGCTGATGGGCTCGAGGGTGGGCAGGATGCCGACCGCCCGGGCGTCCGCGGTCAGGGCGGCGAGGGTGTCCGTCAGCCGCGAGCGGTCCGGGTCCACCCCGACGACGCTGAGCGTGCGGGCGCCGAGCGCGGCGCCCGCGTCCAGCGCGGGCTTCCAGTCCGCGGGCCCGGTCTCCGGGCCGAGGGTCAGGAACTCGACGTCTCGCACCTCGAGACCGGTGTCGGCGAGTCGCCGCAGCGTCTCCTTCGACATCGGCGAGCCCGGTTCCATGGGGTACTGGTGCTCGCCCGCGGTCACGGCCTTCACCCGGACGCCGACGAAGTCGTAGCCCGCCGCGGCGGCGGTCGCGACGAGCTCGGGCGGGCTGAGCCGCAGGAGCGTGAGGTGCGCGATCCCGATCGGGGTCATGCGGGGATCTCCTCCCTGGTGGTGGGGACCGGTTCGGGGTGGCCGGACGCGGCCGAGCGGTAGAGCGCGGTGAGGATCGCCAGCGACTTCGCCGCCTCGCGGCCGGTCACGGCGGGCGCACGCCCCTCCCGGACGGCGGCGACGAAATCGGCGATCTGCAGGGCGTGGAACGGGGCGAGCGACCCGTTGATCGCGGCCAGGTCGAGGTCCGGGACGAGCCCGCCGCCGAACGGGGACGAGACGGCGGCGGCGCCGGGCACGGCCCACACGTCGAGCCGCGCCTCGCTCCCCTCCGGGTACTCCGCGAGCCCGACCGTGGCCCCGGTCGAGCCGCTGACCTGCACCCGCGTCCCGAGACCCGGGGTCATCGCCGTCGACGCGGCGAGCGTGGCCAGGCCGCCGCCCGCGAACCGGATCGTCGCGACGGCGGTGTCCTCGACCTCGACGGGGTGCGTCACGGTGGTGTGCGCGGCCGAGACCTCGACGGCCTCGCCCGCGCCGTTCATGAACCACTGCAGCAGGTCGATGTTGTGCACGGCCTGGGTCATCAGGACCCCGCCGCCGTCGGTCGCCCAGGTGCCGCGCCAGGCCGCGGCCGTGTAGTACTCCGGCTCGCGGTGCAGCAGCACCGAGGCGTGCCCGAGGACCGGGCGGCCGAGCGTCCCGTCGTCGAGCGCGGCCCGGATGCGGCGCGCGGCGGGCCAGAACCGGCGTTGGAACAGCACGCCCAGCTGCACGCCCGCCGCCTCCGCGGCGGCGATCATGCGGCCCGCCGCGCCGAGGTCGACGGCGATCGGCTTCTCGCACAGCACGTGCACCCCGTGTGCCGCGGCCCGGACGACGACGGCCTCGTGGGTGGGGTGCGGCGTGCACACGCTCACCAGGTCGAGACCCAGCCCGAACAGCTCCTGCGGGTCGACGGCCCGGGTACCGAACCGCGCGGCGAGGGCGGCGGCACGAGCCGGGTCGACGTCCGCGACGGCGACCAGCTCGACGTCCGTGAGCGCGCGGTAGGCGGCGGCGTGGTTGCCGGCCACGTTGCCGCAGCCGATCACTGCGACCCGCATCAGGAGGCGACGCGTGCCGGGACGGGTGCGCTGGACCGCGACCGGCCGAGCTCGGCGGTGGGGACCCTGAAGGTCTCCGGCCCGGTCAGCGCCGCGATCGCCGAGGCGGCCACGAAGCCCGCGCACAACCAGGCCACCGGGAGCCAGTTCGCCTGGTCGCCCGCCGTCAGCGCGGTGGCCCAGAGCGGGGTGAACCCGGCCGCCAGCAGCCCGACCATCAGGCCGATCGCCATGCCGGAGTAGCGGACCCGGGCCGGGAACTGCTCCGGGAAGTAGGCCGGGTAGATGCCGTTCGGCGCGGCGTAGCAGAAGCCGATCAGCAGCACGGCGCTCAGGTAGATCCACGGGACGTTCTGGGTGCCGATGGCGTGGAAGAACACGAAGACCATCGCCCCCACGCCGACCAGCCCGGTCACGAACACGGGCTTGCGGCCGACGCGGTCGGCGAGCATGCCGTAGAGCGGCTGGGTCAGCACGGCGACCGCGTTGGCCACCGATATCACCGCGAGCATCGTCGGCCGCGAGATCCCCTCGACCTGGGTGGCGTAGGCGAGGGCGAAGACGTTGACGATGGTGTTGACCATGGCGAAGCTGGCGCAGACGGCGATCCGGAGCACGGTGAGCCAGTGGTCGCGGAACAGCTCGACGATCGGGGCCTTGGCCGTCTCCGCGGTCTCCTGCAGCTCGTGGAAGACCTCGGGCTCCTGCAGCGAGCGGCGCAGGAAGTAGGCGACCCCGGTCACCGCGATGGACAGCCAGAACGGGATCCGCCAGCCCCACGACAGCAGCTGGTCCTCGGGCAGGGCCGCGACCGGGATGAACACGAGGCTCGACACCACGATGCCGAACATGATGCCGCTCATGGTGAAGCTGGCGAAGAACGCGCGCCTGCGGTCGGGGGCGTGCTCCATGGACAGCGAGCTGGCGCCGGGCGACTCACCTCCCGCCGACAGGCCCTGGAGCAGGCGCAACAGCACGAGGATGATCGGCGCGGCCACGCCGATCGACTGGTAGGAGGGCAGGCAGCCGATCAGGAAGGTCGACAGGCCCATCAGCAGCAGGGTGGCCATCAGCGCGTTGCGCCTGCCGAACCGGTCGCCGAAGTGGCCGAACAGGATCGCGCCGAGGGGACGGGCGACGTAGGCCACGCCGAGGGTGGCGATGGACAGCAGCGCCCCGGTGGCGCCCGCGTCGGGGAAGAAGACCTTCCCGAACACGAGCGCCGCGGCGGAGCCGTAGATGAAGAAGTCGTAGTACTCGAGGGTGCTGCCCAGGAAGCCGGAGACCGCGGCCTTCCTCGGGTTGTTGCGGGTCGGGGCCGATGCCGTACTGGACATGGCGTTCCTTTCGAACCGGCGACGTCGACGGGGGCGCCTGACGAGGAGCCCTGCGGAGATGACGACGAGGGTTGCACCGGAAACCAAGTCCGTCCAACACTCAGTTTCACTGACTCCATGCTTCCAGCGCACACAATCAGTCCGTGGGCGTCGGGAGTACCTCCTCCGCGATCTCCAGGACCGCCTTCAGCACCGGGGAAGGGTTGTCCGGCAGCCAGGCCAGCGCGTGCCGCATGTAGGTGGGCTCGCCACGGAGCGGGACGAACACCGACGACGCGGGCATGATGTGCTGCACCCCCTCCGCCATCAGCGCCACGCCGACGCCCGCCGACACCAGCGTCAGGATCATGTACGGGTCGGTGATCTCCTGGACGATCCGCGGCCGGAAGCCGGCGTTCGCGCAGGCCTGAGCCGTGAGCTGGGCCAGCGAAGACCCGACGTCCAGGGGCAGGGTGATGAACCCGTCCTCGGCGAGGTCGCCGAGGTCCACCTCGGCCTCGCCCGCGAGCGGATGGTCGATCGGCAGCGCCACGCCGAGCCGCTCCTTCCCGATCAACCGCGTGCACACCGGCGAGGGCTCGAGGGGCAGACCCACGAACACGATGTCCAGGGCGCCGCGTTCGACCTGCTCCACGCCGTCTCGGGTCATGACGCGCCCGGTCAGCGAGAGCGTGACGTCCGGGTAGCGCTGGCGGACCGCCCTGGTCAGCGGCGGGAGCGTGAGGTGGTTGAGCGCGCCGGAGAAGCCGATCGAGACGGTGCCGTAGACGACCCCGTCGGTCGCTCGGCTGGCCTGCCTGCCCAGCTCCAGCTCCTCGAACACGCGCCGGGCGTGGGGCAGCAGCGCGTGCCCGGCGGGAGTGAGCGACACGCTGCGGGTGCTCCGGTCGAACAGGCTGGTCCCGAGCTCGCGCTCCAGCCTGCGGATGGTCTGGCTGAGCGGGGACTGCGCGAGGTTCAACCGCGCCGCCGCACGCCCGAAGTGCAGCTCCTCGGCGACCGCGATGAACGCCTCCAGCCAACGGATCTCCACGACGACTCCTCCCTTGCGCAGGACGGAATCCCACATATAGTCGGCTGCCGACACAGTAAGTGTGAGATTCAGCATCGAATGCTACACAGTCTCAGACCGTTTCACACAGAGGGGACCAACGCCGTGACCCGGTACGACGTCGTCGTGGTCGGCTCGGGAGCCGGTGGGCTCGCCGCGGCCGTCGCCGCGGCCCATGGGGGACGACGCGTCCTCGTCCTGGAGCGGGACACCGTCTGCGGCGGTGCGACCGCGTGGTCCGGCGGCTGGATGTGGGCGCCGGGCAACCCGCTCGCCCGCGCCGACGGCGTCGACGAGGACCCCGCCGAGTTCCGCAGCTACCTGCACGCCGCGCTCGGCAAGGACTACGACGCCGAACGCGTCGACGCGTTCCTGGACGCCGCACCCGAGATGGTCCGGTTCTTCCACACCGAGACCGCCCTGCGGTTCGTGCCGGGCGCGCGGATCTGCGACGTCTACGGCGACCTGCCCGGCGCGGGCACCGGCCATCGGTCCGTCGCACCGCAGCCCGTGGACCTGCGAGAGCTCGGTCCGGAGGTCGCGCGGCTGCTGCGCCGCCAGCTCTACGAGACCTCGTTCCTCGGCATGGGGATCATGGCGGGCGACGACCTCGGGCTCTTCCTGTCCGCCTCCCGGGGCGACCCGCGCGGGCTGCTGCACGCGACCCGCCGGGTCGGGCGGCACCTGCTCGACCTGGTGCGGTTCCGGCGCGGGATGCAGCTGGTCAACGGCACCGCGCTCGTCGGACGGCTGCTGCGCGCCGCGCTCGACGCCGGCGTCGAGATCCAGACGTCCTCCCCCGTACTGGAGCTCGTTCGCGAGGGCGACCGGGTCACCGGTGTGGTCGCGTCCACACCGGACGGACCCCGGACGATCGCCGCGGGCCGCGCCGTGGTGCTCGCCACCGGCGGGTTCCCGCAGGACGTGCGGCGGCGCCGGGCGGTCTTCCCCCGCGGGGAGGAGCACCACACGCTCGCGCCCCCCACCGCGGACGGCGCGGGGATCACGCTCGGCGAGTCCGTGGGCGGCCGGTTGCGCACCGACCTGGCCTCGCCCGCCGCCTGGTGCCCCGTCTCGCTGGTGCCGTTCCGGGTCGGCCGCCGCACGGGCGTGTTCCCGCACATCATGGACCGGGCGAAACCGGGCAGCATCGGGGTGCTGCGCACCGGGCGCCGGTTCGTCAACGAGGCGAACGGTTACCACGACTACGTCACCGCGATGCTCGCCGCGACGCCTGCGGACGAGCCGGTGCAGTCCTGGCAGATCGCCGACGCGCGGTTCGTGCGCCGGTACCCGCTCGGCATGGCCAAGCCGCTGCCCGTGCCGCTGACCCCGTACCTGCGCAGCGGGTACCTCACCCGCGGCCGCACGCTGGAGGAGCTGGCGCGAAGGTGCGGCATCGACGAGGCCGGGCTGGTGTCGACGGTCGCCGAGTTCAACCGCGCCGCCCGCCGCGGCGAGGATCCCGAGTTCGGTCGCGGCTCGACCCCGTTCAACCGCTACGGCGGCGCGCTCGCCCCCCTGGAGAAGGGGCCCTTCTACGCGGTCCGGGTGGTGCCGGGCAGCTTCGGGACGTTCGCCGGGCTCGCCACCGACGCCCGCGCCCGCGTCCTCGACGCCGCGGACGCCCCGATCCCCGGCCTCTACGCCGTGGGGTGCGACCAGGCCAGCGTGATGGGCGGGCACTACCCCGCCGGGGGGATCAACATCGGGCCCGCGATGACCTTCGGGTTCGTCGCCGCCCACGACATCGGAGGTCGGTCGTGAGAATGGACCAGGTCGGCGTGGTCGTGCGGAGCCTCGACGCGGCCGCCGACGGGATGCGCGGTGTTCGGGCTCGAGCCGCACACGCGCGTGGAGAACACCTACCGCCGCACCGAGTACCGCGGTACCGAGATCGACGCGACGGTCGGCGTGCTGCTCTACGACCTCGGCGGCGTCGAGCTCGAGTTCCTCGCCCCGCGCACCGAGGGGAACATCTGGGCGGACCACCTGGCGGAGAAGGGCGAGGGCATGCACCACCTCCGATTCGCCGTGGACTCGCACGCCGCGACCGCCGCGGACCTGCGCGAACGCGGTGTGGAGACCTACCAGCAGGGCGAGTCGATGCGCGGCGGAGGCGTCCGCTACGCCTACTACGACACCGTGTCGCAGCTCGGTTTCCTGATCGAGACGCTCAACCCCGGAGGCACGCCGTGAGGTATCCCGAGGGCGTGCTCGCGCTGGTCACCGGTGGGGCGAGCGGCATCGGCGCCGCCACCGCGGCGCGACTGCGGGAGGCGGGGGTCCGGGTCGTCACCGCGGACCTCGCCCCCGGCGCGGACGAGAAGCTCGACGTGACCGACCCCGATGCCGTCGCCGCGATGGTCGCCGGCATCGGGCCGGTCGGGATCCTGGTCAACAGTGCCGGGATCGTCGGCCCGTCCGGGCCGCTGGTCGATCTCGACCTGGACGCGTGGCGGACCACGTTCCGGGTCAACGTCGAGGGCACGTTCCTGCTCTGCCGCGCCGTCGCTCCGCAGATGGTGGCGGCGGGCTGGGGCCGGATCGTGACGCTGGCCAGCGTCGCCGCCAAGGACGGCAACCCCGGCCAGAGCGCCTACTCGGCGTCGAAGGCCGCGGTGATCGGGCTGACCAAGTCCCTCGGCAAGGAGCTGGCGCGGACCGGCGTGCTGGTCAACGCGGTCGCCCCCGCCGCCGTCTCGACGCCGATGAACGCCCACACCGACCCGGCCGTCCTCGCCCGCTCCCAGTCCCTGACCCCCATGGGTCGGTTCGGCACGGCCGCGGAGATCGCCGAGCTGATCGCCTGGTTGTGCTCCGCGCAGGTCAGCTTCTCGACCGGCGCCGTCTACGACGCCAGCGGCGGCCGGGCGACGTACTGAGTCGGCGTTGAGTCGGCGCCGCGGTTCCGCGGCGGGGCACCGGGGCGGCGCTCACGCCATGTCGACGTCGCGGGTCTCGGGGCCGAGCCAGGCGCCGACGCTGACGAGGAGGCCGCCGATCGCCATCAGGATCGCCGAGGCGTAGGTGGTGCCGAACAGCGCGCCGAGACCGACGAGGTAGTAGGCGTAGAAGGCCGGGACGACGAGGGCGAGGCTGTACCCGATGCCGTAGCCGGTGGAGCGCAGCGCGGCCGGGAAGCGCTCGGTCATGTAGGCGGCGATCGGGCCGAAGGTCAGGATGCCGACGACGAACGCGACGGTCAGCAGCAGGGTCGCGAGCCCGAAGCCGGGATCGGTCGCCCCGGCCAGCAGCGCGGTGGCCCCGCCACCCACCACGGCGACCAGCAGACCGACGCCGATGTAGAAGGGCCGCCGTCCGATGCGCTGGCTCAGCACCCCGGCGATCGGGTAGGTCACGGCGCTCACGGCGGAGGCGATGATCAGGGCGACGGTGAGCTGGGTCGGGGTGAGCCCGGCGACCTTCGAGGTGAGGCCCGGCAGGACCGATGCCGAGATGTTCAGCGCGATCCAGACCCCCGTCATCAGCACGAACACCTGGCCGAGGCTGCGGCGGTTGGCGCCGGTGAAGAGCTGGCGCAAGGGCGAGACCCGCTTGGCGGCGGGCTCGGCGTTCGCCCAGGCCTCGGACTCGGGGACTCGCCGGACGAAGTACACCAGGAACCCGGCCGCCAGCAGGGCGCCGATCACGAACGGGATCCGCCAGCCCCACACGGCGTAGGCCGAGTCCGGGGACCCGGCGGGGAAGATCTGCAGCAGGAGCAGGGTCATCGCCGAGATCAGGCACAGCGCGCCGGGCGAGGTCATGGTGATCAGGCCGCTGGCCAGGCCCCGACGCCGCTTCGGCGTCCACTCCATCGCGAGCGGGATCGCCGCGGTGTACTCCCCGCCGAGGAACACGCCGTCGACCAGGCGCAGCAGGATCACCAGCGCGATCCCCCACAGCCCCACCGACGCGTACCCCGGCAGCAGCCCGATGAGCAGCGTCGTGACCGCGATGCCGGCGATCGCGATGATGGTCGCCTTGCGCCTGCCGGTCCGGTCCGCGATGACGCCGAAGATCGCCGCACCCACCGGGCGGCCGAGGAGTGTGGCGGTGAAGACGAACGCGGCGATGATCGCGGTCGTGCCCGCGTCGAGGCCCGGGGGCACGAAGTACCCCATCGCCGGCGCGAGCACGATCACCGGCAGGTAGATGTCGAACTGGTCGACGAAGTAGCCGACGATCCCGCCGGTCAGGGCGCGTCTGCGATTGGCCCGGTCGAGGGCGACGGGCTGGTCCTGGTCGGGACTGTGGGCGGTCTCGGTCATGGTCTCTCCGATAGGGACCGAGCGTTCCCGCGGGGCGGCAACGCTGCGCGCGAAAGGGGTGGGGTGGTACCGAGCAGACGGAACAGGGCAGACGGAACAGGGCGGTCGGCGCCGAGCGGTCGGCGCCGGTGGGTCAGAGCAGAGTCAGAGCAGAGTCAGAGCAGGGCGGTGAAGTCCTGCGGGAAGTGGTGCTCGCCGCCGAGCTCCTTGCTGAGCTCGTAGGCGGCGCCCGCGAGATCCCGCCACGCCGCACCGGTGGTGTCGACGGGCAGGGTCCGTGCGGTGCCGATGACGGCCATGGAGGCGCAGATCCCCGACTCGTCGAAGACGGGGGCGCCGACCGCGGTGATGTCGGAGTCGAGCAGGTGGGTGCTGGCGAGCCCGGTGTCGCGGGCTCGGGCGACCCCCTCGGCGAGCCGGCGGCGCTCGGCCCCGGCGACGGAGGACACGAGCCGCTCGGCCCGCAGCTGATCCGCCATGAACGCGAGGAACACCTGGCACTGCGCGGAGTCGACCGGGAGCTGGTGGCCGATCCGCACCGTCACGACGACGGGGTTGCTGTTGTCCTCCTCCACCCGCGTGACGACGGGCCCGCTCGCGCCCCACAGGCTGAGCGCCGCCGACAGGCGGGTGCGGCGGGCCAGCGCCACGAGGTGCGGCGGGGCGAGATCGACGACCGCCCGGCGCCCGAGCGAGAAGGCGCCGAGCTGGACGAGCAGCCCGCCGGGGACGAAGGCCGAACCGTCCCGGCTACGCTCGAGCAGGCCCGCCGAGACCAGTGACCCGAAGTAGCGGTGGGTCGTGCTGCGGTTGAGACCCAGCTCGGTCGCGGCGTCCGCCACCGTGAGCAGGGGGCGGTCCGGTCGGAACAGCCCGAGGATCTGGCTGGCGCGGGTCACCGCCTGGATGTCGCCCTGCGAGGCGCCTGGCTCGGTCATCGTGGAACTTCACCATCCGAACGTCGTGTTCGCAATACGGTAACCATGTGCCCCGAGTTCGACAAGAGCCGCCCTTGTGCGCGGGCGCACCGCCATGTCAGGCTCAGTTGTGTTCGCAATGTGAATCTGACACGCACGATGCGAACACGATCCCGCAAAGGAGCTCTCATGGCCTACGGACCCGACGACCCGCGCAGCGGGCTCGCCACCGCCCCGGCGCGCTCGGCGGAGCCGAACGCCCCCGCGCAGTACGTGGACTTCTCCGCCGAGGAGCCGGACGAGGTCAGCGCGCACGGCAGCCGCACCTGGTGGGTGCGCGGACAGAACTTCGCCCTCGCCTACACCCACGCCCGGGCGGGCGAGATCCTCGACCGAGCAGACCAGCCGGACGAGTACGTCGTGCTGTTCCCGCAGGACACGGCCGCCGCCAAGCTCACCGCCGGCACGCAGGAGACCGCGGTCGAGGGCGCGGCGATGGTCGTCGTCCCGGCGGGCGGGAGCCGGGTGGAGATCGGCGCGGACACCGCCGTCGTGCGGTTGTTCTCGGCGGCCTCGCCGGACCTGCTCGCCCGCTGCCGCAACCACGCCGCCTACGCCGAGCCGCATGCGAACGTCGCCCCCTTCGCCCCCTGGCCGGAGCCGGTGGACGGGCAGGCGCTGCGCGTGTACCCGGTGGCCGAGCATCCGTACGCACCGGGCCGCTTCGGGCGGCTGTTCCGCTGCAGCACCTTCATGGTCAACCTGTTCGACCCCGACCTCGGTCCCCGCGACCCCGCCAAGCTCTCCCCCCACCACCACGACGACTTCGAGCAGTGTTCGCTCGCGGTCGACGGGCGCTACGTCCACCACATCCGCAACCCCTGGACCCCGGACATGGCGGACTGGCGGGAGGACGAGCACGTCCACGTCGGCAGCCCGTCCGTGGCGATCATCCCGCCGCCGTCCGTGCACACCAGCCAGTCGGTGAGCCAGGTCCGCAACCAGCTGATCGACATCTTCTGTCCGCCACGCCACGACTTCTCGGCGAAGGACGGCTGGGTGATCAACGCCGCCGAGTACCCGGTGCCGTCGTGACCGCCTTCCGCACCCCCGGCCGCACCGCGATCGGGACCTGGGTCAAGCTCCCGACGAGCGACTCCGTCGAGCTGCTCGCCCGAGCCGGATTCGACTTCCTCGTCGTCGACATGGAGCACGCCCCGCTCGACGTGCTCACCGTCCACCAGCTGCTCGGCACCGCCCGCGGCTGCGGTGTCCCCGCCCTGGTCCGGGTCCCCGACCGCTCCCCGTCGACGATCTCCCGGGTCCTCGACTCCGGAGCGAGCGGGGTGCTCGTCCCGCACGTCGACACCGTGGCGGACGCCCGGTCCGTCGTCTCCGCAGGCCGATTCCCGCCGCACGGTTCCCGCGGCTACGGCCCGACCGTGCGCGCGGGCGCCTGGGGCGCGGACGTCCCGGGCTACCGCGCGGCCGGCGAGCAGGTCGCGGTGGTGCCCCAGCTCGAGAGCCGCGAGGCGGTGGCCGCGGCGCGCGAGATCGGCGCGGTCGAGGGGGTCGGTGCCCTGTTCGTCGGGCCCGCCGACCTCGCCGTCGCCACCGGGCTCGACGCCTCGTCGGCCGAGTTCGCCGCCCTGCTCGACGACGTGGCGAGCGCGGCGAAGGAGCTCGAGCTGCCCCTCGGGACGGCGGTCGGCACGGCCGCCGCCGCCCGCGCCCTGCCCCGCCATCACGACTTCGTCCTCATCGGCAACGACGCGTCGCTGCTCGGCTCGGCCGCCCGCGCGGTCGTGGCCGACGCACGCTGACAGGAGATCACCATGAGCACCACCACCGCGATCGACCAGGTCCTCGACGGGCTCGTCGACATGCACTGCCACTCCGGACCCTCCCCCATGCCGCGCGAGTTCGACCACGCGGGCGGCGCCCGGGACGGCTGGGACCGGCTGCACATGCGCGCCCTGGTGGCTAAGTGCCATCACCACAACACGCAGATGGACGTGCTGTCGCAGAAGGCACTGCTGGCGGACATCCCGACCGAGGTGATCGGCGCGGTCGCCCTGAACTCGACCGTCGGCGGGCTCAACCTCGCCCAGGTGCAGCTCTGCCTCGGGCTCGGTGGCCGGGTCGTCTACCTGCCCACCGTGTCGTCGGGCAGGCACATCGACTGCCACGCCGAGAACCTCGGCTTCCCCACCCCGACCGTGAAGCTGACCGCCGAGCGCATCGAGGTCGTCCGGGACGGCGAGGTCGTGCCCGAGCTGCTGCCGATCTTCGACCTGATCGCGGAGCACGACGCCGTCCTCAACGGCGGGCACCTGCACCCCGAGGACATCACCGCCTGCTTCGCCGCGGCCCGCGAGCGCGGGGTCCGCCGGTTCGTGGTGTCCCACCCGGACTTCGTGATCGGCGCGGACCCGAAGCAGTGCCTGAGCTACATCGAGCAGGGCGCGCTGATCGAGCACGAGCTGCACATGTACGACCCCGCCGCGACCATGCGCTGGCCGATCGAACAGCTGCTGGAGTGGATCTCCGTGCTGGGGCCGGAGAACACGCTGATCGGCTCGGACCTGGGCCAGGCCGGGTTCCCGCGCCCCGTCGACGCGTTCCGCAGGGTCGGCGCGGCCCTGCTCGACCTGGGTCTGGCCGAGAAGGACCTGCGCCGGATCGTGCACGACAACCCCCGCGAGCTGCTGTCGCTCACCGACTGAGCGCCACCGCGGCACGGGCCGGCCGGCCTCAGGCGCGGTCGGCCCGGCCCAGCAGGGCGTCGGAGATGATGCGCAGCTGGATCTCGGAGGTCCCTTCGAAGATCTTGGTGAGCCGGGCGTCCCGCCAGTAGCGTTCGGCCGGGAAGTCGGTGGTGTAGCCGGCGCCGCCGTGGATCTGCAGGCCCTCGCTGGTCACCCGCTCGGCCATCTCGGAGGCCACGAGCTTGACCATCGAGGCCTGCGTCGGGCTGGGCTGCCCGGCGTCGACCGCGGTGCACACCTGGTACATCAGGGCCCGCGCGGCCTCGACCTGCGCCGCCATGTCCGCGATCTTGAACCGCAGCCCCTGGTTGACGCCGATCGGACGGCCGAACTGGACCCGCTCGCCGACGTAGGCGATCGAGTCCTCCAGCGCCCCGCGGGCCAGCCCGATCGCGCGGGCCGCGGTGTGGATGCGGGCGGTGTCCAGGTCGCCCATGGCGATCCGGAAGCCCTTGCCCGGCTCGCCGACGATCTCGCTCGCGTAGGCGCCGTCGAAGGCGAGCTCCCAGGTCTTCCAGCCGTGGTAGCCGATCTTGCGGACCGGGGTGCCGGTGACGCCCTCGGGCAGGGTGCCCCGCTGCTTCGGCATCAGGAAACAGGTCACCCCGCGGGAGCGGTGGGCCGGGTCCGCGGGCTCGGTCCGCGCGAAGACCTGCAGGTAGTCCGAGCCGTCGGCGAAGGTGCACCACATCTTCTGGCCGGTGATCCGCCAGCCCTCGCCGTCCGGGACGGCGCGACAGCTCAGGTTCGCGACGTCCGACCCCGCCTCGGCCTCGGACAGCGCGAACGCGCTGAGGAACTCGCCGCGCGCCATCGCGGGCAGGTAGCGGGCGCGCTGGTCGGCGTCGAAGCCGGCGGTGAACTGCTGCCCGCGGGCGATCAGGCTGGCCACACTCATCCAGGCGCGGGCCAGCTCCTCGACGATGATCGCGTACTCGGACAGGCCCAGGCCGAGCCCGCCGTACTCCTCCGGGATGAGGATGCCGAAGAAGCCCAGCTCGGCCATCTTCTCCCGCAGGGCCATCGGGATCTCGCCATGCCGGGGGTCGAGCTCGTTGGCGACGGGCAGGACCTCCTTCATCGCGAAGTCGCGGGCCATCGCCTGGATCGCCAGGCGGTCCTCGGTGAGGAACGGTTCGGTCATCTCTCCGTCTCCGTGGGTCGATCGCGCAGGTGGATGCCGAGCCCGGCCCGGCCGGGGGCGAGGTGGTCGCGCAGGACGAGGTCGTCGTCGTAGTCCCCGCCGTTCTGCCTGCGGAACGGGAGCGGGGCCGTGTGCGGGATGGCGAGCACCCGCTCGCAGACCTCCTTCGCGGCCGTGGCGAACTCCTCGTCGGACACCCGGTTCGCGCCCGTGACGACGACGGGCGGCAGGACCTCGTAGCCCACGTAGAACAGGGTGCCGTGCTGGAGGGGGAAGAGCAGCTCGTCGAGGTGTCCGTGGACGCCGCGGGGTCCGAGGTCCGGTCCGCGCCCGCCGACGGTGGTCAGGACGAGGGCCCGCTTGCCGGCGAGCGGGCCCTCGCCGTAGCGCAGCGTGCGGCCGGGATGGTCGGGATCGGTGACGCCGTAGGCGAAGCCCTTGAGGAACACGCGGTCGAACCAGCCCTTGAGGATCGCGGGCATGCCGTACCACCACAGCGGGAACTGGACGACGAGCGTGTCGGCGGCCGCGACCTTGTCCTGCTCGACGCGCACGTCCGCGCTCAGCGCCCCGGCGGCGTAGGCCTGCGCCGACACCGGCCCGACCCGGAACCGCTCGTCCGGGTCGTGGCCGTAGTCCGCCGCCGTGACCACCGGGTTCCAGGCCATGGCGTGCAGGTCGGAGACGACGACCTCGTGCCCGGCCTGCTCGAGCGCGGCGACGCCCGCGTCCTTCAGCGCACCGTTCAGCGAGCGGGGCTCGGGATGGGCGAGGACCCAGAGGACCCTCACGCGACGAGCTCGACGATCGCGGCGAGGCCCTGGCCGCCGCCCATGCACATCGTCTCCAGGCCGTAGCGGCTCCCGCGGCGGCGCATCTCGTACGCCAGGGTGGTGAGGATCCGGCAGCCGGTGGCGCCCGCGGGGTGACCGAGGGAGATCCCCGAGCCGTTCACGTTGAGCCGCGGCTCGTCCGAGGGCAGGCCCCATTCCCGCAGGCAGGCGATGACCTGGGCCGCGAACGCCTCGTTGACCTCGATCAGGTCGATGTCCGCCCATCCCAGCTCGGCGCGCTGGAGCGCCTTGGCGACCGCGGGGACCGGGCCGATCCCCATCGTCCGCGGCGGCACCCCGGCCAGCGCGGAGGTCACGATGCGGAGGAACGGGGTGAGGCCCAGCTCGGCCGCCCGCGCGGCGGTGGTCACCACACAGACCGACGCGCCGTCGCTCTGCCCGCAGGCGTTGCCCGCGGTCACCGTGGCGTCCGGGTCCTCGTGGCGGCGGACCGGCCGCAGCCGCGCCAGGTCGTCCAGGGTGAGACCGGCGCGCGGGTGCTCGTCGAGGGTCACCACGGTCTCCGGCGTGCGGCGGGTCCCGGGCACCGTGACCGGCACGATCTCCTCGGCGAACCGGCCCTCCTTCGTCGCCGCGACGGCCTTCTCCTGCGACCGGAGCGCGAACTCGTCCTGCTCGGTGCGGCTGATCGCGTACTCGGCGCGCAGGTTCTCGGCGGTCTCGAGCATGCCGCCGGGGACCGGGAAGTTCACCCCGCCCGCGGTGGTGCGGCCCCGGGTGATCCGGTTGACCATCCGCAGCTCGTCGCCGCGGACGCCCTTCTGCAGGCCCAGCGCGTAGTACTCGGCCTGGCTCATCGCCTCGACGCCGCCTGCGACGACCAGGTCCGCCCAGCCCTGCCCGACGGTGAGCGCCGCCTGCAGGACGGCCTGCAGCCCGGAGCCGCAGCGGCGGTCGAGCTGCATGCCGGCCACGCCGACGCCGAGCCCCGCGTTCAGCGCGGCGACCCGGCCGATGGCGGGCGCCTCGCTCGTCGGGTAGCAGTAGCCGAGCACGACGTCGTCGACGTCGCCCTCCCCCAGCCCGGTCCGGGCGATCAGCCCCTGCAGGGCCTGGGTGGCCAGGTCCGCGGCGGTCAGGGTGGCGAACACCCCGCCGTCGACGCCGACCGGCGTGCGCACCGGGTCGCAGACGACCACGTCGGACGGGCTCACTTCGGGACCTCCGTGCTGTACAGGCGCGCCGCGAGCTCGCGCAGCGCGGCGGCCTTGATCTTGGAACCGTTGGTGCCGACGGTGGTCGGCATCTGCTCGACGAGGTGCACGGAATCGGGCACCTTGAACTTCGCGAGGGCCTCGGCACACCAGGCCCGCAGCGCGGCCGGGTCCGGGGTGGTGCCGGGCACGGCCTCGACGAACGCGACGGCCTTGGTGTCCCCGTCCACCGTGACGCCGACGACCTTGCTCCGGGCCACGTCCGGGTGCTCGGCCAGGCGGATCTCGATCTCGGCGGGCTCCACGAGGAAGCCGCGCAGCCGGAACGAGTCGCCCATCCGGCCCGCGTAGTCGAACGCGCCGTCCGGGTGGACCGTGCCCAGGTCGCCGGAGCGGAACCAGCCGTCCTCGGTGAACGAGCGCGCGCGGATCGCACCGTCGGTGTCACCGAGGTAGCCGTCGACCACGGCGTAGCCGCGGAACTGCAGCTCACCGGGCTCGCCCTCGGGCGGCGGCCCGCCCGTGACGGGGTCGACGGCGCGCACCTCGATGTCCGGGGACACGGGTCGACCACCCGCCCGCCAGCGCGCGGGCGCCGGGTCGTGCTCCTGCCAGAACGACAGCAGCGAGAACAGCTCGCTGGAGCCGAAGATCCCCATGGTCGGGGTGTCGGTCTCCTTCTCGGCCCACTCCGCGACCTGGAGGGACTTGCCGTAGAAGTCCCCGATGAGCAGGCGGCGCCACGCGGACAGGTCGCCGCCGTGGGCGCGGTGGCTCTCCATCAGCCGCCCGGCCACGTCGTCCGCGCTGGCCAGGTGCGTCACCCCGAACTCGCCCATGTGGGCCACGACCAGGTCGTCGTCGAACGTCGGCTCCAGCAGCGCCGCGCCGCCGGCGGCGATCGCCGCGAGCGCCGGGACGTAGCCGAAGACCCCGGACAGCGGCAGCACGACCAGGCTGACCGACTCCGCGTCCCAGCCGCCCGCGGCGGCGACGTTCCGGGCGTGGGTGGCCACGCCGCTGCCGAGGTGGGCGGCGAGCTTCGGCATCCCGGTCGAGCCGGAGGTCGTGAACGCCACAGCGAGGGCGTCCCGGGTGCCGCGCAGCGCCTGCGGGTCGGCCGCGCCCGACGGCGGGCTCGGCACCCAGGCCCCGGCGCCGACGTCGTAGGTCGCGGCGGCGGCCTCGTCCGCGGGTGGACGGCCGGGTCCGGTCACGACGGCGATGCCGGGCGCGGGCACGTCCGCCTCGGCGACCGCCTCGCGCAGCCGCGCGCGCAGGTCCAGGCCGAGGAAGTCGTGGGCGATCAGCACCACCCGCGGCCGGGCCCGGTCCAGGACGTGCGCGACGTCCGCCACGCCGTAGCGGGTGTTGATGCCGATGACGTGGGCGCCGAGCGCGGCCGCGGCGAACTGCGCCGCCAGCGACTCGGACCAGTTCGGCAGCCACACGCCCACGCAGTCGCCCTCGCCCACGCCGTGGGCCCGCAGGTCCTCGCGCAACGTGAGGACGCGCGCGACCAGCTCCGCCCGGGTGACGCGGCGCGGCGCGGGCCCGCCGTCGATGACCACGGTGCTCTCCGGGGCGGCCGCGGCGGTGTCGGCCAGCAGGTCGGCCAGGGTGGTCGTGCGGCCGGTCATGCGGCACCCCGGCTCTCGCGGGCGCCCAGCTCACCGAGCCAGCCGTGCAGGACGTCCGCGAAGCCCTCGACCTCCTCCATCGGGTAGTGCCCGATGCCCTCCAGCAGGGTGTAGCGGGAGTCCGGGATGAGATCGGCGGCGCGGCGGACGTCCGCGGGGTCGAGCCACAGGTCGTCGTCCCCGACGACGAGGTGGGTCGGGCAGGCCACGCCGTCGAGCGTCGCCAGCACGTCGTGGGTGGCCCAGCCGATGAGGTCGCTGGTGGAGATCTCGGGGTCCTCGCGGCGGTGCATGCGCGCGATCAGCTCCGCCCGCTCGGCCGCCACCCGCCGCCCGACGACGGCGAGCGTGCCGAAGTAGGTCCGGTCCGAGCGGCTGGGCGCGGCCGAGTCGACCAGCTCCCGCTCCAGCCCGCGCACGCTCAGCATGGCGGAGTCGGTGCCGCCGTGCGCCGCCATCGCGACGGCGCCTGCCAGGCGCGCACCGCGGCGCACCGCCAGCTGCAGGGTGATCGCCCCGCCGATGGAGCAGCCGACCACGAAGGGCCGGTCCATCCCGAGCCGGTCCATCAGCTCCTCGCACCACTGCGCGTAGACGCCCAGGTCCCGCACCGGGCCGCCGGCGGCGGGCTCCGAGCGACCGTGCCCGGGCAGGTCCGGGACCACCACGCGGTAGCCCAGCTCGGCGAGCCGCGGCTGGACCTCCCGCCACTGCACACCGTTCTGGCCCGCGGTGTGCAGGCACAGCACCGGCTGGCCCTCGCCCTCCTCGAGCACGAAAGCGCGGGTCCCGCCCACCTCGACGTAGTCGGCCCTCATCGTGTCCCCTCCGTCCGGGCGAACGCCCGGGCCTCGTCGACCAGCGCGACGATCGCCGCGGTCAGCCGCAGGTACTCGTAGGCACTGCCCTCGACCTCGAACTCGTCCCGCAGGGTCCGCCGGGTGAAGTCGTTCCGCGGGCCGGTCAGCAGTCCGGCCCACACCACGTCCGGCGCGGAGAGCACGAACGTCGGCCCGTCCGGGGTCCGGGTCCCCGCCTCCAGCACCCGTCCACGGTAGACGCGCAGCAGCACCGGGTCACCGCCGAAGCGCAGGCCGATCGTGCCGTCCCAGGTGCTCGTCGCCCGGGTGAACGCGGCCGAGTCGCCGAGCCGGGTCGCCAGCGCCCGCACCCACTCCACCGACGGGAAGGCCCGGCCGAGCCGGGCGGCCCGGTCGTCCACGGCGTCCCGCGCCGTCACCAGCGCGGCGGTGCGGCCCACCTGCACGGTCTCGCCGTGCTGGTTGCGGACCACCACGTGCCTGCCGACGACGCCGTTGCGCAGCGCCGACGTGCGACGGGTGCGGGTCACCGTCATCTCGTAGGTGACGGAGTCGCCCACGTGGACCGGGGCCACGAAGTCCCAGTGCGTGTCGAACGCGGCCTCGACGTGCGCCGACAGGCCGCGGTCGTGGTGCCAGCCGAAGAAGCCGGCCAGGCCCAGCGGGCCGTGCACCACCGGGCGGCCGTCCCCGGACGGGCCGCCATCGGTGTGCAACGCGGCCTGGTCCCCGCTGACCTCGGCGAACGCGGCCACCACGGCGGCGGAGAAGGTCCGCGCGGGACCGGTGTACACCCACCCCACCTCGAAGTCCTCGAAATAGGGCGCCTCCGGCCGTGGTGCGGAGCTCGACGCCTCCCGGGGGGCCTCGGTGGTGCTGCTGACCATTGACCGTCCTCTCCGACGGGCTCGCCGGTGGCACCGGCCACACGAACGAACGTTCTTACACGCCTCACGGAATCATCCGCCCACCCGTCTGTCAAGGTCGGCTCATTCGAGAGACGGTGCGCTACCCTGCCCGACATGAACAACCGTTCTGGCGCTCTCGTCACCGACACGGGGCGGCGGAACGAAGCCGCGATCCTCAACGCCGCGATCCAGGCGTTCGGCTCGCAGGGCTTCAACGGCGCCTCGATGCGAGACGTCGCACGGGGCGCCGACACCAGCCTGTCGAACCTCTACAACTACTTCCCGTCGAAGTCGAAGCTCCTGGCCGAGGCCCTGCGCCACGCCAACGCCGAGCTGCGCGGTCGCGTCCTGGCCGCCGTCGAGCTCGCCGGGGACGACGCCCCGTCCCGGCTGCGCGAGGCGGTCCGCGCGCACGTCGGGTTCGTCGTCGACCACCGGACGGCGACCCTGCTGGCGACCAACGAACTCCGCTACCTGGACCCGCAGGACCGGGCCGCCCTGGTGGCGGACCGGGACGCCACCCAGGAGGCGTTCGAGCGCATCGTCGCCCAGGGCGTGGCCGACGGCGCGTTCCGCACGCCGTACGCCACCGACGCGGCCCGCGCGATCCTCGGCGCCGTCGCGGCGATCGCGCACTGGCACCGCCCGGACGGGCCGCTGAGCCGCGGACAGCTCGCCGAGCAATACGCGCGCTACGCCCTCGCCCTGCTCGAGACGCCGCTCGCGCGATGAGTGCGCGCCCCGACGGGTCGCCGCCGGGAAGTGTGCGGAACCCCCTTGCCCTCCGTGAGCCAGGGAGCTAACTTTTGCGAACGATCGTTCGTACCCAGTGTCGGGCACCTCCCCGTCCGACACCAGCGCGGCCGCACCGCTGCGGCCTGGAGGTGGACTCCGATGGACCAGCACGCACCCCCCGAGAACATGGGCAGGCTCGCCGCCGCGGCGGTCTTCGCCACCGCGCTCGAGTGGTTCGACTTCCTCATCTACGCCACGGCCGCGGCCCTGGTGTTCGGACACCAGTTCTTCCCGTCGGTCAGCCCGGTGGCAGGCACCCTGGCCTCGTTCGCCACGTTCGCCGTCGGCTTCGTCGCGCGGCCGCTCGGCGGCATCATCGCCGGACACGTCGGCGACCGCTTCGGGCGCAAGCCGCCGCTGGTCGCCGCCATGCTGCTGATGGGCGTCGCCACCTTCGCCATCGGCATCCTGCCCGGGTACGGGACCATCGGCGTCTGGGCCCCGATCCTGCTGGTCGTCGCCCGCCTGGTCCAGGGTCTGGGCGTCGGCGCCCAGTGGGGCGGGGCCGCACTCCTGCTCACCGAGCACGCTCCGATCGAGCGGCGCGGGTTCTACGGCTCGCTCGTGCAGACCGGGGCCATCGCGGGGGCGGTCGCGGGCAACCTCTTCTTCCTGCTGCTGACCACCACGCTGTCCGAGGAGCAGTTCGCCTCCTGGGGATGGCGCGTCCCCTTCCTCTCCGGACTGGTCCTGGTCCTGATCGGCACCTACGTGCAGCTGAAGATCGAGGACACCCCGGTCTTCCGCGAGCTGCAGCAGCGCTCGGCGGAGTCCAAGCGCGAGGCCGGGCTGCGCAAGGCCCCGCTGGTCCAGGCCGTCCGGCACTACTGGCGCCAGATCCTGCAGGCCGCGGGCGCGTTCTTCGTCGTCAACGCGACCTTCTACATCCTGATCAGCGGCATGCTCAACTACGCCACCACCCAGGTCGGGATGTCCCGCTCCGCGATCCTGTGGTGCGTCATGGGCGCCGGCCTGACCCAGGTCGTCTCGATGCCCTTCTTCGGCGCGCTGACCGACCGCATGGGGAGCCGCAAGAAGCTCTACCTCACCGGGACCGTGCTGATGGCGGTGTGGGCCTTCCCGATGTTCTGGCTGGTCGACACCGGTTCGGTGGTGCTGGTGTTCCTCGCCCTGCTGATCGGGTTCACGATCCACGCGACGATGTACGGCCCGCAGGCCACCCTGTACGCCGAGATGTTCCCGGCGGACGTCCGCTACTCCGGCGCCTCACTGGGCTACCAGTTCGCCTCGGTCTTCGCGGGCGGCCTGGCCCCGTTCATCATGACCGCGCTGCTCGCGGGCACCGGCGCGTCCTGGTCGGTCGCGCTGTACATCGTCGCCACGGCCGTCGTCACCTTCGTCGCGGTGGTGACGATCAAGGAGCGCTTCCGCCGCGACCTCTACGAGACCTCCGACGCCGACGTCGCGCGGCCCGTGGCCGCCGCGGAGTAGTCGTCAGGACCCCGCACCGAGGTGCTGGCGGGCCAGGCGGGCGAAGGAGTCGATCGCGGGCATGGTGCGGTGGGACGAGTACCCGAGCGCGACGGTGACGGGCGGGACGTCGGTGAGCACGACGACCGCGATGTCGGTCCGGTGGTGGTAGCGGGCGATCCCCTCGGGAAGGACGCAGAAGCCTGCGCCCGCGGCGACCGCCTCGACACGCTCCTCCACGTGGAGGAGCGGCCTGCGGCGGAGGACCCGCTCCCCTCGCCAGCCCGGCAGTGAGGTGGGCTCGTCGAGGAGGGCGAGCGGCCGCAGCTCCTCGAGGCGGAGCGCCGGGGCGACCACCTGGTGCAGCCCGGCAGGCACCAGCGCCACCCTCGGCTCCGGGAAGAGCGGGATCGCCTCGAGCCCCGCGGAACGCAGGGGGAGCCGGACGAAGCTGACGTCCACGCGGCCGTCGAGCAGGTAGGGCTCCTGGTCGTCCATCGGCACGTACACGACGTCGATCGACAGCTCGGGCTCCTCGGCGACGAACTTCGCGACGATCTCGGTGGAGGGAACCCCGGGCATGAAACCGATCGTGAACATGGTCGGGGACTTCGCCGCGGCCCGCACCCGCCGCTCCAGCGCCGCCCCGGCGGACAGGAGCGCCTGGGCGTCCTCCAGGAGCTGGCGTCCGGGACCGGTGAGGGCGGCGATGCCGCGCCGGTCGCGGACGAGCAAAGGGGTGCCGAGCTCCCGCTCGAGCGCCTGGATCTGACGGCTGAGCGCGGGCTGGGTGATGTGGAGCTCGGCCGCGGCGCGGGCGAAGCTCAGCTGTTCGGCGACCGCGACGAAGTACCTGATCCTCTTGAGGTCGAGGTCCACCAGCGGACCCTACGCCTCGACGCGCGGGACGGTGATGCCGTTTCGGCATCAGACTGTCGGAGATCGGCATTGGCGGCCGGGCCGTCGCACCGGCGAGGGTGAGGGCACCGGGATACGAGCTGCTCGTGCCCCCCGACGACAGGAGCCATCACATGGGTGCGTCCGACGAGTCCGCGGCCGGCCTGCCCGGCCCGACGGTGGTGCTGGTCCACGGTGCCTTCGCCGACTCGACGAGCTGGGCCGCGGTCGGCAGCGCGCTGACCGCGCGGGGCCTGTCCGTGCTCGCGGTGGCGAACCCGCTGCGCGACCTCGAGGCGGACGGGACGTACGTGGCGAGTGTGCTGGCCACGATCGAGGGCCCGGTCGTGCTGGTCGGGCACTCCTACGCGGGGTCGGTCATCACCCGGGCGGCGGCGGAGAGCGACGGCGTCGCAGCGCTGGTGTACGTGGCCGCGTTCATCCCGACGGTGGGTGAGAGCTCGGGTGAGCTGAACGGGAAGTTCCCCGGATCCCAGCTCACACCGGACAACCTCGTCGCCCGGCCGACCGCGGACGGGCACACCGACCTCTACCTCCGGGCGGACCGGTTCGGCGAGGTCTACGCGGGCGGGCTCGACGCCGAGGCGGTCGCCGTAGCGGCCCTGGCGCAGCGCCCGATCACGAACGAGGCACTCGGGGGGATCCTGACGAAGGCCCCGCGGCGCGCCCTCCCGGCGTGGCAGGTCGTCGCGACGGCCGACAACGCGGTGCCGACCGAGTTGCAGCGCTTCCTCGCGGAGCGGGCGGGTGCGCACGTCGTCGAGGCCGACTCCGGTCACGACGTGCCCGCCGCGCGCCCGGGGGCCGTCGTCGAGGCCGTGCTCGCCGCGGTGTCGGCGATCGCCTGAGCCGGACGCGATCGCGGGAGTGGGGATGGTCGGGCACCGTGTCCTCGTCTACTACGCCTGGAACCGCCCGGCCGAGGCCGGAGCCCCGCACGCGGTGATCGAAGACCGGTTCCCGGCCCTGTTCGAGAGCAGGCGGATGCTGTTTCCGCAGTGGCAGGAGCTCGCCGACCCCGAGCGGGTCGACCAGGGCATCGGTGGCTTCCTCGACCACGTGCTCACGCCGAACTTCGCGGCGTTCGTCGCGGAGGCGGCGCAGTCGACCGGCGTCCCGGTGCCCGAGGTCGAGCGCGTCGACGGCGGCGGCGTCTCGACCGCGCTCGACCAGGACCTGCTGGGGGCGGCCGACACGGTCGTCGTCGTCAGCTTCGACTCGCTGCGCACCCGGCAGTCGGCCACGCGCGCCGAGCTGCTCGCGGTCCGGTCGTTCCTGGCGACTCCCGGGAACCTGCTCGTGGTGTCGCCGCACCACGACATCGGCGACGGTGGGGACAGCGCGCCCGTCGACGGGGCGGGCGACCCGCTGCGCCGGGACCGGGAGGCCGAGTTCCGCCACCACGGCGACGCGACGATCCCGCCGCGGCAGGGGTTCGGCGGGTTCGCGCGCTCCCTGCTCGCCGGGCTCGGGGTGCCGGTGCGGAACCGCTTCGGGCTCCGCCCGGCCGCGGCGCCCGACGGCACGCCCGCGCCGATCCTGCCGGTGCCGGAGGTCGACCGGGCCGGTCTGCTGCGCGGTGTGTCGACGTTCAACCTGCACCGGCACCTGCCGCACCTGGAGCGGTCCGGGGAGGCGGTCGCCAGACTCGACGTGCTGGCCCGCCAGCGCATCGACGCCTCGGCGGCCCCGCACGAGTTCTGCCGTGGCGGACGCACGACCTTCGACGCGATGCTGCAGTCACGACCCGGGGTCTTCGCGGGCGACCTGCTCGTCACCGACGCGACCCTGTGGAGCTCGACGGCGGGGGGCGTCGACAGTCTGCGGCGGCTGTGGCGCAACGTCCTCGACCGTCAGCTCCGGCACCCACTCGGTGCCGACAGTGGAGAGGGAGCACCGTGAAGCACTACGACCTCGTCGTGATCGGCGCGGGAAGCGGCAACGTCCTGGTGGGCCCGGAGTTCGCCGAGTGGCGGACGGCGGTCGTCGAGCAGGACCGGTTCGGTGGCACCTGCCTCAATCGCGGCTGCATCCCGTCGAAGATGTTCGTCGTCGCGGCGGACGCGGCGACGGGCGTCGGGGCGGCGGCGCGGCTGGGCGTCCACGCCCGGCTCGACCACGTCGACTGGCCCGCGATCCGGGACCGGGTGTTCGGCCGGATCGACCCCCTCCACGAGAGCGCCGTGCGCTATCGACGCGACACGGGGACCGACGTCTACACCGAACCGGCGAGGTTCGTCGCGCCACGGGTCCTCGAGGTCGGCGGTGAGACGATCACCGCCGACACGATGGTGGTGGCCACGGGCAGCCGTCCGGTCGTCCCGCCGATCCCGGGGCTCTCCGACGTCGCCTTCCACACCTCCGACACGATCATGCGCATCGACGGGGTGCCCGAGTCCCTCGTCGTCATCGGCGGCGGATTCATCGCGGCGGAACTCGGCCACGTGTTCGGCGCGTTCGGGTCCCGTGTGACGATCGTCCAGCAGGGTCCGCGCCTGCTGATGGCGGAGGACGAGCAGGTCTCCCAGCGGTTCACCGAGATCGTCGCGCAGCGGCACCGGCTCCTGCTCGGCCACCGGGCGCAGGCGGTCGAGGCCCGGCCGGGCGGCGTCGCCGTGCAGGTGGCCGCCGACGGCGGGACCGGGCCGACCGAGACCGTCGAGGCCGCCGCGCTGCTCGTGGCCACGGGACGCCGCTCGAACGCCGACCTGCTCGACGCCACTGCGGGCGGCCTCGACCTCGACGAGCACGGCCACATCGCCGCCGACGCCTCGTTCCGCACCTCGGTCCCCGGGGTGTGGACCCTCGGCGACGCGACCAACCACTTCCAGCTCAAGCACCGCGCCAACGCGGAGGTCCGCGTCGTGCGGCACAACATCCTCCACCCCGACGACCTGATCACCGCCTCCGCGGCGCCCGTTCCGCACGCGGTCTTCGCCGATCCCCAGATCGCGAGTGTCGGGCTCACCGAGCAGGAGGCCCGCGCACGCGGGATCCGCCACGTCGTCAGCGTTCGCGACTACGCCGACACCGCCTACGGATGGGCCCTGGAGGACACGACGAGCTTCGTGAAGCTGCTCGCGGACCCCCGGGAGCGGCTGCTGCTCGGGGCGCACGTCATCGGACCGATGGCCGCGACCCTGATCCAGCCCCTCCTCCAGGCTCTCGCCTGCGGACAGACCGTCGACCGGATCGCCCGGGACGTCGTCTACATCCACCCGGCGCTCACGGAGGTCGTCGAACAGGCGCTGCTCGCGCTCTGAGCCGGACGTGCCGCACCGGCCCACCCGGACTACCTCGGTCTGCGCAGGACCTGACCCACCACGTGCCCGGTTCGGGCAGGTCAGGACGGGGGCCGCAGGATCTGCCAGGCCCGCGCGGCGACGTGCAGGTTCAGCCTGCTCTCGACGTCCCGCAGGTCGTGGCCGCTCAGCTCGCGGATCCGCTGCAGGCGGTAGCGCAGGGTGCTGCGGTGGATCGTCAGGGCGCGCGCGGTCGCGTCGTAGTTGCCGCCGCACTCGTAGTACTGCCAGAGCGTGGTGACGAGTGCGGAGCGGTTCGCGGCGTCGTAGTCGATGAGCGGGCCGAGCCACTCCCGGACGAAGCCGCCCACCTCGTCCCCCGCGCCCGCCGCGAGGAGCCGGTAGATGCCCAGCTCCTCGAACGTGGTGACGCCACCGGTCGTCGCCGACGCCAACCGGACCTCCAGCGCACGCTCGCCCTCGACGAGGGACTGCGGCAGCTCCGAGGGCAGCGCGCGCGGCCTGCCCACCCCGATCGACCCGTTCGGCGACCGCAGCAGGGACGCGGCGGCGCGGTGCAGCTCGCCCCAGGGCATCCGTGCGGCCGGGTCCGGCTGGGGGACGACCAGCACCACGGCACCCCCGCGCCGGGCCGTGAGCGGCTCCGCCCCCAGGACCCGCGTCGCCGCCGTGCCCAGGGCCGCGACGATCTCCTCGTCCTGCGCCACGTCCGCCCACCGGGCGACGAGCACCTGATGGGGCGGGTGCAGGTCGTGCCCGAGCGCCAGGGACCGCGCCCGCGCGCTGACGTCGTCGGTCCCGGTGATGAGGTCCTCGCCGAGATCTCGGCGCAGGCGCAGTTCGGTCTCGGCGAGCCCGCGCTGGTGGGCCAGCTCGGTCGCGAGCACGAGGGCCCCGTGCTCCAGGGCGAACAGCTCGCGGTCGCCCGCACGGCGGCCCGGGTCCACGAGGCTGAGCACGCCGAGCACCTCGTCACGGGGTTGGGCGACGGCCAGCACCCGGTCGCGGCTGCGCACGGCCCGCCCGCTCCGCCGGATCGCGGACAACAGCTCCGCCCGCGCACCCCGGCGCGGGCGGGGGTAGGGGTGCGGGCGGTCCGGTCCGGCCCAGGCCACGAGGTTGCCGAACGGGTCCTCCACCGCGACCGCCATGCCGGTCAGCTGGTGGACCCCGGCGGCGATCCCCGCCGGACCGGTCCCGGAGGCCGCGACCCGCATGAGCGACTGGTGGATCCGGTCGCGCCACTCCAGGTCGGTCACCGCCGCGGTGAGCTGCTCGTTGGTGCCTTCGAGGCGGGTGTTGAGTGCGCTCAGCGCGGTGGACGCGTCCCGCTCCCGGCGGTGCAGACCCGCGCTGACCAGCGCCGCACCCGTCAGCTGGGCCAACGTGGACAGCAGGGACCGCTTGTCGGCGGGCGGTTCGGCACCCGCCGACACCACGAGGTACCCGGCGTGGCTGCCGACCGCCCGCATCGGGAAGGCCCACGACCACGGCCGGTCGTCCACGGCCACGGACCCGCCCGCGCCGGCGAGCGTCCGCAGTCGGGCGCTCAGCTCGTCGTCGCCGTCGGGGGTCTCGCGACGCGCGAGGTGGGCGCCCTCCGCCCGGAACGGGCCCAGCGTGGCCACCGAGCTGAGCGCCAGCCGCAGGATCTCCGCCTCGTCGGCGCTGTCGAACATGATCATCACGAGGGCGAACATGTCGGAGATGCTCGACAGCTGAGCCCGCAGCGCGCCCAGCTCCTGCCGATCGCCCATTGCGGAGCCCCCCGCCCGTCCCTCGGATGGAGGCTACTGCGTTCCCGGCGCGCCGCAGCCGGGAAGACCGCGGCGCCCACCCGGCCCGGCAGGCCCAATCCCGCCCTCGAGATCCGACCCGGCAGGCGGAGGCGACGACCGCCCGTGCCCCCGACGCTGACGGGCACAGAGATCGCGAACCACAGGTCGGACGAACCCGAGGAGAGAACCATGTCGGTCGCAAAGGGACTGTGGGTGACGCTGGAGGCGCAGCCGGGCAAGGAGGCGGCCGTCGAGGAGTTCCTCAACGTCGGTCGCTCGCTGGTCGACGAGGAGCCGGCCACCATGCCCTGGTTCGCCGTCAAGCTCGGACCGACGACGTACGCGATCGTCGACTTCTTCCCCGACGACGCGGGCCGCACCGCCCACCTGCAGGGCAGGGTCGGCCAGGCGCTCGGGGAGCGGGCCGACGAGCTGTTCGCGAAGGCCCCGGACATCGTGCAGCTGGACGTCCTGGCGGCGAAGCTGCCGTGCCCCGCACCCCGCCGCCCGGGTCAGTCGGGCGGCAGGGGGACGAACGGGGCGTGGGTGACCCGGCCCTTCTCGACGGTCAACGCCGATCCCGCAGGCACCTCGTGCCACAGCCCGGGCAACGCGACGAGCGGCTCGGAGACGACGGCTCGCGCCTCCGGGCCGAAGTGGGCGAACCGCTCCTCCACGGGGTACAGCTGCCGCAGCGACTCCATGTCCGCGCTGTAGTAGAGCGAGTTGACCACCGGGCCGGTGGCGTAGCGCGCGGCGTACAGGCGCTTTCCGTCGGTGACCCCCACCGTCATCTGCAGCGGCTCGGCCACACCCGCCGCGGCACCCAGCGCCTCCACGAACCCCGCCATCCGTGCGAGCCCGCCGAGCGGGTCCTCCTCCAACCCGAACGTGAGAGCCAGGTGGAACATCAGCTCCGAGTCCGTGGTGCCGCGGATCTCCGGGAACAGGTCCGGCCGGACCGCCAGCATCATGTCCCGGCGCAGCCGGTCGTACTCCGCGACGTAGCCGTTGTGCACGAACAGCCAGCGCCCGTGGGCGAAGGGATGACAGTTGGTCTCCTGCACCGGCGTCCCGGTCGCCGCGCGGACGTGGGCGAGGAACAGCGGCGACGAGATCTCCGACGCCAGTGTGTGCAGATTGCGGTCCCCCCAGGCCGGCGTGGCGCTGTGGAACACCGCCGGGACCTCACGACGGCCGTACCAGCCCAACCCGAACCCGTCCCCGTTCGGGACCGACATCGCCGGCGCGTGCCGCCTGCTCTGCTCGATCAGCGAGCGCTCCGGGTCGTAGAGCAGCTCACGCGGTTCGATCGGGCTTCCGACGTACCCCAACCAGCGACACATACCCGCTCCTCACCGCAGAGTCCCCACCCGGATCGAGCATGGTCATCGGGCCGGGACGGCGATAGGACCAGGGGCACCAACATTCACCCGGGCCTCGGGTCTCGCCGTCGGGGCGCAGGAGGTAAGACGGAGGGATGAAGTTCGGGATCGCCACATTCATCACCGACGAGGGCATCAGGCCGGACACGCTGGGGCGCGCGCTCGAGGAGCGCGGGTTCAGCTCGCTGTTCATCGCCGAGCACTCGCACATCCCGGCCGGTCGCGAGTCCCCCTACCCCGGCGGTGGGGAGCTCCCGCGGAAGTACTACCGCACCCTGGACCCCTTCGTCGCCCTGACCGCGGCCGCCGCGGTGACCTCGCGCCTGGTCCTCGGCACCGGCATCGCCCTGCTCCCCCAGCGGGACGTCATCCACACGGCCAAGCAGGTCGCCAGCCTCGATCTCGTGTCCCGGGGCCGGACGGCCTTCGGGGTGGGCGTCGGCTGGAACCGCGAGGAGATGCGCAACCACGGCACGGACCCCTCCACGCGAGGCGCGCTGATGGACGAGCAGCTCCGGGCGCTCAAGGAGATCTGGACGACCGAGCGGGCCGAGTTCCACGGCGAGCACGTCGACTTCGACCCGCTCTACTCGTGGCCCAAGCCCGTGCAGCAGCCGCACCCGCCGATCTACCTCGGCGGGGAGAGCCCGGCCGCGCTGCGCCGGCTCGCCGCCCTCGGGGACGCCTGGCTGCCCCGCTCCCACACCTCACCCGAACGCATCGTGGAGGTGCGGGAGTGGCTGAAGGAGCAGGGCCGCCACGACGTGCCCTTCACGGTGTTCGCCGCCGGGACCAAGCCTGACTCGCTGCGCGGTTACGCCGAGGCGGGGGTCGACGAGGTCACCCTCATGCTCGAGACCCTCCCCGAGGACGAGACCCTCCGGGTCCTCGACGACCTCGCCGCGGTGGCCGCCGCACATCACTGATCATCCGGTGCCGGCGTAGAGCGGTTCGGAGGCCTCCAGGCGAGGCACCGGGATCCCCCGCCGACGTGCGTCGGCCAGGACGTCGCGGCAGATCTCGCGCGGCTCCCGGGCATCGGGATCGGAATGGGCCGCGAAGCTGGCGCGCGCGAGCGGGACGTGCGCGATCAGCAGGGACAGCACCCGGGCCACGAGCCGGCTGGGCGCGCGGAACGGGAGGAGGCCTGCGCGGTGTCGACGCAGGTCGACACCGCGCGCCTCGAGCAGCGGCAGGAGCTCGCGGACCGTCAGCAGTGCCTCGCGCAGGTCGGCGGAGGACCCGACCATGTCGGCCAGGGATCCCCGCCGGAGGCCCTGGGAGAGCAGGCCGGCGTCCGACACGAAGTGGACCAGCAGCCACCCGCGGAGGTCGGGCTGCTCGCGGACCCCGAACCCGGCCTCGCGGAACAGGCGGCGGACCGCCTGCTCCCGTTCGGTCGGCGGCGTCCCGAAGGTGCCGAGGACGACCGACGGCAGCAGTGCGCCGTGCAGCACTCCGTCCTCCCCGAAGCCGCCGCCCGCCTGCGGGAAGCCCCACGCCAGCTGCTCGGGCGGGAGGGCGCCGAGCGCCTCCGCCGGCTCCACCCAGACGTTGCCGAACACCAGCACCGTCGCGTTCCCGATCCGCGGGGCCAGGAAGGACACCGCCTCCTCGAGCCGATGGTGCGGAACGCTCAGCACGATCAGGTCGAACCCGTGGTCGGCCGACAGCTCCTCCCGGAGGCGCACCGGCCACTGCTCGACGACGCGCCGCCCCCAGGGCCGCCGTCGCGCGTCGAGCAGGTCGAGGCCCGTCGTGGCGCCGTACTCCGCCGCGCGACCGGGCCGGACGTAGAACTCGACGTCATGGCCCGCGCGTTCCAGGGCCCAGCCGTAGAGGGTGGCGATCACGCCTCGCCCGACCATCAGAACCTTCACGCAGCACCTCGGAACCGGGCATGATCTGGAGACCATCTCCGATTCGAGAATATGGAGACGATCTCCACTTGTCAAAGGAGTGCCCCGTGGCCGCCAAACCGCTCCGCGCCGACGCCCGGCGCAACCGCGACGCCCTGGTCGCCACCGCGCGGGAGGTCTTCGACACCGGACGCTTCTTCGACCTGCGCTTCGACGACTTCGCCGCCCTCGCGGGCGTGGGCACCGGCACCCTCTACCGGCACTTCCCCACCCGAGAGGCACTCGCCGAGGCCGTGTACCGGGAGGAGGTCGCCGCGTTGTGCGACCGCGCCCGTCGGCTCGGGGACACCCTTCCCCCCGCGGACGCGCTGGCGACCTTCCTCCGCGGCATGGTCGACTACCTGGACTCCCACCAGGGCCTGGCCCGCACGCTCGCCACCCTGATGACGAACGCCGCGGGGGCGCAGGCCGAGGGCGGCCGCGCGCTGGAGCAGGCCGTGACCGACCTGGTCGCCGCCGCGGTGCAGGCCGGCGAGGTCCGCGACGACGTGGGCGCGGGGGCGATCATGATGGCCTTGCACGGCATCGGAGCCGCCCACGACCGCCCCCACTGGCGGACCGAGGCGGACGACGTCGTCACCCTGCTGCTCGCCGGGCTGCGACCCCGCGGGCACTAGGGCGTCCGCTGTTCCGGGCGGGGTCGCTCACGGCGCCGCTCGCCGGGTGAGCTCGGGGAACTGGTCGTCCCGCCACTCGGTCCCGGTGGTCTCGCCTGCCTCCTCGCGGGCCCGCAGCTCGACCCGGCGGATCTTGCCCGAGACCGTCTTGGGCAGGTCGAAGAACTCCAGCCTGCGCACCCGCAGGTACGGGGCCAGGTTCTCGCGGGCGTGCCGGAGGATCTCCAACGCCGTCTCCCGGGTCGGCTCCCAGCCCGGCGCCAGCGCGACGTAGGCCTTCGGCACGGCCAGCCGCACCGGGTCCGGGGCCGGGACCACCGCGGCCTCGGTCACCGCCGGGTGCTCGATGAGCACGCTCTCCAGCTCGAACGGGGAGACCTTGTAGTCCGACGCCTTGAACACGTCGTCGGTGCGCCCGACGTAGAACAGGTACCCGTCGCCGTCCCGGGTCGCGACGTCACCGGTGTGGTAGTAGCCGCCCTCGGTCGCCTCGGCCTGCTTCTCCGGATCGCCGAGGTACCCGGTCATCAGGGAGAGCGGGGCCCGGGCGAGGTCGAGGCAGATCTCGCCTTCGAGGTCGCTCGGCCGCCCGGTCACCGGGTCGACGAGCACCACCGGCACGCCCGGCAGCGGCCTGCCCATCGAGCCCGGCTTCACCACCGAGCCCGGGGTGTTCCCGACCGACGCCGTGGTCTCGGTCTGCCCGAACCCGTCGCGCAGGGTGAGCCCCCACGCCCGCCGCACCTGCGCGATCACCTCCGGGTTGAGCGGCTCGCCCGCCGCGATCACCTCGCGCAGCGCGCCCGGACCGCCGGACAGGTCGGCCTTGATCAGCATCCGCCACACGGTGGGCGGGGCGCAGAAGGTCGTGACGCCGTGCTCGCGGATGCTCCGCAGCAGGGTCGCCGCGTCGAAGCGCGCGTAGTTGTGCACGAAGATCGACGCCTCGGCGATCCACGGCGCGAAGAAGCAGCTCCACGCGTGCTTGGCCCACCCCGGCGAGCTGATGTTCAGGTGCGTGTCGCCCGGCCGGATCCCGAGCCAGTACAGCGTGGACAGGTGCCCCACCGGGTAGGACTGCTGGGTGTGCTCCACCAGCTTCGGCCTGCTCGTGGTGCCGGAGGTGAAGTAGAGCAGCAGCCGGTCCTCGGCCGCCGTCCCCGGGTGCGGGAGGGGGGCGTCGGACCGGGCCGCCGCGTCGGCGTAGGGCGACCAGCCCGGCGCCTCCCCGCCGACGACGATCCCGGTCAGGCCGTCGATCCCGGCGAACTTCGGCGCGTCCGCGGCGCCGGCGATCACGTAGCGGGCCCCGCCGCGCGTGACCCGGTCCGGCAGGTCCGCGGCCCCGAGGGCGGTGGTCGTCGGCATGATCACCGCGCCCAGCTTCATCACCGCCAGCATCGACTCCCAGAGCTCGACCTGGTTGCCGAGCATCAGCAGCACGCTGTCCCCGGTCCGCACACCCTGGTCGGCGAGCAGGCGCGCCACCTGGTTCGAACGCCTGCGCAGCGTGTCGAAGCCGTAGGAGGCGACCGTGCCGTCCTCCTCCGCGATGGTCAGGGCGGTCCGGTCGACGCCGTCCGCGACGACGTCGAACCAGTCGTGCGCCCAGTTGAACGGAGCGTCGAACGTCGGCCACGCGAACTCGGCGACGGCCTTGTCGTGGTCGTCTCGCAGGGTCAGCAGGTGATCGCGGGCCGCCCGGTAGCGGTCGTGGCTGCTCGTCATCTCTCTCCTCGGGGACTCGGGGGCGGATCAGGTGGTGGCGGGCGCGGCGCTCTCGGCGAGCGTCCCCCGCGGCGCTTCACGGAGCGCGAGCGTGCACACGAGGGCGATCACCCCGGTCACGCTGAGCATGACGCCGATCGCGATGCTGCCGAACGACGCGGCGAGCCCGGGTGCGAGCAGCGGCGGGATCGCGCCGCCGAGCACCCCGGCGAGGTTGTAGCCCAGGCCGGCGCCGGTGTAGCGGTGCCGGGTCTCGAACAGCTCCGGCAGCAGGGCGCCCGCCGGCCCGTACGCCACCGCGAAGATCACGAGCGTCACGGTGAGGCCGATGGCGAAGGCGAGCGGGGAGCCGGTGTCCAGCAGCGGGAAGAGCACCAGGGCCCACACGATGCCCGCCGCCGACGAGCCGATGATCAGCCGTCGGCGACCGATCCGGTCGGACAGCGCTCCGGAGACCACGATGGCCGCGCCGAACACGACCGCCGCCACGATGCCCAGCGCGAGGACCACCGGCCGGTCGAGCCCCGGCCCGTTCGCCGAGGTGCCGTAGCTGGTCAGGTACGCGGTGCCCAGGTAGAAGAACGCGAACACCATCGTCAGCGAGCCGCCCGCGAGCAGGACCTCGCGCGGCTGGGCGCGGAGCACCTCGACCAGCGGCAGGCGGCGCGGTCGGTCGAGGACACCGGCGTTCTGGGCGGCCCGGAAGGCCGGGGTCTCGTCGATGGACAGGCGCACGTAGAGCCCCACCGCGACGAGGAGGAAGCTCGCCAGGAACGGGATCCGCCAGCCGTAGTCGAGGAAGGCCTGGTCGGTGTCGCCGAGGACCAGCCCGGTCACCAGGAAGGTGCCGCTGGACAGCGCGAAGGCGATCGCGGGGCCCAGCTGGGGGAACGTCGCGTACAGCCCGCGCCGTGCGGGCGGGGCGTACTCCGCCGTGAGCAGTGTCGCGCCCGCCCACTCGCCACCGACCGCGAAGCCCTGGGCGAACCGCAGCACCACCAGGATGACGGGGGCCGCCACGCCGATGGTCTCGGCGCCGGGGAGCAGACCGATCAGCACCGTCGCGACGCCCATCAGCAGCAGCGTGGAGACCAGGGTCCGCTTGCGGCCGATCCGGTCCCCGTAGTGCCCGAACAGGATGGCGCCGACGGGCCGGGCGATGAAGGCGACGGCGAACGTCGCGAAGGACGCGACGGTGCCCGCGGTCGCCCCGAGCGCCGGGAAGAAGACGGTGGGGAACACGAGCGCGGCCGCGGTCCCGTAGATGAAGAAGTCGTAGAACTCGATCGTCGTACCTGCGCAGCTGGCGATCGCGACGCGCCGCAGCGACGCCTTCGGCGCGGCGGACTGGTCGTCGGTGGACATCGACGTCCTCCTGGTCTCGGGCCTGCACGGCAAGGGGTCGCGGAAGCCTGGCCCAGGCGGGGCGGGCCCCACTACGCACGGACGGGGGTAGACCGGTCGACTGCCCCCGAACGGGGGTGTCCCGCGCCTCGGCCTGGCCGGATGGACCGGAGATCGTTGTCAGGACGACGGCGGGTCGGTCACCATGAAAGTCCGAGAGCGGAGTGGACGAGGAGGTCGCCGTGGTCGACGACCCGCAGACGCAGGTCATCCAACGGGTGCTCGCGCAGCGGCTGCGGCAGATGCAGCACGTCACCGGGCTGCCCGTGGTGTTCGGCGGGGCGGTGCAGCGGCGCGCCGACCGCACCGAGCTGCTCATCACGGAGCTGCGCGGCACGATGAGCGACACGCTCAGCGGCCTGCAGGTGCGCTCCGGGCGCGGTCTCGGCGGCACGGCGCTGCTGAGGGGCACGGCGTGCCGGGTCAACGACTACGCCACGACCACCGCGATCACCCACGACTTCGACCGCCACGTCGTGCACCACGAGAAGATCAAGTCCGTCGTCGCGCTGCCGATCCGCGTGCACGGGCACATCGGCGGGATCGTCTACGGGGCGGTGCGGGCGGACCGGCCGATCGGCGACGTCGCGGTGCAGCGGGCGAGTGCCTTCGCGGGCACCATGGAGCGCGAGATCCAGTCGTTGACGGCCCGCCCGCGGCCGCTCCCGCCGGGCGCCGCGCGGATCGACGCGGCCGTGGACGAGCTCGCCGAGATCGCGCGCACCACCGCGGACCCCGTGGTCCGGGCCCGCCTGCGGCGGATCGCCGCCGAGCTGGCCGGGACGGCGGGCGCCCCGGCGGCGGACCCGGGAACGGCCGGCACCGCGGTCCACCTCGCTCCGCGGGAGATCGAGCTGCTGCGCCTCATCGCCGTCGGCAAGAGCAACCGGGAGGCCGCCGAGGCCCTGAACCTGAGCCCGGAGACCGTCAAGGCGTACCTGCGCAGCGCGATGCGCAGGCTCGAGGTCGGCAACCGCACGGCCGCGGTCCACGCCGCGCGGGCGCAGGGCCTGCTCTGAGGCGACAGGATTGACCGCCCCCGGCCTCGGGTAGTGGTGTCCCGCCGGGTCGGTCGAGCACACAGCCGCCGGGGTCGAACAGTGGCCCCTCCGGTGCACGGGCGCCGCACGACCGGGCGCGAGTGGTCCGTCCGGCCGAGGCGGCCTCGGGCGGGCGGGCCGCGCCGTGGCGTCCCTCCCCGGCCCGAGCCTGCTCCGGCCGGGGTCAGGGCAGCGGCCGCTAGGTCGCGCGCGGGGTCGTCGCTCGCAGCCGCGCGGCGTCCTGGCCCGGGGGCATCCCGAACAGGCGGCGGTACTCCCGGCTGAACTGGGAGGGGCTGTCGTAGCCGACGAGGTGTCCGACCCCGGCGACGTCGTCCGGCCGCGCCACCAGCAGGGACCGGGCCTCCTGCAGCCGGATGCGCTTCTGGAACTGGATCGGGCTCAGCGCGGTGATCGCGCGGAAGTGTCGGTGGAAGGTCGACGGGCTCATCCCGGCCCGGGCGGCGAGGTCCTCGATCCGCACGGGCTCGGCGTAGTTCTCCCGCAGCCAGGCGATCGCGCGGCCGACGTACCAGAGGCTGCTGCGGGTCTGCCCGATCTCGCGGAGCACCCCGCCGTGCGGGCCGGTCAGCACCCGCCAGAGGATCTCCCGTTCGATCAGCGGGGCGAGCACCGGCGCGTCGGCGGGGTGGTCGAGCAGGCGCAGCATCCGGACCGCGGCGTCGAGCAGGTCGGTGTCGACGGGCCCGGTCGAGACGGCGGGGCTCGGGACGTCCCGCCGAGCCCGGGGCGGAGCGGGTGCCTCCAGCGACAGGGACGCGATCAGCGACGGGCGCAGCACGAGTGCGAGGGCCAGCGCCGGTGCCTCGGGTGTGGCGTCGAAGAAGTGGCCCGTCACGGGCAGGGTGGCGGTGACCAGCAACAGCTCGCCCGCCCGGTACTCGTGCACGCGATCGCCGAGCAGCAGGCGCTTGCCGCCCCGCGCCATGATCACCAGCAGCGGCGCGGTGAGGCTGTGCTCCGGCTCCACGCCGCTGCTCGTCCGGCCGAGCAGCAGGCCGTCGACGGCGGTCGCGACACCCGCCCCGGCATGCGCGTCGATGAGCGCGCACATCTCGGTGAGGAGCTCGGACGCCGTGTTCTGCACAGGTGCAACGCAAGCACCCCGGGGCAGGCGGTGACAACCCGATCCTGCGGAGGATGAGCGGATCGTGCACGAGGTGGGCGGGATCGGTCTACTCCGCGAGGGCCCGCGGGGGCTTTGCTGGACACCTCGTCCCGACGACCTGCGGAGGCCCCGTGCCACTCGACCACTACGTCACCCTCGGCCGCTCCGGGCTGCGGGTCAGCCCGTTCGCACTCGGCGCCATGACCTTCGGCGAGGACGCGGGCGGCGCGGGCTGCAGCGTCGAGGAGTCGGAGAAGATCCTCGATCTCTACCTCGCCCACGGGGGGAACTTCGTGGACACCGCGAACTTCTACACGAACGGTCACTCCGAGAAGATCCTCGGCGACTGGCTGGCCGCGGCCCCGGGGCGGCGGGACCGCGTCGTCGTCGCCTCCAAGTTCTTCGCCAACCTCTTCCCCGGCAACCCCAACGGCGGCGGCGCGGGCCGGTCCGCGATCCTCGCCCAGCTCGACGAGTCCCTGCGGCGGCTGCGCACCGACCATCTCGACCTGTACTGGCTGCACAACTGGGACCGGCACACCCCGATCGAGGAGACGATGCGGACCCTCGAGGACGTCGTGCGGGCCGGGAAGGTCCGCTACCTCGGCTTCTCCAACGTGCCGGCCTGGGTCACCGCCCAGGCCCAGACGCGGGCGCTGCTCGCGGGCTGGACGCCGCTGATCGCGCTGCAGGTCGAGTACTCGCTGCTGGCGCGGACCGTCGAGGGCGAGCTCGCACCGCTCGCACAGGACCAGGGCCTGGGGCTGGTGCCGTGGAGCCCGCTGCGCAATGGCTTCCTGTCCGGCAAGTACCGCCGGGGGGCCGCGGTCGGGGACTCCGCGCGCACCGCCTTCGTCGGGCAGCCGGACGAGCGGGAGTACGCGGTGATCGAGGCGGTCGCGGCCGTCGCCGAGGAGCTCCACACCACCTCCGCCGCCGTCGCCCTCGCCTGGCTGCGCACCCGGCCGGGCACCGTCGTGCCGATCCTCGGGGCCCGCCGGATCGGGCACCTCGAGCAGAACCTCGAGGGACTCGACGTCGAGCTCACGGGCGCGCAGCGCACCCTGCTCGACGACCTGTCGGCACCGACCCTGGACTACCCCGCGCCGATGCACGGGTCGGTGCGGGCGATGCTGCAGTTCGCAGGCACCACGGTCGACGGCGAGGCGTCCGAGGTCTACCCACCGCTCCTGCAGAGCGACGTGCGGTACTAACGCCCGAGGAAGCGCACCACGGCGAGGACGCGGCGATGGTCGTCGAGGCTCGGGGGGAGGTCGAGGGCGTCGTAGATCTGGGCCGCGTGCCGGGCGACGGCCTTCTCGGTGATCCCGAGCCGCTGCGCGATGGCCAGGTTGCTGCGGCCCTCGGCGATCAGGCCGAGCACCTGCAGCTGCCGCGGGGTCAGGCGGTCGACGCGGCCGTCCTCGCGGGCGGAACGCCCGACCATCACCGACACCACCTCCGGGTCGAGGACGACCCCGCCGCGGGCCACCCGGGCCAGGTCGTCGCAGAAGCCCGCGACTTCGGTGACGCGGTGCTTGAGCAGGTACCCGACGCCGGCGGACCGGTCGCTCAGCAGGGCCGTGACGTAGCGCCGCGAGACGTGCTGGGAGAGCACCAGCACGGGAGTGGAGCGGATGCCCAGGGCCGCGCGCAGGCCGTCGTCGGTGTTGCCCGGCGGCATCCGGATGTCGGTGACGACCACGTCCGGCTGCTCGACGGCCACCGCGGCGCGCACCGCGTCGGCGTCCCCCACCGCGGCGACGACCTCGAACCCGTTGCGGGACAGGACGAGCGCGAGACCCTCGCGCAGCAGCGGCTCGTCCTCGCCGATCACGACCCGCACGGCAACCCGACCTGCAGCCGGGTGCCGCCGCCCGGGAGGTCGGCGACGTGGAACCGCCCGCCCAGCGCCTCGACCCTGTCCCGTGCCCCGCGCAGCCCGCCGTGTCCGCCGACGTGGGCGCCGCCGCGGCCGTCGTCCCGCACCTCGAGGTGCAGGTCGGAGCCGTCGCGGTGGATCCGCACCCCGATCCGGGACGCGTCCGCGTGCTTGACCGCGTTGCTCAGGGCCTCGGCGACGACGAAGTAGGCCGTGGTCTGGACGGCAGGCGAGAGGTCGTCGTCCGGGGGCACCTCGACGGCGGTGGGGACCGGCAGCCGGTCGGCGAGGTCCTCGACGGCGGCGCCCAGCCCGTTCTCGACGAGCATCGCGGGCATCACGCCGTGCACGAGCTGCCGCAGCTCGTCGATGGCCCGGTCGAGGCCCGCGACCACCGCGCCCGGGTCCGCGTCGACGCTGCCCGCGGCCTGCAGGCGCAGCAGCACGAGCCGCGCCTGGATGCCGTCGTGCAGGTCGCGGGCGATGCGGCGGCGCTCGGCGTCCGCCGCCTCGGTGACCCGGGCCCGCGAGGCCAGCAGCTCGGCGACCAGCCGCTGCCGGTCCAGCGCGATCGCGACGACACCGCCGACCGCCTCGACGTGCGCGGCGTCCGCCACCGCGGCGTGGACGATCGCGGCGACCGGCCCCCCGTCGAGCCGGACCGGGGTGACGGCGCGGCCGCGGCCGGGCGCAACCGGGCCGCCCGCCGCGTCGACGTAGCCGTCGTCGACCGGGAAGACGACCTGGGCGGACGGGTCGCCGAGGGTGTCGGCCACCGCCGCCCGCACCGCCGCGGGGTCGCGGTCGCCGCGGGCGAGCCAGGACCCCAGGTCCTCCAGCGCGGCGGCCCTGGCGAAGCCGCCGCGCAGCACGCCGGCGGCGAAGGCGAACGGGATCAGCCCGATCGCGAGGACCTGGGTGGCCGACACCGTCGCCAGGTCCACGCCGAACAGCGGCGGGAGCAGGTTCGCGGCGACGACGATGTAGACGATCGTGAGCACGCCGAACACGTAGAGCGGCGCGAGGGTGCGCCGCTGGGCCGGGGCGGCGCGCCGGAACCGGTGCCCGAGCAGCACCGCGGTGGCGAGGAGGACGGCGATCGCCCCGTAGGTCTTCGTCGTCGCGGCCGCGGCCAGGGCGCCGGGGGGCAGCCCCCAGAAGACGGGGTCGCCCCCCACCAGCAGGACGTACCCCGCCGTGGCGAGCAGCCGGGCCGGGCGCGTGGTGAGCCGCCCGGTGGGGAAGGCGAGCACCAGGTGCAGGATCGCCGCGATCGGCAGGAGCGAGCAGAAGAACCCGACCTCCCGCAGCCCGGGGACCCCGGTGAGCTCGAACCCGGCGACGTGCCCGACCAGCCCCGCGGCGACGAGCAGCGGACCGGTGCGGTTGGCCGGGCGCCGGTACCAGGCCAGCAGCCCGGACCCGACGTAGGCGGTGCCCACCATCGGGAACAGCAGGCCGAACCACGCGGGCTCCACCGGTCCGCCGAGCGCGGCGGCCCCCACCGCGACGGCGAGCGCCAGGGACAGCGCGGCCAGAAGGACCAGGGCAGGCCGGACGGCCGAGCCGGCGGGCCGGCGTCGGATCGATGGTGCGGTCGCCCCCTCCACTGGGCGGGAGTCTAGGACCGAACGCCACGAACCGGACCACCCGCGACAGGGGGCCCAGGCCCCCTGTCGACGGGGTGCCAGGGCCATCGACCGGCCCCGGCTCCTCGGAGATCGTGAAGGACGTCCGGTTCGGCGACGAGCGCCGCTCCGGTGGGAGGGGGACCGGAGATGTCTCGATGCCGACTGTCCGCGGTCGCGTCGCTGCTCGTCGCCGCGCTGACCGTCGCGGCCTGCTCGTCGGGCGCCGCTGTGGAGGCGCCGCCCGCCGCGCAGGCCGCGACACCCACGCTCAGCTGGACCGACTGCGGGGACGGCTTCCAGTGCACGACGATCGAGGTGCCCCGGGACTGGGACGACCCGGACGGCCCCACGATCAGCCTCGGCATGACGAAGCTGCCGGCGCCGGGAGCCCGGGCGGGCGCGGTGTTCGTCAACTGGGGCGGGCCCGGCGACCCCGGGACCAGCTCGATCCGCACCCGCGCCCAGACGATCGTCGACGCCACCGGCGGCACGATGGACATCGTCAGCTGGGACCCGCGCGGTCTCGCGACCAGCACGCCGATCCGCTGCCCCGAGGGCAACATGCGGTACTTCGAGGCGGACCCGGGCACCACCGAGGGACTGCGCTCGGCCGTGGGGGCGGTGCAGGAACGGGCCGCGGCCTGCACGGCCCGCTACGGCGACTACCTCGACCTGCTCGGCACGGTGCAGGGGGTGAAGGACCTGGAGGCCATGCGGATCGCCACCGGCGAGCCGGTGCTGAACTTCCTCGGGCTGTCCTACGGCACCCGCGTGGGGGCCACCTACGCGGCGCTGTTCCCCGGCACCGTCGGCAACATGGTGCTCGACGGCTCGATGTCGCAGAAGGGCACCGTGCGCGACACCGCCTTCGGCATGGCGCGGGCGGGCCAGGACTCCCTCGACCGGTGGTTCGCGCGGTGCGCGGCGAAGCCGGACTGCGCCTTCGGCCCCGACCCCGGAGCCGGGTACGACGAGATGTTCGCCAAGGTCCGGGCGGAGCAGCCCGTGGTTCCGGGCACGGACGGGGCGCACCTCACCGCGGGGCTGCTCTACCAGGTCGTCCTGGCCGGGCTGGTCGACTACGGCGGCAGCCAGGAGGTGGCCGAGCAGGCGATCGCGCAGTACCGCACGACGGGCGACCCGTCGACGCTCTACGCCGTGGGGGTCGGGATCGCGGGGCAGCGGCCGGACGGGACGTTCTCCAACGGGCCGGAGATCTTCCAGTACGTGGGGTGCGCGGACTGGCCCACCCGCCTCACGTTCGACGAGCTGACCGCCGACGCGGCGCAGGCCGCGCTGATCTCCCCGCGGATCGGCGCGTTCGCCGCCACGTTCGCGCTGATCCCCGCCACCGCGTGCCCGCAGGCCAAGGAGGGCCCGCTCCCCCTGCCCACCGCGCCGGTGGCGGGCACCGTCTTGATCATGGGCAACATCTCCGACGCCGAGACGCCGCTGGAGAACGGCGAGGAGCTGCGCTCGCTGATCCCCGGCTCCCGACTGATGGTGCTGGAGACCATGGGGCACACCGGCTTCTACCGCTCGCCGTGCCTCGCCGCCGCAGGCGGCGCGGCCCTGACCCGCGGTGAGCTGCCACCGGACGGCACCCGCTGCGCGGCCTAACCGACGGCCGTGCGCTTCACCTCGCTGGGGGTGCGCCCGTACTGGCGGCGGAACGCCTTGGCGAACGTCGACTGGTCGGCGAACCCCCAGCGCCGCGCGGTCGTGGCGACCGAGTCGTCCCGGCGGGGGTCGAGCAGCTCCTCGCGGGCCCGGGCGAGGCGGCGCTGCCGGATGTAGCCGCGCACCGTGGTCCCGTTGTCGGCGAAGGCCTGGTAGACGGTGCGGACCGACACCGACAGGTCCGCCGCCAGTTCCTCGGCGGTCGGCGCGGCCGGGAGCCGGTCCTCGACGGCGCGGGTCAGCGCGTGCCAGGAGCGCCCCCCGCCCCGGGCCGGTTCGGGCACCAGGCCGCTGACGGTGAGGAAGGCCGTCTCCTTCACCGCCGAGGCCAGCACGCCGGCGCTCTGGAGCTCCAGCGTGCCCGCCGGCGTCTCGGCCACGCCCCGGAGGAGTCCCCGCAGCGCCGTGGTCGACGCCGCGGGGACCGGGCCCCGGTTGACGAGCCGCTCCAGGTCCGGGACCCAGGACCGGACCACGGCGCGCGGCAGGAAGACCGTACTCTTGTCCACGAACTCGTCCACCGCGAACCGACCGCTGGTCCGCGTGTCCCACAGGACGGCCTCGCCCGCGGACAGCAGCACCTCGCGTCCGCCGCACTCGACCGTCTCGCGTCCGGAGTGCAGGACGAGCATGCCGACGTCCCCGCTGCCCCGGTCGGTGCCGTCGCGGTCGGCGACCCGGACACCGGCACAGCGCCCGGCGCGGCAGTCGACGACGGTGACCTCGCCCAGCAGGTAGGAACCGAGGTAGGCCGACGGCCACGTGCCCGCGGGCTCGACCCGCCAGCCGTCGTGCCACCGGCTCACGGTGGCGGCCCACTCCTCGGCGGACGAGTCGGACGTGGGGACTTCCTCGATCCGCTGGGTCATCGCGCTCCGTCCGGGCGTCCGGGGCAGGCCGCGCCGCCCGCCCGAAACCTGTAACCTATGTCACTCCCGGGAGGAGGACGAGGGGCTCAGACGGGCCGGGCCGCCATCAGGTGGTCGGTGAACCACTGCCGCTGCGCCGCGCCGCTGATCTCGAACGCCTCGTCGACGTAGGCGTCGAAGTGACCGCCGTCGAGGAGGAGCAGCCGCTTGGGCTCGAGCGCCTGCTCGTAGGCGCTGACGGCGAGGTCGCAGGGGGTCAGCACGTCGCCGGTCGCCACGACCATGAGCAGCGGCGTCGGGCTGATCCGCGCGAGGTAGGCGTGCGGCTCGTACTCGGTGAACAGCTCCACCGAGCGCAGGGTGACCTCGTTGCGCCAGGTCTTCGCGCGGTCCCGGATGGGGCCGAAGAAGAAGTCGTGCGTGTCCTGGGTGGGCAGCGCGGCGGGTTCGTCGGGAGCGTGCTCGAAGGCGACCGGGATCATCGCGGGCGCCTCCCCGGCCAGGCGGGCGCGCCGGTCGGCGTCGAAACCCGCGCGCAGGCCCTCCCAGAAGTCGGACCGGACGAGGCGGCGGGCGTTCTGCAGGCCGGTGACCAGCGGGACCTGGGAGACCACGCACCGCACCCGGCGGTCGATCGCGGCGACGACGAGGACGTGGGCGCCGGAGTAGCTGGAGCCCCAGATGCCGATGCGCCCGGCGTCGACGCCCTCCTGCCCGGAGAACCAGGTGATCGCGTCGCGGTAGTCGCGCACCTGCTGCCACGGGTCGATCTCGCCGGGGACCGGGCCGTCGGACTCGCCGAGGTTGCGGTTGTCGTAGACCAGGACGTCGAACCCGGCCTCGTGGAACAGCTCGGCGAAGTCGTCCAGATACATCTCCTTGGTCGCGGAGAACCCGTGGGCCATGACGATCCCCGGCCGGGGTCCCGGCCCTTCGCCCGCGTACCACCAGCCCCGCAGCACGGTTCCGTCCTCGGTGCGGAACTCCACGTTCTGTCGCACGATCGCTCCCTGTTCGCCGGTGAAGGGGCAGCCGGGCCCGGGAGGGCCAGGCGATCGACCCCACCCTCTCGACGGGCGGGGCCGCCGGCTACGGCGTCGAGTGCAGGGATGTGGTCCGTGGGTGCAGGGGCCTAGTGCCAGGCGTCCTCACGGCCGCCGAACGGCAGCGGGTTCGTGCTGCCACGGGTCGACGGAGATCAGGACTCCCCGCTCCCGTAGCCGCCCGGCGACGCGGCCACCCCCGGCGACTGGGCCAAGCGTGGGAACAGCGCCGTGGCGGTGGTCGCCATCGCCGACAGCTCGCGGTCGTCGAGGATGTCCGTCGAGCTCAGGAGCCGCATGTTGGTCTCGATGACGCTGTCGCCCGCGGGCGGGTAATCGGTTCCGAACACGATGTGCGACGCGGTCGTCGTCTCCAGTAGCGGCAGTAGTGAGTTGGGGTGCGCCGACAACGCCGTGTCGTAGTACAGGGCGGCCAGTTGAGCCCTGACCTCGTCGGAGGTGACGGTGTTCGGATTCGGCACCCACCCGAGCATCCCGGTGGTCGCGACGCGAGTGGCCAGCACCGGCAGCACACCACCGGCGTGGGCGATGATGACCTTGATTCGCGGGTAGCGCAGGAAGACCTTCGCGTAGATCGCGTCGACCACGGTCCGTGCGGTGTCCATGGGAAACTCGATGACCGGCCCCGGCCGTCCACAGGACAGGTGCGAGAAGCCTGCAGGCTCGACCGGATGGAGGAACACCGTCGCGGCGCGCTCGTTCAACGCCGCGAAGACGTCGTCGAAGGCCGGATCGCCGAGATAGCGCCCGTCGTAGTTCGTGACCAGGACGAAGCCGTCCGCGTTCAGGTCCTCAGCGGCTCTGTCGATCTCCGACAACGCCGCCACGGGTTCCTGAAGGGGAAGGTTCGCCAGGAGTCCGAACCTGTCGGGGTCGCTCGCCACGACCTCGGCGCCGAAGTCGTTGTAGCGGCGCGCCGCTGTGACGGTCAGCCGATTGGGATTGGACAGCACCTGGGCGCGGATCCCGTGAGCCTCCATGAACTCTACGGCGAGCGCCGGGGTCCATTTCTCCGCAGGCGGCGACAGGAAATTGCCTCTCCGGTACTCGGCGAGGATCGCGGGACGCTTGTCATCCGGGATCGGTGGCGCGTAGTGCGCGTGGACGTCGATGAGGTCGCCGCCGGTCCGGTCCCTCAGATTCGTGGTCATGCTCGGCCTCGTCCTCTCCGGGTCTTCGGGGTCGTCTTCGGGTTACTGGCGTGTGTCTGACGATGGCGGGCGAGGTGGCGCTGCGAGGACGTCGGTGGCGACCGGCTGCCAGCGGACCTCTCCCGAGCTGTCCCGGATCACGCGGCCGAAGGGCTGATCTCCGAAATGTATGGCGAAGGCCCACGTCTCGGGTCGGCACAGCTCGTCGAGAAGGCGAGCGCGCGCCGCGGGGACCAACTCGGGTGCGACATCCGGCGCGGATCCCCATTCCGGATGGTTCAGCTGCGCCGGCACGTGGAAGGCGTCTCCGAACGCGATCAAGCGCTGACCGGTCGACGACGTCATGATGTAGGACGTGTGGCCCGCGCTGTGGCCGGGAGTGACGAGCGCTGTGACGCCGGGCGAGATCTGCTCGCCGTCCGCGATGCGCTGCAGTGTCGGCAGCCCTTCCATCGGTTCGACGACCGAATCATGGTCGCACGCTCCGAGCGGACGTTCGCCCCGGCGGAAAGGCCGGAGTTCCGACTCGGCGACCACGTATCGCGCAGCGGGGAACGCCGGGACCCGCCTGCCGTCGTCGCCGTCCAGGAAGGCCCACCCCGCATGATCGACGTGCAGGTGGGTGAGGGCGAAGACGTCGATGTCGCCTCGCTGCACGCCCAGAGCGGCCAGCGTGGTGAGGAACTCCCCCGAGTCGTTCCTCCCGACCGCGCTCTCATCTCGCACGTCACCCAGTCCGGCGTCGATGAGGAGCGTCTCATCCGGGGTCTCGACCAGGAGGCCTCCGGCGGACATCGCCACGAAGCCGTCGGCGCCGATCTGCTCTGGATGCTCCTCCCAGTACGCAGTCGGGATGGAGTGCAGGAACAGCCGGGCGGCCAACCACATGGAGCCGTCCACCACATAGGTGAAGGTGAACTCGCCCATCCGCGACCGGCGGACCGAGGCCTGATCTGCCAGTTCTCCGACGTCAGTCGCCACGGTGCACCTTCGGTTGCCGGGGAGGGACGCGACACACGTCGCGAAGAGGAGCAGAAGCTGCATCCACGCTAGCCATCACCTTGCTTGCTGGCAAGTCTACCCTTCTTCCTACATCTGGGCCCCGCCGCTGACCAGCAGATGCTGGCCACTCACCCACCCCGCCAGGTCACTCGCGAAGTACTCCGCGGCGTCCGCGACGTCGCTCGGACGTCCCATTCGTCCGCCGATCGGCCGCATCGCGGCGTTCATCGCGTGATAGCGATCGTCCGCCGCGATGTCCGTGAACACCCCGGCCCCCTCGATGACCGTCGGCAGGATGGTGTTCACCGTGACCCCGCGCTTGCCGAGTTCCAGAGCGAGAACGCCCACGAGGTACCGGGGCGCCATCTTGCTGGATCCGTACAAGCCCACGCCTGCGAAGGGGCTACACGTGGTGCTCGAACCGATGTAGAGGAGCCGACCCCCGTCGACCACCTGGCGCGCAGCCTTCTGGAGCGTGAAGAAGGCACCTTTGGTGTTGAGCGCGAACAAGCGATCGAACTGCTCCTCGGTGACTTCGAGGACCGGCTGGTCGATGATCTCGACACCGGCGTTGGCGACGACGATGTGCAGGTCGCCGAAGGCGGCGCGCGTGTCCTCGAAAAGGCGGTCCAGGTCGGCCGTCTTGGATACGTCGGCCCGGACGGCAACGGCCCTGCCACCGACGGCTTCGGCGTCCTTCACCGTCTGCGCAGCGTTCGCGTCGTCGTCCCGATGATTGATGACGACGGACGCGCCACACGAGGCGTACCGCAGCGCGATGGCGCGGCCGATGCCGCGCGTCGACCCGGTGATCAACGCGACCTTGCCGCTCAGATCGGTCATCCGTCCTACTCCTTCGATTGCCTTCCCCGACCCGGGGGCTACAGGTTCCCGACGCCTCGGGCGATCGCCGCGCACACGTCATCGCGGCGTTGCGGTTGCTCCAGGGTCGAGTCGCGAGCGAGGATGCGCGTCAGCAACCGGGAGCCCCGGTCGGTCGAGTCCGTCTGCGACAGCGGCACTCCCAGGAGTGCGTGGAAGTGGCGCACACCCTCGCCGAGTGCGTACATGTAGGTGCGGTCCGCACCCGTCGCCGCTTCGAGCACTGTGGACATCTCGCGCAGGAGGGGTCCGAGCGAGGCGACCTCGCCGTCGTTCAGCTCAGCCAGTGTCGCCACGTGCCGAGTCGTCTGCACCGCGAGCCATCCCGGCACGGCGATGCCGGGGTGAGCGGAGACCGCCCAGATGTCGTCGCGATGGATCCACCCACCTGGAGGCGGCGTCGGCGACGACAGGCGATCACACAGCGGGCACTCGCTCACGTCCCGGACCGTACGGCGCAGCTTGCTGGCGCGCAAGTAGCTTGGCAGGCGAGCCCGGATCCGCTATCCGCTGCGCCGGGCGTGAGACCTCGTGACACCCGACAGGGCGACGAGGGTGGCGTGGTCCGCGATCTCGTCGACGGAACCACTCGAGCGGGCCGACTCGAACCACTGGGTGGTGCCGTTGCACATTCCCACCAGGAGTAGAGCCAGGGTCATCGGACGCTCGGTGACGAACACGCCGGCCCGCTGGCCGGCCTCGATCACCTCGGCGATGCGGCGGACGTAGTCGGACATGCCCTTCCGGAGGACGTCCGCGCGGTCGCCGCTGAGCTTGTTCAGCTCGCCGAACTGCACGCGGAAGGTGTCGGGCTGCGCCAGCACGACCCTGACGTGGTTGCGCACGATCTCGGCCAGCATCTCGGCCGGCTCGAGGTCGGAGTCGAAGATGGGTTGGGACGACGAGATCATCGCCTCCCCCGCCTGGGCGATCAGCTCGTAGAGGATCTCGTCCTTCGCGGGGAAGTAGTGGTAGACCGCCTGCCGGCGGAACCCCAGCTCCACGGCGATCTGATTGAGGTTCGTCTCGCGATACCCCTGTTCGGCGAACAGCGTCGTGGCCGCACGCAGGATGGCCTGCCGACGCCCGTCGTCCTTGTGCTCCACGGGGCGGGATCCACCGGACGCCTGCTCGGCCCGCACTCGTTCGACCACGCATGTCCTTTCGTCGAGAGGTCAGGCTACTGCTCCGCCGACGCGGCGGGTCAAGCGCGGGACACGACGTTGACATTTGCTTGCGCGCAAGTAGCATCGCGGTATGCAACGTCGCGAACCCGCCACGGCGGAGGGGCCCTTCCCGATGGTCGTCGGGGACGTCCGCGTGCACCCGCTGCTCGACGGCGTGATGCCGATGCCGCTGTCGGTGCTCTACCCGGACGTTCCCGAGGCCCTGTGGCGGTCGGTCTCCCCGGATCTGACCGCCGACGGACGACTCGACGTGCCCTTCGGGGGATTCCTCGCCGTCGACTCGTCGGGCGCCACCGTGGTGATCGACACCGGCGGCGGTCCGACACCGTCACCACTGCCGGATGGTTCGTCGCCGACGCGGTTCGGCGAGCTGCCCGGTGCCTTGAGTTCGCTCGGGGTGGGCGCCGACCGAGTCGATCTCGTGGTCCTCACGCACTTCCATCCCGACCACATCGGTTGGGCGACGGTCGACGGGGCGCCCTTCTTCCCGAACGCCTCGTACTACGTGCACGAGCTGGAATGGGCGAGCCTCGACGGCGACCACGAGGCGCGCGAGGCACTGCAGCCGATCGCACCGCAGGTGCGAACGTGGTCTGGTGCGCAGGCCGCGCCGCTCCCGTGGCTCTCCCTGCATCACGCGCCGGGACACTCTCCGGGCAACACCGTCGTGATGGTGTCGGACGTCGAGGGCGGTGGCGAGCTGGCGGTCGTCGGCGACCTCTTCCATCACCCGGCGGGCATGGCACACCCGAACTGGCGGTGCGGCTTCGACGCGGACGCCGACGCCGCCGCGCAACGACGGACCCAGTGGGTGGACCGCCTGCGAGCCGCCGGAACGCCTGCCGTCAGCGCGCACTTCCCGGGCATGACGCCACTGGCCACGTTCTGAGTCGACGACGGTGAGGGGTACGGAAGAATGATCTCGACCACCGCTGCGGTCAGCCGAGGCGGATCCTCCGGGTTCGGAGTCGAACGGCTGCACCTGGAACGTCCGCGTGCGGACGAGGTGATCGTCCGCTTCGACGCGGCCGGCCTGTGTCGGACCGATCTCGAGGTCGCCGCGGGCCGCCTCCCGACGCCGCTGCCGGTGGTCGCGGGCCACGAGGGTGCCGGCGTGGTCGACTACGTCGGCCCCCAGGTCGAGGGACTCGCGGTGGGCGACACCGTGATCGCCGGCTTCGACTTCTGTGGACGGTGCCCGAACTGTCGGGGCGGCATGCCGGCGTACTGCCCCGATCACTTCGCGTTGAACTTCGGCGCACGACGTGCCGACGGCACCGTCGGTCTCAGCGACCACGAGGGACGCCCCGTCCACGACCACTTCTTCGGTCAGTCCTCGTTCGCCGGGCTGAGCCTCTGTCGTCCCACCGGCTTGGTCAAGGTGCGCGGCGACGTCCCCGCGTCGGTGCTCGCACCCTTGGGATGTGGGGTCAGCACCGGCGCCGGCGCGGTGTGGAACGTCCTCCGGGTCGAACCGGGTGCCTCACTGCTGATCATCGGCGCGGGCGCGGTCGGACTGAGCGCGGTCATGGCGGCGGTCGTCGCGGGTGCGAGCCGCATCATTGTCGCCGACAGACACGCCGCCCGGCTGCACCTCGCCGCGGAGCTCGGCGCGACCGACGTGGTCGACGTCAGCGCGATCCCGGTGGTCGACGCGGCCATGGAGCTCACCGGAGGCACGGGAGTCGGCCTGGCGCTCGAGTCCACCGGCTCACCCGAGTCGATGACGGCCGCGGTACGCGCGCTGGCTCCGCTGGGCAGGGCGGCGATTCTCGGCATAGCGCCGCCGCACGCAGAGTTCCGCACCGACGCGTTCGAGCTGTTGTCGGGACGCAGCGTCATGGGCTCGGTGATCGGCCACCAGGCGCCCGCCGTGTTGATACCGCGGATCCTCGGCCTGCATCGTCAGGGCCGCTTTCCGATCGAACGACTCACCACGGTGTACCCGCTGGAGTCCATCAACGACGCCGTCGCCGACGTCGAAGCCGGGGTGACCGTCAAGGCGATTCTCGACCATCATCACGATTGAGGAGGAAGTGCTCCAGTGAGCGAGACAGGGCGGGTTCAACCGGTCGATGCAACACCGGGCTGCGGGAGCGAGCGTAGTTGCTCTTCGAAGACCTCGGCAGGGGTCTTCCATCCGAGGACCTTGCGGGGTCGGTTGTTCAGTGCGTGAGCGACGGCCTCGAGTTCCTCGGCGGACCAGCGCGATAGGTCGGTTCCTTTGGGGAAGTATTGGCGCAGTAGGCCGTTGGTGTTCTCGTTCGTCGGGCGTTGCCATGGTGAGTGGGGGTCGGCGAAGAAGACCCGCGTCCCGGTCTCGACTGCGAACAGCGCGTGCCCCGAGAGCTCCTTGCCGCGATCCCAGGTCAGCGTCTTGCGTAGCTGTTCGGGCAGCTTCGTCATCGACGCGGTCAGCGCGGCGTTCATCGCGACGGCCCCGTAGCCGCCCAGCGACGGCCCGTTCTTGACATACGGCTTCTCGCCCCAGCCTTGCTCCCGCGGCAGGTGCACCAACAGCGTCGAGCGGCTACTGCGCTCGACGAGCGTGCCGATCGCCGACCTCCCGGTGCCGATGATCAGGTCGCCCTCCCAGTGCCCGGGAACGGCGCGATCCTCGGCTTCAGCGGGACGCTCGCGCAGGACGACATCGGCGGTCACGTGACCCTGCGCCTTGTTCCGGGATCGCGCCCGCGGCTCCCGCAGCGCACGCCCTGTCCGCAGGCACGCGACCAGCTCACGCTTGAGCGCACCGCGGCCCTCGATGAACAGCGATTGGTAGATCGCCTCGTGGCTGATGCGCATGGACTCATCATCGGGGAAGTCCACCTTCAGGCGCTGCGCGATCTGTTCGGGGCTCCACGCCAGCGACCATCTACGGTCTGCCCGGTGCGGCTTGTTGAGCCCCTTCCAGACCGGCGGTGTCGGACCCGCGACGATCGTGCCGTCAGGTCTACGGACGTTGCCCGCGAGCCGGTCTTGGACGTACTCGCGCAGCCGCGGGTTCTCGACCAGCTTCGCGGTCTTCGGGCGTTTCGCAGCCTGCTGGGCCTTCCACTGCGCCACCCCGGCGCGGTACTCCACCTTCCCGCTACGGGTGGCGGCGTTGCGGCGTAGTTCGCGTGAGACCGTCCCGGGGTCCCGCCCGATCGCCCTGCCGATCTCACGGACTCCCTTGCCCTTGGCGCGCAAGATCGCGATCTCCTCGCGTTCGTCGAAACTCAGGCAGCGACCCGACGGCTCGGTCAGCAAGATCGGCGGCATGCCGCCAGCGTGGCGAAACCAGCGGGCACCGACCGGCCACGACACGCCGACAGCCAACGACGCCTCCACCGTCGTGACACCCGTGGCGATCAGCCGCCAGAACTGTCGCTGCACCACCCGCGACGGCTCTGGCCGCCCAGGGGAACGCATCGGCGGCCGCAGCGCCCGATCAGCACGCCACTGCCGGCGAAGCCCCTCGGGCATATCGCCGGTCCTCCTGCTCCAGTCCTTCGTCGCCATCCCTGGACTCCTCCGTGATCAGGGTGTTGCGACGACCGTTTGAATCCGCCCAGCGATCGACCCCGTCAACCGGGAGAATCCCGAGCTCCCCAGTGCGTTCGTGTTCTTCGAGAGCGAGGAGGGACCCGGCGGTATCGGCTTGACCACGCGACTCGAGAAGGTCGCCAAGGCCGATCTCCGGTTACCCGCGGACGTGGTCACCAGCATGGGACGGGCGCTCGACCAGGGCGACCGCCTGGGCGACGCCTGGTACGCCGACGCGAGGGCCCGCGGATCGGTTCGGCAGGCGCGGGAGGAGTTCCACGCCGCCGTGCACGGTGGCATCGAGGCCGTGGACGATCCCTCGCCCGCCCTCGTCGAGCTCTTCACGCAGATACACACGGAGCCGGACTGGCTCGACTGGGACCTGTTCGATCGAGGCGCGACGGTGTTCCGGCGCTACGGGAAGGAGCTCTACCCGTACTTCGGCATGGCGACCTTCGCCGGTTATCGCACGCCGTCGGTCACCAAGCCGCTGATCCTCACCGGCGCCTACACCGGGAACTCGGCGCTCAACCGCTTCTGGGAGACCTGCAAACACTGGACCGACATCAGCGAGCCGGGCGGAATGCGCGCGGGCAATCCCGGCTGGGAGACCTCACTGCACGTGCGGTTGTTGCACTGCATGATTCGCGCCCGCATCATCAACCACAAGGAATGGGACCGCCCGCGGCTCGGCGTTCCCATCAGCCAGTTCAACATGTTCACCACGTTGATGGCGGGTTCGATCATCTCCGGGGCGCAGCTGCGGACGATCGGCTACCGGACCACCGACGACGACATCGTCGCCATGCTCCACATGTGGCGCTACATCGGCTACGTGATGGGCGTGGACACCCCGTGGTACCCAGAGACGATCGAGGACGCCTACCGGGCCATGCGGCTGGTCGCGCTGGCGCAGCGGTCCGAGGACAACGACGACAGCCGCAGACTGTGTCACTCCTTCATGGACGCCTACAAGCCCGATCCCGAGACCGGCGGATGGACGCGGGCCAGAGCCGAGCTGAACTACCGCTTCCAGTTGGGCCACGCCTACTTCTACACACCGGAGTCCTACGTGAAGGCCGACCTCCCGGACGTCGGCCCCTGGCGCTTCGCCCCGCTGCTGCGCTTCGCCCCGAACTTCCTGAGGGACACCGCCTGCCAGAAGGTCCCGGTCGTCGCGCGGCTCGTCGACCGGCGACACCGTGCATGGCGACGCAAGGAACTCGATCGCACCCTCGGCGCCGGCAAGGGCAGCTACAGCCCGGTCGAGACGCTGTCCCGCTGACGCGGACCGCGATCCTCGAGGAGTGGAGAGAGCATGAGTGAGTCGTTTCGCATCGGCCTGTCCGAGGTCGTCCTGCGCACCCCCCGCTACGAGCGGCTCTGCCGCTTCTACACCGAGATCCTGCGGCAGCCTCCGACGCTGGACATGACCCCCGCGAGCGGGGTGGGCACGACCGACCCGGACACACCCACCCGGATCGCGTTCTTCCAGCTGCCCGGCGGGTTTCCCTACACCCAACGCATCGCGGTGTTCGAGTGTGCCGACGTCGGTGGGGCGGGACGACGTTCTGTCGGACTGCATCACCTGCAGGTCCGGTACCCCGACCTGGAACGCCTGCACGGTCAGTACCTGCACCTCAAGGCGCTGGGCGTGCAGCCGGTCGAAGCGGCCGACCACGGTGTGGCGAGCAGCCTCTACTACCGCGATCCCGACGGCAACACGGTGGAGCTGTCGGGGATGAACTTCGCGACGGAGGAGGAGATGCGGGCGTTCATGCGGTCCCAGGAGTTCCAGCGGAACCCCGACGGGCACGAGATCGATCCCGAGGAGTACTTCGCCCCGGGGGGTCGGGCCGAGGGATACAGCGGAGTCCGTCGATGACCGGAGCCGTCGCCGGTCGGCCCGTCAGGGGGATCGACGCCGACGAGTACGACGTCGTCGTGGTCGGAGCGGGACCTGTCGGGCTCGCCGCGGCGATCGGGCTCGGCACGCGGGGCGCACGTGTTCTCGTGGTCGACCGCAGAGACGGGTCGATCACCTACCCGACGGCGGAGTCCGTCGATGTCCGCACGATGGAATGGCTTCGCCAGCACCGACTCTCGGGTGAGGTGGACAGGAGTGGCTTCCCGGCCGGCTATCCCCGGGACATCGCCTTCGTGACGCGCTTGGCGGCCCACGAGGTCGCTCGCTTCCCTCGACCGTCCAATGCGGATCGCCGCTCGACGGCATCGAGCGCGAGCCCCGAGGGTGGCGTGTGGTGGCCGAAGTTCTGGTTCGACACCGCCCTGCGCAACCGGGCGGACTCGCTTCCCACCGTCGCCGTTCGCTACGGATGGCGATGCTCGCAGACCGCCGAGGAGGGCGACCGGGTCATCGCGTTCCTCGAGCAGCCGCACGGCCCCGGCAAGCGGGTGACGGCCTCCTACATCGTCGCGTGCGACGGAGCCGACTCCACCATTCGTCGCCGGCTCGGTGTGTCGTTGGAGGGCCGGGCGGACGAGGCGACGTGGCAGGGCGTCTTCGTCGACATCCCCGACCTTCTCGAGGTCACCCACTCGCCGCCCGCCGTGCAGTACTACGCCCTTCGGCCGCGACGCGCGATCTTCGGTTCGCTCAACGGCGACAATCTGTGGCGCGTCACGTATCCGCTGCGGCCCGGCGAGCGACACGCTGCCGACGAGGTGGTGGCGACGATTCGGGACTGTATCGGGAGCGCCGACATCGAGGTGAACGTCATCGACTCCAGAACGTGGTCCGGGCGGACCGTCGTCGCGTCGACCTATCGCGTCGGGCGTGTCCTGCTGGCCGGTGACGCCGCTCATCAGATGTGGCCGTCCGGAGGTCATGGCATGAACACGGGGATGGGCGACGTACACAACCTCTGTTGGAAGCTGGACATGGTCCTTCGCGGACAGGCGGGGCCCGAGTTGCTCGACAGTTACGACCTCGAACGCAGGCCCGTGGCGGTGCGCAACACGCGACGCGCCCGGGCGAACTACCTGGCGGACAGCGCCTTGCCGACGGGGGCGGACCTCGATGACGAAGGCGCGGAGGGCGAGGCGGCCCGCGCCCGCGCCGCCGATGCCGTGGTCCGCACGCGCGCTGTGGAGTGGTCCTCGCTCGGCACGCAACTCGGCTACCGGTACCTGAACTCCCCCATCGTGATCGGTGCCGACGCGCCGGACACGCCGGACGACCACAGCACCTACGTTCCCGCAGGCCTTCCAGGCTGCCGCGCCCCCCACGTCGAACTCAGGGACGGCAGTTCCGTCCTGGACCTGTTCGGCCGCTCGTTCGTACTGCTCGTGTCACCGGGCGGGGGCGACGCGGATGACTGGATGTCGGCGTTCGCCGACTCGGGAGCACCGTTGGACGTCGTCCGGTTGTCGGGCACCGACGTATCCGCCTCCTACCCCATGCCCTTGACGTTGGTCAGACCCGACGGGGTCGTCGCCTGGGCCGGCTCCCGCTCCGAAGACGCCGAGGCCCCCACCGCGGCCGTGCTGTGCAGAGCGGCGACGCGATGACACGCGTCGCGCAGACCGCCCGAGGCGTGGCCCGAATCGAGGGCGAGGAGGTCCACCTCCTGGATCTGGCGCCGTCGCTCGACGAGCTCCTCCGCGCAGGCCTTCTGGACCGGGCGTCGACCGCGCCGGTTCGAGAAGTCGCCGCGCTCGGGACCGTGCCGTTGCTCGCACCCGTTCGCAGGCCGGGCAAGATCTGCGTCGTCGGGCTCAACTACGCCGCTCACGCACGTGAGATCGGGGCGGACGTGCCCTCGCACCCACGTTTCCATTTTGCGGCGGGTTCGGCGGTCGGCAATCCCGGGGACGCCATCGTGCTGCCGGAGATCGCGGCCGAGGAGGTGGACTACGAAGGGGAGGTGGCCCTCGTCATCGGCGCGACCGCCCGTCGTGTGGACGTCGATCGAGCATGGCGCCACGTGGCAGGACTGACCGCAGCCAACGACGTCTCCGCGCGCGACGTCCAACTCGGACGTCGCGCCCACGTCGGACGTCCGAACGTCCCCGTCGCCAAGTCGTTCGACAGCTTCAAGCCGCTGGGGCCCTGCATGCTGAGCGCCGACGACGTCGACGCCGGACAGCCCTTCGTGGTGCGGACCTACGTCGACGAGGAGGTGCGGCAACAGGCGTCCACCGCCGACATGATCTTCGGATTCGCCGAGCTGGTGGCGGAGATCAGCCAGTACGTCACGCTCGAGCCGGGGGACGTGATCCTGACGGGCACCCCCGCGGGCGTCGCCGAGAACACCGGACGGTTCCTGCGGGCCGGTCAGACCGTCCGCGTGGAGGTCGACGGCGTCGGCACGCTCTCGAACCCCGTGTGCCACACGGCATCGGAGGACTCTGCACGGTCCGGGTGACGCAGGTCGTGCCGGCGGGCCGGCCCGGGCCGGTCAGACCGGGATCGGGGTTCGCGGATCGTGGCCGCTGAGCACGGCCACGACGTTCTCCACCGCGAGCTCGGCCATCCGGGTCCGGGTCTCGGTGGTGGCCGAGCCGAGGTGCGGGGCGAGGACGACGCGATCGAGGTCGAGCAGCCCGGGGTGCACCCGCGGCTCGTCCTCGTAGACGTCGAGCGCCGCGCCGGCGATCTCGCCGGACCGCAGCGCCTCGACCAGCGCGGCCTCGTCGACGACGGGCCCCCGTGCGGTGTTGACCAGGAACGCGCCGGGCTTCATCGCCCGCAGCGCCGCGGCGTCGATCAGGTGGCGCGTCTGCGGGGTGAGCGGGCAGTGCAGGCTCACCACGTCGGAGGTGGCCAGCAGCTCGTCGAGTTCCAGGCGGGTGCTCGGGCCGACCACCGCGGGACCGCGCCGGGAGTGGTGCACGACCTCCATCCCGAACGCGACGGCGCGCGCGGCCACGGCCTGCCCGATCGCCCCCATCCCGACCACGCCGAGCCGCCTGCCCTGCAGCCCGGCGCCGAGCATGAACCCGATGTCCCACGCCCAGGACGTGCCGGAGCGGATCAGCCGGTCCCCCTCGGACACCCGGCGGGTGACGTCGAGCAGCAGCGCCATCGCGAGGTCCGCGGTGGCGTCCACGAGGACACCGGGGGTGTTGGTCGCGACGGCGCCGTGTGCGGCGATGGCCGGGACGTCCAGGTTGTCGTAGCCCGTCGCGGTGTTCGCGACGATCCGCAGGCCGGGGCCCGCCGCGGCGAGCGCGGCCTCGTCGATCCGGTCGTTGAGCGTCGCGATCACCGCGTCCGCCCCGGCGAGGGCGGCGTGCAGTTCGTCCGGCGTCATCGGCCGGTCGTGCGGGGACACGGTCACCTCGCCGAGGCCCGTGAGCGGGTCGAGGACCCGCCCGGGCAGCGCGCGGGTCACCAGGATGTGCGCCTTCGTCATGGGGTCGCCTTCTCGGTCGGGAACATCGAGGCCAGCAGTTCGTCGCGGGCCCGCAGCAGGTGGCGCTCGGTGGCCGCCGCGGCACCGTCGGGGTCCCCCGCGGCGAGGCGGTCGAGGATCGCCTCGTGCTCGTCGGCGATCGCGCCCGCCCCGATCAGCTGCTTCGCCTGCACGCGCGCCATGCAGACGTGCGCCTCGGCGAGCAGCCCGCTGTGCATCCGGCGCAGCCGCGGGCTGCCGTCGACCGCCACGAGCACCCGGTGGAACTCGACGTCCGCGGCGACGACCCGCAGTGCGTCCCCGACCTCGGAGGCCTGCCGCAGTGCGGTGTTGGCCAGCGTGGCGTCGAGCGGAACCGTGGCGGCGCGCGCCAACCGCACGTGGGCGTGCCGCTCGAGCAACAACCGGGCGTCGTACAGGTCGGTGATGTCCTCGGGGCCGACCACCGGGACCACCGAGCCGCGGCGTCCGTCCCGGACCAGCAGCCCGTCGCCGACGAGCCGGTCGACGGCGGCCTTCGCCGTCGGGCGGCCCACCGCGAAGCGCGCCGCGACCCCGACCTCGGTCACCGTGGCGCCCGCGGGCTCCGCACCGGTCAGGATGCGATGGCGCAGGGCCTCCTCGACGGCGTCGACGACCGACCGGGTGCGCAGGTCCACTCCGCTAATGTAATACATGAACTCACTACACACACGAGCGGAGCAGACGCATGACCGTGACCGGGTCGACCCCTCGGGTGCTCGTGGCGCCGGACAAGTTCAAGGGCACGCTCACCGCCGTCGAGGCGGCAGCGGCGATCGCCGACGGCGTCCGGGACGCGCTGCCCGACGCCCGGGTGCGGGAGCTGCCGATCGCCGACGGCGGCGAGGGCACCGTCGACGCCGTCGTCGCCGCGGGCGGCACCCGGCACACCACCCTCCTGGCCGGCCCGCAGGGTGACCCGATGCCGACCCGGTGGGCCTCGCTGGGCGACCAGGCCGTGATCGAACTCGCCGCCGCGGACGGGCTGCAGCTGCTGACCCCGAGCCGCACCTCGGCCCTGACGGCCGGGTCCGGGCGGACCGGCGAGCTGGTCCGCGCGGCGCTCGACGCGGGGTTCCGCCGGATCGTCGTCGGGCTCGGGGGCTCGGCGGGCACCGACGGCGGCAGCGGGCTGCTGGCTGCGCTCGGCGCGCGCTTCCTCACCGCGGACGACCGGCCCGTCGGGCCGGGCGGTGGGGGGCTTTCCCACCTCGCACGGGTGGACCTCACCGGCCTGGACCCCCGGCTGGCCGACTGCGAGCTCGTCCTGTGCTGCGACGTCGCCTCACCCCTGCTGGGCCCCACGGGCGCGGCCGCGGTGTTCGGCCCGCAGAAGGGCGCGGGCCCGGACGAGGTGGTCGCGTTGGAGGCCGGGCTCGCCCGGCTCGCCGCCGCGCTCCGCACCGCGACCGGCCGGGACGCGACCGCGATCGACTGGGGCGGCGCCGCGGGTGGCGTCTCGGGTGGGCTGTACGCCGCACTGGACGCCCGCTTCGCCCCCGGCGTCGACTACGTCTGCGACCTCCTCGGGCTCGACGCGCACCTGGCCGACAGCGATCTCGTCGTGGTCGGCGAGGGCCGCATGGACTCCTCGTCGCTGGCGGGCAAGGCTCCCGTCGGCGTCGCCCGGCGCGCGGCGGCCCTCGGCGTACCCGCCGTGGCGGTGGTCGGCGCGCTGCGGCTCACCGAGGGTGCCGCGGCGGACGCCGGGATCCGCGCCGTACACAGCGCCGTGGCGGAGGCGGGCTCGGCCGACCGGGCACTGGCCGAACCGCCCCGGTGGCTGCGGGCCGCCGCCCGCCGGGCGGTCTCCGCCGCCTTCACCGGATCCTGAACGCCCGAGCCGACTCCCGGGGCGGAGGCACGGCCGGTCACCCGGCCACCATCCCGAAGGGAGGCCCGAGGCCCCTCCGCCCGCGTTTCGTCAAGCGCGACGGCGTGCTCACCGGCGTCGACCTGCCCGGGCTCGCAGCCGAGGCGGACACCGCCGCCGAGGGGATCCTGGGCCGGGTCCGCACCGCAGGCCACACCCTCCCCGGCACCACCGCTGGCGCCTTCGAGGCGATCGAGCCCCTCGCCCGAGGGTGGCATGCCGAGGCCGTCCGCGCCGTCGAGGACCGCGCCTCCTCCTGGGCTCCACCCCTGTGGTCGGCGCTTGCGCCACACCTCACCCCGCGGCCGCCTCCCGCGTTGCCGCGCACGGCATCGGTCGGGCGGCGCCCACCGCTCCTCGGGGCCGTCACCGATCAGAAACCCTCCGCCGGGTCGTCAGTCCTCGTGACCCCTCGACCCGGTGGAAGGATCGACGACCATGACCGACGCCAGGCTGCACGGCGCCGACGAGGCCGCGTTCATCGCGGCCGCCCGCGCGGACGACACCGCGCGGTTCGCGCTCCAGACCGAGCCGCACCGGCGTGCGTTGCAGGTGCACTGCTACCGGATGCTGGCGAACTACGAGGACGCCCAGGACCTCACCCAGGAGACATTCCTGCGCGCCTGGAACAAGCGGGAGACCTTCGACGGCCGCGCCACCCTGCGGACCTGGCTGTACCGGATCGCGACGAACGCCTGCCTGGACTTCCTCGACAAGCGCACCCATCGCACCCCGCTCCCGGTGGATCTCCCGGGCGCCGGCTCGGAGGTGCGGTACCTGCAGCCCTACCCGGACCGACTGCTGCCCGACGATCCCCACGAGACGGCGGTGGCACGCGAGACGATCGAGCTGGCGTTCGTCGTCGCCGTGCAGCACCTGCCGCCGCGCCAACGGGCGGCGCTGATCCTGCGTGACGTCCTCGGCTGGCCCGCGGCGGCGACCGCCGACGCGCTCGGACTCAGCGTCGCCTCCGTGACCAGTGCCCTGCAGCGGGCGCGGGAGACCATGCGCGCGCAGCTGCCCGATCGCCGACTCGACTGGCGCACCGCCGCCACGCGCGGACTGTCCGCCGACGAACGGGCCACGGTGAAGGCGTGGGTGGACGCCCACGAACGCAACGACCTCGACGGGCTGCTGTCCCTCATGCGCGAGGACCTGCGCTTCACGATGCCGCCGGACCCCGGCGTCCTGGTCACCGCACGCTCCGCCCTGGACTCCTGGGTGACGGGCGGGTTCGGCGGCCCCGGATACGACGACTGGCGCTGCGTGGTCACGACGGTCAACCGGATGCCCGCGGTCGTGGAGTACCTGCGCACGCCCGAGGACCCCGTGTACCGGCTCTTCGCCATCGACGTCCTGCACATCGTCGACGGGAGGATCGCCGAGCTCACCGGCTTCCCCGCCGCCGACAAGCCGTGGCTGGGGCTGCCCGCGACACTGTGAGGCCGACACACCCCGGAACGCCGGTCGCCGTGGCTGGACGACCGGATGTGCGCTCTGCTCCCGAAACGAGTGACGGACGACGGGGCGGTGCAGCCGGCCCCGCGGGAGACGGAGGTCCTCCGCCTCGTCGCCGTCGGCATGAGCAACCGCGACGTGGCTCAGGCGACCGGTCTGGCAACCGAGACCGTCAAGGCCTACCTGCGCAACGCCATGCGCCGGCTCGGGGTCTCGAACAGAACGGCCGCGGTCCACGCGGCGCGAGAGCAGGGCCACCTCTGAGCGGGCGGATCGGCATGCCACCGGGCGGGCTCGACGGCCCGGCGGACGTGGGACTCGTGTGGGTCACTGGGCGAAGCCGAGGGTGATCCCCCCGTCGACCACGAGTTCCACGCCGGTGACGTACGCGGCCCGGTCGCTGGCCAGGTAGAGGGCCGCGTTCGCAACGTCCCACGCGGTCCCCATGTGCCCCATGGGGACCTGGGCGTCGCGCTTGGCGAACATCGACTCGACGTCCGCGGTGGAGTAGGCGTCCGCCAGACCGGCGGCGTTCGCGACCATCGGGGTCTTGATCAGTCCGGGCAGCACGGCGTTGACCCGCACCCCGCGCCCGGCGAACTCGACGGCCGTGGTGCGGGTGAGGTGGTTCAGCGCCGCCTTGCTCGCGTAGTAGGTCGCGTAGGGGACCCCGCTCCAGCGGATGCCGGCGATCGAGGAGATGTTGACGATCGACCCGCCCCCCTGCGCCACCATGTGCGGGATGGTGTGTTTCATCGCGAGGTAGGCGCCCTTGAGGTTCACCGCGAAGACGCGGTCCCAGTCCTCCTCGTCGAGGTCGGTCACGCCGCCGACCTGGGCGATGCCCACGTTGTTGTCGAGGACGTCGAGGCGCCCGTGCTCCGCGACGACGGCTCCGACGAGTCGTGCCACCGCGGGCTCGTCGGTGACGTCGACGCGGGCGTGGCCTGCCCGGCCGCCCTCCCCACGGATCATCTCCGCGGTCTCGGCCGCGGCCGCCTCGTCGCGGTCCGCGCAGACGACGAGCGCGCCCTCCCGCGCGAAGGTGATCGCGGTGGCGCGGCCGTTGCCCATTCCGGAGCCGGTGCACCCGGCGCCCATCACCACGGCGATCTTGTCCTGCAGCTCGTTCATCGCGTCAGATCCTGCTCTCGCGGCCGGCCCAGAAGCCCGCGCGGACGTCCTTCTTCAGCACCTTGCCGTTGGCGCTGCGCGGCAGTCGGTCGACGAAGAACACCTGCTTCGGCGTCCGGACCGGTCCGAGCCGCGTGCGGCAGAGCGCGACGAGCTCGGCCTCGTCGACCTCGGCGCCGTCGTTCAGCTCGACCACCGCGGTGACCGCCTCGCCCCAGTCCTCGTGCGGCGCACCGACCACGGCGCAGTCCCGGACCGCGGGGTGGCTCCACAGCACCTGTTCCACCTCGCCCGGGTACACGTTGAACCCGCCCGAGATGATCAGGTCGCGGCTGCGGTCGGTCAGGTGGAGGTAGCCGTGCTCGTCCATGGTCCCCAGGTCGCCGGTGTGCAGCCAACCGTCCACGATGGTCTCGGCGGTCCGCACCGGGTCCTTGTAGTAGCCCTTCATCAGCAGGTCGCCCCGGACGCAGATCTCGCCGGTCACCCCGGGGGCGACCTCGGCCCCGGTCGCGGGATCCAGGATCGCGGCGGTGATCAGTGGGTAGGGCCGTCCGCAGGAGGACAGCCGGGCGGCGGGGGCGATCTCACCGCCGACGAGGTGCTCGTCGGGGCGCAGGAAGCTGATGGCCGCAGGCGCTTCCATCTGGCCGTAGCACTCGACGAACACCGGACCGAGACGCTCGATGCCTCGGCGGAGCTTCTCCACCGACATCGGGGCCGCCGCGTACATCAGGTAGCGGAGCGAGGAGGTGTCGGTCGGCCGGGTGTCGAGGCGTTCCAGAAGCCGGTAGACGACGGTCGGCGGAAGGAACAGCTCGGTGACCCCGTGTTCCTCGATCGCGCCGAGGACGTTGTCCGCGGTCGCCCCCGGCACGATCACGACGGTGCCGCCGCGGGCACTGGCCTGGAGGCTGAACAGCCCGGCGGTGTGGGTCATGGGCGCGGCCGCGAGGTTCACCACCGGTGCCTCCGCCGGGTAGGTCAGGGCGAGCATCTGGTGGGCGACCATGACCGAGAAGCTGCGGTTGGTGTTCATGACCCCCTTCGGCATCCCCGTCGTCCCGCCGGTCGGCGCGATGGCGACGACGTCGTCCGGATCGTGGACGACGGCGGGGGCGGTGTCCGGGTGACCGGTGAGCCACTCGGAGAGCCGGGGGTCGTCGGTCCCCGGGCCCAGCGCCACCCACATCCGGACCCCCGGCAGCCGGGACCGCATCTGCTCGACCTGGTCGGCCAGGGAGGGCGCGTAGAAGAGGATCTCGACGTCGAAGCGCTCGATGAACACGACGTTGTCGTCGAGGGGATGGCTGGGGTTGAGCGGCACCCAGGTGCTTCCCGATCGCCAGATCCCCAGGACGCAGATCCAGGCCAGGGCCTCGTTGGGGGCCAGGACGGCGGCCTTGGTCCCGGTGCGCGCACCTGCGGCGAGCAGGGCGTGGGCGATCCGGCACGAGTACCGGCCCGCCTCGTCGAACGTCCAGGTCGACGTCGCGTCCCGGTAGGCGACACCCTGCGGGTTGAGCCGCCTGCCCCGGTCGAAGAAGTCGATGAGAGCCATGCTCAGCTCGTTCCCTTCCGAAGAATGACCACCGAGGTCACCGCTTCCTCGCCGCGGTGGAACCCACCGCCGTTCTCCGCGAGGGCGACCCGGGCGCCCTCGACCTGGCGGCCGGTCGCCGTGCCGCGCAGCTGCTCGGTGAGCTCGAAGAGCTGGCCGAGCCCGCTGGCCCCGATCGGATGCCCCTTGGACTCCAGGCCCCCCGAGGGGTTCACCGGAATGCGCCCGCCGAGAGCGGTCTCGCCGCGCTCGGCGGCCGGGCCGCCCTCCCCCGGTTCGACCAGCCCGAGCATTTCGGTCTGCAGCACCTCCGCGAAGGCGGTGGCGTCGTGCACCTCGGCCACGTCGACCTCGCTCGGCTCGATCCCGGCCTGTGCGTAGGCCCGGGCACTGACCCGGGTGCTGAGGTGACCGTCGAACGTGGAGATGTCCCGGTCGGTGCCGGTGCCGAGGACGGCGGCCAGCACCTCGACCGCGCCGGCGGCCCTCAGCCGCCGCAGCCCGTCGTCGTTGCACACGAGAACGGCGGCGGCGCCGTCGGTCACCGGCGCACACATCGGGACGGTGAGCGGGAACGACAGCGTGCGCGCGGCCAGCACCTCCTCGACGGTCATGGCCTTGCGGTAGTGCGCCCGCGGGTTGTCGACGGCGTGGGCGTGGTTCTTGGCGGCGACGGCGGCGATCTGCTCCCGGGTGGTGCCGAACTGGCGGATGTGGCTGCGCGCCATCGCGGCGTAGATGTCCATGAAGATCGACCTCCTGCCGAGGTCGGGCTCGTCGAGCACCCCGCCGAGCTCCTCCAGGGTCTTGCCGAGGGCCCGGGGATCGGAGACGTCGTAGCCGGTGTCGAAGACCGCCATCGACCGTGCCGGATCGTCCACGTGCATCTTCTCGACGCCCACGGCGAGGACGACGTCGCCCGCTCCGGCCTTGACGTGGTTGACCGCGAGCCCGAAGGCGCTCACCCCGGTCGCGCAGGCGTTCTCCACGTTGTAGACCGGGATGGACTGCACGCCCATCTCCCGCAGGGCGATCTGTCCACCGATCATGACCTGGCCCTGGAGGAGACCCTGAGTGGCCGAGCCGAAGAAGGCCGCGTCGATCTGCTCGGTGGCTGCACCCGCATCCGCCAACGCATCGCCGACGGCCCACTGGGTGAGCTGGTTGACGGTCTTGTCCCGATGGATTCCGAAGGGCGTCATGCCGACGCCCACGATCCACACTCTCACACTCACGAGATCGTTCCTCTCCGTCAGCGCAGCGGCCCGTGCGCGGTCTCCGGGAGCCGCAGGTACACGAGGAAGCTGAGCAACGCCAACACCGCGATGTACCAGCCGAACGCACCGGGGGCGCCCATGCTCACCAACCAGGTCGCCACGTAGGGGCCGGTACCCCCGAACAACGCGACCGACAGCGCGTAGGGGAATCCGATGCCCGCGCTGCGCAGGCTCGCGGGGAACAGCTCCGCCGACACCGCAGCCGACACCGAGGACCAGCAGGCGAGGAAGGTCAACCCGACCAGCTGCACCACCAGCATCCTGGTGAAGGTGTCGTCGAGGAGGCTCAGCATCGGGACGGCACCGACCGCGAAGGCCCCGCCGAAGACCAGCAGCAGGGGCTTGCGACCGATCCGGTCGGAGAGCAGCCCGAACACCGGCTGCAGCAGCAGGAACCAGGAGAGCGCGATGACGCCGGACAGCAGGCCCGTCTTCGGGTCGAAGCCGACCGTGATGCCGGCGAAGGTCGGCAGGTATGACGTCCAGACGTAGAAGGCCAACGCCGGGGCCGCGGTGATGCCGAAGACCATGAACGCCTCCCGGGGATGCTCCCGCAGGAAGGTGAAGAAGCCGGGCCGCCGGGCAGTGGCCTTCTCAGCGGGGACGGTCTCGAGCGTCTCCTCCGCGTGCCGCCGGATCCACAGCCCGACGAGCGCCCCGACGGCTCCGAGGAGGAACGGAACACGCCAGCCCCACGAGTTCATGTCCTCCGCACTCAGCAGGTTGGCCAGCAGCGCGCTCAACCCGATGGCGAGCAGGTTGGCAGCGGTCGCACTCGCGTAGAAGAAGCTCGAGAACAGCCCGCGCCTGCCCTCGGGAGCGGCTTCCACCAGAAAGGCCGAACCGGCCGCGTACTCACCGCCCGCGGAGGCGCCCTGCACCAGTCGGGCCACGAGCAGCAGCGCCGGCGCGAGGACGCCGACCTGTTCGTAGGTCGGGGCGGCCCCGATCAGCAGGCTGCCCACACCCATCCCGCCGACGGTCGCACTGAGCGCCGCTTTGCGACCGAAGCGGTCGGCGAGCGCCCCGATGACGAGCCCGCCCAGGGGTCGGGCGAAGAACCCGACCGCGAACACCGCGAGCGTGGACAACAGCGGGACGAGGGAGTTCTCGGCGTCCTTGGGGAAGAACTGCGTCGCGAAATAGACCGCGAGCATCGAGTAGACGTACCAGTCGAACCATTCCACCGCGTTGCCCACCGACGCGGCGGTGAGCTGACGGAGGCGTGAGGTGGACCGACCTGAGGTGAGCTCTGTCAAAGCGGACTCCTGAGGCGACTGCGCTGTCGAGGACCGGCCCGGCGGTGTGACGGGATGCCGCTGCCGTGGGTCTCGAATGTAGGAATCCACGGCCCCCGAGGCCACGGTCCGCGCTCCAAACCTCGGCGGTCCGTTTCGTCTCCAGCTACGAAACGCTCGGCGCGGCCAGCAGCGCCCACGACAGCTCGACGATCGTGTCGGTGTCCTCGAGCGAGCGACCGGTCAGCTCCTCGAAACGAGCCAGGCGGTACCGCAAGGTGTTCACATGGGTCGGAACACTCGCGGCGGCGCGCGGAATGCTGCGCTGGTGCGCGAGCCAGGCCTGGAGCGCCTCGATGACGAGCCCCCCGAACGCGCCCTGCTCCCGCAGCGGCGAGATGTAGCGGGCGACGAGAACCTCCCCGACCTCCGGGGTGAGGGGCACCCCGAGCCGCCAGGTCTCCGACCCGACGGTGTGGGTCCCGTCGTCGGCGTGCAGGCGGGCCGCGGCGAGTACGCGCTGCGCCACGGTGAACGAGCTCGGCAACTCGCCCACCTGGTCCACCGGGCCGACGGCGACGACGACGCCGGCGTGCCTCGGCGGATGGGTCGCCACACCGACGAGCCGCCCCTCGGAAGGCACCAGCACGGCGTGTCCGCCCGGCTCCCGGGTCACCGATTCGGTCAGCCGAGTCCGCAGCCGCCCCAGCTCGTGATCGGCGATCTCCGCAGTGCAGACGGCCAGGTAGAGCCGGCGGCGGTCCACGCCGTAGCGCGCCCACCCCTCGTTCAGCACCGCGTCGTCCGTCGTCCCCGTCAGCAGGGCGACCACCCACTCCGCCCGCCGCTGCTCGTCCGCCAGGGCACCCGTGATCCCCTCTTGCCGAAAGGTCATCGCGGCCCGCGCCGAGACCGCATCGCCCAGCCGCCACAACAGCTGGGAGAGCAGCAACGTCTCCCGCACGTCCAGGCCGTGCGCCGGAGCCTGGTCGACGACCCACCTCTGGATGGTGGCGATCACGACCCGGAAACCACCCAGGATGTCCTGGATCTCCACACCCTGATGCAGCCGCTCGGCGGTCATCGAGTCCGCCTCCCAGATCTCGGGGCTCGGCGGCACCACCCCCTCGGACAGCACGCGCGCGGCGAGCGAGCGGTTGCGCTTCATACTCGCCACGAGCGATTCCGTCGGCACCCCGGAGTACGCGGGCACATTCGCACGGACGTCCCGGATCGTCTGTTCCACCAGGCTCGACTCCGTGCGCAGGCTCTCCACGAGGGCAGCCAACCGCCCATCGCTCCTCGCCGTCATCACGGCATCCTCCCCTCCCTCACCCCGATCGCGGGCGAGCCCCGGCGACGGTCCGTGGCCTCCCTGCAGCGTTCTCCACGTGCCCTTCCCGAGCAGGCCGGACGATCTGCGAGCGATACCCCGCGCCGCCGGAGATCCTCGGCCACCCCGCCGGGGGGCCGAGCGGGAGGGCTCCGCGGGTGCATCACCTTCTCCGCCGAAGGTCACCTCTGCCGAGTTCGCCAGCACCGCCACGCGGTGGGAGATCACCACAGACGGAGAACGAACAGTTCGCCTCTCACGACGGCCGGTACAACACCGCACGCATCCAGGCCCGCCTCGGCCGACACGCACCCAACGAGTACAACGCCATCTGGCGCACCCAAGAGCGTCCCGGACGATCGACATGCCACGGACCGATCAGATGTGGATCTTCTACCGAGAGAAACGGACCCCAGACCTACGCATTACGAGAATTGCCGTCCGCGGGCTCGCGACAGGCACCGGGGGCAACAACGCAGCTCAGCGGCCCGGGAGGACGCGCGACCGGAATCGCGGGCAGCAGTTGGAGGCCACGAAGGAGGCCACGACACGGGCCGCCCGTTCGAGATCGACTCCGACGCTAGGCCTCCCAGCGCAGGTTCGAGGGACTCCACGTGGCGTCGTTGTCGACTTCGTTCGTCAGGATCGGATCAAGGAACGCGCTCGCCAGCGCCGAGGCGGTGCGGAAGGAGCGATGGTCACGGCACTCCACAACGTCGTGAGCGACCTTGGCATAGTTGGTTGTCCACCCATCTGGACAGTCCCACTGCACGATCTCAGGCAGCCCGCGGTGCACGCGCTCGGCGTCGATGGCGACGCGAAGTGCGCCTGCGTCAACATGTTGGGTTCGAGCGATGACCACCAGGTCCACGAGATCACGAACGCGGCTGGATGGCAGCCGCGCGGGCCCGTAGAGCTCGAATGTCGCGCAGAGCTTGTCGGCGACATGGTCAGCGACCGGATAGATCAAGTAGGCGGGGCTCTCGATTCCGGCGAGCTCGATCGTCGGCTCGGGCTGCCGTGACTCGGGATCACCCGTGATCACTGCGTTGAGCACGATGTCCACGACGAACTCACTCACCAGCCTGACACCCGCATACGCGTCGATCTTCACCTTTGCCAGCTCGGTCCCCGGCTCGCCAGGGCGCTCTTCGGTACGGCTGGAAGCGCCCAGCACGAAGCGTAGGTGATCTCGAAGATCGACGGCCGCGGCTCGTTCCAGCTCGTCGAGAGCGGAGTCGAGCGTTCCCTGCTCCCTGAGCAGGTCGATGTCGCGGCTGTGCCGGGCCGTGCGGACCCGCGCGAGCAGAGCGGTCCCTCCCTTGAGAACCCATTCTCCGCCGCCCGCGTAGGTGAACACGCGCGCGAGGAAGCGGTCGTAGACGAACTGGCGGGCGAGGTTCTGAGCTGTAGATCCGGTCTTTCTCGCCGCGTTCTTGCTTCGAGCTACGACGGCGCCCCACATCGCGTCGGGAGTGGCGTATCCGGTCGGGTGGTCGCCACTCATCACTCGTCGCCCTCGTGGTCGTCGTCCTGCCGATCGTCATCCTGGGTCTCGATACCTGGTGACTGACGGATCCCGGCGAGTGCTCGGCGGACGGCAGAACTGATCCCTGCGGTACGAGAGGCCAGCGCCTGCTCCACGATCGCGCTTATGCCGCTCACCTCCGAAGCGCTGAGCTTGGCACCCGTCGCGGCCAGGGCGCCCTGCGCAACAGCGGATATGCCGACCGCCTTCTGCAGTTCAGGACTTGACAGTGCCGCCGCCAGTGATTCGTATGCAGCGGGGCCGAGGAGAGTCGTCAGGTCGATCTTGGGGACGGCGGCCGCGGCAGACTTCTCGATCGCCGATGAGACCCCCGCGGCCTCCAGGAGGTTCGCGGTTGCCTGGAAGTCGATCGCCTGCTGCGCAAGTCGAGCGTGGCCGGCTCGCGTCTCGCTCAGGGCATCAAGTATCGCGGAAACGGGCAGTCGAGCAGCTCGGGCGATCTCGGCGACCTTGTCGGCGTCAACCTGCTCACTGACACCCCCCAGCTCCTCGAGGTGTCGCATCAGAGCGCTTCCGTCACCCCGAGGTAGTCCGAACCGGGTGGCGAAGTGCCCGATCCGGTCGGCCAGTTCGTCAGGGTTGAGCATTCGCAGCCTGAGCGCGTCGGCAACCACGCCGGCGACATGTCCACCGTCGTGGCCGTCGGCGAGGAGATCCACAACGGTTCTGAGCGGTGTCGTGACCGGAAGCCCCCGGTACACAGTGACCTCGTCCCCCGCGAGAACTCCCCGGTGCAGTCTCAGGTCATCACGTCGAGTCTGCTTTCGCGACGGCGCGGTGAACTCGTGGCGATCCGCGTCGAGGTCACCCAGACCTCGGAGCGCTGCAGCCGAGGCGTGGGACACGACGGGGCCGTGGGGACCATCGCCGAGACGGTCGGCAGCAAGCCGGCGCGGGTCGAGCGCCAGCCAGGCAGCTCGCAGTTCGATGTTCTCGGTGCCCATCGCGCCCCGGAGCGCGTACACGCCATGGAGAAGCCGGATGAGCGCCCCGGCCTTGCAGAGCCGCGACAGCTGCACCCTGCTCAGACCAACCGCAACGGCCTGCGGAGTGGTCACCAGCCCCCACTGACCGGCGGCGATGTCCGCGAGCGCTAGCTCTAGGTCGCCAGGCATGCTTCGATAGTATCACCCAGTAAGTAGCTATCGCAGTGCTCGACTTCCATCACCGAGGGATGGCTACTGAGATAACTCCCGCTAGATTGCAACTATCGCAGCAGTAGCGAGCCGCCGCATGCCCTGTCGATCGCTGACGCAGGCCGACAGAAGGCAAGATGAAGATGGTTCAGGGTGCAGCCCCCGCCCACCGCAGACCCTTAGCCAGAAACGGGCCCACCGGCGGAACGACGCTCGGCCCGGTCGTCATCAAGCGCCTGCGACCACGCCTCGACCACTTCATCCGGGACCAGGCCGGCGAGCTTGCCCGCCGAACGGCCGCCCTGACGGCCCGCAACCCGAGGCTTGACCAGCCGTAGGCGGGTCCCAGGACGCACGCCATGGCGTGCCAGCTCTGCGGCCGGGACCGTCAGGCTCCCGTCACCGCTGACGACGACCTCGAAGGAGTCGGCGATCTCGGGTGTGGTGCCCATGATCGCCTCATCCTACTGCCGAACCGTCGCCTATCAGGCCCGCTCGTCCCGAGGGCGATCGGACTCGGCCGCCGACGCGGTTGTCCGTTTCCTCATCTTCTGCGATCTCCGTGATGTTCGACTGCTACCATCCGTCTCGTGCATCTGTACTTCCTCTGAGCGTTGAGCTCGGTCCGTCCCTTCCTTGCGTCGTCGATCCTCATCCGGCGCCGGGCCGACCGCTCACCCTCACCTGCACATCCGCGGGCCCTCCGGCGCGCGCTGTGCCGTCGCGAAGGACAGCATGCCCACCCTTGCTCATCGCGCGCGCCATCGTGCGCAGCTCATCGCCTCGAACATCTCGCTGGCGCGTGGGACGACCCCCGTCCTCCAGAACGTCGATCTCACCGTCACGCCGGCCTCCCGCATCGCGGTGGTGGGCGAGAACGGCCGCGGCAAGTCGACGCTGCTGCACGTGCTTGCCGGCACCCTGCTCCCGGACAGCGGAACGGTGCAGCGCCTCGGCACGACCGGCGTCGCCGAACAGGAGATGGCCTCGGCCGACGGCCGGACCGTCGGCCAGACCGTGGCCGAGGCGATCGCCGAGCCGCTCGCCGCCCTGGCCGCCCTCGACGCCGCTGGGCGCGTGCTCGCCGACGGCGGACCGGACGAGCCGTACGCCGCAGCCCTAGCGGCCGCCGAGACCCTCGACGCCTGGGACGCCGAACGCCGCGTCCGGATCGCCCTGGAGTCGCTCGACGCCGAGACCGACATGACGCGCCCGCTCGCCGACCTCTCCGTCGGACAGCGCTGCCGCGTGCGCCTGGCCTGCCTGCTCGGCGCCGACGACGACTTCCTGCTCCTCGACGAACCCACCAACCACCTCGACCGCAGTGGCCTCGACTTCCTGACCGCGCGGCTACGCGGGCGTGACGGCGGCGTGGTCGTCGTCAGCCACGACCGCGCCCTGCTCGCCGACGTCGCGGAGACCGTCGTCGATCTCGACCCGACGGCGGACGGTCGGCCCCGCGTCTACGGCGGCGGCTACGCCGGCTACCGGGCGGGCCGGGTGGCGGAGCGGGAACGCTGGGAGGAGGAGTACGCCCAGCAGCAGGCTGAACACGCCCGCCTGCAGGACAGCCTCAGCGCGGCGCAGAACCGGCTCGTCTCCGCCTGGCGCCCCGAGAAGGGGCACAACAAACACGGCCGAGCCACCCGCGCCGGCGGGCTGGTTCAGAGCGTGCACCGCCGACAGGAGGCGCTCGACGCCCACGCGGTCACCGTCGCCGAACCGCCGCTGCTCTTCCGGTTCCCCGATCTCCCCACGCGCACCGGCACGCTCCTGCTCGGGGTCGACGGCGTCGCCGTCTCCAGACGGTTGGCAGGGCCAGTGTCGTTCACGCTCTCCCACGGCGACCGACTCGTCGTCACCGGCCCGAACGGAGCGGGAAAGTCGACGCTGCTGCAGGTGGCCCACGGCGACCTGGCACCGGACACGGGGTCGCTCCGGAGCTCTCGTGGTACGCGGCTGGGCTTCCTCCGGCAGGAGACTGATCTGCCCCTCGACCGACGGGCGAGCGAGGTGTTCTCGACGCGTCTCGGTGCGCTCGTGTCGAAGGGCGGGCTGTCGTCGGCGGAGGCGATCGGGCTGTCGCAGCTCGGGCTGCTGCGGCCTCGGGAGTCGGCCAAGCGTGTCGGGGAGCTGTCGATGGGGCAGCAGCGTCGACTCGACCTGGCCCTGGTGCTGGCGGCCCGTCCGCACGTCGTACTCCTGGACGAACCCACCAACCACCTCGCCATCACCCTGGTCGACGAGCTGACCGAGGCGTTGGGGGCGACCCGGGCGGCCGTCGTCCTGTCCACACACGACAGACAACTGCTCCGGGACGTCGGCGACTGGCCGCAGCTGCACCTCACGGCGGAGCGGGTGGCGGCATGAGCAAGAAGCTGCGCGCGTTGCGCCCCTTGGCATCGCGGGACTACCGGCTGCTCTTCTTCGCCGTCGGCATCGAGGTCTTCGGCACCGGCATGTGGACGATCGTCATGGTCTTCCAGGTGCTGGCGCTCGACGACAGCCCGCTCGCCCTCTCCGCGGTCGCGACGGGGATGAGCCTCGGCCTGTTCGCCTTCTCCATCGTGGGCGGTGTCGTGGCCGACCGGTTCTCGAAGCGCCTCATCCTCGTCGCCGTGCAGGGCACGACCGCCGCGGTGATGACCGTGGTGGCGACCCTCGCGTCGACGGGAGCGATCGCGTTGTGGCACGTCGCCGCGGCGTCGTTCGTGCTGGGCGCGGGCAGTGCGTTCTTCTACCCGGCCTACAGCGCCTACCTGCCGCAGGTGCTCCCGGCCGAGCAGCTCCTCGCGGCCAACGGGCTCGAAGGCGCGCTGCGACCCGCGCTGGGTGCCGGGCTCGGGCCCGCCCTCGGTGGCCTCGTCGTGGGAATGTGGTCACCGGCCGTCGGAGCCGCGGTGGTCGCGGCGTCCTACCTGGCCGCGTTCGTCGCCGTCCTGTTCCTCAGCCGCCGCGACGAGCCCGCCCGCACCGGGGAGCCGACGAGTGCGTGGAGTGACCTGCGCGCCGGCGTGCGCTACGTCGTAGGCACCCGATGGCTACTGTGGACACTGATCTTCGGCTCGTCGCTGGCCCTGATCATCCAGGGGCCCATCGAGGTGCTGCTGCCGTTCCTCACCCGCGAGCGGTTCGCCGACGGCGAGGCGGCCTTCGGCTTCCTCCTGGCCGCCTACGGGATCGGCGGAGCGATCGGATCGCTGGTCGTGTCCTCGCTGCGGCTGCCGCGGCGGTACCTGACCTTCATGATCCTCTGCTGGGGTGGCGGTACCCTTCCGCTCGCCGTCCTCGGCCTCGTCCCCGACCTCGTCGCGATGCTCGCGGCCCTGTTCGTGGTCGGCGCCGCCACCGGGGCGTGCGTCGTGATCTGGGGGACGCTGCTCCAACGCCTGGTCCCGCCGGAGATGATCGGACGCGTCGCGAGCCTCGACTTCTTCGTCTCCATCGCGTTCATGCCCGTCTCGATCGCCGTGGCCGGACCTCTCTCGCTGATCGTCCCGATTGAGGTGATCTTCGTGGCCGCCGGGGTCCTACCGCCTGCGCTCGCCGTCCTGGCACTGCTCGCAGGCCGGATGAGCACCCTCGAACGACGGCGCCCCTTGGACGCCTGACAGCGGTGGGGCCGACGCTTGCCCGGCCCCACCGCTCATGCCGGAGATGCACCCGCTGAGCTACGCACACAAGAGGCCACGAAACTTCTCGAGAAGCGCGCAGCGCAGGCCTCTGACCTGCAATGATGGAGCCGCCTTGGGGAGTCGAACCCCAGACCTACGCATTACGAGGGAATCGACGTGCGTCGCTCAGGGCCCCACCAGCACCGATCGCGCGGCTCACGGCGCACATGATGCTGAGGTTGCAGGCAGAACTCGGACCTCATGCCCCGAGCCATGCCCAGCCCGGCAGGCCGACTCTTCAGGACGACCGCGGTCGAGGAACGTCACCTTCAGCGTCAACCAGGCCATCGAGCATCGCCCGGAGGGGCGCGACATCGCCACGGTGGGCGAGCTGTGACACCCGTACGTTCTCCCCCGGGTTCATCGGCTCCCACCGCATCCGCCACCCCGCGTCTGCGGCGAGTTGCGCGAGGAAGGCCCGCTGCGTGCGTCCGTTGCCCTCCCGGAACGGATGCAGCGCGTTGACGTCAGCGAACAACTCCGTCAGACCGTCGACGAACGGTGCCCGACCCAACCCACACAGGAACCCGTCGCGCGCCAACCGTCCGAAGACGTCGTCGGCGAAGGGCTCAATGAACTGCGGCAGGCAGAACACCTCGCCCTTGCCGATCACCACCGACCGGAGCTCTCCCGCCCAGTCGTAGACATCGCCGAAGATGAACCGGTGGAACGCCTGCAGGTGCGCGAGGTCGTAGCCACCCGGAATCGGCTGCTCCTGCAACTCCACCAGACGCAAGGCGGTGAGCTCGGCCTCTACCTGCTCCAACTCGCCGCGGTCCACGATCCCCAGACGGTTCCGCAGGACGCCGTGCGCGGCGTCGAAGTACGGATCAGCGGGACTCACCGGCGATAGCGCGCCAGCACCTGCTCACGAGCCTCCGCAGGCGACAACCGCCCCTCGGCCACCGACTCCAGCCGGGCCAGTCCCTCCGCGCTCGGCTCCAGTCCCTCAGCGCGAACAGACGCAAGGGCCTCGCCCACCGCCTCGCGGCGACCCGCCGCCGCAATCAGCTGCTCGTAGCGCTCGACCGACATCACCACCGCCTCGGCGCGACGATGGGCACCCACGAACACCGGCTGCGCACCCGGTTCCTGCACCCGTCGAAGAGCCGCCGCCAAGCCCGCACGGAACTCCCGGAACGACATAACCTCAGGAAGCTGCACGACCACCAGTGTACGCAGATGCGTACGCACTCTCACGAACTCAGGGCGCACCCTCAGTCTGTCCAAGCAACGCACTCGCCGGGGCATGAGTCCGCCATGCCCTGGACATGCTGCCCCAAGATCCCTGGCAGCAGACCCCTGAACAGGGCGGATAGCACGAACGATCCCATGCCAAGAAGGAGTCGGCTGGTGCGCCGGTCTAACGATCCAAGCGCCCTGACAGAACAGCCATAGGGATCTGACCTGCGAAAACTGTGGAGCCGCCTTGGGGAGTCGAACCCCAGACCTACGCATTACGAGCCGGCGCTCCACCTCTAGCCCGCTGTCCGGGCCCGTCTCCGCGGGTCCGGACACGCAGGTCCGCACCGTGGCGACATCCGTGCAGACCGGCTAAGACGGCCGGCAACTGCAACCACGTCTGCAACCACGCTGGTCATGATCTGAGCGCGTCCGGACGAGGCGCGTTCCTCGGTCGAGCCTTCTCCAGGAAGGCTCCCCATGACCGACCGTACCCCCGCGCGCCGTGCCGACGACGACGCCGCGAGCGCCCTCGATCCTGCTCGGTTCACGGCCACACCGGTCCCCTCGACGGTGCAGTCGACGTATTCCAGCGACAGATCGCACGGGACCGTTCTGCCGGGCCGCCTCGCCGGACTGGCGCCGGCCACCCCTGGCGGCGCCAGCCGCACGGTGCGCGCCGGAGGCTGGCGCACCGGGCAGGCTGAGCGACGGCATCGGGGTGGCCATGCCCAGGCCGAGCCCGGCGGCCCGGCTGGGCTTGTCCTATGTGCCATATCTGTCCGCGAGGAAGAACGACTGGACCGCACAGCCGAGCCGGAGCCACCGTGGAAGCCGTCGTTCCCGAGCCCGGAGCTCGTGCAGCACGCGGCCGACCTCATCCCGCACATCAAGCCCGAGACGGGAGACCTCGGCGAGGGCCCTCGCTGGGAGATCGTCGTCAGCCCCGGTGCCTTCAAGGTCCGCACCCGGAACTACTCCCGGGCGGAACGGACGCACGAGCGAGCCGTTGAGCGCCATCGGAAGCAGATCGACGTGGCCGCGTCCTGGGACGGCGAGATCCCGGAACCGCTGCCGACCCGAGGCACGATCACGGGCTGGACCCGACGCTCCCGCGCCCGGCTCGTCGAGCGACTCTCCGACCTCGATTACACGAAGCTCTACGGCCGGTTCAACATCTGCTCCGACTGCCGCGAGGAGTTCGACGCCGACCTCGACCGCTGCCCGCGCTGCCGCTCAGATCACTTCAAGGTCGAGGACCGCACCGGTCGGCTTCCCGCGATGCTGACACTGACCTACCCTGGGGACTGGCTCGCGGTCGCCCCTTCCGCCGACGTGGCAATGGGCCACTTCCATTCTCTTTGCAAGCGCTACGCCCGTGCGTGGGGCGAGCCGCTCCGCGGGCCGTGGAAGAAGGAGTTCCAGCGCCGCGGCGCCGTCCACTTCCACATCTCAACCACGCCGCCGATGTGCATGATTACAGTTCCAGACCCCGAGACCGGCCAGCCGACCCACGTCGACTTCAAGCGCTGGCTCTCGATCGTCTGGGCCGAGATCGTCGCCCATCCGGACCTCGAAGAGCGCCGGAAGCACCTGCTCGCCGGAACGGGAGTCGACTATGCGCAGGGTCTGAAGCTCACCGACCCGCGGCGGATGGCGATCTACTTCGCCAAGTACGGTGCCGCCGCTACTGGCAAGGAGTATCAGCACCACGTGCCACCGGAGTGGATGGACGTCCACCTGGCATGCAGGAACTGCGGCAATGAGTACGGGAAGAGCATCGAAAGATGTCCCGCTTGCAGGTGCCCGGATGCCGAAGCGCTTCAACGAAAAAGCGCAGGCAGGTTCTGGGGCTACCGAAATCTGCAACGCGAGCTGGCCGTTCGAGAGGTAACTCCCGCAGTCGCCATCGCGGCGGGTCGGGTTGCTAGGCGCTGGTATCGAGCCAAGGGGCTGACGAAGACCAACCACCGACTGCGGGTCGACCGACACACGGGTCGCGCACTCTATCGCCCGAGCCGAGCGCGAAAGATCCTCTTTGGAACAGGACGCGGGTTTGTTTGCGTCAACAACGGAGCAGACTTCGCCTCACAGCTTGCGTCCTACCTGCGACTCACCCATGACCAATCACATGCGCGGCACCGCCCACAAGCCTCCGGCAGCAGCGAAGTGGACGTTCACCGGGCCAGCGAGCGGCACCCTTAGGCCAAATGGCCCAACTTGCGCAAACGGTCGAGTCGCTCCGCAGTGGCGGCGCTCCGCAATCGTACGATGATCACGCGCACCAAGCGTCACGCCCGATCGCTGACCTCGCCGTACGGAGGCCCCCGCACTGTGTATTTGAGCAAGCTTCTAGTTCGTGGTCTCCGAGCAAGCTCCGATAGCGAGATATCGGTACAATTGCCAGGTCGATTTAGCGTTGTTGTTGGCACAAATGGTATAGGCAAGACGACAGTATCCGATGCCGCCTACCTCGTACACACCCGAACATTTCCACGCCTACCCCGTTTTTCAGCTGCCGGACTGGGAGACGGCGAGCGACTAATTGAAGTTGAGTACAGGTACGAACTCCCGGGAGTACCTGAAGGACCGCTAGGCATACAGATCCAAACCCAGACGGGCCGGAACGCGCCAGGAACCATAGCCGCCAACTGGAGCAAGACTTTGAGCCGCGACCTCGGCTCAATACGGTCAGAGCTTCAGGTTCGGAATGACTACTCCGACGCAATCCGCTTCGTCTACCTCCCTGCATGGCGCAACCCTTTAGACGAGCTTGCTCGCCGAGAGGCTCGAATCCTTATCGAGCTACTTCGGGCACAGCAGCAGGACACGACCGGAAGCCGCAATCTCACCAATATTCGATCACGCGCATCTCGCCTTTTGGAGGACCTAGCGCAGCACGGCTCTCTTGCATCCGTCGAGGAGCGGATCAGACAACATCTTTCCTCTCTGACGGCGGGTGTCAGCAAGAACTGGCCGTATATCCGGGGACAGGTAGTTGACGACGCCTACCTTGCTCGTGTTCTGGAGCTGATGCTTGCAGCCCTTGAAGGTCGGCAGCACGCCCGCCCCCTTGAAGTCTCCGGCTTGGGATACGTAAACCTCCTGCACATTGCGGTCACCCTCGCCGCTATTCCAGACTCGGCAAATCCGCTTCCGGCAGGCAGCTCGTCTCCGTCTGAACCGGAGCGCTCGCCCGACGACGTCAGTCCCTCTGGAGATGATGCCGCGGACGCTGCCCTTCGGCTCGCGCAGGCCCAAGCCGAGCGTGACTCGCAAGAGGATTCGTTCTATCCGACGGCTCCGTTCCATGCGACGGTACTCATCGAAGAACCCGAGGCGCATTTACACCCCCAGCTGCAACATTCACTTGTACGATACTTGCGGCGAGTTGTCGACCAGCGCCCCGAGATTCAAGTGATTCTCTCTAGTCACGCAACTGACATCATCACTTCCTGCCCTCCCGAGAACCTAGTTGTACTGCGCAAAAAAGAGGATGGCCGTAGAACGGCGCTAGCAATTCAAGATTTACCAATGCCGGACCGAGCGAACGTCCTCCGAAAGACTCGCCTTCATCTGGACGCAAGTCGATCGGCCGCACTCTTCGCAGAACGACTAGTTCTTGTAGAAGGGGTAACGGAGGTCGCAATGTTGCGAGAGTTCGGATGGTCCTGGGCAGGACAGGACCTTGACAAACAGTCCTTCATCGATGCGCTCAGCATCGTTCCGATTGGCACGAAGGTTGGCCAATGGTCAGTACACCTCCTGGCGACCCGAGGCCACGAGCTGTGCAGCCGGCTCGCCATCCTGCGTGATAGCGATCTGCCATTCGAGGGAACGCCTACGAAACCCAAATGGCTTCAGGATCACGACCCGTCGATTGTCGACATGTTCCTAAGTCATCCCACCCTTGAACCCGCCATCACTAAGGGGAACGAGGACGTAGTCTCAGGCGCGCTGAAGCTTCTGGACCTTGAATTGCCTGCGGGCGACATCACTCCGGAGTCTGTCCATGCGATTTTCCGGAGCGCGAAGAAGGCCACTGAATCCACGCCGGCTATCCCCGCTGGGGTAGGTGCAGCACGGAAAGCCGAGTTCGCTCTCGCCGTTGCCGAAGTTTTAGCAGATTCACTCAAGCGCGGAGTAGAGATCACCCTTCCGGACCACATCAAGGAAATGTTCGATTTCATCTACCGAGGCTTTGCGCCTCTGGATGTCCCCACGACAACCATGTCTGATGTGCCAACGGCGATACCCCCAGCCGGTGCCGCAGATGGCATCTGAGGCACCAACAACACAAACTACGGATTCCGTGGCAGATTCCACTCACAGCAGTAAGTATCGAAGCCTGACCGAATCTCAGACGCGGGCCGCTGGAAGCACTACGGCGAAGCTATTCATTGAGGCAGGCCCAGGCTCTGGCAAGACGACAGTCGCCGCCCATCGATTCGGTGCACTCCGATACGCTCCTGCATCAGCTTACGAACATCGCGCAGTTGCAGCAGTGAGTTTCACGCGCGCTGCAACGTATGAGTTGCGGCGACGGGTGCGGAGTCTTTGGGGGCCCACTGCGCTTCAATGGCCGCATCGAATCGTGACACTCGACACGGTCATCTATGAACTCGTTCACTTCCTCCTGCAGGAGCGAATTCTTCACTGGCCGAACGGGCACGTCGCCTTGAAGGTCGAAGACAGCTGGAAAGTGCTGACGTCGACTTTCTACCAGCGCGGGATCTACGGCATGGAAATCAGCGGGGGATCAGTTCTAGTAAAGACTGGCTTCGCCAGAAAAGCCGCGCAGCGAGTTGAGCCGAGGTTCGTGAAAAGGATGATTGAGGCGGGCACCTGCACGCATGAAGATGTGCGAGACGTCCTCGAACTAGCCCTATCCTCGCCAGCAGTACGTGAAGCAGTAAGAGCGCGTTTTAATAGCTCCATGCGCGGGCTGATTGTGGACGAGATCTTCGATGCCAACAATCTAGATATCGATGTGATTGAGCTAGCGATTGAGGCCGGAGTATCAGTCAGCGTGGTAGGGGATCCTTGGCAGGCACTATATGTCTTCCGCGGTGCTCGGCCAGAAGACATTCCCGCGTTGGCGGCCAGGACTAGCATGTCGCGAGTCGTGCTAGAGGATTCATTTCGTTGGCTAAGCGCCAGTCAGCGGGACCTAGCAGACGGCCTACGCTCTGGGCGCGGGGTAAGCCTTGAGCGATCTGATGACGGTGGCATATCCGCTAAGATTGACGTTGCGCTCGGCGTACTCTGGAAGGATATCTGGGATGTTGGCGCCCACGTCCTTCCGCTGGCCTTTCATGCACCTAAAGGCAGTAGTGAAGAAGCCGCAGCGACGATACTTCTGAACCACGTCGTACGTGGCGTTATGGGGGAGGATGCCACCTACCTCGGAGATGCGCTGACCACGCTGGCGATCTCTGATCCGGACATCCCTCGTCAGCTGGAGCCTAGCCTCCAGGAGATTCTCGACACATTACGACAGCCTGGCGCAAAGTCGGCAAATCACGCTTACAACCAGTTGAAAGCGACTATCCAGGCGGTCTCGCCGCGCGAGATGCGGCCTGTTCATGGGGCATACACTAAACGTTTGAAACAGATCCGGTCGCGGATACTGCACGAGCAAAGGCCAGTGCTAGGCTTAACGATCCACCAAGCAAAGGGCCGTGAATGGGGTGTTGTTGGGCTTCGGATATCTCAGGCAGCGCGCGATGCGCTCCGAAGCGGCTTGGATGTGCACGAGGATCTCCACCGAAAGCTGTATGTGGCGTGTACGCGGGCGCGGGAGCGGACCGTCGAAGTGTGAGAAGAAAGCCCGTCTCAACTTCCACGCTTAGATCTCCCCAACGGGGCCTCTGGTAGCTCCTGGGTATGTCGTGAGGTGGCGCACCTCCTGAGGAGTGCTGCGCCCGCAGTGGCGCCCGGTTCGCCGGACGCTACGCGGGTGGTAGCGAAACCATCACGCCGATGCCGCGAACCAAGTTCTTCTAAACCCACTTAGACCTCGACCTCGCCACCTGTTTCCTGCAACACCCGGCTCACGGAACGGGGATACACTCCGCTCATGGGCATCCTCGACGACTCGCCGCTCGAAGGCACCTACGGGATCGAGCGAGTTCTCTATCCTGCCCCGTTGGGCCACATAGTGGACGAGACGGACTACTCCGCTGCGATCAAGCAGGTCCAGGAAAACTGCCACACTTGGGGCGGAGCATTCAATGTGATGGCTCCCGCGGCGCGGGGTGGATCTGAGCCTGATCCGTGCTGGACAGAACTTCTGAGGTCCTCGCGCCTCCACGCTGTAGCCGGAAATGGTGTGATCCAGCCCCCAGGGGAGCCAACAGCCCTCTCGCGCGACGTGTTCGGCACGATGTTCTTAGATGATGTTCGTAACGATCCAACTCTGCTGACAGTCTTAGCCTGGTCGAATAAGTCGACACGTGACGAACGTCGACCTGTACTAGACGCGAGCAGGGTCGCCGTAGATAATCCCTGGCATCTCGCGTATCTCGGTATATGGGGCTCACTTCCAACGACGTTCGACACGTTCGAGCTCGAGGTTGGCAGGCTCGCACCCGACGCAACGTACGAGTCTGTCCTACGTTTCTCAGACGACCCTTTCGAACCCGACGCTGACCATCTTCTGAAAAGCCTCCGCTCCGCGGAGATGCCTGCCGCTAGGTATAGCAGCTGCTTTCTATCCTATACAAGTGGATCACTCGGCAGTCAGTTCAACAGCACTCCGACACTTCCAATCCGGGGGTACACGGCTGCCGATTTCGGGCCTAACGTTATCGTAGTTTACGAGCCAGGGAACGTTTCCGATCTCTGCCTTCTTTGGCAACTGCGCGCGGTCTCCGGCCTCGCCAGCGGCTTTCCGTTGGCCATCCCGGCGAGTGAAGATGTGTCGTCCATCGCACTGAGGTGGGTTCGGGATTACGCACCACATCTGTGGGGAATGCGTGACCTCAAGTGCGCTTTCGTCAGCACATCTGTCCCACTTCAGGAGCTTGAGCAACTTGCCGAAGCAACGCCACACTTTCATGCCATCAATTGGTGGGAGGTCGTTCGACCTGCACCTGGCTGTGGCATCTGGTCGTCGGCTGTTGCGAACTTTTCAAACGGGGTCGCAAAGCTTCCTTCCATCACAGAGGTCGACGAATCGACCCTAACTCGTAGTGTACTTGAGCAGATAGGGTTTCGCCTAAGCCTACGAGTTTCAGTGCACGGTAAACGTCTACCTCGAAGCAATACAATGAATACCGAGAGTTACTTCGGTCCTCGGTACAATGATGGAGCAATAGTTCAGGCCTCCACTAGGCGCGACTTCGTTGACGTACGCTACCCAACCGGCATCGACGTAATGCATGCCGTAGTAATGGACCGCGGTCTCACTTGTCGCCTCAGCACCCCCGGACGCATCGCAAGCCAGCTAGTTGCACAGATCGGCTCCGTCGACGAACTAACGTGGCTATGCTCACCGTTAGTTACAAAACTGATTGATGAGCTCACAACCCGGCGCGGCCAATCCTACATCAAGCGGCGACTCGCTGCCTTTCTCCAGGAGCCTGACAACGGCTCAATCGAATCGAGCGCGCGAGCCGAGCTTGTTCTCGACAGAATCAATAGGGCGCTGGGCGGGCCAGAGGACGACGAAGACCGTTCCGACGTTGCGTACAGCGTAATACAACGTCACCTCGGTTCTCGCGATGCGGCTCTCGCATGGCTTGATTGGGCCGAGCGCCGACGGTTGCTATTACGAGGCACCCTCATTGAGTGCCCTGAGTGCAGCTATAAGGGCTGGCGGCCAATGTCTGACATTGCCCCACCGGTCATCTGCAGAGGTTGCACTAAAGAGATTGAGAAGCCTTACAAGAACGAGAGTTTGAACTATCGGTATCGAGCAGGTGAGGTTCTAGTCCGCGCCCATAGCGCTGACGTCCTCTCCCACCTATTTGCCCAGCGGTATTTCGACCACCTATACAGTTCCGGCGATGGAGACTCCTTCATATATGGCTCATACCCAGGCGTTGAGTTTCTAGACGATGCAGGCTCCGTTATTGGTGAAGCTGATGTCCTTCTCGTCACCATGGATGGAGGCTTAGTCGTTGGTGAGTGCAAAACGCGCGCGGGAGGACTTACCGAAGATGAGCTAGCCAAGCTGTGGAGGGTCTGCGATGCCCTCGATGCTTCTGCCAGTTTTGTGGCCACATTGGACTCTTCTGCAAAGTGCAATGAAATCTGGCGGACGAGGAGCGTGACGGGACGGCCACATTTCGCTCTGACAGCGGAGCATCTCTACGAGTTCACCCCCGTCAACGCAGTCGGCGATAAACCACTCGAATGGCGTGAGCATTACCGCCCGTATGGCGCTAAGAGCCGTGAGGCTAACGAGGCTGAGATCGTAGAAGAGTTCGCTAAGCACCTTGGGAACATGTCGAGTTGGCAAGATACATTCAGGCTGCCTGGATGGCGTCTCCCCAAGCGGGATTAGCACCTCCCTCGCGGCGCAGGTACAACCCGACCAGGAGCGCTGGCGGGGGCCTCGGTGGAGCGCCCGGCGGACGAACGACCGAGGCCCCCGCCGGCGCTTCTGGTAGCCCTTGGGTGCGTCGTGAGAGAGGCCGACCTCCTGAGCGGTGCCGGGTCCAGGGCGGCGCCCTGGTCGCCGAAGGCTTCGCCGGAGGCGGCCAGGCTCAGGTGCGGACGAGGTTGGTGCCGTCGTGGGCGCGAGTGACGACACCGTCAGGGAGAAGGGCATCGGTGACGCGGATCGCGTAGGCGGGGTTCATCTGCTCGGTTATCTCATCGACGGTCAGCCAGTCGACGGCGCGGGCCTCGTCGGTGCTCGGGACGGCCGCGCTCTGCGGGTGGCAGCGGAAGACCATTGCCACGATGCCGCGGGGAAGGTTCTTGTAGATCCCGGTGAGACGCTCGACCTCGACCTCGACGCCGGTCTCCTCCAGGACCTCGCGGCGGACGCCGGCCTCGAAAGTCTCGTCCAGTTCCAGCACGCCGCCGGGGGGCTCCCAGTGGTGATTGTCCCGGCGCTGGATCACGAGGATGCGGCCGTCGTCGCGGACGACGATCCCGGCAACGCTCACCGAGTGCTTCGGTGTCCCCACGGCCCCGCTCCAGTCACCGCTCGTCACCGCAGACTGTCGCAGTTGGCCGCGATCGGCCGCGGTTGCTGTCGTTCACTCACGTCCTACCCGTAGGCTACTGCTACCTACAGTTGCCTACTCGTCTGGAGAAGCTGTGTCGCTCGGGTCCCTCGACCGCAGCGACGATCGCGCGCCCTACAAGCAGATCGCCGACCAGCTGCGGGGCGCGATCGAGCGGGGTGAGCTGAAGCCGGGCGACCGCTTGCCCTCTGAGGCAGACCTGATGCGGCACTACGACATCGCGCGTATGACGGCACGTCAGGCGATCCAGGAGCTGCGCACCGAGGGGCGAGTCGTGGCCGAGCAGGGGCGCGGAGTCTTCGTGCGGTTGCCCGCTCCTGTGCGGCGGCTCGCCTCCGACCGATTCGCACGTCGACACCGTGACGCCGGCAAGGCGGCCTTCATCGCTGAGGCCGAGAAGGCGGTCGTGGCGCCGAGCGTCGACGACATCCAGGTGAGTCGGGGGCCGGCTCCGCAGCCCGTCCGCGAGCGGCTGGGGCTCGACGAGCCCGGTGAGGTCGTCATCCGCTCGCGGCGGTACCTGGCCGAGGGGCTGCCCGTCGAGACCGCAGTCTCGTACATCCCCGCGGATCTGGCAGACGGGACGGCGATCGCCGAGCAGGACACCGGGCCGGGCGGCATCTACGCCCGCCTGGAAGAGGCGGGGCACGAGTTGGCGCACTTCACCGAGGAGGTGTCCGCACGGATGCCGACGGTCGAGGAGCGGCGCCGGCTCCAGATCCCGTCAGGCACGCCGGTCCTCCTCGTTGTGCGGACCGCATACGACACGGCGGGGCGGGCGGTCGAGGTCTGCGACACCGTCAAGGCCGCTCCCGCCTACGTCCTGGAGTACGACTTTCCCGCTCGCTGACCTGCCGATCCGGCTACGGCAGTATCTCGTCGTCTTAACTCCTCTAGTTGTCTGTGTGATTCGTGCTACCGTCAAACGGCGAGGTCCTCTAGAGGACCTTCCCGCACACATCGACTCGGGAGACCCGGTGATCCAGAACTTCACGGTGGACCAGAGCAAGACCTTCAACTCACTGCTGCTGCTCGCGGTCGAACCGAAGACCGCCTTCGGCGACCAGTACCGCCAGGAGGTGACCAAGGAGGGCACGCCGAAGTGGACCGCACAGATCGCGGCCGAGTTCACGGCGTTCGGGCGGTCGCAGCGCGAGCTGATCAACGTCGGGCTGGTGAGCGACAAGAACCCGGGCGAGAACCTCGCGCCCGGCACGCAGGTGGAGATGAGCGACTTCGAGATCGGGGTGATGGAGAAGCGGAACCGCGAAGGGCAGGTCACCGGCGTGCAGGTCTGGTACCGGGCCGGCGGCCTCCGTCCGATCACCAACGGACACGGCAGCAAGCCGCGGCCCGCGGCCGAGGTAGGGGCCTGACATGGACCAGCGGACCGAACGACATGCGGCGGCGATGGCTAAGGCCGGGGTGGGGCTCCTCGCGCTCCCCCTCGCCGAGCTGCCGCCAATCACGCACGTCGGCGTGCTGAACGACCGCGGCGGGGTGCTCGTGGAGCTTCAGCTCGCGCATCCCGTCGAGGCGGCGGGTGCCCTGTGCGCCTGGGCGGACGTGCTCCCGGATGCCATCGCTAGCGCGAGAGTGCACGAGACCTATACGCGCCTTGAAGTGGCCGGGGTGGTCGATGGCGTCCCCGTCGTCGTGTGGGGGCACCTGCGCGATGACCATCGCATCGACGCGGGACCCGTCGTCGACCTCGACGGGACGCTGACGGTGGCTGCATTGCGTCGCCTCGCCGAACGCTGGGCGGTGACGGTCAATGCCTAACACCACCACGGCGGTCCTGGTGTGCACCGCCTGCCCATACGTCTGGGAGCCGGCGGCGGTCAGGTCGGACGAGTTCGCGATCCTCGTCCGCCGTGGATGCCCCGACTGCGGCAACTGGATCTGGCTCGGTGAGCTGGTCGAGGCGGGTGAGCAGCGATGAACGCAGAGACCGTGCGTGCGCTCCTCGTCCGGCTCGGTGCCTGGATCACCCGCCGCTCGGTCGACGGTTGGCGGACCCTACGGACGCTGCTCGCGCTCGTCCGGCTCGGGCTGCTGTGGCGCTCGTTCTGCGGCAACACCGGGCTGGCGCTCCAGCGCATCCACACCACCGAGCATGGCCGGCTGCGCGTCGAGGTCTACGCCGTGCCGCGTCTCGACCGCTACACGATCAGCCCGCACGGCTGGTCGATGCGCGTCCGGCTGCGACCCGGCCAGCACCTCGACGACTACGCGACCGTCTGCACCCCGCTCCGCCACACCGCGCGGGTCCAGTCGGTCAAGGCGCTCGAACTCCGGGACCAGCCCGGATTCCTCGAGCTGCGCATCCTGCGCCGCGACCCACTCACCCGTGTGACCGAACGGCCCCGCGAGCAGGCGCCGGGGAGGCTCGTCTGCGGGAGCACCGACAACGGCGATCCGCTCATCCTGGACTTCGCCGAGCACCCGCACTACCTGATCTCGGGCGCCACCGGATCGGGGAAGTCGATGCTCCTCAGCGGACTTCAGGCGGCAATCGCCCCGACCGACGCCGCGATGGTCTGTTGGGACCTGAAGTTCGGGATCGAGGCCGAGGCCTGGCGAGCGCGCTACACCGAGGTCTGCACGCGCCAGGACGACGTGCTGGCCTCCTGCGGGCGAGTCCTGGCCCTCGCCGAGGAGCGCGCGGCGATCCTGCGCGATCTCGGGGTGCGGAACGTGGCCGAGGCCGATGCGCTCGGCGTGCATCTGCGGCGGGTCTACGTGCTCGTCGACGAGGTCGCGGAGATCGCGCTCGACCACGACGGAGAGCGCACCGCTGATCGCGTCCTGCGTGAGCTGCTCCGGATCGTGCAACTCGTCCGGGCGATGGGCATCCACGTGATCCTCTGCGGCCAACGCTTCGGCTCGGATCTCGGCAAGAGCGTGACCAGCATCCGCGCCCAGGTCTCGGGGCGGATCTGCTTGCAGGTCAACGACGTCCAGACCGCGGAGATGGTGCTGGGCGGCCTCGATCCCGAGGTCCAGAAGCGGGCGCTGAGCCTGCACCGACCCGGGATGGGCATCGTCCACGCCGGACAGGACTGGCACTACGCGCGCTGCTCCTACCTGACCACCTCCGAGGTGCGTGCGCTCGCGACCGCGCACGCCGACCGCCGCGTGAGCTGGGACGAGCTGACCACCGCCGACACCGCGGCCGTGAAGGAGCCCGCGCGATGAGCACCCTGTCGATCATCGCCGTCACGGTCCTGATCAGCTCGCTCGGCCTGATCTACGTCATGGCTCGGGCTCGGACGTTCGGTCCTCTGGTCCTCGTCGGCGTCGTGCTCGGCGCCTCGGCCGGGATCACCGCCACCGCGCTCGTCGGAGGGATGACATGAGCGAGCCCGTGAAGATTCTGCTCCGCGTCGAGGAGGTGGCCCGGATGCTCGACATCGGCCGCTGCCGCGTCTTCGACCTGATCAACTCCGGTGACCTGGTCTCGGTGAAGATCGGGGCCAGTCGGCGCATCCCCGAACAGGCCGTCCGTGACTACGTGTCCCGGCTCGTGGAGGGCGCCGCGTGACCGAGGGGAAGCGCACCCGGCGACCCAACGGCCGGTCATCGATCTACCCCGGCAAGGACGGTTGGTGGCACGGCTACGTCACCGTCGGGATCAAGGCGGACGGCAAGCCGGACCGCCGGCACGTCCGCGGCCGCGAAGAGCACGAGGTCACCAAGAAGGTCCGGACCCTGGAGAAGGAGCGGGACTCCGGACTCGTCCGCAAGGCGGGCCGCGCACCGACCGTGGCGCAGTGGATGGAGACGTACCTCGACACCATCGCGGCGCGGCGGCTCGCGCCGAAGACGCTCTACGACTACCGCTCCAAGACGGAGAACTGGATTGTCCCGCACATCGGCCGCCATCGGCTCGATCGGCTGCTCCCCGAGCACCTGGACGGCCTCTACGCGGCGATGTTGAAGGCGGGCAAGGCGCCGTCGACCGTGCTGAAGGTGCACCGGGTGATCTCACGGGCCCTGAAGATCGCGGTGCGGCGTGGCAAGGTCGCCCGGAACGTCGCGACGCTCGTCGACCCGCCGTCCCTCGGCTACACCGAGCAGGCCCAGTTCTCGCGCGAGGAGGCGCGGAAGGTCCTCGCAGCCGCGCAGGGCCGGCGCAACGCCGCCCGATGGTCGGTCGCCCTCGCCTGCGGGCTCCGGCAGGGCGAGGCGCTCGGACTCCGCTGGGAGTACGTCGACCTGGAGACCGGCGATGTGAAGGTCTGGTGGCAGCTCCAACGCAACGTCTGGCAGCACGGGTGCGACGACCCGCACGCCTGCGGCGAACGACTCCACCGCGCCACCTGCCCACCGAGGTGCACGCGCCACGCGAGCCGATGCCCGCAGCGGTTCGGCGGCGGACTCGTGTTCCGGCGGCCGAAGGGCAAGAGCCGCCGCCAGATCACGATGCCCGCGAGCCTCGTCGAGGCGCTGCGCGAGCAGCGGAAGACCCAGCTGGTGGAGCGCCATCTCGCCGGCGACGCCTGGCGGGACCTCGATCTCGTCTTCGCCGAGTCCGACGGGTCTCCGATCGACCAGAAGTCCGACTGGAAGGAGTGGGCCGCTTTGCTCGCCGACGCGGGCGTCCGGCAGATCCGCATCCACGACATGCGGCACACCGCCGGAACGCTGCTGGTGGCGCAGGGCGTCCACATCCGGGCGGTGCAAGAGATCCTCGGGCACTCGGACGTCAGGACCACCGAGGGCTATACGCACGTCGCGAGCGAGATCGCCCGCGACGCCGCGGCCCGGATGGACTCGGCGCTGTGGGGCGGCGATGACTGACCGCGCCGACTTGGTCCACAGCGCTCCGTGGGCGCTGACCCCGCCGTACAACACCTACGACCCACGACTCCACCGGCAGAGCGGGGAGCCGGCCGATCATGCCCGGCATCGCATCCTCGCGCTGAAGGTGGCGACGCTGCCCGAACCGCTCGACGGACTCGAGCTGACCGACTACGAGCGCCAGGTCCTCAGCTGGATCGGCTGCTGGGAGACGCACACCGTGGCCGTCCTGGCCGCACTGCTTCGACGCGCCCGCCGGGCGTAACTGCAACCAGAAACGCAACCAGCTCGACCGAGAATGATCATGTAGTCCAGCGTTGTCGCTGGTAGGTGATGGAGCCGCCTTGGGGAGTCGAACCCCAGACCTACGCATTACGAGTAGTTTCCAGTCCTTGGTGGACGCTGGTAGAGATCGGCGGAAACCGACTCTCACCAGCAGCTTTACTAGTTGAGACCGACTGCTCTTGGCGGCAGTTGGCGGACCTGGTGCGGACTAGACGCGGACCGCCCACATCGGACTTAACCTCGACCCCGATGTAGGCGCCCCCGGGACGCGGTGCGGCAACACCGGCCCGGGGACTTGATCAGCCCAGGAGCTGACCCGTGCACATCTTGTCCGACGCCAGCGCACACGCCGAGCGCAACCTTGACCCTGATCGCCAATCGTGTAGGCCGTATCCGGCCGACGCCTACGAAACTGCCTTTCGCCCCCGAGTGGCCCGATGTGAGAGCTGCGGCCGAAGGGGCGGGCTCTCCGTCGACACCATTCAAACACCTGGTGGCGTCAGCTGCGTGACGCTTTGCACGATGTGTGGGCTGCGGGCAGCCTTCGCTACCGATAAGCGAACTATCGAGCACGCGCAGCATGTCGCTCCCCCAATCGACCGAGAACAGCGAGGCCAGGCCGGCGTCGGCGGTGATCGGCGATGAGCAGGCCCACCCCGCGCTGGGTCCGCGTGGTCACCGTCGCCTCGGTCTCGGTCGTGGCCGCAGTCGCTGCAGTCGCCTCCTACGTCCACATGCACGAGCTCGCGACCGAAGCGGGAGAAGGTTGGCGCGCGCACCTGATTCCTCTCTCGGTCGACGGGCTACTTGTGGCTGCCTCGATGGTGATGCTCGTGCGCCGGCGTGCGGGGCTGCACGCCGGCCTGCTGCCGTGGACCGGGCTCGTCCTGGGCCTGGCCGCGTCGCTGGGTGCCAACGTCGCCGCCGCAGCCCCGACACCGTTGTCGTGGATCGTGTCGGGGTGGCCGCCTTTGGCGCTGGCCCTGTCCTTCGAGCTGCTGATCCTGGTAACCCGCCAAAGCGAGGGGACGGATGCGTCCGCCGGGGTCGAGTCGCAACTCAACGCAGCTTTCGAGCCCGAGACGGACGCGACTCAACCGCTGCACGTCGTCGACCCCAGCGGCTGGTGGGGCACCGCACCCGATGCCGGTGCCGACGGGTCCGCCGCCCTGGAGCAGTCCGGGCGCGACACCGAGACCGAGCGACGGGCGATCGAGCTGATCGCCAGCGGCGCTGGCCGGGTGCGGCTGGAGCGCGAGCTGGGAGTCACCGAGCACGTGGCCAAACAGCTCATCCGCGCTCACCGCGGATCGGCCGCCCACGAGCGGAGGACCTAATGAGCGTCCTTCTGTGCCTCGCCGGGGCGACTCTGTCCGCCCTGGTCGGGGTGGGCGCTTGGCGGCGACGCCGTCGGATGGTCGCATCGGTGCTGGCGGTGCTGTCGGGCCTTCTCGTGCTCGAGGCACTGGCCACGCTGCCAGAGAGCGGCCTCGCTGCGCTCGCGGTGATCGTCGGGGTAGCGGTGCTCAGGGCCGCGGTGCTGCTGCAGCGTCGGGCCCGGTCGGCCTCGACGGTGAGCCGCTGGGGAGAGCGGGCACGCCGGAAGGCCGGCGTCGCCTCGACCCTCGACGTCCTCCACACCGCCAGCGCACCGGCCGTCCGCCGTCGAGGCACGGTGGTGCGCCCGTCCCTGCAGGTCCGCTCCAGGCTCGAGCAGGCCAGCACTCCCACGACCGAAGTCGCGTTGCCGCTGTGTCGGGTCGGGCTGCTTCGGGTGTGGTCGCTGCTCGAGGACGTCGTGTGCGTGTTCGGCGGCCCGCGCACGGGCAAGACCGGCTGGCTGGCCGGTCGCGTTCTCGACGCTCCCGGGGCCGCGGTGGTGACCTCGACCCGCACCGACCTCTACGAGCTCACCCGCGGACTTCGCGCCCGGCGGGGTCCGGTACACGTGTTCAACGCCGTCGGGCTGGGCGGCATCGCCTCCACCGTCTGCTTCGACCCCCTGCAGGGCTGCGAGGACCCGGTCACCGCCGCGGAGCGGGCCACCGACCTGCTCGCCGCCGGCTCAGTCGCGCGGGCCGGGGATCGGGAGTACTGGGAGGCCCAGGCTCGCCGGGTCCTGGCCGCGTTCTTGCACGCCGCGGCGCTCGGCGGGCGGGGCATGCAGGCGGTGCTGGCGTGGGTGGCCGATCCGGATGAACACGAGCACGAGGTGACCTCGCTGCTCCGGATGTCGCCGGTGCCGTCGTTCGTGCAGGGCGCCACGCAGTTCCTCACGACCAATGAGCGCACCCGTTCCTCGATCACGTCCACCGTCATGCCCGCTCTCGGGTGGCTCACCTCCCCCGCCGCATCCGCCGCCGCGTCCGGCCGGGGCGGGCGGCCCGCCCTCGACGTTGCGGAACTGCTGCGCACCCGAGCGACGATCTATCTGCTCGGGGCCGAGGAGACCCAGGCCGCTCCGCTGGTGTGCGCCTTGACCGGGCACATCGCCCGCGAGGCGCGCCGCCTTGCCGCCCGCAAGCCCGGAGGCCGGTTGGATCCGCCGCTGCTGCTCGCGCTCGACGAGGCGGCGCTGATCTCCCCGGTGCCGCTGGAGTCGTGGACTGCAGACATGGGTGGGCGCGGGGTGGCGATCGTCGCGGCGTTCCAGTCCCGGGCCCAGCTCATCTCCCGATGGGGCGAGACCGGCGCGGCGATCATCCTGAACAACACCGCCTCGGTCATGGTCTTCGGCGGAACCCGCGACCGCGACGATCTGGACTACTGGTCGGCGCTAGCCGGCGAACGCGACGAGCCGGTCGCTACCACCGACGAGCACGGCGCAGTGCTGTCCCGGACGGTGCGGCGGGTCCCGGTGATCGCCCCCGCACAGTTGGCGAACCTCCCGTTCGGGCGGGTGCTACTCATCCGCCGCGGGATGCCACCGGTCATCGGGCGGGTGCGCATGGCCTGGAAGCGCCGCGACGTCCGCACCCACACCCGCGCCAGCCGAGCAGCGGCGTGGGATGGATGGGAGGCCCAGACTGAGCCGTCTCCCGCCCGGCGGGAGGTCTCCCACCCGGTTCTCCCGTCGCCCACGCCGCCTCCCATCGGCCCTCCCAGGCCGGCACATGCAGCCGCCGAGGAGCCAGCGGCTCGATCTGCCGAGGCCGCGAACCGGGTGCGCAACGGGCGGGTGTGGGAGGTGCGTGGTGTCGGCTGATGCCGAGGGGCGGGTGGTGGCCCTCTCCCGGGAACTGGAGCGCACCTCCCGCCGCCTCGGCGAACTCGACGCCCTGGTGCGCGAGCTGGCGGGCACCCTCGCCGAGCTCGCCGCGGCCCCCGCCGGTGCCCAGCCGCAGCAGCCAGCCAGCCCGGTCCGGCCCTGGCTCGGAACGCCCGATGTCGACACTGCGGTGGCGGATCTGGAGGACCTCGCCGACTGGCTCGCCGCGGTGTACCTGCGCTACGCGGACGCGCTCCTGCCGTCCTGCTGGGCCTGGCACGCCGACATCGTCGAGGAGCTGCACTGGCTGCGCGGGGCCTACCACGACGCCTACGGCCTCAACCCGCCCGGCGCCGGCGCAGCGGCGCGTCAAACGCCCTCGTGGCAGAAGGTCGGGGACTGGCACGACCGCCTCCGCCCCGGCGTGGTGCGACGGATCAAGACCACCGCGGGCTCCTGCGAGCTGTCCCGCCACGCCCCCGGCCAGTACCTGCCGCAGCGCCAAAACGCTGCCCCGCTGGCCTCTCAGCTGCGTGCCATCGCCGCTTCCTGGGCCAGCACAGGCGCGCCCCCGACCGTCACCGACGACCTGCTCGCCCAAGCCCGCCACGAACAACAGCTCCACCTCCGGAACCACCAGCCATGACCCTCCAGCCGCCTCCACAACCCCTCTTCCAACATCAACTACTCAAGATCACAAACCGACGCACACCGATGCATCACGATCCCGAGGTGTCCGCGGCCTGTGGCCGCGGCGAAGGAGCGCCGCTGTGCTGAGCATCGCCACCGGGCACGACCCCGGCTACCTGACCAAGGCCGTCGCCGGTGGCCGGGAGGGCTACTACACCGGCGCCGAAGCCACCGGCGAACCTCCCGGGCTCTGGTACGGCGCCGGCGCCGAGCTCCTCGGCCTGCACGGCCAGGTGGACGCCGAGTTGATGGAAGCCGCCTACAGCCATCTACTCGATCCCCGAGACGCCGCAGCACACGCTCGTGCCACGTGGGGCGAGGCCACGGCGCTGGCGGCGGGGCATCGCAAATACCGCACCGCGGAGCAGATCTACGCGGACCTGCTTGCCGTGCATCCTGAGGCCGGGCCGGAGGAGCAGGCGCAACTGAAGGCTAGCGCGGAGCGGTCGGCGCGGCAGGCGGTCGCGTTCTACGACGTCACGTTCTCCGCCCCGAAGTCCGTGACCGTGTTGGGGGTGGCGTTCGAGCGCGCCGAGAACGACGCCCGCAAGAGCGGCGACCATGAAGTCGCGGCAGCCTGGGCGGCACACAAAGAGGCGGTGGAGGATGCGGTGCTGGCCGGGGCGCGGGCGAGCATCGACTATCTCGCCGACGTCGCCGGCTACGCGCGGGTTGGGCATCACGGTGGGGGTGCCGGGAGGTGGACCGATGCCCACGAGTGGGTGGTCGCCCAGTTCCTGCAGCACGACTCCCGCGATCGCGACCCGCAGCTGCACGTGCACCAGGCCGTGCTCAACCGGGTGCCGTGTGCGGACGGGAGCTGGCGGGCGATCGACGGGAGAGCCATCCACGACCACCGCGGCGCCGCGGGCGCCATCGGCGAGCGAGTCATGGAGGCCCACCTGACCCGTGCCCTCGGGGTCCGGTTCGCCACCCGCCCGGACGGGAGGGCCCGGGAGATCGTGGGAGTCCGCCGGGAGGTCCTCGAGCTGTTCTCCACCCGCCGCCGCGCCGTCACCGCGAAAACGAGCGAGCTGGTTCGCGCGTTCACCGACCGGTTCGATCGCGAGCCGTCGAACCTCGAGCGCACCCGCCTCGCCCAGCAGGCCACACTGATCACCCGGGCCGGCAAGTCGCACAACGGCGAGACCTTCGAGCAGCGCCTCGACCGGTGGGAGGCCGAGACCCGCACCCTGGTCACCGGAGGGCTCGCCCAGGTGGCCCACGACGTCCTGGACCTCGGCCAGCAGGCCAGCCCGGCAGAGCACTGGTCGGTCGACGACGTGGTGGAGCGGGCCCTGGCCGCCGTGGCCGAGCGGCGCCAGTCCTGGTCCCGCTCAGACCTGACCCGAGCGATTTCCGACGCCCTCCCCGGGCACCTCCACCTCGATCCCGCCCGAGTGCTGGGGTTTCTCGACGGGCTCACCGACATCGCCATCGAGCGTGCGGTCCGACTCAACGTCGAGGAGGAGACCGCCGGGCTGCCGACCGAGCTGGTCCGAGCCGACGGCCGCTCCGTCTACGCCAAGCCCGGCGCCGCCCGCTACACCACCCACGGTCAGATCGCCGCCGAACGCGAACTCCGCAAGGCCGCGGTCGTCCGCGGCGCCCCCGCCCTCGCCGTCGATCAGGCACGAGCGGTGGTGGCGCGCTTCGCCGAATCCGGGCGCGAACTCGGCGCCGACCAGGCCGCGGCCGTGGTCGGGGTGCTGTCCTCCGGGGCCCGGGTCGAGGTGCTCTCCGCCGCGGCCGGCACCGGGAAGAGCTTCACCGTCGCCGCCCTCGCCGACGCCTGGACCGCCACCGGCCACCGCGTGATCGGCCTCGCGCCCTCGCAGATCGCCGCGCAGGTTCTGGCCGAGGAAGGCCTGCCCGCCCACAACATCGCCCGCTGGCTCACCTCGACACCTATCGTCAAGAAAGGTGACCTGGTGGTCGTCGACGAGGCCGGCATGGCCACCACCGCCGATCTCGCCCGGATCCACCAGCACGTCGCCGCTGCCGGCGGCAAACTCCTGCTGGTCGGGGACCCGCGCCAGCTCGCCGCCGTCGGGCCCGGCGGCGCACTGGCCGACCTCGGCGAACGCGGCCTGCGCTACGAGCTGGCCGAGGTCCGCCGCTTCACCCACCCCTGGGAAGCCACCGCCTCACTGCACCTGCGCGACGGCCACCCCGCCACCCTGGACGCCTACCAGCGACACGGGCGCATCCGCGACGGCGGCGCCACCGAGCAGACCGAGACCGCTGCCCGGCGGGCCTGGCTCGCCGACACCCTCGCCGGCCGCGAATCCCTGCTGCTCGTCGGCTCCAACGAAGCCGCCGCCCGCCTCTCCGCCGAGCTACGCACCGAACTCGTCGCCCTCGGCAAGGTCGCCGAGCACGGGGTCGAGCTCACCGCCCAAGGCACCGTCGCCGGCGTCGGGGACCTCGTGCAGGCCCGCCGCAACGCCTGGCATCTCCTCGGACACGACGGCAACACCCGCGCCCCGATCAACCGCCAGACCTACCGGGTCACCGCCACCCTCGACGACGGCGGCCTGCAGGTCACCGACCCCACCGGCATCACCCTGTCCCTGCCCCGCGGCTACGTGGCCGAGCACCTGACCCTCGCCTACGCCGCCACCGTGCACGCCGCCCAAGGCCGCACCGTCGACACCGCCCACGCCGTCCTCGGCCCCGGCGCCGACCCCGCCGCGCTCTACGTCGCGCTGACCCGCGGCCGCCACCACAACACCGCCCACGTCATCACCCGCCCCACCCCCGAGGACTCCCCCGCCGGACAGACCACCACCGTCGCACCCCGCACCGGACGCGCCGTGCTCGCCGACATCCTCGACCGCGACCACACCGACCGCACCGCCCTCGCCGAACACGAACACGCGCATCACGAGTCAAGGTCGACGGCGCGGCACGTCGACCGGCTCGCCGCCGAGATCGCCGACGCCACCGCCGGCCGCATCCATACCCTGCTCGACCGGCTCACCGACGACGGGCACCTCACCCCCACCCAGCGCCTCGACCTGGCCGCCGACCCCGCCCTGTCCGGCCTCGACCGGCTGCTGCGCAGCTGCGAGCTCGCCGGCCACAGCCCGGACGCACTCCTGGGCGCCGCGGTCACCGCGCGCAGCCTCGACGGCGCCGACCATCCGGCCCAGGTGCTCCATGCCCGCATCACCAAGACCTTGGACGGTATGCCGTCGCCCCAGATCGGCAGCTACGCCGAGCTCATCCCCACCGACCTCGCCGAGCGCCGACACGAACGGCTCCAGCTGCTCGCCGACGCCGCCGACGATCGGCGCCGCGAACTCGGTGCCCAGACCGCCGAGCAGGCTCCGCAGTGGGCCGTCGAAGCGCTTGGCCCCGTCCCCGACGACCCCGTGGCCCGCGCCGAGTGGGAGCACCGCGCAGGCTGGGGTGCCGCGTACCGCGAGCTCGCCGACCACACCGACAACCAGGACCCCCTCGGCCCGCCACCCCCGGCCGGCGTCGCCGAACACCACGCCGCCTGGCACGCCGCCCACACCGCCCTCGACCTGCCCGACCGCGGCGCCGACGAACAACAAATGACCGACGGCCAACTCCGCATCCGCGTCGCCGCCTACGACCGCGAGAAAACCTGGGCCCCCGACTGGGTCGCCGACGACCTCGCGACCGCCCATGAACAAGCCCAACGCCACCACACCGACGCCGAACTGTGGACCGCACGGGCAGCAACTCTCGGCGATCCGATCGAACGCGCGCAGCTACTGGCCGCAGCCGCCGAAGCCCGTGACGAGGCCGGACGCGCCGCCGCTCGCGCCGCCGAGCTGGAGATCATCGACGACGCTCGCGCCACCTGGTACGCCCACACCGCCGTCACCCGAGTCAACGCCGACCGAGCCCGCAACGAGCTCGCCGCACGCGGCGTCGACCTCGACAGCCCGGCCGACCAGGTCACCGCGCAAGAGTGGCTCGACGCCCACCGCGCCGACCAGCTCGTCGAGGAGCACTACCGACAGATCACCGACCTCGACGTCGCGGAGGACGAACGGCAGCTCGCGCCGCACACTCGGACCGAGCGGGCCGCGCACCGCACGACCGACGACAGCACCGTCGATGCGATCCGTCGCGCGCAGAACGCCCTCGCCGAGATCCATGCGCGGGAAGATCTCGACCGCGCTCACGGCACAGAGGAGTCCGCCGAGCAGGCCCGCGCCCAACAGCTCGCGCTCTGGGCGGAGCAGGACCGGGTCCAGGAGATTGCGCTGGATCAGGCAGCCGCTTACGAGCGCTGACCAGATGCGAGCGAGGCCTTTGTTCGTGCAATGAGGTCCACGAGTTGCCGGCAGCGCCGGGCCTCGCTTTCGACCCTGCGACGCAGCTCCAGCCGCCGCTCGGGCTCCTCGAACGCCCACGGTTGGGCGGCGATCTCCCGCTCCGTCAGCTGCTCCGGCGACGGCAACGATCCGTCAGCAAGTCGCTCCGGAATCGGCAACGGCGGCCGGTCCTGCCGCCCGAGCAGCCACCGCAAGCACACCTCGCCGCCCTCAGCCCAGCCCACCCCCGCAGGCAACACAGGCCAGTTCCGCACCCCGAGCTCGGCGCAGATCTCCTCCAACGGCGGCGGAGGAACTCCGGGAGTCGCGGCCGCCGCGCACGCCCACATCTCCGCCGTAGCCAGCTCACGCGTCACCGGCGACTCATCCCGCTCCGTGACAGGAGCAACCCGCCCGTCACGAACCCAACCCAGGCAGCCGCCACACCCGCCGCGAAGGCAGACTGCTCCTCCCGGTCCACGGCGTAGGCGATCCAATGCAGGTCATCGAACTCACGTCGCCCGCGAACAGACCACTCTGGATGCACGGGCTGCCACGCCATGAGATCCAGTATCGCGCCGCGCGGCGCATTCGCGCCGGCCTGTCTGATATCGCGGTCCGCGGAGGCACCGTCCGAATGTCCGTGGCACCGAAACCGCGTTTGATTCCGGCGGGGACGGGAGGCTGGCCGTCGTGGCGAACTGAACTGTCATACGAGGCGTACTCGGCTCGCCATTCCTCGACGCCTCGTAAAGTCGAGCCTCAGACCTACGCAGTATGAAAATTTTCGGCCTCCCGGGCCACCCCCGGCGTCAGTTGCATCAGCAGATCACGATGGGCACGCGCCCAGAGCACACGACGTGCTGCCCGCCGCCTTGGCGGCGGTCCGGAACAGCGCCGCGCAGCTCCTCCTGGTCTGTCGGATCGACGATGGCAACCGGGAGCTGCCCGGCGGCCGGATCGAGGTTGGCGAATCCGTCATCGAGACCTCGCCCGAGCCCGCATCAGCGCGGTCCTCGACACCGGTCCGACCGCCGACTCCGGCAATGAGGAGGTGACCTCCACCGACACCATCCCAGCGCTCAGCGCCTGACAGAACCAAGAGATCACGCGGCAGCCGTCACACCACGCCAACGGGCTTGACCGCTGTTGAGCAGGACGCGCGCTTGCCCGGCCTCGTCGCGGACGGAGATGAAGGGGCCTAATCGATCCCGCGGACATGGTAGTCGCCAGGGTTCGGGATCTCCGTCTGGTGTCTGATATAGACACAGCAACGACCGAGGACCTGCCGGAGCTTGATTTGGTGGATCGACGGATCGTTGAACACCTCGGCGGGCACCAGGCCGTTCTCGATGTCCGCCCGCATGTGCTCGAGCAGCTCGTCCGCCCGCGACCTGCGGGCCACGGAGAACCTCGCGTCCATCGACAACTGTTCCCTCCTCGAGGCAGACGACCTGCCGATCTGGAGGCCGAAGAATGTCTTTCTTCGGCCGGCAAGGTCCCGGGGCCACGGCTGGACGCGGCGTGCCCGCTACGGCATCAGGTCCCGGCTGACCTCCTCGATGGTCAGCTTGGCTCGAGAGGCCAGCTCGTCGAGGAACCTGTGGCCGGACAGTCGGGACACCGGTGCGGCGACGCTCACTGCGGCCACGACGTCGCCGTGCCGGTTCTGATCGCCACCCCGATGGACCCGGCGCCGACCTCGCTCTCCTCGGAGTTGTGCGCGAATCCGTGCCGGCGAACGCTCTCCAGCTCTGCGAACAGGGCGGATCGGGTACCGATCGACTGCGACGTCAGGGTCGACAGCTCCGTGTCGGGGTAGAGCGCGAGGAGCGCGTCGTCGTTCAACTCGGCGAGCAGCGCCTTACCGGCCGACGTGCAGTGAGCCCACATGGAGGCACCGGTACGAGACACGACCCGGACCACCTTCTGCTCTCGACCCGTCCAGGAAGAGCACCTGCTGCCCTTCGCGGACGACGAGATGCACCGTCTCGTCGGCGTCGCGGCTGAGCTGCTCGAGGAACGGCCGTACCTGTTTACGCAGGTCCATGCCCTGCAGGCTCGCGACACCGATCCGGATCAGCACTGGGCCGGGGACGTAGGCCTTGGACTCCGGGTTCTGCCGGACGAACCCGTAGTACTGCAGCAATCGCGAGCAGCCGGTGCGCGGTGGAGACCGCGACGCCGAGGGCCGCGCTGACCTCAGACACCCTGGACGCCTGCGAGCCGCCATCTCGATCACCTTCCTCCCGTCCGGGTCACCCGGCGGGACTCGACGGTCCTGCGGACTCACCGAGACCGCTCTCCCCGAGCGGCCCCGTCCGTGGTTGTCACCGGATGGATGCGGACGACTGCTCGCGGCCAGCAACGAGGAGGGGTGCGCTTCGGAGAGGTGCTCGAACCTTTTGACATTGCTGATCGTTATAGACACGCTTTCTGGCACGCAGATACGTGCTGTTTCGTGATGAGGAAGGGCCGCGGCGCCGTCGACGCCTGGCCCGAACCTCATATCTCTGCGGATCCCGGTGGCGAGAGGCGTCTGATGTGGAACGTCGGCAGGTCCAACCACACCCGGCGGCAGAGGTCCCACAACTGAATTCGGGGAGGGGCACACCCGCATCCGCAACAGGAGGGCAAGCGTCATGACGAGCGTAAGCGAGCTCAGGAAGATCGTTGACTGGCAGAACGGCCTCGTCGCGCCCGCAGTTCACTTCGATGAGGACCTGTACCGCATCGAAGCAGACCGCGTCTTCAACCACTCCTGGCTCGTCGTGGGTCACGAGGACATGGTCCGCAAGCCTGGGGACTACGTCACGAACTACATGGGCGAGGTGCCTGTCATCGTCGTCCGCGACGCTGGCGGACAGATCCGTGTCTTGGTCAACCGCTGTGCGCACCGCGGCAACCAGGTCTGCCTCTTCGACCGCGGCAACGTGAAGGGCTTCACGTGCTCGTACCACGGGTGGAGCTACGGCCTGGACGGGACGCTGACCGGCGCGCCGATGGAGCAGATGCTCTACCGGGGAGAGCTGGACAAGGCGGCGTGGGGACTGGAGGAGGTCGCGAACGTCGCGAACTTCAAGGGTCTCCTCCTCGCCTCGTTGGACCCGGCGGCTCCCGCGCTGGAGGAGTGGCTCGGCGAGGACGTGCGCTGGTGGCTGGAGAACTTCGTCCTCGCCGGGCCCCTCGGTGGCCTGGAGACATTGCCCGGATGGCACCGGTACCGGTCGCCGGGGAACTGGAAGCTCGTCTCGGAGAACTTCATCGGCGACGACTACCACGTCTACTCCGCGACGCACGTGTCGTGGCTGGGGATCCAGCAGGAGCTCATGGCGGAGGGGGTGACGATCCCGATCATCACCTACCCCGGTTACGCGGAACCGCCGATGTACGAGGGCAGCGGCGGCTACGGCCAGGGCTGCCCGTTCGGCATGGGCATGGTCCTCGCCGACAACGATTCGATGTACAACCGCGACCTCGCCGAGGCCAAGGAACTCGGCCCGGAGGCGGTCGAGTGGGTGGAGCACCGGCAGCGGAAGCTGCTCGAGCTGGTCAAGGACCGGGACGTCAAGCCCTACAGCTTCATGAACGGGCTGCTCTTCCCCAATCTCGGGCTCATGGGGTTCTTCTCGCCGATGCTGGGCCGTCACTTCCAGCTGTTCCACCCGCGCGGGGCCCTGGAGCACGAGTGCTGGCAGTGGACCATGGTGGAGCGGGACGCCCCTCAGGTGATCAAGGACCTGGCGGTCCAGCGGGTGTACCAGGGCCAGCACATGGCGGGCCTCATCGCCCCGGACGACGTCGAGAACTTCGAACGAATGGTCGAGGCCGGCCGGCCCGAGCGGAACTGGGAGCGCCCGTTCCACTACGGCCTGCAGTTCGGCCACGAGCACGAAGGCCCGCAGGGGCTGCCGGGGAACCTCGGCCCCAACCCGAGCGAGGCCAACCAGCGCCAGTTCTACCGGTTCTGGCTCGAGCTGATGGAGCGGAGCTGACGATGGCGATCGACTGGGAGCGCAAGCGCGAGCTCGAGGACTTCCTGTACCGCGAGGCGCACATCCTCGACGAACACCGCCTGGACGACTGGCTGGACCTCTTCACCGACGACGTCGAGTACCTGGTCCCTCTGCGGGAGTACACACAGGGCGAGGTGGAGCCCGCCGGACATCCTGTCATCAGGGACGACAAAGCGATGCTGACGGCGCGGGTCCGCAAGGACGCCACCGGCTTCTCGCACGTCGAGACCCCGGTGTCGATGACCTGCCACCTCATCAGCAACGTCGTGGTGGAGGAGACACCCACCCCCGACGAGGTCGACGTGCTGAGCGCGTTCACCGTGCGCCAGGCCAGGAAACTGCGCGACGAGGCCTGGTGGGCGGGCCGCCGGCGCGATCGGATGCGCCGCGTGGACGGCGGCTGGAAGATCGCGCGGCGCGAGGTGCACCTCGACGCGACGGTGCTGCCGCGGGGCATCGCCATCTTCTTCTGACCTTCGGCCGCGCGCGGTCGCGGCCACCCTCCGGGCGGCCGCGGGTTCGCGTGGTCTCTCCTCGAGAAGGGAACACGCATGACCCAGCAGGTGTCGGGAGACGAGGCCAAGACCCGGCAGGACGAGCTGATCCGCCGCGCCGTCGAGCAGTGGCGCGACCAGGTCGCCGACCGGGTGGTCGTGGTCACCGGCGGTGCTCGGGGCATCGGCCGGGCGATGATCGAGGGCCTGGCGAGCGCGGGCGCGAAGGTGGTCGCCGCGGACAAGACCTGGAACGGCGCGGAGCAGTTCCGCGAGCAGCTGGAGTCCTCGGGCCGGGGGATGGCGGTCGAGATGGACGTGGCCGACGACGCTCAGATCGACGCGGCCTGCTCGGCGGTCGTCGACCGGTTCGGCACCGTCGACGTCCTCGTCAACAACGCCGCGCTCGTCTCCGAGACGCTGTTCCGCCCGTTCGGCCGGGTCCCGACGCTGGAGACCAAGGACAGCGACTGGGAGGCGATGTTCAGGGTCAACGTCTTCGGCGTGGTCAAGACGATCCGGCGGTTCATCCGTCCGATGATCGACCAGGGGCGCGGCAGCATCGTCAACGTCGTCAGCAGCGGGGTGGTGACCAGCACCACCGGGGGCGCGTACTTCGGGCTCCGGCCGTGGACGGTCGAGATGCCCTACCAGGCCACCAAGGCGGCGGTGACGGCCCTGACGTTCTACTTGGCCGAGGAGGTCAGGACGCAGGGCGTCGCGGTGAACGCGTTCATGCCCGGCCACACGCGGGCGTCGTGGTTCGACGACACCGCGCGCGCCGTGTCCGAGCAGGGGGGCGTCTACTTCATGCGCCCGGCCGTGCCGGACCACGTCCTGCCGATCTCGCTGTTCCTCTCCGCGCAGGACGGGCGCGGAGCCACCGGCCGGCTGTACTACATCCCGGACTGGAACTACGACCACGGCTTCGGCGACTACGCGACGTGGCTGGACCACGCGCTGCCGGCCGACATGGAGGAGACGTACCGCAAGCTCGAGGCGGCGTCGCCGCCGTACGAGCGCTCCGGTGTGCCGCACCTGCCGTTCGACGCGCAGGGAGCCCTCTTCATGGCCGCGATGACCAACATGGCGGCCGGCCAGGGCGACGGCGGCCCGGAGCAGAGCACGTGAGCGAGCGCAGCGAGCGAACCATCAGACACAGCAGCAGCAGCGCGAAGGCCGCCGACGAGCGCAGCGAGGAGTCGGCATGAGACACCCTCTGTCAACCTTCGGGTCAGGCGGCTCGGCCGAGGGCTCGGTTGCGGTTGGCGACGTGGACGGCCTCGTCGTAGAGGACACCTCGGGTCAGGCAGTGCCAGAGGATCTCCAGCCAGCGGTTCCCCAGGGCCCGCAGCGCGTTGTGGTGACTCTTTCCGGCAGCGATCTTCCCGTCGTAGAACTCCCGCGCCCAGCCGCTTCGAGTAAGGCTGCAGAACGCCCATTGGTGCACGGCGTCACCGAGGTATCTGTTGTGCGCCAGGCGTCTCGCGACGACGAAGTCGCTTTTTCCCGAGCGTCGGGTGACCGGGGCTCGACCGGCATAGCACTGCAGACCGTTCGGAGAGTCGAACTGCCCGAGGTGCTCACCGATCTCACCGGCGACCCGAGCTGCGAGTCTGTCTCCCAGGCCGGGGAAGCTCAGGTAGATGTCCCCGCCCGGGAAGGCCTTCCCCGGGTCGGGCTCCTCCACGGTGTGATCACGCCGGGTTCGCCGCCCTCCCAGGAGCAGCTCACCCATGCGCTGTTCCCAGCCGCGGCGGGCCTCGTGCAGGGCGAGGAGCTGGACCGCGGCCAGCCGGATCCCGGCGGCCTTGGCGCGCACGAGGTAGTCCCGCGTGGGCAGCGACGGCACGGTCAGAGCGGCGGTGACCCGGTCGGCGAAGCGGCCGGGCCAACCGTGCCGGCCGGCGCGGGCGAACGCCTCGAGCTCGTCGCGGGTCGCAGCGGCGAGCTCGTCCTGGGTCGGCCAGCGCTCCAGCAGTCGCAGCACCGTCGGAGCACCGAGGTCCTTCCCGGCAATGATCAGCGCGGCGGGGTAGGTGGTCTGCAGGTCGGCTCGGAGCCGGTTGAGCAGGCGGCGTTGGTCACGGGCGGCGCGTTCGTCGTCGCGGCCGATTGCGCGCAGCTCGCCTGCGATCGGCCCGTGCGGGACCAGCGTCTTGAGCACGGCGTGGCGGTCGAGCGCCAGCAGACAGCAGATCCTCGCGTCCTCGGCGTCGTCCTTCTTCCGCGCCGGGCCGCGGCGGCGGGCCACCAGGTCCGGGTTGACCGGCAACACGGTGAACCCGGCGTCGAGCAGGGCTTCGACGAGCAGCCCGTGGCGGGTCTCGATGACCACCCGGACCTCGGCCGGGTCGGGCTCCAGGCGCAACGCACGCTCGACCAGAGCAGCGACACCGTCCGGTCCGTGCGCGATCCGGAACTGCTCGACCACGCCTTTCTCCACCGTGCCGAGGGCGACGTCATGAAACTCCTCAGCCCAGTCGATGCCGATTCCCAGCACCCGCTTCTCTCCTTCCGCCGATCACATTCTGCTCGCTGTGCTCGGCGGACCGGGAAGGCGCTGCGTCGTGCTGATGAACCAGTCCTCGCGGGACCACACCCTCCTGGACATCAGACCTTCGCCGGGGCCCGGCAGGGGCGCCGTCTCATGCCAGTCCTCAAGGGACAAGCGCCGAAAGCGCTCCCTGCCGGGAACCACCGTGCGAAAGGAAGGTAGAGCCATCAGCCTCGACACCGCACCCGCCGGCCCGAAGGCCGCCGAGGAGAAGGTCGGCGCCAAGCCCACCGGCAACGGCGGTCGGTACTCGGCGCAATCCCGCCTCGGGGGGCACGCGCCGCGCACCGAGCGAACCGGCAGGGCCCTGCCGTTCGACGACCCGCGCCACCTGCAGGCACACCAGTGGATGGTGGAGGAGGCCTACATCCTCGACGCGCAGAACTACGAGGACTGGCTGGACATCCTCACCGAGGACATCCACTACATCATGCCGGTACGGGTCACCACGGCTCTGACCGCGGGCTTCGACTCGGCACCGCACATGGCGCACTTCGACGAGAACAAGTACTCGCTGTCCCGGCGCGTCGCCCGGTTCCTCACCGAGCACGCGTGGACCGAGGACCCGCCCTCGCGGCTTCGCCACCACGTCACCAACGTCCGTACCTTCGCCACCCCGAATCCGGACGAGCTGATCGTGGACACCGCGATCCTGCTCTACCGCAGCCGCGGTGACGTGCGCGAGGCGTCGGTGATCTCCGCAGGGCGCGAGGACCTGCTCCGCAAGGTCGGGGACGGCTGGCAGCTCGCCCGTCGCACCATCCTGGTCGACGACTCGGTGCTGCGGACGCAGAACCTGGCGGTTTTCCTGTGATGCGCCCCGGCCTGCAGTGGGAGGGCGAGGCCGAGGATGCCGCCGCCGCGGCCGCTGCTGCGGCCGAGCTCCGCGAGCTGAAGGCCCACCAGACCGGGGAAGCCATCACCGTCGGCAATGAGTTCTCCGAGATCCGGGTGTCGCGGGTGGAGACGCGCAACGGCGCCCGCCTGCTGGTCGAGTCCCCGAAGTCCGGCCAGTGGGTGGCCCTGTGTCCGCTCGAGGTGGAGTCCCTGACCTGGCAGACCGCGGACACCTTCTCGGCCATGATCGGCCACCCGTTCGGCCCGTTGTTCGAGGAGGAGACATGAGCGGTTGGCTTGAGGGCAAGCGCGCTCTGGTCGTCGGAGCCGGCTCCGGGATCGGCCGCGCCGTGGTCGACGCGTTCCGCGCCGAGGGCGCTCAGGTTGCGGTCCTGGAGCGGGACGAGGCCAAGTGCGAGAAGCTCGCCGCCGAGATCCCCGGTCTGCCGGTGGTCGTCGGCGACGCGACCACGCGGGGGGCGAACGAGGAGGCCGTCGCGGCGGCCGTAGAGGCCTTCGGTGGTCTCGACGTCCTGGTCAACTGCGTCGGTGTGTTCGACTTCTACCGCGGCGTCGGCGAGCTCGACGCGGATCGGATCGACGACGCGTTCGACGAGATCTTCCGGGTCAACGTCAAGAGTCACCTGCACTCGGTGAAGGCGGCACTGCCGGCGCTTCGCGAGAGCCGTGGCTCGATCCTGCTCACCGAGTCGACCTCGGCGTACTACCCGGGCCGGGGCGGAGTCCTCTACGTGTCCACCAAGTTCGCGGTGCGCGGGCTGGTCACAGCGATGGCGCACGAGCTGGCGCCGGAGATCCGGGTCAACGGCGTGGCGCCCGGCGGCACATTGAACACCGACCTGCGCGGCATCGGCAGCCTCGGGTTGGACGAGCGCAGGCTGAACGACACCCCCGGCCGCGCGGAGGAACTCGCCGGGCGTGTGCCGCTGCAGGTGGCCCTGTCCGGTGAGGACCACGCGTGGAGCTACGTGTTCCTGGCATCGGACCGCGCACGAGGCGTCACCGGCGGAGTTGTGCACCCCGACGGTGGCATCGGCGCCAAGGCCTGAATTTCTCTCGGAGAGGAAGAGACGACATGGCGGTCGTGAAGGCCGATCTCGAGGCGTGCCAGGGGTACGCCAACTGCATGGTCGGCGCGGAGGACGTGTTCGACATCGACGACGACGGGGTCGTGGTCCTGCTCAAGACGACGATCGCGGACGCGGACCGGATGAGGGTCGAGGAGGCGGCGCGCAGCTGCCCGGTGTCGGCGCTGGTCGTCGAGGACGAGTGATGACTCGCACCGTGATCGTCGGGGCGTCCGTCGGCGGGGTGCGGACGGCTCAAGCACTGCGGGCCGCCGGATACGATGGCGGGATCGTCCTGGTCGGGGACGAGGCGGAGCCGCCCTACGACAAGCCGCCCCTGTCCAAGGGGCTGCTCGCGGGCAAGGCCACCGTGGCCAGCGTCGGCCTCCTGACCCGCGAGGCGGCGGCCGAGGCGAACATCGAGCTGGTGCTCGGCAGCCCCGCGGCCGGTGTCGCGGACGGGCAGGTCGTCCTCGCCGACGGCACGAAGCTCCCGTACGACGAGCTGGTGATCGCCACCGGCGCGCGAGCACGGCCGTCGCTGTGGGGCAGCCCGCCCGGCGTGCACGTCGTGCGCACGCTGGAGGATGCCCAGCGGCTCGGTGCCGCACTGCGCGAGGGCGGTCGCCTGGTCGTGATCGGGGCCGGGTTCATCGGCGCCGAGGTCGCCGCAACCGCGCTCGGCATGGGGCTCACGGAGGTCACGGTCGTCGACCCGGCGCCGGTGCCGTTGTCCCGTGTGCTCAGCCAGGAGGTCGCCGCCGGGTTCGGCAAGCTGCACGCTGGCCGCGGGGTCACGACCCGGTTCGGTGTCGGCGTGGCCGACATCCGCAAGACAGGCGACGGTCTGGAGGTCGTGCTCGACGACGGCACCGCCCTTCCCGCCTCCACCGTGGTGGTGGGCATCGGGGCGGTCCCTAACGACGACTGGCTGGCCGGCAGCGGCATCCCCACCGACGACGGCGTGCTCTGCGACAGCCACTGCCGGTCCATCGGGGCTCCGCACGTCTGGGCGGTTGGTGACGTGGCCCGCTGGTGGCACCCTGGCTACGAGCGGACCGTCCGGCTCGAGCACTGGACCAACGCCGTTGAGCAGGCGGTGTGCGTGGCCCACAACATCGTGCACCCGGACGATCTGCGCAGTCACGCGCCCGTCGAGTACGTGTGGAGCGACCAGTACGACTGGAAGATCCAGCTCGTCGGGCGGACCGGTGGGGACACCCACGTGCGCGTAGAGGGCGCCGACCCGGAGAGGTTCGCGGTGCTCTATGCCGAGGGCGACGACTTCGTCGGTGCGCTGACGGTGAACTGGCCCAAGGCGCTGATCGCCTGCCGCCGGGCCCTGGCCGGCGGCGGAGCACCCTTCGCCGAGGTGCAGGCGAAGGTGCAGAACGCCCGTCCGGTGGCGGCGCCATGAGCGAGCTCAAGCACCAGCGGGAGCTCATCGCCGAGGCCTGCCGGGTCTTCGCCGGCCACGGCCTCGCCGACGGCATCCTGGGGCACATCAGCCTGCGGATTGACGAGAACCGCCTCCTGGTGCGCTGGGGCGGTCCGCATGAGCGCGGGTTCGGCTACACGGTGCCCGGGATATCCGGCTCGTTCACCTCGACGGCAACGAGGGCGTCTCCGGCGAGCTCGACGGGTACTCCCCGCCTAATGAGATGCCCCTGCACACCGAGGTCCTGCGCCGTCGGCCCGACGTCGACGCGGTTCTGCACGCCCACCCACCCGAGCTTGTGGCGGCAGACCTGGCAGGGATTCACATTCGGCCGATCGTTGGGGCGTTCGACATCCCCGGCACCCGGCTCGCGGCCGGGGGGTCCCGGTGCACCCGCGCGGGTGCTGGTGCGCACCCGCGCGCTCGCCGAGGAGATGGTCGACTCCATGGCCGGACGGCCGGTGGTCGTCCTCCGGGGACACGGGCTGACCAACGCGGCGGCAACCGTCGAGCAGGCGGTGCCGCAGTCGGTCTCGGTCGGTGGGCTGGCCCGGCTCTCGCTGAAGGTTCTCACCGCCGGCGGCACCCTCGCCGACCTTCCCGACGAGGACATGGCCGAGTTCCCGGAGCTTGGCGCGGCCTTCAACACCACCACCGCCCGGCGGCACGAGCTCGCCCGACTGCGCGGGGTCGTCGATCCCGAACCCTTCTGACACCTCTTCCACCACCAGAGGAACGATCAATATCGATCCGCCGAAGAGTCTCCCACCGATCACGGATCGGCGCGGTTGCGGCGCTCGCCCCCATCCTGGGGGCTGGCGTCCGGCGGCGCGCTTCAGCCCGGCGCACGGCCTGCTCCGGGTGTCGCCGTCGCGGCCCCGGTGGCGGGTGATCGGGGCCAACGCGGGTGGGTCATCGAGCCGTGGGAGAGCCGGCGATCGTCGTCGCCGGTGAGCAGCAGCGCCCGCAGCGGGAGAGTGAAGTTGTGTCCCAGGGCGTGGTGTAGGTCCTCGGCCCGGACGGCGTGGGTGACCTCGAGGGAGGAAGCCATGGCGGGTTCAACCGGTCGATGCAACACCGGGCTGCGGGAGCGAGCGTAGTTGCTCTTCGAAGACCTCGGCAGGGGTCTTCCATCCGAGGACCTTGCGGGGTCGGTTGTTCAGTGCGTGAGCGACGGCCTCGAGTTCCTCGGCGGACCAGCGCGATAGGTCGGTTCCTTTGGGGAAGTATTGGCGCAGTAGGCCGTTGGTGTTCTCGTTCGTCGGGCGTTGCCATGGTGAGTGGGGGTCGGCGAAGAAGACCCGCGTCCCGGTCTCGACTGCGAACAGCGCGTGCCCCGAGAGCTCCTTGCCGCGATCCCAGGTCAGCGTCTTGCGTAGCTGTTCGGGCAGCTTCGTCATCGACGCGGTCAGCGCGGCGTTCATCGCGACGGCCCCGTAGCCGCCCAGCGACGGCCCGTTCTTGACATACGGCTTCTCGCCCCAGCCTTGCTCCCGCGGCAGGTGCACCAACAGCGTCGAGCGGCTACTGCGCTCGACGAGCGTGCCGATCGCCGACCTCCCGGTGCCGATGATCAGGTCGCCCTCCCAGTGCCCGGGAACGGCGCGATCCTCGGCTTCAGCGGGACGCTCGCGCAGGACGACATCGGCGGTCACGTGACCCTGCGCCTTGTTCCGGGATCGCGCCCGCGGCTCCCGCAGCGCACGCCCTGTCCGCAGGCACGCGACCAGCTCACGCTTGAGCGCACCGCGGCCCTCGATGAACAGCGATTGGTAGATCGCCTCGTGGCTGATGCGCATGGACTCATCATCGGGGAAGTCCACCTTCAGGCGCTGCGCGATCTGTTCGGGGCTCCACGCCAGCGACCATCTACGGTCTGCCCGGTGCGGCTTGTTGAGCCCCTTCCAGACCGGCGGTGTCGGACCCGCGACGATCGTGCCGTCAGGTCTACGGACGTTGCCCGCGAGCCGGTCTTGGACGTACTCGCGCAGCCGCGGGTTCTCGACCAGCTTCGCGGTCTTCGGGCGTTTCGCAGCCTGCTGGGCCTTCCACTGCGCCACCCCGGCGCGGTACTCCACCTTCCCGCTACGGGTGGCGGCGTTGCGGCGTAGTTCGCGTGAGACCGTCCCGGGGTCCCGCCCGATCGCCCTGCCGATCTCACGGACTCCCTTGCCCTTGGCGCGCAAGATCGCGATCTCCTCGCGTTCGTCGAAACTCAGGCAGCGACCCGACGGCTCGGTCAGCAAGATCGGCGGCATGCCGCCAGCGTGGCGAAACCAGCGGGCACCGACCGGCCACGACACGCCGACAGCCAACGACGCCTCCACCGTCGTGACACCCGTGGCGATCAGCCGCCAGAACTGTCGCTGCACCACCCGCGACGGCTCTGGCCGCCCAGGGGAACGCATCGGCGGCCGCAGCGCCCGATCAGCACGCCACTGCCGGCGAAGCCCCTCGGGCATATCGCCGGTCCTCCTGCTCCAGTCCTTCGTCGCCATCCCTGGACTCCTCCGTGATCAGGGTGTTGCGACGACCGTTTGAATCCGCCCATCGTGCGACGGTCATTGAGACCCGCTCTAAGACGTCGTTTCAGAAGTGGTGGGCCCGATCCTGTCCGTGTCGGCGACGGCTGAGAGCATCGGCTGATGGCCGTGCCTCGTGTGTCTGGGAAGACGAAGATCCTCGAGTTGGAGATCGTCCTGGCCGGGGTGACGCCGCTGGTCCGGCGTCGGGTGCAGGTGCCCGGCGAGATCGATCTGGCGGTGTTGCACGAGGTGGTGCAGTCGGTGATGGGGTGGACGAACTCGCATCTGCACGAGTTCGAGGTCGCCGGGCGCCGCTACGGGATCCCGGACCCCGACTGGCCCTCCCAGGATGTCGCCGACGAGACCAAGGCCAGGCTGTTTCGGCTGGTCAAGGCCGGTGACCGGTTCGGCTACATCTACGACTTCGGCGACAACTGGACCCACGAGATCGCCGTGGAGAACGTCCTCGCCGCGCAGCCGGGGGTGCGCTACCCGCGCTGCATCGCAGGCCAAGGGGCGTGTCCACCGGAGGACGTCGGCGGGAGCTGGGGGTACGAGGACTTCCAGACCGTGATCGCCGACCCTGCCCATCCCGACCACGCCGAGCGCCTGGAGTGGGCGGGAGGGCCGTTCGACGCGCACCGCTTCGACCCCGACGAGGCCGACCGGGCCCTGGAGTGGCTGGCCTGGCGACCACTGGCCCCGACCTCGTAGACAACAGCGCAGCGAGCACCGGGGCCGACCGTCATACCGGCTTCGGCCGCGCCCTGGTGAGGTGGCGGTGGCAGATCAGGGCACAGGCCAGCGACAACAGGGCGGTGATCGTGGACTCGGCGCGGTCGTAGCGCAGCGCGAGACGGCGGAAGTCCAGCAGCCAGGACATGGTGCGCTCGACGACCCAGCGGACCCGCCCGAGCCGGGTGGAGTCCTCGATCCCGCGCCGCGCGATCCGCACCCCGATCCCACGGCGGGTCAGGTAGCGGCGACAGCGCGGATAGTCGTAGCCCTTGTCGGCGTGGAGCTTGTCCGGGCGCCGACGCGGCCGCCCCGGCCGTCTGGCGTGCTCGCGAACGCCGGGGTTGGTGTCCAACAGCGGGGCGAGCATGCGGCTGTCGTGGGTGTTCGCCCCGGTCACCAGGGCGTGCAGCGGCAGCCCGCTACGGTCGCAGAGCACGTGGTATTTGCTGCCCGCCTTGCCGCGGTCGGTCGGCGAGGGCCCCGTTAGCTCGCCGCGGCGTTTGGCCCGCACGCTCACGCTGTCCACCGCCGCGCGCGACCAGTCCAGCAGGTCCTGCTGGGCGAGGCGGTCGAGCATCACCCGGTGCAGCTCCGCCCAGACCCCGGCCTCCTGCCACTCGCGTAGCCGCCGCCAGCAGGTCACCCCGGACCCGCAGCCGAGCTCGGCGGGCAGAGCGTTCCAGCTGATCCCGGTCTTGAGCACGAACACGATCCCGGCCAGGGCAGCCCGGTCCGGCACCCGCGGCCGCCCCGTCCGTCCCCGCTTGGGCTTGCGCTGTTGCTTGGGCAGCAGTGGCTCCACCAGTGCCCACAGCTCGTCGCCGACCAATCGCTCGACACAAGATCGTCTCACCATTGCCGGACATGATCAGCTACCCGCGGCGATCCACACAGGACCGACACTCCGACTTCTGAAACGAGGTCTAAGACGTCGTTTCAGAAGTGGTGGGCCCGATCCTGTCCGTGTCGGCGACGGCTGAGAGCATCGGCTGATGGCCGTGCCTCGTGTGTCTGGGAAGACGAAGATCCTCGAGTTGGAGATCGTCCTGGCCGGGGTGACGCCGCTGGTCCGGCGTCGGGTGCAGGTGCCCGGCGAGTGCGGTTCCCCCATGATCGGGGAGGCATCAGCTATAAGGGGTAGCGATGCCAGAGGTACGGAAGCGATACGACCGGGAGTTCCGTGACGGGGCGGTCCGGATCGTCGAGGAGACGGGCAAGCCGATCGCCCAGGTCGCCCGCGACCTGGGGGTCAACGAGGGCACATTGGGCAACTGGGTGGCCCGCGCCCGCGAGGCCCGCGAGGACACCGAGGGCCTGTCCCGCGGCGACATCGAGGAGCTCAAGCGGCTGCGCGCGGAGAACGCCGAGCTGCGGATGGAGCGTGATGTCCTCAAGCGATCCGTGGTCCTGTGGGTCAAGGAGGCGACGAAGTGAGCGTGGCACGTTTCATCGCCGACCAGAGGACCTCCTACCGGGTGCCGCACACGGTCTGTTGCGCTCTGCTCGGGGTGTCGATCTCCTGGCTGTACAAGTGGCTCGGCCGGGCCAACGGCTCGAACGGTGGCACGACCGCGACCGAGCGGCGCCGGACCCAACTGGACGCCGCTGTCGCGGCGGCGTTCGACGATGCCCAGCGGTTGCACGGCTCGCCCCGGTTGCACGCCGATCTGCGCGAGGCCGGGTGGCGGGTGTCGGAGAAGACCGTGGCGGACTCGATGCGCCGCCAGGGCCTGGTCGCCCGCCGCATCCGTCGCCGTAACGGGCTGACCCGCCAGGACAAGGCGGCGCCGAAGTTCCCCGACCTGCTGCGCCGGGACTTCACCGCGGCCGAGCCGAACCGCAGATGGGTCGGGGACATGACCGAGATCCCCACCGCGGCCGGGAAGTTGTATCTGGCCACCGTGATCGACCTGTACTCGCGGCGGCTGCTCGGCGCGGCCACCGGACTGCACCCGAACGCCGAGCTGGCCTGTGAGGCGATCCGGATGGCGGTGGCGGCCCGGGGCGGCGCGGAGCAGATCCGAGGGGTGATCTTTCACACCGACCGCGGGTCGACCTACACCGCGGCCGCGTTCACGACGCTGTGCCGGCGGCTGGAGATCCGCCAGTCCATGGGCCGGGTCGGGTCGTGCTTCGACAACGCCGCAGCGGAGGCGTTCTTCTCCAGTCTGGAGTGGGAAGTACTGTCCCGCAACATCTTCGACACCACCAGCAGGGCGCGTGCAGTGGTCATCGACTGGTGCTACGGCTTCTACAACCACCGGCGACGACACAGCGCCGCAGCCGGGCTCTCACCGATCAACTACGAGAACACCGCCATCACCCGAGACGCGGCATAGGGAACCCTCCACGATTTCGGGGGAACCACAAGCGCGGGTTCGCAACGGTCAAGCAATGGCGCGGTCTGGCCACCCGCTACGACAAGCTCGCGCTCACCTTCCGCGGGGGCGCCGTCCTCAAGGCCATCGTCACCTGGCTACAGGCTTTGGGAGACATGCCCTAGTACTCCAGCCGCAGTTCGTTATGTGATCTTCCGATAGGCTTCGATCTTGTGGAGTCGTCGGAGGATCTCGAGGCGTGGGCCGGTGGCCTGGACGGGTTGTTCGGGCTGGTCGCGGGCCGGTTCTTCCGCGCCGAGCCACGGCGGCGGGCGCGGGCATATGTGCGTGGGTTGCTGGCCCCGCTGGCCGGGAAGAACGGGTGGACGCTGGCCGAGGTCGCCGGGGATACGACGCCGGACGGGATGCAGCGGCTGCTCAACGCCGCCACGTGGGATGCCGATGGAGTCCGTGACGACGTGCGGGACTACGTCGTGGAGCATCTCGGCGAGCCGGGTGGGGTGCTGATCGTCGATGAGACCGGGTTTTTGAAGAAGGGCAGCAAGTCCGCCGGTGTGCAGCGCCAGTACTCCGGCACCGCGGGGCGGGTGGAGAACTGCCAGCTCGGGGTGTTTTTGGCCTACGCCACCGGGAAGGGCCGCACCCTGATCGACCGGGAGCTCTACCTACCGAAGTCGTGGACCTCGGATCGGGAACGCTGCCGGGAGGCGGCGGTCCCGGACGAGGTCGAGTTCGCCACGAAGACGACCCTGGCCAAACAGATGCTCGGGCGTGCTCTCGATGCCGGGGTGCCCGCAGCGTTCGTGGCCGCCGATGAGGCCTACGGGCAGGACTACAAGTTCCGCTCCTGGTGCGAGCAGCGCCGGATCGGCTACGTCGTCGCCGTGCCTCGCAGCCAGACCATCCCGCTGTCGATCGACGGCGACCTCGCACAGATGGCCGGCGCACGCCGCGCCGACGATCTCGTCGCCCGCGCCCCGGAGCAGGCGTGGAAGCGGCGCTCCGCCGGCCCGGGCGTGAAGGGGGAGCGGTTCTACGACTGGGCCGTGGCCTCGCTGTACCCGCCCGAGAACGCCCCTGCCGGGTGGGGCCGCTGGTTGTTGGTCCGCCGCCAGATCCTCGACCCCGACCAGCTCCAGGCCGGGGTCGAACCCGAGCTGGCCTACTACCTGTGCGCCGGACCTCCCGGCACCACCGACGAGGACCTCATCCGGGTCGCCGGCACCCGCTGGGCGATCGAGGAATGCTTCCAGACCGCGAAGAACGAGGTCGGACTCGACCAGTACCAAGTCCGCCGCTACGACGCCTGGTACCGGCACATCACCCTCGCCCTCCTCGCCCACGCCTACCTCTCGGTCACCGCCGCCATCGCCCCAAAAGACCTGGCAGCGGCCTCATCCCGCTCACCCTCGCCGAGATCCGACGTCTCCTGGCACCTCTGATCCACATCCCCACCCACACCCTGCAATGGGCCTGGTCCACCTGGCGACGACGACACCAACACCGAGCCCGCGAAGCCCACTACCGCCGCCGCGAACGACATACTTAACGAACTGCGGCTGGAGTACTAGGTCGCTCCGCTGCAGTCACGCCTCCCAGTGTGTCCTAGAGCCCGCCGCGCAGCCATGTTGAGGTGATCACGGCACCCGCTCGCTGCTACGATGTCGCCCAACTGGGCCAGTCCGTTACGCGAGCTTGGAGCTGAGAGCCCGATACAGCGTCGAGCGCGCGCACCCGAGCGTGGCCCGGATGTCAGCCATGCTCGCGCAGCCGGCGCGCTTGCCGCACCTGGTCAGCGGTCAGGGGTCTGTCTCGTGATCGGTGTTTCCGGCGTCGTGTTCAGTAGGTCTCGGCTCCCGGCCAGCGGTCACCGAACGTGATGGCGAAGGCGTTGATCACAGGCTTCCAGCGCATCGTCCATCGGGCACGGCCTGTCCCGGTCGGGTCCAGGCTGCGGGTCACAAGATACAGGCACTTCATCGCGGCCTGCTCTGTCGGAAAGTGGCCTCGTGCTCGGACGGCCCGCCGGTAGCGGGCGTTGAGCGATTCGATCGCGTTCGTCGAGCAGATCACCTTCCGGATCTCGACGTCGTAGTCCAGGAACGGAATGAACTCCTCCCAGGCGTTGCGCCAGAGCCGGATCATCGCCCCGTACTTCCGACCCCATTTCTTCTCGAGTTCATCCAGGGCGACGAGCGCGGCGTTCGGGCCGGGTGCCGCATAGATCAGTTTGATGTCCCGTTTGACCGCATCCCAGTCCTGGCGGCCGACCAGACGGAAAGTGTTCCGGACCAGGTGCACGACACATGTCTGGACGATGGTCTGCGGCCACACGTTCGCCACGACCTCCGGGAGGCCTTTGAGGCCGTCGCAGACCAGGAACAGCACGTCGCGCACACCGCGGTTCTTCAGGTCCACGAGCACACTCATCCAGAACTTCGCGCCCTCGCCGCCCACGCCCATCCACAGACCCAGCACGTCTTTGCAGCCGTCCACGGTGACCCCGATGGCGGCGTAGACCGGCCGGTTGGCGACCTGCCCGTCCCGGACCTTCACGTGGATGGCGTCGATGAACACTGCCGCGTACACCGCGTCGAGCGGGCGGCCGGCCCAGTCGTTCATCTCGGCGACGACTTTGTCGGTGATCCGTGAGATCGTCTCTTTCGACACCGACGCCCCGTAGATGTCGGCGAAATGCGCGGAGATCTCCCCGGTGGTCATCCCCTTCGCGTACAGCGAGAGCACGATCTCATCCACATCAGTGAGGCGCCGTTGGCGCTTCTTCACGATCTGGGGCTCGAAGGTGCTCTCCCGATCCCGCGGCACGTCGATCTCGACTTCGCCGGCCGCGTCCGAGAGCACCGTCTTCGACCGTGACCCGTTCCGCACGTTCGTGGAATCCCGTTCCGGGACCGCTTGATTCTTGGCGTGCCCGAGGTGCTCGGTCATCTCCTCGTTCAACGCGGTTTCCAGCACATTCTTCGTGAACAGCTTCAGCAAGCCATCCGGGCCGGTCAACGCCAGCCCGCGGGCCTTCGCCTCGGCCACCATCGCCGCCGCAGCGGCCTGCTCCGGGGAGAGCTCCCTCGGCGGCTTGGACTCAACCTTGCGTGGACTCACAAGATCCGATGTCATCACTCACAGTGCCCATCCCGCCGGAACCCAGCCCGGCGTGTCGGGCCGAAAACACCGATCTTGAAACAGTCCCGCGGTCAGCGCCTCCGGCCGGCCGGCCCGTCTGCTTACCCCGAGCTCGGGCCGCCTCGCGCTCAGCCTCGGCCCGCTCTGCGATCCGCGTGCGCTCGTACTGAGCGAGCGAGGCGAGGATGCCGGCCAGGATCTGCCCTGTCGGGGGCGAGTAGTAGACAGGCCCCTCAGCATTGGGCGGGGTGCTGGCCAGCGCATGGCGATAGAGGCGACAACACGACATGACGACGTGCGCGCACGAGCTCATGTCGACTTGACGTCTTCCCTGCTTACGTTCGCGTCGGGTTGTCGCCTTGTCGCCTCGGCGGGTCGAGCGTCCAGGTCCACCCGGTCGCGGTTCTGTGGGTGGAGACCTGCGCGCGCTTGCGGGCGCGCTGCAGCAGCCGCTCATTGAACCCGTCTGCCTTTGCTGCACGGAGGATCTCCCCGGCGCCGGCTGAGCCGGCGCGCTTCTCGTCAGCGAGGTAGCCGAGCAGCCACGTCACCGCCTCGGCGATGAGGGACCGGTCCTCTCCCTCGGGGCTGACCGCGAGCAGTTCCTCGGCTCGCTGCGTGGTCTCGCCGTGCCACTCGACACGCGCAACCTGCGTGATCCCGTCCGGAGTCTCCACCGCCGCGGGAACGAGGCCGACCGCCAGCGACGGCGCGTCACCCGGCGCGAGGTTCGCCTTCGTCGAGGAAATAACGAGCTGGTGAGTGTCCTCATCCCGGGCCACCGCCAAGACCGAGCGCGCCACCTGCGACCAGGCGATCGAGCCCAGGATCAACTTGCCGGTATCGGCCGACTCGCGCTTTCCGAAGTGCACGATGCCCACGACCGCAACGCCGGTGTCCGCCGCGAGCTTCGAGATCGGCTCGAGGCCCCGCCGCATCTGGCGGTCACGGTCCCCGTCCAGTGCGCTGTCGATGACCGACGTCGCCGCGTCGAGCACCACCAGCGCAACACCCAGCTCCTCGATCTCCTCCGCCAGGAGCCGGGTGTCGTGCGGCAGGACCAGCGGCGACTCGTCGTCCGTCGGGGAGATGGCGTCGAGAAAGACGACCCGGTCGAGGTCTGCACCGGCCGCGACGAGCCGCGGGACAATCGTGCTATCGCGGGCGTCCTCCGAATTGACATAGATGACGTGCCGCGGCTCACCCAGGAACTCGCCGGCCAGCTCGCCACGGGTCACCTGGGCGGCCAGGTCGACCGCCACCGTCGACTTCCCGAGCCCTTCCCGCCCGGCGAGGAGCGTCAGCCCGCCCAGCACGATCCGGTTCGACCACAGCCACCGCAGGCGCCGCATCGTCACCGCTGAGGCAGGGGTGCGACGAAGGCGGCGCTGCCGACTGGATCGCCCACCACCGGCGACCCCGTCGAGAATCTCGCGCGCCCGTTCCGCCAGGTCGTCGTCCGAGTCCCCGGGCAGGGCGTACGCCAGCTGTGAAATACGGACCGTCGCCTCGATCAGACGGCGACGGGCTGCCTTGTCCGCGACGATCTCGGCGTAGTAGGCAACGTTGGCCGGTGTGGGCACGCTGCTCATGCAGTCGATGAGGTACGAGGCTCCACCAAGCCTGTGCAGCCGTTCTCCGAGCCGGTTCGCGAGGGCGATGGCGTCGACCGGCCGTCCCTGGTCCCGCATCGCGAGCATCTCGTCGAAGAGTTCGGCGTGCGCCGGCTTGTAGAAGTCCTGAGCACTGACGACCGTCACGGCCTGCTCGAGGACGGCTGGGTGATGCAGGACCGACCCGATCACAGCACGTTCTGCCCGGAGATCCGCAGGCGGCAGGCGCTCGGGTGCTGCGCCGCCACTCACTGCCGCTTCAGCGGCCACCTCCACCTCCAATGACCGCGATCAGACGAGCGCGAGTCGAACGTCGGGAACGTCCGCTGCTGGTCATGCCGCGCCCGGCGGAAGGCTCTCCCGCCGCTGCTGCTCAACCCACGTGAGCAGCTCGTCCTCGAAGTAGACGACCCGTCGGCCGATCTTGAACGAGGGCGGACCCTCGTTGCGCTTCCGCCACCACCGAAGGGTGTCCGGGGACCGGCTCAATAAGCTTGCGGCCTCCGGGATGCCGAGGATCTTGCGCGCCATGGCCAACCTCCCACGTCATCAACAACCAACCTCCACGAGAATTACCTGGTTGTAGCTCGCTGTCAAGCTGCTATGGTCTGTAGAGTCAGTGCGTGACGGGTTACGACGCCAACTTGGTTGCGATAGCGGATGCCCGCTTCGGGGGGCGTCTCCGAGGCCTCCGGGAGTGGCAGGGGATGTCGCAGCAAACGCTCGTGGAGAAGCTTGCTGAGCTCGGCATCACCACCTGGCACCAGACCACCGTCGGGAAGGTCGAAGCAGGAAAGCGACCAGTGAGACTGGCCGAGGCCATCGCCGTGGCGACGATCTTCGGCACGAGCATCGACGTCCTCCTCATGCACAACGACGACGACGAGTACCGGGCGCAACGTGTGCAGGTCTTGGAGTCGCGACGTCAGGAGGTCGTGCTCATGCAAACCCTCCTCGAACAGCGCGAGGAAGAACTTGGGCAATGGATCGAGCTCGTCGAATCGGGTCGAGAGCTGCCAGGCGACATGCCCGCGGAGTGGCCCTCATACCTGATGGACGAGGACGGCCGGGTCATCGCGGAGTTCGGCGCGGCCGTGGTGGAGACACCAAGAGAGGGGGGCGAGGCTGGTGACCAGGACGCAGATGCTGATCCTGACGCTCCTCCTCGGGAGCATCGCGAGGAGACCTGACGGCACCTGGCGCGCCCGCTATCGCGGCCCCGACAGGCGCGAGCGCTCCAGGCACTTCACCCGGAAGAGCGACGCGGAGCGCTGGCTGGCCGGTGTCGAGGTGTCGAAGTCCCGCGGCGAGTGGATCGACCCCAACCTCTCCCGAATCACAGTTGGCGAGTGGGCCCGACTCTGGCTGGCCGCCCAGTCCCAGCTGAAGCCAACCACGATCACGCGGTACGGCGGCATCATCGACAAGCACATCGCCGCAGCGTGGGGGCAGGTCGCCATCGCGGACGTCACGCCCGCCGACGTGGCGGCATGGCTCCAACGCCTCGTCTCCTCAGGTCTGGCAGCCGGCTCAGTGCGGTACATCCACCGCATCCTGTCCCTCGCCTTGGCCTATGCGGTTCTCGACGGACGTCTCACTCGCAACCCGGCCGCCGGGGTGCCGCTGCCTCGGGCGAAGGCCAAGCCGAAGCGCTTCCTCTCCCACGGCGAGCTCGCCCGACTCGCCGACGAGTGCGGCGAATACAGCCCTTTGATCAATTCGCTCGGCTACACAGGCCTGCGTTGGGGTGAGGCGGTCGCGCTCCGGGTCGAGGACCTCGACCTCCTCCGCCGACGGATCCGAGTCACGCGCGCCATGGCTGAGGTCCGCGGCAAAGCAGTGATCGGCACCCCAAAGGATCACGAGCGTCGCGACGTTCCGATTCCCGCGTTCCTCGTCGACGAACTGGCCGAGCTGGTGGCCGGGCGCTCCCCAGGAGATCTCGTCTTTCCGTCGCCGAAAGGCAGCATCCTCCGCAACGGAAACTTCCGGCGCAACGTCTTCGACGCCGCTGCGGAAAGAGCCGGGCTCGAAGGAATCACCCCACACGGTCTGCGACACACGGCGGCGTCACTGGCGATCCAGGCCGGCGCAACCGTCGTCGTGGTCTCGCGGATGCTCGGACACAGCTCGGCGAAGGTCACCCTCGACGTCTACGCCCACCTGTTCGCCGACGACCTCGACACCGTCGCGGACCGCCTCCACGAGGCCCGCGCTCAAGCAAGTGCGGACCAAATGCGGACTAGCCGGCCGATGATCTTCGTCGCAGATCGCTTCGATGGAGGTCAACATGCCGTCTGACCTGCGGACTTACGTGGAGCCGCCTTGGGGAGTCGAACCCCAGACCTACGCATTACGAGTCAATTATCGTGCGTTCTTCACCATGATTCCCCGTGATTACCGCTGACGCCAAGAAGGCTGTTTCTCCAGGTGAGACGGCAACTCAGTCGTCGGGCGTATCAGCGTGTGTCGGAACGTTCAGCATCACATCGGTGACACACACTGAACACACGCTCAGGCTCCACACCAACGGACCAGGACGACAGCCTTAGATCGAGGGCGCCCGCGTCCTACGTTCACCTCATGACGACGAACACCGCACACGCCGCTTGCAGCCACCCGACGACGAAGTCCGCCCGCGCGAAGTGCCGGCGCACGAACGGCAAGGCCTACGCCGCGTCCATTGTTGCCCGCGCCATCGCGTCGAAGCCCTCGGCCATCATCGAGCCCTGCTCGTGCCGGGGCCCCGTCGAGGACAACATGTGCGTCCTGTGCGATCGACCGACTCCCGCGCTAATCGCGGCTTGATGGTCGAACTCTACACAATCGTACTAGGCGGGAATGGTAGGGACTGGCAGCTCAGGTTTCCTACGTTCGACTTATGACTCTGATTGAACGCCTCGTCTCCATCGGCGACACGTACGGGCTTTCCGCGCTTTCGCTCGTGCACGCGGTCAACGACGAAGTCCCCGCCCCGTCCGACGCAATCACCCGCGCACGTGAAGCAATCATCGCCGACCGCGGATACGTATCCGAGTCCGTGCTCGACGAGCTGATCGACGACATGCACGACACCGCAGATAACGCGAACGACTGAAGGAGAACACCATGAGCGCCAACACCGAGTCCGTCTCGACCAAGGCCGCAGCCGAGGCGTGTGGCACCACACCCCGCTTGCTGCGTCAGTTCCTGCGGGCCTCCAAGGACTACGTCGCCGTCGGTTCCGGTGGCCGCTACGCGTTCGAGGCTGACGACCTGCCCGAGATGAAGACCCGCTTCCGCACGTGGCTGGCCGACCGTGAAGCCGCAGCCAAGGCCCGCGCGGAGAAGGCCGCCCAGGACGCTAAGGCCGACGCCACACCCCAGCCCGAGAACGACGGCGCAGACGAGGACATCGTCGAGGTGAAGGACGAGCCCGCGAAGCCCGTGCGCGGCCGCAAGGCTGCAGCCGCCTGACACGCGACACACGATCGCCCCTCGAATCGTCGGGGGGCGTTCGTATGGACGTCTCAGTTCGTCCCTGAGCGACTTTCAGACGTGCAGGGCTGTCACGACCAGGGCGACGACGACTGGACGAATCCGGACGATCTGGGCCTGCCCGTTCGACCAACGACTTCGGAACCTGCTCGCGCGCCGGGTGTGGGCTGGTCGGCGCCACCCTCCGACAGCTTCGCCTTGCGCTCCCGAGCCTTCTTGACACGGGCCGGACCCTGATACACCTCGGCAAGGACCTCGTCCATCAGCTCAAGCGCGAGCTGAACCTCTCGGTAGCCGACTTCCTGCACGAAGTCGCCGTGCGCCATGTCATTTCCGAACACTCGAACCTCGTCCGCACCCTCGCGAACGTACGGACGGATCAGGTCTTCCTTTTCCATTCGCTCGATCTTCGAGGCGATGTTGCCGCCCGTGATGCCCTTGTCCTTAGCTGTGGACTCGATGACCGCACGAGCCAGGATGACCGCCCCGCGATAGCACTCGGCGTCCATCGACTTATGGGCCTCGGACGCGGCCTCGGCAATGTGCTTCGGTACGTCCTCGAAGCGCTTACCGCGCAGGGTGCGGTTGTTCTCGATGACGTGGAACGCGCCGTCCTGAGTTGCGCGCCCCGTCAGAAGTAGACGGCACACGACGCACTCGGCGGCGATGTACCAGGCGATGTCTCCATAGCCGCCCGACTGGTCAGCGCCGTCGTATACCCGAACGAACTGGGTTCGTCCTTCGCACTGGAAGCAGCGCGCCATGTAGAACTGGGGATCGTCGCTCACCCGACTGAGGGTAGCGGTGACCACCGACAGAAACGGTGGACTACCTGGCACGCCACTCGGCTTCGGCGAACTCGTGTCCGCACGTGGTGCAGACCTTGTCGCCAGTCTGCGAGCCGAGGTAGTACTCCTTGGTGAGCTGGGGGTGCTCGCACGGGGGCGAGCCCTTCGCGGCCCAGTCCTCGCGCAACCGCTTAGCGTCTTCCATCAGCACAAGCAGAGAGTCGTTGATCGACCCCGTGCCGTTACGACTCGATGCGTCGGGGCATGTGGTCGGGCTGGTCGTCGCCCTCGGAGGGGTCCGCGACCACCTCGCCCTCGATGATCTGGTGGCTGGGCTCGCCGTCGGGATTGACGAGGATGCCGCTCAGCAGCTCGCCGAGCTGACTGCCTGCGTGTACGTCGACCGTCGCAGTGGCCTTGCCCATGAACTGGTCCACGAGGTACTTGCCCGCGTCCACACGCACCGACGCCGGTACACGGGGCTTGCCCTCGTCGTCGCGGCTGTCGTCCATCATCACGGAGTGGATCGTGCGCAGGGCGTCCGCAGCGAACGTGCCGAGATCATCGGCCATGAGTTGGCGAAGACGTCGCTGACGCTCAGCCTGAAGTGCAGGGGTAAGCCAGGCGGGGCGACGACCGAGGAACCTGCCGCTCCTGTCGCGCGGACGGCCACGGACAAGTTCCTCGTCGTCCCAATCCTCGATGGGCTTGCCGTACAAGACCTCGATCTCATCGGAGATATCGGCCCTGGCTGCCTTGGTCTTGGCACGGCGTCGCGCGTTGTGCCGGTCCATCTCCTCGCGACTCTTAGACATGCGAGTTCCTTACTGATTGCGAATGCGTTGGACGACTCATTCCTGCAGGTGAGTCAAGGTGTGTGGCGGTTGTGTGGATTAGCCCCAACATCTCATTGGTGCAGGCGAACTCTCCGAACAGTTCGAGGGCCTGCTCGTCGTACCAACGGGCGGCTTCGTCGGCCGTGTCGAAGGTCCGACTGCGCCGCACCTGAGGCTCCCGACTTCTAATTCTCGAGGTGTAGAGCCACGTGACGGGATCCCAGTAGACGCCTTTGTAGGGGGTCCACGAGGCCGAGTCGACGAGCATCTTGCCGCTGTTCGCCTTGTTCTGAGAGCGAGTGGCCCAACGCAGATTGGACCGCCGATTGTTCAGCTTGTCACGGTCCTTGTGGTCGATGACCAGGCCCTCACGCGGGGGATCACCCATGATGAGCTGGTGCAGGAACTTGCGGGGCCATCCCAAGGCACGGATCGTGTATACGGTTCCGTAGGTCCGTTCAAGGGCTGTAATGGTCCACCTGCGGGAACGGATCAGGTCGGCATCCTCGTCGTCTACTACGAATACCTGCCGAGTTCCATCGTTCGCAGTCATTCCGAATCTGGTTGCCATGAAGTTCTCGTAGTATGTAGCAGTTTGACCTGGCAGCACCTCCGGTTCACAAGCGAGGCCTCCGGTGTCTTGGACAAAAGTCGAGAAGCCGCCCACACCCCGCCACCGCGCGGGGATCGGGTCGTCGTGCAGCTTGAGCCACAAGAGGTAAGCCGGGCCGTACGCATTGGTCCGCACCACGGGGCGACGCTGGGGCTTCCATCGCTTGCGTGTGGACATCTTGCGTGCGGCCACGGCTTACCCCTTGGGCCCGGCAGAGCTGGCGAAGGGTGAACTCGGACCCTGCCGGGAGCGCAGGCGACAGTTGGCGAGTCCGTCGCAAGTAGTTCGTGTGGCTGCTGGCTCGCCCCTGAGCGTCTGTGCGCGAGCGAGGGGGTCATCACCACACCAGGCCATGTCGAGCGCGTCAGGGACGAAGCCAGAAGCCATCTCGGTCAGCCCTGCCCGTCGCTGGTGCGAGCGAGGGCCGTGCGCATTGCGGGGAAACGGCCCAGCGTGGCGTCTCGCCGGTCGTCGGGGCTCATGGCCTCTATCTCTTCGAGACGGGCCTCGGATGCCTCGATCCCGCGGTGGCTGTCGAGCAGCCGGAGCCGCGCGGCTTCGATGTCCCGCAGCTGAGCCCGAGCCTCGGCCGGGGTGACACGACCGTCTCGCAGCGAGGCGGTCAGCTCGGCGACCTTGGCCGTGTGGGCCTCGGCATCGCGGACGATGTCGGCGTGCAGCTCGTCGCGGGTCTCGATGGCGCGGCCGTAGGCAGGGTTGGCGCTCGTGCTCACCTGCGCCCCCTCATCGCCGGGAACCGCGTGGCCAGGTCCCGCTTGCTGGCCGGCTCGACCCCGGCGTTGCGCTTGGCCCGGTCGTCGGCCTCGGTGAGCTGGCCCTCGAGCACGACGATGTCCGTGTTGAGCTTGTCGAGGGCGGACAGCCGGGCCTTGCCGTCGCTTCGCTTGTGCGCCATCAACTGCCCCTGATCTTCTGGATCGGGTAGCCGATCACGGCCGGTCCGTCGTACCCCGGGCCTGCCCCGGGACGGCGCCCCTCGCTGACGTCGTCGGCGACCTGGTCGGCCTTCTCCTGTCGAGCGGTCTCCTCCTCGACTGTGCGGTCACGATCGGCGAGGTACTTCGCGTCCTCGGGAGACAGCGGCTCGGTGGTGTCGATCTCGCGGCTCATCAGATCTGCCCCGGGTTGATGCCCTGCCGGGCGGTCCGCTCGCGGTAGGCCATGTCCTCGGGCGTCATGGTCCGCTGGTAGGTCTCGACCTGCTCCGCGATGCGCTGGGCCTTCAGTTCGACCAGGTGCTGGCGGTCGGCCTCCTGCTCAGGGGTGCGGCCACGGCTGGCGAGGTACGCACGGTCCTTCTCGGACAGGTTCTCGGGGTCGGTGACGTCGATCTTGCGGCTCATCTGGGCGATCCATCCTTGTCGAGCTTCCGTTGCCGTAGCGCCTCGTCAACGAGGATGCGGACGACGTGGGGAACCGAGGTCGACCACATCGCGGCCAGGATCCGAAGCTCAGCCTCAGCGTCGCCGTAGAACCGGACCTGGAATCGTTCGCCGAGCTGTTTCACCGGCCCTCGTGTTCCCATTGCATCTCACCTCCTTTGCCGAAACTGCTACGTGGCAATAATCGCAAGGGCGCCCTCAAGAGAGCAAGGTTTCGATTACCGCCCCATGTGAAACCGGCAAACGGCTATCGCGACCACACCCCGCCGATCGGGCGCACAGCATCGACACAGCCCGCAGCCAGTACCCGGGCGATTATCACCGGCTGTCATTTCGCCTGAGCGAGCCGCGAACAGGGCAGGGGTGGCGACGCCTGCGCGAGCGTCATTGGACGCGTCAGCGTTGATCTGAGGCAGGGCAACATCGACCGTGGGCGCGCTCATCGGGCGTCGCCCGTCGGATGCTGGCGGTCGATGGCACGAGCTCGGCGCCTGGCCTCTGCCTCCTCTTCCTCGCGGATCTCACGGTAAAAGGTCCGCAACGGGTGCTCGCCCATGTCGATCGGCAGGCCGTACTCGCTCGGGCGGTTGTCCCTGGGGTGTGGCCGGTGCTCACGGGGCATGGGCGTCAGCTGCGCCCACTTGCCCTTGCCGGGCTGCTGGCTGCCGGAGTCGCCGGGGCTGGATTCAGGAGTGGTGGAGTCATTCACGATAAGAGTTCCTTACTGATTCGATGTGCGTAGGGCGACTCTCCGCCCCTGGCAGTTAGCTGTGTGAGTTCAATGTGTGGCGTGCGTATTCGCCGGCAACGGGCCCGAGCAGGCGACGCATAGCCTCACGCGGACGAGCGCCGGTCCGATTGGGCATACCGTCAGCGAAGCCAAACCCGCAGGCACCACGATTCCGCATCCGTCGCACGCCTTGCGATTCCGTGCAGCCGCGAGCCAGCACGTCTTGCACATGAGATGCCCCGGAAGGTCGGGCAGGCCGTAGCAGACCTGGGGCATGGGTAGGTCGTCGCAGGCGGTCCAGCCCTCGACCGATGCAGGCATCCAGCGGGTCAGGATCGAGTGGATCACCGCGTTCCAGGGCGCCACACGGGCTGTCGTAGCGATCCGCTCGGCCTCATCCATCGCAGCGAGGGCCTGGTCGTGCATGGCGGTACTCATCAGTCTTCGACCTCGGCCCCGTGGATGAAGTCGCCACCCGACACGAGCTTGCCAGGCTCCGGAGCCTCACCACGTTCGCGTTCCCACCGCTGCCGGACACCACCCTCGTAGGCGTTGCTCATCCACGTGGCGTCGTCGTAGAAGGTCCACTCCATCATGTCGTCGATCCGGACGAGGCCCTGGTGGTCCGAGGTGCCGAACCAGTCGAAGAACTCGCACAGGTAGATCCCCGGCGACGGCTCCGCGACCACTGCGCCATGGTGTCCGCGCCACTTGTCGCCTTGACCGAAGAAGTACGACCCCACGAGCGAGGCAGGGTCGGCCCGACGCCTCCTCTCGATGGCGAGTCGGTTACGGCTCTCAAGTTCGTATCCCATCAGTTCTCCTGCTGTAAGAAGTCGCAGTTAGACACGACTCAGCTGCGTGCGGTCCACACCGGGCCGCTCGTGGTCGATCTGCGGGCATGCGGCTTCGTGATACTCGGTCCGCTGAACCCACTTCTTGTAGCTGGCCTCTCGATAGACCTTGCCCTCCCAGACGATGTCTTCGAGCGGAGCATTCTTGTCGAACTCCCATTCGACGGTCACGTCAGTCGACCCACAGTCCGCACAAAACCAGCGCTGAGCATCGAGCACGAGGTACTGCGCAACTGCCGTGTTCATCGCCTTCTCATAAGCAGATCTCTTCATGACGTCGCCTCCGTAATCGGGCCTGTCGTAAACGCTACGTCTTGCCGCCAGTGCGTCCCTAATGCGAGGGCCTGCCACAGCTCGAATTCGAGTGAAGTCGCGACCCTGATCGAGGTCTTTCGCCAGCAGACGTCGCCTGGTGTGACGAGTGTGACGAGCAGCGTGACGCTCATTCCTGCACGTCAAGCGCGCTGTGACGGGTGTGACGCTGTGACGACGCGTCGCGCGTCGCGTCGCATACGTAATACACACGAAAAGCATTTTCTTGATAATCATTTTCATTAACGTTGAATCGACTGGTCCGCTGTGGGGTCGATTGTGCGAATGCGCGTCACACTCGTCACACCGTCACACCGCCCCTGACCAGGCAGAATGAGCGTCACAGCGCCGCGTCACATCGTCACACTGCCCTACTCAGCAAGACGGCAACGAGCGATCTTCTTGTCGCTCGTCGGATGCTTCGTCGTCCGGACCCGGACCGTGCCGCTGTGGACCAGCTCGTCGAGCGCGGCCTCGGCCACCGGCCTCAGCGAGGCTGTCATGCCGCGCGACACGACATGGCTGCGAGTGCGCTCGACGCCGTCAGCCAGCAGTTGCAAGATCCGGGCCTTGGCCTTCTTGACGAGCACGGCCTCCTTGGCGCCCTCGGTCAGCGCTGCCCGACGCCCCGCCCGTGTGGCCGATTCGTCGGCCTTCTTAGCCAGCTCGGCCAGGCGGTACTGCTGCGCTCGGTCTCGGGTCGCGTCGGACAGGGCCATGATCTGCCCCGACAGGTGCCAGTCCTCGGCGTTGATCCCCTCGCTGCGGCTGTCCATCCACATCAGCACGGCAGCGATCTTGAGACGGCTCAGCATGCGGTGCGAGTCGATCCGATCGCCGAGGCCCTGTCCGCGACTGATGTAGTCGGCCCACACGACGTCCTCGACGAATTCGGGCAAGGTCAGCACGCGGAAGTTGTCGCGCTCTTTGGAGAAGTCGGGGCCGAGGTCGTGCAGGCTGACATCCGGCGGGGTCCACTTCCACACTCCCGTCGTCCGCTCGCGCGGGCGCTGCGTATCCGCGGGCAACTCGGCCTCGAACCACACGAACCGCTGCGGAAAGCCGCTCACCTCGTAATCGAGAAGGGCGTCGGCCAGGCCCGGCTGGACACCGACGTGCAGCCCAAGACGGTACGTATGGCTCGGCAAGATCGCCGTGTTCATCACGTCCGCATTGGCCGCACCAAGGGTCGATCCCGCCCACGCGGTGTTGAGCTCGCCGAGAAGAATCGAGTCCGGCCTACTCAACGTCGCGCGCAGTTTGGCCACCTCGTCAACGCCGAAGATCACGCTGTCGGTGTGGTAGATCGGCTCCTCGCGACTCGGGGACATGTACCGCCGCGTCATCCCCTGGCCGGTGCCCAGCGGCGCCTGGGTCGGCTCCTCGTACGGAATGTGGATCACCCGACGGCTCGCTGCACCAGAGGTCGTCTTGCCCCCACCGGGCGGGCCGACCAATGCCACGTACAGATTGAGGCTGCCGTAGGCGCCGATCACGTCCGGCAGCACGAAGCAGGGCGGAATCGTGGCCGAGAACCTCAGCAGCGTGTGGCCCAGCAGAGCCCAACGCGGCAACGCGCGCTCAAGCGCGAAGTCCCGAATGTGCGCGAGCATCGGGCGGCTGTCCCAGAACTCGTCGGACGGGATCTGCGGTATGCCCTCGCTCTCGGCTCCCCGGTAGATGCGCTCGACGTCCGCGGTCACCCAGGTCTCGTCGCCCTTGCACCACGGCTGGTCGAGAATCAACGCGACGGCCGCTTCCTGCGGGGCGTTCGCCTTGTAGCACTCGCGAGCCACTGCGTTGTGCGCTTCGTTGCGCTTGCCCTGCTGGGTGCCGCCCCACAGCACCAACGCGCGTTGCACGCCGGGGAGGCCGCGTAGCTGGTCCTCAGTCATCGCCTGCGCGCTCTGCGTGCGCGTGCCCTGACGTCGCCTGGGCACGGGCGCGGCTGTCGCGAGGGACGCAACGAGCGCTTCAAGTTCGTCGAGCGACCAGCGCTTGCCCTGGGCCTTGACCACACGCACCCGCCGAGGCCCTGCGTCATCGTCCCGACGACGGGCGGGCAGGTCCGGCGCCCAGTACGACTTCCAGTTCCAGGTGTCGGGCACGCGCAGCAGGGCGTTCGCCTCAAACTTGAGAGCCACCCCGGAACCGGGCCGCCAGTCGGCAACGGCCTTGGCGAGGGCCTCGGTCAGGCGATCAGCAGTCGCGCTGTCAACAGGCTCTGCGAGCAGAACGTGAACGTGGGTGTGGTCTTCGGTGCCACTCAGCACGATCACCGCGTCGAGCTTGTCCAGCAGCTCTTGGTTGGCCGCGGGCTCGTCCAGCTCGAACGACAGCGTCCAGATGTCGGCTGCGTTGTGGCGGCTTCGCTTCGGCTCCGCTCGCAGCGCGGTGCACAGGTACACGTCCCATCGCTGGCGCTGCATCTTGTCGATCGCCGTGCGGGCCTGCTCGCGCTCATCGGGCCACGAGTACGACCGTGCATCCCACAGCTTGCGCTTCGGGCCGCGACCGAACTCGACTGAGAGGTAGCCGGGGCCAGGCCCGAGCACCGCGTCGAGAAAGTCGTCGAGCGGGTCGCGCACGTTGGAGAAGTCGAGGATGTGCTTGCCGGGCAGCAGTTCGCTCACGCCTCGGCCCGCCTGCGCAGCAGCTCGGCCCCGGTGACGATCTCGCCCGACGGCTTGAGTCGGTACCGCTTGTTCGGGTCGATCTGCCTACGCATTGCTGATGTGTTGGACGACCGTCCTTCCGAGGTAGACGGCTGTGTGTTCCCGTTGTGTGGCTCCACGCCCAGGTACTTGAGCAGCGCAGCCGTGGGAATCTTGAACCGCTTGCCAAGCTTCAAGATCGGGATGTCCTCGAACGGCCACTCGCCGTTCTTCGCCATCTGATAGGCCCGGCCACGGGAGACCCCGAGAGCCTGCCCTGCTGTCGGGATGTCGATGGCCGGCGGAAGCGCCAGCAGCTCGTCCATCGTCATGGGTCGTTCCTTCGGCATGTCTGCCCCTCATGTGTGTTGTTGCGACACTCATGTGTATCAGGGCGTCATTGAGCGTGGCAACCCGTGGTGTGTGGTACGGAAACACGCATGAGAGTGATACGGTCACACACATGACCGAGGTGAAATCCGTAGGACAGCTGGTCGGCGAGGTGCTAGCCCGTCGCCGCATCGAGAGGGGCCACACGCAGGGCGATGCTGCTCAACACGCGCGCTGGGCCGGACTGACGTGGTCGAGGGACCATGTCGCCTCGCTGGAGACAGGTCGTCGAGAGTCTCTGTCCGTCGAGGAACTGCTTCTCTTGTCGTCCGCGTACGACATGAAGTTGGCCGACTGGTTCGAGGGCGACGGGCAGGTGGCGCTCACGCCTGAGATTGCCGTCAGCCGCGCAGATCTTCGCGCGACGCTCGGCCGCGGGCGCTCGCTCAAGATCGACGGGATCATCGTAGACATGAGCAACGTGCCCGATGTCGACCGCACGGAGCAGCTCGTCGCGCATCGTCTCGACGCCGAGGCCCCGGTCGTTCAGCAAGCTGCACAACAACTTTGGGGCCGCTCCTTCGCTGAGGAACGGGACCGGCGCCTCGGTGATGTCGGGGACCCGCAACGTGCCCGCACACTCCGCGCAGGCATGACCAAGCGCATGACGCGCGAGATCGAGCCGACCGTGCGGGAGCTGTCGTGAGCAGCCGGGGGTCGACCTACAAGCGATGCGGCTGCACGGTCGTAGTCGACGGCAAGCGCAAGCAACTCGGGCGCAGCTGCCCGAAGCTCAAGCGGCCCGGTGGTGGCTGGAACCCGAAGCACGGCACTTGGACGTTCAAGATCTACGTCGAGGGCGAGCTCGGAAAGAAGGAGCGAGTCGTCCAAGGCGGCTTCGAGACACAGGGCGACGCTCAGGCTGCGATGGACGACCTCAAGAGCAAGGCCGCCCGGGGTGTGGTCGTCACTCGTCGCCTCACGGTCGGGCAGTTCCTCGCTGAGTGGATCGATGCCAAGACCGACGTCAAGGAGGGCACGGCTCACTCGTACCGACGGCACATCGAGCTGTACTTCGACCCGCTGATCGGCCACATCCTGCTGGCGGATCTGCGGGTGCAGCACGTCGCCACGATGCTTGCCCAGGTTGGCAAGGTTCCGGGCTCACGAGGGGGCGGGCCTGCCACACGCCAACGCGTACGAGCGTCGCTGAGAACGGCCCTGGGCGACGCTGTGCGACAGGGGCTCATCACGGTCAACCCTGCTGCGCTGGTCAAGCTCGAAAGCGGTAAGCGACCGAAGGCGCTCATCTGGACCGAACAGCGGGTCGAGCGGTGGCAGGCCGAGGTCGACAAGCTCATGAGGAACGGCAAGATCACGAAGCGGGCCCGTCAGCAGGTCCCCACTCCGAGCCCGGTCATGGTGTGGACGGCCGATCAGCTCGGGCAGTTCCTCGACCATGCGGCGTCCGATCGCCTCTACGCCCTCTGGCACCTGATCGCCTTTCGCGGATTGCGACGGGGCGAAGCCTGCGGGTTGGAATGGCCCGAGGTCGATCTCAAGCGCGGGACCATCGCCGTCGTTCGAGAGCGCATCGTCGTCGGCGGTCGAGTTGTCGAGGACACGCCGAAGTCTGACGCTGGTGACCGCTCGATTGCCCTGGACGAGGGCACGGTGGAGGCCCTGCGCAGCCATCGGAAGAAGCAGCTCGTCGACCGCATGATGTGGGGCGAAGCCTGGGTCGAGTCCGGCAAGGTCTTCACTCGCGAGGACGGTTCGCCCCTGCACCCGAACGACGTCACAGACCAGTTCCAGGACGAACTCATCATCGGTGCAGGCCTGCCCCCGATCAGGCTGCACGACCTCCGTCATGGCGCTGCATCACTGATGATGGCCGCAGGGGTCGACCTTAAGATCATTCAAGAGACCCTGGGCCATTCGACCATCGCGCTCACGGCGAACACGTACACCAGCGTCTACCCGCAACTCTCGGCTGCTGCGGCCGAGAAGACGGCAGCAATGGTGCCCCGCGCTCGACGCGACGCGTAGCCACACCCCCGCACGTCGGCCCAGAGCAGCCCAGGGATCGACTGCACATATCGACGAGGGTGACGACATGGGCGCGAACGCGTAGACGCCCTCAGGACGAGCCACCGGGGAGGTCCCGCCGAAGCCGAGAAAGACCGGGCCGCAGAACCTTGATGATGGTCAGCGCGGCTTCTCTACGCTGCTTGTTGTTGGTCTTGAGCGCGACGCCCACGACGACCGCAAGGAGCAGGAACCGAAGGACAGCGAGAACGACCAGAACGTCGACCGCAAGAGACACGTCTCCCCCAGAGGGATCACATGTCGACTGCCTCAAGTCCGACGTTGGCGAGCGGTCCCGCCTCAGGCGATCAGTTAACTAGACATTAGCAGGCTCGTCGGGCATGCGACCCACGACGAGACGGACCTTGCGTCCCTTCGCCCGGTACCGCTCGACCGAGGCCCGGCACTCGCCAACCGTGATCCAGAGACCGCCGTGGCCGCGCCAGCAGTTCAGCACCGAGGCCTCATCGTCGCCGAGCTCGGGATCGCTGATGAGCGAGTACAGCGTCCAGCCGAGCCGCTTGCTTGTGACGTTCGAGGGCGACTGCCCCTCAGCGGGCACCCACACGGCCAGGCCGACACCGCCCGGCTCATCGTGCATTCGGCCGAGGACGTTGTTGCAGTCCGGACAGACGACCTCGACGATGCAGCGCCGCGTCGTGTCTCCCACCCCGCCCTGCCGAGGATCCCCGTCGTAGTGCGGACCCAGCTGTGCGCGCCACATGGTCATGATGATGGCCGACCGGTGTAGTGGTGTGTGTGAGACCGCCCTTACGCGCACGCACGAGGCGCACTGCTGGGATCACAACGGACACACACTGCTGTGGTTGCACTTCTCCGGTGACATGAAAGATCCCCCGGCAAGCGTTCTACCAGGGGATTTGTGGAGCCGCCTTGGGGAGTCGAACCCCAGACCTACGCATTACGAGGCAACCGATGTGCGTCGCTCAGCGCTCTACCAGCACCGATCGCACGGCTCGCAGTGCTCAAGACTCTGACCGACCACGGCGAACCTGGCACTCATGCCACGCGTCATGCCACGACTCCCGAGCCTGGATGTCGTAACGAGGACCCCCGCAAGTTCGACTGACGTGTCATGTCTCGGCGGGTGTGGATCATCGGACTCGCTGCCGTCGGTGTGCTGGTCGCCGCGGGCGCCGTCCTGTTCCTTGTGCTTGGGTCGGGGCCGAACGACGTGGCCCCCGCTGCCTCCCAGAACCCAGCTTTCACCGCCCAGCAGGCCGCAGCGTTGCAGGACGCCTTGGGCTCCGGTGATCCCCAGCGCGCAGCTCAGGTGATAGCGATGGCCGAGGGAGACGAGTTGGACCCGGGCTTCGCTCGAGACGTGGCCGCCCTCGCCCTGACCATCGACCCGAACTCCGTGTCCGATGACAACGGCACCGATGCCCTCGTCCGCGCGACAGCGGGCGGGAAGCCGTGGCTCGTCCACATCCGGCGAGGTGGCGAGCTCGGATGGCAGATCGTGTCCACGGCGCCCGCATCGTGAGGGCACTCGCGACGGCGGTCGCGGTGCTCGTACTCCTAGCATTCGGGCCCACCGTGACACCCGCACACGCCGCCGACAATTGCACCGTGCCGACCGACGTCGTCGGCACGCCGGTAGTCCTGGTTCACGGTTGGACCTCGGACGCGGGCGGCATGCTCGGGACCGCCCAAGGGCTCGACCAACGCCTGCCTCGGGGGCAGTACACCTATCTCCGGTTCGACTGGGGCCCCGGGGCCACCACCTGGCCTGGCCTCGGGACGAAGACGCCGCAGTGTCTGGCCGACTACATCGTGTCCGCGTGGGAGAAGGGCGGGAGACGGCAGAAGGTCGTCGTCGTCGCCCATTCCATGGGCGGGATCGCCTCGAGATTCGCGTCCACCCTGAAGTCGACGGTCAACGGGACCCCCGTCTCCGATGCCATGTCAGGGCTGGTGACGCTGTCGACGCCGCACCTCGGAAGCCCTTGGGGGAACACCGGTTTCGCCACGTTCGTCGAGCGCTGGGTGAACCGCGCCGTTCCTGTCCAACCAGAAGGGATGCCCGCCCGCGAGTGCCTGGCCGCGCCCGGCTTCCAGCCGAAGGGTTGTGAGGTGCCGCCGTACATGCCGTCGGGCATCACCATCGACGAGATCGGCACCCAGATCACGATCAAGCGGACCCTGTTCGGGCTGGGGCCCATCAAGCTCGGCCCGTCCGCCGAGATCTCCGCCTGGGGCGACGGCATCGTCCCCGCCGACTCCGCGAGCGGCTACCTCGCCTCCGTCCCCGGCACGAAGCCACCACGAGTGAAGGCCACGCTGAACACGGTGCAGTGCAACTATGACACCGACTACCTCATGGCAGCGGCGGTCGGCGCACGGACGCCGCTCGGTGTCGCCGCCGCGACCTTCGGCAACGAGTTCCTCGACAACGCCGCGCTCGACGACCTGGCCGCGGGCAGGCCGAGCGCCGCGACTCTGCAGATCGCCGCGTACACCGCGTTCACGCCCTGCTTCCACACCGAGATCAACCCGTCGACGTCGGGGATGCCAGTCGAGCCCCGCGTCCTCGATCTCACCGCCGACGCCGTGCGCAACGCGCGCGCCACCAGCGCGGGGGTCCCGACGAACCGGGTCAACCTTCAGCCGGTCGACAGCACCGGCCACGCTGCCTCGGGCTGGAAGGTCACCGACGCTGCGCTGACCGTCGACTGCGGCTATCCCTCCCCGGCCGCTGTGAACAACGCGATCCACGTGTGCGCCCCCTCCGCAGCCGGCGCGGACGCCTGCTGGGCCGAGCCCGGCGAGAGGTCCGTGCTCTGCCTACCCTCCCCGTGGGAGAAGACCCTTACCCGCTACCCAGCGACCAAAGCGAACTTCGAGGTCGAGGCCGGGCCGAACCCGTCACCGCTCGGGCTCGAGCTCGTCGACGGATCGCGCTGCCGACTACGGAACGGCGGATCATGGTCCGGACGGTCGGACGACCCGAACGCCTACGGCGCCTACTCCTGCGACAACGGCGCCGGGTTCGTCGTCCTGTGGGGGACGAGGGGCCGGCCTGACATCGACATGTCGAGCACCACGTGGACGGTGCGCAAGGGCACCGCCGACGGGCCGCTCAGCACGGTCGCGGTGCGAACCGCCTACTACGTCGCCACCTCGCCGGCAGCCGCAGCGAGCAGGCCGCCCGCCCAGGCCGGCGGCACTTTCCCGTCGGGCCAATGGTCCGGTCGGAGCAGGACACTTCAGCTGGCCGCTGACGGCACGGGTACAGCGATGTACCTGATCCACGGGCCCGCGGGCGGTTGCACCACTGGGTCGGGCAGCGCCCAGCCCTGCTACTACAACGTAAAGTTCACGCTGAAAAGCGGTACTGATCCGAACTTCACCGGAACGATCACCAGCACATGGTTCTCCGAAGGCAGCACCAGGGCGCCGTCGAGCGACTACGGCACCAACCTCCCGTCCGCGGGTACCGCCATGTCGATCCGCCTCGACCACCCCACCGATATGGCCTACTACCAGGACAGCCACGGAACCGTCGACCTCTGCGGGCCGAACCCGACCGCACCCCGACAGAGCTGTTCGTAGCCGCCGTGCCGAGCGGCGTCCCGGCTGTGACGGGCCGGGCGGTGCCGGTCCGGAAGGCGGGCAGCGCTCGGCCTGGAGAATGTTGCGAACAAGGCGGATGAAACTTCCTACGTCTCGCCGGGCCGAACCCCTGCGTTCCAGGAAGCCGACATCCGGGCGTACCGGCCGTCCGCGGCCACGAGGTCCGCGTGCGTGCCGTCCTCCACGATCAGACCCCGCTCGAGCGGTTATGCAGGAATGCTCGCGGACTTCGACGCGGTGCGCCGCCGACTTCAGACGGAAGCCGCCGCCGTGACTGATGACCGGAGATCGTCGCCGCGGCGACGTGCCCCGGCTGTTCAGCCGGACTGGCATGCAGAGCCCGAAGCGGCACACGAAGGACAAGAACCAGGTTGGTCGCCATAGACCCACGCCTCACCGCCGGCACCACCCGAATCCAGTACCTCGCGTGACGGATCTCAGCAGCGCAGCGTTTCGTAGGCGGTGTGTCCGCGGCGCGGATCCTTCGTGTGTCGCCCAGACTCTACTGACAGAAACTTTGCGGCACGCGCTCGGAACACGGGCTCGCCAACGGAAGGCCAGTCGAGCGCCGAGACCGCGTCCCACGACCCGTGGCATCCACTCAGCACTACGCTTGAACGCGTTCCGGTGGAGCCGCCGACACCTGCCTCACCTTGAGGAGGCAAGGCCCGCACCGTAAAGTTGTCACACATCGATGGCTAAGGATTCTGAGTTGGAACCTGCGGACCCCAGAAGGGCAGGGGCCGATCCCTCCACACCAGCGCTCGCCGACGGCTGGATTGAGACGGCGGAGTGGGAACTAATTCAGGAGCGCATGCCGATAGCCTGCGTCGACTTCGTTCCGGTACGACGGGATTTAACGGGTACAGTCGAGCTCATCGGCCTAATTCGGAGAAGCAATCCATTCGGCGACCAGGCTCTTTGGTGTCACCTCGGCGGCCGGATCAACAGGGGCGAATCGGTCAGCGCTGCGCTATCTCGACATGCAGCGGCCACCCTTCCGGGCGCGAGGATCAGCTTCCTCGAGGCTGATCCACTGATTACAATGCAATGGTTTCCAGAGGAGATAAATCCAGATCGACAGCAACCGAATCCCTGGGCCCACTTCGGAGAGGACCCCAGAAAGCACGCCATCAGCCTCTGCTTCGTTGGCGAATTCGAGGAATCCGACTACAAGGTAGCGGGTGAGGCGGCTCGGTTCGAATGGTTCCCCGTAGGGGACGTCGGGGAACTTGAGCTGTGGCCTGGCTCTCACAGGTTAATCACTAGGGTGGTCGCGGCTGACGGAGCCAGGAATTCTGAGAGCGCTGCGAACCTTCGTGTAGCGTACTCGGCGCTCGCTGCGCGCGCCCTCAATCACAATACACTAGTATGGCAAACTCCTACGCTTGCCCTGGCCGCCCAGGCTTTCCTGATGACCATCGCCCTGAGCCCGGCAGCAGCGACGTCTGCGCGGCTTATTGCGGCGGGGCTCAATTTAGTCTTATCAATTCTCTGCCTTCAATTAATGACGAAACACCGTCAGATGCTGGTTATCGATCGAGAAGAGCTCGCGGAGATCGAGCAGCGTCTTCGACTTAAGACCTATCATCAACGCCTACGCGCGGACCGACTATCCCTATTCGGCAGGCAACGCAGCGGGAACTGGTGGCGCGCTGCATTTGTAGTCCTCGCGTTGGTTTCAGTCGCAATCATAATTTTGACAGCTGGAGGCTGGGGGTAGAGGCTTACCTCTCCGATGGGTCTTGTGATGTCCGAGGGCCTCTGGGAGGCGCCATCAAGCCAATGGGAGGTTGTGACTGGCCCGGACGCATACAGCCCCGGCGATCAGCGGTTGATATTGATCCTATGGACGTAGGCTTCTGCCCATGTAAGCACCTCGGATGGCTGGTAGATCGAGACCGTCGGTCGCGTCGCTGCTCGGGTCACCACCGCCATGACCCATCCTGCGTCCTCTCTCGCCAGCCGGTACTCGTTGCGGGTCACCAGCACGGTCGGCTTTGCCCCGGCGGTGCCCTTGACCTCGACGCGGTCGACCTCGCCGTCGGGAGCCGTGCAGGTCAGGTCCCAGCCGCAGTTCTCGTGCTCGACGCTGCCCACCTCGTATCCACGAGACCCGTAGTACTCCCTCGTGGCCTCTACCGCGGCGATCTCCACGAGTCGTCGGGTGACGGGATCACCGAAACCGGCGCCGTCCACGGGGTCGAGAGTGATGACCTGCTCTACCGACACGCCGACTTCCGGCCGGGGCGGTAGCAGGGGCTCAAGGCGAGCCAGGTCGTTGGCGCTGATCCAGCTCGGGTTGGACATCTGTCGCGCTGGCATGACCTCGAGGGCCGCCAGTCGCGACTGGACAACTTGGACCTCGACTAGCCAGTAACAAGGTGCCTACCAGTTGCGACCATACGCCTACGAACGAGGCCGGCGACTCGGAGTCAACATCGGTGGTAGTGATGATGGGCCTCCTCTAGCACCTGGACCGAGCATCTGGGGGCAATACGACGCCACCGGAATTCGTTGGCAATAGGCAGCAACGGACCGACACCACTATTTAGATCAAATGAAACGGTGCGATTGCGTCTCTCAGAACGCCCACCCCAGCCTCCTCAAACGCCGTCGCCTGAGATGCGGAGGATGTGAATGATGTCAGAGTCGTCGACAAGCACCACCAAGCGCATCTCGCGGGTCGCCAACCCGCTTGCAACAGTAGCGATCTTTCTTACTCTGTGCGAGGTCACGGCAGGCGTCGCTGCCACCCAGACCGAGAACGCCCCGCGGCTGATCTTCACAGTCTTCTCGGTCACTTTCCCTCTCGTAGTAGCTATCGGCCTATTCTTCCTCTTGCTTAAGAGGCCCGAAGTGCTGTACGCGCCAGGCGACTACTCGAAAGGCACGACTATTGACGAATTCGTCAACGCCACGAAAGGAGCTAGAACCTCCAAGACTGCCGAAGATCAGAACAAGGACCTTCTGCAGCTCATGACGAACGCAATCGAGCAAGGGCTTAGAGAGTACCTGCCGCGTGGCGCAGCGACACCTGCCGAGCTGGAAGCGGTTGCGAGCAGAGTCGCCGAAACTCAGATCCAGCAGAACAGTGTCAGAGTACTGTTACCGGAGGATGACGGAGAAAACGGCGGGATACTGACCATCCCAGTGGGTGAACACACGACAGTAGGCATACTTCTTGACCGAATCTTCTTCGCATTGAACGACACTGTTCCTGCTCACACTTACGGCGAGTGGTGGGTACTAGTCTCGAACGACGGGACATTCTTGAGACCAGCTGGTCGCGCCTACGCTACAACCGTCGGCGCAGCCAAGGATGACCGATCCATTGCCGATCTCGGGATATCTCCCGGAGAAACCCTACAAGTCAAGCTACTCGTCGACATGCGCGACGCGATTACGAGAGCCAATCGTTGATGTAGGCAGGACGGGAGGCGGAGCCACCACTCGACACACCCCGCGTGAACCGGCACGAGCGTGAGTGATGAACGAAGCGGGGCAGCACCTGATCCGTAGTTGGGGAGCAGTCGACTCCATCACCGGCAAGCAGCGATTTCTCTGGGACAGCGAGCGCCCGAGCGCATGTCAACGGCCAGCTCGTTCTCCCCGTTGGCGGCCAGTAGTTCTCCCCACTGGTGGCCAGTTGGTTCTCCCCGACGGCGGCCAGATATTTCCCCGCCTGGGGTCGTGCCCGGGTCAGGTCAACGGGCTCACCCCCTTGCCAGAGGTGGCCTGGGCGAGGCGGTAGCTGTCGCCCTGGGTGACGACGATGTGGGCGTGGTGGAGCAGCCGGTCGACCGTGGCGGTGGCGAGGGTCTTCGGCATGATCTCGTCGAACCCTGAGGGGTGCAGGTTGCTGGAGACGGCCAGCGAGCGCCGCTCGTAGGCGGCGTCGACGAGCCGATAGAAGCCCTCCGCGGCATCCGGTGAGACGGGCAGCAGCCCGATGTCGTCGACGATTATCAGGTCGGTGCGGATCAGCCGGGCCAGCGCGCGGGTGATCGAGTCGTCGGCGCGGTGGCGGCGGACGAACGCGCCGAGGTCTTCGATGGTGAACCAGGCGACGGTCATCCCGGCCTCGACCGCGGCCTGCCCGAGCGCTTCGCAGAAGTGGCTCTTCCCCGTCCCGGACGGGCCGCAGACGCAGAGGTTCTCCCGGCGGCCGACCCATTCCAGGCTGGTGAGCGCGTCCTGGGTCGGGCGCGGGATCGTCGAGGCCGAGGCGTCCCAGTCCTGCAGGGTCTTCCCGGCGGGGAACCCGGCGCGGGCGCGGCGGGTCCGCAGGTTCGTCGCGTCCCGGCCGGCGGCCTCCTCGGCGAGCAGCACTCGGACCAGCTCGGCGTGGTCCCAGCGCTGGGCTCGCGCGGTCGGGATGAGCTCGAGCAGGTGGCGGCGGATGTGCGGGAGCTTGAGCCGGCGGGTGAGCTCGACCGCCTCGGCCAGCGGATCACCGGCCGAGCCGGCAACGCCCGCCGAGCTCGGTGTCGTGGTAGCGCTCATGCGGGCTCTCCAGTCGGTTGCGGCCCAGCGGACCCAGTGCCGGACTCAGTGCCGGGGTCAGGATCTGGTTCGGGGCCAGGAGTTAGGCCGAAGCCGGACCAGGCGGCGGTGCCCGGCTGGAGGCTGTGGGTCTCACTCGCCTGCGTGGCGGGCTTGGCGACGGTCTCCCCGGCTTGGTGGGCGAGGATGCGCAACAGGTCGTTCTCGGCGAACCGTCCCGCGATCGCCGCGGTGCCCAGGGCCTGGTCGACCTGCCCGGGCGGGTGCAGCTTGGCCAGCGCGACGGCCTCGGTCATCTTCCGCCGGACCCCGCGGGCCCCGGCCGCGGCCGCCTCGACCAGCCAGGCCGCAGCGCCCGGCCCGAGCGCGAGGAACGCCGCCTCCGCAGCGCTGGTGGCCCGCGGTGTCCGCTCGCCGTGCGCGTTCGCCGCGGCGGTGCGCGGCGGGTAGTGCGCGTCGTCGATGACCGGGCTGCCCGGGGTCGACCGTCCGTGCCGTGCGACCTGGACCGGCCCGTCCTGCCCGACGGCAGTGACGATGAGGTCGTCGCCGTGGAAGCGGACCCAGACCCGCGTGTCGACCAGCTCGTGGGGCACCGAGTAGCGCACGCCCTCGACCGAGACGGTGGCGTCCCAGTTCACCCGACGGGTGGTGCCGAACGCGACCGTGAACGGAGTGGAAGGCAAGGGGTGCAGGCGCAGGCGTTCCTCGGCGAGCATCTCCACCGGCGGCCGCCTCGTCTCGCGGTGCGGGCGGGTGTTGACCTTCTCGCACCATCCTCGGCAGGCGGCTTCGAGCTGGCCGAACACGCGGTACTCGTCGGCGAGGTTGACCTCGGTGGGGACGAGGTCGGCCTTGGAGATCCGCACCGTCGCCTCGCTGCCGCCCTTGGTCTGCGGGTCGGCCGGCACGCAGGTGCGGATGGTCATCCCGTAGTGGCGGGCGACATGAACGATCTCCGGATTGCGCACCGGCACTCCGGCGACGTGGTCGACCGAGACGGTGCGCTCGTTGTCGGTCAGCGCGTAGGTCGGCACCCCACCCAAACGACGCAGGGTGGTGTCCAGGCAGGCCACGATCGTGGGCAGGGTGCGGTCCCAGACCGCGAGCACGACCCGGAACCTCGACCAGGCCAGCCACGCGCACCACAGGTTCGTCCGGCGCCCGCCGATCCGTGGGCCCTCCGCCCAGTCCCACTGCAACCACAGACCCGGCTCGGGCACCCACGGCCGCAGCACCCGCCGCTGCCCGGCGCGCAGCCGCGCCTTCGTCTCGGCCACCGCGCGACGGGTGGTGCGCTCCCCTCCGGTGAAGCCCATCGCGACGATGCGCTCATGCACGATGTCGGCGCGCACCCGCCCGTTGGAGCGGGCCACCAGCTCCTCGATCTTGGCCAGGTAGGCGTCGATCGGTCGGGCCCGGTGCTCGCGGGCCACCACCGGCTCCCCGGTCGCGCGCAGCGCCACGTATCGGGCCACGGTGTGGTGGTCACACCCCGCCAGCTCGGCCGCCGCACGGTAACTGCCCGTGAGGTCGTAGGCCTCGAGAATCTCCACGATCTCCTCGCTCCGCTTCACCGGCAGACCCTCGCCGCCGGTCATCTGCTGTGGATCACCGGGGAGATATCTGGCCGTCAGCGGGGAGAACGCCGGCCATCACCGGGGCGGTAAATGGCCGCCTATGGGGAGCTTGGACTGGCCGCTGTCAGCGCACGCCAGAGGTACGAGTGCGCAGCAGTTCGTGGATCAGTCGGTGGATCAAGATCGTGTTCATGCAGAGCACGCTCTGCCAGTCCAGGCGGTGAGCTGGTGAGCACCCCGCGTCCCCGGACGGCCCGGGGCCTTCCCTAACGCTGATGCCAGGGGCCCAGGCTGGGGTACGTGCGCTGAGTACTTCAGCAACGGATTTCTGTCGGTCCCGCCCGCCATGCTGTCGTCGACCAGCACGCCGGCGATCGGGGCACCATGACGGACACGACCTTCACCGAGCCCGCCGCCGCTTCGACGGGACGGGCCGAGTCGTTGCGTCGACGCTGGAAGCAGACGGCCTGGGGTCGCCTCTACCGGGCACGGATGCGCGCCGGACTCGAACCCTGTCGATGGTGCGGCGCCCGTGACCACCCGTCCAACCCCTTGACCCTCGACCACATCATCCCGATCTCCGCCGACGGAGACTCGTCGCTGGACAACCTCACGATCCTCTGCGAAGGCTGCAACACATTCAAGGGCGGCCGTACCTGGGCCCTCGAGTCGCTGGCCCAGGAAGAGGAATCGGCACCTCCGCAGCGACGCTGGGCCGAACGAGTTTCACGCGAGGTCTACCAGCGCCGATACCCCTGCCCATCGTGCACCCGTCCCGTGCGGGCCGACCAGTCCAGCCGGCTCGTTCCCCACCCCACTCCCGACGACACCAACCGGTGTCCAGGTACCCGACGGCGGGTCACCGATGACTCCGTCACTGCGCTCCTCCTCGAAGCCCTCGAGACGGAGCGGATCCCGGGAGCGACCACCTCGGCCGGGCTGCGGGCGATCACATAAATCCCGACAGTCACGCCATTGCTGGCCAGTACGTCGCCAGCGACCTGCTGCGCTGGCGAAGCGCGGAGCCTCGCCGAGCAACCAGAGCGCCATAGATAGGTAGTCAGGTGCTCTTGACTATCTGGGTACGTCCTGCGACGCTTCTCCTGTCCGACGGATAGTCGGGTCTTCTACTCGATGGAGGCTAGCAGATGCCGCTCCACGTCACCCTCGCTCGGCCTGTCCAGCTACCCGCCCCTGATGCACTGGGACGTACCTACTTCGGGTTCGACCCGCAGAAGTCCGACGAGGAGAACTGGCTCGCGAACCGTGCAGACTGGGTGCTCGGGAAACCAGCGGAGCGCGAGAGCTACGTGCTGTTCACCGAGCATGCCACGCGCACGATCGTGCTTGCCGCCGAGATCACGGACATCGTCCCCTCCCCGAATCACCCGTCGAAGAAGGCCATCGAGGGCGTCCTACTCGGCCCCGGTCACCCGGTCTTCGACGAGTACGTCGGCCAGGACCAGCCGGATTCCGCTCGCGTGCGCAACCCGATCACGTACCTGCGCGACTGAGTCCATCCCCACGCATCCGACCCGTAGAGGCCCCTGCCATGGCAATCCACATCACCCTCGCCCGTCCCGTCCAGCTCGCACAGGCTGATGCGCTCGGGCGCACCTACTTCGGCTACGACCCGGAGCGGACACCCACCGAGAACTGGCTGGCGAACCGCGCCGACTGGGTCCTCGGCGAACGAGCCCAACGCGAGCGATACGCACTGTTCTCCGAGCACGCGACCCGCACGATCGTCCTGGCCGCTGAGATCACCGCCATCGTCCCCTCCCCGAACAACCCCGCGAAGAAGGCCATCGAGGGCATCGTGCTCACGGAGGGACACCCGGTGTTCGAGGCCTTCGTCGGCAACGACCAGCCCGAGTCCACCCGGGTCCGCAATCCCGTCACCTACCTCGACACCGCCATCGGCGGTTGGCCGTGCGCGTGCGGCTGCGGCACCGAGATCCACGCGGGAGAGTTCGTCCGAGGCCACGAGCAGACCGCCCTACACCAGCGCGTCAGCCAGATTGGGACGATCCCCGAGTTCATCCGGTGGTTCGACAAGATCCGCGCAGGCGACACTACGCAGGCCGGCCACACGCTGACACTGAATTCTGAAGGCCACATCGAACTCACGACGCGCCCGGACGGGGCGATCTCTATCATCCTCACGCCCACCTCGTGACAGCCGCGGCAGACTGCCCCCTGCTGCGACCGAGCAGGCGAAGTCACCCCGGATAGGCTGGACGACACCGGCAGGGCTGGCAACCAGGCCAGACTTCATTCCTCAAAGCTGATCTTGTAGACATAGGGTTCCGCCTCTGTGAGCACCTCGCGCGGCTGGTGGATCGAGACGGTCGGTCGCGTCGCTGCCCTTGTGACGACCGCCAGGACCCAGCCTGCGTCCTCGGTCGCCGATCGGTACTCGTTGCGGGTCAGTAGCACGATCGGCCTCGCTCCGGCGGTGCCCTTGACCTCGACGCGGGCGATGTCGCCGTTGGGAGCCGTGCAGGTCAGATCCCAGCCGCAGTTCTCATGCTCGACGCTGCGCACCTCGTACCCACGAGACTCGTAGTACTCCCTCGTAGCGCCAACCGCAGCGATCTCGACGAGCCGTCGGGTGACGGGGTCGCCGAACCCGGCTCCGTCCGCGGGGTCGAGGGTGATGACCTGCTCGACCGGCGCACCGAGTTCCGCCCAGGGCGGTAGTAGGGGCTCAAGGCGGGCAAGGTCGTCGGCGCTGATCCAGCTCGGGTTGGACATCTGTCGCGCTCGCATGACCTCGAGGCTGTCCGGGCCGAGCACGTCGACGACTTGGGTCTCCCGGATCGGGGTGTCCCAGACCTGCAGCTCGAGCGGGGCGGCGATCCGCATGCGGTCGCGAGCGTCCAGGTCGAGCCAGTAATCCACGACATCGCCGTCGACAGCGTCGTCACCGTCTCCGGTGGCGGCGAGGTGTTGCACGGTGCCGGTGGTCCAGCCCGAACCCCAGAAGCCGCGCGGCAGGGGCCCGTCGATGCTGCCGGTCACCCACAGCAGCACCCGCTGCCCGTGCTCGATCATGTCTGATCGGTAGCCCTCCTGCACCGTCCAGTCGTCGATCATCCGCTCGTCCCCGGCGAGGAATCCGGCGAAGTTCCAGACCTGTGGATTGCACTTGAGCACCCATGCACCCAAGCTGCCGGCGGTCGGCCCACCGTTCGCCGCGGCGGAGCTCTGCCGGACCGCGACGGCGAACCCGAGCCCCTCAAGGAGCTTCTGCACGGTGGCCTCGCCCCCGCTGAAGTCCGCGGCTGTGAGACGGACACCGTGGCGGCGGGTGTGCGCGGCACCGACGACGGCCTTCGAGTCGTACTCCTTCCCGCGGTACACGAGGAAGTAGCTGCGCGACTCACCGAACCCGTACTTGGACAGGAACTCCCGCCTGCCAAGTGCATCAAATTCGTCGAGCGCTCCGACGACGTCGTCGGCAGTCACATCAGGCAACGGCACCACCCGACCCTATCCACACGCACGCATCCCCTACTGGTCGTCCGTCCGTCGCGGTGTGCCGCGCAGACTCACGGCGGCGGCGCGATGTCGTCGATCTGCTGCAACAGGATCCGGGCCGGGTCTCGCAACGGGGTACCGGTCAGGAACGTCGAGTCGTTGTTGATTCCGGCCGAGACACCGATGACGAGCCCGAGACCGGTAGCGGCGTCGAAATCGGCCAGCCACGGTCCGCCGGAGGCACCGCGGGTCATCTGGCAGTCGATCGCGAGCTGGTCAGGCCCGGCGAGCGCGAAATAGGGGGTGTCCGGGATGCGGTCCGTGGCGCTGCTGCTGCACAACCGCTGGGTGCGCCCGTCGAAGCGCCCCTCCGCGGGGTAGCCGATCACCGTCACCTCCGAGCGGGCTTGCTCGTGGTTGAAGTAGATCCCCTCGGCCCCGACCAGATCCTGAACCGGAACACCGTCGCGGGGCGCGATCAGCAGGAACGCGAAGTCCAAGGTCATCTCACCGCCAGCCATCCATCCCTGGTCGACGATGGCCCGCTCGACGTCCCACGCCTCGAACGGTGCGGTGTCGCCGACCCGGCCGGGCCAGAACTCCAGCCCCTCGGTGCGCCACCCCACCGGCATGTCCGGATGGAAGCTGCGCCACGGCGCGGCCTCGGGGACGTACACGCAGTGCGCGGCGGTGACCGCGATCCGCCTCGACCGTGACGGGATCACCGTTGCGGTGCAGCCGCTGCTGAGCTGCCCGACCGCGGTCTGAACAACCCCGCCGCCGGCGCGGATCCCCCGTGTCTCCCCCGGCCCCGACTCCGGGTCCCAGTCCAGCGGCGTCAACGGCCCGACCGGCTGCGCACCGCTCAACGCCGCCGGAACCACCACACCCGTCCAGGCACTTTCCGAGACTCGTGACCGCGGCCCCGGGTCGGCGGCGACCACGGTCAGCGTCACCAACACGGCCGCAGCCGCGGCAGCGACTCGCCTCGATCCCATGCTCGGCATCTCTGTCAGCTCTCCACTCGTCGGTGTGAGCCGGCAGCGTCGCCTACCCATGCCATGCGGATCGTCCTTTTCGGATGATCTGTTCGCTACTGTGAACGCACCGACCAGGCCGGTGGCTTGACCCCGGCCCCTGCCGGCCCCTGCCGATCTCCGGGTGTGACGCCTCCACCCAGTACGAGCGGCTGGGCCCGTTCGCGATCGCGAACGAATCCACTTGAACTGCGTCCTTGTAGGGGCTGGGCCTCTTAGCCTCGTCGCTCATGACCGATCAAAGCGCCGACCAGACCAGCCGAGGCGGCGGCAGCCAGGCTGAGGCGGATGCCCACTTGGCGTGGTCGCTCGCGGCGAACTGCCTGCTCTACGAGTCCGATCCCGGGCCGGCCGTGCTGAACGTGGCCTCGGCGGCCGAGCCGGTGTGGATGGACCGCTCGACGGCGTGGCAGGACAGCTTCGCCCGCTACCTCCTCGAACACCTCGACGCCGACCCCGACCGGCTCCACAGGGCACACACCACCGCTTCCGCGGACCTCGCCAAGGCCCGCACACCGCGGTTCGCCCTCGACGCCTACCGATCACGCCGCCGCAGCGGCTCGTCGCGGCGATCCGCCGCCCGGATCCTGCGGCCGGGCACACGCCGCGAGCTCGTCGGCGTCTACCGCCGGGCCATCGACCTGTGCCGGCTGGCACTCGACATCGCCACTTCCGCGGGCGCCGACCACGATCCACTCGCCCGACGGCGGCTGCTCGCCGCGACCCGACACCAGAACACCGTCACCGCGCTCGGCGTGATCCCCGGTGTCGCCGAGGCCAGCAGCACCCAGCTCGCCGAGGACCTCGACGAGCTCGACACGCTCGACCCCCGCAAGCCGGGCGACACGAGCGGGACCATCTGAGCCCCTGCACGCCGGTCGGTCACAGCTCCGCGGGCAGGACGCCCCCGGTCAGGTTGTCGAGATCGAGCCGCCCAACCACGTCCACCCCCGGCCACACGTACACCGGGACCGAACCGACCTGCATCCGGTACTCCATACCCGCCCCCTCCACCGCCACCAGCTGACGCAGCTCGTCGCACGCCCTCCGTTGCGTGCGGGTCCAGGTCGCCTCGACACCGCTGGCGGTCCAGTCGACGTTCTCGCAGCCCGGCCGCAGCACTCCCACCTTCCATCGCATGCCCGCCACCGTGAACGCGGACGGCCCGGCCGCGCCAGCGGCCGGGCCGAACCACCCACAACCCGCTCACAAACGGTCGAGCGCATCCACAGTCGCCAGCAACGCCGCGGCCTTGCGCCACGCGGCGAGCATCGTGGTGTAGGCGGCGGCATCGCACAGCTCCCACGTGATCGGCCCGACGCGCAGCCGCAGGATCGCCGGCAGCTCCGACCCCGGCTTACCGGGCAGCAACCCGCCGGTGATCGTGGCCTCCCCACCCAGGCGCACCATCGCCGACACCGACCACGGCCCCGCCGTCAACACCGACCGGCGTGAAGTCAGGTGCGGCACCAGCGAGGTCGCCACCGGCGCCGCGGCCGCCCAGGACTGCGCGATCCGCGCCGCGGTGTAGTGGCTACCCAGATACACCAGCACCGGCCCGGCCGAAAACCCCAGCTGGGCCTCCGGGGTCCCGGCGTGCTGCACATCCAGCCGGGTCGGCACCCGACCGGCCAACCTCACCGAGAACCCGATCACCTGCCCCGTACCGTCCGCACGCTCGCCGATCCCGCCCGCCGCGCCCTCGGGCGTCGGGTCGGTGGTGGTGTTCCGGGTGCGCTGCTTGCCGGTCATGGTGGCCTCCCGCAGTCTGCGGGGTCCGGGTCTGTCGGCCCGTCCCCTTAGGGTGGCGGGGTGCTGTCCCCCGCCGCGGTAAGGCGCACCGGCACGGCCTCGGAGGCTCGCAGTCAACGGCGGCCGCAGGCCGTCGCCGAAGGCGATCGCGGAGCTTGCGCAGCGACCGTTTACGGCGAGTGAGGCCGTGCTAAGCCAAGGGCCGACAGGCCCCGCCCGAAGGGCGACCACCAGCACTTCCCCGGCCCGCGCGGCCCTGAGCGCCCCTACCAACCGCAGCGCATGCACCGGATCCGCCCCGGAGCCAGCGGTCCTGGCCACAGGCCGGACTCCTACTCGTTCCCGGCGCGCAGGCCTCCCTGTCCGCCAGCCCTGTCCGCCAGCACAGGCAACCATCAAGTCGAACTATTGTTCGATACACTCCAGGCCGTGGAACGTCAGGCCGGGCAGCAGCTGCCAGACGTCCTCGCCGTCGACCACCCAGCCGTACGCCGAGTCGTACCCGCCGTGGCGGTGTGGGTCGACCTGTCCGCACTCACCGGACGCGCCCGTGGCGACTGGCGCCACGCGGGCATGAACATCACCACCACGGCGGGACTACTCACCGGCTGGATCCGCACGCTGGGCAACGGCTGGCTCGCCGTCGTCGACACCGTGCTACCCATCGAGAGCCGACCCGCGTGCACGTCCCGGGTGATCGTGCCTGCCGCCGCGATCACCCGGGACTCCTTTCAGGTCCGCAAGCGCTTAGGGAAGTAGCCACAGCTCCGGGGCTCGTCATGCGCGTGCCATCTGCCGGGCGAAAATCGCCCCAACGGCCTGGACCCGGAGATCGATACGCTCCGCAGCGTGGAGAGCGACTACCCAGCCTGGAGCTACTTCCCGAGGAACACCCGCCCACCCTCATGGGCCCTCGACCTCGCCGCAGCGACCGCCGCAGCACAGGACCAGATCTCTACAGCACCCGATGACCGTCGCGGCATCAAGAGCGACGACGTCCTGCGCGCTCTCGCACCATCACTCGCGGAGCTCGGCTACGCCGTCGAAGCCAGCAAGAGATCAGCCGACAAGATCAAACGGCCGGTCTTGTTCGGCGACAACGGACGCCCGTCACTGTCCTACGAGATCGACGCCTTCCACGACGAGCACGGCATCGTCGTCGAGGTCGAAGCGGGCCGCGGAGCCCAGAGCAACGCAGTCCACCGTGACATTATCCGCACCTCGCTGATCCTCGACGCCCGCTTCCTCGCCCTGCTCGTCCCCCAGAAGTACCGTTTCACCAGCGGAGTCCGAGTCGAGACCAAACTCGCCTACGCCGCTACAAAAGATCAACTCGATGCCATCTACGCCTCGGACCGGCTCCAGCTGCCGTTCGAGGGCGTCGCCGTGATCGGGTACTAGTGCACGGCGGTGGCTGCTCGCCGGTGAGCCATCCATCGACCGTCAACCCGGGATAACCCCGGCTTAACCCGTCGGACGAGGTTGCAGCTGCGGCTCGATGAGCTTTACATCCTTGCGAGAGCGGTGGCAACGAGGCGAGGTTTGATCACGACCAGTCCTCTGGGGACTCTCTGAGCTCGATGCCACCGAGATCCGCTACTGCGTAGCCGTCCTCTTTATAGAGAACGACTCGGATGAAGTCGCCGACGGCCGGGCGATTCTTTCGGATCAGCCTGCTAAGGCCGTAGAGGAAGAGGCCCGATCGTCGGAGGGTGCCGACCTGTTGACCGTCTGTACCGTCCACTATCGCGAGATTAATCTCCTCGTTGAGGTTGGCGCTCCAGCTAGAGCTGAACACTCCCGAGAAGAGCATTCCGGGAGTGAGTCGTTGGGTGAACCAGGGCCTCCCACCTTCAGTTACGCCTTCATGCCGTTCTCGGTTCATTACTCTGTTGCGCGCTCGAGCACTGCGCTGCAGGTCTTCGATCACATCGGTCGGGATGCTTGACCCGCGGAGCCCCCAGACATTATGCCCAAAGTTCTCGATGCACTCTGCATAGGTCAGGAAGACCGAGACCGTTGTCGTATTCATTCCTTCGGCGCAGCAGGCCTCGATCAGGTCGTTGCGAGTCATCGCTGACCATCGTTGGGAGCGGAGGACTCCGACCAGAGTCAACTTCTCCGGTCCGAGGCTCTCCAGATCTATAGGATCGACCGACCTGATGCGACCGTCTGCGTCTACAGTAAACGATGGGTGGCAGGAATAGAACTCCCGGACAATTTCGTCCGGAGGCACCTCGAGTTCTGTCGAGCGTGAGGACCCTCCGGTGGAGTTCCGCCATGTGTAATTTCGACTTACCCCCTCGATCATGGACGTAAGAAGTTGGGGTTCTTGTACGACCAGAATACGTCGACTAGTATTGACCAGACGGTTTCGCGTCGGCCCGTGTCGGGTCCAGAACCAGTCGCTTGCCAGCCAGCTGACGTCGGAGCGCCCCGCTAGGAGATCCCGCACCAGCGCTTCATTGACTCCGTCGATCCCAGTTGTCTCCGCCAGAACCTGATCGATCGAGGCCGCACCGTTGCGATCACTGATCCGCCGGGCGACAGTGACAATCTCCTTCGCCACCTTGACCTCGGCGGAGCTCACAACGAACCCGTCGAGATTCTCTAGGTCAAGCTTTCTGCCGGTCAGTTCAGCGGCTGCTGCGAGTGCCGCCACTGTCCAAGGCTGCTCAGTCAAGCCAGCGCCGGTGAGAGCCTCGTTCAGGTCGGTCAGCGCACATGGCACGACACTCTCGATGGTCTGGACCATCTGATTCATAAGCGGCGCCCAAACCTTCTCGGCGGGCAGGCGGGCAGTCATTTGCTGGGAGAGCTGCCCAACGCGCGCTCGGCTGACACCGAGCACTTGGGCAATCTCCGCCATCGTGGACGGGTTACCGCCGTCGAGACCGAAACGGGCGGCCATCGCGACCACCCGTGGATTATCGGAGTTCAGGCCTAAGGCCGCGGCCACGAGCGCACGCCCTTCAACCTCGACGGTTGGGGCCTTCAACACATCTTTGCGCCTACAAATCCGCTCTAGAAGCTCCCGACCTGCTCGCGGTGAAAGCTTAGGCAGTGTTGCTGCCAGGTTTAGACCAGATCCGAGCAGATCCTGGAAACGGGGGTCATCCCCTCTGATGAGCTCCGCCCAGTCTGGAACCGGCAGAGGGTCTAGGGGAGGGTAGTCGACTGAAGTCGCCCTCGGAGGTTCCTCGGACGGAACCTTCGACTGCTTTGTTGCCGCTTGGGCGGCAAGAGCCTTGACGAAATCGTTTAGCTGAGCCCTCGCTCGCACACCAAATTGGGGCACGGTCGAGAGGTCAGATCTGTCAGCCGTGGCAAGGAAGTGCCGAAGACCGTCTTCTCCACCAAAGGTTCGCAACAGCAGATTCTGTACCCTTCGCGGCTGTTCGGCCAGCAACTCAGACAATTCTTCCGCACTAGTAGCGGCCAAAGCGAGCTGCTCCTCCTCGCTCAGGAGCGGATCGGGGATGAAGTCTGCAGCGCGGCTCAGCCCTGTCGTTCGAGCTTTAGAACGCTTCGCCCACTGCGGATTCCACGAGCCGGTCTCCGCCATCCGATCAGGCGGGTCGGGCATCAGGTCATCTGAAGAGGGGTTCAGATCCACTCTTCGATCGGCCTGACCATTCGGAAGTACGGGAAGGGCCGAAGTGACCCGCCCGAACTGTCCGCCATCGGCATCACTACCCGAGCCGTTGAATGCACTATCAATGGCCGCAGCGGCGACGAGGAAGGACTCGGGATCAAGTCGTGCAGCACGCAGTAGGTCACCTAAAGTGAGCCGCTCCAGCGCGGCGACGAGTTCCACATCAGAGACTGGGCCGATCAGTCGAGCAAGCACCGGAGAGGCGCGAACGATCTCTGCCAGCCGCCTGGATAGACCGATGACGTCCTCAATTGTAACGGCAAAGACCCTCCGTGCGTTGACTGCGGGGATCAGCGGGACACCAAGGAGGTCATTTGACCATATGAAGTCGACGACCCTACGCGCAACAACGGGCAATTCGATTTCTCCCGCAGGGAATTGCACCTCGCGGATGGGTGCCGAATCCCGGATAGAAGGAATCAATGCGCATAGGGCCGACGGGATAGGACGGTCATCAATTCTCGAGCGCAGAACGCCCGGCAGGAGGAATGATCCGGGCTGCCCCCAGGCAGTCCTCTGGCACGGGTCCTCCATCCTCGATCAGGACTCGAACAGGTCAGACGGAAGTGGAGACTGCGGCTGGAACCCGGCCAGCACGGCCTCTTGAAGCAACGCCAGTCCCTGCTTGGCCTGACGATCAGTGGGTGCGAGCCCGCGTTCGGCTCGCCGCCCGAGGTTGAGGGCGAGCCCACGCTGGAAGGGTTCAAGCTGGTCGTTCTCCTTCGCCCAAGCTGCCGCCTCCAACCAGATGGGCGCGGCCACGCTGGCTGCGCGGTCGATGAGCGGCTGCGCTCGAGCAGCGTCCTGCAGCAGAGCCTGCTGCCGATCGCGGGACCGGACAGCGTGTCGGCCGAGCAGCTCGGATTCCAGCGCTGCAGGCACCGTCCAAGGGATTGCCTCTACCCGCATCCAGGCTTTGACGTTTTTGCACCACTCGCTGATGTTGGCCCCGTTCGGTGGCGTCACCAGCGAGGCCTGCACTGGCCGGCTCAGTTCTGCGATTGCATCGCGTAGTGCGGGGCTGAGCCCTTGAGTGAGCCAGATCGCATGCAGATCCAGGCGCTCGTCGGTCGCTCGGACCAGTCGGGCGATCGTGTAGCTGACCACCTGAGCGCGGTACCCGCCGTACTGCTGCGCGCTGACGATTCCTTCCGTCTGGCGGAACAGAATCGCCTTCGCTACGAGATTGCGGAAGCTTGTCTCGTCGACGACGGGCGGTGGCGTCGCATCGCTGATAGTGGCCATGAACTCACGGAAGTTCTTCTCCGCTCCCCTACTGACCAGGTGCGGCTTCTGGGCCCACGCGTTCTCAAATTTGGCCAGATCAGTTTTGGTGAACTTCTGCCGCGAGGGGTTGGCGAGCTTCCAGGCGCGTTGCTGCGCTGGTGTTCGTCGGGCGAGCTCATCGGCGTACTGCCCGCGCGCGCGTTCGTAGAACCAGTGGGTCTCCTGCCCGTCGCCGGTCGGTGAGGGTGCCCAGACCGAGCGCGACAGCTTCTCGACATCGACGTGGAATCCGTCATTCGAGGAGAAGTCCGCAGTGGTGACTTTGTTCTGTGTGTTGGAGTATCGACTGATTGAGGGGACGATTTCCAGCAGCCGCTCGGGCGAGACGACGGTCACCTTGGCCTGCACGAAAACCTTGCCAAGATCGATCTTTCCACGACGGGCTGTGGTGTGGATCGACGCTGTGGTCTGGCCGCCGTTCACGATCTGCAGGTCGTGGAGCCTGACGATACCCAGTCCGCCGTCGGGCGTCGTGGTGGTCTCCACTCTGCTGGCGGTGGCCGAGATTCCATTGTTGTAGGCCAGGAAGCGTTCCGGGTTGTTTATCAGAGTGTCTCTGATGCCGCGATTTACGGCGCCTTTGGCCTGCAGGAAGCTGCGTACATTGAGTTCGAGTAGGCGTGAGCCGAACTCGGCGTACAGGTTGTCGAGGACGCCGCCGGGAATGATGGTCATGAGTACGGCGTAGTCGCGGTCGGTTTCCGGTGTGCTGAGGCAGGCGAGAGGTGCGCCGAAACGCTCGACGAAGTCGACCACGATCGGCTCGTGCAGAGTCCCGCTCCGCAGCAGGCGGTGCAGGCGTTCGAGGTCCCAGACCTTGACCTCGGCCGCCATATCGGGACCGACGTCGGCCTCGAGCGTGCGGAGTTTGCTGAGCCCGTTGGTCAGTACGAAAAGCCGTACCTTCCGAGCGGTCTTGAGCGCTCCTTCGAGGTCCTGGACCATGTCGAACGCGGGGGAGGCGTCCTCGATCTGCTGGCTGTAGCCCTCGCGGCAGCGGCGGACGAAACCTGCGAGTCTGCGGACCGCGGTCTCGAGCTCGGTCTTGGTCAGGTTGTAGCGCGGGACGTCCTGACGGAACTGGCTGAGGAAGACGTCTACGGTGTCGCTGTCCGCATTGACACCGTAGCCGCTCACCTCTATGCCGCGGGCCCGGTGGTAGCAGGCCAGTGCATCGTCCGTCTCGCCGGCGTCGGTGAGGTGTTCGAGCATCCGCTGGGTGTAGGCCTCGACCACGGTGCTGTCGTTGGCTTCGGCGGTGAGGAGCGCGTCTTGGACGGTGTCGCGGGCGAAGTCGTCGAGTTCTGCCGGCGCCGTCATTCAGTCGTCTCCGTTCCCCCGCCTGCCAGGTCCGCCTGCAGCTCGGCGTCCTCGGCCCGCCAGGGCTCGCAGGCCGTGATCGCTATTTTGTACCGGACTGAACCGACTCCAGGCGAGAGCTGCCGTTCGATGATCCTCGGAAACTGATCTTCCACGCGGTAGAGCCCGGTCTCCCGGATGCTGTAGCGCGGTTCGTCGTAGAGGTAGCGCTGATGCAAGTGGTAGCCGTAGAGCGCAAGCCTGGCTCGGAGCAGGGTGAGCGCCGATGTGTCGGCCGCGACCGCGGCTTCGACGGCGGCCACGGAGTCGTTGAGCGACTCACCGTCGCCGCCTTGGCGCTCGTCGACCGAGACATGGAGGAGGTAGAGGGTGCCGGTGCCGGTCCCGTCGAGTTCCCGTTCGCTCGCGACCGTGATCGACTGTGGCTGAGGGCCGACGGTCGATTTGACCTCGACTGCGCAGCTCGGATATTGGAAGTCCTGGTGGGACCGGAGCGGCCCGGTCCAACCTTCGACCGCTTCCCTCGCTGGGAGGACCTCGAGGACTAGACCGCCGAGCAGATGAAGTTCTGCGAAGAGTCCGCGGCGGAACTCTGGGGACAGGCCGTCCTCGCGGATGGCCTGCAGGAGGACCCGCCATCGCTCGAGCTGCTCGAACAGCGCGGCTGTGGCCTGATGGTCATCTTCGGCCGCCGCTGCTGCGGCCGCCACATCACTTGCGAGGACGCTGAAGACGTCTGTGAAGGCAGGGTCGGCGAGGCTGATCAGCACGCTCATGCGCGTGCCCTGACGGCTGCGTTGTGCCTCAATTCGGACTGCCCGGGACTGGACCAGGGACGGGAGGCTGTCGGTGGGTCGCCAGACCCGCTCGAACTTCAACGTTCGTGTCATGGTCGTGCGGTCCAGCACGGCGTAGAGGTCACGTCGGGACTCGGGGTGGAGGCGTTGGTAGACGGTTGCGGCCCCGCTTGTCGCCGTGAGGGCGTCCCAGACCCGCCCCAGTGGCTCAGTCGTCATCGTCCGGGTCCTCATCGTCGAGATCGGGGAGCTGCAGCTTCTGCCACACCTCATTGACGGCGTACTCGGCGGTGACGTTGTGGACGGAATGGGGGAAGCTGATTGCGAAGCCGACCATGGGCTGAGGTACGGCGTCCCTGTATTTGCTGTTGTCCAGCAGGTAGAGGATCAGGAGCGGCTGGTCGTTACGACGCTGTCGACGGAGCTGGGTGCCAGCGGGCACCGAAGGCTCCTTCTGTCTGCCTCGCGGGTCCTTGTTGTAGTCGTCAACAGTAGCCTGCAGTGCCGCTTGCCGCTGTTCAGCCTCCAGATTCTGCCACTCGTCGGCGGGGCTGAGGACGCGGCGGATGACGTAGCGACGTTCTTCCCGGATCTGGTCCAGCCGCTTATCGAGCTCCTCTTCCCCGTGCTTGGTGAGCAGATCACGCAGCGTTAGTCCGATTTTAAGATGTGCCACCGAGTCCGTGCCGTTCCTCCGGCTACGGTTGTCGACGAGCATGACATCCCAGGTGCGGAGCTCGTCTTGCTTTTGGCACTCGCGGACATAGCCGGCGATTAGGTCTGGGCGAGAACGAACAGCCTGTGCGTCCCCCCTGTACTTCTCCAGGAAACGGAGGATCTCATCTACCGCCACCTGCCTCCAGAGATGGTTCTTGTTTTCAGTGAGCTCGGGCTCGCCGAGCCCGGAGCAGAGAGTCTCAAGGGCAGCCCGGTTCGCATCCAGGGCAGAAGGTTGGGTGTCAAAAACGATCGTCTCTGGGATGCCTCCGCTGAAGGAGAGCCGGACACGCTGCGCACGCCGCATCTTGTTGGCTGCGGTGATGCTGAGGCCGGCGGCGGACGTTCGGACTCGGAGCCCGAAGTCGGCCGGGGTCGCGCGCTGCGCGGCCATGTCCTCCAGCATTCCTCGCAGCTCATCGGACGCCTGGGTGATCTCCCTGTACCAGGAGTACAGGTCGGTGGTGGTGTAGAGCCTGCAGAGGTCCTCGTAGCGGGGGCGGTAGCCGAACCACCGACCCATCTGAAGCAGGGTGTCGTACATCAGGCTGGCACGCAGGTAGTAGCTGACGCTGAGCCCTTCGAGGGTGAGGCCGCGGGAGAGCTTGTTCCCGCCGACAGCCACCACGGACAGGCCCTCCCGGCGTCTCTCGTAATACTCGAGGGCGTCCTTGGCCTGGCCGTTCATCACTCGGAGCTCGATCTTCGAGATGGCAGGGAGTAGCTGGGCTTTGACTTCCTCCCAGGAGACCGTCACAAAGTCCCCCTCGGGGAACTTCGCGGTGGTTACCACGAAGTCGTCGAACCACAACTGCTCGAGTTCCTCGATGAGCTTCGTGGGCCGGTCGCCGTCGCCGTAGCGCAGCCGGTCCTTCAGTACTGAAAGCTCGTCCCCCACCTGTTGCGCAACTCGTGCCTGCACGTCCTGGAAGCGGCTGACGTGGACCAGCATCGAGTTGTGCTTGTTGACATCGCCCCGAGCACGCCTTGCTGCGCAGGTCAGCACGAAGGCGCGCAGTGCCGTCTTTAGGGACTCGGGCAACGATGAGGGCGGGTTCCAGGTCTTGTCGTGCTTGTCCGGCATCCAGGTGGTCTGGTCGTTGACGACACGATGGATCGGCAGGGGAGGCTCCCCGCCACTATCTCCCTCATCCAGCCCGAACACCCGTTCCGGCCCGAAGTAGTTTGTCGGGGGACGGAGGACGTCGATAAAGCTGCGCGGGAAGACGTCTCCCCCATATTTGGAGTGCTCGCCTTCGGCCTCGACGTAGAGGTTTGCGTATGGTGTGGCGGTGTAGCCGACGTACGCGCTCTTGGCGAAGGCGTGGAGGATCTTCCGCAAGCTGCGGTTGACCGCGGGCGGGTCGGTCTCCACGCGGGTCAGCTTTCCGGTGTTGATGGAGGCGTTATCCGCCTCGTCGTCGATGACCAGCAGCGGAACATCCCGCACGATCATCCGGCCGTCGGCGTCGGGGGTGCCGTGGATTGTGGTCACCCAGTCGTGGATGTTCGTCAGGATCCCGGCGTGCTTCTTGACGACCAGGACCACCGGGTAGTCGCCGATCGGCAGGGCGAGCTGCCTCGCTGTGGCTGCGCGGAAGTCGCCTGCCTCGGCGCTGGTCGTCAGGGAGGCCGCGTTCAGTCTCTCGAATCCGACCATGGCGCCCACACCGATGCGATGCTGGTTGTTGTCCTGGTCGATCCGCTGCAGGTACTGCGTGTCGATGCCGAGGAAGCCCTCGTCGAGGCGGAGTTGTGTCTGGCTGCGCAGCGAGTTGTGGATGCCTGCGAGGACGAGGATGAGCTTGTAGCCTGCGTCGGCGGCCTTGCAGATGAGTCCCGTGTAGTTGCTGGTCTTTCCCGACTGGACCTGGCCGACGACTAGGCCCCGCCGGTCCCATTCTCCCTCTCTGGCCGGCGACTCCAGCTTCCCGAGTGTTCCGTCGGTGAGGTCGTCGAGTCGGCGGATCACTTCACGCGGGAGGAGCTCGACATCCTCGAGGTAGCGGCGGTAGCGCCCCCAGAACTTCCACTGGATGGAGTCCTTCGCCTCCGCCAGCCACGGTTCGTGCCCTCGTGAGTCGACCAGGCTGCTGGCCGCGGGTTGCGAGACGACTACTCGGGCCTCGACTTGGCGGATCACGTCCGCTGCATCCGGCAGCGGCCGGTCGGGGTGTGAGAGCGCGAGCACTCCCAGAATGGGCCCGACCCTGGCCTCGATGACCTCTCGCGTCCACACCTCGCCCTGCACAGCGGTGTTGAGGACCAGCCGGATGGCGTTGTCGAGCATCTCGCTGTCGACGGTGGTGGTCACGCACGGCCTCTCTTCGTGGTGTGGGCGGGAGCGGTCAGTCCGACTGCTGGTCCAACTGGACCGCCAGGCCGGGGAACTGATCGAATGGGGGCATCGCGAGGAGCCGTTGCAGTGCCTGCTCTCCTGAGCTGCCCTGGCTCACGAGTGCCTCCAGCACCTCGCCAGCCATGTCGAGCACGGCGGCGGGAGCCGAGCCGCGGTCGTCTGGCGTCACGGGGCCAGGCTCCGGCGCCATCCTGATCTGAGCCACCGGCAGCGTCTGCTCGATCATCGCAATTAGTGCGTTGACCGCTGGACGCACGTCGGGGTGGCGTGTGAGCAGGTCGACGATGAGCGGGTGTGCGCGGTTGATCTGGTAGCCGGCCACGCCGAACCGGCTGGTCTGACGCCAGGTCACGTCAGGGGTACCGGTCTGCCGTCGTACGACGGGGCGGCCACGATGTGACATCACCGCCGCAGCGCGCTCCCGGGTCGCACGGGCGATCCTTCGCAGGTGCGGCGCGAGGGACGGGGGCGCGGTCGCTGAACTCTTCCGCACATCGATCGACCAGTCCACGTCGTGGGCAGCGTCGACGTCGACGGCAATTCGCGCCAGCTTGTGGCGCTCATCGCGACGGAATCCCAGCTGCAGCCAGCCTCCGGCGACGATGAGACGGTCCCGCCGGTAGATGTAGAAACCCTGCTGGTCGAGCCAACCCCTCGGTCCGCCAGCCAGCTCGTACTGGCTATCGCTGAGGCGGCTCCTGTGCGGCAGGACGTAGCCGCTGATCACAACGCCGGGGACTGGATGTTCGCGTGGCAGCCGGTCGACCCAGTTGTTTGTGTCGAGGAAGGGGTCCCACGGCTCTACGATGTTGCCGTTGACGGCGAGTCGCAGGGGATTGCGACGGCGAGTCAGATAGCGGGCGAAGACCATCCCGAGGTGGGCTTCGATGCGCCCAAGGTGAGTGTGGAACTCCTTCTGCGCCCAGGCGTCCTCTGCGACTGATCCGGGCGCGACGAGCTGGGTCAGGTTGCGCCACAGCACAACCGTCCCGGGTCCGGGACGCCCACCGGTCAGCTCCGCTAGGCGCGGTGCCGCGTCCGGAGGCGGCTGGCGCAGGAGCTGCCAGTCGCCCGCAGCGAGGACGTGGTCGATGTCCCAGGTCCTGTTGATCCACTCGCCCCCGTCGTCACGACGCGTCGCGACAACCAGTTGGCGGCATTGTGAGAAGGACGCGGATTTGAGGCCCATGCCGAATCGGCCCAAGTCGCGCGCCGAGCGGTCCGTGTCGAGTCCGCGGCCCCCAACTGTCATGCCGTGAAGGAGGGCTGTCTCATCCATCCCCTCGCCGTCGTCGCTGACGCTGACGCTCGAGTTCTCCACCCCGCCCCAGTGGAAGTCGATGTCGATGTTCTGCGCGCCGGCGGCGATACTGTTGTCCACGAGGTCGGCCACCGCCGCTTCCGGCGTGTAGCCCAAGGCCATCAGCGACCGGATGGTCCCGCCCGGGTCCGGCCGCAGCAGGTCGAATCCCCATTGCGGGGTGTCCGGCGTGCCACCGCCTGTGTCGCGCTGAGCCTCGAACGAGGTCAAATGCAGCACCTGCCGGACGCGGCCGCGCCCAGCGGCTGCACGGACTGGAGTGGCAGCGTGACCGGAGCGCAGGGTGGCACAGGGAGTGAGGTTATCGACACACTCGGCTTTTGTCCCACCCCGGCCCGTTGTGGCCCTCTACATACCCGCCACCACAGAGGGGCACCTGAGCATGTATTCACGGAGCGCCCGTTGCAGTGACTCCGGAACAGGACGGGCGATAGTGGCCCATCGCGTAGGCCTAGCAGGCCCTGGGGTCAGCGGTTCCAAGTAGGACGACAGGACGACGTTGTCGATCTTCCTGGGCGTGACACCTCCGTGAAGGGCGTAACAACCTGCGGTGCACCTAGGCACTCCGATCGACTGCGAGTTCCTGTCGGACAGGACCTGTAGGCTCGCAGGCCGGAGAGGGGGACTGGTGACGGTCTCGGAACGACGGCAGGCCTACGGGGTGCGGCTGGTCCGCGGACCGTTCGTCAAGCTCGATGCCCACAAGGATCACTGCAGCACGGCAGACGAGCTGGCTGAGCTCGTCACGCGGCTACGGACCACGGAGCCTGCACGTCCGCTGGCCGCAGATCTCTTCAGCGGGGCCGGGGGCCTCAGCCTCGGGCTGGAGGCCGCGGGATTCAAGGTCGTCCTCTCCGTGGACCACTTCGCGGAGGCCGTCGAGACGCACGCCCACCACTTCGGCGGTCTCAGTGTCGACTGGGACATGTCTTCGCCCGAACGGGTCGAGGAGGTCGCGCGGCTGATCCGGGACAACGGAATCGAGCTCTTGGCAGGTGGGCCGCCCTGCCAGCCGTTCTCGAAGGCCGGCCGGTACATGATCCGTCACCGCGTCCATCACGGACTGAGGGATCCGCACGACGAGCGCCGCGACCTGTGGCGCTCGTTCCTAGAGGTCGTGCAGCTCGCCCGCCCCAGGGCGGTCCTCATGGAGAACGTGCCGGACATGGCCTTGGACAAGGAGATGTTCATCCTCCGCGCCATGGTCGAGGAACTCGAGCAGCTCGGGTACAGCGTCGAGGAACGGGTCGTCGACACCTGGCGATACGGGGTACCGCAGTTCCGGCAGCGTCTCATTCTCGTCGCGGTGGAGAACGGCCGACGGTTCACCTGGCCTGCCGAGGCCGCCGAGCGCGTGAGTGTCTGGAACGCCATCGGCGAGATGCCGGAGGTCGAGGGCGGGTGGCGACCGGCAGGCGGTGCGGAGGGCTGGACTGAGTACACAGAGCCCGTTACGGCCTTCCAACGCCGCATGCGCGACGGCGTCCCCGAGGCAGATCGCAATAAGCTGTTCGACCACATCACCCGGCCGGTGCGCGAGGACGACGCACTGGCGTTCGAGCTCATGGACGCCAAAACCAAGTACTCGGAACTGCCCGAGGAGTTCAAGCGCTACCGCGACGACATCTTCGACGACAAGTACAAGCGCCTCGACGAGAACGACCTGTCGCGCACCATCACCGCGCACATCGCGAAGGACGGCTACTGGTACATCCACCCACGTCAGAACCGGACGCTGACCGTCCGGGAGGCGGCGCGACTGCAGACCTTCCCCGACTGGTACCGCTTCGCCGGACCGCCTTCCGCAGCATTCCGCCAGATCGGTAACGCCGTGCCCCCCGCCTTGGCGCAGCACCTCGGCGGGTCGATCCGCGAGGCGCTCAAGGCCGACGTTGAGCAGGGCCGCTCCACGCAGTGGATCGCGTCCACGCTGTCGTCCTGGTACGCGGGGCGTTCGAAGGACAAGCGCCGACTGGCAGTGCCGTGGCTCGTGTCAGGCAACAGGTGGCATGCGCTTTGCGGTGACATCCTCTTAGACCGTGCCGAGCCAGGTCCCGCGAAGTCCGTGTGGTGGGTGATCCAGACCTGGGACTCGCCGGCAACGACCCTCGCCAAGCCGGAGGACGTGCGAAGTGCATGCGCGCACGTCAAGCGGGAGCACCGCGTCTCGCAGATCCTGAAGCTCGCAGCATGGTTCCGCGACCGGCCAGGCGCATTGGCACAGGCGGATGTGGAAGCCAGCGGCGTGCCTGGCTTGGCGGAGTCGGTAGCCGACCTCGTCACGCTAGTGGTGGACTCCGTCCTCACCCCGGACGGAGAGACCGTGGCTTCCTCCGAGCCCGTCCTGGTCACGAAGGGCGTGCTGCGAGTCGCGAGCCGTTTCACCGGCGACCCGGTTGATCGCCGGAACAAGCTCACCGACGGCAGGCTGGCAGTCGCGAGAATGGTGGGAGGCGGCCCGAACGCACGTCAGGCCCACCTTGCGCTGATCGAGCTGGCCGCGTCAGTGTGCCGTCCGATCGACCCACGCTGCAGCGACTGTCCCCTCGCGTCCGCCTGCACAAGTTCCAACGCAGAGGAGCAGCACGCGGGGCACCTCTTCAGGCTGCCACCGGAGTAATGCGTTAGAGGTCTGCCAGGCCCAGTGTCTCGATGATGTCGGGCGCCTCGTCGGCAATCACCTTCACGATCCGTCTCAGTGCCTCGTAGTCGCCGCTCTGCACTGCCGCCGTGCGCAGAGCGAGCCCGACCATCCTTGACGCTCTATCGCCGGCCGTGGCGGCTGCTCCCCTGTCGGAACGATCTGCAGCGGGGGAACCTGTGACTTGAGAGTCCGCCGCAGGCGCGGGATCGCGGTGTACCGGAAGATTGCCACGCGACTGGGCGCCCGACCGGTATGCCGCCTCGGCGGCCATGCAGGCCTCGTGCACTGGCCGTTCGAGCATCTGACGCAGTTCCGCGGGCAACGAGACCCTCATCTTTGCGACATTGATGTTGAAAGCGGGATCCAGATCAGCGTCGAAGCTCAAGGCGACCCGGGCCAGCTTCGTGTGCTCGTCGATCGCCCGAAGCCCGGCCCAGCCCCCCCACTGCACGAGCCGGTCCGCCCGGTAGATGTAGAAGCCCTGCTGGCGGTTCCACTTCAACGGCCCCGCCAGGCGTTCCCACTCCTCCTGGTCCATCCGGTTGCGCGCTGGCAGCACATGACGAGACAGCTGGACGGTCCCCACGCGGTCCCCCACCGGGATCTCGAAGGACAGACCTGGCATCTCCTGTGAAGGCGCGGCGGGGGATCCAAAGGGGTTCCACGGCTCGACGGATTTGCCGTTCACGACGAGTGTGAACCGTCGCTCTCCAGCCCCTTCTTCGAGGAACCGGTGGAACACCATCGCTAGATGGCGGGCGGTCTTTGCAGCTGCCGCCTCGATCCTTCGCTTCGCCCAGCCACCGTCTGGCCGGTCGTTCGGCAGCACACGGTCAAGGTTCTCCCACACGACGACGGTGCTGAACCCCTGCAGGAGCATTTCGCGTGCCGCCCGCACGCCCGCCGTGGCTCCCGGATCACAGATGACCCAGTCGTCCCACTCCTCGATGAGGTCGAGGTCGAGCTGTCGGACGAAGGTGCGGGAGCCCTCCGGTCGTCGACTCACGACGGTCAGGCTGCGGCACTGCGACAGCGAGGCGGTCTTCAGACCAAGCCCGTAGCGGCCCAGATCCCTGGAGCCGTATGTCTGCCGACTGCCGAACCGCAGCGCCTCGGCCAGCTGACCGGGCCCCATCCCGCATCCGTCGTCGGCGATGAGGACCCTGGAATCGGCTCCGGCGAACTCGACCCGCACCTCGATCCGGCCCGCACCCGCCGCCACGCTGTTGTCGACGAGATCGGCCACCGCGGACGGGAAGTCATAGCCGATGTCACGCAGGGAGTTGGTAAGACGTGCCGCTGACGGCGCAACTGTGAGATGCCGCAGCACACTCATCGACCCACTCCCCTACCACCGACCACGACGACCGCCGCCAGGGTCTCACACCTCCTCGCCGAGAGATCGTCCGACCCGCCCTCGGCCGGTGGACTCCCTCCAGAGCGCTTCGATCCGGTCGGCAGCGACGGCTACCGGCTCGTGCTCCCAGACATGCAGAACATTCCAGCCCAGCGCAGAGAGCTCCCCGTCCTTCCGACGGTCGCGCAGGACGTTCCCGTCCAGCTTCTCCAGCCACCATTCGCGATTGTTCTTGGGGATCGTGCCGTGCTCGGGGCATCGATGCCAGAAACATCCGTCCACGAAGACCGCAAGCTTAGCCCGCGTCAGGACGATATCGGGACGCCCCGGCAGCTTCGGATGCAGCCGGAATCTCATCCCCCGAGCATGAAGTTCGCGACGTATCAGCAGTTCCGGCTTAGAGTCCCTGCGCGGCATTCGGCTCATCTGAGCAGTCACCGCCGCACTCTTGGGCAGAGGATTCCGACCGGCGGACATTGATTCTCCGAACTCGCCCAAAACTCTCGTGCACCGCGGACTCATCGCTGCCGCGTGCCGCCTGACTCGATGGTACCCCCACCCCCGATTAACAGGACATCGTCCGTCATCCACGGGTCCAAGCTCGAACCCAGCGGAGCACCTAGCCGAGGGCCCCAATAACCCGCAAGCCGGTCACGAGGTCGAGGTAGTGATCTACCTGCTGCCGATCAGACGCTTCGAGCATCTCGAGATTGAGACCCCTCGCATGAGACAGACGAGCGCCTCGAGCCAATCTCACCCTATCATTCCTGTAATAGAGTGCCGATCGTTCGACCCTTCGTGGGCGCATTCGCGCTGCATGTCGACAGTGGACGCAAAGCTGAGTGGTGCGACACATCTTGCCCATGCATGGCCAAGATGCCCGCTAAAGAAGCTGCGATCACGATGGTCCCGCCTAACGATTCCCGCGGCCGAGCCCGGGCAACCCTCCACTCACCGTGCGAACCGAACCACCAGCGGTCCCCCGCGGTTGCACGTTCTTTACGGTGACGATCTCCTTTCCACACTCGCATGTTCCAATCGCGGTGCGAGTGTAGAGGTAGCGACTCAGACGGACATAGGTCGCGCGCATGCTAACGCGTTTGTCACAGCCTCCTCGACAGTGGGTTTTACATACGATGGTAAACGTCGGCGGAAGCCGCTTCTTCTCAGTCAGACGCTTGGCCATCTGGGCACGGTACGCGGGTCGCAAGCGCCGTGTCAGGTGTCGACACAAAGCTGTCGTTATCCGCCGTTTGACTCGCCCTAGGTTCGGTGGAGGCTCCTGACCTTGGAAACGAGGATGGAGCCATGCTGAGGGGGCAGTCGCCGGGCAAGCCGACCACGCGTCGCTACTCCGAGGAGGAGAAGGCCGCCGCGGTGCGGATGGTCCGCACCCTGCGAGCGGAGCTGGGCCACGATCACGGGACCGTGAAGCGGGTGGCCGAGCAGCTAGGCTACGGGGTCGAGTCGGTGCGCTTGTGGGGTCAACCAGGCCGACGTCGATGGCGGTCACGCCCCCGGAGTCACCACCGGCGAGGCCGCTCGGGTTCGCGAGCTTGAGCAGGAGATCCGCGAGCTGTGCCACCACCCGGGCCCGGTTGCCGCACCCCGCCGAGCACCACTCACCCCAGCCCGCTCGCCCTGGCGCACCGGGTACCCGCCAACGCCGCGAGCTCCTCGCCAAACAGAACCGCTCCGATCCCGGTGGCGTCCGGGCAGGATCGTCGACGACGAGATCTGCCCACCGTCGAGCGCAGCGAAGATGTGCGCAGGTACGGCTAGTCCGAACTAGGGGACGCGAGCCCCCAAACCACCGCCCCCGCACATTCGCGGCTATGAATTGGCGGTCGCTGCGGCGCCGGTAACGCGGCCGCCGCGCCGAGAATGACTCCATCAGCAGAGCGGTCGTAAGCAGCCCGTTCGCAGGCGTCCAGTCTGACAGCTAAGCCGTTCTTAACGGCCCAATCGATGTTTCCCACTTCCTGCATTCCCCGCTCAGCGGTAAGCCCAAGCGGCCGCCCGAGAGATGCAGCTTCCATGATCGTCGCCGGGCCCGCCTTTGAAATAATGAAACTTGCGCGACGCATGTACCCCGAGAGGTCCTCGACCTTCGGCAGTACGGTGACCGAGTCACCCTCAAATAGCCTATGCAGCCTCATCCGAAGCCTGCTGTTGTCACCCGAAGCCACCACCACTTCAGCTCGCGGATAGCGGTCGACGAGCCAACGCACGGTTTCTTCGATAGGACCCGCTCCAGCTCCGCCCCCAAGAACCAGATACGAGATCGACGGAGCTTCAAGGCGATTACCCGAGTTCGGCAATGTAAAAGGATCCGCTCGAAACAGTGAACGGACCGGATAGGTAACAAGATGGAGCCTTGCTTCAGGGGCTCCAAGCTGTGCCAACCTCAGCTTCGCCTCAGGTGTCGCAGCGATGTAGGCATCGAGAGAATTCGCAAACCAGGATGCGTGTATCGACACAAGGTCCGTAACAACCACAGCTAGACGAAAGTTGACTCGGCCACGTCGCCTGATCAAGGCAAGGATCTGAGCGGCGAACGGCGCTACGACAACCAGCACATCTCCGTGCTGGAATCGAAATTTCTGACAGATGGCACGTCCCGCGATTAGAGATAGAAGAGAGGAGATCACGCCGGACGTCAGCCTAGTATTCGTCAGCCGGTAGGCCAAATTATACGGCAGTACGAACCTGGCCGACAGCCAACGATACAAAGCTGGCAGAGATCCCAGCAGCCTGTTGAGTGACACGTCAAATAGATCTACCTTCTCAACCAGCGGCCGATTAGTTGCCTCGTTAGCCGCCAGCTCGTCAGCAATCGCATCGGCAACAGCTGCGTGACCGCCGCCCGCCCTTGAGTAGACCAGAATGATTCGAGACATCATCCGCGATTCGCGTCGACGCTCAGTCCGATGTATAGGCTGCTTACACGTGCAGCGACGGCGAGCACGACGATCATGATCACGACAGGAGACCAGTACAACACTCTGGTCAGCACCGAAAGGTCCCACGATTGCACAGAAACGACCGCCAGGTAGGTCACGAAAGCTAGATTTGGAACTATTGTCATCCCGTACTTCGAGGCAGCGATGGGTGCGGTCCAAGCGAGATTTCCTGAACTGCCCTGCTGCTGAATGGAGCGATAAGCACCCCAGCCGAGGGCATCACTACGGACCCCTTCTGTACTGTGAACGACTCTGGAGATTTCGGGACGCAGGCGTCCGTCTATGTAGGCGTAGATATTCGCAATGTTCATCTCGTGATCGAGAGTCATTAGTGCGAACGCCGAAAGTACGATTGAAGCAAGTGGAAAGTAGGGCCTCAGTGCGACGAAGAGGTCATCCTTCCCGTAGAGACCCGCCCCGGCGACGGCTGCGGCTGCGATGAAAGCCACGGCAAAGTTGGTGATTTCCTGTTGCTTCTCGATCCGAGACTTGACCTCGTCACGGAGCGCACGGTACTCGGTAACAAGTACGTCGTACTCTAACGAACGAGAGGCTTCCGAAACGCCTTCGACCCCCTGAAGCGTGAGCGGGACACGAAGGTCACTTCTACTAGCCCAGATCTTTCGTCCCGTGGCCTTGGCTTGATCAACACCGGTGCTGGTCGGTGTGATGTGGTGGATTCTGCCCTCGGGGTATGACAGTTCGGCCGAGGTCGCTCGGGTGGGCGCCGGTTCCACTGGTCCGGTCGGGTTCTCGGTCGTAGTGTCGGTGAGGGAGTGCTCAGCCGGGGACGGCGAGCGTGTGCAGCGCGGTGAGGCCGTCGCGGAGCAGCCCGGCCCAGGGTGCGTGCGCGGGCAGGTGGAGCACGGTCCGGCGGGCGTGGCGGGCTCGCTGGGCGGGGATGGAGAACAGCCGTAGGCGCAGGCGTTTCGGTTCCCAGCGCCGCGCGGGGTGGTCGGTGTAGGCGAGCATCTGCGCCCAGGCGGTGATCTCGCAGGCGAGCGCGACCACGGCTTGCCAGATGCGGTTCTGGTCCAACTCGTGCAGCGGCAGGTTGGTCAGCCCGGTGTCCTTCGCCGCGCGGATGCGGTCCTCGACGCGGGCGCGGCGACGGTGCCGTAGTTCGAGGTCGGCGAGCTGGCGACCCGGGCCGCCGGGTCGGGTGTTGGTGGCGAAAGCGGTGTAGCGCAACCCGTCCTGGTCGGTGATCCGCAGCTGGGCGCCCGGGTGCGGCCGCTCCCGGCGGACGATCACCCGCATGCCGTCGGGCCAGGACGCCAGGTTCATCAGCCCGGTGGCCTCGATGACCCAGGCGCCGGGGCGGGGCTCGCGGTCGGCGTCCAGCGCGGTCTGCCAGTCGTCGGCGGGGAGCGCGGCGAGCTGGTCGACCAGGGCCTGGGTCAGTCCGAACCCGACCGAGTAGGACAACCGCTGCCCGTGCAGCCAGTCCAGCAGCTCGTGCGAGGCGCCGGCACCGTCCACGCGGATGAGGACCTTGCGACCGGGCCGGTTGCCGGGCCTGTGATCGGGGAGCTGGCGCAGCGCGGACCGGATCACGGTGATGTGGTCGGCGGCGGTGTTCGATCCGGCGTTGCCCGGGCGCAGCAGCGCGGCCAGCGGCTCACCGGTGCCCGCGGCGCCATGATCGGCGAAGGCCCACAACGGGTGGTGACCGAAGCCCTTCTTGAACGTCGGCGCGGCGCCCTGCTTGTCGGAGTGGGCGGTCACCAGGGTGGCGTCCACGTCGATGACCAGCGGATTCGCCATGTCGGTGTCGTGATCGGGAGCCGCGTCCCCGGCCAGTGCCCAGGCCTGGGCCCGTGCTGCAGCGCGAGCGGTGTCGATCGCCGCCGACACCGCGGCAGCGTCGGCGGCGAGGCGGTCGATGGTGCGTGACACCGTCGGATCCGAGGCCACCGACCCGAACAGGGCGGGCTCGGCGCGCAGCAACGCGATGTCGGACAGGCAGTCCCCGCCCACGGCCAGCGTCAGCGCGAGGTCGAGCAGGACCTTCGCCGGGTCGTGGACCGCCAACCGCGGCCGCCACGGCCCCAACGCCCCCGACAGTCCTCGGTCGAGTCCGACCTTGGCGATGGTCTCGGTGAGCAGCCTCGTCCCGGCATGAGACACCACCGTCGTCGCGGCCGTGTCGAGGTCCGGGCACGGGTAGAACCCGATAGTCTTCTTCACCTGGAGGGTGCTCCTGCTCTTGGGCCGATGGAGACTTCAGCAATCCCCATTCTCCCTGCTCAGAGGCACCCTCCAGCCTTCTGACACGCCACATCCGGCGAACCACGATGAAAGCCCCGGGCTAGTTCGCCATCTCCAGAGGGCGGTCAAGGCGTCTCCTAGCTCTGCTGCCTCGCCGGCCAGCTTTCGCTTCGGGCAAGTTGGGCGGATCGTACGACCTCCGTTTCCCTGGCCACCACGACCAGGACAGCCGGCTCTGGCAGGAGAAGCAGGAGGACTCCTGGCGGCGTCCAGCCCGAAGTTCGTGCCGCAGAAGCCGCAGAAGCCGCAAAAGGTGGTCACAGCTGGACTTCTGCGGCTTCTGCGGCTTTCGCGGCACGGGGATGGACCTCCCACACCGGCGAGGACGGACGACCGCCGGTCGGTGCGGCGGGAGCGGCGCGGCGGAGGTAGCCGTGGGCTTCGAGGAGGGTGAGCGGGGCTTCGAGGTCGGTGACCTTGCGAAAGCGGGCGCGCGAGAGCCCGGTGAAGGCGTCGCGGCGGGTGAACCGCTCGGAGCCGGTTCGGCTGATCCAGTCCAGGACGGCGTGGGCGTCGTCGATGGTGAGGTCGGCGCCCATCTGGTCGAACACGGCCAGGGCGTGCCCGAGGTAGTAGTGCCCCAACCGTGCGGCGCCGTCGAGGTGCCGGGCCGGGATCGGCTGACCCCAGCCGGTGGGCAGCACGTCGGCGACGTACAACAGCCCGGCCAGCCGTGCGATCGCCCCGTTGAGCTTCGACGCCCAGTCCGCCATGTGCGCGAGGTCGGAGTGCGGAGCCAGGCGGGGCTCGAGGCGCCGTTCGAGGTCGAGCATCTGACGGTCTGCTTCCCCGCCCAGCCTGAGACGCAGAGGGTCGGTGTGGTCGGCGAGGAGCAGGACGAGCCTGCTCAGGCGGCTGGCGTAGGTCTTGTCGACCGGGGCCGGGACCGCGGGCGCGCCGACCTGGCGGCGCCCGACGGTGTTCTCCGGGAGTGAGTAGAGGATGCGAGCCAGCAGGCCGCGGCCGCTGAAACCTGGGATGCGGGCGATATCGGCCAGCACCTCGGGCTGTACTGCGAGGCCGAGGGTGAGTGCAGGGGCGGCGACGTGCTCGGCCGGGCGCCCCTTGCGGTCCACGCGCAGCAGGTCCCCGGCGTGCCCCTTGAGAAACACCTCCAGCGACGGGATCCCGCTGGAGTAGCGGCCGGCCAGGGTGCTGAAGATCCCACCCTCGGCCGACAACACCGCCAACCGCCCCTGCTGTTCGGCGAGCAGCGACGCCGCCGCCTCGGTCGTGATGTCGTCGGCGATCAGCCGCGGCACCGCCGACACCGGCCGCTCGGCCTGGAGTGTGGCGTCGGTGGCTGCGGCCAGAGCTTCGGCGCGGGCGGCCGGGTCGCGCAGGTTCGCCGCGTCGAGCGCGCGGCGCTCGGCCTCCTTGGCCGCCATCTTGCGCGCCAGCTCGGCCTCGACGATCCGCGGCCGAGCCGCCTCGATCAGCTGCTGCTCGGCCTCCAGCAACGGTGCGGTCATGGCGGCGAACACCGCACTCTTGCGCGAGCCCGGCGCCATCGCGACCACCGTGTACAGGTTCAGTGGCTCCCGCCACCCTGGCCGGATCTCGATCTCTGCCCGCCCACCCGCGGCGGTGGACAGCGCGGCGAGGGCGAGGCAGCCGGGCAGATCGAGCGGGGTCTGGGTGAACTCCGCGACCGCCAACACCATGTCGCCCACCCACGGCGGGAGCGCGTCGACCGGGAACGGCGGCACCAGCCGCCGCGGGGTCAACGGTGTCGGATCCGAATCCCACCCCTGCACCTGCGGTGTGTTCTCACCATGGAGGACGGCGAGCCGGTGGTCGGCGTCGAGGCCGGCGAGGATGTCGCGGGCGCTGCGGCGCTGGGTCACGGTCGCTCACTCCCCACCGGGGTCGCACGCGGCTGGCGGGCGCCGGCGGTCAGGCCGGAGCGGATCGTCCGATCGGCCTCCCCGGCCGGGAGACCGACCGCCGCGGAGGCTTCGGCCAGCGCGGAGCGGGCCAGCCCATCCGGGAGAAGCCCGGTGGCGACGAGCTGTCCGAGCGCGAATGCCGCCTTGTTTAAGGTGGCGTTGCGACTCCCGCAGCTTGAGCTCAGGACTCGGTCGAGCTCGCCGCGTAGCGCCGCGGCGGCGTACTGCGAGCGCCGCCCGACGATGTCCAGGACCGGCCCCAGCTCCGGCCGCGGTGCGGTCTTGTCCTGCAGGAGCGCGGAGATCCAGGTGGGCAGTTCGGCGACCTGGTCGTGGTCGTTGCTGCGGTACCGGCGGCCCCGCACCACCGACCCGGCCGCCACCACGTAGCCGCCGGAGGCGCGGACGTCGAGCAGCCAGCCAAGCCGTCCGACACTGTTCTTGATCCGACAACCCTCAGGCGCGGTGAAGTACCAGTGCTCGCCGCCGGAGGGAGTCTGCGTGGACAGCGTCTCCCACGGCAGCGGCTCGTCATGGTCGGCAGCAAGCGCGGCCAACACGTCGACGCCGTCACGGATACCGGGCCTGTCCCACTCCGGTGGACGGACCGAGCCGTGGTCGGAGGTGTCCAGATCGAGAACCACCAAACCCGAAGGACCACAAGCGATCGCCACGTTCAGACGAGGCTGCTGTGACCACGCCTTCCGGATCCGTGCGGGATCGGTGGTCGCCCGGGCCTCCCAGTCGCGGATAGCGGGTCGCTTGTCCCCGGGTCGCAGGGGGAAGACGTGCCAGCCGCGGGCGGCATGCTCCAGGGCGGCACGCATCAGCTGATCAGCCACGATCATCTCCAGTCAGCGGTGTCGAGGTGCCTGCGTGTCGTGGGACTCTGGGTGGGTGCGCGTGACCGAGCGCGATCTGCAGCGGATCCCGCCGGGAAACCTCCGGGTGCCCCGCGGGGAGTTCGGCGCGCTCTGGACTGCCGCTGAGGAGCTCAACGCCGCCAACGGTGAGCGCGGGGGCTTGGACTGGGCTCCGGCTGGGGTGGCGCTGACGTGCCGTTGGCTGGCCCGCGCGGTCAGTCAGACGTCGAACGGGCGGCGCATTCCCACCCCGGCTCCGGTCACCGATCGTGCCGTCCTCGCGTTCGAGGAGGCCATCGAGGCCGAGTACCTGGCGGCGGAGAAGCTGCTCGCCCGCCCTGTGACGCCGGCGATGGTCATCACGCAGCCGGGCTACGTCGAGGCTGTGGCGGCGACGCTGCGGTGGGCGTGGCGGGTACAGGGCGCGGCCCCGGTTCTGGTGCCGGTCGCTGCTGGCTGAGGTCACGTCCGCTCCCAGGCGCTGTCGTCGAGAGCCCCCTGCTCGTCGGTGGTGTCGTGGCTCGGCGAGCGCCACGCTTCGGCGGCGAGTTCCTCGGCCTCCCGGCTGCCGTCGTAGATGTCGCGGGCGTGGATCTCGGCCAGGGCGCGGTGGGCCCGGTCGATCGCGGCCGAGGTCTCGTCTGCCGTCGGGACCCGCACGGAGTCCTCGTGGCGAAGCCGGTCCTCGCCCGCGGCGGTCTCGCGGATGTCCACCACCGGATCCACGCTGCTTGCGTCGGAATCGCCTCGGGTGTCGTCGAATTCGTAGTCGGCGACGAAGTCGCGGTGCCGCTCGTCCTCGATCTGAGCGTCGCGGTGCGCAGCCAGCCACTCCTCAGCAGTGACCCGCGGGTCCTGGTCGGTGTCGTCGGCATGGCGCAGGGACAGTTCGACCTGGGCGCGTTCCCCGGCCGCGCGGGTTCCCGCGGTATGCGCGAGCCACCGGGCGCGCGCGTCGTCGAGCTGCTGAAGCTCGGCGGCGCGCTTGTCGAGGAGCTCGGCGAGCGCGGTCGCGGCCCGGCTCTGGCCGGTGAGCTGTTCACTGTCGGCACCGTCGAGGTCGGCCTCGGCAGCGAGCATGGCGGCTCGATGTCGTTGAGTCTCGGCGGCCTGGTGGGTACCTGCGAGCTCGTTGGCGACGTAGCGGGGCCCCCATGCGGCTTCCCGTTCGGCCGCTCTGATCCGCATGCGGAGCTGACCGTCGGACATCTCGACCTCGTCGCGGTCGATCTCCGGGCGCCCGAGCGCCCGCCAGGCGTCCCGATACGCGGCGAACGCCTCGACCTGACCCGGCGCCGGGGCAGGCCCGAGCGCGTCGGCGTCGTCGGTGTGGCCGCGCAGCTCCCGGTACGCCTCGACTCGACCCACGTCGGAGCGCCACCGGCGTAGATCGACCAGATCTGCGGGGGGCTCGCCGAACTCGCGCACCGCCCAGCCCGGCGGGTCCGCGACCGCGGCGTCCGCGAGCCGAGCAGTCCGGTCATCGGCAGCCTCGGCAAGACGGTCGAGGTAGGCCTGCCACTCCGCATCGTCCACGCGCGGGGTGCGCTCAGCCCAGCTGCTGGTAGCGGGGTCGAAGCGGTACCGGTCAGTGATGCGCGAGTAGATGACGTTGGTGGCGTTGCGGACCCCGTCCAGGGACCTGTCGGCGATGGCGTCGGTGAGGACCTGACGGGGGTCGTGACCGGCGAGCTCGGCCGAGCGCAGGACGCGAGTGAGGGACGCGGCGCCGTCCTCGGCCGCGATCCGGGCCCGGTCCCGAATGGACAGGGTGCCGTCAGCGGCGAGGTCGTCCAGCCACGTCGCGGTCCGGTGGGTCCCAGCGAGTTGAGCGGCGTCAGCAAGCAGCTCCGCCGGGGTGCACACCGACTGCGTCTCGTCGGTCGAGCGGGTCGCGGTTGTGAGCGCGGAGCGCTGCTCGGTGTGCCCGTCCGGGTCTAGGACTGCGGCGAGTGCGGCGACTGGGTCCCGGCGGACGGTCTGGTCCGGGCGGCCGTCGGCTGGGTCCTCGACGACGGTCTCGGTGGCGATGTGGGCGGTGTTGTTGTCCCGGCCGCGGGACATGCCGACGTAGAGGGCCGAGGGGGCGGTGCGCGGGGTGACCACGGTGTGGCTGGTGTCGACCGTCGCACCCTGCGCGGAGTGGACGGTGGAGGCATAGGCGAGTGCGACGTTGTCGGTGACGTAGCCGGCGGGCAGGACGATGGGTTGGCCGTCGCGGGTGGTGACTTCGAGTGTGCCGTCGTCGCGGACAGCGGTGACCTGGTAGGTCTCGCGGTTGATCGGGCCGCGGTGGTTGCCTTCGACCCCGGCCAGGTGCCAGCCGTTCGCTCGCGCCTCGACCAGATCCCCGACACCGGCGTAGGTGCCCTGCAGGCCCAACGGGACCCCGTGCTCGGCGACTCGGCCGAGTCGGACGAGCTCGGCGCGCAGCTGGGCGGACAGGCGGGCGGCTTGTTCGTTGGTGTCGACCAGCAGTAGCGACCGCCGCCCGGCGAGGGTGTCGGCCAGCCAGGCGCGGGAGGCGGAGGCTTCGGCTTGGTCGGGGGTTCCGGAGTCGAGTAGTCGGCCGTGGCGGTGGTAGTCGCCCAGCACCCGCTCATCTCCCGCCCGCAGCCGCAGGGACGCGGCGCGTTCCCACTCGGCCGAGAATCGGCGGGCGTCGGCGAGCTCGTAGCGCGCCCCCGCTCCGGCGAGCATCTCCATGCTGCCGCCGGCGCCGACGGCGGCGAGCTGTTTGTGGTCCCCGACCAGCAGCAGCTTCGCCCCGGCGTTGTCCACATGGGTGTGGATGGCGGCCAGTGCGGTGGTGTCGGTCATCGCGGATTCGTCGACCACGACCAGGTCCCCGGCCCGCAGCCGCCACGCCGAGTCCTCGTGGTGGGCTTGGGCCTCCGCTGTCGGCGCGGAGAACCGGTCCTGGGTGGCCAGCCAGCGGGCGACATTGCGCGCGGTCAAGCCCTCCCCGGCGAGGACATCGGTCGCCACCTGCGAGGTCGCCAAACCGAACACCCGCCGCTCCCCCGCATCCCCGTGCAGCGTGGGGTCGGTCCAGGCTTTGGCGAGGGTGCCGACGACGAACGACTTCCCCGTCCCCGCCGGGCCCACGAGGGATTCCAGCCGCGCTCCGGAGGTGAGGACTCCGCGGACGGCGGCGGCCTGGTCGGCCCCGAGCTCGATCCCCGACTCCCGCAGCCCCTCGAGGAACCGTGCCGCCTGGTGCGGCGCGAGGGCGGGGCCGTCGCGGTCGGCGGTGGCGGCGACGAGGATGCGTTCGGTGCGCAGCTGGTCCGGTGTCGCGAACAGTCGCCCGCCGGGGGCTTGGTAGGCGGAGTCGCCGTTGGCCAGCTGCAGCTCCGCCGGGAGCGCCGAGGCGCCGGGGCGTTCGGCGTCGAGTGCGACGGCGTAGCGCAGGCCCTCGTCGGCCAGGTCGTCGAGCAGCCTGGAGACGTCGGCGCCGTCGGTGAGGCCAAGATGATCCGGGAGGGCGGCGTTGATCGCCCGGGTGAGGTCTGATCGGGTCCAGCCGGACTTGCGGGACTGGACGTCGGCGAGTGCGGTCTCGATGACCGCCTGTGGCGACCACGCCTGCGCCGAGGAACCCGATCCTCGTGCGTCGAGGGCGGAGCGGGCGACACCGGCGAGCCCATCAGCCACTTCGCTGCGGAGGGTGGTGTCGATGCGGTCGAGGAGCTGCGTGCGGGTCTCGCCGTCGTGGGTCTTCAGCCGCCGGGTCGCAAAGGTGGCCTGCCTGGACAGCCGGTCCCGCTCGAGCCCGTTCGGGGCCCGCCCGAACCGCTCCTCGAACGCGCTGATGAGTTCGGTGGCCTTGGCGGTGACATCGCGGCGGCGTGATGAGATCAGTGCCATGGCCTCCGGCGCCACCCCGACGACCTCGCGGGAGCGGCCGTCGGGGCGGGTGGCGAACCGCACCCCAAGCGCGTGGCTGAGGCGTTCCTCGGTGGTGCGTTCGGCGACCGCGCCAGCGGCGCCGCGCCACCGAAAGATCGAGCGCCCGTCGAGGGTGCGCCAAGCCCCGTCCGGGCCCTGGACGCGGTTGAGGATCGGGTTGTGGATGTGCAGCTGCGGATCGTGGTCGCGCGAGTCGTGCTGGAAGAACGACGTCCCGATCCAATCGTGCGCATCGACATACCGCCCGGCGGCGCCGCCGTGATGGCCGATCCGGGAGTAGCCGGCCTTGTCCGACAGGTACTCCAGCGCGGCGTTGTTCCCCGCCCAGATCGCATCCTCCACCGCGCCGCGGAACCGGCCCCACGCTTCGGCGGTGTCGAGGTCTCCGGCTGTACGGGCTCCCTGCTCTTCGGCGTTGAATGCGGTGTGCAGCAGGGTCACCGACTTCTGAACGCTGAACGTCACGTCCAGGAAGGCGACGTTCTGCCGGACCTTCTTGCCCGCCTCCACACGGAGCTCGGTTCGGCGTTCAGGGCTGGCGTTCGGCTCGTGTTCAAGGGCCAGGCTGTACAGCTCGTCCTCGGTCTTGAACCTGCGCCCGGTGTGCCCCAGCGTGGCGACCTCGTCCCAGCGGGCCGGATCGCGAAAGCCCTCGGCGCGGGGGTCGAGGAACCTCTCGAACACCGCCCGCATGTCCTGCGCGTCGACCAGCCCGGTGAGACCGAGCTGCTCGGCGCCGCGGCCCCACCAGCGTCCGGGTGGCTCGCCCTCGGTGACCGCGCCGGTGTAGTAGTTCTCGCGCCCGGTGGCGACCTCCTTGAGGAGGTAGTCGGGGCTGTAGCCAGGCCCGACGGTCAACATCCCGACCACCCCGAAACGATCATGGAAACCTGGGTACGAAGATCAACGAAACCTGGCGCGCCCACCGTCGCTCGCCCCGGACGACCGGAGGTCGGACGGCCCCTTCGGATCGTGATGCATAGGTGTGAGTCGTTTGATCTTGGTCGTTGAGTAGTTCGTTTGGAGTAGTTGTCGTTGCTGTTGAGGTCGTTGGTCGTGGTCGTCATCGGTTGCTCTTCTTCTGAGAGTCGGAGGAGCTGGAGTCGGGGTCGTGGAGGTGCTGGTCGGTCGTGGTGCTGATCAGGTGCAGGGCGATCGGCGTGGTTTCCGGGCCGCTGGTGTCGTCGCGCAGCGCCTTGAGCGCTGCAGAGGCGGTGCCGCGCGAGACCCCAGCGGTGTCCTGGAGCTCGGAGACCGTGGGCCACTCCCGATGCGCGGCCCGGTGGGCCAGCGCGACCTCCTGAGCGCGGTCCCGCGCCGGGCTCGGAGCCGTTGCTGCTCGCTCGGCCGAGTCGCGGGCCTCCACGTGTTCACAACCGCCGTTGATCGCAGCGGGAGCCCCTGAACGGTCCGCCTCGCCCACCGGCTCGACGCCGGACCCGGCAGCTTCGTGGAGCCCGCTGTTCAGCCCGGACGGGGCCGCCTGAACACCTGGCGCTGAACGCTGAACGCTCGGCACCGCTGAACGCCCGCCCGCGGTGTCCGGGCGCTGTACGTGTTCAGGGGCGGCGAGCAGGTAGAGCAGGTGCGCGACGACCGCCGCGGCGATTGCGGGCCACGCCCCGATGGCGAACCGCAGCCACGGCGGCGCCGCCAACGCCCCCGCCTCCCCGGCCAGGAACACAGCCTGCGCGAGCCCGGACATCCCCGCGGCGACCACGACGACGGTCCACGCGTACCGCGCCGCAGAACCCTGCAGACGCGCGGTCGCGGTGTAGGCCACGAGCGCGAGCCCGTCGGTGATCAACGGATAGAGCCACGCGATCGGGCCGGGAACCCGCGAGGCCAACGCCACCTCGTAGAGACCGTGCGCGGTCGCGACCGCGGCCCCGACGGCTACGGCGAGGCCGGGCAGCCACACGACCGACCGCTTCCAGCTCATCGCGTACCTCCGCGCAGCGCCGGGCCGATGCGGGACTCCGGGGAAGGCGGCGGCTCGGGAGCGGGTTCCTCGCGGCCCTCGGCCCACCACCGCCCAATCCGGTCCAGGTCGTCCTCGGACGGGACCGTGGGGGCGCGGGTGACCTGGTCGGGCCAGCCGGGGCGGGTCTGGTGGTTCTCCCGCGAGCACACCCCCGCCGTCGCCTTGATCCGCCGCACCACACCGGGGCGCTGGCGGTCGTGCCAGTCCCCCGCCAGCGCCACTGACGCTGCCGGGCCTTGGTAGGCGGCAGCCCAGGCGTGCATCAGCCAGAGCAACTCCTCGACGACATGCGGGTGCCAGCACCAACAGTCCGGGAACGACTCGACCGCATCCGGGTACCGCAGATAGACGGCAGCGAGCCAGCCAGCGAGCTCGTCGAGCAGCCGCCCGGTCACCTCGACGTCGGTCGGGGCCATCAGCCAGGACGGCACCGGGGTCGGCGGCTTCCGCGCGGCCAGCGCCGCGACGGTCTCCCCCAGCTCGGCGACCAGCTGCGAGACCGTGTCCACCCGCGCCGGAAGCGGAGCGACCAGGCGGCGCAGGCCGTCGACCTCGCGCGCCAGCCCCGCAGTTGCGGCGTTGGGGTCAGCGGGGTTGGGCGGGATCATGTCGACCACCCGTCCTCGGCTCGCTCCGCCCACTCCACGGCCTTCCGGTCCGCACGCGAGGCGTAGCCCGGGCTGTGGTCGCGATGGACCTCGGCGGCGACCTGCGCCCATCCGGCGGCGTTCACCGCAGCCCGGGTGCGGGCGTCGGCGGGGGTCTCGCCGGCCTCGTAGTCGATCCACTCGTAGTCACGGCGGATTTCCGCGACATCCGCGGAGTCAAGGCCCCACCGGTGCACCGAGTAGCCCAGGCGGGCGCTGGTCTCGTCGAGGTAGTCCCGCACCATCGTCTCGGCGACCTCGCGGGAACGGCCGGCCTGCTTGGCCAGCAGCTCCACGGCCTCACCGCGGGTCAGCGGCCCCAGGTCCTGGTCGGGCTCGGGCCAGTCATCCATGGCGAAGGCGTTGTCGGACATGGCTACTCCTCCCTCGCGGGGGTCGCGACGATCTCGCCGTCGATCACCAGCACGTCACCCGGCAGCGCGGGCGAGGCGGGTCGGGTGAACTGCGGGCCCGGCCACCCGGGCACCCAGCGCCGCAACACCCAGCAAGCCGCCGGGACCTTGTCGACGCCGCGGACAACCCGACCAGCCAGCCGCGGGCGGCGGCGGGCCAGACGGGTCCAGCGGACGTCGCGGCGCCGCCAGGCCATCTGGGCCCACCCGATGACCGGGGGCATGCCGCGGCGGATCACCAGCACCTTCCCGGCGGGCAGGTTCGCGATCTGCGCCGGGGACAGGACCGAGGTCTTGCGGGTTCCGCGGGCGACGGTGTTGCCGCGCGGGTCGAGGGTGTCGGCGGGCTCGTCCCGCTCCCCGGTGAGGGTGGACCAGAACTGCAGGTCGTCGCGGTCGCGGGTGCCGCCGAACACCATCACCGCGCCCGCGTTGTTCAGGATCGTCGCCGCACCGTGCTCGCCGTAGCGGGCGAGCAGCTGCGCGCGGGACTGGACGACGACGAGGATCGACACCCCGCGCCCGCCCATGTCCGCCGTCCACGACTCAAGCGGGACGGGGCAGATCAGGGCGGCCTCGTCGAGCGCGAGCCGCAACCCCGGGTCCAGACGGCCGCCCGGCTTGGTCGCGGCGATCCGGCGGGCCTCACGGGCGATGAACCCGGTCAACGCGCACACCAGCGGCGCCGTCGGAGACTCCTCCCCACCGAGAAGGAACACCGTCCCCCGCACCGCGAGGAGATCACCGACGTCGAGCGGGCGCGCCCCCTCGGAGCCGAGCCCCGCAGCGGCTCTGGCTGGTACGGAGGTGAGCCAACCGAGCGCGGGCATGATCGTCGAGGTGATCGAGGTCCGGGTGCGGTCGTTGGTGGTCACGAACTGCTCGAACGACACCCCGAACCCCGGCTCCGGCGACCGGCGCAGCAACGCAGTCACCTCCTTGCGCGCGGTCTCGGGGTCGGCGCTCCAGTCCATGACCTCCCGCATCGACCGGTGCCCCAACGCCGCGGCGTGCAGCAGCGCCTCCAGCACCCGACGGCCCTGCAGCTCCCAGTACTCACGGTCCCCACCACCCGACGACGAGACGGCCGAGAGCAGGTCCGCCGCCCGTTCAGCGGCGGAGACGGGGTCCTGGCAGCCGGTCAGCGGGTCGAAGGTGACCGACGAGGCAACCTCGCCCAGCCCGGCCGGGTTGAACACCAGGACCGGCCCCTTGCGCTCGCGATACGGGGTGCACAGTTCGAGAAGGTCCAGGCGGGTGCTGGTGGCCAGGACGGCGCCGGGGGCATCGATGATCTGCCCGGCCAGCCAACCGGACTTCCCCGACCGCGGCCCACCCACCGAGACGACGACGTCCTCGTTGGACGACCACACCCACTGCCCACCCGACCGGCACAACCGCACCGCCACCTCGGGTACCGGCAGGGTCATCCGCTCCCACCGCGACAGCACCTCCAAGGACGGGCGCACCGTGGAGGCGCGGCGCAGCATCGCCGCGGAACCGCCGAAGCGGGCGATGTCCACCGACGAGGCGACTCCGGACTTGCGACGGGACCTGGCGCCCCAGCGGGACACGACCGACGCCGACCGCGTCCACCGGTACCTCAGGAAGACCAGCAGCCCGAGGGCGGGCACGAGCAGCAGCGGCCACGGCAAGGCTCGGACGATCGTGAAAGCGGGCAGCAATGTGAACAGGCCTATCGCGAGGGCGATACCTCGAGCTCGCCGTGCCCAAGCCAGTAGGGCGGCCGCGGCCAAACCAAGCAGCAGCACCGCGGTCGGGCTCCACAACACGTCCATCAGTCAGTCCCATCCTGTGTCTGCGCGCCATCTCGCGAGCGCCGCCCGATGCCGGGTGCAGGTCGCCGCGTGTCCGGATTCCTGGTCATCTGGGTGCGAGCTACCGATTGGCCCGTAGTCGGTCACAAGCTCGCCGCAGGATCTGCATCGCCAGTAGGTCGATGGGGTCCGAGACGAGTGCCAAGTGGGCTCGACTCGCCGACCCTCGACGACTTCGGCGAACGCCGCCTCGGCGCGCGGCTCGTCCGTCGGGCTGCCCGCAAACCCCAGCGCCTCGCCGATCTCCTCCCACGACCGGCCGGCAGCGCGGGCGTCCCGGACCTGCTCGACGAGTAGGCCGCGAGCGGCGCTCACCAACGCGCGCGTAGCACGCACGCCAGGCAGCGGATCCACCAGACGTTGACGGGTCAACATCTGGTAGCCGGGGATCAGCTCGACCACGATCTCGCCATCGAACTCTCTGGCTGCGATCTCGAAAGCAAGAGACATCAGCCGATGGCCAACACCGGTCGGCGCCATCACCGCCCACTCCCCTGGAACCTCGCACGCTCGTGGCTCTCTGTCTCCTGCCGCTGATCAGACCGGGCGCGAACCTGTGCAGCCCATCGGGTCGCAGTCCGCTGGGTGACAGCGAACTGCGCGGCGACCTCCGCGGGACGCGCGCCGCGCTGGATGGCTTGGCGGCCTGCGGCGGCGATCTCACGCCGATCGCCCACGATCGGCGGCCCGAGCCGCCCACTCGGCTTCAGCACCTCCGCCGGAGGCGGCAACTCTCGTCGCTCATCGGCGGTGAGACCGCCAGCGATGCCATATGGGAGCGAGCGGCGCGCCCAAGTCCTGCACTCCGTGATCACGGGGCACCGAGCACAGACCTCCTTGGCCGCAGCGATCTCCGCGACCGCCTGCGCTCCCCGCTCGATCACGGGAAAGAAGAGCTCAGGATCTTCGTCGGCACACACGGCACTGTCGCGCCAGTCGACTGCGCTCACGGCTGCTCACCTCCGGGCTGGTTGAGCACCGGAGTCGAGGCGCCGTCGAGCGTTGAGAAGAACGTGGCCGCGGCGTCGGGAATGCCCTGTCCGAGCGGCGTTGCGACGAGGACGAGGAAGGCGATGAGCGAGAAGGCGATCGCGGCTCCCGCCAGCCTCGCCTTGGCGCACAGGAAGGCTCCGAGGACCGCAAGGAAGATGAGCACCCCGGGGCTAGGCATGACGCTCCTCGCGCATCGCGGTGGCCTCGGCCGCCCACGCGGCGGCGTACTCCTCGACGACAACGGTTCTGCCAGCCAGCGCGTCGGCGATCAGCCGCTCAACGAAGGCCCGCGGCACCAATGCCTTCGAGCCGATCTTCACTGCGGGGAAGGCCCGCGCCTCGACCTTCCTGCGGATCGTCATGTCCGAGCAGCCGAGGGCGAGCGCGGCGGCATGGATCGTCATCAACGGGTGGGCAGTCGGTTCTGTCACGAGGTCGCCTCCTGGGTTCTGGGAGGACCGTCGGGGCGGCGAGAGTCCGGTGCCCGTGAAGTCCTGGGAGTGACATCAGGAAACGACGGAACCTGAGTGCGAAACACCCTGCGCGAGCGCCAGCTTGATCAGCAGAATTTCCCCGCCAGACAGGGAAGGATCGTCTAGACTGGCCTCAAACGCTGAGAGACGGGCGGGCGAGATGGCAGCACGGCCCCGAAGCCAGCGACAGCTTCAGATCCAGCGGTCGCGCGAGATGCGCAACGACGGCCGCACGTGGACCGAGGTTGCCGCTGAGTTCCGCGAGACCTACCGGGTCAACGCGCGCGTGGCGCTGCGCATCGCGCACGGATGGAGCCAAGGGGACGTCGCGGACCGCTGGAACGAGCTGTGGCCGGACGATCCCAAGACCTTCAAGAACATCTCATACTGGGAGCGGTGGCCCGCGGAGTCTGGCTACGAGCCGTCGCTCGAAGTGCTCGCGAGGCTCGCCGAGATCTACGCCTGCCACCTCACCGACCTGCTCGTCGACGCCAGCGACCATCGCGCGGCCGACCCCGTGCAGCGGGCCCGAACCGAGCTGGCACGCTTGCCGTCAGTGGTGACCACAGGTGAGCAGGAGCTATCACAGGACACCAGCGACGACGTTGGTGCGGGCCGCGCTGCGCTCCGCGAACTTGCCGAGCGGCTCGAGCGCACCCCGGCACAGGACGTCGCCGAACAACTCGCGATATGGGTGGGCCAGCTCGATCCAGCCTTCGACCGGCGGTCTCTGCTGGTGAAGCTGGGCTTCGCCTTCACCCTCGCCGCGGCTACGCCCGCTGTCGATGCCCCGCAACCCGCCGCAGCGGCCGTAACCGGAACGCTCGACCTCTCCGGAGTCTGGAAGAGCGAGTACAGCTTCTACAGCGACGGGCGGGGTCAGGAACTCGCGTCGGCTCACTACGTCGTCATCAGGCAACAAGGCAACGCGTTGAGCGTCGAGAGCCTGCCTCACAGCACGGGATCAGAGCTGCGCATGGAGCTCGCCCTCGACGGCATCAGCGCAACCGGCACGTGGCAGGAGAAGACCTCCCCCACGGGCTACTACAGGGGCGCGGTCTACCGCGGGGCAATGCAGCTTCTGGTGGAGTCCGGTGGGCAGATGACCGGCCGCTGGCTCGGCTTCGGCAAGAGGTTCCAGATCAACAACGGCGCCTGGGAGCTCCGCCTCGAGTCCAAGTCTCTCAACTCGGACAGCCTCGCCGAGTTCGCGTTGCGCGCCTGACAAGGGCGACCTCTCCCGCGTCAGGCGTCCGATGGACCAGTGACGACTGCGACGACGACCGATCCAGACGGGAACTGGCGCGTCGAGGCCATGTCGACGATGCCCGCCAACATCTTGGCAACATACGTTAGCTCAAGGCTTACGCCGTGCCTGACCTCAAAGTCCTGTGCGAACTCCCGCAATGCGGCCGGGCGTCGAGCGAAGCCGCCGAAGTGGAAGTCCAGCTGCAGGTCCCAGTTGTCGGTGACTTGCCCAGCGGCGAGCTGGAGGTTCTGCACGTCCTCAGCGAGGAAGGCGCCGCCCTTGAGCGCTGAGAATCCAAGCACCCGCACTCCGCGTGGAACGCCGGTCGCCAAGCCAGCCAACGTCCCTCCTGTGCCAATGGGGGCGCAGAGGACATCGTAGGGAAAATCAATCTCGGCCGGCAGCTCGGCCACGCCACGAACCGCCGCCGCGTTGCTGCCGCCCTCGGGGACGAGGAAGAAGTCCCCGTATCGCTCCCTCAGCGGGCCGAGGACGTCGTTCGACGTCTTCTGTCGGTAGTGCTCCCTGTCGATGTACTCGAGCGTCATCTCACGGGCGGTCGCATACGCGAGCGTCGGGTTAAGGGGTAGGTGCTCCTCGCCACGGATGAGGCCCACGGTCTCGAAGCCGAAGTAGTAGCCTGCGGCCGCGACGGCACGGATGTGGTTGGAATAGGCACCGCCAAAGGTCAGGATCCTGGTGTGTCCGGCCGCCTTGGCCTCTTCGAGGTTGTACTTGAGCTTGCGCCACTTGTTGCCGGGGATCTCGGGGTGGATGAGGTCGTCCCGCTTGAGGATCAGGCGGATGCCGTGGCGTGCGAGGCGCTCGTCGTCGATCTCCTGGACGGGAGAGGGCACGACGAGCTTCAGCTCGTCGAGGTGGCTCTCGACCGTCATGACGCCTCCGGACGTACTCCCTTCGCGACGACCCAGCGGTTGCCGCTGCGTTCGATGATGCCCTTTTGGCCGAGTGAGGTGACGGCGCGCTGGGCTGTGGAGCGGGCGAGGCCGAAGTAGGCGGCGATGTCGGGGACCGTTGGGAGGAGATCGCCCGGCGCGAGCTCGTTGGCGCGAACGGCCATCCGGAAGGCCGAGGCGACCTCCAGATACGTCGTCGCGCCGGGTCGGAGGTAGTCCGCGGGGGGACGGCTTGTACTGGCGAGGCGGCGGCCCGCCCTGAGGCGCGCGACAGGTTCCGCGGCCGCTGCTTTCGCTCGCAGCGTCGTAAGGTCACCCGCCAAGAGCTCCGCGGCCCTCTGGTCGGCGGGCTTGGTCCAGCTCGCATAGACGCGCAGCGTCGTGGCGCCACCGTCGCTGTGGCCGAGCCGGCCCGCGGTGGTCCTCAGGTCCACACCTGCTGCGAGGAGCTGCGTTGCGTTGAAGTGCCGCAGGTTCTTCAGAGGCTCGGTGATGCCGAGTCCGTTCGCGACGTCCCGATAGGCGTGAGTGAAGTGGTCCGGGTGCCACGGGTTGGCACCCGCGGGATCCGGCGAGAACAGGAAGGCGTCCGCGGCGAGTGTCAGCCCGACCGGTGCCAGGCCAGCCTCGCGCGTGACCCTGAACTGGGTCAGCAGCTCGACTGAGACCGAGTCGAGAGACAGCAGCCGCTCCTCGCCGGTCTTGGTGCCCTTGAGCCGGCGCACCCCGGAACGGACGACATAGCTCGAGCCGACACGCAGCAGCCCGCGCTCCAGCTCGAAGTCCGACCAACGCAGCGCAACGAGCTCGCCACGGCGGGCCCCCGTCGTGACTGCGAGCCACAGGAACACTCCGAGCTCCTCGTCAGCAGCACCGGCCGCGTTCAGGAGCTCGGCGACCTGTTCCGGGCGCGGCGGGAGGGCCTGACGACGGGCGAGCTTGGGTGGGTGGGCGTAGTCGGCCGGGTTCCGTTCGATCCATCCCCAGGAGACGCCGTAATTCAGGGACGCGGAGAGGATCGCGTGAACGCGTCGAACCGCTCCCGCGGACATCGGCTTGCACGTGTGGCCGGGCGCCGGGCCTGTACAGAGCTCGTTGCACCTGCGCAGGTGCGCGTAGAGCTTGTCGAGGATGTCCACCCGGTGCTGAAGCTTTCGGATCGGCATGTCGCCGAGCGCGGGCTTGATCGTGCGACGGATGTAGCCAGCCGAGGTCTCTGCAGTGCTCAGCTCGTGCTCGACCGTCTCCATCCAGCGGTCGAGCAGCGTGCCGACAGTCCGCTTTAGCTCGACCTTCTCGCCGGTGTCGGCGAGCGCGAGCAGCCGCTCCTTGTCCGCCTCAGCATCCGCGCGGCTCCGACGGACCTCGCCGCGGAGGTACGTCTGCTTGTGCGTGATGGGGTCCTTGCCCGCGTACACGCGGGCCCGGAATCCCGACCTCAGAGTCTCGATCGAGCCGCTGGCCATGGGCAGAAGCTAGGACGAAATCCCACGGACATGCCAAGACTCATGCCACGAGTCGATCAGGTGTAGATCTTGCTGGAAGCAAAACAGGCCGCTGACCTGCTTCTTCTATGGAGCCGCCTTGGGGAGTCGAACCCCAGACCTACGCATTACGAGTGCGTCGCTCTAACCGACTGAGCTAAGGCGGCGTGGTGCGTAGCAAGTCTAGCTACCGGGGTCCGGGCGGTTGCACGGCCCCCGCCTCGTCACCCGTGTGGGTCGTTCTGGCAGGTCAGGATGCCGACGGGCGGCTGCGCCGCGACGATTGGCGCATGACGGTGGCCACGGACCCGCGGATCGGGGAGCGGCTGGTCGCGGCCGGGCTGATCACGGCGGAGCAGCGGGACTGGGCCGTGGGGGTGGCGGCGCGGAACGGGGCTCGGGTGGGGGCGGTCCTGGTCGCCGCGGGGCTGGTGCGGCGGACCGACCTGTACCGGCTGCTCGCGCGGACGTGGGCGCACCCCTACATCGACCTGGCGGACACCCGGACCGACCGCAGCCTGCTCGACGGGCTCGACCCGCAGACGTTGCGCGCGCAGGGCTGGTTCCCGGTGCGCCGGGAGGGCGGGGGCGTCCTCGTCGCGACGTCGGAGCGGCCGACCGACGAGGTGCGGGGGCGCATCGGGGCCGTGCTGGGCGCGGGGGTCACGCTCGCGGTCACCACCGACTGGGACATCCTGCAGGCCCTGCACGCCGGGTTCCGGGAGACGGTCGTCGAGCAGGCGACGCTCGGACTGTGGTCCCGGGACAAGGCGCAGTCCGCGCGCACCGTACTGTTCCCGGCGCAGCGGATCGTCCTCTGGGCGGGGCTCGCCGCGCTGGTGGCCGGGCTCGTCCTGAGCCCGACGGACACCCTGACCGTGCTGCTCGCGCTGGTCTCGCTCGCCTTCCTCGTGGCCGTGACCTTCAAGTTCGCGGTGTGCATGGTCGGGGTGCGGCAGGAGAACCGGGTCTCGGTCACCGACGACGACGTCCGGGCGATCCGGGACCAGGACCTGCCCGTCTACACCGTCCTCGTCCCGGTGTTCCGCGAGGCCAACATCGTGGCGCAGCTGATCGACAACCTCGGCGGGCTCGACTACCCCGCCGAGAAGCTGGAGATCCTGCTGCTGCTCGAGGAGTCCGACACCGAGACGATCGAGGCGGCGAAGGCGGCGAACCCGCCCCGCAACGTCACGTTCCTGATCATCCCGCCGGGGCACCCGCAGACGAAGCCGAAGGCGTGCAACGTCGGGCTGTTCCTCGCCCGCGGCGACTACCTCGTGATCTACGACGCCGAGGACAAGCCGGACGCCGACCAGCTCAAGAAGGCGGTGGTCGCCTTCGAGCGCGGCGGGGACGACCTGGTGTGCGTGCAGGCCGCGCTGAACTACTGGAACGCCTCGGACAACTGGCTGACCAGGATGTTCACCACCGAGTACTCGTTCTGGTTCGACTACATGCTGCCCGGCCTGGACCGGCTCGGACTGCCGATCCCGCTCGGCGGCACGTCGAACCACTTCCGCACCGCCGCGCTGCGGGCGCTCGGCGGGTGGGACCCGTTCAACGTCACCGAGGACGCCGACCTCGGCATCCGGGCGGCCGCGCTGGGCCACACCGTCGGCGTCATCGACTCGACGACGTTCGAGGAGGCCAACCGCGCCCCCGGCAACTGGGTCCGGCAGCGGTCCCGGTGGATCAAGGGCTACCTGCAGACCCTCCTGGTCCACCTGCGACACCCGGTCCGTCTCGTCCGGACGGCCGGGCTGCGCCAGTCACTGGCGTTCGCGCTGCTGATCGGCGGCACCCCGGTCACGTTCCTGTGCACCCCGCCGCTCTACCTGCTCTTCCTCGCGAGCTGGTTCGTCAGCCTCGACGGCCTGTTCCCCGGCTGGGTGCTCTACGTCAGCCTGTTCAACCTGCTCATCGGCAACGGGATGATGATCTACGTCTCGATGATGGGCGCCTTCAAGCGGCGCCGGTACGGACTCGTCGGGTGGGCCCTGCTGAACCCGCTCTACTGGCTGCTGCACTCGATCGCCTCCTACAAGGCGCTGTGGCAGCTGGTCACCAAGCCGCACTACTGGGAGAAGACGCTCCATGGTCTCAGCCGTCCTTCCTCAGCAGGCCCCCAGCAGGCGGAGGCGGTGGCCGGCTGACCCGCGCGCCCGCTGGGGGCTGCGCTCGGCCCTCGCGGCGCCACTGGTCGCGATGGCGTGGTGGGCGACCGACCGGGGTTTCGTGGCGCCCGGGAACGCCGAGTTCCTGCGCCTCGCCGACCGGGGCGGGCTCGCCTACCCGCCGGTGCCGGTGCTGCTCGCGCACGTCCTGCCCGCGTTCGGGCTCTGCGTGGTGGCGGCGGTGTTCGCCGCGATCACCCTGCACCGGACCGCGGAGCAGGTCGTCCGGCGGGGGTTCGACGGCGTGGTCGTCGCCGGGTTGGTGCTGCCGGTGTTCGCCGTCCCGGCCGTGGCGTACGCGGCGAGCCAGTCCCTGTCCGGCATCGCGTCGCTGACGCTGCTGGCCGTCGCGCTGCAGGGCTTCGTCTGGTTCGTGGTCGACGGCGACACCGACGGCGGCTTCACCTGCGGGCTCGCGCTCGCCGCGGCGTTCTTCTTCGACCCGGTCTCGGTCCTCTACGCACCCGCCCTCGGCCTCGCGACCTGGTTCTTCGCCCCCGATCGCCGGGCGGCCCCGGCGAGTGTGCTGGTCATGGTCTTCCCGACGGCGTTCGCGCTGCTCTCGTGGGTGTTCCTGGAGTGGCGCTTCGGCGAGGTCGTGCTCCCGCAGCTCGGCGGCGATCCGCTCGCCGCGCTCGGGACCGTCGGCATGTCGCTCTGGCACGTGCCGCTGTTCCTCGCCGTCGCCGTGCTCTACGCGGTCCGCTTCCCGGCCGCGCTGGTCGGCTACCTGGTGTCGGTGCTCGCGTCGGTCGTGGCGATCTGGCTCGGGCTGAGGTTCACCCCGGTGTCCGCCTACGTGCTGTTCACGCTGGTCGCGCTGATGTCGATCCCGCGCGACACCGGCCGCCGGACGGCGTGGGCCTTGGCCGGCGTGGGCGCGGTGCAGGTGGTCCTGGCCTGGGTCTGGCCGCCGACCAGCCCGGGGTTCGAGGACTGGCTCGCGGCGCTGACCGGCTGACGCGCGCGGTTACCCCTGCTGGAGCCTGGTCATCATCGCCTCGACCGCGATCCGCGGTTTCACGTTCAGCTCCAGGGCCTCGCGGCAGGCCAGGACCGACTCGAGCCTGCGCAGCGCCGACTCCGGGGTCCAGTCGCGGGCGGCCTGCCGCACGTCCGACTCGCGGTCCGGGTTGGTCAGGGCGACCTCGGAGCCGGCGACGAGGACGTCACGGTAGAAGCTCGCCAGATCGACCAGCGCCCGGTCGAGCGCGTCCCGTTGGGTGCGGGTGTTGCGGGACTTCTGCTTCTTCTCGAGTTCCTTCTCGGCGGCCTTCGCGCTGCGCGCCGCCTGCGCGACGCCCTTGCCGACCCCGCCCGCACCCATCGCGACGGCGAGCTCCTCGCGCTCGGCGGCGTCCCGGGACTCGCTGACGTCCGACGCCTCCGCCTCGGCCTCGCGCACCAGGTTGTCCGCGAAGGCGAACGCGTCTCCCAGGTGCCGCAGCCGCAGCGGGACGCCGAGGACGCGTTCGCGGCGCTGCCGGGCGTGCTCGTCTCGGGCCAGGTGCCGGGCGCGCCCGACGTGCCCGCCGGACACCGACGCGGCCCACCGCGCCATCTCCGGCTCGATCCCGTCCCGCTCGACGAGCACCTCCGCGACGGCCTCGGGGCTGGGCGTGCGCAGGTACACGGTGCGGCAGCGGGAGCGGATGGTGACCGAGACGTCCTCGGGGTGGTCCGACGGCGCGCACAGCAGGAACACGGTCTGGTCCGCGGGCTCCTCCACCGCCTTGAGCAGCGCGTTCGCCGCGCCCTCGGTGAGCCGGTCCGCATCGGTGATCACGACGATCTGCCAGCGGCCCGTGGAGGGGCGCCGGGCGGCGAGCTGCACGAGGTTGCGCATCTCCTTGACCGAGATGGACAGCCCCTCGGGGACGATCTCCCGGACGTCCGCGTGGGTGCCGGCGAGCACCGTGCGGCAGGACTGGCACTCCCCGCAGCCGCCGGTCGGGCACTGCAGGGCGGCCGCGAAGGCGCGGGCGGCGGTGGAGCGCCCGGACCCGGGCGGGCCGGTGAACAGCCACGCGTGCGTCATCGCGGTGGGGTCCGTGGCGGCGGTGCTCAGCTCCTCGACGGCGGCGGGCTGGCCCACCACGTCACGCCAGACACTCATCGGTGGGCTTCGGCGGGTTGTTCGGGGGTGGGCGGCAGGGAGGGTGTGACGCCGGTGAGCACCCGTGCCGCGACGTCCTCCGGGTCACCGTCCGCCGCCACGACGACGTACTGCTGCGGCTCGGCGGCCACCAGCCCCGCCAGCAGCCGCTGGACCCGCCCGTGCTCCTCGCCCGCGAGGCCCCCGGGCGTGCCCTCGGCCTCACGGTCCAGCAGCACGGAGATCTGCGGCCGCAGCCCGCCGGTGGACCAGGCGGCGAGCCGTTCGAGCTCACCGCGCTCCAGCTCGGCGTCCATCCGGTCCACGGCCACGCCGAACTGCGCGATCGGGCTGGCCATGAAGCGGTCGACGACGACCACGGCCCCCTCGTCCAGCGCGGGCCGGATGATCCGCTCCACGATGTCCGCCCGGATGGCCGCCGCGGCGAGCACCTTGGCCCGGGCGCTGGACAGATGGGCCTCGCGGGTGGCCGCGGCCCAGCGGGACGCGTCCCGCTCGCTGTCCTCCGGCTCGACGACGACGTGGCCCCGCTCCCGCAGCGCGGCCGCCAGCCGGGCGGTCTGCTCCGCGGTCTCCGCCGGGGTGGCGCCCTCGACCGCGATCAGCGTGCCCGAGCCCCGCCGCGTCTCCCCCGACCGCAGGGCCGACAGCAGGTCACCGAGCAGCGGCTCGAGCCGGCGCTCGTCCATCTGCCGGTACGCGAAGGTGCCGATCACGGCGGCGAGGATGCCGCCGCCCGCCAGCACGAACCGGGTGCCGTCGACGGTGAAGGTGTGCGCGAACAGGGTGATCGAGCGGGTGCTGACCAGGCCGACGACGACCGGGACCAGCGACATCGAGCCCAGTAGGACCAGGCGGACCAGGGACTGGACGAACGCGACGATGCGGCCGCGGATGTCGTCCGCCACCTGCGACCCGATGATCGTGAGGCCGGTGAGGAACGCGATGCCGGCGAACCCGCCGACGAGCGCCACGGCCAGGATCGCCATGAAGAGGTAGCCGGACACCGCGACGATCACCAGCGCCGCCCCGGCCCCGACGATCGCGGTGCCGAACAGCCGGTTGTGCGGCAGCCGGTGCGCGAGCCGGGGCGCGACGCCCATGCCGCCCGCGAGTCCGACGAACACCGCGGTGAACAGCACGGAGTACGCGGCGTCCCCACCGCCGAGGCTGGCCGCGTAGAGCTTGGCGGACGCGATCACCGCGCCCCCCGCCGCGAAGGCGCCGATGATGCCGAGCACCAGGCCGCGGATCAGCGGGGTGGTGGCGACGAACGTGAAGCCCTCGCGCAGCAGCGTGAGCAGCTTCGGCGGGGCCTCCTTGTCCGGCCCGCCCCCGCGCCCGGAGATCTCCGGGATCCGGAACCAGACGATGATCGCGCAGAGCAGGAACGCACACCCGTCGAGCACCAGGGCGACGTAGACGGTGGTGAGGCTGGACTCCCCGCTCGCGGCCGGGAGCAGGTGCCCGATGCTGGACACGACCGTGAACAGGCCCGACGCGACCAGCACGGACACCCCGTAGGTGACGACCAGGGCGAGCTGGTTCGCCGTCTCCACCTGGTCCTTGCGGCGCAGCAGGTTGGGGACCGACGCGTCCTTCGCCGGGATCCAGAACATCGCGCACATCTCGATCAGGAAGGTGGCGGCGAACAGCCACCACAGCGACCCGACGAGCGGGATCGAGACGAAGAGGCAGAACCGCAGCACGTCGCAGGTCACCATGACCTTGCGCCGGTCGAAGCGGTCCGCCAGGGCGCCCGCGAGCGGGCCGAGCAGCAGCGCGGGCAACAGCTTGGTGGCGACGACGCCGCCGAGTGCGAAGCTCTGCGCGGCGTAGCCGGTGGTCAGCTGGGTGGCCAGCGAGGTGAGCGCGAGCAGGCTCAGCCACTCACCCGTCGCGGTGACCGCGGTGACGGCCCAGAGCCGCCGGAACGCCGGGATGGCGAGGACGCTGCGGACACGGTGGGCGGTGGGCGCGGGACTGCTCGCGCCGCCGGGGATCTCGGCTGCGATCGCGGACACCTCCACTGGTCTGGCGCGGGCCGGAGCTGCGGGGAGTCGTCCACCGACCGTGGAACCAGGGTAGACGGGGGCACCGACGGGTCTCGCCCGGCACCGACGAGGCCCTCTCAGGGGTTCATCAGCGAGTACCCCAGCTGCAGCAGGATCACCAGGTAGACGGCGACGAAGAACAGCGTCATCGTGCGCGAGCCCGCGCGGGCGCGCAGCAACCGGGACAGCCCGAGCTCGGCCTCGGTGTCGATCGGCGGCCGGTGCTCGACGCCGTTGACGATCGCCCCCCGCGGTTCGGGGCGCGACCTGCGGGTGGGGCGGCGCAGCAGCGGTTCCGGGGTGACGCGGGCCAGGTCCGGTGCGCGCGGGGCGGGGACGGGCGGGGCGGGCGTCGGAGGAGGCGTGAGGTCGGCGAGATCAGCGAGGTCGGCGAGGTCGTCGGGGTTCGGGGGTTCGGGCTCGCGGGGTTCGGGCTCGCGGGTCGGGTCGTGGCGGCCGGTGGTCCACGGGGCGGGGCGCGCCGGGCGCCGGGTGAACGGCATCCAGCGCACGAGCACGCCCGCGCGGTCCAGACCCGTCATGACCTCGGATCGTAGGACGGTCGGCGCCGGAGCACAGGTCATGCGCCCGGCGCGTCCGCACTCGGATCCCCGCCCGCGGGGCGGGGATCAGCCCTCGTCCCCGCCCTCACCCGGCGGCGGGGCGCCCTCGCCGCCCTCCGGCGGGGCGCCTTCACCGGGTGGCGCGGGCGCGGGCGGGACGGTGCCGCTGCTGACCTGCAGCACGATCTGCTCACCGGGCAGGGCGGTGCCGCGCGGGCTCTGCCCCACGACCGTGCCCGCGGGGGCGTTGTTGTCCACGGTGCGGCTGCCCACCTGCCAGCCGGCCCGCTGCAGGACGGCGCGGGCGTCGTTCTCGCCGCGGCCCACGACGTCCGGCACCCGGGTCTCGGCGCCGCCGGTCAGGTACCGGTCCTCGGCGGGCGGCAGCGGCAGCACAGGCGTGCCCTCGACCATCGGGGTGACGGCGCCGTACCAGGTCTCGGCGGGGGTCTTGCCGCCGAAGATGTTGCCGCTGCGGCAGGCGAAGGGGGCGCCCGCGCCGTCGCACAGCTCGCGCGGCGAGTTCGAGTTGTCGAAGGTGATCACGGCGCCGGACAGGTTCGGCAGGAACCCGACGAAGGCCGCCGACTTGTGCTGCTGGGTCGTCCCCGTCTTGCCGCCCATCGGCCGGTTCCACCCGACCTGGCGGGCCGCGCTCGCCGAGGTTCCCGAGATGTCGTCCTTGGACAGCCCGTGGAACAGGGTGTTCGCCAGGCCCGGCTCCACGACCTGCTCGCAGGGGGCGTCGGTGATCGCGACCGGCTGCCCGGCGGCGTCGGTGATCGACTCGATGGGGCTCGGCGGGCACCACACGCCGGAGCTGGCGATGGTCGCCCCGACGTTCGCCAGCTCGAGCACGGACGTCGGCGAGACGCCCAGGGTGAACGACGCCTGCCGCTGCTCCTTGGTGACCTGCGCGATCGACTTGTCCGTGCGCCGCCCGGTGCCCGGGTCGACGAACGGGGTCGTGGCCAGGGACTTCATCCCGAGGCGGACGGCCATGTCCACGACGTCCGGCACGCCGGTGAACTCCTCGAGCTTGATGAAGGCGGTGTTCGGGGAGGTGGCGAGCGCGTCCTGCAGGCTCATCCGCTCCGCGTAGGTGCCCGCGTTCTGGACGGGGATCGGGCGGCCGCCGCCGTCGAGGTAGATCGGCGACGCGTAGCCCGACGGCGGCACGGACATCTGGTAGTTGATGCCCAGCCCCTTCTCCATGGCCGTCGCCGCCGTGAAGATCTTGTACGTGGAGCCGGCGCCGAGGTTGACCGGCTCGTAGGGCAGTCCGTAGCTCGTCTCGAGGGCCTCCGCGTTCAGCCCGTAGGTGCGGCTCGACGCCATGGCGAGCACGCGGTGCTTCTCCCGACCGGGCTCGACCAGCGACATCACGTTGGCGACGTTCGGCTGGGTCGGGGGGACCTCGCCGTCGAGCGAGGCCTTCATCAACGTCAGCTTCTGGCGGTCCAGGGTCGTCTTGATGGTGTAGCCGCCGCGCGCCACCTGCTCCTGGCTGAAGCCGTGCTCGGCCAGGTAGGTGGACACGTACTTGCAGAAGAACCCGGCGTCCCCCGCCCCGATGCAGCCGTTCGGCCGGGTGTTGAGCGGCGACGCGACGCCCAGCGGCTCCGCGATCGCGGCCCGGGCCTGCTGCTCGTTGATCATGCGCTGCTCGAACATCTGGCTGATGACGAGGTTGCGCCGGTCGAGCGCGGCCTGCGGGTTGGTGACCGGGTCGGTCGCGGAGATGTTCCGGACCATGCCCGCGAGCAGCGCGGACTGCGCGACGGTGAGGTCCTTGGCCTGCACCCCGAAGTAGGTGCGGGCCGCGCTCTCGATGCCGTACGCGCCGTTGCCCCAGAAGACGATGTTGAGGTAGCGCGCGAGGATCTCGTCCTTCGGCAGCTGACGCTCGAGCTGCAGCGCGACGCGGGCCTCGCGCAGCTTGCGGGCCGGGGTCTGCTCGGTGGCCTTGAGCCGCTCCGCGTCGGTCTTGGCCTCGACGTAGAGGGTGTAGTTCTTGACGTACTGCTGGGTCAGCGTCGACGCGCCCTGCACGACGTCACCGGACGCCGAGTTCGCGATGACCGCACGGATCGTGCCCTGCCAGTCCACGCCCTGGTGCTCGTAGAAGCGACGGTCCTCGATGGCGACCATCGCGCCCTTCATCGCCTCCGAGATCTGCCCGGCGCCCACCTGCTGCCGGTTCTGGTCGAAGATCCAGGCGATCGGCAGGCCCTGGTTGTCGGTGAGCGTGGTGGTCAGCGGCAGGCCGCCCTCGACGAGGCTGCTCGACGTGGAGTTCACGCTGTCGCCCGCGTCGTTGCTGATCAGCCCGACCCCGGCCGCGAAGGGGAACGCCATTCCCGCCGTGACCACTCCGGCGAGCACGCACAGGCCGAGGAGTAGGGCGATCGGCCGAGCGAGACGACGCGGAGGAGCCACAGAGGGGAGGGTACCGACCCGAACGTGAAGCTCGGGTGGTTCGTCGGCGGTGTCGCAAGTTGAGTAGTTCTGCGTGCTGTCGGCGGGAACCGGACGCTCGCAGAATCCGTCTCAGATGCCGAACGCGGGCCGCCCCCGGCCCGCCGTGCCGAGGAGACGACCGGTGACCACCGCCCTGACCAGCTGGAACTGGCGTGTCGCGGCCCGCTGCCGCACGACCGACGCCGAGGGGTTGTTCGTGCGTGGCGCACAGCAGCGGGACGCGCGGGGTTTCTGCCGCGCCTGCCCCGTCCGCACCGAGTGCCTGGCCCACGCGCTCGACGAGGGCGTCGAGTTCGGGATCTGGGGCGGCACCACCGAGCGGGAGCGCCGGGCGCTGCTGCGCTCCCGCCCGGACGTCGAGAGCTGGGCGGACCTGCTGGGCGCGGCCCGGCAGGCCTTCTACGAGAACGAGGGGCGCGCGGCCGGGTGAGTAGATCGCCCGCGAGAGATGAGTGGGCGTCACCCATGTGCCCGGGGCCGCCCGGCGGGACCCTTCTCCTGGCACCGATGAATCAGGGACCGACTCCCGGTCTCCCCATCAGTGACCCAGACCACACAGGAGGCCCGCGATGTTCACCCCGATCTGCTGCCCCGGATGCACCGCCATCGTCATCGTCCCCGACTTCAGCGCCGACTTCGCGGCCCTGGGCCGGCGCTGCCCGTGCTGCGGCATCGACGTCAACGAGGCCCGCCACGCCGAGCTCGTCCCGGTCCCGGCGAGACCCTCAGCGGAGGGAGCGGACGGATCCCGCCGATGACGCGGGCGGGTCCTGGACCGCCAACCGCTCGCCGACGGTGCGCAGGCCGTCCAGGTCGGCGATGTCGCCCGCCACCGCGGGCACCCGCACCACCGGGACGGACGGGTGGGCGCCCGTGAACCGGGCGAGCAGCCGCTCCTCCCGGTCGGCGAGGTCGACCCGGTCCGCGTGCAGCCGCAACACGGCGCTCGCGAGCCGCGAGGACCCCGCGTTCTCCGCCGCCGTCCGGGCGCGCGCCGCCGACAGCGGCGCGAGGACCGGGTGGGTGCGGTTGAGCACCAGCCCGGCCAGCGGCATCCCCTCGCTGCCGAGCCGGTCCACGAAGTAGGCGGCCTCGCGCAGGGCATCCGGTTCGGGGGCCGCGACCACGAGGAACGCCGTCCCGTCCGACTGCAACAGCTCGTAGGTCTTCGTCGCCCGCTCGCGGAAGCCGCCGAACATGGTGTCGAAGGCCGCGACGAACGCCGACGCGTCCGTGAGCAGCTGGCCGCCGACGATCGTCGAGACCGCCTTGGTGAACAGGCCGAAGCCGGCGCCGACGACCTTGCGCAGCCCCTTGCCGCCCGCCCGCGCGGGCGCGGACAGCAGCCGGATCATGCGTCCGTCGAGGAAGCGGGACATCCGCTGGGGGGCGTCGAGGAAGTCCAGCGCGGAGCGGGACGGCGGGGTGTCGACGACGATCAGGTCCCACTCGCCGCGCGCGTGCAGCTGCCCCAGCTTCTCCATCGCCATGTACTCCTGCGTTCCGGAGAACGAGCTGGAGACGGTCTGGTAGAAGGGGTTCGCGATGATCTTCGCGGCCCGTTCGGGGGTGCTGTGCGCCTGCACCATCTCGTCGAAGGTGCGGCGCATGTCCAGCATCATCGCGTCGAGCGAGCCCGCGGCCGAGGCGGGTTCGTTGGACAGCTCGTCGAGCCCCAGCGCCTGGGCCAGCCGACGGGCGGGGTCGATGGTCAGCACGACCACCCGGCGTCCGCGCTCGGCGGCCCGCAGCGCCAGCGCCGCCGAGGTGGTGGTCTTGCCCACCCCGCCCGACCCGCAGCAGACGACGATGCGGATCGCCGGGTCGTCGAGCATCTCGTCAATCACGCGTGATCAGCTCCGCCAGCTCGTAGAGCCCGCCCAGGTCCACCCCGGCGAGGAGCTGGGGCAGCTCCACCCGCGGGACGTCCGCCTGCGCGGCGAGCCGCTCGCCCGCCGCCGTCTCCGCGGCCACCCGCACGGCGTGCTCGACGGTCTCGGCCACCAGCCCGTCGAGCACCTCGTCGGTGAGGTCCAGCCCGGCGGCGACCAGCCCGGTCCGGATCCGGCCCGCGTCCACCCGGCCGCTGGCCGCCGAGGCCACGGACCGGTCCGGCAGCCACTGCTCCCGCACCCGGTTCACGATCACCGAGCCGACCGGCAGGTTCGCGGCGCGCAGCTCGCGGATGGCGTCGAGCGTCTCGGTGACGGGCAGGTCCTCCAGCAGCGTCACCAGGTGGACGGCGGTGCGCGGCGAGTGCAGCAGCGCGACCACCCCCTCGGCCTGGCTGTGGATCGGGCCGGTGCGCGCGAGCTCGGCCATCGCCTTGGTGACGTCCAGGAACGTGACCAGCCTGCCGGTGGGTGGCGCGTCGAGCACCACGGCGTCGTACACCGGCCTGCCGTTCTCCGTGCGCGCCACGCACTCCTTCACCTTGCCGGTGAGCAGCACGTCCCGCAGGCCGGGCGCGAGCGTGGTGGCGAACTCGACCGCACCCATCCGCTTCAGCGTCCGGCCCGCCATGCCGAGCTTGTAGAACATCTCGAAGTACTCCAGCAGCGCGGCCTCGGCGTCCACGGCCAACGCGCGGACCTCGCCGCCCCCGGGCGCGACGGCGATCCGGCGCTCCTCGTAGGGCAGGGGCGCGGTGTCGAACACCTGGGCGATGCCCTGGCGGCCCTCCACCTCGACGAGCAGGGTGCGCCTGCCGTTCGAGGCGAGCGCCAGGGCGAGCGCGGCGGCGACCGTCGTCTTGCCGGTGCCGCCCTTGCCGGAGACCACGTGCAGACGAGCCGCCCACGGATCAGCGGGAGCACTCACGAGACGAAGCGTAGGCGCCGCCCCGGCCGACCGCGCGCAGGCGGCCACTCGCCGCACATCCCGCCCACCGACCCCGTACCGGGTGACGGGCCCCGGTTACTGTGCGACGCATGAGCGACCTGGTCAGGTGGGAGTACCTGAACGCCCCCCTGCTGATCCACAACACCAAGGCGATCCTGGACAACTTCGGCCGCGACGGCTGGGAGCTGGTCTCGGTCGTCCCCGGCGCCACGCCCGAGAACCTGATCGCCTTCTTCAAGCGGCCGGTGCAGTCGTGACCACCCCCTCGCAGCGCCTGGCCGAGCTGGGCCTCACCCTGCCCGCCGTCGCGGCGCCCGCCGGGTCCTACATCCCGGCGAAGGCCACCGGGTCGCTGGTGTTCACGGCGGGCCAGGTGCCGTTCGTCGACGGGAAGCTCCCGCAGACCGGCAAGGTCGGCGCGGACGTGACCGCCGAGGAGGCCGCGGAGCTCGCCCGGATCTGCGCGCTCAACGCGCTGGCGGCGATCGATGCGCTGGTGGGGATCGACAACGTCAAGGGCGTCGTCAAGGTCGTCGGGTTCGTGGCCTCCGCGCCCGGGTTCGGCGGTCAGCCCGGCGTGGTCAACGGTGCGTCGAACCTGTTGGCCGAGGTCTTCGGGGACGCGGGCCGGCACGCCCGCTCCGCGGTGGGCGTGGCGGAGCTGCCGATCGACGCCCCCGTCGAGGTCGAGCTGATCGTCGAGGTCGGGTCCTAGTGGACACCGCGGCGGCACACGAACTGCTCCTCCGGCTGGCCGGTCGGCTGCCGGACGACGTGTCGTGGCGGCTCCGGGACTGGCTGGCGGCGGGTGCCGCGGGGCCGGTCGGGTCGCTGCTGCCGCGGGCCCTGCTGCGCAACCGGATCGGCGTGACCGACCACGAGCGCGAGCTGCTGGGCGCGACCAGCTCGTCGCGGCTGGTGGACGCCGTGCTCCCGGGGGTCGAGCCGCCCGCCCCCTCGTTCACCGCGGGCCCCGAGATCCCCGATCTCGCCGTGCTGACGGCGATGGCGGTCGTCGCCGGGCGCGCCGAGGAGCTGCGGGACGCGCGACGCGGTACCCAGCGGGTCCTGGTCGTGACCGGCGCGGACCGCGCCTGGGAGCTGACCGGCACCCTGCAGCGGCTGCTGCGCGTGCACGGCGACCGCACCCCCTGCGTCGAGGTGCTCCCCACGGACCTCGAGCCGCCCGCCTACCACCAGGCCGCCATCGTCGGGTCCCGTCCGGTGTGGACGGCCCCGGCGCGATCCGGCGTGCCGGTCCCCACGAACTGAGGAGGGCCCGCGATGGCCCACACCCACTCACTGCTGCTGTCCCTCGCAGGCCGGGTCGACGACGACCTGCTCGCCACCGCGCGCGAGCTCGTCGCCGTGGGCGAGGAGCCGCAGGCGCTGGAGATCCTGGTCGCGACGCTGATCGCCGACCGCACCCCGCTGCCCGCAGACGTGCGGGCGCAGGTGGTGGAGCTCGCCGCGGGCCTCGACGTGGACGCCACGGAACTCGCCCCGGAGGGCGAGGGCCGGGTCCACGTCTTCGGACCCGGGCCGCAGACGCGGCTGCCGGAGCTGGTCGCCGCCGCCGCACCCGCAGGCTCGACGGCCCTGGTGACCTGGCGGAACACGCCGGCGGGGGGCGCGCCCGGGCCGGTGCCGCACCCCGTGGTGCTGGTGGAGCTGGGCGAGGGGTCCTACGCGCCCGAGGTCGTGTCCTACCGGTTGGGGGCGCACCTGGCGCGGGCCGGGTTCCCGGCGTCGGTGGAGGCGTACACGCCGGCCGACGAGCTGCCCGCCTACCAGCGCGCGGCGCTGGCCGCGACGGGCGTGCAGCGGCCGAGCCCGGTGCCGCGCGACAGCGGGCCGGCGCCCGTGGAGCAGCCGCCCACCGCGCCGCCCACCGCACCGACGATCGCACCGACGTCCACGCCGCCGACCGCGCCTGCGGAGGCGCTGGTGGATGCGCCCCCGACCGGCCCGGTCGTCGCGGCGGCCCCGGCCCAGTCCGTCGCGGCCCAGTCCGTCGTGACCCCGGGTGCGCCCGCGCCCGGCGAGGCGCCCGGAGCCCACCGCGGGCGGCCCCACGAGCCCGACTCCCCGTCTTTCGGCGGCCTGCTGACGCACCCGCCCACCTTCAGCACGACACCCGCCGGGCCGCCGGCCGCGGGTGGCGAGAACGGACTCGTGCCGCTGGTCGGCGTGCCCGGCAACGCGGGTGGGCCCGAGTTCGGCGGCCCGGACGCGGCCGGCCCGGGCGGTGCGGCGCTGCCGCCCAGGCCCGGGTTCCCGCAGCCCGACGGCCTCGCCGGGTCGGGTGTGGACCGGCGCGGTGTGAATCAGCACGGTGTGAATCAGCACGGGGTCGACCAGCACGGGCTGGATCAGCACGGCGTGGACCAGCACGGCGTGGACCAGCAGGGTGTGGACCAGCACGCCGCTGCTCCGGATCACCGGGCCCCCGCGCCCGGCGGTCACCTCGGCGGGTCCCCGGCCCCGGGCGGCCCCGTCGCCGGACCTCCGGCCCCGGGCGCGCACGCCGCCGGGCCCCAGGCCTCCGGCGCCGAGGCCCAGGCGCCGGTCCCACTCGTCGACGGCGAGCGCGGCCCCCGCCCGCCGGTCGCTCCGGGCGAGTCCGTCGAGTCCCGTCCCCTCCGTCCGGTGCCGCGGCCCTCGCCGGTCGCCCGCACCGAGTCGCGGCTGCCCGAGACCGGGGCCGCGTCGCCGGGCCCGGCGGAGCCGCCCACGGCGCCGTACGGCACGGAGCGGTCCCGCCGGTCGGGTCCGTCGCTGAGCGTGGTCCCGCCGGTGCCGGGTCAGGAGGTGTCGCGCGGGCCGCGGCCTGCACCCGTCACCCGGCCGACCCCGGTCGTCCCCTCCGACGCCGAGCCCACCCCGATGCGCCCCTGGCCGGTCACGGCCTCGCCCGAGGATCGGGACCCGCCGCTGCTGGCGTCCATGCACGATCCGTTGAGCGGCCCGCTGCGCGAGCCCCTGCTCGACGCCCAGCTCGACCGGGCCGACACCGGCCCCCTCGAGACGCCGCAGCCGGGTCCCGACCTCGGCGCGCCCTCGGACCTGTCGCGCTTCGCGGCCCCGTCCCCGCCCGCGGAACCGGGCCCCGCCTCGGTGGACGTCGACCCCGCGGCGGCCGAGACGCCCGGCGAGCAGCCGACGGTCCGCGACCCGGAACGGTCGTGGACGCAGGACTGGGCGTCGGGTGCCTGGGCGATGCCGACCCGCCGGGCGACCCCGGAGGACGGTGCGGCGAGCCCCGCCGGATCCCGGGAGGTCACCGGCCCGGTCCGGCCGGACAGCGAGCCGGCGCCCGCCGACGACGAGATCTCCGACCACGAGATCTCCGGCTACGAGACCGACGAGCCTGCGCGCGACGAACCCCCGGCGGACGTCTCGCCCGGCGCCGACCACTCCACCGAGGCCCCCGAGCCCGGTGGCCTCCAGCCGGCGCGCCGCGAGCCCGCGGACGCCCACCACACGGCCGACCTCGATCTCGAGGACCGCGACCCCGCGGAGACCGAGGCGGGCGGCGAGGGCACCGCCCTCGTCGCCACCGATCCGACAGCCGGACCGGACGAACGGCCCGCGGACGCCGAGCGGGACCCGGCCGACACCGAGGTCGCCGAGAACAGCGGGACCCCCGAGACCGCCGAGCACCCCGAGCACGCGGCCGACACCGGGACCGCGGACACCGACGACGACCCCAGCGTCGCTGCCGACGACGCGCCCACCGGTCGTCGGGCAGCCGTCGACGGGCGTCCGACCATCCAGGCGCTGCCGGGCGGACGTCGCCGGGCGCGGCACCGCCCCGAGGACGCCGACCCGTGGGGTTTCGCGGGCGAGGTCGCCGTCGGTGACGACGGGCTCCCCCCACCCCGCCCGGTCCCGCGGACGATCCCGCGGGTGCGCCGCGCGGCGGGGTCGGACGGCCCCGGCGGCCTCTTCGGCCCCGGTGAGGTGCCGCCCGCACGGGCGGACGGACCCTTCGGCACCGGCCCCCGGCCGGGCAACCCGGACGAGGGTCGGCCGGACCGCTCCGGGAACGGGCACGCCCCGACACCCGAGAACGGGGCGGACGGCGGGGAGACGGGCATGTCCCGCGCGTTCGACTCGCCCAGCCCCGACTCCCTGGCCTCGCTGTCGAGCCGGGAGCAGGAGCTGCTACGCAGGCTGCACCAGGAGCTCGCGGTGCGCGAGGAGCAGCCCGAGCGCCGCCGCAACGGCTCGGAGAACTAGGTCCGCACCAGGTCCCCTAGGACCACAGCAGGTCGGCGGCCCGGGCCAGCACCTCGTCCCGGGTCCGCCCCGGGTGGTCGGCGGCGAGGAAGTGGGCGCCGATCGCGGCGCAGAAGGCGAGCAGGCTGCGGGCCTCGACCTCGTCGGGGTCGGTGCAGACGGTGTGGAGGGTCTCGCGGAGGAGCCCCATCCGCCGGTTGTCCACCCGTCGCAGCCGGGCGGCCACCTGCGGGTCGCGCCGCGCCCAGTCCCGCACCGCCAGGTCGATCGGCAGCAGGCGCTCGCCGGAGAACGTGAGCATCCCGGCGCGGTGGGCCGTCGTCCGCGGGTCGCCGCCCTCGGCCTCGACCCGGGCGAGGACGCTGTCGACCGCCTCGCGCTCCCACGCGTCGAGCATCGCGGTGAGCAGGGCCTCCCGGTCCGCGAAGTAGCCGTAGAACCCGCCCTTGGTCACGCCGAGCGCCTTGGCCAGCGCCTCGACGCGCACGGCCTCCGGCCCGCCGTCCGCCAACGCGCGCAGCCCGGCCTCGACCCAGCTCTCCCGCGGTGTCCGCGCGACGCCCATCGCCGTCCTTCCCTCCTGTTGTACGCCACCGTATAGTGCCGATCTATACGGCACCGTATAGGAGGCGGCCATGCTCACCCGGACCGACTACCAGGACCACTTCCGCCATCGCGTCGCCACGTCCGCCCCGGCCGACCGGTGGGCGCGCGCCCTGTTCGGTGCCCGCCCGTCGCCGGGCGAGCGGTTCCTCTGGCAGGTCCTGCTCGGCCTGCGCCTGCACGCGGGACCCGACACGATCGCGGGCTGGCCGGTCGTCGAGCGGTCCCCCGAGTCCGTCCTGCTCCTCACGAACAGCAGGTGGATGACGGTGACCCTGCAGGTCACCGCCGACGACCACGAGATCGCCCTGACCACCCGCGTCCAGTACGACCGGCCCGTCGCGCGGGTGCTCTGGGGTGCCGTGCTGTCCCGCGGCCACCGCGCGTTGGTTCCCGGCGTGCTGCGCGCCGCACGCGTCTAGGAGACCCGCTGCGCGCCGCTCGCTACGGCCGCGGTTCCTCCGCCGCCTCCGAGACCAGCGCCTCGACCTGCGCGAGCACCTTCTGCAGGTGCAGGCTGCGCGCGGCCGACTGCGGGCCGTCGGTGCGTCCGGCGGAGACGTCCGCGAGGAACTCGTCGAGCAGCACGCCGTAGGCCACGGCGGCGTCCGCGGGGCGGTCGGTCACCCGGTGCCGCCCGGCGGAGCCGTAGGCCGTCACCTCCATCTCGGTGGGGTCCACCGGCATCGCAAGCGACAGGACGTACGTGCTGGTGGCGCCGCCCGCGTGGCGCAGCCCGAACCGCCAGAGGTCCGGCTCGCCGCGGTGCGCGAAGTCCACGCCGACCACCTCGCCCAGCGCCGCGTCGAGCAGGTCGACCAGGTGCGGCCCGATGTCGAGCAGCGCGCCGCGCTCGGCCCGCCAGGCCGACCCGGCGTAGGGCCCGCCCAGCAGTGCCCCCGACAGCCAGCGGGCGCTCCCGCTCGTCGAGACGTCCGCGGGGCCGGTGAACCCGGCCAGGAACTCGCGGACCGGCGGGTGGAAGCGGAGGGTGAACATGGTCGTCGAGACGACGCCTGCCGCCGCGATCGCCGCCGCGGCCCGTTCCGCCGCAGGCACGGAGTCCGCCAGCGGCTTGTCGAGGATCAGGTGCCGCCCGGCCTCCGCGGCCCGGACCGCGAGGGAACCCTGCACCGCGGGCGGCACGGCGAACGCCACGGCGTCCACGCCCGCGAGCAGCGCGGCGAGGTCCGGCTCGAACGCGGTGCCGTGCTCGGCCGCCAGCTCGGCCCCCGGCTCGGGACGCCGGGTCCAGACCCCGGCGAAGTCCACGTCCGGGTGGGCGGCCAGGGCCGGGGCGTGCACGCTGCGGGCCCAGGGACCCGCACCGATCAGTCCGATGCGCATGCGGCCATCCTGCCGTGGCGTTCTTCACTGTCACGACCACGGGCGCGAGGCCGTAGTGTCCGACGGGTGAGCGTCGATGGGGACACGCCGATCAAGGCGGCCGCGACCGTGCTGCTGCTCCGGGACGAGCCGGACCCGCCCGCCGGGGTGCCGCCGCTGCAGGTCTTCCTCCAGCGGCGGGTGAAGCAGATGGCCTTCGCGGGGGGCATGACCGTGTTCCCCGGCGGCGGCGTCGACCCGACGGACGTCCCGGACCCCGAGCGCTGGGCCGGGCCGGACGCGCAGGCGTGGGCCGACCTGTTCGGCATCGACCCGGACGTCGCGGGCCAGGCCGTGTCCGCGGCGGTCCGCGAGGTGTTCGAGGAGTGCGGCGTGCTGCTGGCGGGCCCGCCCGGCGGCCCGCCCGGTTCGCTGACCTCGCAGGCCCCGTTGTGGCGCAAGCACCTGACCCAGCACACCACGACCCTGAGCGAGATCCTCGTCGACTCCGGGTACGTGCTGCGGGCGGATCTGCTGCACCCGTGGGCACACTGGATCACCCCGCCCGAGGAGAGCCGCCGCTACGACACGCACTTCTTCGTCGCCGCGCTGCCCGCGGGCCAGGAGGCGGACGCGCACACGACCGAGGCGGTCGACGCCGGCTGGTGGCACCCCGGCGCCGCGCTCGCCGCCTGCGAGGCGGGCGAGCTGATGCTGATGCCGCCCACGCTGCTCTCGCTGCGGGACCTGAGCGCGTTCTCGACCACGGCCGAGGCCTTGGCGGCCTGTGCCGACCGCGACCTGACCCCGGTGCACCCCCGGTTCCGCCGGGACGGATCCGGCAGCGTGGTCATCCTCCCGGACGGGTCGGAGCACCCGTTCACGCCTCCCGTGGCGTCCTGATGGAGTACGGCCGCCTCCGCGAGGTCTCCCCCGTCGTCTCGGTGCTCCTGGAGCACAATCCCGGGCCGATGACCCTGGAGGGCACCAACACCTGGGTCCTGCGGGCGCCGGGCGAGCGCGAGTGCGTGATCGTCGACCCGGGCGAGGAGCAGGACGAGGAGCACCTGCAGCGGGTCGCCGCGCAGGGCCCCGTCGCGCGGATCCTGATCACCCACCGCCACCACGACCACTGCGGGTCGGCCCGCAAGCTCGCCACCCTCACCGGCGCACCGGTGCACGCGCTCGACCCGAGCGTCGGGTCGGAGACCCTGCGAGACGGCGAGGTGGTCGCCGCGGCCGGGTTGGAGTTCCACGTCGTCGCCACGCCCGGCCACACCACGGACTCGACGTCGTTCCTGGTCCACGGCCCCGGCGAGGGCCCGCCGCCGCTGCTGGCGGGCGACATGATCCTCGGCCACGGCACCACCGTGATCGCGCATCCGGACGGCGCGCTCGCCCCGTACCTGTCGAGCCTGGACTGGTACGCCGACCTGCCGCCGGGGACGCTGTGCCTCACCGGCCACGGCCCCGAGCTACCGGACGCCGCGGAGATCGCGAAGCACTACCGCACCCACCGCGGGCAGCGGCTGGAGCAGGTCCGCGCCGCGCTGCAGACCCTGCCCGCGGACGCGACGCCGCGCCAGGTCGTCGAGACGGTGTACGCGGACGTCGACCAGGCGCTGTGGGACGCCGCGGAGCTGTCAGTGAAGGCTCAGCTGGACTACATCCGCGGGTGACTCGATCGTGCGGCGGCGCAGCCACAACACCACGCCGACCAGCACACCGGCGACCCCGCCGACGGCGAACGCACCGGAGGCGCCCCACGCCTCCACCACGGTGCCCGCGACGGACTGGCCCACGGCCGCGCCGACCGTGATCGCGGTGACGACCCAGCCGAAGGCCTCCGTCTGGGTGCCCGGCGGGGCGACGACGTCGACCACCAGGGACTGTCCGGTCGTCTGCGGGGTGATCAGGCCGCCCGCCAGCAGCATCGCGACGACCAGCAGCGGCAGCGAGCTCGCGGTGGCCCACATGAGCAGCACGAGCACGCCGAAGCCCGCGACCAGGACCGGCATGCGCAGGTGCAGGGCACGCGGCCACGGCCGCATGCCGTAGAGGACCCCGACGATCACGGACGTGACCGACCAGGCCGACAGCAGGGCGCCGCCGAGCCACGGCTCGCCGTGGCCGCCCGCCACCGCGGGCACGCCCAGCTCCACGGCGCCGACGACGAGGCCGAAGCCGAGCCCGCTGAGGGCGGCGGTGCGCATCCCGGGAGACCCGATCGCGCCGAGCAGGCTCGGGCGGACGGCGGGCCGCATGGCGGGCGTGGCCCGCACGGGGCCCGTCAGGGCGAACCCGACGGCGCCGATCACCGTCGCGACCACCGCGACCGCGGTGCCCGTCCCCGGCCACGGGGTGGACGCCAGGAGGGCGGCGAGCCCGGGCCCGAGGATGAAGAACACCTCGAGGCTGATCGCCTCGTAGCTCAACGCGGCCTCGCGCCGTCGCCCCGAGACCAGGCGCTCCCAGAGGGCTCGGGTGGCCGCGGGCATCGCCGGCATGACCAGCCCGCTGGCGAACGCCAGCCCGACCACGACCGGCACCGGCGCGCCCCACTCGACCCCGGCGACCAGCGCCGCCGCGGCGAGGGCGAACAGGGTGGACACCACGAGCAGCACGCCGGACGGGCCGCGCCGGTCCATCAACCGGCCCTGCGCCACCGTGCCGATCGCGACGCCGACCAGGGATCCCGCGGACACCAGTCCGGCCGTGGCGAACGAGCCCTCGGCACGCTGCACGTAGAGCAGCGTGCCGAAGCTGTACATCGCGATCGGCAGCCTGCCGATCGCGGAGAAGACCACGGGCAGCGTGGCGCCGGGCACGGACAGTGCGGAGCGGTAGTCGGCGAGCGAAACGGACACGCTGACGAGGATCGCACAGTCTGGTACGCACGTACCAGTTTTTTTCCTGGAGACCTCGGTTACCCGAGGTCGGACCGGACCTACCGGGCGCGGCGCGCCAGGCGCTCGGGCTCCAGGATCAGCACGCTCTTGCCCTCGAGCCGGAGCCAGCCGCGGTGCGCGAAGTCCGCCAACGCCTTGTTCACGGTCTCGCGGGAGGCGCCGACGAGCTGCGCGATCTCCTCCTGGGTGAGGTCGTGGGTGACCCGCAGCAGGCCGGACTCCTGGGAGCCGAACTGGCGCGCGAGCTGCAGCAGCGACTTCGCCACGCGGCCGGGCACGTCGGTGAAGATCAGGTCGGCCAGCATGTTGTTAGTCCGGCGCAGCCTGCGCGCCAACACGCGCAGTAACTGCTCGGCGATCTCGGGACGCTTGCCGATCCACTCGCGCAGCGCGGCGCGATCCATCGAGAAGGCGCGGACCTCGGTCACCGTCGTGGCCGACGAGGTGCGCGGGCCCGGGTCGAAGATGGACAGCTCGCCGAACATGTCCGACGGCCCGGCCACCATGAGCAGGTTCTCGCGACCGTCCGGCGACTTCCGGCCGATCTTCACCTTGCCGCTCGCGATGATGTAGAGACGGTCACCCGGCTCGCCCTCACTGAAGATGACGTGCCCACGCGGGAACTCCACGGGCTCCAGAGCCTGGGCCAGCACTTCGGCTGCGTGCGGCTCCACACCCTGGAAGATCCCAGCCCGGATCAGAACATCGTCCACAACACCTGCTCCTCGTTCACATCCCTCGCGGCGTCAGCGGGGATCATCGGCGCGCCAGTCTAGGGGGTCAATCCGCCGGATGTGACGAGCACTGCAGCAACACCGTGCCCGATCGGGGTAATCGGACCGGAACATCGACCCTTGGAGCCCCCCACCCGGACGACCTGTGTGAGACCGAACGGGCTACGAGGACACCTTACTCCGTCGCGGCCCGCGCTTCCCGCCCCGGTTCCGGAGCCTGAACAGCTCCAACGCGCGGACGGTGCCCTGGCGGAACAGCGCCCGGACCTCGTCGGGCCGGGGACGCTCGAGCAGCTCGTCGAGCTCGTCCTGGCGCAGGGTGGACTCCCGCAGCCGGGACTCCACGCGCTCCATGCCCAGCGCGAAGAACATCACCAGAAGCGGTACGAGGACGGCCAGCCACGCAGTCATATCGGGGACGATGATGGCCTACCCGGCTCGCTCCGACGGCACCGGGGTCCCGGCGTGTCGCGATCGTGACGGGTGACCTGCAGTGATCCCCCGTGACTCTGCGTACCGACGACGGGAGTGTCGGTGGTCGGACGTAGTCTCGCGGGCGTGACCACCACACTCCGGCGCCCCACGAGCCGCGAGGTCGCGAAGCTGTCCGCGCGGATCTCCGCCGGGGAGAGCAGCATCGGCCGCGCGCGCCGGGTCGGGCGCATCCTGCGGGCCCTCGCCGTCGCCTATCCGGACGCGCACTGCGAACTGGACTTCACGACCCCGCTCGAGCTGGCCGTCGCCACGATCCTGTCGGCACAGTCGACCGACAAGAAGGTCAACGAGATCACCCCGCCCTTGTTCGCCCGCTACCGCACCGCGGCGGACTACGCGGGGGCGGACCGCACCGAGCTGGAGGAGTACGTCCGGCAGACGGGCTTCTACCGCAACAAGGCGAACTCGCTGATGGGCCTCGGCGCGGCGCTGGTCGAGCGGTACGGCGGCGAGGTCCCCGCGAACCTCGACGATCTCGTCACGCTGCCGGGAATCGGCCGCAAGACCGCGAACGTGATCCTGGGCAACGCGTTCGGCGTCCCCGGCATCACCGTCGACACCCACTTCGGGCGGCTCGTGCGGCGCTGGGGGCTCACCCGGGAGGAGGACCCGGTCAAGGTCGAGCACGAGGTCGGCGCCCTGATCCCGAAGAAGGACTGGACCATGGCGTCGCACTACGTGATCTTCCACGGGCGCCGGGTCTGCCACGCCAAGAAGCCGGCGTGCGGGGCGTGCACGCTGGCGATGGACTGCCCCTCGTTCGGGCTCGGCCCCGAGGACCCGGTGGCCGCGGCGAAGCTGGTCAAGGGCCCGGAGGCGCCGCACCTGCTCGCGTTGGCGGGGTTGGGCGAGGCGTGAGCGGGCCGCGGGCGGCCCTGCGCGGTCACGGCCGGGAACTGGTCAGCACGCTGGTGGTGCTGGCCCTGGTCGTCGTCGGTGTGGCGCTGCTGTGGCCGCGTGACCCCGCGCCGAGCACCCCCGCCGCGCCCGCGCCGACCGCGGCGGCGGACCTCACCGGGCTGCGCGCCCGCGCCGCCCTGCCGAGCTGCCCGTCCGACTCCCCGCCCGCCGGACCCCTGGCCGGGCTGAGCGTGCCCTGCCTGGGGAACGGCGCGCCTGCCGGCCTGGGATCCGGGCAGGCGCTGATCAACGTCTGGGCCTCCTGGTGCGCCCCCTGCCGGGAGGAGCTGCCCGCACTGGCCGAGTACGCCGCCCGCCCCGGGGCCGTCCCGGTGGTGCTGGTGGACATCCAGGACACCGATGCGGCGGCACTGCGCCTGCTCACCGAGCTCGGCGTGCGGCTGCCGTCGGTCACCGACCCGGACGGCGCGGTCCGCGCCGCGCTGCAGGTGCCGCCCGCGATCCCCGCGAGCTACGTCCTGCGCGCGGACGGCTCGGTGGCCCGCGTCGACCCGCCCGTCCCGTTCACGAGCGCGGACGAGGTCGCCGCGGCAGTGGAGACTCTGACCCGATGAGCACCCACCCCCTCCCCGGCGAACGGCGCGTTGGCTCACCGGATATGAGCGAACGCGCCGCTCGCTCACCAGGTATGAACGAACGCGCCGTTCGTCGTGCGGATGTGCGATGAGCGAGATCCTGCGTCCCGAGGCGGTGCCCGCGTTCCTGGAGCCGCTGCTGCGGGGGGTCGCGGGCGCGGGTGCGCGTGAGCTCAGCCCCCACCGCCGGCTCCCCCCGCCGCAGGCGACCCGGCGCGCGGCCGTGCTCATGGCGTTCGCCCGGGGACCGGAGGTGCTGCTCGTCGAGCGGGCCTCGACGCTGCGCAACCACGCCGGTCAGGTGGCCTTCCCCGGCGGGCGGCTCGACCCGGGCGACAGCGGGCCGATCGGTGCCGCGCTGCGCGAGGCCGAGGAGGAGACCGGGCTGGACCCGGCGGGCGTCGTGCCGCTGGCGTTGCTGCCGGAGATGTTCATCCCGCCGTCGGGCTTCGTGGTCACCCCCGTGCTCGCGCACTGGGCCCGGCCGACGCCGGTCCGGGCCGTCGACGAGGCGGAGACCGCGCAGGTCCTGCGGATCCCGGTCGCGGCGCTGACCGACCCCGCGAACCGGATCACCACGCTGCACCCCAGCGGGCACACCGGCCCGGCGTTCCTGGTGGCGGGGGTCCTCGTGTGGGGCTTCACCGGGGGCCTATTGTCCGCCCTGTTGGATCGTGCGGGATGGGCTCGTCCGTGGGACGAGTCGCGCGTTCTGGAGCTGGGCGCGGCCTGGTCGGCCGCCCGGTCACAGTCACAGCACACCGGGCAGGAGGCCGCGGGTACGTGAGGGGCGGGACATGAGCTGGGTCGACGTCGTGGTGGTCGTCCTGGCCCTGATCGCCGCCGTGTCCGGCTGGCGACACGGCCTCGCGGTCGCACTGCTGTCGTTCGTCGGCGTGCTCGGCGGGGCCGTCCTGGGCGTGCGGCTCGCGCCGCTGCTGGTGGACGGCATCGACGCGCCGACCACACGGATCATCGTGAGCATCGTCGTCGTGGTGTTGCTGGTCGCGCTGGGCGAGACGATCGGGGTGTACTTCGGCCGCAAGATCCGGGACCGGATCCGCGGCGAGAACGTCCTCACGGTCGACTCGACGCTCGGCGCGGTCGTGCAGGCGGTCACGGTCGTCCTCGCGGCCTGGCTGGTGGCGCTGCCGCTGGCGTCGGCGAGCTTCCCGGGGCTCGCGGCGAGCGTCCGCGGCTCCGAGGTGCTCAAGGGCGTCGACTCGATCATGCCGGACCAGGCCCGCAGCCTGCCCGCCGAGCTGCGCACGCTGCTGGACCGCTCGGGCTTCCCGGACGTGTTGAGCCCGTTCCAGGCCACCCCGATCCAGCAGGTCGGCCCGCCGGACCCGGCGCTGCTCACCCTGCCCGTGGTCTCCGAGGTGCGGGACCGGGTGCTGAAGATCCACGGTCGCGCGCCGTCGTGTCAGCGGCAGCTGGAGGGGACCGGGTTCGTGGTCGCCCCGCAGCGGGTCATGACGAACGCGCACGTCGTCGCGGGGACGAACGACACGACCGTCGAGATCGAGACCTCCCGCGGCGTGCGCCAGCTCGACGCGCGAGTGGTCAGCTACGACCCCGAGGTCGACATCGCGGTCCTCGCCGTGCCGGACCTGGACGTCGAGCCGCTGGTGTTCGCCCAGACCCCGGCCCGGGCGGGGGACGACGCGATCATCCTCGGCTACCCGCTCGACGGCCCGTACACGATCTCCGCGGGCAAGGTGCGCGACCGCATCCAGCTCCGCGGCCCGGACATCTACGACGCGAACACCGTCACCCGGGACGTCTACACCGTGCGCGCCAAGGTCCAGTCCGGCAACTCCGGCGGTCCGATGATCGCCCCCGACGGCCAGGTCCTCGGTGTCGTCTTCGGCGCGGCGCTGGACGACTCCGAGACCGGCTTCGTCCTCACCGCCCCCCAGGTCGCGCAGGCCCTCGCCCAGGCCCCCGCGGCCACCCGCGCGGTCGGCACCGGCACCTGCGCCGCCTGACCGGCCCGGGCCCCCGCGAGTCGGACATCCGGCGGCTCTCGATCATGGCGCTCCCGTGACGTAGCGTCGGCATCGTGGCCGACGACGTCCCACCGGGGTTCGCGCTGATCGAGACCTCGGCGTTCATCCAGCACCTCGGCGGGCTCTACCGCCATCCCGAGACCGGCGTCTTCGGCATGCGCACGCTGCCGGAACACGCGAACGCCCACCTCAACGTCCACGGCGGTTTCCTCGCCACCCTGGTCGACGTGGCGGTCTCCCGCGGAACCCGGCTCACCCTCGGCGACGGCTCGATGGTCAGCACCGTCACGATGACGCTGAACTACCTGGAGCCGGTGCCGATGGGGTCCTGGGTGGAGGCCCGCCCGAGGCTGGACCGGGCGGGCAGCCGGACCGTCTTCACCTCCTGCGAGGTGTCCGTCGGCGAGCTGCTGGTCGCCCGGGCCACGGCCGTCCTCGCGCGGCACCGCCCGAAGTCCTGACGTCCACCGCGAGGCCGGAGGTCGACGACCCGCGGCCCCTGATGCGGGACTCGCGTGAGGACGCGGTCAGACCTCGCGGGTGATGGTCTGGTCCCGGCCCGGGCCGACACCGATCGCGCTGACGGGGGCGCCCGTCAGCTCCTCGATGCGGTGGACGTAGGCCTGGGCGTTCGCCGGCAGGTCCTCGAACGTCCGGACGTGCGAGATGTCCTCGAACCAGCCCGGGAGCTCCTCGTAGACCGGGACGGCGTGGTGGACGTCCGTCTGGGTCATCGGCATGTCGTCCACCCGCTTGCCGTCGACCTCGTACGCCACGCACACCGGCACGCGCTCCAGCGAGGACAGCACGTCCAGCTTGGTGAGGAAGAAGTCCGTGATGCCGTTGACGCGCTGGGCGTACCGGCCGATGACGGCGTCGAACCAGCCGCAGCGCCGCGGGCGGCCGGTGGTGACGCCCACCTCGCCGCCCGTCTTGCGCAGGTACTCGCCGGACGCGTCGAACAGCTCGGTCGGGAACGGGCCCGAGCCGACGCGGGTCGTGTACGCCTTCAGGATGCCGATGACCCGGTCGATCTTGTTCGGCCCGATGCCGGAGCCCACCGCGGCGCCGCCGGCGGTCGGGTTCGAGCTGGTCACGAAGGGGTAGGTGCCGTGGTCGACGTCCAGCAGGGTGCCCTGGGAGCCCTCGAGCAGGATCGTGTCGCCCGCCTCGAGGGCCTGGTTCAGCAGCAGCCGGGTGTCCGCGATGCGGTGCTTGAAGCCCTCGGCCTGCGCGAGCACGCCGTCGACGACCTCGGCCGGGTCCATCGCCCGCCGGTTGAAGACCTTGACCAGCACCTGGTTCTTGAAGTCCAGGGCCGCCTCCACCTTCTGGTGCAGGATCTTCTCGTCGAGCACGTCCGCCACCCGGACGCCGACGCGCGCGACCTTGTCCTGGTAGGCCGGGCCGATGCCGCGACCGGTGGTGCCGATCTTGGACTTGCCCAGGAAGCGCTCGGTGACCTTGTCGATGGCCACGTGGTAGGGCATGATCAAGTGTGCATCCGCGCTGATCAGCAGGCCCGTGGTGTCCACGTCCCGCTTCTCGAGGCCCTCGAGCTCGGTCAGCAGCACGCCGGGGTCGACCACCACGCCGTTGCCGATGACGTTCTTGGCCCCCGGGGTGAGGATGCCGCTCGGGATGAGGTGCAGGGCGAAGTCCTGGCCGTCGGGCAGCACCACCGTGTGGCCGGCGTTGTTGCCGCCCTGGTAGCGCACGACCCACTGCACGGACCCGCCGAGCAGGTCCGTCGCCTTGCCCTTGCCCTCGTCGCCCCACTGGGCACCGATCAGCACGATCGCCGGCATGTGAGACTCCAGTCCTGGCTTGCGGCGGGAGGGTAACCGATCAGGTGGCTACGATCGATCAGGAACTGGTGCTGCTGACCTGTGCCGACAGGCCCGCGCGCCGTTTCCCGTTCCAGGGTAATCGGCTACCGGCCGCGCTCGTGCACGTCCCCGCCGTGTCGCTGCCCGCACGGCCCGGGAAGGGGGACGTCGACCCGGTACTGAAGGAGCGCGAACCCCGGCGGGTCATCGTGCACGGCAGCGACGCGGACCTGGCCGCCGTGCTGGTCAGGTTGTTGCGGCGGGACCGGCTCGACGTCGAGGTCGCCTTCGTCCCCGCCACCCGGCGCTCGGCGGTGGCGATGGCCTGGAACCTCCCGCGGGACGCCGCGGGCCTCGCCCTCGACGCACCCGCGCAGCCCACCCCGCTCATCCGGGACGACGCCGGCGGCGTGCTCGTCGGCCGCGGCGTGGTCCGCGACCTGGAGGGCGAGGCGTACTGCGACGACACGCTGGTCCTGCGCGGGCGGACCCGGCGGTTGGTCGCCGTCCCGGGGCCCGACGGCGTGTCCGCCCTGCCCGGCAGGCGGGTGCGCGCGGCGACCGGGCGAGCCCTGCAGATCGGCTGCGTGGAGGCGTTCGTCGAGGTGGAGGGCGTGCCGCACCCCCGTCCGGTGCCGCGCTGGACCTGGTACCGGCACACGGCGGACTGGCTGTTCGTGCGGCCCGGGAGCCCGCGTTGATATACGCGCCCCGAAACGGGGGCGAAACATGAGCGCCGTAGAACTGTCGCCATGCACCTGAGCCCTCAGGAGCGGGACAAGCTGCTCATCCACGTCGCCGCGGACGTGGCCCGCGCCCGCCAGTCCCGCGGCCTGCGCCTGAACTACCCCGAGGCCGTGGCGTTGATCACCGATCACGTCGTGGAGGGTGCGCGGGACGGGCGCTCCGTCGTCGAGCTGATGCAGTCCGGCCGGACGGTCCTCACCCGCGAGCAGGTGCTCGACGGCATCCCCGAGATGATCGACTCGGTGCAGGTCGAGGCCACGTTCCCGGACGGCACGAAGCTCGTCACCGTGCACTCCCCGATCGCGTGAGCGAGCGCATGCGAGCGAACCGACAGACACGGCGCGGTCGCGACTGCGGGCGACGAGCGCCGGCGAGGAGGCGGCGATGAGCGGGCGGCGGAGCTCCGGCTGGGCGCCGGGACAGATCATCCCGGGCACCGAGCCCGTCGAGCTGAACCCCGGGCGCGAGCGCACCACCCTCGTCGTCACGAACACCGGCGACCGGCCCGTGCAGGTCGGTTCGCACTTCCACTTCGCCGCGGTCAACCCCGGCCTGGCGTTCGACCGCGAGGCCGCCCGGGGCACCCACCTCGACATCCCGGCGGGGACGTCGGTGCGGTTCGAACCGGGCGTCGAGAAGGAGATCGTGCTCGTGCCGCTGGCCGGCGCACGGCGCGTCCCGGGCCTGCGCCCGGAGTGGGCGGGCGACCTGGATCGGAGCAGCGAGTGACCAGCATCGAGCGCGGCCGCTACGCGGACCTCTTCGGCCCGACGACCGGTGACCGGATCCGGCTGGCCGACACGGACCTGCTCATCGAGGTCACCGACGACCTGTCCCGCGGGCCCGCCTCCGGAGACGAGGTGATGTTCGGCGGCGGCAAGGTCATCCGCGAGTCCATGGGCCAGTCCCTGGTCACCTCGGCGGAGGGCGCCCCGGACCTGGTGATCACCGGCGCGGTGATCCTCGACCACTGGGGGATCGTCAAGGCGGACGTCGCGGTCACGGACGGGCGCATCACCGGCATCGGCAAGGCGGGCAACCCCGACACGATGGACGGGGTGGACTTCCCGATCGGGCCGTCGACGGAGATCATCTCCGGCAACGGCAAGATCCTCACCGCGGGCGGCATCGACGTCCACGTCCACTTCATCACCCCCGGGCTGGTCGACACGGCCCTCGCCGCGGGCCTGACCACGCTCGGCGGCGGCGGCACGGGACCGGCCGAGGGCACCAAGGCCACGACCGTCACCCCCGGCCCCCGCAACCTCGCGCGGATGTTCCAGGCGCTGGACCACCTGCCGATCAACGTCCTGCTCATGGGCAAGGGCAACACCGTGTCCGCGGACGCCCTGTGGGAGCAGCTGCGCGCGGGCGCGGGCGGCTTCAAGCTGCACGAGGACTGGGGCACCACCCCCGCCGCGATCGACGCCTGCCTGCGGGTCTGCGAGGAGTCCGGCGTCCAGGCCGCGATCCACACGGACACGCTGAACGAGGCGGGCTTCCTGCAGTCCACGCTCGAGGCGATCGCGGGGCGCTCCATCAACGCGTTCCACACCGAGGGCGCAGGGGGCGGGCACGCGCCGGACATCATCGAGGTCGTCTCGCAGGCCAACGTGCTGCCGTCGTCGACCAACCCGACGCGCCCGCACACCGTCAACACCCTCGACGAGCACCTCGACATGCTGATGGTCTGCCACCATCTCAACGCGTCGGTGCCCGAGGACCTGGCCTTCGCGGAGAGCCGCATCCGGCCGACGACGATCGCCGCCGAGGACGTCCTCCACGACCTCGGCGCCATCTCGATGATGAGCTCGGACAGCCAGGCCATGGGCCGGATCGGCGAGGTGATCATCCGGACCTGGCAGACCGCGCACGTCATGAAGGCGGCGCGCGGCGCGCTGGACGGTCCGGCGGACAACCTGCGCGCGCAGCGGTACGTCGCGAAGTACACGATCAACCCGGCGCTGGCGCACGGCATGGCCTCGCAGATCGGGTCGGTCGAGGTGGGCAAGCTCGCGGACCTGGTGCTCTGGGAGCCCAAGTTCTTCGGCGTGCGGCCGGACGTGGTGCTCAAGGGCGGGTTCATCGCCTGGTCCCAGATGGGGGACGCGAACGCCTCCATCCCCACCCCGCAGCCGGTGTTCGCCCGCCCCCAGTTCGGCGCGGCGCCGCTGGTGGCGAGCGCGACGTCGCTGAACTTCGTGGCGCCGATCGCACTGGAGTCCGGGTTCGGCGAGGGTCTGGCGAAGGGGGCGGTGGCCTGCGACGACACCCGCTCGATCACCAAGTCGTCGATGCTGCTCAACGACGCGACGCCCGAGGTGAAGGTCGACCCGGACAGCTTCGAGGTGCGGATCGACGGCTCGGTGGTCGAGCCCGCCCCGGTGTCCGAGCTGCCCATGGCCCAGCGCTACTTCCTGTTCTGATGGGCCTGACCTCGCTCGTCCTCGCCGACGCCCGCTTCCCGGGCGGCGGCCACGTCCACTCCGGTGGGGTGGAGGAGGCGGTGGCGCGGGGCCTGGTGCAGGACGTGGAGACGCTGCGGGGCTTCCTGCTCGGCCGCCTCCGCACCGCGGGCCTGGTCGCCGCCGCCTTCGCGGCCGCGGCCGCACGCCTCGCCGCTCGCGGCGTGAACGCTCGGGGCACCGACACTGACGCTCGGGACGCCCAAGCGTCGCCGGCCGGTGCTTGGGCGGCCCAAGCGTCAGTGGCCGGTGCTTGGGCGGCCCAAGCGTCACGAGCCTGGGCCGCACTCGACGCGGAGTTCGACGCACGCACGCCCTCGCAGGCGCAGCGCGAGGCCTCCCGGGCCCAGGGCCGCGGGACCCTGCGGGCCGTGCGCGCCGCCTGGCCCTCCCCCGTGTACGACGAGCTGGGCCCCCGCCCCCACCACGCGCTGCTGGTCGGGGCGGTGTGCGGGATCGCGAGCGAGCCGCCCGAGGAGGCGGCCCGCTGCGTCGCCTACCTGGCGGTCTCCGGCCCGGCGTCGGCGGCGGTGCGGCTGCTCGGCCTCGATCCCTTCGCCGTCAACGCCGTCCTGATCCACCTGGACCCCGCGCTCGCCGCCGTCGTCGAGACCGCCGTCCACACCGCCGTCACCGAGGACCTCCCCGCACCCGGCGCCCCGGTGCTCGACCTGCTGGCCCAGGCCCACGTCGCGCACCGCGGCAGGCTGCGGCTGTTCGCCTCCTGAAAGGACCGACCATGAGCGACGACCACGGGCACGGCCACGGCCACCTGATCTCCTTCGACCCCACCGAGACCGACCACGACCACCACGAGGCCACGCCGGCGAGTGGGCGCGCGGTCCGGATCGGCATCGGCGGGCCCGTCGGCTCCGGGAAGACGGCCCTGGTCGCGGCCCTGGCCCGCAGCCTCGGCGAGCGCGTCCGGCTGGCCGTGGTGACGAACGACATCTACACCACCGAGGACGCGGACTTCCTGCGCCGCAACGCCGTCCTGCCCCCGGAGCGGGTCGAGGCCGTGCAGACCGGCTGCTGCCCGCACACCGCGATCCGGGACGACATCACCGCGAACCTGGACGCGATCGAGACCCTGGAGGAGCGCTTCGGGGACCTGGAGCTGGTGCTCGTCGAGTCCGGTGGCGACAACCTCACCGCGGTGTTCTCCCGCGGCCTCGTGGACGCGCAGATCTTCGTGGTGGACGTCGCGGGCGGGGACAAGGTGCCCCGCAAGGGCGGCCCCGGGGTCACCACGGCCGACCTGCTGGTGATCAACAAGACCGACCTCGCGCCGCTCGTCGGCGCGAACATGGACGTCATGACCGGCGACGCGACGCGCATCCGCGGCGCGCTGCCGGTGATCACCCAGTCCCTCGTGGAGGACCCGGCCGCGACCGAGGTCGGCGCCTGGGTGTTGGAGCAGCTGGCGTGCGTGCCCGCGCGCTCCTGACCGTCGAGCGGGTGGGGGACCGCAGCGTCGTGCGCGAACTGCGGTCGCAGTCCCCGCTCTCGCTCGTCCCCCGGCGCGGGACCGCCGCCACGCTCGATCCCGCCGCGACCGTGCACCTGGTGGGCTCGGCGGCCACCCCCCTGGGTGGGGACGACGTCGAGCTGGCCGTCCACGTCGGACCGGCGGCCGAGCTGGTGCTCACCGGGGTGGCCGCGGCCGTCGCGCTCGCCGGGACCAGCAGCCTGACCGTGCGCGTCACCCTCGACGAGGGCGCGACCCTGCAGTACCTCCCCGAGCCCACCGTGGTCACCGCCCGCGCGGACCACCACACCCTGCTCCACACCGAGCTCCACGAGACCGCGCGGGTCCGCCTGCGCGAGATCCTGGTCGGTGGCCGGGCGGGCGAGCAGCCCGGCCGGTACCGGGGCACCACCCGCGTCGCGACCGGCCTCGGCTCGTGTCCCGTCCTGCACCAGACGCAGGAGTTCGGCGATCCCGCGCTCCAGGCGTCGAGCGCCGTGCTCGCCGGGAACCGGGTGCTCGGGACCGAGGTCCTGCTCTGGGGCGCCGACGGCGAGGCCGCGACCGGGGAGTCCTGGGCCTTGACCCCGCTGGCCCGCCGCGGGAGTCTCGCCACCGCCGTCGGGCCGGACGCGGTGAGCACGCAGCGCGCCCTCGCCCAGGCCGTCGCCGCCCATCCGGGCTGGGCGGAGTCGTCGAGCGAACGGACCCTTCGCTCACTGGGTATGAGCGAGAACGCCGTTCGCTCCACGACGGAGGAGGCACCGTGACGGAGGAGACACCGTGACCGAACTCGACCTCGTCATCCGCGCCCGCCGGGTGATCACCGCGTTCGGCGAGGTGAGCCGCGCCGTCGGGGTCCGGGACGGTGCCATCGTGGCGATCGAGCCCCTGGAGTTCGACCTGACCGCGGACACCGTGGTCGAGCTGGCGGACGACGAGGTGCTGCTGCCCGGCCTCGTCGACACCCACGTGCACGTGAACGAGCCGGGGCGCACCGAGTGGGAGGGCTTCGCGTCCGCCACGGCGGCGGCGGCCCTGGGCGGGGTCACCACGATCATCGACATGCCGCTGAACTCGATCCCGCCGACGATCGACGTCGCGGCCCTGGAGGTCAAGCGCAAGGCGGCCGAGACGCAGTCCCATGTGGACGTCGGTTTCTGGGGCGGGGCGGTGCCCGGCAACGCCGACGAGCTCCGCGGCCTGCACGACGCCGGCGTGTTCGGCTTCAAGTGCTTCCTGCTGCACTCCGGTGTGGACGAGTTCCAGCCGCTCCCGCCGGAGGACCTGGAGGGCGTGCTCGAGCGCATCGCCGCCATGGGCTCGCAGCTGATCGTGCACGCCGAGGACTCGGCCGCGATCGACCGCGCCCAGACCCCGCACGGCGAGCTGTACCAGAACTTCCTGGACTCCCGCCCGCGCGGCGCCGAGAACCTGGCCATCGCCTGGCTGTTGGAACGCGCCCGCTGGACCGGCGCGCGGGTGCACGTGCTGCACCTGTCCAGCTCCGACGCCCTGCCCATGCTGGCGAGTGCGCGCCGGGACGGGGTGCGGGTCACCGTCGAGACCTGCCCGCACTACCTCACCTTCAACGCCGAGGAGGTCCCGGACGGCGCCACGCAGTTCAAGTGCTGCCCGCCGATCCGCGAGGCCGAGAACCGCGAGCTGCTCTGGGACGGGTTGGGCGACAAGACGATCGACATCGTCGTCTCCGACCACTCGCCCTGCACCGCCGAGCTCAAGCACCTCGACACCGGGGACTTCGGCACCGCCTGGGGCGGCATCGCGTCGCTGCAGGTGGGGCTGTCCGCCGTGTGGTCCGGGGCGCGCACCCGGGGCCACGACCTGAGCGACGTCGTGGAGTGGATGGCGACCGGTCCCGCCCGGCTGGCGGGCGTGGCGCACAAGGGCTCCATCGCGCTGGGCAACGACGCGGACTTCTGCGTCTTCGCCCCGGACGCCGCGTTCGTGGTCGACGCCCAGCGGCTCGCCCACCGCAACCCCGTCACCCCCTACGACGGCCGCGCGCTCTCGGGGGTGGTCCGACAGACCTGGCTGCGGGGGGCCAGGATTGACGTCGCCGGCCCACCGGCCGGCACGCTGCTGCGACGAGGAGACCGATGACCCGGCCCACCACCCGCCCCACCCGCTCTCGGACGGGAGACGCGGCCCGGCTCGACGGCCCGGACATGGACGCCGACTTCGTCCGGCTGCCGGACCTCGCGGCCCGCCGCCTCGGCGGCGCCGTGGTCGCCGCCAACGACGACTTCTTCGCCGACCGCGCCGCTCTGGTCATGCCCGGGCCGGTGCAGCCCCGGACCGAGTTCGGCTACCGCGGCAAGGTCTACGACGGCTGGGAGACCCGCCGGCGCCGCGAGCCCGGCAGCGACCACGCGATCGTCCGCCTGGGGATCCCGGGGATCGTGCACGGCGTCGTCGTCGACACCTCGTACTTCCGCGGGAACTACCCGCCGGAGATCTCGGTCGAGGCCACCGCGCTGGAGGACTACCCCGGCGAGGCCGAGCTGGCCGCGGCCGAGTGGGAGACGATCGTCCCCCGCTCGCCCGCCAAGGGCGACCGCGCCAACGTCTACGACGTCCAGTCCTCCCACCGCTGGACCCACGTCCGGCTCACCATCTACCCCGACGGCGGCGTCGCGCGGTTCCGGGTCCACGGCGAGGCGGTGGTGGACCCGCGGCTGCTGCACGGCACCGTCGACCTGGCGGCGCAGGACCGCGGCGGGCTCGTGATGAGCTGCTCGGACATGTTCTTCTCCTCGCCCGCGAACCTGCTGCTCCCCGGCCCGGCGCGGAACATGGGCGAGGGCTGGGAGACCGCGCGGCGCCGCGACTCCGGCAACGACTGGGTGATCGTGAAGCTCGCCGGTGCGAGCAGGCTGCGCGACATCGAGTTCGACACCAGCCACTTCGTCGGCAACGCGCCCGGCCAGGTGCAGATCTCCGGTGCCCGCATCGAGGGGGACGTCCCGGCCGAGGCCCTGGCCGCCCGCCTGTGGACCCCGCTCGTCCATCGCCGGGTCGTCCGCCCGGACACCCCGCACCGCTTCCAGATCGGGCAGGGCGCGGGCGTCGTCACCCACCTGAAGATCGACATCTTCCCGGACGGCGGGTTCGCCCGGCTGCGGGCGAACGGCGAGCTGCTGGAGTCCGAGGTGGAGCGCAAGGCGGCCGCCTGGCTGGACGCGCTGCCGCCCATGCACCTGCGGGACGCGCTGACCGGTGCGAACCTGGACCCGGCCCTGATCCGCGGCGCCCTGGCCGCCGCGGGCAACCCGACGAGCCGGTGGGCCCAGGAGCTCCTCGACGCGTTCGCCCCCCGCCGCCTCTGACGCATCATGGAACCATAACGGCCGTTTCGGGGCCCGAAAACGACGTTATGGTTCCATAATGCGGGGTTGGGTCAGGCGCCACACGCGGTCGCGGCTGAAGGGTTGTTCGTAGGGGCGTGCTCCCAGCGCCCTGCGGATGGCGTTGCCGATCGCCGGGGCGACCGGGTTGTACGGGGACTCGCTCATGCTCTTGGCGCCGTAGGGGCCGAGCGCGTCGCTGGTCGTCGCGAAGTAGACCTCGGTGTCGGGGATGTCCGCCATCTGCGGCACGCGGTAGGTGCGGAACACCGGGTTCAGCACCTCGCCGTGCTCCCCGATCAGCACCTCCTCGTACAGCGCCGACCCGATCCCCTGTGCCACCCCGCCTTCGACCTGGCCGCGGCACTGCTCGGGGTTCATCACGGTCCCCGCGTCCGCGGCGTGCACGGACTGCAGGATCCGCACCTCGCCGGTCTCCGGGCGCACCGCGACCCGGACGGCGTGCACGTTCGACGACAGCGACCGCTGCTCCCCGAACTCGGCCCCGGTCCCGGTGAGGGGCCCGATCTCGGCGAACGGGACGAGCCCGGCCGCGGTGCGCACACCGTCCCGCTCCAGGACTCCGTCCACCCGCGACAGGATCTGGGCGCGGAGATCCAGGGCCGCGCCGTGCAGCGCCTTGCCCGCCACGGCGGTCCCGGCCGAGGCGAAGGCCCCCGTGTCGTACGCGACAGCGTCGGTGTCCGCGACGCGGAGCACGATCCGGTCCACGGTGGTGTGCAGCGTGGACGCGACGATCTGGGTGAAGACGGTCTGCGAGCCGTTGCCGAACTCGACGGTGCCGACGTCGACGCGGTAGGTGCCGTCCGGCTCCAGGTGGATCGCGGCGTGCGCGACGTGCCCGAAGGGCGGCACCGTGGTGATCAGCGCGAGCGCCATGCCCTCACCGACCCGCCACCCGGGCGGCGGCTCCACCCCGTTGCCCCTGGCCAGAGCCTCCTCCGCCAGGTCGAGGCACTGGTCGAGGCCGTAGCTGCCCCACACCAGGTCCGGCTCCGGTTCGGCGTGCTGGGCGACGAGCAGCGGGTCGCCGTCCCGCACGACGTTCCGCCTGCGCAGCTCGAAGGGGTCCAGCCCCAGCTCGATCGCGAGCTCGTCCATGGCGGACTCCACGCCCAGGATCACCTGGCCCAGGCCGTAGCCGCGGAAGGCGCCCGACGGCACCGTGTTCGTGTAGACGACCTCGGCGTCGACGTGCTTGACCGGGCAGCGGTACACGCTCACCGACTCCGCGATCGCATGGAACAGCACCCCGCGGGAGTGGTTGCCGTAGGCGCCGGTGTCGGACAGGACGTCGACCTTCATCGCGGTCAGCACACCGTCCGCCGTGGACCCGAGCGTGACGCCGACGCGCATCGGGTGCCGCACCGAGGTGCGCTGGAACTCGTCGGTGCGCGACAGCTCGTAGGACACGGGGCGCCCGGTCCGCAACACCGCCCACCCCACCAGGTCCTCGGCGAAGATCTCCTGCTTGCCGCCGAAGCCGCCGCCGACCCGGGCGGTGTGGACCCGCACCCGGTCCTCGGGGAGCCCGAACAGCCGGGCGAGCTCGAGCCTGGTGAGGAAGGGGACCTGCGTGCTCGCGCGCAGGACGAGCCTGCCGTCGTCCTCCAGCCACCCGATCGCGCCGTGCGTCTCCAGCTGCGCGTGCGAGACCCGGGAGGTGCGCCACGTCCCGGACACCGTGTGCGCCGAGGCCGCCAGCGCCGCGTCGACGTCTCCGCCGTGTCCACCGTGGACCGCCAGCACCACGTTGCGCCCGGCCTCGTCGACCCGGTCCGCGGGCGTCCGGTCCGGGTGGAGCAGCGGCGCGCCGGGGCGCCGGGCCTCCTCGGGATCGACCACGGCGGGCAGCACCTCGTAGTCGACGACGAGCGCGCGACACCCCGCCTCGGCCGCCGCCACCGACTCGGCGACGACGGCGGCGACCCGCTGTCCCACGTGGCGGACGACGTCGTCCAGCATGCGGGTGTCGTCGGGATCGTCCTCGCGGTGCTCGTGCCGGCCGGTGGAGTAGCGCTCCTGCGGCGTGTTCTCGTGCGTCAGCACCAGGACGACGCCCGGCACCGCCTCGGCGGCGGACGTGTCGATCGACCGGATGCGGGCGTGCGCGTGTGGCGCGGCGAGCACGCGCAGGTGCAGGGAGCCCGGGACGGCGAGGTCGAACGTGTAGGGCTCGGTCCCGGTCACCACGCGTCGCGCGGCGGGCGGGTTCGGCGAGTCGCCGACGCCGCACCCGGGCGCAGGCCGCGGCGGGTCCCCGCGCACCCCCGCCTCGATCGCCTGCCGGACGGACCGGTAGCCCGTGCAGCGACAGAGGTTGCCCTTCATCCGGCGCGGGAGGTCGTCCGTGGAGTCCAGCGTGGACGCGGCGACGATCATGCCGGCCGTGCAGAATCCACACTGGAACCCGAAGTGGTCCACGAAGGCCTGTTGCATCGGGTGCAGGTCCTCGGGCGTCCCGAGCCCGGAGACCGTGGTGATCTCGGCGCCGTCCGCGCGGACCGCGGGGTAGAGGCAGGAGCGGACCAGCGCCCCGTCGACCAGCACGGAGCAGGCGCCGCAGTCGCCCGCGTCGCAGCCCTTCTTCACCTCGAAGTGCTCCTGGTCGCGCAGGAAGGTGCGCAGGCACTGGCCGGGCTGCGGCTCGCCGGACCCGGCGACACCGTTGATCGAGAACTTCACGCCAGCTCCTGCCGGATCTCCTCGAGCAGCACCCCGCTGACCTGGCGGCGCCAGTCCGCGGAGCCGAGCGGGTCGGTGTAGTAGCCGACGGCCGCGTCGACGTCCGCCCGCAGCGCGGCCGCGCCGGGCAGCGCCGGGTACCGCAGCACGGTCGGGGAGGCGGTGGCCGCGGTGATCACGAAGACCGCCTCGCCGCCCGGGTCGACCCGGCCGGTGAGCACGGCACCGGAGCGGCCGAGCTCGGCGAGCGCGATCTTGCGGAACGCGGTGCGGGCCGCGAGCGCCCGGGCCGGGATCTCCAGGGCGCGCAGCACCTCGCCGGGCGCGAGCGAGGTGGTGCCGTTGCCGGTCGCGAGCTCCGCCACCGGGATGCGGTAGTCGTGAGGTCCGCCGCCCGAGGGCGCCCACACCAGCGCGACGCCGTCGAGCGCCGCGCACAGCGCCACCATCCCGGCGGCGGCGAAGGCCCGGCAGACGTTCCCGCCCACGGTGGCGACGGTCCAGATCGCGCTGCTCGCGAGCAGCGCGTTCGCACACTCCACGGCGAGTGGCGGCCGGTCCGGGTGGGCCAGGAGCTCGGCGATCGTGCAGGTCGCGGCGATGGACAGGCCCTCGTCGGTGCGGGTGAGCGGCGCCCAGCCCATCGTCGTCAGGTCCACGAGCCCGGTCGTGTCGAGCTGCGGCTCGGAGTAGAGCCAGGTCCCCCCGCCGAGGATCCGCTCACCCGGCCCCAGGGCCAGGTCGGCCCGGGTGCGGGCGCGGCGGTAACCGTTGACCGTGTTCAGATCCATGCACCTCTCCTCGGGGGGACGGTCCTGAGCAGATCGTGCCGCCGCACCCCCCGGCAATGCCCGTCATGTGAACGTAACGACGGATTCCCACAGGGCCCCGCTATGCTGAGTGAACCACTTGGTTCAACTCTGGAGGCCCCCGTGGAGACCCTCGACCTCGCCGCGTTCACCGACCTGGGCGTGCACACCCCGGACGACCTGCCTGCGGCGGCCGAGTTCTACCGCCGCTGGGGCTTCGTGGTGCTGCGCGACCTGATCCCGACCGACCTGCTGGAGACCATCGAGGCCGAGTGCGTCCTCGCCCAGCGCGGCGTGCTCTCCGGGGCGCTCGCCGGGCGGCACGGCTCGACCAAGTACCTCGACTCCGAGGACAAGGCCGAGCGGTTCGTGAACTACGTCGAGCACGTGGAGGAGCTGGCCCCCTCGATCGGGACCGCGCTGGCCCTGCCCGCGCTGCGCGCCCTGCTCGGCGACCTGCTCGGCCCGGACTTCTGGCCGAGCGTGAACGGCGTGGTCTACCAGGACGCACGCCCCGGCCGGGAGTCCGGCTACAGCCGGATCGGCTGGCACGCGGACTGGCAGGCCGTGCCGCACCTGGACATCTGGCCCGGCACCGCGTTCACGATCCACGTCGACGGCACCAGCCCAGCCAACGGGTTCCTGCGCGTGGTCCCCGGCAGCCACCTGTGGGCCACGCCGAGCCCGTACGAGAACGTGAACGGCGCGGTCGTCCCCGAGGGCGCGCCCGCCGCCCGCGGCTACACCGACACCCCGCCGCCCTTCCCGATGCCGTTGGGCTTCGAGAAGGTCCGCGGCGAGCTCCCGGTCTACGCCGAGCGCGGCGACGTGATCCTGCACGACGCCTTCCTCTGGCACTCCGCCGCCCGCGCGACGGACGACGCCACCATCCGGCGCCACGTCCGCGGCGGCTGGCAGGGCGGCGACCCGTCGTTCCGGCAGACCGAGACCGGGTTCGTCAAGAACGCAGCCCGGTGACCCGACCCGCGCCTTCGGCGCCTGTGAGTGGTAAGTGGTGCCAGAGCACCACTTACCACTCACGAGCGACGGAGTCGCAGGTCAGGAGCCGCGGTAGGTCGTGTAGCCGTACGGGCTCAGGAGCAGCGGCACGTGGTAGTGCCCACGCTCCGGGTCCGCGGTGAAGGCGACCGTGATCTCCGGGTAGAACTCGCCCGCGACCGCGAAGACCAGCGTGTACGTGCCCGGGCGCAGGGCGCCGGTGTAGAGGTCGCCGACCCGGCCGTCCGCGTCCGTGACCCCGGTGAAGGTCTCGCCGTCGGGGTCGGTGAGGAGGACCGCGATGCCTTCCGCCGGGCGCCCCAACGCCGCGTCCAGGACGTGGGTACTGATGCCTGCCATGCGCGGGAGCATCGCACGGATCCCCGGTTCACCGGCCCGTAACGTCGCTTGACGAGGAACTAGCGTGGACGACGTGCTCCTCACGGTGATCAACCCCAACACGACCGAGTCGATGACCGCGACCATCGGCAAGGCCGCGGCCGCCGTCGCGAGCCCTGGCACCACCGTGCGCGCGGTGACCCCGGCGATGGGGCCCGCCTCGATCGAGAGCCACTACGACGAGGCGCTGTCGGTGCCCGGGATGCTCGCCGAGATCGCGGCGGGCGAGCGCGCGGGGTCCGACGGCTACGTGATCGCCTGCTTCGGCGACCCCGGGCTCGACGCCGCCCGCGAGCTCGCCCGCGGACCCGTCGTCGGGATCGCGGAGGCGGCCATGCGCACCGCCTCCTACCTGGGCAGAGGGTTCTCCGTAGTGACCACGCTGGGCCGCACGATCGGCCGGGCCCAGGACCTCGCCGAGCACTACGGCGCCGCCCGCTCCTGCCGTGGGATCCGGGCCTGCGAGATCCCCGTCCTCGAGCTCGAGACCGACCCGGCGGCCCGGGACCGGATCACCGAGGAGTGCAGGCGGGCGGTCGCCGAGGACGGGTCGGACGCCGTCGTCCTCGGCTGCGCGGGCATGGCGGACCTCTGCGCGCACATCTCGGCCGCGGTCGGGGTCCCCGTGGTGGACGGCGTGGCCGCGGCGGTCCGCACGGTCGAGTCGCTCGTCGCGCTCGGCCTGCGCACCGGCGACCGCGGCGAGTTCGCGCCGCCGCCCACCAAGGCCTACACCGGAATGCTCTCGGAGTTCCAGATCCGGTGAGTGCATATATGTTGAGTTCCGCTTAACGCCGGGGACGAACTCGTGAATACTGCCGATCACCCGGACGACCCCTCTCACCAGGACTTACCGTCATCGCACGGTCGGGTGAGACGACGGAGGGTGTAATGGCGGAATCGGTGGAGGCGACCCCGGTCGCGACGAGTGGGACACCGGGTGAGATCAAGCCCGGATACGACGAGCGCCTCACCAACGAGGACCTCGCCCCGCTCAAGAAGCAGAGCTGGACCTCGTACAACTTCTTCGCCTTCTGGATGTCCGACGTCCACAGCGTCGGCGGGTACGTCACCGCCGGGTCGCTGTTCGCGCTCGGCCTCGCGGCGTGGCAGGTCCTCGTCGCGCTGCTGATCGGCATCACGATCGTCTACTACCTCTGCAACCTCGTCGCGCGGCCCTCGCAGGCCACGGGCACCCCGTACCCGGTCATCTCGCGGGTCTCCTTCGGCGTGCTGGGCGCCAACATCCCGGCGATCATCCGCGGCCTGATCGCGGTCGCCTGGTACGGCATCCAGACCTACCTGGCGTCGCACTCGCTGGTCATCGTGGCGCTGAAGCTGTGGCCCGGGCTGGCACCGATGGCCGAGCATGACAGCGGGTTCGCCGGGCTGTCCGCGCTGGGCTGGATCTGCTTCCTCGCGATGTGGGTGCTGCAGGCCGCGGTCTTCTGGCGCGGTATGGAGGCCATCCGCCGGTTCATCGACTTCTGCGGACCCGCCGTCTACGTCGTGATGTTCCTGCTCGCGGGCTACCTCGTGATCGAGGCGGGCTGGAGCAACATCGACCTGAACCTCTCCGAGGTCAACCTCTCCGGCTGGCAGTCCGTCGGCGTGATGATCACGGCGATCGCGCTCATCGTGTCCTACTTCTCCGGCCCGATGCTGAACTACGGCGACTTCGCCCGCTACGGGCGCACGTTCAAGGACGTGAAGAAGGGCAACTTCCTCGGCCTGCCGATCAACTTCATCGTGTTCGCGCTGCTCGTGGTCATCACCGCCGCCGCCACCCTGCCGGTGTTCGGCCGGCTGATCACCGACCCGGTCGAGACGGTCGCGGAGCTGGACAGCACGTTCGCCGTCGTCCTCGGCGCGCTGACCTTCATGATCGCCACGATCGGCATCAACATCGTCGCGAACTTCGTCTCGCCCGCCTTCGACTTCTCCAACGTCAACCCGCAGAAGATCAGCTGGCGGATGGGCGGCATGATCGCCGCCGTCGGGTCCGTGCTGATCACGCCGTGGAACCTGTACTCGAGCCCCGAGGTCATCCACTACACCCTGGACACCCTCGGCGCCTTCATCGGCCCGCTCTACGGCGTGCTCATCGCGGACTACTACCTGATCAAGAAGGGCAAGGTCGTCGTCGACGACCTGTACACCCTCAAGGCGGACGGGACCTACCACTACAGCAAGGGCTACAACCCCGTCGCGATCATCGCGACGGCGGTGGGCGCGATCCTGGCCATGGCCGTGGTGCTGTTCGGCTCGTCCACCGCGGCGGCGTTCAGCTGGTTCATCGGCGCGATCATCGCCTTCGTGCTGCACTGGGTGGTCTCGCGCAGCCGCCGCACCACCACCGCGGCCGCCTGACCGGCGCATCCGGCGGCCCCCGTGTCCGGTTCACCGAACCGGACACGGGGGCTGACCCGCGCGTAACACTGCGTGGGGACCCTGGTCGTCCCCACCTTCGTTCGAGCTCTCGGAGAACACATGGGCATCGCGCTCGGCTACAACCAGTACGGCAAAGCGGAGTGCCACATGGTGCACGTGGACCGCTCCACGCCGGTGCACCAGATCACCGACGTCACGGTGACGAGCCAACTCATCGGCGACTTCGCCGAGACGTTCCACACCGGGGCGAACGACAAGGTCATCGCCACCGACACGCAGAAGAACACCGTCTACGCGCTGGCCAAGCAGCACGGCGTCGGCACGCCCGAGACGTTCGGCCTGCTCATGGCCCGGTACTTCGTCGACGGCTTCGACTACGTCACGGGGGCGCGGCAGGAGGTCAACCTCGACCACTGGGAACGGATCACCACCTCCGAGGGCCCGCACGACCACGCGTTCTCCCGCACCGGCACGGAGGTGCGCACCTGCGTGGTGACCAAACACGGGGAGTCCGAGACGGTGATCTCCGGGCTGTCCGGGCTCGTCGTGCTCAAGAGCACGGGCTCGGAGTTCCACGGCTTCCCGGACGTGCCGTACACCTCTCTCGTCGAGACCGACGACCGCATCCTCGCGACGGCGGTCAGCGCCCGGTGGCGCTACATCGGCACCGACGTGGACTGGGACAAGTCCTTCACGTCCATCCGGCAGATCCTGCTGGACAAGTTCGCGCTCACCCACTCGCTGTCGCTGCAGCAGACGCTCTACGCGATGGGCGAGGCCGCCCTGGAGGCCCATCCCGAGGTGGCGGAGATCCGCTTCTCGATGCCCAACAAGCACCACTTCCTCGTCGACCTCTCGAAGTGGGGACTCGAGAACCCGAACGAGGTCTGGTACGCCGCCGACCGCCCGTACGGACTGATCGAGGCGTCCGTCGTCCGGGAGGAGGCGCCGCCCGCCGAAGGGGTGTGGGAAGGCGTGAAGGGCTTCATCTGATGACGGACACCGACGAGACGACGACGGTCCGGCCCGAGGACGAGAAGGTCCCCGTCGGCAAGGCCTTCTTCTTCGGACTGCAGCACATCCTCGCGATGTACGCCGGCGTCGTGTCGCCGCCGATCATCATCGCGTCGGCGGCCGGGCTCTCGCCCGCGGACCAGGCGCTGCTGGTCACCGCCGCCCTGTTCGTGTCCGGGCTCGGCACCCTGCTGCAGTCCCTCGGGCTGCCCTACGTCGGGTCGCAGCTGCCGCTGGTGCAGGGCGTGTCGTTCGCCGCGGTCGGCACCATGACCGCGGTCGCGACGAACGAGGGCATCGGGGACCCGGCCGCGCGGATGGCCACGATCTTCGGGGCCGTGTTGGTGGCGGGGCTCATCGGGTTCGTGATCGCCCCGGTCTTCGCGAGCCTGGTGCGGTTCTTCCCGCCCGTGGTCACCGGCTGCGTCATCACGATCATCGGGCTGTCGCTGTTCCCGGTCGCGTTGCGCTGGATCCGCGGGAACCAGATGATCGGCGGGCAGCCGAACCCGAACTACGCCTCCGGCACGTCGTTGCTGCTCGGCTTCCTCACCCTGGTGGTCACGCTCGCCATCGCGCGGTTCGGGCGCGGGCTGGTGTCGCGGCTCGCCGTGATGCTCGGCCTGGTGGTCGGCACGCTCGTCGCCACGCTCATGGGCCGGGTGAACTGGGGCGCCGTGGCGAACGGGCCGATCTTCGCGCTGCCCCAGCCCTTCCACTTCGGGTGGCCGCTGTTCTCCATCGGCGTGATCGTGTCCATGACCATCGTGATCCTGGTGATCATGGCCGAGACGACGGCGGACCTGCTGGCCGTCGGGGAGATCCTCGACACCGACGTCGACAAGAAGCGGATCGCGGCGGGCCTGCGCGCGGACATGGCCGCCACCACGGTGTCGCCGGTGTTCAACGGCATGCCGATCTCCGCCTTCGCGCAGAACGTCGGCATGGTGGCGATCACCGGCATCAAGTCGCGGTTCGTGGTCGCCGCGGGGGGCGCGATCCTGGTGGTGCTCGGCCTGCTGCCGGTGCTCGGCCGGGTGATGAACGCGATCCCGCAGCCGGTGCTCGGCGGGGCCGGGATCGTGCTGTTCGGCTCCGTCGCGGCGGCGGGCATCCGGACCCTGTCCAAGGTGGAGTTCACGAACTCGAACATCCTGATCGTGGCCACGGCCATCGGCGTGGGCCTGATCCCGATCACGGTGCCCGAGGTCTACACCCACCTGCCCACGTGGCTGCACCAGATCGTGGAGTCCGGCATCAGCGCCACGGCCATCGTCGCGGTCCTGCTGAACCTCGCGTTCAACCACTTCACCAAGACCGAGGAGCCGACACCCGACCGCTGACCCCGTGAGTGGCTCAGCGATGGGGGCCGAGGGCGGGGCGACGGGCGAGCCGGGCCAGTTCGTGGGCGTCCGCGCCGGTCGCCTTCTGCACCCACTCGTCGTCCAGCGCGCCGCAATCGACGCCGCGGAGCAGGAAACCCGACAGCGCGGTCGCTGTGGCGGGCTCGTCCATGAAGCCGCTCTCGGAGCGCTCGCGGTAGGCGCGCAGCCGGGCGGCGGCAGACTCGGCGGAGCCCTGGAAGAACGCGAAGTTCGCCACGAACCGGCTCGGCAGCTGCGCCGGGTGCAGGTCCCAACCCTGGTAGAAGCCGCGTTCGAGGGAGCGGCGCACCAGACGGCCGTGCAGCGCCCAGGCGGCCCGCACCTGCTCCGGGTCCCCGACCGGCAGCACGTTGGTGGACCCGTCGGACAGCCGGACGCCGGTGCCCGCGGCGGCCACCTGCATCACCGCCTTGGCGTGGTCGGCGACCGGGTGCTCCATGCTCTGGTACTCCGCGGCGATCCCGAGCGAGGCAGAGTAGTCGTAGGTGCCGTAGTGCAGGCCGGTGCAGCGACCCGCACCCTCGGCGATCATGCGCGGCAACGGGGAGGCGCCGTCGGGGCCGATGACGGACTGCGGCGTCTCCACCTGGATCTCGAACCGGAGCGTGCCCGCGGGCAACCCGAACTCCGCCTCCAGCGACTCGCACGTCGCGACCAGCGCCGTGACCTGCGCGAGCGCGGTGACCTTCGGCAGGGTCACGACGAACCCGGCGGGCACGCCGCCCCGCGCGCAGAGCTCCCCGACGAACCCGACGAGCGTCCGGACCCCGCGCCGCCGGGTCGCCGCCTCGAAGCTCCGGAACCGGATGCCGGTGAAGGGCGGCGCCGCGCCCGCCGCCACCGCGGCCGTCAGCTCCTCCGCGGCCCGGACGATCTCGGCGCCCTCCTCGGCGTCGGAGCGGGTGCCGTAGCCGTCCTCGAAGTCGATGCGCAGATCCTCGATGGGCTCCGTCGCGAGCTTGTCCCGCACCCGTCCCCGCAGGTCCGCCGGGGCGTCCCAGATCGCGGGGAGGTCCCCGGCGGCCGCGTCGAACACCTCGAGCGCCCGGGTGCCCCAGTCCGTGACGATCCCGCGCGAGAACCGGTCCGCGGGCACGTAGACGGTGTGCACGGGCTGGCGGGTCCCCGGGTCGCCGGGATGCAGCGCCGCGACCTCAGCGTCCGCCGCGGCCAGCTCGACGTCGAGAGCATCGGCCAGGGAGTCCGCGAGATCGGTCATGGCCGCATTATGCGGCTTGCGTCCCCGGCCGCTGGTGGTAGCGGTCCACGTAGACCTGCCCGGACAGCTCGGCGATGGCGTCCATCACCTCGTCGGTGACGGCGCGGCGGATGGCGGCCGAGCCCTCCAGCCCGTCGTAGCGGGAGAAGTCCAACGGCTCGCCGAACCGGACCTCGACGGGTGCGACGCGCGGGATCCGGCGGCCGACCGGCTGGACCTTCTCCGTGCCCAGCAGGGCCACCGGCACCACGACGGCCCCGGTCGAGAGCGCCAGCGACGCGACCCCGGTGTGCCCGCGGTGCAGCCGCCCGTCGAGCGAGCGCGTGCCCTCGGGGTAGATGCCGAAGGCACCGCCCGCGCGCAGGACCGTGCGGCCCGCGTCGAGTGCCGCGAGCCCCGCCTTCGCGTTCCCCCGGTCGACCGGGACGTAGCCGAGCGCGGTGAGGAAGCGCGCCACCAGGCGCCCCTTGAGGGTGCGCGAGGTGAAGTACTCGGCCTTGCCGAGGAACGCCACCGGCCGTGGGGTGACCAGGGGGATCACCGCGGTGTCCACCGCGGCCCGGTGGTTGGCCGCGAAGATCACCGGGCCGGTGGTCGGGACGCGCGCCGCCCCCACCACGCGCGGCCGCCAGATGAACCGGACGAGCGGCGCCAGGACCCACCTGATCAGGAACTGCATGATGCGTTCATTCCTCCCCGAGGCGTGAGCACACAGTGTCGCCCACCGCGTGTGACGCCCAGATCACCGCTGGCAAACGTACTCGGGTCGGGCCGGCTGTGGATCCGCTAGTGCGGTGACCACGAACGTTCGCCGGGTGTTCGCGGGATCCGGGCGGTTCCTCGCCAGGCGCCCCCGCGCCGCCTGTACCGGGTGTACCGGGGTGCGGGGGCAACGCCGCGAGGGGCCGTCCGGGCCCGCGAGGACCGGCGAACGTTCGCGATCACCGCACTGGGTGCGGTGAGCCCGTAATCCGGTTGCGCCCCGTGGCAGGGTGGATCTCGACATGAGGCACTGACACCGTCCCCGCCCGGCCGCGGATCACCCGTCGGGCGTCGCCGTGGACCCTCCCGGTGGTGTCGCATGCCTGCTCCCCTGATCGCCCACGACCTCGTCCGCACGCTCGGCGACCGCCGCGTGCTCGACGGGGTCTCCCTCACCGCCGCCCCCGGCCGCCGGATCGGACTGATCGGCGAGAACGGCGTGGGCAAGTCGACCCTGCTGCGGCTGCTCGCGGGGACCGACCGGCCCGACGGCGGAACCGTGACGCGGCCGTCCGACCTGGGGTTCCTGCAGCAGGAGCTGCCGTTCGCGCCGACGGTCACGGTGGCGGGGGTGGTCGACGACGCGCTGCGTGAGGCCCGCGCCGCGCTCGCGGACCTGGACCGGCTCGCGCAGGCGATGGCGGAGGACCCCGCGCTCGCGCAGCCCTACGGCGAGCGGCTCGAGTGGGCCGAGGAGCACGCGGCGTGGGACGCGGACCGGCGGGCGGGCCTGGTCCTCGACGGCCTGGGCCTGGGCTCCGTGGCGCCCTCGCGGCCGGTCGGCTCGCTGTCGGGAGGCCAACGTGGACGGTTGGCGCTCGCCGCCCTGCTGATCCGCAGGCCCACCGCCCTGCTGCTCGACGAGCCCACCAACCACCTCGACGACTCCGCCGCCGCCTTCCTCGAGACCGAGCTGCGCGGCCTGACCGGGGTGCTGGTGGTGGCGAGCCACGACCGCGCCTTCCTCGACGCGGTCTGCACCGACCTCGTCGACCTCGACCCGGCCCTGGACGGCCCGACCCGCTACGGCGGCGGGTACTCCGCCTACCAGGAGGCCAGGCGGCGGGAGCGGGCGCGCTGGGAGGAGCGGTTCGAGGCCGAGCAGGAGGAGCTGCGCGCGCTGCGGCACTCGGTCCGGGTCACCGCGCACCGGGTCGCGCCGCACGACCGGCCCATGCCGGATCGCGACAAGATGGGGTACGGCCGCCGCGGCCAGCGGATCGAGAAGCAGGTGTCGAGCCGGGTCCGCAACGCCGCCCGCAGGCTCGAGGACCTGGAGCGCGACCAGGTGCGCAGACCCCCTGCACCACTCCGGTTCCGCGCCCCGGCCCTGGCCAGGGCCGCACCGGAGGGACCGCTCGTGTCGCTGCGTGCGGTGCGGGTGCCCGGGCGGCTGGCGGTCGACCGGCTCGACGTCGGTGCCACCGACCGGATCCTCGTGACCGGACCCAACGGCGTCGGGAAGTCGACGCTGCTCGCGGTGCTGGCCGGTGCTCAGGCCGCCGAGGGGGACGTGCGGCGCCGGCGCGCACCGGCGGTGGGGCTGCTCGCCCAGGACACGGTGTTCGACCGTCCTGATCGGACGGTGGCGCAGACCTGGGCGGCCGCGCTGGGGCCCGACGCGGTGGCCCTCGCCTCGCTCGGCCTGGTCGCCCCGCGCGACCTCGGGACGCGGGTGGGGGACCTGTCCGTCGGGCAGCGGCGGCGCCTCGCGCTGGCCCTGCTGATCGCCGACCCGCCCGAGCTCCTGCTGCTCGACGAGCCCACCAACCACCTCTCCCCGAGCCTGTCCGACGAGCTCGAGGAGGCCCTGGGCACCGGCCCCGGCGCCGTGGTGGTGGCCAGCCACGACCGGTGGTTGCGCCGCCGGTGGGCGGGGCGGGAGGTGCGGTTGAGCCCGCCGTGACCGCACGTTTCGTGCGCTCAGCGCCGCATGATCGACGGTTGTGTGCGGTGAGCGCGGTCCGCACCGCACCACGCGCACGAAACGTGCACCGCGGGACTGTCGGGGGTGCTCGGTACCGTATGGGCGATGTCGCGGTGTTCGGACGAGTCGGCGAACCGTCGGGCCCTCGGGCCCGGCCTTCGCAGCTCCGGGGCAACCCCGGAGTGCACCATCCCTGCACCGCACGGCGTCCCGCGCGCGGCGGCCCGCACCACGGGGACGTGGGCGCGCGGCGGACGAGAGCCCAGGTCGTACGGGCACCGCGACATCACCCGCATGATCCGCCGTCGGGGAGCGGGCCGGTCGGAGATCGACCGGGTCCCTCCTCACCTGTGGATCACGGCCGTCGGGTCCGCGCGGTGACCGATCCGGAGGCGGTGCTGCGGGCGCTGCTCGGGGTGCCGTGGCGCCTCGGGGCCCTGACCCACACGCTGGGCGACGTCCTCGGGGAACGGGCGGCCGAAGTCGCCGCCCGGCTGGTCGAGCAGTGGCCCGAGGCGCCGCGGGCCGCCCACGCCGAGCTGCTGGCGGGGATCCGGGGCGCGCTCGGGCGCCGCATCGTCGTCGAGGAGCCGGCACCGGTGTGGCGGTGGCCGGTCGCGCGCTGGGCGAGTGTGGACGAGCTGGCCGCCGGGCTGGACCTGCGCGCGGGCGAACCGGAGTGGTTCGCCGACCCCGGCGGCTGGCTGCGCCGGGCCCCGGAGGGGCCGCTGCACCACTACCGGGCGGTGTGGCGCGGCGACCGGCTGATCGAGACGCCCGGGCCGCGGCTGGCCGAGCTGCAGCGCCGGATCGGGCGCCGCGTGCTCGGGCGCATCCCGGTGCACCCCGCCGCCCACGGCTACGTGCGGGGGCGCTCCCCGTTCACCCTGGCCGCCGAGCACGCGGGCCGCGCCATGGTCGTACGGCTGGACGTCGAGGGCTTCTTCACCCGCATCGGGCCCGCCCGCATCGCGGGCCTGCTGCGCGCGGCGGGCTACCCCGCCGCCGTCGCGCGGGTGCTGGCCGGGATGCTCGTGACCGGTACGCCCCGGGCGGTGCTGCGGCGCGGCCCGTCGTCGCGGCGGCACCGGCTCGCGCTGCCGCACCTCCCGCAGGGCGCACCGAGCTCGCCCGCCGTGGCGAACCTGCTGGCCCACGGGCTGGACCGGCGGTTGAGCGGGCTCGCCGCGGCCGTCAGCGCGCGGTACGGGCGCTACGCGGACGACCTGGTGTTCTCCGGCGACGAGCTGCCGGTGCACGGGCTGGTCGGGCGGGTGTCGGCGATCGCGGCGGCGGAGGGCTTCACCCTGCGGCCGGACAAGACCCGGATCATGCCCGCGCACCACCGCCAGCGGGTCACCGGCCTCGTCGTCAACGCCACCCCCGCCGCCTCCCGCCGGGACTACGACGACCTGCGCGCGCTGCTCCACAACTGCGTCCACCACGGACCGGACGGCCAGAACCGCGAGGCGCACCCCGCCTTCCGCGAGCACCTGCTCGGCCGGATCGCGTGGGTCGGGGCCGGTCGCCCGGCCCGCCGGGCCCGGCTCCGGGAGCTGTTCGACCGCATCGCCTTCTGAGCCACCCGAGGTCGTGCGTGGGAAGTGGTGCTCTGGCACCACTTCCCACGCACGGGCGGCGGAGCCGCGCTACAACTCGGCCCGCAGCGCGGCGACGGCCTCGCGCCGGGTCAGGCCCGTGGCCTGCAGGAGATCGATCGCGATGGACCGCAGCTGGGCGACCATGACCTGCTCGGACATCCCCAGGTCACCCGCTTCGGCGAGGATCGGGGCCTCGTGCACCAGCTCGAGGATCGCGTCCCGGGCCTGCTCCCGGTGCCCGCCGCGCACCTCGTCCGCGAGCCTGCGGACGGCGGTGGCCAGCTGGGTGACGGCGTCCGGCAGGGCGTCGACGGCGGGTTCGTCGTCCTGGAGGGCGGCGAGGGCCCGCCGGGCGAGGACCCGGGTGTTGCGGAAGGCGTAGTCCACCCGTTCGGCGAGCTCGGAGAACCGGGTGAGCTCGGCGCGGTGCGGGCGCCTGCCGGGGGCGACGGTCGTGACCTCGCGCCCGGAGCGGACGGCGGCGCGCAGGTCGTCGACGATCGGCTGGGAGGCGCGGGCCCGGGACAACGCGGCGCTCGCGGCCTGCTCGTCCCGGGCCCGCAGCGCGTCCGCGATCCCGAACAGGACCGCGGACAGCTCGTCGAGCGCGTGTCGTGCCTGCCTGCGCACCGGCCCGAGCGGGTGGGACGGCAACACCGCCACCACCAGCACGCCGACGGTCCCGCCGATCAACGCGTCGACGCACCGGTCGATCCCGCCGGTGTCCCCCGGGGGGAGCAGGGTCGCGACCAACACCGCGGACGCACCGGCCTGGGCGACGATCAGCGTGCCGCCGTCGGTGAACACGGCCGCCGCGACGGCGAGCATCACCACCAGGGCGATCTGCCAGACCCCGGTGCCGATCCAGGAGATGAGCAGGTCGCCGACGAGCACGCCGAGGCTCACCCCGACGACCAGCTCGCCCGCCCGCCGCAGCCGCGAACCCAGGGACACCCCCAGGCTGATCACGGCCGCGATCGGGGCGAAGAAGGGCCGGGCGTGCCCGACCAGGTCCGCGGCGACGAACCAGGCGAGCCCGGCGGCGAGCCCGCACTGCACGATCGGCAACGCGGACGCGCGCAGGCGGCGACCGCCCAGCGCCAACCGGGCCCGGGCCCGGCCCGCGACCGTCACCTCAGGAGACGCCCAGGGCGGCCGCGGCCTCCGGGTCGGACTCGGTGATGAACGTCCGCAGCCGCTCCACCTCGTCGGTCTCCCCGATGGCCTCCGCCGCCCGGTACAGGGCACCGAGCGCACGCAGCACGCCCCGGTTGGGCTCGTGCGCCCACGGCACCGGGCCGAAGCCCTTCCAGCCGTTGCGGCGCAGCAGGTCCAGCCCGCGGTGGTAGCCGGTGCGGGCGTAGGCGTAGGCCGCGACGGTGTGCTTCTCGGCCAGCGCGTTCTCCGCCAGGGTGGCCCAGGCGAGCGAGGACGCGGGGTTCGCCGCGGCGACGTCCGCCGGGTCCTCGCCCGCGGCGAGGGCCGCCGCGGCGGGGTCGACGGGCAGGCGGGTCGGCTCAGGCCCCAGCAGGTTGCCGTGCACACTCATGCCGCCCATCCTGCCTCGTCGGCCCGGACGCGGTCAGCCGGCCAGGGACTTGCCCGCCGACTTCAGCGACTCGCACGCCTCGACGACCCGCTCCGACATCGAGATCTCGGCCTTCTTGCCGTAGGTGCGCGGGTCGTAGGTCTTCTTGTCGCCGACCTCGCCGTCGACCTTCAGCACGCCGTCGTAGTTCGTGAACATGTGCGCCGCGATCGGGCGCGTGTAGGCGTACTGGGTGTCGGTGTCCACGTTCATCTTCACGACGCCGTAGGACAGCGCCTCGTGGATCTCCTCCAGCAGCGAGCCGGAGCCGCCGTGGAAGACCAGGTCGAAGGGCTTGGAGCCCTCCGGGAGACCCAGCTTCGCCGAGGCGACCTGCTGGCCCTCCTTGAGGATCTCCGGGCGCAGCTTCACGTTGCCCGGCTTGTACACGCCGTGGACGTTGCCGAACGTGGCGGCCAGCAGGTAGCGACCCTTGTCGCCGCCGCCGAGCGCCTCGACGGTCCGCTCGTAGTCGCCGGGGGCGGTGTAGAGCTTCTCGTTGATGTCGTTCGCGACGCCGTCCTCCTCGCCGCCCACGACCCCGATCTCGATCTCCAGGATGATCTTCGCCTTGACGGCCTCGTCGAGCAGCTCGGCGGCGATCTTCAGGTTCTCCTCGAGCTCGGTGGCCGAGCCGTCCCACATGTGGGACTGGAAGAGCGGGTTGCGGCCGGCGTCCACCCGCTCGCGGCTGATCGCGATCAGCGGCCGCACGTAGGTGTCCAGCTTGTCCTTCGGGCAGTGGTCCGTGTGCAGGGCCACGTTCACCGGGTAGGAGTCCGCGACGACGTGGGCGAACTCGGCCAGCGCCACGGCGCCGGTGACCATGTTCTTGACCCGGGTCCCCGACAGGAACTCCGCGCCGCCGGTGGAGACCTGGACGATGCCGTCGCTGCCCGCCTCCGCGAAGCCACGCAACGCCGCGTGCAGGGTCTGCGAGCTGGTGACGTTGATCGCCGGGTAGGCGTACTCACCGCTCTTGGCCTTGTCCAGCATCTCGTTGTAGATCTCGGGGGTGGCGATCGGCATCTGCGCGCTCTCCTCGGGGTCCGCCGGGTGTCGCCCGTCAGTATCGCCCACCAGGCGCGACTCACACGGGGACGTCAGTCACGCTCGTTAAGGTAGGCCCGTGGGGGTTGGAGCGGGAACGGGTGGGTTCGAGAGCCCGGTCGAGCAGACGGTGGACCGGACGCTGAGCCGGTTGCGGCGCATCGACTCGCGTCCGGACCCCGAGGTGGAGGCTCCGCAGGCGGGCGGCCCGCTCACCCTCGCGGACCTCTACCGGGACCACCGGATGCGCCTGGTCCGGCTCGCCGTCCTGCTCGTGGACGAGCCCGCCACGGCCGAGGACGTCGTGCAGGAGGCCTTCGCGGGCCTGCACCGGCACTGGAGCGGTCTGCGGGACGAGGCGGCCGCCGTCGGGTACCTGCGCACGGCGGTGGTGAACGGGTCGCGGTCGGTGCTGCGCCGGCGTCGCACGGCCCGGGAGTACGTCGCGCCCCACCAGGTCAACGCCCGCTCCGCGGAGTCGCTGGCCATGCTCTCCGCCGAGCACCAGGCCGTGGTCGACGCGCTGGGCACGCTGCCGCCCCGCCAGCGCGAGGTCCTGGTGCTGCGCTACTACGGGGGACTGTCCGAGGCGGAGATCGCCGAGGCCGCCGGGATCACCCGCGGCACGGTGAAGTCGACGGCGAGCCGCGCGCTCGACACGGTGGCCCGGGTCATGGCCGAACGGTCCGGCGGACCGGGGTGAGAGACTGGCCGCCGTGACCCACCCCGAGGACAGAGTGGCCGAGGCGCTCCGGGCCCAGGCCCGGGTCTCCGCGACCGGCCTGCCGCCGCGCCCGCACGGTGACCCGCGAGCCGCCCTGCGCCGCCAGATCACGCTCGCCCTCGCCGTCGCGCTGCTGGCCGGGGTGCTGTTGGGGGTCGGGATCGCGCTGGTGTCGCTGCTCGCCCCCGGGGTGCTTCCCACGGTCGGCTGACGGGGCCCACAGGGTGGCCCGGTACCGTTTCGCCCTGTGACCACCACCCTGGCGCTCGGTCCCGAGTGGCTGAAGCCCGACGTCATCATCTCGTGGCTCGGCCCGTGGGCGCTGCTCGGCCTGGCGCTCATCATCTTCGCGGAGTGCGGCCTGCTGCTCGGCTTCTTCCTGCCGGGCGACTCGCTGCTGTTCACCGCGGGCCTGTTCGTCGCGACGGGGGCGATCGGCACACCGCTGTGGGTGGTGTGCGTGCTCCTGGTGGCCGCGGCGTTCGTCGGCAACGTCGCGGGGTACTGGATCGGCCGCAAGGCGGGTCCGGCCATCTTCGACAAGCCCAAGAGCAGGCTGTTCAAACCCGAGCACGTCGAGAAGACCCAGGGCTTCTTCGACAAGTACGGCAACCGGGCCATCGTGATGGCGCGGTTCGTGCCGATCGTGCGGACGTTCATCACGGTCATGGCGGGCGTCGGGCGGATGGAGCCCAAGCGGTACTTCACCTACTCGCTGATCGGCGGGGTCGCGTGGGCCGCGGGCGTCACGGTGCTGGGCTACTTCCTGGGCCAGTTCCAGGTCGTCCGGGACAACATCGAGCTCATGCTCGTCCTGATCGTGCTGATCTCCGTGCTGCCGATCATCGTCGAGGTGATCCGGGCGCGGAAGCAGAAGCCCGCCGCGGGGCTCGACCCCGACGCCACGGTGCAGCTCCCGGTCATCCGGCCGGACGACCGGCGGCGCTGACCCGCGCCGCCGCCTCCAGCAGCATCCAGGCGCTGAGCTGCACGGACAGGTCCCCCTCCGGAGCTCCGGGCGCCGGCACGCGGGCGGCCTTGCGCCAGTCGTGGGCGAACGCGGGGCCGTGCGGGGTGTCGGCGCGGTGCTCCCAGACGGACTCGGCGCTGGCCAGGACCAGGTCCCGGGCGTGCGGGAGATCCGGTAGCCGGACCGCGGCCTCGGCCAGGTAGCGGGCGAGGATGCCGTTGAACAGGCCGCCGTCGCCGCCGTCGTCGTAGCCGCCGACCACACCGTTCGGCTCGGCGAGCCGGGCCGCCGTGGCCTCGAGGACCCCGCGGGCCCGCTCCCGCCACCGGGCGTCACCCCGCCGCCGTGCCAGCTCCACGCAGGCCCCCAGGTAGACGCCCTGGCAGTAGGTGTAGGTGGTCGTCTCCCGCTTCCCGCCCACCCGGATCCCGTCGATCACCAGACCGCTGTCGGGGTCGACGAGGTTGTCCGCCATCCAGTCCGTGAGCGCCGCCGCCCGCTCGACGTCCCCGGTGCGGGCCAGCAGGATCGCCGCCGGGCCGTTCGCGGGGGCGTTCTTGAAGTCGTCCCCGCGGCGCCACCAGATGCCTCCGCCGAGGTCGTCGGTGTACCCGGCGCGCAGGCGCGCGGTGATCGCCGCGACGGCCCGCGCACCCGAGCGGGCCCGGGGCCCCGCACGGTGGACGGCCAGGCCGAACCAGGCGATGTCGTCGTAGTAGTCGTTCGTCCAGCGGCCGAGGTTGCGCAGCCGCACGCCACGGACCAGGCCGGCGATCTGCGCGGACCGGCGGGGCGTCGGACTGCGCTGCTGGGCGTCGACCAGGCAGTCGAGGAGATGCGCCTGCCACCAGTAGTGCCAGGGTCCGAAGCGGCGGGCGCGCGGGCTCTGCACCCGGCCGATCCGGGTGGCGGGAACGGACCCGCCGACGCGATGGAGGTACCGGGCCACGACGGCGCGTTCGGCGGCGGCCCCGCGCTCTGTCCACAGGGTGGTCATCACCCCTGATCCTGGCAGAGGGAACTTGTCGGGGGTCGGCCCTACCGTCCCGGGCATGAACCACGACACCCCCGCCTCCGTCCACCGCGCCGACCAGTACGAGGCCTGGCAGCGCGAGACCATCCGCCGCCACGGCTGGGCCCTGCAGGCCGTTCTCGGAGACGTCGAGGGGCCGCCCTTCGTCTACACCGTCGGGCTGTCCGGCTTCGGGCATTCCGAGCTCATCGTGTTCGCGGTGGGCCGGGCCACCGCCGCCCGGCTGCTCAACCGGCTGGGCGAGTACGTCCGGATCGGCGGCCGGCTCGGCCCGGGGGACACCGTGGGATTGCCGGACGGGCTGGTCAGCGTGGTGGAGTTCCCCGACCCGGTGCCCTGGCTGGCCGCGGCGCAGCGGCTCTACCGCACGCCGGGCGGTCCTCCCGTGGAGGCGTTGCTGATCATCCCGGAGGAGGGGTACGCCGAGCTGCCCGGCTCGGACGGGCCGTGCGTGCTCTGCGAGTGACGCGGCAGTCCTTGCTGAGTCTCGCAGCGCAATGCAGACTGGGTTGCATTGAGAGACCCAGGAGGTCGTGATGCGTGACGCAGTGATCGTCGAGGCCGTCCGGACACCGGTCGGCAAGGGCAGGCCGGGCGGGGCGTACGCCGAGGTCCATCCGGTGGAGCTGCACGCCCACGCGTTGCGCAGCCTCGTCGAGCGGGTGCCCGGGTTGCGCCCGCACGAGATCGACGACGTGATCGGCGGCGTCGTCGGGCAGGTGGGTGAGCAGAGCGGCAACACCACCCGGTTCGCCGCGATCGCGGCCGGACTGCCGGAGTCGGTGCCCGGCGTGACCGTGGACCGGCAGTGCGGGAGCAGCCAGCAGGCGCTGTCCTTCGCGGCGAACGGGGTGATCGCGGGCGAGTACGACATCGCGATCGCCTCGGGCGCGGAGTCGATGAGCCACGTGCCGATCGGCAGCTCCGCGCTGGTCGACGGGGTGCGTCAGGACGTCGCGGGCCCGTCGATCAGCCGGATCTATCCCGGCGGGCTGATCCCGCAGGGCGTCAGCGCCGAGCTGATCACGCGGAAGTGGGGGCTCTCCCGCACCCGGCTGGACGAGTTCTCCGCGGAGAGCCACCGTCGCGCCGCGGCCGCCTGGGAGCAGGGATTCTTCGCCTCCCAGGTGGCGCCGGTGAAGGTCACCCACGCGGACGGCTCCGTCACCCAGCTCGAGCGGGACGAGACGATCCGCCCCGGGACGACCGTCGAGACGCTGGCCGGGCTGCGCCCCGCGTTCGCGGACCCGCGGTGGACCGACCGCTTCGGCGAGCTCGACTGGTCGATCACGGCGGGCAACTCCTCGCCGATCAACGACGGCTCCGCGGCCCTGCTCGTCACCACCTCGGAGATCGCGGCGGCGCGCGGCTGGCGGCCGCGGGCGCGCGTCCACACCACCACCGTGGCGGGCGACGACCCGATCTACATGCTCACCGGCATCATCCCGGCCACGGCGAAGGTGCTGGCCAGGGCTGGGCTGACCATCGCGGACATCGACGCGTTCGAGGTCAACGAGGCGTTCGCGCCCGTCGTCCTGGCCTGGCTGGCCGAGACCGGCGCGGACCCGGCGAAGGTGAACGTCGACGGGGGCGCGATCGCCATCGGCCACCCGCTCGGCGCGAGCGGGGCCCGGCTGGCCACGACCCTGCTCGGTGTCCTCGAGCGGACCGGCGGCCGCTACGGCCTGCAGACCATGTGCGAGGCGGGCGGCACCGCCAACGCCACGATCCTGGAGCGGCTCTGATGCAGATCACCGGAAGCACCGTGCTGGTCACGGGCGCGAACCGTGGGCTCGGCGCCCACCTGGCCCGGCATCTCGTCGAGCGCGGGGCGAAGACGGTCTACGCGGGCGCGCGGAACCCGAACACGGTGACCGACCCCCACCTCGTCCCCGTGGCGCTGGACGTCACCGACGCCGCGGCGGTCGCCGAGACCGCCGCGGACCTGCCGGACGTCGACATCGTGATCAACAACGCCGGGCGGGCCGGCGCGGGCTCGCTGCTCACGGGGGACCTCGACGCGGCCCGCGCGGAGTTCGAGACGAACCTGTTCGGTCCGGTCACCGTGGCGCGGGCCTTCGCGCCGGTCCTGGCGCGCAACGGCGGCGGGGCGGTCGTGAACGTCCTGTCGGTGCTCTCGTGGCTCGCGCTCCCGCCCTCGGGTGCGTACTCGGCGTCCAAGGCCGCGGCCTGGTCGTTCACGAACTCGCTGCGGGCGGAGCTGCCGGACACGCAGGTCCTGGCCGTGCACGTGGGGTACATGGACACCGACATGACCGCCCGGCTGGAGGTTCCGAAGATCTCCGCGGCGGGCGTCGCGACCCAGATCCTGGACGCGCTGGAGGCCGGCGCGACCGAGCTCCTGGCGGACGACGTCAGCCGCCAGGTGAAGGCGGGCCTGTCCACCCCGCTCGCGGCGCGAGCGTGACCTGAGCGCTCCGGAAGGCATGCTCCGGTGACACTCGGCGCACCCCGACTGCGCGGGCGTCACCGGAGCGCGGGGTCGAGAACGTTGCCGTCACGTTCGTGGGTCGGCGGTGCGCTCACCAGGCGGTGTCGAGGTCCGCGTGCTGCCGGACCCAGGTGTGCATCACGATCCCGCCTGCCACGCCGGCGTTGATCGAGCGGGTGGAACCGAACTGCGCGATCGACACGAGCAGGTCGGCACCGGCCCGGGCCTCGGGGGTGAGGCCCGGGCCCTCCTGCCCGAACAGCAGCACGCAGTCGCGCGGGAGCTCCGCGGTCTCCAGCCGCACCGAGCCCTCGGTGTTGTCCACCGCCACGACCGCGAGCCCGTGCGCGCGGGCGAACGCGACCAGACCGGAGACGCTCTCGTGGTGGTGCAGCGTCTGGTAGCGGTCGGTGACCATCGCGCCCCGCCGGTTCCACCGCCGTCGTCCGACGATGTGCACGGCGGCCGCGGCGAAGGCGTTGGCCGTGCGCACCACGGTCCCGATGTTGTGGTCGTGGCCGAAGTTCTCGATGGCGACGTGGAAGGGGTGCGCCCGCGCGGCGAGGTCCGCCACCACCGCGTCCCGGCGCCAGTAGCGGTAGGCGTCCACGACGTTGCGCCGGTCACCGCCCGCCAGCAGCTCGGGGTCGTAGCGGGGGTCGTCGGGCGGCGCGCCCTCCCACGGGCCGACCCCCACCTGCCCGGGCACCGCCCACTCCGTCGCCCCGGGCTCGTCGTCGCTCACGGGCGGCCATTGTGCCCGGCCGCCCGGAGCGGCACGTCTCGTGCTCTCCGTGCTGTCCGCACCGCCGTGAGCGCACGCAAATCGTGATCATGCAGCACTGGGAGCACGAAACGTGCGATCGTGGTCGGCGCTACTCCGGGCGGATGCCGTACTGGGTGATCTTGCGGTAGATCGTGGCGCGGCTCATGCCCAGGTTCTTCGCGGCCTGGGTGACCGTGATGCCGGGCTCGGCGAGGGCCCGGGCGATCTCGTCCCGCTCCAGGGTCTCGATGCGGGTCAGGGTGCGGCTGGAGCCGCACAGGACTTCGGGGGCCAGGTGGTGGACGTCGATCACGTCGCCCCTGGTCACGGCCTCGCGGACCACGCGTCGGAGCTGTTCGGCGTTGCCGGGCCAGGCGAAGGTGCGCAGGGCGCGGGCCGCGGCGGGGGTGAAGCGCACCGCGCGGCCCCGGACGACCTCGCCGAAGTACTCGGCCAGCGGGAGGACGTCGTCGGGCCGTTGCCGCAGCGGCGGGAGCGAGACCACCGTGTCGAGCAGGCGGGAGAGCGGGCGCGGGATCCCCGCGGCCTCCGACGCCGTCACCGCGAGCGAGGCGCCCCGCGCGTCACCGACGATCGTGGCCAGCTCCGAGGCCGCCCACAGCGGCAGCGCGTCCACCCCGCCCGCGATCACGCTGGTGCGGTCCTTGGCGAGCTCGGGGGTCCACAGGGCGAGCCAGGAGTCGGCGTCCCGCGGGTCCGGCGGGCGGGCGTTGAGGATCCGGTGGTCGCGGTGCACCCGGCGCAGCGCCGCGGCGAGCAGCGCGGTCTTGCCGACGCCGGCCTCCCCGATCACGCCCACCGTCCGGCCGGTCCGCAGCGCCGCGACGGTCTCGGCCAGCGCGGACTCCCAGGCCTCGCCGAGGGCGGGCGGCGTCGCCGTGTCGCGCTGGGCGGTGAACACGCGGAAGACCTCACCCTTGGGGGTGGGCCGGGCCTGTGCCCCGCGGCCGCGGGCGAGCATCAGGGTGGAGGTGTGGCCCGCCGCCGTCTGGGCGAGCGCGAGCAGCAGGCCCGCGGACTTCTCCGACCAGGTGGTGAGGTTGACGCTGCCGAGCAGCCGTCCGAACACGGGGTCCATGACCGGCGCGGCCGCGCACGTGTAACCCCACAGCCCGGTGCAGTAGTGCTCCTCGCCGCGCACCAGCGACGGCGCGCGGTCGGCCAGCGCGAGGCCCAGCCCGTTGGTCCCCGCCTCGCGTTCGGAGAAGGCGAACCCGGGGGCCAGGTAGGTCTTGTCGAGGGCGCTGACCAGGGCCGACTCGTCGCACACCCGGCTGAGGACGAGGCCGTCGGCGTCGGTCAACATCATGCTGACGGGCTCGCCGGACAGGGTGTCCCGCAGCCCGCCCAGGATCTCCTGGCCGCACTCGTAGAACAGCGATCCGTCGACCGCGCTGTCGACGCCGCCGCTGAACGCCGGGTTCACGGCGTCGAGCGGGATGCCGTAGTCCTCGCTGCGCCGCCAGGACGCGGACAACCGCGGGGTCGCGGTGACGCTCCGCTGGACCTCCATCTGCGCACCTCCTCGGACGCTGCTCCCGACCCCAATGTGACACACACCCGTGGTCCGGCGGTGCCGAAGACGTCTCACGTTGAGACTCGTCACGGCCCTGCGGACCCGCTCGCGCCGCCTACCGTCGCCGACACCGACGGACAGGAGACAACGGTGTACTCGAAGGACGGGCAGGACTACTTCATCGTCGACGCCCACGTCGCGCTGTGGGACGCGCGAGTGGAGAACCAGCGCAACATCCACGGCAAGCAGTTCATCGACTGCTTCTACGACTACCACCGCAACCTCAGCCCGGAGTCCGAGGTCTGGCCCTATGAGGACTACCTCTACCAGGGCGGTGACCGGCTGATGCACGATCTGTTCGGGGTCGGCCACGTGGACCACGCGATCTTCCAGCCCGCAGCGCTGGGCGAGTTCTACGTGAACGGGTTCGGGCAGACCGAGGAGGCGTCGGCGCTGGCGAAGGCGCACCCGGACAAGCTCACCTACAACCACTGCTGGGACCCGCGCTTCGGCGAGCAGGGGCTGCGGCAGCTGCGCGAGGACGCGAAGCGGTTCGGGCTCAAGGGCTGCAAGCTCTACACCGCGGAGTGGCACGGTGACTCCCGCGGCTGGAAGCTCGACGACCCGTGGTCCTACCGCTACCTCGAGGCGGCCCAGGAGCTGGGCATCCGCAACATCCACATCCACAAGGGCCCGACCATCCGGCCGCTGGACCGCGACGCGTTCGACGTGGCGGACGTCGACAAGGTCGCGACCGACTTCCCGGACATGAACTTCGTGGTCGAGCACTGCGGTCTGCCGCGGCTCGAGGACTTCTGCTGGATCGCCACGCAGGAGCCGAACGTGCACGCCGGGCTCGCGGTCGCGATCCCGTTCATGCACACCCGCCCGAAGTACTTCGCGCAGATCATCGGCGAGCTGCTGTACTGGCTCGACGAGGACCGGATCCAGTTCTCCAGCGACTACGCGCTGTGGACCCCGCGGTGGCTGGTCGAGATGTTCGTGGACTTCCAGATCCCGGAGGACCTGACCGAGTACGCACCGCTGACGACCGCGCAGAAGAAGAAGATCCTCGGGCTCAACGCCGCCGCGATGTACGACATCCCGGTACCGGAGCACCTACAGCTCCCCCGCGAGGAGCCGCAGGCCGTGGCGGTGGCCTGATGGACGGCCTGATCCGGACCGACGAGGCGTGGCGGGCCCTGGACACCGTCGTCGACCCCGAGCTCGACGAGCCGATCACCGACCTGGGATTCGTCCGGTCGCTCGACGTGGTCGATGCCGACGTGGTCGTGCACCTGCGGCTGCCGACGAGCTTCTGCGCGCCGAACTTCTCCTACCTGATGGCGAGCGACGCCAAGGACGCGCTGACCGCGCTGCCGTGGACCCGCCGGGTCACCGTGGAGCTCGACGACCACCACGACTCCGACCTCATCAACCGCGGGCTCGCCGCCGACGCGGGATACCGCGGCACGTTCGGGCACGAGGCCGACCAGGACCTCGAGCAGCTGCGGACGACCTTCCAGCGCAAGGCCCACACCGCCGCGATGGAACGGGTGCTGACCCGTCTGACCCGCGCCGGGACCCCGATCGCCGAGCTGGGTCGGGTCCGGATCGGCGACCTCCCCGACGACGACGCCACCCGGGCGCTGCTCCGCAGGCGCGCCGTCATCGGGCTCCGGACCGGGGACGAGCTGCCGGTGTTCGTGGACCACACCGGTGCGCCGTACCCCGAGATGGAGCTGCCGCTGCAGCTGCGCCTGGCCCGGTCGACCCGGATCTCGATCGAGGGCAACGCCCACTTCTGTCGTGGCCTGCTGGCCACCCGCTACGACCTCACGGAGAGCGCCTCATGAGAGCAGTCCAGGTGGTGGGCTACCACCGCGGCCTCGAGCTGACCGACGTCCCGCAACCGACCGTGCAGGGCCCGTTCGACGTCGTCGTGAAGATCGGCGGCGCCGGGGTGTGCCGCACCGACCTGCACATCCTCGAAGGCCAGTGGGCGCAGAAGTCCCAGGTCACGCTGCCGTACACGATCGGGCACGAGAACGCGGGCTGGGTCGCGGCCGTCGGGTCCGCGGTCACCAACGTCGGTGAGGGCGACAAGGTCATCGTGCACCCGCTGATCACCTGCGGGCTGTGCCGGGCCTGCCGCTCCGGGGACGACGTGCACTGCACCCGGTCGCAGTTCCCGGGCATCGACACGAACGGCGGCTACGCGGAGTACCTGCGAACCTCCGCCCGCTCCGTCGTGAAACTCGACGACGGCCTCGAACCCGCCGACGTCGCCGCCCTCGCCGACGCCGGCCTCACCGCCTACCACGCGGCCGCCAAGGCCGCCCGCAGGCTCGGCCCGCGAGACACCTGCGTGGTGATCGGCGCCGGGGGCCTGGGGCACATCGGGATCCAGGTGCTCAAGGCGCTGAGCCCGGCCCGGCTGGTCGTGCTGGACCGCAACCCCGACGCGGTGAAGCTGGCCGAGTCCATCGGCGCGGACCTCGGCATCGTGGCCGACGGCGGGCACGTCGACCAGGTGCTCGCGCTCGGCGGGGCCGAGGTGGTGGTCGACTTCGTCGGCGAGGGCGGCAGCACCGCCGAGGGACTGGCCATGACCAAGCCCGCCGGCGACTACCACGTCGTCGGATACGGGGAGAACCTCAACGTGCCGACGATCGACCTGATCTCCGCGGAGAAGAACATCGTCGGCAACCTGGTCGGCAGCTACAACGACCTCTGCGACCTCATGGAGCTCGCCGCGCGCGGCCTGGTCACCCTCCACACCCAGCGCTACGCCCTCGACGACTTCCAACAGGCCATCACCGACCTCGACGAGGGCCGAGTCCGAGGACGCGCCATCCTCGTTCCCTGACCCTGGAGACACGAACGGCGCTTTCGCTCACGAGGTGTGAGCGAAAGCGCCGTTCGCCGCGTTCGGGAGCCGCGGCTACTGCGCGGTGGCCGCGGCCGAGTGGCCCTCCTCGCGCTCGCGGATCGCGGGCAGCGCCAGCCGGACCGGGGCGTGGGCGCGGTGCGCGCCCGCCGCGGCGGCGTGGTACTCCTCCAGCTGGGACAGGAAGTCCGGGTCGGCGTAGATCCGGCCGTCGACGTTCACGCCCTCACGGCCGGTCAGGACCGCCTCGACGTCCTCGCCCGTGAGGGTCTTGTGCGTCTCCAGCGCGTGCGCGATGGCGAGCACGGACGCCCGGTTCTCCCGCAGGATCTCCTCGGCCTTGTCCAGCAGCCCGCCGAGGTGGTCCTCGATCCGGTCCGCGAGCGCGCGCCGGATGACCTCCTCGGTGGAGCCGTCCTTGCCGGGGGCGCCCTTGCCGCCGCCGGGCGAGCCGACCTCCAGGCGGCGGGCCGAGGAGTACGACGAGACCGTCGACCCCATGCCCCACATGCCCTCCATGAACGACGCCACGGTCGTCGCCGACTCGAGGTCGCCCGAGACGCCGGACGAGCTGTCGCCGTCGAAGAACATCCGCTCGCCCGCGAGCGAGGCCAGCGACACCAGGATGTCCGCCTCGTACTCCGAGCGCCACCGGGTGAACTGGTCCTCCGGCGGGATGCTCGCGACCATGCCGAGGTAGTCGGAGCCCTTCTCGATGGTCGCCAGGTCGATCTCCATGTGCTCGCGCACCCGGAAGGCGACGACGGCGTGGCAGCCCTCGTGCACGGCGACGGCGTGCCGCTCGCGCTCGATGTACTCCACGTCCTCGGGCGGGCCGAGCTCCTTGAGCTGCTTGGCCCGCATCAGGTCGCGGTAGGTGATGACCTCGCGGCCGTCCCGGATCGCGGTGATCAGGGCCTCGTTCACCAGGTCCTTGATCGTGGCGCCCGTGGCGTAGGGGGTGATCGTGGCGAGCTTGTCCAGGTGCTCGTCGGTGATCTCGTGGGGCACCTTGTCCAGGTAGCCCCTGTAGGTCATGATCCGGCCCGCCTTGGACGGGTAGCCGACCCGGTAGATCCGGTCGATGCGGCCCGGCCGCAGGAGCGCCTCGTCGAGGGACTCCGGCATGTTCGTGGCCATCATGACCAGGATCCGGTACTTGGGCGGCGGCTTGGGCCGCATGCCCAGCGCGCGCCTGCCCCACCGGTTCAGCAGGCCGCGCGGCTTCTTCAGCCCGGACAGCTCGGTGAGCAGCGCCTGGAGCGTGCCGCCACCCCCGCCGCCGCCCTGCATCCCGCCCATCATGAAGCGGCTGGACGTCTCCTGCGGCGGCGGCACCGAGGACATCGAGTTGCGGAACAACATCGACTGCGTGTCCCGGGACAGGTATGAGAAGCCGTGGCAGCCCGAGCCGTGGAAGGGCGGCGGCGTGAACCCGCGCGGTGCCCCGCCGGGGGCGGTGCCCGCGAGGGTGCCGCGGTTGCCGAGCGCGTCCGCCTCGTCGAAGAAGACGATCACGCCGCCGTAGCGCAGCGAGAGCTTGCGCAGCTTGCGGAACAGCGACTTGACCTTGAGGATCCCGACGCCCATGAACATGTTGATGAAGGCGCCCGGGTCGACGAAGACGTAGGGCTTGCCGGTCTCGCCCGCCACGGCCTCGGCCATCAGCGTCTTGCCGGTGCCGGGCGGCCCCCAGAGCAGCAGGCCGCCGGGCACGTACCCGCCCTTGGCCTCGATCTCCTCCGGCTTCTCGAGGAACATGATGTTCTCGCGGATGCGCTGGACCACGTGGTCCTGGCCCCAGACGTCCGTGAAGCGGGTCTTGATGTCGTCCGGGTAGTAGGTGTCCACACCGCCCCGGGAGAGCAGCCAGAACAGCCCGATGAACTGGAACGCGATGAAGAAGAACGCGAAGGCCAGCTGGAAGATGAACGGCAGCGCCTGGAAGAGCAGCGCGGGTGCCTGGAAGATCGCCAGGAACGGGGACGTGCCCAGCGCCGCGCCGGCGACCAGCGCCACCAGGACGATGAACGCGACCCACTTCAGCGCCCGGGCGACCCGGAAGCGGGTCCAGTCCGACCAGCGCCGCTTGAGCATCCGGTCGGTGCCGCCGAAGACCTTCTGGGTCCAGAAGACGTGGTAGGCCGACCACCGCTCCGAGAGGAAGTAGTGCAGCTGGCGCAGCACCTCGACCCCGGCCAGCCAGAGCAGCCACTGCGAGTCGACGAGCTCGATGCGCAGCGCGTCCGCGAACGTCATCAGCGGGTTGTCCGCCACCTGCGACCAGACGATCACGAAGAACGCGATGACCAGCAGCAGCAGGATCTTGGACCGGTCCCACAGGGACATCTTCTTGCGCTTCGCCTCGTACTTCGGCGGAGGCGGCTCGTGGTGCGCCGAGCCCTCGGGCTGCGGCGCGCCGACGGTGTCGTCAACGATGGTCATGGGCCCTCCCGGACCGTGAACGAGGAGACGACGCCGTCGATCTCGGACTGTCTCTTCTCGAAACAGTCAACCGAACAGCGTGCCAAGGCGAGATAAAGTTTGCTCGCGTCGTCGTTGAGATAGCCGGTCTGGTCGAAGATCTGGGGCTCACCGCCGTTCACCCGGTAGGAGAACACCGAGTGCACGCCGCGGATCCCGTCGCCGGGGGTGAGCACCTCGTCGCCGAGCAGCGTGAAGCCGGTCAGGCCGCTCGTGGCCCCGCCGAGCTGCATCTGCTGGCGCGCCGACTGCGACACCGGGTAGATGAAGTCCCGCACGGTGTCCAGCGAGATCTGCCCGCGGGACTCCTCCGGGATGGGCTGGACGGTCACCAGGATCGCGGGCGACTGGGCCGTCTCGCCGATGATGTGGTTGAGCGACGGCTGCGCGTCCGAGTCGTAGGCCTCGATCCACACCCCCTGGGACGAGTCGTCCGCCGACTCGACCCCGAGCTGGCTGGCGACCTGGGCCGGGTCCACCTGTTTCCAGGAGGTCGGCACCTTCAGGTAGGTGCGGTCCGCGGAGTTCGTGACGTAGGTCCAGGACGGAGCCCCGCACCCGACGAGCAGGGTCAACGCCGCCACGACCGCCGCCCCGAGGAGTACGGGCCGCCCCGTACGTCCTGCCATGGATGTCCTCCCCCGCCGTGACTGTTCCGTGACCTTCGAGTATGCGGCACGAAACACCCGCGACACTGCACCGTTCAGGTTGCGACCAGGTTTCGCCCCCGGCCGGAGTGTGACCATCCCACCGCGCCGCGCCCAGGACGACTCGGGGGCCGCCTTCGGCGTGGCGTGCGCCGTGCGGTCGGGGACGTCGGCGAGCGGGTGCGCGGTGCGACCGTTCGGCCCCGGTGCGTGGCGAACCTGAAGAGGTTGCTCGGCGAATGGAGCAATATTCGGGGCGTTCAGCCTCATTTCGGGCACGTGACCGACCGCCCGTCCCGCCTCGGACGCCGCCGCCCGGCGCCACCCTTAAGTTTCCGTACCCGACGCACGGCCCCTCCTTACCGTCGCTCGCCGTGGACAGGACGACTGAGCGGGAGAGCCGCGACGGGGCGCGCGGGGCGTGGGCGGCGGTGCTGCTCGTGGTCCTCGCGGGGCCCGCGGTGGCCTACCTGCTGACCTCGCCCACCACCGGACTCTGGAAGCAGCTGTCCTCGGTCACCGGCCTCGTCGCGCTGTCCGCGCTGGTGTGCACCGCCTGCCTCCCCTCGCGGCTGCGCGGCCTGACCCGGACGTTCGGCATCGAGACCGTCGTCGGGCTGCACCGCCAGCTCGGCATCCTGTGCGCGGTCCTGATCGCGCTGCACCTCGCCGCCGTCGTGGCGGCGAACCCGGCGCAGGTCGCCCTGCTGCTGGTGCCGTCGGCCCCGGCGCGGGCGCAGGCGGCGGTCGGCGCGACCGTCGCCCTGGCGCTGCTGGTGGTGCTCGCACTGGAGCGCCGCCGGATCCGGGCGCGCTACGAGGTCTGGCGCTGGATGCACCTGTTCCTCGCGGTGCTGGTGCTCGGCGGCTCCGCCCTGCACGTGCTGTGGCTCAAGCAGATGGTGACCGACGCCGTGATGGCGCCGATCCTCGCCGGGCTCGGCCTGCTCGTCGTCGCCGTGTTCGTGATGCGGTGGTGGGGCCGGTCGGTGCTCGAGCGCGGCGGCGAGTTCGTCGTGGCGCAGGTGCGGGCCGAGAACCCGACGGTCACCACCGTCGTGCTGTCCCCGCAGCTCCGGTTCTCCCCCGGACAGTTCGCCTGGATGCGGCTGCAGCGCTCCGCGGTGGAGGAGCACCCCTTCACCATCGCGAGCAGCGCGCACGACCCGCAGCACACCGAGTTCACGATCCGCGGCAACGGCGACTTCGCCGCCTCGGTGCGCGAGCTGCGGCCGGGGGACTCCGTGTGGGTCGACGGCCCGTACGGCTCCTTCACCTCCGACGCCGTGCCCACCCAGGGCCTCGTCCTCATCGCGGCGGGTGTGGGCATCACCCCGATGATTTCCATGCTGCGCACCGCCGCCGACCGGGGCGACCAGCGCCCGCACCGCCTGGTGTACGTGGCCCGCGACGCGGCCGACCTCCTGTTCCGTCAGGAGCTCGCGCAGCTGCGCCACTACCTCGACCTGGAGGTCACCGAGGTCCTGCGCAGGCCGTCGGCGACCTGGACCGGGGCGACGGGCGAGATCGACGTCGCGCTGCTGAACACCGTCCTGGCGACCGTCGACGCCACCCCGCGACTGGACTACTTCCTCTGCGGGCCGCCGTCGATGGTCGACGACGTGCTCGCCGCCCTCACCTCGATGGGCGTGCCCGACGACCGGATCCACACCGAACAGTTCGACATGGCCTGACCCCGCACCACCACCCCCGCACCACCCCGCAGTACCCGGCTCGCTCCCCCTCGCGCCGGGCAGGCTCCCCGCTCCCGTTCCGACGGGCGGGTCCGCAAGCTCCCCCTTGTGGGCCGCTCCCCCCGAAAGGTCCCCCCGATGTTGCACCGCATCCCACGCTCCGTGCGTTGGGTCCTGCTCGTCGCCGTCCTCGGCGCCATCACGGCCTCCGTGGTGCAGTCCTGGACGGCGGGCGCCCCCGGCGTCGGCGGCTGGCAGCAGACCCAGTGGGGTCCGCTCAGCCCCGCCGACCGCGACCTGTTGATCAAGGTCCGGCAGGCCGGTCTGTGGGAGGCCCCCACCGGCCAGCAGATGGCCCAGCAGGCGACCAACCCCCAGGTCAAGGAGACCGGACAGCACCTGGCCGAGCAGCACGCCGTGCTCGACCAGATCGTCCGCGGGGTGGCCGACAAGCTCGACGTCCAGCTCCCGAGCAGCCCCACGGCCCAGCAGGTCTCGTGGATGAACCAGATCAGCGGCGCGACGGGCGACAACTACGACCGGACCGCGGTGCAGATCGTCCGGATGGCGCACGGGATCGTCCTGCCGGTGATCGCCGAGGTGCGGGTCAGCACCCGCAACTCCGAGGTCAGGGCCTTCGCGGACACCGCCTTCCAGTACGTCACCACGCACATCGCGATGCTGGAGGCCACCGGTCTGGTGGACTACTCGGCGCTGCCCGCCCCGCCGTCCCCGGGCCTGTTCAGCGGGTCCGTCACACCCGCCGACCTGATCGTCCCCGCGGTGGTGTTCCTGGCCTGCATCGGCGCCGCGACCGGGCTGATCGTGACGCTGCGCCGGGGCCGGAAGAGGAAGGGACCCGCCCCGGCGGCGCCCGCGACCGGCAGCCAGCTCGCCTCCCTGCACGCCCAGCCGATGGTGACCTTCCCCGAACCGCGCGGACGCGGCCGGGCGTCCCTGCCGGTCGGTGGCTCGCCCGCGGTGTCGCAGACCGGTGGGCACCGGCGTCGGCGGTCGCGCTCCGGCGCCGACAGCTCGGCCACCGGCGGTTTCCGCCGGGACGACTCCGGCGCCTTCCGCTGGGACGACGCACTGCGCACCGACCGCCCCGCCGACCTCGACTCCGGCGCCATCCCCACCCAGGCCACGGACTCGGGCGCCTTCCGGGCGACGCGGCGGTCCGCGGGCGGGACCGGCCGGTTCCGGGCCACAGGATCGGCGGGATCGGCGGACACCGGCGGACACCGGGTCGGCGGCACCGCGACCGCGGTGAGCGACTCCGGCGGGTTCGGCGCCGTGTCGGACACCGGCGCCCGCCGCCGCGCCCGCTCCGCCACCTCCGGCAACTTCCGCTTCGACGACCTGCTCGGCGACGGCCACCCCGACCGCGCCGACCGCTCCCCCCACACCCCGACCCGAGGAATGACCCGCTGATGGCTCCCCTGACCGATCCCCAGACCCGCCGGATCAGGCGCGTGTTGGCCACCGCGGCGGCCGCGGCCGTCGTCGTGCTGGTCCCCACCGCCTGCGACTACGCGATCGCCTCCGACCGGATCCCGCAGAACTCGAACGGCGCCTCCGGCCAGCACTCCGGGCACGGCACGGTGGAGAACGCGTCCAGCTCGTCGTCCGGGTCCTCGTCCGGCTCGTCGTCCGGCTCGTCGTCCGGCTCGGACGCCACCCGGTCCGCCGAGCCGACCACGTCGGAGGAGCCGCAGGAGCAGCAGGAGACCGCTGCGCCGACCAGCTCGAGTGCCGCCCCCACCTCCGCGGCCGAGCAGGGCGGGGAGGGGAAGAAGGACGACGGGAAGCCGGCCGCGCCCGCGAACAACGGGCTCGACGTCCTCGCCCGGGACTGCTCGAAGTCCCAGCTCCCGCCGCACGACGGGTTCCAGAAGGGCGACCGCTGCGTCGACACCGCCTTCGGCGAGGTCGGTTCCGCCGCGCAGAACCCGACCCTGCTCATCACCGACTCCCCGGACACCGTCAAGGCGGGCGAGGCCTTCGCTCTCACCGTGAGCACCCAGAACCTGATCCGCGACCGCTTCCTCGGCGCGGCGGCGGGCGGCTACTACCTGGAGAGCTCGGTCCTCGAGGGCGGCATCCAGCGCGGCCACTTCCACACCGCCTGCCGGGAGATCGGCAACGGCTCGGCGGCGCCCGACCCCGCACCCGCACCCGCCTTCTTCCTCGCCACCCAGGACAACAAGGGCGGCGAGGGCGTGAGCGACGTGAAGGTCGAGATCCCGAAGCTCGACAAGCCCGGGAAGTACCAGTGCGCCGTGTGGGCGGGCGACGGCTCGCACCGCATCCCGATGATGGAGCGCGCGAACCAGATCCCGGCGTTCGACTCCGTGCGGATCACCGTCGAGTAGGCGTGTCCCGCCCCTGATCCCGACCGAGGCCTGGCGGCCCGACCCGGCGTCGACGGCCGGGATGGGGCGGGTCCGCCGGACACCCCCTCAGAGGCCGAGGTCGGCGAGGCCGAGGAGCGCGCGGTACGGCGCGCCCTCGGCCTCGATCGCCTCCTTGGCGCCGGTGTCCCGGTCGACGACGGTCACGACCCCCACGACCGTCGCCCCCGCCTCGCGGACGGCACGGACGGCCTGCAGCACCGAGCCGCCGGTCGTCGAGGTGTCCTCGACGACCAGGACCGCCCGGCCCGCGATGTCCGGGCCCTCGATCAGCCGCTGCATCCCGTGCTCCTTGGTGGCCTTGCGGACCACGAAGGCGTCGACCGGCAGCACGGCCGGGTCGTCGGCGCGCTCGGCCGCGGCGGCGTGCAGGATCGCGTCCGCCACCGGGTCCGCGCCCAGCGTCAGCCCGCCGACGGACGAGTAGGTCCAGTCCGCCGTCAGCGCCCGGAGCAGGCGCCCGATCAGCGGCGCCGCCTCGTGCTGCAGGGTGACTCGGCGCAGGTCGACGTAGTAGTCCGCCTCCTTGCCCGACGACAGGGTGACCCTGCCGTGCACGACGCCCAGCTCGCGGACGAGCTCGGCCAGCCGGAGCCGGTCGGTGTCGGTGTAGGTGCTCATAACCTCTATCGCTCCCGGTCGAAGGTGGCGACCAGCCTGCGGACCACGCGGCGGGGCAGCACGCCCACGACCGACGAGATGGCCTTGTACTGCAGGCTGGGGACGGACACGACCCGGCCACCCGCCAGGTCGGCCAGACAGTCGTCCACGACCCGCGCGGCGTCGAGCCAGAGCGGGCCGGTGCGCGCGCCCGCGTCGATGCCCGCGCGCTCGTGGAACTCGGTGCGGACGAACCCGGGGCACAGCGCGAGCGCCCGCACCCCGGTGCCCACCAGGGAGTTGGCGACCCCCTCGGTGAACGCGGTGACCCACGCCTTGTCGGCGGTGTAGGTCGAGCCGCTGCCCGGCAGGAACCCGGCGACGCTCGACACGTTCACCACGGCGCCGCGGCCGCGGTCCACCATGCCGGGGACGACGGCGCGGGTCAGCCGCAGCACGCTCGTCACGTTCAGGTCGTGCTGGCGCTGCAGGTCCTCGACGGAGAGGGTGAGGAAGGACCCCGCCTGGCCCATGCCCGCGTTGTTGACCAGCAGGTCCACCGGGGCGACGTCCGGGTCCGCGAGCCTGCGCGCGACCCGGGCGAGCTGGTCGGGCTCGGTCAGGTCCGCGGCCAGCACCTCCACCGAGACCCCCGTCTCCCGGTGTCGGGCGGCGACCTCCTCCAGCCGCTCGACGGTGCGGGCGACGAGGACGAGGTCCCGGCCCTCGGCCGCGAGCCGATCGGCGAAGGCGGCACCGATGCCGGAGGTGGCTCCGGTGATCAAGGCGGTGGGCACGTCGTCGAGCCTATGCGGTCACGGGCCCGTCCGGGGACTAGCCCTGGGTGGCCGCCCACTCGGCGACCCGCCGGGCGCTCTCCTCCTCGGACAGGTCCTCGACCCGGCTCATCACCGACCAGCGCACGCCGAAGGGGTCCCGGATCGAGGCGTACCGGTCGCCGGAGACGAACGTGGTCAGCGGCTCCCGGATCACCGCACCCGCCTTCTCGGCCGCCGCGACGACCGCGTCGGCGTCCGAGGTGTAGAGGCCGATCGAGTAGCAGTCGGCGTCCCCCGCGGGGGCCGCGACGAGGCCGTAGTCCGGGGAGGGCTCGCCGAGCTGCAGCCTGCCGGTGCCGAAGTCCAGGTCCGCGTGCGCCACGACGCCGCCGATCTCGGTCACGTCGACCACCCGGGCCCCGAACACGTCCCGGTAGAACTCGATGGCCTGCGCCGCCCCCGCGATCGCGAGGAAGGGGGTGAGGGTCGTGGACCCGTGGGGGAGGCCGTCGGTGGTGTACTTGCCGGTGACGCCGCTGTGCTCGCTCATGTCGTCCAGTGTTCGGCAGGGTGCGCGGTGCCGGCTTGAACGGACGCGACAGGAGGGCACGTGGGCGACCCGCGCGACGGCCGCGGCATCCTCTACCCGGCCCGGCTCCCCACCTTCCAGCGCGTGCCCGCGGCACCGGAGCTCGCCGGCCTGGTGCGCTGGTTCTGGATCCCGCAATGGGACCTCGCCCCGGGCCGGACGTCCCGGCAGCAGGTCCTGCCGTTCCCGGCCTCGAACCTCGTGGTGCAGCCCGAGGGGGTGACCCTCGCCGGCCCGACGACCGGGATCTCCGCGCGCGACCTGCGGGGGACCGGTTGGGCGGTCGGGGCTCTGCTGCGCCCGGCCGCGCTGGCCGCCATGCACGCCGAGCCGCAGGAGGTCCGGGATCGCGAGATCCCGGTCGACGCGCCCGACCTGCACGCCGCCGTCGTCGGGGCCATGCCGGACGTGGGGGCCGCGGTGCACGCGTTCACCGACTGGGTGTCGGCGCGCCTGCCCGCCCCCGACGCGGCGGCCGAGACGGCCAACGCCTTCGAGGACCTGATCGCGGACGATCCCGAGATCCTGCGGGTGGAGCAGGTGGCCGCACGGCTGGGGGTGTCGGTGCGCGGGGTGCAGCGGCTCGCCCGCCGCTACGTCGGGCTCCCGCCGCTGGCGGTGATCCGCCGCTACCGGCTCCAGGCCGCCGCCGAACGGCTGCGCACCGACCCGGACACCACGATCGCGCAGGTGGCCGCGGACCTCGGCTACGCCGACCACGCCCACCTGACCGGTGACTTCCGCACCGTGCTGGGGCTGACGCCGAACTCGTACCGGCGCGGTTAGGCGGGGTGGCGGGCCTCGTCGAGGGCGTGCTCGAGGGCGGTCGCGACCTGCGCCACGTCCGCCAGCAGGTCCTGCGCCCGCTCCGGGCTGGTGTCGACGGGAGCGGCGGCGAGCACCCAGGCGTCCTCGGCCCAGACCAGCTCGATGTCGTCCCCCACCGCGTCGGACGCGTCCGCGACGCGCTGGGTGAGCAGCGGGCGGATCGCGTCGGCGTCCGAGACGAACGAGTAGCGCTCGCCGACCGGCTCCAGCAGGTCCAGGCCCGCGCCGCCGTGCGAGTCCGGCAGGGGCGCCGACGGCAGCCGCAGCTCGACGGCGGCGGGCAGCGGCTCGCGCAGCTCCACCGCCACCACCACCGCGTTGACCTTGCTCTGCTGCTCGTGGTCGAAGACGTAGCCCGCACGGCCGCCCTCGGGCGTGGGGACGGTGCCCGCGGCGACCGCCCTGGCGATGCCGGGCCCGCCGTTCTGCACCGTGCCGTAGCGCCACTTGTTGGTCAGCAGGGAGTCCGAGTCGTGGTACTCCCAGTCGTGCACCGACGCCCAGCGCCTGCGGTCGCGGGCGCCCGGCTCCGCGGCGCCCCCGGCGCGCCGGTCGGCGAGGAGCAGGGCGACGCCCGCCAGCAACGCCACCACCGCGATCAGGAACCACACCCAGGTAGGCACGCCCGCGACCCTAGCGCTGCGACGCCCCGGAGTCCGGGAACGCCACGATCACCCGTCCGGGGACGTCGTCGGACCTGCGCCGAACGGCGCCGTGCTCGCCTGCTTGGTCCACTCCACCGCGGCGTCTCGCAGCGGGAGGTGGGAGACGAGCTCGCGCACCACGCCGGCGTCCCGCAGCAGCCCGGCGGACTCGAGCGCGAGTGTGGCCAGCAGCTCCTCCAGCCGCAGCGCCGCGCGCCCCGCGAGGACGAGGGCCTCCTGCACCACGGAGACGATCAGCGCGGGCAGCCCGACGCCCGAGGTCGCGAGGGTGGCGACCAGCCACCGCACCGCGGCGGCGAGGAAGTCCGCGATCGCGTCCCTGACCAGCGCCCGGACCGTGCCGACGGCGACGCCGGCGAGCACGATGCGCTCCGCGACCGCGTCGGCCCGGGCGGCCGCCTCCGCCAACCGGTCGCCGAGGGCGCGCTCCGCCTCGGCGTAGCGCTGCGCGGCCCGCCCCTCCCAGGCCGGGGCGGCGCCGCGCCCGGCGGACTCGCGCCGCAGCACGTCCGCGGTCTCGGCCCAGCCCGCGGCCGCGGCGGTGATCGCCCCCGGGTCCCCGGCCAGCGCGTCGAGCGGTGCGCGCAGCCACGAGACGTGCTCGATGAGCCAGCCGAACCCCGCGGACGTGAACTCCCCGAGGGGATCGCTCACGAAGTCGACCGCGTCCAGGGCGAGCCCGACGCCCGCGGCGCCGAGCCCGACCGCGCCGTCCGCCCCGAGGACGTCCGCGACGCTGGACACGATCCCCGCACCCTCCAGCACGCTCAGCTCCCGGACCGTGGATCCGACGGCGCCGCGGCGAGCCCGGCCGCCGCGGCACCGTCCGCGGCCCGGTAGGCCGCCGCCGCGGCCGCGAGCTCGTCGGCGACGAGGCGGAACTGGGCCACCGTCTCCCCGACGGCGTGCGCGCCCGCCTCGGCCGCGGCGCGCACCCCGAGCGCGAAGACCTCCCCGATCACCCCGAAGGAGCCCTCCGGGGCGGCGGCGGGCAGGGGATGGGCGGCCACCCGGTCCGCCGCGAGGTCCCGCTCGACGGCGTGTCCGGCGAGGAGGTCGGGGTCGACCCGGAACCCGCTCACCGGTCGAGGAGGGGGTCGAGGGCGCGCGCGGCGCGGCGGGCGACCTCGGCGGCGGCATCCGCCGTGGCCTGCACGACGAGCATGCCGAGGCGCTCTCGGGAGACGGACTCGGCGGCCGGGCCGAAGGACAGCCCGCTGAGCGCGCCGGTGTGGTCGACGGTGGCGCTGACCGCCCCGTCCCGGCTGGTCACGGTGGCGGTGAGGGTGGTGATCTCGAGCTGGACCCGGGCCGCGCGCTCGCGCAGCTCGTCGAGCCGGTTGCGGTAGTCGGCGAGCCAGGCCCGCCCGTCGGTGGTCATGGCGGCGGACCGTAGACACCGCGCCCGCGGCCCGGGCCGTTTTCGCCGGAGCCGTTCGCGATCGAGAACACTCCCGACGGCGAACGGCGCGTTCGCTCACCAGGTGTGAGCGAACGCACCGTTCGCCGGGGGTTACAGGGCGGCGGGGATGCCCTTGCCGACGATCAGCCCGCCGGTGCCGCCCTCGGCGGTAGGGTCGAGGTCGACGCGGACCGTGTCGCCCTCGCGCACCGTGCCGCCGAGCAGCTCCTTCGCCAGCTGGTCGCCGATGCTCGACTGCACGAGCCTGCGCAGCGGGCGGGCGCCGAAGACCGGATCGAACCCGTTCATCGCCAGCCACTCGCGGGCCCCCTCGGACACCTGCAGGACCAGCCGGCGCTTGGCCAGCCGGGTCCGCAGCACGTCCAGCTGGATGTCCACGATGTGCGTGAGCTCCGCGGTGGACAGCGCGTGGAAGACCACCACGTCGTCCAGCCGGTTGAGGAACTCGGGCTTGAAGTGCCCGCGCACCACGGACATGACCGCGTCCTTGCGCTCCCGGTCGTCCAGCCCCGGGTTCGCGATCGCCTGGCTGCCCAGGTTGGAGGTCAGCACCAGGATCGTGTTGCGGAAGTCCACGGTGCGGCCCTGGCCGTCGGTCAGGCGGCCGTCGTCGAGCACCTGCAGCAGCGTGTCGAAGACGTCCGGGTGGGCCTTCTCGACCTCGTCGAGCAGCACCACCGTGTACGGGCGGCGCCGCACGGCCTCGGTGAGCTGCCCGCCCTGGTCGTAGCCGACGTAGCCGGGGGGCGCACCGACGAGCCGGGCCACGGAGTGCTTCTCCGAGTACTCGCTCATGTCGATGCGGACCATGGCCCGCTCGTCGTCGAACAGGAACTCGGCGAGCGCCTTGGCCAGCTCGGTCTTGCCGACGCCGGTGGGGCCGAGGAACAGGAACGAGCCGGTGGGCCGGTTCTCGTCCGCGATGCCCGCCCGGGCGCGGCGCACCGCGTCCGACACGGCACGCACGGCCTCGGCCTGGCCCACGACGCGGCGGCCGAGCTCGTCCTCCATGCGCAGCAGCTTGGCGGTCTCGCCCTCGAGCATGCGGCCCGCGGGGATGCCGGTCCACGCGCTGACGACGTCCGCGACGTCGTCCGGCCCGACCTCCTCCTTGAGCATGACGTCCTCGTGCCGCTCGATGACCTCGGTCTTCTCGGCGAGCTCCTTCTCCAGCGCGGGGATCCGGCCGTAGCGCAGCTCGGCGGCCTTGCCCAGGTCACCGTCCCGCTCGGCGCGGTCCGCCTCGCCCCGGAGCTGCTCCAGCTGCTCCTTGAGCTCGCGGGTCGCCTCGATCGCACCCTTCTCGTTCTGCCAGCGCGCGGTGAGCGCGGAGAGCTCCTCGCGCTTCTCCGCGAGCTCGGCGCGCAGCGCGGTCAGGCGCTCGGCGGAGGCGGCGTCGGACTCCTTCTCCAGCGCCATCTCCTCGATCTCGAGCCTGCGCACGGCACGCTCGACGGTGTCGATCTCGACGGGCCGGGAGTCGATCTCCATGCGGAGCCGGGACGCGGCCTCGTCGACCAGGTCGATCGCCTTGTCCGGCAGGAACCGCGCGGTGATGTAGCGGTCCGACAGGGTGGCGGCGGCGACGAGCGCGGTGTCGGTGATCCGGACGCCGTGGTGCACCTCGTAGCGCTCCTTGAGCCCACGCAGGATGCCGACGGTGTCCTCCACGGACGGCTCGCCCACCAGGACCTGCTGGAACCGCCGCTCCAGGGCGGGGTCCTTCTCGATGTGCTGGCGGTACTCGTCCAGCGTGGTGGCGCCGACCATGCGCAGCTCGCCGCGGGCGAGCATGGGCTTGATCATGTTGCCCGCGTCCATCGCGCCCTCGCCGGACGCGCCCGCGCCGACGATGGTGTGCAGCTCGTCGATGAAGGTGATGACCTCACCGGCCGAGTCGGTGATCTCCTTGAGGACGGCCTTGAGCCGCTCCTCGAACTCACCGCGGTACTTGGCGCCCGCGACCATCGAGCCCAGGTCCAGGGCCACGACGCGCTTGCCGCGCAGGGACTCCGGCACGTCGCCCGCCACGATCCGCTGGGCCAGGCCCTCGACGATCGCGGTCTTGCCGACGCCCGGCTCGCCGATCAGCACGGGGTTGTTCTTGGTACGCCGGGACAGCACCTGGACGACGCGGCGGATCTCGGTGTCCCGCCCGATGACGGGGTCGAGGCCGCCTTCGCGCGCCCGCGCGGTGAGGTCCTGGCCGTACTTCTCCAGCGCCTGGTAGGTGCTCTCGGGGTCGGCGTTGGTGACCCGGGACGAGCCGCGGACCTTGGTGAAGGCCTCCTTCAGCGCGTCCGGGGTGGCGCCGTGCCTGCTCAGCAGCGCAGCGACCGGGCCGCCCTTCTCGGCGAGCCCGACGAGCAGGTGCTCGGTCGAGACGTACTCGTCCCCCATCTCGGTGGCGAGCTGCTGGGCGGCGGTGATCGCCGCGAGGCCCTCGCGGTTGAGCTGGGGCGCGCTGACGCTGGAGCCGGACGCGCTCGGGAGCCGGTTGCCGAGCTGCGTGAGCTCGGACCGGACGCGGGCGGGGTCGGCCCCGACGGCGGACAGCAGCGGAGCGGCGATCCCGTCACCCTGGGCCAGCAAGGCACCGAGCAGGTGGGTGGGACCGACGTCCGGGTTCCCGGCGAGGGCCGCGGCCTGGGCGGCAGCGGAGATCGCCTGCTGGGTCTTGGTGGTGGGGTTGAAGGAATCCACCGATGTTCTCCTCGGATCGTGCGTGTCTCGGGGTCATCGTAACCCCGTCGATGGCTTCAACGGCAGGAAACTTGAGTCTGTTCCACTCAAGGCCAACTATTTTCCACGACCGGGGATACTGGTCCGCGATGACCGATCCGCTCCTCACCAGCCTGCTGGCCGCGGTCGAAGCCGCCCCCGCGGACGTCCCGCTCCGGCTGCACGTCGCGGAGCTGTTGCTCGCCCGCGACCGGGCGGCGGAGGCGCTGCAGCACACCACGACCGCGCTCGCGAACGCGCCCGGCGACCCGGCCGCGCTCGCCCTGCTGCAGCGCGTCACGCGGGCGCTGTCGGACCCGCCGAACCCGCCCACCAACCCGCTCCCGACGGTGCACCCGCCGACGCAGCCGTTCCCGGTGCGGGCGCTGCCCGAGCCCACCGAGAACGACCCCGCGTCGTTCGACTGGGGGCAGGCCGAGGAGCAGGTCAAGGAGTTCGCCCCGGCGCCCGCGTTCGTGGAGGAGGCGGGCGACCCGGTGGTCGCCGAGGCCGAGCGGCCCGCCGTGCGGCTCGCGGACGTCGGTGGGATGGAGCAGGTCAAGGAGCGCCTCGAGCTCTCCTTCCTCGGCCCGATGCGCAACCCGGAGATGGCGAAGGCCTTCGGCAAGAGCGCGAGCGGCGGCCTGCTGCTCTACGGCCCGCCCGGGTGCGGCAAGACCTTCCTCGCCCGTGCGGTGGCGGGCGAGCTGGGCGCGTCGTTCACCGAGATCGGGATCGCGGACGTCCTCGACATGTGGGTCGGCGCCTCCGAGCGCAACCTCAAGGCGGTGTTCGACGACGCCCGGCGCCGGGCCCCGCACGTCCTGTTCTTCGACGAGGTGGACGCGCTGGGCCAGAAGCGCTCCCACCTCACGCACAGCTCGTCGCTGCGCAACACCGTGAACACGCTGCTGGCCGAGATGTCCGGGGACAACGACGGCGTGTACGTCCTCGGGGCCACCAACCACCCGTGGGACATCGACTCGGCCCTGCGTCGGCCGGGCCGCTTCGACCGCATGGTGCTCGTCCTGCCGCCGGACGAGGGCGCCCGGGCCGCCATCCTGCGCCGCCACCTGGAGAAGCGGCCGGTCGAGGGCATCGACCTGGGGAAGCTGGTCAAGGCCACCGAGCACTTCTCCGGCGCCGATCTCGCCCACCTCGTCGAGACGGCGGCCGAGCGGGCGCTGGCGGACTCCATGCGCAGCGGACAGGTCCGGCCGCTGACCATGAAGGACCTCCAGGCCGCGCTCAAGGAGGTCCAGCCGAGCACCGGCCCGTGGTTCGCCACGGCCCGCAACGTGGCCCTGTTCGCCAACCACGACGGGTCGTACGACGACCTGGCGGCCTACCTCAAGAAGAACCGACGTCTGTGAGCGGCCCGTTCGACCTGGCGCTGCGGGCCGAGCAGCTCGGCCAGGTCGGCCGCCTCGCCGAGGCCGAGCAGGCGGCGCGCGAGGCCGTGGCGCTGGAGCCGCAGGACCCGCGGCTGCTGGGCACGCTGTCCTCGACGCTGCTGCTGGCGAAGCGGTACGCGGAAGGGCTCGCCGTCGCCGAGGCCGCGTGCGCCGCGGGCCCCGAGCTGGAGCGCTCGCACCGGCTGCGCGCCCTGCACCTGTCGCTGCTCGGCAGGCACGCCGAGGCGCTCCAGGCCGGGTACGTCTCCGTCTCCCTGTCGCCGGACGAGCCCGCCGCCGCCCACGGCTACGCGAAGGTCCTGCAGCGCGCGGGGCGCCCCGCGGACGCGGTGCAGGTGGCGCGGCGGGTGGTGGAGCTGGATCCCGACTCGGCGGCGGCGCACCTGCTGCTCGCGGACTGCGCCAGCGACCTGCGGGACAAGGCGCACCGGGACCTGGCCCGCCGGGAGTACGAGGCCACGCTGCGGATCGACCCGGAGAACGCGGCGGCGAAGCACGATCTCGCCCTGCTCGACGCCCGCGGCCGCCGCCCCGCCAAGGCCCTCGCCGGGCTGATCGCGGCCGGCCGGCTGGACCCCACCATGCCGGAGGTCGCGCGGACCGTCGTCGTGGTGCTGTGGCAGTTGTCCTGGCGCCTGCGGATGTGGCTGTTCGCGGTCACGATCGTCACCCTCGGCGCCTCACTGGGCTCGACGACCGGGGCGCGCGTCTCCGCGGCGGTCGTGCTCGTGCTCACCGCGGCGCTGACCTGGTGGACCACCCGCGACCTGCCGCGCCGCACCTGGCCGGTGGTGCGCAAGGCCGTCGGCACGGACCGCGCGCTGACGGTCACCTACGTGGCGCTCGCGCTGTGTCTCCTGCTCTACGTCGGCGCCCTGGCCAGCGGGTTCGGCCTCATGGTCGCCGGGGTGTGGATCATCCTGATCGCGCTGGGGTGGCTCGCCCTGGGCGTCCGGGCCTTCCGCAGGTCCTGACTGTGAGGCTGGCGGCCGGGGGTCGGCAGCCGCCGGAGGCGGCGGGGTGGGCGAGCGGAGTCGCCGGGGCGACCATCGCCGCTCACGGGTCGAGGGGGCGGCGGGTGCGCTTGAGCTCGGAGAAGTGCGGGTTGCGGGCCAGGAGGATCGCGCCGTCGAACACGTCGAGGGCGTCCTGGCCGCGGGGGACCGCGCTCAGGACGGGGCCGAAGAACGCGGTCCCCTCGACGTGGAAGGTCGGGGTGCCGACGTCCAGGCCGACGGGGGCGATGCCGGCCTCGTGGCTGGCCCGGACCGCCTCGTCGAGGGTGGGATCGTCCGCGGCCGCGTAGAGCGCGGGGGCCGCCCGCCGGAGCGCCTCGTCGCGCGGGCGCACCTTCTCCACGTGGTAGAGCCTGCCGAACGACTCGTAGAACTCCCGCAGCCGCTCACCGGCCGCGATCCCGACCCGCACGGGCCGCCAGGCGCTGTCGCGGCCCCTCTCGGACTCGACCTCGTCGTTCAGCACGGCGAGGCTCATGATCCGCAGCCGGACCTCGATCTCCCGCTGCCGCTCCACCTCGCGGATCCACTCGTAGGCGATCCAGGCGAAGGGGCACACCGGGTCCACGAAGATCTCAACCTGCACTCGTCCCATGGTGCAGCACGTGCTCGAGGGAGGCGTTCGTGGAGGCCGAGGGCTCCCAGGTGGGCCAGATGGGGAAGACCTGCAGCACCGCGGAGGCGAGCAGGCCCGCGACGAGCAGGCGGCGCCAGGGCCGCTCGTCCGCGTGCCGGGCCGCGGGGACGCGCGGAACGTCCCGCGCGAGGAGGACCAGGCCCGCCGCCGTCGCGACGAAGGCGAGCCCCCACCAGCGCCGATAGTCGGTCCCGACGGCGCTGAGCACCAGGGCGACCAGGGCGTTCACCGCCACCACGGCCAGGACGAGGCGCGGGCGGACCCGACCCGTGACGACCCACAGCAGGTACGCGCTCAGGGCGTAACAGCCGCCGAGGACCGCGGCGCAGAGCAGGATCGACAAGGGGCTGACCGAGGCGGTGAACGCGAGGGCGTCCGACAGGTTCTGTCCGAGCGCGGAGATCGAGCTCTCCTGCGCGGCCGTGATCGGGAGGCCCGCCGCCGCAGCCCGCTCCGAGGCCGCGACCAGCGCGGATCCCGCCGGGGGCGCGATCAGCGACGCCGCGGTGACGGCGAGCCCCGGAAGCAGCGCCAGGGCGCCGAGTCCGATCCGCTCGGCGAGCGGCCCGAGGAACCCGAACGCGATCTCCATGCTCGCCGCGCCCACGGCGACCAGGGCGGAGATCCCTGCGGCCCGCAACCAGGGCAGGGACCGCGACGACGCGAGCCACGCGGCGAGGACGAGGCAGACCACGACGATCAGGTCGTAGCGGCCGCGGTTCTGCACCACGAGCGCGAAGGTGAAGGGCGAGGCGATCACGAGCGCCGCCCCGACGAGCCGGTGCGCGGGGGCGGGGACCGCGCGCACCGTCATCCGGACGAGCAGGGCGAGCGCCGCGAGGGCGAGCACGATCAACGCGGCCCCGAACACCGACGCCGCGAGCAGGCCGGGCGGGCCGCCGACCACCGTCTCCAGCACCGCGCCGGGCAGCCCGCGCTTCACGAAGCCGTCCCGGTAGGACACCCAGTAGGCACTGGCGTTGTACCCACCGACGACGGTGTCCGTCGCGAGCAGGGCGCTGCCGAGGAATCCGACGCACACCAGCGCCGTCCACGCCAGGACGGCGACCGACGTGCCCGCGACCGGCCCACGCCGGTCGCGACGCGCACGCAGGCCCCGAACCTGCAGTCCCTCCACCACGACGGGACCGTCGCCGGCGTCGGAACGGACGTTACGCCCGAGCCGCCCGCCGGCGGATTCAGCCGCCGCGCAGCTCGATGCTGATCTGTTCGGCGTCGAGGTTCTCCAGTGCCGTGGTCAGCGCCCCGGCGTCGAAGGTGCCCTCGGCGCGGGCGGCGACCAGGGCCGCGCGCTGCGCCTCGATCATCTCCAGGCGCAGCGCGCGCAGGTCGCCGGGGTCGGGCCGCTGGGCCTCGTCGGCGGATCGCTCCAGGAACTCCGCGACCTGCGGGTTGGCCGCGTGCTGCTCCAGCACCGTCCAGCTCGCCGCGCGCATCCGGTCGATGAGCTCGCCGCGTTCGGCCGCGACCTCGTCGGGATCGGGGGCCGCGGGCTTGACCAGCCGGACGAACCAGGCCAGCGTGCCGCCCTGGACCAGCAGCGACGCGGCCGCGACCAGGAACGCGACGAACACCAGCAGCGAGCGCAGCGGCGTGTCCTCGGGCAGGGTCTGCGCGGCGGCGAGGGTGACCGCGCCGCGCATCCCGGCCCAGACGAGCACGGCGCCCTCCCGGGGGCCGAGCGGCACGGCGAGCAGGTAGTCGATGTCGGCGATCTTGCGGCGCAGCCGGGTGCGGAAGCGCTCGGCGCGTTCGGGGTCGTCGATCTCGCGGGAGCGGCCGCGGAACTCGATCGTGTTCCCCACCTGCAGCTTCTCGTCCACCCCCGCCAGCCGCGGGCGCAGGGACGCGCCCCGGCGGGCGAACCGGTTCTGGACGGCGATCAGCGGGGCGAGGAACACCGCGCGGACCGCGAGGGTGAGCACCAGGGCGAGGGCCGCCAGCCCGACGCCGGCCCAGACCGAGCCGGCGTCCGCCCGCAGGTCGCCCAGCACCGTCGTCAGCTCCAGGCCCATCAGCAGGAAGATCCCGCCCTCCAGGACGGTCTCGACGGTGCGCCAGTTCTGCCTGTCGGACAGCCGGTGCTGCGGCGACAGGAACCGGATGGCGCCCTGCCCCGTCACCAGCCCCGCGACGACGGCCGCGACCAGTCCGGACCCGTGGAGCTCCTCCGCGGGGATCGACGCCGCGAACGGCAGCGCGTAGGACACCACGGTGCTCACCGGCGCCTGCCGGATGCGGGAGCGGACGACGAGCCCGAGCCTGCCCACCACCAGCCCGACGACGACGGCCACGACGACGGCGACCACGAAGTCCGCCAGCACCCCGCCGACCGACACCGACGCCGCGGTGGCGGCGATCGCCGCGCGGAGCACGACGAGGGCGGTGGCGTCGTTGAGCAGGCTCTCGCCGTCGAGGAGCGTCGTGATCCGGGGTGCGACGCCGACCTTCTTCACGATGGACGTGGCGACGGCGTCGGTGGGGCTCAAGATCGCCCCGAGCGCGAAGCTCGCGGCCAGGCCCAGGTCGGGGACCAGCGCGTTCACGACGAGGCCGAGCACCGCCGTCGACAGCACCACGAGCAGCACGGACAGCCCGCTGATCGCGCCCAGCTCGCGCCGGAAGTCCATGGCGGGCATCGACACCGCGGAGGAGAACAGCAGCGGCGGCAGGACGCCCGCGAGGATCCATTCGGGGTCGACGGCGAACTCCGGCACGCCCGGCACGATGCTCACCAGCAGCCCGACCACGACGAGCACCAGCGGCGCCGCCACCCCGACCCGTTCCGAGAGCACGGCGCACGCCGCGATCGCGAGCAGCCCGCAGACGCCGATGATCAGCAATTCCACAGCGCAACGCTAGCGGGCGCCCCCCGCGGTCGTGCGTGGTAAGTGGTGCTCTGGCACCACTTACCACGCACGGGCGCCGAAGGCGCCGACCGAGCGGACCGTCAGCACGTGGAGGGTGCGCTCGCCGCGGTAGGCGTCTCGGCCGTGGAGGAAGCGGTAGTTGTCCAGCACGAACAGGTCGCCCGCGTCGAGGCGGAAGCGCGGGGCGACCTCCATCGCGGTGGCGAGGACGTCCGCGTACCGCTCGATCAGCGCGAGCTCGGTGTCCCAGTACGGCGAGCGCGGGACGGGGGCGGCGTAGTCGCTGGCCCGGACCGCCCGACGGCCGGCGCGCGTGTACTCCACCATCCGGCGGACGAGCGGGGTCGCCGGTACCCCGCGGGCCGGCTGGACCCAGCTGCCGAAGAAGTCGACGTCCGTGCCAACGAGGAACTCGTGCACCTCGCGCAGCTCCGGCTCCGCGGCGGTGCGCAGGGCCTCGACCAGCGCATACCCGTCGACCAGGACCGAGTCCCCGCCGGAGTCCGCGGCACGCCCGCAGAGCATGAGCAGCCAGTCCTCGTCCGGGTCCCGCAGCCGCACCGGGTGCCCGTGCACGTCGACGACGACGTTCGCGCCGTCGGAGTGCAGGCCCAGGATCGGGGCGTCGGTGCCGCCCTGGGCCCGGATCCCGAACAGCTCGCGCAGTCCGCCGCCGAGTGCGGTGGCGGCGGCGTCGACGAGCCGTTCCGGGTCGGTCGCGTAACCCGGAACGATCGCCGCGCCCGCCTCGGCCAGCCCGGCCCGCAGGTCCGTGACGACGGGGGGCACCACGCCGACGGCCCCGAGGGTCTCCTTCCACTCGGGGCGGACCTCGCCGCTCCGTCGACCGCTCGCGCTCGTGACCGCCATCCCGGCACCGACCCTCTCTCGCCACTCACTGGCAAGAGCACCCTATCTGCCGGACCACCGCGCATCCAGCCGTCGCCCGAGCAGCGTGACGACGAGCGCCGCGACCACCACCGCCGCGCCGGGCAGCACGACGAGCTGCGGCGCGGCGAACAGGAACTGCCTGCCCTCGGCGAGCATCGCGCCCCACTCGGGGGTGGGCGGCTGGGCGCCCAACCCCAGGAAGGACAGGCCCGCCAGCGACAACAGCACGTTGGCGAACCGCAGGCAGGCGTGCGCGGTCAGCGGTCGGATCGCGTTCGGCAGGATGTGGACGAGCACGATCCGGCCCGCGCCCGCGCCCAGCGCCACCGCCCCCTCGACGTACTCGCGGGCCCGTTCCCGCACCGTGAGCTGGTAGGCGAGCCGGGCGAACGGGGTCCAGCCGGTGAGCAGGACAGCGATCGCCAGGGTGCCGAGCCCGGGCTCGCGGACCGCCGCCACGACCAGGCCGACGATGATCGTCGGGATGGCCACGAGGACGTCGAGGACGCGCTGCAGCAGCTGCCCCACCGCCCCGCCCGCGTAGCCCGCCAGCAGGCCCACCAGGGTGCCGATCACCGCACAGGCGACCACCGCGAGCAGGGTGAACCAGACCGAGAGCCTGGTGCCCACCACCAGCCGGGCCAGCACGTCCCGCCCCAGGTTGTCCGTGCCGAGCGGGTGCGCGGGTGAGGGCCCCGCGAACCGCTCGGCCAGGTTCGTCGAGACGGCGTCGAGCGGCAGGAAGGCGGCCACGAGCAGCACCGCGACCACGACGGCGCAGGTCACGAGGACCGGATCGCGCCTCATCCCTCGGCCTCGCTGCGGGCGACGGGATCCAGGGCGAGCGCCAGCGCCTCGGCGCCGATGCCCGCGACGACCGCCACCGCGACGACGGCGAGCAGCCCGGCCTGCAGCATCGGCAGGTCCTGACCGATCACCGCGTCGTAGAGCAGCCGCCCCAGCCCCGGGATGCCGAAGGCCACCTCGACGACCACCGCGCCGCCCAGCAGCCCCGCGAAGAACATCCCCGACAGGGCGGTGACCCCGGTCAGGGCCAGCCGCGCCCCGTGCCGCCAGACGAGCCGGGACGGCCCCAGCCCCTTGGCCAGGGCCACGGTGACGTGCGGGCGGGCCAGCGCGTCCAGGGTCTCGGCCCGGGTGAGCTGCGCGGCCAGGGCGACCGGGAAGCAGGCGAGGGTGAGCACCGGCAGCACCGCCTGCGCGGGGGTGCCCCAGCCGGTCGCGGGCAGCAGCGGCACCGCGATCGCGAGCAGCAGGACGAGCACCGGGGCCAGCACGAACTCCGGCACCGCCACCCCCACCACGGAGATCGCGGTGACCACCCGGTCGGCGAGCCCGCCGCGGCGCCGCGCCGCACGCACCCCGAGCGGGATGCCGACCACCGCGGCGACCAGCAGGGCCAGCGCGGAGAGCACGGCGGAGACCTCCAGCGCCGCCCCCAGCTGCGGGGCGATCGGCGTGCGCGTGGCGAAGGAGGTGCCGAGGTCACCGCGCAGGGCGTGGCCGAGCCAGCGCAGGAACTGCTCGACCCAGGAGCGGTCCAGCCCCAGCTCGGCGGTGACGCGGGCGGCGACCGCCGGGTCCGGCTCGGCCTCCGCGGTTCGGCTGCGCAGCACCGCCCGCACCGTGTCCACCCCGGCCAGCCGCGGCAGCAGGAAGATCAGCAGGGCGGCGCCGAGGAGGACGAACGGCACGGTGAGCAGCCGACGTCCGACGAGTCCGGTCACTCGGTCCGGGTCACCTCGGGCGTGAGGAGCTGCTTGGCCAGCGGGTCGATCGTGTAGCCGGCGACATCCCTGCCGACCGCGTTCTCCTGCGAGTGCACCAGCGGCAGCCCGACGGCGTCGGCGTCCAGCTTCGCCGCCGCGGCGGTGAAGATCCGCTGCCGCTCCGCGGGGTCGGAGGTGGTGCCCAGCGGGGCGAGCAGCGCGTCGAACTCCGGCGAGCAGTAGCGGTTGATGTTGTACGACCCGGCGCAGGAGTAGTCGCTGACCAGCGTGGACCCGGCGTCCGGGACGTCGGTCAGGTAGTTGCGGGAGAGCAGGAACATGTCGTAGTCCCCCGCGAGCAGCCCCGGCTCCTGCGGGCCGTACTCGCCGATCTGGATCCGGGCGTCGACGCCGATCTCGCGCAGCATGCCCTGCACCGCGGTGGCCAGGGTCGGCAGCTCGGGCCGGTTGGGGTAGGTCGCCAGCGTGACGCTGATCTGCGGGTTGCCCGCCGCGGCCAGCAGGTCCTTCGCGCCCTGGACGTCCGGGGCGGGCGGCGGGTCCTGGCTGCCCCACGCGACCGCGGGGCCGAACAGCTCCGACGCGGGCAGGGCCGACCCGGCGAGCGCCTGCTCGGCCAGCGCGGTGCGGTCGATCGCCTTCGCGACGGCCTGCCGGACCCGTATGTCGTCGAACGGGGCGCGGGACTCGTTGAGCATCAGCGACACCGTGCGCGGGGCCGCGACGCTCTGGTTCGTGTAGCCGTTGCCCTCGGTGAACTCGAGCAGGGACGACTCGGGCAGGCCCTGCGCGATCTGGACGTCCCCGGCGCGCAGCGCGAGCGCCCGCGCGGCCGGGTCCGTCACGAACTGCACCGTGGCCCTGGCCAGCTGCGGGCGCGGGCCCCAGTAGGCGTCGTTCCGCTCGACGACGGCCTCCTGGGTGCCCTGCGCGGACACGATCCGCATCGGACCGGTGCCGGTCCCCACGACGTTCGGCGGCCCGCCGGTGTACGCGCTCGGCGCCAGGATCGCGGTGTTCACCGAGCTCAGCCGCAGCGGCAGGATCGGGTCCGGCTTCGTCGTGGTGACCGTGACGGCGTCCGGCCCGCTCTCGGCGGCCGTCAGGCCGATGCCCCTGATCGCCCGCGGCGGGGCCGACACCCCGGCGACCCAGGTCAGCGAGTTGACCACGGCTGCCGGGGTGAGCGGGGTGCCGTCCTGGAAGGTCACCCCCGGCCGCAGCGTGAAGGTCCACCGGGCGCCGTCCTGCGTCCACGAGGTGGCCAGCGACGGCTGCGCGGTCCCGTCCGATCCCGCCTTCACCAGGGTCTCGGACGAGCCGATGTTCGCCACGACGAACGCGTCGTCGGTGTCCATCGCGTAGCCGGAGCGGGGGGCGAACTGGGCGGCGATCCGCAGCTCGCCGTCCGGCACGGGGGTGCCGGTCGACGCGGCGTTCCCGCCGCAGCCCGCGACGAGCCCGAGCAGGGCTCCCACGGCGAGTAGCCGACGAACGGTGGAGGGCATCGAGGGCCTTTCAGGCGATCGGGTGAGGGCCGCAGAGATCGTGCGGATACCTGAACGCTCTGTCAATCATGTGCGTCGACCTGCATGTTTGACGGAAGAGGTCACAGTGTCGCGAACCACCTGCTGATGCTACTAATAGGCGATTATGCCCGGACCCGCCTCCCGCACCGGCCTGCGCCGGTTCGCGGCCCTGGCCGACTTCGGCCGGCTGCCGCTGGTGATGAAGCTCCTGGTGACCACCCAGGGCGCCTTCAACGTGGGCTTCTACATGGTGCTGCCGTACCTGGCGGCGCACCTGTCCGAGGACCTGGCGCTGGCGGGCGGGGTCGTCGGGCTGGTGCTCGGGCTGCGGACGTTCAGCCAGCAGGGGCTGTTCATGGTCGGCGGGGTCCTGGCCGACCGGTGGGGTGCGAAACCCGTCATCCTCGCGGGCTGCGCCCTGCGGGTCGGCGGGTTCGTCCTCCTGGGGGTCTCCGGCACGCTCGCGGGCGTGGTCGGGGGCGCCCTGCTCACCGGCTTCGCGGCCGCGCTGTTCTCCCCGGCGGTCGAGTCGTCGCTGGCCAGGGAGGCGGGTCTGCTGGAGCGGGCGGGAGAACGGGACGGGCTCACCCGGGCGGACGTCTTCGCGATGTTCGCGGTGAGCGGGCAGCTGGGGACCGTGGTCGGGCCGCTGGTGGGGACCGCGCTGCTGCTCGTGGACTTCCGGCTGGCCTGCCTGGTCGCCGCGGGCGCGTTCGTGCTGATCCTGGTGGCCCACGCCGTCTGGCTGCCGCGCCGCCCGGCCCCGCACGCCGACGAGCCGATGCTCGCGGGCTGGGCGGAGGTGCTCGCCAACCGCCGGTTCCTCGCCTTCGCGGCGGGCTACTCGGCCTACCTGCTCTGCTACAACCAGCTGTACCTGGCGCTGCCCGCCGAGCTGAGCCGCACCGGGTCGGAGTCGGCGCTGGGGTGGCTGTTCGTGGTCGCGTCGGTGATGGTGATCGCGGGCCAGGTGCCCGTCACGCGGTGGGCCCGCACGAACGGCACCCGCGCGCTGGTGGCGGGGTTCGCACTCATGGCGCTGGCCTTCGTCGTCGTCGCCGTGGCCCTGCCGCTGCGGGCGCTGTGGCCGGCGGTGGTGTTCGTGGTGGTGCTCACGGCCGGGCAGATGCTGGCCGTGCCGATCGCGCAGGACCTGGTGCCGCAGCTCGCGCGGGAACGCAGGCTGGGCGCGTACTTCGGGGTGCTGTCGTCCGCGGGCGGGGTCGCCGTGCTCATCGGGAGCACCGCGGTGGGCGCGCTGCTCGACGGGCCGCCGGTCGTCCCGTGGCTGGTGCTGGCGGTGGTGCCGCTCGTCGCCGCCGTCGTGCTGGGCGGGCTACTCGGCCGCGCACCCGTCGCCCGGGTTGGATAGCGTGCGGTCGTGGCCGAGAACGTGCTGGTGGTAACGGGTTCGGATCCTGCCGAGGCGCTGAGCGCACTGCGGGCGTCCGATGCGATCGAGCTGCGCGCTGCGGCCATCGTCCATCGGGCGGCGGACGGGAAGCTCACCCTCGACGAACAGACCGGGGACGCGCTGACCTTCGCCGACACGCACCCGCGGCTCGGCGCGCTGGTCACGCTGTTGCTGGGCCCGGTCGACACGCTGCTGTTCGGCAACCAGCTCGTGGCGCTCTACGGCGCCGCCGAGCAGTCCGAGGAGGGGCTGGCGCTGCGGCACATCGCCCAGGCCGTGCCCGCGGGCGGCAGCGCGGTGATCGCGGACGTGGTCGAGGACGACGAGTCCATCCTCGACACCGCCGTCCCGGGCACGATCGCGAGAAAGCCCCTGGCCCAGGTCGAACGCGAGATCGACGCGGGCGTGGTCGAACGCATTATGGAACCATAACGTCGTTTTTTGGGCCCAGAACCGACATTATGGTTCCATAATGCGTCAGGTCTTGCGGCGGGACGGGCGGGGTTGCCACACCACCACGGCGCTGCGGTCGACCGGGACCAGGTCGGTGCGGTAGGACGCGGGGATGTCGCGCTGGCGGAGCTCCTCCGTCAGCGCCGCCACCTGCTCCTTCAGCTGGTCCACCAGCTGCTCGAGCTCGATGATCCGCTTGATCCCGGCCAGGTTGACGCCCTCCTCCTGGGAGAGCCGCTGCACCTCGCGGAGCAGCGCGATGTCCCGCGCCGAGTAGCGCCGACCGCCGCCCGGCGACCGGCCGGGGCTCACCAGCCCCAGCCGGTCGTAGCTGCGCAGCGTCTGGGCGTGCAGCCCGGACAGCTCCGCGGCGATGGAGATGACGAAGACCGGCGTGTCCGCACTCGCGCCAGGCGGGAGCCCGGTGTCGTCAGCCATCGGTCACCTCCTATCGCGCGAGCAGGTCGGCTCGCGGGTCGAAGGACTTCGTGGCGTCCGCGTAGGCCTCCAGTGCCGCCGCCGCCTCGTCGTCCAGCCGCTGCGGGACGGCCACCTCAACGGTGACGAGGAGGTCGCCCGCACCCTTCTTCGCCTGCACCCCGCGCCCGCGGACCCGGAAGGTCCGGCCGCTCGCGGTCCCCGCGGGGATCTTGAGCGACACGGTCGAGTCGAGGGTGGGCACGGTCAGGGTCGCACCCCGGACGAGTTCGGGGAAGGTCACCGGCACCTTGAGCGTGAGATCGCGCGAATCCTTCGCGGACCGGCCGAACAGCCGGTGCGGGGTCACGGAGAGCTTCACGTACAGGTCGCCGGACGGGCCGCCGAAGCGCCCCGGACCGCCCTTGCCCGCCAGCCGGATGCGCTGGCCGTCCTCCACGCCCGCCGGGATGCGGACGGTCAGCGGCCGCGCCTTGGTGCTGACGCCGTCCCCGTGGCACTCGGGGCACGGGTCGTCGATCACGGACCCGGTGCCGCGGCACTCGCGGCAGGGCTCCGACATCGCGAACGCACCCTCGGAGCGGTTCACGAACCCGGACCCTCCGCACACCGGGCAGGTGTGCGGCGAGGTGCCGGGCCGCGCGCCGCTGCCGTGGCAGGTGTCGCAGGTGCCGGGGGACGTGACCGTCAGCGTCATGGTGGCGCCGCGGACCGCGTCCTCGAACGAGATCTGCAGCGCGCTCTCCACGTCGGAGCCCTGCTGGGCCCGCTGCGACGTGGGACCCGCGGCGGGGCCGCGGTTGCCGAACAGACCCCCGAAGAGGTCCCCCAGCCCACCGCCGCCACCGCCGCCGCGGCCTGCCTGCCCGAACAGGTCGTTCAGGTCGAAGCCCTGGGCCCCGCCCTGCGAGCCGAACCCGCCGGGGAAACCCTGGCCGCCCCCGAAACCGCCGGGCATGCCGCCGCCCGCGAACATGCTGCGGGTCTCGTCGTACTCCTTGCGCTTGGCCGGGTCGCCGAGCACCCCGTACGCCTCGGAGACGGCCTTGAACCGGGCCTCCGCCTTGGAGTCGCCCGGATTGGCGTCCGGGTGCAGCTCGCGAGCGAGCTTCCGGTACGCCTTCTTGATCTCCGAGTCCGACGCCGTGGACGAGACGCCCAGCTCACGGTAGAAGTCCTTCTCGATCCAGTCGCGCTGGGTCATCCCGCCTCCTCTCAGCTTTCCGAAGTGTGCTCAGTGGTCTCCGCCCGGGTGTCCGGCGCAGTGTCCGGCCGGTCCGCGACGGTGACCATCGCGGGCCGCAGCACCCGATCGGCGATCTTGTAGCCCTGCCGCAGCACGGCGGTCAGGACGGTGACCGTGGGCCCGGGGGCCTCGGCCGGCTCGTGCTGGACGGCCTCGTGCAACGACGGGTCGAACAGCTCCCCGTCCTTGCCGAAGGACTCCAGCCCCAGCCCGGCCACGACACCGGCGACCTTGTCCGCCACCGACTTGAACGGCCCGGTGAGGTCCCCGTGCTGCTCGGCCCGCGCGATGTCGTCCAGCACGGTGAGCAGGTCGCTGACGAAGGAGACCTTCGCGCTGACCAGGGTGGCCTCCCGGTCCCGGTCCACCCGGCGCCGGTAGTTCGCGTACTCGGCCTGCACGCGCTGCAGGTCGTTGGTGCGCTCCTCGAGCTGCTTCTCGAGGTCCGCGATGCGCGGGTCGTCCAGCTCGATCTCGGGCTCGGGCTGCGGGCGGGGAGTCGCCCCCGGGGCGGGGGCACCCTGCTGGGTGCCCCCCTCCTCCGGGGTCCGGACCTCGCCCGTCAGGGGGTCGATCCGGCGCCGGTCCGTGAAGCGGATCGGCTGCTCCTGCTCCCCCTCCGGGCCCGGCCTGCGGTCGGATCCGTAGGGAGTGCTCACTTGTCCTTCTTCTCCTCGTCGTCGACGATCTCGGCGTCCACCACGTCGTCGTCCGCGGCCTTGGCGCCGCCCGCGTCCGCACCCGGGGTGTCACCCGCGGGGGCACCCTCGGCACCGGGCTGCTGGTAGAGCGCCTGGCCGAGCTTCTGCGACTCGGTGGCCAGCTTCTCCATCGAGGACTTGATGGCCTCGGCGTCGGTGCCCTTCAGGGCCTCCCGCACCTCGTTCAGCCCGGACTCCACCGACTCCTTGACGTCCGCGGGGACCTTCTCCTCGTTGTCCTTCAGGAACTTCTCCGTCTGGTACACGAGGGTCTCGGCCTGGTTGCGGACCTCGGCCTCCTCACGACGCTTGGCGTCCTCCGCGGCGTGCGCCTCGGCCTCGGCCATCATGCGGTCGATCTCGTCCTTGCTCAGGGCCGAGCCGCCGGTGATCGTCATGTCCTGGCTCTTGCCGGTGCCCTTGTCGATCGCGGTGACCTTCACGATGCCGTTGGCGTCGATGTCGAAGGACACCTCGATCTGCGGGACGCCCCGGGGGGCGGGCGGCAGGCCGGTCAGCTCGAACATGCCGAGCTTCTTGTTGTAGGCCGCGATCTCGCGCTCACCCTGGAAGACCTGGATCTGCACGGACGGCTGGTTGTCGTCCGCCGTCGTGAAGATCTCGCTCTTCTTGGTGGGGATGGTGGTGTTGCGCTCGATGAGCTTGGTCATCACGCCGCCCTTGGTCTCGATGCCCAGGGACAGCGGGGTGACGTCCAGCAGCAGGACGTCCTTGACCTCACCGCGGAGCACACCGGCCTGCAGGGCGGCACCGACGGCGACGACCTCGTCCGGGTTCACGCCCTTGTTGGGCTCCTTGCCGCCGGTCAGCTCCTTCACCAGGTCGGTGACGGCGGGCATGCGGGTGGAGCCACCCACGAGCACCACGTGGTCGATGTCGCCGACGGAGATGCCGGCGTCCTTCACCACCTGGTTGAACGGGGCGCGGGTGCGGTCGAGCAGGTCCTGGGTGATGCGCTGGAACTCGGCGCGGGAGAGCGTCTCGTCCAGGAACAGCGGGTTCTTGTCACCGTCGACCGTGATGTACGGCAGGTTGATGGTGGCGTTGTTCGAGCTGGACAGCTCGATCTTCGCCTTCTCCGCGGCCTCGCGGAGCCGCTGCATGGCCATCTTGTCCTTGGTCAGGTCGATGCCCTGCGCGCTCTTGAACCTGTCGACGAGCCAGGTGACGATCCGCTCGTCCCAGTCGTCTCCGCCGAGGTGGTTGTCGCCGTTGGTGGCCTTGACCTCGACGACACCGTCCCCGATCTCGAGCAGGGACACGTCGAACGTGCCGCCGCCGAGGTCGAACACGAGGATCGTCTGCTCGGTCTCGCCCTTGTCCAGGCCGTACGCCAGCGCGGCCGCGGTGGGCTCGTTGACGATGCGCAGGACGTTGAGGCCCGCGATCTGACCGGCCTCCTTGGTGGCCTGGCGCTGCGCGTCCTCGAAGTACGCGGGGACGGTGATCACCGCGTCGGTGATCGGCTCACCGAGGTAGGACTCGGCGTCCCGCTTGAGCTTCTGCAGCACGCGCGCGGAGATCTCCTGCGTGCTGTAGGTCTTGCCGTCGATGTCCGGGGTCTTCCAGTCACCGCCGATGTGGCGCTTCACCGACCGGAACGTGCGGTCCGAGTTGGTGACGGCCTGGTTCTTGGCGGACTGGCCCACGAGGACCTCGCCGTTGCGTGCGAACGCCACCACCGACGGCGTGGTCCGAGCGCCCTCGGAGTTGGCGATGACCGTCGGCTCCCCGCCCTCGAGGACGGCGACGACGGAGTTGGTGGTCCCGAGGTCGATGCCGACCGCACGAGCCATGGTTGATGCCTCCGAAATGTTGGTGACCGCTCCGTTGAGCGGATCGGGCTCAAGTCTTGCGTTCCGGGCGCGGCCCGTCAACTCGGGCTTGAGCCTGGTTCGCTCAACTCTCTGACCGGTCCAACGGGCGGCCTCCGGAGGTTGTTCCCACCCGGCTCAACTTTCTCCGTATCCCGCTTTCTCGGGTTCGGACTAGAGAGCCGAAGACGCCCCTACAGCGGCGGAGCGGGCCGGGGCGGGGGCACCTCGTCGCCCCGGTGCGGCAGCGTCTCCTCGACCGGCGCGAGCGCACGCTGGGAGTCCGGCGCGGGCCGCCCGGCGGCGTCCCGGTACTCCAGGGTGCCGTCCGCGGTCAGGTCGGCGACGTAGCCCGCCGCGGCGAGCTGCTCCTCGTCCAGGTCCGCCAGCAGCTCCCACCGCGAGGGGACGACGCGGTAGTCCGGCCAGTCGAGGTGGCCGTAGGCGTCGTGCAGGTCCGCGAGCAGGCCCGCGAAGACCTGCTGCCAGCGCAGCGGCATCGCCTCCGCCAGCGACCGCGGCACGACCAGGTAGTCCGGCCCCGCGCCGGGAACCGGGCGGTCGAGGTAGTCCGCGAGCGGCGTCGTCGAGCGCGGCCGCGGCGGGGTGGACCAGGACGAGGGTGCGGACTGGGGGCGGTCCGGGCGGCTCACGGGGCTCCTGTTCAGGCGGTGTTGGCAGGCGTGCCGGGCCGGGTGGCGAGGGGCACCAGCTCGTCGTACTCCCAATTTACCGGCTGGACCCGCACGTTCTGCCCGCTGTAGGGCGCCTCGACCATCTGGTCGTTGCCCAGGTAGAGGAACACGTGGTGGATGGTGCGCGGGTCGTTGCGGTCGTAGGCGTAGAACATCAGGTCGCCGGGTTGGGCGTCGCGCACGGGCAGGTGCCCGCCCGCCCGGTACTGGTCCCGGGACACCCGCGGGAGCTGCACGCCCGCCGCCTCGAAGGCCCGCAGCATCAGCCCGGAGCAGTCGTAGGTGTTCGGCCCGGTCGCGCCCCACACGTACGGCTTGCCCACCTCGCCGAGGGCGAACTCGATCGCGGCCCGGGCCACGCCCGCGGGCAGCGACGCGGCCGAGGGCCCGCACCCGGCCGGGTCGGCGACCCCGCCGAACTGCCCGACCAGACCCGCGGCGAGGGTCTCCCACTTCGCGTAGGCGTCCGGGAAGGCCGAGCGCTGCACGGTCTGCGCGGCCACCGTGACCGGCATCTGCTCCCAGCGCGGGACCTGCAGCAGCCGCTCGTAGAAGGTCCGCGAGCTGTAGAGCGGGTCGGTGACCTGCGCGGGCGAGCCCCACCCCTGGGACGGGCGCTGCTGGAACAGCCCCAACGAGTCCCGGTCCCCGTAGTCGATGTTCCGCAGGGTCGACTCCTGCATCGCCGTGGCCAGCGCGACCAGCCAGGCCCGCGGGGGCGTGTTCATCTCCTTGCCGACGCCGATGATCGTGTTCGCGTTCTGCTTCTGCTCGTCGCTCAGCGTCTCCAGCGTCGCGCCCGCCTGCTGCCCCGCGGTGGAGCGCCCGACCGCACCGATGCCCGCGTCGCAGGCGCCCATGGTGGGTCCGGGCTGCGCCTGGTTCGGGGCGAACGCGAGGAACCCGAGCGCCAGGAACACCACCAGCGCCACCCCGATGGCGACGAACGGCAGCAGCAGCCGCAGCGGCCGGAACAGGCGCATCGCTCAGGCCTGGTCGTAGCCGGCGACCCGCCAGCCCGCCTCGGTCTCGACGACGGTGATCGCGAGGGTCACCGCGTCCGTCGGGACGTCCACGTCCACGCTGCGCGGGGAGACCTCGGTGGCCCGCGCCGGGCCCGTCACCCGGCTCGCCGGGATGTTGGCCGGATCCACGCCGGAGAGGGTGCCGACGTACTCCGACGTCGTGAAGGGGGCCAGGCCGTTGACCCACACCTCGTTCGTCACGCCGTCGGGGTGGTTCACCCAGGCCGCCGCCCAGTTCGCCGCCACCTGCAGCGCGGCGGGCGGGGCCGCGCTCAACGGCAGCGTGGTCGGCGTGAGCGGCGCGACCGGGGGCAACGCCGTCGGGCCCGCCGAGGACGGGGCCCGGACGGCCGTCGTCGTGGTCGGCGAGGCGATCCCGCGCTGCGCGGACTCGCGCCCGCCGAGCGCGAACCCGGCCACCACGAGGAGCCCCACGACGACGACGGCGGTGGCCACCAGCCGCAGCGGGCTGCCCAGCGGCCAGGACCAGAGGGCCCGGTACGCGGCGGCCCGTCCGCGCGGGGACCTAATCGGCACGGCCGGACCTCGCGGGGCGGTAGATGCGGTAGACCGTGGTGCCGTCCACGACCTCGGGCTCGGCCGCACGCACCTCGGGGGCGCGGCGCCGGTAGATCACCCGCTCGTCGATCTCGCCGGGGTCCGTGCGGGCGGGCGGGCGGGCGGCGATCGCCTGGGCGCCGCCACCCACCGCGGGCAGGGCGCCGCGCTGGGCGGGCGCCACGGGCTGCGGGTGCCTGCGCGGCGTGCGTGCCCCGGGTCCGGCCTGGGTGACGGTCCCCTGCACCGGGGGCGCGTGGTACTCGGCCTCGGGTCGGACGGCGTCGGGGTCGCCGCCCGCGGAGCCCACCCGCCGCTCGTCCCACCAGCGGCCCTGCCGCGACTCCGGCTCGGGGCCGCGCATCCGCTGCCAGACCCGGGACATCGGGCCGCCACCGGCGCCGGGCACGATCCCGCCGAACTGGTCCCGGGTCAGCGACACCATGGACACCAGCCTGCGGAAGGGCCGCGCCACCGCCCACAGCACCACCGTCACCACGCCGGTGACCAGCAGCGCGAGCCACAGGTCGATGCCCGAGCCGGGCCGGAACAGCGAGACCACCAGCAGCGCGTGCAGGCCCGCGAGCGCCCCGACGATCACCGTGTTCACGATCGCCGCGCCCGCCACCCGCAGCAGCGCGGGCAGCACGTCCGGCTTGAGCACCGCGACGACCGCGATCACCGGCGCCGTCATCACCATGAGCCGCAGCAGCAGCATCGAGACCAGCACCAGCACCTTGGACAGCAGCTGGAACAGCGCGATGCACACCGCCTGGATCACCGCGAGCACCCCGACGCCGACGCGGCTGCCGGACTCGCCCTGGAAGTAGGAGTAGCGGTCGCCCATCTGCCCGGCGAGCGCCTCGAAGTCCGCCTTCTTCTGCTCGGCGAGCTCGGGGGTGTCCGCCCCGGTGGCGACCTCGTCGATGGTGAACGTGGAGGCGCGCAGTAGGGGTCGGCCCAGATCCTGGGCCTGGGGGACGTCCGGCGACCCGAAGTTCCCGCGCTGCCAGTTCTGGTAGACGACCTGGTCGACCAGCACCGTCGGCAGCGTGTCCCGGTCGCCGAGGCCCACCTGCGCGAGGAAGCCCTCCTGCATCTGCGTGACGCCGTCGAGGAGCAGGGTGTCCGCGGCCCGCGCCCAGTTGACCGGGGCCAGGTAGGCGGCCGCGGCCAGGATCAGCGCGCCGATGCCCAGCGCCGCCCGCTGCGTCTGCCGGGCCAGGTCGCCGCGCATGGCGAGGACGAGCAGGACGATCGCGAGGATCACCAGCGCCACGCCGATCCACGGCAGGAACACCGACTCGTACATCGCCCGGGTGGCGGAGGTGATGACGCCGTCGAGCGGGTCGAGCAGCGCGCCGCCGTCCGCGATCAGGTAGTGCGCCCAGTTGACGCCGCCGACGGCGAACTTCGCCACGTTGAAGGTCTGGTTGCCCAGCCAGGTGTCCGTGGTCGTCGCGGGGTTGAGGACGCCGCCGCCACAGCCGAGGTCGTAGTTGTGCCAGGTCATCCCGGCGTACCCGACCTCGCGGTACACCGAACCCGGCTCGCCGCCGTCGATCCGCGGCGGGTCGAGCGAGCCGACGAGCCCCGTCCCCGGCCGGTCCGGCTCGGGCGCGCTCTTGCAGTCGAAGGGCTGGGCGGACGCGGGCGCCCCGATCAGGCCGGTCCCCACCACGAGGCCGATGACGACGAGCAAGGCGGCAGGCCGCGCCGAGAGGAACCTCAGGGCGGTTCGAGAGGGCCGGGAATCGCCCTGATGTCCATCTCGGGGGAGGAAGGCGGGGTCGGGGCGGCGGCGCAGGCCACGGACCAGGGCGGCGACGAGCACGAGCAGCACCGCGAGCAGCCCGAGCAGTCCGCCGCCCGTGAGACCCGCGGGGGTCACCGCCCGCCCTCGCCGGCCCGGTGGTCCTGCAGCTCTGTGGGTTCGGCTAGCCCGTCCCGCTCGTCCGCCCAGCCCTCCTCCAGGTCGTCGAGGAGCTCGAGCTGCGTGTCGTCCGCGGTGTCCCGTTCGGGGTCGATGACCTGCAGGCCCCACGACTCGTCGCCCGGGCCGACCCGGGTGGCGGCGCCGGAGCGCACCTCGGCCGCGCTGAGGTCGGGGAGGTCAGCCGGGTCGGTGTCGTCGTCCAGATCGATTCCGCCCGCGGGCACGACGACCTGGCGGGCGCCGACGGCCCGCGGCTCGTCGGGCGCCCGGGTGCCCTCAGTCGGCACGCCGCGCACCGCGACCCGGTTCGCGTCCGGGTTGGTGTCCAGGGCCTCGCGCACGTGGTCCAGGTGCGGCGCCTCGAGGTCGATCCGGATCTTCTCGACGCCGCCGTGCCCGTCGGCGAAGACGAACTGGCGCGGGGTGTCGTCCGGCCGGTCATCGTGCCGGGGGCGCGGGGACAGCGTGCCGAGCATCTGCTCGTAGCCGACGCCGGTGGGCACCCGCAGCAGCCGCAGCGCCTCGGTCTGGGCCTCCTCGTCGTCCGTCCGGCCGACGAACACCGCGTTGACCAGCGACGCGAAGCCGGAGACCCGGAGCAGGTCGCCCGCCAGCTGCGAGGCGAACAGCGCCCGGACGTTGAACTTGCGGGAGTCCCGCGCGAGCCGGTCGATCAGCACCTTGCCGGTGGGGACCTGCGAGAGGAAGTGCGTCTCGTCGAGCGCGACGCCCTTGCGGATGTTGCGGTCCGCGTCGTAGATCGTGCGCTGGGTCAGCCAGGACGCCAGGTTGAGCAGCTCGACGGCGAGCGCCTCGTTGTCCGTCCACTCCTCGCGCGGGCTGCCGGGGCGCGGCAGGGTCATGCCCTGCATGGTCAGCACCGTGAGCCGGTAGTCCCGGTCCGCGGCCCACGGGTCGTCCCGGCTGGTGTCCGGGAAGAGCAGGGCCGCCTGCGGGAGCTCGCGCCGCTCCTCGAGGAAGTCCGCGACCACGCCGGAGTGGTCCTCGCCCTCGCGCTGGTGGCGGCGCAGCGCGTCGATCACCAGGCCGGGGTGTCGGTCCGCGGCGCCGCCGACCTCGCGGACCGCGCGGAGCAGCACGATCCGGGTGTGCGGCATCCGCGCGACGTCGTAGGGCAGCAGGCCGGACAGCACGTCGAGGACCAGGCGGCGGCGGGTCGCGGCGGCCAGCAGCCGCTCGCGGCGCCAGGAGCGCTCGGGGTCCTCGTCGTCGAGGAAGTGCTCGGGGCGCGGCTCGGCCACAACCCGGTACGGGTTGAGGATGCCGGGATCGGCGCGCAGCAGGTTGATGTGCCGGGAGAAGGACGCCAGCTCGGGCAGCCGGGTCAGCTCGGCGAGCGGCCCGGACGGGTCCAGCACCGTCCAGCGGGCGCCCGCGCGCAGCGTCTTATAGACGATCAGGCCGGTGAGGAAGGACTTGCCGGAGCCCAGGCCGCCGACGACCGCCGTCAGGCCGGACGCCCGGCGGACCTCCTGCGCGAGCCACGGGTCCCACGCCACCGGGCGGCGGGTCGCGGTGCAGGTCTCGCCGAGCATGATCCCGCGCCGGTCACCGACGGACGCCGTGGCCGCGGGCACGCCCGCCGCCGCCCAGGTCACCGACCCGCGGCGGCGGTAGGCGGTGGACGCCAGCTGCTCGCCCGGGATGAACTCCCGCGCGTAGCGGTACTGCGCCTCGGGGTGCTCGATCTGCACCTTGGGGGAGTAGAGGTCCAGCACCTGCTGGGCGCGCTGGATGGCCTCGGACTCGTCCCGGCCGGAGACGGCGATCCGCCACCAGCCGTAGAGCCGGGTGTTCAGCTGGGTGAGCCCGCTGGTCAGCTCGTCCTCGACCTCGAGCACCCGGTCGGCCTGGCGGGCCAGCGACATCGGCGGCTCGAGGTCGTGGTCGTGGGTGTAGTGCCGGATCTGGCTGCGCACCTTGCCCATCTGGCGCTGCAGCTCGCCCGTGACCTCCTCCGGCTTGCGGATGTACATCCGCGCGGACCACTCCACGGGGAAGGGCAGCCGGTCCGAGTGCTGCATCCAGGGGTCGTCCACCTCGGGGATGCGCAGGCCCTCCATCAGCCCCACGGAGAGCACGGCGACGTCCCGGGTGACGGACTGCCCGCGCACCCGCCCGGTGACCTTCACGGTGGGGGCGTAGGGGTCCTGGTACAGCTCGACGCCGTCGGTGAAGGTCGCGAGGTCCTCGGACTCCCAGCGCCCGACCCCGACCGGCACGTCGGACAGGCTGCGCGGCGCGGGCAGCCCGAGCGCGACGGAACGGTGCATCAGCCACGACATGTCCGACGCGCCCGCGGGCACGGCGTCCAGCCCGGCGCCGGCGACCAGGGCGTCGAGGTGGTTGAGCTCGGACTCCAGCGCGCTCAGCTCCGCCCGCACCGCGGCGGGCACGACCCGGCCGAGCATCGGCGCGGCCCGCTCCACCCAGCGGTCGATCATGCTGCGCCCGGAGACCTCGACGCCGAGGAAGACCTCCTTGTCGCTCATGGACAGGCCCATGAGGTGGCGCTGCTCGCCCTCGAGGAAGGCCTCCCAGCCCAGTGCGCCGGGAACGTCCGGCATGCGGCCGAGGGCGTTCTGGTCGAACGACTCCGCCCACATGTGCACCGGGTAGGGCCGGGTGGTGACGCGCAGGTGCAGCCAGCGCCCCTGCAGCTCGCCGAGCTGGGCCGCGATCTGGCGGATCAGGATCTCGCGCTGGCCGTCGCTGCGGAAGCTCCAGGCCTGCGGGGAGAGCCGGTACCAGGCCATGACCTGGGTGCCGGTCCTGGTCACATGGCCGTCGATGCTGCGCAGCGCGATCGTGGGGCGCAGCGTCGGGAGCTTCGCCTCGCCCTGCAGCGCGCGCCCGGCCGGGCGGCGGCCGTCCCGGAACGGGTCCCGTTTCTCACGCGCCACGGTGGCCCCTCCGCTGCGCGGCGGTGGCCCACGGGGCGGGCTCCTGGGCGCGGGCCGCGGGGCGGACCCGGCGCGGGGCGGCGCGCACGGGCGTGATGTCGCGCAGTCCGGGCTGGGGGGATGCGGTGACCTCGGGCCGCCGGGGCGCCTCGACCGCGGGCGCGGCCTCCGGGCGGCGGGTGGCCCCGCGCTGGGCGGGCAGGACCCGCTGCGTCCGGACGTGCGCGAAGCGAACGGGTCCGCCCGCGCCCGCCCGTCGCCGTCGGGGGCCGGTGACCTCGTGTCGGAACAGCTCCGCGACCTGGCCCAGCGGCCGCTCGTAGTCGATCCGCTTGCCCAGGAACCGGGTGATGAGCACGGTGATGATCAGCGACCAGGCGATGGAGAAGAAGTCCAGCCCGATGCCGACGCGCCGCTGCACGAACATCACCGCGATCATGACGAGCAGGCCCACCCCGTAGGACACGTACCGCGCCCGCCACGGGAACGTGGCGCGCGGCGGGCCGAGCCATACCGAGTCGACCCGGTAGACCTCGTCATCCGTGCGGACCAACACGCCCGGTCAGCCCACGATCAGGTTGGCCAGGAACTGGCCGACGGCAGGTCCCTGCCCGCTCACCGCGATGCCCAGCGCCACCAGCCCGATCAGCAGGCCGATGCTGCGCCGCGCGACGCCGGCGTTGTCGCCCCGGCCGCCGATCCAGAGCAGGATGATGGCGATCCCGAGCAGGATCAGCGGCACGATGTTCTGCTGGATCCAGCCCTGCAACCCCCCTGTGGTGAGGGCCGCCTGGGCGAACTCGGTCATCGCTCTCGTCTCCCGCCTGATCGTGCCCGCGAGATGGTCCAGGGAGCGCGGGCCGCCCAGCGGACCAGGCTAACGAGTCCGTGCGAGCACCGCGTGAAGGCGCTCCGCTACCACCCGTTCGCCGGATCCCTCACTCCGCGTGAACAACGTCTGTGTTCGCATAGCGCACACTTTTCGGTGATTCCGATCTCAGTAGGTCACCCTCACATATCGCCCCGACCGGGGAGAATGTGCCGCCACAGCCCCCGTGCCGCCCCGGTCACAGCGCAGAACGGACGTTCGCTGCCTTAGTCTCCGGTCCACGCGAGGAGTCGCGGACCGCAGAGAGGCCGTACCAGCCAGTTACCGGCGAGTAACCTAGCCTTCCTGCCGGGGATCGACAGGGAGGTCAGACAGCCGATGACGTGGGTGCAGTGGGTGCTCGGCATCCTCACCGTGGCGGTGGCCGTGGTGGCCGTGGTCATGGTGTGGCGGACCACCGCGGGCATGATCGCCACGATCCGGTTGGGGCAGCCGGACCCGTCGCGCACGGGCCCGTTCGGTCCGCGGTTCGCGACGATGCTCAAGGAGGTCCTCCTCCACACGCGGATGATGAAGTGGTCGCACGTCGGGGTGTTCCACTGGCTGGTGATGGTCGGCTTCGGCGGGCTGATCCTGGCGCTGGTGGAGGCGTTCGTCGAGGTGTGGAACCCGAGGTTCCACCTGCCGATCATCGGGGAGTGGGGTCCGTACTCGCTGTGGGTGGAGATCCTCGGGGTGGGCACGATCGTCGGGATCGTCCCGCTGATCGTCTACCGCCAGGTGAAGAACCCGAAGCGGTTGGGGCGGGCGTCGCGGTTCTACGGCTCGAACATGGGCCGGGCCTACTTCGTCGAGATCGTGGTGTTCCTCGAGGGCCTGGGCATCCTGGTCGTGCGGGGGGCGAAGGAGGCGCTCGGCGTCTTCGACGTGCCCACCTGGTCCGCGCCGGTGTCGAAGGCTCTCGGCGCGATCCTGCCCGCCTCCCCGGCCCTGATCAGCGTGTTCGCCGCGATCAAGGTGCTCTCGGCGATGGTGTGGCTGATCGTCATCGCCGCCAAGCCCACCATGGGTGTGGCCTGGCACCGGTTCACCGCGTTCTTCAACATCTACTTCAAGCGTGAGGACGACGGCCGCAAGGCGCTGGGCAACGTCAAGCCGATGACCTCCGGCGGGAAGGTCCTCGACCTGGAGGAGGCCGACCCCGATACGGACGTGTTCGGGGTCGGCCGGGTGGAGGACTTCTCCTGGAAGGGTCTGCTGGACTTCACGACCTGCACCGAGTGCGGGCGTTGCCAGTCGCAGTGCCCGGCGTGGAACACCGAGAAGCCGCTGTCGCCGAAGCTGCTGGTCAACGCCCTGCGTGACCACGCCTACGCCAAGGCCCCGTATCTGCTCGCCGGTGGCTCCACCGACATGGCAGGCGACGAGGTCGGCATCACCGGCGAAGGCGCCGAGGCGCGGCTGGCGGCGATCCCGGAGTCCGCCCGCAAGGAGGCCGAGCGCCCCCTGATCGGCGGCGAGGACGTCCTCGGGGTCATCGACCCGGACATCCTGTGGTCCTGCACGACGTGTGGGGCGTGCGTGGAGCAGTGCCCCGTCGACATCGAGCACGTCGACCACATCGTCGACATGCGCCGCTACCAGGTCATGATCGAGACCGAGTTCCCGTCGGAGCTGTCGGGGCTGTTCAAGAACCTGGAGAACAAGGGCAACCCGTGGGGGTCGAACCAGAAGGACCGCCTCGCCTGGGCCGCGGAGCTGCCCTTCGAGGTGCCGGTGTTCGACGGTGAGCTGTCCCCCGACACCGAGTACGTCTACTGGGTCGGGTGCGCGGGCGCGTTCGACGACAACGCCAAGAAGACCACCAAGGCCACCGCGGAGCTGCTGCACCGCGCCGGGGTCGACTACGTGGTCCTGGGCACCGAGGAGACCTGCACCGGTGACCCGGCCCGGCGCGCCGGGAACGAGTTCCTGTTCCAGATGATGGCCCAGCAGACCGCCGAGATGCTCAACGCGGTGTTCGAGGGCCGCGAGCCCGGCACCCGCAAGATCGTCACGACCTGCCCGCACTGCCTCAACTCGCTGTCGCGGGAGTACCCACAGCTCGACGGGCACTACGAGGTCATCCACCACACCCAGCTGCTGAACAAGCTGGTCCGCACCGGCAAACTCGTCCCGGTCGCCGACCCGGACTCCGCCACCCGGGTCACCTACCACGACCCCTGCTACCTCGGCCGGCACAACGAGGTCTACGAGGAGCCGCGCGAGCTGGTCTCGGCCGTCGGCACGCTCACCGAGATGCCCCGCCACGCCGACCGCTCCATGTGCTGTGGCGCCGGTGGCGCACGCATGTGGATGGAGGAGCGGATCGGGCAGCGGATCAACATCACCCGCACCGAGGAGGCCGTCGACACCCTCTCCTCCGCCTCGGCGGACGGCGCGGGCACCATCGCCGTCGGCTGCCCGTTCTGCCGCACCATGATCGGCGACGGCCTCACCGCCAAACAGGCCACCGGGGTCGGGGAGAACGTCCAGGTCCAGGACGTGGCACAGATGCTGCTCGCCTCCGTCCAACGCGGCGACGCACAAACCCCGTCGGAGACGACCGAGGGTGACGTCGAGCAGACGACCGAGACCCCCCTGACCGAGAGCACCACCACCGAGCCGGACACCGCGTCGGCCACCACGGAGCCCGCCGCGGAGCGCTCCGAGGTCACCACGGAGAAGAACGACGAGGCACTCGCCGCCTCGGCGAAGGACGCCCCGGCCGAGACCGAGGACGGCCCGGCCAAGGACGCCCTCCTCACGGACTCGCCCACCCCGGGCACCGAGGCGAAGCCGGAACAGGACCCGATCACCGGCAAGCCGGAGACCAACGGCCACGTCGGCTCGGAGTCCCAGGCGAAGCCCGACTCGAAGTAGTCGCCACACCGGCACCGGCCCCGCGGCCTCAGGTCGCGGGGCCGACCCGTGTCCCGGCCGCCCTCGCTGCGGCGGCGTCGGCTGCTGCGGGTCGGGCCCGTGGGCCTCTCAGGCCGTCGCGGCGCAGGGACGGAAGGCGGTGACCCGCCAGGTCTCGCGGGGTGCGTCGGTGCGGATCGCGTCGACCGTCCCGAGGGCCGGGACGGTGCGGCCCCAGAGCGAGCCGCAGCCGTCGAGCGCCACGATGGTCCCGGGTGGCTGCACCTCCGCGCCCGAGGCTCGCGGCGCGCTCGGCTCGGGCGTCCCGGCGGGGACCTTGTCGTGCAGCCCGGCGACGGCGGCCTCGCAGGTCGGGGCGCCGGTCGCCTGCAGGAGCTGCGTGGTCGGCTGCGGGTCGAGGAGGCGGCACACGGCCTGGGCGTCCGGGGTCCGGATGCCCTTCTCCAGCCCGACGAGCACGAGGGCCGGCCGGGACACCCCCAACGCCGATCGCATCTCGGTGCCGGCCTGCTGTGCGACTTGCGCCTCCTGCTCCCGCACCTCGGACGCCCGCAGCTGGTAGCCGATCGCGGACACCGCGACGAGCACCCCCCCGACCGCCACCAGCCGCCACCGCGGGAGCCGCAGCAGCCCGGCCACCAGGATGCCGATGCTCGCGGCGAAGGCCCACGCCCACGGGTTCCCACTGGTCTCGACCACGAGCCCGGCCAGCAACGCCAGCCCCGCGACGTGCCAGGTCCAGCCCTTGAGCAAGCGGTCGAGCCGCAGCAGGGCCAACAACACCAGCACGACGAACCCCGCGGCGAGCGGCACCCAGAAGCGGGCCCGGTCGTCGAAGGCCAGGAAGACGAACAGCAGCACCGCGGCAGCGACGATCCCGAGCCCGGTCGCACCCTTGAGGCTGCGCGGGCGGAAGCGTCGCAGGACGGCGATCGGGTCCTTGACCCCCTCGTCCGACGACGGCGGGTCGTCCCGCGCCGACGCGTCGGACGGGTGGGCCGGGGTGTGGCGCCCACTGCGCCACGTCTCGACCTCCCCGCCGGGCTCGGCGGGGGTGCGCGGGCGCTCGGGCGAGTCCATCGCCGACCAGCCTAGCGAGCGCCGGGGACGCGACGTCCGACTCGCGGGGCCTGTTGTGCGGTGTCGGGAGGGACTGGGCGCGCCCGGTCAGATCCAGCCGTGGTCTCTCGCCTGCTCCACCGCCTCCGCGCGCGTCGCGGTGCCGAGCTTCTGCATGGCGGCGGAGAGGTAGTTGCGGACGGTGCCCGCGGAGAGGTGCACCTTCGCCGCGATGTCGGCCGCGGTGCCGGCGGGACCGGCCGCGTCCACCGCGCGGAGCACCTCCAGCTCGCGGTCGGTCAGCGGGCAGTCCTCGGTGGTCAAAGCCGTCATCGCGAGGTCGTTGTCGACGTACCGGCCGCCGCCGTGCACCCGTCGGATCACGTCGGCGAGCTGTGTCGCCGGTGCGCTCTTGGTGACGAACCCGGCCGCCCCCGCCGCCAGCGCCCGGCGCAGCACGCCGGGCCGGGCGTGTCGGGTGAGGATGATGCAGCGCACCTCGGGTGCGTTGGCCTTGACCCACTGAGCGACCTCGGCGCCGTCCCGACCCGGCATCTCGACGTCCAGAACCGCGACGTCCGGCCGATGCTCGGCGATCGCCGCGACGGCCTCGTCCCCGTCGCCCGCCTCCGCGACGACGGTCAGGTCGGACTCCAGCCCGAGCAGCGCACCGACCGCCCCACGGGTGAGCGACTCGTCGTCCGCCAGGACCAGCCGGATCATCCGAGCACCGCCTCGAGTCGGAACGTCCCGCCGTCGCGGCCCGCCTGCAGCCGTCCCGAGTGCTCCTCGAGGTACCGGGTCAGCCCGACGAGCCCGGTGCCGGTCCCGTCGCTGTCCCAGCCGTCCCCGCCGACCCCGTCGTTGCACAGCACGAGGCTGTTCGGGGTGATCTCGATGCTGCAGTGGCTGGGTTGGGCGTGGCGCAGCACGTTCGTCATCCCCTCGCGCAGCACGCGGCCGAGCACGTTGCGGCCCTCCTCCGGCACGAGTGACGGGTCACCGGTGACCTGCAGGACGATCCCCGCCGACCCGAGCACGGCGCGCGCACCCGCCAGCTCCGCGGCGAGATCGGTGTCCCGCCCGCTCCGGACCAGGGCCCTGACCTCGGTCAACGACTCGCGTGCCACCCGTTGGACCTCCTCCATCTCCGCCCGGGCGCGCACCGGGTCGACCTCCTGCAGCCGCGCCGCGAGCTCGCTCTTGAACGCGACGACCTCGAGCGCGTGGCCGAGGATGTCGTGCAGGTCGTCCGCCAGGCGCAGGCGCTCGCGGGTCGTCGCCAGCTGGGCGGCGGTGCGGCGCGAGTCGTCGAGGTCGGTGACGGCCTTGAGCCACCAGAGCCGCTCGACGTCGAGGATCCAGAAGGAGCCCACGTACACCGCGGTCAGGATCGCGGCCGTGACCTGCTGGGCGATGACCAGCGGCGAGTCGACGTAGCTCGCGGCCTGGAACGCGAGCGCCGCGGACACCACCACCGCCACCGCCACCCAGAGCAGCGCGAACCGTGCCCGGAGCCCGGCGACGATGTCCCCGAGCAGGATCCCGCCGATGATCGCCCACATCCAGCCCGTCGGGCTCGACGCGGCACCGACCCAGACCAGCGCGAGCCCGACGAACGACGTCACGACCGCATACCAGGCGGGCGCGACCGTGCCGAGCACCCGGATGTGCTGGCGGATCCGCCACACGTGCAGCACCAGCGCGGCCACGAACAGCACGGCCAACACGGCGACCGCGCCCGGCGGGTCCCAACCGGGCAGCAGCGCGAAGGCCGGCGCGAAGAGGAACGACAGGGTCGTCCAGATCAGCCCGATCCGGCCGAACCGGCGCGCCGCGCGCAGGCGCTTCTCCTCCGGCGTCAGGACCACGCGGACCAACGTAGCCGCATGACAGCTGTCATCCCGGCACCGTGTCGGTGTCAGCCGGACCCGTGACTCGACGTCCTACCGGGCGGCCCACCCGGAACGGCACCGTGGTGAGCATGACGGAGACGGCAGTGCGAACCGACCTCGCGATCGGCGTGCGTGACCTCCGGGTCCGGTACGGCGACTTCGAGGCCGTGCGAGGGGTGGACCTGGAGGTGCGGCGCGGCGAGGTGTTCGCGCTGCTCGGCACGAACGGTGCGGGCAAGACGACGACCCTCGAGGTGCTGGAGGGCTTCCGCGCCCGCAGCAGCGGGGACGTCTCGGTGCTGGGGCTCGACCCCGGCCGCGAGCGGCACGCCCTGCGGGAGCGGATGGGGATCCAGCTCCAGGAGGGCGGGTTCGTCGAGGAGCTGACGGTCGGGGAGACCCTGGAGCTGTGGGGACAGCTCTCGCCGCGCACGGACCGGGTGGCCCGGCTGCTGGAGCGCTTCGACCTGGCGCACCGCACCGACGTCCGCGTCTCCGCCCTGTCCGGCGGCGAGAAGCGGCGCCTCGACCTGGCGACCGCGGTCTGGGGCTCCCCCGAGCTCGTCGTGCTCGACGAGCCGACGACCGGGCTGGACCCGGCTGCTCGCCGCCGGACGTGGGACGCGATCCAGGAGCTCCAGGACGGCGGGCGGACCGTCATCCTGACCACGCACTACCTGGAGGAGGCCGAGGCGCTGGCCGACCGCGTGGCGATCATGCACGAGGGCCGGGTCGTGGTCGCGGGCTCCCTGTCGGAGATCCTCGCCAGCAGACCCGCCTCCTTCTCGGCGACCCTGCCCGCCGGCGTCACGCCCCCGCCCGGGATCGACGGCCCGGACGTGCTGGTCCACACCGACGACCTGCAGCGCGACCTGACGGCGTTCCTCGGCTGGGCCGCGGACCACGGGGTCACGCTGAGCGACCTGCGGGCCGCGCCTGCGTCGCTCGCCGACATCTACCTGTCGATCCGGACGGAGAGCTGACATGGACCGCGTCCTCGCGCTCACCCGCAGCGAGCTGCGGACGATCTTCCGCAACAAGACCGTGCTGATCTCGACGCTGGCGATCCCGCTCGGCATGGGCGTCTTCTTCGCCCTGACCGGCTTCGGCGAGGGGTCCGGCGCGAACGTGATCGCCATGCAGCTCGTGATGGTGCTCGGGCTGGGCATCTACGTCACGGCGACGCAGACGCTGGTCGCCCGCCGCCAGAGCCTCGTCCTGAAGCGGCTGCGGACCAGCGGAATCTCCGACGGCGGCCTGCTGGTCGCGACCATCGCGCCGGCCGCGGTGCTCGCGCTGGTCCAGATGGTGCTGTTCGTCGGCGTGGACATGGCGTTCGGGCTGCCGGTGCCGACGTCCCCGCTCGCGATCGTCCTCGCCGTCGTCGGCGGGGTGGCGCTGGTGGTCACGGCCGCGCTCGCCACGTCGATCGTCACGCCGACCGCCGAGCGCGCCCAGATCACCACGCTGCCACTGTTCTTCGTGATGGTCGGCGCGGCCGTGGTCCTGTCTTTCCTGCCGCTCGACGGCATGGCGATCATGGTCAACCTCGTCCCGGGGGCGGCGCTGGGCAGCCTGTCGAACGTGGCGTTCGGCGGCAGCGCGTTCTCGCTGGTGCAGGTCGCGGCGCTGGTGCTGTGGCCCGCGGTGTTCGCGACGTACGCCCGGCGGAACTTCCGCTGGGAAGCCCGGACCTGATCGACGTATCAGGGAGCGGCGCGGACCGCTCCACCTGATCGGACTTCGCGGCGCGAGGGTTTCTGGGGAGCAGCCCTCGCGCCGCCTGCTACTTCCGCTGGAAGTTCAGGTACGCCTTGCTCGGCGTGGGGCCGCGCTGGCCCTGGTACTTCGACCCGACGCCGTCACTGCCGTAGGGCCGCTCGGCCGGGCTGGAGAGCCGGAAGAGACACAGCTGCCCGATCTTCATCCCCGGCCACAGGGTGATCGGCAGGTTGGCCACGTTGGACAGCTCCAAGGTGATGTGGCCGGTGAACCCGGGGTCGATGAACCCGGCGGTGGAGTGGGTGAGCAGGCCGAGCCTGCCGAGGCTGGACTTGCCCTCCAGCCGCCCGGCCAGGTCGTCCGGCAGGGAGACCTGCTCGAAGGTGCTGCCCAGCACGAACTCGCCGGGGTGCAACACGAAGTTGTCACCCTCGCCGACCTCGACCGGGCTGGTCAGCTCGTCCTGCTGCAGCGCCGGGTCGATGTGGGTGTACTTGGAGTTCTGGAAGACCCGGAAGAAGCGGTCCAGCCGCACGTCGATGCTCGACGGCTGGAGCATCGCCTCGTCCCACGGCTCCAGCCCGAGACGCCCGGAGTCGATCTCCTTGCGCAGGTCGCGGTCCGAGAGCAGCACGCGTGTGACCCTAGGACATGCCCCGGTCGGGGAGGTCGGGGGAGGCCTGCAGCGGGGATGCTAGAGTCGATCCCACGCACTGCGGATGTAGTTCAATGGTAGAACATCAGCTTCCCAAGCTGAATACGCGGGTTCGATTCCCGTCATCCGCTCTGGTATGAAGGCCCAGCTCAGACGGTGTCCACACCGGAGCTGGGCCTTCGTCGTATCTCACCGTGCGCTTCTCCCCCGGTGAACTCGGCGAGAGGAACGACAAGGCCGAGGGGCAGCAGATCCCCATAAGGCGGGTGGCAGGCTCAGCGCCGTGAGCCCCGAGGAACGCGCCGAGCACGTCCAGCACGCACGCCGACGACTCGCAGTCCTGCGAAGTGTCGCTCTCGGGCTCGACAACGCACGAGCCGTCTCCGACGCGCTCATGGCCTCCGACAACCGGGCCGCCGCACTCGTCGCACTCCAAGAGCTGCTCGGCGTCGATGACACGGGCGCCCGCGCCATCGCCGAGCTGCAGTGGGCACGACTCACCAAGGACAGCCGCCCATTCGTGGCGCGGGAGATCGAGGAACTCGAAGCCCAGATCCGGGAGCTCGACGACTGACGCGGGCTCCGCCCACACCCGACACCGCTCGGTGACCAGGAGAGTGCTGGTCACCTCGACGTCCCTCGATCCACTCGGGCCGTGGGCCATCACGGCATACTGGCTCACAACGACAGGCGCGGATCGGGGGACGCCTTGCGACCGTGGATCATCGTCGGGGTCGGCGCCGCCATCTATGGACTCGTCTCGTTCTGGGCGGCGGGTCGGTTGCCGGACGACGACGTCCCGACACACCTCACAGCCGATGGAACCGCCGACAGGTTCGGCACGGCCGGCCAGGTCGTCGGGATCTGGGTCGCGCTCGGGGTGGGCGTCGTCGCGCTCGCCGTGGTGGTCGTCCTCCTGGCACAACGCGGGCCGCTGGGAGCCCTGAACATCCCGAACCGCGACTACTGGACGGCGCCCCAGCGGGTGCCGACCATGCGCCGGATGCTGGCCGACGACATGGCGGCGGTGATGGGCGTGACCCTGACGTTCCTCTCCCTCGTTCCGCTGTGGATGACGCAGGCGGCCGGCAATCCCGACGGCTCACTGGCGCCGGCGGCCATCTGGCTGCCCCTCGGCCTGTACGTGGTCGGTCTGCTCGCGTGGACCCGCCTGCTCGGACGGACCCGATATCGCGTGCAGGAGGAGCGGCAGCCAGGCCGGCGACGGTCTCCTAGGGGGCCCTGACCCGGCCGGACGCCAGATCGAGCGTCGCCAGCTCAACCCCGTCCGCCGCGAGCGCGAGCACCAGGGGAGGCCGTTCCGTCCACACCGTCAGCAGACGTCCGTGTCGCGGAACGGCCCTGCGACGACCGTCGACGTCGACCGCGGACACCTCGTCGGCGACGAGCAGCTCCGCGTAACTGACGAAGCGGGTAGGCAGGGAGAGCAGCGACCGCTGCCCGAGACTCGTGCTGCCGCTTCCGTGCGACACGAGCAGGCCTCCGAGCTCCGCAGCGCGCGGTCGATCAGCGAGACCGTCGTCGTCGGCGTCGTGCCCGCCACCTCCCAGGTAGTTCCACACACCACCGCGCCGGGACAGCGTGTGGATCTCGTGCCAGAAGGTGTTGTGACCCCGTCGGACGAACCACGCCGCAGCCACGTCACCCAGCACGTCGTAGGCCACGGCGGCAAACCGGCGGCGACGACTCAACCGGACGGGATCGCTCGTCACACCCGATTCGAGAAGCCGGACGCTCTCCGCCTGCCGGTCGTAGGACACGAACCGGACGCTAGCCATGCTCCCCCCGACCCGCTTCGGTGTTTCGGGGTCGCAGTCAGCCGCGCGGCTCGAGCACGCAGAACTCGTTGCCCTCCGGGTCGCACAGCACGACCCACGGCACCACCGGGCGAGGGCGCACGGATCCACCGCCTCGACGACGACCGCCTCCCACCTCAGGCTCACGGTTCCGACGATAGGGCGCGCGGCCGGTCCGGAGCGCCGGGCTCACGTGCCGCGGTTGAGCGGTGAGCGGGCGATCGCTACTATTGACTGCATGGTCAATAGTAGCGCCGGCGTGTCGCGCCGGGAGATCGGGCTGGTCACGTGGCTCATCGCGGTCTACGTCGTGGCCGCCGTGGCGACCGTCGGTGTGCTGGTGGCGTTGACGGTCCTCGCGCCGGCTCAGGCGACGAACGAGGCCTGGGGGCACGCCGTCGTCGTCGCGGTGTTCGCGGCCCTGCTGCACGTGCGATGGCGTGCCGCGAAGCGGGGGAACGCCCGAGCCCGCACGGCCACGGGAGTCATCGCGGCCGTCCTGGTGGTGGTGAACATCGTCGAGGCGGCCGTGCCGGGGTTCTTCCCGCCGTGGATGCGGGTGGAGATGCTCGCGATGGCGGCCCTCATGGTGGCGGTCGCGCTGCTCATCCTGGGCAGGCGGCGGTGAGTGCGAGGTGGTGACCCGCCGAGTTCGACTGACCTCGGCGGAGCGGCGCGAGCAGCTGATGGCGGCCACGGTCCAGACACTCGCGGTCCGCGGCTTCCACGCGACGACGGCCGACGAGATCGTCCGGCTGGCCGGGACGTCCAAGGGTCTGCTCTGGCACTACTTCGCCGACCTCGACGAGCTGTTCGAGGAGACCGCGCGTCGCACCCTCGGGCTGCTCACCGAGGCCGTGGCGAGCAGCATCGATCTCCGGGCGCCCGCGCCGGCGGTGATCAGGTCTGCGGTCCGCGCCGCCGCAGCCCTGCGCCTGACGCACGGGCCCGAGCGCCGTGCGATGCGCGAGATCGTCCAGAACCTCAGGCGGGCTGACGGGGAGCTCCGCTTCACCCAGCGAGACCTCGACGACCTCTACACCGCGCAGGAGGCCATCGTCCGGCGCGGCCAGTCCGACGGTGACTTCCGGGAGGACGTCGACCCCCGGCTGTTCGCCGTCACCTACCAGGGCGCGGTCGACAGCATGCTGGACCATCTCGACGCCAACCCGGACCTCGATCCCGAACGCAGCGCGCGAATCGTCGCCGACATCCTGATCAGCGGCGTCGCCACCGGCCGGGGCGGCTGACGGGCCGTCGAACCCACTCGTCCCCGGTTCACAGCTCGATCGACCACTCGCGGGCCGTCTCCGTCAGCCGGACGAAGCCGGTGCCCTCCAGCAACCCGAGCATCGCGACGTCCTCCGGAGCGGCGTAGGCCAGGAGACGGTCGACGCGCGCGAGATGCAGCCACTCCGCGGCCTCGGCGATCAGCCGGCGCCCGACGCCCGTCCGTCGGTGCTCCGGCGCCACCACCAGGTTGCCGATGTCGGCCCATGTCCCGGAGACCCGCCCGACTCCCGCGATGGCGGTGTCGACCTCGACGTACCCGACGCTCATGTCCCCGAGTCGGAGCGTGAGCCGGGTGCCATCGACCCCGAGCGTCCGGTCCGCGCGGTACCGCGCGCGATCCGCAGTGCGGCGCAGATCCTCGACCGCGCCGAGCAGCACGATCTCGTGTCTCTCACCGCGCACGAACCCGAGGTCCTCGACCAGGCCCCGCACGTGCGGCCACTGCTCCGGAAGGCCGTAGACACCGGGACCCGGCAGCGTGCCGTCGACTCGCACGCGGCGAACGCCCCACCGCCGCATGGTCGCCAGAGCCGCTTCCGCCACCACCCGCCCGGTCGCGGCGGAGTCCGGCCGGAAGAGCAACCATCGGATCTCGCCGACGCCGCGCAAGGCCTGGCCCACGTGCTCGCCCGGCCCGTAGCGCACGAGGTACGCAGCGGCGGTGATCCGGCCGCGGCGCTCGACGACGAGCGTCACCCGGTCCTCGACCCACGGTTCCACGAGGAACTCGCCCGGCTCGTTCTCCAGCTGACTCAGCACGGCGTTCACCGAGATGGCCAGGCCCGGCACGACGGCCTGGGCGTGGGCGTTGACGAGATGGGTGAGCTGATCGCGGTCGCTCCGACGACACAACCGCACACCATCGGTGGCCATACGCACTCCCGCACTCGACGCGTCCCAGGAACCCGCCACCGGTGCGGTACCGCGCCAACCTAGCGCGGCCGGGCCCGTGCAGTCGAGATCGTGGGCTCCGCTCGGCCGGGGCGATGCGCTGCTCGGGCCCGCGTCGAGACGTGGGCGCAGTAGCCGCTCCCTCAGTGCATGCTCCGCCGCGCGGCTCCAGCACGCAGAACTCGTGCACTCACGGTGGGTGTGATGTCTCAGGACATGGGTGACAGTTCTGCATCAGGACATCGGTGACAGTTGGTGTGTCAGGACTTCGGTGACACTGCCGGGTTCTTGGGTCGTCGTCCGCGTGGGCGGCCGTTCCCGACGTAGCTGATGCCGGGGGCGGGTCTGGTGCGTTCGGCGAGGATCTCGCCGTCGAGGTCGGTGATGATGATTGTGTCGCCGGGCTGGTCACCGTCGCTGACGGCGAGGACTTGCTCGAACGCACGCTCGCCGCCGATCTTGTAGAACACCTTGTCGAGGTGGATGACTCCGGCGGAACTCACCGTTCTCAGCCGTGTGCCGGCGGGTAGAGCTGCGGGCGGAGTAGGCCGGGGCGTCGCCGAGGGCAGCGGCGGCCGATAGACGGGACGGTCGGGTTTCGGGCGGGGTGGATCGGCTTTCGGGGTGGCCTCCCACGCGGCCGCCGGTGTGGTTCGCCCGGGCAGTCCCTGGTGAGGGCGTTCGGTGTTGTAGATGTGGTCGAATGCGTCGATCTGGGCCTGGAGCTGGGTGAGCGTGTCGGCCAGGGGTTGCTTGTCGAGGTAGCGGAACAGGGTCTGGTGGAAGCGTTCGTTCTTGCCCTGGGTGGTCGGCTTGTACGGCTTGCCGGTGATCGCCTCGGTACCCAGCGCGGTGACATGTGAGACGAGTTGCCCGACCAGGCCGCGTCGCGTCGGGTTGAGCGCGAGCCCGTTGTCCGACAGCAGCCGTTGCGGGACGCCGTGTGCGGCCACGGCCTTGTCGAAGACCGCGATCGCGTCGCGGGCGGTCTCGCCGGGCGCGGCGTGAGAGGCGACCGCGTAGCGGGAGTGGTCGTCGATGAGCTGGAAGATCACACACCTTCGTCCGCCCGTGAGGACGTACTCGGTGGCGTCGAGCTGCCAGCAAGCGTTCGGTGCCGGGTAGACGAACCGCCGCCACGCCGAGCGGGGCTTCTTGCGTGGCTCGCGGCGGGCGACACCGGTCTCGCGGAAGATCCGCGCCAACGACGCCGTCGAGGGCACCGAGGCCAGGCCCATCGCGGCCATCTTGTCGTGCACGCTGATCGGGCCGTGGTCGAGCCCGGACGCCTCGAGCGCGGCCCGCACCGCGACCGCCTGGGCTTTGACCTGCTCGGTCAGCGTCGACGGACTCGACCGCGGCCGCCGCGACCGGGGCTCCAGCACGGCCGCTGGCCCCTCGGCTCGGACACGCTTGCGCAGCGCGTAGAACGACTTGCGGGAGATGCCGTGCTCGAGGCAGAACGTCGAGACCGCCCCGCGCGGCGCGTCGTCGGGCCACTGCGAGATCGCAAGTCGGACACGGGGATCGATGGGTTCCTGGGCGGGCACCGCCGCAGCCTCGCGGCCGAAGTGTCACCACCAAGAACACCCACAGTGTCACCGATGTCCTGATGCAGACTCGTCACCTATGTCCTGAGACATGGCATGCACTCACGGTGGGTCCGATCTGTGTGGATCGAACATTTGTTCGAGTGATGGGCGTTGAGCTGCTACTATGACTGCATGACCACGACCCTCGCGGACCCTCCGACGGCGACACGTGTCGTGCCGTCGCGCGAGGAGCGGGCCGCGGGGTTCGCCCGGATCGAGCGGCTGGTCGCGCTGCGGAACCGCATCGACGCCGAGATCGCCGAAGAGGTCCGGGCCGCCGCACAGCGGGAGGTCGAGGCCCGTCTTCAGGAGGCACTGGTCGATCCCGAACGGGTCGAGGCGAGCATCGTCGGACAGCTCGGGCTCGCCCTGCGGATCTCCCCGACCCGGGCACGCACCCAGCTGCGACTCGCCCGGGACCTGCACGCCGGGTTGGACAAGGTCCGGGAGGCGTTCGCGGCCGGGGAGCTCGACGAGCGTCGGGTCGCCGCGATCGTCGCCGCCGGCAGACACCTCGACCCCACCCGACGCGCCGAGCTGGACCGTCGGCTCGCCGCCCACGACCTGCCGATGCTCGGGTTGCGCAAGGTTGCCGACCTCGCCCGGACGGTCGCGGCGGCGGTGGCACCGGAGACGTTCGCCGAACGAGCCCGTGCCGCCCGCCGGGACCGGCACGTGTCGATCAGCCCGGCCGAAGACGGGATGGCGGTGCTGCGCGCGCTACTGCCGATGGAACAGGGCATCACCTGCTACGCCGCGCTGCGCAAGGCGGTCACCGAACACTGGGTGTCCCCGGAGCCGGTCACCCGGACCCGCGGGCAGATCATGGCGGACACCCTCGTCGAACGGCTGAGCGGACAGACCGCCGCGACCCCGGCGCAGGTGGAGATCCAAGTCCTCGTGCCGGTGGAGTCGCTCCTGGACCCCGACTCCCCGCTGCCCGCGGAGATCCCCGGGTTCGGGCCCACCGACCTCCTCGACCAGGCCACCTGTGTGGGCTGGCGGCGACTGGTCACCCGGGACGGCATCGTGATCGGCGGCGACTCTCGCCGCCGCGGCTTCGGCGGGGTGCTGGCGGACTGGATCCGCGCCCGGGACCGGGGCCGGTGCACCGAACCGGGCTGCGACGCCCCGATCGAACACCTCGACCATCGCAGGCGCTGGTCCGAAGGCGGGCCGACGAGTCTGGAGAACGGCCGCGGCACCTGCGAGTTCCACAACCTGCTCCGTGAGCAGGCCGGCTGGCACCACGACCACCGCGGAACCACCACCCCGACCGGGCGCCGGTATGCGTTGCGGTTGTCGCAGCCCACGGTCAGCGGGCCGTCCGCAGCTCGGCGTCCAGCGCGCTCATCAACCGCGCGATCCGGGACGACCCGGTGGGGGCGGGCGGATAGCGGCGCAGGACGTCGACCAGGACCGGGTCCGCGCGGGCGACGGACCGGGCGAGGCGGGCCTCCGGGTCGTCGGACAGGGAGGCGACGGTCGCGGAGGCACGCAGGATGTGGCCGACCTGGGTGGCCTGGAACAGCGGGTGGAGGTAGGCGGCGGCCGCGGCGTCGCCGGCGCAGCGCGCGGCGAGGCGGGCCGGCTCGGACGTCGCCTCGGCAGCGGCCCGGTGCGCGTCCAGCGACGTCACCCGCTGCAGGCGGGTCCGCGGAGCGCCCTGCACGAACTCCCACGCCGCCGCGAGCGCGGCGCGCGGACGCGGGTCGTCGTCGGTCAGGGGCAGGACCTCCTGCGCGTCCTCGGCGACGAACCGGGCCACGACCCGCAGCTCGTCCAGGGTCAGGTCGAAGTCAGCCATGCCGCCGCGCGATCAGACAGGCCTGCGGGACGGCCGCGGCCCGGCTGCCCGGCTCCGGCGCGCGGACGGTGCGGGAGACGAGCGCGAAGCCCGTCGCCTCGAGCAGTGCGGTCACCTCGTCGGGGTCCATGCGGTGGAAGTCCAGGCCTACCTCCTTGCCGAAGGCCTCCGCCACGTGGTGGACCTCCGTGCCGACCTGGAAGCCGAGCAGCAGGTAGCCGCCCGGGCGCAGGGCGCGGGCGAACCCGGCGACGACGGCGGCGCGCTCCTCGGGCGCGATGTGGATCAGCGAGTACCAGGAGACGAGACCCGCCAGGTCGGTCGCCGCCAGCGCACGCATGTCCCCGACCTCGTAGGCGCGGTCGGGGTAGGTGCGCCGCGCCTGCGCGACCATGGCGGGCGAGAGCTCGATCCCGGTGACGTCCAGGCCGTGGCCCGCGAGCAGGTCGGTGATCGCTCCCGGCCCGCTGCCGACCTCGACGGTCCGCCCGTCCGGGTACTCGGCCCCCACGATCTCGGCGAACGCACCCAGCAGGGCGCGGTCGAGCGGGGAGCGCCGCAGCTCGCTGAGGAAGAGGTCGGCGCACTCCTCGGCGATGGCGTCGTAGCCGGATCGCGTGCGGGTCAGGTAGGCGGGCTCGCTCACCCCCGGGAGGTTACGGACACGATCTCGGCGACGACGTCGTCGTACAGCTCGGCGGGGATCGCGTGGCCCATCCCGGGGTGGCAGACGAAGCGGGCGCCGGGGATGGCGCGGGCCGTGTCGCGCCCGGCCTGCCACCGGATGAGCGGGTCGTCGCGACCGGAGAGGACGAGCGTCGGCGCGGTGATCGTGGCGAGCGGCGCGAAACGGTGGGCGCGGCCCGCGGCGAGCTGGCGCTGCGTGGTGCCCTGGTCGCGGGGGTGGCGCTCGTGGCTGATCCGCGCGGCCTCGCGCGCCCACTCCTCCGGGAACGGGTAGCCGGGCGAGGCGACCGCCCGGTAGATCTCGAGCAACTGCTCCTCGGGATCGGACCCCAGCCGCGCGAACGTGCGGAACACGCCCGGCCGCAGGTAACGCAGGGTGCGGAGCACGCCGATGCCGGCGGGCGCACCCATCGCGCTGATCAGGGAGCGCACCCGCTCGGGATTCTCCGCGGCCAGTCCCTGCGCGAGCGCGGCGCCCATCGACCCACCCATCACGTGCGCACTGGACCAACCCTGGGCGTCCATGACGGCGAGGGCGTCGTCGAGCATGTCGCGCGCGGTGTAGACGGGCGGGACCCGGCCGAGCAGCGCGCGAAAGGGCTTCGGCACCTCGACCGGGGCGAAGGAGGTCGACAGGCCGGTGTCGCGGTTGTCGAACCGGACGACCGCGAAACCCGCCTCGACGAGCTTCTGGACGAACCCGTCCGGCCACCACACCATCTGGAAGTCCAGGCCCATGATCAACAGGAGCGGCTCGCCGTCGCCGAAGCGCTCGTAGGCGAGCCGGACGTCGCCGTTCTCGGCGTACCGGATCATGTGGACCTCCATCTGCGAACAGCGTTAACAGATAGGGTAGCGGCATGCCACCCGGACCCGCACGCTCGTTGACCGTGGACGGCATCGCGGCGGCGGCCGTCGAGTTGGCCGACGCGGGCGGGCTCGACGCCGTGACCATGCGGTCGGTCGCCCGCGCGGTGGGCAGCAGCGCGCCGGGGCTCTACCGCTACGTCGCCTCGCGCGAGGAGCTGGTCGGGCACATGGTCGACCGGGTCAGTGCGGACCTCGACCACCCGACGCCGAGCGCGGCCTGGCTCGAGGACCTGCTCGTGGTGACCGAGCGGCAGGTGGCACTGCACCGCGCGCACCCGTGGCTCGCCGCGGCGTCCGCGGTGCCGGCGCCGCTCGGTCCGCATGCGCTGGACCATCTGGAATGGGGGCTCCGCGTCCTGGCGCCGGTCGAGGTTCCGGCCCGGGCGAAGATGGAGGCGATCGCGATGACCAACGGGATCGCCGCACTCTTCGCCGCGAGCGGACCGGTGAGCCCGTCGCTCTTCCGGTACCTCGCCGCGGACCGCCACCCCGAGCTCGCGGCCCTTGCGGCGAAGGCGGACCCGGGGGAGGGGAGCGACGATCTACTGCGCCGCGTCCTCACGGGCGTGGTGAGGGCGGTGCTGAACCCAAACGATCAGTAGACGTCCCGGGAGTAGCGGCCCTCGGCCGTCATCCGCTTGACGAAGGCCGCCGCATCCGTGCCACCGTGCGCGGTGATCACCTCCCGCAGCGCGGTGTCGACGTCCTTGGCCATGCGGGAGGCGTCGCCGCAGACGTAGAAGTGGGCGCCGCGATCGAGCCATCGCCACAGCTCGGCGCCGTGCTCGCGCATCCGGTCCTGGACGTAGACCTTGTGCCGCTGGTCGCGGGAGAAGGCGACGTCCAGCCTGCTCAGGGCGCCGTCGGCCTGCATCCGGGTCAGCTCGTCGCGGTAGTAGAAGTCCGTGGCGCAGCGTTGCTCGCCGAAGAACAGCCAGTTCGGGCCGCGGTGGCCGCGGGCCTGCCGGTCCGCGAGGAAGCCGAGGAACGGCGCGACGCCCGTCCCCGGGCCCACCATGATCATGGGGGTGTCCGCGTCGGCCGGCGGGCGGAACCGCGGCGCCGGGGTGACGAGCACGCTGGTCGGCTCGGTCGCGGCGTCGGCCATGAACGTGGAGCACACGCCGCGCCGGGCGCGGCCGTGCAGGCTGGTGAACCGGACGACCGAGACCGTCAGCGAGATCGCGTCCGGGCTGGTCAGCGGGCTGGACGAGATCGAGTACCGACGCGGGGCCAAGGCACCGAGCACGTCCACCCAGTCCTGGGCACCTGCCCGCACCGCGAACTCGGCGAGGACGTCCGGCGCCTGGCGATCCCAGCTCCAGCGGGCGAGATCGGTGTCGTGGCCCGCCCGGAGGAGCTCCCGCAGGGTGCGGTCCCCGGTGCGTTCCGCGACGAACTGCAGCAGGGCGGGCGTGATGCGCGTGATGTCGAGGCCGGTGCGCAGCGCCTCCACGAAGGGGACCTCGACCCCGCGGACCGTCACCGGGTCGTCGGCCGCGGCGCCGGTGAGCTCCAGCCACTCCGCCACCAGCTCGGGGTGGTTGACCGGGCGGACGCTCAGCGTGTCGCCCGCCTGGTAGGCGAAGCCCTCACCGGCGAAGGTGAAGCGGCGGACCTCCTTCGTCGAGCCGGGCAGGCTGAGCAGGGTGCTCTCGCTCAGGTGCGCCTCGACGGCGGCGGGTCGCGCCGGTTCCGCGGGCGCCCGCTGCACTAGGGAGCCACGACTGTCGTTCTCGGGCTCGGAAACGACGGTTGTGGCTCCATGATGCGGACCGAAGGCGGCGGACACGTCCTCGAGCCAGGCCTCGGCCGGGGCCTCGAAGTCGGTGTCGCAGTCGACGCGGTCGAGCACCCGCTCGGCGCCGAGCTCGTCGAGGCGGGCGTCGAGGCGGCGGCCGTGGCCGCAGAACTCGGTGTAGCTGGGGTCGCCGAGGGCCAGCACCGCGAACCGGACGTCCTCCAGGCCCGCGTGTCCGGCCAGCCCCTCCCAGAACCCGACGCCGACGTCCGGCGCGTCGCCGTCGCCGAACGTGCTGGTCACGACCACGAGATCGGAGCCGGGCGGGAGGTCGGACGGGCTCGTGTCGGCCATGCTGAGCAGCCGGGGCCGCCGCGCGGCGAGCCGGTCGGCCACGCGCTCGGCGATGCCCTCGGCGTTGCCGGTCTGCGAGGCCCACAGGACGAGCAGCGGCCGACCCGGCTCGGCGGGCTCGCCGGGGGCCGCCCGCGAGAACGCCCCCGCCAACATCCCGTTGATCCAGGCCGCGGACTCGGCGTCGACCGGCGCGTCGGCGGGCAGGACGGGCACCCCCGGCTCCCCCTGCCCGACGCCGGCGAGGAACCCCGCGAGGTACGTGCGAGCCGCGCCGGTCGGCACCGGCGGCCGCACGTCTCCCAGCCCGAGCGCGGCGGCGAGCGCCGTGACCGACTCGCGTGTCGGAAGCGGGGGACTCGCGGGTTCGGAGGGGAGGACTGGCGTGTCGGGAGCGGGGGACACGCGGGTGACCGCGACGGCGCAGGCCTTGAGCTCGGGTTGGTAGGAGGCCGGGTCGACCGCGTCGTTGGTGACGGCGTTGACCGCGAGCTCCGCGCCGAAGAGGTCCGCCCAGTGGAAGGGGGCCCAGCACAGGCCCGGACGCACCCGGTCGGTGATCCTGGCGGGGAGGACGGCGCGGCCGCGGCGGGAGGTGATCACGACCCGGTCGCCGTCTCGGATGTCGCCCGCGTCCGCCGGGTTGAGCTCGACGAACGGGCCGGGATCGAGCTTGTTCAGCGTGGCGACCTTGCCGGTCTTGGTCAGCGTGTGCCACTGGTGCTGGACCCGGCCCGTGGTCAGGACCAGCGGGAACTCGTCGTCGGGGAGCTCGGCCGCGGGCAGGTGCGGGCGGGGGAGGAACTGCGCCTTGCCGCTGGGGGTGGCGAACCGCTCCCGGTACCGGACGGGGTTGCGGTCCGGGCCGCCCGGGGCGACGGGCCACTGGACGGGGCCCTCCCGCAGGCGAGCGTAGGTGGCGCCGCGGACGTCGTAGCCGGTCGCGGGGTTGAACGCGCCCTTGAGCTCCTCGAACACCTCCTCGGCGGAGTGGTAGGTGAAGTGCTCGGCGTAGCCCATCTCGCAGGCGACCCGGGCGATGATCTGCCAGTCCGGCAGGGCCTCGCCGGGCGGGGCGACGGCGGGCTGCAGGAGCGTCAGGTTCCGCTCCGAGTTGATCATCACGCCCTCGAGCTCGGCCCACATCGACGCCGGCAGCACGACGTCCGCGTAGGGGTTGGTCTCGGTCTCGGCGAAGACGTCCTGGGTCACGACGAAGGCGCGCTCCAGCGCCTCGACGACCCGCCCGCGGTTGGGCATGCTCGCCACGGGGTTGGTGCAGATGATCCAGCAGGCCTTGATCTCGCCGTTCGCCATCCGGTCGAACATGTCGACGGCGCCGGTGTCCACGTCCGGCCGGATGGTGCCCTCGGGGATCCCCCAGAGCTCCTCGACGAACCGGCGGTCCGCCTCGCTGAGCACCGCCCGCTGGCCGGGCAGGCCGGGTCCCATGTAGCCCATCTCGCGGCCGCCCATGGCGTTCGGCTGGCCGGTCAGGGAGAACGGGCCGGAGCCCGGCCGACAGATCGCGCCGGTGGCGAGGTGCAGGTTGACCAGGGCGTTCGTGTTCCAGGTGCCGTGCGTGGACTGGTTGAGCCCCATGGTCCAGCAGCTCATCCAGTTCTCGGCGCCGCCGATCAGGTCGGCGGCGCGGCGCAGGTCGGCCTCGGGCACCCCGGTCACCGACGACACGTACGCGGGCGTGTACTCCGCCAGGAACTCCGGCATCGCCTCCCAGCCCTCGGTGCGGGCGGCGATGAAGTCGTGGTCCGGCTCGAGGAGGTGCAGCAGCCCGTTCAGCAGCGCGAGGTCCGTGCCCGGCGCGACCTGCAGGAACAGGTCCGCCTTGGCGGCGGTGGCCGTGCGCCGGGGATCGACGACGATGAGCCGGGCACCCTGCTTGACCCGGTCCATCATCCGCAGGAAGAGGATCGGGTGACAGTCGGCCATGTTGGACCCGACGACCAGGAAGACGTCCGCGTGGTCGAAGTCCTCGTACGAGCCGGGGGGACCGTCGGCGCCCAGGGACTGCTTGTAGCCGGTGCCCGCGCTCGCCATGCACAGCCGCGAGTTCGACTCGATCCACGTGGTGCGCCAGAAGCCCTTGGCCAGCTTGGTCGCGAGGTACTGCGCCTCGAGGGTCATCTGGCCGGAGACGTAGAGCGACAACGCGTCCGGGCCGTGCTCGTCGAGGATCTCCCGCAGCCGCCGAGCGGTCAGCGAGATCGCCTCGTCGACGGGGGTGCGGGCACCCCCGACCAGCGCGGTGTCGAGGCGGCCCGCGGCCGTCAGCATCGGCGCGGAGTGGGCCCCCTTCGTGCACAGTCGGCCGAAGTTGGCCGGGTGCTCGGCGTCTCCGCGGACCTTGACTACCGTGCCGCCGGGACCGTCGTGGGAGACGTCCAGGACCATCCCGCAGCCGACGCCGCAGTACGAACAGACGGTGCGCACGCTACCCACGCCGGTGACGGTAGGAAGCCCACGTTGCCCCCGTCGGTCCGCGACGTCACAGAGCGCTCACATCCGCCTTCTCGCGGTTGTGCGCCCACACCGCCGCCTCCCGCGCGACGCGTTCGACCGCGCCCTGCCACTGCGCGACGGCCGCCTCCCGCTCGGCCGGGTCCGCGCCCGAGACGGTCAGGACCAGCCGCGCACCGTGCCCGGACCCCGGCACCAGCGCGACGCGGACGTGGTCGCCGGGCTCGCCGGGTCCCGGGTCGAACTCCGGGGCCGGGGCGCCGTCGAGGACCAGCTCCCACGCGACGTCCGCGGGGCAGGTGAGCTGCCGGTCGAACCGGGCCGACCAGCCGTCTGGTCCCTCGGTGAGCACCGGCCGGTCCAGGCCGAACAGCCGGACGAGCTCCTCGTGCTCGTCGATCATCCGGCCCGCGGGCGGCACCGGTTCCCCGGCGACGACGGCCCGCAGCGCGGCCAGGCAGGCGCCCCAGCCCGCGGCGAGGCTGGCGCCGAGGGGGCGGTCGTCGAACGTGTGGGTGAGCGCGACGACCGTCTCGCCCGCCTCCGGGGTCAGCTCGATCCGGATCTCCTCGGTGTCCCAGAGGAAGACGAACAGGTGCGGGGGTTCCACGGCCACCACCCTGCCGGACCCGCCCTCGCCCTCCTCGAACGCGGCGAACCGCATGGCTCCGCCGGGGCGCAGGTCCAGCTCGACGGGGCTCGGGAACCAGGCGCCGAGGTGCTCGGGCTCGGTCACCGCCCGCCACACCTTCTCGATCGCGTGCGGGTAGCGGCGCTCGACGCGGACACGCGCGCGGCCGTCGGCGGTGGACATGCGGTCGGTCACGAGTCCTCCATGCGGTCCAGGTGCTCGCCCAAGCGGTCGAGGCCGCGATCCCAGAGCCACCGGTAGGGCTCGAGCCAGTCCGCGACGGCGGCGAGCGGCTCCGGGCGCAGCGCGTACCAGCGCTTCTGCGCCTCGGCGCGCACGGAGACGAACCCGCTGTCGCGCAGGATGCGCAGCTGCTTGGACACGATCGGTTGCGCCACCCCGAGCTCCTCGGCCAGGTCGCCGACGAGGCGGGGCCCGGCCCGCAGGCCGTCCAGGATCTCCCGGCGCAGCGGCAGGGCGAGGACCTCGAACGGGGTGGGCACCCCCTATGAATACCTATTCGGATATATACCTGTCAAGGAACCTAAGTGAGCTGCGTCCCGAGGCCGTCGAGGACGAGGTCCAGGCCCCAGTCGAACTCGGCCGCGAAGGAGTAGCCCGGCTGCAGCACGTGCTCGCGGGCGAGCTCGACCAGGTGCGGGAACGCACCCTCGTCGACGCCGGCGACGGTCTCCCGGGCGACGTCCGGGACGGGGACCTGACGCAGGCCCGCCTCCTGCACCGCGAAGCCGTACACGAAGGCGTCCAGCGCCGCGATCGCGTGGCCTGCCAGCGGGATCGTGAAGCCCGCGGTGCGCAGGACGCCGAGCACGGCGTCGTGTCGAGCCAGGGTGGCGAGGCCCGGGGAGGCGCGCGAGTCCAGCAGCGGGATGGCCCAGGAATGCGCGGCGAGCACCGCGCGCAGCGAGGCGTAGTGCCGGCGCAGCGCAGCCTTCCAGTACGCCCCCGCGGGGGGCGCGACCTCGGCGAACACGGCGTCCACCATGCCGTCGAGCAGAGCGGACTTGTTCGCGACGTGGTGGTAGAGCGACATCGCCTCGATGCCCAGCTCCGCGCCGAGCCGCCGCATGGTCACCGCGGCGAGCCCTTCCGCGTCCGCCACCGCCAGCGCGGTCGCCAGCACGCGTTCCCGACTCAACGGCATGGACGGAACTTACACCGTAAGGCTATGCTGCGCCGCATGGACTTACAGCGTAAGGCTGAGGTGATGCGGGCGGTCGTGCAGGACCGCTACGGGGGTCCGGAGGTGCTGCGCTCGGCCGAGATCCCCGTTCCCCAGCCCGGTGCGGGACGCGTGCGGGTCCGCGTCGAGGCGGCGGGCCTCGACCGCGGGGCCTGGCACCTGATGGCGGGGATGCCGCAGGTGGTCCGGCTCGCGACCGGCGTGCGCCGACCGCGGACGCCGGTGCGCGGGCGCGAGTTCGCCGGCACCGTCGAGGCGCTCGGCGAGCGGGTCACGGGCGTCTCGGTGGGCGACCCGGTCTTCGGGATCGGAGAGGGCTGCTTCGCCGAGTTCGCCGTCGCCCGGGCGGACCGGATCGCCCCACGCCCGCCCGAGCTCGACGCCACGGCTGCCGCCGCGCTGCCCCTGTCCGGGCTGACGGCGCTGCAGGCGGTCCGCGACAAGGCCCGGGTCGCCGCTCGCGAGCGGGTACTGGTGCTCGGCGCGTCCGGCGGCGTGGGCAGCCTCGCCGTGCAGGTCGCGGGCGCGTTCGGCGCGGCGGTGACGGGTAGCGCGAGCCCCGCCAAGCACGACCTCGTCCGCGCGCTCGGGGCGGACCCGGTCCCGCACGACGAGCCGGGCGGCCCCTACGACGTGATCATCGACTGCGGCGGGCACCGTCCGCTGCGGCTGCTGCGGAGCCTGTTGACCCCGCGCGGGCGGCTCGTGATCGTCGGCTCGGAGACCGGCGGACGGTGGCTGGGCGGCACGGACCGCAGCCTGCGGGCCGCGCTGCTGTCACCACTGGTCCGACAGCGGCTGGTCGGTCTCGTCTCGACGGAGAACGCCGCCGACCTGCGCGAGCTCACCCGCTACGCACGCCCCGTCGTCGACTCGGTGCTCCCGCTCGCCGAGCTGCCGGCCGCGGTGCGCCGGATGCTCGCGGGCGACGTGCGGGGGAAGCTCGTGCTCACCCCCTGAGCGCTCCTCGGGCTCCTAGGCCGCGAGGACGCGGCGCAGGGCCCGCAGGTCCGCGGTCTCAGCGCGCACGACGATCTCGTCGAGCAGGTCGGCCTGCTCGGCGGGCACGGTGATCTGGGCGAGGAGCTGGCCGTCCTCCAGCCCGACCTCGATCTCCTGCCGCGCCGTCTCGGCGAGCACGCACACGGCGGCGGCCGCCGCGGGATCGAAGGTGAGCAGGAGGGTGTTGGGCGCCGTCCGCTCGGTGTCACGCAACCACCGAGCCAGGACGAGGTCGAAGTCGGCCTGGTCGACGAGGAGAGTGTTCATATCCGGTGAACGCCACGGCCCCACCCGTTCGTTCCCCGGCCCTCTCAGCGAAGCCCCAGCAGACCGGCGGCGGAACCGGGTCAGCGCGGATCAGCGCACGTGGCGGCGGCGCCTGCGTCTGCCGGGCGCCGGGACCGGTGCCCCCGCCAGCACCACGACGCCCACGATCGCCACGACCAGGCCGACGCCGAAGGGAAGCAGCCAGCCCTCGCGGATCCGGTCGCCGAGGAGCACGATCCCGATCAGCCCCGGGGCGAGCACCTCGGTCGTCGCGAACACGGCGGTGACGCTCGGCAGGCTGCCGACGACCAGCGCCCGCGAGTACGTCGTGATCCCGATGACCCAGAACAGCACGATCAGGTACGTCGCGGGCTGCGCGGCCAGCGACACCACGTCCGCCTCCACCCCCGGCGGCAGCTGCAGCGCGCGCACGGCCAGGGACGTCCCGCCGAAGCCCAGCCCGGCGATCAGCGACAGCGGCCAGGCGGCGGCCAGCCGCCACACGGCGATGGCCGCGACCGCGAGCACCGCGACCGCCGAGTAGAGCACCAGGACGGTGACCCCGGTCAGCGGCTGCGGCGGCTCGTCCTGGGCGCTGGCGGCGATCGTCGCCAGGCCCAGGACGCAGGCCGTGACCGCGAGCCGGTCCCGGATCCGCAGGTGGACGCCGTAGATCGCCCAGCTGGCCAGGGCCGTGAGCGCGATCGCCCCGCCGAGGATCGCCTGCACCGCGAACACCGGCAGGTGCCGCAGCGCGACGACCGTGCACGCCCACGCCAGCCCGTCGACCAGCAGCCCGACCAGGTAGAGCGGGCGCAGGGCCAGCGGGCGACGCGAGGTGGTCTCGTCCGCGGCGGCGGACTGCAGGAGTCCGGCCCCCGCATTGCCGATCATGGAGGCGATCGCGAACGCCAGCCCGATCAGCACGGCGTCGGCCCGATCAGCACCGCCCTACCGTGGCAGAGCCCGCCCGATCATGCTCGGGCGCGGTGCGATTCTTCACTCCGCTGGACGGGGACCTCGTAGAAGCCGCTCATCAACCCGCCCGACAGCGGAGGCTCCGCGTAGCGGGCCGCACGGGCCGCGGCGAGGCGCTTGCGGGGCTGCTCGGACAGCCGTACGGCGAGCAGGACCAGCGCGGTGCCGACGAGCGCCGGGACCCCGACGAGGAGCACCGGCCACCCGAAGCCGAGATACGCGACGAGCACCGCCACGACCTCGAGACCGATCACCCATGCTGCCGACCGTGCCACCGCCGGATCCTCCGTTCCGCTCGCGACGGCGCCCCGCGCGCCGCCCCGGAACCACTATCGGCGCCCCGCCGCGGGGCGTCACGCGCAGTGGTCGAGCCGAGACGCAACCGAGACCCGGATCGGGTGACCGGGTCAGCCGGCAGGCGGGACCGCCGCGGTGCTGGGGCTCCCGTCCACGACGGGCGGGGACGCGCTGGCGCCGCCCGTGCCCGTACCGCCGGTGCCGGGATCCGTCGCCGGACCGGGGTCCGGGTTCGGCGCCGGGTCCTGCGGGACCGGGTTCTGGGGCGCCGGGTTCTGGGGCGCCGGGTCCTGCGGGACGGGGTTCTGGGGGGCCGGGTTCTGCGGCGCCGGGTTCTGCGGCGCCGGCGCGGGCGCCTGCGGGGCGGGGACGACGGGCCGCGGCGTGACCGGCCGGGTCGTGGGCCGGGTGGTGCGCGGGGTCGCGGCGGCACCGCCGGAGCGCGTCCCGCCGCCCGTCGACGCCGCGGTCGGGTCGGGGGCCGCCGTCTCCTCGGTGGTGGGGGGCGGGACCGCCTCGGCGGAGGTCACCGCGGCGGGCGGCGCCACGTTCAGCCCGCCGACCCCGCCGGTCACGGCCGGTTCCGCGGTGGGCCACAGCAGGACCGCGCCGACCACGGCGAGGACCGCCGCGGCGGCGCCCGCGCCGACCATCAGGCCGGCCCGGCGCTTGGCCGGGGGCTCCTCGTCGTACTCCCAGTCCGGGGCGGGCGCACCGACCTGCGGGCGTGGCGGGGCCCCGCGGGCCCAACCGTCGAACGGGCCCGCCTCGTTCACCGGCGCGGACATCGCGAACGTGGCGGTCGCTCCGGACGCCGCGGCCGTGCCCACCAGCACGGGCATCCCGACGGCGGGGGAGACGGGCGTGACCGGTGCGTCCGGCGCGGCGGACACCGGGCAGACGGCCAGCGCCGCGCCCTTGGCGATCGCGTGGGTGGGGTCGGTGTCGACCGTGACCGGGCGACCGAGCTCCTCGGAGACCAGCTGCCCCACCAGCGGCACCCGGGAGGAGCCGCCGACCAGCAGCACGGCGTCGAGCGCCGAGGGAGCGAGCCCGGCCGACCCGACGGCGCGGCGCAGCGCCTCCACGGTCTCCCCCACCTGCTCGCGGATCGCGTCCGAGAACTCGGCGCGGTGCATCCGGACGGTGCCGCGGAACGCGGGCAGCAGGACCGGGACGCTGACCTCGGTGTCCGAGGACAGCGCCTCCTTGGCCTCGGTGCACTCCCGGCGCAGGCGCGCGACGGCGGCGAGGACGGCGGGATCGGTGTCGTCGAGGCCCGCGAACGCCTCCGGCAGCCCCTCGACGACGTGGTCGAACACCACCTGGTCGAAGTCCACCCCGCCGAGCCGGTCGAGCCCCTCGGGGCGCCCCTGCAGGGAGAACCGGCCGTGCTGGTCCTTGCGCACGACGGCGGCGTCGAACGTGCCGCCGCCGAGGTCGTAGACGGCGATGGTGGACCCGGCGGCGAGCCGCTCCCCGGCCGCGTAGTGCAGCGCGGCCGCCTGCGGCTCGGCGAGGAAGGTGACGGTCAGGCCGTGCGCCTCGAGCGCCTCGGCCAGCAGCTCCATCTTGTGGTCGCCCCAGGAGGCCGGGTGGGTGAGCGCGATCCGCTCGGCGGGCCCACCCTCCTGCGCGGCGACGGCGTCGACGATCCAGCGGACCAGCCGCGCGCACAGCTCCTCGGGGCGGTGCGGCCTGCCCCCGACGACCACCGGCGTGGGATCGCCCAGGCGCCGCTTGAACTCGCGGACCACGCGGTCCGGGTCGGTGACGGCCCGCCGCTCGGCGGCCTGCCCGACCAGGATCTCGCCGTCGTCCCCCACGAAGAGGACGGACGGCAGGTCGGTGCGGCGATCGGACAGGGCGACCATCTCGGGGGCCGCCCAGCCCGTGCCGACGGACCGGCTGACCGCCGCCGCGCTGAACGTCGTACCCAGGTCTATTCCGAGCTGGTAGGCCATCGTTCCCCCCGGACTGTCCGGCCGCGCCGCCGGTGTGCGGCGACATGACGCACGCTTCGGCCATCGCCGCAGGCACGCGCCGCGTTATCCTCCTCTAGGCGTAGTCGACACTAATGGGTGACTAGTCCGTTCAGGCCCCTAGTCGATCCCCTAATCACCCCATGGGGGATGTCGTCGGATCCCCGATGGCCCGGGGGCGGCCCGGCCCTAACTTCGGTGCCATCGCCGAGCGGGTCGCTCGGCAGCCCACACCGACTCACTCGGGGATGATCACCATGACGCTGCTCGACTTCCTCCTGGCCCTGCTCGGCGACTCGCCCGAGGACCTCGCGCTCCAGCAGGACTTCGCCGACAACCCGGTCGCCACGCTGCAGGCGCTCGACCTGGGCGACCTGACCGCCGAGGACGTCCACGACGCGCTGGTCCTCGTGCAGGACAACCAGACCGTCGAGTTCGGCGACACGGACTACAACACCGGCGGCAACACCATCGTCGGCGGGCCGGTCCCGGCCTTCGCCCACCACGAGGCCGCGCCCGAGGGCCACAGCGCCATCGAGTACATCCAGACCTACGTGACCCACACCGAGGTCCAGGACGGCGACACCGTCCTCGGCTCGCCCGTTCAGCAGGTCATCGACGCGGGCGACGACGTGAACCAGGTCATCACCACGACCACCACCGCCGCCAGCGGCGCCGGCGCGGTCGCCGCGCAGGGCGACATCGAGGACTCGCAGGTCGTGACCGGCAGCGGCAACGTGTTCGGCAGCGGCAACGTGATCGGCGACGACAACACCACCGCCTTCGGCGACGGCGACGCCACCTCCGCGGACGTCCACGGGGTCAGCGTCTCCGGCGGCGGCGCGTTCTCCGTGACCGGCCCCGCCACCGGCGACTACGACGTGACGGACTCCGGCAACACCACCACCGTCACCGACACCACCACCACGGAGATCTCCGACTCGGGCAACACGGACGTCGACTCCTCGTACTCCTACACGCAGGACGACCACTCGGAGACCAACACCAACGTGGGCAACGAGGTCCACGACGGCAGCCACAACACGTCCGACCTCGAGATCAACGTCTGAGCTCCCCCGCTCCCCACCTGAACCGGAGATCCTTGCGATGGACACCCCCACCACCCTCATCCAGCTGCTGCTGAACCTGCTGTCGGACCCGAAGGCCGCCGCCGAGTTCCAGGCCGACCCCCAGGGCTACCTGGCCACCTGCGGGCTCACCGCCGTGAGCCCCGAGCAGGTCCACGACGCCGCCGCCCTGGTCGCCGACCAGCACCGGCCCGCCGCGCCGCAGCACCACGAGCACCACCACCACACCCCGCCGCCGCCGCCCGTGCCGGACCACCACGACCACGAGTCCGCGGTGAAGTACCTGCAGACCATCGTCACCAACAACTGGATCGACGACCGCGACACCATCGTCGACAACTCGGTCCGCCAGGTCATCCACGCCGGCGGGGACGTCAACCAGACGATCGACAACCACACCGTGGTCGCCTCGGGCGACGGCTCGGTGGCCGCGGGCGGCGACATCAGCGACTCGCAGGTCGTCACCGGGGACGACAACGTCTTCGGCGACGGCAACGTCAAGGGTGACGGCAACACCACCGCCTTCGGCGACGGCGACGCCACCCACGCGTCGGTCTCGGACGTGTCGGTCGACGAGGGCGGCGCGTTCTCCGTGACCGGGGCGGCCGCGGGCGCCTCGACGACGGACGGCTCGTTCAACGACACGACCGTCTCGAGCACGGACAGCACGTCGATCGACGGGTCCTACAACGACTCGACGAGCACCCACACCTCCTACGACCTCGACGACCACAGCACGACGACGTCGGATTCGAACAACCACGCCGACGTCGACAGCCACAACGACGTCACCTCGGTCGTGGGCTGATCCCCCCTCGGCCCACCGACGGCCCCGCCGCCCCCCTCACGGGGGGTGGTGGGGCCGTCGCGGCGCGCGCAGGCCAGGATGGGGCCGAGGGGGCAGGCGGGGGAACGGGGAACACATGGCGTCACCGGCGACGACGGAGCTGGTCGACCTCGCGCTGACCGCGACCGCGGCCTACGGGCGCCCGGACCTGGGGGCCAGGCTGGAGGCCGCGAAGGCCCGGCTCGCCGATCCGGGCGTGCGGGTGCTGGTCGTCGGCGAGTTCAAGCAGGGCAAGTCCAAGCTGGTCAACGCCCTGGTCAATGCGTCGGTGTGCCCGGTGGACGACGACATCGCCACCGCCGTGCCCACCGAGGTGCGGTTCGGGGAGGCGCCGAGCGCGGTGCTGGTGGGCGAGCACGAGCGCACGCCGATCGCGGTCGAGCAGCTGGGCGAGCACGTCGTCGAGGGGCTCGAGAACCCGCTGCGCGCCGAGGTCACCCTTCCGCGCAAGCTGCTGGCGGGCGGCCTCGTGCTCGTCGACACCCCCGGCGTCGGCGGCCTCGGTTCCGCCCACGGCGCCGCGACCATGGCGGCCCTGCCCCTGGCCGACGCCGTGCTGCTCGTGTCCGACGCCGCGCAGGAGTACACCGCCCCCGAGCTGGACTTCCTGCGCGCCGCGATGGAGCTGTGCCCGACCGTCGGCGCGGTGGTGACCAAGACCGACCTCTACCCGCACTGGCGGCGGATCGCCGACCTCGACCGCGAGCACCTGCGGCGGGCGGGCGTCGAGGCGGAGCTGTTCCCCGTGTCGTCGGACCTGCGGCTCGCCGGCGCCGCCCAGAACGACGCGGAGCTGCTCGCCGAGTCCGGGTTCGCCCCGCTCGTCGGGTTCCTGCTGCGCAAGGTCGTGGCCCGGGCCGAGGACCTGGACCGGCGCTCGACCAGCCAGGACGTCCGGGCCGTGGCCGAGCAGCTCGCCGCGGGGTTCACCGCGGAGCTGGCCGCGCTGCGGGACCCCGCGGGCGCCGAGGCGCTGGTCGCCGAGCTGACCTCGGCGAAGGAGCGGGCGGACGAGCTGCGGCAGCGCTCGGCGCGCTGGCAGATCACGCTCAACGACGGCGTCGCCGACCTCATCTCCGACATCGAGTACGACCTGCGGGACCGGCTGCGCGCGGTCACCCGCGAGGCCGAACAGCTGCTCGACGACGCCGCGGACCCCAACACGATCTGGGACCAGTTCGCGGAGTGGCTGCACCAGCAGGTCAGCCAGGCGACCTCGGCGAACTACGTGTGGACCGCGCAGCGCGCCCGGTGGCTGGCCGAACAGGTGGCCGAGCACTTCAGCGAGGCCGCCGACGCGGCCGTCCCCGACATCACCATCGACGGCAGCAGGCTCGCCGGGTCCGTCGACCCGCTGGAGAAGCCCGAGGGCGAGCGGTTCGGGGTGGGCCAGCGGCTGTTCATCGGCATGCGCGGCGGGTACGGCGGCGTGCTGATGATCGGCCTGGCGACGACCTTCGTCGGGATGGCGCTGCTCAACCCGGTGTCGCTCGCGGCGGGTCTGCTGTTCGGCGGCAAGACCGTCCGGGACGAGTACCGCCGGGTCCGCGACCGCCGCCGCGCCGAGGCCAAGACCGCCGTGCGTCGGCACATCGACGAGGTGGTGTTCCAGGTCGGCAAGGACTCCCGGGACACCCTGCGCCGCGCCCAGCGCCAGCTCCGCGACCACTTCACGGTGCTCGCGGAGGAGCTGTCCCGCTCGCTCGCCACGTCGGTGGCCGCGGCGCAGAGCGCGGTCGCGACCGAGTCCTCGCAGCGGACCAAGCGGATCGCGGACCTGGAGGCCGAGCTGAGTCGGGTGCAGTCGCTCGCGAAGAAGGCGGAGGCGCTGTGAGCGAGCGGGTGAGCGGACCGATGGCGCCGAGCTCGCGCAGCGAGGGCGGGCGATGAGCACGCTGGGGGTCGCGGTCCGGGAGCTGCTGCGGCGCGCCTGCACCGTCTACGGCGACGACCCGCAGGCCGTCGCCCTGCTGCAGGACCACCTCGCCCGGTTCGACGAGCCGCTGCGCGTCGCGTTCGCCGGGAAGGTCAAGGCGGGCAAGTCCACGCTGCTCAACGCGCTGGTCGGCGAGGAGATCGCGCCGACGGACGCGGGCGAGTGCACCCGGGTCGTCACCTGGTACCAGGACGCGCCCGCGCCGCGGGTGCGGCTGTTCTCCCGCGCGGGCGCCGTGCGGCCGCTGACCCTGGCCCGCAAGCAGGGGGCGCTGCAGCTGGACCTCGGGATGCCCGCCGCGGACGTCGACCGCCTGGTGGTGGACTGGCCCTCCGGGTACCTGCGCGGCACCACATTGATCGACACGCCGGGCATCGCCTCGCTGACGGCGGACACCGCGGCCCGCGCCGGGGCCTTCCTGACCCCGTCGGACGCCCCGTCGCCCGCCGACGCCGTCGTGTACCTGATGCGCCACCTGCACGGCTCCGACGTGCGGTTCCTGGAGTCCTTCCGGGACACCGACGTCGCGCGGGCCACGCCGGTCACCACGATCGCGGTGCTGTCGCGGGCGGACGAGATCGGCGTCGGGCGGCTCGACGCGTTGTCCTCGGCGGGGCGGATCGCGCGCCGCTACCGCGCGGACCCCACCCTGCGCGGGCTGTGCCAGACCGTGGTGCCGGTGGCGGGTCTGCTCGCCCAGTCCGGGCGGACGATGCGCCAGGACGAGTTCACCGCGCTCGTCGCGCTGGCCGGGCTGCCGCAGGCGGACCTGGACCGGCTGCTGCTCTCCGCGGACCGGTTCTCCACCCGTGCCGTGGACGGGGCCCCGGAGCCCGCGGTGCGCGCGGGGCTGGTGGACCGGTTCGGGCTGTTCGGGGTGCGGTTGGGCACCGAGCTGATCCGCCGGGGCACGTCCGACCCGTCGGCCCTGTCCCGGGAGCTGGTGCGCCACAGCGGGCTCGACGAGCTCCGCACCGTCCTCACCACGCAGTTCGCCGAGCGCCGCGAGCTGCTCAAGTCCCGTTCGGCGCTGTTGGCGCTCGACCGGGTGTTGGCGGCGCCGCGGCCCGGGTCGGCGCCGCTGGTCGCCGAACGCGAACGGATCCTGTCCGGCGCGCACGAGTTCACCGAGCTGCGGATGCTCTCCGCGCTGCGCGCGGGCACGGTCGTCTTCCCCCCGGACGCGCTCGCGGACGCGGAGCGCCTGCTCGGCGGGGAGGGCAGCGGCGCCGCGGTGCGCCTGGACCTGGACCCGGACAGCCCGGCCGCCGAGCTCCGCGCCGCCGCGCTGGCCGCCGTCGTCCGCTGGCAGCGGCGCGCGGAGAGCCCGCTGGCGAGCCGCGCCACGGCGGACGCCGCCCGGGTCGTCGTCCGCTCCGCCGAGGGCCTGGTGGCGCGCCTCTCCTAACCCGTGAGTGGTAATGGTCGCTAGAGCGACTATCGCCACTCACGGGGTGAGGTGGCGGCGGAGATGGGTGAAGAGCTCGGTGCGGCTGCTCGCGCCCAGGCGTTGGCGCATCCGCGCCACGTGGTGCTCGACGGTCTTGGCGCTGATGAAGAGCCGCTCGCCGATCTGCTTGTAGGTCAGGCCCTCCAGGACCAGCGCGGCCACCTCCCGCTCCCGCTCGGAGAGGTCGCCGGTCTCCTCCGGCTCGGGTTCCGCGGTGGGTGTCGGGGTGGGTTTCGGGGTGCCGCCGTGCAGCTGACGGGCGCAGGTCAACAGGGCCTGCATGGCACGGCGGTCGCCGGTGCGGATGGCGGCCTGCCCGGCCAGCTTGCTGCCGTCCCAGGAGAGCCCGACGGTGTGCAGCCCCCGCGCCGCCTCCTCCACGCCCTCCGGGTCGACCCGCCCGTCCGTCAGCGCCACCCAGTGCGGGGCCGCGGTCGCCATGGCCTCGGCGAAGCGGCTGCCGTGCGCGGCGCCGCGCAGGGCGTCGGCGTGGGTCACGGCGGCGTCGCGGTCCTCGGCCAGGATCGCGGCGTGCAGCAGCGCCCAGTGCAGGGGCGCCGACCACAGCGCGGGTGACCCGAGCCGGGCCAGCAGGTCCGCGGCCTCGTCGAGGTGGGGGCGGACCCAGGCGGGCTCGCGCAGCCGGGTGGCCGCGATGGCGAGCTCACCGAGCGGCTGCAGCACGTACAGGTCCACCGGGTGCCGGACGATCGCCTCCCGTGCCCTGGCCCAGGCGGGCACCAGCGCGGCGAGGTCGCCCTCGCGGCGGGCCAACGCGACGTCGAGCGCCGCGGCGAGCAGCTCGTCGCGCGGCTCCAGCGCGGGCCCCTGGGCGGTCTCGGCCAGGTGCGCGCGGGCCGTGCCGAACGCACCGCGGTGCAGGGCGATCCAGCCGAGCAGCAGCCGGTGGCGGGTCGTCGCGGCGGGCCCGCCGAGCTCGACCGCCACAGCCCGTTCCAGGACCGACCGCGCTACCCCGACCTCACCGGTCTGCACCGCGACGAGCGCCGCGAGCGCCGCCGGGGTGTCCGGCAGCAGCGCGGCGCGCGGAGCGGACTCCAGCAGCGCGGCGGCCCGGGTCAGCCGGGACACCGCGCGGGTCGGGTTGCCCGACACCGAGTCGAGGACACCCTCCGCGACCAGCTCCTCGGCCCCGGCGAGCAGCGTCGGCGGGCGGGCGGCGAGGGTCCGCACGACCGCGTCGGCGACGGCGCGCGGGGAGTCCCGGGGCGGCTCCGGCTCGGGTGCCACGCGGTCCTGGCGGCGCGCCTCGGCGATCGCCCCCGTGCCGACCAGCGCCGGGACCGCCACCGGGCCCCCGGACCCGAGATCGGCGAGCCAGCGGTACAGGTCCGCGCTGCGGGCGAGCAGGCCGCGGTGCGCCAGCACGGCGGCGGCGACGGACCCGGCCCGGACGGCGTCGTCGAGCTCCACGCGGTCGGCGGCGGTGAGCACCTCGTCGGCGTGGTGCAGGGCGGCGTCGAGTGCGCCGGTGCGCAGCGAGGCCTCGGCGCGGCGAGCCGCGAGGGTGAGCGGCGGGGCACCGGCGGCGACGGCGGCGGCGAGGAACGGGCCCGCGTCCGCGCCCGCCCGCGCCTCCTCGTCCGCGGCCGCGGCGAAGACCTCGGCGACCCGCCCCCCGGTGGCGCCGGTGTCGAGCAGCCCGCGCGCGACGGTCAGCACCGACCCGCCGCGGTCCAGCTCGATCTCGGCCAGCGCGCGGCGGATCTCCAGCCTGCGGGCCTCGGGGACGTGCCGCAGCACCGCGGCGGTGACCAGCGGCGGCGGCCCGCCCGCGGGCGTCAGGACGCTCGCCGACCGGGCCTGCGCGACCAGCTCGTCGACCTCGTCGACGCCCGCGCCCCCGGCGTCGAACAGGCCCAGCAGGGGGACCAGCACCTCGGCGTCGAGCGGGGCGCCGAGCGCGGCGGCCACCACGAGCTCGGCCACGCGGGCGTCGAGCGCCCACAGGTGGTGGGCGATCTGGTCGAGCAGGCCGACGGGGGCGGGCACCCGCGGCGCGGTGGGCCCGGTCAGCGCGGGCCCGACCTTCGCCGCCAGCTCACGGGTCATCCGGTCCACAAGCGACGGGACGCCCGCGGTGCGGGTGTGCACGTGCTCGGCCAGCGCGGGCGCGGGGCGCGCGCCGAGCAGCGCGGTCAGCCGGGCGGTGACGGCGGCCGGGTCGAGCGGGCCGAGCAGCACCGGCGCGCGCGTGGCGGTCAGGGCGGCACCGAGTGCGGCCCGGGCGGCGTCTCGCGGCCACGGGCGGCGCGCCACCACCATCCGGGCGCCCGGTTCGGCCGCGCGCTCGCGCAGACGGTCGACGGCGGCGTCGGGCAGCAGGTGGGCGTCGTCGACGAGGAGGGGGAAGGGGCCGTCCGGGTCCGCGCCCGCGTCCGTCCACAGTGTCGCGATCGCCCGCAGGGTGACGGTCTTCCCGGTCCCCGCGGGGCCCACGACGTCCGCGACGAGCGGCGCCGACGGATCCGCGGCGAGCCCGACGAGCAGCGGCTGCGCAGCAGGCAGGCCGTCCATGATGGATCCCCCCTCCGCGGCCCCCCGACCGCGCCGGACGAGGCTACTGAGCGTCCGCCCTCGGACACCCGCCGCGCACACCCGCACAACGCCTTTCGCACCGAAAGGGTGACGGCGGCTACCGAGCCGGGCCCACCGGATCCACGGACGTGTTCGCCGCGGGCCCGCCGGTGCCCAGCAGCCGCTGCCAGGCCGCCGCGTCCACCGTGTCCGGCACGGCCTCCGTGCCCCGACCCGCCGCGAGCGTCTCGACGGCGCGGGCGGCCGGGGAGCCGTCGCCGCGCTGCACGGTGCGGGCGAGGACCGGCCAGGACTCGCCGCCCAGGATCCCGTTGGGGTCCTCGGCGCCGGTGGCCCGCTGGAACTCGGTGAGTGCGGCGGCGGTGGCGGTGCTGAACCGGCCGGTGGGGGAGACGCGGTAGCCGGCGTCCTCGAGCAGGTACTGGGCGGCGAGCACGTGCTCGCCGCTGTCGCCCTGGCGCAGCAGCGGCCAGCTCGCCTTCGTCGGGCCGCCCTCGATCCGCTGCCGCAGCACCCCCGCGACCTCGTCGCGCAGCCGCGGGAGCATGCCGTAGAGCCGGTCGCCGGGGCAGATCGTGTTCTTGAAGTCCCGGTGGCCGTAGAGCTCGGTGGGCGCGATCCCGTACTGCGCGCAGATGTAGGCGCAGGTCGCGCGCAGGGAGTCCCAGAGCGCGCCGGGCGGGTCCTGGTCGATGTAGGTGCCCTCGTTCTCGATCCCGACGGCCACGACGTTCTGCCCGGTGCAGTGCGCGCCCTCGACCTGCTGCCGCCCGCCGCGCAGCACCTCCAGGGACCGGTGCCTGCCCTCGAGCACGAACCCGCCGCGGCTGATGGTGAAGTGTTGGCCGGAGTCCAGCCAGCCGCGGGCGTCCATGTGGAAGTTCTGGATGCCGCGCGCCATCGCGTCGGCGGCGCCGCGGCTCGTGTCGGCACCGTTGGGCCCGGCGGTGTGGTGCACGAGGATCTTGACGGGCTTCTGGTTCCAGACCGGCACGACGGCGCTGTTGGGCCGGGCCCCCCACCCCGCGCAGTCCACGATGTCCGGACTGCCCTCGACGGACGTCGGGGAGGACGCCGCGGCGGCCGGGCGGCCCGCGCGGGTGGCGGCCTCCCGGCCCGCGTCCGCCCCCGGCACGGCGAGGGCTGCTCCCGGCGCCGCGAGGAGGGCGCCCGTGGCGAGTCCGCCCACGACGAACCCCCGCCGCGTCACGCCGAGTCGTCCCATGGTGGCCCCCACCTCGTCCGGATCACCCGTGCGGATTCACACGAGTCACTTCCGACCCCCACAACCCTCCCGCCACACACGCTCCGTGCACAACACTTCGACCCGAAGGTGTGAGGCGGTTGCCGAAGTTACCGACGAGTAATAAGCTGGTCGTACCGGCGAGTAGGGATGGAGAACCGCCATGGGCCACTACAAGAGCAACGTCCGCGACCTCGAGTTCAACCTGTTCGAGCTGTTCTCCGTCCAGGACGCCACCGGCGTGGACCGAGACACCGCCAAGGACATCCTGACCGAGCTGAACGCGCTGGCCACCGGCCCGCTGGCGGAGTCCTTCGCCGACGCGGACCGCAACCCGCCCGTCTACGACCCGAAGACCTTCTCGGCCACCCTGCCGCAGTCCTTCAAGGACTCCTACAAGGCACTGTGGGACGGCGAGTGGTACCGCCTGTCGCTGCCCGAGGCGCTCGGCGGCTTCGGCGTGCCCCCGTCGGTGCAGTGGGCCGCGTCCGAGCTGATCCTCGGCGCCAACCCCGCGCTGTACATGTACATGGCGGGCCCCAACTTCGCCTCGATCGTGCACGCCAACGGCACGGACGAGCAGAAGCGCTGGGCCGAGATCATGATCGACAAGGGCTGGGGCGCCACCATGGTGCTCACCGAGCCCGACGCGGGGTCGGACGTGGGCGCGGGCCGCACGAAGGCCGTGCTCCAGGAGGACGGCTCCTGGCACCTCGACGGCGTGAAGCGCTTCATCACCTCCGGCGACCAGGACATGACCGAGAACATCATGCACCTGGTCCTGGCCCGCCCCGAGGCTCCCGGCGTCGACCCCAGGCCCGGCACCAAGGGCCTCTCGCTCTTCCTCGTGCCGAAGTTCCACTTCGACTCCGAGACCGGCGCGCTCGGCGAGCGCAACGGCGCCTTCGTGACCAACGTCGAGCACAAGATGGGCCTCAAGGTCTCCACGACCACCGAGCTCACCTTCGGTGCGCACGGCGTGCCCGCCAAGGGCTGGCTGCTCGGCGACGTGCACGACGGCATCGCCCAGATGTTCCAGGTCATCGAGTACGCCCGGATGATGGTCGGCACCAAGGCCATCGCCACGCTGTCCACCGGCTACCTCAACGCGCTGGAGTACGCCAAGGAGCGCGTGCAGGGTGCGGACCTGACCCGGCAGACGGACAAGACCGCGCCGCGCGTCACCATCACCCACCACCCGGACGTCCGACGTTCGCTGATGCTGCAGAAGGCCTACGCCGAGGGCCTGCGCTCGCTGTACCTCTACACCGGCACCGTGCAGGACCGGATCCGGGAGAGCGCGGATCCGAAGGACGAGGCGATCAACGACCTGCTGCTCCCGATCGTCAAGGGTGTCGGGTCGGAGCGGGCCTCGGAGCAGCTCATCCAGTCGCTGCAGACGCTCGGCGGCTCGGGCTTCCTGCAGGACTACCCGATCGAGCAGTACATCCGGGACGCGAAGATCGACTCGCTGTACGAGGGCACCACGGCGATCCAGTCGCTGGACTTCCTCTTCCGCAAGATCGTGCGGAACAACGGCGCCGCGCTGATGGCCGTCGCCGGCGAGATCGGTCGGTTCCTCGAGAACGAGACCGGCAACGGCAGGCTCAAGGAGGAGCGCGCGCACCTCGCGACCGCGCTCGCGGACGTCCAGGCCATGCTCGGCACGCTGACCGGCTACCTGTTCGCCTCCCAGCAGGAGGTGACCGAGCTGTACAAGGTCGGCCAGCACAGCGTCCGGTTCCTCATGGCGGTCGGCGACCTGCTCGTCGGGTGGCTGCTGCTGCGTGGGGCGGACGTGGCGCAGACCGCGCTGGCAGGCGAGGTGAGCTCCAAGGACAAGGCCTTCTACGAGGGCAAGGTGGGCGTGGCCCGCTTCTTCGCCCGCGAGGTCCTGCCCCGGCTCTCCGCCGACAAGGCGATCGTCGCCGCCGCCGACAACGCCCTCATGGAGCTCGACGAGGCCGCCTTCTAGCGCGCGGACCGCACCACACGACGGGCGCCCCCGGACTCCGGGGGTGCCCGTTCGTGCGTTCCGAGGCTGGTTCGTCACACCCGGGTGGCTCGTCCGGAACGACCCTTTATAGTTGCCATCAACAATTGTTGTATGCAGCAAGGAGGATCCGTGTCGCTCACCGCCCCGCTCCCCGTGGCGACGGCGACACCTCCGGACCTCGCCGGGCGCGGGCGGCCCCGCGCCCTGGTCGCCGTGCTGTCGCTGGCCGGGATCATGGCCTCGATGCAGCAGACCATGGTGGTCCCGCTGATCCCGCAGCTCCCGACGTTGCTCGGGGTGAGCGCCGCGGACGCCTCCTGGGCCGTCACCGCGACCCTGCTGAGCGCCGCGGTCGCCACCCCGACGGTCGGCAGGCTCGCCGACATGTACGGCAAGCGCCGGATGATGCTGATCTGCCTGGCGTTCGTGATCGTGGGATCGGGCGTCGCCGCGCTGACCACGGACCTCCCGGGACTGCTCGTCGGCCGGGCCTTCCAGGGGATGGGCATCGGGATCATCCCGCTCGGGATCAGCGCGATGCGCGACCACCTGCCCGTGCGGGCGCTGCCCCGGGCCACCGCCAAGATGAGTGCCTCGCTCGGCGTGGGCGGGGCGTTCGGGCTCCCGCTCGGGGCGCTGCTCGTCGGGCACGCGTCCTGGCACGCGATGTTCGTCGTCTCCGCGGTGACCGCGGCGCTCGTGATCGTGCTGGTCCTGCGGTTCGTGCCGGAGTCGCCGGCCCCGGGCGGCCGGTTCGACCTGGTCGGTGCCGTCGGGTTGTCGCTGAGCCTGCTCGCGTTGCTCCTCGCGCTGTCCAAGGGCAGCACCTGGGGCAGGCCGGTGACGCTCGGTCTGTTCGGCGGCGCGGCGGCGTTGCTGGTGGCCTGGGCCGTCTGGGAGCTCCGCGTCCCGCAGCCGCTGGTGGACCTGCGGGTCTCCCGACGCCGCCAGGTCCTGCTGACCAACCTGACGTCCCCGTTGTTCGGGTTCGGCATCCTCACCAGCTCGCTGGTCTTCCCCCAGCTCCTGCAGCTCTCGGCCGAGACCGGCTACGGCTTCGGGCAGTCGGTGCTGGTCGCGGGGCTGCTGCAGGCGCCCGGCGGGATCGCGATGATGCTCATGTCCTCGGTCTCCGCGCGGATCACCGAGCGGGCCGGGCCGCGGACCTCGCTGATGACGGGGGCGCTCGTCACCGCGGTCGGCTACGCGTTCGCGGTGTTCTGGCACGGCGAGCTGTGGCAGGTGGTCGTCGCGGTCTCGGTCGCCGCGGCGGGCGTCGGCATCGCCTACGGCGCCATGCCCGCGCTGATCATGGGGGCGGTCCCGCTCGGGCAGACCGCCGCCGCGAACAGCGTCAACAACCTCACCAAGGCCGTCGGGACGTCCCTCGCCAGCGCCACGGCGGGCATGGTCCTCGCCGGCATGACGACGACGGTGGCGGGGCACACCCACCCGAGCCACGCCGCGTTCGTCCTGGTCCTGGTGATCGCCGCCGTGGCCTCCCTGGTGGCCGTGGCGGTCGCGTTCTTCCTGCCCCGCGGTCGTGCGCGGTGAGTGGTGCTCTGGCACCACTCACCGCGCACGGGGCCTACTGGGCGATGTAGCTCTCCAGCTGCTGCCGCTCGGACTCCAGGGTGTCGATGCGGGCCTTGACCAGGTCACCGATGCTGACGATCCCGGCGAGCTCGCCGTTCACCAGGACCGGCAGGTGGCGGACCCGGCGGGTCGTCATGACCTTCGCCAGGTCCGCGGCGCTGTCCTCGGGCGAGCACGTGGCCAGGCTCGTGGTCATGATCTCCGCGACCGGCGCCTCGAGCAGCTCGGCGCCCCGCTCGTGCAGCCTCCGCACCACGTCCCGTTCGGAGACCATGCCGATCAGCGCCCCGCCGCGCACCACCGGCAGCGCGCCGTAGTTGCCCTCGGCCAGCCTGGCCAGCAGGACGGCCACGGTGACCTCCGGCTCGACCGTCGCCACCGCATGCCCCTTGCCCCGAAGCACGTCCGCGATCCGCATCAACCGTCTCCCCGTCGTCGACTCCATTGTCTCCGACGAGAGTAGGCACCGTGACCGGGATCACGCTACGGCTGGCTACTGGCAGACCACCGTCGGTACCGGGTTGTACTTCACGGTGCGGGTCTTGCTGGTGACCTCGCCGGTCTCCAGGTTCCGCATCGTGCGGGTGTCCGTGGTGGTGAAGCCCTGCGAGCCGCGGCCGGGCACGCAACCGGGCCCGGCGGGCAGGGTGAGCGTCTGCGGCTCGGTCGGGTTGGTGCGCGGCCCGGTCGCCGAGGTGACCTCGTAGCGCTTGGTGCCGAACATCTTCACGGTGAGGTTCTGCGGCGTCCAGATCGTCTGGATGAACACGCCCGTCGGGCCGTCGTTGCGGAACTTGAGGTCGATGATGTCGTCGAACACGGTCGCCTCGCGGGCCGCCGGGTAGCGGCTGATGTAGAAGCTGTGCTCCTTGTGCTCCACGTCGACCATGCCCGCGAAGTACGCGGCGTTGTACAGCGTGGTCGCGACCTGCGAGACGCCGCCGCCGATGCCGCGCGCCGAGTGCCCGTTCTCGATGATCCCGGCCTCGACGTAGCCGTTGGCCGCGTTGCGCGGGTTGGTCAGCTTGTTGAGGCTGAACGTCTCCCCCGGCTGCACGATGGTGCCGTTGATCTGCTCGGCGGCCCGGCGGATGTTGCGCCCGGAGTCCGCGGCGAACCCGCCCGTGGTGAACGAGCTGATCTCGCCGGTGATGCCGAGCGCGCCCAGCTGCTCGGTGGTCAGCTTGGCGGGCTGGTCGGCGTAGACGGCCGTGAGCGTGCGCGGCCCCTGCGTCGTCAGCGCACCGACGAGGCCCTCGAAGGTCTTGTCGTAGTCGACGCCGCGCCCGTCCTGCGACGGCACGACGACGGGGGCACCGGTGGAGAAGTCCAGCGCGGCGTCCCGGCCCGGGGTCTCGGAGGAGGCCAGCTGCGGGGTCGCGACCTCCTTGAGCGCCTCGTTGTTGATCTCCGGGACGAGCTTCGGGTCCGCCGCGGCGTCCGCGCGGAAGCTCAGCGCCGAGGCGATGTCCGCGGGCCGCAGGGTCGCGGTCGCGCCCTCGCCCTGGATCGTGACCGGCGCGGACACCGCGGGCGTGGCGACCGACTGCAGCGCCTGCTGCACGTCCTCGTCGGTGGTGATCGTCGCCTGCGGGATCAGCGGCAGCGCGACCGGCGCGCCGGACGCCCACTCGCTCTCCAGCACCCCGACGGCCGCCTGCAGGTCCAGCTCCTGGCCGGGCACCGGCGCGACGGCGATCGGCGTGGTGCCCTCGAAGCGCACCGTGCCCTCGACGGGGGCCTTGTCGACCACCGGCTTGACCTGCTCCAACGCGGTCAGCACGGAGCGCTCGTCCGCCTTGTTGACCACGCCGACCTCGCGCTGGGTGAAGAACGAGGTGATCCGGGTGATCGGGTTCAGCGGCTGCTCGCCCGCCTGCTCGATGGTGGCCTGGTAGTCGACCTGGAGGCCCGCGGCCACGGGGTCGATGCGGCTCTCCACCTCGCCGGCGGTGACCTGCACGGGCTGGGTGGCCCGGGGCTCGATCGCGGTGCGCAGCCGCTCGCTCGCCTCGGCCTTGGACAGGCCGCCGAGCTGCATCCCGGCCACGGTGACGCCGCGCGGGACGTTGCCGGTGGACAGCACGAGGTCCGCCACGTAGAGGACCGCGAGCAGCGCGACGACGCCCGCCACGATCAGCAGCGGCTTCTTCCGCCCGCCGCCGGGGGCGCCCCCCTCGCCGGTCGGGGCGGGGCGCTGCTGCGGGGGCACCGGCGGGACGCCGCCACGGGTCACGGGGATCTGCTCCGTCGGGGGGTCGGCGGGGCCGGTCGGCCGGGTGGGCTGCTCGGCGGCGGCGCCGGAGGCGCGCGGGATGATCTGGGTGTCCTCGCCGGAGGTACCGGGGGAGGTGGCCGGGGCGACCGCCGCGTGGACCGCGGTGGGCCGGTCCTCCTCGTCGAACACCGGGGTGCCCTGGGCGGGGGTGCCGGTCGGGCCGGTCGGCGCGGCCGGGGTCGCTCCCGTGTCGGTGGGGGCGTCCGTCGCGGCGTCACCGGACGCGCCCGGGGTCGACTCGGCGGCGGCCGCCGTGGACGCCGCTGCCGTGGACGCCGCTGCGGCGGCGGGCGCGGAGGTCCCCGCGGGGGGAGTGGCGGGCGCAGGGGTGCCGTTCGCGGGCGTGCCGTGCGCCGGTGTGCCGTTCGTGGAGGTCCCGTTCGCGGGCGTCCCGTTCGTCGGGGCGACGGACCGGGTGGCGACGGTCGCCGCGGCGGACCCGGCCGCGTCGCCGGCACCGTCGGCACCGGACGTCCCGCCGGACTGCGCCGGCGCGGCGGTCGCCGCGGCGCCGTCGGTGGCGCCGTCGGGCGCTCCCGGAGCGTCGGTCGGGGCGGTGTGGCCCGCGGTCGCCGACGAGACGCCCTGGGGCGGGGTCGCGGCACTCTGTGCAGGCCCGCCCGCCGCCGGCGCGGCGCCCGCCTTCGCGACCCCCGCGCCGAGTGACTCGGTGGCAGTGCTGTCCGCGGTGTCGGTGCTGTCGGTGCTGTCGGCCCCGTCCGTGCGGGGCGCGGGGGAGGGCTTCTTCGGCGCGCCGGAGGCGGGGACGGCCGTGGTGGCCCGCCCCTCGGCCCGGGTGGGCGCGGTGACCTGCTCGGGCGGTGCGGACCGCGCGGGTGAGAAGAGCGCGTCTCCCCGTGGGCTGTCCGTGCGCCGGGACGAGACCTCGCCGGCGTCGGTCGCCGTGGTGGCCTCCGAACCCGCGTCGGTTCCCGCGTGATCCGCGTCCACCTCGCCGGGCGAGTGCTGCCGCTCGGGCATGAAGCCGTGTTCCTTCCCCACCGGTGTCCGCCGTCCCCCCAGAGACGCCGACAGAACTGAGACGACTACAGGTACAGGCCGGTCCCGTGCTCGGTCCCCGCCGTGGCGACCGCGTGCAGGTCCCGCTCGCGCATCACGAGGTACGCCGTGCCCTGCACCTCGATCTCGTACTGGTCGTCCGGGGCGAACAGCACCCGGTCACCGACCTTCACGCTGCGCACGTGCTGGCCGGTGCCGAAGACGTCCCCCCACACCAGCCGCTTGGCGACCTGGGCCGTGGCCGGGATGACGATCCCCGCCGAGCTGCGCCGCTCGCCGCCGTCCTCGGAGATCTTGATCATGACGCGGTCGTGCAGCATCTGGATCTCGAACTTCGGGTCCGGCACCCGGACGATGCTACGGGCAGTGGGATCGGGGACACCCGGCGGTGTCAGGTGCGGTGACCACGAACGTCCACCGGTCCTCGCGCGCCCGCGATCATGCGGCGAACGCTCGTGGTCACCGCACAGGGGACGAGAAGACCCCGCGGAGCTGCCAGGTCGGGGGTCCGACAGCGCCGCGGGGCTACTGCAGAATTCGCCTGGACCCCACCCCGCGTTACGCACCGTTCGCCGTTTCCCGCGGTTCACTCGTTCGGCCCAGTCGCACCCCTCAGGTGGACGCGAGCAGGTACCTCCCGAAGTGCGGAACCGTGAACGCGATCTGCCCTCGCTGTGCGGAGTAGACCAGGCCCTTCTTCAGCAGGCTGTCCCGCGCCGGGGACAGCGAGGACGGCTTGCGGCCCAGGTGCTGGGCCAGCGCGGAGGTCACGACGGGATCGTCCGCGCCCTCGGCGACCTCCGCCATCGCGCGCAGGTACTCGCGCTCGGCGGGCGTGGCCCGTTCGTAGCGCGAGCCGAAGAACCCCACCGCGAGCTCCGCCTCGGCCTCGGGCGCCGCCAGCGCGACGTCCTCGGCGCGGATCGGGTTCGTCGGCGCCGCGTCCCACGCGGCCTTCCCGTAGGCCTGGACGAAGTACGGGTAGCCGCCGGAGCGCTCGTAGAGGGATTCCAGGGCGTCCTCGGCGAAGCCCGCGTCCTCCCGCTCGGCGGGCGCGATCAGCGCGAAGTCCGCGTCCTTGCGGTCCAGCTTGTCGATCCGCGAGTACTTGAACAGCCGCTCCGAGTAGGACTTGGACGCCGAGAGCACCGCCGGCAGGTGCGGCAGCCCGGCGCCCACCACGACCAGCGGCATCCGGGACTGCGACAGCTCGTGGCAGGCGGCGCAGAGGGCGGAGACGTCGTCCGGGCGCAGGTCCTGCATCTCGTCGATGAGGATCGCGATGCCCGTCGCGACCTCGCTCGCCAGCTCGGCGACCTCGGTGAACAGCTCGACGAGGTCGATCTCGATGTCTCCGGAGTCGGCCCGCCCGTTCCGGACGGGCACGTCGATGCCGGGTTGCCAGCGCTCCCGCAGCCGCGCCCCGTCCGGCGCCGCCCGCAGCGCGAAGGCCTTGAGCACGCCGAGCACCTCGTCCACGCGCTCCTGGCGGGGATGCTGGACGGCGAGGTCCCGGATCGCGCGGTGCAGTGCGGCGGAGAGGGGGCGGCGGAGGTCGGCGTCGGGGCGGGCCTCGATCTTCCCGGAGCCCCAGCCCGCACGGACCGCCATCGACCGCAGCTCGCCGAGCATCACGGTCTTGCCCACCCCGCGCAGACCGGTCAGCACGAGGCTGCGCTCCGGCCTGCCGCGGGCGACCCGCTCGAGCACGATCTCGAACGCGTCGATCTCGCGGTCCCGGCCCGCCAGCTCGGGTGGCCGCTGACCTGCGCCGGGAGCGAACGGATTGCGCACCGGGTCCATGCATCAGACGGTATCGGCGAGTCTCGTGCTCGCCGTAGATTTCGCTATCCGGCGCTACGGCGTGTCGTCGCATCGCGGCGTATGCGGGCGTCTAGTCCGTGGCCGAGACGAGGTGAGAAACCGTGAGACGTCACGATCGGGCCGCCTACTGCTCTCTACTGGGTCACCGATACACCGCGATACGACGATTTCTGGAAAGCTCGACGCCGTGAGTGAGATCGTCACCGAAGGCAACGGCTGGGTCGAGCAGACGGCCGACCGCGCGGACCTGGACGTCACGTTCGAGGCGCGCGGGCGCAAGCGTGCCGCCGCCGTGGAGGCGCTCGGCGCGCGGGTCGCCGCGGCCGAGAAGGCCCTGGGCCTCGACGGGGTCACCACCCTGTCGCGGCGGGTCTGGGTGCACACCGAGTACCGCTCCGGGAAGCCGGCGGGGTGTCGGGCGACGGAGTCGATCCAGGTGCGGGTGACGGACCTCGCCGCGCTGGAGGAGACGATGTCGCTGCTGCTCGGCAGCGAGCCCGCCTCGTTCTCCGGGCCGAGCTGGTCGCTCGCCGAGCCCGAGAAGGTGCAGGCCCAGGCCCAGCAGAAGGCCGTCGAGGACGCCCGGCGCCGCGCGGAGGGCTACGCCGCCGCGGTGGGCGGACGGCTGGGCGCCCTGGTGCGGCTGAGCGAGGCGGCCGAGCACGGCGGCGGGGCCCCGATGATGGCGATGCGCGCCCGCATGGCGGAGGGCGCACCGGACGTCAGCGACCTCGGCCTGGACCCCGAGCCCGTGCGCGTCAGTGCCCGGTGCACCACGACGTGGACGCTGATCTCGGACTGATCTCGCTGCATTCCGAGTTCTAAAGGGTGAATTGCTGCGTCCGAGTGGCGCATTCGCACGATGTCCCCCGACACTCGTTCGGAGTAGTCCTTGACGGACGAAAAGGAGGACACCGTGAGTTCTCGTGGGGGACGACACCGCCTGACCCGACGCACCCGCCAGGAGCTGCGGATGCGACCGGAACCCCGGCGCCGCGCCGGGTTCCGGGCGACCGCCCGGGCCCTGCTCTCCGTGGCCACCGGCCTGCTGCTGACCGGCGGCACGGCCGCGATCCTGCAACACCAGGACGGCGAGTTCCTGCCGGTCGCCTTCAGCGCCGAAGACTGAGCCGACCACCGGACCGACTCGGCGCTCGTGTCAGCGCCCGTGTCAGCGCTCGTCGACGACCGTGCCCTCGATGACCATCGGGGCGCCGCCGCCGCGCCGCGGGCCCGCCGCGGCGGTGTCCGGCTCGACCACCTCGGCGTCCACGACCACGCCCTCGCTGCGGATCCGCGCGGTCCGCAGGCCCGGGTTCGCCTCCTCGGCCGAGCGCACCAGCCGCCTGCGCACCAGCGCCCGGGTGGGCGGCAGCAGCAACAGCAGCCCCAGCACGTCCGTGACCAGGCCCGGGACGAAGAGCAGCAGCCCGCCCACGGCGACCAGCATGCCGTCGGTCGCCTCGTTCGTGGCGACCCGGCGGGTGCGGGCGGCCTCCGCCATGGCCTGCGCGGCCCGCACCCCCTCGCGGCGCGCCAGCAGCAGCCCGAGGAAGGAACCCGCGAGCAGCACCAGGACCGTCGGCCAGAACCCGATCAACGAGCCCAGCGCGACCACGGCGACGATCTCGACCACGAGGTACAGCAGGACGAACGGCATACCCCTCCAACGGACGGGACGCCCCTTTTGCTCCCGGATCACCACAGCATCGCGGTGGCGGGGTCCTCCAGCAGCGCGCCGACGTCGGCGAGGAAGCGGGAGCCCTGCTCGCCGTCGACCAGCCGGTGGTCGAAGGACAACGCGAGCCGGCACACCGTGCGGACGGCCAGCTCGCCGTCGACCACCCAGGGCGCCGGCTTGATCGACCCGACGGCGAGGATCGCGGCCTCGCCGGGGTTGAGGATCGGCGTGCCGGAGTCCACGCCGAACACTCCGACGTTGGTGATCGTGATCGTGCCGCCGGTCAGGTCCGCGGGTGTGGTCCGCCCCGCCCGCGCGGTCTCGGTGAGCGTGCTCAGCGCGACGGCGAGTCCGTGCAGGTCCAGTCGGTCCGCGTCTCGGATCTTGGGCACCATCAGCCCGCGCGGGGTCGCCGCGGCGATCCCGAGCTGCACCCGGTCGTAGTAGACGATCTCGCCCGCGGCCTCGTCCCAGCTCGCGTTGACCGCCGGGGTGCGGCGCGCGGCCAGGCACACCGCCTTGGCGACGAAGGCCAGCGGCGTGAGCTTGACGTCCGCGAACGCCCGGCTGCCGCGCAGCCGCTCGCGCAGCGCCATCGTCTCGGTGACGTCGACGGTCAGGAACTCCGTGACGTGCGGGGCGGTGAACGCCGACTGCACCATCGCCGCCGCGGTCGCCTTGCGGACGCCCCGGATCGGCTCGCGCCGCTCGCCGCTCGCGGACCCGGCGTGCGGATCCGCGGGCAGAGCGGTGGGCGCGGCGGAGCCGAGGTGCGGATCCGCGGGCAGAGCGGTGGGCACGGTGGAGGGTTCGGCGGAGGGTTCGGCGACGCTCGGTGCGGCCGCGGCCTGCACGTCCTCGCGGGTGATCACCCCGCCCGGCCCGGAGCCGGTCAGCTCCCGCAGGTCCACGCCGAGGTCCTTGGCCAGCTTGCGGACGGGCGGCTTGGCCAACGGCACCAGGGACGACTCGCGCGCCGGATCGGGCGGACTCGCGGGCGCGGAGCGGGGGACTCGCGGGTCCGGCGGGTCGAGGGTCGGGGCGGTGGCCGCGGCGGCGGACAGCCCCACCTGCGCGGACGCCTCCTCCGCGGCGGCCACGGGGGCGCCGCGGCGGCCGGGGCGGGGCCGCCGGGTCGCCGAGCCCGGCCGCGGGCCGTAGCCGACGAGCGTCGCGATGCGCCCGTCCGCGCCCGCCTCGCCGATCTTCGCCCCGCCGGTCGCGGGGGCGGCGGGGGCGGGCGGCGCGGACCCCGAGCCGGTCTCGATCGCGATGATCGGCTCGCCGACGTTCACCGTGTCCCCGGGGGAGGCGAGCAGCTCGTGCACCGTCCCCGCGTAGGGCGACGGCAGCTCCACCACGGCCTTCGCGGTCTCGATCTCCAGCAGGATCTGGTTCACCGTCACCGTGTCGCCGGGCGCGACCTGCCACGCGACGATCTCGGCCTCGGTGAGGCCCTCACCGACGTCGGGCATGCGGAACACGTCCACCATCAGAACTCCAGGGAGCGGTCGACGACGTCGAGCACGCGGTCGAGGTCCGGCAGGTAGTCCTCCTCCAGCCGGGACGGGGGATAGGGCGTGTCGAACCCGGTGACCCGCAGGACCGGGGCCTCGAGGGAGTGGAAGCACTCCTCCTGCACCCGCGCGGCGACCTCGGAGGTCACCGAGGACTCCGACGGCGCCTCGGACGCCACGACCAGCCGCCCGGTCCGTCGCACGGACGCGACGACCGGGTCGAGGTCCAGCGGCGACAGCGACCGCAGGTCGATCACCTCGAGCGAGCGGCCCTCGGACTCCGCCGCCGACGCCGCCTCCAGGCAGGTCTTCACCAGCGGTCCGTAGCAGGCCACGGTCACGTCCGTGCCCGCCCGCACCACCCGGGACGAGTACAGCCCGGCGGGCGCCGACTCGGACACCTCGCCCTTCTCCCAGTACCGCCGCTTCGGCTCGAAGAAGATCACCGGATCGTCGGAGGCGATGGCCTGGCGGATCATCCAGTGGGCGTCGTCCGGGTTGGAGCAGGCCACCACCTTCAGGCCTGCGACGTGCGCGAACAGCGACTCCGGGGACTCGCTGTGGTGCTCCACCGCCCCGATCCCGCCGCCGAACGGGATCCGCACGACCACCGGCACCGGGACCTTGCCCTGCGACCGGAACCGCAGCTTGGCCAGCTGGGAGACGATCTGGTCGTACCCGGGGAAGACGAAGCCGTCGAACTGGATCTCACAGACCGGCCGGAACCCGCGGATCGCCAGGCCCACGGCGGTGCCGATGATCCCGCTCTCGGACAGCGGGGTGTCCAGGACGCGCTGCTCGCCGAAGTCCTTGGCCAGCCCGTCGGTCACCCGGAAGACCCCGCCGAGCTTGCCGACGTCCTCACCCATGACCAGCACCCGCGGGTCCTGCTCCATCGCCGCGCGCAGCCCCGAGTTCAGCGCCTTGGCCAGCGTCATCGTCGTCATCGCTCGCCGCCGAAGGAGGCGTGGTAGGCGAGGTAGTCGGCCTGCTGGGCCTCCAGCCGCGCCGAGCGGTCCGCGTAGACCTCGGAGAACATCCGCTCCGGGCCCGGGTCCGGCATGGCCAGGCAGAAGGCGCGGAACCGGGCCGCCAGGGCGTCGGACTCCTCCTGCACCGAGTCGAAGAACTCACTCCCGACGCCGAGCTCGCGGACCAGGTGCACCCGGACCCGTTCGATCGGGTCCTTCAGCTTCCACAGCTCGAGCTCGTCGGCGAGGCGGTAGCGGGAGGGATCGTCGGAGGTCGTGTGGGCGTCCATGCGGTAGGTGAACGCCTCGACCAGCACCGGCCCGTTGCCCGTGCGGCACTCCTCGAGAGCCCAGCGGGAGACGGCGAGGCAGGCCAGGACGTCGTTGCCGTCGACGCGGACGCCGGGGAAGCCGTAGCCGCGGGCGCGCTGGAACAGCGGGACCCGGGTCTGCTTCTCCAGCGGCACGGAGATCGCCCACTGGTTGTTCTGGCAGTAGAAGACGACGGGAGCGTCGAAGGCCGCGGCCCAGACGAAACCCTCGTGCACGTCCCCCTGGGAGGTGGCGCCGTCGCCGAAGAAGCACATCGTGGCCTCGTCGGTCTCGGAGTCGCCGCCGACCCGGCCCTCGAACTTCTGCCCCATGGCGTAGCCGGTGGCGTTGAGGCACTGGTTGCCGATGACGATCGTGTACAGGTGGAACCGCGCCTCCAGCGGGTCCCACGAGCCGTGGTCGGTGCCGCGGAAGATGCCGAGCAGCGCGGTGGGATCGATGCCGCGACACCAGGCCACGCCGTGTTCGCGGTAGCTCGGGAACACCATGTCCCGGCTGGTCAGGGCCCGGCCCGCGCCGATCTGGGCGGCCTCCTGGCCGAGCAGCGGCACCCAGATGCCGAGCTCGCCCTGGCGCTGCAGCGCGTTCCCCTCGCGGTCGAAGCGGCGGACCAGGACCATGTCCCGGTAGTAGCCCTTCAGCTCCTCGACGCCCACGTCGGCGACCCGGCCGCCGAACCGCTCGTCGTCCACGCGCAGACCCTCGGGGGTCAGCAGCTGCACCAGCTCGGGGCCGCCCTCGTCCAGACCGTGCAGCCCGGACAGGACGTGTTCGCGGGTGGGGGCCGACCTGGGGTCGGTCGGCACCCAGCTCTGCGGATCGGACACGCGTACCTCCTCGTGCTCACGCCGGCACAGGGGTGGCGTGCCGGACGACGCCGGCGGCGGTCCACGGGGTCTGCGGCCCGCCCTTCGCCGGACGTCCTCGCTGCCGCCGATAGTGGCACGCGACACGCCCCGACGGGCACCGCGCGGGACCACACGAACCCGTCGAGGGCCGTGTGTCCCGCGCGCATGATCGTTCGGCGTCCGATCCTCGGAGTTGGTACCGCCTCAGTACCGCGTCAGTAGCGCGCGGTCGGCGGCTCGCCGGGCCCGGGGTTGCGCTTGATGCCCGCCGCGCCCTTCGCCTTGTCCGCCACGCCCGCGATCTGGCCGTGGTACTTGCCCTTCGTCTGCTTGTCGACGAACTCGACGGCCTGGTCGAGGTACCTGCTCGCCTTGTCCGGGTTCTTCTGCGCGTACCGGCGCGCCGCCTCCGCGGCCCCCGCCAACACGGCCAGCTTTCTGAACATGCCTGCCATGGCGTGTCCCCTTCCCTGTCTCTGCTCACCCAACGTGGGTGCGGTATGTCCGGGTTCCCACTTGTGACCGCTGAGTAACGGCTTGGCCCCACGGGCTGCCCCGAGGGCCGAAGGGTGCCAGCATCCCTGCAACATCGCTCCTGGAGGTTCCCCCGTGCGTGCCCGCTCGTTCCTGTTGCCCCTCACCGCCGCGGCGATGGCCGCCGTGCTCGCCGGCTGCGGCGGGGGCGGAGCGGCGGAGGCGCCGGGCGGTGTGCAGCTGGTCCAGCAGGGCTCGCTGACGATGTGCACCCAGCTGCCGTACGACCCGTTCGAGTTCCGGCAGGGCAACGACATCGTCGGGTTCGACGTCGACATGGTGAACCTGGTGTCCGCCAAGCTGGGCGTGACCACGCAGATCATCGACACGCCGTTCGACACCATCCAGTCGGGGGCGGACCTCGACACCGGCAAGTGCGACATCGGCGCCGCCGCGATGACGATCACCGACGCCCGCAAGCAGAACATCGACTTCTCCGACCCCTACTTCGACGCCACGCAGGCGCTGCTGGTGAAGGCGGACGCGGGGATCACCGACCTCGGCCAGCTCGCGGGCAAGCGGCTCGGCGTGCAGAACAGCACGACCGGCGCGGACTACGCCACCGCGAACGCCGCGGGCGCCGAGATCGTCACGTTCGAGGACCTGGGGCTGCTGCTGACCGCCGTCCAGACCGGCAACGTCGACGCGGCCATCAACGACAACGGCCCGCTGCTCGACTTCGCCAAGAAGAACCCCGGGCTGACGGTGACGAAGGAGTTCGACACCGGCGAGCAGTACGGCTTCGGCATCCGCAAGGGCAACACCGCGCTCACCCAGGCGGTGAACGAGGCCCTCGCCGCGGCGAAGTCGGACGGCACCTACAACCGGATCTACACGACGTGGTTCGGCCAGGCCCCCGCCACCGGTAGCTGACCGTGGCCCTGACCCCCCGGCAGCGCGCCCGCGTGAGCCGCGGGATCCAGTACGCGATCGCGCTGGTCGTGGTGGCCGTGGTCGCCTTCACGGCCGACTGGGGCGCCATCGGCCGGGCGTTCTTCGACGTCGAGGTCGCGGCCTCGCTGTTCCCGGACGTCATCGTGGTGGCGCTCAAGAACACGGTCGTGTTCACCGCGCTCGGCTTCCTGCTGGCGCTCGGGATCGGGCTGCTCGTGGCGCTGATGCGGCTGTCGTCGGTGCGGGTGTACCGGGCGGTGGCGTTCCTCTACGTCGAGGTGTTCCGCGGGCTCCCCGCACTGCTCGTGGTGCTGTCCATCGGCGTCGGGATCCCGCTGGCCTTCGGCACGCTGCTCGACCACACCCTGTCCATCACGCTGGCGCTGGGGATCGTCGGCGGCGCGTACATCGCCGAGACCATCCGCGCCGGCATCCAGGCGGTGCCGCCGGGGCAGGTCGAGGCCGCCCGCTCGCTCGGCATGTCCCCGACCCGCACGATGGTCTTCATCGTGTTGCCGCAGGCCTTCCGCACGGTGCTGCCGCCGCTGACCAACGAGCTGATCCTGCTGACCAAGGACTCGTCGCTGGCGTTCCTGCTGGGCACCACCCTCGCCCAGCAGGAGCTGTCCCAGTTCGGCCGGGCCGCGTTGAACCAGGTGCGCAGCCTGACCCCGCTGCTCGTCGTCGGGCTGTGCTACCTGGTGATCACCATCCCGCTGTCCTACCTGGCCCGACGGCTGGAGCGGAAGTACGGGAGCGCGGACAAGAAGGTGGACGCGTGAGCGAGCGCGCGAGTGTCGCCGTCCGGATCGAGGGCCTGCACAAGTCCTTCGGGTCCACCGAGGTGCTCAAGGGGATCGACCTCGAGGTGCAGCGGGGCGAGGTGCTCTGCATCATCGGCGCCTCCGGCTCCGGGAAGTCCACCCTGCTGCGCTGCGTCAACCTGCTCGAGACGCCGTCCGCGGGCACGGTCGTGGTCGACGGGCACGAGATGACCGACCCGGACTGCGACCTCGACCGCGCCCGGCGCTCCATCGGCATGGTCTTCCAGGGCTTCAACCTCTTCTCCCACCTCACCGTGCTGGAGAACCTGACCATCGCCCAGCGCCGGGTGCTCGGCCGGGACCGCGCCGCGGCCGAGGAGATCGCGCGGGAGAACCTGGCGAAGGTCGGGCTCGCCGGGCGGGAGGACGCCCATCCCGCGCAGCTCTCCGGCGGGCAGCAACAGCGCGTGGCCATCGCCCGGTCGCTGTCCATGCAGCCGGACGTCATGCTGTTCGACGAGCCCACCTCGGCGCTGGACCCCGAGCTCGTCGGGGACGTCCTCGACGTCATGCGGACGCTGGCGGCCGAGGGGATGACCATGCTCGTGGTCACCCACGAGATCCAGTTCGCCCGCGAGGTGGCGGACCGGGTGCTGTTCATCGACGCGGGCGTCATCCACGAGATGGGGCCGCCGGAGCAGGTGATCGGCGACCCGCGGCAGGAGCGCACCCGCGCCTTCCTGTCCCGGGTCCTGCACGCCGCGAAACCACCCGAATCGGACACCGCCCCGGCGGGATGACACGATCGTGCCCGTGATCCGGCGCGTGCTCGTCCCCCTGTTGCTGGCGGGCGGTGTGCTCGCCGGGTGCGCCACCGAGCAGGCGCCGCCGCTCGGGGTGGTGCAGCCGCCGGTGCCCGCGGTCGCCGCCGACCCGGCCATCGCGGCGCTCGCGCCACCGACCCTGATCGGCAGCAGTGTGCTGCGTGTGTCCGTGCCCGCCGAGTCCGGCGCCGAACGCGAGCTCGCCGAGGCGCTCGCCGCCAAGCTGGGCCTGCGCGCGGTGGCGGACGGCGTGTCCGCGACCGCGCTGCCCCGGGCCCTGTTCGAGAACCGGCACGACCTCAACATCAACCCCAACGTCGGGCCCGAGCCCGCCCGCGGACAGACCCACGTCCCGTGGATCGCCGCCCGCACGGCGATCGTCACCCCGCCCGGCAACCCGGACCGGGTCGAGGCCACGACGTTGTGCGGGCACCGGATCGGCGTCGTCGCGGGCTCGGCGCAGCACGCCGACGTGCGCCAACGGGACGCCCACTGCCAGGACAACCGCAGGCCGCCGATCACGATCGTGCCGCTCGCCGGGGCCGTGGACGCCGCCCGCCGGATCCTCGCCGACCAGCTCGACGCCTTCGTCGCCGACACCCCGGCCGCCGGGAACGCCGTCGTCACGGGGCGGGGGTGGCTGGAGAAGACCAACAGCCCCACCTGGGGCGAGGGCACGGGCGCCGTCCTGGCCCCGGCGGCGGTGGCCCCCGCCATCGACGCGGCGCTGGGTGCGTTGCGGGCGGACGGGACCTACGACGTGATCCTCTCCCGCTGGCTGCTCGACGCGGACTCCCTGCCGTCCCCCACCCCGTGAGCGGCGATAGTCGCCATGGCGACTATCGCCGCTCACGACCTCGGGGATCCGCAGAACTGATGATCCTCGGGCGTGGTCGTTGCGAATGCGCACGATCCGCCGACAAGGGGACGTGTTCTCCGTACGGACCGGCGCCGCCGCCGGGTTCCTCCTGCTCACCGTCCTGCTCGCCGGGTGCGGCCGCGCCGCCGACACCGAGTCGGTCTCGATCGCCTCGGCGAGCGGCCCGGCCACGACCACCACGCCGGCCCCGCTGACGACGCCCCCGCTGACGACGGCCCCGACCACGACGCCCACCACGCGGGCGCCCGCCCCAACCACCACGCGCGCGGCCGCGCCGACCACGACCCGCAAGCCGACCCCGACCACGACCCGGGCCGCCGCGGCACCGCGCACCCAGGCCGTCGCGCCCGCCCCCCAGACCCGGGCGCCCCAGCCCGCGGCCGCGCAGGCACCGGCCCGTTCGACCGGGTGCGACCCGAACTACTCCGGCTGCGTCCCCATCGACTCCGACGTCGACTGCGAGGGCGGCAAGGGCAACGGCCCCTCCTACGTCCGCGGCCCGGTCCGGGTGATCGGCAAGGACATCTACGGTCTCGACGCCGACAAGGACGGCATCGGCTGCGAGTGACCACCCCGTGAGCGGCGATCGTCGCCATGGCGACGATCGCCGCTCACGAGCGGGGGGACCGGCCCATCAGGAAGAACTCCGGGTTGGGCGTGAGGGCCGTGAGGTGGGCGACCCGGTTGGAGAGGGCGAACAACGCGGTGATCGCGCCGACGTCCCAGATCTCGTCGTCGGACAGGCCGGCCTCGCGGGCGGCGTCCAGGTCCGACTCGGTCAGCGAGGCCGAGTCCTGCGCGACGATCAGGGCGAGGTCCACGATGGCCCGCTCGCGGGGGCCGAGTTCCACGGCGTAGGGGTTCGTGGCGACCCGGTCCGCGATCTCCGGGTCCTTGGTCCGCACCCTCAGGATGGCCCCGTGGGCCACCACGCAGTAGGTGCAGTGGTTGGCCCCGGACGTCGCGACCACGATCAGCTCGCGCTCGGCCTTGCTCAGCCCGTCGTCGGAGTCCATGAGCGCGTCGTGGTAGTCGAGGAAGGCCCGCAACTCGCGGGGGCGCTTCGCCAGCGCCCGGAAGACGTTCGGCACGAAGCCGGACCTCTCGGCGATCGCGCCGATCCGTTCCCGCAGGTCCTCCGGCATGTCCGCCAGCTCCACGTGCCCGAACCTGCTGATCGCCCCATCGCTCATGGCCCGGACGTTACAGCTCGGCGGCACCCCTTTCGCCCGGGGCGAGGTGCCCGTCATCATCCCCGGGTATGGCCGTGCCCGAGGAGATCCGTGCCCGAGTGACCGAGTGGTGCGCCGCCTGCCTGCCCGCCGACGCGCGGAACCGGCGGCGGATCGCGTTCACCTCCGTCGGCGACACCCTGACCGTCCTCGACCGCAGACCGCCCGCCGTCCCGGAGCTCGGCACGGTGTGGTCCAGCACCCCGCTGGCACGGCTCCGTCGCGAACAGGACACCTGGGCCCTCTACCTCCCGACGAGCGGGGGCGATCGCTGGGTGCGCCAGGAACCGGGGGCGACGGACCCCCTCACCCTCCTGGCGACCCTGACGGACGCGGTCCGCGCCACCGACTGACCACCGCATTGCGGAGGGTCAGGCGGTTGCTCGGCGGGCTGTCGGGAGGTGGACCACGCGGGCTTCCGGGTCCGGCGTGCTCGTGCCTCTGACCGTGGGGGCGTGGGCCCGTTCCAGGGCGCCCAGCAGGGTGGGGCCCGCGGTGGGGGCGCGGTCCGCCACCGCGAGCAGCCGGGGCGCCGCGGCGGCGACCAGCAGGCGTTCGACGGTGAGCTCGGCGGCATCGAGCACCAGCACGGCGTCGAGCTGGTCGGCGGCGGGCAGCCGCATCAGCAGGGTGTCCAGCGGGACCCCCCACACGAACCCGCGCGCACCCTCCGCCCACGCCCTGGCCAGGCCGGCGTCCGTCTCCCGCAGGCGGGCGAGCAGCGCGTCACAGCGGGCCTGGTCCACGGCCTCGCGGCGGGCAGGCACCAGGGCCTCGATCGCGGCGGCGTAGGCCTCGGGGTCCCGGTTGCGCAGCGCCTCGACCGCGGCCCGGTGCTCCACGACCAGCTCGCCCGTGCCGCTCAACGCCGCGGCGATCCCGTCGAGCCGGTGCGCCGCCTCCGGGGCGGACCCGTGCTCGGCGACGTCGAGGATCCCCGCGGCCACCCGCTCCGCGGACTCCAGGTCCGGGACCTGGACCGGCGAGCTGGGGTGCAGGAACAGCACGTCGTGCCGGAGGCGGCCGACCGCGCGGACGGCGAACTCGACCCCTTCCAACCCGTCGACCAGGGCCCGCAGGTCCCCGACGGCGCGCGGGGGCGGGATGTCCAGTGCCCGGCACCCCTCGTCCACCCCGACGAGTGCCTGCGCCAGCTCCAGGTGCAGGACCACGGCACGCACGCGCTCCGGGTCGGCAGGCACCTCGCCGCCCACCCGGATCAGCGCCAGCAGCGGCTGCACCTCGCGGGCGATGCCGGTGGCGAAGTGCCTGCGCACCCGACCGCCCGCCACGAGGAACTCGCGGTACTCGGTCAGCAGGGCGACGGCGTCCGGCGGGAGGGGACCGCCGAGGGTCACCCGTGGCAGGTCCCGGGAGGCGTCCGCGACCGAGAGGCTGTGCGCGGCGGCACCGCGCAGCGCCTCGAACGCCGGACGGTGCAGGCCGTGCACGAGGTCCCCGACCAGCGGCCACGCCCAGCTGTCCCGGTGGCCCAGCTCGTCGAGCGCGGTGCGGGTCTCCCGCGCCACGGCCACGACGGCGGCCAGCCCCGCCTCGTCGAGCGTGTTCAGCACGTCCCGCAGCACGTCCGGAGCACCGGCGCCCCGGTGACCGCCCACGCCGGCGTGCCCGCAGAGCGACCGCACCTCCTCGGCGGAGGGCCACACGGGCGGCGGCGGGATCTCGCGGCCGGAGCGGGCCAGCCGCTCGGGGGTGGCGGTGGCCAGCAGCAGCCGCAGCTCCCGCTGCTCGGCCGCGGTGAGCGTCGGCAGCCCCGCGACGGCGCCGGGCACCGCGTCGACCACGGCGCCGAGCCGGGCGGTGTCGACGGCGGTGACCGCGACCCGCAGCCCGGCGGCGGCGAGCGCGGCCGCCGCCTCGGCGGGATCGTGGCCCTCCAGGATCAGCAGGGACTCGGTGCGCGCGGCCCCGACCACGTCGGTGAAGACCTGCTCCTCGTCACGCGGCTGCGGGATCTCCGAGTCGGCCAGCGCCTCGGCGAGCACCCGCAGGCCCGCGGGTGCGGACCCGGCGTCGATCCGGGCGCGGACCTGCTCGGCGGCGGCCGCGGTGGCGGGGTCGAGCGCCGACGGCCCGGCCGCGGGTTCGGCGGGTTCCGCCTGGTCCGCGAGCCGCTCCACGAACTCGCCGAGGTCTGTCACCTCGGCGTCGTGGGCGAGCTCGGTCTCGGGCTGCTCCGCGTTCGCCTGCACCGACACTCACCTCCCCCTGGCCCGCCGTTCCCGATCGGCGGTCACCGGGTGTATCGGTCGTGCTCACGAGATGTTCCACCTCGAACGAGGGGATCTGCAACCGAAAGCGGCGAAAACACCACGCTCCGCGCCCGCCGGGCGCCACGGACGTGTGACGCCGGTGTCCCTGTGAGTGCCCGGCCCGGCCGCTCCGAGCGGCCGGGCCAGGCATGATGACGCTCAGTGCACGGGGGTGTCCGCGACCGGCTTGAGCCGCGACGAGCCCTCGTCCGCGTGGTAGTCCGTGCCCGCCGTCGCGTCCGAGCCCGGGGCGACCTTCGCCGCGTGCAGGATCGCCGACACCACCACGGCGACGACGAGGTTGACCACCAGCGCCACGAACCCGACGTAGATCTGGACCGTGGAGCCCGCGAACGGGTGCCAGCCGAGGACCGTCAGCTTGTCCAGGGTGAGGGCGGAGCCACCGAAGTGCGCCTTGCCCGCGGCCGGGTTCGGGATGAGGTAGAGGAGGTAGAGCCCGTACCCCATGCCGACGACCCAGCCCGCCACCAGCGCCCACCGGTGCAGCCAGCGCGTGTACAGCGCGATGGCCACGGCGGGCAGCGTCTGCAGGATGATCACGCCGCCGATGAGCTGCAGGTCGATGGAGAACTGCGGGTCCACGAACAGCACGAACGCCACCGCGCCGAACTTGACGACGAGGCTCGCCAGCTTGGCCTGCCGCGCCTCCTGCTGCGGGCTCGCGGCCTTGTGCAGGTACTCCTTGTAGATGTTGCGCGTCCACAGGTTCGCCGCCGCGATGGACATGATCGCGGCGGGCACCAGGGCGCCGATGCCGATCGCCGCGTAGGCGACGCCTGCGAACCAGTCCGGGAACTGGCCGTCGAACAGCACCGGGATGATCGTGTTGGTGTCCGGGCGGCCGGTGGCGTTGTTGGTGATCGGCTTGCTTCCGGCCGCGATCGCCACGAAGCCGAGCAGCGCCAGCAGCCCCAGGAGCAGCGAGTACGCGGGCAGCGCGACCATGTTCTTCTTCAGCACGTCCCGGCCGCGGCTCGCCAGCACCCCGGTCAACGAGTGCGGGTAGAGGAACAGCGCGAGCGCCGAGCCGAGCGCGAGGGTGATGTACTGCAGCTGGTTGTTGCCGGTCAGGAGGATGGAGCCGGTCGGCTGCCCGGTCGTCGGGTTGGGCTGGGCGAACTTCTGCTCGGCCGCACCGAAGATCGCCGACCAGCCGCCGAGCCGGGCGGGCAGGTAGATCACGGCGACGAGGATGACCAGGTAGATCAGGATGTCCTTGACGAACGCGATCAGCGCGGGCGCCCGCAGGCCGGACTGGTAGGTGTAGACCGCCAGGATCACGAACGCGATCAGCAGCGGCAGGTGGCCCGCGAACCCGGTCCCGTTGAGCCCCATGGTGCGCAGCACCGCCTCGAGCCCGACGAGCTGCAGCGCGATGTAGGGCATCGTCGCCACGATGCCGGTGAGCGCGACGATGAACGCGAGCAGCGAGCTGCCGTAGCGCCCGCGCACGAAGTCCGCGGGCGTGACGTAGCCGTGCACCCGGGAGACCGACCACAGCCGCAGCACCGGCAGGAAGACGATCGGGTACAGCACCACGGTGTAGGGCAGGGCGTAGAAGCCCAGCGCACCGGCGCCGAACATCAGCGCCGGGACCGCGACGAAGGTGTACGCGGTGTAGAGGTCACCGCCGACGAGGAACCAGGTGATCCAGGCGCCGAACTTGCGCCCGCCCAGGCCCCACTCGTCGAGGTGGTCCATGCTGCTGCCGCTGCTCTGCCAGCGGGATGCGACGAAGCCCAGGACCGTGACCAGTAGGAACAGCAGTCCGAAGACGACGAGCTCGACCCACTGGATCATCGCCGGGCCCCCTCGTCGAGGTCGTCGACGTCAGGGTCGGCGTCGGGGACGGGCACGCCGTCGTCCTTGGTGCGCAGGTACACCGTGAGCACGCAGATCACGCCCACCGGCACCCAGAGGAACTGGGACCAGTAGAAGAACGGCATGCCGAACACGACCGGTTCCCTGGTGTTGAACCAGGGTGTGACGAGCATCAGCAGCGGAACCAGCAGCAACAGGTTCCAGGGACTCCAACGGAGCCCCGATCGGTCGGCCATGACCACCCTCCCCCGACGAGACGGAATGCCCGGGAAGGGTAAGCGTTCTGCGCCGAAACGCACGGCGACCCGCCCCGGAACGGTCCGGGACGGGTCGCCGCGCGAGACGCCTTACAGGCCGAGGCGCTGCTTCAGGGCCTCGAGCTCGTCCCGCATCGAGGTGGGCAGCTTGTCGCCGACCTTGTCGAACCACTCCTCGATCAGCGGGATCTCCGCCTTCCACTCCTCGACGTCCACCGTGAGCGCGGCGGCGACGTCCTCGGCGGTGGCGTCCACGCCCTCGAGGTCCATCTGGTCGGGGGTGGGGACGTAGCCGATGGGGGTCTCGACGGCCGCGGCCTTGCCCTCGATCCGCTCGATGATCCACTTGAGCACGCGGCTGTTCTCGCCGAACCCGGGCCACAGGAAGCGGCCGTCCTCACCGCGGCGGAACCAGTTCACGTAGAAGATCGCGGGCAGCTTGTCCGCGTTCGCGCCCTTGCCGACGTTCACCCAGTGCTGGAAGTAGTCGCCGACGTTGTAGCCGAGGAACGGCAGCATGGCCATCGGGTCGCGGCGGACCTGGCCGAGGCCACCGGCCGCGGCGGCGGTCTTCTCCGACGACATCGTGGCGCCGAGGAAGGTGCCGTGCTGCCAGTCCCGCGCCTCGCTGACCAGCGGGACGGTGGTCTTGCGGCGGCCGCCGAACAGGATCGCGGAGATCGGGACGCCGTTCGGGTCCTGCCACTCGGGCGCGACGACCGGGCACTGCGCGATCGGCACGGTGTAGCGCGAGTTCGGGTGCGCCGCGTCGGTGCCGGACTCGGGCGTCCAGTCGTTGCCCTTCCAGTCGACGAGGTGCTGCGGGTCGCCCTCGAGGCCCTCCCACCAGACGTCCCCGTCGTCCGTCAGCGCGACGTTGGTGAAGATCGCGTTGCCCGCCTCGATGGTGCGCATCGCGTTCGGGTTGGACTTCCAGTTGGTGCCCGGCGCGACGCCGAAGAAGCCGAACTCCGGGTTGACGGCGTAGAGCCTGCCGTCCGCGCCGAACCGCATCCAGGCGATGTCGTCGCCGACGGTCTCCGCGCGCCAGCCGGGGATGGTCGGCTGCAGCATCGCGAGGTTGGTCTTGCCGCAGGCGGACGGGAAGGCCGCGGCGACGTAGTACGCCTTGTCCTCCGGGCTGATCAGCTTGAGGATCAGCATGTGCTCGGCGAGCCAGCCCTCGTCGTGCGCGATGGCCGAGGCGATCCGCAGCGCGTAGCACTTCTTGCCCAGCAGCGCGTTGCCGCCGTAGCCGGAGCCGTAGCTCCAGATCTCCCGGGTCTCCGGGTAGTGGACGATGTACTTCGTGGCGTTGCAGGGCCACGGGACGTCCGCCTGGCCCTCGGCGAGCGGCGCACCGACCGAGTGCACCGCAGGCACGAACTTGTCCCCGGCCGCGTCCAGCAGCGGCAGCACGGAGGACCCCATCCGGGTCATGATCTTCATCGAGACCACGACGTACTCGGAGTCGGTGATCTCGACGCCGAGCATCGGCTCGTCCGCGTCGAGCGGGCCCATGCAGAAGGGCACGACGTACATCGTGCGGCCGCGCATGGAGCCGGCGAACAGCGGCTGGAGCGTGGCCCGCATCTCGGCCGGGTCGGCCCAGTTGTTGGTCGGGCCCGCGCCGTCCTCGGTGGCGGAGCAGATGAAGGTGCGCTCCTCGACCCGGGCCACGTCGTCCGGGTCGGAGGCGGCGTAGAAGCTGTTCGGCTTCTTCTCGAGGCGCTTGAAGGTGCCCGCGTCGACCAACGTGGTCGTCAGGCGGTCCCACTCGGCATCCGAGCCGTCCGCCCAGACCACCGCGTCCGGCTGGGTCAGCTCGGCGATCTCACGCACCCACGACAGCAGGCGCGCATTGGTCGTAGGCGCATCGTCGATCCCGGGAACGGTCGCTGCGGTCATGCGTGTCTCCTGCCCGGCCGGCCCCCGTCAACCGGCCCGCGGAAATGCTGGAACAACCTCGCCTGGTCGGGACGAGGCTGTAACGGGGAAAGATGACTACGGAGGTTACCGGCCGAAGCGTGTTCCCCACATGGGCATGAACTGTCGAACGGCTCACAACACCGATCATGGAATCGATACAGATTGTGAGGACAAAGCCGTCCACCACCGTCTTCGCAGCTCGCGGGGCTCGCGGTGGCGTAGCACTCACACGTTCTGCACAGCCGCCGGTGGTTCCGGGGTGCGACGCCCCCATGACGACCGTGTGAAATCGGGCAGGGCACTTACGAATTCGAAATACGCAACCATGCCCGGTGAAGGAACAATTCCCGCCCTCTTCAGGCGCTGCGGAGCACCCCGGGACGAGTGCGCGCGGGGGTGTGCGCGATGGCGGGCAGCAGGATCGGCAGCCGGTGCGCCTGCACCTGCCAGAAGCGGTCCCCGGGCTCGGCCGCGCGCCAGGCGTCCGCCAACCGGGCCGCGGCGTCCGGGTCGGTGATCCGACGCGGGCGGGGACGCATCCCGCACCGCTCGCGGATCTCCGCGTCCAGGGCCCGCCAGGCCTCCTCGGCCGAGCTGAAGACCTGCACGTCGGCGGGGCCCTCCTCATCGCCGATGACCAGGGTGTACGCGCTCACGGCGTCCAGCGACACGGATCCGACCTCCTCGCATTCGGCTCCGCGACGACGACGGCGCGGGGTCACTCTCGAACTTCGTCCGACCCGAGGTTCAACGCCCATGGTGCGGGCCCGGGTGCGGCGACCCGTGCAGGACGCGCCGGGCGGGCAGGTGAACACGACGGATGGATGCGCCGAACGGCGTTTGCGCCTGCGACGGCCGGGGTAACTCCACCGGTTCCGCGAGCCGGCACGTTTCGTGCACTCAGTGCTGCATGATCACGCGTTGCGTGCGCTCAGCGCGGCGCGAACCGCACTGAGCGCACGCAACCGCTGATCATGAGCGGGTGCGGAGGCCGCGGATCACGGTGAGCGCCACCAGCAGCAGCGCCGCCGTGCCGACCGCGGCCGTGACGTCGACGCCGAGGGCGAACGCCTCGCGGGCCGAGCCGAGCAGCGCGCTCGCGGCGTCCGCGGGCAGACCCGCGGCCACGTCCGTCGCACCCCCGAGGGTCTGGGTCGCGATCTCGCGCTCGGGCCCCTCGAGGTCCGTGACGACCGTGCCGCGGTAGACCGCGCTGAGCACGCTGCCCAGCACTGCCGTGCCCAGCACGGCGCCGACCTCGTAGGCGGTCTCCGACGCCGCGGAGGCGGCGCCGGCCCGGTCGGCGGGCGCCGCGGCGAGGATCGCGTCGTTCGTGATCGTCTCGCAGAGCCCGATGCCCGCGCCGATCAGGATCGTCGCCACCAGCAGCAGGGTCTCCGCCGAGTCCGCGCCGAGCTGCGTGCACAGCAGGTACCCGGTCGCGGCGACACCGAGACCCGCGGGCACCAGGACCCGCAGCGGGAAGCGGCGGGCCAGCGCGGCCGCGCCGAGCCCGGCGAGGATCGTCGCGACCATGCCCGGCACGAGGACCAGCCCGGCCTGCATCGGCGAGCGCCCGAGTACCAGCTGCAGGTACTGCGCCGAGAAGAACAGCAGACCCGTGTAGGCGAACATCGTGGTGGCGTTGGCCAGCACCGACACCCGCACCACCGGGGTGTGGAACAGCGACAGGTCGATGAGCGGCTGCCGCCCGGCCGCCGCGAGGGCGCGGCACCGTCGGACGAACAGGAGGCCCGCGACCACGGCCACCGCCGCGGCGGCGACCGCGCCGGGCGTGATCCCGTACTCACCGACCAGCTTGATCGCGAGGACGCCGGGCACCGCGGCGAGCAGGGACAGCGCCACGCCGATCAGGTCCGGTCGCCCCGGCGACGCCATCCGGGACTCGGGCAGCAGCGGCCGGACGGCGAGCAGCACCAGCACGACGACCGGCACGTTGACCAGGAACACCGCGCCCCACCAGAAGTGCTGGAGCAGCAACCCGCCGACGATCGGGCCGAGCGCGGCGCCCGCCGCGAACGCGGTGGCCCACACGGCCAGCGCGAACCGCCGCTGGGTGCGGTCGACGAACAGCGTGCGCAGGATCGCCAGCACGCTCGGCATCAGCATGGCACCGAAGAAGCCCAGCGCCGCACGGGCGGCGACGAGGTGGGCCCCGTCCGTCGCGAAGGCGGCGAGCGCCGAGACCGCGCCGAACCCGATCAGCCCGACCGTCAGCAGCCGACGTCGCCCGATCCGGTCGCCCAACGTGCCCATGGTGACCAGCAGCCCGGCCAGGACGAGCGGGTAGGCGTCGACGATCCACAGCAGGGTGGTCGCGTCCGGCCGAAGAGCCCTGGAGATCGCGGGCAGCGCGAAGCTCAGGACCGTGTTGTCGATCGCGACGAGCAGGGTCGGCAGGAAGAGCACGGCGAGCGCGAGCCAGGCGCGGACGCCGGCGCGCTCCGGCGCCGGGGAGGCGGAGCGGGTCGTGGGGAGGGTGGCGGTCATGGCGAAGTACGTCCTTGCACGCGGGGCGTGGTCGAATCTGGCACAGGAATGAACCGTCCAGACGGTGTAGTGAACCGTCCAGACGGTACAGTCAAGAACGCGTCAACGGCAAGGCGGCATTCCCGCAGTGAGGGGGCCCACCACACTGCGCGTCCCCGGCGCGGGCGGGCACGCCGATAGGGTGCGGCGATGCCGAGCGCCCGAGATCGCGTCCTGGACGCGTACGAGACGCTGTTGATCGAGGCGGGCCCGGCGAGCGCGACCCTCGAGGCCGTCGCCGCGGCCGCCGAGGTGTCCAAGGGCGGCCTGCTCTACCACTTCGGCTCGAAGGAGGCCCTGACCGAGGGCCTGCTGGAGCGGCTGCGCGCGCGCAGTAGGGCGGACGTCGCCCTGATGCGCGAGGACCCCGGCGGCGCGGTGGCGTACTACCTCAAGACCTCCGTGCCCGGCGCCGAGTCACCCGCGGGCCTCACCCGCACCTACCTCGCGACGCTGCGGATCGCGGACGGCAGCACGGCCGGCGAGTCGGCGCGCCGTGCCCTCGCCGAGGTGGACGCGGACGGCCTCGCCGCTCTCGGGACCGAGATCGAGGACCCGGTGCTCGCCTGGCTGGTCCAGCTCGTCGGCGACGGCCTCTACCTGCGCACACTCACGGGCGCCCCGCTCACCGGCGGCCTGCGCGTCGATGACCTGCTGGCCCGGATCCGCGACCTCCTCGGCTGAGTCCCCGGCCGGACCCGCCGGAGGGACCCACGTCACGCCCCGTCGGAAACCGTTAACGCTCCGTCGATCGGCGCCGAGCCACCCGCTCGGGGGTTCGACATGGTGGTGGTACGACGGGGCATCGTCGAGGTCGACATGGACCGGGTGGGGGCGGGCCCGCCGGTGGTGCTGATCGGCGGCATCGCGCGGCAGCGGCTGTGGTCGGGGCTGGCGGAGGCGCTGGCCGACCGCTACCGCGTGCTCATGCTCGACGTCCACGGCCAGGGCGCGACCCCGGCCTGGACGGGCGAGCACCGGATGACGTTGGCCGGTCAGGCCCGGCTGGTGCACGCGGTGACCGCGGGGAGCACCGAGCGGCTCGCGCTGGTGGGGCACTCGCTCGGCGCGGCGGTGGCGTTGCGGGCCGCCGTGGAGCTCGACGAGCGGGTCGCGGCGGTCGTCGCGTTCGAGCCGACGGCGTTCGCGCTGCTGGCCACGCCCGGGCGCGAGGAGTCCTGGGCGGCGGTGCGCGCCGAACGCGACCGGCTGCGCGCCCGGCTCGCCGCGGGTGAGCGCGAGGAGGCGGTGCGCGGCTCCTCCGACTTCTGGCTGGGCCCCGGCTCGTGGGACCGGTTCACCCCCGAGGAGCGCGCGCCGATCGAGGACGGCATCGAGCACCGGCTCGCCGAGTGGGACGCGGTCACCGACCCCGGCCTGACCCTGGCCGACCTGGCGACGGGTCCCGCGCCGACGATGCTGGTCAGCGACCCGGAGACGCTGCGCCCGCTCCGAGAGGTCACCGAGGTCCTCGCCGAGGCGCGCCCGGACTGGACCCGCGTCGACCTGCCCGGTGCCGGGCACTGGGCGCCGCTGACCCGCCCGGACCTCGTGCACCCGCTGGTCCGCGGGTACCTGGAGGAGCACCTCTGACCCCGTGTGGGCTCGTGGCTCATCTGCCCAGCGACACCGAGCTCATCCGGAAGTCCGGGACGCGCATGCCCGGGAACCGGCAGCGGGTGAAGTAGTCCTTCCACTCCCGGGGCAGGGCGGGCGCGGTGGCCCCGACCTCGGTGGCGCGGCGCAGCATGTCCAGCGGCGAGTAGTTGAACCGGAAGTTGTGGTCCACCTCGGCGGTGACCTCTCCGTCCTCCACCAGGTACACCCCGTCCCGGGTCAGCCCGGTGAGCAGCAGCGTGGCCGGGTCGACCTCGCGGATGTACCAGAGGCAGGTCAGCAGCAGGCCGCGCCGGGTGTTCGCCACCAGCTCCTCGATCGACGCCGAGGAGCCGCCGGTCAGGATCATGTTGTCGCCCGCGGGGGTGAAGGCCGTGCCGAACTCGGCGGCCTCGGCGCGGGTGTACTGCAGCTCGTGGACCTCGCCCTCGCGGATCCACTCGACCCGACGGGTCGGGGCCCCGTTGTCGAACACCGCGGGGCCGCCGCCCGCGATCACGACCGGCTCGTACTCCAGCCCGGGCTCGGCGGGGTCCGAGTACAGCGTGAGCGGCAGGTCGGTGAGCCGCTCGCCCACCGCGGCCCGGCCGGTGAACGCGCTGTGACCCTCCTGCGCGGCCCGGCCCTCCATCGACCAACCCAGGTAGACCAGCATGTCCGACACCGCGGAGGGCGGCATCAGGGTCTCGTAGCGGCCCGGCTCGAGGGACACCTTGCGGCTGCTCCAGGCGAGCCGCCGCTCGGCCTCGGCGGCCAGGGCCCGGACGTCGACGTCCGTGTAGTCCCGGGTCGCCGCGCCCACCCACGCGGACGAGTCGGCGCTCTTCGCGTTCAGCTCCACCGACCCCGTCGGCTGCACCCAGCGCCGCCGCACGCCCGTGGACGTGCCCAACCAGCTCGTGGTCAGCGAGTGGTCGGCGAACCCGAACTGGCGCGCAGGCCCCGCCAGCACCTCGGCCAGCCCCTCCGCGAGGTCGGCGTACACGGCGATCGAGGTCCGCGCGCCGGGCTCGCCCCAGCCCGGGTCCTCCGCCGACGGCTCGGGCAGCGGTGCGGCGTCCTTGGCGGGTCCCGCCTCGCGGGCGCTGCGTTCGGCCGCGGCCACGAGGTCGACGAGCCGCGCCGGGTCCGTGACGACCTCGCCCAGGCTCACCGTGCCCGCGGCGGGTCCGCCCGGCAGGTCCACCAGCGCCGCGACCGTGACCCGCGACGAGAGCGTGGACCCGTTGGTGGTCATGGTGGAGTTGGCCCAGCGCAGCACCGCCTCGCTGGTCTCGCTGACGATCACCACGCAACCGAGCAGGTGCCGCCCCGCCGCGAGGGTGCGCTCGACGATCTCCTGCGGGGTCAAGGTGGTCGTGGTGGACGTGGTGCTCACTGCCCCTCCTCCGCCGTGTTCAGCACCCGGATCCCGCGGAACAGCGCGCTCGGGCAGCCGTGGCTGACCGGCGCGATCTGGCCGGGCTGGGCCTTGCCGCAGTTCATCGAACCTCCCAGCCGCCAGGTGGAGGGGCCGCCGATCCCGGCCAGCGCCCCCCAGAACTCCGTGGTGGTGGCCTGGTACGCCACGTCCCGCAGCTGGCCCGCGAGCCTGCCGTGCTCGATGCGGAAGAACCGCTGCCCGGTGAACTGGAAGTTGTAGCGCTGCATGTCGATGGACCAGGAGCGGTCCCCGACGACGAGGATCCCGCGGTCCACCTGCGCGATCAGCTCCTCGGTCGTGGTGTCCCGCACCGGGTCCGGGGCCAGCGACACGTTCGCCATCCGCTGGAGCGGGACGTGGTGCGGGGAGTCCGCATAGGCGCAGCCGTTCGACCGGTCGAGGCCCAGCCGCGGGGCGAACGTGCGGTCCACCTGGTACCCGACGAGCGTGCCGCCGCGCACGAGGTCCCACTCGCCGGTGGCCACCCCGTCGTCGTCGAACCCGATGGTGGCCAGGCCGTGCGGGACCGTCCGGTCGCCGGTGACGTGCATGAGCTCCGAGCCGTACCGGAGGGTGCCGAGGAGGTCCGGCGTGGCGAAGGAGCCGCCCGCGTAGGCCGCCTCGTAGCCGATCGCCCGGTCGTACTCCGTGGCGTGCCCGACGGACTCGTGGATGGTCAGCCACAGGTTCGTCGGGTCGATCACCAGGTCGTACACGCCCGCCTCGACCGACGGCGCCTTCGTCTTCTCCGCCAGCAGCTCCGGAAGCTCGGCCAGCTCCGCCTCCCAGTCCCAGGCGGTGCCGGTGAGGTACTCCCAGCCGCGGCCCGCGGGCGGCGCGAGCGTGCTCATGCTCTCGAACGTGCCGGCACCGGGGTCGACGGTGGTGACCGTGAGCCCGGGCTCGATCCGGACCCGCTGCTGCAGCGTGCGGGTGCCCGCGAGGTCCGCGTAGAACTTGCCCTCGCGCACCTGGGTGACCCCGGCCTGCACGTGGTCGATCCCGTCGCTCGCCAGCAGCCGCCGGGAACGCTCGGTGAGCAGCGCGACCTTCTCGGCGGTGGGCACGGTGAACGGGTCGATCGCGTAGTCCGACACCCACTCCGCGACGTGCACGGGTTCCGCGGCCCGCTCCACCCGCTCCCGCGCGACGGGCGCCAGGGTCCGCGCCACCTCGACGGCCCGCTCCGCGGTCTCCGCCGCGCGCCGCGGCGTGGGCTCGACGTGCGAGGCGAACCCCCACACCCCGTCGACCAGGACCCGGACCGCGAGCCCGGTGCTCACCCCGTCCGCGACACCGGTGACCTCCCCGTCCCGCAACGAGATCCGCTGCGACACCAGCCGCTCGATCCGCAGGTCGGCGTGCTGCGCCCCGAGCGCGCGGGCGCGGGCGAGCGCCGCCTCGGCGCACGCCTCGAGCGGGAGCGCCCGGAACTCCGGATCCATTTCGGCTGACACGGGACCCACCGTAGCGACGCTCCCCGACCCGACCCCGCCGAACCGGGCTCGGGCGCCGGAGTTGTCCACAGGTTGGGCGAACTCACTCGAACCAGGTCCACGGCGCCCACCAGTGCACCTCGCGCGGCCCGAAGGTGTCCGGCCCGATCCGGACCGTCCGGTCGGCGAGCCCGTCCCCGTCGAGGTCGGTGTGCAGCACCAGGTCCGGCCCCTCGACGACGGCCGCGGTGTCCGCGTGCCCGTCCGCGTCGGTGTCGAGGTCCGCAGGTCCGATGCCGACCCGGATCGGCTCGATCTCAGCCATCCTCCGCCCCTCCCAGGGTGCGCAGTTCGTGGACGATCGCGGCCCGCCGGTCGGCGGCGAGCCGGTCGAGCACCGGCCCGGCCCGCTGTTCGAGGGTGAGGAGCGCGGTGTCGAGCTCGGCGCGGACGCCTGCGCTCGCGGCCCCGAGCGCCGCGTCGACCCAGCGGGCCCACCGCTCCCGCGCGACGGCCCGCCTGCGGTGCACCGCCAGCAGCGCGACCGCCGCCACCGCGAGACCGACGGTGAGCGGCAGGAGGACCCGCCCGCCCGCGACCGTCAGGCCCAGCGCGGGGGCGCCCGCGGCGAGGACCAGCGCCACCCGCACGGCGCCCCCGCCGCCGGAGCGGACCAGCGCCTCGACCCAGCCGACGCGCGGGGGGAGGGCGGGCAGGACCGGCCCCGCGCCCGGCGACCGGAGACCCGGGTGCGGCCCGGCCACCGCCGACCCGAGCAGCGCGGCGGGGATCGGGTCGAGCCCGGAGAGGCTCCCCGCCACCCGCCGGACCGCCGCCTCGCCCTCGGCGCGCACCGAGCCGACGGCGGCCGACCGGAGCGCGGCGAGCGCGGGTTCCAGCAGGGCGGGCAGCCGGGCGGGTGCCACGCGCAGCCACGGCGCGGACGACTCCCGCAGGACACGAAGGGCCACAGGCAGTTCCGCCCGGGACGCCACGGTGACCAACGCCAGCTCGGCGCGCAGCGCGGCCCGGGGCGCGGCCGCCGCCCGACGCTGTGCCTGCAGCTCGGATCGCCTGGCGGACAACGCGTCCGCGTACCGGTGCGGGTGGACGAGCGACTCCATGGCGGCAGCATGCCGCCCGCGCCCGGCCCCCGGCCCCGAACGCGGCGAAAGCGTTCACGGGTGCGAACGAAGATCGCCCGACCCCGCGACTCGCCACGGCGCCGGGCGTGCGTCAGAGTGGTCGGTCGGGTCGGCGGCGAGACGGGACGGGGGTGCGGCGTGGAGGACGATCCGGGGGAGTGGGCCTCCCTCGACTCCCGCACCGTGCCCGCCTCGGGCGTGGTCGCGACGGTGACGGCCGCGGTGGTCGGCGCGGCCGCCGTCGTGGCCGTCGCGACCCGCGCACCGGAGGCGGCCGGCGTCGCCGCGCTGTGGACCCTCGCCGCGGCGGTCGTCCTCGTGCTCGGCACGGTGTGCTGGGCCTGGGCGCGGTGGCGCGGCGCGGCCTACCGGGTCACCCCCGAGCGGGTGGAGCTGCACACCGGGACGCTGGTGCGGCGCAGGCGGTCCCTGCCGCTGCACCGGGTGCGCACGGTGGACGTCACGGCCGGGCCGGTGCTGCGGGCGTTCGGCCTGGTGGTGCTGCGGATCGGCACCGGGCAGCAACGCGGCCGCGGCGAGGCGACGCTGGCGCTGCGATCCGTCGACCGGATGGACGCGGAGCGGCTGCGCTCCCTGCTGCTGGACCGGATGCGCTCGGCGGGCGGGCCCCCGGCGGGACCCGCGGACGGCCGGATCGCCGAGCTCGACCCCCGCTGGCTGCGCTACGGAGTGCTGACCGCGGCCACCCCGCTGCTCGGCGTGGCGGTGACGCTCCTGCTCGTCGTCGGGCTGGACCCGGTGCCGGTGTGGCTCCCCCTGGTCCTCGTGCTGCCGGTCGGCGCGGCCGCCGCGCTGGTGCTCTACGCCGAGACCTGGAGCGGCTTCCGGCTGGACCGCGAGCCCGGGGACACCCTGCGGGTCCGGCGGGGCGTGGTGACCACCCGCTCGATCTCGCTGGAGGAGCGCAGGCTGGCGGGCGTGGAGCTCGTGGAGCCACTGGGCGCCCGGCTGGCGGGCGCCGCGCGGGTGGACGCCGTGGCCACCGGGCTGCTCGTCGGCGGCACCGAGAGCACCGAGCACCGGACCCTGCTGCCGACCTCGCCGCGCAGGCTCGCCGAGCGGGTCGTGGCCGTGATCCTGGGCGAGTCCCGCGCCCCGACGGCGGCGGCGCTGGCCCCACACCCGGCCGCCGCCCGGCAGCGCAGGCTGCGCCGGGCCGCGGTGGCGGTGGCGGTGCCGGTGATCGCGCTGGCGCTCACCGGGATCCCCGCGCTGATGATCACGGCGGCCGTGCTGCTCGTCGTGGGCGGGCCGCTCGCGGCCGCCCTCGCCGTCGACCTGGCCCGGGGGCTGGGGCACGCGGTCAGCGGTGACTACCTGGTGGTGCGCGCGGGGTCGCTGCGGCGCAGCACGGTCGCGCTGCGCCGCACCGGCGTGGTCGGGTGGACCGTGCGGCAGACGGTGCTGCAGCGCAGGCGGGGGCTGGTCACCGTGGTCGCGACCACGGCCGCGGGCCGCGGCGCGTTCCACGCCCACGACGTCGACGCCCGCGCGGGCGTCCGGCTGGCCGCGGCCGCGACGCCGCGGCTAGTCGTCCCGTTCGTGGCGGGCGACCAGGCGCGCGTAGCGGCTGCCCGCGGCGAGCAGGACCAGGCCCGCGCCGAGGAACGCCGCGACCCGGGCGAGCCCGTCGAGCGCGACGAGGTCGAACAGCACCAGCTTGCCGACGGCCGCCGCCACCAGCACCAGGCCCGCCACCCGTAGCGCGGGCCGGGTCACCCCGCGGGCGAGCAGGACCAGTGCGGCCACCGTCCACGACACGGTGACGACGGCGTGTCCGGCGAGGAAGCCGATCCCGCTGCCACCGGACACGAGCAGGGCCGCGGCGACCACGGCGCCGGTCGCCCCGTAGAGCGCGACGAGCGCCGTCGGTGCCCAGAGCACGGCGGTTCCCGCGTCCGCCCGGACCAGCCCGACCCGCCCGGCGGCCACCAGCGCCGCTACGGCGGCGGCGAGCAGCAGCAGCCCGGCGACCACGGCCGCGGGCAGGCCCCGGAAGGGCACCGACCCGACGACGGCGTCGACCCGCAGCTCCGCGCCGAGCACCGACACCAGCCCGACCAGCCCGAACGCGCCGCCGACGGCGAGCAGGGCCCGGCTGCGCAGCCCGGCCGCCGCCACGAGCAGCACCGCCGCCTCACCGACCAGCACGAGGTGCTGGGGCGTGCCGCGCAGCGCGGTGACCGTGGCGATCAGCACGGCGAGCCCGGCGACGGCGGTGGCGGTGGCCCGGACGCCCGCGGACGGCGTGCGCCACACCGCGAACGCCGCCAGGACGAGGGCCGCGAGCAGCGCGGGCCAGGCCTCGGCCGGACCGTCCCCGCGCCCGACGACGGCGAGCACCGGCACGGCCGCGGCCGCCAGCACCGCCGCCGCGGCGGCGGGCTGACGGGACCCCGCTCGTCCGGCCGGGCCCAGGACCACGGCGACCGCGGCCGCCACGCCGACGACCAACGCCACCAGCGCCAGCGCCGCGAGCCGGGTCCACCCGGCGTCCGACGCCGCGGCGGCGACACCGCAGTACAGCGCCGACCACACGGCCGTGACCACCGCAGGCGCGGCCCAGCCGCGGCGCAGCACCACCGGCGCGCACACGATCTGCAGGACGAGCGCGAGGGCGCCGGTGAGGACCGTCGGGCCGTCGGCGACGAACGGGGTCAGCACCCCCGCGCCGACGACCACCCCGACGGCGAGCGGGCGCGAGCCCCAGCGGTCCGCGAGCGCCAGCCCGCCCGCCGCGACGACCATCGCGAGCCCGCCCGCGACCAGGTCGGGGACCAGGTCGTAGAGCGCCGCGGCCGCGGCGAGGGACAGGAAGAGCGCCGCGACCCCGGTGCCGGCCAGGGCCTGGGCCCCCACGGTCGCCCGGGTCCGGCCCCGGTGCAGCCACATCCCCAGCCCGATCAGCACGATCCCCAGCGCCGCCCCGGCCGCCACGCGTGCGGTGGGCCCGAACCACCCGCGCGAGGCGGCGAGCACGAGCAGCAGCACCACGCCGAGGAGCGTGACCGCACCGCCGATCGTCGCCAGCAGGGCGGCGCTCGACACGGTCCGCAGCCGGTCCACCCACGTCGGACGGCGCGGCCCGGCGGGCACCGCGTACTGGAAGGCCGGGCCCGGGGTCCACGGCACACCCGCGGGCGGCGCCCACCCGGCGGGACCCGACACGCGCGGCGGGCCGAACGGCCCGGGGGCGTCGGCGGGCGGTCCCGGAGGGGGCTCGGCGTGCGGGCCCGCGGGCCGGACGGCCACCCCGGCGGGAGCGGTGGGCTGCGGGGCCCGCAGCTCTCCCACCAGCAGGTTCAGCGTGTCGCCGAGGGTGGCAACCCGATGGGCCAACTGGCCCAGCTCGACCGCGACGGCATGGACCCGTTCGTCGACGGCGGGCGGACGACCGGTCGGTGTGGTCATACCGGTGAGCGTGCCCCTCCGGCACCCGTGCAGGATGCGTGGGACTACGAGCATCGGATCACGAAACGGTCACGCTCCCCGCGCGCCGCGTCCCGAACGGGTGACATCTGGATCATCCGCAACCCGGGAGGCGGCGGATCGTTGGTCCGGTGGAGCGGACCTGTCTCTCTGGAGGTTGTGTGAGCGCCGTTACGCCCGCCCGGTCGGGACCGCCCCACGGGGCACCCGGGGCGCCGCCGTACCGCGGACCCCGGCCTGCAGGCCCGTTCCCCCCGAACGCGCCGCAGGGCCCCGGACCAGCGCCGTACGGCCCGCCGCCCGTCGGCTACCGACCGGCCCCCGCCCCCGGCATGCCCCCGCACGGCGGCCGTCCGGCGGCGCCCCCGGCACCGCTGGACGTCGACCGCCGCCCGCGGCCCCGCCAGGCGCCGCGGCGCTCCGGCAACCCGGCCGTGACGGTGGTGGTGCCGACCCGCAACGAGGCGCGCAACCTCGAGGTCGTGCTGCCCGCGATCGCGGCCGTGCGGCCCGCGGTGCACGAGATCATCGTCGTGGACGGCAACTCCACGGACGGCACGATCGAGACCGCGCGCCGGACGCTGCCCTGGGTGCGGTGCATCACCCAGACCCGCAAGGGCAAGGGCAACGCCATGGCGTGCGGGTTCGCCGCCGCCACCGGCGACGTGATCGTCATGTTCGACGCGGACGGCTCGGCCGATCCCGCCGAGATCCCGTCGTTCGTCCGCGCCCTCATCGCGGGCGCCGACTTCGCCAAGGGCTCCCGGTTCGCGAAGGGCGGCGGCAGCGAGGACATCACGCTGCTGCGCAAGTCCGGCAACGCCGGGCTGAACGCCGTGGCCAACGCGCTGTTCGGCACGTCCTACACCGACCTGTGCTACGGCTACAACGCCTTCTGGGCCGACCTGGTCCCCATGCTCGAGCTGCCGGACACCGACATCCCGCAGCCCGAGGACGGGACGATGATCTGGGGCGACGGGTTCGAGATCGAGACCGTGCTCAACTGCCGGATCGCCGCGGCGGGCCTCAAGATCACCGAGGTGCCGTCGATCGAGAAGGAACGCATGTTCGGCGAGACGAACCTGAGGACCTTCGCGGACGGCACCAGGGTGTTGCGTACCCTGCTGTCGGAGCACCGGCGCGCCGACAAGAGGAAATAAGGCGCATCCAGGAGGGACCCCCGCCCCGTGAACCTGTTCGAGCCGGCCGGGCAGCCCCCGGTCACCGCGACCGTGGTGGTCTGCGTCTACACGGACAAGCGCTGGGCGGACATCGTCGCCGCGGTGAACTCCGTGGCGGCCCAGGACGTCCGGCCGGTCGAGACGATCGTCGTCGTCGACCACAATCCGGCGCTGCTGGAGCGGTGCCGCGCGGAGCTGACGGGCGTGACCGTGCTGCCCAACGCGCACAAGCAGGGTCTCTCCGGCGCCCGGAACACGGCGATCGAGGCCGCGACCGGCGAGGTCGTCGTGTTCCTGGACGACGACGCGTCCGCCCGCGAGGGCTGGCTGCGCGCCCTCCTGGCGCCCTACGCCGACAAGGACGTGATCGGGGTCGGCGGGATCGCCCACCCCCGGTGGCCGGTCTCCCGCACCGCGGTCCACGACTCCGGCCGTCCCTCCACGCTGCCCGGCGGCACCAACCGGGACGCCACCGGCGAGCTGGACTGGATCGTCGGCTGCACCTACACCGGCCAGCCCACCGAGCAGGCCGAGATCCGCAACCTCATGGGCTGCAACATGTCCCTGCGCGCCGAGGTGTTCGAGCGGGTGGGCGGGTTCGCCGAGGACATCGGCCGGATCGGCAAGAACCCGCTGGGCTGCGAGGAGACCGAGCTCTGCATCCGGGCGCGGCAGGCCTACACGGCGGACGGCCGGGACGTGAAGATCCTCTTCGAGCCCGCCGCCGCCGTGGACCACCGGGTGTCCGACGACCGGGTCGACTGGTCCTACCTGCGTCGCCGCAGCTGGGCGGAGGGTCTGTCGAAGGCCGCCGTCTCCAAGCTGGTGGGGCAGGGGGACGCGCTGTCCACCGAGTCGAAGTACGTGGCCACGGTGCTGCCCAAGGCGCTGTTCCGCGAGGTGCGCCACAAGCGCCCGGCCTCGGCCGCCGCGATCGTGACCACGCTGGGCTTCACCGCCGCCGGATACCTGCGGGGCAAGCTGCCCGGGGCCACCGCGCACGTCCAGCTGCCCGCCTCCGACTCCGTCGCGGCTCCGCAGGCGCCCAAGGTCGACTCCCTCTCCGCTGATGGGGCCTGACACCCGCATCCCGTCGTTCGTCCACCACCGCACGCGGCTCACCGAGGGCCAGCAGCACGCCTGGGACACCCTGTGGCCGGTGTACGGCGGGGACGTTACGGACGTCGATCGGCTCGAGGGCCCGGTCGTTCTCGAGATCGGGTCGGGGAACGGCGAGGCGACGGCGCTGATGGCGGCCGCCGAGCCCGACCGGCGGCACGTGGCCGTCGAGGTCTACGAGCCCGGCCTGGCGCACCTGCTGATCCGGCTGCGCGAGCTCGGGCTGGAGAACCTGCGGCTGCTCCGCGGGGACGCGGTGGACCTGCTGGAACGCGCGGTGCCCGAGCGTTCCCTGGAAGGCATCCGGATCTTCTTCCCGGACCCGTGGCCCAAGCGTCGCCACCACAAGCGGCGCCTGGTGCAGCCGGACTTCGTGGCGCTGGCCGCCTCCCGGCTGCGCCCGGGCGGGTGGCTGCACCTGGCCACGGACTGGCAGCACTACGCAGACCAGATGCTGGCGGTCTGCTCGGCGTGCCCGGCCCTGCGGCCGGATCCCGCCATGGACCCCTGGCTGCCCCGCCCGGACTCCCGCCCGCTCACCAAGTTCGAGCAGCGGGCCGTCCGCGAGGGGCGCACGATCCGGGACCTCCGGTACTACGCGTAGGGCGGCGGCAGGTGCGGCACGGCGCGCGAGCGGCCCCGGAACTCGGCGACCACCGCGTCCCCCGCGGTGATCGTCACGTCGTAGATCCCGGACTTCCCGGCGAGCGCGGTCTCGCGGGCCTCGGCCACCAGCTCGTCGCCCAGCCGTCCGGCGCGCAGGAACGAGACGTCCCCGCCCGCGGCCACAGTGGACACCCCGCGGCTGTTGCAGGCGAAGGAGAACGCCGCGTCGGCCAGGAAGAAGAGGTAGCCGCCGTGGGCGACCCCGTGGCCGTTGAGGTGCGACTCGCTCACGGTCATCGTCGCCCGGGCCCGCCCGGGGCCGATGTCCAGCAACCGGATCCCGGCCGCCCGGATCGCCGCGTCCTGCGCCGTCATCGCCGCGGCCACCCGTTCGGCGGTCTCCTGCTCGTCCATCCGAGCATCATGCGGGATAGGGTCGCGCGGTGACGTCGACCGGCCCGCTCCCGCGCGTCCTGCTCGTGTGGGATGCGCCCAACATGGACATGAGCCTCGGCTCGCTGCTGGGGGCGCGACCCACGTCGGCGTACCGACCGCGGTTCGACGCGGTGGGTCGCTGGCTGCTCGACCTCGCCGGGCCGGAGGCCGTCGCCGAGGCGTGTGTGTTCACCAACGTCGCCCCCACCTCGACGGACGTGATCCGGCCCTGGGTCGAGGCCCTGCGGAACGTGGGTTTCGCGGTCTTCGCCAAGCCGAAGATCACCGAGGACAGCGACATCGACGACGACATGCTCGCGCACATCGACATGCGCCTGCAGGAGGGCCACCTGCGCCACGTCGTCGTCGCGTCAGGGGACGGGCGGGCCTTCCGCGAGCCGCTCGAGAAGCTGATCGAGCAGCACGTCGACGTCACGGTGATCGGGTTCCGGGAGTACGCGAACTTCGCGCTCGCCTCGGAGACCATCTCGTTCCTCGACCTCGAGGACATGGACGGGGTGTTCCGCGAGCCGCTGCCGCGGATGACCCTGGAGACGCTGCCGGACGAGGGCGCCTGGCTGCCGCCGTTCCGCTCGCTGCGGTCCCTGCTCGATCCCCGCCGGTGATCCGGTACTCCGCACCCGTCGTCCTGACCTGCGGCGACGGCTTCCCGATCGTGCGGGACGGCGTGGTCGACGTGCTGCCCTCCGGCCGGCTGGGGTACGTCGGGGCCGCCGCCACCGCACCCCGGCACGAGGGGCCGGTGCAGATCCTGTCGGGCCTCCTGATGCCCGGGATGGTCAACACGCACTGCCACACGCCGATGGCGCCGCTGCGCGGGCTGGGCGGTGACCTGCCGCTGCTGTCCTGGCTGCAGGACGTCATGTGGCCCGCCGAGGCGCAGCTGACCGCCGAGGACGTGCGCGCCGCGATGACCGCGGGTGCGGTCGAGCTCCTGCGCACCGGCTGCACCACCAGCGTCGAGATGTACTTCTTCACCGACGCCGTGCTGTCCGCCGTGGACGCCGTCGGATCCCGGGTGGTCCTCACGCCCGGGATCCTCGCCGCCCCCGGGTGGGACCGGCTCGGCTCGTGGGAGGAGCTGCGGGACGACGTGTCCGCCCGGATCGACGCCGACGGGCGCGTCTTCGGCGAGCACGACCGTTTCGAGCTCGGCTACGGACCCCACTCGGCGTACACCCTCTCGCCCGCGGCGCTGGAGTCGATCGCCGCCGAGGCGCAGGCGCGGGGGGCGCTGATGCACGTCCACGTGGCGGAGTCGGCACAGGAGGACACGGCCGTCCGGGCGAGCCACGGCTCCGTGCCCGCGCTGCTCGACTCGCTCGGGGCGCTGTCCGGGCGGGTGCTCGCGGCGCACTCCGTCCAGCTCTCGGCGGAGGATCTGGCGCTGTACGCCGCCCGCGGCGTCGCCGTGGCCCACTGCCCGGGCTCGAACGCCAAGCTCGCCGCGGGGGTCGCGCCGGTCCGGTCGCTCCGCGCGGCCGGGGTGCGGGTGGGGCTGGGCACCGACGGCCCCGCCTCCGGGGACGACCTCGACCTCTGGCACCAGGCCCGGCTCGCCGCGCTCTTCGCCCGGATCCGCGAGGACGACGCGGCCGCCCTGACGGCCGCCGACGTGCTGCTCATGGCCACCCGAGACGGTGCCGCCGCCATCGACCGCCCCGACCTCGGCGTCCTCGAGGAGGGCCGGTGGGCGGACATGGTGCACGTGGACCTCGAGGACCAGGCCTTCGTCGACCCGAGCGACGACGCCCAGCTGATCTCCAACCTCGTCTGGGCGGGCGGCTCCCGCCTGGTCCAGGACGTGTGGGTCGCGGGCCGCCTGGTGGTCGAGGACGGCGAGCCCGTCCTGGTGGACGCCGCCCGCACCCGCGCCGACCTCCGCGACATCGCCGCCCGGCTGCACTGACGGGGTCCGGGGGAGTGCACGTGTCGTGCGCTCAGTGCTGCATGATCACGGTCGGTGCCGCCGGCACGTAGGGTCGACGGGATGTGGACGAACTGGTCGGGCGGGCAGAGCTGTCGGCCCCAGCGCACCGACCGACCGCTCGACGAGGCGGGAGTGGTCGCGGCCGTCCGGCGGGCCGCCGAGCGCGGGCTGGCCGTGCGGCCCGTCGGGTCCGGGTACTCCGAGAGCACCCTGTCGCTGACCGGAGACGTCCACCTCGACTGCTCGGCGCTGACCGGGGTCGTCGACCTGGCCGACGACGTCGTCCGCGTGCGGGCCGGCGCGCGGCTGACCGAGGTGCACGCCGCCCTCGCCGAGCACGGCCGCGCACTGGCGACCGTCCCGCACGGCCCGGGCGCCACCGTCGGCGGGGCGATCGGGACCGGGACCCACGGCGGGTCGCGCCAGGTGGGGTCGCTGTCGGCACAGGTCGTCGGGGCCCGGTTCGTGGACGGCACCGGCACGCTGCGCCGGGCGGAGGACGCCGATCTCGACGCCCTGCGCTGCCACCTCGGCGCGCTCGGCGTGCTCACCGAGGTCAGCCTGCGGACCGTGGCCGCGACCCTCGTCGACGGGCACGAGGAGGTCGTCGACCCGGCGGAGGCCTCCGCGCCGGGCGGGCCGCTGGACACCCGGCCGTGGGCGGCGCTGCAGGTGCACCTGCCCAGCGGCGAGGCGCTGCTGCGGTGGGCGGGTCCCGCCGAACAGCGGGACCCGGTGCCGGAGGCGACGGGACCGGTGGACGCGATCGGACGCGTCGTCACGCGGCTGGGGCATTCGGCGTCCGCCCAGTTGTCGGCGCAGTGGTCGGCGCAGCGGTCGCGACCCGCGCCGCGCTGGGAGGGGGTGCCGACCGCGGCGCCGTACGTGCTGCTGCCGACCCCGGACCCCGCCCGCGAGACCTCCACGGAGTGGGCGGTCCCCCGCGAGGCGCTGACCACGGCGCTGCGCGAGCTCCATTCCGCGACGACGACGCGGGAGCTCGAGATCCGACGGCCGGTCGAGGTCCGCGTCGGGCCCGCCGAGACGGGCTGGCTGCACCCGGCGTTCGGGCGGGCGACCGGGTGGATCGCGGTGCGCAGCCCGCGCGGGGCCGACGACGGGCCGCTGTTCCGGCTGGTGGGGTCGGTGCTGGAGGGGATGGGCGGGCGCCCGCACTGGGCCGGGCGCCACGACTGGACGGCGGCCGACCTCGCCGTCGCCTACCCCCGGCTGCCGGACTTCCGCGCGGTGCGGGACCGCCTCGATCCGGACCGTCGCTTCGCGGGTGCGCACATGCAGGCGCTGCTCGGCCCCTGAGGCGCGGACCGCCGTCCGGACCGAGGCGCCCGAGTCGCGGCCCGGGTCGTCCGACTCGCGTGTCCGGAACGCGGGACTCGCGTGTCCGAAGTGGGGACTCGCGGAACGGGACGGGGCCGGGGGCCGCGGTCCGGTCACTCCCCCGGACCCCGGGCCACCGGCCCCTGGTCGACGTCGGTCCGCTCCCCAGCGAATCGACGCCTCCGCGGTCCCGAAGCGACCGCGGATGTCCTCCTTGCTTCTCTCATTTCCCCGCGACTCCCCAGCCGCGGGAAACCCTGGAACCCGTCAGAACGACAGGTGGTGGTGCCCCGAGCCGGAACCGACGGCCTTGCGGTGGTGGCGTCCGCCGTGGGCGGACAGGTCGCCGAACGCCTGCGGCCCGGTGTCGGTCAGCGAGGTGTACGCCGGGGCCACGGGGGCGTAGGCGGGCACGTGGGCCGCGTAGAGCGGTGCGTAGGACGGGCCGGCCGAGACGGGCGGGGCGACCGGCGGCGCCGCGGGCGCGGGGGTGCTCAGCGACGCGAGGGCCTGCACCGGGATCGGCGCGGTCAGCGGGTCGCGGCGGAACTCGTCGAGCGCCTCGGCGGAGCGCCGCGCGGGGCGCGTCCGGTCGCGCTGGGCCTCACGCTGGGCCTCGCGACGGGCCGTCGGCTCGTGCTGGCGCCCGCGCCAGCCGCCGACGGTGAGCGCATGGAAGATCGGGGTCTCCGCTGCGATCTCGGTGCGGCTCGCGTGCCGCCCGGGGAAGGGTCCGGTGTCCTCGACACCCCGCACGCGCACCGTGCTCCGTCGTGCTGATCCCTGAGCCCCGCTCTGGGTCCGCTCCCTGTCGGTCACGCCCCGCACCTCCGTCTCTCGTCCGTCGTGTGCGGCGAGATGGTGCCATCGGCCCTGTCCCCACAGGGCCGTTCGGCCGCACACACCACCCACAACGGGGTCACCTGCTCGGGGAAACGGGTCGGGCACTGTCGTTACCCACTTTGCGGTGGGTTCCATTCGTTCGGGTGGTGTAGATCCACTTCCGAGGCGCCCGTATCGCTCTCCGCAGCCGGCGACGGCGCCTGCGACCCGGCCGGAGCTCGTGTCGGCCGCCGTGTCCGGGCTCGGCGACGGCTCCGACGTGCATCGTCTCCGCGCCCTCACTCGATCGGGACGCGGGCCTCGGACGCCCCCGCGTCGACCCGCCGAACCCACTCCGGAGCCGATCTTGACAGCGGCCGCCGGAAGTCGTTCTCGCCCAGGTCACGGCGGTGTCACAACCCTCGGACGGCCACACTTTCGGGGTCGATCGGAGGCGCCCGGCGTGTTCCTCCGGCGCCCCCGCGAGCCCGCCGCCTACTGTCGCTCGCAACAACCGAAGATCACGCAGTTTCACCGAGGGTCAGCGGGTTCTCACTCCGGTGCACCACATGGCCCACAGGTGGAGGTCAACTACACGGGTGTAATTCGACTCTGCGTGACATCACTGCTCCACCTCGGTGGCGTCCGCGCGGCCCGCTCACCGCAACGGAGCAGTGCAGCCCGGCCCGCCGACGTCACGAGCGCACCGGCGGGCCGGACGGGCCCACGGGGGCTACCGTGCGCGGGTGAGCGACGATCCCGGTCCGCTGCCGCCCGACCGCACGCCCCCGGCGGTGCCCGCGCGGGGCCCCCACCACGCGTCCCCGGGGGCCGAGCCCGCCCCGCGCGCGGAGGACCGGGAGGAGCGCGCGGCCGCGGCGATCCCCACCCCGCTGCGGGTGATCTCCGAGATCTGCGCCCGCTCGCTGGTGATCGCCGCCGCCTTCGGCCTGCTGATCTTCCTGGTCATCCAGCTGCGCATCGTCGTGGTGCCCGTGGCGATCGCGGTGCTGCTGTCGGCGTTGCTGGCCCCGCTCGTCCAGCTGCTGACCCGCAACCGCGTGCCCCGCGGGGTCGCGGTGGCGCTCACCATGCTCGGCGGGCTGGCGGTGATCGGCGGCCTGCTGTCGTTCGTCGTCAACACGTTCATCGGCGGCTTCCCCGACCTGCAACGCCAGCTCACGGCCAGCCTGCAGGCCGTCCAGGAGTTCCTGGCGGGCGCGCCGTTCAACCTCAGCTCCGAGCAGCTGCGCAACCTGCCCGGCCAGATCGGGCAGGCGATCACCAGCGGCCAGGAGACGCTGACCACCGGCGTGCTCACCACCGCGGCGACCATCACCGAGCTGGGCGCGGGCATCGCGTTGGCGATCTTCACGCTGATCTTCGTGTTGTACGACGGCGCGCGGATCTGGGGTTTCCTGCTCAAGGCCACCCCGCGGCACCGGCGGGACAAGATCGACGTGGCCGGGCGGCGGGCCTTCGCCACGCTCGTCGGCTACACCCGCGCCACGATCCTGGTGGCCTTCGTCGACGCGATCGGCATCGGCATCGGGCTGTGGGCCGTCGGGGTGCCGCTCGTGGTGCCGCTGGCCGCGCTGGTGTTCCTGGGCGCCTTCATCCCGACCGTCGGCGCGGTGGTGTCGGGGGTCGTCGCGGTGCTGATCGCGCTGGTGGCCAACGGGCTGATCCCCGCGGTGATCATCCTGGCCGTGGTGATCGGGGTGCAGCAGCTGGAGGGACACGTGCTGCAGCCGCTGCTGCTCGGCCGCGCGGTCAAGCTGCACCCGCTGGCCGTGGTGCTGGCCGTCGCGGCGGGCGTGGTGATCGCCGGCATCCCCGGCGCCCTGCTGGCCGTGCCCCTGCTCGCCGTCGTCAGCGCGGCCGTGCGGTCCTGGGTGCGCACCGACGAGCCACCCGCCTACGCCGTCAATCCGGTGGACCCGCACGAGGGCAATCCCGACGTGGCCCAGCGCATCCGGGTCCCGAGCTGGTGGACCCGGCTCTTCCGTCGACTGGCAGCCGACCGCCGCTGAGACGACGATCGGTGCCGTGCGATACCTCGTGACCGGCGCCACCGGCTACATCGGCGGCAGGCTGGCGCCCCGCCTCCTCGCCCAGGGCGGCGCGGACACCTCCGTGCGCTGCCTGGTCCGCGACCCGGGAAAGCTGCGGGACGTCCCGTGGGCCGCGAACGCCGAGATCGTCCAGGGCGACCTGCTCGACCCGGACGCCGTGCGGGCCGCGTGCGAGGGCGTGGACGTCGTCTACTTCCTCGTGCACTCGCTGTCCGAGCACGGGTTCGCGGCGACCGACCGCAAGGTGGCCCTGATCCTCGGTCAGGCGGCCCGCGAGGCGGGTGTGCGGCGGATCGTCTACCTCGGGGGCCTGCACCCGGACGGGCCGCTGTCCGAGCACCTGCAGTCCCGGGCCGAGGTGGGGGAGATCCTGCTCCGCTCCGGCGTCCCGACGGCGGCGCTGCAGGCCGCCGTCATCCTCGGTTCGGGGTCGGCCAGCTTCGAGATGCTGCGCTACCTGACCGAGCGGTTGCCGGTGATGCTCACCCCGAGCTGGGTGCACAACCGCATCCAGCCCATCGCGGTGCGGGACGTGCTGCGCTACCTGATCGCCGCGGCCGACCTGCCGCCCGAGGTGAACCGGACCTTCGACATCGGCGGCCCGGACGTCCTCACCTACCTCGACATGATGCAGCGCTACGCCGCCGTGGCCGGCCTGCCCCGGCGCCGGATCCTCAGCGCGCCGGTGCTCACCCCCCGGCTCTCCGCGCACTGGGTCAACATCGTCACGCCCGTGCCGAAGGGCATCGCGGCGCCGCTGATCGAGTCGCTGGTGCACGAGGTCGTGTGCCGGGAGTCGGACATCGACCGGTACGTGCCCGCCGAGGGCCGCCTCGGCTACGAGGAGGCCGTGCGGCTCGCCCTCGCGCGGATCGGCGAGGGCGAGGTGGAGACGCACTGGTCGAACGCGGCCGTGTCGGGGGCACCGTCCGATCCGCTGCCGAGCGATCCGGCCTGGGCGGGAGGGACCGTCTACACCGACGACCGCGAGGAGGTGTCCGCGGCGTCGCCCGAGGCCCTGTGGCGGGTCGTCACCGGCATCGGCGGCGAGCGCGGCTGGTACTCGTTCCCGCTGGCCTGGTCGGTGCGCGGCTGGCTGGACCGGCTCGCGGGCGGGGTCGGGCTCACCCGCGGGCGCCGCGACCCGGACCGCCTGCACGTCGGGGACGCGCTGGACTGGTGGCGGGTCGAGGAGATCGAACCCGGCACCCTGCTGCGGCTGCGGGCCGAGATGAAGGTGCCGGGGCTCGCCTGGCTGGAGATGGGGGTGGCGCCGGACCCGCGGGGCTCGCGCTACACCCAGCGCGCCGTGTTCGTGCCGCGCGGGCTGACCGGCCACCTCTACTGGTGGTCGGTCGCGCCCTTCCACGGCATCGTGTTCGGCGGGATGGTCCGCAACATCACCGGGGCCGCCGAGGCCACCCCTACAGCGCCGACACGCCTTCGTCGAGCCGGTTGACCTCGTCGAGCGAGAGCTGCAGCTCGGCGGCGGCGCAGTTGTCCTCGAGGTGCCCGAGGTCGGACGTGCCGGGGATCGGCAGCATCACCGAGGAGCGCTGCAGCAGCCACGCGAGCGCGACCTGCGGCGCCGTGACCCCGTGCGCCCAGGCGATCTCGGCGACGGCGCCGCCGGGCTCGGCCAGCCCACCCGCCGCGACCGGGTGCCAGGGCATGAACCCGAGACCGTTCTCGGTGCAGTAGCGCAGCACGTCGTCCGAGCTGCGGTCGACGAGGTTGTAGCGGTTCTGCACCGTGGCGACCGGCACCGTGCGCCGGGCCTGCTCGATCACCTCGACGGAGACCTCGGACAGCCCGACCTCACCGATCTTGCCCTCGGACTGCAGCTCGGCCAGCACGCCGAACTGCTCGTCCGCGGGCACCAGCGGGTCGACGCGGTGCAGCTGGAACAGGTCGATCCGCTCCACGCCGAGGCGGCGCAGGGACAGCTCGCACTGCTGGCGCAGGTAGTCCGGACGCCCGCAGGGCACCCAGCGGCCGGGGCCGGGCCGGAGCTGCCCCGCCTTGGTCGCGATCGTCAGCCCCTCGTACGGGTGCAGGGCCTCGCGGATCAGGTCCTCGGAGGTCTCCGGGCCGTAGGAGTCCGCCGTGTCGATCAGGTTCACCCCGAGGTCGACGGCCCGACGCAGGACGTCGATCGCCGCCTTGGGGTCGGCGGGCGGACCCCACACGCCGGGGCCGGTGATCCGCATGGCGCCGAACCCGAGCCGACGGACCTGCGGTCCCTCGCCGATCCGGAAGGTGCCCGCCGACGCGATGGGGCGCGCGTCGGCGTCAGCGGCGGGCCCGGAGTGCGTGATGGCGCTGGTCATCGGCCCAGGGTGACACCGTCGGTGCCGGGACGGCCGCCGATCGTGACCAGTGCCTCCCTGTTCCGGGCCGACGGCGTCCTAGGCTGACGGTGTGGCGGACGCCGAAGACGTCCGGCGCCTCGCCCTGTCCCTGGCGGGCGTCGTGGAGATCGACAGCGACGGGTTCGACTTCCGGGTCGACGGCAAGGGCTTCGTCTGGTCGTACCCGGACCGCGTCGGCGGGAAGCGGGTGATCCGCACGGACGTCGCGGTGCTCTACGTCGGCGACGAGGCGGAGAAGCAGGCGCTGCTGCTCGGCGAGCCGGACCTGTTCTTCACCACACCCACCTACGACGGGCTGCCCTTCGTGATGGTGCGGCTGGAGCGGGTGAGCCCGGCGCGGCTCGCGGAGCTCGTGGAGGACGCGTGGCGGATGCGGGGCGAGCAGCGACCCTGAGGTCCTCCCGGGGTTTCTCCCGGATCCCGCGGGGCCCGGCCCGGACTAGCGTCACCGGCCATGGGGGACGAACTCCGAGCACAGGACCTGCGGGTGTCACACGCCGAGCGCGAGCACGTCGCCCGGCTGCTCAGCGAACACTTCGCCGAGGGCCGGTTGACCGTCGACGAGTACGGGGAGCGCAGCGCCGCCGCCACCGAGGCCGTCACGCGGGCCGACCTGAACCGGCTGCTGATGGACCTCCCAGGCGCGGAGGTCGCGCGCAGGCGCGAGCTGCTGGAGCTGGTCACCACCGGCGGGGACCTCACCCGCAAGGGCGAGTGGCTCGTGCCCGCGCGGATCGTGGTGCGCTCCCGGTTCGGCAACGCCTCGCTGGACTTCCGGGCGGCCCGCTTCTCCGTCCCGGTCGTCGCGCTCGAGTTCGACCTGACCTTCGGCAACCTCGAGCTGCGGGTGCCGAAGGGCACCACGGTCGACCTGGAGGACGCGCGCACCGGGTTCGGGGAGGTCAAGGACAAGATCGGCCCGAGCCTGGAGCGCGGCAACCCACACCTGGTCGTCGTCGGCCGGACGCGAGTGGGGAACGTCCGCGTGCGCCACTAGGCCTGCCCGCCGCCGAACGGTTAGCGTGGGCGCGTGGCACTGGCCGAGGCGGTCGACGCGCTGGTTCCGGACGGTTCGACCGTCGCGTGGGAGGGGGTTCCCGTCGCGGTCGCGCGGGCCCTGCTTCGCCGCCGCGGGCTGACCCTGGTGTCCACCGCGCCCGGGGTGTCGGGGGACCTCCTCGTCGGCGCCGGATGCGTGGACCGGCTGGTCACCAGCGCGGTCGCGGGGCCGCGCATCCAGGCGGCACTGCGCTCGGGGCTGGCGCTCGAGGAGCACACCGCCACGGGCATGGCCGCCGCGTACGACGCCGGGGCCGCGGGCCTGCCCTGCGGTCTGCTGCGCGGGTACACGGGGACGGACCTGGCCGCGGTCACCCGCGTCGCCACGGTGCGCTGCCCCTTCACCGGAGAGCAGCTCGCGGCGGTGCCCGCGCTCACCCCGGACGTCGCGATCGTGCACGCGCCGCGGGCGGACCGGATCTCGCCGGATCGGCTCCCGCCGCTGTACGCAGCCCGCCGCGCGCTCGTCGTGGTGGACGAGGACGGCGGGGAGGCGCCCTGGTTCGCCGAGGTGGTGCGCGCCGAACCGGACGAGGACGGCTGGGCCGAGCTCCTCGCCGACCGGACGCGGTTCACCGCGTGGCTGGCGCAGGCGCGGGCATGAGCGCGCTCGGATCCGCGGGGCTGGTGGCCGCCGCCCGGCTGCTTCAGGCCGGGCAGGTGTGCGTGGCCGAGCCCGGCGACCCGACCGCCGCGGCCCGTCTCGCCGCCGCGACCCACGCCCCGGGCCTGGTTGTGCTCGACGGGTCGCTGCCCCGCTACAGCCTGCGCCGCGCCCAGGTCGGCCTGGTCACGGCCGCGCAGATCGACGCGTTCGGCAACCTCAACACCACCGTGCTCGGGGACTACGACGAGCCCACCGCGCGGTTCGCCGGGCCGGGCCTGCTGCCGGACGTCACCGCCGCGCTGCCGACGATCGTGCTGCTGGCGCACCGGCTGGCGGCCTTCGTGGAGCGGGTCGACTTCGTGACCGCGCCGGGTGGGCTGTCCGGGCCGCTGGACCGCGCCCTCGTGGGACTGCCCGGGACGGGGCCGATCGCCGTCGTCACGGACCTGGGGGTGCTGCGGCCCGACCCGGCCACGGCCGAGCTCGTCCTGACCGACGTGCACCCGGGGGTCACCGTCGAGCAGGTGCGCGCCGAGACCGGGTGGCCGCTCGAGGTCTCCGCGGACCTCGTCGAGACGGCCCCGCCGAGCGAGGCCGAGCAGGCGGCTTTGACATCATCGGCCGCATGACCGCTCTGCTGCACCACCGCATCGACGGACCCGAGAGCGACGCGGCCGCGCCGACCCTCGTCCTGCTGGGGTCGCTGGGGAGCACCCTGGAGATGTGGGAGCCGAACGTCCCGGCCCTGGCCGAGCACTTCCGCGTCATCCGGCTGGACAACCTCGGGCACGGCGGGTCGCCGGTCCCGGACGGCCCCTACTCGATCGCCGGGCTCGCCGAGTCCGCCCTCGCCACCCTCGACGACCTGGGTGTGGACCGCTTCGCCTGGTGCGGGCTCTCGCTCGGGGCGATGATCGGGATGTACCTGGGCTCCGAGCACGGCGACCGCGTGTCGCGCCTGGCGCTGTGCTGCACCACCTCGTACTTCGAGGACAAGGGGCCGTGGCGGCAGCGCATCGAGACGGTCGGTCAGAAGGGCACCGGCGCGATCGCGGAGGCGGTGGCCGAGCGCTGGTTCACCCCGGACTGGGCCGCCGAGCACCCCGCGGTCCTGACCCGGGCGGCGGGGTGGATCGCCGGGACGTCGGACGCCGGGTACGCCGCCAGCTGTGCGGCGATCGTCGACTGGGACCACCGCGACCGGCTGCAGGCCGTGACCCCGCCGACGCTGGTCATCGGGGGTGCGGACGATCTCGCGACGCCGATCGTGCCGCACTCGCGCACGCTGGCCGAGTCCATCCCGGGCGCCCGGTTCGAGGTGATCCCCGGCGGACACGTCGCCACCTGGCAGAGCGCGGCGGAGGCCAACCGCCTCCTCCTGGACCACCTCACCTGAGGTCGTGCGTGGGAAGTGGTGCTCCAGCACCACTTCCCACGCACGGGCGGCGCAGCCGCAGCTCAGGACGGGCGGGCGCGCCGCTGCGGGCTGGTGAGCGCCAGGCCGAGGGCGGCCATGGCCATGAGGATTCCCGCGACGACGATCGGCACCGCCGCGCTCGCGCCACCGAGGACCAGGAGCAGCAGCCCGCCCACGAGCAGGAGCGTGGGGATCATCCCGGCGGCCTGCATGGTGCGCGCGCCGCGCACGGGGGCGATCCGGCGGACCTTGCGGCCCAGGGCGCTGCAGCGGGCCACGAACAGCGGGTCGCCCGCGACGAGGCCTTGCTCGATCAAGGCGAACTGACTGCGCTCGCGGTCGCTCAGCATGTGTGGAGGCACCCTTCGGGATCGGAGGAGGGCCACCCGCTCGCCGTCGACCCGGGAAACCTTCCGGGCAGAATACGTGACCGGATCGTGACCTCGGTCGTGATGTGACCACCCGCTCTCAGAGTGAGGTCCCCCTATCCTTTACATGCACGACTCTGCATAGGTACCGTTCGCGCATGGGTTCGGGGCACGGACACGGGCACGGCCACTCGGTGGCGAGCGACCGCAGGCGACTGGTGATCGCGCTGGTCGTCACGGTCGCGTGCGCGGTGCTCGGCGCCGCCGGGGCCCTCCTCACGGGATCGCTCGCCCTGCTCGCCGACCTCGGCCACCTGCTGACGGACGCCGGCGCGCTGGTCGGCGCCGTGATCGCGGCGGCCCTGTCCACCCGCCCGGCCACGGACCGGCGCACCTTCGGGCTCGGCCGGGTCGAGGTGCTCGTCGCCGGGATCAACGCGGCGCTGCTGGTCGCCGTCGTGGCGTGGGTGGCCTACGAGGGCGTCAACCGGCTGTTCGAACCCGCCGAGATCCCGGGGCTGCCGCTGCTCGTGATCGGCGCGCTGGGGCTGGTGGGGAACGTGGTGTCGCTGGTCGTGCTGGCAGGCGGTGACCGCGCGAACATGAACATGCGCGGCGCCATGCTGCACGTCCTGGGGGACGCGCTGGGTTCGGTCGGCGTGATGCTCGCGGCGGTGGTGCTGCTCACCACCGGCTGGCCCTACGCGGACACCCTCGCCTCGATGCTGATCGCGGCGCTGATCCTGCCCCGGGCGATCGCCCTGCTGCGCGAGGTGTGGCACGTGCTGCTCGAGGGCGCCCCCGCCGGCATCGAGGTGGACGAGGTGCGCACGGCGCTGCTCGCGGTGCCCGGGGTGGAGGCGGTCCACGACCTGCACGTGTGGGCCATCAACGACCGCACCCCCTCGCTCTCGGCCCATCTCGTGGTGGCGGACGAGGCGGAGTCCGGCTGCGGCGCGGGCGTACTGGACCGGGCGACCGAGGCCCTGAAGGAGCGGTTCGGCCTCACCCACAGCACCCTGCAGCTCGAGCCGCACGCCCACGTGGGTCACGAGCACACCTGCGACTGACCCGAGGCGTGCGGGTCCGCGCGATCCGCATCGGGCGGGTCGGATTGACAGGGGTCGACCGCGGCGACCAACCTGGGTTCGGCTGATCGCCGCGGTCCGGTGCGTCGCCGGCTCCGGCCGGCAAGCAGGGATGCCGACGACGCGATGACGGTCGAGGTGGTGGCCCGGTGGCGCCGTCCGGTCCGACGGGTCGGATGGCCCACCGTCACCTCAGCTCACGCGGCGGGGACGGCCTCGGGCTTGGCGACCAGCTTGCCCGCCAGCACGCTGCTGACGTAGCCGAAGGCCGCACCGACCAGGAACGACACCAGCATCACCGTGAACGGGCCGGTGGGCAGCGTGAAGTCGGTGCCGGAGGCGCCGGTCAGCAGACCGAACATCACGGTGGTCGCGTACCCGAACACCGATCCGGGCACGAACCCGAGCGCGGGCACGAGTGCACCCAGGATGAACACGGCGGTCAACCCGCCCACGATCAGCCCGATCACGATCGGGCTCGTGGCCAGACCGATCAGGACGAGGGTCACCGTGCCGCAGACGATCCCCCAGACGTTGGCCGGGACCGACTTGGCCAGGGCGGCCCGGTCCCCACCTGCGGCGAAGTAGCTCGCCGCTCCCACGAACGTCGCCGGGACCATGAGTCCCAGCCCTCCCAGCGGTCCCACGTACAGGTACGTGATGACCGCACCGATCACACCGATCACCAACGCGAGGGCGACGGGCAGCTTCATCTCTCGATCTCCTCGTACAGCTCGACGAGCACGACGACACACCACCGGCAGGTGGCTGACGGTCCGATCGGACGAGTGAAGAGTGATCCTGAAGGCCCGGTACGGCAATGCGTTCAGCGGACGCGTGACCCCATGTTTTCCGCTGGAAACCATTCGGCAATCGAAAACCCCGTTCGGGGCGTACCCGCCGCACCAAGCCGTAGCCCAGATTTCACACGCCGGTCATCACCCGTGGGCGAGGTCGGCGAAGCGGCTGTAGTGGAGCTGGTGCGCCACGACGATGTTGGCCGTGGGCCCGTTGCGGTTCTTGGCCAGGATCAGGTCGGCCTCGCCCGCGCGCGGGTCGTCCCGCTCGAACGCGTCCGGCCGGTGCAGCAGGATCACCATGTCCGCGTCCTGCTCGATGGAGCCGGACTCACGCAGGTCGGAGATCATCGGCCGCTTGTCCGTGCGCTGCTCGGGGCCACGGTTGAGCTGCGAGATGGCCACGACCGGCACCTCGAGCTCCTTGGCCAGCAGCTTGATCTGCCGGGAGAACTCCGAGACCTCCTGCTGACGCGACTCGACCTTGCGGCCCGAGGTCATCAGCTGCAGGTAGTCCAGGATGATCAGGTTGAGGCTGTTGCGCTGCTTGAGCCGCCGCGCCTTGGCCCGGATCTCCATCAGCGTGAGGTTCGGCGAGTCGTCGATGAACAGCGGCGCCTCGGAGATCTCCGACATCCGCCGCGCCATCCGCGTCCAGTCGTCGTCCCGCATCCGGCCCGCGCGCATGTCCGCGAGCTTGATCTGCGCCTCCGCCGACAGCAGCCGCATGACGATCTCGGTCTTGCTCATCTCCAGCGAGAACACCGCGCTGGTCATGCCGTGCTTGATCGAGCACGACCGCGCGAAGTCCAACCCGAGCGTGGACTTGCCCAGACCCGGACGGGCCGCGACCACCACCATCTGACCGGGGTGCAGCCCGTTGGTGGCCGCGTCGAGGTCCACGAAACCCGTGGGCACCCCGTGCGACACCCCGCCCCGGGACTGGATCGCGTCGATCTCGTCCATCGTGGGCTGCAGCAGCTCCTCGAGGGGGATGTAGTCCTCGCTGGTGGAGCGCTCGGTGACCTCGTAGATCGCGGCCTGGGCCCGGTCGACGACCTCCTCGACCTCGGCCCCCTCCGCGCCGTGGTAGCCCAGCTGCACGATCCGGGTGCCCGCCTCGACCAACCGGCGCAACGTGGCCTTCTCCGCCACGATCTCGGCGTAGTACGCCGCGTTCGCCGCCGTGGGCACCGTGGCGATCAGCGTGTGCAGGTACGGCGCCCCACCGAGGCGGATCAGCTCACCGCGGCGCTGCAGCTCCGCGGACACCGTGACCGCGTCCGCGGGCTCACCGCGCCCGTACAGGTCCAGGATGCAGTCGTAGACCGTCTGGTGGGCGGGCCGGTAGAAGTCGTCCGGCCGCAGCACCTCCACCACGTCCGCGATCGCGTCCTTGCTCAGCAGCATGCCGCCCAGCACCGACTGCTCCGCCGTGAGGTCCTGCGGGGGCTGGCGGTCGAACGGGCTCGGCGCCGCGTCACCGCCGCCGTAGGAACCCGAGTACTGGTCGCCGCCCCGGCCGTCCCCCTCGCGGACCGCACGCGGCCGATTGGGACGGTCGTCCGTCACCGCCATACCCGACGTCACCCCCAGTCACCGTCCGCGCCCATGATATCGAACATCGGTTCGATCCGCACCCGACCTCTCGTCGGGCGCAGTGGGCACGTCCCCTTCCCGTCCGCCACCCGTCCGGGGCGCCTCCGAGAGGCTGCGACGAACGGTCGGCCGGGCTGCGCGCACTCGCCCGCGCGACCCGGGGGCCGACGCTACGGGGGCGGGCCCGCAGACCCAAACCGCGCTGTGGACAGACCTGGGGACCCCGTGGGGACGGATTCGGGCCCGGCCAGGCGGCCCTCCGCACAGTCCTGTGGACAGTATGGGGACAACCCCTGGTCATAGGGCCTTTCACCACGTCAGATGCCCTGATGGCGGTGTGGACAACTTTTGTGGGTAGATGCCCGGCGCGTCCTCGGTCCGGCGTGTCGCGGCCTGTCACCCACCGTCCTCCGGG